>NZ_KZ826481.1:0-166649 GCF_003205515.1 Litorivita pollutaquae
AATCCTCTTTCGAAACCACATCTGTATCTCGGTGCGCTGTGATCCATTTGTTCAGCGTCGACATCCCGACACCCAAATCATCAGCCACCTGCTTACGCGTTAGCCCACTGGTCAGCGCGATACGCACCGCATCCTGGCGGAATTCGTCCGTCCGTTTCAATCCCATAGTCAGTCTCCTTTGTTGCAGTAAATGCTATCAAAGGAGCGGCATCAAACCGCGACAGGTCCAGTTTGGGTCCGACAAACCGCGTGCAGAGCAGCATCATGGTGAAACCAACTGCCTAACCTTTAGTCACTTTCGCATCCTTGATGTGAGAACCCGTTGCAATTGCGGGCAACTTATCGCCTTATCAGGGACGGAACCAACAAGAGCAAAGACCGTGAGCACCTCTCCTCCCCCAGTCATCCAGATCGACGGACTCCATAAAGCCTATGGCGGTATGGAGGTGCTCAAGGGTGTCAGTCTACGCGCAGAGCGTGGGCAGGTGATTTCGCTCATCGGATCATCGGGATCGGGCAAATCGACCCTGCTGCGCTGTTGCAATCTGCTCGAAGACAGCCAACAGGGCGAGATCCTGTTCAAAGGCGAACCTGTGACCTGGAAGGGGCATGGCCATGATCGCCGCCCCTCGGACGCCAAACAGGTCCTGCGCATCCGCACCAACCTGAGCATGGTGTTTCAACAATTCAACCTTTGGGCGCATATGACAATTTTACAAAACGTCATAGAAGCGCCTTTGACGGTGCTGCGACGGGACCGGGACGAGGTCGACGACGCCGCGCGCGCTTATCTGGACAAGGTCGGGATCGGCGACAAATGCAATGTCTATCCGGCGCAGTTATCCGGCGGACAACAGCAACGCGCCGCGATCGCCCGCGCGCTGTGCATGGAGCCCGAAGCCTTGCTGTTTGACGAGCCGACCTCGGCGCTTGATCCCGAGTTGGAGCAAGAAGTCGTCAAGGTGATCAAGGATTTGGCCACCGAAGGCCGGACCATGATCATCGTCACCCACGACATGAAGTTGGCCGCAGATGTGTCCGACCATGTCATTTTCCTGCATCAGGGATTGATCGAAGAAGAAGGTCCGCCAGAAACCCTATTCAATGCGCCAAAATCCGAAAGGTTGCGCGGCTTTCTATCGGCCACCCTTGCCACTTAAACCATAACACGCACCAGTAAACGGGAGTATGACCCATGAAAACGATCCTTCTTTCCACCGCCGTATTGGCGTTTAGCGCAACCTTTGCCTTGGCCGAAAGCCACGCACAAACCGTTCGTTTGGGCACCGAGGGGGCCTACCCTCCCTATAACTTTCTCAACGATGACGGCGAGGTCGATGGCTATGAGCGCGAGATCGGTGATGAGCTTTGCAAACGTGCCGAACTGACCTGTGAGTGGGTTACAAATGAATGGGACAGCATCATCCCGAACCTCACTTCGGGCAATTATGACGCCATCATCGCGGGCATGTCGATCACCGCAGAACGCGAAGAGGTGATTGACTTTACGCAAAATTACATCCCGCCCGCCTCGTCTTCCTATGCCGCGCTCTCCGAAGATGCCGACATCACCGGCGGCGTGATTGCCGCCCAAACCGGCACGATCCAAGCAGGCCATGTGGCGCAATCAGGTGCAACCTTGCTGGAGTTTGCCACCTATGATGACACCATCGCAGCGGTAACCTCGGGCGAAGCGGACGCCGTTTTCGCCGACAAGGATGCGCTTATCCCGACGGTCGAAGCGTCAAGTGGCGAGATGGTGTTCACGGGCGAGGACGTGCAATTGGGCGGCGGCATCGGCATCGGCCTGCGCAAAAGCGATACCGAATTGAAAGACAAATTTGATGCCGCCATCACCTCGATGAAAGCCGATGGCACGATCAACGCCGCCATCGTCAAATGGTTCGGCCCCGACGCGGTCGTGTATGAGTAAGAGAGATCGGGGTGGGGTGACCGGCCCACCCTATTATCATGCGCCTGATCGTGTGTCCCACCCCGCTGCAATTGCTCCGTAATGTTTGAATATTGCGTTGATCCGCCCTCGCTTGAGGGGCTGGCATGGCTCAGCTGTTATTTGACCACGGGCAAACATATGGCCTTTTATTCGGCCTTCGGCACGGTGTTGTTGTTGTTGGCGATTACGGCACCTGCGGCTTTGGCTTTTGGCTTTGGCGGCGCTATGGCGGCACGGACGCGGATTGCGCCGCTGCGCTGGCTCGGGAAGGGGTATATTGCCGTGGTGCGCGGCGTGCCAGATATCGCGTTCTTTCTGTTCTTCGTCATCGCCCTGGATCAGGGGCTGGAATATCTGCGCCACAAGGTCAAATGCCCGGATTGGCAGGAACCGATCCGCCAAGGCAGCGATTTCATCGTCTGCCAAGCCGCCAAAATCCCCTTGGGCAATAGCCCGCAATGGGTGCATGAGGTATACGGGTTTTCCTTGGCGGTGCTCACATTTGCGATTGTGTTTGGCGCCTTTGCGGCCAACGTTCTTTATGGCGCGATGCGCGCCGTGCCGCGCGGCCAGATCGAGACCGCAGAAGCCTATGGCATGACCCCGCGCCAGACCTTTTGGCGCATCACCGTGCCGCAAATGTGGGTGTTCGCCCTGCCCGGCTTGTCCAACCTTTGGATGGTCCTGATCAAAGCCACGCCGCTTTTGTTTCTTCTGGGCGTCGAAGACATTGTCTATTGGGCCCGCGATCTGGGCAGCGCCAAGACGCCGCGATTTACCGAATATCCCCATGGCGATTGGCGGATCTATTATTTTCTCGTGCTCTTGGTGTTCTACCTCGCCTTCACACGGGTCTCCGAAGTGGTGCTTGACCGGCTTATGGCGCGGCTCACTCGCGGGCAGGCCACCACCGCCGGCGAAGCGCAAAGGAAAACCGCATGAGTTGCCTGCAAACCATTCAGGATTACGGATTGCGCGCGCTGGGCTATGGCGAACGCTTGCTGCCACGGGACGGTTTTACCCTCTGCGAACAGGTGACCTTGATCGGGTCGGGCATGATCTGGAATATCTATTTCGGGGTGTTTGCCTTGGCTTTCGGTTTTTTATTGGCAACGGCCTTGGGTCTCGGCAAAGCCAGTCAAAACCGTTTTGTGCGTAAATCGGCGTCTTGGTTCATTTTCCTGTTTCGTGGCTCGCCGCTGTTTATCCAATTCTTCTTTGGCTACTTCTTGTTCCTGTCGCTGAAACAATATGCGCCGTTGTTCGACAACTTTTCTGCGGCTTGGCTTGGCGCGCTGATTGTACTGTTCCTCAACACCGCCGCCTACACCGGCGAGATTTTCTATGGCGCGCTGCAATCCATTCCCAAGGGCGATGTCGAGGCCGCAGATGCCTACGGTCTCACCGGGTGGAGCCGGTTCCGGCGGGTGATCTGGCCGACCATGCTACGGCTGGCGTGGCCTGCCTATACCAACGAGGCGATCTTTTTGTTTCACGCCACCACCTTGGTATTTTTTAGCGGCTTTCCCGCACGGCAACAGCGCGGCGATGCGCTCTATTACGCCAGCTATTTTGCCGATAAAACCTTTAACCCCTTTATCCCCTACCCGATCCTTGCCGGCTATTTCATTTTGCTGACGCTGGTGATCATCACTATTTTCGGCGCGGTGAACCGACACCTGAACCGCCACCTTCCGCGCACAGACACCCCAAAAATGCGGCTGCGGTTTAACCTGATCCGCTAAGCCGATGAGAGCATCCTGCGCGCCATCTTGGTCGTGCCGATTAAGGTGCGTGTAAAAACCTGCCAAATTCCATTGTATACAACGGCACACATTGACTATCGCGCCCGTCCCATTTAATCGGAAGCCAATGGCGCGGCGTTGGGGCGGATTCCCCGCTTTCGACCTCCCGCGCGGGCCCGTTTTGCCGTTTCAGCGGCGCGGAGCACAGACCTGCGGAGATTGACACCAGATGGCCAAGACCGAAACCCCCGACATCATTTACACCACCGTTGACGAGGCCCCCGAATTGGCCAGCGCCTCTTTGCTGCCGATCATCCGCGCCTTTGCCGGCGCCGCCGATATCAGCGTCGAAACCCGCGACATTTCGGTCGCCGCGCGTATCCTGTCGGCCTTTCCCGATGTCCTGACCGAAGATCAACGCGTGTCGGACGATTTGGCGGAACTCGGCCAATTGGTTAAAACTCCTGAGGCCAACGTGATCAAATTGCCGAACGTGTCGGCATCGGTGCCGCAACTTGTGGCGGCAATCAAGGAATTGCAAAGCCAAGGCTTCGCCCTGCCCGACTACCCCGAGGATCCCCAAACCGACGCGGAAAAAGATGTGCGCAAGCGCTATGACGCGATCAAAGGGTCTGCGGTAAATCCGGTCCTACGCGAAGGCAATTCGGATCGCCGCGCCGCCAAAGCGGTCAAATCCTACGCCATGCAGAACCCGCATTCCATGGGCGATTGGTCCGCAGACAGCAAAACCCATGTTGCTTCGATGGATGGCAATGACTTTTTCGCCAATGAGACTTCGGCGACCATCACCGCCGCACAGGCCGGCGGCGCGAAGATCACCTTTACCGGCTCAGACGGCAGCGAAACGGTTCTCAAAGACGGGCTGTCCTATGCCGAGGGCGAGGTTGTCGATGCAACCTTCCTCAGCGCCACCGCCCTGCGCGATTTCGTCAAAGCCGAAGTCGCCTCGATGGAACCGGGCGTGCTCTTCTCGGTGCACCTCAAAGCCACGATGATGAAAGTGTCCGACCCGATCATTTTCGGCCATTTTGTCTCGGTCTACCTCGAAGACTTTCTGGCCAAACATGGCAGCGCGGTTGAAGCTCTGGGATGGAACCCGAATGCCGGTATCGGGGATCTGGAAGCGCGGATTGCCGATAATGCCGAATTGAAGGCCGATCTGGCCGCTGCATTGGCCGACAAGCCACCGCTCTATATGGTCAATTCCGACAACGGCATCACCAATCTGCACGTGCCCTCCGATGTGATCATCGACGCCTCGATGCCGGCCGTGATCCGCGCCGGCGGTATCGGTTGGGGTCCGGATGGCAAGGCCGCCGACACCAAATGCTGTATCCCCGACAATTGCTATGCGACCGTCTATGACGAGACGATCAATTACTTCAAAGAAAATGGCAAATTGGACGTGACCACATGTGGTGCCGTGTCCAACGTCGGCCTTATGGCGCAAAAAGCCGAAGAATACGGATCGCACCCCACGACCTTTGAAGCGCCTGCAAAGGGCGTGATCCGCATCGTTTTGGACAACGGCGAGGTTCTGCATGCGCATGAGGTCGAAACCGGTGATATCTGGCGTTCGGCCACGGCGAAAAAAGCCCCTATTCTGGATTGGATCAAACTGGGGATTGAACGCACCAAAGCCACCGGAAAAGCCGCCTTTTGGCTGGATGCAAACCGTGCCCACGACGCGGAGATCATCAAATATGTAACGCCTGCTTTGAAAGCGGCAGGCATCGACATCCCGATCATGGCCCCACGCGAAGCCACCCGTTTCACCCTCGACGTGATGACCAAGGGCGAAGATTGCGTGACCATCACCGGCAACGTGTTGCGCGACTATCTCACCGATCTTTTCCCGATTTTGGAATTGGGCACATCGGCGAAAATGTTGTCGATCGTGAAATTGATGAATGGTGGCGGATTGTTTGAAACGGGCGCGGGCGGCTCGGCCCCCAAGCACGTTCAACAGTTGATGGAGCAAAACCACCTGCGTTGGGACAGCCTCGGCGAATTCTGCGCGCTTGGCGAAAGCTTCAAATTCCTCGCCGAATCCAAGGGCAAAAAGGCCGCCGAGATTTTGGGCACCGCGATCGAAGATGCGACGCAGAAGGTGTTGGAAAACGGCAATAGTCCCGAACGCAAAGTCGGGCAGAACGACAACCGGACATCGCATTACTGGTTTGCGCGTTACTGGGCCGAAAGTCTGGCCGCACAGGGCGAAGATGCTGCCTTGGCGGCGCATTTCGCACCGATTGCCGAGAAACTCGCCGCAGGCGAATCCACGATTTTGGCAGAACTCCAAGGCGCCGAAGGCAATGCCGTGGACCTCGGCGGCTACTACCACGGTGATCCGGCCAAGACCGCAGCCGTGATGCGCCCCTCGGCGACGCTGAATGCCATCATCGGCTAAGCACCCGGCCTTATGAATTGAACCGGCGCGTTGCTTTTGGCAGCGCGCCGTTTTTTGTGGCAGATGATGCGGCCAACGCATGCGCCGACACCGGCGCGTTTGGCGACAAAGTATCTAGCATTTCAAACGAATGTGGCATCGCAGCGGGAACCACATCGCCAATATGGCGTTGATCGCGCGATGGTCCGCAAAACATGAAATGAGAATGGTGGGTGATGAGAGGCTCGAACTCCCGACATCTTCGGTGTAAACGAAGCGCTCTACCAACTGAGCTAATCACCCGTGAGGGGGCGTTTAGCGCAAAAGAAGACAGGGGCGCAAGAGGCAAGATGACAAAAAAACGTATCATTGTTTTTTCCGATCTAGATGGCACGCTTTTGGATCATGAAACCTATGATTGGTCCCCTGCGCGCCCTGCGCTTGAGGTTATGAAAAAACAGGGCATTCCCTTGATCCTCGCCTCGTCCAAGACGGCAGCAGAGATCGCGCCGCTGCGGGCGGCCATGGGGTTTGATGCCTGCCCTGCCATCGTTGAAAATGGCGCGGGGTTGCTCGAATCGGGGGCCGCGCCGGATGCGGCTGGCGAGTATGTGAAATTGCGCGCCGCTTTGGATGCCCTGCCCGCCGCCCTGCGCGCGCCTTTCACCGGATTTGGCGATCTCGACGTGGCCGAGGTCGCCGCATTGACCGGACTGCCTCAATCGAATGCAGCCCTTGCCAAGGCGCGCGGTTTTTCCGAACCGGGCGTTTGGAACACCGACATGGCCAAGGCGCACGGCGTAACAGAGGCGGATTTTTTCGCCGCGCTGGCCGATATGGGCATTCGGGCGCGTATGGGGGGGCGGTATTTGACCTTGAGCTTTGGCGCTACCAAAGCCGACCGTATGGCGCAGATCGCAGCACAGTATGGCGCCGATACGATGATTGCCCTTGGCGATGCGCCCAATGACAGCGAGATGCTTGCCGCTGCCGACATCGCCGTGGTGATCAGCAACCCGCATGGCGCACCTCTCCCTGACTTGCCTAAAAATGAGGCACGTCGCACGATAATCAGCCAAAAGGCAGGGCCAAGCGGTTGGAACGCCGTGATGTTAGGGCTAACCTCTGAGCAAGACGAGCAGTAAATACGATCCAAAAGGAGCCCCCCGCGTGGCTGATTTTCACCAGAACGGTAATATCGCAACCCTGCACAACCTGCGCACCCGCAGCGCGGATGAATTGACGCATGAGCTGCAAACCTTTGCAACGACGCGGAAAATCTCGCTCATCCTGCCCTCGCTTTTTTCCGAGCTTGAAGGCGATGCCTTGCCCAATATCTTGAACGAGCTGGCGCAGGTGCCCTATTTGCACCGCATCATCATCGGGCTCGACCGTGCCGACGAAGCGCAATACCGCCATGCACGGCAATTTTTCTCGGTTCTGCCGCAAGAGCATGTGGTGATCTGGAATGACAGCCCGCGAATGAAGGCGATTGATGCGCGTTTGACCGAATTGGGCCTTGCCCCCAAGGAGCCGGGCAAAGGTAAAAACGTGTGGACCTCGCTTGGCTATCTGATGGCGCAACAAGACAGCGCCGTGGCGGCCATTCATGATTGCGATATCTTGACCTATGACCGCGATATGTTGGCGCGGCTGATCTATCCGGTGGTTAACCCCGCCTTCCCCTACCAAGTCGCCAAAGGGTATTATCCTCGCATTGGCGAGGGCAAGATCAACGGGCGGGTTAGCCGGCTTTTGGTCTCGCCGCTTCTGATCGCGCTCAAACGGGTGATCGGGGACCGCGATTATCTCGATTTCCTGCGAAGCTTCCGCTACCCGCTGTCCGGCGAATTTGCCATGCGCACCGGCATCCTGCCCGATCTGCGCATCCCGTCCGATTGGGGTTTGGAGATCGGAGTATTGTCCGAAGCATGGCGCAATCTGGCCCCCAAATCCGTGTGTCAGGTCGAAATTTCCGATGCCTATGACCACAAACATCAGGTCCTGTCGCCCGAGGATGCCTCCAAAGGGTTGTCGCGCATGTCGATCGACATTTGCAAAGCGATCTACCGCAAACTGGCCGCCGATGGCACGGTGTTCACCGAAGAGATTTTCCGCACGCTCAAGGCGACCTATTACCGTTCGGCCCTCGATCTTCTGGATTGCTATTACAACGATGCGAAAATGAACGGGCTTAGCGTTGACCGCCATAGCGAAGAGAAAACCATCGAACTCTTCGCCAATAACATCATCGAGGCCGGACATGTGTTTTTGGAATTCCCCTCGGACACGCCGTTTATCCCGACGTGGAACCGCGTCCATGCCGCCGATCAATCCCTGATGTCCGATATCATCGACGCCGTTGATGCAGATATTGCGGAATTCGGTTAGGGGTTAATCCCCGACGCGGTGATGATCCACCCGCGAATGGAGGGTGCAATCGGCCCCCGTGCCCAACATTTGCGCCATCGCCTGCGGCAAACTCACATTGACCGTGGACAGCTGTCTTAAGTCGATCTCGCTGTCCACATGCAGGTTATGCGTAAACGACATGCGCAGTGCGCCCATCGGCGTGGGCCGGTTTTGTGTTTGCTGGGCACGCCAATGGTTTTCGGCCACGCGCACCCATGTGAAATCGCCGGGAATGGCCGATCCGTCAAAGACATCCGGAAATTCAATCCGGCGCGGCGCATAGCCCATATCGCTTGGGGCACTGGCGGCCATCTCCGGTGGGCATCCGCTATGACCGGTCAACTGCGCCCCACCTTGCCACAGCCCCGTCAGCGGGCGGATATCGGCCTGCGCGGCGGTGGTTTGGACCGTGGCGCCGATGATTGCGGCAATGAAAATTCTGTTTCGCATGAGATACCCCAAAGTGACCCAAGGGCACCCTACCCTAGCCGCGATTGCTGATCCAGCGACATTGATAGGGCGCAAATTCGATTTCTTGCGCGGCAGGGTCAATCACTTCGCCGCTCAGCAAATCCGTCCAAACCGCGCCTTCGATCAGGTTCATTTGCATGGGCGAAAGGCGCAGATGATCGGCGCTGACGTTATGCAGGGCAAATATGGATTGTCGCCGGTCGATGCTTTGCCGCCAGAGGCCAAAGATCCGGTCGTCAAGTTGCAAGGTGAATTGCGTCGCATTGGGATGAAACGCCGCCTGCGCCCCCCGAATACCGATACGGCGGCGCATTTCCGACAGAACCCGCGCTGTGCGGCTGTTTGCATTGGCCAATTCCGCCTGAAGCGCCGGATAATCCAACCGCGCACGGTTGATCGCGCGATTCTGGCCGGTCTTTTCCACCCCCTCGATGTCATTGGACGTGCCAAGCAGCGCGTGAATGTAAAACGCCGGAATCCCTTCAAGCGCCATAACAAGGCTCTGACTGGCGATGAACCGGTCGAATTGATGCTCGTCCTCGCCCGCGAAGGTCCCCTTCATCGCCTCATACCAGGTGATGTTCAACTCATAGGCCGACTGCCCCCCGCCGGGCAGCGCGCGCATCGACACGTTGCCGCCGAATTGCTGCACTGCATCAATCACTTGCAGAGTTTCGTCAGGCGTTAACTTGCCCTCGGCGGGCCGCATCCCGATGCCATCATGCGAGGCGGTGAAATTGAGATAAGCACATCCCATTTGCGCCGGTGGCATCGCGCCTTGCCAGCGTAAAAGGTGCTCGGCTGATCCCGACAACATGGCATGTAAAACCAACGGCGGCAGAGTGAAATTATACACCGCATGCGCCTCTTCACCGCGCCCGAAATAGGACAGGTTCTCGGCATTCGGCACATTGGTTTCAGTGAGCAATATCACCGGTTCGGTGGCGTAATCCGCCAAAAGCCGCATCAATTTCACGATCGCATGGGTTTGCGGCAGATGGATGCAACTGGTGCCGACCTGTTTCCACAAAAACGCCACCGCATCCAATCGGATGATCCGCACGCCTTGGTCGATATGCAATCGCATCACCCGCAAAAATTCGAGCAATACCTCGGGGTTCGAGAAATCGAGATCAACCTGATCATGGCTAAAGGTGCACCAAACATGGCGCGGGCCATTGGCGGTTTCCACCTCGCGCAGCAGGGGTTGCGTGCGCGGGCGCACCACTTGGCTCAGGTCATCGGCGGGATCGGCTTCGAAGAAGAATTTATCATATGGTTCATGGCCTTGCAGGTATTCATTAAACCAAACTGATTGCGACGACACGTGGTTCAACACCAAATCGGACATCAGCAGAAATTCCGATCCGATGCGCGCGATATCCTCCCAGTCGCCCAGCATCGGATTGACCGCACGGTAATCCGTCACGGCAAATCCGTCATCAGAGGTATAGGGAAAGAACGGTAGAATATGCACGCCGTTGACGACACCCGCGAGATGTTCATGTAGAAAATCACGCAGCAAATCGAGCGGTTTATGCACACCATCAACGATGGTATTGCCATAGGTAATCACCATCGCGTCGGCTTCGGACCATTGCCCGTTGCCAGCGGCACGGCGGCGTTTGCGGCGGTGACGTTCTTCGGGCCAAAAGGCTTCGACCACCTGCGAGACGAGGATCGCGCTGTCCACCTGCGGATAGATCTGCCCGACAAGCTGCGCCAACCGTGCCGCGAAACCGGATGCTTGTTCTGTCGCGCCGCACATGTGTTGCTCCCTGCCTGACCTATCCCTTTGATTTCAAATCATAGCATCAGGTTCAACCCTGCAACGCGCAGAGCCGCCTAATATTGCACCAATGCCTGTTATTTACGCAGTCCGAACACCCGTGACCCGCAAAATGAAAACAGTTTGAGACGGCACGGCCGCCAACAGCGTGCAGTGCAAGTCGCAAGACGAGCAAGATGTTTCAAGCCGGATAAAATGGTGGGTGATAAGAGATTTGAACTCCTGACATCTTCGATGTGAACGAAGCGCTCTACCACTGAGCTAATCACCCATTGGCGGGCTATTTAGCCGCCCGCGCGGGCCATGGCAAGCCCTTAGTCATCACTATCATCAATGACGTTACCGCGCCGCTTGCCGCCCAGACTTTGCCGCACACGGCCGATGATCACCTTGCCGTTTCCGGTGTCCTTGATGCGGTTGATCTTGAATTTGCCAAAGGGTTGCAGCTCCAATTCACGCCCTTCGCCCAAAGCCTCACCCATCACCGCCATCATGGCTTCGACCACGGGTTTTGCATCTTTCTTCTTGATGCCGGAACGGGTTACGACCGCTTCGAGCAGCTCCTTTTTTTGCAAGGGTGCAAGGGCCACATTCGGCGCCGCATCGGTGACCAAAACCGGTTTGGGCATCGCGGCGTCTGGCGTATCGGGGCGCAAAACACCGGTGGTGGACATCCCCGCCAACGCCGGATTTTGTTGCGGGGCGGCGGCGGGAGTGCTGGCAGCCGCTGTCTTTTTCATCGGTGTTTTGGATGTTTTGGACGCGGTGGTTTTCTTTGCCGGAGTACGTTTAGGCGAGCTGGGGACCTTGGCCATCGGAATGTCTCTTTCGCTTGGGGTCGCGGGGATTGCTGTTACGCTACAGCTTAGCGTCAATAATTTTCCCAAACCAGTGCAGAGTTGACCCAACACCACATATGCGCATATTGGAGCGCATCTAACCTATATATACAGGGATATTCTATATGCGCCGTTTTCTTGCCGCCACCGTAATTGTCACTGCCTTCACTGCCCCCCTTGCCCATGCCGGCACCCTTTCGGACCCGGTTATGGAAACCGAGATCGTGGCCACAGACGCCGCGACAAGCTCGGTTGATCCGCAAGTGTTCTTGGTGATGCTCACCGCCTTGGTGGCAATTGCAGCCACAAATTAATCCTGACGCGCCTGCCGCGCGCAGAATTTTGATCTCTTCACCGACAAAAGGCGCACCCGATGGGATGCGCCTTTCTTGTTTTATAACAGTGGGTTTGCACTGAACATTAATGCATAAATCAGCGATGCGGCACCACGCCGCGCCGCCGATCATGCTGGATCAATGTGCGGTGGCTTGCGGCCCCTCTTTGGTTGCCAATGCAGCCGCAGCAGCGGCCTCTTCGGCCTCCTCATCCCATTCCACGGGTTCGGGCCGTCGCACCAAAGCATGCTCCAAGACTTCCGACACATGTTTAACCGGAATGAGCTCCAGCCCCTCTTTCACATTGTCCGGAATATCCGCCAGATCTTTGACATTCTCATCGGGGATCAACACGGTTTTGATCCCGCCCCGAAGTGCCGCGAGCAGTTTTTCCTTGAGGCCGCCGATCGCCAAAGCATTGCCGCGCAGGGTCACCTCGCCGGTCATGGCGATATCCTTGCGCACTGGAATACCGGTCAAAACCGAAACGATCGAGGTCACCATTGCAAGGCCGGCGCTTGGCCCGTCTTTGGGGGTCGCGCCTTCGGGCACGTGAACGTGGATATCCCATTTCTCGAACTTTGGCGGCTTTACCCCGATTTGTGGGCTGATCGAACGCACGTAGGAACTCGCCGCGTCGATGCTTTCTTTCATCACATCGCCGAGCTTACCGGTGGTTTTCATCCGCCCCTTACCCGGCAAGCGAAGCGCTTCGATTTGCAACAAATCGCCCCCCGCAGAGGTATAGGCAAGACCGGTGACAACGCCGACCTGATCCTCGGTTTCGGCAAGTCCGTAGCGGAATTTCTTCACCCCGAGATAGTCGTCGAGGTTCTCTTCCGTGACAGATACGGTTTTGACCTCGCCTTTGACGATCTGGGTCACGGCTTTACGGGCCAGTTTCGCCAATTCGCGCTCAAGGTTACGCACGCCCGCCTCGCGGGTGTAGCGGCGGATCATCTCGTTGAGCGCACCATCGGTGACCTCGAACTCGCCCTTCTTCAGGCCATGGTTCTTGATCTGTTTGTCGAGCAAGTGCTGCCGCGCGATTTCACGTTTTTCGTCCTCGGTATAACCGGCCAGAGGGATGATCTCCATCCGGTCCAACAAAGGCCCAGGCATGTTATAGCTGTTCGAGGTGGTCAGGAACATCACGTTCGACAGGTCGTATTCGACCTCCAAATAGTGATCCACAAAAGTAGAGTTCTGTTCCGGATCAAGCACTTCGAGCATGGCCGACGCCGGGTCACCACGGAAATCCTGACCCATCTTGTCGATCTCGTCGAGCAGGATCAGCGGATTGGTGGTCTTGGCTTTTTTCAACGCCTGAATGATCTTGCCGGGCATCGATCCGATATAGGTCCGGCGGTGGCCGCGGATTTCACTTTCATCACGCACGCCGCCAAGCGAGATGCGGATAAACTCGCGCCCCGTGGCTTTGGCAACCGATTTCCCAAGCGAGGTTTTGCCCACACCCGGAGGGCCGACAAGGCACATGATCGGGCCTTTCAGCTTTTGGCTGCGCTGCTGCACCGCAAGATATTCGACGATGCGCTCTTTCACCTTATCAAGACCATAGTGATCAGCATCGAGCACCTCTTGCGCCTTGCTCAGGTCCTTTTTGGTGCGCGATTTAACGCCCCATGGGATCGCCAACATCCAATCGAGATAATTGCGCACGACGGTGGCTTCGGCGCTCATCGGGCTCATGTTCTTGAGCTTTTTGATCTCCGCATCGGCTTTTTCGCGTGCTTCTTTGCTCAGCTTGGTGGCCGCGACGCGCGCCTCCAATTCGGCGACCTCGTTCTGCCCGTCTTCGCCGTCACCCAATTCTTTCTGAATGGCCTTCATTTGCTCATTCAGGTAATATTCGCGCTGGGTGCGCTCCATTTGCGATTTGACGCGGGTTTTGATTTTCTTCTCGACTTGAAGCACAGACATTTCGCCCTGCATCAATCCGTAAACCTGCTCCAGCCGCTCGGATACGGTGAGACTTTCAAGCAGAGCCTGCTTCTGCTCGACCTCAATGCCGAGGTGCCCCGCAACCAAATCGGCCAACTTTTCCGGCTCCGTGCTGGCTTCGACGGCTGACAGCGCCTCTTCGGGGATGTTCTTTTTGACCTTGGCATAGCGTTCGAATTCATTGGCAACCGTGCGCACCAAAGCTTCGATCGTTTCGGGATCGCCCATTTCTTCGGTCAGGTATTCGGCCTTGGCTTCGAAGAAATCATCGTTTTCGATATAATCAGTGATGCGCACACGGGCCTGACCTTCGACCAGAACCTTGACCGTGCCATCGGGCAATTTCAACAATTGCAGCACATTGGCCAAAACGCCGACATCGTAAATACCCTCTGCGTCGGGATCATCGACACCGGGGTCGATTTGGCTCGACAGCAGGATTTGCTTATCATCCGCCATCACCTCTTCGAGCGCACGCACAGATTTCTCGCGGCCGACAAAAAGCGGCACGATCATATGCGGAAACACGACAATGTCGCGCAACGGCAGGACGGGATAGGATGAATTGAGAGACTCTTGCATGCTCATTCCTTCGTTATGGGCAGATGATCCAAAGGTCCCGATTGCGGCAACCTCGTCATCTCCTCTGTTCGCTCTTTGTATTTGGGGCGCGGCCTGTCGGGTTTCAACCGCCCTACCCCAAATCCGGCTTGGCTCCAGAATGCCTTTGCGCGCCGAGGGGTGCAAGCCGTGAAATCGGAGTAATCCTATGGATTGCGTTGACCACGGGTTAAGGAGTGCGACTGCGCCCTGACAGATGCTGCCCTGTCATGAAAAGATAAGCGACCTAACGACAAACATGAAAAAAGCGGCACATCTCAGTGCCGCTTTCCAGTTTTTTAGGCAATCGCGTCAGCGATTACGATTTTTTGCGGCGCTTCATCATGCCAAAGCCAGCCACGCCAAGTGCCAAGAGGGGCAAGGACGCAGGCAGCGGCACGGCAGGTGCACTGTCAAGACGGGCATAGAAGCCAGCGGGTGCGCCACCAGCAGCATCGCCGGTGATGATGATAGTGTAGGTGCCCGCCGTCAGGAGCGTTTCAAAGCTCGCGTAGGCGGACGAGTTCCAGTAGACATCGATCGCAGCATCGCCGAAGGAAGACGCCATCGCATCGCCCGAGCTATTGCCGATCAAGCCGAGGCCGGAGTCGAAAGCAGAGAGGCTATCGCCAACCAGAAAAGCGTCTGTCACGCGGAAGTATGCGTCGCTTGTCAAAGTGAAGCTATAGGGCGACTCCGCCGAAGGTGCATCGGGGTCGGTTTCGTAATCGATGGAATCGTATTCCCAACCCGCATCAAGGGTCAGTGCGGCGGCAGGGCTCACAGCAAGAAGCGCTGCGACGGCCGTGGCACCGAGAAGTGAAAAAGCTTGTTTCATATATCTATCTCCAATGTCTGGTCACTGGCTGTAAGTTAACCCACGGTTAACCTAACCTCCACAACAAAATGTGCCGGAAATGTGGCGGCTGCTACAAAATTATGCATACGGGAGCTAAATGCGCCCCAAAAGCGGCACATTGTCGCCAAATTGGAACCAATATTATGTCACTCGTTTGACCACAGATTCTAAATTCGCATGCTGCGCGTATGATTCGGGCGTGAAACACACGGCGGTGCCAATACGTCACATCCCGTAAAAACGGCCGCCCTTGGGGCCGCCGGGCGGCGACCAACAAGACGCTAACAAGATCAAGATGCTAACACGATAACGTCTTGCCGCGATTCTATGGCTCTACCGGCGCTGGCGGCGACGCAAAACGCACATGCTGCCCAGCCCTAGAGCCAGCAATGGCAAGCTGGCGGGCAAAGGCACATTGGGGACAGGATCGACCGGGAGAGGCGTCACCATAAACCGTGTCACATTTCCATATAGCGGGCCGGCGTATCCATCGGTCAGGCTGCTGATGGAATAGGCGCGCGAATATTCTTGTCCGGTATCGCCTGCGATATTGTAATAGACATCCGGCCCGCCGGGCATCCCGCGCACCCGGACAATATCGACCAGAAGATCGCCCTGTGACGGATCATAAACATAGCTTCCGGAAAATCCGAAATAGCTGTCGGCCAATACCGATCCCGTGAAGCCGCGCAATTCGAACCGGGCCTCTTGTGCGCCGATATTCTCATCCAGTTGCGCGCTCAAAGCGTTGACGCCATTGCTGACCACGCTGAACCGCGCCTCATACTGCGCCTCGCGCCCCCAATACCCGGCACTCGAACTGAGAAAGTCGATACTGTCGATGGTCACGGGGCCGGAGAAAATGTCAGAGGTATAGACCTGTTGGTAGCGCAAAACGCAGGCGAACGTGCAATCGCCCGCCGTCATATGCCCCGATCCGTCTGCGATGACAGTGGCCGCGGCGGCAGTCGTGCCATGCCCCGCAGCGGTCGCCGCCGCCAAAGCCAGTGTCAGAGCAGGAAAGCGCAGGAAGCGTGGGAGCATGATGAGCCTCATTTCGTTCAATTCGAGCCGCGTTTTGGCAACGGCCCGTCGGGTTTAAAACAAACAAGGTTAAGAATGTTATAATGGGGTCAGTATCCCCCCTTCGTTCACAACAGATATCCCATTCCACCCTGCGGTGGCGCGCCGCGTCTTGCGGTCTGCGGCTTCGGCACTGTGATTTGGCTAGCCAGCAGCCTTGACTTGAGGTAGTCTGCTCCTGCCAATTTTCGGCATGCAATATATTCAACGCTTATTATAAAAAGGGGATAACTATGCGTATCCGTTCTATTTTTCTCACAACCACCACGGCTGCCGTGCTTTGCGCCGGTTCGGTCTCTGCGGCCACCATCACCAACCTTGTCGGGGATATCGACGGGTTTGGCGGACAAACTGCGGCGGGCGCGGTTGGCGCCGAGACCGGTTTCGGTTTTAACAACACCACGGGCAGCGATCCGTCCTTCACCGACGCTTGGCTCTACGAGCAAGACGGCGGCGCGGGCGGCTCTCCTGTGGATTACACCCATAGCTATGCGTTGACCGGAACGGCGCTATCCGCCACGCTCAGCCTCATGGAAAGCGGCATGTCCGATGGGCGCGGCCCATGGGAAGTGCGGTTCAATGGCAATCTTCTGGGTGAAATCGCCGACGGCGACGTAAGCACCAGCACGCTGCACAGCTTTGGCGTCGATGTATCGTGGCTGACAGGAAGCGATGTAATCAGCCTGATTTATCTCGACACAAGTTCCGAAGGCTATGCCATCGACTATAGCATGCTCAGCATTGAAACCGCGCCTGCGGTGCCTCTGCCGGCAGCAGGGTTTTTGATGATCGGAGCGCTGGGTGCGCTCGGATTTGCGCGCAAGCGCCGTTAAACCTTGCAGAGCCTTTACACGATCGAAAGCGGCGCCCCTTGTGGCGCCGTTTTTTTTGACGCGCGCGCCTAAATCGGGTCGATGTCCCCCATCGCACGCGTGGCGTGAAATTCGGCTTCCCATGCGCCAAAGGCGTCGATCTCGATTGCGTCGCGCATGCCCTGCATGATCTCTTGGAAGTAATGCAGGTTATGCCATGTCAAAAGCATACCGGAAATCATTTCCTGCGCACGGAAGACGTGGTGCAGATAGGCGCGGCTGTAGTGGCTACAGGCGGGGCATGTGCAATTTTCGTCAATCGGGCGCGGATCGTCTTGGTGGCGGGCGTTTTTAATGTTGAGAACCCCGCGGCGGGTGAAAACCTGCCCCGTGCGGCCGGAACGGGAAGGCAGCACGCAATCCATCATATCGACGCCGCGTTTGACCGCGCCCACGATGTCGTCGGGTTTGCCGACGCCCATCAAATAGCGCGGCTTATCGGCGGGCAGCATATCAGGCGCATAATCAAGCACGCCGAACATCGCCTCTTGTCCCTCGCCCACGGCCAAACCGCCCATCGCATAGCCGTCAAAGCCGATCTCGCGCAGGGCCTCGGCGCTTTCGGCGCGCAAATCCTGTGTCACGCCGCCCTGTTGAATGCCAAACAACGCATGCCCCGGACGGTCGCCAAAGGCGTCTTTGGAACGCTGCGCCCACCGCATCGACATTTGCATCGATTTGGCCACTTCGGCGTCGGTGGCCGGCAAGGCAGGGCATTCGTCGAAACACATCACGATATCAGAGCCAAGCAGGCGTTGGATTTCCATCGAACGTTCCGGCGTCAACTCATGCTTTGACCCGTCGATATGCGATTTGAACGTCACGCCCTTTTCGGTGAGCTTGCGCAATCCGGCGAGGCTCATCACTTGAAACCCACCGCTGTCGGTCAGGATCGGGCGATCCCAATTCATGAATTTATGCAAGCCGCCCAACCGGTCGATGCGTTCCGCCGTGGGGCGCAACATCAAATGATAGGTATTGCCCAAAAGGATATCCGCCCCCGTCGCGCGCACATTCTCGGGCAGCATTGCCTTGACGGTGGCCGCCGTGCCGACGGGCATAAACGCGGGCGTGCGAATATCGCCGCGCGGGGTCGAGATCACGCCGCGCCGGGCTTTGCCGCTTGTGTTCAAGAGGGAAAATTGGAATTTCTGCGAGGTGGTGCGCTCTGTCATATCGTTCCCTGCTCTGCCCGTCTGTGTCCGCTGATCATGCGCGCTGATACCAAAGCCGCATGACTTTGACCATCTGGGAAACTCGACCGCGTCGCCAAATTGATCGGCAGGTGACTTGGTAGGGCCGTGGCTCCGCATCGCCCCCCCCGTCAACAGCAGGGCCGTATATAGAGGGCTGCGCATCCCGTTGGCCCGCCCCAAAACGGCAGATCGCCGCAGATGAAACGCCGACACAAATGGGCCACGGTTGCCCTATCTCATACGCGCAGCAGTAGTTGGCGGCTTGAAATCCCGAACAATACCGCGTGTTGTCTTCTTGTGCCTGCTGATACTGGCCCCATATGTATACAATAGCATACATTTATTTGAGGACTACACATGACCGAAGACCTTCTGCTCTCGCTTCTGGCCAGCAATTTCATTTGGCTGCTGCTGGCCGCATTGATCATCATCACCATTGTCAAAAGCGTCTTTATCGTTCCGCAAGCGCAGAAATTCGTGGTTGAACGCTTTGGCCGGCTGCATTCGGTATTGGGGCCGGGGATCAATTTGATCGTGCCGTTCCTCGATAAAATCGCCCACCGCGTGTCGATCCTGGAACGGCAATTGCCGACCTCGGGCCAAGACGCGATCACCCTTGATAACGTGTCGGTTCAAGTCGAAACCTCGGTGTTTTACCGCATTATCGAGCCGGAAAAGACCGTCTACCGGATCCGCGATATCGACGCGGCAATCTCGACGACCGTGACAGGGATCGTGCGGTCAGAGATTGGCAAAATGGAATTGGATCAGGTGCAATCGAACCGCTCCACCCTGACCGCGACAATCAAGGAACAGCTTTTCGCCGTGGTCGATGATTGGGGGATCGAAGTGACCCGCGCCGAGCTTTTGGATGTGAACCTTGACCAAGCCACGCGGTCGGCCATGTTGCAACAGCTCAACGCCGAACGCGCCCGCCGCGCACAGGTCACCGAGGCCGAAGGCAAGAAACGTTCGGTCGAATTGTCGGCGGATGCGGAATTATACGCCGCCGAACAGATCGCCAAAGCCCGCCGCATCCAAGCCGACGCCGAAGCCTATGCCACCGGCGTTGTGGCGCAGGCGATTGCGGAAAACGGTATTGAGGCCGCGCAATATCAAGTCGCGCTCAAACAGGTTGAGGCGCTTAATGCGCTGGGCGCGGGTGCGGGCAAACAAACCATCCTTGTGCCTTCGGCGGCGCTCGAAGCTTTTGGTGATGCGTTCAAAATGCTCAAAGGCGGTCAGTGATGATGGAATTGACAGAGGCCTTTTGGGCCAATTGGTTGGTGTGGATGGCGGCGGCGCTCATCCTCGGTATTCTTGAGGTCATGGTGCCGGGATCCATCTTTCTCGGCTTCGCCATTGGCGCGGCGCTGACGGGGCTTGTGCTGCTCTTGCTCGGCCTGATCCCTGCGGCCCTCACCGCCCCCGTCATCGCGGTGCTTTTCGCCGCGCTGTCCTTTGCCGCATGGGTTGGCCTCCGCCAACGCTTTCGCATGAAGGGCCGCGACGTAAAGCGGATTGATGATGATATTAATGATTGAAGAGATCAGCAGCGGATTGGTCCTTTATCCGCCGCCATAATGGGCAGGGGGATGTCTACCCTGATCGTCTATGTTACGGTCAAGACGCATATAAATTCAAAAGGCGCGATCGCGGAGCGTCAAAAACGGCGGGAGACGATTGCGCCCCATGTGCTCTTGGCCCTCACAGATGCTGAAACCCAAAACGATGCCCTGTAGAGACGGACAATAAACGCAACTGTCCTCGCCGCCTCTGGACCTTCGGCCACGCAAACCCTATATGAATGCTCAGGATAACGCAGGTGAGACAGACATGACCGATACCGCCCCGATGGAAGGCACGCCCCTTATTGCCCCCTCCACCACCGATCACGCGCTGTATGATGCGGTGGTTGAAGCCTGCCGGACGGTCTATGACCCCGAAATACCGGTCAATATTTATGACCTTGGGTTGATCTACACCATTGATATAAATTCCGAAAACGAAGTGCGCCTGATCATGACGCTCACCGCGCCGGGATGTCCTGTTGCGGGCGAAATGCCCGGATGGCTGGCCGATGCGATTGAACCGCTGGACGGGGTCAAACAGGTAGATGTGCAACTCGTCTGGGAGCCGCCATGGGGCATGGAGATGATGAGCGACGAGGCACGGCTCGAATTGGGATTTATGTAGTCCCCCGCCTGCTCTGCTGCGATGCGCCCAGATCACCAGAATTCAGAACGCGCGTCCCATCGGGACGCGCGTTCGTCGTCGGACCACCGCATGCGACGGTCAGCCCGCAACTCAATCCGCCTGCGCAAGCCTAAAAGCACCCAAAAAAGGTTGCATATACCATAACGCACTCTATTATGGATGCATGAAAAGCGCACAGACACATCATATTGCCGTCCTGACCGGCGACATCGTCGGCTCCACCGCGCTGGGCGCGGCGCGGCTCGAACGGGCGATGAAGGCTTTGGAGGCCGAGGCCGCGCGCCAAGAGGCATGGCACGGGGGCCCCTTGCATTTCACCCGCCACCGCGGCGACGGGTGGCAAGTGGTGCTGATGCGCCCTGCCCTCGCCTTACGATCGGCGCTTGCCTTTCGCGCGGCCTTGAAGGCCGCAGATGAAGGCTTCGACAGCTATATCGGTCTGGCCATCGGTGACCGCCCGCGCCAACTGACTGGCGACCTCAACAGCCAGAACGCGGCGGTTTTCATGGCCTCCGGTCATGCCCTCGACGATATCAAGACCACCGCGACCAGCGTCCGCATGGCGACCAATACCGGTGGCGATTTCAACGCGCTGACCTTGATGATGGATCACAAATCCCAAGATTGGACCCAAGCGCAGGCCAAAGCGGTGATGTTGGCAATCCCGCCCGATGCGGATTTATTCTATACCGACATGGCCAAAACGCTGGATATCTCGCGGCAAGCCGTGACAAAATCGCTTAAAAGCGCCTGGTTCGAAGTGATCGATATGGCGTTGACCAGCAGCGAACAGGCGCGAGAAACATGATCGAAACCATCACCGCTTTGACCCTTGCGCATATGCTAGCCGATTTTCCGCTGCAAAGTGGTTGGATGGTGCGGCGCAAACGCAATATCGGCGTGCTGTTGTTGCATGGGGCGATTGTATTGCTGACCGCGCAGGCGGCGCTTGGCACGGTCTATGCGCCGGAACTGTTGATCCTTGCGGGGGTGCATTTGGTGATTGATGCCGGCAAAACCTATAGCGGAGCGCGCGGATTTTGGCCCTATCTCGCGGATCAGGCGGCGCATTTTGCGGTGATCGTTGCGGTCGCGGGCTATGCGCCGGATCTGTGGTCCGGGGGGCTTTGGGCCGGCTATGATATGGTTTTGCCGCTGATGGCGGTGACGGCCGGATTGGTTGCGACGTTACAAATGGGCGAATATGCCATCGGTTTCCTGATGGCGCCGCATGCCCTGCGCATACGCAATCAGGGGCTCAACAACGGCGGACGGTTGATTGGCACCCTAGAGCGCGCGATGATCTTTACTTTGATTGGAATGGGGCAACCCTTGGGTGTTGGTTTTCTCGTCGCGGCGAAATCGATCCTGCGCTTTGGCACCGCCACGCGCGACCAACGGACTGCCGAATATGTGATTATCGGCACATTGGCCTCGTTTTTATGGGCACTTCTGGCCTCTTATGCGACGTTTGCATGGGTCACATTGTTGCCAGCCATTGAGATTACCGGCGCCCTACCCTAAGTATAGGCCAAGCGAAAAGGACAACACCCATGTTCGGAATCCCCGGAAAACAAGCCCTCACCATGACGCCTGCGGCGGCGGCGCAAATCATGAAGCTGATGCAAAAGGACGGCTCAATGGGGCTGCGCATTGGCGTGAAAAAAGGCGGCTGCGCAGGCATGGAATATACCATGGAATACGTGGACGCCGTTGATCCCGCCGACGAAGTGGTGGAACAGGACGGCGCACGGGTGATGATCGCGCCGATGGCGCAAATGTTCCTGTTCGGCACGCAAATCGATTACAAAACCTCGCTTTTGGAATCCGGTTTTCACTTCAACAATCCCAATGTCACCGAAGCCTGCGGCTGTGGCGAGTCGATCAAATTCGCCGGCATGTAAATGCCCCCCCGCAAGGTGCGGTTACATTGCGGTTCTCTTTGCCAATTCAGGTCCCATACGGGGGTGCCGCCCCATGCGGCCTCCCCAAAAGCGACATGCGCGCTCTAACCAAATCCGATGCCCCCACTGACGGCGACGACATAAGACACCGCACACCCAACTTCGATTAAGCATTTACTATTAAAGACTTACGGATTAAAGCTCGGGCGCAATCGATACGCTGTTTGGCGCATACCTCTACGGGTTTTTCAAGTGCAGATAGGTCTCGTCAAAGCGTTTCTTCAAATGCCGTCCCGCCAGAACCTCTTCGCCCGATCCCAAAGGCGCAACATTGGTGTCATAATTGGGGTTAAAGAACATCGGCACGGAAATCCGCTCCGCGCCGGACCCACGCACGCGGTGCACCGTCGCGGTGACGCGCCCGCGCGTCCACATTTGTAACATTTCGCCAAAGTTGATGATGAAACTGCCCGGGCGGGTTTCGACCGCCCGCCATGTCCCATCGGCGGTCTTGACCTCCAACCCCGGGACACCATCGGTGGCCAAAAGCGTCACGCAGCCGTAATCGGTATGGGCGGCGATCCCGAAATCCTTCTCGCCCGCCCAATCGGGGCGCGCCGGATAGAAATTGCCGCGCAGCAAAGCCATGGGCCGCGAAAACTTGTCATCGAAATATCCGTCATCCTCACCAATCGCCGCTGCGATTGCGCGCAAGAGCGTACGGCAAACCTCTAGCGCCTGATGGTAATAGCCTTCGATCGTGGCGCGAAACTCAGGCATATCGGCAGGCCAAAGGTTCGGCGCATAGACCGACAGGTTTTTCGCCGTTAGCACATCCCCCGCGGGCAATTCGAACCCGCAATCATACACTTCTTTGTAATCGGGATTGGCCATCGGATCGACTTGCTCCGCGCCGCCGGCGCCCCACCCGCGATTTGCGCCGGTGCGGGCCATATTAACGGCCTGTTTGAAGGCCTCGTCCCGATGAAAAAAATCAGCATAAGCGGCGATAACCTCATCGATGCGCGCTGCATCGATCGCCGTGTTATAAAGGATCAAAAACCCGATATCCTCCGCCCCACGGCGCAAATCAACCATGGTTTGCGGATCGCGTTTAACAAGTTTTTGCATGTCTATGCGGGGGATCATCGGCGGCTCCTGCGTGGCAAATCCATCTCCCTTCGCAGGGATCGCCGCCTGTCTAACGACTTGCCCTTGCGGATGCAAAGCGCGCCTGCCAAGGATGGGTCTTGACTGTCCGGTGCCCCTGCGCAGGATGGAACATGAGGCGAAATCATTCACGATCGTTCAATCATAACGGAGTAGGCAATGCGGCGGAAACTGGCAGCGGGCAATTGGAAAATGAACGGGCTGCGCACCGATTTGGCCGAATTGGAGGCCTTGGCAGCGACCTTTGCCGCACCAAAGGTCGATATTTTACTCTGCCCGCCCGCGACCTTGTTGGCGCCAGCCGCAGCCTGCAGCGGCCCGATTGCCATTGGCGCGCAAGATTGCCATGCCCAAGACAGCGGCGCGCATACGGGTGACGTTTCGGCCCCCATGATTAAGGACGCTGGCGCAAATGCGGTCATTTTGGGCCATTCCGAACGTCGCACCGACCATGGCGAAAGCAGCGATGCGGTCCGCGCCAAGGCCGTAGCCGCACAGGCGGCAGGGTTGACCACGGTGATCTGCCTTGGCGAAAGCTTCAAACAACGCGAAGCCGCCAATACGCTCGATATCATCGGCGGACAATTGTCGACCTCTGTGCCCGACGGATCAACCGGCGAGAACCTCGTCATCGCCTATGAACCGATCTGGGCCATCGGCACCGGGCTGGTGCCCAACCTCGATCAGATCGGCGAAGTGCATGATTTCATTCGCACGCGGATCGAACGGCGGTTTGGCGCCGGGGTCGGGCGGTCGGTCCGGTTGCTCTACGGTGGTTCGGTCAAGCCCGACAACGCCGCCGATATCTTTGGCGTGAGCAATGTCGATGGGGCCTTGGTCGGCGGAGCAAGCTTGAAATGTGCCGATTTTTCACAGATCATCAACGCATTGGAACAAAGCACCGAATAAACGTGCAGGATCGGGACACCCCTGCTCTTTTCGCGGCACGGGATCGGGGTGGTTAACCAAAAATTAAGCTACGTTAGCGAGTTTGACGATTGATTGAAGGTGAGGGCCGAATGGCACAAGTGTCGCTGATGACGCGGATCGGCAAGTGGTCCGACCATTTGACTTTTTTGGCGCTGCGGTGGCGCGGTGCAGTCGATCCCTCCTATCAACCCACCGAACCGCTTTTGGCGTCGATCCGCCGCTCGCAGATAGACACGACGTTGGCCCTGACCCCCATGATGGTGCAGGCCAATATCGTCTGCCTGTTTGCATTGATCTTTATGGAGGTGATGGACCCGCGCGGGCAGTATTTCATTTACATCTGGTCCTCAGTGCTCCTGGCGTTTTTGGTGAATTGGATCAGCGCCTATCGCATCGCGCGAACCGACCGAGACTTTGGGCGTAACCGCCAGGCCAAGGCCCATTCCATCGGGGTGCTAATCTGCTCGTGCTTGACCTTTGCCTCGGTGTGGAGTTTTGGCCTGATCATGGCGCTGTCCCGCGCGAATGTACAAGAAACCAGCTTTTTGGGTGCAATGATCGCCGGGATGGTCGCGGGGGGAGCTTGGGCGCTCTATGCCATTCCGCTTGCGGCGGTGGCCTATGGCTTGATTTTATTGGTGCCGGCGGTGGTCGCATATGCGGTGTTGGGCGGCCCGCTTTGGGGGTTTTATATTCTCGTCTCTGTCAGTTTCGCCGCCTTGGTGATTGCGGCGGTCATCCGCCATTCCACACAATTCATCGCCGAACGGATCGGATATGAACAAGCCGCCGCACAACGCGATGTGATATCGTTGTTGATGAATGACATCGAAGCCACGGGAACCTGCTGGCTGTGGCGCGGCGATGCGAAACTCCGGCTCAGCCATGTGTCGGACGGGTTTGCGGTAGCACTCGGATTGCAGCAAAACACCATTCTCGGGCGGCGCTTGCCCGAAATTCTAATGGAATGCGGCGCCCGCGGAGATGATCCGAAAAGCCAGGAAACCTTTGATCTGATTGCCAGTTCCGAAGGCGCGGGGTTGCCAAATTTCGAATTTCGCCTAACCCTCACCCCGCCGGACGGAAGCGAACGGCATCTGGCGTTTTACGGCAGCCGCAGCGACGTGGGGGACGCCGCCCGCGCGCCCTTTGAGGGGTTTGTGCGCGACATCACCGACGCGGTGCGCGATCATGAGAAAATTCAATTTCTTGCGACCCGCGATGCGCTCACCGGTCTTTGGAATGCTTCGGGGTTTATCTCGCGCGCCCAAGAAGAAATCGACAAACGTTTCGGCCACACACGCCCGCGCGGGCTGTCGGCCGCGACCACGGCACTGCCCCTTCCCACCGCCAGCAAAGGGCCCCGGCTGACCGATCCGGCGACGCCGATCTCGATGTTTCTCTATATCGACGCCGACAACCTTAAAGCGGTGAATGACACCTACGGGCACCGTGCCGGGGATGCTTTGCTGATCAAAGTCGGGCGCAGTTTGATCGACGTGGCTGGCGCGAACTGTGTGGTCGGGCGCAAAGGCGGCGATGAATTTCAACTCTTTGGCTTTTTTGACAGCGAAGCGCAGGCACGTAATATCGCGCAGCGCTTGCTACAGCGCCTCAACGCCGATTTCCAGTTTGACACGATCACCATTCGCAAAAGCTGTTCCATCGGGGCGGTGATCCTATCGCGCGGCAATCATTCCATTGGCACGATGGAACAGTGGGCGGATCGCGCGCTCTATTCCGCCAAGAACAAGGGCAAGGCCCGGTTGGAGTATTACAACGAAGAGCTGGGCGCCGAGGTCTTCAAGCAACGCCGGATTACCGCCGATCTGCCCGCGTTTTTGGAACGCGGCGAATTGAGCGTGTGCTACCAGCCTATCGTTTGTGTGGACACGGAGGCCATTGTCGGTTGCGAGGCCTTGCTGCGGTGGACGCATCCCTATTTCGGGCCGGTGTCGCCCGCCGCCATCGTCGAGGCGGCCCGCACCACCGGCAAACAGGCCGAGCTCGGAGATTACATTTTGCGGCAGGCGTTGGAAACGGTTCTTGAGTGGCCCGGATCGACCTATGTTTCCGTCAATGCCACGGCGTTTGAATTGAATGACCCGGATTATTACAGCCGGGTTATCAAGGCTATCGATGACATCGGCTGCGCGCCGGAACGCGTGTGTATCGAGATCACGGAAAGTCAGCTTTTGGAACGCAACCGCACGGTTTTGGCCAATCTTCTGCGGATCCGCAATTGCGGCATCAAAGTCGCGGTGGATGATTTCGGATCTGGCTATTCCTCCTTGTCCTATCTGCCGCAATACCCGTCGAATTTCCTCAAACTCGACCGGTCGCTTCTTGGTCATGACAATCCGGGCACCGGTCGGGCGATTTTACGGGCCGTGGCGACATTGGCGCATGAATTAAAGGTGATGGCCGTGGCAGAGGGTGTAGAGACCGAAGCCGAGTTGCAGATGGTCCGCGATGCGAAGATTTCATTGGTGCAAGGGTTCCATTACCACCAACCAATGAGCCGCAGCGAAATCAAAGTGATGATGGCCGCCAAGGGCGCTGGCACGTTCAAAATGCCATATTAGGCAACATACAGTGGCCGCAATCGCGTCGCCGGTTTGCATCGGTAACCTGATAGATCCCACAGCTTCGCCTTATTGACGCCGTTTTGCGGTGCAAGCCTTGGGGTGTAATTGGATCGGCGCTCACGATGCCGGCCCACCCCGACCGAGCCAGGCACGCAAAAGGATCACGAGCAGGAGCAACATATGCCACAGGAAAAATCACAGGCAAAACCGATGGTCAAATCAACGGCAGCATCCGCCAAAGCCCCCAAAAAACGCGGCGCATCCCCCACCGCGAAATCCACCCGCGCGGCGCAAAAAAACACAAAGCCCGGAAGTGACAAAAGCGGGCCGACCTTTACCGATTACGCCAGCATCTAAACGCAGGGCGCGACACGGCACGTTTCATGATCGCCTCTGGCCTCGGCGCGGCGCAGCAGGTAGATTTGCACCATGAGCCAGACCGCCAACACCCCCGTCACCTCGATCCGCAACATCGGCCCGGCGATGGAGCAAACATTACGCCGCATCGGGATCACCTCAGCCGAGGCGCTGCGCGACTTGGGCGCGGATGCGGCCTACCGGCGGATGTTGGAGAACGGATCGCGTCCGCATTTCATCGCTTATTATGCGCTTGTCATGGCGTTGCAAGGCCGTCCCTGGAATGACTGCAAAGGCAAGGAAAAGGCTGATTTACGTGTGGCCTTCGACGCTTTGGTCAGCGGCGGACATGACAAAGGCCGCTCCGAATTGGAAGCGGCCCTCAATATCATCGGCGTGGTCGAGCGGCGCGATTAACGCCCCGCCCGAACCCATGGTTTAGCCAACCAGTTCAAGACCGGAGAAGAAGAATGCGATTTCTTCTGCTGCGGTTTCTGGCGCGTCCGAACCGTGGACCGAATTTTCACCGATCGACAATGCGAACTCTTTGCGGATGGTGCCTTCGGCGGCATCTGCAGGGTTGGTTGCGCCCATGACTTCGCGGTTCTTCGCGATGGCATCTTCGCCTTCGAGCACCTGCACAACGATCGGCTCGGAGATCATGAATTCGCAAAGCTCGCCAAAGAAGGGACGCTCGGAGTGGACGCCATAGAATTGCTGCGCCTGTGCGAGGGTCAACTGGATGCGCTTGCTTGCAACAATGCGCAGGCCGGCCTCTTCGAATTTCGCGGCGATTTTGCCGGTCAGGTTGCGCTTGGTAGCGTCGGGTTTGATGATCGAGAACGTGCGCTGAATGGCCATGATAAACCTCATAAGATGGTGAAGAGACAGACACCGCGCCCGCCCCGAATTAGATCGCGGCTGCGATACCACGGGGCATAGGGTTTGAAAAGCGGCGATTGCGCGCAATATCACCGGATCGCCAATTGACGCCCCCGCGCGGCTCAGGCATGGGAGAGCCATGTTACGCATCAATGATATCTCCTATTCCGTCGCGGGCCGCAGCCTGATTGAAAACGCCTCTGTCACCATTCCGACAGGGCATAAAGTCGGCATTGTCGGGCGCAACGGCGCCGGCAAAACCACGCTGTTCCGGCTCATTCGCGGCGAATTGGCCTTGGAGGGCGGCGCGATTTCCCTGCCTGAACGGGCCAAGATCGGCGGCGTCGCCCAAGAGGTGCCCGGCAATGAGGTCTCCTTGATCAATACGGTTCTGGCCGCCGACAAAGAGCGCGCCGCGCTGTTGGCCGAAGCCGAAACCGCCACCGATCCGACCCGTATTGCCGAGGTGCAAACCCGCCTTGCCGATATTGACGCATGGTCCGCCGAAGGCCGCGCCTCGTCGATCCTCAAGGGGTTGGGCTTCACCTATGAAGAGCAGCAAATGCCCTGCTCGGCCTTTTCGGGCGGTTGGCGGATGCGGGTGGCTCTGGCTGCGGTTCTGTTTTCCGAACCTGATTATCTGCTGCTTGATGAACCGACCAACTATCTTGATCTCGAAGGCGCTTTGTGGCTCGAAAATTACCTGACGCGCTATCCGCACACGGTCCTCATCGTCAGCCACGACCGCGAATTGCTCAACCGGTCTGTGACCGGTATTTTGCACCTCGAAGAGAAAAAGCTGACCTATTACACGGGCACCTATGACCAATTCGCCGCCGCCCGCGCCCAAGCCCGCGCGGTGCAGGCCGCACAGGCCAAGAAGCAAGAATTGCAGCGCGCGCATTTGCAAAGCTTTGTCGACCGGTTCAAGGCCAAAGCGTCCAAAGCCAAGCAAGCGCAAAGCCGCGTGAAGATGCTTGAAAAAATGACCACGATCACCGCGCCGGAAGACGCCGCGCGGGTGGTGTTTACCTTCCCTGAACCCGAAGAATTGTCCCCTCCGATCATCGCCACCGAAGGCGTGTCGGTCGGCTATGATGGCACGGAAATCCTTGGCAAGTTAAACCTGCGCATTGATCAGGACGACCGCATCGCTCTGCTCGGCCGCAACGGCGAAGGCAAATCCACCTTGTCGAAATTGCTGTCGGGTCGTTTGCAACCGATGGCGGGCAAGATGTCGCAAAGTTCAAAGCTGCGCATCGGGTTCTTTGCCCAGCACCAAGTCGACGAATTGTTCGTTGACGAGACGCCATTGCAGCATTTGATGCGCGAACGCTCCTCCGAGGGGCAGGCACGGTTACGTGCCCGTCTGGCCAGTTTCGGCCTTGGCGCGGATCAAGCCGACACCGAGGTCGGGCGCCTGTCCGGTGGTCAAAAGGCGCGGCTGTCGCTGCTGTTGGCGACGCTCCCTGCCCCGCATTTGCTGATCCTCGATGAACCGACCAACCACCTTGATATCGAAAGCCGCGAGGCCTTGGTTCAAGCGCTCACCGCCTATAGCGGCGCGGTGATTTTGGTCAGCCACGACATGCATTTGCTGTCGCTGGTGGCCGACCGATTGTGGTTGGTGAAAGATGGCCGCGTCAGCCCCTATGAGGAAGATCTGAACGCCTATCGCAAGATGCTGTTGACGCCGGAGAAAACCGATAAAACCGGCGGCAAGGGCAACAAACCGGCCAAAGCCGCGCCCCCGGCACCCAAACGGGCCAGCCGCGAAGACATTCTCGCGCTGCGCGGCGAGGCCCGCAAGGCCGAAGCCCGTGTCGATAAACTCAATGACATGCGGGACAAGCTGGCGAAAAAGTTGGCCGATCCGAATATGTATGAGGGTGCGCGCAAAGACGAAGCCGTGGTGTGGCAAAAGAAATATGCCGAAGTCATGGAAGCGCTCGACCGTGCCGAAGCGCTTTGGGAAGCGGCTATGACCAAATTGGAAAAGGCGGAGGCATAACGCATCGCCTGAAACGATGCGGCGTAACTCGCCTCGTTTCACCAATAGAAACAGTTCTTTTATGCTTGGCGCATTGTCCGGCGGCCTTAATTTTGCCATAAACCCAAAGGGGTTGCCTGTATGAACGGGACTGGTAAATATAATGTCTTTTCAAATATTTAAATTAATAGCGCTGACTGCGGGAGCCGTTTTTGCATCGGCAATAGCGCCGGTGCAGGCCGCAACGGTATCGGGCGGCACAATTTTGGACGGGGCCGGCGCCAATTTGGTGGAAACCGAGATCGGTAGCGCCAGCCTCTTCACCCATACGTGGAGCGGCGAAGGCACCCTCGCCACCTCTGCCAGTTTTCATGCTGCTGCCGATGCCTATGGCCGGACCCTGACGATTTACAACATCCAACACCATTCCGGCGAGGTGCTGCGCGTTGGTGGCTATACCCCTTTAAGATGGGGCGGGGAGTTCCGCAAAGACACCGCATCTTACGATTTTGACTCCGCCGCTTTCGTCTTCAATCTCGACAGTGGCGAGGTGCGGCGCGGCACCGCCGGTGACACTGCATCAATCAATCGCCATGGCGTCTATTTTCCGACCTTTGGATCGGGTCTTGGCCCGATGGGCGCGCGCGGCGTTCTGGGCACCAATAAAGGCGCACGCCAGCAGAGCACCCCCGCAGGGCAAAGTAATTTCCCATCCGGTGATGACACCCAAGGGCAGATCGTGATTGCCGGCGATTCCGGCAATGATGGCGACGATAGGGGCTGGGCGTCTTTCCCCTCGCAGGTTCTCGGCCTTGACGTCTATGGCGTCGAGGATGCCCCCGCTATCCCCCTCCCCGCCGGATGGCCTTTGTTGCTGACCGGCATTGCCGGTTTCGGGGCGCTACGGTTACGGCGGCGCAGCGCGAGGTAACGCGCACAACCTCTTTTCTTCGCCCCCGATCCGTGCTCAGATCGATCTATGGATACTGCATTCCTCATCACGGCCTTTGTGACGTTGTTTGTCATTATTGACCCGATTGGTCTCACGCCGCTCTTCGCGGCGCTGACACAGGGGCTGGGCGCAGCGCAGCGGCGGGTGATGGCCTTGCGTGCCTGTTTGGTGGCAGCGGGGGTTTTGACGCTTTTTGCCCTATTCGGCGAAGCGGTCCTGGGGTTTGTCGGGATTTCGATGCCGGCCTTTCGCATCGCCGGTGGCGTTTTGCTGTTCCTCACAGCGCTTGAAATGCTGTTCGAGAAACGCACCAAACGGCGCTCGGATCAGGCAGATCAAACCGACGGCGGCAGCGCGAGCGGCGATGACGACCCGTCGGTGTTTCCCTTGGGCATTCCCTTGATTGCGGGTCCCGGATCGATCGCCACGGTGATCCTGTTGTCGGGTCAGAAAGCCGGCCTGTTGGGATTGCTGCAGGTGCTCGGGGCGGCCTTTGCGGTTCTTGGATTGGTCTTCGCCATGTTCCTGACCGCGACGATGTTCGAACGCGCGATCGGCAAAACCGGCATCAATGTGCTCACCCGTCTGCTCGGGATGCTCCTCGCCGCGCTGGCGATGCAATTTGTGCTCGATGGTCTGCGCGATTTCAGTTTCGCCGGCTAACTGGTATCGTTGCCGACGCGCCCCTATATGTTGAGGGAGCGCCCCAACATGAGACAAACGATGCCCCCTGCGATGACTGACATTGACCCCGGACAATTGATTTACCTGCTGCTGCTATTGGTGGCAGTGGGCGGTTGGTTTGTGACACAAGGGCGCGGCAATTTGGGCAAACTGAGCCAACAGGCGATGGTCTGGGGCTTGATCTTTGTCGGGGTGATTGCCGCCGTGGGTCTATGGGGCGATATCCGCAACTCCATCGCGCCTCGTCAAAGCGTCATTGCCGAGGCGGGCCGTATCGAATTGCCGCGCGCTCAGGATGGCCATTATTACGTGCAGGCCGAGGTCAACGGCGTGCCGGTGAATTTCGTGGTCGATACCGGCGCCAGCGCCGTGGTGCTGACGCTGCAAGATGCTGTCCGGGCCGGCATCGACACCGATGCTTTGGCCTTTGCAGGCCAAGCCGGCACCGCCAATGGGGTCACGCGCGTCGCTTCGGTGCGGCTCGACAGCCTTGCCATTGGGCCGATTTCCGACAGCGGCCTGCGGGTTTTGGTCAACGCCGGCGAGATGACCAACTCGCTGATGGGGATGAGCTATCTGCAACGCTATGCCTCGATTGAAATTCGCGACGGCATGTTGGTTCTCACGCGTTAGCCCGCGATCGCGGCAAGAGCACGCGCCAGTTACGACACGGCGCGCACTGGCCCGCCAAGGCGCCGCGTAACTTCGTCGCCGGCAAATCCGTCCGCATCCTCGTCGTGCGACAGGCGGAACCGTTCCACCAGATGTTCCAAGGCCGCCGCTTGCGCCGCCAGGTTCGATGCCGCCTCTTCGCAATTGCTCGTCAGCTTGGTGCCCTGCACGACATCCTCGTCAATTGCATTGATCGCAAGGGTCGCTTCGGCGATGGCGCGGTTTTGCTCGGTGCCAGAGACATCGACAGCGCGGATATTTTCCTCAAGCCCATCAATGGCGCGACGGATATCGGTGATTTTGGTGCCCGCCTCATCGGCCAAGGCCACACCGCTGGCAACATTGCGTTGGCTTTCGTCGATCAGACCCTTGATATTGTCGGCCGCATCGGAGGTCTTATGCGCCAAACCGCGCACCTCGGAGGCCACCACCGAAAAGCCCTTTCCTGCCTCACCGGCACGGGCCGCTTCGACCGAAGCGTTCAACGCGAGAATGTTGGTCTGGAAGGCAATTTCTTCAATCGCATTGACGATGGAAACAATTTTGCCCCCGGATTCCGCGATCAATCGCACCGCATCCTTGGTGCGCTGCACCACGGCGCTGCCTGCATCGGACAATTGGCATACCTCTTGGACGCTGGCCATCGCTGCGGCGGCACTGGCGGCATTGTCTTTCACACGCTCATTAATTTGCTCCGCAGTGGCGCTCAACTCGCTCAACGCCGATACCTGCGTGTCGGTTTGACGGGTCAATTGCTGCGCCACGACCCTGATTTCTTCGGCATGTGACGACACCATGGTGCCGCTGTCGCGGATATCGCCGATCATCCCGGACAGGCTTGCGACCGTCCGCATGATGCCGTCTTGGGTTTCACCAAAAGTGCCGGTAAAATGTTTGCTGAAACGGGTGGTCAGATCCGCATCGCTGAAGGCGCCGACCACAAGGTTGATTTCGCGGAAAACGCCGCGCAATTCGCCGGTCAACCTGTTGACGGACGCGGCCACTTGGCCAAGCGCGGGCGTGCTCCATTCTTCGCTCAGAACAACGTCCATATTCCCGTGCGTGACCTGATCGACGATCTCCAAAAGCTCCACCGTCAAAGCATCGGTTTCGCGTTGACGCTCTTCGATTTCGGCGGTTTGGGCCTGCGCCTTCTTGTGTTGCACACGCAATTCTTCGGCAACGCGGCGGCTTTCGGCATCTTTCTGTTCAAGATCCAGAAGCGTGGCGCGGCCCTTCTCTTCAAGCTGCGCCCGGGCGTCGAGCGCGGCATGGAAATCCACCACCACTTCGCGCAAAAGACCAACTTCGTCATTGCTGCTCCACTCTGGCACTGCGACCTGCATGTTGCCCTCGGACAGCGCTGTCAGCGTGCTCGACAGTTCTACCAGACGGTCGATAAACCGACGGCGCAGAATGAAATAGGTTACGAAAGCAACCACCAAAAAGCTTCCTACCCCGATGGCAATCGTTATGACGAGATTCCGTTGCATCGCGGTTTGCACAGCGTGACCCTCATCGACCAAGTTCTGCAAGCTCGCCTCTGTCACGTCGGTCGAGGCGACCACATGTCTGAAGGCGGCAGTAAATTCGGTCTGGATCTGTGCAAACTGCGCTGCGCTCGCCTTAGATTCGCCCTCAATATCCAAGGCCAAATCCGACAGTTGAGTGATCTCGCTTGCCACCGGGCTACCCCCCCGCTCGCCGCCGAACCTTGAGGCCTCATTGACGGCAGCACGCGCCGCTTCGAAGGATGCCTGCGCCTGCTTGAACCCGCCGGATTTACCCCCGTCGCGCGCCTCCCTCACCGCGAGATGCCCGCGCAAGAGCTGTGCGCGCGCCTCACCCAAAAGCGCCTGCGCGCGGGCGTTCTGAGCGACAGTAGGATCGCTTTGCAACGCTGCGACGGCGGCTGCGGTCTTGGCAAATGTCGCATCATAGTTGGCCGCAAGGCTCTGGCCCGTTGCCTCCTTTTGACGCATTGCGAAATAGGTGTCCGACACCCGCTCCAATGCCGCCAAATTCAACATCGCCGTCCCGATCTCACGGGACAGCTGCTGCGCGAACCCGTCGGGCAACACGCCTGCAGGATCGTTTTCCGCCAAGCTGAGCAAGCCGCGTTCAATGCTTTCGCCATGGCTGCGGCTGGCGGCGAAGGCACTGCGTACATTGGTTTCAACAGATGGATCCAAAACCGGCGCAACAAGGCTGTAGACGGCGTGAATCCCGGCTTCGTAAACCCGCAACTGCATCTTCACCGCGTCTTCCGCCAAAGGTGTGATAACATCCTCCACCTCACGGCCCACCGCACTGAGTTGTATCGTCGACAGCAAGGCGCCCCCGCCGCTCAGAAACGCAATCACGGCAAAGGTGGCCAATCCCATCTTTGTTTTGGTCGTAAGCGAGCGGAAGTTGTCCTGCGATGCAGCACCCTTGTTGGCTGTACGGGATACGGTTTCAGGCATATCCGGATCAGTGGAAACAGGGGTATCGGTAGCCGCAGTGGCAAGGCGAGGAAAAAATCGCACAGGAGTGGTCCTTATCAAAACATCGAAGAACCACTACCGTCCATTGATTTCTGAAAGGTTGATGTGAGGCGTTACTCCCGTGGCGCGCTTTGGGCCTTCATCTCCCAGCGGCCGCTTTCTTCGGACCAATATTGCGCTGAAACCCCTGAGCTTGTGAGGCTTTTCCATTGATGGCGGGCGTTTTCCACCGCCGTAGGATTATTTCCATCAAATATGATACAAACCCGCGCCAATGCCTGCGCCTCTGCGGCGGTGGCTTCGGCGCTGTCGAGGGTCATCAGGCAATCAGGCGCATTCACCGCCTCCTGTCCCTCAAGAACCAACAACACAGGTTGATCGGCGGGCTGCGGGCCATCCCACAGCCCATGCGGCAAAAAGCTCTCCGCCGCGCCCTGCCACAAGAGATCATCGAACCGCCTCAGTTGTGCTTCGTCGCGGCCGCGCACGGCCACGCGCCAGCCCGCGCCGCGCGCCTTGCCCAATAACAAAGGCAAGGTATGCTCGACCGGCGCGCGCGTCAGGTGATAAAAATAGGCCGCGCCCATGGGGATACCCTACGCTTCGATCATATCCGAAATCATCCGGTTCAGCGCCAAAACGCCCCAGCCGGTCGCGCCCTTGGGCGAAAAGGTGGTGCCCGATTTGATCGAGGCCACGCCCGCGATATCCAAGTGAATCCACGGCATGTCATCTTTGACAAAGCGTTGGAGGAACATCGCTGCCGTGATCGACCCGGCAGGGCGCCCGCCCGAGTTCGACACATCCGCGACCCGCGATTTGATCAAGCTGTTGTAAGCGTCACCAAGCGGCATGCGCCATGCGCCTTCGCCCTCGGCGTCGGCCGCTTTGAGAAAGCGTTTGCACAGGTCGTCATCATTGGAAAAGACGCCGGCATTTTCATGTCCCAAACCGACGATCACCGCGCCGGTCAATGTGGCCAGATCGATCATGCCGCAGGGTTTGAACCGTTCTTGCGCATACCACATCACATCGGCCAGAACGAGGCGGCCTTCGGCGTCGGTATTGATCACCTCAATCGTGTCGCCCTTCATCGAAGTGACCACATCGCCGGGACGTGTGGCGCGATCCGACGGCATGTTTTCAACGATCCCGACAAGACCGACAACATTGGCCTTCGCCCCGCGCAGCGCCAGCGATTTCATCACGCCAGAGACCACACCCGCGCCGCCCATATCCATGGTCATGTCTTCCATGCCGGCGGCGGGTTTCAGGCTGATCCCGCCGGTGTCGAACACCACGCCTTTGCCGACCAAGGCAAGCGGCGCATCGCCTTTTTCCCCGCCGTTCCATTCCATCACCACCACTTTGGAAGGGCTGATCGATCCATGTCCGACGCTCAAAAGCGCGCCCATGCCGAGCTTCTCAAGGTCTTTCTCCTCAAGCACTTCGACCTTAAGCCCGATATCTTTCATCGCGGCCAAACGGTCCGCAAAATCAGTCGTGGTCAACACATTGGCGGGCTCGTTGACCAGATCACGGGTGAAAAACACCCCTTCTGCCATGGCCAAAAGCGGTTTTGCCTCGGCCTCGACCTCGTCGGCTTTGCTGGCCATGACGGTGACGGCACCGCGCAGATCGGCCTTTTTGGTCATATGGGCATCAAACTCATAGGCCCGCAGCGCGGCGCCCAAGGTCACTTCGGCGGCGCGGCTGTTGTTGGCCAACAACAGCAAAACATCGCTGTCCCCTTGGCGGGCGCTCAAAGCAGCCCCGGCTTTGCGCGCGGTGGCCACATCCGGGCGGCGCGGCAGGCACACAACATCGACCGCCTTGGCGGCCAAACCCGCCGGATAGGCCAAAGATATAACATCTCCGGCCTTCATTTTGGCAATCTCGCCGGCATCGAGCAACCGTTGCACGGCCCCTTTGCTCAGGCGGTTTACACGGCGCGCGCCGGCGTCGAGCTTGCCCTCGGCATCGATAAACACCGCGATGCGTCCGGTGGCGGTGGCAATCGCGTCAATGTCGGTGGCTTTAAAGGTAAAGGAAAGCGGCTCGGTCATGAAAGTCTCCTCAAAGGGCGCTGCGGGGCGCGTGGGTAAATGGGCCGGCACGATCGGCGGGCCGGTGGCAGATCTGCAGCACCCCTTGGCGCGCGCTCTGCTCTGGCCGCACCCGTGGGCAAGCGACCGCCAACACCTAGCGCGCCACCGCGCCATTGACCAGATATCAGTTTTCCCCCCCGCGCAATTGCGGTAACACGGGAGGCAGTTAAGATTTGGGGGATATCGCTTGGCCAGATTCGACAGGTATATGCTGTCGCAACTCATGGTTCTGTTCGGCTTTTTTGCGCTGGTTCTGGTGTCCATCTATTGGATCAATTCCGCAGCGCGCCTGTTCGACCGTTTGGTGGGCGACGGGCAATCGGCCCTGGTGTTTTTGGAATTCACCGCGCTGACCCTGCCCAATGTGATCCGTCTGGTGTTGCCGATGTCTGCCTTTGCGGGCGCGGTTTATGTGACCAACCGACTGAGTTCGGAAAGCGAATTGACGGTGATGCAGGCCACGGGGTTCTCGCCCTGGCGTTTGGCGCGGCCCGTGTTGATTTACGGGATCATCACCGGCATGGTGATGATGACATTGACGCATCTATTGGTGCCGATCAGCCGCGCCATGATGAAAGAGCGCGAAGCCGAGATCTCGCGCAATGTCACTGCCAAACTGCTGACCGAAGGCACATTTTTGCATCCGACCGAGGGCGTGACTTTCTATATCGCTGAAATCGCTTTGGATGGCACACTCAATGATGTGTTCCTCTCCGACCGCTCACAAACCGGATCGGCGGTCACCTATACTGCCAAAAGCGCCTATTTGGTGCGCGCCGCCCCTCCGGAGACCCAAGGCCCGAACACCCCGGCACGCGAAGATGGCAAGGGCACCGGCCAGACCACAAAACTGGTCATGGTCGATGGGATGGTGCAGCAGCTCAATCTCGCCGAAAATCGCCTATCGACTACACATTTTTCCGACTTATCCTATGATATCAGCGGTTTGATTTCTGTGGACACTGTGGACACCCGCAATGTGGTGTATCAACCCAGCCACCGGTTTATCACCGATCCTGCCAAACTTGCGGCCGAAACCGGCCTTCCGCTCAGCGAGGTTTTGGCGCGGCTACATCAACGGTTTGCCGAGCCGCTCTTATGCGTTGTCGGTGCCCTGATCGGGTTTTCGGCACTTTTGGTTGGCGGATTTTCGCGGTTTGGTGTCTGGCGGCAGATCATCATGGCGTTGCTCTTGCTGGTGGTGGTGAAATCCATCGAGGGCGCGGTCACGACACCCGCGCGGCGCAACGACGCGCTTTGGCCCTTGATCTATTTGCCGGAACTGATCGGGTTTGCCATGGCCGGCGGGCTTTTGGCGTGGTCGGGGCGCAAACGCCGACGCGGGCGGCCGCACCGGCCGGCCCCGGACGGTGGCAATGGCAATGGCGGCGAGGGCAATACATACGCCCCCGATCAAGCTGGCCGTGAGACCGGTGCAGCGCCCGAAACACGGGACCAGATGACAACGCGCGGTCCCGCGACGGAGCCGATGACATGAGGCTGCATTTTTATTTCGCACGCAAATTCGCCAAAAGCTTCTTCGGGCTTTCTGCGGTGTTTATCTTGCTGACCACATTGATTGATCTGGTCGAACAATTGCGTCGTTTGGGCGACACTTCGGCCAGCTTCGGACAGGTGGTTGAACTGACGCTTTTGAATGCGCCAGACGGATTTTACACAATCATGCCTTTGGTGATGATCCTCGCCACGGTGGTGCTGTATCTGGGGTTGGCGCGCAGCTCGGAATTGGTTGTCTTGCGGGCCTCGGGGCGGTCGGCACTGACCTCATTGATCGCGCCGGTAATCGTGGCGGCAGCGATTGGCATGGTGGCGATTTCGGTGCTCAATCCGATCGTTGCGGCCACGTCAAAACAGTTTTCGCAACTCTATGAATTCTATTCCACCGGCACCGAAGAAGTGTTGTCGATCTCCTCCGAAGGGCTTTGGTTGCGTCAGGCCGATGCCGAAGGGCAAACCGTGATCCGCGCGGCGCGGGCCAATCCCCAGGCCACGGTGCTCTATGATGTGAGTTTTATCAGCTATGGCATGACGGGCCCGATACGCCGGATCGAAGCGCAATCCGCTACGCTCGGGGCCGGCAACTGGCGGTTGACCGATGCCACTGTCTGGCCTTTGACTGCGGGGATCAACCCCGAAGCACAGGTCCAAAACCATACAGAGCTTACCCTCTCGTCCTCCTTGACCAAAGAGAGAATTTTAGAAGGCTTCGGCAAACCCTCTGCGATCTCGATCTGGAACCTGCCGGCGCATATCGATCAACTCAGCCAAGCCGGGTTTTCCCCGCGTCGCCATGCGGTGTGGTTTCAAATGGAATTGGCCAAACCGGTCTTTTTGATTGCGATGGTTCTGGTTGCGGCGGCCTTTACAATGCGCCATGTGCGGTTCGGAAAAACCGGCGTTTCGGTGCTGAGCGCGGTTATGCTGGGCTTTGGGCTTTATTATGTCCGCAATTTCGCGCAAATCTTGGGAGAGAACGGACAAATCCCCGTTGTTCTGGCGGCCTGGGCGCCGCCCGTGGCCTCGGTGATGTTGGGATTGGGAATTTTGCTGCATATGGAGGACGGATAATGCGCGCGGGTTTGAAGACGGTCAACGCGGCGGCGCTTGCGGCGGCGCTTGCGACATTGCCCGTGTTGCAACCGGCGGCAGCCACGGCGCAAGACACCGCCGCGCCCCCCGCAGCCACGCGCACCACGACGCAAGCCGAATCCGCCCCCTCCGCCATTTTGGTCGCAGACAACGTTTTTTTACGTGATGAGAACACATTGGTGGCCGAAGGCGCCGTCGAGGTGCTTTATGACACAACGCGACTGCGTGCGCGCAAGATCACCTATCTGCGCGGCGAGGGGCAATTGATGATCGAGGGGCCGGTGCGGATCACCGAAACCGGCACAGTCGACGGAGAAGATCACGACAGCATCATCATCGCCGACAGCGCTGAATTGGACCGCGATCTGCAAAACGGGATCATTCGCGGGGCGCGGCTGGTTCTGGATCAGCAATTGCAATTGGCCGCCTTGAACATGAGCCGCGCCAACGGACGGTACAGCCGTCTTTACAAAGCTTCGGTGACCTCTTGTCGTGTGTGCGCTGCCGATGGTGTCGCGCGCGCACCGCTCTGGCAAATCCGTGCCGAAAGCGTGGTACATGACCAAGACGCGCGGCAGCTTCACTTTACCAAAGCACAGCTGCGGGTCTTGGATTTTCCGGTGCTGTACCTGCCGCGCCTGCGCTTACCCGACCCGACCCAAACCCGCGCCACCGGGTTCTTGGTCCCCTCGTCGCATAGCTCGACCTTGTTGGGGTTTGGGGTGCGGGTGCCGTATTTCATCAAGATGGGTGACCACCGCGATCTGACCCTGACGCCATATCTGTCGCGCGACAGCCGGACGCTTGAATGGCGCTATCGGCAATCCTACCGGAATGGTCAAATCGAGATCACTGGCGCTTTCAGTCAAGACAGTTTGCAAGACGACACACGGGCTTATCTATTCGCCAACGGGCAATTCGCCCTGCCCCGCGATTTCACCCTCAGCTTCGACATCGAGGCGGTGAAGGATGACGCCTATCTGGTCGATTACGGATATTCGAGCAAAGACCGTTTGGACAGCGACATCACCCTGAACCGGGTGCGACGCGGCGAGTATATCAATGCAGCGCTGACCAATTACCACACGCTGCGCGAAGACGAACGCAACGCCACGATCCCGTCGATCATTGCTGATTTGAATTATGAGCGACGGCTGTTTCCCTCTGCGTTGGGCGGCGAGCTGCGGTTGTCGGCGGGGCTGCGGCATTTCTACCGGTACTCGGATCTCGATTATGACAGCACCGATAGCGATTTGATCACCGACGGGCGCGATGTCACACAGCTTTCGGCGACAATGCTCTGGTCGCGCGATTGGACATTGGCGGGGGGGCTGCGGCTTGGGGCCACCGGCGCGCTATCCTTTGACAGTTTCATCATCGCCCAAGATTCGAGTTACCCCGGTTCAACCGCACAGATGACGCCGACCGGCGCGCTGCGGTTGAGTTATCCTTTGGAAAAAACCACAGCCAATGGCACCCGCCATGTGGTTGAACCGATGGCCCAGATCAGCTGGACCGGGGGCGAAAAATTAAATGTCCCGAACGAGCAATCCACGCTCAACGAATTTGACAGCGGCAATCTGTTTTCCCTGTCGCGGTTCAACGCAACAGACCGGCGCGAACGCGGCACGGCCTTGGCGCTTGGCACCCGTTGGTCACGCTATGCGGCTTCGGGCAATGAAAGCACCTTTGTTTTGGGTCAGGTGTTCCGCGACGAGGCCGATAGCGATTTCACCCGTTCGTCGGGCCTGTCGGGCAAGACATCGGGTATTTTGGTTGGCAGCCAATGGCGCAGCGCCAACGGACTGGCCCTGACCGGGCGCGGGGTGTTGGATATGGATCTGGACCTGAGCAAGATCGAGGCGCGCGCCGAATGGTTCAAATCCGACGCGGCGAACCTGTCCGCCTCTTATGTCTGGCTGGGGGCCGACACCGTAGAGGATCGCCCCGACACCGTCTCGGAATGGTCGATCGATGGCAGCTACCGCATTGCCCGCCATTGGATCGGATCGGCCAATTGGCGTTATGATGTGGCCGATGACCGCACCGCCGAAGCCGGGATCGGTATCCAATACCGTAACGAATGTGTGGATGTGATGCTTTCGCTCTCGCGCCGCTTCACTTCCTCGCTTATCCTTGCGCCCTCAACCGACATTTCCTTTACGGTCGGGCTGCGAGGCTTTAGCACTGACACTATCGACAAAAGCTATACGCGCAGATGCAAGAATTAAACAGGCAGGACGACACCGCAATGACCCACCCCTTTGCCCAGCCCACTTCCCCGCTTCGCAATACATCGATGGCCGTGGCCCACGATGATCGCACAGTGATGCGCCGCGCATCGACGCTTTTGGCAGTGGCGGCCCTGGGGCTTGCCGTGCTTATGGCGCTGCCGCGGATGGCCGCGGCGCAAGACCTCTTTGCCCCTGTTATCAAGGTCAATGACGCGGTGATCACCGGGTATGAATTGGAGCAACGCGCCCGGTTTTTGACGTTGCTGCGCGCGCCCGGCGATCCCAATGAATTGGCCCGTGAGCAATTGATCGAAGACCGGCTGAAAATGTCTGTGGCCAAATCCGCCGGCATCACCGCGACTCCCGATCAGGTGATGGAAGGCATGGAAGAGTTTTCCGCCCGCGCCAATATGAATGCCGAGCAGTTCATTCGCGCGCTCGAAGGCGCCGGCGTGTCGGAACAAACCTTCCGCGCCTTTGCCGAATCCGGTCTCGTTTGGCGCGAATATGTCCGTGCACGCTTCGCCAGCCGCGTCTCGGTCTCCGAAGATGAATTGGACCGCGCCGAACGCGCGACCGCTGGATCGGACGTGCGGGTGTTGCTGTCGGAAATCATCATGCCGGCCCCGCCACAAGAGGCCGCAGCCGTGCAAGCCCGGGCCGCCGAATTGGCGCGTCTGGAGGGAGAGGCCGCCTTTGCCTCTGCGGCGCGTCAGTATTCCGCTTCGGCCACCCGCTCGCGCGGCGGGCGTCTCGATTGGATGCCTTTGACAAAATTGCCGCCTGCGCTGCGTCCGGTGATCCTTGGCTTGGCCCCCGGACAGGTCAGCGCCCCAATCCCATTGAACGGTGCGGTGGCCTTGTTCCAGATGCGCGCCATTGAAGAAACCGGCGTGACGCAACCTGAGTATTCGGCCATTGACTATGCCGCCTATTACATCCCCGGCGGGCGCAGCAGCGACGCATTGGCCGCAGCGGCCAAAATCAAATCCCGCGTCGATACCTGTGATGATCTCTACGGCATTGCCAAGGACCAACCCGAAGACATTCTAGAGCGGGGCAGCAAGCTGCCCGCCGAAATTCCCTCCGACATCGCGCTGGAGTTGGCCAAGCTTGACGACAACGAAGTGTCGACAGCCTTGACCCGCAGCGATGGTCAAACATTGGTGTTTTTGATGCTTTGCGGGCGTTCAACCGCGTTGACCGAAGGGATCGGTCGCGAAGAACTGTCGCTGCAACTCAAGAATCGCCGTCTTATCGCTTACGCCGAGGGTTTTCTTGCCGAGCTGCGCAGCGCCGCCCGCATTCGCGAGCAATGAGCGCAGCCAAGACCACAGCCCCGGTGGCCATGACCTGCGGTGAACCGGCAGGTGTCGGGCCGGAATTGGCTGTGGCCGCCTGGCAAAGCCTCGGCGCGACATTGCCGTTTTTCTGGATCGGTGACCCCCGGCATCTGCCCGCAGGCACGGCCCTAAGTTTGATAGATGATCCATCCGAAACCCCTGCCGCTTCCGCGCATGGTTTACCGGTTCTGGCCCATGAATTTGCCGGTGATGCACGGCGAGGCAGCGCAGATCCGGCCAATGCCCAAGGCGTGATTGACGTGATTGCCCGCGCTGTGGATCTTACCATGTCCGACGCGGCCTCGGCGATTTGCACCGCGCCGATTCACAAAAAGGCGCTCAAAGACGGGGCCGGTTTCGCCTACCCCGGCCATACCGAATACCTTGCTGCGCTGGCCGGCCGCGACCGTGTGGTGATGATGCTGGCCTCACCGCAATTGCGCGTTGTGCCGGTGACGATCCACATCGCGATCAAGGACGTGCCGGTGGCCCTGAACCCGGCGTTGCTCACCGATACGATATTGATCACCCATGCGGCTTTGCGCCGTGATTTCGGCATTGCGCGCCCGCGCCTTGCCGTGGCCGGATTAAACCCCCATGCGGGCGAAGGTGGCGCGATGGGGATGGAAGAAATCGAGATGATCACCCCGACGCTAGACGCGCTGCGCGGCCAAGGTCTCGATATTGCCGGGCCCCTGCCCGCCGATACGATGTTTCATGCCCCTGCCCGCGCCCGCTATGACGTGGCGATCTGCATGTATCACGACCAAGCCTTGATCCCGATCAAAACGCTAGATTTCGATCGCGGCGTCAATATCACCCTCGGATTGCCGTTCATCCGCACCTCGCCCGATCATGGCACCGCCTTTGATATCGCTGGCAAAGGCATTGCCAATCCCTCTTCGCTGATCGAAGCGCTTAAAGTGGCGGCTTCGATGGGGGCCGCCCGCGCGGCGGCCTCTGGATAGGCGCCCGCGCCTCCCTTGTTTCTACTTTCCTCAAATATCCCCGCCGGAGGCCTCCGCCGCCCGCCAAGGAGCACCGCAACATGAGCGCAATCGACACGCTTCCTTCCCTCGCCCAAGTCATTAAAAACCATGGGCTTGATGCCCGTAAATCCCTGGGACAGAATTTTCTTCTGGATCTCAACCTCACATCCAAAATCGCCCGTATGGCCGGGGACTTGACCCAATGCGATGTTCTGGAAATTGGCCCCGGTCCCGGTGGGTTGACCCGCGGCCTGCTTGGCGAAGGCGCGCGGCGCGTGCTGGCCATCGAAAAAGATGCGCGCTGCATCCCCGCCTTAGCCGAGATCTCAGAGGCCTATGACGGACGGCTCACCGTGATCGAGGGCGATGCGCTCGATATAAACCCGCTTGAACATCTGACGCCGCCGATCCGCATCGCTGCGAACCTGCCCTATAATGTCGGCACCGAATTGTTGGTGCGCTGGCTGACGCCGCCCGAATGGCCGCCCTTTTGGCAAAGTCTGACCTTGATGTTCCAACGCGAGGTTGCCAACCGGATCGTCGCAACCACCGGTTCAAAGGCCTATGGGCGGCTCGGCATTCTCGCGCAATGGCGGTGCGATGCGCAAATCGTCATGTCTTTGCCGCCCGAAGCTTTCACCCCGCCGCCCAAAGTGCATTCCGCCGTGGTGCATCTCAACGCCCTGCCGGAACCGCGATATCCGGCCAAGGCAAAGCTGCTGGAACGCTGTGTTGCGATGGGGTTCAACCAGCGGCGTAAAATGCTGCGCGCCTCGCTCAAAGGGCTTGCGCCGGACATCGAGGACCGGTTGATCGCATCGGGGATCAAGCCCACAGATCGCGCCGAAAACGTCGAGTTGGAGCAATTTTGCGCCCTCGCGCGCACCTTGGAATAATCGGCCACCCCACCGCCTGTCTGCCATAATGAGCAATGTGCGCAGCGTCCCCTGCGGATCACGGGGGTTGGCGCGGTCACCGCCGCAGGCAATGCGTGACGGCAAAGACATCGTAGACGAAGATGGGGCTGCGGCGCGATTTCCATTGCTGGGGCGCGGCCCAGAAACATCACCGGCGGCCAAAACCAATCGAATTTTGCAGACAAAAATGCCCGCCGCGACGAACGCAGGCGGGCATTGTTGTCCAAAGGGACACCTGCGTTATTCTGCGGCGTCTTTCGGATCGTTTTCAGCAGGCGCCGGCGCGGTATCGGCTTTTTTGGCGCGGGGTTTGCGCGGCGCACGTTTGGGTTTGCTTTCCGGCGTCTCGACCAGACCGCTATCAGCGGTATCTGCAGCAGGCGCGGCGACCACATCGGGTTGCGGTGCTGCGCCGGGATCGGTGATGAAAGCGGGCAATTCGTCTTGCGGAGCGGCGCGTTCGCGGCGCGGCCGGCGCTCTTTGCGCGACGATGTTTTGTTCCCATCCGCAGCATTCTCGGGGCTGGTCTGCTGTTCGCCCTCGCCTTGCTGCGTGTTTTGTTCTTGCTGGTTGTTGGCCTCGCGCTGTTCTGCGCGCTGACGGTCGCGTTCGGCATTTTGCCGGTCACGCTCGGCCTGACGGTCACGATTTTCGCGCTCTTGCTGCTCGCGCCGTGCATCAATCTCTTTTTGTGCCGCACTCAGCAAACGCATGTAATGTTCGGCGTGTTGCTGGAAGTTTTCCGTCGCAACACGGTCATTGCTCAACTGCGCATCGCGGGCCAATTGGTTGTATTTTTCGATGATCTGGCTCGGCGTGCCGCGCACTTTGCCTTCGGGGCCGCTGCTATCGAAAACGCGGTTGACGATATTGACGCCCGACCGGTTGTTATTATTGTTCCGGTTGGATTTATTCCGCGAGCGGGATTTAGGAGATCTCATTGTAAGCTGTCCAGCCTTATGCGTTTGGACGTCGCTGTGGCCCGGGGTGCGCAGGAGGCGCGGGTCATTCGGATGAGCGACAATTTGTGGCTTGGCGTCGGGAGGGATCGCAGAACCGCGTCCGCCGTCTCGACAGCCATAGAGTTAAACAGAGCGGGCGGACATGACAAGTGTTAAGTGAGGTTTTTGGCGCGATTAGCGCGAAAAAACCGGGATAACTGCGCATATTCGGCGGTATTTCCCCCAACACCCCCCTCTCGCGGATGGCCCTATGGACCGCACGTCAGGGGGCCGTGGCTGAAACCGCACGGTCGCGTCCCTCAAGATCGGGCCAGATAGCGACATCGCGCCACCCCGACGCCGAGAGGATCGCCGCAACTTGCGGGCCTTGTTGCCAGCCCATCTCGACAATAAGCCGTCCGTTCGGATGCAGATAGCTGCCCGCTTGCGCCGCGATGATACGATAAGGGTCAAGCCCGTCGCCGCCCGGGGTCAGGGCCATCGCCGGGTCATGATCGCGCACCTCGCGGTCCAATTCGGCCATCTCTTCGGCGGCGATATAGGGCGGGTTGGAGACGATCAAATCGAACCGGCCCGTCACCGCATCGAACCAATCGCCATGCAGCCATTGCACACGGTCCACGACGCCAATGGCCGCCGCATTGGCGCGGGCCACATCAAGCGCAGGTTCTGAAAGATCGACACCGACACCCTGTGCCTCACCGCGTTCGGCCAAAAGGCTCAGCAAAATACAACCCGATCCGGTGCCCAGATCAAGGATGCGCTCAAACGGTCGCTCAAGCGCCTTAGCCACGAGGGTTTCAGTGTCCGGACGCGGGTCCAGAACATCGGCTGTGACAATGAAATCATGGTTCCAAAACGCGCGTTTTCCAGTGATTTTCGAGACAGGTTCTCCCAAGCTGCGGCGCGAAAGCGCGTCGGCATAGCACTGCATCAAAGCCGCGTCGAATGCTTCGACATCCAGCATCATCAACCGCGACGGTGTGATCCCTGCTGCATGGGCCAAAAGCGCGCGCGCATCCCTTTCCCGGTCATCGCCCAAGGCCGCGCGGCCGATGGCCAAGGCCATTGCCAAAGCCTGCGTCGGAGTTTGCGCAACAATCGGCCCGTGCCCCTTCCCGCTCTGCGGTGCGCTGCTGGTCCTAGCCATTCATCGCGGCCAATTGTTCGGCCTGTGCATGGGCGGTCAACGCATCTATGATTTCGTCCAAATCCCCCCCCATTACCGCGTCGAGTTTATAAAGCGTCAGGTTGATGCGGTGATCCGTCATGCGCCCTTGCGGAAAATTATAGGTGCGGATCCGTTCGGAGCGATCGCCGCTGCCCACCTGACTTTTGCGGTCCGCAGAACGTTCGCCGTCGATGCGTTGTCGCTCCAGATCATAGAGGCGGGTTTTGAGCACCTGCATGGCAATTTCGCGGTTGCGGTGTTGGGATTTCTCGGACGAGGTGACCACAATCCCGGTGGGCAAATGGGTGATCCGCACCGCCGAATCTGTGGTGTTGACGTGTTGGCCGCCCGCACCGGAGGACCGCATCGTATCAATGCGGATGTCATTGGCGTTGACTTCGATATCGACATCTTCGGCTTCGGGAAGCACCGCAACTGTCGCCGCCGAGGTATGAATGCGCCCGCCGCTTTCGGTTTCCGGTACCCGCTGCACGCGGTGCACGCCGCTTTCGAATTTCAACCGCGCAAAAACATTCTCGCCTTTGATATGGCCGATCACTTCCTTGATGCCGCCCAGATCACTTTCCTGCTCTTCGATGATCTCGAATTTCCAGCCGCGCGCTTCGGCATACCGTTGATACATGCGCAGCAAATCACCGGCAAAAAGCGCCGCCTCATCGCCGCCCGTGCCGGGGCGGATTTCGATAATCGCAGGGCGGGCATCGGCGGCGTCTTTGGGCAAAAGCGCCAATTGCAACGCCGCCTCGGCATCGGGCAAGGCGCGCCTGAGCGCCGGCAATTCTTCTTCGGCCAATTCCTTCATATCCGGATCACCAAGCATTTCCTCGGCGCTTTCAATGTCAGCCAGCAATTGGCGATATTGATCGATTTGCTCGATCAGCGGGCGCAGGTCGGAATACTCCTTGGCCAGCTTGGCGATATCGCTGCTGCCTTCGGCCATCTGTGCTTCAAGAAACTGAAACCGCTGGGTGATCTGCTCTAATGTATGTTGTGGAACCATGTGGGTCTGTCTCTTATCGCGGCGATTTGGTCAAGGGGGCTGTGTTGCGCAAGACGCGGTAACGCAAGACGTGGGCACATCAAATGGCCGATGCCGCCTCACCGCAATAATGTCTACGCCTCAGGATCTTGCACAAATCGCACAGGGAATGGCGCGGGACCCTTTGCCCCGGAGGCCATTACTGCCGCGCAAGGACCGACAACCATCCGTCGACGCGGGTTTTGTTGACCCCCATATCGGATTTTCCGAACCGCAGGCGGGAATAGATTTGCAACGTGTCGCCGAGCTGCCGCACCGTGACATAATCGGGAAACCCCCAGAGCTTTGAGCGGATGATATAGGTCACCATACCGTCTTCGACCGATCCGGCAAGAACCTGCGTGCGCGGGCCGGACATGATAATCCGGTCGAGCAACGATATGCCCTGCGGGCCGGTGGTGCCAATGCGGATGCAACCGCCGTCGAAATCCTGACGTTCCGCACCCTCGGGCATCTGGTGCCAACGGGCCGCGTCCGATGGAGCAAGCCGCACATAGACCGCGAACCCAATCGCGATAAGAGCAACAATAACAATGATGTACAGCATGATCTTCACTTTCGATTATTATAGGCCCAAAGGCAAATCAGCTCCATCGCCACATGGGCGCCGGCCACGGCGGTGGCTCCGGAGGGGTCATAAGGCGGCGAGACCTCGACAACATCACCGCCGACCATATTGATCCCAGCCACATCACGCAGAATAATCGCCGCCTGACCGGAACTTAACCCGCCCCAGACCGGCGTTCCGGTGCCCGGCGCGGTCCCCGGGTCAAGGCAATCAATGTCAAACGTCACATAGGTCGGGCGATCCCCGAGAATGGATTTTATTTTCTGCGCCGCTGCTGCCGCGCCCCCCTCATGCACTTCGCGGGCATCAATGATATTCACCCCCAGAGTGTCATCATTATGGGTGCGAATGCCGACCTGAACCGAGGTCTGCGGATCAATCAGCCCCAGCTTCACCGCCTTGTAAAACATGGTGCCGTGATCAATGCGGGACATATCATCATCAACCCAAGTGTCGGAATGCGCATCAAAATGCAGCAATGACAGCGGCCCGTATTTATCGGCGTAGGCTTTGAGGATCGGAAAGGAAATATAATGATCCCCGCCCAAGCAGATGCTCGCGGCGCCCGCCTCCAATATGCCCTTGATATGAGCAGTCAGCGCATCGGGGAAGGCCGCGACATTGGCGTAATCAAAGGCCAGATCACCATAATCAATCACGGCAAATTCGCTCAAAGGGTCAAAGCCCCAACCATAGGGCGGATCATAGGGTTGCAAGCTCGATGCCTCGCGGATGGCACGCGGGCCAAGACGGGTGCCAGGGCGATTGGTGACCGCTTGGTCAAACGGCACCCCCGTGACGGCAATGTCAACGCCGGTGAGGTCTTTGGTATATCTGCGCCGCAGAAAGCTGAGCGCGCCGCCAAAGGCATTTTCATAACTCAATCCGCGTGCCTCATCCCGGGTAAAGGAATGATCTACTTGCGTTTTCGCGTCTTCCAGAGCCATCAAAACCTGCTTTCCATGCCACATTTTGCGCGCGCGCCCTCCCTATGGACATCCGGGGCTGCACGGCTACCCTGCCATCCAAACGCAATAAGGGAACCGCCGCAATGCCTCAAACGCCCCCAACCGATCCGACGTTCCGTCCCGAGCACAATCCACTGATTTTTGATCCCAAAGGCGGCATGCCGCGTTTGCGGGCGATCATGCGGGCGTTGCGTGATCCTGACCATGGGTGCCCTTGGGATATCGAGCAGGATTTCGCATCGATTGCCCGCTATACCATTGAAGAAGCCTATGAAGTCGCTGATGCGATCGAGCGCGGTGATATGAACGAGCTGAAAAAAGAGCTGGGGGATTTGCTGCTGCAATCAGTGTTTCACGCGCAGATCGCCGAGGATCAGGGGCTTTTTAACTTCGAGGATGTGGCCGATGGGATCAGCGATAAAATGCTCGCCCGCCACCCGCATGTTTTTGGCAATGAAAGCCGCGACAAATCCGCCGCGCAGCAGACCCGCGATTGGGAGGCCATCAAAGCCGCCGAGCGCGCACAAAGCGGCGCAGCCGGTGCGCTTGATGACGTGGCGCTTGGCCTTCCGGCCTTGATGCGGGCGGAAAAATTGCAAAAACGGGCGGCGCGGGTCGGGTTCGATTGGCCCGATATTGCCGATGTCACCGATAAAATCGTCGAGGAAGCGCAGGAATTGGCCGAGGCACGCGAGCGCCTCACCCAAGTTGAAATCGAAGAAGAATATGGCGATCTGTTGTTTGTGATGGCCAATCTCGGGCGGCATCTTGGCCTTGATCCCGAGGTGGCATTGCGCGCCGCCAATGACAAGTTCACCCGCCGGTTTCGCGGCGTCGAAGCGAAATTGGCCGAGATTGGCAAAACCCCGGCACAATCCGACCTTACTGAGATGGACGGGTTTTGGGACGCGGTAAAGCGCGAAGAGAAATCTGACAAGACATGAGCCATTTGGCATTGACCCGACAAAAATAGTCGGGTTTAAGGCAGGCAACAGCAATACTCAAAATGAGGTTTCTCATGTTCACACGACTTGCGATTCTAACGGCCGCCACCCTGCCCGCGCTTTCCGGCGCTGTTCAGGCAGATGAGGTCAATCTTTATTCCTATCGCCAACCCGAGTTGCTTGCGCCGCTGACCGATGCCTTTACCAATGAGACCGGCATCAAGGTCAATGTTGCCTATCTCGCAAAAGGCATGGTCGAACGGCTCGTGGCCGAGGGCAAACGCTCCCCTGCCGACCTGGTGTTGACCGTTGACATCGCGCGGCTTGCTGCCGTGGTCGAAGCCGGTTTGACCCAACCCGTAGAAAGCGCCACGCTGACCGCCAATGTGCCGGCACAATATCATGATCCGGACAACCAATGGTGGGGTCTGACCACCCGGGCACGTATTGTCTATGCCTCGCGCGACCGCGTTGCAGAGGGCGAAGTGACCACATACGAGGACCTTGCCGATCCGAAATGGAAAGGCCGGATTTGCACCCGTTCGGGCACCCATGCCTATAACGTCGCGCTGACCTCGGCCTATTTGTTGCACCATGGCGAGGCGGAAACAAAAACATGGCTTGAGGGGGTCAAAGCCAACCTTGCGCGCAAACCGCAAGGCAATGACCGCGCGCAGGTCAAGGCGATCTGGGCCGGGGAATGCGACATTTCCATTGGCAACACCTATTACATGGGACAGATGGTCAACGATCCCGAGCAAAAGGAATGGGCCGACAGCGTCCGCATCGTGTTCCCGACCTTTGAAAACGGCGGCGCGCATGTGAACATTTCCGGCGTGGCCATGACGAAACATGCGCCGCACCGCGACAATGCCTTGAAAATGATGGAGTTTCTCACCTCTCCCCAAGCACAGAAAATCTATGCCGAGGCGAATTATGAGTATCCCGTCGCAGAAGGCACCAAGGCAGATCCGCTGGTCGAAAGCTGGGGCAGCTTCACCGCAGACCAAGCCGATTTGATGGAACTTGCCCGTCTGCGGCCTGCGGCATTGAAATTGATAGAACAGGTTGATTTCGACGGATAACCCCGCTAATTCGCCCTCATGACGCACCGAGGGTAATCTACAGGCCCCTTGGCGCCCATTGAGGCGGTCCGCACCACTCGCGGGCCGCCTTATCTTTTTCTGGACATCTGCGGCGGGGCGCGCCGCCTCTGGTTATCGGCAAATATCCCCCACCGGGGCGCGCGGGTTCTGGACATCGCACCGCGCGGGCGGCACTGTGCGGCAACGGCGCAGAACCTCGCGCGTTTCGAACACCCTGCCCCACGTCGCCCGCCCCGCAAAAGGATGCCAAGCGCCATGATCTCTGCCCGCCCGTTGCGCCACATCATCATCGATACCGACCCCGGTCAGGACGACGCGATGGCGATTCTTCTAGCCTTGGCCAGCCCCGAAGAAATCGAGATTTTGGGAATCACGGCCGTGGCCGGCAATGTGCCTTTGGCGTTGACGCAGGTGAATGCCCGCAAGGTGTGCGAATTGGCCGGAAAGCCGGATGTGAAAGTCTATGCCGGATGTGACCGCCCGCTGGACCGGACGTTGGTGACGGCAGAGCACGTGCATGGCAAATCCGGTCTTGATGGCCCTGACCTGCCCGATCCGGTGATGCCCTTGCAAGAGGCCCACGCCGTCGATTTCATCATCGACACCCTGCGGGCCGCCAATTCCGGCACCGTGACGCTTTGCGCGCTCGGGCCGCTCACCAATCTTGCCTTGGCCTTTCGCAAGGCCCCCGACATAATCCCCCGCGTGCAAGAAATTGTGATCATGGGCGGCGCTTATTTCGAGGTGGGCAACGTCACACCCACCGCCGAGTTCAACATTTACGTCGATCCGCATGCTGCTGATATTGTTTTTAAATCCGGCATTCCATTGGTGGTGATGCCGCTGGATGTGACCCATAAGGCTCTGGTCACCGCCGCGCGCAATGACGCCTTTCGCGCCTTGGGCAATCCGGTCGGGGTCGCAGCGGCGCAAATGACCGATTTTTTCGAACGCTATGACCGTGAAAAATACGGCTCTTCCGGGGCGCCGCTGCACGATCCCTGCGTCACCGCCTATCTGATCGCGCCGGAGCTTTTCACCGGCCGCCATATCAACGTCGAGATCGAAACCATGTCCGAATTGACCTTGGGCATGACGGTGGCCGATTGGTGGGGCGTCACCGGCCGCGCGCCCAATGCGCTGTTTATGGGCGACCTGGATGCCGACGGTTTTTTTGCCCTGCTGACGGATCGGTTGGCCCGCCTATGACCGCCTTGCATCTTGCCACCCCCGATGACGCGCCACGTTTGTTGCCGATGATGGCTGCCTTTCACCGCGAAGTCGGGATCACGCTCGGCGATGAGGCCCGCGCCGACGCGGTTGCGCCGCTGCTGGCGGGTTCTCCTCTTGGCGTGGCCTATTTGATCGGGCCGCAACGCTCGCCGATCGGCTATGTGGTGATTTGTTTCGGCTGGTCGATTGAATTGGGCGGAATGGACGGGTTTATCGACGAAATCTACATTCGCGCCGGTGTGCGCAGCCGTGGCCTTGGCTCCGAAGTTCTGCTCTCCCTACCCAAGGCCCTTGCCGGTGCGGGCCTCAAGGCGCTCCATCTTGAAGTGCGCCGCGATGATGCCCGTGCGCGCTCGCTCTATAAAAAACTGCATTTCACCCCGCGCGACGACTATTCGTTGATGACCCGCTATCTTTGATTGATCTGTGCGCGGCCCTATCTGGTGCTTCATGAAAATCTCTTTCGACAACAGCTATGCCGCCCTGCCTGCACCGTTTTATGCGCGCCAAATGCCCGCCCACGCACCAGCGCCGCGGCTTTTGGCGTGGAACGACGGGTTGGCTGCGGATCTCGGGATTACACGGGACGCGGAGGAGGATCTGGCGGAGGTTTTTTCCGGCAATGCCCTGCCACAGGGGGCCGATCCGATTGCGCAGGCCTATGCCGGTCACCAGTTTGGCGGCTTCTCGCCGCAACTCGGGGACGGGCGCGCGGTGCTCTTGGGAGAGGTGATTGATCGCCAAGGGACACGGCGCGACATTGCGCTCAAAGGCTCTGGCCGCACGCCGTTTTCACGCGGCGGTGACGGGTTTGCGTGGCTTGGTCCGGTTTTGCGCGAATATTTACTCAGCGAAGCCATGCATGCGCTTGGCGTGCCGACCACACGGGCGCTGGCCGCTGTGGCAACGGGCACGCAGGTCATGCGGGCCACCGGTTCAATGACCGGCGCGTTACCCGGCGCGGTGTTGACCCGTGTGGCCAGCAGCCATCTGCGCGTCGGTACGTTTCAATATTTCGCCGCGCGGCAAATGCTGCCGGAGCTGCGCCAGCTTTATGAATATGCCCGCGCCCGCCATGCGCCGGATGCGGGGGATCCGCATGAGTTCCTCAAATCAGTGATCGCACGGCAGGCCGAATTGGTCGCGCATTGGCTGTCGCTTGGATTTATCCACGGGGTGATGAACACCGATAATACGTCAATCAGCGGCGAGACGATTGATTACGGTCCCTGCGCCTTTATGGATGTATATCATCCGGTTACGGTGTTTAGTTCGATCGATACCCAAGGCCGCTATGCCTATGACAACCAATCGGCGGTGATCCCGTGGAACATGGCGCAACTGGCGTCGTCGTTGATCCCTTTGATGCCGGATCAACAGCTGGCCGTCGAAATATTCACCGAAACCGTCAATGCTATGCCCGCCCTGATCGAGACCGCATGGACGGCAAGGTTCCGCGCCAAATTGGGGCTGCGCGGTGCCGAGGCCGAAGACCATGATTTGATCGCGGATTTTCTGGCCCTGATGCAAGCGAACCAATCGGATTTCACCAATACATTCCGCGCCTTGGGCAGCGGCGCGGTGGAAGATCACATCGCGGACCGCGCGGCATTGGACGCCTGGCGCGCCCGCTGGCACGTTCGACTCGCGCTGCAAGGCGGATTGGACGCACAAGGCGCGCCCAGCCCAGAGACCCGCGCGGCGATGTCGGCGGTCAACCCTGCTTTGATCCCACGCAATCATCGCGTCGAGGCGATGATCGCATCCGCAGTTGAAGGGGATATGAGCCCTTTCCACCGGTTGATGAAAGCCTGTTCCGCCCCCTTCAGCGAAGATGCGCATTTTGCCGATCTGATGCGCCCACCCGCGCCCTCCGAAGTGGTCGGAGCCACCTATTGCGGCACATGATCCGCGCCGCATAGGACGTTGCTTTCAAATCATGATGGCATACGCGGCCTGCGGTTGATCAACACGATCCCCAACGCCACCAAACAAAGCGCCCCCATCACATCAAGGCTCAGCGGCTCACCCAGAACCATCCAGCCGAAGATCACCGAAAACACCGGCGACAGGAAGCTGAAACTGGCCACACCGGAGGCCGGATAGATCGTCAGTAAAAAGAACCAGAACAGGAACCCCATGCTGGCGACCAAGACCACCTGATAGCCGAGACCAAGCAAAAACACCGGCGTGAAGTCGCGGATCAACGGACCAAAGAGCGGCGCCAGCGCCATCAGGCAAACGGATGACACCGCCAGTTGCCAGAAAAGTTGCATTTCGGGGCGCAACGCGGACAGTGCCGAGCGCCGCGCCATCATTGCAATGCCCGCCCATCCGAGCGCCGCAGCAAGCGCGGCAAGATCGCCAATCAGGCTCGCCTGCCCCTGACTCACGCCCGCCGAGCGGTCGAATAAAACCCAAATCACTCCCGCCATGGCCAGCCCCAATCCGGCGGCGCGCATCGGAGTAATCCGCTCGTCGGGAAGCCAGAAATGCGCCATGATGCACAGATGCACGGGCATGGAGTAAAAAATGATGCTGGCGCGGCTGACGCTGGTGTGATCGAGCGCCCAAAACAGGCCGGTGAATTCAGCGGTGAACAACAGCCCCGAAATCACCCCCGCCCCTATTGCGATGCGGGGCGTATGGATTGCGATGCCGCGCAGCCGCATCCAGATCAACAAAACGACAAGCGCCCCGATCGAGCGCAACCCGGCCGAAAACACCGGTTGAATACCAGCATTGGTCAGCTTGATCACCACCTGATTAAAAGCGAGTATGATCGCGAAGGCAATCAACCCCGATGCGCCAAGGGCGTCTACTCTATCGCGTCTTTCCATGGCGCCACAGGAGCCCAGAGGCGCGGCGGCGTCAAGAGCATGCACCCCGGTCTATTTGCGCCAATTGCGGAACAGCTGCGGATTGCGGGCAACGAAATCCTCAATCAACCCGCCCAATCCGCCGTAATCACGCCCCTTGAGATACCCATACCCGCTGCTTGCGCCAATGAAGGCACCGATCGCGTCAACGATGAGATCGGTCATCGTATCCACAAGACCGGATTTTTGCATATTGGTGCCGATCGTCTGATCCATGGAAAATTCGAAAACCTCCCACATCGCACCAATCGTCATGGCGAAACAGAAGGCGAAAAATGCAATGGCAATATGTGGGGCGGCGAAACGATTGCCTTGGAACATCATGAAAACAAGAACAAATCCCGTCAGACCGAAGACCATGGCACTGCCGCCATGCAACAGGATATCCCACCACCAGAACCGGTTATAGAAATCAAATGCCTCGCCCAGAAACAGCGTCCCACCAATGAAGGCGGTGCTGATCACGATGAAAATCCGCGGCATTTCGATCTGCACCCAGCGGGCCAAGGCAATCGGCACCAAAGACAGCAATCCCGTAACAATCGCCACAAAGGCCAATTCCCACCGCCCACTGATCAAAGCATAGGCGGCAAAAAACGCCAGAGCGGCCCAAATCAGTTTCACGAGGGGGCTTTGGTCTTTGAACACGGGATACGGGCCTCCTATTGATCGGCACCTAACCAATATAGGGCCGGTCATGCCCGTAAGTAAGCCTTTTGCGGCACAACAATTATGCAAGGCGGCCCGTGGCGGTTCGGGAGCTCTTGCTCTTGTCTCGTGCTCGTGGTTGATTTGCGCCAATGGAACCCCCCTCGCTTCGCATCGCCAGTTACAATCTACAAAAATGTGTCGGGCTTGACCTGCGGCGCAGGCCCGAGCGTATCCTACAGGTGATTGGCCATATCGGTGCCGAAATCACCGTGTTGCAAGAGGCCGACAAACGCCTGCCGCCGCGCCCTGCCGCCCTGCCCCATGCGATGGTTGAGGACGAAGGATGGCGCGTGGTGGATTTTGGTGAACACGGCGCGTCCTTGGGGTGGCATGGCAATGCGATGCTGCTGCGCGACTCGGTGCAGGTGATAGAAACGGCGCATGTCGACCTGCCCGGATTGGAGCCGCGTGGCGCCATTCGGGCCGATGTGCAAACCTCCATCGGGCCTTTGCGGGTTATCGGGGTGCATTTGGGATTGATCCGGCGCTACCGGGTGATGCAAATTGCGGCGGTCGAACGACATTTACGCGAGCTGCCACCAATGCCGACAGTTCTGGCCGGGGATTGCAACGAGTGGGGATCGCTGCGCGCCCTGGACACCATGGCGCAGAGCCTGCGGTTTTTGCCAAGCAAGCCAAGTTTTCCGGCGCTGCGTCCGGTGGCGGCCCTGGATCGCTTTGGCCTGTCAGATGACCTAACCGCCAAAGATCAAGGCGTACACCGGGTGCGACCGGCACATATCGCATCGGACCATTTGCCCGTTTGGGTGGATCTGCAGCGTGGATAACACCGGTTCTTGCATATGCGGCCTCCGCCCACCCGCCGTAAAACGCGGCGCAGGATTTTATAGAAAATACAACGATGCACTATATAACATAGGGGCGACCTCGACCCTTTTGGTCGCATGGCGGAGGTATCCGCGCGGGATATCAGCCGCCGTAGGGAACAGGAAAACATCATGACGGTACTACAAATTGCTTCGGCGTTGATTGTGCTCGCGGGAGCCTTCGGGGCGATCAACTATCTGTTTTTGAAACTGCCCTCCGCAATCGGGGTTTTGGTCGTCGCCTTGCTGGCCTCGATAGTGTTGCTCGGTTTGGATATGTTATTTCCGGCGCTCAACATGGCCGATGAAATGCGCCGCACGGTGATGAGCGTGGATTTCTCAGATGCGCTTTTGGAGGGCATGTTGGGGCTTATGCTCTTTGCCGGGGCAATGCATGTCAAGCTGTCGGATCTACGCGCGCAATGGCGTGTCGTGGTATTGATGGCAACGCTGGGGGTCGGGTTGTCAACGGCGGTCGTGGGGTTCGGGTTTTCATGGTTGACGGGGATGCCCTTGGCGATTGCCTTGGTGTTCGGCGCGCTGATCTCGCCCACCGATCCGGTGGCGGTGTTGGGGGTTCTGCGCGAAGCGAACCTGCGCAAATCATTGGAAACAAAGATCGCGGGTGAGAGCCTTTTTAACGATGGCGTTGGCTATGTGGTGTTCTTGGTCTTGGTGGGCATCGCCTTTCCGTCGATCTCTGGCCATGGGGCCGATCCGGGCGCCGGGCACGGCAACGCAGAGGCCGCTATACTGACCGACGCGGCACTACTCTTCGTGAAAGAGGCGTTTGGCGGCGCGATTTTGGGCATTGCTTTGGGTTGGATGACCTTCCGCGTGATGCGACAGATCGACGATTACGCGCTTGAGGTGTTGATCACTCTCGGCCTTGCGTTTGGCGGATATGAACTGGCCGTGGCCTTGCATATTTCCGCCCCGATCATGGCGGTTTGCGCCGGGTTGCTGATCGGGGATGTGGGCAGCAAATACGGCATGAGCGACGAAACCCGGCGCTATGTTGATGGGTTCTGGAAGATGATCGACGAGATTTTGAACGCGGTTCTTTTCTTGATGATCGGGTTCGAGGTCTTCGCCGTTGCCTTCGAGTTTGATTTGATCGTTGCAGGCGCGGCCTCGATTGCATTGGCGTTGATTGGTCGGTTGACGGCAGTGGCGGTGCCAGTTTTGCTCCTGCAACCTTTCCGCGCGTTTTCTGGCGGGGTGATCCCGATCATGACATGGGGGGGATTGAAAGGCGGGATTTCCGTGGCCCTGGCGCTGTCTCTGCCCGAGGGTGAATGGAAACCTTTGATCCTGACCGCGACCTATATGGTTGTTATTTTTTCCATTATTATTCAGGGCTTAACAGTCACTAAACTGGCCAACCGCTATGGGCGCGAGCCGGATCTGATGTGATCATGGCTGGCTTTACACGGCGATTGGCGGCCTTTGGGGCGGCGGCGTTTGCGAGCATGACATTTGCGGCGCCAATGACGGCGCAGCAGGATCCTGCTGTGGCCAGTGTTGCGGCCAGTACTGTGGCTAGCGTTGCAGAAAATGCTACGGCGGACTGCGTGATTTTACTGCACGGTTTGGCGCGCTCCTCAAGCTCGATGAATGTGATGGAGCGGCGGCTTCGCCGCGCGGGTTTTACGGTGGTGAACGTCAACTACCCGTCAACAGACGCGCCGATCGCGTCCTTGGCCAAGGCCTATTTGCCACCTGCGATCGCGGGTTGCCGGGATGCGCCTCACATCCATTTTGTCACCCATTCGATGGGCGGGATCTTGCTGCGCCGATGGGCGGCAGAGCACGCGATACCAAAGGCCGGGCGCGCGGTGCTTTTGGGAGCACCAAACGGCGGATCAGAGATCGTCGACACATTCGGAGCGTGGGATCTCTTTGCAGTGATCAACGGTCCTGCGGGATTGGAGCTTGCGACGGGACCAAACGGAACGCCCGCGAAATTACCCGATGCCCTGCCGATGGATGCCTTGTTGATTGCCGGATCGATCTCGCTCAATCCGGTTTATTCGGCGCTGATCGAGGGCGACAATGATGGGAAGGTCTCGGTCACCTCGGCCTTTGCGATGAAGGCCAAGGAAAAGATCATCCTGCCGGTGTCCCATACGTGGATGATGATGAACGGCGAGGTGATCGATGCGACCCTGTCGTTTTTGAAAACTGGCGCATCGAACGTCAAACCACGTTAGAAATGCCGCGCACCCCATGAGCCGCAAAAGAAAAAGCGCAACCCGAAGGCTGCGCTTTTGTCTGCTGTGTCGCGGCAAGGTTAGGCTGCGGCACCGCCGCCATTGCCGCGATTTCCGCCGCCGCTGCGCCGACGGCGTTGGCCGCCCGGCTTGCCTGCGCCTTGGGGTTTCGCACCGCCAGCACCGCCGCCGCGCGGACCGCCGCGCCCACGGCCGCCGCCGCCGCCATTGCGGCCACGTCCACCACCACCTTTGGCTTTCGGCGGAATATCCATTGCCTCCCACGGACGACCCGAGGCCACCGGGATCGAGGTTTTCATCACCTTCTGGATCGCCTTCAATTCATCCATCTCATCGGGGGCGCAAAACGCGATGGCCGCGCCATCCGCACCGGCGCGCGCGGTGCGGCCAATCCGGTGAACATAGTTATCCGGCACATTGGGCAGGTCATAATTGTAAACGTGCCGCACATCGGGAATATCAAGCCCGCGCGCCGCCACATCCGTGGCCACAAGAACCTTGATCTTGCCTTCACGGAACGCCTGCAAAGCGCGCTCACGCTGGCCTTGGCTTTTGTTGCCGTGAATTGCGCCGGCGGCAAATCCGGCCTTTTCCAAGGTTTTCATCAGCTTTTCACAGCCATGTTTGGTGCGACCAAACACCAAAGCCAATTCACCACGGTGCTTGTCGATCAACTCGATCAAAAGGTTGGTTTTCTCGGATTTGGCGATGAAGTGCACCTCTTGGGTAACCTTATCGGCGGCCTTGCCGGGGGGGGACACCTGCACGCGCACCGGATCTTTGAGGTAACTTGAGGCCAGTTCGTTCATCTGTTTTGGCATCGTGGCCGAAAACAGCATGGTTTGACGTTCGGACGGCAGCAACGCGGCAATCTTGCGCAGCGAATGGATAAAGCCGAGGTCAAGCATCTGATCGGCCTCGTCGAGCACCAAAAAGCGCGCTTTGTCGAGGCGCAGGGCACGACGATCCAAAAGGTCGATCAAACGGCCCGGCGTGGCGATGAGCAAATCAACACCGCGTTCGAGGCGCTTGATTTGCGTGTTGATCGATTGCCCGCCGACGACCACGGCGACGCGAATGTGGCTTTTGCCGACAAGCCCCGCGAGGTTGTCGCGGATTTGGTTGGCCAATTCGCGGGTCGGTGCGAGGATCAAGCCGCGCACCGATTTGGGTTCGGGCCGGCCCCCTTCACGCAAAAGCATGGTAATCAGCGGCAAACCAAAGGCGGCGGTTTTACCGGTGCCGGTTTGGGCCAATCCCATCACGTCGCGCCCGTCGAGCGCATGCGGAATGGCGCGGGTTTGAATCGGCGTGGGTTCGGTAATGCCCAATTCGGTCAGGCGCTGCACTAATTTGACGGGCAAGCCCATCATTTCAAAGGGGTTGCCGCCGGTCTGCGGTTTGTCTTCATCATTGATATGGATGCTGTCACTGTTTTGATCGTGCATATCCGCATCATGTGTGTGTGTGTTGTCAGTCATATTTATCCTTGGCGCGCGGGTTTGCGCGCGAAAATCCAAAAGCGCCCCCAAGCGCGGAATGCGCCGGAGATCAGAGGGGTTGCGCATAGACTGACGATGGGCCGGATTGCCCCGCCGCCGCCGATACGCTTCGGACCCACGCGTGATTTTGGGATCAACACCGAATGCTCTACTGAACCGTGCCGCACGAGGTGCCCGTTTGGGCTGGCGGCGTCCGCTTTGGCGGTGGCATCTGCTCACGCGGCAGAAAGCATCGGATAGAGGGCATATGGCGCAGCGCGGGAGCAAAGTCAACTGCTGCGCTGCGGCACAGATGGCGGCGCGGTACAAGCCTCTGCCGATGCCCTGCGCACTTCGACGCGCACGCGGCGCGGTGCGGACTGCCCCTTAAGCGCGTCTGTAGCCCACATAAGACGCCGCCATATTCAGGCGCATGCGCCAATCACGCGGCGCGCGCTTTCCTATAAAACCCTCTGGTCTTGAGCGGACTGGCGCGTTATCTCTGCCGCATGTGACCTAAGAGACCGCCCATGCCCGACACCACGATCATCGACCGCTGCGAAACCGCCGGATTGCGCATGACCGGACAACGCCGAACCATTGCCACCGTTTTGGAAGCCGCGCATGATCATCCCGATGTCGAGGAGCTTTATGCCCGCGCCAGCGGCATTGACCCAAATATTTCTATTGCAACGGTGTATCGGACGGTAAAGCTGTTTGAAGAAACCGGCATTTTGGAAAAGGTCGATTTTGGCGACGGACGCGCGCGGTATGAAGATGCTGACCGCGATCACCACGACCATTTGATCGATTTGGAAACCGGCCGCGTAATCGAATTTGTCGATCCGGAGATTGAAGCCCTGCAAGAGAAAATCGCACGGCGGTTGGGCTATTCCCTCAAAGGGCACCGTTTGGAATTATACGGCACCAAATTGAAATAGCCCGCAGGATTTTGCCCGCCGCGGTGCAAGCGTCATTTTACCCGATGCGGCAAAAGTGGCGCAAAGACCAAGCCACCGTAGCTTTACGGGACTATCCTTTCACGCGCCGCGCTCCTACGGTCGGGGTCCCGACCCTACCCGAAAAGTACCTTTCATGGAAAACTCACGCGGCGCGATCATCATGGTGATGGCCATGCTCCTCTTTGCTCTGGAGGACCTGTTCATCAAAACCCTATCGGCGGATTTATCCATCGGTGTGATCCTTGTTGTGCTGGGTTTGGGCGGCGGCAGCGTGTTTGCCTTGGCGACCATATACCGGCGCGAACGGCTGTTGAGCCGGGTGTTTTTCAGCCGCGCGGTGATGCTGCGCAATATTGGCGAAATGATCGGCACCATGGGGTTTGTCACGGCGATTGCCCTGACGCCGCTGGCCTCGGCCTCGGCAATTTTGCAAGCCAATCCTTTGGTCGTCACCCTAGGCGCGGCATTGTTTTTGGGCGCCGAGGTTGGATGGCGACGCTGGCTGGCGATTTTGATCGGCTTTGGCGGCGTTTTGCTGATCGTGCAACCGGGGTTGGACGGGTTTGAACCGGCTTCGCTTTTTGCGGTGCAAGGCGTCATCGGGCTTGCGATCCGCGATCTGGCCACCCGCGCGGTGCCCAGTTCGGTCAGTTCGATGCAATTGTCGACCTATGGCTTTGTGTCGGTGGTGCCGGTGGGCGCCGCGATGATCGCTTTTGCTGATGGCCCGTCGGCCTTGCCGCAAGCCGCACATCTGGGCGCGCTCTGCGGCGCGATTGTCATGGGGGTATGCGGCTATTACGCCATCGTGGCCGCCATGCGGATCGGCGATATCGCCGTGGTCACACCCTTTCGGTATTCGCGGCTGATCTTTGCGATAATCATCGGATTTTTTGTCTTCGGCGAAGTGCCCGATATGTGGACGGTGATCGGCGGCGTGATCATTGTCGCCTCTGGCCTGTTTACCTTGATCCGCGAGGCGCGGCTGCGCAAACAGGCCCGCAAAGCCGCACAAAGAGCCCGATCACAGGGCTAATCCCGGCTTTTCCTCCCCATTGGCGCCGTTGGTAGCGCAAACCCCCTTCCCTGCCCCTTTTCCTTGTTACAAAGGGAGGTTAGAAGCGCGGCAACATAGTTTGCGATCATCCAAAGGGACCCGCCTCATGAGCATCATCATCGACATTCTCGCCCGCGAAATCCTCGACAGTCGGGGCAACCCCACCGTCGAAGTCGACGTGATTTTGGAAGACGGCACATTGGGCCGCGCGGCCGTGCCGTCGGGGGCCTCAACCGGTGCCTATGAGGCCGTCGAAAAGCGCGATGGTGACAAAGATCGCTACCTCGGCAAAGGCGTGTTGGAAGCCGTCGCCGCCGTCAATGGCGAGATCGCCGAAGCCCTCGTCGGGTTTGACGTGACCGAACAGGTTGCCATTGATCTGGCGATGCTCGAATTGGACGGCACCCCGAACAAGGCCCGCCTTGGCGCCAACGCGATCCTTGGCGTGTCGCTGGCCGTGGCCAAAGCCGCTGCCGATTACACGGCACAACCTTTGTTCCGCTATATCGGCGGCACTTCGGCGCGGGTTTTGCCGGTGCCAATGATGAATATCATCAACGGCGGCGAACATGCCGACAACCCCATCGACATCCAGGAATTCATGATCATGCCGGTTTCGGCCGCCAATGTGAAAGAGGCGATCCGCATGGGCGCCGAGGTGTTTCACACGCTGAAAAAGGAGCTCTCGGCAGCCGGCCACAACACCGGTATCGGCGATGAAGGCGGCTTTGCCCCGAATCTCGCCTCGACCCGTGATGCATTGGATTTCGTCATGAAAGCCATTGAAAAGGCGGGCTATACGCCGGGCAAAGACATCTACCTCGCGCTGGATTGCGCCGCGTCCGAATATTTCAAAGACGGCAAATATGAATTGAAGGGCGAAGGCAAATCGCTCAGCTCTGCCGAAAACGTCGATTACCTTGCCGCGCTCGTGAATGATTATCCGATCATCTCGATCGAAGACGGCTGCGACGAAGACGATTGGGACGGGTGGAAACTGCTCACCGAGAAAATCGGCGACAAAATTCAATTGGTCGGCGATGATTTGTTCGTGACCAACCCCGAACGTCTTGCTGACGGGATCGCCAAGGGCTGCGCCAACTCGATGTTGGTGAAGGTGAACCAGATCGGCACATTGACCGAAACGCTCAAGGCCGTCGATATGGCGCATCGCGCGCGCTATACCAACGTCATGTCGCACCGTTCGGGCGAAACCGAAGACGCCACGATTGCCGATTTGGCCGTCGCCACCAATTGCGGACAAATCAAAACCGGATCGCTGTCGCGCTCGGACCGTTTGGCCAAATATAACCAATTGATCCGTATCGAAGAATTGCTGGGCGAGACCGCCGAATACGCCGGCGCAACGATCCTCAAAGGATAAGCCGGAGTAAGGGGCATGCCGGGCCTATGCCCCGGCGCGCCGCGCCAACCATAACCCTCAAACGCGCCGTATCCCGTGGGGTGCCGGCGCGTTTTCCATATTTTGTCCTAGCATGGGGTGAATGCCACATTTTGCCGCAAGGCACACATCTATGGTGCAGACGTGGCGGATATCGCCGCGTGCCGTGGAAACTGCAAGACGCGATTTTTTATACCTGCTAATGTTGAGATATGATCAAGTTCCGCCGAATGAAGACCCCAAACAATGCGCCGGGTAAAAATGGCCCTGCTCTGCGCTATCGCGGTTTGTTGCCTTCGCATAGCTATGAAGTCGTGCACCGCTTCGCGTTGATTTTGCTCGCGGGGATCACGATTGGATGGGCAACCGCGTCTTACCTGCCGCTGTTGTGGTCCGCGCTTTATATCATCGTCAATGGCGCCTATCAGGCCAGTTTGGTGCGCAATCGCGCGACGAAGGGTGTCTTGCCCCTGTGGCGCCGGATTGTTGGTTTGCTGTCCGGCACCTCAATCTATATCGCAATGATCATCTACCTATGGCTTCATGAAAATTTTGTTCTGCAATTCGCGGCGACTTCGGGGTTGATCGGATATGGCCTGCACAGTCTCGCACGTCCGCAAAAAATCCTGTGGGTCACGATCGTCGACAGCCTCGCCATTGCTTCGATCTATATCTTCATGGTGCTGACCCTTATCATCACGTATCAGGACGGGCCCACATTGGCGGTCTTGGTGGCCTGCCTGTTTTCTGTCGTCACCTATTTCATCACATCGCAATGGCGCGCGTATAAGCGGTCACAAGCCATCGAAGTCGCAGAGCAAAGGTTGATGCGCAACCGCGAGATGGAGGCAGTGGGGCGGCTGACTGGCGCATTTGCGCATGATTTCAATAATATACTCACCGCAATGCGCGGCAATCTCGATCTATATGACGAGGTGACCGATCCGGTAGAAAAACACCGCATCATGCAAGAAGCACAGGCTGCCACCGCGCGGGCCGCCAATCTGACGCAGCAGCTTTTGACCTATAGCGGAAAGGCCATCTTGCGCCCGCAGCACATCGCCACCGGCGCCTTTGTGACCGATTTTGTCGCAATGATGGGGCGGAATTTGCCCGAAGAGATCGCTCTGCGTCTTGAGGTTTCCGACAATCCGCCGCCGCTGAAGGTGGACGTGCAGACCTTGGAAATGGTTTTGACCAATCTGGTGCGGAACGCCGCCGATGCGATTGTCGAACAATGTGACATCGACGGGCGCCCTATCGCGGGCGAAATCACCTTGTCTTGTGCACCAATGGCAATGCCAGCCAGCCGCGCCGCGCCCGCGGCTTCGGAAATTCGCGCCGGCAATTACCTGCGTCTGGCCTTGCTCGACACCGGGCCGGGTATTCCCGCCGATGTTTTGCCGCATATTTGTGAACCCTTCTACACCACCAAACCTCTGGGTCGGGGATCGGGGTTGGGTTTGGCCATGGCACAGGGGTTTGCCGAACAATCCGGCGGTGCGCTCAGGGTCAGCAACCCCTCGGAAGGCGGGGCATTGGTCGAGTTGTTCTTGCCGTTAACACGGGCGGAATGAAGTGCCGCCTTTGGGAAGGTCGCGCGCAGCACAATTTTCCCAAGGGTTTGTTTAACCTCAAGATTGAGCGCAATGCTTCCGGTTTCAGAGAAATAGCTTAACTGCGGTTAGACTGCACATATTCGATCAAAGCACGGGTCGATCCGTCTTTGTCGTCTGCGCCGGTCTCTCCTGCGAGAACCGGCCCCAACTTAGTGGCCAATTCCTTACCCAATTCGACCCCCCATTGGTCATAGGAATTAATCCCGAGGATTATACCTTCGACGAAAACGCGGTGCTCATAGAGCGCGATGATTTGACCCAAAGTGCGCGGCGTCAACTGCGGATAGATCAAGGTGGTCGAGGGCCGGTTGCCGGGGAACACCCGATGGCGGGCTTGCCGCTCCAATTCAGGGCCTGCCAAACCTTTTGCCGCCATACTGCTACGCGCTTCGTCCAAGGACCGACCGCGCATCAGGGCTTCGGATTGCGCCAGACAATTGGCCACCAAAAGCGCATGATGATGGGCCAAATCGGGTTCGTGCCCCTTGGCCGCAACCAGAAATTCACAGGGCACAGTGCGGGTGCCTTGGTGGATCAATTGGTAGAAGGCATGTTGCCCGTTGGTGCCCGGTTCGCCCCAAACAATCGGACCGCTATCACGGGCCAAATCCGCGCCATCCATCGACACGCGCTTGCCGTTGCTCTCCATTTCCAATTGCTGCAAATAGGCGGGAAGCCGCAGCAAACGCTGGTCATAGGGCAGAACCGCGCGGCTGGCGTGGCCCTGGATTTGGGCATGCCATATGCCGACCAAAGCCAACATCACCGGCACGTTATCGTGCAAAGGTACGGTGCAAAAATGTGCGTCCATCTCGGCCGCGCCTTGCAAGAACGCATCGAAATTATCGGCTCCGACGGCGAGCATGATCGACAATCCGATCGGCCCCCAAAGGGAATAGCGCCCGCCGACCCAATCTTCGAATCCGAACACACGGTTTTGGGCGATGCCCCACTCTTGTGTTGCCTCGGTGTTGGACGACAAGGCCGCGAATTGGGCTCCGGTATCAGTGACCTGTGTGGCCATCCATTTTCGCGCGGTTTCGGCATTGGTCATGGTCTCGATGGTGGTGAAGGTTTTCGATGCCACAATCACCAAGGTCGTTGTCGGGTCGAGATGTTGCAATGTGTCATGGATATGCGCCCCGTCGACATTCGAAACGAAATGCACCTTTGGCCCATCATGATACGGCGCCAAAGCCAGCACCGCCATGACCGGACCAAGGTCCGAACCGCCGATGCCGATATTGACCACATCGGTGATCGCGCCGCCCTGCCCCATGAATGCGCCGCTGCGCAGATCTTCCGCGAACCGCGCCATTGCGGCGCGGGTCTTGCGCACCCCGGGCATGACATCGACGCCGTCTACCAAAACTCTGGCCTCCGGCCCTGCGCGCAGCGCCGTATGCAGCACCGCGCGACCTTCGGTTTCGTTGATTTTCTCGCCACTGAACATGGCAGCACGCCGGGATTCGACACCGGCCTCGCGGGCAAGATCAAGCAAGGCGGCGCGGGTCTTTGTGTCAATTTGGGTTTTGGAATAATCAAACAGCATATCCCCGAACCGCGCCGAGAATTCTGCCGCACGCCCCTCCTGCGTAAACAGGTCAAGAATGCTCTGGCCTTGCGCCGTCTCGGCCAATGTCGAAAGCCTGTCCCAAGGGGTCATCGAAGTCTCCGTGATTATCACTTCAGTTAAAAAATCATTTTCGTCAGAATATTAAAAGATCAGGGCGCCCAATGCACGGTGGCGCCATCCAAAATCGCCGCGACCGGCGCATCTTGTGGGCGCATTTTCGCAGCGCGCTCGATTGCCGCGCGTTTTTGCGATCCGGTGATCACAATATGTATATTCATCGCCTCGGACAAAACCCGCGCCGAGAGGGTGATGCGCGGCTCCATCGCCCCCGGTGCACGCATCGGCAAAAGAATCGGTGCATCGCTACGCAACGCCTCTTCCAGAAGGTCGGCTTCGGGAAAGATGGAGGCCGTGTGCATATCGGCGCCCATGCCGAGCAACAGAACCGAAATCGGCAGCGCCGGCGCAATGCCCGCCTCGATCTGCGGCAAGACCTCTTCAGGGGTGTCGGCACGGGCATAAAGCGGAATATAGCGCGCCGCCGCCGCACGCCCGACAAGCAGGCGTTCGCGCAAAAGCCGGGTGTTGGAGCGCAGATGCACTTCAGGCACCCAACGCTCATCAGAGAGCATCACATCGACCCGACCCCAATCGAGATCGACGCTTGAAAGCGCATCGAACACCGGCCCCGGTGTGGTGCCGCCGGGCACCACCAACAGCACGCGCTCTCTTTGTTTCAAAGCTTGGCGCAACTCCCCTGCAAGGTTCTGCGCCAAATCAATCATCATCATTTCATCATCGGAATATTTTTTGAAATTCATGCTCTTATCTCCCGCCACCGGCGTCCGTCACGGTGCATCAACATCAAGGCGTCCTCGGGACCGGAGCTGCCGCTTTCGTAGGGTTCGGGCGCGTCGCCCCGCGCCTCCCATCCGTCAATAAGCGGATCGGTCCAGGCCCAGGCCGCTTCGACTTCGTCGCCGCGCATGAACAAGGTTTGATTGCCGCGCACCACATCCATAATCAGCCGCTCATAGGCATCGGGCACCTCTTCGGCGTCCGGCCCCAATGCTTCGGCAAAGGACATATCAAGTGGCACATCGATCAAACGCATGCCCCCCGGCCCCGGCTCCTTGATCGTGACCCCCAATTCCATGCCTTCATTGGGTTGCAACCGAATGGTCAAAATGTTGCGATGGCGGCCCGCTTCGGGGCCGAAAATCGAATGCGGCGTGTCTTTGAAGACCACGGCGATTTCCGAGGTCCGCCCGCGAAGCCGCTTGCCGGTGCGCAAATAAAACGGCGTGCCCTTCCAACGCCAATTGCTGATCGCAAGACGCATGGCGATGAAGCTTTCGGTTTTGGAGCGCGGGTTGTCAACATGCTCCAGATAACCGGGTTTTTCCGGATCATCGGGTTCAGCAAGATATTGACCGCGCACAATATCCTCGGGCGGCACCGGATCAAGCGCACGGATGACTTTGAGTTTCTCGTCGCGCACCGCATCCGGATCGAATTTCGCCGGTGGCTCCATCGCAATCAGGCACAGCAATTGCATCAAATGGTTCTGGATCATATCGCGCATCGCGCCCGAACGATCGTAATATTCGCCGCGCCCCCCGACACCGACGGTTTCGGCCACGGTGATCTGAATGTGATCGACATATTGCGCGTTCCATAGCGGTTCGAACAACATGTTTCCGAACCGCACCGCCATGAGATTTTGCACGGTTTCTTTACCAAGGTAGTGGTCGATGCGGTAAATCTGACCTTCATCGAAATGCAGCGCCAGCGTATGGTTGAGCGCCCGCGCCGTGGCCAGATCGCGGCCAAAGGGTTTTTCAACCACGATGCGGCTGTCGGCGTCGGCCATGCCATATTGATGCAACCGTTCGGCCAGATCGCCAAACAGGCTCGGCCCGACAGAGAAGTAAAACGCCCGCACCACGCCGATTTTCATCTTCGCGGCCAGCTCTTTCCATCCCTGCGTGCCGCGCGCATCGACGGTGACATAGCTTAGGGTTTCGCAAAACCCGTCTAAAGTGCCCTCTTCGCAGGATCGTCCGGTGCCAAATTCGCGCAGAGCCTCGCGGACAAAATTACGATATCCGTCATCGTCCATCTCGGATCGTGCCGCGCCGATGATCCGCGCGCCCGGTTCCATTTGCCCCGCGCAAAACCGCCGAAACAGGGCCGGCAAGATCTTGCGGCGCGCCAGATCCCCCGTTCCGCCAAAAATCACCAGATCAAATTCATCCACCGGAATAACACGCGAAACCATTTTGACATCCTGTTCTATGCTGCTCGGAAGCTGGCAAGGGACTTTGCCAGCACACAGCCGGAAGGGTTACGGGAGGCATTCGGCACGTATGTTAGCGCTAACCGATGCCAGTTGCCATTTCATACCCAGCGGGTTTGATAAAGTCTAGCACGGTTGCACCCGTTCACAATGGCGTGCTGCACTTTTACGGGGGGTTTATCCATGTGACCGGCTTCGTTAGCTTCATTGAAATCCAAGCCCCTGAAGATCCAGAGCAGAACGGAACACAGACCCGATGAAAGATCACGCCATGCAGACCAACAATCGGGCCATTCATGGCGCGGCCAATGACGGGAAATTCACAGATCCGGCCCTTACCGCCAAAGGCGAGGCGCGGGCGACCGTGGCGCTCGCGGGTGCAAAAACCTTGTGGTTCAACACCGGCACCCTGTGCAATATCACCTGCGCAAATTGCTATATCGATAGCTCTCCGACCAATGACGCGCTGGTCTATATGACTGCCGCCGAGGTGGCGGATTATCTGGATCAGGCCGCCGATCGCAACTGGCCGCTCGAAGAGGTGGCATTCACCGGCGGCGAGCCGTTCATGAACCCGCAGATCATCGAAATGATGCGCGAAGGGTTGTCGCGCGGATATCGGGTTCTTGTGCTGACCAATGCGATGCTGCCGATGATGCGCAAAGGCATGCGCGCGGGGCTTGAGGCGCTGCAGGCGGAATTTGGCGATCTTTTGACCTTGCGGATTTCATTGGATCATTGGCAGGAGGCCGCGCACGATAAAGAGCGCGGCAAAGGCGCCTTTGCGCGCAGCCTGAACGGTATGGATTGGCTCCGCGATCAGGGGATCAAGATGGCCGTTGCCGGGCGATCCGCATGGTTTGAAAGCGACGCCGAGGCCCGCAGCGGATATGCACAGGTTTTCGCAGAACGCGGCTATGACATCGAAACCGCAGATCCGGCGGCTTTGGTGCTTTTCCCTGAAATGGATATGACCGCCGAAGTGCCCGAGATCACCACGCAATGTTGGGGCATCCTTGGCAAATCACAATCGGAGGTGATGTGTTCCTCGTCGCGCATGGTGGTCAAACGCAAAGGCGCCGCGCGGCCTGCGGTTCTGGCCTGCACCCTGCTCGCCTATGAACCGGAGTTTGAATTGGGCGAGACATTGGCCGAGGCGGAGCGCGACGTCGCGCTCAACCATCCGCATTGTGCAAAATTTTGCGTATTGGGCGGCGCGGCTTGTTCGGTCTAACGCACATCGGCAGCCACCGCGCGCGTAGGCATTTCAGGAGCCTCCGGCGGGAATATTTAGGGAAAGCAGAAAGGGGGCGGCTCTTTAAAACCACTGCCCTTTCGTGTTAGGGACGGCTGATTTCGCCGCCGCCGACAAGAGCGCGCACCCCTGTCGTTGACGGCCCCGATGTCGGCAGGCCGCGCGCAACGCGCACCGCCAGATGGGCAAAGGCTTGGGCTTCGAGCATATCGCCGTCGAGTCCGACTTCTTCGACAGGCATCACGGGGCAATCGAGCGAGACCGCCAGCATTTGCATCAGCACCGGATTATGCCGCCCGCCGCCGGTGACGAGGACGCGGGCGGGCGGGATCGGGCAATGTTCCATCCCCCGGGCCACGGCGGCGGCGCAGATGCCGGTAAAGGTGGCGGCGGCGTCTTCATCGGACAGCTCGGCCACCAGATCCATCATGTCGGGAAAGGCGTTGCGATCCAGAGATTTCGGAGGGATGCGCGCAAAGTAAGGCTCGTCGAGCAGCAGCTCCAGCGCGCCCATCGCAACAGTGCCGCCGCGCGCCAATGCGCCGTTTTTGTCATAGGGCTTGCCAAACCGGCGCTGCATCAGATCGTTGATGGGGGCATTGGCGGGGCCGGTATCAAAAGCGAGGAGCGCGCCCGCGACTTCAGGGCCGGATTTGGCGGGGTCGACCCATGTGATGTTGCCGACGCCGCCGAGATTGAGGAAGCAAAGCGGTTCGGTGGCTTTGATATATTTGGCGCAGGCAAAGTGGAAATAGGGAGCCAGCGGCGCGCCTTCGCCGCCCAACTGCACATCGCAGGTGCGAAAATCCCAGACCACGGGCGTATTGAGCGCCGTGGCGAGAGCCGCGCCATCGCCGATTTGCAAGGTGCCGCGGCCGCGCGGGTCATGAGCGAGGGTTTGGCCATGAAAGCCGATGATCTGTGCGTCTTTGAAGCCGGTCAACAGATCAAGATGCGCTTGCATGATGATGTCCGTTGCGGCATCGACCTCCGGTCCGTCCCACTTTCCCAAAGCGGCGCGCAGGGTGCTGCGCTCGGCATCGGAATATGAACGATATGCCGTCTCGCCAAAGCTCTCTATCCGGCTGCCATCGGTGATTATCATCGCCGCGTCGACCCCGTCCAACGACGTGCCCGACATCGCTCCAAGCGCCGTGATTGCTCCGCCCTTCAACATGGTCTTTTCCTTTGCCATTTGCCCGCCTATACATGCCGCGCAAACACAAGCGGGACAAGAGCGATGACCTACCACCCCAAATCGGAATTCATGCGTGTGATGATCGAGCGCGGCTTTTTGGCCGATTGCACCGATTATCAAGGCCTCGACGAGGCGCTGATGAATGGGGTTGTGCCGGGATATATCGGGTTTGATGCCACGGCGAAATCATTGCACGTCGGGTCGTTGATCCAGATCATGACATTGCGTTGGCTGCAAAAAACCGGTCATCAACCGATCACCTTAATGGGCGGCGGCACCACAAAGGTGGGCGATCCGAGCTTTCGCGCCGACGAGCGCCCGCTTTTGACGCCTGCGCAGATCGACGACAATATCGACGGGATCAAAAAGGTTTTCGCCAAATACATCGAGTATTCTGATGCGCCCACCGGGGCGCTCATGCGCAACAATGCCGAATGGTTGGACGAACTCAATTACCTTGATTTCCTGCGCGACATCGGGCGGCATTTTTCAGTCAACCGGATGCTGTCGTTCGAAAGCGTGAAATCACGTTTGGACCGTGAGCAATCTTTGAGCTTCCTCGAGTTCAACTACATGATTTTGCAAGCCTATGACTTTCTTGAACTGAACCGCCGTTATGGCTGTTTGGTGCAGTTTGGCGGCTCGGATCAATGGGGCAATATCGTCAACGGCATCGATTTGACCCGCCGCGTGTTGGACCACGAGATTTACGGGCTGACCACACCTTTGCTTACCACATCGGATGGCAAAAAGATGGGGAAATCGGCCAATGGCGCGATCTGGCTCAACGCGGATATGCTCTCGCCCTATGAGTTCTGGCAATTCTGGCGCAACACCACGGATGCCGATGTTGGCCGGTTCTTGAAGCTTTATACAGAGTTGCCGATCGAGGAATGCGATCGCTTGGGCGCGCTGGAAGGCTCCGAGATCAACGAGGCCAAAGTGGTTTTGGCCAATGAAGTCACGACCCTATGCCATGGTGCAGAGGCGGCGGCGGCGGCCGAATCCACGGCCCGCGAAGTGTTTGAAAAAGGCGGCGTTGGCGATGATTTGCCCACCGTCACATTGAGCGCCGCAGATCTGGGCGATGGCATTTCCATCGTGCAACTCTTGGTGAAATCGGGTCTGGCAAAATCGGGTAAGGACGCCAAACGATTGATCGCAGAGAACGGCGCAAAGATCGACGATGCGCCTTTGACGGATGCCGGATTGATGGTTGATGCGGCAGCTTTGGCCACGCCGGTGAAATTGTCGGCGGGCAAGAAACGCCATGCTTTGGTAAAGCTTGACGGGTGATTTCGGGCACGGTGTCCGAACACGAGGGGGGGGTGTGATTGCGCCTGCCCCGGTTCGGGCGCGGGCCCGACTTGGCCGGCAATGGCGATGACGCTACCGTCCCTTTAGCGCCTCTGCCAAAATCTCGCGCACCAGGGCCGGATCAACATCCGCGCTGACAAAGCTGTCACCGATGCCGCGCGCCAAAATGAACCGCAACTGCCCATCCACAACCTTTTTGTCCTGTGCCATCAGTCCGAGCAAACCATCCGCATCCGGCAATTCGCCACTGATATCAGACAGATCCACCTTCATCTTCATCTCGCGCAGATGCGCGCGCAACCGGCTTGGGTCTTCTTGACTGCACAGGCCCATGCGCGCCGAAAGTTCAAATGCCAATGCACAACCGATTGCCACGCCCTCGCCGTGCAGCAAACGGTCGCCATATCCGGTCGCCGATTCCAACGCGTGGCAAAACGTGTGGCCAAGGTTGAGCAAGGCGCGCTCGCCCTGCTCTGTTTCGTCGCGTTGCACAATCCCGGCCTTCATCTGCACCGAGCGTTTCACCGCATAAATCCGCGCCGCCATGTCTCCGGCGGCAGCCTTGGGGGCGTTGGCCTCGAGCCACTCGAAAAACGCCGCGTCGCCCAACAGCCCGTATTTCACCACCTCGCCATAACCGGCAAGAAAATCCCGCTCGGTCAACGTGCCCAAAATGCCGGTATCGGCCAAAACCAGACTAGGTTGATGGAAGGCACCGATAAGGTTTTTGCCCTGCGGTGCGTTGATGCCGGTTTTGCCGCCCACTGAACTGTCGACCTGCGCGAGCAATGAGGTCGGGATTTGCACGAACCGCACGCCGCGCCGCAAAACCGCAGCCGCAAAGCCAACCAAATCGCCAATCACCCCGCCGCCAAAGGCCACCACGATATCGCCGCGCTCGACCTTTTGCTCCAATAGCCATTCGACCGTGCGGGTAAAATGCGGCCAGCTTTTGGTGCTTTCCCCCGCTGGCAACACCAATGAGACCATGTCGACGCCGCCAGCCCCGAGGCCTGCGCGCAGCGCCTCCAAATGCAACGCCGCCACATTTTCGTCGGACACCACCGCCACGCGCGGACGGCGCAACAGCGGCGCGATAAACGCGCCTGCGGCGTCAACAAGACCCGTGCCAATATGGATATCATAGGAGCGGTCGCCCAAATCCACATGCACCAGTTCGCGCAATTCCTCGGTCATTCGGTTGTCTCCAATACGTCATGGCGGGCGCTGATCGCGCGTAAAACACGGTTTGCCATTTCCTCGATCGAATAGGCCGCATCGGCATGCACTTCGATATCGGCCTGCGCATAGATCGGCACGCGGGCCTCGAAAATCTCGCTCAATGTGGCATAGGGATTGGCGGTGCGCAGCAAGGGGCGCGTTTGCTTGTGCCGCACCCGGCTCCAAAGCAAATCGAGATCGGCATTGAGCCAGACCGAAACTCCGCGCTCGGAGATCATTTCCCGATTGTTTTGGGCCAAAAACGCCCCGCCGCCGGTGGACAGGATACAGCGTCCGCCATCCAAAAGCCGCTCGATCACTTGAGTTTCTTTCTTGCGGAAGAACGCCTCTCCATCGCGGGCGAATATTTCGGCAATGCTCATATTGGCAGCGCGCTCGATCTCGGCATCGGAATCAATGAACGGCACGCCGAGCTTTGCGGCCAGAGCCTTGCCAACGGCGGTTTTACCCGCGCCCATCATCCCCACGAGAACAACGGTTTTTCTCAATTGCTCGCTCATGCCCTGCGCCGCAATCGGCGCTCCCCTGCCAAATTCCTCAATTTGCGCCTGAATGACGTGATCTTCGCCAAAAGGCCAGTTATAACTTGTTTAAAAGACGCAAAAAATGGGCAGGTCAATCATGTTTCGCATTCTCAAATACTTGTTCTTCTTGAGTTTCCTGGGCTTTATTGCCCTCATCGCCTATGCCTATCTCGCGCCGTTCTTCGGGGCTGATTTTGCCCCTGCGCCGACCGAGATTCGCACACCCGTGGTGCTTGATGCCAATTAGAACCCATTCATTGATCTGTTTGGCCGGTGCGGCTGCGGTGATCACCGCTGGGACATTTGGCGCCCCGGCGCAGGCCGAAACGCCCTTATCTGCGATTGACTGGCTCGGCGCGGCGCGCTTGCCGGTGGTGCACCCACCGCTTCTCGGCCCCGGGCAGCTCCCCCTTGCCGATGAGCCTCCGGTCAGCCATGACGCCACCGTGCCCGACGTATCGGTCGCCCCGCTTGATGCGCCAAAGCCCGACGCCGTGGGGCTGTTGCCAACCGCAATGACCGGGTTGCCACAAGACCTATGGCAAAACTCGACCAGCCATGCATTGGTCGCCTTGCTCCGCACCCAAAAGGCCCCGCGCCTTCCCGCCTTACAAGATTTGCTCTATACGTTGCTTCTGGCTGAAGCGAATGCGCCCGCAGACGCCGGCAACGACAGTGCGCTTTTACTGGCACGGATTGACGCCTTGATCGAATTTGGCGCCGTTGAACCTGCGGCGGCTTTGATCGACCGTGCCGGGGCGGATACCGCACCGCTGTTTGCACGGTGGTTCGATATTACGCTTTTGACCGGCGCCGAAGACGAAGCCTGTGCAGCGCTTTTGGCCCGTCCGGCGCTGTCGCCTTCTTATGCGGCGCAGGTGTTTTGCACCGCCCGGACCGGCGATTGGGAAACGGCAGCCCTCACTCTCGACACGGCGCGGGCTCTGAATTTGATTTCATCCAGCGACAGCAGACTTCTGGAGCAATTCCTTCACCCTGACACCACATCCGAGGGGCAGGATTTGCCACCACCGGCGCGGCCCTCGGCGCTGACCTACCGGCTCTTCGAAGCGGTCGGCGCGCCGCTGCCGACGGGCAACCTGCCGCGTGCGTTCGCCATGGGCGACCTGCGCGACACCTCGGGATGGAAATCGGAACTGGAAGCGGCCGAACGGCTGACCCGCAGCGGCGCTCTCGCCGCCAACCGGCTTCAGGGATATTATACCGCGCGCCAACCTGCCGCCTCGGGCGGGGTATGGGACCGCGTTGCAGCCTTTCAACGGTTCGATGCGGCCTTTGCCCGGCGCGATGTCTCGGATATCGCCAAGACCCTGCCCGATGTCTGGGCGGCCATGCGTGCAGCGCGGCTCGAAATTGCTTTTGCCGATCTCTACGGCGCCGAGCTTTATAAATTACCGCTCAGCGGGACGCCGCGCGCTTTGGCCTATCATATTGCGCTGTTGTCGCAAGACTATGAAACGGCGGCGCAATCTGCCCGCCCCGTGACCCGCGCCGACCGGTTTTTAACCACATTGGCCATGGGCACGCCGCGCGATCCCCATAGCCCCCGCGCCGAGGCCATCACCGCCGCCTTTGCCCCGCAGGCCCGCCCGCCCGCTGCGATCACATCCTTGTTGCGCCAACGGCGTCTTGGCGAAGCAATTTTGCGCGCGGTCAAGATTCTATCAGAGGCCAGCGGCGGCGACACCCAAGCCATCACCGAAGCGCTCGCCACCTTCCGCGCGGTCGGATTGGAAGCCACAGCGCGCCGCGCCGGATTGCAAATGATCCTGTTGGACCGGCAAGGATGAGCGCCGCATTGCATTGGATTTCCGCCTTTATCGAGGCGCAGGCCGCCGAATTGGGCGCGGCAGACAACACCCAATTGGCCTATGCCCGTGACCTCAAAGACTTCGCCGAATGGTGCGCGGCCCATGATCACGATTTGGCCGACCTGACCCGTCCGGTGATCGAAGAGTATCTGATTTATTGCGAAGCGCAGGGATTGGCGCAATCCACCCGCGCGCGGCGTCTTTCGTCGATCAAACAGCTCTATCGTTTCACCTATGAGGAACGGCTGCGCGGCGACAATCCGGCCTTGTTGATCAAAGGCCCGCCCAAGGCGCAGCGCCTTCCCAAAATATTATCAATTGAAGAGGTGGATGCGCTTTTGACGGCGGCCAAGAGCTACGGCAAAACGCCGCAATCCCGACTGCGCTGCACCGCTTTGATGGAGCTGCTCTATGCCACCGGGATGCGCGTGACCGAATTGGTGTCGCTACCGGTATCTGCCGCGCGCGGCGACCCGAGGATGCTTTTGGTACGCGGTAAGGGCGGCAAGGAACGCATGGTGCCGTTGTCGCCACCTGCACGGGAGGCCATGGTCGAATGGTTGGTCCTGCGCGACGCGATTGAAGACAGCGCACGGATTGAAAAAGGCACCCCTCCGTCAAAGTTCCTATTTCCGTCGCGGGGCAAGACCGGGCATTTGACCCGCGTGCGGTTCTATACGTTGATCAAGGAATTGGCCGTGCTGGGCGGGGTGGCGCCGGAAAAGGTCACACCGCACACATTGCGCCATGCCTTTGCCACGCATCTGCTGGCCAATGGTGCCGATTTGCGGGCGATCCAAACGCTATTGGGGCACGCCGATGTCGCCACCACGGAAATTTATACCCATGTCCTGGACGCACGGTTGAAGGAACTGGTGTTGGAGCATCATCCCCTGGCCAAGGAGTGAGTCCGGCGCAACGCGGCGGGCAATACATCCTCTGACGGCCACCATCCGGATGTGAGCGCCTGCGCATATCCCTCCGGCAGGCCTGCGGCCCGCATCTGCGCTGCGGCCGCCGGCGCATCATAGTCCAACCGATGAAACGACACCGCCCCTTGTTCCGAGAGCCGGACATATTCGGTTTGCGCCCGCCCATCATGGGGCGGCATGCCGATGACACCGGCGTTGATCCAGTGATGAGACCCAACCTGTTTTTCGAACCCGATACCGGAGTGGCCGCTGATTACGACATCAACGGGGCCAACCTCTTCCTCTATTATATTGATTTCATTTTTAAATTCTGCGTCCACAGTGGAACCCCAGATAAAGCGCGCCACATCCGTCGCAGCGCCATGCACCACCACATATCGCCGGGCCGCATGGGTAAACACCGCCCAATCCGGCAGATCCGCCATCCACGCACGGGCCTGCGCATCGATGGCGGCAGAGGCATAGCCGAACCAGTTCGCCGAAAGCAAATCACAGGCCGTACCGTCCTCAAATCCGCATCCGCAATCTGCCGCGCCGCTGGCCAATTGCCTCTCGCAGTTGCCCGCAATTACGCGCGCGCCTAGGGTGCGGACCACGTCAAGCGTGCCGCAGGGATCGGCACAATAGGCGACGACATCGCCGGTGCAAATATGATGCGCCGCATCGCAGGTTCGGGCGCGCAGGGCCTCGACCGCCTGACGATTGGAATATGGCCCCCCAAAAACCACCACCTCGCCGTTCAACCGGCCCCAATCCGCGATTTTCATGTTCTTCTCCCAACCGCGCCTTGAACGCAGGCGCGCCGCAGCCCATAACCAATGAAAGACTAACGGGAAAAGCAGTCATGGAACAGTCGTTCACGCAGCTCGACGCGGCGTTTTGGATCACATCTGCGGCAATTCTATTGCTGCTGGTATTGTCGGCGTTTTTCTCCGGTTCGGAGACCGCATTGACGGCGGCAAGCCGCGGGAAATTGCGTGCGCAGGCGGACAAGGGCTCCAAAGGGGCGGCGCGGGCACTCGACATCACCGATGACAACGAGCGGTTGATCGGTTCAGTGCTTTTGGGCAACAACCTTGTGAATATTCTGGCCACCTCTTTGGCCACCGCCATCTTCACCCGCGCGTTCGGCGAAAGCGGTGTAGCTTTGGCAACTTTGGTGATGACAATGTTGGTTTTGGTCTTTGCCGAAGTCTTGCCGAAAACCTATGCGATCACCAATGCCGAGGCTGCGGCGGCCGGGGTGTCGCCGGTCATCGCGGTTGTGATCCGGGTGTTTTCGCCGATTGTCAGCGCCGTGCGGCTTTTGGTGCGCGGGGTATTGCGGCTTTTCGGCGTGCAAATCGACCCCGACAGCCACATTCTGGCAGTGCGCGAGGAAATCGCAGGCGCGCTTTATCTGGGGCATTCCGAAGGCGTGGTCGAAAAAGAAGACCGGGATCGCATCCTTGGTGCATTGGATTTGGGCGAACGTGCGGTTGAGGAAATCATGCTTCACCGCAGCCAGATCGAAATGATCAACGCGCATAGCGAACCGGCGGAAATTCTGACGCAATGCCTCGAAAGCAGCCATACACGATTGCCGGTATTCAAAGACGAGCCGGACAATATTATCGGGGTGATCCACGCCAAGGATCTGTTGCGCGCGATGCACAAGCTTGCCTTGGCGCCCGCCGAAGGCAGCGGACCGCAGCCGATGGATGACTTCAAAATCGAACAAGTGGTGATGGAACCCTATTTCGTGCCCGAAACCACAACTCTGGACGACCAGATGCGGCAATTCCTGCGCCGGCGCACGCATTTCGCCATGGTTGTGGATGAATATGGATCGCTTCAGGGATTGATCACGCTTGAGGATATTTTGGAGGAGATCGTCGGCGAAATCACCGATGAGTTTGACGCCGATGTTGACCATCTGATCCGCAAAAGCGAGGACGGCCAGTTTTTGATCGACGGGGCAATGACCATCCGCGATTTGAATCGCGCCACGGATTGGGCTTTGCCCGATGACGAAGCCAACACTGTGGCGGGGTTGGTGATCCACGAGGCGCAAATGATCCCCACCGTGGGCCAAGTGTTCAGCTTTCACGGTTTCCGCTTTGAGGTTACGGCGCGCAAAGACAACCGGATCACGCGGTTGAAGATACGGCCCCTATGACAGCGGCGAGGCGGGATAAAACACCATGAGCGCCGCTGCCATCCTGATACTGGCGGCAGGCGCGTCGTCGCGGATGCGCGGCGGTGACAAGATAATGGAAGAGGTCGCAGGCGCGCCGTTGTTGACGGTATTGACCACGCGTGCCTTGGCGGCGGGATCGGAGGTCTTTGTCGCCCTGCCTTCTGCAGATCATCCGCGCGCGGCAGCTTTGAGCGGATTGGATGTCACGATCGTACCGGTTCCGGACGCAGCGGAGGGCATGGCGCGCTCGATCGCCTGCGGAGTCGCGGCCTTGCCGGTCGACACCTCGGGCGTGATGCTTTTACCCGCCGATATGCCCGAGCTCAGCCAAGCGGATTTGACCGCAATCCTGCGGGCCTTTGCCGGCGGGATGGCACGTCATGTGGTACGCGGTGCAGCGACAGATGGCACAGCGGGACATCCGGTGGTGTTTCCGGCGCGGTGTTTTGACGATCTATCTGCATTGCAAGGGGATCAGGGCGCGCGGTCCATCTTAAACGCGGAAACAGATATTTTGACCGTTGCCCTGCCCGCGCAGCACGCATTGACTGATCTGGACACGCCCGAAGAGTGGGCGGCATGGCGGGCAAAACAGTAGCCGCAGTTTTCACCCTGCGCACTGCCGGTGCTGCGGCGGGTGTTTGCACAGCATAGCGCGCCCGCAGCCCGTATAGGAATATATCCGACCACTGCGGCGCTCAAGCGGCGCGCCAAATCCTTGTCGCCCGCCCCCAAACGACGACACCCCGATGTCTGCTTCCGCACAGCCTGCGACAGCATCCATCGGGGCCCGCCGATACTCTGCCGCAGCGTGGCAGCGCCGCTGGCAGAATATTCAGTGGGGACCGATGGGTTAAAACCACCAGCCCCACGCTGCATATGCGATCACTTCAACAGAAGGCGCGCTTCGTGTTTCTTCAGCGAGCGACGGGCCGATTGATAGGCTTCGATGCCCTCTTGGCTGCGCAATTCGGGGAAGAGTTCGAAAATCTCGTTCCGCTGCGCATTGCCAAGACCGTCAAGCGTTTGCTCGCCGGGTTGGAAGCTTTCCGTCCATGCGCCGTTCGACAAGACAACCTCGTGGTGATCGAACATGAAGTGGATATAGGTCGTGCTCGACGCCTCCACCACGTCCACGCCGGCCATCCCGGTAAGGTGTTTCGCCGCCGCCAGAACCTCGCGCTCCTCAAAGTAGAGCGCCGTTTTGTCGTTGTTGACAAGCACACGGTGGTTCGGGCTGACCAGCATGTCGCGCTCAGGCAAGTTATTGCCCAGCGATCCGGCACGGATCAGAACCGGTTTGAGATGCGGCGCATGCTGTAACTCTTGCCCCGTGAGGCCGCGATTGCCGAGCCAACGGATCTCTTGGATACCGTTGTCGCGGGTGATGATCCGGTCACCAACCATCAACTCTTCGACCAGACGTTCGCCTTTTGGCGTGGCGATCACGGTGCCCGGTGTAAAGCAGGGGATGACATTCTCGATGTTCGCGAAGGTCATCGTGCCCGTCACCGTGCCCGACCCGTCGCGGAATTCGACCGTGCCGTTTTCCGAATTGGTTGGATCATAAACCACGTTGATCGATTGGCTCGGCGTGTTCAAACCACGCAGATCAAGCGTATCGTAGTCATCGCCGCCCTCATTGCCATCCACGACATCGCCGATGTTGCCACCAATGAAGGTATCGCGATCATCGCCGCCGGCCATATCGTCGGCGCCGTCACCGCCAATGAGGGTGTCGTTTCCGGCCCCACCCACCAGAGTATCTTCCTGATCGCCGCCATCGAGGTAATCATTGCCCTCGCCGCCGAGAATCAAATCTTCGTCGATGCCGCCGTCGATCACATCGTCACCGGCGCCGCCGACAAGCGTATCATCGTCGTCTTCGCCAAGGATCGTGTCGTTCCCGGCACCGCCATCGACGTAATCACGGCCATTTTCCGGCTGTGGATCGATATCGTCGGGCGCTTGCCCCCAGGCCAGCGTGCTATCGCCGGCGTTGATGAAATCATTCCCTTCGCCGCCGTAGATTTCGTCGGAGCCATGACCGCCGATGATGCTGTCGTCGCCGTCGCCGCCGTCGATATAATCATCATCGATGCCACCGTCGATGGTATCATTGCCGGTGCCGCCTTCGATGCTATCTGCATCATCGCCGGTCGAAATCAGATCGTTGCCCGCGCCGCCAAGGACCGTGTCCTTATTGTCGTCGGGATCGGGATCCGACGCATAGCCCGGCACCGGGAAGGGATCGTCATTCTCGTAATCCGAGAAGGTGTCGAACCCACCCTCGATGGTATCGTCGCCATCGCCGCCGTCGATGAAATCATTGCCGTGGAAGCCGTCGATGTAATCGTCACCCGCGCCGCCATAGACCACATCGTCGTCAATGCCGCTTTCGATCGAATCATGGCCTGTGCCGCCATAGATCGTGTCAGCATCATCGCCGGTGGTGATCGTATCGTTGCCTGCACCGCCATCAACAAAATCGCGGTCGTCATTGGGATCGGCATCCGGGCTATCGACAAACGGGAAGTAGTTGTCGATTTTCGGATCGTCATTGCCGGCGCGGATCACATCGTCGCCGTCATTGCCTTCCAAACTATCCGAGCCTTCATTGCCCGACATCGTATCGCTGCCGTCGCCGCCAAGGAGCGTGTCGTCGCCGACACCGCCAGCCATGCTGTCGTTGCCTTCATTGCCCTCGACGATATCGTCGCCTTCGCCGCCGCGCACTGTGTCATCGCCCAGACCGCCAATGACGGTGTCATTGCCTTCCTGACCACGGATCGAATCGTTGCCTTCGCCACCATCGATGCTGTCATCGCCGTCGTCGGCATAGATCACATCGTCGCCGCCTTCGCCGATGATGTCGTCATCGCCTTGGCCTGCATAAACGGTATCATTTCCATCGCCGGCTTGAATAATGTCGTCATTCGGACCTTCGCCCGGCAGAATTTCATCGTTGTTGTCGACCATGTCGCCTTCGGGGTCGCCGGTATAGGCAATATCGATCAAGTCATCGCCAATGGTGCCCGAAACAATGCCGTCAAGCGGTTGCTCGCCCACTGTGATGATGACGGTCGCGGTATCAGTTCCGCCCTGCCCGTCCGCAACGGTATATTCGACCGTCGCTTCGCCTTCGAAACCCGAAGTGGGATCAAAGGTGATCGTGCCGTCGGGGTTGATGGTGACATCGCCGTTCGGCGACGTCGCACCGGTGACGGTCAAAGGATCCCCGTCTACATCCGTGTCATTGCCGAGCACATCGACGACAACCGGCGTGTCGAAGGGCGTCTCGGCGCTATCGTCGATGGCAACTGGATCGTCGTTAACCGGCGCAACTGTCACGGTGACTTCGCCAGTATCTGTGCCGCCCTGCCCGTCATCAATCGTATAGGTGATCCTCGTTTCACCATTAAAGTCGGGCGCCGGCGCGAAGGTCAGCGTGCCATCGGGGTTGATGGTCACATCGCCGTTCGGCGACGTCGCACCGGTGACGGTCAGATCATCACCATCCGCATCGGTGTCATTGCCAAGCACATCGATGGTCACCGGTGTGTCCTCGTCGGTGCTGGCGCTATCGTCTTGCGCGACGGGGCCTGTGTTCTCCGGCAGGATCAGGTTCTCTATTTCGGTGAAGCTCATGGAGCCGGTGACTTGACCGCTGCCGTCAAGGAATTCGACGGTGCCTGAGGTGGAATTACCGTCTGCATCAACGGTTTGGTTGATCACGCGCAGCGGGCCGCTTTCCGACAGATCCAGCGTATCATTGTCATCGCCGCCGCTGCCGCCATCGACCACATCGCCCGCATCGCCGCCGATGAACATATCGGCGTCGTCATTACCGGACATGGTGTCGGCACCTTCGCCGCCAAGGATGGTATCGTCGCCTTCGTTGCCGATAATGACATCGTCGCCTTCGCCGCCATCGAGCACATCATTGCCCGGCGTGGCGATGCAGTCGTCGCCAGCGGCAATGGTGTTGAATGCCACATCGGTGACCCAGATCTTTTGATCGGTGATTTCGCCGTTGTCGTAATCGATCTCGATGCGGGACACGGGACCTGCCACTTCGACAAGAACAGATCCTGTGGCATCGGTCGGATTGAGCAGGCCGGAATCCACATCCAGACCGGTCACAGTGTTGCCGCTGACCAATTGATTGCCCGAGGGGGTCAAGGTCACATCGACCTCGTTGCCCGCCGCGTCATAGCCGCGGATCGTTACGATATCGAGATGCGGGTCGGTCAGGTTGCCCAAATCCACATCATTGAGACGGAAGGTCACATCGGTGGCCCCATCGGCATAAAGCGCATCGGTGGCGTTGAATGTCAGGCTGGTGGTCGAGGTGTTGTCCACGCCGCCTTCGCCGCCACAGCCATAGAGCTCGATACCGCCGTTGCCGGTCATCGGTTCGCCCGCCGCAACATATTGCGCATCGGAACTGGTAGAGATGGTCGCGCCGGTGTCTTGGGCCGTAAAGCCAACCGTGACATTCACGCCGCCCGCATCAATCACCGTGCCATCCGCAACGCTGCCGACGCTGGTCCAATCGAGGATCTTCGCATCCACCGTGCCAACAGGGCCGGTGGGCACCTCGCCGTCCCCCACCAAGGTATCATTGCCCGCGCCGCCGATCAGCAGGTCATCGCCCGCCTCGCCATAAAGCGCATCGTCCCCGTCGCCGCCGTCGAGCGTGTCATTGCCCGTGGCGCAATCATCGCCCGCATCCTCCACCGGCACATCGAAATAGACATCGGTGATATGGATTTCGCTGTCGCTGAACCCGGTCTGATTGTGGGTGATGACCAGATTGGCCACGGGACCCGCGATATTTACAAGAATCGAATGATCCGGATCGGTATTCGCGCCGGAGCCACCATTGCTGTTGGCGGTCTCATCCCCGCCCGCGCCGTCTTCATCGGTCAGGGTCACGCCGGCACCGGCGGTGATGTTCACATCAAGCAGGTTGCCTGCGGCATCATAGGCTTTGATGACGACTTCGCTGTCATGGTCGATGTCATTGACGCGGAAGGAAATATCACTGACCGGCGCGGAGAACCCAAGCGCGTAATCGACGCATTCGTTGCGCAGGTTCAGCGTCGAGCTGAGCGACGAAGTGCCATCAATGGTCTGACCGTCTGTATCGATCGAATGCACTTTTTGCTGGTCGGTCGAAAAGGTGGTTTCAGGGAAGTAATGGCTGCCGGCCACCGAGAAGGTTACATCAACATTGCCGGTATTTTGGGTGAAACCGCTTAGAGTGTCGCCGTTATCGATGGCACCGAAGGACAGTAAACCGGTATCCGGCGCCAGATCCCATTCAAAACTTTCACGGACCGATGCACCCGCATCGCCGGACGGTCCGGGCAAGTTGCTATCGCCATAGATTACGTCATCGCCTGCGCCGCCCGAAACGGAATCGTCGCCGTCGCCTGCGTACACCTCATCGTCGCCTTCGACGGCCAGCACCGTGTCATTGCCATCGCCTGCGGTGACGATATCGTCCTGGGGGGCTTCGCCCGGCAACAGAGCATCATTGTTGTCGATCATGTCGCCATTGGGATCGCCGGTATAAGCCACATCGATCAGGTCATCGCCTTCGGTGCCTTCAACGATCCCGTCGTTGCCGTTAACCACATCCTTGTCGAACACTGCGACATAATTGATATCGCCTTTGAAAAAATGGTCGTATTGGCCATCATTATATTCACGTGCACCAAAGGTGAAATTTTCATCGTCATCATCGCCAATGGCCATATCAAGGCCAGTGGTTGCGAAGTCTTGAGAGAAGGATGTGCCGTCAGTGACATTTTCAACGACGAATGTGCCGCCGGTGGTCGCATCCCAGGAATAGGCCACGCGCACATCATCGCCTGCATCAAAGAAATGGTCGGCGGTGGAGAGCGACACCACTTCACCATTCGAATAATGCATGGCTTCGACGGCGCCATCATTGGTCACCTGAATGTTGAAATAGCCTTCGGTATCGCGGTCACACCATTCCCCACGGTTGACCAATGTATCAGGGCTGGTGCCGACATGGGAGGTTTGGGTGAACTCGACCATGATCGTTCCGGCGTCTGCGTCAAAGGGGGCGTCTGCGCCGCGCACTTCGAAACGGTCGTCGTATCCGTCAAGGCGCAGCGCGCCATCAGAGATTGTCGCGCCGCAGTGGAGATCGCCATTTTGGGCAATATCATCGGCCAACCCGGTGTCGAGCGTTTCAGCCCCCCCCGTAAAATCCCACAGACCGATTAAATTATCTGCATTCGGGGCATCAAAATCATTGTCAGACGTATCTACAGGATCACCGCCACCGTGATGTGTGCCATGATTGTGCCAAAGCCACCAAAAAGTCATTGCTCTCTCCATTCCCAAGACGCAAATCGCGTCAAGGACACCCCAAAAAGTGGGGGTCTAAAATCTTACCCTGACGCGTTTTGACGGCCGAACAACCGCATGAAATTCACGCCTTTGCGCCGGGATGGGGAGAGAAGCACGCACCAATATGGCGCGCGAAAAAGACCGACGACAGCCGCACAGCTGACAGTCACTCTTCAATTAAATGTGGTCCACCTGCCGTTTGGCAGGAGAATGCGGACGCACACTTCAATCCCCATGCAGCAGCGCATGGATCAATGGTGCGGCCGCCCCCGTGGCCTAGAATTTGTACCCCCCAGTTGGGCACCTACTCTTTTACCCGAGCCTTTATCCCGCGACAAAGGGGAAAATCTTACGATGGTGAGCGGTGCCTTCATCTTCGTTACCAATTCTCTACCGTTTGGGAGGGTAAACCCGCCCAATTGACCCGCTTTTGTTTCGACGCCTGCCCCCTAGGGGAGTCACAAAATTCCTTGAAAACAGTGTTTAAGATCATGTTAACCATGCACAGAGGGCGTGCCGCTTTGGCGTCCATTGTTTCACCTTGAGAAACAGAACAGCACAGGCATGCGCCGCCTTGAAATCTTCACAATTGGTTAAGGAAGAGGCACCCAATATTTCCATATTGGAACCAAAGCCGCAATTGCCGCAGGATTTTGCCGAATTTGTGGAATGTCTCCGGCAATTTACCGAATCAATTTTATCAAAATTTGACGGCAGGCAAGTTCAGCGGGCTTGATACGCCCCACAACCTCCGCTTGACAGAGGTGCGAAAAAGCTCCCCTAGCGTGCAGCAACCGGAGCCTGACGACGCGGCTAATCTTGCACAGGCCCGCCTTGCCATGCCGGAGATCCGGCAAATCCGATCCGTCTCATGCGAAAGAAATCAATTGAAAGAAAAGCGCGCCACATTCGACCTCGGCGGGCGCGGTGCCGATGCGCTTCGGCGCGGTTTGCGGCGCTTCCGGCCGCTCCGCAACAAATGGAAAATCCAAAATGCATACAAAACAGGCTGCTGGTACCCAAGGCCGGACTCGAACCGGCACGCCTCGCGGCGGGGGATTTTGAATCCCCTGCGTCTACCATTCCGCCACTTGGGCAGCCTGCGGGGGGTTTAGCGTGCTCGGCGCACGGCGAAAAGAGCAAAAATGCTCAAACGGCCGGATTTATGCACAAAATGTAACAAACTGCCGTGCCGTCACCTGTGCCCGTGCTAAATCGGGATCAACGGGCCGCGTGCATTCAACCCCGCCACATCCATTCCGGCCAGTTTTTTATAGGTGCCCGCAACCTCTTCTAACTCGGCACGGCTCATCACATCATCAACCGCGCCGAAGCCCTGCGGGGCTTTATGCGCGACGATATCCAACACTTTATCAGGGCCATCGCCGCGATTTGCCAAAATCAGCGCATTCACCGCCTGGCGGCGCAGCTCCTCATAGCGCAGCAATGCCTGCGGCCCCCGCCCAGAATCGCGCAGCTCGCGCGCCAAAACGCGCGCATCCAAAACCGCCTGACTCGCGCCATTCGATCCGATCGGATACATGGCATGGGCCGCATCGCCCAAAAGGGTCACCCGCCCTTGGCTCCATTTTGGTAAGGGGTGGCGGTCCACCATCGGATATTCCCATATCCCCTCGGCCTCGCGGATGAGAGACGGCACATCCAGCCAATCAAACACCATCCCCTCAAAACCATCAATGAAATCGGATGCATCGCCACTGCGATTCCAGTCCTGTTCGCGCCAATCATAACTCGCGGGCATTTGCCGGTCCGCGATCCAGTTGATCAAACAGGTGCAATCGCCAAAATCCTGAATCGGATAGCAGACGAATTTCGCCGCCCGTTGTCCGATCACCGCCATGGTCCGGCCAGAGGCGTAATTGGGCGCGCGGGTCACGCCACGCCACATCATCACCCCGCCCCAATGGGCCGCGCCTTCATCGGGGTATAGCTTGGCCCGGGCCACTGAATTGATCCCGTCTGCCGCCACAAGGACCGAACCGGCAATCCGCCCCCTGCTGACACCGGTGTCGCGATCCTCAAGCTCGATTTCGATGCCGTCGGATGTCTCGCGCCATTCTTTCAGCGCCGCTCCCATGATCACCGCCTGCCCGCCTGCGCGTGCAACCAATGTATCATAAAGCATCATTTGCAATTTGCCGCGGTGGATCGAATATTGCGGCCATTTGTAACCGGCCAACATACCGCGCGGCTCGCGCCAGATTTCACCGCCTTGGGCGCTGTAATACCCCACCTCTTCGGTGCGCAACCCGAGCGCGTCGATTTCAGCCTCAAGGCCCAAGTCATATATTTCGCGCACCGCATGGGGTTGCAAATTGATCCCGACACCCATCGGACGCAGCGCAGGCACGGCTTCGAAAATTCGGAACGGAACGCCCAATTGATGCAGCGAGTGGCCCAATACCAACCCGCCAATGCCGGCCCCTGCGATCAATACGGTCATAACATTTACCCCTAAACCAGCACACTTGCGGCCTCTTATAAGGGCAAGGCGCACTAACTAATTAACTCAGACAACCATTCATCACAAGATATTTGCCCCAATTGAACCCCTGCTGCAACGGTCGTTGTATGATCGCGCGCCGGAAAACCCGAGCGGCTCAGCTCTTGACCTTGCCCCCTCGCCTGTGCGCTAAGAACATAAACCGTGCAGAGCGCTGCGCGCCGCGCCGGATGCAGAGCCCGTCGCGTCATGGGCCACTGACGAGCATACAACACGATAGGACACAACCGGATGATCAGGCGGCTCTATGATTGGACGCTCACAATGGCCGACCACCGCCATGCGCTTTGGGTCTTGGCCTTTGTGGCGTTTATAGAAAGTTCGGTGTTTCCGATCCCGCCGGATGTGATCATGATCCCGATGATTTTGGCCGCGCCGCATCGGGCGTGGATTATCGCAGGCGTGGCCTTGGTGGCGTCGGTTCTGGGCGGGGTGTTGGGATATGCCATTGGCGCCTTCGCCTATGACAGTATCGGCCAGCCGATCCTTGCCGCCATGGGCAAAGCAGAAGCGATGGAGGCCTTCAACACCCGTTTCAATGATGTCGGCTTCTGGGCGGTTCTGGCTGCCGGGGTCACGCCCTTTCCCTATAAGGTTATCACCATCATGTCAGGGTGGACAGCGATGCCTTTTGCGACGTTTATGGCAACTTCGGTTCTGGCACGGGGGATGCGGTTTTTTATTGTCGCGGCGCTGCTGTACAAATTCGGCGCGCCGATCCGCGACTTTATCGAAAAGCGTTTAGGGATGATGTTCACGCTCTTCATGGCAGCGTTGATCGGCGGTTTCTATGTGCTGAAATTCCTCTGATCCGGTGCAACTCGGGAGATCATCGATGTTAAGCTTAAACCGCAAGCAATTGATTATACTGGCCGCCGGCGGATCTGCCCTTTTGATGGTCGCGGCGCTCGGGTTTCAATATATCGGGGGCATGGCCCCGTGCAAACTTTGCATCTGGCAACGCTATCCGCATATCGCGGCGATTGCCATCGGAGCGTTTGCGATGATGATACCGGGCCGCGCCTTGCCGGCTTTGGGCGCTTTGGCGGCGCTCGGCACGGCGGCGGTGGGGCTCTATCATACGGGCGTCGAACGCGCATGGTGGGAGGGGCCATCGACATGCACCTCCTCGGGCGCGGCGGGAAAATCTGCCAGCGAGCTTTTCGATCAAATCATGGCCGCGCCCCTTGTGCGCTGCGATGAGGTGCCTTGGGAAATGTTTGGCCTGTCGATGGCCAGCTGGAACATGCTCGCGGCGTTGGGATTGGCCGCCATCTGGGGAATGGCCGTGAAAGCATCGCGTTAAGATCGACACTTAACACCTTGATATAAAACAACCCCGCGCACCAATGGTGCACGGGGCTGCGTCGGGACCGGGAGGCATCTGGGGGATTGTGAGCCGGCCCCTATGCCTGCGGCCGGGTTATTCGGCGGGCTTCGGCAGAATGCCGGCCTCTTGTGCCGCAACCATTTCGTCATCATCCAATGCGCCGTCTTTGTTCTCATCCGCCGCCGAGAAGCTTTCGGCCGTTACATCGCCATAGACGGCTTGCACTTCATCAAGGGTCATCACGCCGTCGCCGTTGGCGTCGATCTCGGCGGCCTCTTGCGCCATGGCGGGCAATGTCATGGCGCCCATAGCGGCAAGAGCAAGAGCGGTCAGGCGGGTGGTTTCGATCAGATTTTTCATTTGGTTTTCCTTACAAAATTGAACAGATGCCCGCCGCCATCCGGGGCGGGCAAAGGCGCCATTTGGCCGCCTTCACCCTTGCAGGACGCAGGCCGGTGCATTTGCGTCCCGCTGCCGGATGCGCTTTCCACAAATTTGCGACGCGCCGCCGATCCGGAGCCTGCCAATTGGCGAATTGCCGCCGAAAACCGCCTGTTTTCATCGACTTGCCGTGAGCGGCGGAAACACCCCATCTGGTCGAGGCGCTGCAATTGGACCATCTATTGGCCAGTGGCACACCCGGAGGACCAAGACATGACAGCCGTGATTTCAAAACCGATAGACACATCACCGGATTCTCTAACCGCCCCCTGCGCCGGTGCCGAAGCACCGTCCACGGTGCGTAACCTGCCCGCCGAACTGGCGGCGATTATTCCCGATCTGGAACGGTTGGCACGTCACCTGGCCGGCTCGCCGGATCTGGCACAAGAGGTGGTGCAGGACACCGCCTTGCGCATATGGGCGCGGATGCGCAGCGGGGCAGAGATCGACGATCTGGGCCCCTATGCAAGGAGTGCGCTGCGCAACGGCCTACGCAGCCGTGGCCGCCTACGCCGTCCCCACGAGGCCGGCAGCGAAATCAACCCTGATATGATCCCCTGCCCGCCTACGGCGTTTCGCACGCTGGCCTGCGCCGAGGTGCGTGCGGCGATGGCCCGCCTGCCCCGCGAACAAGCCGAAGTCTTGCGGTTGGTGGCAGAAGGCGAAAGCAGCCCGGCGGCATTGGCAGCAAAGCTGGGGGTGCCCAAAAATACGGTGATGTCACGTTTGGCGCGCGGGCGCATCGCGCTGCGGCGCGCCTTGGATTTGCCGCCCGATGCCCCGGTGACGGCGCTGTTCGCCGAAGAAGATTGATCGCCGCGCGCCCTAAGCCAGCAGCCAAAGCCGCACAGCCCGAGCCGGCAGGTCACAGATCCGGATCCGCCGCACGGCGTCGCGGTCACGCAGATCGGCGCAGCCGGTCTTGCGGAGTGAACCCATAGGTCAAACAAAGATGGGGGGCCAAAAGGCCCCCCAGTTTCGCCGTTCAAGCTCAATCGTTGTTACCGCTCGGAATTGTTTTTGCCTGCGGCCTGAACGTCGTGGGGGCGAACGCATCCGCCCCGCAAACCCTTAAGAGCAACCAGAGGTTCCTCCGCAGGTATTACATTTCATGCAAGTGCCGTTGCGCACGAGGGTATAGTTGCCGCAATCGCCGCAGGCCTCGCCCTCATATCCTTGCATCTTTGCCTTGGCGCGTGCATCCATTTGCCCGCCTGCGGAAGCGACCGTGCCCGTTGATACGGCCGTGGCGCCCATGGCCGCACCACCACCAGACACACCGCCGGTTTCCGGCACCAGAGCGTTGAGTGCGGCCACCGGATCGCCGGTGGCATCCAAAGCCGTGGCGCCCATGTGTTGCCCGCCCTGCAGCACCACCAATTCTTGCGGCATGCGCTTGCGCAAATAGCCGGTCGACGAGATTTGCTTGAGCACTTCGAGCGAGCGCGAGGCGGCATCTTCGCTCATCTCTTTGACGTTGCTCACGCCCTCTTCCTCACCGCGGCCCAGATCATCAAAGGCCGCGCCTTGCGGTTTAACATGGGCCAAATCGGTGCGATCCAAATAGGAAACCGCCAGTTCGCGGAAGATATAGTCGAGGATCGAGGTGGCGTTTTTGATGCTGTCGTTGCCTTGCACCATACCGGCAGGTTCGAATTTGGTGAAGGTAAAGGCATCGACAAATTCTTCGAGCGGCACCCCGTATTGCAGCCCCACCGACACGGCGATGGCGAAGTTATTCATCATCGCGCGGAAACCCGCGCCTTCTTTGTGCATGTCGATAAAGATCTCGCCCAATTGGCCGCCTTCATATTCGCCGGTGCGCAAATAGACTTTGTGCCCGCCGATGACCGCCTTTTGGGTGTAGCCCTTGCGCCGTTCGGGTAGCTTCTCACGGCCCCGTGCGACTTCTTTGACGATCACCTTCTCGACAATCTTCTCGGCCAGAACCGCAGCTTTTTCCTGGATCGAGCCATTTTCCAACACCTCGAGCGCCTCGTCGTCGTCCTCGACCAACGCGGCGGCCAAAGGTTGGCTCAATTTCGATCCGTCACGGTAAAGCGCATTGGCCTTGATGCCCAAAGACCAGCTCAGCTCATAGGCTTTTTGGCAATCCTCAATCGTGGCGTCATTGGCCATGTTGATGGTTTTCGAGATCGCCCCCGAGATAAAGGATTGCGCGGCGGCCATCATGGTGATGTGGCTGTTGACCGACAAATACCGCGTGCCTTTTTTCCCGCACGGATTGGCGCAATCAAAGATACCGTAATGTTCGGTTTTCAAATGCGGCGCGCCCTCAAGCGTCATCGTGCCGCAGACATGGTCATTGGCCGCATCTACATCGGATTTGCTAAAGCCCAGATGCGCCAGCAAATCAAAGCCCGCATCGTTCAATTTGGCTTCGGGAATGCCCAGAACATTGGTGCAGAACTCCGCGCCAAGGGTCCATTGGTTGAACACAAACCGGATGTCAAAAGCGGTGGCGAGGGCGGCTTCGACCTTTTCGATCTCATTCGCGCCGAACCCGTGCCCGATCAGCGAGGTGTGATTGATCCCCGGCGCATTGCCCAAAGAACCATGACCCACCGCATAGGAAATGATTTCCTCGATATGCGCCGACCCGTAGCCAAGCTTTTCAAGCGCCGCAGGCACCGATTGGTTGATGATCTTGAAATATCCGCCACCGGCGAGCTTCTTGAACTTCACCAAAGCGAAATCCGGCTCGATGCCCGTGGTGTCGCAATCCATCACCAAACCGATGGTTCCGGTCGGGGCAATCACCGACACCTGCGCATTGCGGTATCCGTGTTCGACGCCCAATTCCAATGCTTCGTCCCATGCCGACATGGCCAGATCGACAAGCCGCGCATCGGGGCAATTGGCGTGATCCAGTGCAACAGGTTTGATGTCGAGGCTGTCATAACCATCCGTCGCGCCATAGGCGGCATTGCGGTGGTTACGAATAACGCGCAGCATATGTTTGGCGTTCTTATTGTATTTCGGGAAGGCTCCCAATTCACCGGCCATTTCAGCCGAGGTGGCATATGACACACCGGTCATGATCGCGGTCAAAGCCCCGCAAAGCGCCCGGCCCTCGTCGCTGTCATAGCTGTAGCCCATGTTCATCAAGAGGCCGCCGATATTGGCATAGCCCAGCCCAAGCGTGCGGAAATCATACGACCGCTGTGCAATGGCTTTGGACGGGAATTGCGCCATCAACACCGAGATTTCCAAGGTCACCGTCCACAAACGCGTGGCGTGCATGTAATCTTCAGCTTGGAATTCGCCATCCTTGAGGAAGGTCAGCAGGTTCATCGAGGCCAAGTTGCAAGCCGTATCATCGAGGAACATATATTCCGAGCAGGGGTTCGAGCCGCGGATTTCGCCATCTTCGGGGCACGTGTGCCATGCGTTGACGGTGTCGTGGTATTGGATGCCCGGATCGGCGCAGGCCCATGCGGCATGGCCGATGTCTTCCCACAAATCGCGCGCTTTGATGGTCTTGGCGACCGATCCATCGGTGCGGCGGATCAATTCCCAATCGCCATCACTTTCAACCGCTTTGAGGAAAGCATCGGTGACGCGCACCGAGTTGTTGGAATTCTGGCCGGAGACAGAGGCATAGGCCTCGCTGTCCCAATCCGTGTCATAGGTCGGGAATTCGATCGCGCCATAGCCTTGCTTGGCATAATCGAGCACGCGCTTGACGTATGTTTCGGGGATGCACACTTTTTTCGCGCCGCGAATGGCGTCTTTGAGCTGCGGGTTTTTCTTCGGATCGACGCTGTCTTCGGTCGATCCGTCCCAGGCTTTGATGGCATCAAAGATCAGGTTGAGCTTTTGCTCGTGCATCTTCGATCCGGCAACGATCGAGGCGACCTTCTGCTCTTCTTTGACCTTCCAGTTGATGTATTCTTGGATGTCGGGGTGATCCGCATCGACAATCACCATTTTTGCCGCGCGGCGCGTGGTGCCACCCGATTTGATCGCGCCCGCCGCGCGGTCACCGATTTTCAAGAACCCCATAAGGCCCGATGATTTGCCGCCCCCCGACAGGCTTTCACCGTCCGCACGCAGGGACGAGAAATTGGTGCCGGTGCCAGAGCCGTATTTGAACAGGCGCGCCTCGCGCACCCAAAGATCCATGATGCCGCCATCGCCCACAAGGTCATCAGAGACCGATTGAATAAAGCAGGCATGCGGTTGCGGGTGCTCGTAGGAAGATTTCGATTTGGTCAATTTTTTGGTTTCGAAATCAACGTAGTAATGGCCCTGCGCCGGACCGTCGATGCCATATGCCCAATGCAGGCCGGTGTTGAACCACTGCGGCGAATTGGGCGCGGCCTTTTGCGTGGCCAGCATGAACCGCATTTCGTCGAAATAGGTTTTGGCGTCTTCTTCGGTGGTGAAGTAACCACCCTTCCATCCCCAATAAGCCCATGCACCGGCAAGACGGTCGAAGACTTGCTTTGAGGAAATTTCGCCGCCCATTTCGGCGCCGGCATCCGGCTCGGACCGCCACAGGAATTCCGGCACGCCGCTCTCTTTGACCTTGCGCAACCGGCTCGGCACGCCAGCTTTACGGAAATATTTTTGGGCAATCACATCAGAGGCGACCTGACTCCAGGACGCGGGCACTTCGACACCGTCAAGTTTGAAGACAACCGATCCATCCGGATTTCGGATTTCCGAAACCGTTTTAACAAAATCCAGCCCCGCGTAGGCATCTGTTCCGGCTTTGGTAAATTTTCTTTCGATCTTCATTCTATGTGCCGCCTCATCTTCAGCAAGTTCCCATTCCCCGCAAAACACAGCGCATCAAATACGCCCGCGTTCTGCTGCTGCCGTTCGGAAACTGTACGCAAAAGAAATCCGCCCTGACGCCATCCAAAGATGACATCAGATACAAGCCAGCCAGTGCCGGTTGTCTGTGAATACTCTGTCCCAGTTCGCTCTGCGTCGCCACTACATATTGTGGTCCGTCGATCAGCTAGCCACAAGGTGGCGTATATTGGTCTAGGCATCAATGTATTTTTTACCCTCTGCAGGCAAAAAACCCCATTGACCCGGCGATCCCAAGGGGGCGCTTTTTTGCTGTGGTGATTCATCCCCGCGATTACCCCCTGATTTATCCACATAGGCGCGTGCAACCACAGGTGGCGAAATCCTGTTGTATCCCGCAGGCTTATGCGGCACGCTTCACCGATCAGGTGAAGTTTTGCGCTGGCGGCCGGCAAGCGTTCTGTCCATTCGCATCCAGCGGCGCAAAAATAATCACGCCACGCCGCGCGGCGTCCCAAACATGGAAATTATGACCTCTCATGCCCCTGCGCCGATTCTTTGTGCTATTGCTGCTGCCTTTTGCCGCCGCCTGTGTCGAAACCACTGGCGGCACACATGACAGCACACAACATGTAGGGAGAAGCTGGGTAGACAGCACCGGCATGCCAACCCTACGGGCCCATTACGACCGCTTTCCCACCGGTCTTGCTCTGGCGGCGCGCGCCGCATGCGGCGATCCGGCAGAGACCTTCATTACACACAGCGACTTATGGTTCGAATGCCAATCGCTCATGCCGCCGGAACCTACGGCGGGGTTGATCCTGAAATATGATGGCACCATGGACGATTTGCCCAAGCTGGTGATCTCCTTCCGGTTTTCCCCCACCTCCACCGGCGGGTTGACCTTGCACCAGCAAAACTACGCTTTGGTCCCGCAACGCGGCGGCGGCGCCGTCCGCATTGCGCAGCCCAGTGCGCGGATTGACGCAACAATGCGCGCCTTGATCCGCAAAAGCGGCGGCACCCCGATTTAAAACCGGAGCATTACGTTGGTGGGTTGGGAGATTTTATGGTCGGGACGGTAAGATTCGAACTTACGACCCCCTGTACCCAAAACAGGTGCGCTACCAGGCTGCGCTACGCCCCGATCCATAGAGGCACCGTCTAGACGCTTGCGGCGGGATTGAAAAGCGCAAATCGACCTATTCGCAGGGCCAAAGTGCATGATTTTTTGCAAAAGCAGGGTGACGCATCTCGGCACCGGCTTCGATCCCCAATAATCCGGCCAATCCACCGTTTATTTCAAGCACCGCACGAATGCCGCGCCCCCCGTCAATCGGGGTCAAGTCATGGGGAATCGCATTGGCATGCACGGATTTGACCACGCCCCGCGCATCCAGAAAAATCATATCGAGCGGTATCAACGTGTTTTTCATCCAAAACACGGCATGGGTATCGGTGGGGTAGACAAACAACATGCCGGCGCTTTTGGGCATGGCCTCACGGTCCATCAATCCACGCGCCCGCTCTGCTTCGGTTTGCGCCAATTCAACGGAAAAGCGGGCGGTGCCGAACGCGCCGCGCAGATAGGCGGTTTCACTGTCACAGCTCTGGGCCACCTCGGCATGGGCCGGCGCGGGAAACAACGCCAAAGACAAAGGAACTGCCGCTGCAATCGCCACGGCCAGCGCCGCCAAAAAGGCGATCAGCGGCACGGCACGGTGCGGTTTACGGCGGGCCTTCGGGTACAGGCGGGCCCTAAGTGTTTCCACGCCCGCGCCGTCCCGAAGCCGCCGCATCCCCTTAAGCCTCGGCTTTTTTCAACGCAGCTTCCCAAGCACAGACCTCGGCGGCCATACGACCGCGTTTGCCGTCAATCACGCGAATGGCCAAGGCTTCGCCCGGCTGCAGATCGGCGAGGCCGGATCGGCGCAAGACCTCGATATGGACAAAGACATCCTCGTCCCGTCCAAAAACATTGGCAAACCCGAATCCTTTGGCTTTACCAAACCATTTGACACGGGCTGGCTCCAATGGCGCGTTTCGGATCACTTCGGGATCAATATCGTCAAAATCCGCAAGGCTGCCGCCTTCGATTCCCTCAGGAGGATCAATACGCAAAACCTCGACCGCCTGAACGCCGCGCTCGGTATCTTGGGCGAGAATCGCAATGCGGGCATCATCGGCAACGGAGCTTTGTCCGAAATTCCGAAGCACGTTTGCATGAAGCAAAATATCGGGTCCGCCTTCATCGGCGATTACAAAACCAAATCCCTTTACGGGATCAAACCATTTCACCTGACCGTCTATCTTGCGAGTGCTATTTTCTTGTTCTGTCACTTTCGCTACCCACCGGTTCTTGCTCTACAGGCGCTGCCACTAGCACCTAATTTTCGCCAAAACACAAGCCAAAACCCCTCGAAAAACAACGCCTTGCATTTCACGTCACGTGGAATTCACGGGTTCAGGCGGGTGATTTTCCACCTATCCGCGAGTGTATTTCGGCGCCACACGAAACGGTCGTGTAATCGGAATGCACCATCTGCCCAGAATTCAATCTCAACGGGGGCGATTCGGAAACCTCCCCAAAAGGATGGACGTGTCGGCGCATTGCCGTGCTGCAGCGTGACCTTCGTCAGCTTTGCCATCAGGCTCGCACGGCTCTCAAGTGGCTGGCTTTGTTGCGACGCCCAGGCCCCCAAACGGCTTTTGAGCGACCGAGAGGCATAATAGTCGTCGGCCTTTGGCCCATCTTCGCGGGACACGTGCCCGCGCACGCGGATCTGTCGGCGCAGACTTTTCCAATGCATCACAAAAGCCGCCTTTTCGGTCGCGGCGATTTCGTTGCCTTTGGCGCTGCCGTAATTGGTGTAGAAGACAAACGCATCCTCTTCGATCTCTTTGAGCAAAACCATCCGCGCATTGGGCATGCCGCTTGCGTCCACCGTAGCCAAAGCGATGGCGTTGGGGTCATTCACCTCGGTGGCCTCGGCTTGCGCGAGCCACCTGCGGGCAATCACGAACGGGTCATCCCCGGCAAAAATTTCACTGCGGTCAGTCATACAGATTCCAATTCCATTACGCCTTCGTTGCCTCACAGGCCCCAAAATGCGGTATCTATTGCCACAAGCCGAACCTCGGGGCGGCGTGCCGCATGTTGAAGCGGGTTTACGCCATCCTCGGCGCGCGGATTGCGCAGTTATAGGGCAAGAACTGAGGCTTGTCCGGTGATAGGCTAAAACCAGCCGAAAGGTTCACTCATACGCCCATAAAAGGGATCCCCCACACCAGAGCAATCCCCCGCCCCGCAGATAATATGCAGGCCGCATGTGCCGTTATATGCCATCGCGCAGACTTGATGCGCCAGCCCTGATCGCCTAAACCGAGGGGCACGTTGCAAATTGGTGGAAGGGAAACTATGCCAAATCAACTTATGGCAGGCAAACGCGGCCTTATCATGGGGCTTGCCAACGATAAATCTATCGCTTGGGGAATCGCGCAGGCCTTGGCCGATGCGGGCGCCGAATTGGCTTTCACCTATATGGGAGATGCGTTCAAAAAACGCGTCGCCCCCATGGCCGAATCCATCGGCGTAACGCAATTGTTCGATTGCGATGTCTCGGACATGGCTTCGGTCGATGCGGCCTTTGCCGAGATTGAAAAAGAATGGGGCAAAATTGATTTTCTGGTCCATGCCATCGGTTTCTCGGAAAAGAGCGAATTGCGCGGCCGTTATGTCGACACCAGTCGCGACAACTTCCTGATGACCATGGACATCAGTTGCTACAGCTTCACCGCCGTGGCGCAGCGCGCTGAAAAACTGATGAGCGACGGTGGATCGATGCTCACCCTAACCTATTACGGCGCCGAACAAGTCATGCCCCATTACAATGTCATGGGCGTGGCCAAGGCGGCGCTTGAGGCGTCGGTAAAATATCTCGCCGAGGATCTGGGCAAGGACGGCATTCGCGTCAATGCGATCTCCGCCGGTCCGATCAAAACGCTGGCCGCCTCCGGCATTGGCGATTTCCGCTACATCCTGAAATGGAACGAGCTGAATTCGCCGCTGCGCCGTAATGTGACGCAAGAAGAGGTCGGCAAATCCGCGCTGTACCTTCTGTCCGATCTGGGATCAGGCGTGACCGGCGAGAACCTGCATGTAGATGCGGGCTATCACGTCGTCGGGATGAAGGCCGTCGATGCGCCCGACATCGACGTGGTCACCGGCCGCAAGGACTAGCCATGATCGACGCCGCATCGCTCATTGCCTTTAATCTGGCCCTTCTGGGGGCGCTGGCCTCTCCCGGGCCGGCGGTCATGGCGATGTTGCGGGCGGCGTTATCAGACGGGCGGCGCGCCGGGTTCCTGTGCGGGCTTGGCCTGACGATCGGCGCTGTCAGCTGGAGCCTCTTGGCCGTTCTTGGCCTGACGGCTCTGTTTGCCGTCGCGCCTTGGGCTTTTGTCACGCTGAAACTGGCGGGGGCGGCCTATTTGATTTGGCTGGCGGTGTCGCTGTGGCGCAATGCCCGCACCCCGGCCAATTTCGATGCGCCGGCGGGGGTGAATGGGCTGAAACTGGGGTTGCTGACCAATTTCGCCAACCCAAAGGCCGTGGTCTTTGTCGCGGCGATCTTCACCACTGTCTTCCCCGCCATGCCCACAGGCATCGACGCGGTGCTGGTGCTGGCCAACCACTTTGTGTTGGAACTCCTGTTTTATTCGATCGTGACCTTGGGGTTAACCATTCCGGCCATCCGGCACCTCTATCTGAAATCCAAATCCGTGGTTGACCGCGCTGCGGCGGCGACGCTGGGCGTCATGGCCCTGCGCATCGCAAGCTGACCGCCTCTATTAAGGACCCTCAAATGACCGAATTCCTGCCCCATGAAAAAGGTTTCCATGTCAGTTGGGACCAGATCCACCGTGACAGCCGCGCGCTGGCGTGGCGCCTTGACGGTCATGGCCCCGATGACGGCGCGTGGAAGGCCGTGGTGGCCATCACCCGCGGCGGCATGGCACCGGCGATGATCGTGGCGCGCGAATTGGATATCCGCACCGTCGATACGATCTCGGTGAAATCCTACGACAACCAAGATCGCACCGAGGCTGTGGTGCTCAAATCCCCCGACGCCGCGATGATGGGCGATGGTAGCGGTATCCTCGTCGTCGATGACCTCGTGGACAGCGGCAAGACGCTGGAATTGGTCCGCAGCCTCTATCCCAAAGCGCATTTTGCCACCGTTTACGCCAAACCCTCCGGCCGCCCGCAGGTCGATACCTTTATCACCGAAGTCAGCCAAGACACGTGGATCTTCTTCCCTTGGGACATGGCGCTGCAATATGTGCAACCCTATCGCGGCAAGGATTGAGCCGCTCGGGTTTCTTTGAGGTCGGAGCCTCCGGCGGGGATATTTACGGAAAATAGAAAGTCGCGCGGCGCTGCTTTCTGCTTTCTTCAAATATCCTCGCCGAAGGCATAAAGTTCTTTTAGACTGCGTCGCAGGAGCCCCGCCCCATGCCATTTTCCAGCACCTCTGCCACTTTTGCGCCGCCCGTCATGGAAGCGCGCCGATGGCTTGACGGCGTGGATTTCCCTGCTGATCGCCCGTTGATCAACGTCAGTCAGGCCGCCCCGGTCGAGCCGCCGCATCCGGACCTGCGCGCCGCAATTGCGGATGCGGCGCTGCATAATGATACGGTGCATCTATATGGTCCGGTCTTAGGGTTGCCGGAGCTTCGCGCCGAAGTCGCAGTTTCGGTCGGCCGGACCTATGACGGTGCGGTCTCGGCGGCACAGGTGGCGATCACCTCAGGCTGCAATCAGGCCTTTGCCGCCACGATTGACGCGCTTTGCGGAGCGGGCGACGAGGTTATTTTGCCAACGCCATGGTATTTCAACCACAAAATGTGGCTTGATATGTCGGGTGTGCGGGCCGTGCCATTGGCCACCGACACGGGGCTCATCCCCGATGTCGCGGATGCGGCGGTTTTGATCACGCCGCGCACCCGGGCCATCGTTTTGGTGACGCCAAACAATCCGGGCGGCGTGGAATACCCTCCCGCGCTTATCGCGGCATTTGCCGCCCTCGCGCGGGCGCGCGGGATCAAGTTGATCGTCGATGAGACCTACCGCGATTTTCATTCCCAATCGGGCGCGCCGCATGATCTGTTTGCCGATCCCGATTGGGCCGATGTGCTGATCCAACTTTATTCGTTTTCCAAGGCATACCGGTTGACCGGTCACCGGGTCGGCGCGATGGTGGCGGCTAAGGAGACCTTAGCCGAGGTAGAGAAATTTCTCGATACGGTTGCGATTTGCCCCAATCAATTGGGCCAACATGCCGCGCTTTGGGGGATGCGCCATCTGGGCGATTGGCTCGCAGGAGAACGCGCCGAGATTCTCGCGCGGCGCGCGGCCATTGAGGTGGGGTTTGCGCCTTTGGCAGCGCAGGGGTGGCGGTTGATGGGCGCGGGGGCCTATTTTGCCTATGTCGCGCATCCCTTTGAGATGCCCTCACATGAATTGGCGCCGCGATTGGTACGCGAGGCGGGAATATTGATGCTGCCGGGCACGATGTTCACCCCCGAAGGCGACCCCGCCGGCGCGCGGCAATTGCGCATCGCCTTTGCCAACATCGATGCGGCCGGCATTGATGATATGTATCGCCGCCTCGAGGCGCTTGCGCTCTAACCGTGCGCCGCGCGCATCGCCCCTTGCCCCCTTGCGCGCCACGGCTTACACATTCGCCAGCGAATTCAAGACAACCCACGAAGGGGATGCGCAATGGCGAGCAGCGGCGGCACAACGAAAACTCTGGTTTGGATCCTGATGGGCCTGTTGATCCTTGGGCTGGGCGGCTTTGGCGCCACCAACCTGTCGAGCGGTGTGCGCTCTATTGGCAGCGTCGGATCACAAGAAATCAGCGTCGATGATTATGCCCGCGCGTTGCAACGCGAATTGCGCGGCATTCAGGCGCAAACCGGCGCGCCGGTCACCTTTTCCCAAGCGCAGGCCGCCGGTTTGGACCAGCGTATTCTGTCGCAACTGGTCAACAGCGCCGCGATGGATGACGAGACCATGCGCATGGGCCTGTCCATTGGCGATGCAAACCTAAGCAAGCAAATTTTCGACATCCCCAGTTTTCAAGGTGTTGATGGCAATTTTGACCGCGAGGGCTATGCCTATGCTCTGCGCAATGCCGGATTGACCGAGGCGGAATTCGAAGAAGACCTGCGCCAAGAAACCGCCCGCACATTGGTGCAAGGCGCGGTGATCAGCGGCGTTTCGGTGCCCGCCGCCCATGTCGATGCATTGGTTGATTTTGTCGGGGCACGGCGCGATTTCACTTGGGCAAAGTTGACGCAGAAGAACTTAACCGAACCGACCCCTCCCCCCACGGCGGATGAATTGCGCAGCTATCATCAAAGCCACCTGCCCGATTTCACCTTGCCGGAAATGAAGCGCATCACCTATGCGTGGATCACACCGGACATGATTTTGGACACGGTTGAGGTCGACGAAGCGGCCTTGGCGGCGCTGTATGACGAGCGTAAGGCCGAGTTCAACACCGAAGAACGCCGTTTGGTCGAACGTCTGGCCTTTGCCGATGAGGCCGCCGCCGAGGCCGCGAAAGCCGCGATAGAGACCGGCGACAAAAGCTTTGAAGATCTCGTGAGCGATCGCGGATTGGAATTGACCGATGTCGATATGGGCGATGTCGCACGCGGCGATTTAGGCGCAGCAGCAGATGCGGTCTTTGGCTCGGATGTCGGACAAATCACCGGACCGTTCACCACATCGCTCGGGCCGGCCCTCTATCGCGTGAACGCAATTTTGCCCGCAGAGGCAAACAGCTTTGACGAGGTCAAAGACAGGCTGCGCGATGAATTGGCGCTCGACCGGGCCCGCCGCGTGATCGAAGCGCAAGCGGAAGCCATCGATGATATGCTGGCCGGCGGCGCAACGCTTGAGGACGTCGCCAAGGAAACCGAATTGGTTTTGGCGCAGGTCGATTGGCACGCCGAGAGCGGCGACGACATTGCCGCCTATCCGGAATTTGACGCCGCAGCAGAGGCGATCACTGCGGACGATTTCCCCGAAGTGGCGGAATTGGAAGACGGTGGAATTTACGCCATGCGCCTCGAAGAAATTCTGGCGCCGCGCGCGCAAACCCTCGATGAGGTGCGCGACGCGGTGGCCGCCGCATGGGAAGCGGCAGAAACCGAATCCCGTTTGCGTGCACAAGCCGAAGCCTTGCTGCCACAGCTTGAAAATGGCGTGGATTTCGCCGGTGTCGGATTGACCGCGACAGTGGAAACCGATGTGTTGCGCAACGGGTTTATACCCGGCACGCCGGAGGATTATCTTGAGCAGGTCTTTGACATGGCGCTCGGCGATATCCTGATTACCAATGCCTTTGGCGGGGTGATCATCACGCGATTGGATGCGCAAAACGGCCCGGATATGGACAATGGCGATGTTGCCGCTCTGGCCGCCTCTTTGCGCGAACAGGCCCAAGCCGCCGTGGCACAAGACATCTACGAGGCCTATATTCGCGACATTCGTTCGCGGGTGGATGTGAACCTCAACACCCAAGCGGTGAATGCGGTCAACGCTTCGCTGCAATAACCCATTGCGGCGCGGCCTGCCCGCGCCGCCACATGATCTGCCTTGGCGCGCCGCGCGCGAAGGCGGCCCAAGACAAAGACCGGATCACGATGGAACTGACTCCTTCTTACGACGCGTTTGCCGAACGGTTTGACGCCGGTGAAAATCAAATCGTCTATACCCGCCTTGCGGCTGATCTCGATACACCGGTGACCTTGATGCTCAAGCTGACCGGCGCGGGCAAGGATACCTTCATGCTCGACAGCGTGACGGGTGGGGAAATTCGCGGGCGGTATTCGATCATCGGGATGAAGCCGGACCTGGTCTGGCAATGTCACGGCACATCGGCGCGAATCAATCGCGCGGCCCGGTTTGATGCCAACGCATGGGTGGATGAGGCCGCCGATCCGCTGACCTCGCTGCGCGCCCTGATTGCCGAAAGCCGGATCGATATTCCCGAAGATCTGCCCGCCGCCTCTGCGGGGGTTTTTGGATATCTGGGATACGACATGATCCGTTTGGTGGAACATCTGCCCGATCTGAACCCCGACCCGCTTGGATTGCCCGATGCGGTGATGATGCGCCCCTCGGTGATCGCCATCCTGGACGGCGCCAAAAGCGAGGTGATCATCGTCTCGCCGGCCTATGTGGGTGCCGGTCAATCGGCGCGCGCGGCCTATGCACAGGCCGCCGAACGGGTTTCGGATGCGGTGCGTGATCTGGAACGCGCCCTGCCCCATCATGCGCGCGATCTGGGCGAGGCGCATGAGGATGCCGAACCGGTGTCGAATTTCTCAAAACCTGCCTATTTGGAGGCGGTCGAGAAAGCCAAGGAATACATCCGCGCCGGCGATATTTTCCAGGTTGTGCCTTCACAGCGTTGGACGCAGAATTTTTCGCAGCCGCCCTTTGCCCTATACCGCAGCCTGCGCCGCACCAATCCTTCGCCCTTCATGTTCTATTTCAATTTCGGCGGCTTTCAGGTGATCGGCGCCAGCCCCGAAATATTGGTCCGCGTGTTTGGCAAAGAGGTGACCATCCGCCCGATCGCCGGTACCCGCCCGCGCGGGGCCACGCCGGAGGAAGACCGTGCCTTGGAAGCGGATCTTTTGGCCGACAAAAAGGAATTGGCCGAACACCTGATGCTGCTCGATCTGGGCCGCAATGACACCGGGCGGGTGTCGAAAATCGGCACGGTGCATCCCACCGAGAAATTCACCATCGAACGCTATAGCCATGTCATGCATATCGTCTCCAATGTGGTCGGTGAATTGGCCGACGATCAGGATGCGCTTTCAGCGCTGCTCGCCGGTCTGCCCGCCGGCACGGTGTCGGGCGCGCCAAAGGTCCGCGCGATGGAGATCATCGACGAGTTGGAGCCGGAAAAGCGCGGCGTTTACGGCGGCGGTGTCGGATATTTCAGCGGCAATGGCGATATGGATATTTGCATCGCCCTGCGCACCGCGATCGTGAAGGATCAAAAGCTCTATATTCAAGCTGGCGGCGGCGTGGTCTATGACAGCGATCCGGAGGCCGAATACCAAGAGACCGTGCATAAATCCAACGCCATCCGCCGCGCCGCCGCCGATGCCGCGCGGTTCACCGGCAATGGCAATGGTTAAGGCGCATAAGTATTCCCGATAGGGCGACGCCGGCCGGTCACAGCCCCAAGAAGTCATTTGAATGGACCGCATAGGCCTTGCCGGCCTCGCCCCTATATGAGCCCGCCGCTGCGCCGGTCACCGCAGCGCAGGGTGCCATGCGCAATCTGACAGCCGGCAGGCGGCGTTATGCTCGCCCCGCCATAATGGCATCCCTCTGCCTGTCATGTTGCGCGATGCGCCAAAACAGGCGGCTAAAACGGGTTGGTATGATGCGACGGACCGACGTGAGCAACAGTAGGGCTCTCATTCAGGTGCGGCGGCTTTCAATATCCCCGAGATGGGCGCAAGCGCCACCCGTTCCGCGCGGTCGGCCTGTCCCCATATATGCAGCGCCGAAATCGTATCGGCCCGCAACCGGCCAATCATCACCACGCCTTCGCCGTCTTGCGCGGCATGGAACGCCGCATGATCGAGAAAACGGCGGATCACCCGCGGGCCTTGCCCCTCGGCATCGACATCCCGGAACACCGTGGTCGTCGGCACGCCCTCATCCGCAGCGATTTTCACACCTGAATTCAACCCCTTGGATTCCAAGATCAACCCATGCCCGGTGGCCGACAGGATCGAGGCCAGTTGCAGGCTCATATCGCGGTTGCCTTGCAATCCATTGCCAATGCCCTCAATCACCGCGACTGCCTGTGGCACCCGGCGCAGCAACGCGGACATGGCGACCTCGGTATCGGCGGCGGTCGACGCTGGCGGAAGGTCGGTCAGGGCCAAGACCTCATATCCGGCATTGCGATAGCCCTCTGCGGCCTGTGCCGCGCCGTCCCATGCGGTGTCGATGGCGATGGAAATCGGGTATGGGAAATGGCCAAGCGCCTTTTGTCCCATGCCGTTTCGACCAAGGCCGGTTTTGCCATCGTCGATCAACACAATCGACATCAAGGGTTTGCCTTCGGGGTTTTCAAATGGTTCGGCATAGCGCTGCCAACGCGGGATATCGGCGTTCTGGGCCGTCTCATCCTGCGGCGCTGTGGTCGCATTCGGCAAGGCGGATTTGCCTGCACCGACAGCGTTACGCTGTGTGATCAATGAGCTGCCGCCGCCGAGGGTGCCGGCCGGTTTGCCAATTTTCGGCCGCAGCGCCGCGACGACATCGCCGCCGGTCCCGGAGAGGCCGCCGCCCGCTGCCGCCCCTGATTCTGCCGCGCCTTCTGCAGGCTGGGGCGCCGCATCTGCGGCTTCGGCGCGGGTCACGGGATCATCTGTGCGCGGTAAGCTGGAAACTTTGGGCAGGGCGGCGGCGCGTCCTGTCCCATCTGCGGTCTGCGCCTTTGGCGCAGTGCCCGCAGCGGGGTCAAGCCGGGGGCTGAGCGCGGCGTCAGCCTCCGCAGCGCGATCGGGCACCGCCGATCGGGACTGTGCCTCCGGCTCTTGATCCGCATCGGATTCAGGCTGCGCATCAAGATCCCCCGCCCCCGTTTGCGCGCCTGCGGCGGCGGGCGATTGGGGGGCATCGGTCATGGCTTGCGGCGCGCGGTCGGCGGCTGCGTTATCTGGTTTTGCACCCTGCTCGCCCGTGGTTTTATTGGCCTCGGATGCACCGGCACCGGTACCGGGACTGGAGGTCGTAGGTGTTCCAACCGGTGTTTCAATTTGCGACAAATCGCCAGCGGGAAAAGCGCTTTGCGGCGCGTCGGCTTTCGGGGCAGCAGGCTGCGCAGGATTGGTCGAGATCGACAGATCGCCTTCAACCGGCGGCGCAGGCGGGGCGGCGGCTTGCGGGCTGGGATAGACTGGCGCTTCGCCTTCGACTGCATTCGCGGGACTGTTGCCTGCGCTTGGCGGCACCTCCTCCGGTGCGTTGGGCGCGCGCGCAGCAGAACCGACCTGCGGCACGGCAGCCGGTGCGGTATCAACACGGGCCGAGGCCGAAGAATCGGAAACCGGCAGATTTAAATTAGGGGCACTGCCGCCCTGAGGGGCGGCATCAACCGATGGCAGCGCCGTGCCAGTTCCGGTTCCGGTCCGCTCACCGAGCGAGCCCTGCCCGGCGGACTGCCGATTCGAGCCGGTTGGTGCGGTGTTGGAGGAAGTTTGCGCCGCATCTTGACCGGCGGTCTGATCCGGATCCGCATTCTCAAAGGTGGTGCGCGCATCGCCTTGCGCACCGTCCGGCGCGCCGGTCTGCCCTTCATCGTCAGATGCCGGTTCGGATGAGGTGTCGGATGTTGGAGCGAGAGCCTGCGCGGGCGCATTTTGCACGTCTGCGGGCCGATCCGCAGTTGGCCCAACGGGGCCAAAAGCCACCGACAGACCCGCCGCAGCCAAAACCGATACCACCGCGCCGAGACTGACACCTGAGAGAAATCCTCGCACTACCGTTCCTCGCCTTTTGTCCTCACCCGCCGCCTTGGCAAACCGCCTGCGACATATCATTGTTACCAAGCGATGACAGCATTGAACACCGCCGCCGGATTGTGCGGCGCATCTGTGCCATGATCCACTCGGCGAGGCCCACTATACGAACCCGCTGCACGAAATTGAGCAACAGTTCCGACCGATCTCGTCCCCTGCCCCTCTTGACGCTCCGGCGTAAGCCTGAACAAGTATAACGCGACATTAAGGCGGGCCTCCAGCCCCGACAATCCGCAAAGTGGGACAAGATGCTGCTCCTGATCGATAATTACGACAGTTTCACCTATAACCTCGTGCATTATTTGGGCGAATTGGGCACCGAAGTGGTGGTCAAACGCAATGATGCCATCGATGTGCAAGAGGCGATGGCCATGAAACCGGCGGGGATTTTGCTATCTCCGGGGCCGAAAGATCCGGCGCAGGCCGGAATTTGCCTTGCGCTGACCCATGCAGCGGCGGACACGGCGACGCCTCTGATGGGGGTGTGCCTTGGGCATCAAACCATTGGCGAGGCCTTTGGTGGCAAGGTGGTGCGCCACAGTGAAATCGTCCATGGCAAGATCGGCCATATCAAACATGGCGGCGCGGGGGTGTTTGCCGGTTTGCCCTCGCCGTTTGATGCCACGCGCTATCATTCGCTTGTGGTTGACCGGGCCACGTTGCCCGATTGTCTGGATGTAACAGCGGAATTGGACGACGGCACGATCATGGGGTTGCAACATAAAACATTGCCGATCCACGGCGTGCAATTCCACCCCGAAAGCATCGCCTCCGAGCATGGGCACAGGTTGCTGCAAAACTTCACCGATCTGTTGCAGGTGGCGGCATGAGCGATATTCTCAAACCATTGATCGGCACCGCCGCCGATCGCCCCCTAACCCGCGCCGAGGCCGAGACGGCCTTTGGGGAATTGTTTGCCGGCACGGCAACACCCAGCCAGATCGGCGGGCTGCTCATGGCGCTGCGCACACGCGGCGAAACGGTCGATGAATTCGCGGCCGCAGCGGCCGTCATGCGGGCCAATTGTGTGCCCGTGCGGGCCCCCGACGGCGCGATGGACATCGTCGGCACCGGCGGCGACGGCAAGCATACGCTGAACATCTCGACAGCGGCGGCCTTTGTTGTGGCCGGTGCCGGCGTGCCGGTGGCCAAACATGGCAACCGGAATTTGAGCTCGAAATCCGGCGCATCGGATGCTTTGGGCGCGATGGGTGTCAATGTCATGGTCGGGGCGGATGTGGTGGAAACCGCGTTGGACGAGATCGGCATCGCCTTTATGATGGCGCCCATGCACCATCCGGCGAACAAACATGTGATGCCGACGCGGACGGAATTGGGCACCCGGACGATTTTCAACATTCTGGGGCCTTTGACCAATCCGGCAGGGGTCAAATTCCAACTGACCGGCGCGTTTTCGCGCGATTTGATCCGGCCGATGGCCGACGTCTTGCGGCAACTGGGCAGCACCCGCGCATGGTTGGTGCATGGATCGGACGGCACCGACGAATTGGCGATCTCCGGCATCTCTTGGGTCGCGGCCTTGGAGGCGGATGGCACCATCCGCGAGGTGGAAGTGCATCCCGAAGATTTCGGCCTTCCGGTGCACCCGTTCGAGGACATCATCGGCGGCACGCCGGAAGAAAATGGCAAAGCCTTTGCGGGGCTTTTGGCGGGCGAGAAATCCGCCTACCGCGATGCGGTTTTGCTCAATGCGGCGGCGGCATTGACCGTGCAGGGCGCGGCGCGCGATATAAAAGAAGGCGTGGCCATGGCGGCGCAGAGCATCGACAGCGGCGCGGCGCGAGCCAAGATCGAGGGGCTGGCGCGGATCACTTCGGCGGCGTGAGCGCGGCGCGGCGTAGGAGCCGCGCGGGCCGGAAATCGCGGGATCGCTTGGGGCGCAGCTGCGCCTCCGGCGGGGATATTTTGGGAAAATAGAAAGCGCGGCACGACACAGATCAGCACGGCCCTTTTATCGCCATCAAAGGCGAAGGTCGGGCTTTCCTTTGCGGGCGCTGCGCGCTAGGTCTTGAACATGACACAGACAATTCTTGATAAGATCAAAGCCTATAAGCTTGAGGAAGTGGCGGCGGACAAAGCCGCAAAGCCGTTGGAAGCCATCGAAGCCGAGGCGCAGGGCGCATCGCCGGTGCGCGGATTTTCCGACCGGCTGTTTGAGGCCTCCCGCACCGGATACGGATTGATTGCCGAGGTGAAGAAAGCCTCGCCCTCGAAGGGGTTGATCCGGGCGGATTTTGATCCGGCCGCGATTGCAGCGGCCTATGCGGCCGGGGGGGCGGCGTGCCTGTCGGTTTTGACCGATACGCCGAGCTTTCAGGGCGCAAAAGAGTATTTGGTCGCAGCGCGCGAGGCATGTGATTTGCCGGTTTTGCGCAAGGATTTCATGTATGACACCTATCAAGTGGCCGAGGCGCGGGCGCTTGGTGCCGATTGTATTTTGATCATCATGGCCAGCGTATCGGATGCGCAGGCCCAAGAGTTGGAAGATGCGGCGACCACTTGGGGCATGGATGCGCTTTTGGAGGTGCATAATGCCGAAGAGTTGGAACGGGCCAGCCGGTTGTCTTCGCGGTTGATCGGGATCAACAACCGGAACCTGAACACATTCGAGACCTCTTTGGACACCACGCGGACCCTTTCAAAATTGGTGCCTGCGGAGCGGATGATCGTCTGTGAAAGCGGATTGTCGGGCCCAGAGGATTTGTCGGACATGGCCATGTATGGCGCCCGCGCATTCCTCATCGGCGAAAGCTTGATGCGGCAAGAGGATGTCGAGATGGCCACGCGCAATCTGCTCGCCAATCCGCTTAGCCCGTCGGGTATGATGTGACGGAAAGCGATCAGGCCATGACCGACACCCATGCCAGCGGGCTGACCCATTTTGACGGTAAGGGCGATGCCCATATGGTCGATGTATCGGACAAGCCGGTGACCGCGCGGGTGGCGGTGGCGACCGGCCATGTCACCATGGCGCAGGGCACATTCGAGATCATCAAAGACGGCCGCGCCAAGAAGGGCGATGTTTTGGGTGTGGCGCGATTGGCCGGGATCATGGGGGCGAAATTGACGCCGACATTGATCCCGCTTTGCCATCCCTTGCCGGTGACCAAAGTGGCGGTAGAGCTGTCTTTGGACCCTGCCCTGCCGGGCGTGCGCATCGAAGCCACGGTCAAGACCACCGGTCAGACCGGCGTTGAGATGGAAGCCTTAACCGCCGTCAGCACGGCGGCGCTCACGGTTTATGACATGGCGAAGGCCGTGGACAAAGAAATGGTGATTGGCGGCATTCGCGTATTGCTCAAGGACGGCGGCAAATCGGGACGGTTCGAGGCATCATGAGCACAAAGGGCCGGTCGCTTCAGCTATTTTTTATCGACGGGCGGCCCGACGGGATGCTAACCGCCGAAGTGTTCAATTGGACCGGCCATGTGTTGCGCAGCCCGCGCACGCAGTTGCGCGAGACCTTGGCGCGGCGCGAGGCGCAGCACACCGGCGTTTATGTGTTGATCGGCGAAAAAGACGGCGCACCGATGGCTTATATCGGCGAGGCCGAAGAATTGGCCGCGCGGCTGCGCGATCATGCGGCGAAAAAGGATTGGTGGGAGACGGCGGTTTTGATCACATCGGCGGCGGACAACCTGCATAAGGCGCATGTGAAATACCTTGAATCGCGGCTTGTCGAGATCGCCAAAAAGGTCAATGCCTCGGCGTTGGAGAATGCCAATATTCCGCCGCGCAGCAGTCTGACCGAAGCAGATCGCGCCAATATGGAATCCTATCTGGATACCTTGCAAATGGTGTTGCCCGCCATTCGGGTGGATCTGTTTTTGGACAAAACGCGGGTCACGAAACCAATGCGCGCGCCTGCGGGCACCGAGCCGGTTTTCGAGCTGCGCTCCGAAAAGATGGGGTATCATGCAACGGCGCAATTGGTTGAGGGCGAAATGGTGGTGCAAGCCGGATCGATCGTCGCCCGTGTCTGGCGCGGAAAGAACAAGACCCCGCTAAAATCCCAACACCTCTTAAACGAACTTATTGAGAGCGGTATCATTTCCGTGTCAGAAAAAACGGGGCGGATCATCAAAGACTATGCCTTCTCAAGCCCGAGCCAAGCGGCAGAAGTCGTTGTGGGCCGCTCCGCCAATGGCCGAACGGAATGGAAATTGATGGGCACCCAAAAAACCTATGCCAAATGGGAAGAGGACACTTTAGGAGAAACCGAGGCCCTGCAATGATATCCGTCCCCGAAGCGCTCGATCTGCTTTTTGCTCTCGCCAAACCGCTTGGCCATGACATTGTGCCTCTGCGCGCGGCCAATGGTCGGGTATTGGCCAATGATGTGACGGCGACGCGCACGCAGCCGCCCTTTGCCGCATCGGCAATGGATGGCTATGCGGTGATCAAGGAAGAGGCCGTGCCGGATGCGACATTCAAGGTGATCGGCGAATCGGCCGCCGGACACGGGTGGCGCGGCGATGTGCGATCCGGCGAAGCGGTGCGGATTTTCACCGGCGCCCCCGTGCCCGAAGGCGCGACACGGGTGATTTTGCAAGAAGACGTGATGCGCATTTCCAACGAGATCACCCTCACCGGCGATATCGGCAGCGGCGACAATATCCGCGCCGCCGGCGGGGATTTCAAAGCGGGCGATGTGATCAAGGCCCCCCGGCGGATTGGTCCTGCGGATGTGGCGTTGATGGCGTCGATGAATATCGCCGAGGTGCCGGTGATGCGCCGCCCCGATGTGGCGTTGATTTCCACCGGCGATGAATTGGTGATGCCCGGCGAAACGCCCGGACCGGACCAAATCATCGCGTCCAACACATTCGGTCTTTATGCGATGTTGCAAGACCTTGGCGCGATGCCGCGGCTTTTGCCGATTGCACAGGACACCCCGGCATCTTTGGAAATGTGTTTCGATCTGGCCAAAGGTGCGGATCTGGTTGTGACGGTGGGCGGCGCTTCGGTTGGTGATCATGATATCGTCGGCACGGTTGCGGCCTCGCTTGGCATGGAACAAAGTTTTTACAAGGTGGCGATGCGCCCCGGAAAACCATTGATGGCGGGGCGGATGGCGGATGGCGCTTTGATGCTTGGCCTGCCGGGAAATCCGGTGTCGGCGATGGTTTGCGGCACGGTGTTCTTGGCGCCGATGGTGCGGGTGATGATGGGGTTGCCGCCGGCACCGGCGCCGCGCCGCCGCGCCCGTTTGGCCGCCGATATGCCCGCCGGAGGACCGCGCGAACATTACCTGCGCGCGAAAGTCGACGGCGACGAGATTACCCCCTTCAACCGCCAAGACAGCGCCCTGTTGGGTGTGTTGGCCGAAGCCAATGCGCTTTTGGTCCAGCCCCCGAATTCGCCCGCATTGCCGGCCGGAACGCATGTGGATTACATCCCCCTGTGATCGCCCTGCTCTCAACTTTGGCACCGGTCAAAACCGTTCCGCTCTTAATGTATGTGAACAAAAGTTGACACAAAAAGAGAACAAGGGTAGAACGAACCGCAAAACACAGGCGATTTTATGATGAGGATGTGCAGATGCTGACGAAGAAACAGCTCGATCTACTGGAGTTTATCCAAAAACGGCTGCAACGCGACGGCGTCCCGCCCAGCTTTGACGAAATGAAAGAGGCGCTTGATCTGCGCTCGAAATCGGGCATTCACCGGCTTATTACAGCGCTGGAAGAACGCGGGTTCATCCGGCGTTTGGCCCACCGGGCGCGGGCAATCGAGATTGTGAAACTGCCCGAAAGCCTTGGCGGTGCGCCCGCCGGTTTTACCCCGCAAGTGATCGAAGGCGACCGACCCAACGGGCCGCGCCCTTCGGATGCGCAAACGCTCGAAGCGGTATATGCGATGGAATTGCCGGTGATGGGGCGTATCGCGGCCGGTGTGCCGATCGAGGCCATTTCCGAAGTCTCGCACCGCGTGGCCGTGCCTGCGGGGATGATTTCGGGTGCGTCGGATCATTATGCGCTTGAGGTTCACGGCGATTCGATGATCGACGCGGGCATCAATGACGGCGATGTCGTGGTGATCCGCGAAACCAAAGTCGCCGCAGATGGTGATATCGTCGTGGCCTTGATCGAAGGGGCCGAAGCAACGCTCAAACGGTTTTACCGCAAGGGCAATGCCATCGCTCTGGAGGCGGCAAACCCTGCCTATGAAACCCGCGTATTCCCTTCGGATAAAATCGATGTGCAGGGCCGTCTTGTCGGATTGATCCGCACATATTGAGAGGCCGCTTGCGCCTGCGCGACTATGGCTCAAGGCGGGCAGTCCGCGCGGTTTTTCCTTTTTGGTGACGTGGCGCGACCTTAGGCGGCGGCGGGCGCCATAAACGCGCACCGATCCGGGATCCGGCGGTGAGCATTCTCAACCCCGCCTCATTTTGATAAAACGCCACTGCGCCGCTGGCTGACAACATCTTTGGCGTCAGGATCAAACAAGGGCTTTGCGCCGTGAACAAGGTGCCCGCCGTCAGCGACATCAATAGCGCGGCGGGCTTGGGCGGTTGAGCCGCAGGTGACATTGGCGGCCGGGCTGCGGTGGGCACCGGCAACGCGCGCTCGGGGTTCCGGTTCATCACCACAATCTCGCCCGCCCCGCATCCGGTAAAACCGGTCACTTGCGCCTTACCGCGCAGATGACGAATGCGCAGCCCCGCGACCTGCAGCGCGCCGCCGAACTCTTGCCCTTGCCAACGTGCGGCGGCCGCTTGCTGATCCTGTACATCGCCGTCATTCTCAAGCCAGTTTTGTGCGGTAAATCCAGCCACTTGATCACGGCTGAGGGCGCGGCCCTGCGCCGTCATGACCCCGACCAATGCCCCGTCGCGGGCAATCAACACCGCCGGACGCGCCGCCATGTTCCAGATCGCCAAGGCAACCAGCATCGGCACAATTCCCATAACACGCGCCCGCCCCTGCCAGAGCACGACGAACAGCCCGCCAAGCGCCAGCAACGGTAAGACTGCGGCAGGGGGCGCGGCGATCTGCCCAACCGCGCCGTCCAATCCGGCCACCCAATGCGCCACCATGAGGATCCAGCGCAGGCCAAGCCCCATGACCCAAAGCGCAGGGGCCTCCAACCCGAAGGGCATCAACGCCGCCGCCGCCACAGCAGCCGGCATCACCACGGCCCCCATCAACGGCACAGAAACCAAATTCGCCAGCAAACCGAAATACGAGACCTGGTTGAAATGCGCCGCAGAAAATGGCGCGGTCGCCAGTCCGGCCACGGCAGAAGAGATGAACACCGCCACCGGCACCGAGACCCATCGCGGCACAGCCCCTGCCCTGCCACGCAGGGCAGCAAAAACCGCAACCAGGGCAGTCGTCGCGGCAAATGACATTTGAAACCCCGGTTCGGTCAATCCTTCGGGGCGCAGTATTAGGATCACCAGAGCCGCCAAAGCCACCGCGCGCAACGACAGCGCACGGCGCTCGACCATCACCGCAACCAAAGCCACGGCAACCATGACAAAGGCGCGATCGGTCGCAATATTTCCCCCCGATAAGGCCAAATACCCCGCCGCCCCGGTTAATGCGATCACCGCCGCGCATTTTTTCACCGGCAGACGCAGCGCCAGCCATGGCACGAGACAAAGCCCCAATCGCGCCGCCCCCAAGAGCACCCCCGCCAAAAGCCCCATATGCAGACCGGAAATCGCCAAGAGATGCGCCAGATTGGAGCGCCGCAGATCGGTCAGGGTTGGTTCGGGCATGGCGGCACGGTCACCGGTCATAATTGCGGCTGCAAATCCGCCCGCCTCTCCGGGCAGCCGCGCCCGCACCCGCGCGGAGATCGCCAGACGCAGTGCCGTCACATTTTGCCACCCCTCAGACGGTGCCAATAAAACCACGGGGTTGCGGGTATACCCCACTGCGCCCAAGCTGCGAAACCACGCGTGGCGCCGGAAATCGAATCCCTCTGGCTCGGTCGGCCCGGGAGCGGCAGAAAGATGACCGGTCGTTAAAATCGTCTGGCCGACCTTTGGCGCGAATTGCGGCGCTGGACCGTGCAACGTCACGCGAATCCGCGCCGGCGTGCGATCCGGTGGCAGATTACGCAACACTGCCTGCCCGAGCGTCAGGCGCATGGCGCCGCTACTGGATCTGTCGATGTCAGAGATTTTCCCTTCAATCGGGCCGTAGTACCGCCAATCCATCACCGGTGATGCCACTACATGCGCGCGTAGGCCTGCGGAGCAAAACCCCGCCGCACCCAATGCCATCGCCATGCAAAGCACGCCGACCGCCGCGCCTTGACCGCTGCGCGCGTTGTGCCGGTATTGGACGGTCGCCCCCAAAGCACCTACAGCCACCGCCGACAGCGCCAGCAAATAGTGCCCGACCGCCGGTTCGCGCGCAAAGAGGAAATACCCGCCGATCCCGAGCGCAAAACAGACCGGAACCCAGCCGAACAGTGCCCCGCGTTGGCGGGCAATGGCCTCGTCTATGATCCCGGCAAAACGCAGCCGCTTTCTCCCCTTTGGCCAACGGCGCGCGGGCACGCGGGGCGCTTGTTCTCCTCGCAGCGGGCCGATAGATATGCGGCAAAGCTATTGCTCCTTAGATTACCGAAAGGTTAACCTCCTGTGTCCACATCCGATGCCCCTCTCGCTCACGCCCCCGTTGTCACCCGCTTTGCGCCTTCTCCGACAGGGTATTTGCATATTGGTGGCGCCCGTACCGCGTTGTTCAACTGGCTTTATGCGCGCGGGCGTGGTGGTAAGTTCCTGCTCAGGATTGAAGACACCGACCGCGCCCGATCGACACCCGAAGCCACGGATGCGATTTTGCAAGGTCTGGCGTGGCTCGGGCTTGACCATGACGGCGAGGTGATCAGCCAGTTTGACCGCGCCGACCGGCACCGCGCCGTGGCCTTGGAATTACTCGACAAAGGCTCGGCATATAAATGTTTCTCCACTCAAGAAGAGATCGAAACCTTTCGCGAAGCGGCGCGGGACGAGGGGAAATCCACCCTATTCCAGAGCCCGTGGCGCGATGCCGATGCCGCAACCCATCCCGATGCCCCCTATGTGATCCGGCTCAAGACCGAAACAAGCGGCACAACTGTGATCCGCGACGAGGTCCAAGGCGATGTCACGATCCGAAATGACCAGTTGGATGACATGGTGTTGTTACGTTCTGATGGCAGCCCTGTGTATATGTTGGCGGTGGTGGTCGATGATTATGATATGGGCGTGACACATGTGATCCGGGGCGATGACCATCTCAACAATGCGGCGCGGCAAATGGGGATTTACAAGGCCATGGGATGGGATCTGCCGACCTATGCGCATATTCCGTTGATCCACGGACCGGACGGTAAAAAATTGAGCAAGCGCCACGGCGCGCTCGGTGCACATGAATATCAGGCGATGGGGTATCCCGCCGCGGGTATGCGCAATTATCTGGCCCGCCTCGGGTGGAGCCACGGCGATGATGAATTCTTCACTGATGCGCAGGCCCTCGCATGGTTCGATCTTGATGGGATTGGCAAATCTCCGGCGCGTCTGGACTTCAAAAAGCTGGAAAATATCTGTGGGCAACAGATCGCGGCGGCGGATGATGCTGCACTGCTGCATGAGCTTGAAGCGTTTTTGCACGCAACAGGGGCCCCTTCTTTGAGCACCGCAAAAAAACAGCTCTGGCTTGCGGGGATGTACTGCCTCAAGGCACGGGCCAAGACATTCCCGGAACTGATTGATAAGGCCGCATTTATAATGGCAGATCGGCCCATTCAGCCCGAAGAGAAAGCCGCGAAAAACCTCGATTCAGTATCCCGTGGTATACTGAGAGAATTGACGCCGCATCTGCAAAATGTTAGCTGGTCCCGTGACGATCTTGAAGCGGCGCTGAACGGGTTTTGCGAAGCCCGCGAGATCAAGTTTGGTAAGCTTGCCGGCCCGATGCGGGCCGCGCTTGCCGGACGGGCCGCAACACCAAGTGTGTTCGATATGATGCTGGTTCTGGAACGCGAGGAAAGCCTTGCCCGTCTGGACGATGCAGCCAGAATGGCGTCCGAGAAAGAGCAGGGTTAACCTCCTCTATAGGCGCCATGACTTACGAACCTGATTGCGGTCCGCGCGTCAGGTCTTACAGGAAGGGAATAATAATGGCAGAATCGACGAAATCAGCAACGCTGACTATTGATGGGAAAAGCTACGAGCTTCCGATCTTCTCCCCCACTGCGGGCCCCGATGTCATTGACATCCGCAAGCTCTACGCCGAGGCGGATGTGTTCACCTACGATCCCGGCTTCACTTCGACCGCGTCCTGTGACAGCACCATCACCTTTATCGATGGCGGCAAAGGCGAATTGTTGCACCGTGGCTATCCGATCGACCAATTGGCCGAAAAATCCCACTACCTCGAAGTCTGCTACCTGCTGCTCTACGGCGAATTGCCCACGGCAGCCCAATTGGAAGATTTCGAATCGCGCGTGACCCATCACACGATGGTGCATGAGCAAATGCATAAATTCTATTCCGGCTTCCGCCGCGATGCGCATCCGATGGCCATCATGGTCGGCGTTGTTGGCGCGATGTCCGCGTTTTATCACGACAGCACCGATATTTCCGACCCATGGCAGCGCGAAGTTGCCTCGATCCGCATGATCGCCAAAATGCCGACGATTGCCGCCATGGCGTTCAAATATACCATCGGTCAACCCTTCGTATATCCGCGCAATGATCTGGATTACGCCTCCAATTTCCTGCGCATGTGCTTTGCGGTTCCGGCGCAAGAATATGAGGTGAACCCGATCCTCAGCCGCGCGATGGACCGTATCTTTACGCTGCATGCCGATCACGAACAAAACGCCTCGACCTCGACCGTGCGTTTGGCATCGTCCTCGGGCGCAAACCCCTTTGCCTCGATCGCAGCCGGCATTGCATGTCTTTGGGGACCGGCGCATGGCGGCGCGAACCAGGCTTGCCTCGAAATGCTGCAAGAAATCGGCACCGTGGATCGCATTCCCGAATTCATCGCCCGCGCCAAAGACAAAGACGACCCCTTCCGTTTGATGGGATTTGGTCACCGCGTTTACAAAAACTTCGACCCGCGTGCGACCGTGATGAAGCAATCGGCCGATGAGGTGCTTGACCTTTTGGGCGTTGAGGACAACCCGATTTTGCAGGTCGCCAAAGAGCTTGAGAAACAGGCCCTGAACGATCCCTACTTCGCGGATAAGAAATTGTTCCCGAATGTCGATTTCTATTCCGGCATCATTCTCGAGGCCATGGGTTTCCCAACCTCGATGTTCACCCCGATTTTTGCGCTGTCGCGCACCGTGGGTTGGATTTCGCAGTGGAAAGAAATGATCTCGGATCCGACAATGAAAATCGGTCGTCCGCGCCAGCTTTACACAGGCGAAACCCAACGCAATTACGTCGAGGTTGAAGACCGCTAAACGCGCTGATGCGTTTGCCTCCCGCGAATCATGCGCGCCCAAGCCACCGGTTTGGGCGCGCTTTTTGTTGGGCGGTTGAAAGATAGGCGAAATCGCCCGTCGCATCCTCACCCATCACCGCAGCCTTTATCCGATTGTCGCCTTTCTGCGGACAATACCGGCGATTACCTATGATTGCCTCGCACTTATAGCCCTCCTTCCAATCTTCGCTTTGTGGTCTCCCCCCGCGCCATTATATTAACAAAATATTAACACATTTTTCTTTTTGGGGGTTCTTATGCTTGCTCTGCTTTATCTTGGTCCGTGGGTGATTACTGCGGGTCTTCTTGCCGCGTTCGGCGTGTTTGATGACGATGATGACACCGCAGACTCCGACCCCGAAGAGGACACCATCGTCGGCACCGACGGCGATGACGAACTGACCGGATCAGAGGTCAATGACGAGGTGATCGCCAAAAGCGGCAACGATGAGATCTGGACCTTTGCTGGCGACGATACCGTCTATGCCGAAGAGGGTAACGACACGATCATCGGCGGCGAGGGCGACGATTCCCTGCGCGGCGGTGACGGGGCGGACTTCATTTATGATGTGGAGGGTGCCGATACGATTGTTGCCGGTGCGGGCGAGGATACGGTCTATTCCGCCGCCATGGCCGACGGGTTCACCGAAGAGGAAACCGACAGCTATCTTGCCGATGACAGCGCCACCTTTGACGCGCTGATCGGCGCGCATTTCACCGGCGCGGATTTTGCACGGGATCCGGATTCGAACGACGGTGACGTGATCAAATTGGGCCGCGGGGATGATGCGGTCGTGGCCGGTGCAAATGACACGGTGACCGGTGGCGCAGGCGCAGATGCCTTCGGCATCTTCATGCCCGATGACGCGGTCGAGGACGGATATGTCACTGTCACCGATTACGACAAGGATGAGGATATTCTCGTGGTTTGGGGCGATGCCAGCGACGTGACCTTGGCCGAGGGCGACGATGGCGGCACCGAAGTGCGCGTCGACGGCGCTTTGGTGGCCTTCCTTGAAGGGGTGGATTTCACCACCCTCAGCGCCAGCGATATCGTCTTCGCCGGTTTTGACGCGCGTCCGTAAATCCCCCTGCATGACATATGGGGCGGGCGCTGTGATGGAATATCGCCCTGCCCGCTTTTTCGCCCCTTGTGGCTCAGCGCTGCCCAATGACGCGGGCGCGCGCGGCGGCGGTGAGCTGGCCGCGCCACGGGCGATAAATCTTGCCCCTTGGATTTTGGTGGGCACAACTACGCTGCATCAGACCGGCCAGCGGCGCGCGCTTTTGCCCCGCTGTCCCCCATGGCGGTGTCATCGCAGCCCTTGGCATCGGTTGTGCCTCATGAGCACCGCCCAGACCCAATGCACAAACATGGGGCTTAAAAGCCCCTTCCTTTAAGCTAGACCGCCGCCCGATTTCAGGCGGCGCTCTTGGCATGGCATCACTCGGGGAAGGACGCGCTTAACGGCCCTGATATTTCGCGGGGCGCTTTTCAAAAAAGGCAACAACGCCTTCTTTGAAATCATGCGTCATACTACAAGTGCCTTGCCGGCGGCCTTCGTCGGCCAATTGCGCGTCCAATGTGTTGTCCCATGTGCCGCGAATCGAAGCTTTGATATGCCCATAGGCGAGGGTCGGCCCCGCCGCCAGCGTTCTGGCACGTTTCATCCAATGCTCTTCGAAGGCCACGTCGTCCACGGCTTCCCAAATCATTCCCCAATCCGAGGCTTGCTGCGCGCTGATCGGTTCCGCGAACAAGGCCGCGCCCATGGCTTTGGGCATGCCCATCGACCGCGGCAACCAATAGGTGCCACCTGCATCAGGAATAAGGCCGATGCGGCTAAAGGCTTGGAGAAAATAGGCGCTTTGGGTTGCGATCACCACATCTGCCGAAAGCGCTAGGTTGGCCCCCGCCCCGGCCGCCACGCCATTGACCGCCGCAATCGTCGGAATCGGACAATCGGTGATCGCCTTGAGCATCGGCAAATATTCTTCGCGCAGGGTGCGTTCAAAATCAATCGAGGCGGCATCTCCGACGTCGGATAGATCCTGCCCCGAGCAAAACGCCGGTCCCGTTCCAGTGATCACCAAGGCCCGCGCCTCTTTGCCGCCCATCGTCACCGCAGCGGTAATCTCGGCGCGCATTTGCGACGTCATCGCATTCATCGTATCGGGGCGCGCAAAACGGATCACTGCAACCGCATCCGTCACATCATATTTAAGAGTCTCGAATTCCATGGCTATCCCTCGCGTAGTATGTTGCGGTCATCCAACAACATCCCCGCAGACAAGGAAAGCGCAACGAGGCGTCACTCGTCCATAATCTCGCGCAACCGCGCATCCTCTTCCGCGCTCAATCCGGCGGTTTCGCTCTCTGGCGCCCGGGCCCGCGCGCGCAGATAAAAACCACCCATGCCCAAGGCCAGCAAAAGCATCAGGGGACCGGCTTGCCACAAAAGCCAATTGCTGCCCGTGGCGGTCGGGTTGAGCAGCACATATTCGCCGTAGCGCCCGACGATGAAATCCACCGCTTCGGCGTTGCTGTCCCCCGCCACCAACCGTTCGCGCACCAAAAGACGCAGATCACGGGCCAATTCGGCGTTGCTGTCGTCGATGCTTTCATTGCGGCAGACAAGGCACCGAAGCCCCTTGGAAATCTCGCGGGCACGGGCCTCCAAGGCGGGATCGGACAGGATTTCATCAGGCTGCACCGCTTGCGCCACCGGCGCCATCGCCAAAAGCGGCAGCGCCGCAAGCAACATTATGCGTATGAAACGGATCATTCGGCAGGCACCCCCGTGGCCGTGGCCCTGCGCGCCCCTGCGGCGACACGGAATCGCCTGTCGCTCAGGCTGAGCGCCCCGCCAAAGGCCATCAAGATGGCACCGCCCCAAATCCAATTGGCCAAGGGTTTGTAATAGCTGCGCACGGCCCAGCCACCGCCCTCTTGCGGATCGCCGATCACCACATAGATGTCGCGTAAAAATCCCCCGTCAATCGCCGCCTCTGTGGTGGGCATTTTCGCCACCGGATAGATGCGTTTTTCGGGGTGCAGCGTGGAAATCACCCGGCCGTTTTTGGACAGGGTGAAATCCCCCATGGTCGAGCGATAGTTCGGCCCCTGCACGCTTTCGACACCATTGAGCACCAGATCATAGCCCGCAATTGAAAAAGGTTCTCCGGTTTGTACAACACGGATGTCTTCGGCTTCCCATGCAGTCAATCCGGCGATGCCGGTGATCACAATGCCAAGCCCCGCATGCGCCACTGCCTTGCCCCAATCGGCACGCGGCAGGCGCAGCATCCGGCGCAAACGCTCAGCAAATCCGCCCCGCCCCGTGCGCGACAAAAGATCGACGGCCGCACCAGAGACCAGCCAGGCGCCAAGGAACAATCCCACCGGCCCCACAGCCGAGCGACCTGTCTGCAACGCAAAGGCCAATGCGCCCACCGCCAGAGCCAAAACAAACGCCCCCCGCAAGCTACGCAAGGCTTTGCCGATCCGCGCCCGTTTCCAAGGCAACATCGCCCCGATAGGCAAAATCAATCCCAACACCACCATGAAAGGCGTGAAGGACGTGTTGAAAAACGGCGCCCCTACCGACAGTTTGCGGTCAAACATCAACTCAGAAACCAAGGGCCAAATCGTGCCAACAAAGACCACAAAGGCCGCCACGCCGAGCAAGATATTGTTGAGCAATAGCGCGCTTTCGCGGCTGACCATGGCAAAGACACCTTTGGCCTCCATCGTGCCGGCACGGGCGGCAAATAAGGTCAGTGCCCCGCCCATGAATCCCGCAAGGATCAACAACAAGAACACACCGCGTTCGGGATCCGAGGCAAAGGCATGCACCGAAGTGATCACGCCCGAGCGCGTGATAAAGGCCCCGATCAGCGAGAAGCCAAAGGCAATGATCGCCAATAAGATCGTCCAGCTTTTCAGGCTTTCACGTTTCTCGACAACGATGGCCGAATGCAGCAGTGCAGCCGCGATAAGCCATGGCATGAATGAGGCGTTTTCTACCGGATCCCAAAACCAGAACCCGCCCCAGCCCAATTCATAATAGGCCCACCAAGAACCAAGCCCGATCCCGATGGTCAGGAAAATCCAGGCCGCCAAGGTCCACGGCCGCACCCAACGCCCCCATGCCGCATCCACGCGCCCTTCGATCAAGGCGGCGACGGCAAAGGAAAACGTCATCGAAAGCCCGACATAGCCAAGGTAGAGAAACGGCGGATGGAAGGCGAGGCCGGGATCTTGCAGCAGCGGGTTGAGATCCTGACCGTCAAAGGGCGGCGTGACCAGCCGCAGGAACGGATTTGATGTGAATAAAGAAAAGGCAAAGAATGCAGCGGCAATGAGGCTTTGCACGGCGAGAACCCGCGCGCGCAAGGTCGGCGGCAGATTGCCGCCAAACACCGCCGCCGCCGCACCAAAGGCCGTCACAATCAACACCCACAACAACATTGAACCTTCATGGTTGCCCCAAACACCGCTGAATTTATAGAGCAGCGGTTTGGCCGAATGCGAATTGAGGACCACCAAGCGCAGGCTGAAATCGGAGGTCACAAAGGCATGGGTCAGTGCGGCGAACGCGGCCAGTGTTAAAAGGAACTGCGCGATCGCGGCAGGTTCGGACATCGCCATCCAACCTTGCCACCGTTTATGCGCGCCAATCAGCGGAACGATCGCGCCAAAGAGCGCGGTGAGAAATGCGAGGATAAGGGCGAAGTGGCCAAGTTCTGTAATCATGGCCCGCTTATACGCCGCCGCAGCCCCCCGCGCCAATCACATTCGCAACGCGGGGCGGATCACATTGTCGCGGGTGCGGGGGGCCTGCCGGCCACGGGAGAGGGCCGGTCGCGCAAGGCTATGGCCGCTATGGACCTGCAAGATCCTTCTGCCACGCGTCCAATGCGGCGTTCTCGTCTGTTGTAATCACCGCCATTGAGACCGTTGCATCAGCGCCGGTGTCACCCGCGCCCGGACGGATCTCTGACATTTGTCCGAGGGTGGAGAGGTTCTCCATCACAACTGGTGCCATAGCCGTTGTTGCGGCGATTGAGCGTTGGAACTGCTGCCCTTTTACCTGATATCGAGCCCCGAAATAAAACGACACGATGGCACCCAACAGCCACCAAAGTGGCTCCGGCACCAAAGCGACCCCCTGCATCCGGCTGGCGAACCAGATCGGATCAACCATAGCAGAGACAAACAGCCCCAGAGTGCCAAGCGCCAACATCGGGCGCGGCAAGCGGTTAAGCGCATCCATCAACCGGTCAAACCGGCTTGCGCCCGCACCGGAAAATTCCGCGCCGAACTGTCGCAAGACAGTCCCTTGTAACTCGGCCTCGCGCCGTGCGGCGGCCTCGCGGTTCTCGACGAAGACACCGGCGGTTTCACGAATGACATTACGCCCCCCGCCGAACAGCCCCTCAAACATACGTCCAATCAACCCCATGATGCCACGCGCTCCTGAAATTCTGCAGGTGAAAGATGATAGCGCGGGGCGATGAAGTCTTCGGCGCGGCGAATCCACCCGCCTTTACCCCCTGCCCGCGTGATCACATATTTGCGGCTTGCGGCGCGGTGGTCGGCAAGGCGGAAATAATAATTGCGCCGCGCAATCCCATAAGCATCGGCCAGATGCTGCGGTGCTTGAGCCTGCGCGATTTTGGCCGCACGGATCGTTTGAGGGCCGATCACCCCGTCGACCGAAACCTGCTGCCCCATTTGCCGCAAGAGCTGTTGCAGGATTCGCACCGCATTACTGCCGGCGTTGACATACATGTCGAATACGCTGGCCTGAATCGACACAGGCAGGGCATCGATGCGCGGACGGTGGAAATAATGATCTACGAAAATCTGCTCGGCGCGGGCGCGGGTCATCGCCCGCACATCGGCCACCGAAACCACACCATCACCGGTTAAATCCAATCCCAGCCGCCGCATCGTGTGGATCGTCACGCCATATTTGGTCGCGCCGCCCGGGTCATCGGGATCGTTCACAAAGCCGCCTTCACGGGCGACAATTTCTTTTGCAATCTGCGCGACAGTCTGCTCGACAGGGGCCATCTTGCGTGCCTTTCGTGTCAGGGAAATTCCTGATCGAAGGCTCGGACAAAATGGTTAACGCCGCCCCATCAGGGCGCGCGCGCAGAGGTGTGGCACCGGCGGCTTAACTGTTCAGCTGCCGTTCGGTTCTTGGTAGACGCCTTGATCTTTCAACGCATCCACGACCTCTTTGGGCATGTAATCCTCATCATGTTTAGCAAGGATTTCAGTGGCTTCAAAGATTCCATTGATGTAGTTTCCGGTGCCGATCATGCCTTGGTTCTCGGCAAAAAGATCGGGCAGCACCCCGCGAAACGTGACGGGGATCGACGCGCCGCCATCGGTCACATTGAACCGGATCACCTCGCCTTGGCCCCGCTCCAAGGTGCCCTCTTCGACAAGTCCGCCGATGCGAAAAACCTCACGCGGTTGCGGCGGCTCGGCGATCACTTCACTGGGGGAGCGAAAGAAATTTATACCGTCTCTCATCGCATAGCCGATAAGCCCCGTGGCCAAGAGCAAAGCCAGAGTGGTGATGATCAAGACCTGCCCGCGGCGTTTTTTCTTGAGACCCTTCATGGTGTTCTCCTAAATCTCCGGCTCGGCTCACGGATAGACCGGCGCGAGCATCAGCCCTGCCGTTTCGTCCTCGCCGAGCATCAGATTGGCATTTTGCATGGCTTGGCCCGAGGAGCCTTTGCACAGATTGTCGAGCGTACCGACGACAATCGCGCGCCCCGGCCGGCGGTCCGCCACAACCCCGATATAGCACAGATTCGTCGCCCGCACGTCCTTCATCGCAGGCACCTGTCCGAGCGGCAAAACATGGATGAACGGCTCGTCCGCATAGGCGGCGACCAAAGCATCCTGCACCGCCTGCGCATCGCCTTTGACATAGCCGGTGGCGAGGATGCCGCGGCTGGCGGGGATTAAATGCGGGGTGAATTGCACCTCGACGGGGCGGCCCGCAATCAGGGAAAACTCCTGATCAAATTCGCCCAAATGCCGATGGGTGCCGCCAACCGAATAGGCGGTGGCGTTTTCAGTCATTTCGGCGGTAAGCAGCAATTCCTTGGCCGAGCGTCCGGCGCCCGATGCCCCGACTTTGAGATCCAAGATGATTTCGTCGAGATCAATCACACCAGCACCGATCAAGGGCCGCAAGATGAATTGCCCGGTGGCAGCATTGCATCCCGTGCCCGCCACCAAACGCGCGGATTTGATGTCCTCGCGGTAAAACTCGGTCAGGCCATAAACCGCCTCTTGTTGCATTTCAGGCGCCGCATGATCATTGCCATACCACTTTTTATACGCCGCCGGATCGCGCAACCGGAAGTCCGCCGAAAGATCGACGATCTTCAAGGTCTCGGGCAATGTGCGGATCACCTCTTGCGAGGTTTTATGCGGCAAGGCGCAAAAACACAGGTCAATCGCAGAGAAATCAATCTCCTCGATCGTCACCAGATCCGGCAGGTTCAAATGACGCAGATGCGGGTAGACATCCGACATTTTCATCCCTGCTTTGGAATTGGCGGCCAACGCGGCCACCTCCATTGTCGGATGCGTGGCGATCAACCGGACCAATTCGGCGCCGGTATAACCGGACGCGCCCAGAATGGCGATTTTATGGGTCATGGTGACCTCTTTCTCAAAGGGCCGCAGGGCGCAATGCCGCGTTGCGGGAAGTATTTCACAAGATCAAGCGGTTTGAAATTCGACTTTTCGTCGCAATATCTGCGTGGCTTGGCTCGACACTTTGCGTGGATCACCTGTGGTCAGGAATAGGTTGTCCTGCCCCGCGCCGATCATCTTGGGGTGCCGATCAAGATAATCCGCAAGGCTTTCGGCAACAAGATCAGCCTGTGAATAAACCGTCACCTCGGGACCGAGCGCCTCTTGGAAGGCGTCTTGCATCAACGGATAATGCGTGCAGCCAAGGATCGCGGCTTGCGGGTTCGGCAATTTGCGTTTGAGCGCATCAACGTGGCTGCGCACCAAGGCTTCGGCGAGAATGATATCGCCGTCCTCGATTGCATCCACCAAACCGCCGCAGGCCTGTCCTTCGACATCGACGCCAATGGCACGAAACGCCAATTCGCGTTGAAACGCGCGGCTCGCAACCGTGGCCGGGGTGGCAAACAACGCTACATTGCCCACGGCGACCTCGCGGGGCGGGGAATTGTCGCCCCATTTGCGTTCGGTCAGGGCCTCGATCAGCGGCACAAACACGCCAAGCACCCGTTTGTCAGAGGGCACCCAGCTTTCCTGCATCCGGCGCAGGGCGGCGGCGCTGGCGGTGTTGCAGGCAAGGATCACCAGATCACACCCCGCATCCCACATCCGTTCCACCGCAGCCGTCGTCAGGTTGAAAATATCATCGGGCGTGCGCACACCATAGGGGGCATGAGCACTGTCGCCGAAATAAACAAACGGCACATCGGGCAACCGTTTGGCCGCCGCATCCAGAACGGTCAAACCGCCCAAACCACTGTCAAAAACGCCTACGGCCATTGCTGCCCCGCCTGTTCCAAACCCGCTCTGCCGAGGGTTTCGGCGCGCGGTGTTTCGCTTCGAATTCATGGCCATAGTCAAAATTGGCATATGGCTCTGGCGACAGCTCATACGTCGATCTGCGCAAGAAATCCATCATTGCTTTGCCGTTGGCACGCCGCGCCACCAATTCCTTGCGCGGCAGAGGTTTTCCGATCACTACGCGCAGCGGTCCATCGACACGGGTGCGAAATTCACGGATCAAAAGCCCCATACGCAAGGACGGATGCAGATGGCTGGCAATCTGAAAAAGGCGCGAGGTATGACCGTCAAAGTAAACCGGCACCACGGCGGCGTCGGATTTTGCGATCATCTTGGCGGTAAAACTGCGCCACAGCGGATCCATCGGCACCCCAAAAGGGCGCGCGGCGGTCGACACGGTGCCACCGGGAAAGACGCCGATCGCACCGCCCTGCCCCAAATACCGCAGGGCTTCGGCCCGAGTGGAGATATTTTGCGCCAAAGCCGCGCGATTGTCGTCAAAACGGATCGGCAAGATGACGCGGTCGAGATCGCGCGCCTTGCGAAACACCGCATTGGCCAGGATACGGAAATCACCACGCCGTGTGGCCAACAAATGCCCCAACATCAACCCGTCGAGGATGCCATAAGGATGGTTTGAAACGGTGATCAAGGGACCGGTTTTCGGCAAGTTATCAAGGCTGCCGCCGATCACCTCGAGCGAGACACCGTAGCGCTCTTTCATTACCGTCCAAAAGCAGGCACCAGCCGCGACATCAATGTCATATCCCGCCGCGCGGCGAATCAATCCAAAGCGCCCTGAAGCCGCCTCCATCGCGCGAATGACGGCACGGCCACCGCGCGTTTCCGCGCTATGGGCGTAGGAGATATCACGGGCGACATGACGATTCATGGCGCGGTTCTAGGCTTTGGCGCGCCCCAAGGGAAGGAGGATTGCGCCTCCTCCCCGTGGGGCACACTCGCCCCTAGCGCCCTATTCGGCGGCTTTGGCCTGCTCCGATCCGCCACTGCGGATCGCCGCCAACAATTCCTCACGGCGCTTGGCGGCTTTGGCTTCATTGGCCTGTTTGACCGGACCGAAGCCCCGAATTTGCAAAGGCAGTTCTGCCAAGGCCACGGCGGGCTCCTTGATCCGGGGGTTGTAGGTGTCGAACAAGGCCCTCATATCGGCCTCATATTGCGCAATCAAAGCCCGCTCCATTTTGCGCTCTTGCGTGCGCCCGAACGGATCCAAAGCCGTGCCGCGCAGGCGTTTCATATGCGCCAGAATCCACAAAGGACGCCGCATCCATGCACCGAAGCTGCGCTTTTGCGGACGCCCGTCAGTGCCCTCTTTGGCAAGAACCGGCGGGGCAAGATGGTAGGTCATTTTGAACGCCCCCTCAAACTCTGCCTCGGCCTTTTTGCGGGTATCGATCAACAGCCGTGCAACCTCGTATTCATCCTTATAGGACAAGAGCTTATGATAGCCCAATGCCACCGCTTCACGCAGATCATCAGGCGCCGCTTCAACGAATTTCTTATACCGTTTGGCCAATCCGCGTCCCTGATAGTCAATCAAATGTTTGCGGCGATATTCGATCCGCTCATCCAAGGTTTTCGGAAGCGCCACAACGGTCGGCTGCATCACTTTTTCGGCGGCTTGCGGATGCACCACGGCCCAGCGGCCCACTTCAAACGCCCGCAGGTTTTGATCCACCGCCGCACCATTGAGGGTGATCGCTTCGGCAATCGAGGATTTATCAAGAGGGATCAAACCCTTCTGCCATGCCGCGCCGAAAATGATCATGTTGGAAAAGATGCTATCGCCCAATGTGGCGCGGGCCAGTTCAGAGGCATCAAACAATGTCACCCGGTCTTTCATCCGCGCCGTCAGCGCCAATTCCAATTGCTCGGCGGGCAACTTGAACTCTGTATCGCGGGTGAAATCGCCGGTGATGATCTGGTGATTATTGACCACCGCACCGGTGCGCCCCATCGCCGTAAGGCCAAGGGTTTTGCTGCCTGCCGACACGACCAGATCGCCGCCGATCAGCGCATCACATTCGCCCGTGGCGACGCGAATGGCGCTGATATCGGCGGGGGTATTGGCGATACGGCAATGGATATGCACCGCGCCGCCTTTCTGCGCGAGGCCCGCCATTTCCATCATGCCGGCGCCTTTGCCCGCGATCTGTGCCGCTTGGGCCAGAACCGCGCCGATGGTAACGACGCCGGTGCCGCCGACGCCGGTGATCACAACGTTATGGGTGCCGTGGATTTCGGGCAATGTCGGTTCGGGCAGAACCGGCAGGTCCAAAGGTTTGGCCGCGCCTTTGCCTTGTCCGCCTTTGCGCGGCGTGGCCCCTTCTAAGGTGACAAAACTGGGGCAGAAGCCTTTGACGCAAGAGAAATCTTTGTTGCAGGAGCTTTGATCAATCGCGCGCTTGCGGCCCAATTCGGTTTCCTTGGGCACGATCGAGACACAGTTCGATTGCACCCCGCAATCGCCGCACCCCTCACAGACATCGGTATTGATAAACACCCGTTTGTCCGGATCAGGGAAGGTGCCGCGACGGCGGCGGCGGCGTTTTTCGGCGGCGCAGGTTTGCACATAAACAATGACCGAAACACCTTCGCATTCGCGCATCTTGCGTTGCACATCGTCAAGATCGGCGCGCTCATGGCGGGTGACGTCGCGCGGGAAACGGTCAAGGTCGACGTCTTCCTTTTCATCATAGACCAGCGCGACATTTTGCACCCCCATCGCCACCAGTTCATGGGCAATGCGATCGGCAGTCAACCCGCCCTCATTCGCTTGTCCGCCGGTCATGGCAACGGCATCGTTGAACAAGATTTTATAGGTGATGTTGGTGCCCGCAGCCAAAGCCGCGCGGATCGCCTGCACACCGGAATGGTTATAGGTGCCGTCGCCCATGTTTTGGAACACATGTTTGGTGTTGGAAAACGGGGCTTCGCCGATCCAATTGGCCCCTTCGGCGCCCATATGGGTGTTGCCCATGGTGTCGCGCTCCATCCATTGCACCATATAATGGCACCCGATGCCCGCATAGGCGCGGCTGCCGTCGGGGACTTTGGTCGATGTATTATGCGGACAGCCCGAACAGAAATACGGCAAACGCGCCGCCAGCTCGGGGGCGTTATCGGCGCGCTTGGCCTCGGCGATTTTGACAAGCCCGGCTTTGACGCTATCGGTCTCGCGGCCCTCTTCGATAAAGATTTCTCCAAGCTTTTCGGCAATCAGGATCGGCCCGATTGCGCCCTGCACCGGAAACAGCACCTCGTCCTGCCGCTCGCCCTTGCGCCAGCCGTAAACACGGCGGCCACGACGGTCGTCGAAAATCGCCTCTTTCACCTGCACTTCGATGAGCTTGCGTTTCTCTTCAACCACGATGATCAAATCGAGCCCCTCGGCCCAATCATGAAAACCGCGCATGTTCAGGGGCCACACCTGACCGATCTTGTAGGTGGTGATGCCAAGGCGTTCGGCCTCTGCCTCGTCGATGCCCAACATGGACAGCGCATGCATCAAATCCAGCCAGTTCTTGCCCGCCGCGACAAGGCCGATTTTCGCGCCGGCTTTGCCCCAAACCCGTTTGTCAATTTTATTGGCGTGGGCAAAGGCTTCGGCGGCATGGCGTTTGTAATCAATCAGCCGTGCTTCTTGTTCGGTGGGCGTGTCAACGATGCGGATATTGACCCCGCCAGCAGGCATTGTGAAATCAGAGGGGGTGACGAGCTGCATGCGGTTCGGATCGCCGTCGACGACCGCAGTCGCCTCGACCGTGTCTTTCATGGTTTTCAGGCCAACCCACAGGCCGGAATACCGGCTCAGCGCCCAGCCGTAGATGCCGTAATCAAGAATTTCCTGCACGCCGGCGGGGCTGACGATCGGCATATAGGCGTCCATGAGCGCAAATTCGGATTGATGCAGCACCGTCGAGCTTTCGCCGGTGTGATCATCACCCATGGCCATCAACACGCCGCCAAGGGGGCTGGTGCCGGCCATATTGGCGTGACGCATGACGTCGCCGGACCGGTCCACGCCCGGCCCTTTGCCATACCAAAGGCCGAAAACCCCATCGAATTTACCATCCCCGCGAAGTTCGGCCTGCTGCGCGCCCCAGATCGCGGTGGCGGCAAGATCCTCGTTCAGTCCCTCTTCGAAGAGGATGTCGGCAGCGGCCAATTCTTTGCCCGCCCGTTGCATTTGCAAATCGACCGCGCCGAGCGGCGATCCGCGATAGCCGGTGACATATCCGGCGGTGTTATGCCCCGCCGCCCGGTCGCGCGCCTTTTGCATCAGCATCAGCCGCACCAAAGCCTGCGTGCCATTGAGCAGCACAGGGCTTTTCTCAAGATCGAATTTGTCCCTCAAAGATACTGTCTGCTTACCCATAGCGCGTCTCCCTTCGCTGGATTGGCTGATGTTGCGGTGCGCCCTCCTCCAGGGTGTGCACAGCATTTGTATATATCGATAGCGCCCGGTTTTCCGGCATCCGCCGTTGGTCGCGCTCATCAACTAGGTTATTGATGAAGTATAGTCCGATATTAGGTCACAACATTTGACCTAACAAGGGTATTTTTCACCTAATCCGTTGCAAACACTTCACAGCCACGATTAAAGCCCCATTAGAATGAAATTTCGTATATACGGTTACCCGTCGAACAAAGGTTGCGCGGATGGATTGGGATAAACTTAGAATATTTCACGCGGTTGCGGACGCCGGTAGCTTGACCCATGCGGGGGATCGGTTGCACTTGTCTCAATCGGCGGTCAGCCGTCAGGTGCGCGCCCTCGAAGAGCAGCTCAACGCGACGCTTTTCCATCGCCATGCGCGCGGACTGATTCTCACCGAACAGGGTGAATTGTTGTTTGATGCGACCCGCGCGATGATCAAACGGCTCGACACCGCCACGGCGCGGATTCGCGACAGCGAAGAAGAAGCCTTCGGAGAATTGCGCGTGACCACAACGACAGGGTTCGGCTCGCTGTGGCTGGTACCGCGACTGTCGGCGCTTTATAATAAATACCCCGAGCTCAAAATCGACCTGATGCTTGAAGAACGGGTGTTGAATTTGCCGATGCGCGAGGCCGATGTCGCGATCCGCATGAAAGAACCGTCACAGGCCGATTTGATCCGCAAACGACTTATGAGTGTACGCATGTGCCTCTTTGCCTCACGTACCTATCTTGCACGATGCAGCGTGCCCCCCTCGCTCGAAAATTTGGCCGAGCACCGGTTGATTTGCCAAAACCCTTCTTCGGCACAGGTCGGCGCAGGCGCAGCATTGGTGCAAGAGTTGATGGGCCATGATGTTCCCTCTGTGCTCACGGTAAATAACTATTTCGGGGTTATGCAAGGTGTTCTGAGCAATCTGGGCATCGGGGTCTTGCCCGATTATCTGGCACAGGATTTCCATGACCTCATCCGGATCATGCCAGAGGTCGAATCGAGCGAAGTTCCGGTTTTCCTCGCCTACCCCGAGGAGTTGCGCCATTCCAAACGCATTGCCGCGTTCCGTGACTTTGTTCAGGACGAGATCATAGCATATAGAAAACAACTTCGGGAACAATGAGTTAGCTAGGTTTCGCGGACCGCTATGCGCAGGACGCATAGCGGCCATCCAGCACCTGCGGCATTATGGTCCTTGAACGGCGCGCGCCATCTCCCTAAATCGAGCGGGACGGTGATGATTATCACCTTCAACCTCCCTGTTGGACTACGGCCGAGCTTATAGCTCGGCCTTTTTTTTGGCGAGTCCCCCGCCCCGCCGCGCCGCAATGCTCTACCCCCTTCCCCCTTTGGCTTTCATCCCTTAAAGAGACGCCAGAATTACCACGCGCGCGCGGGATATGCTGCGCCGACGCCTTAAGGGGACACCGCCAATGCAAGATCCGAGCATCACCGAAGACCTGATCGCATCCCATGGGCTAAGCCCCGATGAATATGCGCTGATCCTCGAGATCATTGGCCGCACGCCAAGCTTTACCGAATTGGGCATTTTCTCGGCGATGTGGAACGAGCATTGCTCTTATAAATCCTCGAAAAAATGGCTGCGCACCTTGCCCACCGAAGGCCCGCAAGTCATTTGCGGCCCCGGCGAAAACGCCGGCATCGTTGATATTGGTGATGGCCAATGCGTGGTGTTCAAAATGGAAAGCCACAATCACCCGTCATACATCGAACCCTACCAAGGCGCCGCCACCGGCGTGGGCGGGATTTTGCGCGACGTCTTCACCATGGGTGCCCGCCCGGTGGCGGCGATGAACTCGCTGAGCTTTGGCGAAACCTCGCATCCGAAAACCCGCCAATTGGTCAACGGTGTGGTCGAAGGCGTTGGCGGTTATGGCAACTGTTTCGGCGTGCCGACCGTCGGCGGCGAGGTTCGCTTTGATCCCGCCTATAACGGCAACTGCCTTGTGAACGCTTTTGCGGCGGGCATCGCCGATACGGACGCGATTTTCTACTCGGCGGCCTCGGGCATCGGCATGCCGGTGGTGTACCTTGGCGCGAAAACCGGGCGCGATGGCGTCGGCGGCGCGACGATGGCTTCGGCGGAATTCGATGATACCATCGAAGAAAAACGCCCCACCGTTCAAGTCGGCGACCCTTTCACCGAAAAACGCTTGATGGAAGCGACATTGGAGCTGATGCAAACCGGCGCGGTGATCTCGATTCAGGATATGGGCGCGGCGGGCTTGACCTGCTCTGCTGTGGAAATGGGCGACAAGGGCGATCTTGGCGTGCGTCTCGACCTTGAAAAAGTCCCATGCCGCGAAGAAAACATGACCGCTTACGAGATGATGCTGTCGGAGAGCCAGGAACGCATGTTGATGGTTCTGCGCCCCGAAAAAGAAGCCGTGGCCAAAGCAGTATTCGACAAATGGGATCTCGATTTTGCCATCGTTGGCGAAACCATCGCCGAAGACCGGTTCCTCATCATGCACAACGGCGAATGCAAAGCCGATCTGCCGCTCAAAGCCTTGTCCGGCAATGCGCCCGAATATGACCGGCCCTATAGCGCCCCCGCCGCGCCCGAGGCCTTGGCCGATGTGCCGCAAATCGACGCTATCGACGGGCTGCGCGGTTTGATTTCCTCGCCCAATTACGCGTCGAAAGAATGGGTTTATGCGCAATATGACACGATGGTCATGGCCGACACCGCCCGCACCCCCAGCATCGGCGCAGGCATGATCCGTGTGCATGGCACCGATAAACTTCTGGCCTTCACCTCGGATGTGACGCCGCGCTATGTCAAAGCCAACCCGTTCGAAGGCGGCAAACAGGCGGTGGCCGAAGCCTATCGCAACCTCTGTGCCGTTGGCGCGACGCCTTTGGCAACGACGGACAACCTGAACTTCGGCAACCCCGAAAAACCCGAAATCATGGGGCAATTTGTTTTTGCGATCAAAGGCATAGGCGAAGCCGTGGCGGCCTTGGACATGCCCATCGTATCGGGCAACGTCTCGCTTTATAATGAGACCGACGGATCGGGCATCCTGCCCACCCCGACCATTGGCGCGGTGGGCATTGTCGCCCACGCAGATGAGGCCATTTTGGGCGAGGCGCGCGACGGTCATGTGGCCTTGCTCGTCGGTGAAAGCGGCACACATTTGGGGCAATCTGCCTTGTTGGCCGAAGTGTTCAACCGCATCGACGGCGATGCGCCACATGTGGATCTGGACGCCGAAAAGCGCAACGGCACATTCATCCGCGCCAACCACGCGATGATCAAATCCTGCACCGATATCTCGGACGGCGGCCTTGCTTTGGCGGCTTTCGAGATGGCCGAAAAGGCCGGCGTTGGCGTGCATCTGAACAGCGACGACACGGCGGTTTTGTTCGGGGAGGACCAAGGACGTTACTTGATCGCCTGCAACTTCGACCAAGCCGAAGCCTTGATGCTCGCCGCCGGTCAGGCCGGTGTGCCGATTGAAACGGTGGGGAAATTCACCTCTGACAGCGTCAAATTCGGCGCTTCCGAGGCCCCGTTGGCCGAGTTGAGCACGCTGTTCCGCAGCGCGTTTAGCGACGCGGTCAACGGTTGAGGCCGCAGGGCGCGCGGATGCAACGCCCTGCGCACGCCCCTGCTGCGGATGATGACTTTCAGCCCGACTGCGCCCAATGCGCAGGGCTGTGCTGTATGGCGTTGTCCTTTGATGCGGGCGATGCCTTTGCCATCGACAAAGAGGCAGGCGTGCCCTGCCCGAACCTTGATATTGATCACCGCTGCACCATCCACAACACACTGACAAAAGACGGATTTTCGGGATGCGTCGCCTTTGATTGCCTTGGCGCGGGACAACGGGTTAGCCGCGATATCTTTGACGCGAAAAGCTGGCAGGACCATCCTGCCTTGCTGCGCCCGATGATCGACGCGCTGCGCCAAATGCGACAAGTGCAAAGCATGCGCCAATTGCTCACCAGCGCCGCAGCGCTACCGTTGAGCGCGCCCCAAGAGGCGATGCGCCAAAACCTGCTCTTTCGGATTGCTCCGGCCTTGACCGATGCCGCCGCACTTGGGGAAATCGAAACCGGCCCGCTGCCCGCCGCAGTTGGGGATTTTTTACAAACGCTGCGGCCAGCGGCGGCGGGGCTGCGTAAGTAGGCGCAGCGCGCTTTACATAGGCAAACCCCCTCTTGCGCCGGTCCGCCGCGCCGCCTACATCTTGGAAGACTGCAAAAGGAGACCGCCCATGGCCATTACCGCCGCCGAAATTGAAAGCCTCATCCGCGAGAGCTTTCCCGACGCCAAAATCAATGTGTTTGGCGACGACGGTCAACATTTCGCCGCCGAGGTCATAGACGAGAGCTTTCGCGGGAAGAACCGTGTGCAACAACAACGCGCAGTTTACGCCGCGCTCAAAGGTCGGATGGACGGCCCTGCGGGCGCGTTACACGCGTTGGCGCTGACCACCAAAGCACCGGAATAATGCAGGGGATTTTGTCCTTTTTAAACGACATCTGGCCGGTTCTATTTGCTTTGGCACTGGTCGGGATCATCACATATGGCGCGCTGATGCCTTATATCAGGGCCGAACGCCGCCGCCTCGAATCTATGGAGCAAGACAATGACAGACGCAAAAACCCAGATTAGCGAAACCGTGAAAGCCAATGATGTGGTGCTGTTCATGAAGGGCACCAAAGAGATGCCGCAATGCGGATTTTCCAGCCGCGTCGCAGGTGTTTTGAACTTCATGGGTGTGGAATTTTCCGATGTGAATGTTCTGGCCGATGAGGCGCTCCGTCAGGGTATCAAAGATTACTCCGACTGGCCCACCATCCCACAGCTTTATGTCAAAGGCGAATTCGTCGGCGGATGCGACATCATTACCGAAATGACCTTGTCCGGCGAATTGGACACATTGTTCGAAACCGAAGGCGTTGGATTTGATAAGGAAGCGGCGGATAAAATCCGCGAAGCCAACGGTTAATCCCGACGCGTTCACAATATAAAACGGGGCTGGCACTGTTGCCGGCCCCGTTTTTATTTGCATCCGCGTGACCGGTTATTCGCACTGGCGCGACGACCCCGTAGGTGCGGGCGGGCGCGGCGCGGATCAGGACGCGGCGCGTTCCTCGACAGAGGCGGCCAAGGATTCAGCACGGGCGGCTATTTCGGCCAATGTATCGGTCACCTCTTGCGGCACCACCGGCACTTCGATGCGTTCGGGCGCCGGTGCGGGCGCGGCGCGCAGCTGTGCCAGTTCCGCATCGCGTTCGGCCAACAGATCCTGCGCCGCGCGCAATTGATCCTCTAGCCCCGCAGTTTTATCCGCCAGCATCAAGCCGGACATCAATAACATGCGCGGTTCCGGCAGGCGGCCGATTTGTTGACCAAGCGTCGTTGCCTCTGCGTCCAAAATACGCGAGGCGGAGATCAGGTAATGCTCCTCGCCCTCTTGACAGGCCACTTCGAACAGGCGGCCACCGATTTGAATTTCCACTTCTGGCATTAGGCGTCCTCTCCAAATTCTGTCGCGCGTTCAATGGCTTCGCCCAGATCCGGCGCGACGATGGCTCCGGCGATCAAGGGCTCCAGTTGACCCAAAATCGCCGCCACCTCTGCGCTATCGGCCGCGCGGGCGGCGCGCAGGGCTTCCAATTCGCCGAGCATGGATTTGTTGATCAAATGCGGCTCTGCAACCCCGGCCTGATTGGCGTCACGCAGGGCCTGATTGTTGTCACGCAACATCGCATTGACCTTGCGCAACCGTTGCAGCTCGCTGTCGAGTTGCTCCATCTGCGCCCGCTGCTGCCCCTGCACCTCTGCTGCGGCCTCTCCTGCACGTTCTTGTTTCTCATGCAGAGATTTAAGCCGTTCTTGCAACTGCGCATTGACCAGCTTCTCGTCTTCAAGCTGTTGGCGCAACGCCTCTACTTCACCGGTATCCGGTTCAGCAACAGGCGCGGCGACGTTCAATCCCTCCACTCCCGTGCCGATCCGCTCCAACGCTGCGGTGATCCGGCGGTGTAGCTCTTCGATCTGACTCATGTCATTCACCTGTTCTGCCCGTATTGGCCATTTGGGGCCGTTTCCAACCCGTCTCGCCCGCATCCCCTCGGGCGGCTATTCATTGCGGATCACGGCCCAAGCCGCACCGTCTTTGCAAGAGGCAGCCGCGCCGCCGCCCCCCAGCCAGAAGCCATCTGCCGCTGTGGGCCTGGCCCGATTTTGGCGCGAATCGCTTCGTTACGCCCATTCTGCGGCAGGTTGGGCCTCGGGTCTAGCTTTCGCCGCCCCTTTTACGCCAATGGGTTAGACGGCGCGCTTGATCTTCGCGGGGGGGATGCTAAGAGCCATTGTTAACGCTCACGCCACTTAAAAGGACTTGCCCCTTGGACATTGCTGCTCTGCGCTCTGCGAACCCCGACCACTGGATGAAGGCTGCCGCGATCCGCGCCTTGACCCTTGATGCGATTGCCGCCGCCAATTCCGGCCATTCCGGCATGCCGATGGGCATGGCCGATGTGGCAACGGTTCTGTTTGAAAAGCACCTGAAGTTTGATGCGAAAAACCCGCTGTGGCCGGATCGTGACCGGTTTATTTTGTCGGCGGGTCATGGCTCGATGCTGATTTATGCGCTGCTCCACCTGACCGGATACGAACAGGTGACCTTGGACGAAATCAAGAACTTCCGCCAGATGGGCGCAAAAACCGCCGGTCACCCCGAGAATTTCTTGCTCGACGGCGTAGAGGTCACAACCGGCCCGCTTGGCCAAGGCATCTCGACCGCCGTGGGCTTTGCCATGGCCGAAGAAATGCAGCGCGCTCAATATGGTAAGAAAATCGTCGATCACCACACTTACGTGATCGCTGGCGACGGCTGCCTGATGGAAGGCATCAGCCAAGAGGCCTTGGGCCTTGCGGGGCGGCACGAACTGTCGAAATTGATCGTCTTTTGGGACAACAACAACATCACCATCGACGGCACCGTCGAATTGTCGGACCGCACCAATCAGGTGCAGCGTTTCAAAGCCTCCGGTTGGCATGTGCAAGAGATCGACGGGCATAACCCCGCCGAAATCGACGCCGCGATCATCGCCGCCAAAAAGGCCGGCAAACCCTCGATGATCGCCTGCAAGACCCATATCGCATTGGGCTCCTCGGCGCAGGATACATCCAAAGGCCACGGCGCGCTGACCGATCCCAAATTGATCGCCGATACCAAGGCGCTTTATGGATGGACCGCAGGCCCCTTCGAGGTGCCCGCCGAGATCAAAGCGCAATGGGAAGCCATCGGCGCACGCGGCGCGGCGGACCGCACCGATTGGGAGGCACGGTTTGCCTCGATTTCCGAACGCAAGCAGGCCGAATTCGACCGCGTCTATGCCGGCGACGCGCCGAAAAAACTATCGGCCACGATCAAGGCGTTGAAAAAGCAGATTTCGGATGAGGCGCCAAAGGTTGCAACGCGCAAATCGTCGGAAATGGTGCTTGAAGTCATCAATCCGGTGATGAGCGAAACCGTCGGCGGATCGGCGGATTTGACCGGATCAAACAACACCAAGACCGGCGATCTTGGCGTGTTTGACCCCGAAAACCGCGAAGGCCGCTACGTCTATTGGGGCATCCGCGAACACGGTATGGCGGCGGCGATGAACGGTATGGCGTTGCATGGGGGCCTGCGGCCCTATGGCGGCACGTTCATGTGCTTTACCGATTATGCGCGCCCCGCGATGCGCCTTGCCGCATTGAGCAAAATCCCGACGGTTTTCGTGATGACCCACGACAGCATCGGCCTTGGCGAAGACGGCCCGACACACCAACCGGTCGAACATCTCGCGATCAGCCGCGCCACGCCGAACACCTATGTGTTCCGCCCTTGCGATACGGTCGAAACCGCCGAAGCATGGGAAATTGCATTGACCGCCAAGGAAACACCATCCGTTTTGTCGCTCACACGGCAAAGTCTGCCGACGTTGCGCACCGAGCACAAGGTCAAAAACCTGACCGCACAGGGCGCCTATGTTTTGGCCGATGCCGAAGGCAAACGTCAGGTGATTTTGTTGGCCACCGGATCCGAGGTCGAGATCGCCATGGCCGCGCGCGATAAATTGCAGGCCGAAGGCATCGGCACGCGGGTCGTTTCGATGCCCTGCTGGGAGCTTTTTGCCGCGCAAGACGAAGCCTATCGCAAACGGGTTCTTCCCGGCGGTGCGGTGCGGGTCGCAGTCGAGGCCGCCACGCGGTTTGGTTGGGATCAATGGCTCTGCGGCGAGCGCGGCAAATATGCCAAAGCCGGTTTCGTCGGCATGGACAGCTTTGGCGCCTCTGCCCCTGCGGACCAGCTTTACGAAAAATTCGGCATCACGGCGGAAAATGTCGCGGCAACGGCCAAAGGGTTGCTTTAACCCCCGCCCGATCCGCACAGGTCACATATGACGCAAAGGCTCCGCTCCGGCGGGGCCTTTTTCTTTGGCGCTGTTCCCCCGTAGATCGGGGCGTTACTATGCCCCCATGAGCCGCAAGACCCCGATCAAAGCCAACACCGGCCCCGCCAGACCTGCCAACCCAGCCAAACCGCGCGAGGAAGATCTTTATGCGCCGGTTAAATCCTTGCTCGAGGGCCAGGGATATGAGGTCAAAGGAGAGATCGGCGCGGTGGATGTCATGGCCATGCGCGGGGATGATCCGCCGGTGATCGTCGAACTCAAGACCGGATTCTCGCTAACCCTCTTCCACCAAGGCATTGACCGCCAAGCCGTCACAGATCACGTTTATATCGCAGTGCCCTATTTGGGCACGAAGCAATTTTTGGGTGCGCTGAAAAGCAATCTCAAACTGTGCCGTCGGCTTGGGCTTGGGCTGATCACGGTCCGTTTGCGCGACGGGCATACGCAAATCCACCTTGATCCCGGCCCGTATCAGCCCCGCATTTCAAAACCCAAGCAGACGAGGTTGCTCAAGGAATTTGCCAAACTGGAGGGCGACCCCAACACCGGCGGGCAAGTGCGCCGGGGGATCATGACCGCCTACCGGCAAGATGCGATGCGGCTGCAAGTGCATCTGGCACAGTGTGGCCCGATGAAAGCCGCCGATCTCGCCAAGGCCACTGGCATCGCGCGGGCGCAAAAAATCATGGCGGATAATCATTACGGTTGGTTCGAGAGGGTCAGCCGCGGCATCTATGGCCTGTCGCCTCGGGGATCTGCGGCTAACCCTCAAGATAATTAGGATTATAATGACATTATATCAAACACTTAGGTGAAATCACGCTCCCGTGAAGAAACTTATGTCGATGACGGGGTGTTGTCTCCTCGAAGGCCAGCAAGACCGCTGGTTCAGACTAAGGAGACCTATTATGAAGACGTTTACAATGACTCTCGCCGCCGCTGCCACCGCCGCTACAGGTGCATTTGCCGATGCCCACATGGGCGCAGCAATGATCGAAGCGGGCAATCAAAGCCTCGCCGGGAACGGCACGGTTCGGGCCGATAAAGTCGTGACACCTGTCGACGGATGGTTGGTCATTCACCGCGTCGATGACGGCAAGCCCGGCCCCGTGATCGGCCATTCGAAACTCGATGCGGGCGACAACATGGCCGTCTCGACCCAGCTCCTCATGGAAACCGTGCCGGGGGAAGAATTGATGTTGATGATCCATACCGAGGACGGCGGCCTGGAACAGAACGTGTTCGAATACACGCTGGGATCCAGCAAGGACGTGCCATTGGTGATTAACGAAATGCCGGTGATGACCACGGTCACAGTGACCCAATAATATGTGAACCACAAACATGTGGATCATCGCGCATCAGCTTGATCGCGCTTCGTTTGGCCCGCAGCATCGCTGCGGGCCATTCGTGTTCAATGGGCGACGGAGGCCGAAAACAAGTGGATCACAGCTACCCCGCCAAGGATCATTGCCATTCCTATGATCGCGGCGATATCAAGGGTTTGCTTGAAAACTATGAGTCCCATAAGAGCGACGAGGACGATCCCCATGCCGCTCCAGATCGCATAAACGATGCCAAGCGGCATGCTGCGCAGCGCCAGCGACATGAAGTAGAACATCCCGCCATAACACAGCGCCATCAACACCGTCGGAACGGCGCGGGTGAACTGCTGACTTTGTTGCAGTAATGTGGTGCCGACCACTTCGAGAAAAATCGCAATGCTGAGGGCAATATAGGCCGGAAGGGCGAGGGTCATAGCGGGGTCCTAGGTCTGGAAGTCTGGTCTGGTCTGGTTGTCGCTGCGCCATGCGGCTCTGTCAATCATTGCGCAGGATCCGCAGCGATTAACCGATTCTTAAATGCGGCCGCCTTCCGTTGGTAAAAGACGGGCTGCACCGATGTTAGCGCAACCCCGCTAACATTCTTGTGGAACGCCAGAACGCGGGCAAAGATGTTGGTCGCTAACAGGCCACAGTTAACGCTAACACAATGGAAAATAATGAAAAAACGTGAAAGACTGCTTTCGCAACCAGGGCGGGCCACCTATATCACCGCCAACCCCAAACCCGATCAGGAGACCACCGCATGACCATCACCGTCGGTATCAACGGATTTGGCCGCATTGGCCGCTGCACCCTCGCCCATATCGCCCAAAGCGGGCGCAACGACGTGCAAGTGGTCAAAGTGAACGCCACTGGCCCGCTGGAAACCGCCGCGCATCTGATGCGCTACGACAGCGTGCATGGCCGCTTCGGACACGACATCAAGATCGGCGAAGGCACGATGGATTTGGGTCGCGGTCCGATGCAAATGTTTTCCACCTACGACATGGACGAATTGGATTGGTCGGGGTGCGACGTGGTCATGGAATGCACCGGCAACTTCAACGATGGCCTGAAAGCAAACAAACATTTCGAGCGCGGTGCCAAAAAGGTTCTGCTCTCCGCCCCCGGGAAAAACGTCGATAAAACCATCGTCTACGGTGTGAACCACCGCGATTTGGCGGCCAATGACAATATGGTGTCGAACGGGTCTTGCACCACCAATTGCCTCGCGCCTCTGGCCAAGGTGCTCAACGATGCGATTGGCATCGAAAGCGGCATCATGACCACGATTCACAGCTATACCGGCGATCAACCGACGCTCGACCGTCGCCATAACGATCTTTATCGTGCCCGCGCCGCCGCCATGTCGATGATCCCGACCTCGACCGGTGCCGCCAAGGCGCTCGGCGAGGTTCTGCCCGAATTGGCCGGTAAACTGGACGGCACATCGATCCGCGTGCCGACCCCGAATGTTTCGGCCGTGGACCTGACCTTTATCGCCGCCAAGGATGTTACAGCCGGTGACGTCAACGAGGTGGTGCGCGAAGCCGCCGCCGGTCATATGGGCGCGGTTTTGGGTTATGATCCCGAACCCAAGGTGTCGATCGATTTCTGTCACACCGAGCAAAGCTCGATCTTTGCCCCCGACCAAACCAAGGTCACCGGAAAACGTTTGGTGCGGGTTCTGGCATGGTACGACAACGAATGGGGGTTCTCGTGCCGCATGGCCGATGTCGCCGCAGCGATGGGCCGCCTGATCTAAATGAAGCCTCACTTGATTTGCAAGGCCTCCTCGGGTAACCCCTTGGAGGCCTTCTTGTTTATGCGCGTGCGGCAGATCCATGACCAATAAAATCGCTATCGGGCTTGGCCTGTCGATCCTTGGCTTGATCGCGTTGGACCATTTTTTGGCCGATGGGTTCAATACGCTGTTCTTGCTGCGCAAGCTGGCCGATCTCATCGAATGGCTGGCCTTCTGGCGCTAGGGTACGCGCCGTGGCCTCAATCGCCCCGCAAGTCCTAGTACTGATCTACACTGCGCCCTCATTACCCGCCAAGGAGTAAAAATGTGACCGTTTTCTGGATTACTCTCTCGCTCGTGGGTGTGGCCGCCCTGTTTGTTCTGAACGGCGCACGGCAAACCCATGCCTTGATGATCAAGGTGCGCGCCATCAATCCGATGCAGGGCAAAACCGTGACGATTTCAACCGGCCAACTGCACTATGTCGAACGCGGCACGGGCCCTTCAATTTTGCTCATTCACGGGCTGGGCGGTCAGCAGGGGAATTTTGATCTGGGTATGATTGATGCATTGGCCAAAGATTATCGCGTGGTGGCGATGGATCGCCCGGGCATGGGCTATTCCGAGCGCCCCGAAGATATGGCCGCAAACCTGCGCGCACAGGCTGATTATGCTGTTGAGGTGATTGATGTTTTAGGGCTTGGGAAACCTTTGGTCGTCGGGCATTCCTTGGGCGGAGGTACGGCGCTGGCCTTGGCGCTGGATCATCCGCAAAAAACCCGTGGCCTCGCCCTACTGGCACCAGTGACCCGCGCGGTTGACAGCGCGCCGGAAGCGTTCAAAGCGCTTGGCATTAAAAACCGCGCACTGCGATGGCTGGTATCAGAAACTTTGGCCGCCCCTGCCAGCGTGAAAAACAGCGCCAAAACCATGGATTTGATCTTTGGCCCCGATGCGGTGCCCGAAGAATACACGCGCAACGGCGGTCTTTTGGGGCTGCGTCCGGTCTGTTTTCGCAACACCTGCCGCGATTTTCAGCATGTGCAAGATGACCTCCCCGAAATGGAGGCCCGATATGACGAGATCAAAGTACCGGTCGCTCTGCTTTTTGGCACCGCAGATCGGGTTTTGGACCATACCGAGCACGGGGTTCACCTTTGTGCAATGCACCCGCATTTCTCGCTCGATCTGATAGAGGGCGCGGGCCATATGTTACCCACGGTCTATCCCGAAGCCTGTGCGGATTTCGTGCGTAAAATCGATGCCTTAACGACGGTGCCGACCGGCGCAAACCAGTCGACAGATAGATAATGCATGGCGCAAACGCCCGCTCGATCCCAGGCGGACCGACAAGCCACAGGTCAGATCACAGCTATTTTTCGAGCTTTTCCAACAATTTATCACGCACAGCCGCAGGAACGAATTTGCTCACATCACCGTCGAGCCGCGCAATTTCTTTGACCAGCTTCGAGGCAATCGCTTGATGTCGGGCTTCGGCCATGAGAAAGACGGTTTCGACCGAGCTGTCGAGGGCACGGTTCATGCCGACCATCTGAAATTCATATTCGAAATCCGCAACAGCCCGCAGCCCGCGCACAATCACATTCGCACCCACATCATGGGCGCAATGGATCAATAGGTTTTCAAAAGGATGGGCGACGATTTCGGTGCCGGTCCGTTCGGCAATTTCCGCAATCACCGGCTGGATCATTGTCACGCGCTCTTCAAGGCTGAAAAGCGGGCCTTTGTCGCGGTTGATCGCAACGCCAATGACCAAACGGTCGACCAAAGCCGCCGCGCGGGAAATAATGTCAATATGTCCGTTGGTTATCGGATCGAATGTGCCAGGATAAAGGCCGATGCGCATAGAAGCACTCCCATAGGAAAGGTGGCTTCACGCAACATTATTGCGCGAAAGAATGCAAGCAGGTTTGTTCGTTTTTTCTGCACTGCGCAGATATGACATCGCAAAACCGGTCAGGACAGGGCGGACGCCTGCCATATCGGCGGTTGGACGCGCCTAATGGCCCATGATCATGCCTTCGAGGGCGTTCCGTTCCATCGCCAATTCTTGCAGCCGGGCCTTGACCACATCGCCGATGGTGACGATACCGACCAGTTGCCCGCCTTCGACCACCGGCACGTGGCGAAACCGTCCTGTCGTCATCCGCTCCAACACATCATCAGAGCTTTCATCGCGGCTACAGGTGATGGGGTTGCGGGTCATCATTTGTTCGGCGGCTTCATTCAAACAAGCCGCCCCGCGCAACGCAAGACTGCGCACGATGTCGCGTTCTGACAAAATGCCGTCGGCGCTCATGCCATCTTTGGACACCACCACGCCGCCAATGCGCCGCTCCGCAAGGATTTGGCTGACCTCGGTGATCGTGGTTTCGGGGGTCACCGTGATCACCCCATCGTCGCCCTTGGATTTAAGAATTTGATGCACCAGCATGATATTCCTCCCTTGCCTTGCTTCTTCCAGCCTCATCCGGCTGCGACATTCTGTCAAGTGCGGGCTTGGGGTCGTCATGATTTATGCGATTGCTCTGCCCCGTTTCCGCTCAACTGAAGGCCGGTTGCCCTGCGACCTCCGCCTCAAGGCGCGCAACTTCGCGGCGCAGCCCCTCGGTCAGCGCCACCGCGAACCGGTTGAGCCGCTCCAACCGGCGATCATCCGCATGACGGATCAAATAGAATGCCCGGGTCAAAGACAGATCCTCGGTAAGAATACGCCGCATCCCCTGCCCCGCCGGCAGGGCGAAATCATGCATCACGCCAATGCCGCCACCCTGACGCACCCAATTGAATTGCACCGACACGGAATTCGAGGCCAATTGCGCCCGGGAGATCCCGATTTCTCCGAGGTAATCAAGCTCTTTATCGAAAATCAGGTCGGGGATATATCCGACCATCCGGTGGGTTTTGAGATCCGAAATAGTCTGGATCGGCGGGTGTTGCGCCAAGTAATGCTCCGAGGCGGCCAGATGCAATTTATAGTCAGAGATTTTCTGCACCGTGAGGCGGCCTGCGCTTGGCGGGCTGACGCCGATGGCCATATCGGCCTCGCGCTTCGACAGGTTAAACACACGCGGCAACGCGACGATTTGCACCTCAAGGTCGGGGTTTTCGGCGGTGATCTGCGCGCAGACCTGCGGCAGCAGAAAGTTTGCCGCCCCGTCCGGGGCGCCGATGCGAATCTGGCCGGACAATTCCCCCGCCTGTCCGGCCACGGCTTCGATGCCCGCGACCATCGATTGTTCGGCGCGCTCGGCGTGCTCCAACAGCCGTTGGCCGGTGTCGGTCAACGCATAGCCCTGCGGTGATTTGACAAAAAGCGCCGCACCCACGGTGAATTCCAACCGCGCGATACGCCGGCCGACGGTTGCGGCATCCACCCGCAATACCCGCCCCGCCCCCGATAGGCTTTCCGCCCGTGCGGCGGCGAGAAATACCCGCATATCATCCCAGTGCAGCCCCATTCGGATCTCCCAATCAAGCCATCCCGTCAGGCCGCCCAACTTTGCATTCTTGCAAAACCTATTTGGAATATTTCATCCTTTACACCGAAAATTGCAAGCCTATCCTGCGCCCACCCCGTCAACTTTGGAGGACATTCCATGCAAGAGCTTACACATTACGTCAACGGCCAGCACGTCAAAGGCACATCCGGGCGCTTCACCGATGTGATGAACCCCGCCACCGGCGAAGTTCAGGCCAAAGTACCATTGGCGACCAAAGCCGAGATGGACGAGATCATCGCCAAGGCCGCCGAAGCCCAGGTCGCATGGGGCGCCACCAACCCGCAGCGTCGCGCGCGGGTGATGATGAAATTCGGCGCATTGATTAACGAGAATATGGATGAATTGGCCGAATTGGTCAGCCGCGAACATGGTAAAACCCTACCCGATGCGCGCGGCGACGTGCAGCGCGGGCTTGAGGTTGTCGAAGTTTGCATGGGCGCGCCTGCGATGCTCAAAGGCGAATTCATGGACAATGGCGGCCCCGGCATCGATCTTTATTCCATGCGTCAGGCCTTGGGCGTTGTCGCCGGCATCACGCCGTTCAACTTCCCCGCCATGATCCCCTTGTGGAAAATGGCACCGGCCCTGTCGTGCGGCAATGCGATGATCCTGAAACCCTCCGAGCGTTGCCCGTCGACCTCGCTGCGGCTCGCGGAATTGCTGACCGAAGCGGGATTGCCCGATGGCGTTTTGCAGGTCGTCAATGGCGACAAAGAGGTCGTCGATGCGATCCTCGACAATGAAACTATCCAAGCGGTTGGCTTTGTCGGATCGACCCCGATCGCACAATATATCTATGGCCGCGCCGCGACAAACGGCAAACGCGCGCAATGCTTTGGCGGCGCAAAAAACCACATGATCATCATGCCCGACGCCGATATGGACAAAGCGGCGGATGCTCTTGTCGGATCGAGCTTCGGTGCGGCGGGCGAACGGTGCATGGCGATTTCCGTGGCCGTTCCAGTCGGCGAAAAAACCGCCGATGCGTTGATCGAACGGTTGATCCCGCGCATCGAAAAATTGAAAGTCGGCCCTTATACAGCAGGCGACGACGTCGATTACGGTCCGGTGATCACCGAGGCGTCCAAAACCCGCATCGAAGGTTTGATCAGCTCGGGCGTGGAACAAGGCGCGACTTTGGTGCGCGACGGTCGCGGGATGAGCTTGCAAGGCTATGAAAACGGTTACTTCGTCGGCCCGACCCTGTTCGACAATGTGACCTCGGACATGGACATCTACAAAGAAGAAATCTTTGGCCCGGTCCTGACCCAAGTGCGCGCGCAAAACTACGAAGAGGCGCTCAAACTGACCATGGACAATGAATACGGCAACGGCACCGCGATCTTCACCGCCGATGGCGATGTGGCGCGCGATTTCGCCAGCCGCGTAAACGTCGGCATGGTCGGGATCAATTTCCCGATCCCTGTGCCTTTGGCCTACTTCTCCTTTGGCGGTTGGAAAAAATCGGCCTTTGGTGATTTGAACCAATATGGACCCGATGCGTTCCGGTTCTACACCAAAACCAAAACCGTCACCGCACGCTGGTTCTCCGGGATCAAAGAAGGTGGTGAATTCAACTTCAAGGCAATGGACTAAGTTCCTGCTGCGATTGATGAAAACCTGCGCGGGCATGGATCTTTGCCCGCGCGATCTACCGGCCTTTGCCTTGACCCTTGGCGACAAAGACGCCAGCATTCGGGCCTAAAGGCGCGGGCCCTCACGGCTTCGCCGAATGCGAACCCCAAGGACAGAGTAAATGGCGGGCAGCTACAGAATATTAGAGGCGCACAACCTGGCCTATTTTCGCTTTCACGGCACGGTCACCACACCCCAATGTGTCGCGATGCTGAGCGCCTATGCTGCTGATCCGCTTGCCAATCCCGAGCAAGCCCATTTCAGCGATCTGTCCGAGGTAACCCAGATCAAAGCAGATCATCAAACCATGCTACAAATGATCTTGCAAATCGCCCAGATCAGCCGCTACGAACGCAGCACCGCCCTATCTGCCGTCTATTTACCAAATTCCGGCTTTCACGAAATCATGGGGGTTTATCGACGGCTTTGCGATGAATTCCTCTCCGTGCGGGTCCAGGTTTTCCGCGAGGAAACCGCCGCATTAACCTATGTGGGGCATCCGGATACGCGCCTTTCTACGCTTTTGGCATAGGATGGCGGCAAAGATATTCACGAGGAATCGTAAGGTAATGCGCGTTTGCTGACCTTGCAAAAATAACTTGAACGTTCACAATTAAACACACGTTCAATTCACACGACGGGCCACCGGATGCATTATAAGCACAGTGGCGACAAGGAGGACAGTCATGGATTTTGCCCTATCAGAAGAACAAACGGCCATTTTCGATATGGCCCGCGATTTTGGCCAGGAACGCATTGCGCCAAACGCCGGCGCGTGGGAGGCCGAGGGCACGATCCCGAAAGAGCTTTGGCCCGAAATTGCGGCGCTTGGCTTTGGCGGCCTTTATGTGAGCGAAGAAAACGGCGGCTCCGGATTGTCGCGTTTGGACGCGACATTGGTGTTCGAAGCGCTGTCCATGGCCTGCCCTTCTGTGGCGGCCTTTTTGTCGATCCATAATATGTGCGCCAAAATGATCGACAGCTTTGCCAGCGACGAGCTGCGCAACCGCGTGTTGCCCAAAGCGGTCAGCATGGAAACGGTGCTGTCCTATTGCCTCACCGAACCGGGTTCGGGGTCGGATTCCGCCGCGCTCAAAACCCGCGCCGAGCGGACCAATGAAGGATACTGCATCAACGGCAGCAAGGCTTTCATCTCTGGCGGCGGGTATTCCGATGCCTATGTGGTCATGGCGCGCACGGGAGACGCCGGACCCAAGGGGGTATCGTCGCTCTACGTCGAAGATGGCACCGAAGGATTGTCCTTTGGTGGATTGGAGAGAAAAATGGGCTGGCAAAGCCAACCCACACGCCAAGTTCAATTTGACAATTGCAACATATCTGCAGGAAATCTGATCGGAGAAGAGGGCAAAGGTTTCAAATATGCGATGATGGGCCTTGATGGTGGACGATTGAATATTTCGGCCTGCTCTTTGGGGGCGGCGCAATCGGCCCTGACCCAGACTTTGCAATATATGTCGGAACGCCAGGCTTTTGGTCAATCAATCGACCAGTTTCAGGCCCTTCAATTCCGCCTCGCGGATATGGAAACCGAATTGCAAGCCGCCCGCACTTTCCTGCGTCAAGCCGCATGGAAACTGGATCAGGGCGCGCCGGACGCCACGAAATTCTGCGCTATGGCCAAAAAATTCGTTACCGAAGCGGGCAGCAAGATCGTCAACCAATGCCTGCAATTGCACGGCGGATACGGCTATCTGGCTGACTATGGCATTGAGAAACTGGTGCGCGATCTTCGGGTGCATGAGATCCTTGAGGGCACCAATGAAATCATGCGGGTAATTGTCGCCCGCTCCTTGATGGCAGAGCGTGGATGATGAGCGATATTTCCATTCGAAAAGAAGGCGTTGCAGGGCGGATTACCCTCACCCGGCCAAAGGCGCTGAATGCGCTGAGCTATGAAATGTGCACCGCGATCGAAGGCGCATTGGATGCCTGGGCCGAGGATGATGCGGTGCAGGTGCTGATCATCGATGCCGAAGGCGACAAAGCCTTTTGCGCCGGCGGTGATATCGCCGAACTATACGCCACGGGGCGCGCGGGTGATTTCGACTATGGCCGCAAATTCTGGGCCGATGAATACCGGATGAACGCCAAACTCTTCGAATTTCCAAAACCTGTCATCAGCTTCCTTCAAGGGTTCACCATGGGCGGCGGCGTGGGCATCGGTTGTCACGGATCGCACCGCATCACCTGCGAAAGCAGCCGCATCGCCATGCCCGAAACCGGCATTGGGCTGATCCCTGATGTAGGCGGCTCGTTGCTATTGTCTCAATGCCCGGGCCGGATCGGCGAATATCTGGGGTGCACCTCTGGGCGGATGACAGCCGCGGATGCAATTTATGCTGGTTTCGCAGACTATTACGTTCCCGCACTCAAGTGGGCAGAATTGAAGTCTGCCCTCGCCATGAGCGGTGATCTCACTTGGATCGATAAAGCCGCAGAGCCCGCCACGCCAAGCACGCTCAAGGATGATGCAGAAACAATCGAACGGTGCTTTGGCGGCGAAACTCTGGGCGATATTTTTGATGCATTGAAGGCCGAGACCGGTGATTTCGCGGCGCGGACGCTTGCCACGATGCAGCGCAATTCACCGCTGTCGATGGCCGCGACGATTGAAATAATCCACCGTCTGCGCGGCAGCGATGACATCCGCCGCGCGCTCGAATTGGAATACCGGTTCACCGCCCGCGCAATGGAGCATGGGGATTTTCTCGAGGGCATCCGCGCTGCGATTATCGACAAGGACAAAAACCCTACATGGCGCCACAATGGCCCGGACGTGCCCGCCACGCAGGTCAGTCATATGTTGATGCCGCTGGGGGCGGACGGGCTTTCATTCACATGAGTTGGAACGGGGCCGATGCCCCTAAGGAGAGGAACGTAAAATGAAAATCGGATTTATCGGTCTTGGGAATATGGGCGCGCCAATGGCGGCCAATCTGGCCAAAGCGGGCCATGAGGTCATCGGATTTGACGCAGCAGGCACCACGGCCTCTGGCGTTGCGGTTGCGGCTTCGTCAGCCGAAGCTGCGCAGGGGGCCGAGGTGGTGATCACCATGTTGCCGAACGGCGCGATTTTACGGTCAGTGGCGTCCGATGTAGTCCCGGCGATGACGCAGGGCGCGGTTCTGGTTGATTGCTCGACCGTCGATGTCGAAAGCGCCCGCGCCGTCGCGGATCTTGCGACAAAGGCCGGACTGGGGTTTGTTGACGCGCCGGTTTCGGGCGGCACCATCGGGGCCGAAGCCGGAACGCTGACATTCATGGCCGGCGGGGCGCAGGAGGCTTTTGATCGCGCGGCGCCACTCTTTGACATCATGGGGCAAAAAGCCGTGCATTGCGGCGATGCAGGAGCCGGACAGGCGGCCAAGATTTGCAACAATATGATCCTTGGCGCCACCATGATCGCCACCTGCGAAGCCTTTGCTTTGGCAGATAAATTGGGGTTGGAGCGGCAGAAAATGTTTGACGTGGTCAGCACATCGAGCGGCTACAGCTGGTCAATGAATGCCTATTGCCCTGCGCCCGGCGTGGGCCCGCAATCTCCGGCAGACAACGGCTATGAACCGGGCTTTGCCGCCGATTTGATGCTCAAGGATTTGCGGCTCTCGCAACAGGCCGCAGAGGCCGTCGATGCCGATACGCCGATGGGTGCCGTGGCCGCCGCCCTATATGCGCAATTCGTCGAGGAAGAAGACGGCAAGGGCCGCGATTTCAGCGCCATGTTGCCCCGTTTGGCCGCACGCGGACGCGGATAACCGTAAGTTTGATCTAGGTCAGATACGTACGCATTCCAAACATGTAATGTATTCACATCTAAATGTGATGGAGTGAAAACATGCGAAATGTTGGTAGTATCGACCGGATCTTACGCATCGTGATTGGCGCGGCGCTGATCTTGGGGTTTTTCCTCGGTATAGGCGGCGCATATAATTGGGTGTTGCTGGTAGGAATTATCCCGCTTGCGACGGGACTTATGGGGACCTGTCCGTTGTATCGGCTCATCGGAGTGAACACCTGCCCGATGGACAAACGGTAACCCCCGACAAAGACAAAGGGCGCCCGATTGCGGCGCCCTTTTTTTGATTACTCTGCGGCCACCGACCCGGTTTTGAGCATCTGCGCCAAATAGCGGCCCGTGTGGCTGCGCGACTCTGCGGCCACCTGCTCCGGGGTGCCCGTGGCCACGATTTGCCCGCCCCCATCGCCGCCCTCGGGGCCGATGTCGATGATATGATCGGCGGTTTTGATCACATCGAGGTTGTGTTCGATCACCACCATCGAATTGCCCTGATCAACCAATTCATGCAGCACATCGAGCAGCTTTTTCACATCCTCGAAATGCAGCCCCGTTGTCGGTTCATCAAGGATATAAAGCGTGCGTCCGGTGGAGCGTTTGGCCAGTTCCTTGGACAGTTTTACGCGCTGCGCCTCGCCGCCGGACAGGGTGGTCGCCTGCTGCCCAACCTTGATATAGCCAAGGCCGACCCGCACCAATGCATCCATCTTTTCGCGTATGCTTGGCACGGCTTTGAAAAACTCTTGCGCGTCCTCGACTGTCATATCAAGAACGTCTGCTATGCTTTTGCCTTTAAATCGAATTTCCAATGTCTCGCGGTTGTAACGCGCGCCTTTACAGGTTTCGCATTCGACATAAACATCGGGCAAAAAATGCATCTCGATCTTGATCACGCCATCGCCTTGGCAGGCCTCGCAACGCCCACCTTTGACGTTGAAACTAAACCGCCCGGGCTTGTATCCGCGCGCCTTGGCCTCGGGCAGACCAGCGAACCAATCGCGGATCGGCGTAAACGCACCGGTATAAGTGGCCGGATTGGAGCGAGGCGTGCGGCCGATGGGACGTTGATCGATGTCGATCACCTTGTCGAGATGCTCCAATCCCTTGATCGTTTCGCAGGGCGCCGGCGTTTGGCGCGCCCCGTTGAGCCGCATCGAAGCGGTTTTAAACAAGGTTTCAATCGTCAGGGTCGATTTGCCGCCGCCCGACACGCCCGTGACGCAAACGAATTGCCCCAATGGGAAATGCGCCGTGACATTTTGCAGATTGTTGCCGGTCGCGCCTTTGACAGTGATTTTCTTTTTGTTGCCCTTGCGGCGCTTGGCCGGCACGGGAATTTCGCGTTTTCCGCTCAAATATTGCCCAGTCAGCGACGCCGCGTCCGTGATGATTTCTTCGGGTGTGCCTTTGGCGACGACCTGCCCGCCGTGGATTCCCGCACCAGGGCCGATGTCAAAAACATAATCGGCCTGGCGGATCATATCCTCGTCATGCTCGACCACGATCACGGTATTGCCTTGATCACGCAGGTTTTTCAGCGTCCCGATCAAACGGTCATTGTCCCGTTGATGCAGGCCGATCGACGGTTCATCCAACACATAAAGCACGCCGGTGAGGCCCGATCCGATTTGTGACGCAAGACGAATACGCTGGCTCTCGCCGCCCGACAGGGTGCCGGCATTGCGGCTCATGGTCAGATATTCGAGGCCGACATTATTGAGAAACCCGAGCCGTTCGCGGATCTCTTTCAAAATCGCGCGGGCGATTTCGTTCTTTTGCTTGGTCAGGTGTTTGGGAACGGTTTCGCACCATTCATAAGCCTCGCGGATCGACATTTGCACCACTTGACCAACGTGCAGGCAGGCCTCTGCCCCGCCGTCCGCAGGGTCGCCGCCCGCAGGGCCGATTTTCACCGCCAGAGCCTCGTCGCGCAAACGATAGCCACCGCAATCACCGCAGGGGCGGTTGTTCTGATACCGTTCGAATTCCTCGCGAATCCAATTGCTGTCGGTTTCGCGATAACGCCGTTCCATGTTGGGGATGACGCCTTCGAACACCCGGCTGACTTGATAAACGCGGCCGCCTTCGTCATAGCGGAATTGAATTTCCTCGTCGCCGGAACCATACAAAAACACCTGCTGCACATGGGCGGGCAAATCCTTCCATTTGGCGTTCTTGTCAAACTCATAGTGTTTGGCGATGGCCTCGATGGTTTGCAGAAAATAAGGCGATTTGCCTTTGCGCCACGGCGCCAGCGCACCATCATAGACCTTGAGATCGGCATCGGGAACAACAAGCCGTTCGTCGAAAAACAGCTCTACCCCCAATCCGTCGCATGTCGGACATGCGCCGGTTGGCGCGTTGAAGGAAAACAGCCTTGGTTCGATCTCCGGAATGGTGAAGCCACTGACAGGGCAGGCAAATTTTTCCGAAAATGTATAGCGTTCCGGATCGGGGGCGGTGCCATCCTCGCCCGCTGCGGGCGCGGTTTCCAAGATTGTAATGCCATCGGCAAGATCCAGCGCCGTGCGGAAGCTGTCGGCCAGACGGGTTTCCAACCCCTCGCGCACAACGATCCGGTCGACGACCACATCAATATCGTGTCGAAATTTCTTGTCCAATGTGGGCGGCTCGTCGAGTTCGTAAAACGCCCCGTCGACCTTCACCCGTTGAAACCCCTGCTTGCGCAGCTCCAAAAATTCCTTGCGGTATTCGCCTTTGCGGTCGCGCACGATCGGCGCCAGAAGAAAGGCGCGGGTGCCCTCCTCCATCGCCATGACCCGGTCGACCATATCCTGCACCTGCTGCGCCTCGATGGGCAGACCGGTCGCGGGGCTATAGGGGGTGCCGACGCGCGCATAAAGCAGCCGCATATAGTCGTAAATCTCGGTCACCGTGCCCACGGTCGAACGCGGGTTTTTCGAGGTGGTTTTTTGTTCGATCGAAATCGCAGGGCTGAGGCCGGAAATATGATCCACATCTGGTTTTTGCATCATATCAAGGAATTGGCGCGCATAGGCCGAGAGGCTCTCGACATAGCGCCGTTGCCCTTCGGCATAGATGGTATCAAAGGCGAGCGACGATTTCCCCGATCCAGACAGGCCGGTGATGACGACCATCTGATCGCGCGGAATATCCACATCGATGCTTTTGAGGTTATGCTCGCGCGCGCCGCGCACTTCGATGTTCTTCAGTTCAGCCATGATCTACCCTACTCACCCGTCTCCCCCTATCTAGTCCAAGGCGCGGGCAGGTCCAATGAAAAAACGCGAACAAAGTGTGAACTTCTCTGTGAGCGCCCAACCTATCATGGCGCATCCACGTTCAGGTCTTTTGCGCCAAAGCCCATGTCAGGATCGGGAAATCCGGATCGTCGGTCAAATCATCGGTTTCTGGGTCATACTCCGGCGGCCAATCGGGTTCCATATTACGCCGCGCGGCGTGGCGGTTGCCCCATTGTTTGGACTCGATGGCATCCTCTGCGAACCCGCATTCGATCAGCAGGTTTTTCATCCCCCGCGCCGACCAGCGCGAACAATCAACCGGTGCGCCGTGATAGGGAATGAAGAATGGCACCGCGACAAAGAAATGCGCGCCCTTGCGCATCATCTTGCGCACATTTTTTGTGGCGGCGTAGGGGCGGTCAAGATGTTCCCAAACCTGATTGGCGATCACCAGATCGAATTTGAACGGCGTGCCGCTTTCATCGCGCGGCGCATCGGCACAAATATCATATGCAGGATAGCGGAAGGCCCGATAGCTTTTGAAGTCAAAGCTGCGCCCCCATTTGCCCGAAATCTCCGCCACATCGAGAGACGGCGGATCAAGCCGCCGCATCCAGTCACGCGCCGATTTACTCATTACAATCCGGTTAAGACTTGGCACCGCGCACTCCTATTACCCGCGTATCTTTACCGATCGGCGCATGAAAAGAAACCCGTTGCGCGCCCTAGATATGGATCGCGCTACCATAGGCCTCCAACACGCTTTCGTGCATCATTTCGGACAAGGTCGGATGCGGGAAAACCGTGTTCATCAAATCCTCTTCCGTGGTCTCCAATTGACGCCCGATGACGTAACCCTGGATCAATTCGGTGACCTCGGCCCCGACCATATGCGCGCCTAGAAGTTCGCCGGTTTTGGCGTCAAACACGGTTTTCACCATGCCTTCGGGTTCACCCAAGGCCACGGCTTTACCATTGCCAATAAAGGGAAATTTCCCGACCTTGACGTCATAACCGGCCTCTTTGGCCTTGGCTTCGGTGAGGCCGACAGAGGCCACTTGCGGGTGGCAATAGGTGCAACCGGCGATGCTTTCGGGTTTGACCGGATGCGGATCACCACCGGCGATCAATTCGGCCACCATGACGCCTTCGTGTGAGGCCTTGTGCGCGAGCCATGGCGCCCCCGCGATGTCGCCAATGGCATAAAGACCATCCACGCCGGTGCGGCAATATTCATCCGTGACAACATGGGTGCGGTCAATTTTGACGCCAAGCGCCTCAAGCCCGAGCCCTTCGGTATTGCCAACAATGCCGACGGCGGAAATCACCGTGTCGAATTCCTGCGTGGTGACCTTACCACCTGCTTCGATATGGGCGGTGACTTTGCCTTTCGCGCGGTCAAGCTTTTTGACCATGGTTTTCTCCATGATTTTCATGCCCTGTTTAACGAATTGCTTTTTGGCAAAGCTGCTGATGTCAGCGTCCTCAACCGGCAACACACGATCCATCACCTCGACCACGGTCGTGTCGGCGCCGAGCGTGTTATAAAAGCTCGCAAATTCAATACCGATGGCGCCCGACCCGATGACCAGCAATTTCTTCGGCATCCGCGGCGGATTGAGCGCGTGGCGGTAGGTCCAAACCAGATCGCCATCGGCCTCAAGCCCCGGCAATTCGCGGGCCCGCGCGCCGGTGGCAATAATGATGTGTTTGGCGGTCAAATCCTCGCTGCCCTTATCGGTTTTCACCGTGACCTTGCCCTTGGCGGGCAGGCTGGCATCGCCGAGGATCACTTCGACTTTGTTCTTTTTCAGCAGGTGTTTCACCCCGCCTTCCATCTGCTTTGCGACCCCGCGCGAGCGTTTGACCACCGCAGGCAGGTCATAATCAATATTGCCCGCAGACAGGCCGAATTCCTTGGCGCGGTGCATCAAATGGAACACTTCGGAGGAGCGCAGCAAAGCCTTGGTCGGGATACACCCCCAGTTGAGGCAAATACCGCCAAGGTTTTCGCGTTCGATCACCGCAACCTTAAGCCCCAATTGCGCCCCACGGATGGCCGCGACATAGCCCCCCGGGCCCGCCCCGATCACGATCACATCAAACGCCTTGGCCATCCTAAGATCCTCCGATTCCGAAACTAGTTTGACGTTAAACTACTCCAACGACCAGTTCAACGCACGCGAATTCCACCCGCGAAAACGCGCAGGCGGATCGCAGGTCAGCGTCGGAAAATGCAGCGCTTTAACGCGCCCGCGCCGGGGGCCGGATTACCCCGCCTCCATCGCGCGCATGGTGCTGCTATAGCCACCGGACTCAACATAGGACATCTCTGGTTGGGTGGGTGAACGGGCCAAGGCCGCATTGCGGTAGGGGAAGCGGCCAAAGCGACGGATCACCTCACGATGCGCCTTGGCATGAAGCAGGTTGCTCTCGCCAGCCGATGGCATCCGTTCATGCATCAGCCGCACACACCGGTCCTGATCGCACAGGTTTTCGGAGTGCATCAAAGGCAGATAGAAAAATTGCCGCGCCGGCTCATCAATACGCATGTCCCATCCGCGATCAATCGCTGCCTTCGCCGCCGCCAAAGCCACGCGGTCGGTCGAAAAGGCCTTGGCGCTGTCGCGGAACATGTTGCGTGGAAATTGGTCCATCAAAATCACATAGGCCAAGGCGCCGCTGGGATAGGTCAGCCATAGGCCAAAACGCCCGTTGCTCGCGGCCTCCCACATGGCGCCGAAGCCTTCGCGGATCCGTTGGTCAAGCGCGTCATCCTGCGCGTACCATCCCTGCGGCCCGACATCATCGAGCCAGAATTTTAAAATCTCATCCGCGCCGGTCATGGGTCCACTCCTACCCTGTTGCGTCACAACAGCAGTAGCCCCGCCAAATTGCAATTAAAAGTCAAAAATTACAACATTTCAGAAACATTGTGTCGCAAACGTGACGTTAGCGCTAATAATTGCAATGCGCCGGGTCCAATATGCGGATCATTGCGCCGTGTCGGTGTCGTCTTCCTCTTGGGCCTCAAAGGACACCTCTTGCGCCACCTCCACCGCGACCGAGGTCGAGGTCGGCATGACCGGTGCATAGGGTGCATTGTTTTCGACATTGGGCGCCGGGCGCTGCGTCATCCGGTAAAGCGCATAGGCCGAGAGCAGCATCAGCAAGAAACAGATCATCCCGAAATACCCCGGGGGGCCAAAGGTCTCCATGATCAACCCGACGATAATCGGGCCGAAAATCGCGCCAACGCCATTGATGAACATCATCCCTGCCGAAGCGGCGGCCATTTCGTCATGCTCCAAAAAGTCATTCGTATAGGCCATGAGCAGCGAATAAAGCGGGTTTGCGGCCCCGCCGACCAAAACCGCCGCAAGGACAAGCAGGGGAAAGGCCGTGCCCACCACCATACCGACAAAGGCGCCAAGCCCGCCAATCAACGCGGTGATCATGATCAACCGCCGCCGGTCCATCCGGTCCGAGAGCCATCCGAGCGGGAACTGCGCTGCTGTTGCCCCGACATAAAACGCCGCCACAAACATCGAGATCTGCGCCAAGCCCAGCCCGGCCATAGAGCCGTAAACCGCCGCCATGCCATATTGCGCGGCAAACACCCCGCCCAAGAGAAACATGCCCACCGAGCCAAGCGGTGATACGGTCATCACTTCGCGTAGGGTCATCCGTTTGGTGGTTTCAAAGGCCGGAGTCGGCGAGATCGACAATAGAATCGGCGCGAAGGAAATCGAAACCAGCACAGAGGGGATCACAAAGAGCACAAATCCTGACGGATCGGCGGTCAGCAACAGCCCCTGCGCGGCGATGATGCCAAGGGTCTGGGTGACCATATAGAGCGACAGCGCCTGCCCGCGGTTCTCGTTCGAGGCCGCATTGTTGAGCCAGCTTTCCGCAGTCACATAGACACCGGAGAAACAAAATCCCAAAATCAACCGGCCGATGGTCCATGAAACCGGATCGGTCAGCACGGGAAACAGGATCAAGACGGCCGAAATGAACGAGCCGAGCGCGGCAAACACCCGCACATGACCGACACGGCGGATCATTTCGGGGGCCATGCGTGAGCCGCCAAGGAAGCCGGCGAAATAGGCGGACATGATGATCGACATCTCAAAGGTCGAAAACCCTTCAATTTCGCCGCGCACACCCAAAAGCGTGCCCTGAAACCCATTGCCGATCATCAAAAGCAACATGCCGAGAAGCAGCGCCCATGCGGATTTAAAAACTTGGCTCATGGCAGGATCGATCCTTCGGCGGTCAAGGGCAATGGTCGGGGTGGCATGTCGTCGTCGGTCCACGTCGTCTTTTCGGGGCGCCGGGCGGCGCGGGGTCGGTACACACGGGATCGGGGCACCGTCATCCCCGGCACAGGCCGAGCACCGGCATGGCGCAGGGCCACGCTGTCACGTCATAGGGCCGGGATCAACACGCTCCTCCTACGGGGGCGGCATTTCATGTGTCATAACCGCCCTTTGGCAGCAAAAGCGACGCATCGCCATAGGAAAAAAACCGGTAACCCGAGGCGACTGCGTGTTGGTAAATCTCGGTGATCCGATCTTGCCCCATCAAGGCCGCGACCAACATCATCAATGTCGATTTCGGCAAGTGGAAATTGGTCATCAAGGCATCGGTGATTTTAAACTCAAAACCGGGATAGATGAAAATATCGGTCTCGCCGCGCCAAGGGGCAATCGCACCGGTGGCGCGCGCCGCGCTCTCGATGAGCCTTAGGGCCGTGGTGCCGACGGGGATCACCCGCCCGCCCGCCGCTTTGGTTGCGGCAATCTCTTCGGCGGCGATCTCGCTGACCTCGCCCCATTCGGCATGCATTTTATGTGTGGTGACATCCTCGACCTTGACCGGCAAAAACGTCCCCGCCCCGACATGCAAGGTCACATAGGTGAATGCGACGCCTTTGGCGCGCAGGGCATCCAAAAGCGCATCGTCGAAATGCAGCGAGGCGGTCGGCGCGGCCACCGCCCCCGAGGCGCGGGCAAAAACCGTTTGGTAGTCGGATTTGTCTTGCGCGTCGGCGGGGCGTTTGGCGGCGATATAGGGCGGCAGGGGCATGGCGCCGGCTTCGGCGAGCGCCGCATCGAAATCCTCACCGGTGAGGGAGAACTCCAACACCCCCTGCCCGTCTTCCTTGGCGATCAATCGGGCGCTGAGGCTGTCCGAGAACACCACCTCCTCGCCCTCACGGATTTTCTTGAGCGGTTTGAGCAGCGCGGTCCAGCGCGCGCCCGCGCCACCTGCGCGCGGCTCGAGCAGGGTGACTTCGATCTTGGCCGAAGTGGCACCCGCATCGCCGGTCCGGTGGCGCGCGCCGGTCAACCGCGCCGGGATCACTTTGGTATCGTTGAGAACCAACCTGTCCCCCGCGCGCAAGAACTGCGGCAAATCATAGGCATGGTGATCAAAGATCGGGGCGCCAAGCGCGGCACCATCGGCCACCAACATCCGGCTCGACGACCGTGGTTTGGCCGGACGCGTGGCGATCAAATCATCCGGCAGATCGAAATCAAAATCAGCCAAGGTAAGCGGAGCAGTCTCGGTCATCGGTGCAAGGTCCATTAACAAGGTCCATTAAAGAACGGGCGGCAAAAACGGAGGGCAGAACGCAGCGCGAAACGGCGCGACCGCCAATGCCCTGTCTGCGGCCTCTAACGCGCGGCAGCGACGGGATCAACCGACTGCACTCAATTGGGGAGTTCGGGCGCGGGGCGGCGGAAGATATCGCGGAACATCCCCGGCGTCAGGATCGACAGCGGGTTGACCGAAACTTTGGGTTTGTCTGCCGTGCCGCGCAATCGGAAATTAAACCCGATCAGCCCCTCGCCCTTACGCGACAGGATCTGACCAATCCCGTTGAGCAGGTAGAGCGGTGAAAACACGCCCTGCATATCCATCGCGCCGGTTTCGAGGTTATAACGCCCGTCCATCGACACGCCCAACGACGCGCCCGTGGCGCTTGAGCGTGTGACGATCACCTCATGCGGCGTCAACCGGAACCGCCCATCGACCTCGCCGAACAGAATACCCGTGCCCGAAAGTTGCTCCAACATGCCGACAATCGATACCGCATTGAGCAGTTCGGCCAAGGCCGGTGCATTGCGCAGCCGCACATTTTTCGCCGTCAGCGCACCGTTATAGCTGCCTGCTGATTGTGATGGGACCAATTGCAGCAAAAGATCGCCACCCGAAGCTTTGTCCAACAGTCCAGAGGCCGCAAACACCGCGCCGGCGTCCTTGGCTTTGATCTCGAAAGCGCTGCGCCCGTTTTGGGGCACCACACGCCCCGTTACCGGGGCTTTGCCATTCACGCGGCCGGAGAAATTGCCATCCATACCGCGCGCGGTGGTGAATTCACCGCGAAACGGCACAAGTGTGATACCATCGGAAATCGTCAACCGATCAAGGCGCACAGAGATCGGCCCGCCGCCCGCACCCGGTGTCGCCCCCGATCCGCCGCCGCCGACCGTGGTCTTACGCATATCCAAAGTGCCACCGCGCACTTCGACACTCGGGATCTTATCGGGGCCGCGGCCGATGATATCCACTGGCGCATCCAGCCAATTGCCCGCTTGCACGCGGCTAAACCGGGCGCGATCAAGCGCCCCTGCATCGGTCAGCACAACATCGCCCGCCGCCTTGAGCCCCGGCGCATTCAACCGCAGCTCTTCAATGCGCGCGGGATTGCCAAGCACCCCTTTGACCGCCAATTGGCCGCCGGTCGATTGCGCAAGCCTCCAGTTCAGGGGCTGGAGCCGCATGCCAAGCCCTTTGAGGTTTGAGGTCATCTCGAAGGCGGGCGCAGTACTGCGGGCAAAATCAATCACGATATTGCCCCGCCCCGCACCGCTCAGCGCCCCTGCGGGAAGGCCGATATTAAAGGTATCGGCGAAACGTTCGGACAGCTCAATAGAGCCCTCTGCGCGGCTGATCCCGACAACCGCCCCTCCCTGTGCGGCGGCTTCGGCCTTGGCGGTTTTGCCCAGTGGCGCGCGCCATCGCCCCTCAACAGGAAGACCGTCGAGCCGGCCCGCGCCGCTGACCACCAATTCTTCGGGCGTGGCACGTACGGCAAGTCGCGGCGCCGCAAGGCTGTGTCCTTTGATCACGGTGTCGCTGCGCACATTGACGACCTCGGCAGTGATATCAAAACCGATCTCTTCGGGGGGAAGCTTTTTCTTCAGCCGCAGCGAGATATCGCCTTGGGCGCTGGCCCGCCCGTCGGCCAAGGTCACCGGTTGTCCCGCTTTACTCAGGAACTCAAAGGGCTTCATATCCAACACCGACAGCGCCGCCGTCACCGTGCTTTGTGTGTTGATCTTGACCTCGGCGGGGCCTTCTTTGACTTTTACATCCGGCACGATGAAGCGTGTGCCGGCAACGGCAATCTGTCCGCCTTGCGGTGCGGTGATCTGCCCGGCTTCGGCACGCAGCGCAAACCGCCCGTGTTCAAGCGCCGCATAGCCCGCCGCGCCCTTCACCGGCGGCAAGGCCTTATGGAACCGCACGTCGGACCCGCTGAAGCCGAAACCGATCGCAAGTTCCGGCGCGACCTCGGGTTTAAGCCGCACCCCGATTTGCATGTCGCGCAACATGCCCCCCGAGACATTCTCTTCAACCCAAGTGCGGGTCTTGGTCGCGGCACTTGGCGGCCAGAGCGCCAAAAGCCGCTCCGGCGCCATTTCATCCATCTGACCGCTCAGAAATAAATCCCACCCTGCGGCCTCGGCGCGCAGCCTGCTTTTACCGACAAATTTATGCTCCTGATCGATGATGGTCAAAGCGCCGACATCAAATTCAAACGGGTCCAGCCGCAAGCGGGTATCGACATTCATCGCATCAAAGCTGATCGCTTCGGGGTAAAGGTCATCCGGATTTAGCGCCAGTTTTGTCGCCCGAAATTGCCCCAGCACGGCATTGGGCCAGCCCTCTTCCATCTCCACCAGATATGAGGTGCCCTCGACCCGCGCGCTGCCCCATTTACTGTCCACGGAAAGTTCGTGAAACACCACCTTGGCCTCATCGGGAAGATAGGTGAAATAACTGCGCGCGCCGTCAAATGCGATCGGGCGCGTGGCTTGGGTCGGGCGCACCACGCCTGCGCCGATTTGCAAGGTACCGTTGAGCGGGCCCAAGGCGCCGCCCTCCTGCGCCGAAGCCCGCAACGCCCCCGAAATCGGGGCTTCGATCACGCCAAGCCATACCAAGGCCGGGAGTTGGCTGGCGATATCGGCCGCCTCTATATCTTGAATGGTGACACTCAGATCGGCAGCCGTCGATCCGATGCGGCTGGTATAGCCAAGCGCCAGCGTCGCCGCCCGTGCCCCGCCGCCCAGCACGGCCAGATCCCCGCGCAGGCTGACCTCATCGCCATCGCGGGTCATGCCGATCCGCCCGCCGTCCACCGACCAGGCGCGCCCGGCCCGCGCATCGACATAGCGCAGGGTCAGCGCCTCGGCATCGACGGAGGTGAGCGACGACAGCTCCGCCAGGGCAAAGATCGCATCGCCCTGTTTGATCAAGGCCGGGAGCGAGGCCGCAACGCCGCCACCGAAATTGCCAATCGCCAAACCAAAGCGCCCGTCGGCCTCGCGGCGCAGCTCCATTTGTCCGCCGCTGAGCCGCACCGAACGCGGGCGCAATTTGCCGTCGAAAAGCGGCGACAACGCGAATTGTGCCCGCACGTCATCCAACGTTATCAAGGGCACACCGTTTGCGTCCGAAACCGTCACATCGCGCAAACGCATGCGCGGGTGCCAATCTTCCTCCACCAAAAACGACAATTCCCCGAACGTGACCTGCAATTGCGGCGCGGCTTGGGCAAGGCGCAGCTCGATCCGCTGGCGCAGCCATTGCGGCGCATCGATCACCCGTCCGAGCATCAACCAAACCGCCACCGCCATGGCCCCGGCCAATAGCGCAACCACCAGCAAGGAAATCAGTCCAAAGCTGCGCGCGCGGCGGCGTTTCTTGCCTTTGATCACCGTAATCGCGGGGGCCGCTACGGTCTGCGACGCAAAGGGCGACAAATCTAGGGCGGTGCTTTCGTCCGTGTCGGCTTCGGCTTCGGCTTCGGCTTCGGCTTCGGCTTCGGCTTCGGCTTCGGCTTCGGCTTCGGCTTCGGCTTCGGCTTCGGCTTCGGCTTCGGCTTCGGCTTCGGCTTCGGCTTCGGCTTCGGCTTCGGCTTCGGCTTC
>NZ_KZ826481.1:166659-805626 GCF_003205515.1 Litorivita pollutaquae
GCTTCGGCTTCGGCTTCGGCTTCGGCTTCGGCTTCGGCTTCGGCTTCGGCTTCGGCTTCGGCTTCGGCTTCGGCTTCGGCTTCGGCTTCGGCTTCGGCTTCGGCTTCGGCTTCGGCTTCGGCTTCGGCTTCGGAAGGCGAACCGCTGGCGGGAGCTGACGCAAGTTTTTTTTCACCATCGGCTGTTTTGGCATCGTCGCGTGATTGCTCTGTGCCCGACGGCGTGACGCCCGATTGCACGACGTTAGATTGCACAATGCTAGATTGCCCTGTGGCATTGTCTTCGGGCACGCGCCCTGCGCGCGGATCTGTAGCCGACGAACTGTCTTCGTCAGGCGCGGCCGATATGGCCTCCTCGTTGCTCTCGCTCTCGCCCGCTAACCCGCCGCGCATTTTTTGCATGGCGGCGGCCATGCCGGTACCACTTACCGGCAGCGCATCACCGGCATTCCGCTTTGGTCCGGCGGTGTCATCCTCCGGTTTTTTGGAGGGTATGTCGGGATCGTCTTGGCTCATCCGTTTTGATAGGTTACCCCGTAACCGCGCCATTTGGCGCGCTGCTCTGGCATTTTGCTCTGGCAGAGTGCGCGGGCGCTATGGCCCATTTATAGCCCATCATACGTCAGGGCGCGAGGAGACAACATGCTGAAAATTACCGATCCTGCTCCCGATTTCACATTGCCGCAAGATGGCGGCGCGCCGGTCACATTGTCGGCGCAGCGCCCTGCGCCTGTGGTTCTGTTTTTCTATCCGCGCGATGATACCAGTGGATGCACCAAGGAAGCGATCGGGTTTTCCGATCATGCGGCGGCCTTCGAGGCGCTTGGTGTCAAACTCTTTGGGATTTCGAAAGACACCGTTGAGAAACACGCGAAATTCCGCGCAAAGCACGGGCTGACCGTGCCGCTTTTATCGGACGCCGAGGGCACCACCTGCGAAGATTACGGAGTTTGGAAAGAAAAAAAGATGTATGGAAAAACCTTCATGGGGATCGAACGCACCACCGTGTTGATCGGCGCGGATGGAACCATCGCGGCGCATTGGCCCAAGGTCAAAGTCGCGGGCCATGTAGAGGCCGTTCTTGACGCCGCGAAGGCGCTTTAAATGACAGATACGGCGGTGAAATCCCTCGCGCAAATGGCCGAAGAGGTGCTCAATTGCGCCGACGGGCGGGCCAAAACGGCGCTGTCTCATAAACATGCAGCGACATGGTTTGCGGCCCGGCGCGACGGGCGCGAAATCCCGATCGGCACCGCAAATCCGCCGATGCATCCGGCACGGCCACAAACGCCGGAGTTGCTCGACCCGCGCCATGTGCCCAAACGCAAACCGGGCACGCCGCAGGGGCGGATCGCAATGATCCATGCGGTGGCGCATATCGAACTGAATGCAGTGGATTTGCATTGGGACATCATCGCGCGGTTTCCCGATGTGAAATTCCCGATCGGATATTATGATGACTGGGTCAAGGCCGCGAATGAAGAATCCAAACATTTCAACCTGTTGTGCGATTGCCTTGAAGCGCACGGCAGCCATTATGGCGCCATGCCGGCCCATGCGGGCATGTGGCGCGGAGCGCAGGACACGGCGACCGATCTGATGGGCCGCCTGGCGGTGGTGCCGATGGTTCTTGAGGCGCGCGGATTGGACGTCACCCCCAATATGATTGCCCTGTTTGACAAGGCCGGCGACACACAAACCGTCGAAGCGCTCAAGGTGATCTATGGCGAAGAGGTTGGCCATGTGGCCTATGGGTCCAAATGGTTTCATTTCCTGTGCGGGCGGCACGATCTTGACCCGAAAGACACCTTCCATGGCCTTGTCCGCAAGTATTTCCACAGCACGCTCAAGCCGCCATTTAATGAAGAGAAACGCGCCGAGGCGGGTTTGCCGCCTGATTTCTACTGGCCCCTGACCGAGTGAACAAAGGTGAACTTCCCATTGTAACCCCCTCGTGAATCGGCGGTTTTTCGCCAAGTCAGCCTATTTTAGCCGATCCGGCGATGCGCAGTGGCCAAAAACCTTGCCCTAATCCACCTGCGTGGGTAAGCAGTTTACCCAAGGCGCAGCAGAATAACTTCGCACAAGAATAAGCGCTCCTCTGGGACGGGTAACACAAGGGACTGAGCTTCGTGAAAACACGGATCGCAATGCGTATACACGCGCTGCTTGAGCGGCATTTTCCGGAACGTCGGGTTTTCCTGCGGTCGGACACAGACACCAGATTCATTCGCCTGCGCCCCGGCACACAGGTGATCGGTTTTATTGGCTCGGCCGCGATCGTGGCCTGGGCAATCATCGCCACCGCGATCTTGCTAATGGACAGCATCGGCGCCGGGAATTTCCGCGAGCAGGCCAAACGCGAGCAACGCGCCTATGAGGCGCGGCTCAATCTGCTGTCCTCTGAACGCGACCTGCGCTCCGAAGAAGCCTTGGCCGCCCAGGAACGGTTCAATTCGGCGCTGCGCCAGATTTCGGTGATGCAATCGGATCTCCTGGCATCGGAAACCCGCCGCCGTGAATTGGAAACCGGTATCGAGGTGATTCAATCCACCCTGCGCCGCACCATGGGCGAACGCGAACAGGCGCGGCGCGAGACGGCTGCGCTCAAGGCCGAGGGCGGCGATGCCGCGCAGGCTTTGGCCGCTGCCGGCGGCACCACTGATAGCGCCAGTGATTTTCTCGCCGCCGCTTTGGCCGAAACCGCCACCGAACGCGACAAGATCATCGCCGACGCACAGGGTGCCCTTCAACAAGCCGATGACATGGCGTTGGAAATCCAGACCCTGAAAGACCAGAACGACCAGATTTTCCGGCGCCTCGAAGAAGCCATGACCGTATCGGTCGAACCCTTGAACAAAATGTTCCGCAACGCCGGCATGAACCCCGACACATTGCTCAACCAGGTGCGCCGCGGATATTCCGGACAAGGTGGCCCGTTGACGCCGTTGGTGTTCTCGACCAAAGGCGCGTTGCCCTCGCCGGATGCCAGCCGCGCCAACCGCATTTTGAACCAGATGGACCAGCTGAACCTTTACCGTATTGCCGCCGAAAAAGCCCCCTTCGCGCTGCCGGTGAAAAGCGCCTATCGGTTCACCTCCAGCTTTGGCTACCGCCGCGATCCGAAAACCGGCGGACGACGCTTGCATAAGGGCGTTGATTTCGCCGGCCCCGTCGGCACCCCGCTTTATGCCACGGCCGATGGCCGGGTTGTGCATGCCGGTTGGTCGACGGGCTATGGCCGTTTGGTGAAAATCCAGCACGAGTTCGGCATCGAGACCCGTTATGCGCATATGTCGCGGCTTAATGTTAAAGTTGGACAAAGAGTCTCGCGCGGCGACCGGATTGGTGATATGGGAGCCTCCGGACGTGTGACCGGCCCCCACCTGCATTATGAAGTGCGCGTCGGCGGAAAGGCCGTAAACCCTATGATCTATATTAAGGCTGCTAACGATGTTTTCTAAAAGCAAAATCAACGAGCCCGGCCCGAAGGCCGCTGATGTAAACACTCCCGCAGTTCCGGAAAAAACCGGTGCCGTGCCCAAACCCGCATCGGGCGAATTCAAAGCCTCGGCCCCCAAGGCCAAGCCGCCCGCATCGGTATTGTCGGCGGATTTGACCGTCACCGGAAATCTCAAGACCACCGGCGACATCCAAATCGAAGGCACCATCGAAGGCGACATTCGCGCGCATCTTTTGACCGTGGGCGAAGGCGCGACCGTGCGCGGCGAAGTGGTTGCCGATGATGTGGTCGTCAATGGCCGTATCGTGGGCCGTGTGCGCGGCCTCAAGGTTCGGTTGACCTCGACCGCGCGCGTCGAAGGCGACATCATCCACAAAACCATCGCCATCGAAAGCGGTGCGCATTTCGAAGGCTCGGTGCAGCGTCAGGACGATCCATTGAACTCGGCGGCGAAAAATGCAGTGCCGAAACCGGCCGGTGCCCCCGAAGCCTAAGGCCTCCTGTGCCACAGCAATGTATAACGCCGGCCCCTTCCGAGGCCGGCGTTTTTATTTTCCCCCTGCAGTGCGCCTAAACCCCATCCTTTCGAAACCGGGTTTTGACATGACAACATCCTCCTTTGCGCCGCGCCGTTTGCGCCGAGTTTTTTCCGGTCTCACAACAGCGGCAGCGCTTCTATTGGCAGCCCCCCTCGGTGCGATCGAAACCTGTATCGGGCCTTTCGGGCTCGGCATGCCGCAGGGCGATGCGTGCCGCCCCTTTGAGGGCAATCGGGCCAAAATCCGCATTGACGCCTTGGCGCAGACCCTCACCGACACGACGGTGAGCCGATTGCGCATTGTGTCGGATGACGCGCCGGACAGCACATTCAATTTATCGGCTCTGGCCGGAAATGAAACCATCCGGCATCTGGATATTTTCCGCAAAGGTCCGGTGGATTTGACGCCCATCCTGGAGATGAAGGGGTTGAAATCCCTCTCCCTGTCCAGCGACGCGGCCTTGGCTTTGGCGCAACTGGCCCCCGCCCCCATAGGGATTGAGGCCCTGCGCATCTACATTCCGGGCGAACCGCTTGATGTATCCCCTTTGGCCGGTTGGCATGGTTTGCGGATTCTCGACACCTACACCGCAGGCCTGTCCGGCACGCAGGCCTTGTCCAATTTGACGGCACTGGAAAGGGTGCACATCAAGCAAGGGGCGCAAAGCGATTTCAGCGCTCTGGCCGGATTGACCGCCTTGCGCGACCTCTCGATCGAAGGTGTATTGGGGCGCGCCGCCCTCGATGACATCGGCTTTGCAACAGATTTGGTGCGGCTGGAAAAAGTCGATTTTTCCGGCAATCAAATCAGCGATATCACAGCATTGGCAGCCAAGCCGGTCCTGAGGATTGTGACGTTGAGCGAAAACCGCAGGCTGGCGGATATCTCGGCTCTGGCCAGTGCCAAGGCATTGTCGGTCCTGCAACTGCGCCGGACCGATGTATCAGACCTGTCACCGCTGGCCGGCCTGTCCGAGCTTCGAATTCTATGGCTAGGCCGCGCGCCGGTATCGGATATCGAACCACTGCGGGGGTTGCCGCATTTGGGCGGTGTGGAATTGAGCAATACCGGCGTCACGGATGTCTCCGCGCTTGGCGGCGCGCCGATCAAACACCTCGACCTGCGCGGAACGGCGGTGACAGACACCTCCATGATCGCCGCCGGTGCCAAAATCAAAAAATAACCTGTTCAGGCCTCAAGCTCCGCATCCCAATAGAGGAAATCCATCCATGAGGAATGCAGATGGTGCGGCGGAAACTTGCGGCCCATATTGCGCAATTCTTCTGCGGCGGGCAGGCGCGGCGGTTTGCGCAGGCTCATCTGTGCCTGACGCAGGCTTTTCGATCCTTTGCGCAGATTACAGGGCGAACAGGCCGCCACGACATTCTCCCAAGAAGTAATGCCGCCCGCCGCCCGCGGCACCACATGATCAAAGGTCAGATCACCGCGCGCGCCGCAATACTGGCAACAAAATTCATCCCTCAAAAACAAATTAAAGCGCGTGAAGGCCACGCGCTTTTGAGGTTTGACATAATCTTTGAGGACGACCACCGAGGGGATTTTGATCTCCATACTCGGGGAATGGACGGTTTGGTCATATTCCGACACGATATCGACCCGCTGCAAAAACGCCGCTTTGACCGCCTCCTGCCATGGCCAGAGCGACAGCGGATAATAGGACAATGGCCTATAGTCCGCATTAAGCACCAGCGCCGGATAGTGTTTGAGCGCGCCGGGCTCTCTGACAAATTCGGTTCTAAAATCTCCGTCCATCTGGCGAAAGGCCCCCTGCCCTGTCTGCCTGTTTTGGCACCAAGGCGGGACACCCCGCCCCAGCAATAATATGACTATATCTCGCGGATCGCGTCTGACAAGAGGCGAGATATGCCAATTCAACCAAGAGCTAGCGCGGGAGCGTAACACTGCCGTGACATTGAGCGGATTGGGGGATGAAAAGAGGCCCCGGCGGCATTGCCGCGCGGGTCCTAACGCGCCGCAACCGTCTTAAAAGCCGGCCTTGTCGCGCATAAAGGCCAAAGCGACCTGTAGCCCGTCGGGCGCGATGCCATGCCCGGTGCCCTTCATAATATGGGCAAACACCTCTTTGAAACCGGCCTCTTGCAAGGCTTCGGCGGCTTCGGGAAGGCTTTGCGGCGGCACCACGTCATCGGCGTCGCCATGCACCAACAAAATCGGTGGCTTGCTAACGGCGGCATCCTTGAGCGTTTCGGACTGCAAAAGCCGCCCCGAAAACGCGACGATCCCGGCGATCTCGTCCTCGCGGCGCGGCGCGACATAAAGCGACATCATCGTGCCTTGGGAAAATCCGAACAGAACCATTTGTTCGGGCAGTAGGTCTTCATCAATGAGAATCGCATCGAGAAAGGCGTTCAAATCTTCGGCGGCGGCGTTGAGCCCGCGCTCGGCCTCTTCCTCGCTTGATCCGTCCATCCACGGAATCGGGAACCATTGGTATCCGTTGGGCATCATCGGGATGTTTTCGGGGGCATCAGGCGCGATAAACAGCGTGTCGGGCAAATGTTCGGACAATGGATCCGCCAGCCCCAAAAGATCGGCGCCATTGGCCCCATAGCCGTGCAAGAACACAACGACAGAGCGCGTGGTGCCGGAGAGCGGTTCTTTACGTTCGGATTTCAACACACGGGTCATCGGATCCCTTCCCTTTGTTTTGCCACATGGTAGTAGGCAAAAAGCATCCGCGCAGCAACCGATCTCCACGGGCTCCATTTTTCCGCCATCTGGCGCAGGGCGCGGTCTTTGGGTCGCTCCGGCAGCCCGTATAAATGCTTTGCCGCCTCTTGCAGCGCCAAATCGCCCGAAGGGAAAACATCGGCGCGGCCCAAGGAAAACATTGCATAGATTTCCGCCGTCCACACGCCAATGCCGGACACGGCGGTCAGGGTTTTGATGATCTGCGCATCCGGCGCGTCGCGCAATGCGTCGAAATCAATCCCCGCCTGCGCCAATGCGCGGGCGTATTTGACCTTCTGCCGGCTCAGACCAATGGCGCGCAGATCCTCGTCGCTGGCGGTTTCGATATTGGCCGGTTCATCCAAGCCCGCCGCAACCATCCGCCCCCATATCGCCCGCGCCGACGCAACCGAGACCTGTTGGCTGACGATGGCGCTCAGCAATTCGGCAAATCCGTCGGGTTTAAGCCGCAACGGCAAGGGACCGGTCAACGCATAGGCCCGCGCCATAGCCTCGTCGGTGTCCGTCAACCACGCGGCCCCGCGCCGCACACAATCATCGGTTTTGATGATGTAACCCACGCCTGTCATTATATTTTTCCGCCTGCTTTGGCCCCTGTTTCGCCCCGCGTTTCGGCCCCCGTCCCGGCGCCCGCTACGGCCCATGCAATCGCGGGCGCGATGGTTTCAAATCGCAGCACATCGGGCTGCGCGGGGCGCGCAATCATCCCCACCGGAATCCCCAATCTGCGCGCCGCAATCAATTTGCTGCGCGGGGCTTCGCCGCCCGCGTTTTTCACGATCAACCACTCAATGCCAAGCAATTGAAACAGGGCGATTTCATCGTCGACTGAAAACGGTGGACGCCCGATCATGAACTCACCCTTTGGAAAGGGGAACGCGCCCGTGGGCGGATCGATCTGACGGCAAATCAGGGTGCAATCCTTGTCCGCCAGTGGCGCAAACGCCATCAATGTTTGCCGCCCCGTGGCCAAAAACACTCTGGCTCCGCGCGGCACGTGATCTGCGGCCTCGGATTCTTGCGCCAGTATGGTCCAATTGTCCCCCGCGCCCGCCTCCCAGGCGGGGCGCAACACCTGCGCATAGGGAATGCCCATGGCGGCGCAGACCTCGGCGCTGCGGCGGGTGATGCGCAGGGCAAAAGGGTGCGTGGCGTCCAAAACCGCCGTGATCCGCGCATCGCGCAGGTAGGCGGCAAACCCATCGGCCCCGCCGAACCCGCCCATGCGTGTCGGCAAGGGCATCGGTTTGGGCGCGCGGGTCGCCCCGGCCAATGACGCCACGGCGGGCGTGCCCCTTTCGGCCAAGGCTTTGGCAATTTGCGCCGCCTCGCGGGTGCCTGCCAAGACAAGAACCGTCATTGCGCCCGTGCCAATATGACGCCCGCGCGGTCAATCACGACCGTATCCACCGTGATCTCGTCCGGCAGCATGGCCCGCGCCGTGGCCAAGGCGCCCCGCGCCACCCAATCCGCCATCGGCGCGCCGTGCATGCGATAGGCCTCCAGCGCCGTGTTCGCCCCCGCCACCTCCGGCGCATCAAGCACCGCCGCAAGCCCCGCGAAATCCACTTGGCTGCGGCCCGAATGCAAATCGCGCGCGCCTTGGGCAAGTTTGGTCATCTTGCCGATACCGCCGCCAATGGTGATCCGCGCAACCGGGTGTTTGGCGAGATATTTGAGCATCCCGCCGGCAAAATCGCCCATATCCAACATCGCATGATCGGGCAGCTCATAAAGCCCCTGCACCACGCGTTCGGATGTCGCGCCGGTGCAGCCTGCCACATGGGTTTGCCCGCCCGCCCGCGCCACGTCGATGCCGCGATGGATCGAAGCGATCCATGCAGAGCAACTAAACGGGCGCACGATCCCGGTGGTGCCAAGGATCGACAGGCCGCCGATGATGCCAAGGCGCGGGTTCCATGTTTTCGCGGCCAAGTCTTCGCCACCTTCAACCGATATTGTGATTTTAATATCAGCGGCCTGCCCCAAACGCGCGGCCATTTCCTCCACGGTTTGCGTCATCATCTGGCGCGGCACGGGGTTGATCGCAGGTTCGCCCACGGCAATCGGCAATCCGGCTTTGGTGACCATACCGACGCCCTTGCCCGCTGCGAAAACCACGCCGCGGCCAGAGCGTTCCACCCGCGCCCAAATACGGGCGCAATGGGTCACATCGGGATCGTCGCCCGCGTCTTTTATGATGCAAGCCTCGGCCCATCCGTCGCCTTGTCGCATGTCTTCGATGGCAAACTCGGGCCGCTCACCGCGCGGCAAAGTGATCCGCACGCGGGTGGGCACACCCTCGCCCCAAAGCACCATCAACGCGGCGCGTGTCGCCGCCGTGGCACAGGCGCCCGTGGTCCATCCACGGCGCAATTCTGCGGCGGGTTTTCGGCCCATATCTGAAGCGGCGTCTTTGCTCATACCGCAGACTATATCGCCGCCCTGCGCCCGCGCCAATCCGAAGCCTGCGCATCGCGCATAAAATGCGGCGCTCCGGCATCTTTCGCTTGGGGTCTATTCGCGCCATAAGGCTGATATGACTGATTCAATCTCTCTTCCGACATATGACTGGCCAAAACTCGAGGCCGGATGGGTATGGCTTTGCGGCGCGGGTCCGGGCGATCCGGGGCTGCTGACGTTGCATGCGCTCAATGCCCTGCGCCAGGCCGATGTGGTGATTTATGACGCTTTGGTGCAAGAGGCGATTCTCGATTGGGCACCGCAGGCCGAACATATCTATGCCGGTAAGCGCGGCGGAAAACCTTCGGCGAAACAAAAGGATATATCCTTGCGTCTCGTTGATCTGGCGCGCGCGGGGAAACGGGTTTTGCGGCTGAAGGGCGGCGATCCTTTCGTTTTCGGGCGCGGCGGTGAAGAGGCGCAAACATTGGTTCAGCACGGCATTCCGGTGCGGATCATTCCGGGCATCTCGGCGGGCATTGGCGGATTGGCCTATGCCGGCATTCCGGTCACGCACCGCGACGTGAACCAATCGGTGACCTTCGTGACCGGCCATGACCAAACCGGCGAAGTGACATCTTCGCTGAATTGGGAGGCCATCTCGCGCGGCAGTCAGGTGTTGGTGATCTATATGGGCATGAAACACGCCGAACACATCGCCGGATCTCTTATGGCGGCGGGCCGCGCGGCGGATGAACCTGTGGCCGTGGTTTGCGAGGCAACCACCGCAAACCAAGCCGTTCTTGAAACCACATTGGGCAATCTGGTGGCCGATATTGCCGCCTCTGGCCTTGCGCCGCCGGCGATCATTTGCGTCGGACGGTCGGTGTTGATGCGGCAGGTTTTGGATTGGCAAGGCATGGCCGCAGGGGAGCCGCCGCGCGATCTCGACCCTTTGAAGCGCGGAAAGCCCGCCGAACGCGCATGACCGCGCCGCCCGCCAGCAGCACGGGGGTGATCCTCGCCGCGCCAGCCTCGGGCGCGGGGAAAACCACCGTGACTTTGGCGCTTTTGCGGCTGCTCTCCCGGCACGGCATCACCGTGCGCGGCGCAAAATCCGGCCCCGATTATATTGACCCGAAGTTTCACGAAGCCGCTTGCGGTGCGCCCTGCCCCAATCTGGATGCCTGGGCCATGTCACCGGCGCGGATCGCGGGGTTGGCTTCGGGCGACGGTATGTTGGTGGTTGAGGGGGCGATGGGCCTGTTTGACGGCGCGCCGCCCGACGGGCGCGGCGCGGTGGCGGATTTGGCGCGGATGCTCGACCTGCCGGTGATTTTGGTGGTGGATGCGGGGCGCATGGCCGGATCGATCGCCCCGTTGGTGGCAGGGTTCGCGGGATTTGACGAAAGCGTGCGCATCGGCGGCGTGATCCTCAACAATGTTGGCAGTGCGCGGCACGACGCCATGTTGCGCCGCGCATTGGCACCGTCAGGCCTTCCCGTCTTGGCCGCCCTGCCGCGCCGCGCCGATCTGGCGATGCCCTCGCGGCATTTGGGATTGGTGCAGGCCGGCGAGACAGCGGATTTAGACGCGTTCCTGGACCGCGCGGCGGATGCTTTGGCCGAAACCCTCGACCTTGAGGCTCTGTTGCGTCTTGCGGCGCCGGTTCCCCGCGCGCCGAAACCCGCCGGATTTGCCCCCCCCGCGCAGCGCATCGCAGTAGCCCGCGATGCCGCCTTTGCCTTCAGCTACCCGCATATGGTGGATGATTGGCGACATGCCGGAGCGCAGGTGACGTTTTTCTCTCCCTTGGCGGATGAGCCTGTGCCCGATTGCGAATTCCTCTACCTGCCGGGGGGATATCCGGAGCTACACGCCGGGCAGATCGCCGCCGCAGACCGCTTCATCAAGAGCGTGAGAAATGCAGCGGAGCACATTGATATTTATGGGGAATGCGGCGGATACATGGTTCTTGGCGCGGGCCTGGTTGATGCGCAGGGCGCGCGGCATCAAATGCTCGACCTGTTAAAGTTGGAGACCTCATTCGAGACGCGCAAACTGCATTTGGGGTATCGGCAGCTGAGCCCGCTGGGCGTTGCGACCGCCTTTGGCGGCGGCGCGCTTTTCGGGCATGAATTTCACTATGCCACGACGCAACGTGCGCAAGGCGATCCGCTGTTTGACGCGCGCGATGCCGAAGGCAATGATCTTGGCCCCACCGGTCTGCGCGCGGGGCGGGTTTCGGGGTCCTTTGCGCATGTGATTGACGCTGCGGATTGACGCCACGCCGGTATAAGCGCCGCATGCCAAACCCATCCACGCGCGCCCCGTAGTTTCCGCGCTAGACGCCACTACCGGAAGGCGATACGCATTTAGCATGACAGATACATCCGCCCAAACCGCCGGTGCCAGCGCCAAGCGCAATGTGACAATCCTTGTGATGGCGCAAGCGCTTCTGGGCGCGCAAATGCCGATGATTTTCATCATGGGCGGTCTGGCTGGACAGTCTTTGGCGAGCAACGCCTGTTTCGCCACATTGCCGATTTCTCTGATCGTCTTGGGCAGCATGCTCGCCGCCACGCCGGTGTCATGGATCATGCAAAAATACGGACGGCGTGCGGGGTTCATGTTGGGCACGGGCGCGGGCGCCATGGGCGGCGCGGTCTCGGCTTACGGGCTTTATTCCGGGTCTTTTACCATCTATCTGATCGGGAGTTTAATCACCGGCATCTATATGTCCGCGCAGGGATTTTACCGCTTTGCCGCCGCCGACACCGCCACAGCAGAATTCCGCCCCAAGGCGATTTCCTATGTCATGGCCGGCGGTTTGATCAGCGCCTTGATCGGTCCGCAATTGGTCAAAGTCACCGCCGAAGCCATGGTGATCCCCTTCCTTGGCACCTATCTTGCGATAATCGCGGTGAACGTGATCGGTTCAGGATTGTTCCTGTTTCTCGACATTCCGAAACCGCCCATGCCCGCGCAAGATGCCCCGAAGGGCCGCAGCCGGATGGAGTTGCTCAAAACCCCCCGTATTGCTGTCGCGGTGATCTGCGCAATGGTGTCCTATGCGTTGATGAATCTGGTGATGACCTCGACGCCGCTGGCCGTTGTGGGCTGCGGGTTTGACAAATCCAACGCCGCCGATGTGGTCTCGGCGCATGTCTTGGCGATGTATGTGCCGTCTTTTTTCACCGGCCATCTGATCGCGCGCTTTGGCGTCGAAAAGATCGTCGCAGCGGGTTTGGTGATCCTTGCCGGAGCCGGAGTTGTGGCGCTTGAGGGCGTGGATTTGAACAACTTCTTCCTGGCGTTGATCTTGCTGGGCGTAGGATGGAACTTCGGGTTTATCGGGGCAACGACCATGTTGGCCGGCGCGCATGAGCCGCATGAACGCGGCCGGATGCAGGGGTTGAACGATCTGTTGGTGTTCGGCGGCGTGACTTTTGCCTCGCTCGCGTCGGGCGGGTTGATGAATTGCTCTGGCGGTTCGGCGCAGGCCGGATGGTCAGCGGTCAACCTTGCCATGGCCCCCTTCTTGGTCTTGGCAGGCGGCGCGTTGATCTGGCTGGCGCTGCGGCCCAAAGACAGCTGATCCCACCCGCGCGTCTCATCTGTCATTCGGATGGGCGGTCAGCCTGCCGGTTCTACGCGCCGCAACCGGCGCGCGGCTACCACCACCGACCGGTCATAGCACAGCGCATCAACCGCGCCTTTTGCGCAAAATCTGACAGGCCAAGCGCGCCTTGCGCAACCCGCGCGGGTTCTTTGGCGGCCTGCTGCAGGACCGGCGCCGCCAACCATGCCGGCAACATCGCGGCGCGGGCGGGTTTGGACATATGCCGTCGCCCCAACCGCGAGGCGTTAAGCCGGTTCAATCCGTCGTTGGCCAAGCCGGCGATGGCTTCGGGACGCCCGTCCACCAAAGGCACCCGCCCGGCTTTCTCAAGCGCGGGAATCGCCCGCAGCCATGCGGCCAGACCGGCGGCATATCCGGCATCGGTTGCGGCCTGTGCCGCCTCGGGGGTAAGCGGCGCGCCATGGGCCATGGTCGCCGCCACCCGCATCAAAATGCCGCCTGTTTGCTCGATATGGGTGTGGAAAGCCGTTTCGTCCTCAAAAGGATCACGGTAAATATCCCAGCGGCGCGCCAGCACCAGATCATCGAGCAGTGCCGCCTCGGGCGAGGCCAGAACCTTGGCCAAGGGCGTCACCACCTCATGACGGCGCAGCGGGCCGCCTTGCCCCTGCGCACCAATTTCTTCAAGTGCATCGCGCCACCATTGCAGGCGCATTTCCGCGATCATACTTTCTTGGGTCACCCAAGGCGCACGGGCCACTTCGGTGTTGAACGCATAGAGCGCAAAAAGCGCCGGGCGCAGAGCCACAGGCGCAGCCATTGTGGCGGCAAAACGCTCCGGATCGGCGCGGGCCACCTGCGCGGCGCAGGCGGCAATGTCGTCATGCTCTGGCGTGTCAGTCACCGGTGAGAACTCCGCGAATGAGGGCTTAAGTTTGGGGGCATAAACCACATTCGAGTGGTTGATGCCATCCAACAAATGATATGGCCGCGCGGGCTCTGGGGGCCATGTAGATGCCATTCGGGCAGCATGGTCTTGGGCAGCGGCAACATGCCACCGCGCAAAACACCGGCCCGGTTACGCCCGCGCCACCGCCCCCTCGCGCAACAATTTCCAATTCACCGCATCCAACAGCGCATCGAAACTGGCATCGACAAGGTTCGCCGAAACGCCAACCGTCGACCAGCGCCGCCCTTGGGCATCTTCGCTGTCGATGATGACGCGGGTCACGGCTTCGGTGCCGCCTCCGGTGATGCGGACCTTGAAATCCACCAGACGCATATCCGCCACAGCATCGCCATAGCGGCCGAGATCTTTGGCCAAAGCGGTCCAAAGCGCATTCACAGGCCCCCGGTCACGGCCTTCGGCGTCGATGGATTCGGACACCGACAGTTTCTTTTCGCCGTCCACCTTCACCACCACGATGGCCTCAGACAGGGACACCATTTGATTGCGCTTGTTCTTGCGGCGCTCGACGGTAACTTTGTAGCGTTTGACTTCGAAAAACGCCGGCATCTGCCCCAATTCTTCGCGGGCCAGCAATTCGAACGAAGCCTGTGCGCTATCATAGGTATAGCCCTCGGCTTCGCGCTCCTTGATCCGGTCGAGAATGCGCACCAAGGCCAGATTGCCCGCCTCGACGCTCAGTCCGGCCTCGGACAGACGGCGGCGCAGATTGCTTTGCCCGGCTTGGTTGGACATGGGAATGACGCGGGCATTTCCGACCAAATCCGGATCGATATGTTCGTAGGTCGAGGGATCCTTGAGGATCGCGGAGGCGTGCAATCCGGCCTTATGCGCAAAGGCCGAAGCGCCGACAAAAGGCGCCTGTTTGGTCGGCACGCGGTTGAGGATATCGTCCAATTGGCGACTGGCTGCGGTCAACCCGCGCAGGGCATCCTTGCTCACACCGATTTCAAAGCGTTCGGCATAGGGCGATTTGAGCATCAGGATCGGGATCAGGGTGATCAGGTTGGCATTGCCGCAACGCTCCCCCAAACCGTTCAGCGTGCCCTGGATTTGCCGCGCACCGGCGTCCACGGCGGCAAGGCTACCGGCGACGGCATTGGCGGTGTCATTATGGGTGTGGATGCCAAGGCGGTCGCCCGGAATGCCCGCATCGATCACCGCGCGGGTGATGGCCCCGATTTCCTCGGGCAAGGTGCCGCCATTGGTATCGCACAGAACGACCCAGCGCGCGCCCGCGCTATAGGCGGCCAGAACCGCTTCGGTGGCATATTCGGGATTGGCCTTGTAACCGTCGAAAAAATGCTCGGCGTCGAACAGTGCCTCGCGCCCCTGCGCGGCGATATAGGCGATCGAGGCGCGGATGTTTTCGGTGTTCTCCGCCAAGGTAATGCCCAGCGCGGTGGTGACGTGAAAGTCATGAGTTTTGCCGACGAGGCACATGCTATCGGTGCCCGCGTTCATCACGGCGGCCAGCACATCGTCGTTTTCGGCAGAGCGCCCCGCGCGTTTGGTCATGCCAAAGGCGGTAAAGCGCGCGCGGGTTTTGGGCGCGGCGTCAAAAAACGCACTGTCGGTCGGGTTGGCCCCCGGCCAGCCACCCTCAATATAATCCACGCCCAGCGCATCGAGAGTTTGGGCGATCTGTTGCTTTTCCTCGGTCGAGAATTGCACGCCTTGGGTTTGTTGCCCGTCGCGCAGGGTGGTGTCGTAAAGGTAGAGTTTTTCGCGGGTCATGCGCGGCCCTCCGCAGAGAAACATGCCGCGAGAGACACGGCGAAGCATGCGGCGAAAGATGCGCGGCGCGCCGGACGGGTATGGGCCGCGCAGGGGCTATAAACGGTCATAGCAGGCCCGCCAGTTTGGAGGGATCGAAATCGGGGCCGGCGTCAATGTCGACCCCCGTCTTCGACATACGCACCTCTGCGCCCGCAGCAAGAAGCGCGGTTTTCATCTCATCCACCGCAGAGAAGTCTTTTGTCTCCATCGCCTTGGCCCGCAACGCGGAGAGTTTGCTTGCGAAAGCTTCAAGATCGACCGGATCACCAGCCTCTGAAACCAAAGACGCGCCGAAGGCATGGTTCCACGGTTGCTCCCAATCGAACCCGAGAAACTGCATCGACGCCGCCAGTTGGATGCGCGCGGCGATATCGTCCTTGGCCTCTTTGGCAAGCTTGTGCATATGCGCAATCGCCAAGGATGTATTGAGATCATCCGCAACCGCCGCCACGACCTCGTCCGCCACGGCCTTTGGCAGAACCTGCGCCGCATCGCCGCCGCGCAAGGAGGAGGTCAGCTCTTTCCATTTGGTAAGCGTCGTCTTTGCTTGCTCGGCCTTCTGCGCCGTCCAATCCATGGGTTTACGGTAATGCGTGGACAGGAATACGAAACGGATCACTTCGCCGGAGATACCCGCCATTCCATCATGACCGTCGAGCAAATCACGCACGGTGAAAAAGTTACCCAAGGATTTGGACATCTTCTTGCCCTCGACCTGTAGCATCTCATTGTGCATCCAGACATTTGCAAAACCGCCACCGTCTGCGGCATGGCCATTGGCACAGCAGCTTTGCGCGATCTCGTTTTCATGGTGCGGGAACATCAAATCATTGCCGCCGCCGTGAATATCAAACGACGCGCCCAGCAGGTCATCCGCCATGACCGAGCATTCGATATGCCATCCCGGACGGCCATAGCCCCACGGGCTTTCCCATCCCGGTTGCCCAGCGCCGGAAGGTTTCCACAATACGAAATCCATCGGATTGCGTTTATAGGGGGCGACCTCGACCCGTGCGCCGGCGATCATGTCGTCAATGCTGCGCCCCGACAGCGCGCCGTATTTCTCATAGCTTTCGACCGAGAACAGCACATGGCCTTCGGCGGCATAGGCATGGCCGTCCGCGACCAGCTTTGCGATCATCGCGATCATCTGCGGGATATAGGCCGTCGCGCGCGGCATGACGTTGGGATCCAATGCCCCGACGGCGCGCATGTCATCGAGATACCAGCCAATCGTCTCGTCGCAGATCTCGCCGATGTTGCGGCCGGTGTCGGCTGCCTTGGCATTGATCTTGTCATCCACATCCGTGAAGTTGCGCACGTAAGTGACGTGATCACCCCCATAGACATGGCGCAGCAGGCGGTAGAGCACATCAAACACGATCACGGGGCGCGCATTGCCGATATGGGCGCGGTCATAGACCGTCGGGCCACACACATACATCCGCACATTCTTGTCGTCGATTGGCGCAAAGACCTCTTTGCGGCGGGTCTTGGTGTTGTGCAGCTTGATCGATGTTTCGCTCGTCACGTCTGGCGTCCTTGTATCTGGCGCGCGCATGGCAAACATACGCAAAGGCTCGGCTCGCCCGCGGACTTAGCAACTTCATACGTTTAAGGAAACAGAAGAACAGCCCGCGAGAAATCTCAGCAGGAAATAATGCAGCAAATAATGATGCGGTGGCTCTTCATAAGTTTAGCCTAGCATCGGTACAGCCTTAGGCCAAGAGATTTCACACCCCGCGCGCTTTGTCCCAATCGGTTACAGATGGCACATGCCTAGGGACATGCGTCTCCCTGTCTCCCTGTCTCCCTGTCTCCCTGTCTCCCTGTCTCCCTGTCTCCCTGTCTCCCTGTCTCCCTGTCTCCCTGTCTCCCTGTCTCCCTGTCTCCCTGTCTCCCTGTCTCCCTGTCTCCCTGTGACGGAGCATCCTTGGCACTTGCCAGTTCACAAGCCCTATGCGGCGGTTTTTTTCCTTGCACGCGGACGGATTGCCTCACTGCTATCGGTCACATTCGGACAGCCAACAGTAGCCGCAACGGTGGGTTTGGTGGTGGCCGCGCGAGCGGCGGCGGGGTCGCAGGGCGATTTAGGCTCGGGCCGTTTCGACGGCCTCGCGCCTTTGTGCAACGCTCCAACTATGCAAACACGGGCAAAAGCCCCAAACAGCCACAATGATGACCGCCGCGCAAAGGTCGAAAAGGCAGGTTTTATCGCGAATGCATTACGGCCCGCAGATCTCTCTGCGGGCCGCTATGTTTGCCTTATACGCTCACTTGATAAGCACACTCCGGCCTATTCGGTGACTGTGACTTTGGTCATCACGTCCGGCGCGCCGATAACCGCGCCGTTCGCGCCTTTGCCCAATTTGATCTGGTCCACCACATCCATGCCATCGGTGACCTGTCCGACAACGGTGTATTGACCGTTGAGGAAGGGGCCGGGAGCGAACATGATGAAGAACTGCGAATTGGCCGAATTGGGATCGGACGAACGCGCCATGCCAACAACCCCGCGATCAAAATTCAGATCGGAGAACTCCGCCGGAATATTGCCGCGGTCCGATCCGCCCATGCCCGCGCGGCGCATATCGCCGCCCAGACGGCCGAATTCCACATCACCGGTTTGCGCCATAAACCCTTCGATCACGCGGTGGAAGACCACGCCATCATAAGCGCCCTCGGCGGCCAATGCGGTGATTTGTTCCACATGCTTGGGCGCGGTTTCTTCCAGAAGGTCGATGTTGACGGTGCCATTGGCCCCCTCGCCTTCGATCTGGATCTCCAACCCCGTGGCCAAAGCCGCCGATGCCGCAAACGTCAAAGCCGCAGCGCTTGCGAAAGCCTTACGCATCTGCGGCCACCTTCACCGAAATCATCCGGTCGGGCGCAGGCGCAGGTTCGCCGCGGGTGATCGCATCGACGTGTTCCATGCCGTCGGTGACGCGGCCATAAACGGTGTATTGACCGTTGAGGAAATGGTTGTCGCTGAAGTTGATGAAAAACTGCGAGTTGGCCGAATTCGGGTTGGCCGACCGCGCAGCGCCAAGCGTGCCACGATCATGGGGCAGTTTGGAAAACTCGGCCGGAACATCCGGCAAATCCGAACCGCCGGTGCCGGCGCGGCGGATGTCGAAATCCTTTTCCATGTTGCCATGTTCCACATCGCCGGTTTGCGCCATAAAACCGTCAATCACGCGGTGGAAAGCCACGTTGTCATAGGCGCCTGCGCGCGCCAATTCCTTGATCCGCGCGCAATGCTGCGGGGCCACGTCGGGCAGCAGTTCGAGGGTGACCGTGCCGCCCTTGAGTTCGATCAACAGGGTGTTTTCGGGGTCTTTGATATCCGCCATGTCCGGCTCCTTGCTTTGCGCGCACTGCGGCGCGCCGTTCATAATCCTGCGCGAATACCTAAGACCAAGCGCGCCGGATGCCAAGCGCGCTGTTGACGCCTTGCGCAAGACGGGCGAAGAGATGCGCAAGCGAATTATGAACAGCGGGCCCGCGAAGCGCCCGTTCGAGATTTCAGGCGCGCGGCGCCACAAGCATAGGAGATGGCCACGATGGGGTGGAACACGCTGGATGATATGGAGTTGAACGGGAAATCCGTTTTGGTGCGCGTCGACATCAACGTGCCGGTGAATGACGCCGGCGAAGTGACCGATGCCACGCGGATTGAACGCATTGTTCCGACGGTCAAAGACATCCTTGCGGGCGGCGGCACGCCGGTTCTGCTCGCGCATTTCGGCCGCCCCAAGGGCAAACATGTGCCGGAACTATCGTTGCGCATCACCGTGCCCGCGCTTGAAGCCGCATTGGAACAAGGCGTCGTGTTCATTGAGCGCCCCGATCGCGGCGCGATCGAAGCCGCCAAGGGCAAGGTCATCCTCGTTGAAAACACCCGCTTTGCCCCCGGCGAGACGAAAAACGATCCCGCCATGGCCAAATTCCTCGCCTCGCTTGGGGATATCTATTGCAATGATGCGTTTTCGGCCGCGCACCGCGCCCATGCCTCGACCGAAGGCGTGGCGCATTTGCTGCCCTCTTGCGCAGGGCGGTTGATGCAGGCGGAATTGGAAGCCTTGGAAAAGGCGCTCGGCACGCCGCAGAAACCCGTGGTCGCGGTGGTCGGCGGCGCGAAAGTGTCAACCAAATTGGAGCTTTTGGGCAATCTGGTCGAAAAAGTGCAATATCTGGTGATCGGCGGCGGCATGGCCAATACGTTTTTGGCAGCGCGCGGGATCGACGTGGGCAAATCGCTTTGCGAGCATGACCTGATCGACACCGCCGAGCAAATCCGCCTCAAGGCGCTTGATCTGGGATGCGAGATTGTTTTGCCCGTCGATGTGGTCGTGGCACGCGAATTCGCGGCCAATGCCGCAAACGAAGTGGTCACTGCGCAAAACTGCCCTGCCGATGCGATGATTTTGGACGCAGGCCCCAAATCGGTCACGCGGATCGAGGCATTGCTCGGCGAGGCAAAAACCCTGATCTGGAACGGGCCGTTGGGCGCGTTCGAGATCGAGCCCTTTGATGCCGCCACCAATGCGGCAGCAAAGGCTGCGGCGAAATATACCCGCGCCGGTAGCCTGATTTCGGTTGCAGGCGGCGGTGACACGGTTGCGGCGCTCAACAAAGCCGATGCCACTAAAGATTTCACCTATATCAGCACCGCTGGCGGCGCATTTCTGGAATGGATGGAGGGCAAAACCCTGCCCGGTGTTGCCGCGCTTGAGGCCGCAGGGCAGCAGTAAGCCCCGCTCTGCGGCCCGTGCTGCATGGCGCGGGTTGCCACACGCTGCGGGCGGCGGATTGCACTGCTGGCGCGATTGCCCGCCCGACATGCCTCCCGATGCGCCTTCCGCGCATGCCTATATGCACCGCATATCCTGTTTACCCCGCATCCCGCCGCGCCATAAGGGGGAGCCTGCGGGGCCGCAGCCGGGCGTTGCATATCGCGAAACCGTCTTGCCGGGACTGGCGTGCCAAAACGGCGGGGGCGCGGCTATCCTTGGGTGATCCGCGCGACAAGAGGCGCCGTATCGACGCCCTGCATGGTACCATAGGTGCGCCCGCGCGCGCCGGCCAGACGGCTGCTCACATAGGCCTCTGACACCGGCGCCGGGGCTTTACGGATCAGAACTGCCGCCGTCAGCAAGCTGGCAAGGCTTTCGGCATACCACCGTGCCTGCGCCTCATCGGGCAATCGCGGGAACCGCGCCATATGGGTTTTGATCGCCGCATCGAAATGTCGATTCACCCCCGCCGCCAGCGTCAGCTCGTTTGACAGGGCCTCGGCGGTGGCGGGCGCTTTGACCAGCGTGCGCAGGATGTCGAGACAGATGACATTGCCCGACCCTTCCCAAATCGAATTGAGCGGCGCTTCGCGGTAGAGCATCGGCATTGGCCCCTCTTCGACATATCCCGAACCGCCCATACATTCCATCGCCTCGAAGACCACCTGCGGGCACAGCCGATTGCCCAGATATTTCGCCAAAGCCACACCAATACGCGAAAACGCGCGGCCGGATTCGGTGCCGCTGTCGAAACTCTGTGCCACATGCAGCGAAAGCGCCAAAGTGCCCTCGGCCTCCAACGCCAGGTCGGCCAAAACCGATTGCATCATCGGTTGATCAATCAGGCGTTTTTGAAACGCAGTGCGATGCGTGGCCCAATGATGCGCCTGCACCAATGCCGCGCGCATCAATCCCGCCGGGGCGATGGCGGTATCAAGCCGGGTGTGATGGACCATCTCAATGATGGTTTTGACGCCTGCGCCCTCTGCCCCCAACCGATAGGCCAGCGCGCCGTCATATTCGATCTCAGAGGAGGCATTGGCCTGATTGCCGAGCTTGTCCTTCAACCGTTGGATGCGGATGCCGTTGCGCGTGCCCTCAAGCCAGCGCGGCACCAGAAAACAGGTCAAACCACCTTGGGCCTGTGCCAATGTCAGAAACCCGTCGGACATCGGCGCCGAGCAAAACCATTTATGTCCCGTCAACCGGTAATGCCCCTCGGCCGGCACCGCCGTGGTGGCCGTACGGCGCAGATCCGATCCGCCCTGTTTTTCGGTCATCGCCATGCCCAATGTGGCACCGGCTTTGCGGGTCAAGGCCCGCGCCGATCCGTCATAGCGGCGCGAGGTCAATTTCGGCACCCAGTCCTGCAACAGCTTTGGATTGGCCTTGAGCGCCGGCACGGCGGCATAGGTCATCGTCAGCGGACAACAGACGCCCGGTTCGATTTGCGTCATCTGGTATAGCATCGCCGCATGGGTGGCATGGCCGCCGCGCGCGCCCTCCCATGGCAAGGCCGCCATACCTCCGCCGATCCCCGCCTGCATCAAATCATGATACGCGGGGTGAAACGTCACTTCGTCGATGCGGCGCCCACCGGCATCATGGGTGATCAATTCGGGTTTATAACGCTGCGCGGCACGGGCTTTGGCGCGCATCTCCTCGGTGCCGATACGACCGCCGAAATGCGCCAAATGCTCCATATCGGCCCCGCTTGCCGCGGCATGGCACCGCAAGGCCGGATCGGCAGTGAACAAATCGCCATCGCCCATCGGTGCGGGTTGATTGGTGACCTCATGGGTGCCCAAATCAGCCTGCGGCGGGACAGAGCCAGGCGCGGAGGCACGCCCGGAGGCAACGGCAAAGGTGCCGCCAGAAGCAGCAGAATCCGAAGCGGAAATCGGGGGCGGAATGCGCGTCATGTCAAGCAAGGTTCCTCGTCTTGCACCCCAATCGTTGCGGTGCATCTCCACAGCCTCGCAACTGCGGCAGCTATTTGCAATAACCTGCTCATCACAGACATAAATTTAATAAAATGTGACGCGGGGGATTCACAAAACGAATCGCATGTGGCATGGTGTTTGAAGGGTCCGATAGAGGCCGGAATTCAAGCAGTGTTAGGCAGATTTCCATTATGACGTCGCGCAAAAAACCCGGTTTTGGTGTGCTGATCTATTTCGCCGCCGCCCTCAGCATCGGGCTTTATTTCGCCTTTGCCGCCGTGCAGGGCGATTACGGCCTGTTTCGCCGTGCCGAAATCAACGCCGAGCATGACCAATTGGCAGCGCAATTGACCAAACTGCGCGCCGATGTGGCGCGGATGGAAAACCTGACGCAGCGCCTCTCGGACAGCTACCTTGACCTAGACCTGCTCGACCAACAGGCCCGTGATGTGCTGGGCATGGTGCGCAGCGACGAGATCGTCATCCGTTAAATCACACCCTTCCTATCGAGTTTGTCACAACACCATCCGCCGCGCGGCGGGCCGAATTTTGCTGTCAAAACCCCCGTTGGAAATTCCTTCTCGCATCCCTGCGCAGGATGCTGTATAAATTAGTTTAACGCTAAACTAGTTTCATCCCGGAGGAGGAACCCGCCGATGGCCGTCAAGAAAAGCTCAAAGAAACCAAACGTTTCTGCGCAAGAGTTACAAGCCTATTACCATGATATGCTGTTGATACGGCGATTCGAGGAAAAGGCCGGACAGCTATACGGCATGGGGTTGATCGGCGGGTTCTGCCACCTCTACATCGGACAAGAAGCGGTTGTTGTCGGGCTTGAAGCGGCGGCCAAAGAGGGCGACAAACGCGTCACCTCCTATCGCGATCACGGGCATATGTTGGCCTGCGGCATGGACCCGAACGGCGTTATGGCGGAATTGACCGGACGCATCGGCGGCTATTCCAAAGGCAAAGGCGGCTCGATGCATATGTTCAGCAAAGAGAAGCATTTCTACGGCGGTCACGGCATCGTCGGCGCGCAGGTGCCGATCGGTGCGGGGCTGGCCTTTGCCGACAAATACAAAGGCAATGATAACGTCAGCTTCACCTATTTCGGCGATGGCGCCGCCAACCAAGGACAGGTTTACGAGACCTTCAACATGGCCGCCCTTTGGAAATTGCCGGTGATTTTTGTGATTGAAAACAACCAATATGCCATGGGAACCGCGCAAGCGCGGTCAACGTCGTCACCGGATATTTTCACACGCGGTGCCGCCTTTGGTATCCCGGGCGAAGCCGTCGATGGCATGGATGTTCTCGCCGTCAAAGCGGCCGGTGACACCGCCGTCGCGCATTGCCGCGCGGGCAAAGGCCCTTATATCCTCGAGGTCAAAACCTACCGCTATCGCGGCCATTCGATGTCCGATCCGGCCAAATACCGCACCCGTGAAGAAGTGCAGAAAATGCGCGAGGAAAAGGATGCCATCGAACATGTCCGTGATTTGCTTTTGACGGGCAAACACGCCACCGAAGACGACCTCAAAGCCATCGACAAGTCGATCAAGGAAATCGTCAACGCCAGCGCAGAGTTTGCCAAGGAAAGCCCCGAGCCGGCGCTCGAAGAGCTTTGGACCGATATTTACGCCGATGACGCGTCACAGACCGCGTAAGGGAGACAAAACATGCCAAGCGAAATCCTTATGCCCGCCCTCTCGCCCACGATGGAAGAAGGCACATTGGCCAAATGGCTCGTCAAAGAGGGCGACACGGTCGCCGCCGGCGATATCATGGCCGAGATTGAAACCGACAAGGCCACGATGGAATTCGAAGCCGTCGATGAGGGCGTGATTGGAAAAATCCTCATTGCCGAGGGCAGCGAGGGCGTGAAGGTCAACACGCCGATTGCGGTGCTGCTTGAGGATGGCGAAAGCGCCGATGACATCGCATCATCCCCTGCCGGTTCGACTGCGCCCGCTGACGCGTCTGAGGCTGCGCCAGACGAGGCGGCAACGGATGCCGAAGCCCCCGCACCGGCGCGCGCTAAACCCGCCGCCCCCGAAGCCGCCCCTGCCGAGCAAACCCCCGATTGGCCCGACGGCACGCCCATGAAAACCCAAACCGTGCGCGAGGCCTTGCGCGATGCGATGGCCGAAGAAATGCGCCGCGACGAAAACGTGTTCTTGATGGGAGAAGAGGTGGCCGAATACCAAGGTGCCTATAAAATTTCCCAAGGCCTTTTGGATGATTTCGGCTCCAAACGGGTGATCGACACACCGATCACAGAACACGGGTTTGCCGGTATCGGTGTCGGCGCGGCCTTTGGTGGATTGAAGCCGATTGTCGAATTCATGACGTTTAACTTCGCCATGCAAGCCATTGACCAGATTATTAACTCTGCGGCCAAGACGCTCTATATGTCGGGCGGACAGATGGGCGCGCCCATGGTGTTCCGTGGCCCCAATGGCGCCGCCGCCCGCGTCGGTGCCCAGCACAGCCATGATTACGCCGCATGGTATGCACAAGTGCCGGGGTTGAAAGTGGTGATGCCCTACTCCGCCGCCGATGCCAAAGGGTTGCTCAAAACCGCGATCCGCGACCCCAACCCGGTGATCTTCCTTGAAAACGAGATCCTATACGGCAAATCCTTTGAAGTCCCTGCGATGGAGGATTTCACCATCCCCTTCGGCAAGGCGAAAATCTGGCGCGAAGGCAGCGATGTCACCATCGTCAGCTTTGGCATTGGCATGACTTATGCGCTTGAGGCCGCAGATAAATTGGCCAAGGACGGGATTTCGGCAGAGGTCATTGACCTGCGCACCCTGCGCCCGATTGATTATGACACGGTGCTGACATCGGTGATGAAAACCAACCGCTGCATCACCGTCGAAGAAGGCTTCCCCGTCTGCTCCATCGGCAACCATATCAGCGCGACGATCATGACCCGCGCCTTTGATTACCTCGACGCGCCGGTGCTCAATTGCGCCGGTAAAGATGTGCCGATGCCCTATGCGGCCAACCTCGAAAAACACGCGCTTTTGACCACTGATGAGGTGATTGAAGCCGTGAAACAAGTCACTTACCGGTAAGGAGAGAGAGATGCCGACAGAAATCCTAATGCCCGCCCTCTCGCCGACGATGGAAGAAGGCACATTGGCCAAATGGTTGGTCAAGGAGGGCGACACCGTATCCTCCGGCGACCTATTGGCCGAGATTGAAACCGACAAGGCGACGATGGAATTCGAGGCCGTCGATGAGGGCGTCATCGGGAAGATCCTCGTCGCCGAAGGCAGCGAAGGCGTGAAAGTGAACACGGCGATTGCGGTGCTGCTTGAAGAGGGCGAAAGCGCCGATGATATTGGCGCAGAACCTGCAAAAGCCCCAGAGGAGACGCCCGCCGCGCCCTCGGAGCCTGCTGCGCCGGAACCCGCCGCCAAACCGTCCGCATCCGCTGCCCCCAGCGCACCGCAAGACGCGGATGGGAAACGCATTTTCGCCTCTCCCCTGGCGCGCCGTATCGCAGCGGACAAAGGCGTCGATCTATCCTCGATCAGCGGGTCCGGTCCCAAAGGCCGGATCGTCAAAGCCGATGTTGAAGCAGCCCAAGCCGAAGCCCCCGCCCCAGCGGAGAGCGCCGCCCCCGCAGCAGAGCCTGCTGCGGCATCCGCGCCCGCCGCCCTCGCATCCGGTCCCTCCGCCGATGCGGTCAAACGGATGTATGAAGGCCGCGCCTATGAGGAAATACCGCTCAACGGCATGCGCAAAACCATTGCCGCACGCCTTACCGAAGCCAAACAATCGATCCCGCATTTCTACCTGCGCCGCGATATCAAGCTCGACGCGCTGATGAAATTCCGCACGGAATTGAACGGCAAATTGGAAGCCCGCGGCGTCAAACTCTCGGTCAACGACTTCATCATCAAAGCCTGCGCCTTGGCGTTGCAAGCGGTGCCTGCGGCCAATGCGGTGTGGGCCGGGGACCGCGTGTTGCAATTGACGCCCTCCGATGTCGCCGTGGCGGTCGCGATTGAAGGCGGTTTGTTCACGCCGGTTCTCAAGGACGCCGAGATGAAATCGCTTTCGGCTCTCTCCGCCGAAATGAAAGACTTGGCCACCCGCGCCCGCGACCGCAAACTTGCGCCGCATGAATACCAAGGCGGCAGCTTTGCGATTTCCAACCTCGGAATGTTCGGAATTGATAATTTTGACGCCGTCATCAACCCGCCACACGCCGCAATTCTTGCAGTTGGTGCGGGTGTGAAAAAACCGGTGGTTGGCAAGGACGGCGCATTGGAAGTCGCCACGGTGATGTCCGTGACCCTTTCGGTCGATCACCGTGTTATCGACGGCGCGCTCGGCGCAGAGCTGCTCAACCAAATCGTCGACAATCTGGAAAACCCGATTGCCATGCTAGCCTGACCGGCGCGCCGGGTCACCGGCCGGCGCACCGTGAAACAACAAACGCCCGCAGGTTTCTGCGGGCGTTTTGGTTTGAATTCCGGCTGCGGCGTTTTTTACTCACGCGCGCCGATCAATTGATCCATCGACACCGAGGGTTGATCGCATCCTGCCTCACCGACGACCTTGGCCGGCACACCGGCCACCGTCTTGCAGGGGGGCACTTCGGTCAACACAACAGACCCTGCTGCGATGCGGCTGCAATGGCCGATCTTGATATTTCCCAAAACCTTGGCCCCTGCCCCGATCAACACGCCGTTGCCAATTTTGGGGTGGCGATCTTCGTCCTCTTTGCCGGTCCCGCCCAAAGTGACCGAATGCAGGATCGACACATTATCGCCAACCACGGCGGTTTCGCCGATCACGATGGCATGGGCATGGTCAAGGAACAGCCCCTTACCGATGCGGGACGCCGGATGGACATCAACTCCGAATTGCTCCGACACCCGCATCTGCACGAAATAGGCCAAATCACGCCGCCCCTGGCGCCACAGCCAATGCCCGATACGGTAGGCTTGAATCGCTTGGAACCCTTTGAAAAACATCAAGGGTTGGATATACCGGTGGCAGGCTGGGTCGCGTTCGAACACGGCGATGATATCGGCCCGCGCGGCGGCCCCCAATTCGGGATCATCGGCATAGGCGGAATCGGCGATCTCGCGCAGCAATTGCTCGGACATCTCGGCCGAGGCCAACTTTTGCGCCATACGGTAGGCCAAAGCATTTTCGAGCGTTTCATGGTGCAAAATGCATCCATGCACCAATCCACCAAGCAATGGCTCATCGGTCACAGCTTGCCGGGCTTCTTGGGTGATACGAGTCCAGACCGGATCGATCTGGGACAGTGTTGCGCGTTTCTCGGCCATTGTGCCTCGCCTGAACGGCCCCGGATAGGCGTCGCAGTGACGTCGATCAGAGGGATTGCTTTGGCTTTCTCTATAACAGAGCGCAGGCGATGCGGAAATGCAAAGCTGTGATTTTAGCCATTCCGATACGGAATATCCTCTGCCTTGGCGCCGAAACGCAAAAGGGCTGCGCGGAGCAGAACCCGGCGCAGCCCATTGATTTCAGATGACTTTCCGTCTTAGGCTACAACGAGGCTTCGTTTTGCACCAGCGCCATAGCTCGCGGAGATTTGAGCGACGCTCACCTCGAATGCGCCCGTTACCCCATCTGCCGCGCGCATTGCTGCGGTGTAGCTCCAAACCGGCGCGGCAAGGATTTCCTCGCGGATCAAACCGCCGCCTTGGCGGATTTGCAGCAGATAGCTTTCGCTTTCCTCGCCGAGCGGCACCTCGATGCCGTCCCATCCATCCCCGGAAATCCGCGTGCGGCGAATCCACGACAGATCTGCATCCGCGCCCTGCCATTGCGCCTTTAGATGCACCGGTGCAAAGGGGCGCAGGCCAACACCATCGAAGGCTTCGATGCGGTGCACATAGGACGGATCGTCATAGCTGCGCTGTGCAGGGCCAACACGGTAGTGCCGCGCGATATTGCGTTGGTTGGCCGCCAGCGTGATCTGCTGCGGTATGCCGTCAAGCAACACCACATAGGAACCCACCGGCCATTGAGAGGGCATCAATACATCCGATCCCAATTGCCCACGCAAACGGTGTTCGAGAAGATAGGTGTTCTCGCCTACCAGCTGCGCATCACGGAATTGGAAAATCTCCCAATTGCCTGCGCTGCCATCGCCGATCGCCATCAAATTTCCGCCATTAAGCAACCCGAGATCATCAATGCTGGCCAATGCGCCAGAGGTCAATTTCACCACCAAGCCGTCGCCGTGGTCGATGATTCCCATCGGCGCAGCAAACATCGGTGTTTCGGTCACACCGATGGTCGCGCGACTGGAGATCAATTGATCGAGGCTATAGCCGGTATCCGAGCCAGAGGCATAAAGCGCCGCAGTGCCGGGCCATGGTTCCGCCGTGACCGCAAGATGCGGTGCATGGGGCACCTCGTCGCCGGTCATCAACGGCAGATCGAGGAACAGCGGGAACACCGGAAGCGGCGGTGTAAAGGCCCGCACAGCCACCGCATCATCGGCCATATCAATCGGGCGATAGGTTTCCGGTTCGATCCGTACGGCCTCAATCAACTGCTTGTCGCCCTGTTCGACGCGATCAATACGATAGCGCGCCGGCACCCCGTCATTGTCAAGCCGCACGATATCGCCCGCCCCGAGCGGCAGCTTCGAGGGCGGCAAGGCAAAGCGCACCACATCACGGGCGATGCGTGCCTCGGACAGCCACCGTTCGACCACCTGCCGTCCTTCGGCGCGGGTCAAAGACAAAGGCACTTCGGTTGCACCCACCGCATGGGTCTGCTCATCGGGAAGGATCGCTTCTTCGGCAATCACATCGAAATCCCCCTCGGCCTGCACAAACCGCATCCGGACACGCCCGACAAGTTCTGCCTCGGCGGTGCGGGTTTCTTCGACAATACCGTCGAGTTCGCTGGCCACGGCCATCTCGTCACGCGCCACGGTGATGTCGTCAAGGCCATCGCGCATGACGAATTTGAGCGTCCCGCCCCGCTCCACCGCATCAAAGCCATAGCGCAGCATCAAGGGTTGCAATGCCGTCCGCGCGGGTGCGACTTCGGCACGCGTATAGCCGCGCAGATAGCCGTAGAGTTCCGAGACGTCATAACTCAAAATACCGGCCCGCTTGCAAATCTCGGCCACCACATCCGACAGAGGCCGCGAAGCGCTACGTCCTGTCAACCAATGACCGCGTGCATAGTTGTCGCCATCGCTCCACAGTCCGCGATTGTTGGGGAAGAATGGATAGGGGCGCGCATCCCAGGCCCAAACATGGGCACGGCTCATATCCAACATCGGCGCGGCATAAACCTCGCTGACCGGATTGTTGGCCGGATCATCCCAATAACTGAACATCGCGCGCAGGTATTGCATCTGCATCAACTCGTCCCGCCGCCCGTTGGAATAGCGCGGTAAGCTGGATTCAGAAGATTTCGGATCCAGAAACTTGTTCGGCTGGTTGGTGCCCTTATCTACGGCGGCACATCCCAATTCGGTAAACCAGACGGGTTTCGACATCGGCTCCCACTCTGTCGGGTCGGTTTGCCGGACACCATTGATGCGTTCGTGGTGCGCATTCAACCACCAGTTTTTTATATCCTTATACCGGTAGACCCATGGCTCGTTGTGCTCACCATCGGTGATCGGTGTGCGGATTTGCGCGGCGCGGGCATCGACCGAATGATAATACCAATCATAGCCTTCGCCGCCCTCAATGTTGTCTTGAAGGTAGTCGAGATTATAGATCGCGCCCCAATCGGCATCGGTGTGATCGGTGCCGTCGCGCCAATCGGACAACGGCATGTAATTGTCGATCCCGACGAAATCGATGTTGTCATCCGCCCAAAGCGGGTCAAGATGGAAATACCGGTCTCCTGTGCCGTCTTGAGGTTGATAGCCGAAATATTCGGTCCAATCTGCGGCATAACCGATCTTACAATCGGGCCCCAAAATCGCGCGGCACTCGGCCGCCAAAGCGATCAGGGCCTCCACCGCAGGAAAGCGACCATCCGCCCCGCGAATTTGCGTCAATCCGCGCATCTCGGAGCCGATGCAAAACGCCTCGACCCCGCCCGCCGCAGCGCAAAGCGCGGCTTGATGCAAGATAAAGCGGTTGTAGCGCCATTCGGCCGGACCGCTATAGATCACTGTCCCCTCCGACACCGCAAAATCCGCCGCCGTGGCCGTCCCCATAAAGGCCGCGACCTCTGCATCGGCGGCGGCTGTGCCATCCGCCGATGCCGGGCGACCCGGTGCATCATTCAGCGTGATCCGTCCACGCCATGGCAGTTTCGGTTGCGCCGTCGCATCCGAATAAGGATCGGGCAAGGTATTGCCGTCCACCTGATCCATCAAAATAAAGGGGTAGTACATCACCCCCTGCCCGTTGGCTTGCGTCGCCTGAATGGCTTCAATCACCGAGGCATCTGCCGGTGTGCCGCCATATATGGGGCGGTTTTCGGGATCAAACGGAACCAAATCGGCCGTGCTGCGCACCTCGCCTGCAACGGACCATGGCATTTCCTGACCATCGAACTGGGTCTGCTCGACCTTGGGTTTGATTTCGCAATTGGCGGCGCGGAGATCGTTGCCGAACCAAGAGACAATCATCGAAACCGAACCGCAGTTCGGCAATTCTTCACCCAAGGCTTCTAGAGAAGTGGCATAGTCCGATTTGCCCGAAGGCGAATTGACATTGGCCAGTGCCGATTGCCCGACCCCATAGGAGAAATGCACCGGCGTTGTGGCGAGCGCGTATTCGCCGCTGCCCGGCATCATGGCAACGCCTTGGATGCCAAAGGCCGGATCATATTTATGGCTCTCGGTATGGGGCTGCGCGGGACGCACCACCTCGAACGAGAACTGCGGCACGCGGTTGCCGAATTGCTCTAACGCCAGATCCTCGAAAACCACATAGGCGGTGCCGCGATAGGCAGGCACATTACCCGCCCCCTCGACGGCTTCCATTTTGGGATCCGGCAATTGATCCGCTGCACCGGTGTAAACACGCATATTCAAACCATCGCGCGATATTTCGCTGCCATCTGCCCAAATGCGGCCAATACTGGTGATCTCACCCTCGCAGACCGCAATCGCCAGACTGACAGTATAACTATAGGACCGCACCGTGGGTTTTGGCGCGCCCTTGCCGCCTCCAGAAACCGATACAGTTTCAGAGAAATTGGTCGCCCATATCACATGGCCCCCGACCCGCATTCGGCCATAGACCTGTGCAATTGGGTCGCCTTCGCCGGAGCTGGTCAAACGGAAGCGGTCGATTTGCCCATGCTCGACGGCTTCGGCGCCGTTCCCCATGATACGTTGATCGACGGCTTGGCCCAATGTGGCCCCTGCCAAACGGCCAACAGCCGCCGCTGAGACACCCATAAGCGTGCCCCCCACCGAGCCGCCGATCGCCGCACCCGCCGCAGATAAAAGGATCGTCGCCATCACACAGTCTCCTCAGGAAAAGCAAAACGCGCCACAATACGGCGCTGCCATGGCAGGCTCAGCGGGCTTTCAACCACCGCATGACCTGAATAGGCGTGAATAAATGTCGGCATGCCGCCGGTCAGCGGCACGTGGCCTTGAAGGCCCAAATGTTTGGCCACCGCACCCGCCCGCATCCGAAACAGCAAAACATCGCCGGGCGCCGGATCATCACGGCGCTTGAGAACAAGATGCGCAGTGGCCGCGCGCCACAGAACTTCGTCGCCCTGAGGCTCCGACCAGTCTTGCGTATAGGCCGGAACAGGTTCCGGCTCCGCGCCCAGCACCTCACGCCAGACGCCGCGCAAGAGGCCAAGGCAATCGGTGCCCGCACCTTTGACGCTGGCTTGATGTCGGTAGGGCGTGCCAATCCAGCCACGCGCCGCCGAAACGATATGATCCCCAACCTGCACCATATCAGCGACGGCTCCCGCCGACTGAAATGCCGCTCTGGCTGGGCGGAACAACCGTCCAATCATCACCAGGAAGGTCGGGAAACCCTTGGTAGTTCGCGATATTATTGAATTTCAAACGGCAGGTTTCCATGCGTTTGTCGCACCCCGCTTCAAGCCGGATCATATCGCCCGCAACAATCGGTGCCCGCATCGGAGCCCAGAGCTCGATCACCCGGGTTTGCTCATCGAAGTAATCGCGTTTCACCATGCCGCTTAGCCCGACACAGGCCCCGCTTTGGCCGATCAACCGCCCGCGCGCGAACCAGGCGTCATCGAAACCGGTTAAGGCATCAAAGCGAAACACCTGCCGTTCCTCGACTGCCTCGACAGCCAGTTCCGCAAAATACCCTGCGGCGGTGAGCTCAAATGCGCAGGCACGATCACCCAAAACTGCGCTACAGGGCTTTTGATAAACCCGCCCCAACGGACGGTTCAAGGCTTCGGTCAATCCGCGTAGTTCGGCCGTGAATGCTCCATTGGTGCGGCGCAATTCCCCGATGGAGCCGCGAAACTGCATCTCGCGTTGGCTCACATCGGCCCAATTGACGAGCCACGCACGCACCTCCGCCCCGTCGAACCGGCCCGCCTCGATATCGGCCTCTTTGATCGCGGCATCGCGCAACGCACCAATCGCTTCGGTGTTGTCCACCGCAAGGCCGGTGGACTGCGCCAATGCCATAGCAGTCAGGCCGCTATCCGCCTTGAAGGTGATCCCCTCGAAGGTCAGATTGACATCATGATCGGTAAAACCAAACACAGCGCCATCGCTGCGCATGATCGCCCATGTGCGGCATAGGGTGGTTGCACCGCTGGCCAAATGGGTTTTGAATTCATCGGAATAGCCCATCAGATGCGCACCTCGACCACCGGAACCGAGGGCACATTGCCCGCGCGAAAGGATGATACCGAAGTCTGAATGCGGTCGGTGTCAAACCGCACCGGCACATCAAATTCAAACCCGGCGGTGATCTCAAAGCCTTCGTTGGGTGGGTGAACAAAGGTAACAATGCCAGTGGCAGTGTCGACCGAATAATGTATGCCCTCTTGCAGCTCATCACCGGCCACCCCGACCCGCACCGTGCCGGCCACCGGTTTGGTGATCGGGCGGGTATAGCTTTCATCGCCTGACCGGTAGGTTTTGGTCAATTGGAAGCTGGCCTCGATCTCGTCGCCAATGGCAATCACCTGATCATCATAGGCAATGTCCCGTGATGCCAGGCATGATTTATAGTCGGCCCAATCCTTCCAACGAAAGCCATTCAGCTGCCCGTTGCGGGCCTCGAAAAACGAAATCAAGGTTTCAATATCGTCGAGGCTGCGCATCGAAACGCCCGCATCGTAGCGACGGCGCGAATGGGCCCATGGCGTGTTGCGCTCTTCGAACCCGTTGGCAAGGGTGACCACATCGGTGCGCCTCTCGGGCCCGCCGACCGATCCAAAACTGAGCGAGGCCGGAAACCGTGTTTCATGAAATCCCATTGTCGTGCTCCTCAAATATCCTGTTACGGGGCGCGTGCCCCTACCTGTCGTGATCCGCCGGGTCAGCGATTGCGTTGCCCGCGACTAAGCGCGCGGGACATCTCGGCGGCGACCTGTGCATTGCTGCGCTGAAAACTCGCTGCGTCGGGGGTCGAGATATTCATCACCACGCTGACCGGTCCAGCGGTTTGCACGCCATTGCCCAACCGTTCGGAGGCGCTCATCACCGCGCTCCTCGCGCTGTCATACCCCGCCACGCTCGCGGTTTTTGCACCGCCAAAAAGGCCGGTGTTGCCGAAGGGCAAAGCCGCCCCCACCAGCGATCCAATGCCTTGGGCAATGGTGCTACCGACCTGATCTGTCACCGGCTTAAGCGCTTGGGAATATGCGGTGTTCGCCATGGTTTGCGCCACGTCGCGCATCACTTCTGACAAACGTGCGCCGTCGAAAACCGCATTATCAAAGGCCTTGCGCAAACCGCGCGAGAGCCCTTTTTCAAGCGTCGCCACGTCAGTTTGCGTGCCGGATAATGTCGTGCGGATCGTGCTTAGTTCCTCATTGAAACTTGCCGCGACCACCGCCGCATCACCCAGCGTCGCCTCCAGCGCCGACACCTGAATGTCGAGATTGTCCAAACCGTTAAATTGACTCATCGTCTGTGCCTCCTTCGGCATCGGGATAGGCTTCGAGCAGCTCGTCGAGCCGCGACCGCGCCAGCGGGACACTCCCGCCGCTTTCCCCCAGCATCAGCCGAAGCTCTGCCGGGGTCAGGCGCCAAAACTCGGACGGGGACAGGCCAAGCCCGTGGATCCCCGCCCGCATCAACACGGGCCAATCAAGACCCGTCATCCGGCACGCTCCTCGGGCAACATGAAGGCCCGTGCGAGCAATTGCGCCGCCGCGCGCGCCGCACCCATCGGGCCGCCCGCAATTTCTGCCGACAGCAGATCACGGCTGCTGCCTTGCCAACCGCCGCCGCGCAAACCCGCCACGATGAGCGCAAGCACATCACGGCTGGAAAACGCACCGGCTTCGAAGCGCTCGACAAGGTCCACCAGGGTGCTCCCGTTGAGGCTCTCTTCAAGCTCCGCCAAAGCCCCCAAGGTCAGTTTCAGAACCCGCTGCTCTCCATCTATGGCAAGGGTGACCTCGCCCGTCCAAGGGTTCGCCATGGGGTTAGACCGCCGCTGTAAAGAGCAAGGCACCGGCAGAGGCCAATGACAGCTCATAGGTGGCCTCGCCATCGAAGGTGCCGGCATATTCAATCGAGGTAATTTGGAACGGACCTTCCACGTTGCCGAAATCAGGGATGATCACTTGAAAATCCGGTGTCTCGCCGTCAAAGAAAATCTGCCGGGCGCGTTCATCCGTTTGTTCGTCTTTGAAGACGCCCGAACCGGTGATCGTGGCCGAACGCACACCGGCGCCGCCCAACAGTTCGCGCCAGCCGCCTTGGCTTTCCAATGAGGTTACGTCGACGCTTTCGGCGTTGAAAGCGATCCTCGTGGCGCGCAAACCCGCCACGGTTTGGAACTGGCCATCGCCAGTCATGTCTACTTTGATCAAAAGATCTTTGCCGTTCTGGGCTGTCATGCTCGTCACTCCAAATGGTGGTGGATGGTGGTAAAAAATGCCCCGCGCAGGGATCTGGCCTAAGCCTCTACTCTTGCGCGAAACGTGAGGTTAATACGCCGTACGGTGCCGTTCTCTTCGCGCAGGGCCACGGCACGGTCGAAACCGATACCGATCAGCGTGCCACGCGAGAGGGTCAGGTCTGCGTCGATGAGCACGTCGCAGATTGCTGCGCCAACGTCTTTGGCGCTTTGAAAGCCCTGGTCGGTGGTGACGACGGAAACTTCGAATTTGTGCAATGCACCCTCCGAGGTCATATCCGACGCCCCGAACACCGTTTCCGGCCCAAGGCTGACATAGGTCGATGGCAAAGTGCCCGAAGGGAGCGCATCATAGATCGCCCCACTCACCAGGCCGGTCACCGTGGGATCGGCAGAAAGCGCGCTGAACACAGCCGCTTGTAGCGCCGGCGAAGTCACATAACTCATGGCACAAGCTCCTCATTGGCATAGCAGGTTAAATAGCGGCCGGTCGGATCGTCTTCGGCCACAGCAAGAATGTTGAACACGCGCGCACCTTCACGAAACCGTTGTTCGGGGCGCGGGCGGCGTTCGTCGCCTGGCGGGGCCGCGCGCACGATGACGCGGTAGCCAACATCCGAAACGGCCGTGGCCGCGCCCGTGCGTTGGCGGCCCCCGGCGGCAATGACCTCGGCCCACAGCGTGCCAAGCACCTGCCAGACCTCATCATACCCCCCCGCCCCATCGGGCGTGCGCAGCGGTGTTTCGAGAGCCAAGGCGCGGCTAAGGTTGGGAAGCTCTGCCATTACGCCGTGCCTCCCTTGCCGCCCAGAACACGCAGGGTCCGATAGCGCTCGATCAACGAGGTCACGCCAAAGGGCATGCAACCGCTGCCAAGCGCCGTCTCGGACCGATATTCATAATAATGCGCCGCCAAAAGCAGGACCGCCTGGCCCAGATCTGCGGGCAACTCACCCCATGTCGCGCCCATGCCGGCGGCAAACAGAATATCGACCGAGCCGCCCAAGGGGACCAATGGCAGAAGACCGGTTTTGGCGCGCAAACGCGGGCGTTGTTGATCCCGCTCCAGATAATAGCCCGCCGGATCCAGCACCGTTTGTGTCCCGCCGGCATCTGTCATCGCGACCGAGGTCAGGCTGACAACCGGCGCGGCCGGCAAGGCCTGTCCGGATTGATCGCGCCAACAGCTCAACGTCCAGGAAAAATCCCGTGTGATCAGAATCTTGCCAGTGCGCGCCTCGATTGCAGCAATGGCCGCACGCAGGAAGCTTTCAAGCACTGAATCTTGCAAACCAATGTTGGAAAACCCGGTACCAAGGCGCAGGTGGTCTTTAAATTCATCCAGCGGAAGGGCGCTTTGCGGCACCGCGCTTTCTTCGATTAACATCATGGGATCACTCCGCAAATTTTCCTCCCCCCGAAGGGAATATGCGCACGGCGCCTCCGCGTTGCTCGGACGGAGGGGAGCAGCTGGACAACGCTTTTTTGAAGACGCCGTGCGCGGGAGGGCGGACCATGCCCGCCTCCCCATCGGCTATGCCCGTTTAGGCGGTGCCGAATTTCAACAACTTGATCGCGGCAAAGTCGCTCACGTCGCCACCCACGCGCTTGGTCGCATAAAAGAGGACATGGGGTTTTGCGGAGAAAGGATCACGCATGACGCGCAGGTCGGGACGCTCTGCAATGGTGTAGCCGGCTTCGAAGTCGCCAAAGGCAATCGCAGCCGCGTCGGATGCCACATCCGGCATGTCCTCGGCAATCAGAACCGGATACCCCATCAGGCGTGCAGGTTCGCCCGCCGCCAGACCATCGGACCACAGGAAACGACCGTCCGCGTCTTTGAGCTTACGCACTTGGCCAGCGGTTTTCGAGTTCATCACAAAGGTGCCGTTGGCGCGGTATTGTGCGCCCAAAGCATAGACCAATTCGATGATCGCATCGGCCGGATTACTGGCGTCGAAACCGGCATCTGTGCCTGTTGCGATATAGCCCAAAGACCCCCAGGCCCAGCTGCCTTCAGCCACTTGGGTGTGGTTCAAAATACCGGTCGGTTTGTCGATGCCATCGCCATTGATAAAGGCGCCTGCTTCGGCGGCCGAGAATTTGTCGGCGATGCGCGCCGCCAGCCAACCTTCGATGTCAAATGCGGCATCATCCAAAAGACGCTGAGAGGCTTTCGGCAGGGCCGAGAGCTCATAGAGCGGGATGGAAATGCGGTCGATGGTGGGCGTCGCGGTTTCGGTCAGTGCCCCGGTCTCCGTCACCCAACCCGACCCGATGTCGGAGGTGTCAACGAGCACATCATAAGAGGTCGCCTCGACATTAACCACATTGGCCACGGCGCGGATCGACGCGGTTGATTTGAGCACCGATTTCACCGTCTCTGCGGTCTGCGGGTCGACGAGATAGCCACCATCGGAGTTCACTGCGGTGGACATGGATTTGCCCTCCATCATCAAACCGCGCAGCGCATCATCATCGCCGCCGCGCAGATAAGCGTTGAAGGCTTTCTGATGGGGGGCGTCAAAATCGCCCGAAGCGGCCAACGCCGGACGTGCGGCGGTCATTTGTTTACGGTCAAGCATGGTCAATCGCTCTTCTTGCTGTTGAATTCGGTTGTGAATATCGGCTCGGAAGCCTTTGAAGTCGCTAATGAAGCCTGTCATGGCGGTCTTCACCTCGGAGACCGGAGACATAGCTTCTCCGGTCCGAGACTTGCTCTCGGTCTGCGTCATAAAACGTCCCCTTGGTCGGTTGCGTTTGGTTGCGATAAGCGCGTCAGTCTTGCGCCATGGACTGGCGGGCGTCCTCAAAGGCCGCCGCCAGATCGCGCAGGGCATCGCGCTCAAGGCCATCGCCTTTCACTCCCACCCGCGCACTGGGAAGCATCGGGAAGGTCACAAGCGACACCTCCCAAAGTTCCAGTTCCGTCAAGAGCCGCTGGCCCTTGGTGTTCTTCGTCGCCTTGACGGTGCGATAGCCGATCGACAGGCCATCAATCGCGCCTGCCTCGATCAAGGCGGCGGCCTCGCGCCCTTTGGCGACGCTCTCCAACAAACGCCCTTTGACGTAGAGACCGCGCCCGTCCTCGCGCACCTCATCCCAAATGCCGATGGGTTGCGCCGGATCATGTTGCCACAACATTTTCACGGCTCGGGCCTCGGATGTAAGGCGTTTGAGGCTTTCGGCATAGGCGCCGTTCTGGACGATATCGCCGCCTTGATCGCAGGCCCCAAAGACCGAGGCATAGCCTTCGACCTTGGTGCCATCCAGAACGGTCAACTCGCTGTCAAAGCGGCAGAATTTCTGCTCAAGTCCTGTATCCATATCCATGTTCTGTCCTTTCATTGCCGAAGTCGGATGATGCGCCGCGCTCAATGTGCGCTCACCACAAAGGATTGGAGCGCCTGCGCCAGGATCGCGCCGACCACGCCGTAGACCGTCAGCCACAAACGGCGTTCAAGCCGTTCCATCATCTCGTCCAACTTATCGAGGCGTCGCGTAAGCCCCTGAATATGCAAATCACTTACGCGTTCGTGGGCCTGTAAGCGCAGACCGGGCGCGCAATCAAACTGCTCCATCCCGAAGCGGTGGCTTTCCTCACTCATCGCTGTGCTCCGCAGCCAATGGGTTTGCCATTGTCTCGTTATCGACCGGCGGCAGGCCCAAAATCGCACGTTTTTCTGCGTCGGTCAGAAAGCTGGCCTGCGAGACACGCGTCCATTGCGCGTCGCGTTCGGCGGCCAAGGCCGGCACCTGATCAAGATCGGGTTTGAGGTGCAATTCCTCACCGGTGAAGCCTGACAACCAATCGGCCACCGCCGCCGCCACGCGGGTCGCCAAAGGCAACACCGTCAAGCGGTAAAAGGCGCGATTGGCCTCTTGGTAATTGGCATAGGTCGCATCGCCCTGTATGCCCAAAAGCATCGGCGGCACGCCAAAGGCGATGGCAATCTCACGCGCGGCGCTTTCTTTGGTCTTTTGGAATTCCATATCCGAGGGCGAAAACCCCATCGGTTTCCAATCCAGCCCGCCTTCCAGCAACATCGGCCGCCCCGCATTGCGCGCGCCTTGGTGATGGCTTTCCATTTCATTCACCAACCGGTCATATTGATCGGCAGACAGGCTGCCCTGCCCGTCCGACCCTTTGTAGATGATCGCGCCAGAAGGCCGCGCCGCGTTGTCGAGCAAAGCCTTGGACCACCGGCTGGCACTGTTATGCACGTCAATCGCCATGGCGGCGGCTTGCATCGGGCTGAACCCGTAATGATCGTCCTGCGGGTGGAAGTTTTTTAAGTGGCAAATGCTGGGGTGCCCGCCCGCCACGTCAAAACGGTGCTTGCGCCCGCCAACGGTGTAATCATAGGCCACCGGCCATCCATCCGCACCGGGGACAAGGCTCATCCGGTCCGACCGCAGCACGTGCAACTCCACCGGTGTGCCGTCTTCGCCGCCGACAGCCTCAAGATAGGCATCGCCCGACAAGAGCAATTGCCCGTAAAGCGATTCAAACAATTCAGCGCGGCCCTGCGCCGGATTTGGGCTTTGGATCAGACGTAGCATCGGATGGCTGTCGTAACGGGTACGGTCGTCTTGAAGCACCAAAGGCAGCGCGGCAGCAGCTTCGGCGATCAGTTTAACGGTGCGAAACCCGACCGGATTTCCGGCAAACCCTGTACGGGTCAAGGAGACCGTATCGCGCGGGCTCCATGCCACACGGCCGGCGCTGTGATAGCTAACCACGGGGCCGGTGGCGCTGGCTTTTTGCTCGGGCACTTGGGTGGCTTCGCTGCGGCGAAAGAAATCAAAAACCGTCATTCGGTGCTCCTTTTGGATCTTGCGCGATGCGGCTTTTGAGGCCGCGCCTGACACCGCAGAGACGGGCAGGTTTCAAAGGGTCCGAGGGCAGCGTTGGAAGTGTTCTGGTGCTGCCCTCTGGCTTGGGGAGAAGATGCCTATCAAATGGTTAAGGAGCCTCAACTAGAGCGCACGCACCTGCGGGCGCCGCCATTTTGCCGCCGGAAGAATCATCAATTCCGTCAGCGCCCAGACCAATGCATCAACGCGATCAGGGCTATTTTTGCCCTCATAGCCCTGCGCAGTCATGCGGCACATTTGGTCCTCAAGCGCGCCAAGCCCGCGCAGGTGTTTGACCCGGCCCTGTTCATATAGCGCCGACACCGGCTCGGCGCGGGCGACCTTGCCGCGGCTGGCATGGACCTTTTTCAACGGCACCAATGGGTCGACCTGCCGAATAACAGATTCGACCAGATCGCCGCCTTGGTTCACTTCCGCGACCAATCGCTCTGCGCCCCATTTCTCCATCGCGGTGATGGCTGCGGTGGCCCAACGTGTCGGTGTGGCGGCCCCGATCGAGGCATCCTCAAGAACGTAAGCCTTCCATTCGTGTACAGGGCCGCTGGTGCAGGCCCCCACCACAACGATCCCGCATTCATCCGAGGTCTCCTTACCGCTAACCGGCGGATCGACGGCGACAACGATACGGTCAAACTCCGGCACCGCCTCGACCTGTAGCTCTTCGAGCAGGGCCGAGGTCCAAAGCGCACCCTCGGCATCCTCCAAAAGCACGCCATCCAATTCCTGCCGTCCCAGTCGCGTCCCCGCATAACGCGCGCGCACTTCTTCCAAGAAGCTGTCGGCCAGATAGGCGGCATTGGCCTCGGTCGGGGCCGAGGTGGTCACGGTCGAAGGCGAAGCAAGGATTTGTTTAAGCACACCGACATTGCGCGGCGTGGTGGTGATGCAAACCTGCGGCGTCTCGCCAAGGCGCAGGCCGAATTGCAGCATGTCCCATGTGTCTTGGGCACGCTTCCATTTCGCCAACTCATCCACCCATGCCCCGTCAAATTGCGGACCGCGCAGGCTTTCGGGATCATGGGCCGAGAACACCTGCGCCGTGGCGCCGTTGGGCCATAGCAACCTTTTGCGGCTGGCTTGCCACTCGGGGCGGCGATCGGGGGGCGAGCAGGCAAGAATGCCGCTTTCCCCGAACACCATCACTTCGCGGACCTGATCAATTGTCTCGCCAACCAAAGCCAGCCGCGAACAGCGCCCCTTGTCCATCGGGCGCGGCCCCTCCACAACAGAGCGGACCCATTCCGCCCCTGCGCGGGTTTTGCCCGCGCCGCGCCCGCCCATGATCACCCAGGACCGCCAATCACCTTCGGGCGGCAATTGGTGGTCCAACGCCCAGAACTCAAACAAATAAGGGAGAGCCAAAAGCTCTCCCTCGCTGAGTTCATTTAGGAAGGCGTCCTGCACCGCAGGTTCGGCGGAGGCGATCCAACCGGCACCCGATCTGATGTCGGGCCTCGTCGAAATCGAGGGCATAGTCCTTGACGATACCTTTTTCTTTTCTGCGGCGTTCTTCATGGAGGATCTCCGTTTCATGTGCGATTTTGAGCCATTGCCGGATATCAGAGATGGCTTTTGTGCTGTCTTTCAAACCCGCGACGTCACCGGCGCGGATACGTTTTTGCATCTCCAGAAGATCGGCCCGAAGGTCCATCAACTGCAGTTCGACACCGGTGATGCTCTCCACCAATGTCGAGGGTCCCTCTTGCGAGGTGGTCATGGTCATGGGTTTGCTCTGCCTCTTTGGGTGCGTTGCCCCCGCATGTGAGAAAACGAAAAAACGGCCCCTAGGATCGCCCCTATGGCCGTTTCGTCACTTCTTCCAGCATGTCACAACTTATAGGCGAGAGCGTTCGCAAAGTCAAGCGATTTCGCAACAGGTGAAACACGTAACCGCACGGTATGATTAGATTTTTTCGGATATTCGCACTAAAAACCGGCCCGTAAACAGAACTCAAAAAGCGGCGGGCCGCGATCTAACCCCTTCTACGATAACGGGTTTTGACAGCTGGCCCTAGTGGCATCACCCACCGCCTCTGCCGGTTTCAAATCCTTAACAAAAGACCCCGCCGAAGCGGGGCCTTTCAAATTCATTAACGCAGGAATGCCAGTCGGCCTAATCGGGTTGTTTTGCCCGTTCGGCCTCGATGGCGCGCCATTTGGCCACATTGGCGTTATGCTCGGCCAAGGTCACGGCAAACGCATGACCGCCCGTGCCGTCCGCAACAAAGAAAATGAATTCCGTCGTGTCCGGGTTTAGCGCGGCCTCAATGCTGGCGCGGCCCGGGTTGGCAATCGGGGTCGGCGGCAGCGCGGGGATCACATAGGTATTCCACGGTGTCTCACGGCGCAATTCGCTTTGACGCAGACCGCGCCCCAAAACGCCCTGACCTTTGGTGATGCCGTAAATCACGGTCGGATCGGTTTGCAATTTGATGCCCTGGCGCAGACGGTTGACGAAAACGCTGGCAACCTGACGGCGCTCCTCGGCAACGCCGGTTTCTTTTTCGATCAAGGAGGCAAGGATCAACGCCTCTTCGGGGGTTTTGACCGGCAGATCCTCGGCACGCTCGGCCCATGCGGCGGCCAAAATTACTTGCTGCGCTCGTTGCATTCTGGCGATCAACTCGGCGCGGTCAGCACCACGGCTGATCTCATAGCTGTCCGGCGCAAGGCTACCCTCGGCGGGGATTTCTGTAACCTCTCCGATCATGACCTCAATGGCGTTCAGGCTCTCCACCACTTGCCAGCTGGTCACCCCTTCGGCCAACGCCACACGGAACCGCACATCGCCGGAGTCCAAGGCCTCGGTCAATTCGGCGGGAACGGCGTCTTCGCCCGGAAGATAAGAGGCTTGTTCAACATAGCGGCTGGTGGCGGGATCCAGAGCGCGCAATTGCACGGTCGAACGGGTCACCCCGACACGATATACGATTTCGGTGCCGCAAGTGCTGGCGCCGCCGCGGGTAACGATATCGGTGATCTGCGCCATGCTTGCATGGGTGGGAATCAAATAGCTCCCCGCCTTAAGCTCTTGAGTTTTATCGGTGTAATCCGCGCCAACACGGAAAATCCGGCCATTGGAAACAGCGCCCTGCGCGACCAGATCTTTGCTGACACGGGACATGTTGCTACCCGATGGCACGCGCAGACATATCGGCTGATCCAATGGGCCAGCCGCATTATATTGCGATTGGCCCCACAAGATCAGTCCGCCCAAAAGGAACAGGATCACAATCAAAAAGGTGATCGCGTTCGAGGCAAGGGCTTTCCACATTTAGCGCAATTTCCCCATGCACAGGCTGGCATTGGTGCCGCCGAACCCGAAGCTGTTGGACAAAACCACGTCGATTTTGCGTTCGCGTTTGGCATTCGGGGCAAGGTCCAGTTGGCTTTCCACCGCCGGATCGTCGAGGTTGATCGTCGGCGGAGCAACCTGATCGCGGATCGCCAGGATCGAGAAGATCGCCTCGATCGCGCCCGCCGCGCCCAGCAAGTGGCCGGTGCAGGATTTGGTCGATGACATCGTCGCATTTGCCGCCGCATCCCCCAAAAGGCGTTCCACGGCCGCCAGTTCAATGGTGTCGGCCATGGTCGATGTACCGTGCGCGTTGATATAGTCCACCTCGGCGGGTTTGACGCCAGCGCGATTCAACGCCGCCTCCATGGCGCGATAGGCGCCATCGCCATCCTCGGCCGGTGCGGTGATGTGATAGGCATCGCCCGACAGGCCATAGCCCAGAACCTCGGCATAAATTTTCGCGCCGCGTGCCACGGCGTGTTCATATTCTTCAAGCACAACAACGCCCGCACCTTCGCCCATGACAAATCCGTCGCGGTTTGCGTCATAGGGCCGCGATGCATTTTTCGGGTCGTCTTTATGTTGCGTGCTCAGTGCCTTACAGGCGTTAAATCCGGCAATACCGATTTCGGAGATCGAGGATTCCGCCCCGCCCGCAATCATCACATCCGCATCGCCCCATTGGATCAACCGCGCCGCATCGCCAATGGCGTGGGCACCGGTCGAGCAGGCCGTGACAACCGCGTGGTTCGGACCTTTAAAGCCATACTTGATGCTAACCTGACCGGAGATCAGATTGATCAATGCGCCCGGAATAAAGAAGGGCGAGACGCGGCGCGGGCCGCGTTCTTTGATCAAAACTGCAGTTTCCGCGATGGAATTGAGCCCGCCAATGCCAGAGCCGATCATCACGCCGGTGCGGATTTGGCCTTCGCGGTCTTCGGGCTTCCATCCGGCGTCCTGCACGGCCTGTTCGGCGGCGGCGATGCCGTAGAGGATGAAATCATCGACCTTGCGACGCTCTTTCGGGAGCATCCAGTCATCGGCGTTAAATGTGCCGTCGGTGCCGTCGCCGTGTTTGACTTCGCATGCATAATCCGTGGCCAGATGGCTGGCGTCGAATTGCTTGATGGTATCGGCGCCCGATTGCCCCGCGAGCAGGCGCTTCCATGTTTCTTCGACTCCGCAAGCCAGCGGCGTGACCAAACCCAGACCTGTGACAACTACTCGGCGCATATGATGCCTCCCCGTTTCTTTGCGCATGTCCATACCGCGCCTTGGGGGCGAGGGGCAAGAGGCGCGCGCAATCTATCGGCAGGGTTTTACACCTCTCCCCCGCATCTGGCGGGGGTGCGGGGCCGACAAAAATGCAAAGACATCTGTTGGCCACCCGCAACATGCGCCCCGATGTCAGCCAAGATCGTGCGAGGACCGCGCGGGCGGGCTCCAAACGAAAACAGCCCCCGCCGAATATCGGCAGGGGCTGCTTTATCTCGTCGCACGCCCGGATCGGGCGGCGGCAAAGCCTTAGGAGGCTTCTTTGATGAACTTGACCGCGTCACCGAAGGTCTGGATGTTTTCGGCGGCGTCATCAGGGATTTCGATGCCGAATTCCTCTTCAAATGCCATAACCAGCTCGACAGTGTCGAGGCTGTCTGCACCCAGATCGTCGATGAACGACGCGTTCTCGGTGACTTTGTCTTCTTCCACACCCAGGTGCTCTACAACGATTTTCTTCACGCGGTCTGCGACGTCGCTCATGTCAAGTCCTCATAACTGGTCTGGGCGCTGCGGCCCGTTTTTTCTGCCTTGTTCCGACCTAAATCAGGAAGCTCGGCGTTTTAGTGCCCCGAAGGGCGGCTGGTCTAACTGTCCCGCAGCGCGGGGATGCGCAGGCACACAAGATATGGGTGCATGCACGGTTCTGTCGCCGCCTATAGCACATGGCGCGCAATTGGCAAACGCTTTGTCTTAAGTGGCGTCTGCTCTGCTGTCCTGCAAGCGGGCGTTGCAAATAATCTCGCACCCGTGGCGATGGCCACTGTGACCGCATAAGGACCAACGCCACGGGAACGGCGAGATAAGGCTTTGTAATCACATGGTAATAAACGGGAAACCCCATACGCCAAAGTTGACAGGCCGCCCCATATCGGGCGCGGCGGCGGCGTGCCCGGATCGGTTTAAAACGACCAAAACAGCCGGTCCCCCCATCATGCGAACCATTGCCGATTCCGGCGATCGGGTGACGCAAATTGCAAGGTGACGCCGGGTGCGTATCGTCTTTCTATGGGCGCGGGGCCACCTTGAACACCGCGCTCACGGGGACCTCATGCACCTCATGCAAAAAGAGCGCCGCCGAAGCCGCGCTCTGATCTAATCATGACGATCAAATAGGGATCACAGCATCGCCATGCCGCCATTGACGTGCAAGGTCGCGCCGGTGACATAACCGGCCTCGGGGCTGGCCAGATAAAGCACCGCAGCGGCGATCTCTTCAGGGGTGCCCATGCGCGCGGCAGGGATCTGTGTATTGATCTTGGCCTTTTGATCGTCGGTCAATTTATCCGTCATCGCGGTCGCAATGAATCCCGGCGCCACCGCATTGGCGGTGATCCCGCGACTGGCGACCTCATAGGCGATGGATTTGGTCATACCGATCATACCGGCCTTGGAGGCGGCGTAATTTGCCTGCCCCGGATTGCCGGTGGCGCCGACGATGGAGGAAATATTCACGATCCGCCCCCAACGCGCCTTCATCATCGGGCGCATCACACCGCGGCACAGGCGCATTGTCGCGGTCAGGTTCACATCCAGCACCGATTGCCATTCGTCATCCGACATGCGCATGAAAATCTGGTCGCGGGTGATACCGGCGTTGTTGACGAGAATATCTACCGACTCCATTGCCTCAATCGCTTGCTTCGGCAAGGCATCCACCGCATCGGCGTCCGACAGGTTACAAGGCAGAACATGCGCCCGCGCGCCCAATTCGGCGGCCAAAGCCTCCAAGGGTTCGACCCGCGTGCCCGACAGGCCCACGGTTGCGCCCGCGCCGTGCAGCGCCTTGGCAATCTGCCCGCCGATGCCGCCCGATGCGCCGGTAACCAACGCGTTTTTCCCAGTTAAATCAAACATTTTTACGTCTTTCTCTATCAATTCAAATCAGGCGAGTGCTGCGACGATGGCCTGCACATCTTCTGGTGTGCCGACGGTCATCGGCGCGATTGCGCGGTCAATACGTTTGACCATGCCGCTCAACGCTTTGCCCGCTCCGACTTCCCAAACTTCGGTGACGCCCTGCGCGCCCATCCACAAAACGCTTTCGCGCCAGCGCACCGAACCGGTGACCTGCTCGACGAGCAGCGCACGGATCATGCTGGGGTCGCGGACCGCATCGGCACGCACATTGGCCACCAGCGGCACTGCGGGGCGGTTGATATCAACCTGCCCCAAGGCCTCGGCCATGACCCGTGCGGCCGGCTCCATCAAAGCACAGTGAAACGGGGCGCTGACGGGCAACAAGAGCGCGCGTTTCGCGCCTTTGGCCTTGGCAATATCACAGGCACGCTCGACGGCGGCCTTGTGCCCTGACACGACAACTTGTGCCGGATCATTGTCATTGGCGGCTTGGCAAACCTCGCCTTGGGCGGCCTCTTTGGCCACGGCCTGCGCGGTATCGAAATCCAACCCGAGCAAAGCTGCCATTGCGCCGACGCCAACGGGCACGGCTTCTTGCATGGCTTTGCCGCGAATACGCAACAGCCGCGCGGCATCGGCCACGCTAAACGCGCCCGCCGCGGCCAAAGCCGAATATTCGCCCAAAGAGTGACCGGCCACATAGTCCGCCACATCGGCCAAAACCACGCCTTCGGCCTCCAGCGCGCGCATCGCCGCCAAAGATGTCGCCATCAAGGCCGGCTGTGCGTTTTGCGTCAGGGTCAGCGTGTCTTGCTCGCCTTCCCAGATCAACGCACTCAAGCTTTCGCCCAAAGCCTCGTCCACCTCGTCAAAGACGGCCTTTGCGGCGGGATAGGCCTCGGCCAGGGCTTTGCCCATGCCGATGGTTTGGGCACCCTGCCCGGGGAAAATCAATGCGCGGCTCATTTCATGGCCTCCGTTCTTGCTCGTTTTCTGGTTAAAACCGAGATAGCGCGGCGCGGCGCAGTTGGCAACGATAAGGCGCGCCGCGAGATCGCGCATCGCATCATCCTGTGCTGCCGCCTCCGCGATCCCCGCCTGCGGGCCCCATGACTGTGCATCCGTTCCATATGCCTGCCCTATGCGCGGGTGCCCTGCCATGCCCCTTCTCCGCTCGGCATGTCTTGCGGCCGCTGCCACCCTGACATCCGAACCTGTGCGCCAAACATGAGGACCTGTGCGGGAATGGCGATATATTTACATCCTAAATGCCGGTAAAACGCGGCAACTGCATTTCATCAATCGGATCTCACATGCCCCACGCCAACACCACCCAACGCTATGGCAGCGTCACCAAAACCTTTCACTGGCTCACCGCATTCGTGATCCTCGTCACAATCCCTGTCGGATGGCTGGCGCATGAACTCTCCGTCGATCTGCGCAGCGGCAGCGCGGATGCGACGTCCGTGGCCCGGGTGGCCTTCTTGTTTTCCTTGCATAAAACATTGGGCGTCGCGGCATTTTTCGTGGCGCTGGGGCGGATACTTTGGGCAACGGGACAAACCAAACCGGGGTTGATCAACGGCAATCACCGGATCGAAGCCCTGACCGCAGAAGTGGTGCATTGGACATTATACGGCACGATGCTGCTGGTGCCTTTGTCAGGATGGGTGCATCATGCCGCCACCTCCGGCTTTGCACCAATCTGGTGGCCCTTTGGTCAAACCCTACCGTTGGTGCCGCGCTCGACGTTTGTTGCCGAAGCCTCCGAAGTGGTGCATTTTTTATCAGGGCGCTTGATGATCGTATCGATTGTGATGCACGTCGCGGGGGCCGTCAAACACCACGTCATAGATAAGGATGCAACGTTGCGGCGGATGCTGCCGCGCGGCGGATCGGCGCACCCCTCGGCGCAGCAACCCTCACATATATTGCCCGCCAGTATGGCTGCACTATTGCTTGCGGCGACGCTGTTTGCTGGCTGGACTGCCGCAGGCGGATCCGAGGACCATAGCAAAGGCGCGATTGCGCAGGCCGAAGGCACGCCCCAATCCGCCTCTACGCAGGCTCAACCGCATGCGGCAGGAATCGATGCCACACAAAGCGCGGCGACGACCGATTTGCCTATTTGGGAGGTGCAAAACGGCGAGATCACCATCGCCGTGCAACAATTCGGGTCGCAGGTCACCGGCGGATTTGGCACATGGGACGCCGACATCATTTTCGCCCCCGAAGCCGACCGGAACAAAGGCACAGTCGACGTGCGCATCCAAATTGCTTCGCTGTCTCTTGGATCTGTCACCGAACAGGCGCTCGGCGCGGATTTCTTCGATGCCGCGACCCATCCCGAGGCCCTGTTCGAGGCTCAGATCATCGAAGAGGCCGGGGCACTCTTCGCGCGCGGCGCCTTGATCATCAAAGACAATGCCTTGCCGGTAACCTTGCCCTTCTCGCTCGACATTACAGAGACGCCCGAGGGCAAAGAGGCAAAGATGCGCGGCACCCTGCGCCTTGACCGGCGCGATTTCGGCATCGGCCTGTCGATGGACGACGAAGGCAGCCTTGGCTTTGCTGTCGATGTCACGGTGTCTTTGACCGCAACCCAAGCGCCATAGAACAGGGCATATTACGCGAACGACACGGGTGCGGACGAGCCGCCCGATCCGTGTCCCACCCGACAAACCACGCCTTGCAGACAAGAAAAAACGCCAGCGCATTCTCTGCGCTGGCGTTTGCATGTGACGTTTCAGATAACGAAAAGCTTATTCAGCTTTCATTGCCTCGATAGAAATGTCGATTTGCACGTCGTCGGACACATAGGGGGCGAATTGCCCAAGATCAAATTCGGTGCGCTTCACCGTCGTTGTGGCCGAAAAACCGGCCCATGTTTTTTTCGCCATCGGGTGCTCCCCTGCTTGGTTCAACACCGCATCCAGAACCACCGATTTCGTCACGCCGTTCAAGGTCAGGTCGCCCGTGATCAATGCGGTTTTCTCGCCGGTCACTTCAATGCCGGTCGAGGTAAAGGTCACCGTTTCATCGGCCCCGCCAAAAAAGTCGTCGCCCATGAAATGCGCAAAGCGCTCTTCCCATCCGGTCAGCATCGAGGTCACCGGAAATGAAACTGTCACCGAAGAGGCGGCCGGATCTTCAACGTCGAACATGATTTCGCCGTCAAAACCGGAGAACATGCCATAGCTGGTCGAGAACCCGAGGTGGTTATAATTAAACACGATCTGGCTGTGGCTGGGGTCGAGCACATATTTCTCGGCGGCAGCATGGGCCGCACCGGCGCCAAAGGCCATCGCGGCGGCAAGCGTGGCGCTCAGGGCGCCGGTCTTTAGGGTCGATGTCATAAAGGTCATTCGAAAAATCCTTCCCTGTGGGATTGGAGTGTCTGTTGCGAAATTATGTAACGATGGCCAAAGTTACACAACTGCACAGAACTCAACAGAAGCTGCGCAGCAGCGCGCATGTCGGTTTTTGCCGGTTCATCTCGGCTTGCCGGCATATTTTCGCCGACTGCTGCCCTGACAAACCATGCGTTGTTGCCTGTTTCATATCACATTTTCATGGCCGCATAGAACCCTCGGGCCATTTACGCCATCGCTCCGCCCCTAACGACACCCGACGGCCAGAGCGAGAGTGCCCGCTATGAGCGCCGCGACGGGCACACCAGATGGGCACACCAAAAAGCCCGCCGAAGCGGGCCGTAGAGAATTGGGAGGTTTGCACAACGCGATTGGCCACACGGAAAACCACATAGACACGCCCGCACGACCTTGAGCCGGCTTAACCGCCGCGCGTTGAATTACACCGCACGTGCGAATGCCGCGCCAAGCGCCATTTGAAGTTTATCCAGATCGCCCGGCTCGGCCATCGGCATTTCGATCAAGGTGTCGCCACGGGCATCTGTGGCCTTAAGCATGTCGTTGCGAAAATCCACCGACCCGAGATCGTCATAGCTGTAACGGGCAATCTCGTTACGCGCGCCCGTTGCGGACACTTGAAACAACACCATTTCGCCGCGCGCCGGATCAAGATGCACCTCGGGGATGCTGCCCTGACGGCCCGGCTGCATGACGGCAAGACCGGCACCCAAAAACAGCATGGAGATCACCAAGCGGATCAGCATTTGCTCGGCGTCCCAGCTTCCCGAACCAATCAACCAAAGGCCGCCCGCCGAGGTAATCAAAACCACGCCAAGAAAGATCGAAGCCGCGCGGATCATCGGGGCGCCCACCACCCGCACCACATTGCGACGCGATTGCTGTCGGGCTGCGGCATCCCTGCCGCGTGCCGCAGCTTGGATATGTGGCTCAAGCAGGATATCTGACATCGAGGACATGGCGGTCTCCTTCGGATTCATTCACTGTCACGCGCCCGTTTTGAATAAATTGGCTCTACGGCCGGGGCGCTCTGTTGTGGTTAACACTCGGGTAGGAATTGGACCGAAATGAGGCAACCGGCAGGTAAAAGCGCGGCTCGACGCACATCTGTGGCTTTCGATTGACGCTGCTGAACGCCGTGCGGGCACCGGCATACCCCGTGGGGCATCCGCCCCCCGACCGCATGCGTCACGGCGGGCCTTGCGCCACAAGGAAAAGCAAGCTAAGAGGCGCGCTTACCGTGCGCAAATCGATTGAACCGCGCAGTCTCTCGTGGATGGGCCGCGTCACGGTATTTTGCCCGTCCTATGAAATGCGCCTGAAAAATGAATGGAGAGCACATGCCGCTTTATGAGCATGTATTCATCTCGCGTCAGGATTTGTCCAACACGCAAGCTGAAAGCCTTATCGAACATTTTGGCACCGTCCTCGCCGACAACGGCGGCAAACTCGTGGACCACGAGTATTGGGGCGTCAAAACGATGGCTTACAAAATCAACAAGAACCGCAAAGGCCACTATGCCTTCTTGCGCGTGGATGCGCCCGCCGCAGCCGTGCAGGAAATGGAACGCCTGATGCGCTTGCATGACGATGTCATGCGCGTTCTGACCATCAAGGTTGACGAGCACGCCGAGGGCCCCTCGGTGCAAATGCAAAAACGTGACGAACGTGAGCGCGGCCCGCGCGGCGATCGTGGTGACCGCGGTGATCGCGGCGACCGTCGTTAATCAACGCTTGAGAAAAGGACGCTAAACAATGGCTACCAAACCGTTTTTCCGCCGTCGCAAAGTCTGCCCCTTCTCGGGCGACAATGCACCTGCGATCGACTACAAAGACACGAAACTTTTGCAACGCTACATTTCCGAGCGCGGCAAAATCGTTCCCTCGCGCATCACTGCCGTTTCGGCCAAGAAGCAACGTGAGCTGGCCCGCGCCATCAAACGCGCCCGCTTCCTCGCCCTGCTGCCCTATGCCGTGAAGTAAGGAGAAAGCACATGCAAGTTATCCTTCTCGAACGTGTTGCCAAGCTTGGCCAAATGGGTGACGTCGTTGACGTGAAATCCGGCTATGCGCGCAACTTCCTGCTCCCGCAGGGCAAGGCGCTGACCGCGTCTTCGGCCAATGTTGCAAACTTTGAAGCGCAAAAAGCGCAGCTCGAAGCACGCAACCTTGAAACCAAAAAAGAAGCGGAAGCATTGGGCGCAAAGCTCGATGGGCAACAGTTCATCGTGATTCGCTCCGCCTCCGATTCCGGCGCACTTTATGGCTCGGTCACCCCACGGGATGCCGCCGAAGTTGCAACGGAAGAGGGCTTCTCGGTGGACCGCAAGCAGGTTTCCTTGATCAACCCGATCAAAGACCTCGGCCTGCACGACCTGTCGGTCAAACTTCACCCCGAAGTCACCGTGACAATCGTCATGAACGTCGCGCGCTCGGTGGAAGAAGCCGAATTGCAAGCCTCGGGCAAGTCGATCCAGGAACTCGAAGCCGAGGCAGAAGCCGAAGCGGAATTCGAGATCTCTGAATTGTTCGAAGACATCGGCGCAGCCGCATCGGACGATGAAGATCTCGCCGAAGCTGTGTCCAGCGACGACGACGACACCTCGGATGACGAAGACGCGTAAGCCGCGCTTTCGACCCAAAATTGAAAGGCCGCGCAAAATTTGCGCGGCCTTTTTTTATGCTCACTGTGTCGCGCAGCCCATCGAACAAGGGAGCTTAAACGATGCACCGCTACCCTACGGCGGCGCGGTTCACGGTGCCTCACCGGCCCCGTTCTCACCGGCCCCGTTATTCCCCGAAATTCTCGCCGGCCTCTCTCGGGGCCATGCGCACCAAACGCGAGGTTTTCACCGCCGCTTGCCGATGGCGCATCGCCTTGCGATATTCGGGGTCGAAAATCATTTCAACAAAGGCAGACGGTTGCGGATATTGCGCGATAAAGCACAGATCCCAATCCTCGCTGCCGTCCTTTGGCCCGATCACCATCAATTCCATCGCGCCGCGCCAGACGACCTGCCCCCCGAGCCGTTCAAACACCGGCTGGCTCTCGCGTCCATATGCGGCGTAGGCCTCTGCCCCGGTGGTCGTTGTGCCGTCCTCATAGGTGGCCACTGCGTGCAGCTTTACCAGATTGAGCATATGGATCGGCCCTGACCGATCATCGGCGCGGAATGCGTCAAATGTTTCCTTATCAAACCCCAGATAATCCATTGGATCTCCTCCCCTATTTGCCATGGCAACGATGGCCTGTGGGGCGCGACATGGCAAGCCGCACAACGAAAAAGGGCCGCCAAAACGGCAGCCCCTTCCCGAAAATATGATGCGAGATCTTACTCGTCTTCGAGCGCTTCGACAGCTTTTTGCAGCTCGTCTTTGGTGATCTCTTTTTCGGTGACTGTCGCCAAGGAGAACACGTGATCGACAACTTTGTCTTCGAACAAAGGTGCGCGCATCTGCTGTTGCATTTGCTGGTTTTGCTGAATGAACTCAAAGAACTGACGTTCCTGACCCGGATACTGACGGGCTTGATTCATGATGGCTTGGGTCATTTCGGCGTCGGTCACTTCGACTTCGGCTTTCTGGCCCAGTTCGGCAAGCAAGAGGCCAAGGCGCACGCGGCGTTCGGCCAAAGTGTTGTGCTCGTCTGTTGGTGTGATCGGATCGTGGTTGTGATCCTGCACATCGGGGTTTTCTTCGTGCCACAGCTGATGCGCGATTTGGCCGGCTTCGGCTTCCACGAGCGACGGCGGCAAATCGAATGTAACCTCTTTGTCGAGGGCATCGAGCAGTTCGCGTTTCATCAACGCGCGCGCGGCATCGGCGTATTCGGCTTCGAGACGCTCGGCAATTTGCCCCTTCAATCCGGCGAGATCTTCGGCACCGAATTTCTTGGCCAGCTCGTCATTCACTTCGGCGGCTTTGGGTTCTTTGACGGCTTTGATCGTGCACTCAAAGATCGCTTCTTTACCGGCAAGGTTTTCCGCTTGGTAATCTTCGGGGAAGGTCACGGTGACGGCTTTTTCTTCGCCGGCTTTCACGCCCACGAGTTGCTCTTCGAAACCGGGGATGAAGCTGCCGGAGCCAAGCACCAACGGGTAATCTTCGGCGGCGCCGCCTTCAAAGGCCACATCGTCAACTTTGCCCAAGAAGTCGAAGACAACTTGGTCGCCGTCTTTGGCTTTGGAGCCCTTTTTGCGGTCTTCGAAATCCTGCGCGGTTTCCGCCAGATTGGCGAGCGCTTCTTCCACAGCCGCGTCATCGGCCTTGGCAACCAGCTTTTCGAGCTTCAGCTTGGCCAGATCGACTTCGGGGATCTCGGGCAGTTTTTCGTAGGACATATCGACCAGAACGTCGTCGCCCTCTTTCCAGTTTTCGCCGTCGGTCATTTTGACGTCGGGCTGCGTCGCCGGGCGGTCACCGGTTTTTTCGAAATGCTCGGACATGGCGCCATCGACGGCTTCTTGCATCGCTTCGCCAAGAACGCGGGGGCCAAATTGCTTTTTCAAAAGCGCCATCGGGACCTTGCCTTTGCGAAAGCCCTTCATTTCGACTTCGGGCTGCGCTTCGACCAGCTTTTCGTTGACTTTCGCATCGAGCTCCGCCGCAGTGACGGTGATCGAATAGGCGCGCTTGAGGCCTTCGTTGAGGGTCTCGGTGACCTGCATGTTCTCGTCCTTTACATCTTCATCCGGCGAGGCGCTCCGCGCCCCTATATAAATCAAGCGTCCTTCTAGGTGCGGCAGGCGGCGCATGCAAGCAGAGTCTTGTCTATATGGGGGTAGAGATAGAGAAAGCGGCGGTTCTATGCGCCGTTCCCCCCCCCAAATTGGTATCACGTTGGCGCAGCAGGCCGGCTGGCTTGCTCCACAGCACCGATTACATGCGGTCCTGAGCAAACTTTACAGCATCGAGCCCCTCGGGTTCGATCAGATGCGCCCATAGGCTGATACAGCGTTGCTCGATGGCTTCGATATCAGCCGGCAGGTTGCTATTGGGGTCTGCCAATGTGACTTTCAAGGCCCGGATATCACGCACGATGCGGGCGATCTGCGGTTGGAATGCAGTGCTGTATTTCGACATGACCTGTTTGGTCAATTCTTCGATCTGGTGAATACGGCGATGCCCGTCGATATGTTCCAACCGGGCTTCGTCGATGGCGGCAAAAATCGAGGATTTCAACCGCTCCGCAGACAGTTGGCGTTTGGAAATATAATCCTTGCAGCCGAATTTCATGGCCTGCACCGCGACCTCGGTTTGGTCATCTCCGGCAATCATGATCGTGGCGGCATTGGCGTTTTTGGGGTGCTCGCGCACCATTTTCAATGCCTCAAGCCCGTTGCTCACCGGCAGATTGTAATCCACCAAAATGACATCAAAGGTCTCTTGGTCCAGCACCTTCTTGAGCGAGTCCACGGTATCTGCTTCGTCCAAATTGAACGGCACCCCCACAGAGCGGAACAGACGGCGCACACGGGTGCGATCAAAGCGGCTGTCATCCAGAATGAGCGCCTTCACATCGCTTTGTAACGCAACGAGGGACGCGTCCCGATCTTTGTAGAGTTTGGTGGTGTTCATCAATGACCTCGGTTCGTTTCAGCCGCGCAACATGCCGACCCCGCACCAAACTGAAGGCACAAGCCTAACTGCGGCTTAAATTGTTTGGCGGGGGCCTCGAAATATGGATAAAATTACGACAAACCGACCCGGCGGCTCATCGGGCCGCCATACGGTCACGCTCGGCTCACGACCTGCACAGATCAACGCGGCAATTCGACGACTTTGGCATAGGAATCAATCATGTTGAGCGCCCGCATGAAACTCTCCCCGAGGTCGTCCTTGACGATATATCCGGCGATATTATTGCTATAGGCGGTTTCGACATCGCGCGGCGCATCCGAGGTCGAGAGCACAAAAATCACTGCACGGTGCAATGCCGGATCTTTTCGCACCTCTTCGAGAAACTCGAATCCGTCCATGCGCGGCATGTTCAAATCCAACGTGACCAGAAACGGTGGAAGCAGTTTTCCGTCGCCATAGGACCCGCGCAGGATGTCCAGGGCCTCCTGCCCGTCTTTCGCGACAACGATCGGATTGAGAATCTTGAGCTTTTTCAATGCCCGTTTGATCGCCATGACGCTCACCAAATCATCATCCACGATCAAGAATTTGACCGCTTCGGTTTGCGCGCCGAAATTTTGTTGGTACATGTCATTCATCTGCGTTCTCCCTAAGCCGCGAGGGCGGTGTCACTGTTGTCCATAGACATTTCAGGTAAATCAAAAATGAACCGCGTGCCGCGCCCGGCGCTCGGATCGGAACGCACCGAAATCGTGCCGCCATAGCGTTCGACAAGCTTCGACACGATGGCCAAGCCTAAGCCGCTGCCCTCGACCTCGTCACGCGAGCGCAGGGTTTGAAACAGGCCGAATATTTTGTCGTGATATTTCGGATCAATCCCCGGTCCGTCGTCTTGGACCTCGCAAAAAATGCGTCCGTCGCGCAGATGGGCCGCGACACTGATGGTGCCGTTGTCACGATCGTGATGCTTGATCGCGTTGTTGACCAGATTGAGCAGAATTTGCCGCATTGGCGTGGCGTAGGTCAGAACCGAGGTCTCCAAACCGGTAAAAGTGATGTTGAACCTGTCATGCGGATCAAGAAGCCCAGCCGTCTCGCAGATCACCTGCGCAAGCGACAGTTCGGCCAAATTGGTCTTGTCCTGTCCGGCGACGGAATATGTGAAGAGATCCGCCAGCAACGAGTTCAACCGCGCGACCCGTTGCTGCACAAGCGTGATGTTCTGCCTCCCCTCGGCAGAGAAGTGGTTTTCTTCGTCATCAATGGTCCATTCCAACAAATCCTGGATCGCGCGCAGCGGCGAGCGCAGATCATGCGACGCGGCATAGGCAAATTTCTCCAGTTCATAGTTCGACCGCAAAAGTTCCCGCGCATTGGATTTGAACACCTCAAGCGCCTGCGCGATTTTACCAAGCTCGTCAGAGCCGCAAACCGCCACCTCCTGATCAATTTCCCCCTCGGCGATGGTCAACACTGCCTGCGTCAACTGTTTCACACGTTGGTTGATCTGCCGTTCCACAATGAAATACACAGCGGCGCCAATGCTAAGCAACGTCAGAACCGCAGAGATGATCAACACCCATCCCAGTTTATCAGAGGTCTGCACCACATCCTGATTGGCGGCATCCACTTGCTTGCGCGCCGCGCGCCGGATGTTTTGGGAGACGGCGAAAAACTCTGTAACCGTTTGAAGTTGCTGATAGGTATTGCGGTCCAACTCGGCGCGCAATGCGATGGCTTCGCCGGCCTGATCAATGATCCCCTCTTCGCCGAAAATCAACGCCCGCAAGGCCATCACAGAAGCAGCCAGTTGCGCGCGTTCGTCGCTGGGTGGGAGGCTGGCCAATGCGTGCGCGATCCCCTGTTTCTTGAACAGCAGGACGCTTGTCGCCTGATCCAGTTCACCACGATTCGGCAGGTTGCGTAGCCCCTTTGCCAGATCAACACTCGCGTAGATTTCGGAGGACACGGCGGTGATCGCATTGGCCCAAAGCAATTCCTGCCGATAGCGTTCTTCAATCATCTGCGTCGAGGCAAATGCATCGGTGAGGGTTTCCTCATGCGTCGCACGTCTGGTGGATTCAGCTGTGAAGGCCAGAGTCTGGAGCAGTAGATTCACATCATCGAGCCACTGCCCCAATTGCATCGACAGCGCATCCAAGGCGCCGCTGTGATGCAAAAGCGCGGCTTTGGTGTCGAGCGTGTCGAACCCGCCGGCTTCAATTTTCGTGAGGCTCTGCGCCATATCTTCAGTCGGCAGGCCGATATCGGTAAAGGCCGCGACCGCAGCGTGCAAAACCAGCAATCTTTGGGATAGATCCTCACGCGTGGAATCCAGTCCCTGCAGGCTATCAAGATTGCCAAACTCTTGTAATTCCAACAACATATCGGTGAGGTTGCGTTCAAGATCCTCGGCTTGCTCCAACACTGGCACCGCAAAAAGTGTCAATCCGTCAACCGATTTATGCAGACCGCGCAATTGCACCAAACCGCTGCCCACCGCAGCAAGCAAAATCAATGCCATCGAGAGGAATACGATCCGCAACCGGCCGACGATCCCTCCCGTCGATGAATAGCCATAACAGTTTTGCATTTTGCTCCTGCGTCCGAATGATCCGACTGCACATCTCCTAAGGCGCAGCAATTAAGCGCCGGTTAATCCCAATCGGTCACATTCGGCCGTGAACGCGATGCTACAGGAGCGCACCAAGAATGACCCAACCTCCCGCCTTGCCGCGCGCGATGTCGCGGCGCACGGCTTTGACAACCCTGGCCGCTTCGGCGCTCGTTCCTGTGGCTTCGCGCCTCGCCGCTGCGGCCGGGGACGCATCGCTCCACCATGACATCGCGCGGCGCGCGCGCGCCTTGACCGCAGGACAAAAGATCAATCTGCAATTGCTGCTGCCAGAGGGGTCGAGCGCCAATGTCACACCGGTGATCGCACAGTTTCTTGCGATGACTGGCGTCCATGTGACATTCACGGAAAGCTCCTTAGAAGAGATCAACACCCAGTTGACCCTCGACGCGCTCAGCAACACGCATACCTATGATCTGGCCTTACCCGCGACCTTTGGGGTGCCTGATCTGGTCGCCTCCAAGGCCATTTTGCCGCTGAGCAAATTTGTCGCGAAGCATGAACCCGAGGGGTTTCGCGATGACATTCTTTATCAGGTCGGGGACAGTTTCGATGGTGAAACCTACGGGTTTCAAACCGATGGTGATGCCTATGTGATGTTCTACAACAAGGCGATGCTCAAAAACCCGACCGCGCGCGCGCGCTATGCGGATCAATACGGCATGGAACTTGAAACACCTCTCACATGGCAAGAGCTTGACCGGCAAATGGCCTTTTTCAATCGCCCCGAGCAAGGCCAATGGGGCGGACTTCTTTTCCGATCGCTCGGCCATGTGGCGTGGGAATGGTGGGTTCGGTTTCATGCCAAGGGCGTCTGGCCGTTTTCGCCCGATATGGAACCACAGATCACATCATCCGAAGGTATTAGCGCCCTCGAAGACATGATCCGGTCCAGCGAAAGCCTTTGCCCGGAGGCGGTGCATGTTGGAGTGTTCCAAAATTGGGAGCGCTACAGCCGCGGCGACGTTTATTGCAACATCGGTTGGGGCGGATCGCAGAAATACTTCAACAGCGCCGGATCCGGCATGCGCGGCAACATGGTCTATGGCCCCACCCCCGGCGGAATGTTGGAGGGGGAATTGCTGATCACGCCCTATTTCAATTGGGGATGGAACTATGTGGTCGCCAGCAATAGCGCATTCCCCGAACTGGCCTATCTTTTTGCGCTGTTTGCCTCGACACCGGAAATGTCCACGCGCGCAGTGCGTCAAAAAGACGGATTCTTCGATCCGTTTCGCCCAGAACACTACGACGACATGGGTATCAAAGCGGCCTATTCTGAGGAATTCCTCGCCGTTCACCGCGCCAGTCTGGAAGACTCGATCCCCGACCTCTACCTCAAAAATCAAGGCGCGTATTTCCGTATTCTCAGCGAATGGATCAGCCGCGCCCTCAGCGGGGAGGTCTCCCCTCAAGAGGCGATGGAACGCGTGGCGCAGACATGGCAAGTGATCACCAGCGGCGCCGGTCGTCCGCTTCAAATAAAACGATGGGAACAATTGCGCGCAAAATACCCCGCGCGCATTAGGCGTGTCTTAAGAGACCTTTCCTAGCCTGTGTTTCCGTGCCTAAAAAGCTGCGCGGGAGCCGATGCGGCGGGACGGAGCATACGCCCGCGCCTGAGTCGTGAAAATACATCCGGAGCGGGATCAAATCCGCCGTCCGGCTTTGAGGTGTTTGATGAACATTCAACATAATCGCGCCATAGATAAACCGGCACTGGGCAACCGCCCGGAGACAAGCGGGCCGGATGAACTGGAAAAATTCATCTATCTGCTCAGCCATGATGTGCGCAATTCCGCGCGGGCGCTTCTCGAAGTGCCGCAATGGATAGAAGAAGACCTTATCGACCTGGGCTATCCGGTCGAAGGCGCGCTGGCTGAGAACATCAAATTGATGAACACTCACACCCGACGTCTGGATCGGATGTTGGTCGATCTTTTGACCTTTTCGCGCGTCGGACGCAAACAAACCCAACACACTGTCGACCTGGAAGAGGCTGTGCAAATGGTGTTGGCGCAAATCTCCCTGCCCCACGGGTTCACGGTCAACACGGATCTGGCGCAGCTTTCGGTAGATATGGGGGAGCGAGACATTCTGACCTTGCTTGGTGAGTTGATCACCAACAGCGCCAAACACCATCACCGCGACCGTGGTTCCATCGCGCTCTCGGCGCGGCGCGACGGCGGTGATCTGGTGATCCGTGCGCGCGACGATGGGCCGGGCATCGCGGAGAAATACCGCGACCGGGTCTTCGAGGCGATGATCACACTCAAACCGCGCGACGAGGTCGAGGGCAGCGGAATGGGATTGGCCATCGTGCGCAAGATTGTCCTGCACTACGGCGGCACTCTGCGGTGGTGTATGGAGGCCGACGACGCCAGTGCCGACCTCGAAATACGCTTGCCGACATAGTGCCCCCAATATCGCCAAGCGGGCAAGGGTGACAGCTGCCGCATCTTGGGTGCCGCTTATGACGTCATGGGAACCAGCACGGCGAACAGAGGGCGCGCCCTTTTATACCCGCCGCATGTATACCCGCCGCATGGATGGATAATGTCATTTTTCTAATGGGTGTTTTGTCGGACGGGGATGATCGCGCCAATAACCGTCGCAATCGTGCGCTTGAACGATCGCGGCAAAGCAATCAAAGGGCAATCCGCCACCACCGGCAAGATCTGCGCCCGCCCACAGCCCTTGGAACGTGCCGCCGATCGCCATGTAAAATCCGTCTTCCATACAATTTTACACGCAATGTCTCTAAAATTCTTCTTCTGCGTTAGGAGCTTATGGGGCGGATATGTGCACATTGGGGCCAATAGCAAGAAAATGAGACAGCCCCGATGCCAATTCAAGATTCGAACGCCGGTGAGGTAATGCCCCCCATCAAGGCCCTGCTCCTCGACGACAGCGCCTTTGACCGCAACCGCATCCGCCGGATGACCGAAAAATCCGACATCCCCATGATGATCGAAGAGGTGCCGACCATCGCCGCACTGTCGCAGGTGATGGATCGTGACGTGTTTGATTTGATCATGATCGATTACCAACTGGCAGAGGGCGACGGATTGGAAGCGCTCGACCTGATCCAGAACCACGCCACCAACCGCGGCGCGGCCACGATCATGATTTCCGGCCAAGAACATATGGAGGTCGCGGTTTCTGCCTTTCGCAACGGATGCCATGATTTCATCACCAAAGACGAATTGACCCTGCCGATGCTGCGTGACGCAATGCAAAGCGCCTTGCAAAATGCCAGCATCGCGATGCTGCGCGGGCCACAGATCGCACAGGAAATCCAAAAACAGGTGCAGCAGGCAATGCGCAGCACCCTGGAAAGCGGTGTCATGCAATCCGCTCTGACCGAGGGGCTGCGTCAAGCCGCCGACCGGATCGGCCTAGAGGTGGCAGGCAAGGGAACCGAGGAAATGGATGCGTTTTTAACCGAGTTCGTGGCCGACGACCGGTTTTACTTTTAAGTGCGCCTCACCACAGAATCGCCCCTCGAAACATAATCAGCGCCGTCAGCGCCGCGTCACGACAATAAAGTTGCGCGGTGCCCACTTATGATGCGCGCTGCTGTTTGGTCGCATCGCGGCGTCTGTCCCGATCCGCCTGTATCTGTATGGTCTATCGCGATAGGCGCCACAGGGGAGAACCCGACCCGACATCCCCGTCACGACCGCCGTCGACGCCCCGCCGAAAATCGAAACTAATTGCCCCTGCTCGGGGTGGATGCCGGCGCGAATAATCAAGTTCGACAAAGGGCGGAAGGGGCGCCGCGCGTTCTCGCTCCTCCGGTGAGCGGAGGCACTGCCCGCTTGCGAGGGCGCAGGTCTGCCACGCAGAACGCAGCGTAACCTACATGCCGCAAAGAACCAAGTCAGACCGGAAACATACGCAGCCGCCGTGCGGGCAAACACGCACATGACCCCGATCAAAACACCGGCCTAGAATCGCCTTTTTCGGGGCGGCGGTGGAAACGGCCGAGTTCAATCCCTATGCCAGTCATCGGGCCACATCCGCAAAGACCATATCCCGACAGGCCTTGCAGCATCTTACATTAACACATGAAATCAAAGTGGTGCGGGTGAAGGGACTTGAACCCCCACGCCTCGCGGCGCCAGAACCTAAATCTGGTGCGTCTACCAATTCCGCCACACCCGCATCCATGGCCGTGATCCGCAGTGCGGGGGCCGAATGAGGCGTGCAATAGCAAATCCCGTGGCCGGTTGCGAGAGAAAAATCATCCAAATGCGCCGGCCCGCCGTTTGCTCAAAATGGCGACAAATGCCTGTGGCCGCAAAGCGGTAAGTAACGAATTCTTTTGCTTTGCATTGCTACACGAAACACACGCCGCCCCCTAACCCCCTCGAGGTCCCCATGTCCCGATTGATCACCAAACTCTCCATTGGACACATCATGTTCTTGTTCATCGCCATCGGATTCGCCGTGGCGTTGTTCTTCGCGCAAATGCAATTGCGCGACAAAATGGAAAAATCGCGCGAACTTGAATCGCTGCCGCATTTTGCCACCTTGAGCCGCGCACTCGGCATGATGGTACATGAGCTGCAATCGGAGCGTGGGATGACATTGGTTTATCTGACGTCAGGCGGCAGGATTCTTGGCCCGGAGTTGCAAGAGCAACGCGCCCGTGTCGACAAAATGCGCGACACGCTCGACGCACGTATCGCCGCCGACCGCCCCTTCCTTCCGGCGCCTGTCGCAGAACGGGTCACTGCGCTATCGCAACATCTCGAAACGCTTTTGGCCGGGCGTCAGGCCGTCGATGGGCGCGCGATTTCTCCCGGCGAAGCGGCCGGCGCCTATACCGAATTTCATCACGAGGCATTCGCGGAAATCGGAGATTTGGCGCAAACTGTGCCCTCGGGACGGTTGTCTTACTTGATGCAACGCCACTCCATCTTGCTATCCGCCAAAGATATGGCCGGCCTTGAGCGGGCCGTGGGCGCAAGCGGATTGAGTATGGCCGCAAGCGATACCGGGACCGGCGTATTCAAAATGGAGACACTGATCCGCTTCCGCGAACTGATCAACCAACAAAGCGCTTTGCATAACCACGTTTTGGCCACCTCTTCGGATGCGGTGGGCACGGCGTTACAAGAGGCCCTAATGAGCGATGTCGCCCAACAAATCAAAGAATGGCGCACCAGCATTCTCGATGATGATGCCGTGATGATGGGCGATATTTCCGTTACGAATTGGTTCGCTGCCCAAACAGCCAAACTGGACATGCTGCTCGCGGTGGAACGGCAAAGTGGTGATATTTTGCAAGCCGAGGCAGATGCCGCCGCCGGTCAGGCACAGGCCGCAATGATGCAAAACTTTATTCTTCTCGGTGTGGCCCTATTGGCATCAAGCGTATTGTGCTTTGTCATCTATCGTAGCTATCGCGCTGCCCTCGCCTGTATTTTTGCCCCGATGGACGCCTTGGCAAAGGGCGACACCGACGTGGATATCCCCAACATGACCCGTCATGAATTGGGCCAAGTCGCCAGCGGTTTGCGGGTGTTTCGCGACAATGCCGCCGCGCGCAAAGCTGCCGTTGCTGCCGAAGACAAGGCCCGCGACACCGCCGTTAAAGAGATTGCCGATGTAATCGAAAGTTGCAAAAATGGCCACTTTGACAAATTCATCGACCTCGACACCAAAACCGGCACGTTCCAAACCCTGAGCGCCGCGATCAATGACATCGTCAAACTTTCCGGTGAGGCCATCGATACCCAGCACCGTTATGAATCCGATAAACGCGCGAAACGCGAAGCCGCCGAAAAACGCGCCGCGAAAGCCTCGGCAGAACTGGCCACGGTTGTTGAGGCCTGCTCGAACGGCGACTTCTCCCAACGTGTGCCCGAAGACGACAAGACCGGCAGCTTCCTCGACCTGTCCAAAGGCGTGAACCGAATTTCCGAGGTGACGGAGCACGGGCTTGAAGATATCCGCATGGTTCTGGCCGGATTGGCCGAAGGCGATTTGACCCGCGAAATGCATCCGGACCACCACGGCTTATTCGGCGATATCCGCGATGCGGCCCAACGCACGACACAGGTTCTTGCAAGCATCGTCAATGATATCAACGGATCGGCGACGCTGGTCGGCGAGACTGCGGGTGGGTTGGGGCGCTCGGGCGTTGAATTGGCCGCCCGCACGGAAGAGCAAAATGCCGCCGTGCAGTCCTCCAGCGAGACCATCTCGGCCCTGGCCCGTGGGGCCACCGACAATGCCAAGGAAGCCGATGATGGCGCGAAAATGGCACTGACCCTACGCGATGTTGCGCAGGGCGGCGCGCGCACCGTCAGTGAAGCGGTCGAAGCCATAGGGCATGTAGAATCGGCCTCCAGCCGCATCGCAGACATCACCAGCACCATCGACGAGATCGCCTTCCAAACCAACCTTCTGGCGCTCAATGCTTCGGTCGAAGCCGCGCGCGCCGGATCGGCGGGCAAAGGCTTTGCGGTGGTGGCCACCGAAGTGCGCGGCCTCGCGGGGCGCTGCGCCGACGCGTCACAACAGATCGCTGCGCTGATCGCGGAGAATGTCCGCGAAGTCGAAGGCAGTGCGCGCCACGTCAAAAACAGCGGCGAGGTCTTCGAGCAAATCCGCGACGGGATCGAACCTTTGGTGACGATGATCTCTGCCATCGCCGAACGGTCGAGCGAACAAAGCGAACGGGCGCAAACCGCCCAAGGTGCCGTGGCCGAAATTGCCGTGGCCACCAATCAAAACGCCGAGTTGACCCAACAATATGCCTCCGTGACCGAAACCCTTGCCCATAACAGCGAGACACTGCGGGATCTGATCGGCTTCTTTAACGTCGATGGCATGGGCAAACGCTCCGACGGGGACGGCTTCGCCGGGGATGCGGGCGCCCAACACCGCCACACCTATGACGCGGCATGATCACGGCGGAGGGGCCCTTCCACCTTGGACAAAGTGGCCGGTCGGGAGGGGCGCCGGGGCCGTGCATTCGCGCCACATCCGCCGCGCGCAAGATCTCAAAGGTCAAATTCCTTAGCAATGTCCTTAATGCTGCCTTAATCTCATTTAATAAATTGAGGCAGACAAACAGCGAGAAACGCCATGAAACCGAATACGGTCGGGCGCTCGGAAGCAAAGCTTTCCACCAAGAGCGCACAGAGTGAAGAAATCCTACACGCCCAAGGCCTGATGGCCGGAAGCATTGTGTTGACCCTCGAAGGTGAGATGCCGGTGGAATTTCTCTCGCCCGGAGATCGCGTGATCACCCGTGACAGCGGCATGGCCGTGATCCGCCACGTGCATCGCCGGTTGGCCCATATCGAAACCGTTCAGATCAAAGCCGGATCTCTCGGCCATGCCCGCCCCGAAAGCGACGTGACATTGCCCGCGAGCCAAGAGATCCTGATCCGCGATTGGCGCGCAAAGGCGGTCTTCGGCAATAAACAAGCCTTGGTGCCTGCCCGCCGTTTGGCCGATGGTGAGTTTGTCACACTGCAGCACGCGCGCGACGTGACCCTGCACATGATCGAATTTGACCGTGAGCACGTGATTTATGCCGATGGGTTGGAATTGTCCTGCCCGCTTTTGCAACACGCTGTTCAACAGGCCGAAGCGGCCTAAGCGCCCTTTCACCTCCCGACATGTCCTGATTTCCCACAAGGCGCCCAATCTGTTGGGGGCCTTGTTTCGTTTCAGGCAACGCCAAGCGCGCGCATCACCTTTGGCAATTCCTCGGGCAGGTCTTCGGCAATCAACCCCGGCCCGAAGCTTCGCGCGCACTCTACATGCAGGTAAGCCCCCATTTCAGAAGCAACCAACACCGGCATACCCCGCGCCAACAGCCCCGTGATGAAACCCGCCAAAACATCGCCCGATCCGGCCGTGGCCAACCACGGCGCGGCGCGGCTGTAATATGCCGGCGACAGGATCGCGCGGCCGGTTTTGTCGGCAATCACCGTATCAAGGCCCTTGTAGAGCACCGAACAGCCTGCTGCGGCTGCGGCCTCGCGGGTTGCATCCACTTTGGAATAGGCCGGACCAGAAATCGCCAAGGCCTTCAGTCTGGCGGATATCTGCGGAAAGAGACGCGCAAATTCACCCGCATGAGGCGTCAAAATGCAATCATCGTGCAGCAATGCCATCAATGCGGGATCTTGCGAGAGCGCCGTCAGCGCATCCGCGTCGAGCACAGTTTTGCGTTTTGCACGCAAAGCAACCGGCAAAAGCGACGCCGCGCGCGCGATCCCCATCCCCGGCCCGAGGCAAAGCGTGGTGATGCGGCTGTCTTTGAGGGCTTCATGTAAATCCTCGGCACTGTCGATGCGAGCGGTCATGATCGATGTCACCTGCGCCGTCACCTCCGGCATCGCGGCGGCCGGCACGCCAAGGCTCACCACCCCCGCGCCGATCCGCAACGCCCCGCGCGCCGCCAATCGCGCCGCACCGGTTTTTCCCGCAGCGCCGCAAAGAACCAAAGCATGGCCGTAGGTGAATTTATGGCTGCCCGCGCCGCGATATTTTGAGAGCATCGCCATATCATACGTCAAATGCCGCAGCTGCGGATCAGCGTCGCCCTTTGGCCCGTCACGCATGAAAAGCTTGGGAATACGCAGCCCTTTCGCAGGATGTCGCGTTTCGCCTTTGGCCGCAAGATTGCGTTTTTGCCAATCCGAAAGGCCGATATCCTTGACCACCACCTTGCCGCAGACCGCCGGACCCTCCGCGAGAAAATGCCCCGCTTTGGCCGATTGGAACGTCACGGTGAGCGCGGCGAACCGGTCTGAATACACCGGCGCGCCGTGGGGCCTTGCGTCCAGCAGGTTTGCGATTGCCTCGGGGGGCGGCGGGACCAACACGCGGCCACTGTCGAGGCAAAGGCCCGAGGGCGCATCGACGGATACCATTCGCGCGGCATAATCATCCCCACCCGCGCCGCCAAGGTGGCGCAGAAATTGCGCCAATTCACCATCAGGCGCGCGCGACAGGCCCGTGCCGAAAATCGCGTCGATGTAGATGTCTGCGGTGTTGCGCCCGTCTTTGCGAAAGTCTTTCTCCGACAGCGGCAGCACATCACCCAGCCTGCACCATAGGTCATAATTCGTTTTTGCATCCGGCGGCAGGGTCTCAGGGGCGCCATAGAGAAAGACCTGCACCTCCCATTCACGCTCCATCAAAAGCCGCGCGATGACAAAGCCGTCGCCGCCGTTGTTGCCCGGCCCGCAAAGCACCACGGCACGGTAAGAGGATTTTGCGAGGGCTGGCCATTCCTCCATGATCGCCTCGACCACGCCCGCGCCCGCGCGTTCCATCAATTCGAGCCCCGTGACCCGACCGGATTCGATAGCAGCAGCTTCGATGGCCCGCATTTGGGCAGTGGTCAGCAATTCAGACATGGCATTTCCCACGGCATCCACGACAATCGTTTTCAAACTGCATAAATTTTACGCACATCGCGCAATATTCAGGCGCAGACTCTGGATTCCCCTTGGCTCCCAGCGTAGGAACAGCTTAGCCAATTGAGGCGGCTTTGGGAAAGTGTTCTCACCGCCATGACAGAAAACGAGGAGGCCGCCCGTATGAAAAAGATCGAAGCGATCATCAAGCCGTTCAAGCTGGACGAAGTCAAAGAAGCGTTGCAAGAGGTTGGTGTGCAGGGGCTTTCGGTGATCGAAGTCAAAGGGTTCGGGCGTCAAAAGGGCCATACCGAATTGTACCGGGGCGCAGAATATGTTGTCGACTTCCTTCCTAAAGTGAAAATCGAAGTCGTGCTCGAAGACGATCTGGTTGATGGAGCCATCGAGGCGATCATCGACGCGGCCAAAACCGACAAAATCGGTGACGGCAAAATTTTCGTCTCGCCCGTCGAACAAGCAATCCGCATCCGCACAGGCGAAAGCGGTTCTGACGCGATCTGATCGCGCCATAGAATTCCGCGGCACGTTCTAACCGGCGGGCCGCTGCGAAGATCAAAATTTCCAAACGAGAAGGGACAAGGGAATGAGCATTCAGGCAGTTCTCAAGCAGATGAAAGACGAAGAGATCGAATATCTCGACGTCCGTTTTACCGACCCGCGCGGCAAGTTGCAGCACGTCACAGTGATCTGCGATGAAGTCGACGAAGATTTCCTCGAAGGTGGCTTCATGTTCGATGGCTCCTCCATCGAAGGTTGGAAATCGATCGAAGCTTCGGACATGAAGCTGATGTTCGATACCGAAAGCACCTACATCGACCCCTTCTATGCCGAGAAAACCCTCTGCATCCATTGTTCGGTTGTTGAACCGGACACCGGCGAAGCCTATGCCCGCGACCCGCGCGGCACGGCGCAAAAAGCCGAAGCCTATTTGAAATCGTCGGGCATCGGCGATGCGGCCTATATGGGTCCAGAAGCGGAATTCTTCCTCTTTGACAACGTCAAATATGCCAACACCATGAACAAAGTGTCCTATGAAGTCGACGCGATTGACGGCGCATGGAACACCGACACCGATTACGAGATGGGCAACATGGGCCATCGTCCGGGCGTCAAAGGCGGCTACTTCCCCGTCAACCCGACCGACGAATCCCACGACATCCGTGCTGAAATGCTTTCGACGATGAAGCGTCTGGGCATGAAAGTGGACAAGCACCACCACGAGGTTGCGTCTTGCCAGCACGAGCTTGGCCTCGTCTTCGGCACATTGACCAAACAGGCCGATGAGCTGCAAAAATACAAATACGTTGTGCATAACGTCGCGCATGCCTACGGCAAAACGGCGACCTTCATGCCCAAGCCCATCGCAGGCGACAACGGCACCGGCATGCATGTGAACATGTCGATCTGGAAAGATGGCAAGCCATTGTTTGCAGGCGACAAATACGCTGACCTGTCGCAAGAAGCGCTGTACTACATCGGCGGTATTTTGAAGCACGCCAAAGCGTTGAACGCCTTCACCAACCCGTCGACCAACAGCTACAAACGCCTGATCCCGGGTTTTGAAGCGCCGGTTTTGCGCGCCTATTCGGCAAGCAACCGTTCGGGTTGTGTGCGTATCCCATTCGCGGAGAGCCCCAAGGCAAAACGCGTCGAAGCGCGCTTCCCCGATCCGGCTGCGAACCCCTACCTGTGCTTCGCGGCGCTCTTGATGGCCGGCCTCGACGGCATCAAGAACAAAATCAATCCGGGCGAAGCCATGGACAAAAACCTCTACGATCTGCCGCCTGAAGAGTTGGCCGATATTCCGACGGTTTGCGGCTCCTTGCGCGAAGCGATGGAAGAGCTGTCCAGTGACATGGACTTCCTTTTGGCCGGTGACGTGTTCACCAAAGACCAGATCGAAGGCTATATCGACCTCAAGATGGAAGAAATCGAACGGTATGAGCACACGCCTCACCCCGTCGAATTCCAAATGTACTACAGCTGCTAATCTCTTAGGGTTACAGCGAAAGGAAGGGGCGTCCGTTTCGGGCGCCCCTTTTGCCGTCCGGTGCGTTGATGCGGGCGCGATGGGGCCTTTGACCTGTGTTGGATCGAACCTGCGCGCCCCTGCCCCGCGACGTGCATTTGCATATCATCATTGATTGCGCGGGGTTCGAACTTGCCTCCTCTGCCCTGCCCGCTACAGTCGGGGCGCTTAACCACTTTGCCTTTGGGGGGCTGCATGTCGCGTCTGTTGAAAATCTCTACCCTTTTGCTGACGCTGGGTCTGGCTGCGCCAACCGCTGCCGCGCCATGCGGCAACACAGCCTCCGGCTTCGAGGCGTGGAAGGCCGATTTTGCCAAGGAAGCGAAGAAAGCAGGCGTGAAATCCAAAGGCATCGCGGCACTCAAAGGCACCCAATACGCCAAGCGCACCATCGCCGCCGACCGCAACCAAAAATCCTTCAAATACAGTCTCGACAAATTCATGCAGCTGCGCGGCGCCGATACGATCGTCGCGCAGGGGCGCAAACGCAAAGCCCGCGATGCGGCGTTTTATGCAGCACTTGAGCAACGATACGGCGTGCCGGCGGGGGTAATTTTGGCCATTCACGGCATGGAAACCGGATTTGGTCATTTCATGGGCGACAGCAATGTCGTCTCCTCGATCACGACGCTGGCCTATGATTGCCGCCGCTCGGAGTTTTTCACCGGACACACGCTGGCGGCCTTGCGGCTTGTGGATCGCGGCGTGGTATCACCCAAAAGTATCGGCGCGAAACATGGCGAATTGGGCCATACGCAATTCTTGCCCGGCAATGTCGAAAAATACGGCGTGGACGGCAATGGCGACGGGCGTTTGGATATGAACAACCTGTCCGATGCCATGGCCTCTACCGCGAATTTCCTGTCGAAAAAGGGATGGAAAACCGGCAAGGGTTATCAAGAGGGCGCGCCGAATTTTCGCGTGATCAAGCAATGGAATGCGGCTGGCGTCTACCAAAAAGCCATTTCCATCATGGGTGCGCGCATCGACGGATAGGCGCGCGGCGTCTTGACAGAGCCGCATAGGGCGGCGTAAAGCGCGCATATGGGGCGCAGGCCCCCGCCGCTCGCGCCCTTTGGGTTTGGTGAAGTCCTGTTCAACACGATCCGTTTTCATGACCCCCACTTTGGTCACGGATGGATGGCAATGCGAGCCCCGTCTGCCCCATGTGACCCATTAGGGACCTGAAAACATGGATATTTCTCTACCTTCCCGCGACGCCCTCAAAGCGCAAGCCAAACGGATGCGCGCCGCTTTAACCGATGCGGGCACCCCGATCACCCATGCCGCCGCGCTCGAAGCGGTGGCCGCTCAATGGGGGTTTCGGGATTGGAACACCGCACAGGCCGCCGCCGGTGATGCGCCGCGCCGCCGCTTCCAAATTGGTGAGGAGGTGCACGGGCGATACCTTGGCCAGAACTTCACAGGCCAAATCAAAGCCAGCGCCGAAATGGGCCATAACTGGCGGCTGACAATCGTTTTTGACGAGGCAGTCGATGTGGTAACCTCGGTGCATTTCTCCAATTTTCGCAAGCAGGTGAATTGCACGGTGAACAGCCAAGGTGTCAGCGCCGCCGCCACGTCGGATGGTGAACCACAGATGCGGATATTATCGAGATAAGCACGGCAGCGGGCCGTGCGCCCGCTGCGCGCGCCTACCCCATCACGAGGCAATAGCGCCGTTTATAGTCGAGCACATCCTCAACAAACTGTGCCGCTTTTTCGGGGCCCTCAACGCCCTCGTGCAAAATGAATCCGCTGTCCTTGTACTGGAACACATAGTGGTAAGGCGCCTCGCGCGGCGAAGGATCAAAGGGCGGTTTGGGATTGCGAAACATCGGCTTTTCATGCCGCGCCTGAAAGGGAGGCCTCATTTTAAAAAGGACCATCGTCGCGCTATGATCGCCGAATTTCTCTATATGTATGTAGCGCAGCCCATCCTTCTGCTTGGGAAAGTCGAGCCCCTGCATCTCCAAGCGGAACACCGTCCAAAGCGCTTCAGGATCTTCGCCTTCGGGTTTCCACACATAGGTCCATAGGACACATCCCTCGACCTCTGCCGCATGGCGCACGCCTTCAAATTCATGTGCCCCATTGGCCGCGATCCGCGCCGCAAGGGCGATCTGTTGGGCGTCTTGGGCGCCACCCGACGCCGCCGCACCAAATATCAAAGCAAGGGACAACAGGAAGGGTTTCATATCATGTCTTTCACAACATAGGTGTGGATACCGAACACCACTGCGCGGGTTTGCGGCAAGCGCAGAATGGTTTGCCTCTCCGAGCGCAAGTAAGGGCGCGGGTCGACGGTGGGTTTGCTATCGGGGTGAAACAGATCCGGATGCGCATAGCGTAGCGCGTTGAAACGCCAAAGCGGTTTTCCCACCTGCACTCCGTCAAACAATCGCTGCACGCGTTTGGCGATGCGCGTGTCATATTCGGGCACAGGATCATGGATGGCGCGCATGGGCCGCCCTGCTTTCTCGTCCAATCGCCAATTGGCCGGAAAGCACAAGACCGCAGCCGTCAGAATATGTTCGGCAGCCCCATCGGGCTTTTGCAGAATGCAAAAATCCTCCTGCACCAGATGCGCCAACGTGCCGAGCGGATCGGCGCGTTCGATCGCAACGGTGATGCCATCGGGGCGGCGCACCTGCGCCGCGCTGATTGTAAATCCATCGTGACTGTTCCGCAGATGCGCCAAAACCTGATCCAACAATTCCGCCACTGCCGCCTCGGCCTGCGGCTGCAAATAACGCACCGCATCGCGCGCCGTATGCCAAAGCCGTGCGCGCTCCGCCATCTGCGCGGCATAAGTTTCGTCCACCACCAACCAACGCGCCGGATCAAGCGGCGCGATCCCCGGCAAGGGGCGCGGTGTTGTCATATCATCGGGCAGGATGCGGTGTAATATCTCGGTCATACCAAGACAGTAGCGCCGCCGCGCTTCAACGTCACGCGCAAGCGTATCACGTCGGTTTGGCCAGCGCTGCGGCTCATATTCCTGTGAAGCAGGTGCCGCGCCGCTTGCAACCGGCCCTGCCCCGCGCCACCCTGACACCAGCTTGCCCAGTTGCGCCAAAAGGATGCCCCATGCCCGATACTTCCGTGACCTTTCAAAACCATCACGGTGACACGCTCGCCGCAACCTTGTCGCTGCCGCAGGGGCCGGTCTTGTCCACCGCCTTGATCGCCCACTGCTTTACCTGCTCGAAAGATCTGCGGGCGCTGCGGCGGATTTCGGCACGGCTCTCGGCGATGGGGTTCGCGGTTTTGAGGTTTGATTTCACAGGTTTGGGCCAATCCGGCGGGGCCTTCGGGGAGGCGGGTTTGGGCCGCGACGTCAAGGATATCGAGGCGGCAGCGGCCTATTTGGCAACGCAAGATTTACCGCCGGCACTGCTCATCGGTCATTCGCTTGGCGGGGCGGCCGCGTTGCGGGCGGCAGGACAGATCGACGGATTGCGGGCCGTGGCGACCATCGGCGCGCCCTTCGATCCTGCGCATGTTCTGGGCCATATCACAGGTGCCGACGAAATCGACGGTCAGGATGACAATTCCCCCCGCGCCCCAAGTGACGGGGCAGAGGTCGACATTGGTGGCCGGCCTTTTCACATTCGCCGCAGCTTTATTGACGAAATGCGTCAAGGCGATGATCCCGCCGCACCGATTGCCGACCTGCACCGCGCGCTTTTGGTCTTGCATGCCCCGCGCGATGCGACGGTTGGCATCGACAATGCGGCACAGATTTTCATGGCCGCCAAACACCCCAAAAGCTTTGTCACGCTGGACGGCGCCGATCATCTTTTGACCCGTCCCGAGGACGCCGAATATGCCGCAGAGGTCATTGCCACATGGGCCGGTAAATATATCGATCTTGCCCCGCCTGCCCCGCCGCGCGGCGCCCCCGAAGGGATCGTCCGCGTATCAGAGGCCGATCCCGACGGGTTCTTGCAGGATGTGCAAAACGGCCCACACCATCATTTCCTTGCGGATGAACCCGTGGCCTATGGCGGCACCAATCGCGGGCCGTCGCCCTATGGATTGCTGGGGGCGGGATTGGGGGCTTGCACGTCGATGACGATCCGTATGTATGCGCGGCGCAAGGGGTGGCCATTGACCCATGTCAGCGTCGATGTCAGCCACGACAAAGTGCATGGCCAAGACAGCGCATTGGGCCAGACCGGCAAAATCGACAGCTTCCGGCGGTTGATCCGTCTGGAGGGCGATTTGACCGCGAGCCAGCGGGCGAAGCTGTTGGAAATTGCGGATAAATGTCCGGTGCACAGGACATTGGAGCGCGCCTCACAGGTGGAAACAGAATTGGCCTGACCCTTCACGCGCGGATGTAAGTGCTTGTCATAACATAATCTTTTCGCGGCCCTGTGACGCGCCACTGGGCGGTCCATTGTGGGGCGATGCCTTGCAATGCGGTGAAATCATAGCGCACATCATAGATGTCGGGCGGGCAATCGTGATGGGCCTGCGGCGCGGCGCTGGCGGGATCGAAGCCATGGAAATAGCGGCCATCGTCAAAGAACACATCGATCCATCCTTTGGCCCCCGCCCGCCAGTCATAGCGCCGCGTGGCGGCAAAGCGGCCCTGCCCGTCAAGTTGCATTTCGCCGGTTTCAGTCAGGCGCAAACCACCGGCATGATCCGAAAACACCGCAAGACCGTCGAACCGCGCATCCGGCCCGGCGGCGGCCGCAATCCGGCGCGTGATTGTCCAAGCGCCGTGAAACGTCATCAATTCCGGTTTTGCCGTCATCCGACCTCTCCTGACTTGCTGTCCTAGCTGCTGCCCTGCCTGCGACCCTTGCCGTGCCGCGCCCTGCCGTTTAAAGACACGGGCGAGACGCTGCTCGCAACCAAAATGATAGGTTTTGCCCATGATTCCCCGCTATTCCCGCCCTGAAATGGTCGCCATCTGGTCGCCGGAAACAAAATTCCGCATTTGGTATGAAATCGAAGCCCATGCCTGCGACGCCATGGCCGATCTGGGCGTGATCCCGCGCGAGAATGCCGAGGCAGTGTGGAAAGCCAAGGACGTGGAATTCGATGTCGCGCGCATTGATGAAATCGAAGCCGTGACCAAACATGACGTCATCGCCTTCCTGACACATCTGGCCGAACATGTCGGCTCTGACGAAGCGCGTTTCGTGCATCAGGGCATGACCTCTTCGGATGTGCTCGACACCTGTTTGAATGTGCAACTGGTGCGGGCGTCGGATATTTTGATCAAAGATATGGAAGGCCTTTTGGCCGCGCTCAAACGCCGCGCGATGGAACACAAAGACACCGTGCGTGTTGGCCGCAGCCACGGCATCCACGCCGAACCGACGACGATGGGCCTGACCTTTGCGCGGTTCTATGCAGAAATGGACCGCAACCTTGCGCGGCTGAAACTGGCGCGGACCGAAATCGCCACCGGCGCGATTTCCGGCGCGGTTGGCACATTCGCCAATATCGACCCGCGGGTCGAAGAGCATGTCTGTGCGCAACTGGGTTTGAACCCCGAACCGATCAGCACACAGGTGATCCCGCGCGACCGCCATGCGATGTTCTTTGCGACGCTCGGGGTGATTGCCTCCTCGATCGAAAATGTCGCGATCGAGATCCGCCACATGCAGCGCACCGAGGTGTTGGAAGGGGCCGAGTTTTTCTCGATGGGTCAAAAAGGCTCGTCTGCGATGCCGCACAAAAAGAACCCTGTGCTGACCGAAAACCTCACCGGTTTGGCGCGTTTGGTGCGCATGGCGGTGGTGCCGGCGATGGAAAATGTGGCGCTTTGGCACGAACGCGACATCTCGCATTCCTCGGTCGAACGCGCGATTGGTCCCGATGCCTGTGTCACGCTTGATTTTGCCTTGGCGCGCCTCACCGGCGTGATCGACAAGATGCTGATTTTCCCGCAAAATATGCTGGATAACATGAACAAATTCCCCGGCCTTGTGATGAGTCAACGGGTTTTGTTGGCCCTGACCCAAGCCGGCGTTAGCCGCGAAGCCGCCTATGCGATGGTGCAGCGCAATGCGCTCAAAGTCTGGGAAGAGCGGACCGATTTTCGCGAAGAATTGCTGGCGGATAAGGACGTTGTGGCCGCTCTTGGCGTTGAGGCGATCAACGATAATTTCGACATGAATTATCACACCAAGAACGTCGATACGATCTTCAAGCGGGTGTTTGGCGAAAGCTAAACCGCCCAAGATTGACGCGGCCAAGCGGCAGCGATCCGGCCCCAAATGGCCCCCGCGCGATGTGATCTTCGCGCGGGGGCGTTTTTATGATAGGCTAAGGGCACAAACACGCGAAAGGAATCCCGAATGAAGATCCTGAAAGTCACGTTTTTCACTGCGATTTTGACCGCCCTACCGGTGATGTCCTCGGCTTGCGCCGCCTCGAAACAAGCAATGTCTTGCGCCGACGGCATGGTTTGGGACAACAGCGCGCATACCTGCGTCACTCAAACCAACACCTGACCGCGATTTGATAAAGAGCCGCAGAAAATCGCGGCTCTTTATTGCCGCGTGAAAGGAAAAATTCACCCTTCCCTGTTTATCTGGCGCAAACGTCTATGAGGGACAGGATGAATAACCTGACACCGTTGGCCCAACTGCCCAGCCCCGGAAAATCCGGCGGCAATGGTCGGCTGACCCGTAAGCAAAAAGCCGCAATCATCGTTCGACTGTTGTTGAACGAAGGGGCCGAATTGCGGCTCAAGGATCTGCCCGAAGATATGCAGATCGCCTTGACACAGCAGCTTGGTGACATGCGCCACATCACCCGCGATACACTCGCAGGGGTGATTTCGGAATTCGCTGATGAATTGGACAGTATGGGCCTGACCTTCCCACGCGATCTGGCCGGGGCCTTGGACCAATTGGATGGGAAAATTTCGCCCCATACCGCCGCGCGTTTGCGCAAAGAGGCCGGCGTGCGCCAATATGGCGACCCGTGGGAACGGATCAAAGGTCTTGGTGTCGACCAACTTTTGCCGATTGTCGAAAACGAAAGCACCGAAGTGGCAGCTGTGATGTTGGTCAAAATAGACGTGTCAAAAGCTGCCGAACTTTTGGGTCGTTTGCCCGGTGAAAAGGCGCGGCGGATCACTTATGCGGTATCGCTCACCGGGGCGGTGACGCCGAATGCCGTGGACCGGATCGGATTGTCCTTGGCGGCGCAACTGGACGCGCAACCCGAGCGCGCCTTTGCCGATGGTCCCGTCGAACGTGTCGGCGCGATTTTGAACTTCTCGCCCGCCGCCACCCGTGATGACGTGCTCACCGGTCTGGATGAAACAGATCAGGTTTTCGCAGATCAGGTGCGCAAAGCGATTTTCACATTCTCCAATATCTATCAACGTCTGGCGCCGCGCGACATTCCCAAGGTCACTCGCGAGATCGATCAAGCCGCTTTGATCACCGCCTTGGCAGCGGCATCGGCGCAGGGCGGCGACATGGCGAAATCGGCGGAATTTGTGCTCGAGAACATGTCCAAACGCATGGCCGAATCCTTGCGCGAGGAAATCGAAGCCGCAGGCAAAGTCAAAACCAAAGATGGCGAAGAGGCCATGACCGAGGTGATCAATGCAATCCGCGAGATGGAAGCCAATGGCGAAATCTTGTTGGTTGCGGATGACGACGAGGACGAAGGTTAATCGCCGCGCAGTTATTTCACCTCAACCGCCGCAAGGATCGCACCCGGGCCACGTTTGGCAATTTCTTGAATGATGACCACGGCGGGGGTCTGCGGATTGACGGTGAGATCAATGGCCAATGCGCCCTGCCCGTCCCATTCTGCGACCCGTTGCCATCCGGTGACGATATTGACGTATTCGACTGTTTTCCCCGCATTTTCACCATGCAAAATCTGCACCTCCGCGCGTGGTTTATAATGTACCACTTGCACCGCCATCATCGACCGGCTTTGCGGCAATGCCGCCGCAAGCAGGCTGATCTGGTTGCCATTGCGGGTCGCGGTCAAGGCCACCGGCGCAGGACGCGCGCCATGTTTGGAAATCAAGGTGGCGACATCTTTGGGATGCGCGCCCACCACATCATCGGTGCCGCCAACAATCATTTGCGGCGTATAAATCGACCGGCGTTTGCCTTGGCGGGCATAGGCTTTTTGCCGCGCGGTGAAGGCCGGATTTGCGAATTTATCTTTCCAACCAATATAATCCCAATAGTCCACATGCAGTGACAGAGCGATCACATCACCGCGTTTGGCAAGCTCGGCCATCAGCGCATCTGCGGGCGGACATGATGAGCAGCCCTGTGAGGTATAAAGTTCAACCACCACGGGGCTGCGATCCTGCGCGCGGGCGGCGTCTGGCGTCGCGAGCGCGCCAACCACAAAAGCCGCTGCCGCCATAACCATGGAGAAAACCGCGCGGCGCGGCCTACGGCGGAGGGATTGGTTGTTCTCATTGACGGCCCCGTTATTCAGACCTGCCGTATCGTGGATCGAACCCATGTGTCGCGCCTCTATTCCAAAACTCCTCCCCTATTTAGACAGCACAGATTGAAATAACCAATCAAGGTTTCGAGAGAGCCCGTGTGATGCGCCCAGTTGACCACAGGCAGACAATCGTTGCGAATATTTCTGTGGGCGAGATCGGAAACCCACAGGAGGCCGGTGGATCATCCGGCCGATCCGCGCACGGCCCATCAAACCCGCAAAGGGCCCGCACCCCGCCCAAACTGCGGGCCAAAGGCCAAAATTGTGTGCGATGGTATACAAAAGCGCATTTCCCCCCTTGATTGCACCGCCTCAATGCGGCAGAAGCGAGCCAGCACAACCCTGTTTCACACCGAAAGGGAGGCCAACCATGCCCATCACAGTCGGACAAGACACCGCCAAGACACGCAAAACGCTGAGTGTCGGCAGCAAATCCATTTCGTATTACTCGATCCCCGCCGCTCAAGAAGCCGGGCTTGGCGATTTTTCGCGCCTGCCTGCTGCTTTGAAAGTGGTGCTGGAAAACATGCTGCGCTTCGAAGACGGCGGCTTTTCGGTTTCGGTCGATGACATCAAAGCCTTCGCCGAATGGGGCGCCAAGGGCGGCAAAAACCCGCGCGAGATCGCCTATCGCCCTGCCCGCGTGTTGATGCAGGATTTCACCGGCGTTCCGGCGGTTGTCGACCTTGCCGCCATGCGCGACGGGATCAAGGCCCTTGGCGGTGATGCGCAAAAGATCAACCCGTTGAACCCTGTTGATCTCGTGATTGACCACTCGGTGATGATCGACGAATTCGGCAATCCCCGCGCGTTCCAAATGAACGTCGACCGCGAATATGAACGCAATATGGAGCGGTACCAGTTCCTCAAATGGGGTCAGGGCGCGTTTAACAACTTCCGCGTTGTGCCCCCCGGAACCGGCATTTGCCACCAAGTGAACCTTGAGTATCTGGCCCAAACCGTTTGGACCGACACCGACCAAAACGGCCAAGAGGTTGCCTATCCCGATACGCTCGTCGGCACCGACAGCCACACCACAATGGTCAACGGCTTGGCGGTTCTGGGTTGGGGCGTTGGCGGCATCGAGGCCGAAGCTGCGATGTTGGGCCAACCGATTTCGATGCTGATTCCCGAAGTGATCGGTTTTGAATTGACCGGCACAATGGTCGAAGGCACCACCGGCACCGATCTGGTTCTCAAGGTCGTCGAGATGCTGCGCGAAAAAGGCGTTGTCGGCAAATTTGTCGAATTCTACGGCGCCGGTCTTGACCGTCTGCCGCTCGCCGACCGGGCGACCATTGCCAACATGGCACCGGAATATGGCGCCACCTGTGGGTTCTTCCCGATTGACGGCGAGACCCTGCGTTACCTGCGCAACACCGGCCGCGACGAAGAGCGCGTTGCTCTGGTCGAAGCCTATGCCAAGGAAAACGGGTTCTGGCGCGATGCGGATTACAATCCGATCTACACCGACACCTTGACGCTCGACATGGGCACCATCGTTCCGGCGATCTCCGGCCCCAAGCGCCCGCAAGACTATGTCGCGCTGGATCAAGCTGCGCCGGCCTTTATGAATGTCGTTTCCGAATATCGCGGCACCGATGCCACTGCAGACGCGCAAGACATGGCCGCCGAGGGCCCAACGCCCACGGCCCCCGCCGACCCGCGCAAATCGCACCCGGTCAAGGGCGAGGATTATAGCCTCAACGATGGCTCGATCGTGATCGCCTCGATCACCTCGTGCACCAACACATCGAACCCTTATGTGATGATCGGTGCGGGTCTTGTCGCCCGCAAAGCGCGCGCATTGGGATTGAACCGCAAGCCTTGGGTGAAAACCTCGCTCGCTCCTGGATCGCAAGTCGTGTCGGAATATCTTGAGGCCGCAGGCCTGCAAGAAGACCTCGATGCGGTGGGCTTTAACCTTGTCGGTTACGGCTGCACCACCTGCATCGGCAACTCCGGCCCGATTCAACCGGAATTGTCCGAAGCCATTGCCGCCGGTGATTTGATTGCCACATCGGTTTTGTCGGGCAACCGCAACTTTGAAGGGCGCATCTCCCCTGACGTGCGGGCCAACTACCTCGCCTCGCCTCCCCTTGTGGTGGCCTATGCTTTGGCGGGCGATATGAACATCGACATCTCCAAAGACCCGATCGCGCAAAATGCCGAAGGCAAAGATATCTACCTCAAAGATATCTGGCCGACCAACAAAGAGATCGCCGATCTGGTCGAAAAAACCGTGACCCGCGAAGCCTTCGTGTCGAAATATGCCGATGTGTTCAAAGGCGACGAAAAATGGCAGGGCGTCGAAACCGTCGACAGCGAAACCTACAATTGGCCGCCCGAATCGACCTATGTGCAAAACCCGCCCTACTTCCAAGGCATGGGTGCAGAGGCCGGTGTGATTTCCGACATCGAAGGTGCCAAGGTTCTGGCGATCCTCGGCGATATGGTCACCACCGACCACATTTCGCCCGCAGGCTCGTTCAAGGACACGACCCCTGCCGGTCAATATCTGACCGAGCATGGAGTGCCTGTGCGCGAATTCAACTCCTACGGATCGCGCCGCGGCAACCACGAAGTGATGATGCGCGGCACCTTTGCCAACATCCGCATCAAGAACGAGATGCTCGACGGGGTTGAAGGCGGTTACACCAACGGACCGGACGGGGCACAAACCTCGATCTTCGATGCCTCGATGGCATACCAAGAAGCAGGAACACCTTTGGTGATCTTCGCTGGTGAGCAATATGGTGCCGGTTCGTCGCGTGACTGGGCCGCGAAAGGCACGGCGCTGCTCGGCGTGAAAGCCGTGATCGCCGAGAATTTCGAACGGATCCACCGCTCCAACCTTGTTGGTATGGGCGTGATCCCGTTTGAATTCACCGGTGGTGATACGCGCAAATCGCTCGGCCTGACCGGCAAAGAGACCGTTTCGATCTCTGGACTTGCGGGTGATTTGAAGCCGCTGTCGAATGTGCCCTGCGAGATCACATTTGCCGATGGCACCGTGAAAACCATCCAGATCAAGTGCCGCATCGATACGGCACCTGAAATCGAATACGTCGAAAACGGCGGCGTGCTGCACTACGTGCTGCGCAACCTTGCCAAGTCGTAAGACTTTTTAGAGACGGAAAAACAGTTAGGGCCGCGTCAGTGATGACGCGGCCCTTCTTGTATGTCGTGGTCCAAAGGGCGCCAGAACTCCGCAGCAGCCGTTTTCGCCCCCCCATCGCAGGCGGGTGCGAATGCGGCTACGTATGTTTGCGGCGGCGCAGAGCACCAAACAGCCCAAGCCCTGCCAACAACATCCCGCCTGCGGCGGGCAGTGGCACAGCGCTGACCATAATGTCGTCAATCCGCACGTTCCCACCACCGCCATGCGATAGGGACAATTGCGTCATCAAGACCGGTGCGATCGAAAGCGTCCCGGTCAAACCATCCGCAGCGTAGATTGTGATCAGCGGACCAACATCAGCAAAAACGGTAAAGGAGTTACCCCCACCCGCGCTGTTAAAGGCATAGGAGAGGCCGTGGAACAAAAAATCCCCGGCGTCCGAAACCATGGAGGCATCGCTATAAGCACCATTATTCAACAACAAACACGCGCCACCACCGGGGCAGTTGGTGCTTTGGTTCAAATTGGCGCTGGCAAAGCTGAACCCGTCTTCCGTATAACTTCCGGTGCCTGACGAGGTGCCAAAATCAATGCTGGCAGAGGGAACGGTTAGGGCAGAAGCGCCAGTGGCGGCCAAACAAAGCCCTGCCAACAGCACGGAAATCTGTGCGGTCTTTTTCATTATGAATATCCAAATTTGATTAATTTACGCCATAATAATAACACAATTTCAGCAACTTTGCAATTTTCACCATGTCCCCCTGGCAAATGCGGCGCAAAGGTTCGGGGGTCAAAAAATCACAGTTAACAAAATGTTAACGCCGCGAGTTTGCGGGGACACAGTTTTCCGAAATCGGGCAAGTCCCCCTCTTCGTCACAAAAACACATGAGGCAGGGCTGAAAACCCAAATGGACAAGACAAAAACCGAATCAGTTTAGGCGGTAATCAGTCTTGTAAATTGGCTTTGGCCTGCGCTATCGCAGGGCGGATTTGATCCGCAATCACGCGCGCGGTGATCGGTCCGGCAAAGCGCAGAACAATGCGCCCTTCGCCGTCGATCACGTAGGTTTCAGGCACGCCGTAAACGCCCCATTCCAACCCGACACGCCCCGAGGTATCGGCCCCAACGGCGGTATAAGGGTTGCCCAATTCCGCCAAGAAGCCGAGGGCGTTTTCGGGCTTATCCTTATAGTTCACGCCAAACACCCGCACCCCTTCGGCGGCCAGAGCCTCCAAATTAGGGTGTTCGACACGGCAGGGCGCGCACCAAGAGGCCCAGAAATTCAGCAAGTGCACCTCGCCATCGCGCAAATCCGCATCCGTGAACACCGGCAGATCGCCCAAGGGCGTCACCTCGACAGCGGGGGCCTCTTTGCCGATCAGCGCCGACGGCAATTCATCGGGGTTTTGCCGTTGCATCCCGATATAGAACATCGCCGCGAGGCCGGCAAAGATGACGGGCGGGGCAACCATCAGCAGCGAGATTTTAGCCATTGCGTTTCATCCGTTCTTCTACCTGTGCCAGATCGCGGCGCAGACGGCGCGCGCGCGCCACACTCACCGCGACCAACACCGCCAAAAGAGCGATAGAGACCGCATAGGAGGCCAACACTTCGCTGGCGTATTTTCCAAGTTCGGGCATCAGTCATTCAGCCTTTCACGCGCCAAGAGCGCCCGCATCCTGCGGGCACGAATTTCGGTTTGGGTGCGCAAAAACACCAGTGCAACAAAGAGCAACACGAACCCCGCGATGCACAAAAGCAGCGGGTAATAGAACACATCTGCGACGTTTTCTTCCTTATCAAGGCTGAGCGAGGCCCCTTGGTGCAAGCCTTGGTTCCAAAAATTCACCGCATAGCGCGACAGCAGCGCAAAGACCGATCCCACCAGACACAGAATGCCGGTCAAATCGGCGGCGGTGTCGTCGTCCTCGATCGCAGACCAAAGCGCCATATAGCCAAGATAAAACAGAAAAAGGATCAAAAACGAGGTTAACCGAGGATCCCACTCCCACCATGTGCCCCACATCGGTTGGCCCCATATGGCCCCCGTGGCCAAGGCAATCACCGTCATCATCGCGCCCACCGGTGCGGCGGCGCGGGCGGCCAAGGCGCTGACATGGTGGCGGCGGATGATCCACACCACGGACGCCACCAGCATCATCATCCATGCATTGATCGCCATTAGCGCGGCCGGCACATGCAGGTAGATGATTTTAACGGTCGATCCTTGTTTGTAGTCATCGGGCGTGAAGAAAAACCCCCACACCAACCCGCCCACCAGCGCGGCAAGCGCCAGCACGGATAGCACCGGCAAAACACGGTCTGTCGTGTCGATGAACTTCTTCGGGTTCGCGTAGGACCAAATCGATGCCATTGTGTCTCCTTGCCCACGCGATCAGCGCAGGTTCACCCTCAATACCGCAGCCGAGGCAAAAGGCAAAAGCGCAATTGTGCCGCAGGTAATGCCAGCCAAAAATATCAACGGCGTGCCATAGGCCATGCCCTCGGCGCCGCGCCGCGCCGCCTCTGCGCCGAAAATCAATGTCGGAACATAGAGCGGCAGAACGAGCAGACTCATGAGCAAGCCGCCGCGCTTCAATCCTACGGTCAGCGCCGCCCCGAATGTGCCGATCACACTCAACGCCGGGGTGCCCAGCAGAAGCGACAACACAAGCGGCCAATATCCCGCCGCAGGCAGGTTCAACAAAACAGCAAGCACAGGCGCGATCACCACCAGAGGCAGCGCCGTGGTCAGCCAATGCGCCAGCGCCTTGATCGAGACGATGGCCTCCATCGGCAGGGGCGCGGTGGCGAGCAGATCAAGCGAGCCGTCATCCCAATCCAAAGCAAACAGCCGGTCGAGCGACAAAAGACAGGCCAGCAACGCCCCGATCCACAACACACCGGCGGCAATCCTCGCCAAGAGCGCGCTTTGCGGGCCGACGGCAAAGGGGATCAGCACCACGACAATCAAGAAGAACGCCAGACCAAGGCCGAAGCCGCCCCCAGCCCGCACGGCGAGGCGCAGGTCGCGGATGAGCAGCGCCCTCATAAGAAGGCCTCGTCGAAATCATCCAGGGCGGGGGCTTTGGCGCGAAACGGCGTGAGGTCAAGCACCTGCGCCTCGGCCAGCCCAAGGTCGATATGGGTCGCCACAAGCGCCATGCCGCCGCCCTGCAGATGAGCGCGCACCGCCTCAGCGAACATCGCTGTCGATGCCGCATCCAAGGAAACGGTCGGTTCGTCCAATATCCACATCGGCCGCCCCGTTACCAGCAACCGGGCAAGGCCAAGACGGCGCTTTTGCCCTGCCGACAATGTGCCCGCCGGGCGGTCTTTTAACGCGACAAGGTTGAACTGTGTCAGTGCTGTCTCGATCGTCGATGTGCCGAAAATGTCCGCCCAAAATCGCAAATTCTCGGTGACGGTCAACGCCGGTTTCACCCCGTCGGAATGGCCCGCATAGGCCATTGCGTCCGGCTCCAACCCGATATGCCCCGACAGCGCGGGTTGCAATCCGGCGATGGTACGCAAAAGCGTGGTTTTGCCGCAACCATTCGGCCCGCGCAACACCAACGCCGCGCCGCGTGACAGCGAAAAGCTCACCCCTTCGAGCACCGCCAAACCGCCGCGCGCCACAGCAAGGTTTTCAACCTGCAAAGGAGTGGTATTCAACGTCATAGCAATTTCTTACCCTATCGCGGGCCGCTGCACACTGCGTCACACCGTCAACAAGGCGGCAGCAACCCGGCGGCCTTCGTTGACCAACACATTATAGGTGCGCGCCGCAGCGGGCGAATTCATCACCTCGGCGCCCAGCCCCGCCGCCTCTAATGTGGCGCGCAGCGGCGCAGGGATATGGGCAATCTCACCGCCGGTGCCAACGAACAAAACATCCACCTCACCGGCCAGAGCGAGCAAGGCTTCGGCATCCGCTAGCCCGCCCCAAAGCCGCGCACCGGTGGCCGTGACGATGACGTGACCGTGCAGAACCTCGTTCTTGATGCGGAAAAACCCCGGCCCGTACCCATCGATCGGCACAGCGTTTTGATATGTGATTTCGGTCAGCTGCATCTTCGCCCTCCTGCCGTTGCGCCTCAGGCGTCGATGTCACCAAATTGCGTGCCTGCGGCGCCACTGTCCGGTTTGGACCAATCGCGTTTCACACCCAATTTCGCCAATACCGTCGAGGCCACGAAAACCGAGCTATAGGTGCCGACAACGATCCCCCAGATCATCGCAAAGACAAACCCGCGGATCACATCGCCACCCAACACGAACAGCGCAATCAACGCCAACAATGTGGTGACCGATGTCATCACCGTCCGGCTGAGTGTCTCATTGATCGAGAGGTTGAGAACATCCTGCAATGGTTTGGTTTTGTATTTACGCAGGTTCTCCCGCACGCGGTCAAACACCACCACCGTATCGTTAAGTGAATACCCGACGATGGTCAGCAAAGCCGCGATGATCGTCAAATCAAACCGGATCTGCAGCACCGCGAAGACCCCGATGGTCAACAACACATCATGGACAAGCGCCACAACCGCACCGACGGCGAATTGCCATTCAAAGCGCAACCAAATGTAGAAGAGCACCGCCGCAATCGCCAGAACCACCGCCAGCAGCGCAGTTTGGATCAATTCGCCGGACACTTTTGGCCCCACGGATTCGACCGAGACGAACTGGATTTCCGGCGCCACATCTTGCAATGCGCTTTCGACCGCGACGATCATATCGTTGGACACGGCTTCCTCGCCGTCCTGGGCCTGGATCCGCACCATGGCGACGTTCTGATCCTCATCAAAGGTCGGGTCGAACACCTCGGTGATGGTCACATCCCCCAGATCAAGCGCGTCAATCGCCCCGCGATACGACGCTATATCAACCGGTGTGACGCTTTGGGTGCGGATCGTGGTGCCGCCCCGGAAATCAATCCCGAAATTCAATCCCTGGGTGGCAAAGCTGCCGGCTGCGACCAACAACAACAGGCAAGACGCGCCGATGGTAACACGCCAGCGGCGGAAAAAGTCCCAATTGGTGGTTTCGGGAACCATTTTGAGACCGCGTCCGGCGAGCACCTCTTTGGGGCGTTTGCGTTCGAACCACAGCACCACAAGCAGGCGGGTGACGAAAATTGCCGTGAACACCGAGGTGATAATGCCAAGACCGAGCGTAATGGCAAATCCGCGCACCGGGCCGGATCCGACCATATAGAGGATCACCGCCGTGATGAAGGTGGTGATATTGGCGTCCACAATGGCCGACAATGCCTTTTCATATCCCAATTCGATCGCGCGGGCGGCGCCTTTGGCGCTTTTCATTTCTTCGCGGATACGCTCAAAGACCAACACATTGGCATCCACCGCCATCCCGATGGTCAAAACGATCCCGGCAATCCCGGGCAAGGTCAATGTCGCACCGACCGTCGACAACAGGCCAAAAATCAAAACCACATTGGCAATCAATGCCAGATTGGCAAACACCCCGAAGGTGCCATAGCTGACCATCATCAAAAGCAACACACCGACAAAAGCGACGATACAGGCAATTTTTCCCGCCTCGATGCTATCTGCGCCGAGCTCTGGCCCGATGGTGCGCTGCTCCAGGAATTCCAATCCCGTAGGCAAGGCCCCGGCGCGCAACAACACCGCCAACTTGGTGCTTTCTTCGACAGAGAAATTGCCGGTGATGATCCCCGACCCACCGGGAATATGGCTTTGAATCACCGGAGCGGAAATCACCTCGTTGTCGAGAACGATGGCAAAGGGGCTGCCGATGTTATCGGCCGTGTAGTTGCCAAATTTGCGCGCACCTGTGGTGTCGAAACGGAAATTCACGGCAGGGCGGCCGTTTTGGTCGAAACTGGGCTGTGCATCAACCAGATCATCGCCGCTGACCACGGGAGATTTTTCAATGATGTAATAGCGGCCCGGCTCGTCCACCGAGGGCAATACCACATTGCCGACACCGGCGCGGGCATCGGGATCTGTGGTCGAGCCGACGACAGGGTTGAAGGTCAGCTGCGCGGTGACACCGATGATATCGATCAATTCTGCGGCGCTGCCGATGCCGGGCACCTGAATGAGGATACGGTCGCTGCCCTGACGTTGGATCGTCGGTTCGCGGGTGCCGACCTCGTCAATCCTGCGGCGGATGATCTCAAGGCTTTGCTGCATGGTGCGTTCGTCGGTGGCGATTTTTTCCGCGTCCGACAATGTGACGACAATATCGGTGCCTTGCACCGTCACGTCGATGTCCGAGGCGCCGGCGCCGGACAAGGAAACCACCGGGCGGGCCAATCCGCGCACCAATTCTGCGGCACGGGCGGCTTGATCGGCATTGCCGATCCGCACGCGCAATGTGTCATCCGACGCCGGCTGCAAGCGGATGGTGCCGACGGTGGCCCGCTCCTCCCGCAACAGATCGCGGATTTCCGGCCACATGGCTTGCACACGGGTGTTGTAGACCTCTGCGGTCTGCACTTCGGCGAGCAAATGCGCCCCACCGCGCAAATCAAGCCCCAGATTGACCAACCGCGACGGCAGGAACGACGGCCAGAGCCCCGCGTCGTCATCCAGTTCCGCAGCACTTAAGGCGTATTCAGACTGGCTTTTCTCGCCGGCCTCAATCGCAGTGATCGCGGCCACGGCATCATTGTGCCGCTCGACACGGGAATAAAACCCGTTCGGCAGGGCCAACAACAATCCGAGCGCAACCAGCCCCCAGATCGTGATACGTTTCCACAGATCGATTTGCAGCATGGCCCAAGCCTTCTCTCATGTCTTCATGTGTCTGATTGGAGCAGGCCCGGATCGCGTAGAATGACGCTTGGCCTTGCCCCTCTCCCCATCGCGGGAGCCTAAAAGGCGAAAAAGGGGCCGTGGCCCCTTTTTTATCTTATCGGCGCACGTCTTACGCGTTCGCCGCAGGTTCGGTTTTGGACAGGACCTGCGCGATGGTGCTTTGCACGGCGCGGACCTTGACCCCATCGGCGATTTCGACCTCGATCTCGTTCTCGTCTTTGACTTTGGTCACTTTGCCGATCAACCCGCCTTGGGTAACGACGGTATCGCCACGGCGCAGGGCCGCGACCATGCTCTGATGTTGCTTCAGCTTCTTTTGCTGCGGGCGGATCATCAGCAGATACATGATCGCAAAGATCAGAATCAGCGGTACAAATTGGGCCAGATTGCCACCTTCCATGGGGTCGTCCTCTTTTTATGTGTGGCGCGGACACCCCCGCGCGGATTGCTGGGGAACCTATGTCCGGTGCGGGGCATTTGCAAGGCGTCAGCGCGGGCAAAATCACGCTTTGAGGGGCAAATTCGCCCCCGCCTTCCTTTGGCGACCCGCGCAATGCCATCACAGCGCATACAATGGCGCCGCCGCCAGTTTCGCCGCCGCTGAAAATCGGTCATAAGACGGTCAGTGATTCACAGCCAAGCCCGATCTAAGGACGCCCCGACATGCATGATATCCGCGCCATTCGTGAAAACCCCGATGCCTTTGACGCCGGCCTTGCCCGCCGCGGCGATGCACCGATGGCGGCCTCGGTTCTGGCATTGGACGAAGCGCGGCGCGCCTTGATCCATGCCGCCGAGACCGCGCAGGCCGAGCAAAACAAAGCCTCCAAAGAGGTCGGCGCGGCCAAGGGCCGGGGCGATGACGCGGAATTTGACCGTTTGCGCGCCCTGGTCGGCGAGAAAAAGGCCGAAATCGCCCGCCTCAATGATGAAGCAAAGGCCAAGGATGCCGCCTTGACCGACATGCTGGCGCGCATCCCCAACCTGCCCGCCGCCGATGTGCCCGATGGCGCGGATGAGGATGAAAACGTCGAGGTGGCCAAATGGGGCACGCTGCCGGTATTTGATTTTGCCCCCAAAGAACATTTCGAATTGGCCTCGGTCGCGGCCTCGATGGATTTCGATATGGGCGCGAAACTCAGCGGCGCACGCTTTGTCATGCTGCGCGGCGCGGTCGCCCGTATCCACCGCGCCCTGTCGCAATTCATGCTCGACACCCATGTCGATAGGAATGGTCTGGTCGAACATAACCCGCCTGTTCTGGTCCGCGACGAGGCGATGTATGGCACGGATAAACTGCCCAAATTCGGCGAAGACAGCTATCAAACCACCAATGGATGGTGGATGATTCCGACCTCCGAAGTGCCTTTGACCTATTCGGTGGCGGGCGACATTTTGGACGAAGCCGCCCTGCCCCTGCGGATGACTGCGCATACGCTATGTTTCCGTTCCGAGGCCGGATCGGCAGGGCGCGACACCTCGGGGATGCTGCGCCAACACCAGTTCGAGAAGGTCGAAATGGTCTCAATCACCCATCCGGACGAGAGCGACGCCGAACAAAAGCGCATGTTGCGATGCGCCGAGCGCCTGCTCGAAGATCTCGGCGTGCCCTACCGCACCGTGCAACTCTGCACCGGCGACATGGGCTTTGGCGCCAAACGCACCTTTGACATCGAGGCTTGGCTTCCGGGGCAAAATACCTACCGGGAAATTTCTTCGGTATCGACCACCGGCGACTTCCAAGCCCGCCGGATGAACGCGCGGTTCAAACCCGCAAGCGGCGGCAAGCCGGAATTTGTCCATACGCTGAATGGCTCGGGCCTTGCCGTGGGGCGGTGTTTGATCGCCGTGCTGGAAAACGGTCAGCGTGCCGATGGATCCGTCACATTGCCCGACGTGCTTGCGCCCTATCTGCGCGGAGAAACCACTTTGACCGCAGACGGCACGTTGGTTTAGGCGCACCACATATGCCACCAGCCGCCTGAGATTCCCCGCGCGCTTTTCGCGCATGCGGGGTTTTCTTGCCATTAAATTGCCTTATTCTACTTCACAAATCACGGTCGAAGTTAAGGGCCGATTAACTATGCTGATCCAAATTCACGGTGCTGAGCGGGCGTGCGCGCCCATCGGCGCATAAGACAGACCTCGAGATCAATCGGCGAACACGTGCCAGAAAGTCCAAAAATGGCAAAGCGTTATTGGAAATCCGTACTGTTGCTTCTTGTCAGCATCAGTTTTGCCCTCTCGCCCCTGTTGAGTGGCGGGTTCAACGGGTTTGCGCCCGACCAGTTCCCTATCGCGCAAATCGATCCGCCCGCGCAGCCTGCTGGCTATGCTTTTGCAATCTGGGGGCTGATTTACCTTTGGTTGTTGGTCAGCGCCGGATACGGAGTGCTCCGCCGCGCCCCCGACCGGCATTGGAACCGGATGCGGGGCGGCTTGATCGTTTCGCTGGCCATCGGTGCCGCATGGATCCCCGTGGCGCAAATATCGCCTCTCGCCTCAACCGTGATGATTTGGCTGATGACCGGAGCGGCCATCCTCGCGCTGCTGCGCGCGCCTGCCGAGCTGCCATGGTTGGGATCTATTCCAGTGGGGCTTTACGCGGGATGGTTGACCGTTGCGGCGAATGTCGCTCTGGCTTTGGTGCTGGCCGGATATGGGGTGATTGATCCGCAAGTGGCGGCCCTGATCTGTTTGACGCTGGCGATGATCATCGCCTTGGCAGTTTTGACCCTCCGCCCGATCAGTCGCGGCTATGCCGCGGCGGTGATCTGGGCCTTGATCGGGGTCTGCGCCGCGAATATCGGCAATGGGGACGAAGACGGCAACATTGCCGTTCTTGCGCTTTGCGCTCTGGCGATCGGATTGATTTCGGCGCGATTGTCGATGGCTCCCAAACCGCCGTCTAACGGCGCGGCATGGGCGGCGCGGCGCGGTTGAACGGCGCCGCGAGACCTCCACATGAAACGCAGACTACGGCCTATCCCTAGTCTGCTCCCGTCATTTCTCCGAGCGGCGCGTATTGGTATGTTTACGCAACTTCGACGGGCCGGCTTTTTTGCGCCCCTTGAAGGGGTTAGAATCGTTTTGCGAGCGCATATAAAGCCGGATCGGCGTTCCGGGCATGTCGAAATCGGTGCGCAGCCCGTTTACCAGATAACGGGTATAACTGGCGGGCATTTTATCGGGGTGTGAACACATCACCACAAAGCCGGGCGGCCGGGTTTTGGCTTGGGTCATGTAGCGCAATTTGATGCGTTTGCCCTGTGGCGCGGGGGGCGGATGCGCCTCGACCATGCCGGACAGCCACCGGTTCAATTGCGCCGTGGTGATGCGGCGGTTCCACACCTCATAGGCGCGTTCAATTGCGGTGTGCAGCCGGTCAATGCCGCGGCCGGTTTTGGCCGATACGGTCACCAATGGCGCGCCGCGCAATTGCGGCAACAGGCGTTCAAAGCTCTCGCGCAGATCGCGCAGCTTGTTTTGTTTGTCGCCTTCCAAATCCCATTTGTTCACCGCCACGATCACCGCACGGCCCTCGCGTTCAGCCAGATCGGCAATGCGCAGATCTTGTTGTTCAAACGGGATGGCGGCGTCGAGCAGGACGATCACGATTTCCGCGAATTTCACTGCGCGCAACCCGTCAGAGACCGAAAGTTTTTCCAGCTTGTCCTGCACCTTAGCGCGTTTGCGCATGCCAGCGGTGTCAAAGAGTTTGCACGGGATACCATCCCAATCAAAGCGCAAGGATATCGCATCGCGGGTGATGCCCGCCTCTGGCCCGGTGAGCAGGCGATCCTCGCCAATGATGTGGTTGATCAGCGTCGATTTACCCGCGTTCGGACGGCCAACCACGGCGATTTGCAACGGCTTTTTATCGGTGGGCATCGGATAGGGCGGCGGGTTTTCCTCGTCCCAGTCCTCATCGTCGAAATCCTCGGGCAGGTCGACGTCGACCTCGGGCTCTTGCTGTTCGGCCCGCTCGGTGAACCCGTCATGAATGGGCATCAGCTCAACATAAAGGTCGTGCAAGCCTTCGCCATGCTCGGCCGACAACCGAATAGGTTCGCCAAGGCCAAGACTATAGGCCTCGATCACGCCGGCATCGGCGGCGGCCCCTTCGGCCTTATTTGCGGCCAAAATCACATGCGCCGAGCGTTTGCGCAGGATGTCGGCGAACACCAGATCCGAGGGCGTGATGCCGGTGCGCGCATCAATCATGAACAGGCACACATCGGCCATATCCACGGCACGTTCGGTCAGGCGACGCATGCGCCCCTGAAGGCTGTCGTCGGTCACCTCTTCAAGGCCCGCCGTGTCAATCACGGTAAAGCGCAGATCGGCCAGTTTGGCCGCACCTTCGCGCAAATCGCGCGTCACGCCAGGTTGGTCATCGACCAATGCAAGGCGTTTCCCGACGAGGCGGTTGAACAGTGTGGATTTGCCCACATTGGGGCGGCCCACGATGGCGAGAGTGAAACTCATGACTTGGCTCCGAAGTCGGTCAAGCGGGTGTCTTACATCTAATGGCGCGCGGCGCAAACCCCAAATAGCGATACGGCGGCGGGTGTCCGAGCCGATACGCGATCACGCGGGGCAAATGTCGGTGCCTCCGGCGGGGATATTTGAGGAAAGTAGAAAGGAGGCGCGGCGGCGGCCTCCTATCCCCCAAGGTGAGGCAATCCGCTGGCGCGGGGACCGCATGAGAAGACCGCCCCGCGATCAATCTTGGTCCCTCTGCACCCAGAAAAGGCAGTTTTAGCGCAGAGCGAGCAACTGGCCTTTGGTGCTGACGACATAGACGGTATTGCCGGCGACGACCGGTGCGGTGGTGGCCCCGGCGGGAAGGTTGGTTTCGGCCAGAAGCGCGCCGGAGACGGGATCATAGCTGCGCAAGGCACCATCAGAGGAGGCGACCAGCAGACGACCACCCGCAAGAACCGGACCATAGTGGCCAAAAATCTCGCGTTGTTTGCTCGGGCGTGTCTTGGTGAAGAACGGCAGTTTTATGTTCCAGATCCGATCGCCGGTAGTGGCATTCAACCGGACCAGTTCATTGCTGTCATTGATGGAAAACACATCGTTGCCCGCGACCCAAGGCGCGCTTTGGGCGCTTTGCTCGGCGGTCCAGATCCGTGCGCCGCTCTCCAGATCGAGCGCGATCAGGCGGCCCGAATTTGTGCCCACATAAACGGCATCGCCGGCAATCACCGGATCGCCGGTGATATCGGAAATTTCTGCGCGGGCAAATCCGGCGCGTTTACCGGTCAGCAGCGCATCCCAACGGCGCAGCCCGCCTTCGCGGAAGCTGGCCTGAACTTCGCCAGAGCCAAAGGCAAAAAGAGCGAACTGCTCGGTCACCGCAGGTGCGGGCGCGCCCATGACGTTGTTGATATCGGGGGTGGCGTCGATTTGCCACCGCACACGGCCGGTGCTGCGTTCAATCGCCCAACCGGTCGAATCGCCCGCCACGAGATAGACCAGATCACCGAAAACCGTTGGCGTACCGCTGCCAGTGGCGTTGAGCTTTTGTTGCCACTTCTGCGCGCCGGTTGCGGCATCCAGAGCAGTCAGAAGGCCGAAGCCGGAGGAGACATAGAGCGTTCCCTCCGCATAGGCGAGACCGCCGCCAGAGGCGTCTTTACCGCTGTCATATGCGGGAACGAGGTCGGTCGACCAAAGCGGCGCGCCGGCGGTAGAGGTGGCAGCCACCAAAGCTTGAGAATCCAACGTAAACACCCGCCCGTCCGCGACCACCGGATTGGCCGTGATCCGGCCCCGGCGGCTGTCGCCTTGGCCGATGTTGACCGCCCATGCCAATGTGGGTGTGGGTGACAAGGCTGCGTGGTTGATTCGGGTGGCAGGTGTGCCTGGACCTTGGGTCCAATCGGCGTTTTGCCGGATCGCGGGCAAGGATACCGGCAATGCGGCATTTTCCGGCAGCACAACCTCGGTGCTTTCGGTGCTATCGAGGATCGCGCGCGGATTTTCACGCTTGCCTTGCAAGATGATCTCGCCCTCGTCGCAACCGCTCAGAACGGTTGCAGCCAAAAGCCCGCCCATCAGCCCTGTGATCCACTTCTTTTGCATTGCTGCTCCTGACATCTATCGGGTCTGCCTGCCCGGTTGTGCGGCGACCTTACCGCGATGCGTCCGGCACGCCAAGTCCTCTCGCGGCGGCGGCCTGCGCAGGGCGGCGTTTCGGGTTATTGACCGGTCAACCGGGTGTCGTCTGCGGTGCTGGCGCCGAGGCTGACCGGGGCGGCGGGCATATCCCCGCCCAAAGCGATCAACAAACCGGTGGCGCGGCGGCGTAGCCCGTTGCCGGTTTCCGCATCTAACAAAATTGCTTCGAGCCGTTCCAAGGCCGCTTCGGTATCACCGGCTTCGACGTCCAAAAGCGCAAGGCGCTCTTCGGCCAGAAGGCGCAGCGGCCCGCCCGGGATCGCCAAGGCGGCATAGCCGTCGCGCCGCGCCGCGATATCAAGCGTCGTATCCTGCGCCGAAAGCGCTTTGAAACGTGCGATCTGGCGGTAGATTTGCGGCACATCGGATTGGGCGGTTAGGGCATTCAGCGCCTCGGCGGCTTGCTCTGCATCGCCCGATGCGACCAATTCATTGGCGCGCAACAGGGTCACGATCGCGGCGCTTTCGGGATTGGGCGCGCTGATGGCACCAAAGTTTTCGGCACGAAGGGCGCTGTCGTTGTTTTGCAAGGCGGCTAAAATATCGTCTCCCAACGCTTCGGCATTGCTGCGCGCGCGGGCTTTGCTAACTTCGTTATAGGCCGCGCCGCCGACGATCAGCAGCACGATCACAACCGCGATCCAGCCATAGCGTTTCATCATGGCAAAAAGCCGGTCGCGCCGGACCTCTTCGGTCACTTCGTCGATGAAGGAATCGGTGTCGCTCACTGTGCTCGCCCTCTCTTGGTTTTGCCTCTCATACCTCAGCCCCCCGCCCCTGCCAAGGCCAAGGCGTTTTTGGCTTGAGGCCGATAACATCACCGCCGCCGCAGTTGATCAATGTGGTGCGAAACAACATCAATTAATTGCCCCCGGCGAAGTCCGAATGGCGCAAGGCACATTCGCGGTTGGAATCCTCGCATCATATGATGGACCGCGCGACATCTGTGCGCTGCTGGTGAACACCAATGGCGACCGCGTGGTGACTTTGGGCGATCTGGCGCAAATCCGGGTGGCGTTTGATGACCGGCTGGGCACGACAGGTTTCAACGGCGCGACCACCGTGGCGCGTCAGGTCATGACACGCAAAGGCGTCCACCTGTTGGACATCACCACCTTGGAGCGCACCACACATGAAAAAAGCCCGCGCCCCGTGGTGGAAACAGCAGGCCACGGCGGTGGTTTTCGGGCGTGAAATTGCACAAGCGCGCAAGGCGCTGTCCTAGAGGCGCGGCAGACGCCCCGGACGAGAGGCCTTGCCTAGGCACGCGCCGCACGCGTGCATGGCTGGGTCAAAAGGCGGCGTGTGATTACTTACTTACCCACGCAGCCCGTCATCACGCCGCTTCTTCACTGGCTTGGCGTTGCCAGAGCTGCCAATAACGGCCCTGTTTGGCCAGCAATTGCGCATGGGTGCCCTGTTCGGCCACCTCGCCCGCATCCAGAACCACAATCCGGTCCGCATCGGCAATCGTCGACAGACGGTGCGCGATGGTGATGACCGTGCGCCCCTGCCCGGCGCGGGCCAATGCGGTTTGGATCTCGGTTTCGGTCTGCGTGTCCAGCGCCGAAGTCGCCTCGTCCAACAATAGGATCGGCGGGTCTTTCAACAAGGTGCGCGCAATGCCGACCCGTTGTTTCTCTCCACCGGACAGTTTAAGCCCGCGCTCCCCGACCTGCGTGTCATATCCCTCCGGCAGGGACATCACGAATTCGTGGATTTGCGCGGCGCGGGCGGCCTCTTCGACCTCGGCTTGCGTTGCACCGTCGCGGCCATACGCAATATTGTAGCGTATGGAATCATTGAACAAAACGGTATCTTGCGGCACCACACCAATCGCGTCATGCAGGCTTGATTGCGTCACATCACGGACATCCTGCCCGTCGATCCGGATGGCGCCGCCGGTGACATCGTAGAACCGGAACAGCAACCGCCCGATGGTGGATTTTCCGCCGCCGGACGGGCCAACCAAGGCCAAGGTTCGCCCCGCAGGCACCGACAAAGACACGCCTTTCAAAATCGGGCGTTCGGCATCATAGGCAAAACGAACATCCTCCAATGTGATCGATGCGCCCTCCACCTTGAGCGGTGCCGCGCCGGCGCGGTCAACCACCTCGGCGGGTTGATCAAGCAGGTGGAACATATCCCCCATATCCACCAAAGCCTGCCGGATTTCGCGGTAAACCGTGCCAAGGAAATTCAACGGCATGGTGATCTGGATCATATAGGCGTTGACCATGACGAAATCGCCCACAGTCAATGTGCCCGCTTGCACCCCCAGCGCCGCCATGACCATCACCACCACAAGGCCGGTGGTGATCAAAAACGCTTGGCCAAAGTTTAAAAACGCCAAAGAGACAGAGGTGCGCACCGCCGCCGAGGCATAGCGCTCCATCGCAACATCATAGCGCGCCGCCTCGCGGGTTTCGGCCCCGAAATATTTCACCGTTTCGAAATTCAGCAAACTGTCGATCGCCTTTTGATTGGCGTCGGTGTCCTGATCGTTCATCTCTTTGCGCAGCTTCACGCGCCATTCGGTGACCTTGAATGTGAACCCGACATAGGCGGCGATCACCGCGACGACCACCGCAAGATACCAAATATCGAACACCACGGCGAGCACCGCCCCCACCATCATCAATTCCAAGATCAATGGCCCGATAGAGAACAGCAAGAAGCGCAGCAGGAATTCGACGCCTTTGACGCCGCGCTCCATGATCCGGCTGAGCCCGCCGGTTTTGCGGCTGATGTGATAACGCATCGACAGGCGGTGAATATGGGTGAAGGTTTCCAGCGCCAGCATCCGCAACGCCCGTTGCCCGACCCGCGCGAAAATCGCGTCGCGCAATTGTTGGAACCCGTTGCCCATAAGGCGGGCCATGCCATAGGCCACGGTCAATCCCACCGCACCAAGTCCCAAAAGCATTGCGCCCTCGGGGGTTTCGCCGCTCAACCGGTCAACCGCAGCTTTGTAGAAAAACGGCGTGGCGACGATGATCATTTTAGCAAAAATCAACATCGCCATGGCCAACACCACCCGCTGTTTGACCCACGGGGCCTCGGCGGGCCAAAGATAGGGGATCACCCGCCGCACGGTGCGCATCGCATCTTTGGGGGCTTCGGTGGTGGTCAAAGTGGCATGGCGTCTGCGCATCGGGAGCCTTTCGCATCTGTCGGCTGGCCCCTGCGCACCACGTTCACGGCGCGGTGCAGGGCCTCGCCCACAGATAAGCCCGCAAACCGACAATGACCAGAGGCGCCGCAGCCGCCACCGCGCGACCGGTGATCCCGCCCACCGTGCGCAGGATCACGTTTCAATCGCGCGGAATGTCAAACACCTGCCCGGGATAAATCAAATCAGGATCACGGATCTGGCTGCGGTTGGCATTGAAAATACGCATGTATTCGATGCCGTCTCCATAATTGGTCGATGAAATTTTCCACAGGGTCGACCCCGGCTGCACGGTCACCACCTGCAATTGCGGCGCAGATGCGCCCGAGGCGGACTTCGCGGCATCTGGAGCCTTGGCCGGGGCGTTTGCCGATAATTGAGGCTGTGTTTGAAGCGCGCTGCCGGCTTCCGTCATCGCCGCCCCGTCAGCGCCCACCTCAGCCATATCGGGATTTTCTGCGGGTTCGGCGGAGAGATCGTCGGCCTGTCCTGCCGTGTCCGAGCCGCCCGCATCGGGTGTCGCAGAGGCCGCTGATGCGGCGTTTTGCGCGGCGTCGATTTGTGCGATCCGCGCGAGGCTCTCGCGTTTAAACGGGGTTTCAATGCGGTTGATCACGCTGCCATCGGCAGCAATCCGGTCGATGCGCAGGGTGTAAACACCGCTGTCGATGCCATCAATATCCAACTGCCATGCGCCATTTTGCCCTGCCTGCGCCTCGCCAACAACGACGTTGTCAAGATAGATGCGAAGCCCCGCGCCCACTGCGCTTTGCCCCGCCAAACGCACAGCCCCATCGGCGCGATAGCTGATCATGTCCAAGGTGACGTCTGTTTCCGGTGCCGCAGATTGCAACACCCGCACCCCCGCCGCATCCGAGATGACGACCGATGGCGCCGTATCGGCGGCCCTGTCACCGGATGTATTTTCAATGGTTTGTGTTGCATTTTCGAGGCCGGTGGCCTGCGGATTTGGTGAAGACACATCGGCCATATGCGGGGCAACGATCACTTGCCCTGCGGACCGTAAAACCGACCCGTCGCGTGTGACTTCAAGCGACAGAACCTGCCCTGCTGTCATGTCTTTGATTTCGGCAAAGACGACAAAACGCCCGCTCCCGTCGGCGACCGCTTCGGCCAGAACCTGCGCTCCGGCCACAAGGCGAACAACCTCACCTGCTGCGGCTTTGCCCGCCACAAGCGCCGCGCCATTCGGCTCAACCCGCACCACATCAAAAACAAGCGTATCCTTGGCATCGACGGCCCCGGCGTCCTGCACTGAGTCGCCGCGCACCGCACCATCGTTTGCCCCAACATCCGGCGCGGTGCCTGACGCCACAACAGACGGATCCGGCGCCGCATCAGAGGTAATTTCGGACGCCTGCCCCGATGAGGGGGGGAGAGCGGTTGCGTCTCCACGCTGCGGTGGCTGTGCTGGGTTGCTCGGGTCTTGCGCGCTGCGCAGCGCTGAGGTCTCTGTCGCAGGTTCCGGCGGCGCCTGTTCGCTTGACGCTTGCGGCTCTTGTGAGATCACGGCGGTTTCGTCCCCGGTATCGCGCGCATCTTTGCCAAACAGCCAAAGCATCACCGCCCCCGCCGCGAGCACCGCAACAACCGCGATTTTCGTGCCGCGTGACGGTGTTTTTTCCGCCGCTGGCCCGCTGTTGGATGTCCCTGTCATTCGACCTGTCTCCCCCAAGATGTTGCGTGGCACCTATTCACCGACACTTTACTTGCGCCTTGCGCAGTTGAGCCAGCATAGCAACAAGGCTATGACCGGTCAAAAGCCATTTCTGTTTTCACCTCGCCGGCGCCACCGTCAATGTCGCGCGCGCCACCCAACGCACAGGACCATATCATGCCCCTCCCCTCCGGTGTCTCTGCCCGCTTTTCTGTCTGTGTCTACTGCGGATCCCGCAGTGGCACCCGCCCCGCCTATGAGGCCGCCGCCACACAGGTCGGCACCCTACTCGCAGAACACGGCTGGCGGTTGGTCTATGGCGCAGGCGACGTCGGATTGATGGGCGCCGTTGCGCGCGCGGCGCAATCGGGCGGCGCCGAAACCTTTGGCGTCATCCCGCAACATTTGGTGGATCGCGAGGTGGGCAAAACCGATCTGACCCAATACATCGTCACGGAAAACATGCATGAACGCAAAAAGGTCATGTATATGAATTCCGATGCGATCGTGGTGCTGCCGGGCGGTGCCGGATCGTTGGACGAGTTTTTCGAAGTGCTGACCTGGCGGCAGCTCGGCCTACATCAAAAGCCGATCTTTCTTTTGAATACAGAAGGATATTGGGATCCCCTCATGCAAATGATACGCCATGTGATCACCGAAGGCTTTGCCGAGGAAACGCTTTTGTCCTATGTCGATGTCGTCGACGATGCGCCGGCTTTAAGCGCGGCTTTGGCGGCACGGTCGCGGACAACATTGGCATAAGAATAAAGCGCCAGCGCCGCCCAGATCAACGGGAAGGCTATGGCGTGCCATTCGGTGAAGGGTTCAGCAAACAGCAGCGTCGCCACCAGAAATTGCAGCGTTGGATTGATGTATTGCACCACGCCGACAGTCGACATTCGCACCCGCTGCGCCGCATAGGAAAACAACATCAGCGGCGCGCCGGTCAACGGACCGGAGAGCATCAACATCACCGTGTCATGCAGATTGCGACCAAAGGCACCGCCGCCGGATATCCGCCCCGAATGCGCCATCCACAGCACCGCCAGCGCCACCGGCATCAAAAGCAAAACCTCGGCCGCGACCGAAACCACAGAACCAACATTTAAGCTTTTCTTAACAAGGCCGTAGAGCCCAAAGGTCATGGAAAGGAAGAAGGAGATCCAAGGCGCAACGCCCAACCCCCAGGTCAGTATCCCGACCGCCCCCGCGGCCAATGCAATCGCCCCCCATTGCAATCGCGCGAGGCTTTCACCAAACACCATCCGCCCCATCAGAACCGCAACCAAGGGGAAGATATAGTAGCCCAATGAGGCTTCGGTGGCATGGCCCGCTCCGACGGCCCAGATGAATCCGAACCAATTTCCCGATATCATGATGGCCGCAAAACCGATCACCATGACCTGCCGTCTTCGGGATAGGGCAGCGCGCAGAGTGGCCAATCGCCCCTGCAGCGCAAGGATGATCAGGAAAAACACCAAAGACCATAGTGTGCGGTGGGCGAGCACCTCAATCGGCGGGACATGGGCCAATTGTTTGTAATAGATCGACGACAGCCCCCAGATGACACAACTGCCCACAAGCGCCAGAACGCCGATTTTTCCGGCGCGTTCTGCGGTTTGTGTCGGGGTCATGGGCGCGCTCCTTTGTCGCCCATTCTCTACCGTCCCTGAAGGCGGCACCCAAGAAAAATCACGATGGGATGACTACGGTATGGCCATAAAAAATCCCGCCGAAGCCATGCCTCGGCGGGATCAAATATAATGTTATCGAGGGGTCACAGACGCGATGCGACGTTGTCCCAATTCACCAGCTTGTCCAAGAAATTCGACAGGTAAGCCGGACGTTTGTTCCGGAAATCAATGTAGTAGCTATGCTCCCACACATCGCAGCCCAAAAGCGCGGTTTGACCAAAGCACAAAGGATTGACGCCGTTTTCGGTTTTGGTGACTTTGAGACCGCCATCGGTATCTTTGACCAACCATGCCCAGCCGGAGCCGAACTGACCCGCGCCCGCAGCGGCGAACTCGTCTTTGAATTTGTCGACCGAGCCAAAGCTTTCGGTGATAGCTTTTTCAAGCTCGGTTGGCATTTCATTTCCGCCCGGGCCCATCATCTCCCAAAACTGGCTGTGGTTCCAATGCTGCGAGGCATTGTTGAAGATGCCGTTTTGCGCCACGGCACCGGATTGATAGGTGCCTTTGACAATCTCTTCGACGGATTTGCCCGCCCATTCGGTGCCTTCGATCAACTTGTTGCCGTTGTCCACATAGGCTTTGTGGTGAATATCGTGGTGATATTCGAAGGTTTCGGCAGACATGCCAAGATCGGCAAGCGCATCATGTGCATAGGGAAGATCAGGAAGTTCAAAAGCCATGTCGGGGCCCCCTTTGATTTTGTGAATTCGATATGCGTTAGATGGTAGCGCAGCAGCCGTAAGGTCAAGCCCCAATCGGGCACAGAGCGGAACTGCGCCGCTGCGTGGGCGCCTCCCCTGACCCGCACGCATATACAAATAAATCAAATTTGGGCCGCATTTTGGTGGGTAATTCAAAGCTTACGCACAGAATATAACAATTTCAATTTAGTCCGGGATTGAAAAATACCCAACCTCACTGCCCGCTTTCGCCGCATTGGCCAAGAGATCAAACACATATTGCGCCACCGAGCGAAAGCAAATCACCTCGATGTCACCTTCGTCATTGAGCCAGAACGCGGCGGGCACCTGTCCCAATTTGCTGCGCCGCACCACGCCTTTGGGGAAGGCATCGGGGCTGACATCGGCGGGGGTCAATTTTGCCAGAACCTCGCGGGCTCTGGCACCGCTGACAAGAAACCCCGCACGTGTGTCCGACACGTTCTGCGCAAGATAGTGCTGCCCCTCCAGGGTCTTGTGAATTTGTCCAAGCGCCACATCCACCTCGGCATAGGGCATCATCAAAAGCAACTCATCGGGAGACATCCATGCAACCGCACGTTCTTCGACAAGGTTGATCCCCAAGGTGCCCGGCATATCGACGCCGCCGATCCCCGTGGCCACATTTTTCACCGCAGAGGACGACAGATCCCCGCGTAGCACGATCGCGCCGCGCAGGCCAATTTCGTCCACACGGGCGAACCCCGTCGCCGAGGCACCGGGAAGCGCGCTCTGATTCTGCCAGACTTCAGACATTTTGCTTCTCCCCTGCCTTGTCATATTGCACCGGATCAACGATGCGCACCTGCTGCACCGTGCCGTCCAACATTGGGAAATCAATCACCTCGCCCATGCGCTGCGGCCCGTTTTCCACCAACCCCATGGCAATGCCACGTTTCAACGTTGGCGAATAATAGGTCGAGGTCACCCGCCCGATGGTCTTGCGTTGCCCATTGGCATTCCGTGCCTGCGTCGCGGCATAGGCGCCATCCGGCAAAACCGATCCATCCAGCGTTTGCAATCCAACAAGACGCCAACGTTTGGGATCGCACAGATGGCTGCGTTGTTGCCCGCGCTTGCCGATAAAATCGTGCTTCTTTTTGGAAACCGCCCAATTCAGGCACAAATCTTGCGGGGTTACGGTGCCGTCGGTTTCATCGCCAATCATGATGAAACCCTTTTCGGCCCGAAGCACATGCAGTGCTTCGGTGCCGTAGGTGGTCGCGCCAAACTCTTCCGCACCCGCCAGCAACTCATTCCACACGGCGCGGCCCATTCCAGCGGGTGTGGCCACTTCATAGCTCAACTCACCAGAGAAAGAAATTCTAAACACTCTCGCCCTGACACTATTTAGCGTCACATCCTTCCATGTCATGAACGGGAATGCTTCAGCGCTCAGATCATCATCCGTGAACTTCTCCAACAGATTACGGGCATTGGGGCCGACAACGGCGATTTGCGCCCATTGTTCGGTCACATTGGCGGTGTAGACCTGCCAATCCCACCATTCTGTTTGAAGCCACTCCTCCATATGGGCGTGAATATGATCAGCCCCGCCTGTGGTGGTATGGCACAGCCATGTATCGGCGTCGATTCGCGCCACCACCCCATCGTCGATCAAGAACCCGTTCTCGTTGCACATAAGGCCATAGCGGCATTTTCCGATGCCGAGATTGCTCATCATATTGGTGTACATCATGTCGAGAAACTGCCCTGCATCGGGACCTTTGACGATGATCTTGCCAAGCGTCGAGGCATCGAGAAGGCCAAGGCTCTGGCGCACGGCAGTGACCTCGCGCGTGACGGCATCGGCAGGGGTTTCATCCCCTTGGATGTAGCAATACGGGCGGCGCCATTGGCCGACCGGTTCCCACTCCGCGCCATTGGCTTCGTGCCACTCATGCATCGGCGTGCGGCGCAGCGGTTGGAACAGATCGCCGCGGGCCTCGCCGGCAATCGCGCCCATGGAAATCGGCGTATAGGGCGGGCGGAATGTCGTGGTCCCCGTGGCCGGAATGGCCTGTCCTAATGCCTCCGACAAAACCGCCAAGCCGTTTATATTGCTCAACTTACCTTGATCTGTTGCCATGCCGAGCGTGGTGTATCGTTTGGTATGTTCGACGCTTTCAAATCCCTCGCGCGCGGCCAATTGCACGTCGGTGACCTTCACATCGTTTTGGAAATCCAACCATGTTTTCGCGCGCAACGTCTGATCCGCGCCCTCCGGCATCTGCCAAACCGGCAGGATCGGCGCTTCGCCGGCCTGCTCGGCCTCCGGCGGGCGGCCGCGTTTTGGCCTATATCCGGTGGCCTCTGCGGCCTTGCGACCGGCGTAATCGGCATCGGCCAAAGCAATCGCAAGATCGAGCGCGCCGTTGGCGCTGCCGGCGGCCATGACGACCCCTTGGCCCTCAGCGCCAAGCGGCGGGCGCGCCGGATCGGGACGGAAAAAGGCGTGATCGGCGTCCCAGATCAGTTTGCCGCCGCAATGCGACCACAGATGCACCACCGGCGACCACCCCCCGGACATGGCGATGCAATCACATTCGATCTCCTCATCAACGCTCCCGGTGCCCGCCTGTGCACATACAGCAGCGCCGGTGATCCGCTTACCGCCCAGCGCCTTGGCCACGGCTTTTCCGGTCTCAATCCGAATGCCAAGACTGGCCGCCTCCTGCGCCAATGCGCCGCCACCCGCAGGGCGCGCGTCGATCACTGCGGGCACATCAAGGCCAAGGTTTTTGAGCGCAATCGCGGTGCGATACCCGTCGTCATTGTTGGTCACAACCAGCGTCCGGTCGCCCACAGCCACGCCAAAATTCACCGCATAATCGCGCACGGCAGAAGCCAGCATCACACCCGGTATGTCATTGCCGGAAAAGGACAAAGGTCGCTCGATCGCGCCCGTGGCGGTGATCGTGCGCGCGGCCCGTATCCGCCAAAGCCGGTGGCGCGGACCGCCCATATCCGGCGCATGATCGGTCCGCCGCTCATAGCCCAAAACATAGCCGTGATCGTAAACCCCCGCGCCCATGGTGCGCAGGCGCATCGTGACGTTCTCCATCGCGTCCAGTTCGGCAATGAGGTTTTGCGTAAATGCGTCGACGGATATGCCATCCACAACGCCGCCATCGACGGGCGCGCGTCCGCCCCAATGGGCGGTTTGCTCAATGAGCAGAACCTTGGCGCCCGTACGTCCTGCCGCACAGGCCGCTTGCAGCCCCGCGATACCGCCGCCGATGACCAGAACATCCACATGGACGTGAAAATGTTCATAGCTGTCGGCATCGCGGTCTTGCGGCGCTTTGCCAAGGCCCGCCGAGTGGCGGATGAACGGCTCATACACATGCTTCCAAAAGGCACGCGGATAGAGGAACATTTTGTAATAAAATCCGGCGGGCAACACCCGTCCGAGGTATTGGTTCACGGCGCCGATATCATGGTCAAGGCTGGGCCAATGGTTTTGGCTGGTGCTTTCCAGACCGTCGAACAATTCGGTGGTGGTGGCGCGTTGGTTCGGCTCGAACTGCCCGTCACGACCAAGCCCGACCAAGGCGTTCGGCTCTTCTGCGCCGCTGGCCATGATGCCGCGCGGACGGTGGTATTTAAACGAGCGTCCGACCAACATTCGATCATTGGCCAAAAGCGCAGAGGCCAAAGTATCGCCCGCGTATCCCTGCATCTCTTTGCCGTTAAAGGTAAATGTCATCGGCGCGGCATGATCAATCAAACGGCCGCCAGTGGCCAAACGGGTGCTCATAACGTGGATGCCTTTGTTGGGTCTGTCGGGCGTCGGTGAGCCGCGCGCCGGTCTATCGGGCGTCGGTCTATCGGGCGTCGGTGGATCGGGGTGTAGGACAAGGTCATGCCATATCCCTCCACCGCCAATCAGGATGCTTTGCGCGGATCGCGTCGCGGATATCTTGCGGCGGCGCGGTCACCTGCGCGCTATAAGTCCCGAACACCTCGAGCGTCAGGGTGCAGCGCGCCGCATGAAACCACTTGCCGCAGCCATTAACATGGCGCCAACGTTCGACATGCACGCCTTTGGGATTTTCCCGCGCAAAGAGATAGCCTTCGAAGTCCTCGGCAGAGCTCTGCGGCCCAAAGCGTTTCAGATGCGCCTCACCGCCTGCCGAAAGCTCGGTCTCATCGGCCATGACGCCGCAATACGGGCATTTGAGCATCAGCATGGCGCGGCCTCCACCGGCAATTTTTCACCCGCGCCCGCTGCAAAAATCCGGCGAGAGAGCCTCCGCCCCACAGGGGCGGTTCGAACGCGGCCTAAATCACAGGTTTGAGCAAAAGCGCCGCCATCGTTTGATCCGGTGAAAGTCATAAACATCAATGCGCCACCCCTGCTGCGACGCTCTCGTCAATGAATTTGCCTTCGCGGAAACGATACATGGAAAACTCTTCGGTCAATGGCGAATGCCCCTTGGCCATGAGTTCCGCCATCCCCCAACCGGAGCCGGGAATGGATTTGAACCCGCCGGTGCCCCACCCGCAATTCACGAACACCCCCTCGACCGGAGTTTTCGACAAGATCGGCGAGCGGTCGCCGGTCATATCGACGATCCCGCCCCATTGGCGCAGCATTTTGAGCCGCGAAATCATCGGGAAGGTTTCGATCAAGGCCCGCACGGTTTCCTCGATATGATGGAAGCTGCCGCGTTGGGTGTAGTTGTTGAACCCGTCCGTGCCGCCGCCGATGACCATTTCGCCCTTGTCCGATTGGCTCATGTAGCCGTGGACTGTATTGGCCATGACCACCACATCCATACAGGGTTTGACCGGCTCGGAGACCAAAGCCTGAAGCGCCAGCGATTCCACCGGAAGCCGAAAGCCCGCCATTTCGGCCAAAACGCCGGAATGCCCCGCCACCACCAATCCAAGCTGCCCGCAATCCATTGCGCCTTTGGTGGTGTCGACGCCCGTGACCTTACCGCCGTCCTTGCGAATGCCGGTGACCTCGCATTGCTGGATGATGTCCATCCCCATATCCGAGCAGGCCCGCGCATAGCCCCACGCCACCGCATCATGGCGCGCGGTGCCGCCACGCGGTTGCCATAATCCGCCAAGCACCGGATATCGCGGCCCCTCAAGCGAGATGATCGGGCACAGCTCTTTGACCTTATCGGGGCCGATGAATTGCGTCTCGACGCCTTGCAGGGCGTTGGCATAGGCCGTGCGCTGATAGCCGCGCACCTCGTGGTGGGTCTGTGCCAACATGATCACCCCGCGCGGCGAGAACATCACGTTATAATTAAGGTCCTGGCTCATGGTCTCGTACAGCGACCGCGCCTTTTCATAGATCGCCGCCGACGGGTCCTGTAGGTAGTTCGAGCGGATGATCGTGGTGTTACGCCCGGTATTGCCGCCGCCAAGCCAGCCTTTTTCAAGCACCGCAACATTGGTGATGCCGAAGTTTTTACCAAGGTAATAGGCACTCGCCAAACCATGCCCGCCCGCGCCGACAATGATCACATCATAGCGTTTCTTGGGCGCGGGGGACCGCCATGCGCGCTCCCATCCGCTGTGGAAGCGCAGCGCCTCGCGGGCGATGGCAAAGGCAGAATATCGTTTCATCGGCTCGCTTTCCGAAGCTATGACCACGCCTTAACTTAGCGCTTTTGCTGTCCGCCGCCATAGGGGGTCTGTGGCGCGGGCATGTTTCTTCCTATGTGCCTCTGTGCGCCGGCGCGCCCGCGTTTAACAGCGCCCTTTTCGGGTCCAGTTGCGACATGGCGCAGCGCTGCGATGATTTGGCCTTTTGTGCATGCCCGTGGCACATTACATGGAAGCAACGGAAACGGAGGCACTATGACATTCTGGGTTACCACGGCACTTATCGCCCTCGCGGTCACCGCATCGCTCGTCGCGGCCATGCTGCGCGGACGCATGCGCCCCGCCGCACAGTCACGCCGCACCGCGCCCCAAAGCCCAGAGGCCGAGGTCAGCGCCGCAGCCGGTCGCGGTTCGGCCTTTGATATCAAAGTCTACCGTGACCAATTGGCCGAAGTGGACCGTGATTTGGAACGCGGCGTGATCAGCAAAGACGACGCCGAGCGCACCCGCACCGAGGTCAAACGCCGTATTCTTGCCGCCGATGCGGCGCACCGCTCTGCCGATGGCACGCCCGCCCCGCAGGCGCCCAAAACCGTCAATGTGCTTGCGGCGGGGCTGGTGGCCGTGGGTTTGATCGGTGGATCGCTTTGGATTTATCGCGCAATGGGGGCCCCCGGGGTTGAGGATCTGCCGCGTCAGGCGCGGATCGCCGCCGCCCAGACCATGCGCGAAACCCGCGACACCCAAGCCGCGTTGGAAGCCGCCTTGCCGCCCGTGCCGCCGATGCCCCTGCCCGAGAGGGATGCGGAACTGATGGAGGCGCTGCGCGACGCCGTGGCCGACCGCCCCGATGATTTGAAAGGGGCACAGATGCTTGCCGGATATGAGGCCGCCGTGGGCAATTTCCGCGCCGCTTATGCCGCGCAGCAGCGGGTTTTGTCGATCAAGGGCGATGCGGCAAACGCCGAGGATTACACGACCTATGGCGAATTGCTGTTCATTGCGGCGGGCAATCGCGTCTCGCCCGAGGCCGAAGCCGCCTTTGGCGCGGCGCTGGCCCGCGACCGCACCAATGGCGGAGCGCGGTTTTATATGGGTGTCTTGATGTTGCAAACCGGACGGCCCGACGTCGCCTTTCGCACATGGCGCAACCTGCTCAGCGAAGGCCCCGTGGATGCGCCTTGGATCGCGCCCATTGTGTCGCGCATCGAAGAGGTCGCGTTTTTGGCTGGCGAAGACTATAGCGTCCCGACCATCTATACGGCCGCTGCCGCCGGCGGCGCGCCCGCCGACCTCAAAGGTCCAAGCGCCGAGGATATGGAGGCCGCAAGCGAATTGGACGCCGAGGACCGCAATGCAATGGTGCGCGGCATGGTCGCGCAACTGTCCGAACGGCTCGCCACATCCGGCGGCAGCCCCGCAGAATGGGCACAGTTGATCAGCGCCTATGGCGTGCTGGGCGAGGTTGATCACGCCCGCGCGATATGGACCGAAGCCCAAAGCATTTTCGCCGCCCATCCCGAGGCGCTCGAAGAGGTGCGTCAAGGCGCGGCGCGCGCCGGAGTGGCACAATGATTTTTGATGATATTCAAGAGTTTGTCGAACACGCTGAGGCGATGGGGCCGCTGATGGGGCTCGATTTTGGCGATAAAACCATCGGCGTCGCGGTATCGGACGGAATGCGCTCCGTGGCCTCGCCGTTGGAAACCGTGCGGCGCAAGAAATTCACCTTGGATGCCGCGCGGCTACAAGAGATCATCGCCCACCGCAACATCGTCGGTATTGTGCTGGGATTGCCGCGCAATATGGATGGATCCGAAGGGCCGCGGTGCCAGAAAACCCGCGCCTTTGCCCGCAACCTTGACCGGCTTGCCCCCATGCCGATCACCTATTGGGACGAGCGTCTGTCGACCGTTGCCGCCGAACGTGCGCTGCTCGAAGCGGATGCCTCGCGCGCCCGCCGCGCCGAGGTCATCGACAACATCGCGGCCAGCTATATTTTGCAAGGCGCGCTTGACCGGTTGGCGCATCTGAGAACAGGCGGATGAGTGGTCCCATGAATGACACCAATGAAAGCAAGAAAATCTGGCGGCGAGAGACGGTGGAATCGCCCTGTATCAATATCTGTGTGATCCATCCGGCCGAACGGATTTGCACCGGATGCCTGCGCTCGATCGACGAGATTTCCGCTTGGTCGAAGATGAGCAATGACGAACGGGCCGAGGTTCTGGCCGCCCTGCCCGCCCGCGCACCGCGATTACAAAAGCGTCGCGGCGGCCGCGCCGCGCGGTTGAAGAAACAAAAATAAGCACCGCCGCCTCGGCACTTAGTTGGGGGCACCGGCGCAGTGCCCCCACCCCAACCACAAGTATGCGCCTTGTGCTTACTGCCCCAACTACTGCCCCAGCGCTTTGCGCAGCATGTTTAAGGCCACCAGAATCAAAAACACCGCAAAAATCCGTTTCAACGGTTTCGGGTCCATCGCATGGGCGATCTTGACCCCGAGCGGTGCGGTCAGCAGCGTCATCGCGATCACCACCCCAAAGGCCGGCAAGTTCACCGCGCCGATGGTGAAAGGTGGCCGTGCCGATGGCTCCAGCGAGACGGTCAGAAATGCAATCACCGCAGGCACCGCGATGGTGACCCCAAAACCCGCCGCCGTGGCCACCGCCCGGTGGATGGCCACGCCGTGCAGGCTCATCAACGGCACGCCGAAACTACCGCCGCCGATGCCCATCAGCACCGACAAAAACCCCACGGCCGGCGACATCACGGCACGGCGAAACCCCTTTGGCATTGCCTCGGCAATCCGCCATTCGGCACGGCCAAATCCGAGGTAAAGCCCGATCACAATCCCGAGGCAGCCGAACAGCATTTGCAAGGTTGTCGAGCGCAAGGACGAGGCCACCATCACGCCCAGCACCGCGCCGGCCATGATCCCCGGTGCCCATGTGCGCAATATCTGCCAATCGACCGCGCCCTTTTTATTATGGCTCAGAACCGAGCGCACCGATGTGACGATAATTGTCGATAGGGATGTCGCCAAACAAATTTGCATCATCTGTGGACTGTCATAGCCAAGCGTTTGAAACGCATAGAAAAATGCAGGGACAAGAACGATGCCGCCACCCAGTCCCAAAAGCCCCGCCAAAACCCCTGCCAAGGCACCGATCACGATCAAAAGCGCCAGCATCATCAGCAACAAGGTGGGATCAGGCATGGCGCGGCTCCGGGCTATTTGGGCAAGACATATCGATGACGCGCAGCCTTACACGGCCTGCGTCTCAGCCTCCAGAGAACAAATGCGCGCCAAGGCCTCTTCGACCAATTCTGGCCCCGCGCCTTTGTGCGCCGCGCCCTCTGACAGACTGCGCCGCCATCCACGCGCGCCGGGGCGCCCCGCAAAAAGGCCAAGCATATGGCGGGTGATCTGGTTCAATTTGCCACCTGCGGCAAGATGCGCCTCGATATAGGGCAACATCGCGCGCACGGCGTCGGGGGCGCTCAGGCCGGTATCGCGCCCGAAAATCCGCGCATCCGCCCCGCAAAGCACATCACCGGGTTGGTGATAGGCAGCGCGCCCGATCATCACCCCATCCAAACCACGATCCAGCAGAGCCTCGGCCGCGTCCAGCGTCGCAATGCCGCCATTGATCGACAGGTGCAGATGCGGAAAAAGCGCCTTCATCCGCACCACCAGCTCATAATCCAGTGGCGGAATATCGCGGTTTTCCTTGGGGGAAAGCCCTTGCAACCACGCCTTGCGCGCATGGATGGTAAACCGCCCTACCCCGGCCGCCGAGACCCGCGCGATAAAGTCCGGCAAGACCTCTTCTGCATTTTGGTCATCGACGCCGATGCGGCATTTCACCGTAACCTCGCGGGGCTGCGCGGCGATCATCGCGGCGCAGCATTCCGCCACCAATGCCGCATCCTTCATCAACACCGCGCCAAAGGTGCCCGATTGCACCCGATCCGACGGACAGCCGACGTTGAGGTTAATCTCGTCATAGCCCGCCTGCGCGCCCAGCTTCGCCGCCGCCGCCAATTCCACCGGATCAGAGCCACCCAATTGTAAGGCCACGGGATGCTCTTCGACGTTATAGTCAAGCAAATGCAGCGCCCCACCGCGCACCAAAGCCGGCGCCGTCACCATTTCAGTATAAAGCAGCGCCTCGCGGGTCAGCAGCCGGTGCAAATAACGGCAATGCCGGTCCGTCCAATCCATCATGGGGGCGACGGAGAGACGAGCCGCCCTTGAGGGCATTGATTTAGTTACATTTTCCGCCATAGCAGTGTCATACCATTTTTGCCAATTTCGGCCGAGTTACGCCCATCTTCACATCCAGCATACCTCGGCGTCATATGAAACAATCCAGTTTCACGCCCAAAATAGGCCTATCGAAGAACGAACACTTAAACACGGCAGCGCGCGCGATCTAGCCCAAATCACAGGCAAAGGCTATATGCGGCCTGAAAGCAAAAGCTTGGCAAAAATGATACCACTACGCGACGCAACCGGCGCGACCATGCCAGTCCAACCCTCTTAACCGGCTATCCGTTACGGCCCGTCAAAGATATTCCCGCCACCCTCGGTTTCGGCCTTGGCTGCGGCCACGCGCTCGTTCGAATTTTCGAACTCTTTGCGCTCGGCCCGGGCGATCACGTGATGGTGGACCTCATCGGGGCCATCGGCAAACCGCAAGGTGCGCTGCTTCATATACATGGACGACAAAGGCGACCATTGGCTGATGCCTGTCGCGCCATGCACTTGCATCGCGTCGTCGATGATTTTGCAGCATTTTTCCGGAACCATGGCTTTGATCTTCGACACCCAGATGCGCGCCTCTTTGTTGCCAAGGACATCCATCGCTTTGGCCGCTTTGAGAACCATGAGGCGCATGGCGTCGATCTCGATACGCGAACGGGAAATTGTCTCCATGTTCTTGCCCAGATCGATGATCTTCTTGCCAAACGCCTCGCGGGTCAGACCCCGGTAGATCATCAGATCAAGCGCTTTTTCCGCAGCGCCGATCGAACGCATGCAGTGATGAATCCGGCCGGGGCCAAGACGCACCTGGCTAATCTCGAAACCGCGCCCTTCCCCCCACAGGATCGCGCTTTCGGGCACGCGCACATCGGTGAATCTGATTTGCATATGGCCGTGCGGCGCATCGTCATGGCCAAAGACCGTCATCGGGCCAACGATTTCAACACCGGGGGTGTCAATCGGTACGAGAATCTGGCTCTGCTGGCGGAACGTTTCGGCCTCCGGCGACGTTTTCACCATGACAATCATAATCTTACACCGGGGGTCCCCAGCGCCGGAGATATAATATTTCTCGCCGTTGATGACCCATTCACCGTTTTCCAAAACCGCGCGGGTGCCGATATTTTTCGCATCCGACGAGGCCACATCCGGTTCGGTCATCGCAAAGGCCGAGCGAATTTCACCGGCGAGGAGAGGCTTGAGCCATTTATCTTTTTGCTCCTGGGTGCCGACCCGTTCGAGCACTTCCATATTGCCGGTGTCCGGCGCGGCACAGTTCATAGATTCAGCCGCCAGAGGGTTTTTCCCCAATTCAAACGCGATATAGGCGTAATCAAGGTTCGACAGACCTTCGCCGGTTTCGGCATTGGGCAGGAAGAAGTTCCAAAGACCGGCCTCCTTGGCCTTGGCCTTCAACCCATCGATGATCTCCAATTGGCCCGGCGCATATTCGAACCGCGAGGTTTTCTTGGCCTCCAACGCCTCATATGCGGCATAGGCCGGATCGCAATGCTCGGTGATATGTTTGACAACGCGGTCGAGCAGCGGGCGCGCGCCCTCCGACATCGCCAGATTGTGCAGTTCGTCGTTTGGATATGCCATTCTTCTCTTCTCTCCTTGATACTCAGGGATGCAGGCGGCGAAATTCATCGCGATACTGCCGATCATGGTGCTGGCGGCGATGTTGCCGGATTTCAGGATCGGGCACAGGCGGCGGGCGCGGTATCTCCCTGCCCCCTTTGCCAAAGGCAACAAGATCGGCAGCGGCGTCATCTGTGGCGTTGCGCATGTCTCCTCCCCTTCTCCCTCTCGATGCGCGAAAGGGCCGTAGAGCCCCACACACGCGCAGTGTTATCGCGCCGAAGGCAGCCCCGGACGGCCAACACCCACATCGGACGCGCGTACCAAGATAACGAGGCAAGCCGGAGATCGTGCCAGACTGCGCCAGACTTCATACGGATTTCCGTTCGTTTCCGGCCTCCCCACCGGCTGCCTGCGACACGCTCAACCCAGCCGCGCAAGCTTCCCTGACAGTTGTCAGACATAGGTAGAACTTAATTCCGTAAAACGTCAAGGTTGTTCACCAAGCCCGGCTTTTGGACCTCACGTCACAAAGGCGCGTTCCATCCCGACCAGGTATGACGCCCCACATAGCGACCGTTGTGCGCGGTTCTATTTTGGCGTTTCGGCGCCAATCAATTCGCGGATCATCGCCGCCGCCCCGGCCGCAACGGTGCGCACGACGGTCTCTTCGGGCACCTCCTTGATCAACCAATCACGCATCGGCCCGAAGGCGGCGAGAAAAACCAGAACATTGGCGAGAACGTCCATTTGCATGTCATCTACCGGACGCCCGGATCGTTTGCGCAGTTGCTCGGACAGGTCATGGATCAAGGCCATATCCCGCGCGCGCATCGCCTTGCGATCTTCCTCCAGCAAATGGGGCACCGAACGGTAGACAAGCAACGTCCCCTTGCGTTTTTTGCTCCAGACCTCACGGAAATAATGCGCACAGGCCTGTTCCAGCGATGTGCTTTCATCAGCCAGAATCTGCGGCAGGGGTTGCACATCCTGACCGAACCAAAGCTGGTTCAACAACCGCCGCAGGATATCGTTCTTGTTGGCGATATAATCGTAGATGCTGGCTTGATTGACACCGGAGCGCGCGCAGATATCGCGAATGGTGGTCGATGCAAATCCCTTTTCCAAGAACAGTTCCAACGCCGCGTCGCAAATCTGTTCGCGCCGCGTCGACACCAGATCTTCGTTTTGCACGCTGGTGATCTGCGCCTCTTGCAAATAGACTTTTTGCACCGCGCCAAGACCCGTGTTGCGATCATCCGATGACATGCGCATTCCCTTTTTTAGGCGCGCCGGCCGGATTTGCGCGCGTTTTTTTGGCGCCGGCGCCAAGGCCGCACAACCGCATCAAAATTACGGCCCGTAAAAGCCGCGACGCTCCACTTGACCCACGGGCGCGCCCTCCATACCCTGACATATGTCAGTGTGGCATCCAACTGCCAATACCGCCAGTGTCATCTATCGGGAGGGGATGCCATGGCAGATCATCGCCGTGCCCCGGCGCCCGGCTCGGCGCAGGGGGGCTATGCCTGCTGCGTCCTTATCCCCATCGAACAAAGGAAAACGCATGTCCGATGTGCTCCACAAAGATCTTCAAGACGGTTTGTTGGTTTTAACCCTCAACCGGCCCGAAACGCGTAATGCGCTCGATCTCGACATGACCGAGGCGCTGCGCGATGCCACCGCAGAAGCCGCAGATGCTCCGGCCGTGCGCGCCATTGTGATATCCGGCGCGGGCGGGCATTTTTGCGTCGGCGGCGATGTCAAAGCCATGAATGCCGGCAGCACCCGCAGCGCGCCGTTTGGGTTGCGCCGGCACAGGTTGCGCGACCGGATGGATACCTCCCGAAATCTGCATGACATGCCCAAACCCACCATTGCGGCGGTCGAAGGATCCTGCGCCGGGGCGGGATTGGCGATCGCAATGGCCTGCGATGTGCGCATCTGCGCCAGTGACGCCAAAATCACAACTGCCTTTGCCAAGGTGGGATTGTCGGGTGATTACGGCGGCACCTATTTGATGACGCATATTTTGGGCGCTGCAAAAACCCGTGAATTATACCTGACCTCGCCGGTGCTATCGGGCGATGAGGCGGTGGGCATCGGGTTGTTCTCGCGGGCCGTCGCGGCGGGTGATGCCCTCGACACGGCATTAGAAATCGGCCGTGCGTTGGCGGCGGGGCCCACCTTGGCCTATGGCCGGATCAAACAGAACATCGCTCTGGCCGAAGGCGGCGGCAGCATGGGTGAATGTATGGACCTTGAGGCGCGCAATTTCATGCGCTGTGCCGATACTGCCGATCACGCAGAGGCCTCCGCCGCCTTTGTCGAGAAACGCGCACCGAATTTCACAGGCACATGACCGCCCACGCGCGCGGGGATCTGGCCCGCATATGCGCCGCCGAAGGGCGATATCACCGGCGCGGTCAGGGAAGCCGCATCAAAAGCCCGATAAAATCGCCGGCGCGATCCGCAATGGCCCAGGTGGTCCGCTAAAAACCGCAGATATGCGCAATCATATCGCCCACCTCCCCCGCCTCCGGGCACGGGAGGTGGGTGATGATGCGGGTCTTAGGCACAGGTTTCGACCCGCCGCATCTAGGGCCCAAGATCAACAGATTGGGCCATGCCTCCGATGGGTGACCTCATCCGGGCAAAATCCCCCGACAGAGCTGCAAAATGCGCTGCTTGCTTTGAACGTCGGATTTTGAAGTGCGGCATCTAAGCCAGCGACGGCAGATAAAGCACGATTTGCGGGAAGGCGATGAGCAGACCAATGGTGGCCGCATCGGCAAAGAAAAATGGCATCACGCCGCGAAACACGTCCTGGACGGTGAGATCATCGCGCACGCCTGCGACCACGAAGCAATTGAGCCCGATGGGCGGGGTGATCAAACAGAACTCGGCCATTTTCACCACCAATATCCCGAACCAGATCGCGCACATCGGGCCGGACATGCCAAAGGCACTGTCGGCAGCCAACACACCTTCGCCGCCGTTCAGCGCCATCACCGCCGGATACACCACCGGCAAGGTCAACAGCAGCATCCCGATGGCATCCATGAACATCCCAAGCACCGCATAAGCCAGAAGGATGAAAATCAGCGTCAGCATCGGCGATTGCTCCAGCCCCGAAATCCAGTCCGCAAAGGCCGAGGGAAGCTGTGCAAAGCCCAAGAAACGAACATAGATCAACACGCCCCAGACGATCGTGAAAATCATTGCCGAAAGCTTGGCCGTTTCGAGCAGCGCGTCTTTGAGTTGGCCCCAACGCATGCCTTGAATAACCGCCATGAGAAAGACGACAAAAGCCCCAAGCGCACCGCCTTCGGTGGGCGTGCCCCAAGGATCGCCAAACGGGTTGTAGATAAAGAAGATAATAATGCCGACCACAAAGAAAATCGGGAATGCCGGCGGCAGAGAGGCGAATTTTTCACGCCATGTATACCCGGTGATTTTCGGGCCGTAAGAGGGCCAAATCATCGCCATACCAACGATCAGGCTTACATAGACAATGGCGGAAAACGCGCCGGGAATGAACCCTGCGAGCAACAGCTTGCCAACGTCTTGTTCCACGATGATCGCATAGATCACGAGGATCGCAGAGGGCGGAATGAGCGAGGCCAAAGTGCCCGCCGCCGCGACAACACCCGCCGCGAAACGCTTGTTGTATCCCATGGCTTGCATTTCGGGGATCGCAATGCGCGCGAACACCGCCGAGGTGGCGACCGAGGCGCCCGAAACCGCCGAGAACCCCGCCGTGGCAAAGACCGTGGCCACCGCCATGCCGCCCGGCATCCAACCGGCCCAGCGTTTTGCGGCCTCGAACAACGCCTTGGTCAGCCCCGCATAATAGGCCAAATAGCCGATCAAGATGAACGTCGGGATCAGGCTGAGCGCTTGCGAGGACACTTTGGCATGAGGCACCTGCCCCGCTGTCTTCACCGAAATGGTGAGGGCTTTCATAAACTTATCGGGGTTATAGCCAAATTTCGCCCAGAAAATCCACGTCAACCCAACAAAGCCCGCGAGCGCCGCAGCAAAAGCAACGCGCATCCCGAGCACAACAAACAAGAGCATGACACCCGAAACAATAATGCCAATATCAATCGGTTCCATCATGCGGCTCCTTTGGTGTCGAGCGCACTGACGTGGCTGGCTTCTTCGGCAGCTTGTTCAGCGGCGGACAGGGGCAAAGGCACGGCAATCGGATTTTCCGCGCCGGTCACGACCGCACGCCCATAGGCCCAGACTTGCAAAACCAACCGCAGGGCCAGAACCGAAAAGGCGAAGGGCACCAGCAACTTAGCCGGCCAAATCGGCAGGCGAATGTCGATGGTGCTGTCGCGGCTCCAAAGCGGCGCGGCGAAATCAAAGCTGCGGGCGAAATGCGCCCATGATCCCCAAATCAGGAAAAGCACCAAAACCAGCATGATCAGAACCGAGAACAATTCAGCGGCCCACATCATGCGCCCTTTGAGTTTGCCGATCAGGATATCCATGCGAATATGGCTGCCGCTGCGTTGCGTGTAGCTGATGCCCATGAAGGCAATGAGCGGCATGGTGACCTCGATCCAATCCACATACCCGGGCACCGGCACATTGAGAATATTACGCCCCGTGACCGACACCACCGCCAAAAGCATCAACCCAAAGACCGCGAGGCCACTGACCAAAGCGAGTTTGGTTTCAATCCCCGCCAAGGCGCGATCAATCCGGCTGAGCCGTGATCCGTCTTCAAGCACCGCAGCATTTCCCGCCATCGGCCTGTCCCCCTATTGATTGTCTATGCTCCTGCGGCGGCGGCACCGCGCCCGCGTCCTACGCGTGCATCGCAGCCATCGCCAAAAAGACGCCCCATGGCCGCATCTGTCGTGCGGATTGAACGGGCAAACTCAAGCAGCGCCCGCCTCGTGATCGAGACGCGGGCGCTGCCATAAAGCGTCAGCGCACCCTAACGGTTATCCGCCAATGTGCTGTCGACCAGATCGACCAATTCCTGCGCGGGAATGCCCTGCGCACTCATCTTTTCGATCCATGCGGCGCGGGCGGGACCGGCAGCCACGGCGCGGAATTTATCCAACTCTTCCTCGGTGAACATCACCTTGGTGACCTCACGTTCGGCCAAAACCGCATCCCATTTTTTCAGCACTTCGCCATAAACCTCAAGATAATGCGCCAATGCCGGCTCGATCGAGCTGTCCAAAGCGGCACGCTCCTCGTCCGATAGGGCATCATAGGCATCGGTATTGACCACGATGGGGCAATTTACCGTGCCCGGGTTGAGGTTGGCGGTCCACCAATCGGCTTGGTCAATGGTGCGAAAGGCCAAATGCGCGTGCTGCGCAAAGGAGACGGTATCGACAACACCGGATTCCATCGCATTATAGGTTTCCGTCGCGGTCACCGATGTCGGCACCGCCCCTACGGCTTTGAATGCCTCGCCCAAACCACCCGTGGCCCGCACCCGCATGCCATCCATTTTGGCAACGGTATCACGCACCTCGCCGGTGCCAACGATGTTATATTGCGGCATCGGAGACGGCATCAACAGACGCGCATTCCAGCGGCCCAAATCCTTGGCAACCGCAGGGTGGGCATAAAGCGCCTGAGACACGGCGACTTCTTCCTCCAGAGTATTCACGCCGATGAAGGGCAATTCCAGAACCGTCAACGTCGGGTTTTTATCCTCGTGATATCCGGCACAGAATTGGGCCATCTCAAAGGCACCGATCGAGATACCGTCAAGATTTTCCTTGTTCGAGGACAGGCCGCCATAGCTGATGTTCAATTTAAATGCGCCGCCGGTTTTTTCCTGCAGCATCTCGTTCAACACCTCGACGTGCGAGGTAAAAGCCCGTGGCTTGCCCCAGACTGAAACATTCCACTCGGTCGCCATAGCGCCCGTTGTAATGCCGGTGGCCAAAGCCGCCAACGCGACCGTGTTTGCTAATTTTCTCATGTTCACCTCCCTGTTGGCCGCCTTGTTTTCAAAAGGCAGCATCTGAAAAAAGGCTACTCTGCAGCCAATCACATGCCAAGGTTGAAAACCCGTCCGGCCGGGGGTTTTTTTCCTACGCGCACCCCATGAGGTTACGGCGCAGTCACACCGGCCCGAGGTTACGGGGCGCCCTCGCCGCAAATCTCGACCGCAGTGCCCCAATCTGCGCAGCGCTGCGATAGATCACCGGGCAAGGGACGATCCGTGAAAAAGCTGTCCACTTCGGACAGCGAGGCAATTCGCGCCGGGGCGCTGCGTTGAAACTTCGACGCGTCCGAGACGAGAAAGGTTTTGCGCGCTTGGCGAATGATCGTTTGGCTAACGCCGACCTCTTGAATATCGAAATCCAAAAGATCCCCGTCGACATCCAGAGCCGAACACCCGATGACCGCAAAATCGAATTTAAACTGCTCAATCGCGCGGATGGTCAAGGCCCCGACCAATCCACCATCCGAGCGCCGCAAGGCCCCGCCCGCGACGATGATTTCACAATCACGATTGGCGACCAAAATATTGGCAACATTCATATTATTGGTAATCACCAAAAGATTGCGATGATGCAGCAAAGCCCGCGCCACCGCCTCGGTCGACGTGCCTATATTGAGAAAGACAGAGGCGCTTTCGGGGATTTGTCGCGCGCAGGCCCGTGCCATCGCGGCTTTAGCCGCCTCATTCAAACCGCGCCGGTCCTCATACCCGATGTTGGAAACACCCGATGGCAGGACCGCGCCGCCATGCACCCGTTCGAGCCGCCCTGCCTCGGCCAATTCGGTCAAATCACGGCGGATGGTTTGCACGGTCACGCCGAAGCGTTCGGCCAACCCGTCGACCGTCACCTTGCCTTCGCTGCGCGCGATTTCAAGGATCTCCGGCAAGCGGAAATTTTGCGACATGCCGTCTCCTTCTGACGTGATCTGCACGGTCGGCTTCGACCCATGTTCCTTTTTGTTCGAAACACTTTGCTGTGGTTTCCCATCCAAATCAAGTCAGAGCACATTCCGCGCCGGATTTTCGTGTTTTTTATGGCCTTATAGTGACAGCGGCCAAACAACAGGCAACGAGCGTGCGACTCGAATCACCCAAATCCGAAAGAGATTCGGCGGAAAATCCGCACAAGGCAGCGCATCTCTCCACGACGACCGCGATATTTGCCGCTCCAATCGCCTGAATCCGCAGGTAATTTCGAAAAAAGAACAGAAACGAAAGCATCCACATTGACGCATCGCCGCAAATCGTGTGTGTTTGCGCAATCAGTTACGCTTTGGGAGGGGCGCGTGACCAACTCCGCACCACAAAAGCAAATCTACGACCTGCTCGTCATCGGCGGCGGCATCAATGGATGCGGCATCGCCAGAGATGCGGCCGGACGCGGGCTCACTGTCGCCTTGGCCGAGATGAATGATCTGGCCTCTGCGACGTCCTCTGCTTCGACCAAACTGTTCCATGGCGGGCTGCGGTATCTTGAATATTTCGAAGTGCGGCTGGTGCGTGAGGCGTTGATCGAGCGCGAAATCTTGCTGCGCGCGATGCCGCATATCTCTTGGCCGATGCGCTTCGTTCTGCCCTACCACACCGACATGCGGTTCGAAGGCGGCACCCCAACGTCGACACTGATGTCGGCGGTAATGCCGTGGATGAAGGGCCGCCGCCCGGCGTGGCTCATCCGGCTTGGCCTGTTTTTATACGACCATCTTGGCGGACGCAAAATCCTGCCTGCGACCAAGACAATCGACCTGAAGACCGCCCCCGAAGGCACGCCACTCAAAGAAAAATTTCTCACGGCCTATGAATACTCCGATTGCTGGATCGAGGATTCGCGTCTTGTGGTCCTCAACGCCCGCGATGCACAGGCGCGCGGCGCCCAGATCTGGACCGGACAAAAGGTCCTCTCGGCGAGCCGCGCCGGCGATATCTGGGAGGTGCAGGTCGAAACCCGCGAAACCGGCGCGACCCGCACCGTGCAAGCCCGCATGTTGATCAACGCGGCGGGGCCATGGGTCGGCGATGTGATCCAAAATAAAGTGCGCATAGATACCACCGAAGGCGTGCGACTTGTGCGCGGCAGCCATATCGTCACCCGCAAGCTCTACGACCATGACAAATGCTATTTTTTCCAAGGCACCGACGGGCGGATCATTTTTGCCATTCCCTATGAGCAGGATTTCACCTTGATCGGCACGACCGATGCCGAACATTCTGATCCCGACACGCGCCCCGTCTGCACCGATGCCGAGCGCGACTACCTTTGCGCCTTTGCCAGCGATTATTTCAAAATCCCTGTGACCCCAGACGATATCGTCTGGACCTATTCCGGAGTCCGGCCGCTTTATGATGATGGTGCCAGCTCTGCCACCGCCGCAACGCGCGACTATACGCTCAAGGTGGACGACAACGGCGGTGCGCCGGTCCTGAATGTGTTTGGCGGAAAAATCACCACTTACCGCCGCCTCGCCGAAAGCGCCATGGAGTTGATTGCGCCCTATTTTGAGAAGGCTGGCCCCAAATGGACCGCCGGTGTCGCCCTGCCCGGGGGGGATTTCGACGTGGATGGGTTTGAAAGGCTTTTGGCGGATTTACAGCGTGATTTCGCCTTCCTTCCGGCCAAACTTGCCCGCCGGTTGTGCCGCGCCTATGGCACCGAAGCGGGCGATCTTCTGGCCGACGCCACCTCGCTCGCGGATCTCGGCGACGACTTTGGCGCGGGATTATATGCCGCCGAAGTGCGCTGGTTGATGGACCGCGAATATGCCCGCCATGCCGACGACGTGGTGTGGCGGCGCTCTAAATTGGGCCTGCGGATGGATACGGACCAGATTTCAACGCTTGAAACATGGATGAGCGCCCATCGCGCCGAAGGAAGCCGCAGAATGGAACGGAATATGACCTCCGAGGCAAAGACAGGAGGTGCGTCATGACATTGAAACTCGAAGGCGTCTCAAAGATTGTTCAGGGGCAGGTACATATCCACCCCACCGATCTGACGCTGGAAAATGGCACGATGAATGTGCTTTTGGGTCCGACCTCGGCGGGCAAAACCTCGCTCATGCGTTTAATGGCCGGATTGGATGCGCCAACCCGTGGCCGCATCTATTGGAACGGCACGGATGTCACCGGAATACGGGTGCAGGATCGCGGCGTGGCAATGGTTTACCAGCAATTCATCAACTACCCCTCCATGTCGGTTTATGACAATATTGCCTCGCCTTTGAAGCTATTAGGCAAATCCAAGGTTGAGATTGATCAATCCGTGCAAAAGGCTGCAGCCTTGATGAAGCTCGACGGCATGTTGGATCGCAAGCCCTTGGAGCTATCGGGCGGGCAACAACAACGTTGCGCCCTTGCGCGCGCCCTGGTCAAGGATGCGGGGCTTGTTCTTCTCGACGAACCTCTTGCCAATCTGGACTATAAGCTGCGTGAAGAATTGCGGATCGAGATCCCAAAAATCTTTGAAGAGGCCGGCAGCATTTTCGTCTATGCCACCACGGAGCCGGAAGAGGCGCTTTTGCTGGGGGGCAACACGGCAACGCTTTGGCAGGGCCGCGTCACGCAATTTGGCCCAACACCAGAGGTCTACCGCCGCCCGACCGATGCGACTACGGCGCGGGTATTTTCCGACCCGCCGATGAATTTCCTCGACGTGACCAAAACCGGCGCAAAATTGATATTTGGCACGGGGCAATCGGCCCCTGCGACCGGCCTCTTGGCGGGACTTCCCGATGGGCGATACACCGCAGGGTTCCGGCCCAATCATCTGGAAATAAACAAGCATGTTGAAAGCGCAATGCGGTTCGACACCCTGCTTCGCGTCACCGAGCTGACCGGCTCGGAAACCTTTGTGCATCTTGACCACGACGGCGCACGCTGGGTCGGATTGATCCATGGGGTTCACAAATTGGCCATTGGCGCGCCGCTCCCAGTCTATCTGGATCCGGCGCATGTTTACATCTTTGACCCTGACGGTGCGCTGGTCGCGCCGGCGGGCTATGCGGCAGCGGCCTGAGGAGCGGATATGGCGAAAATCACTCTGGACAATCTGGCGCACAGTTATCTTCCCAACCCGCAAAGCGAGGAAGATTTCGCGCTTAAAGAACTCAACCACGATTGGGTGGATGGCGAAGCCTATGCCCTGCTTGGGGCGTCAGGCTGCGGAAAATCCACCCTGTTGAACATCATTTCCGGCCTGTTGCAGCCCAGCCAAGGGCGGATTTTATTCAATGATGTCGACGTGACCCACGCCCCCACCGCCGAGCGCAACATCGCGCAGGTGTTCCAGTTTCCTGTGGTCTATGACACGATGACGGTGCGCGACAATCTCGCTTTTCCGTTGAAAAACCGTGGCGAAGATCCCGCCTATATCGCCAGCCGTGTGCAGCAAATTGCGCAGATGATCGGCATGGAAGATGTGCTCGGTCGCAAGGCGCGCGGCCTGACAGCAGATGCGAAGCAGAAAATCTCTCTCGGGCGCGGCATGGTGCGCGAGGACGTGAATGCGCTTTTGTTTGACGAACCGCTGACCGTGATTGACCCACATATGAAATGGGAATTGCGCACACAGCTCAAGAGTCTGCACCATGAATTCGGGCACACGATGATTTATGTCACCCATGACCAGACCGAAGCGTTGACCTTCGCGGATAAAGTCGTGGTGATGTATGACGGGCGCGTGGTGCAAATCGGCACGCCGGAGGAATTGTTCGCACGCCCCGAACATACATTCGTCGGATATTTCATCGGCTCGCCGGGGATGAACGTTTTGCCCGCGCAGGTCAGCGGCGCCATGGCCCATGTCGGCGGCGCGGAGATTGCATTGGGCGCCTTCTACGGCGCCACCGAGGGTAAGATCGAAATCGGTGTCCGCCCCGAATTCACCCGACTTTCGGCGCGCGAGGGTCTGCCGGTCAACATCCGCCGGGTTGAGGATGTTGGCCGCCACAAGATCGTGCGCGCCGAAGTTTTCGGGAATGAAATCAATATTATATCTGGCGAAGATGAAGAGATTTCTGCGGATATGACCCGCGTCACATTCGATGCCGCCGCGATCAACGTCTATCGCAACGATTGGCGCGTCGCGCCGCTAGGAGTGGCCGCCTGATGGAAAAGACAGTCAATCAAAAGGCATGGTTTCTGGTACTGCCGGTGTTGATCCTTGTGGCATTTTCGGCGGTGATCCCGTTGATGACCGTGGTGAATTACGCCTTTCAAGACACGTTCGGGAACAACAAATTCTTCTGGGCGGGTCTGGAATGGTTCGAAGAATTGCTCGACAGCGAACGGATGTGGGGCGCATTGGGGCGGCAATTGGCATTTTCGGGCATCATCCTCGCCATCGAGGTGCCCTTGGGAATTTTTGTGGCGTTGCATATGCCGAAAAAGGGATTTTGGGCGAGCTTTTGCCTCGTGTTGATGTCCCTGCCTTTGTTGATCCCGTGGAATGTCGTCGGGACGATTTGGCAGGTTTTTGGCCGTGTCGACATTGGCCTTTTGGGTTATACCCTTGATAAATTGGGGATTTCCTACAACTACACGCAAGATTTCTTTGCCGCTTGGGCGACCGTGATCGTCATGGATGTTTGGCATTGGACCTCTTTGGTGGCGCTTTTGGCCTATGCCGGTTTGCAATCCATTCCCGACGCCTATTACCAAGCCGCAAAAATCGATCAGGCCAGTCGTTGGAAGGTGTTCCGCTACATCGAGTTACCCAAGATGCAGGGCGTGTTGATGATCGCCATTCTGCTGCGGTTTATGGACAGTTTCATGATCTATACCGAACCCTTTGTGGTGACCGGTGGCGGTCCGGGCAATTCGACGACCTTCTTGTCAATCGACCTCGTGAAGATGGCATTGGGGCAGTTTGACCTTGGTCCTGCGGCGGCCTTCTCATTGATGTATTTCCTCGTGATCCTGTTGATTTCATGGGTGTTCTACACCGTGATGACGAACCTCGACAAAAGGGATGGAGTGTAATGGCTGATCGTTCTGCACAGCGGCGCAAACCCACCCTGCGGTTCAATAGTTCCGTGGTAGTGATGGGGCTTTATCTGCTGTTCCTGCTCTTGCCGATCTACTGGCTGTTCAACATGAGCCTAAAGAGCAATTCGGAAATTCTGGGACAATTCTCGCTTTGGCCGCGCGATCTCACCTTGCGCAATTATGTGGTGATCCTAACCGATGCGAGCTGGTATATGGGCTACGTGAACTCCTTGATCTATGTGGTTATAAACACGGTGATTTCCATCGCGGTTGCCCTGCCCGCCGCCTATGCGTTTTCGCGCTACAGCTTCTTGGGCGACAAACATCTGTTTTTCTGGCTGCTGACCAACCGGATGGCCCCGCCTGCGGTCTTCGCATTGCCGTTTTTCCAACTCTATTCCTCAGTCGGATTGTTCGACACGCATATCGCCGTGGCCCTCGCGCATTGCCTGTTCAACGTGCCTTTGGCGGTGTGGATTTTGGAAGGATTCATGCGCGGCGTGCCCAAAGAGATCGACGAGACTGCCTATATCGACGGCTACGGGTTCGGGCGGTTTTTTACGAGAATTTTCATGCCCTTGATCGCCAGCGGTATCGGCGTCGCCGCCTTCTTTTGCTTTATGTTCTCATGGGTTGAATTGCTGTTGTCGCGCACATTGACATCGGTCGAGGCCAAACCCATCGCCGCCACGATGACCCGCACAGCAGGCGCGTCAGGCATGGATTGGGGCGTCTTGGCCGCAGCCGGGATTTTAACAATCGTTCCGGGGGCTTTGGTGATCTATTTCGTACGCAATTACATTGCAAAGGGCTTTGCCCTTGGGCGGGTGTGATCATGGGCTTTGTGATATTTAGCCACAACCAAGGAGCGGCATGATGGCCTGGATGGCATGGACATGGCCGACGGCGATTTTCTTTTGCGTGATCGCTGCGCTTTTGATCGTTTTTACTGTTTTGGCGATCAAATTCCCCGAGACCCCGCGCAAAGGCATTTTGCAAATTGAAACCACGCGCGGCGACCGGTTGTTCATCACACTGCTCGGCTCGGCTTTTATCAATCTCGCATGGCTTGCTATGGGGTTTGGCCCCCAACCCTATGCAATGATTGTCTGCTTTATCTACGCCCTCGCGGTTTTCCGCTGGGTCTAGATGAGACCACCGCAACCAACGGGTCGGGAGGGCTCGGGTTGCACGTATGTTAACGGTTCGAAAGGGAGGAAAACCAATGAACCTGAAGTATAAATCCTCAACAGCGCTCGGCATGGCGTTGGCCCTCATGGCCAATCCCGCGTTTGCCGACATGGAGGCCGCAAAAAGCTTCCTCGATGCCGAGATTGGCGATCTTTCGGCGCTGACCCGCGCCGATCAAGAAGCAGAAATGCAATGGTTCATCGATGCCGCCAAACCGATGGCCGGCATGGAAATCAAAGTTGTTTCCGAAACCATCACCACCCATGAATACGAGAGCAAAGTATTGGCTCCGGCCTTCTCCGCAATCACCGGGATCAAGGTGTCCCATGATCTGATCGGCGAAGGCGATGTTGTCGAAAAGCTGCAAACTCAGATGCAATCGGGCGAAAACATCTATGATGCGTATATCAACGACAGCGATTTGATCGGCACCCATTGGCGGTATCAACAGGCGCGCAATCTGACCGACTGGATGGAAAATGAAGCCGCAGATGTCACCAACCCCGGCCTTGATCTGGCCGATTACATCGGCACCTCCTTTACCACGGCGCCCGATGGCAACCTTTATCAATTACCCGACCAGCAATTCGCGAACCTCTATTGGTTCCGCTATGATTGGTTCAACGACGACAAGAACAAAACCGACTTCAAAGAAAAATACGGCTATGACCTTGGCGTTCCGGTGAATTGGTCTGCCTATGAAGACATCGCGGAATTCTTCACCGGCCGCGATTTGTCGCATATGGGCGTTGATGGCGATGTCTTTGGCAACATGGATTACGGCAAGAAGGATCCCTCGCTTGGCTGGCGGTACACCGATGCGTGGTTGTCGATGGCCGGGGCCGGATCCAAGGGCGAGCCAAACGGTGTGCCCGTCGATGAATGGGGCATTCGCGTCAATGAAAAATCGCAACCGGTCGGGTCCTGCGTCACCCGCGGCGGCGCCACCAACGGCCCCGCAGCGGTCTATGCGGTGACCAAGGCGATTGAATGGTTGGAAAAATACACGCCCCCGGCGGCGGCTGGCATGACCTTCTCCGAAGCCGGCCCGATCCCCGCGCAAGGCAACGTGGCCCAGCAAATGTTCTGGTACACAGCGTTCACGGCCGACACGGTCAAACCCGACCTGCCGGTGATGAACGAGGATGGCTCGCCGAAATGGCGCATGGCCCCCTCGCCCCACGGCGCATATTGGGAAGAAGGCACCAAGATTGGATATCAGGACGTGGGCTCTTGGACATTGATGAAATCCACGCCCGTGGACCGTGCCAAAGCGGCATGGCTCTATGCGCAATTCGTCACCTCCAAAACCGTGGACGTGAAGAAAGCCCATGTCGGTCTGACCTTCATTCGCCAATCGACCATCGAGCATGAAAGCTTCACCGAGCGCGCGGATAAACTTGGCGGTTTGGTCGAATTCTACCGCTCGCCGGCCCGCGTGGCATGGTCGCCCACCGGCACCAATGTCCCCGATTATCCGAAGTTGGCGCAGCTGTGGTGGCAGAACATCGGCGACGCCATGTCTGGCGCCAAAACCCCGCAAGAGGCATTGGATAGCCTCTGCGCTGATCAGGAAAAGGTCATGGCCCGTTTGGAACGTGCAGGCGTTCAAGGCGAAATCGGCCCCAAGCTGAACGAGGAGAAAGACGCCGAATATTGGTTGTCGCAGCCCGGTTCGCCCAAAGCGAAATTGGCCAATGAGGACGAAGAACCCAAGACCGTCGCTTATGACGAGCTGATCAAGTCCTGGCAGTAACCACATGGTGGGGGCCGCGCGGCGCGACCTGCGCGGCCTCGATCCGTTTATACCTGATGGTTCGGCCCCGCTTGTCCCATCTTGTACCCGCGCTTGCGGGTCGCCGTAGTCCACATGAATTCACGACCGGAGCGCCCATTCCATGAGCCATATCCTCGCCATCGACCAAGGCACCACCTCCAGCCGCGCCATTCTTTTTGACGCGCAGATGAAGATCGTCGCCACGGCACAAGAGGAATTCGAACAACATTATCCGGCCTCGGGTTGGGTCGAACATGATCCGTCCGATTTATGGTCAACGACGGCGGGCACCTGCCGCGCGGTGATCGAGCGCGCAGGCCTGACCGCCGCAGACATCACCGCCATCGGCATCACCAACCAACGCGAGACCACCGTGGTATGGGACAAATCCACCGGCCAGCCCATTCACAACGCCATCGTGTGGCAAGACCGGCGCACCTCGGACACCTGCGCCGCGCTGCGCGAAGCCGGTCACGAACCGATGGTCACCGACCGCACCGGGCTTTTGCTCGATCCGTATTTTTCCGGCACCAAATTGAAATGGATATTGGATCATGTCGAAGGGGCGCGGGCGCGGGCAGAAGCGGGCGAATTGCTATTTGGGACGGTCGATAGTTTTCTGATCTGGAAACTCACCGGCGGCGCCGTCCATGCCACAGATGCCACAAATGCCGCGCGCACGCTTCTCTATGACATCCGCAAGGGCCGCTGGAGCCGGACGATGTGCGATCTTTTGGAGATCCCCATACAGATGCTGCCCGAGGTGCGCGATTGCGCCGCCGATTATGGCGTCACCCGCGCCGACCTCTTTGGGCGCGAAATCCCGATTTCGGGCGTTGCGGGCGATCAACAGGCCGCCACCGTTGGGCAGGCCTGTTTCGCGCCGGGGATGATGAAATCCACCTATGGCACCGGGTGTTTTGCTTTGCTCAACACGGGCGATGCGCCTGTGGTGTCGCATAATCGCCTGCTGACCACGATTGCCTATCAACTCGACGGCAAACCGACCTATGCGCTTGAAGGATCGATCTTTATCGCGGGGGCGGTGGTGCAATGGCTGCGCGATGGTTTGAAAATCATCCGCGACGCCAAGGAAACACAGCCCCTCGCCGAAGCCGCCGATCCACAGCAGGATGTCATTCTTGTGCCCGCCTTCACGGGGCTTGGCGCACCGTATTGGAACGCCGATTGCCGCGGCGCGATCTATGGATTGTCGCGCAATTCCGGCCCCGCCGAATTTGCCCGCGCAGCATTGGAAAGTGTCGGCTTTCAAACGCTTGACCTTTTGGAAGCGATGCGTGCCGATTGGGCCGATGCCACATCCGGACAGACCGCAGAAGGCGTTTTGCGGGTCGACGGAGGTATGAGCGCATCAGATTGGGCGATGCAGTTTTTGTCCGATATCATCGGCGCGCCAGTGGACCGGCCAGAGGTTCTGGAGACGACGGCGCTTGGTGCGGCATGGCTGGCCGGGATGCAGGCGGGGCTTTATCCGGACATGGACGGATTTGCCAAAGAATGGGCGCTTGAACGGCGGTTCGCCCCCGCGATGGACGACACCACCCGCAACGCCAAAACCGCGCGGTGGAAATCCGCCGTTCAGGCGACGATGTCGGTATGATCGCGCCCTTCGGATTTTCCGCGCCCGTGATCCGGTTTGGCCGCGGCGTTGCGCATGAAGCCGTGCCTGCGGCAATTGCCTATAACGGGCCGGTGATCGTCGTGCATGGCAAACGCCCCGGCCCTGCGGCATGGTTGGTGGAGGCCCTGACCACGGCGGGGCGCGCACCGATCTGCCTTCCCTGCCCGCGCGAGCCGGACCTGCCGATGGTTGAATCGGCCCGACGCGAATTAAGCGGCGCAAACGCGGCAGTGATCATTGGCTTGGGAGGCGGCGCAGTGATCGATTTTGGCAAGGCTTTGGCGGCTCTGATCCCTGCTTCGCGCCCCGCAATCGATCACCTCGAAATCGTCGGCAAGGGCCTGCCGCTTTATGCCGCGCCGCTGCCGTTCATCGCGATTCCGACCACGGCGGGCACCGGCGCAGAGGTCACCAAAAATGCAGTGATTGGCGTGCCGGATCATGGCCGCAAAGTGTCGTTGCGCGATGCGCGGACGCTGGCCGATCTGGCTTTGGTCGATCCGGCCTTGACCGATGGATGCCCCAATTCGGTGACGCTGGCCTCGGGGCTTGATGCGATCACGCAGGTGATCGAGCCTTATTTGTGCACCCGCGCCACTCCGATGACCGATGCGCTGTGTCGGGCGGCTCTGCCGCGCGGGCTGTCCGGATTGGCACGGCTAATGGAGGGGGAAGATCCCGCAGCCCGCGACGATCTGGCCTTCTGCGCTCTGTCGGGCGGATTGGCCTTGGCCAATTCCGGCCTTGGCGCAGTGCATGGATTGGCCGGACCGATTGGCGGCATGGCCCCCGCCGCCGCCCATGGCGCGGTTTGCGGCGCGCTTTTACCGCATGTCTTCATAGCCAACACATCCGCCCTCCCCGCGCGGCGCCGTTTCCGCGAGGTCGAAGCGATGATCTGCTCCGCGCTCGAGCTGCCTGACATCAAAGCCCTTGCCACATGGACCCATGCCCGCGGGTTGCCCACCCTATCGGACATGGGGCTGACCCGCAGGGATCATCGCGCCGTGGCCGAAGCGGCGCTTGAATCCTCATCTATGAAAGCCAATCCCGCACCATTGGATCATGAGAGGCTTTGCGCGATCCTAGCAGCCGCCAGCGCCGCCCCTTAAGTTAAGTCGCCGCCGCAGGGCCGCACGTCGTATATTGGCTTCGGATACTGCCCGAGACAGGGTAAAATAGGACCACTGCCACAATATTGAGGCCCGCCATGTTCCTAAGTCTATTTGACATTTTCAAGGTTGGAATCGGCCCGTCGTCTTCGCATACGATGGGCCCGATGAGCGCCGCCGCACGGTTCCTCGATGCACTGCGCGGCGGGGCCGAACGCATCCCCGGCGCAGGGGATCTGACATCGATCAAGGCCTCGCTGCACGGCTCTTTGGCGTTCACCGGCAAAGGCCATGCCACCGACCGCGCGGTGATCTTGGGCCTGTGCGGCTTCGATCCGGCCACTTTGGATCCGGATATGGCAGAATCGGCGTTGGCGCGGGTCTACGCCGAAAAGACCCTTACACCAAAAGGATTGCCGGCTCTGGCGTTTGATCCGGACTCTGATGTGATCTTTGACTACGGCCCGCCCCTGCCCGGTCATGCCAACGGGATGATCCTGCGCGCCTTTGATCCGCGCGGCGCGCCCTATTTGACGCAGACCTATTATTCCGTCGGTGGAGGGTTTGTCGTGACCGAGGCCGAACTCTCCGCCACCGCCAAAGGCCAAGACGCGCTGCGCGCCGAAAAAGCCGCGCTCGGATATCCCTACCCCTTTGGATCGGCGGCGGAAATGCTCGATATGGCGCGCGCAGCGGGGATCAGCATCGCCCAGATGAAGCGCGCCAATGAGTTGGCCCATATGCACCACCCCGGCGGCGCAGACGGAGATCTCAACGCGCGAATTGATGCAATTTTGGGGATTATGGATGCGGTGATCACACGCGGTTTGGCGCAAGACGGCATTTTGCCGGGTGGGCTGAATGTGCGGCGGCGGGCTGGCGCGATCTACGCACAACTTATGGCCGAAGCCGGTCTCAACCGCGCGCACCCTCATACCGTCAACGATTACCTGTCCGTCTATGCAATGGCCGTGAACGAGGAAAACGCCGCAGGCGCGCGGGTGGTGACCGCGCCGACCAATGGCGCGGCGGGGGTGATCCCCTCGGTGCTGCGCTACTACCGCACGCAATGTATCGGTGCGACCGCCACGGGGGCGCGGGATTTCCTGCTGACGGCGGCGGCCCTTGGTGGGGTGATCAAGCACAACGCGTCGATCTCCGGCGCCGAAGTCGGGTGTCAGGGCGAAGTCGGTTCCGCCGCCGCCATGGCTGCCGGGGGGCTTTGTGCGGCGCTTGGCGGCAGCAATGAACAAATTGAAAATGCAGCAGAAATCGCATTGGAACATCATCTTGGCATGACCTGCGATCCGGCAGCGGGATTGGTGCAGGTGCCCTGTATCGAGCGCAACGGGTTGGGCGCGATCAAAGCCGTCTCGGCGGCGTCTCTGGCGCTGCGCGGCGACGGGCAACATTTCATGCCGCTGGACAATTGCATCGAGGCGATGCGTCAGACCGGGCATGATATGAGTGCCAAATATAAAGAAACCTCGCAAGGAGGCTTGGCCGTAAATCTGCCGGAATGTTGATCCGACGGGTGGGGCCCTGCGGCTCTAAAGGGGGCAGATTCGCAATTTCCCCAAAAATCGCCTATACTTCGCATGGTATGTTTTGAGCGTCGCACAAGCTGCGGTCCCGAACGTATGACCTGCAGTTTGTGGCGCCTGGCCTGCCTGTTCACCTCGCGGCCGGATGTTTGATCCGTGGTCTGCGCGTTCAACGCAACTGCATCGGTGGTGCTATGACCCTGTTTTCTTTTATAATTATTCTGGGGGCCGCGTCTATCGCGGCGATTTCCCTGTTGCTTGGCGTTTAAGCCGACACTGTGCCTGTCAGATTTCCCCGCATCACGGCGCTGGTGAACCGGCGGCCGGTCTCGCGGATGCCGGAAGACGTGGCCCTGTTTTTGGGAACAGGTTTACGGCTTGGCTAAGATACATCGGGGTGGGGTCATGCAGCCTTTTGCCGGCGCTCTACCTCCGCGCGGTCATCGGACTTGAAAAACGGAGTCGCCCAGCACCTGAGCAACAGCTTCCGGAGACCTGCGGCGGAACCGTTTGCGGCCCCCGCCAAGTTCATCAACGTATTTGGGCTTCATCACAGCACACATGCGAAGTGACCTAAACCGTCCTGTTTTGTGTCTCAGGAGGGGTGCTAACGTCATGATGTGCTTGAAAAACAATGCCCTCAAGGGGATGTTTTGGTGCGGTCGAGAAGACTCGAACTTCCACGGGTGTTACCCCACAGCGACCTCAACGCTGCGCGTCTACCAATTCCGCCACGACCGCACAGTCTGACTTGGTGAGGCGCTATCTAACGAAGGCGGCGCACGATGCCAAGAGGCAAAAGCCGCGCGGCGCAAATTATTTTGGCCTGCGGCGCGCGCAGGCCATGGGGGTGCAGATCATAAGGTCTATGGTGGCGCCCAAAGCAAAAACGCCGCCTTGAAAAATCAGGGCGGCGTTTCTGTCTGATATATCGCCGGTGTGGAGCGAGACACGTGGTGTCCCTCTTCTCCCCCCTCCCCCCGGCTCTTTAGCTCAGTCTGCGACGGTAAAGCTCGGCAGGCTGGCTGCGGTGGGTGTGGGCAAGGACGCATCTGCACCGCCACCAAAAACCGCCGCGCGAATCAATTGGGAGCGCTCAGGCTGCCCGGGCGCGAAGACGGCGGGCGATCCGGCGTCCAACGCATCAAGCGCCGAAGCATACCATGTTTCGGCCAGATCACTGCGGGTGCTGGCGCCGAATCCTTGCGAGAGGTGATGGCCCATCAATTCGCCATAGACCGTTTCGCCCAAAGCGTAGAGCAACAACGCCGACCCGACGGCCACATCCATATCATCGGTGCGGTATCCCGACGACAGGCAGATCGTCGCCGTCCCTGCCAAATGTTCCGGGGCCATGCCGGTGGTCAAAATATATCCCGAAACCCCCTGCACCACCTCGTCCAGAGGCTTCAAAGAAAGCGACGCAACATGCGGTTTCATCACCGGACCGAAGCTTTTGCACTGTGCTTCGATTTGCGCAGGCGTGGCGCCCTGAACTTTGGCGACCATCTCTTCGCCGCGCGAAATCGCATAGGTCCGCGCCAGACAGAATTGCTCACTTAGAGCCACATTCGGATCAGTGATCGCGCCGACTTTGACAAATCCGCCGTTAGAGTTGGTCAAAAGCGACACCTTGTTGCAATGCGAGGCCAAGGAGCGGCCGTTCGTCTCCCCCATAAAATTGGGCAAGGCGGGTGCAGAGGTGGCAGCAGCCATTTGCGGTTCCGGAGCGGCGACAGGCGCCGGTGCAGGCGCGGCGGCGGCGGGCGGTTGTTGGTTGACGACGACCGTGGTCATCCCCGGCGTTGTGGCAACCATCGGCACGGCGGCCATTGTGCCACCCGAGATGGCCCCACCGGCCATTTCGCTGCGCCACGTTTTGAGAAGCCCGCGGGTGCCGTCAGGATTGGAGGCAACAGTTTGCATCACCGCCGGCCCTCCCGCCATGGCCCGATTGTAGGAATTGGTCAGCAATTGTTGCTCGAACGGGCTGAGATGTCCCGTGACCGGATAACCAAGATAAGCCTGATACTGCGAAACGGCGCTGCGGGTTTTGCTGCCCAATTGACCGTCGACGCTGCCGGCATTGAAGCCGAAGTAATTCAGCGAGGCTTGAATCTCGCGTCCCTCTTGGGTCGAGGGCAAACGCGGCGCGGCCTTGCGATAGGTTTTTGTTGTGGTGCGTTTTTGTTTGACCTGACTGTTGGCCGCCGCGCCGACAATCCCGCCGATGATGGCACCCGCGATAAAATCACCATTGCCCGCCGTGGCCCGCGACACCGGGGCGGTGACCATGGCGGCCGTGACAGCGACTGTAAGAAATTTGCGTGAAATCATAGGACATTCTCCAAAAATACTAATCTTCTGGGGAGGCACTCTAACACGATTCCCCGTCCTCAGGTCACGCAAATTGGTGGAATTCGCTTCATTTTGCGCGTTCACGGCGCTAAACCGCAGTCAAAGACGGCAGGAGCGGCACATATGGTCGAATGGATCACAACCACGGGATTGACCGACTATCCGCAGGCTCTGAGCCTCATGGAGGCGCGGGCCGACGCGATTGCGGCGGGAACCGCCGAAGAGGCGATCTGGCTGGTCGAACACCCGCCGCTCTATACTTCTGGCACCTCTGCCAAGCCAGAAGACCTCACCGATCCGGACCGGTTTCCCGTCTATGAGGCGCGGCGCGGCGGGCAATATACCTATCATGGCCCGGGGCAACGGGTGGCCTATGTGATGCTCGATCTGGGGCAACGGGGCCGCGATGTGCGGGTGTTTGTGCAGCAATTGGAACAATGGGTGATCGCGGCATTGGCCGAATTCAATGTGGTCGGCCATATCCGCGAGGGGCGCGTCGGGGTCTGGGTGGAGCGGCCCGAAAAACCACGCGGCGCCGATGGACGCCTGTGCGAGGAGAAAGTCGCCGCCATTGGCATCCGCCTGCGCAAATGGGTGTCCTTCCACGGGATTTCGATAAATGTGGAACCCGATCTTGAGCATTTCTCCGGCATCGTCCCCTGCGGAATTTCCGAACACGGGGTGACCTCCTTGGTGGACTTGGGATTGCCGGTGGAAATGGCCGATCTGGACATGGCGCTTCGGCGCAGTTTTGATCAGGTATTCGGCACATCTACATAGAGACACCCCCGCCGAACAGATGCGCCCGCCAGAATGCGCGCGGCCCGCGCGAGAACACTATGAAGGATCGAATAGGCGCGACTGCGGGGCATTGTCACAGGCGGGCCTGCGACAATTGTCTCACGTTGCTTTCTCGCATGGCCGTGCTAGGTATCGAGGCATATCGAGGGCATTGATCATGCCGAACGAAAAACCACGAGGATACACTATGAAAACCCTTTTGACTGCTGCGGCCGCGATGCTGGCCTTGAGCGCCCCCGTTTTTGCAGACAGCCACAGCGCCGCAGGCGATGCCGAAGCCGGTGAAAAAGCCATGAAGAAATGCAAGGCATGCCATATGGTGTCCAGCGAAGATGAAGTGTTCCTGAAAGGCGGTAAAACCGGACCGAACCTTTATGGTGTGGTCGGTCGTGTCGCCGGATCGGTTGAAGATTTCAAATACGGCCCATCCCTGAAGGAGGCCGGTGAAAAAGGCTTGGTGTGGGACACTGCCAACCTTGCGGAGTATGTCGCAGACCCCAAAGGTTTCCTCGCCGACTATCTTGACGATGGCGCGGCCAAATCGAAGATGACGTTCAAGCTGAGAAAAGGTGGCGAGGATGTAGCGGCCTATTTGGCCAGCGTGTCACCGGCCGCCGAATCTGATATGGACGCCGATGGCGAAGAGACCAAAAGCGAATAAGCCTAACCCGCCCTTTGGGCGATAGAAGAACCGGCAAACGCCGCGCAGCCCCACCGGCCGCGCGGCGTTTTGCGTTTCTCCCTCATAGCCCCCTCATGCCAAAGCACCCTCTTGCCAGAGCCACCCGAGATACCGGGGGCCGGACGCCCCGGGCCGGCACTCGCACCGGCTCCGCCCGATGCCGACCGGATCGTCCCATGCCATCGCCATCTCTCAACGCATGGAATCGCCCGCCTGCACGACGCAAATGGGTATGCTATGCGAATAAGACCCTAAATTTCGCGGCAAACAGGTGGGGTGCGACAAAATTCTTTGATCTGCGTCAAAGTCGACATTGCCGCGCGCGGCGTTGCACACTAAAACGTCACCCAGAGACATCGGGCGGGCGACATGTGTTTGCGCGCCTATCACCATACCAGCAGGAGGCACCCAATGGCAGACGCAGCCATTCACGGCCACGATCATGAAGACAATCGGGGATTCTTTACCCGGTGGTTCATGTCGACCAACCACAAAGACATCGGCCTACTTTACCTGATCGTATCGGCATTCGTCGGTCTGATTTCGGTGACGTTCACGGTCTATATGCGCTTGGAGCTCATGGAGCCCGGCGTGCAATACATGTGCCTTGAAGGCGCGCGTTTCATCGCGACAGCGGCGGAATGTACCCCCAACGGACACCTGTGGAACGTGATGATCACCTATCATGGTGTTTTGATGATGTTCTTCGTTGTGATTCCGGCGCTTTTCGGCGGTTTCGGCAACTATTTCATGCCGCTGCAAATCGGCGCGCCGGACATGGCCTTCCCGCGGATGAACAACCTGTCATTCTGGATGTATGTGGCCGGCACAGCCTTGGGTGTTGCCTCCTTGCTTAGCCCAGGCGGCAACGGACAGCTTGGATCAGGCGTGGGTTGGGTTCTATATCCGCCTTTGTCGACCTCTGAGGGCGGCTATTCAATGGATTTGGCGATCTTCGCGGTTCACGTTTCGGGCGCCAGCTCGATCCTTGGCGCGATCAACATGATCACCACATTCCTCAACATGCGCGCACCGGGCATGACCCTGTTCAAGGTTCCGCTGTTCTCTTGGTCGATTTTTGTGACCTCGTGGCTGATCCTCTTGTCCTTGCCGGTTCTGGCAGGCGCGATCACCATGCTTCTCACCGACCGTAACTTTGGCACGACCTTCTTCCAACCGGGTGGCGGCGGGGATCCAGTCCTCTACCAACACATCCTGTGGTTCTTTGGTCACCCTGAAGTTTACATCATCATCCTGCCGGGCTTTGGCATCATTTCCCACGTCATCGCGACCTTCTCGCGCAAACCGGTCTTTGGCTATCTGCCAATGGTTTGGGCGATCATCGCGATTGGTGTTCTGGGCTTTGTTGTCTGGGCGCACCACATGTATACCGTGGGTCTGTCGTTAACGCAGCAGAGCTATTTCATGGTCGCGACGATGGTGATTGCGGTGCCAACGGGTGTGAAGGTCTTCTCCTGGATTGCCACAATGTGGGGCGGTTCGATTGAATTCAAAGCGCCGATGGTCTGGGCCTTTGGGTTCCTCTTCCTCTTCACCGTGGGCGGCGTGACGGGCATCGTGCTCAGCCAGCCGGGCGTGGACCGTGCCTATCACGACACCTATTATGTTGTGGCACACTTTCACTATGTGATGAGCCTCGGGGCGGTCTTTGCGATCTTTGCCGGTATCTACTTCTACTTCGGCAAAATGACCGGTCGTCATTATCCCGAAGCGGCGGCGAAGCTGCACTTCTGGATGATGTTCATCGGTGCGAACCTGACCTTCTTCCCGCAACACTTCTTGGGCCGTCAGGGCATGCCGCGCCGCTATATCGACTATCCCGAGCAGTTCGCTGTTTGGAACTACTGGTCGTCAATCGGCGCCTTCATCTCCTTCGCCTCGTTCATCTTGTTCTTTGGCATCGTGATTTATTCGCTGCTCAAAGGCAAACGCGTGACCGAGAACAACTATTGGAACGAATATGCCGATACGTTGGAATGGACCCTGCCCTGCCCGCCGCCCGAACACACGTTCGAGCAGCTTCCAAAACAGGAAGACTGGGACAAAAGCCCCGCCCACTAAGGCGTAGCTTTTAAAGATCAAAGCGGGGCCGCAGACATTCCATCTGCGGCCCCGTTTCTATTTGCGACAACCACCGAGCCGCCCTCTTATGCCCTATGAATGGACCATCGCCCCTTCTGGCCCTGATCGCCTCCCCCGTCGGGTGCTCTCGGCTTGGCCGCATCGCTCTTTGCCCAAGGCCGGATTTGCAGCCGTGATTTTGGGCGCGTTTTTGTTCATCACCATTCCTTTGCTCGGGGTTTTGGGCACCAAAGTGCTTTGGGGTTTGTTGCCCTTTGCCCTGCTCACCATCGGCGCACTGTGGTGGGGGATTGCCCGGTCCTATAAGGACGGCGAGGTGTTGGAGGAGCTGGAGATTGATGCGGACACGGCCCGCCTCAGCCGCCGCTCGGCCCGCAGCACACCGCAGGTATGGGACTGCAACACCTATTGGCTGCGGCCCGAAATCCATCCCTCGGGCGGACCGGTGCCCAGCTATATCACCCTCGCAGGTGGCTCACGTGTGGTGGAATTGGGTGCGTTCCTGACCGAAGACGAGCGCAAGAGGCTTTACTCCGAGTTGATCGCGGTGCTCAAGGACATCAAATCCACCGCGCCTTCGCCTTGAACAGGCGCGAAATGCAAAAGGCGCGCCCCCGAGGGAACGCGCCTTTGTGTCTTCCGCTTGCATGCGCTCAGCCTTGCTTGGCGAGCCGCTCCTTGATCATCGCACCGGCGGCGCCGAAATCCATCTGTCCGGTATAATCCGCCTTTAGCGCGCCCATGACTTTGCCCATATCGCGGATCGACGTCGCACCGGTTTTTTCAACCGCCGCCGCGATCGCCGCCTGCACCTCGTCATCGCTCAACTGTTTGGGCAGGAATTCGATGATCACCTCGGTTTCGGCAATCTCGCGCTCAGCCAGATCAAGCCGCCCGCCTTCTTCATACACGCGGGCGCTTTCTTGTCGTTGCTTAACCATTTTTCCAAGGATGCCGAGCACTTCATCGTCGCCGATGCCTTGCTCTCCACCTTGACCGCGCAAGGCGATGTCGCGATCTTTGATCGCGGCATTGATCAGCCGCAATGTCGACAACCGCGCCGCGTCCTTGTCTTTCATCGCCCGTTTCAGGGCGGTATTAACTCGATCTCTAAGTTCCATATTGGTCCCATCCCCATGGTGCCGAAGAAGCCCTGACCTCTACCCAATCGCGCAGGTGTTGGCAAGCCTTCAGCTTGTAGGGAAATGCCCCTTGTTTTCATGGCTCCCGCCGCGCGATATCGCGCGTTCAAGGGGTTGACCCCTGCCGATCTCCCCCTTACCTATGCGCAAATTCACCGCATCCGGAGACTGATCATGGCCCAACAGCCTAGCCCCCGCCCGACCGCCTGTTTAGCACTTGCGGACGGAACGCTTTTCTTTGGCCATGGCTTTGGCGCGACGGGCGAAACCACCGCCGAATTGTGCTTCAATACAGCGATGACCGGCTATCAGGAAATCATGACCGATCCGTCCTATGCGGGGCAAATCGTAACCTTCACCTTCCCGCATATCGGCAACACCGGCGTGACCCCCGAAGACGACGAAACCGCCGATCCGGTGGCCGCGGGCATGGTGGTGAAATGGGATCCCACGGTGGCGTCCAGCTGGCGCGCGACGCAAGAATTGGGCGATTGGCTCGCCGCGCGCGGGCGGATCGCCATTGGCGGCGTTGATACCCGCCGGTTGACCCGTGCGATCCGCCAATCGGGCGCACCGCATGTGGCGCTGTCCCATGACCCCGAAGGTAATTTCGACGTCGAATCCCTGGTTGCAGCCGCGCGCGGATTTGCTGGCCTCGAAGGGGTCGATCTGGCTAAAGATGTGACCTGCGCTCAAAGCTACCATTGGAATGAAATGCGGTGGGCATGGCCCGATGGATATCTGCCGCAGACCGCACCGAAACATAAAGTCGTTGCGATCGACTATGGTGCCAAACGCAACATCCTGCGTTGCCTTGCCTCGGCGGGCTGCGATGTCACGGTCCTGCCCGCGACCGCCACCGCCGAAGAGGTTTTGGCGCATGATCCGGACGGCGTATTTTTGTCCAACGGTCCCGGCGACCCGGCGGCCACGGGCAAATATGCGGTGCCGATGATCCAAAAGATCTTGAACACGACCGATCTGCCGATGTTCGGAATTTGCCTCGGGCATCAGATGCTTGCCCTCGCGTTGGGCGCCCAGACCATCAAGATGAACCACGGGCATCACGGGGCAAATCATCCGGTGCAAGACAAAGACACCGGAAAAGTCGAAATCACCTCGATGAACCACGGATTCGCAGTAGACAGTCAAAGTTTGCCAGAAGGCATCTTGGAAACCCATGTGTCGCTGTTTGACGGCTCCAATTGCGGCATCCGCATGAAAGACCGGCCGGTCTATTCGGTGCAACACCACCCCGAAGCCAGCCCCGGCCCGCAGGACAGTTTTTACCTGTTCGAGCGATTCGCAGCCCATATGGCCGCCCGCAGCTAACCGAACCGGCGCATATGTTCGGCGCGAAGCCACGCTTAAGATTCGGTTAATAGACCTCGTTTTCGACGGCGATATCGGCCCTTTCTGGCAATAAAATCTCTGCGCCTCGCTATTTATGGCGAGTTGCCATCGGCGGACATCCGCCATAGCCTTAAAAAGCGTATTCCATGCGTCGCGTTAAGCGCATGTTAATACGGTGTTAACTCTCTATGTAGAAACTCCTTGCTGACCATAAGTGAGGCGTTTCGAATGTATTTCCCAGACCTGCGAGAGTTTGACGGCACATCAAACGCCGACCTCAAACCCGCATCTCTTGGCTCGGAGTTGGTGCGCACCGGTGCCATCACTTCCGAACAATTGATGGCAGCGCTTTCGGTGCAGGCACAATGCGACGCAACACTTGACAAAATCCTTACGACCGAGGGCATCATGCGCCCCGCCGACATGCGGTCGGCATTGGCGCGGTACCACGATACCTTTGTTGTCGATCTCGAAGAGACGCCGCCGGCGGGCACGCTGATCCATATGCTTGATCCTCAATTTTGCATCAAACATTGTATCGTTGCATGGCAGAAGGTGGATGATGTGACGCATATCGCCACCTCCCGCCCGCATCTGTTCGAGCAAATCGTCGCCGCCCTGCCCGACGAATTGCTACCGGCGCGGATGGTGATTGCCAGCCAAGAGCAAATTCAAAACACCGTGGCGCGGTTGAACCGGCCTGCGCTGGTTCTGGCGGCGCAAACCCGTGTCCCCGAGGCCGAAAGCTGCCGCACATGGGGCAAGAACCGCCGCCTGCGCATTGTGCTTTGCCTCGCGGCTCTGACCGCAGTGGCAGTCCTGACCTTTCGCTATCCTACCATTGTTTTCATGGCATTGGTCGGTTGGGCAATCTTTACCTTAATGGTGTCCTCGGTGATGAAAACCGCCGCCTTTGTCGCGCGGGTCTCGAAGCCGCCAGAGGATTTCCTGACACCCGATCTGCCATCGGGAGCACGGCTGCCAAAAGTCTCGGTGTTGGTGCCGCTCTTTAAAGAAAAAGAAATCGCCTCCCATCTCGTTCAACGACTTAAAAAACTGAATTATCCCAAATCGTTGCTTGATGTTGTGTTGGTTCTCGAAGAGGTCGACACGCTCACTCAGGACACGGTCGCCCGGACATCTTTGCCGCCTTGGCTTCGGGTGGTGGTCGTGCCCAAAGGAGAGCCGCAAACCAAGCCGCGGGCAATGAACTACGCGTTGGATTTCTGCGATGGGGAAATCATCGGTATCTTTGATGCCGAAGATGCGCCCGATGCCGATCAAATCACGCGCGTTGCACATCATTTCCTCAACGCGCCACCTGACTTGGTCTGTTTGCAGGGGATCCTCGACTATTACAATCCGCGTCAAAACTGGATCGCGCGCTGCTTTACCATCGAATATGCGGCATGGTTCCGGCTGATCCTGCCCGGCATGGCACAGCTTGGCTTTGGCATTCCGTTGGGGGGCACAACGCTCTATTTTCGCCGCGATGCTTTGGAAGAACTGGGCGGGTGGGATGCGCATAATGTCACCGAAGACGCCGACCTCGGCTTCCGGTTGGCGCGTCATGGCTACCGCACCGATGTGATCCAAACCGTCACCGGCGAAGAGGCGAACTGCCGGGCGCTGCCGTGGGTGCGCCAACGTTCGAGATGGCTGAAAGGTTATATGACCACTTACCTGGTCCATATGCGTAAGCCATTGAAATTGTTTAATCAACTTGGCGCATGGCGGTTCATCGGCTTTCAGGCTCATTTCGTAACGGCGATGTCGCAATTCTTCCTCGCGCCGCTTCTCTGGTCCTTCTGGCTGGTAATTCTGGGGCTACCGCACCCTCTGGACGGGATTGTGCCGCATGAGATGCTTTTGACGATGGGATCGCTGTTTTTGACCGTCGAGATGATCAATGTGGTCGCCAATCTCACCGCCATTGCCAATCCCGGGCACCGACATCTGCTTCCTTGGGTTGCGACCATGCATGTCTATTATCCGCTGGGGGTTTTCGCGGCGTACAAGGCGCTTTACGAATTGATCGTCATCCCATTTTATTGGGACAAAACCCCACACGGGTTGTCGATTGACCACCCCAAGGGCACCGATCAAACCCCCAAGGCACGGCCGCGCGTATAACGCAAAACGGCGCCACGCTGGCGCCGTTTGTCGTTGCGATATGCGGGGGCGCTTTGACGATACCGCTCAATGCAACGCATCGTGATTGCGCGCGTCCGATTTTAGCCGCGTCATGAATGCCTTGGAAATATGGTCTTTCAGGGCTTTCTCGGCCTTTGCCTCGTCGCGGGATTCGATCGCGGCGACAATCACATCATGTTCGGCCAAGGCGTTTTTGTCTCGCCCCTCGGCCGCCAAAGTCGTGGTCGCCATCAACGCCATCGTGCGGTGGACAAGGTCCAATTGTTGCACCAAATACCGGTTGTGCGACGCCAGATGGATCATCTTGTGAAAACGCCGGTTCGCTCGCGCCATCGCGGCGGGTTGGCCAAGCAACGCGCGATCCTCTTCCACCATATCCCGCAGCACCCGCACCTCTTCGCTCGTGGCATGACGGGCGGCCAAACGCGCCGCCAGACCTTCAAGATCGGCCCGCACGACATAGAGTTCGGACAATTGGTTGTGATCCAAAGATGCCACGATCAAACTGCGCCCGTCGCGGGCCAAAAGCGATTGCGTCTCAAGCCGCTGCAAAGCTTCGCGGATCGGCGTGCGCGACACGCCAAATCGTTCGGCCAAATCGCTTTCGACCAACCGGTCACCGGGTTTATACAACCCTGTGTCGATCGCTTCGAGGATCAACATATAGGCATCTTTTTGGGCCGGTTTCATAGGCAATATCCAAATCTGGTGTCAGCTGCGCAAACCTTATCCGCCTGCGCCCCCTGCGATCAACCAAAGAGATTGCGCAGGCGCGCCGCGCGCCCTACCCTCATCCCATGCCAAAATCCGATTTCTCTCATGTCACCACCTGGATCTTTGATCTCGACAATACGTTGTATCCGCCTGCGATGCGCCTGTTTGACCAGATCGAGATCCGCATGACCGCTTATGTGATGCAGGCGCTCGGCGTGGACCGCGCCCGCGCCGATTACTTGCGCCGCCATTATTGGCACAGATACGGCACGACTTTGGCCGGATTGATACGTGAGCATGATGTTGACCCTGCTCCCTATCTGGAAGAGGTGCACGAAATCGATTTCACACCTCTGACGCCTGATCCCGTGCTTGCGGAGCGCATTCGTGCCCTCCCCGGGCGCAAAATCATCTACACCAACGGCACCGCGCCATATGCCGAGAAAGTCAGCGCAGCACGCGGGCTTGGCGGGCTGTTCGATGCGATTTATGGCGTTGAACATGCTGGTTTTGCCTCAAAACCCGAACGCGCGGCTTTTGAAACCGTCTTCGCCGCCGATGGGCTCTCCCCCACCGCGAGCGCCATGTTCGAGGATGATTTACGCAACCTGCAAGTCCCGCATGACATGGGGCTGCGCACGGTGCATGTGGCGCAAACCGCCGACCCACACCCGCATGTGCAGCACCATACGGACGATCTGGCGGAATTTCTGGGCACAGTCCTCTAAAGCGCGGCGGGATCACGCATGGAACCCCGTAGGAAACTGCGCTACTTCATAGGCGACACTATCTGGCAGGAGGCCATGCCATGCAGACCGATCTTGATATCGTGATTTCCGGCGGCGGTATTGCCGGTCTGGCGGCGGCTTGCGTGTTCGGGCAGGCAGGGTTTTCCGTGCTTTGCGTTGATCCGGCACCGCCGGTGACAACACGCGACGGGGCCGGATCGGATTTGCGCACCACCGCTTTTTTGCAGCCCGCACAGGCGCTTTTGGATCGGGCCGGCGTATGGGATCGCCTCGCCCCGCATGCCGCCGCTTTGCAAATCATGCGCATTGTCGATGCCGGCGGCGTGGACCCACGCCCGCGATTGACCCGCGAGTTTAACGCCGCCGATCTGTCCGACCTGCCCTTTGGGTGGAACTTGCCGAACTGGCTGCTGCGGCGCGAATTTTTGGCGCGGATTGACGAATTGCCGAATGTGGAGTTCCGCGCCGGCACCGCAGCCAAGGGCCTGTTCACCCGCACCGATGAGGCCCGCGTATCGCTTAGCGACGGAGAAACCGCGCGCGCGCGCTTGGTGATCGCGGCGGACGGACGCAATTCACGCCTGCGCGAGGCGGCCGGGATTCCGGTCAAAACAACGCGTTACGGGCAAAAGGCATTGGCCTTTGCGGTCACCCATCCGATCCCCCATAACAATGTCTCCACGGAAATTCATCGTTCGGGTGGGCCGTTCACATTGGTGCCATTGCCGGACCATGACGGGCACCCCTCCTCTGCGGTGGTCTGGATGGAGGACGGGCCCGAGGTGATGCGCCTTGCCGCCCTATCGGAACCGGAGTTCCAAGAGGAAATGAATCGCCGGTCCTGCGAATTGTTCGGCCCACTGACGCTTGCCTCGCGCCGCACCACTTGGCCGATTATTTCCCAAGTGGCCGAAAGGATGAGCGGCGAGCGGTTGGCCTTGATCGCCGAGGCCGCCCATGTGGTGCCGCCCATCGGCGCGCAAGGATTGAACATGAGCCTTGGTGATCTGCGGGTGCTGCACGATCTTGCCGTTTCCGCGCCCGATACGCTTGGGTCACGGATGATGCTCGATCAATTCCATGCGGCGCGACACAAGGAAGTCCGCGCGCGGGTGGCAGGAATTGATATGCTCAACCGCGCGTCACAAATGCATAGCCAGCCTTTGCGCGATTTGCGCGCGGCGGGGCTGTCGGCGATCTACGGCATGGCGCCGGTGCGTAAGATGATGATGCAAATGGGATTGGGCACACGCGGATAACCACGCGTGCCCAATGTCTTAACCGTCGAGAACCGTATCCAAAGCGGCCTCGAAACGGCCAAGCGCGCTTGGCACATCATAGAGTTTATCGAGACCGAACAGGCCGATGCGGAAGGTCATAAACCCCTCTGGCTCATCACAGGCCAATGGCACGCCCGCCGCAATCTGCAATCCCTGCGCGGCGAATTTGCTGCCGTTCTGGATCATTGGGTCGTCGGTATAGCTGACCACCACGCCGGGCGCGCCAAATCCGTCGGCAGCGACCGAAGAAAACCCGCGCGCCGCCAACATCGCACGCACCCCGTCGCCCAAGGCCCATTGCGATTCGCGCAGGCGCTCGAAGCCATATTCTTTCGTCTCCTGCATCGTGTCGCGAAAGGCGCGCAGGGCATCGGTCGGCAGGGTCGCATGATAAGCATGGCCGCCGTTTTCATAGGCCACCATGATCGCGCGCCATTTTTTGAGGTCCAACGCAAAGCTGTCCGAGGTTGTCTCTTCCAATCGCGCGGCGGCGCGCGCGGACATCATCACCAAACCCGCCGAAGGCGAAGCCGACCACCCTTTTTGCGGCGCGGAAATCAACACATCGACGCCGCATTTTTCCATATCCACCCATGCGCAACCGGAGGCAATGCAATCCAGCACAAAAAGCGCCCCCACATCATGGGCGGCCACGGCCAGCGCCTTGATATAGTCATCGGGCAGGATCAAACCCGCCGATGTTTCCACATGAGGCGCAAAAACCACCTCCGGCTTGGCCGCGCGGATGGCGGCGGTGACCTCGTCAATCGGCGCGGGCGCAAAGGGCGATTGCGCACCATTGCCGGTTTGGCGGGCCTTGAACACCGTGGTTTCGGCGGCAAAATTACCCGCCTCGAAAATCTGGCTCCAGCGATAGGAAAACCATCCGTTGCGGACGATCATCGCATGTTTTCCAGCCGCAAACTGGCGCGCCACGGCCTCCATCCCATAGGTGCCGCCACCGGGGATGAGGGCGACGGAATGGGCGTTATACACCTCTTTGAGCATCGATGAGATATCGCGCATAACCTGTTGGAATATTTGCGACATATGGTTGAGCGAACGGTCAGTGAAGACCACTGAATATTCGAGCAACCCATCGGGATCGACAGTATCAAGCAGGGCGGTCATGGACAGTCTCCTTAGGCAACGGGGCGTTGGCCCGAAGGCTACTCCGGCGGCGCGCCTAGCAAAAGCCGAAAATCGCGCCCGCTACCCCAAAGGCCCCGCAACGCGTTCTTCGGACAAGAGCACATTGGCCTCGACATCGCCCACGCCGGGTAATGTCATGATCCGGCGCCGCAGAACCCGTTCAAAATCCGCGATGTCGCGGGCCACAACCCGCAGGCGATAGTCATACATGCCGAGCACATGCTCGACGGTTTGCACCTCGGGGATCGCGCAAACGGCGCGTTCGAAATCATCAAGACTGACGCGACCCTTGGTGGCCAATTTGATTCCCAAAAAAACCGCTACGCCAAACCCGAGCTTTTCACGATCAAGTTCCAAGCGCCGCCCGGCAATAACGCCAAGGCCTTTGAGCCGTTCAATCCGTCGCCAGGTCGCAGGCTGTGACAGATCAACCTTGCGCCCTAAGGCCCCCGCAGTTTGCCCGGCATCGCACGCCAATTCGCGCAACAGCATCCGGTCGACATCATCCAGCTCAATCATAGCGGCAGCGTCTCATCGCTCTTGATCCGCGCCACATGCATCAAGGCTTCGATATCGCTGATATGCGGCAGGGATAGAATTCTCTTACGATAGATGTCTTGGTAATGCGCCATGTCGCGGGCAATGACCGAAAGGCGGACATCGACGCGCCCCAAAAAGGTTTGAATTTCAATGACATCGGGAACACTTCGGGCCTCGGCAATGAATTCGTCGAAGGCACGCGAATTGGTTTTATCGAGGCTGATGCGCAGGCTGACTTCGACCTCATATCCAAGCGCACGCCAATCTATCACCGCGCGGTTCCCCCGGATCACGCCATTTTCGATCATCCGCTCCACCCGGCGCCAACAGGTCGCCGTGGCCAAGCCCGCCTGCGCTGCTAATTGTGCCGCCGTCAGGCCGGGATCCGCTTGATAGAACCTCAGAATGCGGCGATCAGTGTCATCAAGCATGAAATGGCAATCTTTTCATAATCAAGAGAATAGATATTTCAAATATACACAAAATATCATGCGATTGCCAAATCATATCGCGAAAAATGCGCCTATGGTGCGCACAGACGACGACTCGGAAGCGATAGGCTTCCGCCACCAACCCGAAAGGACATATCATGCGCGTATATTATGACCGCGATTGCGACATTAACCTGATCAAAGACAAAAAAGTGGCCATCCTTGGTTACGGCTCGCAAGGCCATGCGCATGCGCTGAACCTGCGCGACTCTGGCGCGAAAAACCTTGTTGTTGCTCTGCGCGAAGGCTCGGCATCGGCCAAAAAAGCCGAAGGTGAAGGCCTCGAGGTCATGGGCATCGCCGAAGCCGCCGCATGGTGCGACGTGATCATGTTCACCATGCCCGACGAATTGCAGGCCGAAACCTACAAAAAATATGTGCATGACAACATCAAACCCGGCGCCGCAATCGCATTTGCGCACGGTTTGAACGTGCACTTCGGCCTGATCGAGCCCAAAGAAGGCGTCGACGTGATCATGATGGCCCCCAAAGGCCCCGGTCACACCGTGCGCGGCGAATACACCAAAGGCGGCGGCGTGCCTTGCCTTGTTGCCGTTGACAAAGACGCATCCGGCAAAGCGCTGGAAATCGGCCTGTCCTATTGCTCGGCCATCGGTGGCGGTCGCTCCGGCATCATCGAAACGGATTTCCGCGAAGAATGTGAAACCGACCTCTTTGGCGAACAGGCCGTTTTGTGCGGCGGTATCGTCGAATTGATCCGCATGGGCTTTGAAACACTGGTCGAAGCCGGTTACGAGCCGGAAATGGCCTATTTCGAGTGCCTGCACGAAACCAAGCTCATCGTTGATCTGATCTATGAAGGCGGCATCGCCAACATGGATTACTCGATCTCCAACACTGCCGAATACGGTCAATACGTGTCCGGCCCGCGCATCCTGCCTTACGAAGAAACAAAGGCAAACATGAAAGCGGTTCTGAGCGACATCCAGTCCGGCAAATTCGTGCGTGATTTCATGCTGGAAAATGCGGTTGGCCAACCCACGATCAAAGCCTCGCGCCGGTCCAATGACGAGCACCAGATCGAAGTTGTCGGCGGCAAGCTGCGCGACATGATGCCTTGGATCTCTGCGGGTAAAATGGTCGATAAAGCAAAAAATTAATTTTGCACCAGACCTTAAAAAGGGCGCCTCTTGGGGCGCCCTTTTTTCGTTTCAGTATTTGCCGATGGTGATGGTCTTTTCCTCGATCACCTTACCGTCGCTGCTCACCGCTTTCAGCGTGGCGGTATATTGGTTGCCCTTGCCGCCGGAACAGGGTGGCATATACCCTTTGGAGGCGTATTTGCCCGTGCCGCGCGCCGCGTGTACGACCTTGACACCGCCCGGCAATTCATCCGTCAGCCCCGGAACGGCAGGCAATTTGGCCGCCGCCCCGTTGACCGGATACATCAGCGTGCCATGACCGCCATCCGTCGCCATCGGCGGATAGGATTTGTCGTCATATTCAACAATCAGTGACGCAGTACCCTCGGGCAGGTTCGAAACCTGCATCGGCGGGGTCGATCCATTGCCCCCAAACAACGTGCATTGCTGCCCGTTCGGCACGGTTTTTCCTGTCCATGGCGCGTCCAATGCCACGGACATCTCCGCATGGGCTGCCCCCGCAACACAGACCAGTGCGATGACTGCGGGCAACCGCCCAATTCGATATAACATATGCATTCTCCTATAAGTTACGGGTGACCCTATGCCCTTGCAGGAGCATAGGTCAAGGACGCGCATAGGTTGATTATAAAGCTTTTTGCACCGCCTCGACCACTTGCGCCACTGCGGCGTTGAGACGGTCCTCATCCTCGCATTCGGCCATCACGCGGATCAAAGGCTCGGTGCCGGATTTACGAATCAAAAGCCGGCCAGAGCCAGAGAGATCCGCCTCGGCCTGTTGGATCGCGGCCTGAACTTTGACCTCGTCCAACGGCGCCTGACCGGCCGAAAATCGCACGTTTTTAAGAAGTTGCGGCACGGTCTCGAACTGTTTGGCAAGCGTCGAGGCACGGTGCCCGGAGCGGACCATTTCGGCCAAAAATTGCAAACCCGCCATCAACCCGTCGCCCGTGGTGGCGTAATCCGTCATCACGATATGGCCCGATTGTTCGCCGCCCAAATTAAAACCGCCCGCGCGCATCCGCTCAACCACATAGCGATCACCCACGCCGGTGCGCTCCAACCCGATGTTCTTGCCGGCCAGGAACCGTTCAAGTCCGAGGTTCGACATCACGGTGGCCACCAAGGCATTGCCTTTAAGGCGGCCCTCTTCCGCCCAACGGCTGGCCAAAAGCGCCATCAACTGATCGCCATCGGCGATTTTTCCTGTCTCATCAATCAAGATGATCCGATCCGCGTCCCCATCCAGACAGATCCCGAGATCCGCCCCATGGGCAACCACCGCTTCGGCGGCGGTTTGGGGGGACGTAGACCCGCAGTTTTCATTGATATTCAAACCATTCGGCGACACCCCGATTTTAACCACCTCGGCGCCCAACTCCCAAAGCACCTCCGGCGCGGCGCGGTAGGCAGCGCCATTGGCGCAATCGACCACCACCTTGATCCCGTCCAAACGGCGGCCTTCCGGAAAGGTCGATTTCACCCGTTCTACATAGCGGAACAGACCATCATCGATCCGCTGCGCGCGGCCAATATTGCGCGCTTGCGCCGGTTCGACACCGGCCTCGACCAAGGCCTCAATCTCCATCTCGGCCTCGTCGGATAATTTGAACCCGTCGGGCCCGAAAAACTTGATGCCGTTGTCATGGGCGGGATTATGGCTCGCCGAGATCATCACACCAAGATCGGCGCGCATCGATGGCGTCAACAGCCCCACCGCAGGGGTCGGCACCGGCCCGAGCAAGAGCACATTCATCCCCGTCGAAGTCAGCCCCGCCGTCAGTGCATTCTCGAACATATAGCCCGACAATCGCGTGTCTTTGCCGATGACAACACGGTGCACGTTTGATCCGTCGCGGCGAAAATACCGTCCCACCGCCGCACCAAGCCGCAGCGCCATTTCGGCCGTCATCGGATAGGTATTGGCGGTGCCGCGCACCCCGTCGGTGCCGAAAAATTTGCGGGTCATTGGGGTGTCCTTGACTGTTTCTATGCGACTTCTATGCGACGCGCCGCGTCATTGAACACAGGTTTATGCAAGAATGGCACAGGCGTCAAAGCCCGCCATCACAGGTCGGCGCCAAACCCGTGACAGGCGCGCCAAAGCGCAATGGCCGAAGCGGTCTCGCGCACATCATGCACCCGCAACATCTGCACCCCCTGCGCCAATCCGGCCAATCCCGCTGCGATTGAGCCCGGGGCGCGATCTTTGGGAGCGGGCGCAGCGCCGAGATGGCCAATAAACCCTTTGCGCGACACCCCCAAAAGCAAGGCACAGCCAATGCCATGAAACAGGGAAACATGCTCTATCAGCCGAAGGTTATGTGGTACTGACTTGCCAAATCCGATGCCCGGATCAATGAGAATGCGCGCCCGTGCAATGCCGGCCGCCTCGGCCTGCTCAACCGCCTTTTCCAGCGCATCATAAACATCGAGCAACACATCATCATAGTGCGGATCCTCTTGCATGGTCTCCGGCGTTCCCTGCGCATGCATCAAGCAAACCGGCGCACCAAGCGCTGCGCAAGTGGACTGCATGTCCGCGTCGAAGGCAAAGGCAGACACATCGTTGATCAAACCCGCGCCCGCCGCATGTGCGGCGCGGGCCACGGCGGATTTGCGCGTGTCGATAGAGATTGCGACATTGCTCTGCTCCCGCAGCGCCGCGATCACAGGCACGGTGCGGCTAATTTCCTCGGTTTCCGGCACCAGAACCGCGCCGGGCCGCGTGGATTCGCCCCCCACGTCGATGATATCCGCGCCGGCGTCGATCATCGCGCGGGCCGCCGCCACCGCAGCGCCGGGATCGCAATGGTCGCCGCCGTCGGAAAAGCTGTCCGGAGTGGTGTTTAAAATGCCCATGATCGCGGGCCGGTCCATCGCCACCCCCGCAAGCGGTGTGCGCGGCGCCGTCAGGCGGGTGCATAAATCCGCAGGAATGGCGGCGGCAGGGACCACTTTGGCGGGGCCGCCGCGCATGAAACGGATCGCATGGGTGAACCAAAGCGGCCCCCCCGCCAGCGGCAAGGCATCATCAGGGCGCGGCGTCGCGCTTTGCACAAGGGGACGGAAATACGCGCGCATCGGATCAAATATCCGCGTGATCGGCAGGCATATGGCGCAGCGGCAAAAGCCCATCGCCAAAGGCGCTGCCGGTTGATCCGGCGATATCGCCTCTTTGCGCACCGATGACCAAAATATCGGTCGCGGTCATCTGCATTCCGAGCCAGAGGACAAGCCGTAAAGGATCACCGGTGCCCAAATCGTTCAACGGGTTCTGCGGCGCGTCCAACAACATTTTTGACGGGGCCCAAACACAAATCTGTTCATGTTTCATCGCCCAATCAAGCTCGGTCCGGGTCGCAGTGACCACACAGCGCCGATCCCGCGCGGCCAGGGTCCACGCATTCTGTTCCATCGCCAGCAGGTCAATCCGGCGCTGTGCCAGCGGGTTTGTGGCCCTCGGCACGGCGGCATCATGCGGCCCCACGCAAAGGATCACCGGCTCGGCGCGGGCCTCCAATTGATCAAGCCAGTGGATAAGATGCGGGCTGCCAATCGCTTCATTGCTCAAAAACACCAGATGCGGGCGTGGTTGCGGGCTGAGTGCGACCGCGTCCGAACGTTCATCCGCCGAGCGCACGATCTCGACACCCAACGCACCAGGACCACGATCAAGTTTCTCGATCCGCACGAAGACCCGCTCGGCCTGCGGTTCGGACAAAATGCGATCCGCAATACGTTCAGCCAGCGTTTCCAACAGGTTGACCCGTTCGGCCGCCAATTCGAAGGCAATCGCCTCGGTGACCTTGTCATACGACAGAATGCGATCCACGTCATCTTCGACCGGCGCCGCAAGAGCGCGCACTTCGACCACCACGTTAAAACAAATCCTCTGCGTGGTGCCACGTTCAGCTTGAAAGGCGCCTATTTCGACCTCAACCACATGGTCGCGCAAGGAAATACGATCCAAGGGGGCAGTCCGGGTGGCATGTTCGGTGGCGCGGGCACGGGCCGAAGGGTGCTCAAAAGCGAGGTGAATATCGTGGCTCATCAGGTGGTTTCTCGCGCATCAGAAGCGATCAGACCGCACCCCATGAGAGGCGCACCGGATCCAAGGAGGTTTATAGCAGGCGCACCAACGCTCTACCAGAAGCGGGCGACATTCGAAGACCCGCAAGCGACCCATCGCTCGGACGCAAATTGCACAGGGGTTCAGCCGAAACAACATAGAGCATAAGCCGCCTGCCCTGTATCGCGGCGACACAGGTCATCACTCAAAAGGCCTCAGCGCCTCCGCGATCAGTTCTGCGACAACCGCGTCGGTTGACGGTAGAAATGATGCACGCCAATTGTAGCGGTGCGCGGGAACGTGCGGGCCCATTTCGGGCGCACGGCTTTGGTGTGATAATGGGTTGCACCATCGGTCAATTCGCGCGGCGCGCCCTCGACCATGAATTTGGCAATCTTACCGACCCGCTCAAAGGCGCGCGGCTCCGCGATCACCTCTTTTTTGCCATCGCAAGTATAGGTGAATTGGCAGGCATATTTGCGCCCTGTCCCTTGGTTGATCACGGCGCACACCGTGTCGGGGTAGCGGCTGTTCTCCACGCGATTAAGGATCACCTCGGCCACCGCGAATTGCCCCTTTACGCTTTCGCCGCGCGCCTCAAAATAGAGTGCCTCGGCCAAGCAACGCCATTGCGCCCCGCCCTGCACACGCGGTTGACGGGCCAACCATTCGCGCGAATATTTGATCTGCGTGCCCGGACGTTCAAGAAGCCCCTGAATCGCGCCATCACTCAGCGCCCCGAGGCCGCGACGTTCTTGCGTCAGGAACTTATCCACCGGAGTATCGGCCCGCACAGGGGCCGGATCGATCCCCAGCGCGAAAATTGCCGCGAGGGTCGATATAAAGCATGCGTTCAGCAAAATGGAGCGGGCGGCCGAAACGGCCGGGGCAAATACGATCATAGATCAAAGACTTTCTTTTCGTTGGCTCGACCTCGGATCGTCACCCTGTCTCTTTTGCCACCCAATCTTCAAGATTGATTAACCTTCGGACAGTTGCGCTCCTCCTACAGAAAACGGCACAAAAGGTCCAGACGTTCGGATATTGCCCTCACGCCGCGCATAATTTTGCCGATTGCCTAGGAGTAATATTGCGCCGGAACCGCAGCATATGGACGGTTAGACCCGGCAATCCACCCGATTTTGTCGGCCACCGCAAGCTGTGCCGCAGCAAGCCGCGCGACCGGCACACGGAAGGGTGAGCAGGAAACATAATCAAATCCGGCCGCACGGCAAAAGGCGATTGATTCGGGGCTGCCGCCATGTTCGCCGCAAATCGACACGGTCAAATCCGGGCGCGCCGCACGGCCGCGCTCCGCCCCGATGGTAAGCAATTCACCCACTCCGTCAGTGTCGAGCGTATGAAAGGGATCTTCGGGGTAAACGCCCAAATTTACATATTTCGACATGAAGCGCCCCGCATCATCGCGGCTCAACCCATAGGTCATTTGCGTCAGATCATTGGTGCCAAAGCTCAGGAAGGCCGAATGTTGCGCAATCTCGCCGGCGCGCAATGCAGCCCGCGGCGTTTCAACCATGACGCCAAGGCGATAGGTGAAATTGCGACCGGTTTCGACGCGCACGGCGGCGGCCACCGCATCGATACGGGTTTTCACAAGCTCGACCTCGCGTTTCGCCGACACCAACGGGATCATGATTTCCGGCACCACGGCGGCCCCGTCGCGGCTGGCTTCGACGGTGGCTTCGAATATCGCGCGGGCCTGCATGTCATAGATTTCGGGCACGGTGATCCCCAAACGCACGCCGCGCATCCCCAGCATCGGATTATACTCTGACAGAGCCTCGACACGGCGGGTCACATCCGACAACGGCAGATCCAGCGCCTCGGCCAATTCGCGGTGCCCTGCACGGTCATGGGGAAGAAATTCATGCAGCGGCGGATCAAAAAGCCGGATACAGACCGGCTGCCCCTGCATGATACGGAACAATTCCGCGAAATCGGCGCGTTGCATCGGCAACAACCGGTCGATCGCGGCGCGGCGGTCCTGTGGTTCATCGGCAAAAATCATTTCGCGCATCACGGTCAGGCGATCCGCCTCGAAAAACATATGCTCGGTGCGGCACAACCCGATGCCTTGGGCGGCAAAATTGCGGGCGGTTTGCGCATCGGCAGGCGTGTCGGCATTGGCGCGAATGCCGATATCGCACATGTCATCCGCCCAGCTCATCAAGGTTTGGAACGCCTCATCCAACGAGGCCTCCATCAAATCGGGAGCACCGGCGAGCACCTCGCCATTGGTGCCATCGATGGTCAAAACATCGCCCTCACGGAACACCCGCCCGTCGGCGGCAGTGAGGGTGTTTTGCCGTGTTTGAAACCGCAGGTCCGACACACCAACCACACAAGGCAACCCCATACCGCGCCCGATCACCGCCGCATGCGAGGTCATCCCGCCACGTTCGGTCAGCACACCGACAGCAGCATGCATCCCGCGAATATCCTCGGGAGAGGTCTCACGGCGCACGAGGATACAAGGCTCGTTGCGGGCGGCGGCGGCTTGGGCTTCGGCGGCGGAAAACACCAAAATACCCGTGGCGGCGCCGGGGCTGGCGGCGATGCCTTTGGCAATACAATCGCGCGGCGCGTCGGGGTCGACCTGCCGGTGCAAAAGTTCATTCAACGCCCGGGGTTCGATCCTGAGCAACGCCTCTTCATGCGGGATGATCCCATCTTCGGCAAGGCTCACAGCAATGCGCACGGCCGCCCGCCCCGACCGCGCAACCCGCACCCCGTCAAGGATATGCACGCGCCCGTTCACCAATGTAAATTCCGCCTGCATTTCGGCGCGCAGCCGTTTGCGCATCAATTGCGTATGGGCGATCAATTCATCAAAGGCTTCGGGCGCAAGTTCCTGCAACGACGGGCCACGCGGATCGTCTTCGAGAAAAATCGCCTCTGCACCTTGCTGCAAGGCATCGCGCCCCTGACTTTGACGCAAATACCGGCCGGTGATTTGCGGATGGCCGCTATGTGAATTGACCAATTGGATCACGCCCGATCCGCATTCCCCCTGCCCTAGACCGAGCGCCAGCTCCTGCACCACAAGGCCCAACCCGGCATCAACCGGCGCGCCTTTGGCCTCGCGCAAAATCCGCGCCGTGGTGCCCTCCCACGCCCGCGCCATGGACCGGAGCACACCGGCCAATTGCACGGCAGGATCTTGTGGAAAGGGCTCTTCCATCTCGTCCTCAAAGGCGCGCAGCATCGCCTGCAATCCGGCTTCTCCGGTCTCTTCGATTTCCTCGAATTCATCGGGGTCAAGCCGCGCCACATCGACCGCATAGGATTGAATAAACCGGCGATAGAGCCCGCAAGCCGCCTCTGTGCCGATCCGCGCGCTCAGCTCTGCATAACGCGCATCATTCAGGCCAATATTCAAAATCGCCCCCGGACCGCCCCAATCGGCCCCCTCGGACGAGGGCCGCACGCACAAAAGCGGCGCCTCACCAAAGGGTTCAAGCAACCTCTTCATATCGGGCATCTTGCCGGCGGCAATCCGGTGGACCTCGGCGAAGGACAAGGCCACGGTGCGCGGCACCGGCATATCGAGCCGCACCAGACGTTGCAGGCATTTGGCCCGCCCGCCATGGGTCATCGGCGACATCGGCGCCCTCGGTGTGATCAAGGTCACATCCGGATCTCGCGCCAAGGGATGCGTATCGAGTGCAGCAAAACGCTCCGCACGATCCTGCGGTGTTTCAACGGCCTTATCGGCGGGGGCGATCTTTGGGTCTTGCTGCACTGCGGCACCTTTCATCTTGCCGTCACACTACGCCCCTCGGGGCGCAGCACGCAAGCGGCAACAGGCACCACATCACCCTTCGATACGTGTGAGATCCGCCACCGACAGGCAGATGGTGCGAATGCGGCTCAACAGGTTCAGCCGGTTGCGCCGTATCACCTCGTTGTCGGTATTGACCTGCACCGCCTCGAAAAATCCATCGATCGGACCACGCAGCGCCGCCATGCCTTGCATCGCGGATGCAAAATCTTCGGCCTCGATGGCAGCAGAAATCGACGCCCCCGCCGTGTCGAGCGCTGCAAAGAGATCGCGCTCGGCCTCGGTTTCGGCAAATTTCACATCCGCCCCGTATTCATAGCTGACGCCGTCTTTGTCTTCGGCTTGGGTGAGAATGTTGTTGGCGCGCTTGAAGCCCTGCAACAGGTTCGCCCCATCATCGGTGGCCAAAACGTCGGACAAGGCACCGGCGCGTTTGACCAAAAGCGTCAAATCGTCGTTGCCGGGCATGGCAATGCAAGCGTCAATCACATCATGGCGCAGGCCCTGATCGCGCAAATAGACCTTCAGCCGGTCGTGGAAAAACGCCAAAAGATCCGCCGACAGATCCGGCATCCGGTTGCCAAGATCCCCCAAGAGCGATCCTTTGCCAGTGTCCGGCGCATCGTTCTTGCCATCGAGTTTTGCGATCACCGTGCGGAAGGCCGCACCAAAAACGCCGTGATCGGCAATCGCCTCGAGAACATCCTCAAGCGCCGCCATCTCGGCGCCATCGGCGCCGTCACGGCTAAGGTTGATCTTGTGCTTCATCAACTGGCTGTCGATGAAGTGATCCAGGTTCAGGCGCAAATCGCCGGTCAGAATGATGCGAATGACGCCAAGCGCGGCGCGGCGCAACGCATAGGGGTCTTTTGATCCGGTGGGTTTCTCGTCGATCGCCCAAAAGCCGGTCAATGTGTCCAGTTTATCGGCCAAAGCTACGGTGCGCGCGACCGCGCCCTCCGGCACATCGTCCGAAGGACCAAGGGGCGAATAATGCTGTTCGCAGGCCTGCGCAACCTCATCGGGCAATCCGGCGGCGGCGGCATAATACCGCCCCATAAGCCCTTGAAGTTCTGGAAATTCATAAACCATTTCCGAGCTGAGGTCGGCCTTGGCAACCTCGGCGGCTTGCATCGCCAGATCCGTGTCGGCGCCAACAGAAGGTGCCAATTCGCCGGACAGGGATTTGATCCGTGCGATACGGTCCGCTTGGCTGCCCAATTGGTTTTGGAAGGTCACATTGGACAATTGTTCGGTCCATGTCTGCATACCCGTCCGCGCCACGCGCAGATCATTTTCCCAAAAGAATTTCGCATCCGACAGGCGCGCGAACAAAACCTTCTGGTTGCCCGCCAGAACCGTCGCACCATTGTCCGCCGTTTCGCGGTTGGCGACGGTGATAAACCGCTCGATCCGGCCGGTCTTGGGGTTTTTCACCGAGAAGAATTTTTGGTGCTCTTTCATCGAGGTGCGCAACACCTCAGGCGGCAGATCCAGAAAATCCTCGGCGATCTCGCCCATCAAGACCACCGGCCATTCGACCAATCCGGCAACCTCGGCCAAAAGCCCTTTATCTTCCACCACTTCAAGACCATTGGCAAAGGCTTGATTGGTCGCATCATGCCAAATATGTTCGGCACGCTCTTTGGCGTCCAACATCACATAGGCGCGTTTGAGCCGCGCGGCATAATCCTCAAAGGACGTGACGGTAAAGCGGCCCCTGGACATGAAACGATGCCCTTCGGTGGTGTTGCCAGCTTTGATCCCGTCGATCTCCATCGGCACCACTTCGCTGCCTGCCTCATCCGTTAAAATACATAGGATCGAATGCAAGGGACGCACCCATTTCAGGCTACCGGCCCCCCAACGCATGGATTTCGGCCAAGGAAAATTGCGGATCGTGTCTTCAAGAACCCCGGCGATGATCTCTGCGGCAGGGCGGCCCTTTTTGGCGATCACGGCATAGAAGACCTTGCCTTTTTTCTCGTCGCGTTCTTCCAGATCCTCACGTGAGACACCTGCACCGCGCAAGAACCCTTCGATGGCTTTTTGTGGCGCATCAATGCGCGGGCCTTTGCGTTCTTCGCGGGTGTCGGGGCTTTGTGCAAGCAGGCCCTCGATCGCCAATGTCAAACGGCGCGGCGTCGAAAATGCCGCCGCATGCGCATAGGTCAATCCGGCCTCGACCAAACCGTCGGTGACCTTTTTGCGCAGATCCTCGGCGGCACGGGCTTGCATACGTGCGGGGATTTCTTCGGAGAAAAGTTCAATCAGAAGATCAGGCATTATTTATAGCTTTCCGGAACAGGAGGGCAATCGTCGGGTGCGGCTTTGCCGTTGAACACCGCTTCGCCGCAATGGTTGATCTGTTGCCAGACATAGCCGCGGCCATCGGGCAGCACGGCAACCACGCGGTCGATGCCATAGTGGATATTTTCGGTGCCAAGAAAAGCGACCGCGTCGCCGTCCTCGATGGATTTTCCGATCTCGTCGGCATCAAAGCAATCGAACCACGGCGGCGCGATGTTCGGCTCGGCGCTCTCGTAAATCTCGTAGGTTTCGGTGAGCATGGCCTGGCTTAACCCGGTGGTGAAGCAGGCGCGATACCGGATCGGCGAGCTGTCACTATCGATGGCTTGGAACCCCTCGTAGAGGATCGGTTCGGCCACGCCGGTCGCAACAGAGGTCATCACCACGTCTTCGCTGCCATTGGCGGCGACCTCGTCGTAGTAATGATAGACCTGAAGATAATAAACGGCGGCGCCGGCGGCGAGTGCTGAAATCACGATAAGACCTGCGAGAAATTTTCCCATGTTATGCGCCCTGCTTTGCGGTGAAGCCGCCCGCGTCGGTTTGCACGAAGGCATCGGCGCAGGCTTTGGCCAATGTGCGCACGCGGCCGATGTAACCTTGGCGTTCAGTGACGGAAATCACGCCGCGCGCATCCAGAAGGTTAAAAATGTGGCTGGCTTTGATACATTGATCATAGGCCGGATGCGCCATGATGATGCGTTTACCGGTCTTGGGATCCTCGGCGGGCTGCTCCAGAATGGATTGGCACTCGGCTTCGGCCTCTTCGAAGTGGCGCAACAAAACATCGGTATTGGCCACGTCGAAATTCCAACGGCTGTATTCGCCTTCGGTTTGGCGGAACACATCCCCGTATGTCAAAGGCGTGGGCGATTGCGGATCGTTGTAGGGCATGTCCATCACATGATCGACGCCCAAAACATACATCGCAAGGCGCTCTAACCCATAGGTCAATTCGCCCGACACCGGATGGCAATCATGGCCGCCGACCTGTTGGAAATAGGTGAATTGCGACACTTCCATCCCGTCGCACCAGACCTCCCATCCAAGGCCCCAAGCGCCCAAAGTCGGGCTTTCCCAATCGTCCTCGACAAAGCGGATGTCGTGCAGATCCATGTCGATGCCGATGGCTTCAAGGCTGCCCAAGTAGAGGGCTTGCAAATCCGGCGGGCTTGGTTTGATGACGACTTGATATTGATAGTAATGCTGCATCCGGTTGGGATTTTCGCCGTAACGCCCATCGGTCGGGCGGCGCGAAGGTTGCACATAGGCGGCGGCCCAAGGACGCGAGCCAAGGCTGCGCAATGTGGTGGCCGGGTGGAAGGTGCCCGCCCCCACTTCCATGTCATAAGGTTGCATCACCGCACATCCGCGCGCCGCCCAATAGGATTGCAAACGCAGGATAATCTCTTGAAAACTGCGGGGTTTATCGGTGCTGGTTGCCATAGGTATCGGTCCCTGCTTCTCATGATCCACGGCCCGATCGCGGCGCGGAGGGGCATCTTGCGGGGGCAGGCACGCGCCGGTCATGGCATGCGGTCCTGCCGGTTATAACGGCGCTGGTTGGGGCACGAACCGCAGGTCCGGTGCCCTTAAATCGCGCGCCATTCCTACGGCTCCCTCGCGGCGGGGTCAATTGCACGCTCACGCATTATTTGGATGCGCTTGGCGTCAAATTTGGTATGACACCCGCAGCGAGACCAAAAACACGATTGATAAGGGCGACAGGGCAAGATGATCCGGCAATTTTTGAATACCTCTTTCAAACCTGCAGCAGTGGTTCTCACGCTGCTGATGACGGGCCCATTTGCGCCCCTGAGCGCCACAGCGCAAAGCAGCCAAAGCCAAAGCGCCAATGTCGCGTGGGTGCAAATCGAGGCACAACCGAACCTCAACAGCGCGCAAGAAGCAATCCGCGGCTACGCTGGGCGGCTGCCCGATGTGAACGGGTTCTCCTTGGGACAGGGATGGTACGCCATTGTTCTGGGCCCCTACAGCCGCGAGGATGCGGCGCAAGTCTTGCGCGTATACCGCCGCGAAGCGCAAATCCCCCGCGACAGTTTCATCACCTTCACCAATCAATTCCGTCAACAATTTTGGCCGGTGGGCACGGATTTCCTGACCAACCCGCCCCGCAGCACTCTCACGGATCAAACCGCCGAGACGCAAGAAAGTGCGCCCCAGACAGAGATCACAAGCCAAGCGGCCCCCGCGCCGAAACCGCCGGCCCCGGACGAAACCAAAAACGAGGCGCTGCGCAATGAACGTGCGCTCGACCGCACGGCCCGGATGCAATTGCAATCCATGTTGAAATGGGCCGGTTTCTACGACAGCGGCATCGACGGTGCCTTTGGTCGCGGCACCCGCGCCTCGATGGCGGCATGGCAAGAGGTCAACGGTTTCGAGGTCACCGGCGTGATGACGACATTGCAACGCGCCGCCCTTCTCAAACAATATAACGCCATCCTCGACGGTATGGATTTGCGCATGGTGCGCGACGAAGGCGCGGGCGTGGAAATGATGATACCGCTCGGCGTGGTCAACTTTGATCGCTATGAACCACCCTTTGGCCATTACACCGCCAAAGGCGACCTCGATGCGCAGGTTCTGACCATCTCGCAGCGCGGCGATCAAGCCACGCTTTGGGGCTTGTATGATATCATGCAGACGCTTGAAATCGTGCCGACGTCCGGCCCGCGCGAGCGCAAGAAAGACAGCTTTGTCCTGATCGGCGAGGATGGGCATATGGTGTCCCATACCGAAGCCTACCTGCGCGACGGAATGGTCAAAGGCTTTACCCTGATCTGGCCGGCCGGCGATGAGGAACGCCGTCGCCGCGTGCTCGGCGAGATGAAGGCGAGTTTCACCACCTTCGGCGCGGCGCTTGATCCGGCGGCGGGCGACAATGGCACACAGAGCATTGATCTGTTGTCAGGTCTGGAAATCCGTAAACCCAAGCTGGCGCGCTCGGGGTTCTATATCGACACCAGCGGCACCGTCGTGACAACGGCCGAGGCTGTCGCCGGTTGCGCGCGGATCACGCTTGAAGATGACATCGATGCCAGCGTGGTCGCCACCGACAGCGAAAACGGTATTGCCATCCTGCGTCCGCACGAACCGCTTGCGCCGATCTCCACCGCCCGCTTTCAACGCGCTGTGCCGCGGTTGCAATCGGATGTGGCAGTTTCAGGATACAGCTTTGAAGGCGTATTGAACGGCCCCACCCTGACCTATGGCACATTGGCCGACATTCGCGGTCTGCGCGGCGAAACCAGCCTCAAGCGCCTCGCGCTCAACGCCCTGCCCGGCGATGCCGGCGGTCCGGTTTTTGATGCAGGCGGCGCGGTGCTTGGCATGCTGTTGCCGGCGACCAACGGCACGCAAAAACTGCCCGAAGGGGTCAGCTTTGTCGCCGATGGCAGCGCGGTTCTGGCGTTGCTTCAACGCGAAGGGATCAATGCACAGACAACCGATGCTTTGGGGACGGTCGATCCTGTGGACCTCAGCACCAGCGCCAGCGGCATGACCGTTTTGGTGAGCTGCTGGGAGTAAGTGTGCCCCCCTCACAGGGGAAATAAGACACGCACGGGAGCCACGCATCAGCCGCGTCCGTGCCGTCTAAAACCCATTATGGGATGGCTTCAAAACAGATTTTGCAGCCCCATGGCGGCACCGATAGAATACAGCAAAGGCCCCTTTCGAGGGGTCTTTTCCGTTTGAGAGATCCAATGGGTCAAAAGGCACCTGGGCGCGTTGAGCGATCCCGCCCCGGCCAGCCCGCCCTCAGGCGCGCCAGAAATTCACAGTCAGGATCGCATAGACCGCCATCAATTCGAGCCGACCGATCAACATGCCCGCCGCCAAAAGCCATTTCGCCGTATCATTCAATCCGCCGAAATTCCCCGCAGGCCCGATTTTATCGCCCAGCCCCGGCCCGATATTGGCAAGAGCCGTCGCCGCGCCGGAGACCGAGGTGGTGAAATCCAACCCCGTCAATCCCAAGGCCACGGCCAGAACCCCGAGCGTCACCACGAAAAATACGAAAAACGACATCACCGAATTGAGCACGTCCTCGTCGATCACCCGCCCATCATAGCGCGGTGTGAACACCCCGTGGGGCGAATGGATGCGGCGAATTTGCGACCGCACCGAAGCAACCAAAATTTGGTAGCGGAAGATTTTCACCGAACAGGCCGTCGAGCCCGCACAGCCGCCGATGAGGCCGATGAAGAAAAAGATCGCGATCAAGAAACCGCCCCAGGTCATGTAATCGACACTGGCGTATCCGGTGCCGGAAATGATCGATGTGATGTTGAACAAAGCTTCGCGAAAACTTTGCTCCCAATGATGTGGGAAAATGGTCGTCAATACGGAGGTGGTGACCACAACCAGCACGCCGATCACCAACAAGAAGCCGCGCACCTGAACATCGCCGAACAACGCCGTGGTGTGGCCGTTCACCATCTGCACGTAGCGTACGAACGGCAATGCCGCCAGCACCATAAAAAGCGACGCAACATATTCGGTAGGACCGGAAAACGTGGCAAAGGAGGTGTCATAATTAGAAAACCCGCCGGTCGACACCGTGGTCAGCGCATGCACCGTCGCGTCAAAGGCCGTCATCCCGAGGAGGATATATGAGGCCGCGCAGGCCACCGTCAGCCCGACATAGATCACCGAAATCTGTGAGGCGATGGCCGAGGCGCGAGGCAGGATTTTACCCATCGTCTCAAAGGCTTCAGAGCGAAAAATCTGCATACCGCCGACGCGCAATTCCGGTAAGAACACCATGGCGACAACGATGATCCCGACCCCGCCCAGCCATTGCAATATCGCCCGCCACAGTAAAATTCCCTTAGGCATCTCGTCGAGGCCAGAGAAAACCGTAGATCCTGTGGTGGTCACGCCCGACATGGCCTCAAAAAACGCATCCACCCAACGCGCATCGGTCTCGCCCAAGACAAAGGGCAAGGCGCCAAAAATCGGCAACATCAACCAAACGCCCGTGGTCAGCAAAAACGTCTGCTGGATCGACAGGCCTTCGCGCAGGCCGTTTCGACATGACAAGGCGACCAGGCTGCCGATGGTCACGCTGAGCAAGGCAGAGGTTGCGAAGGCGGGCCAATGACCGCGCCCTTCGGCGATATCCACCAGCATCGGCAGGAACATGGTAAGCCCAAGGGCTGTCACCAAAAGGCCGATCACATATCCAACGGGGCGCAGATCAAACATAAGGGCGAGGGTTGGCGCGGCGCGCGCGCGGTGTCAAGCGCTCACGCATTCAGATCCGCTCGGACGCGGGGTCCGCCGGAGGCACCGGCGCAAGCTCAAGCCCGCCGATCTGCGCGATCAAGGCAATGATCTGCGCCACTCCTGTTCCGGTTTTCAGGTTGCTGAAGACGAAAGGCCGCGCCGCGCGCTGTGCCTTCGCATCGCGCTCCATCACCTCAAGCGATGCACCGACATAGGGCGCGAGATCGGTCTTATTGATCACCAGAATATCGGATTTGGTGATCGCCGGGCCGCCTTTGCGCGGGATTTCCTCGCCTGCGGCCACGTCGATCACATAGACCGTTAGATCGACCAATTCGGGCGAGAATGTTGCCGACAGGTTATCACCGCCCGACTCGACCAGCACCACATCCAGATCGGGAAACCGGTCGGTCAGCCGCGCAATCGCCGCCAGATTGATCGAGGCATCTTCGCGGATCGCCGTATGCGGACAGCCGCCGGTTTCGACGCCCATGATGCGATCCGAGGGTAGAACCTGCATCCGCACCAAGGCATCGGCATCTTCGCGGGTATAGATATCATTGGTCACAACGGCCATCGACAGGCGCTCGGCCATGGCGCGGCAAAGTGCGGCGGTCAGCGTGGTTTTTCCCGCGCCGACCGGGCCGCCGAGGCCGATGCGCAAAGGTCCGTTGGGCGACTGGGTCATGGTTTATCCTCAGATCAGATGGGTCAAAAGAACAAGCCCGACACTGCCGCCAAGCACAAGGCACAGCGGCGCATAATAGCGCCGGTCAAAGGTGGCAAAGGGCTCTTCGGAACGAGAGCGACGCAAAGCGGGAACATAAGCGCCCAGACCGCGGGCAAAACATAGGGCGGACATGACGGCCAATCCCAGCGCCACCAATGCCCCGCGCAGGCCGCCGCTGTCCAATGGAAATTGCAGCCATAGCGCCGCCGCCAAAAGCACCATCACCATGGCCCAACAGGCGGCGGGTGTGGGCATTTTGATGATGCCCGCGCGGCCCACCACGGCCCGAGCCAGAGCGGTTTCATCCCGCAGCGGCCACCATATGCGCAGCGCCCAAAGCCCATGCAAGGCGGCAATCCCCACCAAAGCCACACTGATCCCGTCCGCCAGCAACCTCATGAGCGAAACAGCCTTACGTCTTGAACCTCGTGGCGCATCGAGGCGACATCCGCCGCCAAAGCGGTGCTGCCGATGCTGTCCAATTCTGCCGTCTCTGCCGTCTTTGCAATCGCGGCGCAAAGCGGCAAAAGTGCCATGGTCACCCCCTGCCCTTCCGTCTGTCCCAGCGGCACAAGCCTTACCGCAGCCGACACCAGATTGGCGGCGAACGCCTGCACCGCCATGCGCAGCAATGCTGCCAAAGGCAGTCCGGCCAGGCGCGCGGCGCGGCCCAGGGCGACCGGATAGGGCATTGGCCCGATATCGAACCCGTAGAGCGCCGAAACCGTGCGCGCAAAGGCTTCGCCCTGCGCCTCGGTTTCCAATCGCCGCTCGGCAGAAGGCGCGAGCGCCGCCGCCAGATCGGACAGCTCTGTCAAACCCATCGCATCGCTGCGCCATGCATGTGCCATCAATACCGCATCCAAGCGGCCAGTGCCCTGTGCCAACACCCCCGAAAGCCAAAGCTGCAATTCTGCGGCAGAGGTGATCTGCCCGTCGGCAATCACCCGCTCCAACCCGTGCGAATAGGCAAATCCCCCCACCGGAAACGCCGGCGAGAACCATTGGTGCAAAATCTGCGTCGCTTCAGCTTCGGACGTTTGGGAAATCGGCGGTATCATCGGGTCCGGCAGAGGATCTGTCATGAGATGGGATCAGTCATGATGAGAGCGCGGGGCATGCCCACCATGATGTCGGGCCGGATGATCATGGCTGTGGTCTTCCGCGCTGTGGCTATGCGCATGACTGTGGGCCTGAGTGTGGGCATGACCGTGGGCGTGTTGAGGGGCATCTCCGTTGGGGTCGCGCGAGGCATGAGAAGGGCCAGCGGAGTGATCCTCTGCTGCGAGATCCTTATGCGCGGTGCCGCCCTGCGGAGTGCCATCGATGCCGAAATGCGTATGCCCGTGGGCATGGGCATGGGTGCGGCCCATCCCATAAGCGCCGCCTTCGGGAGTAAACGGCGCAGTGATCGACTCCATCGCGGCCCCAAGGCCCCGCAGCATATCGGCCAAAACCTTATCATCCTGAATGAGCAGCCGGTCTTCTTCGATCTGACAAGGGGTATGCCGGTTGCCGATATGCCAAGCCAGTCGCGGCAAGTCGCCGCGCACCGCAAGCAAAGCTTCGGCTTCGGCCAGCACCGTGATCACCCGCCCATCCTCAAGCCCAAATCCATCGCCCGCCTCAAGGCTTTCGGCTTTCGGCAAATCCACCAAGAACACCGCGCCGCCCGCAGAGCGAAGCCGTTTGCGCCGCAAAAACCGTGCCTCGTAGCTGAGCGCGATATGATCTGCGCCCGCATGGGCAACCGGCGGCGCATCCGGCGCGGCGCGATGGATATATGTGGCGCGAAGTATGGTCATATGAGTGCCCTCAAGCCGCAGTCACGCGGCACGCGGGCCGCATTGATGTCACGCGGCCCTATCGCCGCCTTTGGCACATAGTGGCCGCCGCCGCGATTGGACGCCAGAGCAGAGATACAAAAAGTGGCACATTTTCAACTAGGTGCTGAAAAATGTGGCAAAATAAAAGGGCGCACCCGATGGGCCGCCCTTCGTGAATTGTCTGGCTGCACTCACCCGGAAATCACACGGGCAATCGACACCCCCGCAGCGATGCGCAAATCTGTTGCGCACCGCCAGAGTGCCAACCGAGGGGCCGGTTAGATGTAGTAGATATCGCGGAAGACGTGCAGCGCGATGCCGTCGCGCGTCAAACCCATGGCGGAGAGTTCCGCATCGGATTTCGCTTCCAGAGCGGCAATTTCACCAGCGCGTGATTTACGCTCGACATACCGTTCAATGCCCCGCCCGATCGCGGCGAAAAAGGCGCGCAGCCCAAGGCTGCTGTCGGAGATATTTGTGCTGTGAGTGGCCATTTGGAAAACCTCTTGGGTTGGGGGTCAGTTTGCTCCCATGCCTTTTAATTTAGGTCAACAATTGCGCCCTTACCAGTGCCGGTTTGGTATTGCTGCCATGCGATTTCTGCAATGCAGCAAATTAGTCATAATTACTGTCCCTCATATGAATGATCGGTCACGCTTCTGGCTGCGGGCGGCAAGGATCGCTTGGAGATATCAGCACAGCGATGCAGTGCCCCCGCACGCGACCTAGACCGCGCGGGATTGGATTTCTCTTGCCCGAACGATCAAAGCACGCCTCAGAACATGAAATACCGCTGCGCCATTGGCAGCGTTTGCGCAGGCTCACAGGTCAGCAAAACGCCATCCGCCCGGACCTCGTAGGTTTCTGGGTCCACCTCGATTTTCGGCAAGGCATCGTTGAGCTTGAGATCGGCCTTGCCGATGTTCCGCGTGCCTTTGACCGCCACCACGTCTTTGGACAGGCCATATTTGCCGCGGATCCCGTCGGCCTCTGCTGCCGCCGATACAAACAAGGCCGCTGAACGTTCTACCGCCCGCCCCATGGTGCCGAACATCGGCCGCGAATACACCGGTTGCGGCGTCGGGATCGAGGCATTGGGATCGCCCATTTGCGCGCAGGCAATCATGCCGCCCACCATAACCATATCCGGTTTCACCCCGAAAAATGCCGGGGACCAAAGCACCAGATCGGCACGCTTGCCCAGATCAATCGAACCTATTTCGTGGCTGATCCCATGGGCGATGGCCGGATTTATGGTGTATTTGGCGATATAGCGGCGCACACGCAGATTGTCGTTCTCGCCAGTTTCCTCGGGCAGGCGCCCGCGCTGTTTGCGCATCTTGTCAGCGGTCTGCCATGTGCGGATCAAAACCTCGCCCACGCGGCCCATGGCTTGGCTATCCGAGGCGATGATCGAAAAGGCCCCCATATCGTGCAAGATATCCTCGGCGGCGATGGTTTCGCGCCGGATGCGGCTTTCGGCGAAGGCGACGTCTTCGGGGATGGATTTGTCGAGGTGATGGCACACCATCAACATGTCGAGATGTTCATCCACCGTATTGACCGTAAAGGGCCGCGTCGGGTTGGTCGAGGACGGGATCACATTGGCATCGCCGCATATTTTAATAATGTCCGGCGCATGGCCGCCCCCCGCACCTTCGGTATGAAAGGCATGGATTGTGCGGCCTTTGATGGCCGCGACGGTGTTTTCGACAAAGCCGCTTTCGTTGAGCGTATCGGTGTGGATCATCACCTGCACATCCATGTCATCGGCCACCGAGAGGCAGCAATCAATCGCCGCAGGGGTGGTGCCCCAATCCTCATGCAGCTTGAGCGACGAGGCTCCCGCCTTGACCATTTCCACAAGGGCGGCGGGCTGGCTGGCGTTGCCTTTGCCCGCGAGGCCGATATTGACCGGAACGGCATCCATCGCTTGGAGCATCCGCTCAATATGCCACGGGCCGGGGGTGCAGGTCGTGGCCAATGTGCCATGCGCGGGGCCGGTGCCGCCGCCCAGCATCGTGGTCACACCCGAATGCAGCGCATCGTCGATTTGCTGCGGGCAGATAAAATGGATGTGGCTGTCAAAGCCGCCCGCAGTCAGGATCTTGCCTTCGCCCGCGATCGCTTCGGTGCCGGGACCGACGATAATATCAACGCCGTCTTGCGTATCGGGATTGCCCGCCTTGCCAATGGCGCAAATCCGGCCATCCCGCAATCCGATGTCGGCCTTATAGATACCGTTGTAATCCACCACCAAAGCATTGGTAATAACGGTGTCCACCGCCCCCTCGGCGCGGGTCGCTTGGGATTGGCCCATGCCATCGCGGATCACCTTACCGCCGCCGAATTTCACTTCTTCGCCGTAGGTCGTCAGATCCGCCTCGACTTCGATGATGAGATCCGTGTCAGCAAGCCGCAGGCGGTCGCCCACGGTGGGGCCATACATAGCGGCATAATCAGGGCGAGAGATTTTAACGGGCATCGGGTCGGTCCTTAAGGCAATTGGTGCACATCCCGGCAGAAGACGGGCGGCACAGTATCGAGCAAAGAGTCAGGGCAATTTTGGGCCGCGTTTGGCAAGACGTTTGGCATTGGATTTCGTCCGTTGCCGCAGGGGTTTCATCCCCGCGCCGGCAATCTGATCGGGACGGGCACCCGACAAGGCCGCACGGGTTACCGCCACGCCTGCTTCGGTAAACGCATTGGTTTTCTCTTTCACCATGCGGGTGTTCTCATGCGGGGTGACGGCCCAAAACCCCGCCATGCCCATGATCCGATACCCGACAACGGCCTGCGCCTCAAAGGCAAGCATCGTCGCCTCGCTGGCCACCCGCCAAATATCCATGGCAGATGCGGGAGAGAAGGCAATGAAGGGCTTCATCACAGCGCCCCCATCACGGCTTGGTTGAAACCGAAGATCCGGCGCGTGCCGCCAACGGGGATCAATTGCACCTCGCGGCGCTGCCCCGGTTCAAACCGCACGGCGGTGCCGGCTGCGATATCGAGCCGCAAACCACGGGCCGCATCGCGGTCAAAATCAAGCGCGCCATTGGCCTCGGCAAAATGGTAATGGCTTCCGATTTGCACGGGGCGGTCCCCGGTATTGGCGACCATCAATGTGATGGCCTTTGCGCCGTCATTCAACATGATATCGCCAGAGGCGGGCAACAGTTCACCGGGTATCATTTGGCGTCTTTCTGCGCGCGTGGCGCTGTTTGTCACAACAGGTCTCCAAATAGATCGAAGACTTTGTACGCGGGGCTGCAAGATGCAGAACATCGCGGATAACATTTCGGAATTTCGTCATGATTTCAGCCACTTCAAACCTCCATTCGATATGTTCTTCACCTGATCGGATTGTGCACAGTCACCAGCTTTGTTCCGTCGGGGAAGGTTGCTTCGACCTGCACTTCATGGATCATTTCGGGGATGCCCTCCATGCAATCAGCCGCGCCGATGACCTGCGCCCCTGCCTGCATCAAATCGCCGACCGACCGGCCATCGCGCGCGCCCTCGACAACGAAATCGGTGATGATCGCAATGGCTTCGGGATGGTTCAATTTCACTCCGCGCGCGTGGCGGTTTCGTGCCACAATCGCGGCCATCGAGATCAGCAGTTTGTCTTTTTCACGGGGGGTCAATTGCATCGGGCTACAGCATCCATGTCTTGGGCAAATCAGTCCCGCTGAGCTGCCGGATAGCAGGCAACAGCGGACGGCGAAGGTCAAAAGCGTCGGGGGCGAGCAACCGTGCAAACAGCAGGTTCTCGCGCAACATAGATGCGCCGCCGAACGGGCCAAGCGCCGCACGCAAAGGCGCAAGCTGCGCTTCGGCATCCGGGCCAACATAGAGCAAACTCGCAGTGGCCAGATGCCCCGCCAAAAGCGCCGGATGAGCACAGGTTCCAGCAAGATCCCCCTCCAGAAACAGGTTGTCCGCGAAGATCAATCGCCCGTTCTGACGCACGCGCCAGATGTCATGCAAGAGACCGGATCCGACCCGTTCGCCCATCGCCAAACGGCCAAGCGCCAGAGGCTCGACCGCCAAGAACCGTGCATCAGAGGCCAAATCGACGGTGAACTGGCGGCGGGTGCGGGCCCCATCAAACATGATGGTTTCTTGCGGCACCCAATCAAGACGGGCGCCGCTTTCGACGGTCAAAGTCACGTCGAGACATCCGGTTTCTTCGGCCTTGGCGCGGTAAAGCCGTTCGGCGGCCTGCGAGGTCAATTGCAAATGGCTGTCTTGTCCCGCTGTTGCAGCGATCGACAACCGGTCGCCCCCGGTCACCCCGCCGGCCGTGTTCAAAAACACCGCTTGCAACATATGGGCGGCGCGCGATTGCGGGAACAAAAGTTTAAGCGCACCAGACGTGCGCAGATCGTCGATCCGTGCGGCCCCGCGCGCGCGTTTGCTACGCAAAACCGCCTGCCCTACGGCGCGCGGTTGTCGCGCCGCCATGTCCGGTTCAACCCGACGCGCGGGCAAAATATGCGATTGAGCCGTGATGAGCCGATCCCCCGCGTGGCATCCCGTTTGCGACAACTGTGCGGCGAGAGCGTCGAGGATAAAAGAGCGGGCGGGCGCGCCGTTGACATTCCGGCGCGCAATCTTTTTCAAATGCCTAAAAAAGCATCAATACGCCATTTTTTGCGCCTCAACCGGTATGGTAAAGGCTGGCAAAAAGACGCGGATCATGGCTTTGGGCGGTAAATGTCGGCCCGCTGCACAGGATCGACACCGCATCATGGGAATGCAGCGATTCTTGGTGGCTGGCCACGACGCGGAAATCCCCGACGCGCGCATCGGATTGTAGCTGCTCGCAAAACAACCGCACCGCATCTTCGACAAAGATCGGATTGGCCGCATTCAACTCGGCAAAAGCCTGTTCATCCTCGCGCTTCACCATAACCTGCGTTTCGGTCGGCACGGCGGTGCGGGCCCGATCAATCAGGTCCTCGAACCAAAGATATTCGCCCTCTTTAATCTCCACGGAAATCCGCGCCACAGAGCGCTGCGAATGTGGCGTCGCCAATTGTCCGCGGGTGGCACGGGCGTGTTCGGACAACTCCAAAGAGCAGGGGCAGGTCGAACTATAGACATAGTCGAGATGCAGGTATTTGCAGCGAACGCCGCCGGTTTCGACCAGCTCGAGCGCAAGGTCGTAATATTGATACCCCTCGAGCCCGGAGCGCAAAGACGGGCGTTTCACCGGATAGGAGAGCCGCATCAGAATCCGCGCATCGAAACTGTCGAGATCGGACTTATAGTCGTCCAAAGCGGCCTCTATCACTTCGAAACTAAAGGTTTTTTCGGCATGCTTGTAAAACGACCGCATGATCCGGGACATATTGATGCCCTTCTTTTCGGCCTCAAGGCTGACCGTGCCAGTCACGGAAGTTTCGAGCCGCTGTTCGCCACCATCACGGGAGTGAAAAGCGACCGGCAGGCGAAAATTGGAAATGCCGACATGTTGGATCTGTGCGGCGGCGCCGCGAATCAAACTGGAGGGACCGTTTTGCAAATCAGGCAACGTGGCACGATAGGCATCATCGACCGCAAAATCTTGTGGATACTCGCGCGAGAATTCTGGATAGGTCGCCGGGGCGATGACATCGGCGATCTGCTCCGAAAGCGCGGCGCGCTCTGCGTCCGAGGCCGTGTCTGCAAAGGCACGCAGTGTATCAAGTGCGCGCGCAGCAGCGTTGCTATCCTGCCCGTCTGCGGGTGGAGTCGTGACATATATATTCATTCGTATTGGCCCCTTCGGTCCCATGGCACAGCCTATATGTAAGGCTTTACGCGGTTCTTTTCCAACCACTTGCATAAAATACGAACGAAAATTGATATCGGATCACTCTGTCGCGCCGCGCGGTGCGAGGCGCGATAAGAGCAAAACAAAGAGGCCCACCGCAAATTCTGTGCGGCGGACCCTTTGGCCGCGCGACAACACCGTGACCCGTTGTGCCCCCTCAGACCTGCGCCAGCGCCTGCATTAGATCGGCAATCAAATCGTCAACATCCTCAAGCCCGACAGACAGACGCACAAGACCATCGGTGATGCCAAGCATATCCTTTTGCGTTTGCGGAAGGCGTTGATGCGTGGTGGTCGCCGGATGGGTAGCGATGGATTTTGCATCTGCGAAGTTGTTGGAAATAATGATGATTTCCAAGGCATCCAGAAAACGGAAGCAGGCGTCTTTGCCGCCTTTCACCTCGATGGTCAGCACGGTGCCGGCAGCCTCGGCCTGCGCCCGTGCCAGCGCGTGCTGCGGATGGTCCTCATGCGTGGGGTAACGCACCGCAGACAATTTAGGGTGGCCAGACAGAGCCTTGGCAACGCTCAACGTCGCAGCCGCCTGTGCGCGCACACGCAACTCCAAGGTTTCAAGCGCCTTAAGGTGCGTCCATGCGGTGAAGGGATTCATCGCGCCACCGGTGTGCTTCATATAGGCTTCGACAGGGCCGCGAATGATGTCGCGCGGCCCGCAGATCACCCCGCCAAGCATCCGCCCCTGCCCGTCCACATGTTTGGTGGTCGAGACAATCGACAGGTCCGCACCGCAGGCCTGCGCATAAGAAAACACCGGCGTTGCCATCGCATCATCCACAAGAACCAGCGCATCATGCGCATGGGCAACATCGCAAACATGTTTCAAATCAATAACTTCAAGCGTCGGGTTGGAAATCGCCTCCAAGAAGACCAAGGTGGTATCGTCCGTGATCGCCGCATCCCATGCGGCATTGTCCGTGCCATCCACAAGGACAATATTGACGCCGAAACGGCCGAGGATATCTTCAAGCACATAGAGGCAGGAGCCAAACAAAGCCCGCGATGCGACAACCGTATCGCCGGATTTAAGCAATGCCATCAACGCGCCATTGACCGCCGCCATGCCCGATGCACAGGCGAAGCCGTCTTCATATCCAAGATAGCCGGAGATCCGGTCTTCGAACATGCGCATGGTCGGATTACCATATCGGGCATAGATGAATTCGTCTTCGCCCGCCGCCACGAACCGCGCCTCCGCCGCAGCGGCGGTGTCATAAACAAACCCCTGGGTCAAAAAGACGCTTTCGCTAACCTCGTTATACTGCGACCGGCGGGTGCCGCCATGCACCAATTTGGTGCGATTTTTCCAGCTGCTTTGCTCTGCCTTATCGGCCATGACGCTCTCCATTCGCGGCGGGCCTGTCGAGGGGCGGCCCACAAAAACCCCAAACGCGGGTCAGGAGAAAGGAAAGTCCTCTGGCTGACCTCTTTAGCGGTGTTTCAAAGGGTCCCTGCCCTCCTGCGGCCCGCAATCCGGTAACAAATCGCCGCGATACGGGTGTCATAAAAGGCTTTGGCCCCTGCGTCAATTGGCCAAACCGCTGCCGGAAACCCCTGCCCAGCGGGCGATCAATGGCGCGGGTTTTGCCTATTTCCGCACCCGCATCGAAAGAGGATAGGGAGGATCCCTAACGACCTATGCCATGGTCCGTCACGGTTCTTTAACTGCCGTTTCATGGCGGCGTCATATGTCTATGGGAAATAAGCGCCACAAGATATAGTGGGGGCATGGCATGAGCCTATTGCGCATCAACAGCAGCGATCACGGGCTGGAGCTCCATCGCAGCGCCCAGCAGGCAGGCGCCGCTCTTGGCTTTGCGGCGCGGCAGATGCGCGGCACTGCACCCGTGGTCTTCATGGTCCACGGCTACAAATTCGCCCCTGCCGATCCGCGCCATTGCCCGCATGATCATATCTTCAGCACCCGGCAGGACCATCCCTGTTGGAAGGCTATGAGTTGGCCGCGCGGATTGGGTGCAACAGCGCCCGAGGCGCAGATGCTTGGCATTGCCTTTGGTTGGCCGGCGCGCGGCAGCTTGCGCCGTGCCTATGCCCGCGCGCAGGTCGCCGGACAGGATTTGGCCGAAGCGGTGCGGATTGTGCGCCGCGCCGCACCCGAGCGGCCGGTTCATATCCTGACCCATTCGTTGGGCGCCCGTGTCGCCTTTTCGGCGCTGTCCGCATTGGAGGCGGGCGATATTTGCAGGGTGGTGATGCTCACGGCGGCGGAATTCACCGGCGCGGCCCGCACTGCGGCGACCACGCCCTGCGGGCGGGCCACCGAAATGTTGCATATCACCAGCCGCGAAAATGCGCTGTTTGATCACCTGCTGCGCTGGGGCATGAAGCCGCCTGCACCACGGGATTTGCCGATGGGCTTGGGCGGTAGTGTCGCCCAAAATGTGGCGCAGATCCATTTGCATCATGGCGCTGTTTTGCACCGGCTGGCCACGATGGGTTATCCGATCGCGGATCCCGCACGGCGGGTGTGTCATTGGTCGGTCTATCTTCGTGAGGGGGTTTGGCCGTTTTATCGCGCTCTGGTCGAAACACCGGATCAACTGCCGTTCGGGGTTTTGCGCGGGCTTGAGCATCTTGGCGCTGCCCCTGCGGCCCCGGTGCCCGGCATCACTGGGCCACATCACCTCCCCGTGTAATGTGGAAGCTTCGCATTGAAATCCCCTGAAGATCAGCCATGTTACCCGAGCAGTAGGGAGACATAGCATGACCATCGAACTTTATTATTGGCCGACGCCGAACGGTTGGAAAATCGCAATCGCTTTGGAGGAAATGGGCCTACCTTATAACGTCAATCTGGTGAACATCGGTGCGGGCGAGCAATTCGAGCCAGAGTTTTTGAAGATCTCGCCCAACAACCGGATGCCGGCGCTTGTCGATCCGGACGGGCCAGACGGGGCGCCGATCTCGGTGTTTGAAAGCGGCGCGATCTTGCAATATCTGGCCCGCAAAACCGGTCAATTCGGCGGCAGCAACGAACGCGAGCGCGTCGCCGTCGAAGAATGGCTCATGTGGCAGATGGGCGGGCTTGGCCCGATGGCCGGACAGGCGCATCACTTCCTCAAATATGCCCCCGCGATGGAACCGCCGAACGATTTGCCCTATGCCAAAGACCGCTATCGCAACGAGGTTGGCCGTTTGCACAGTGTCTTGGACAAGAGGTTGGCGGAGAACGAATATGTCGCCGGTGATTTCTACTCTATCGCGGATATGGCGATCTGGCCCTGGGCGATTTTGTGGGAAGGGCAGCAACAAGATATCACGGACAAACCGCATATGAAACGCTGGCTCGATCAGGTCGGCGCGCGCAAGGCGGTGCAAACCGGCAAAGAATTGGCAGCAGAGCGGCGCGCCAATATCGAAGACAGCAAGAACGCGCAAAAGGTTCTATTCGGTCAAAAAGGCTGACACCGCCGCGCCGCTCCCAATCGCAGATAACACCAAAGGCCGCCCTCTTATCGGGTGGCCTTTGGTCTGTCTACTCGCCGGGGCTGTGCTGCGGGCCATACCTGCTTAGGCGCCGTCGTCTTCCTCGATACCATGGCGGCGCATCACCCCGCCTTGGGTGATGAAGAATATAAACACCGCAGCCGTCAGACCAAATGTTTTGAAATAAACCCAGTGCTCGGTCGAAAAATTCCGCCAGATCACCTCGTTGAGCAGCGCAAGGCCAAAGAAGAACCCCGTTAAACGCCGCGTCAGGATCATCCAGCCCTCATATTCGAGCGGCATCATCTCTTCCATCACCAGTTTCAGGTAACTTTGTCCGCGCAGCAGGCCAAATCCCAAAACCGCCGCGAACAGCAAATAGATCATCGTCGGTTTCATTTTGAAGAACCGTTCGTCGTTAAACCACACGGACAGACCGCCCATCACGGTGATCAAGATCGCGGTGATCACCTGCATTTGCGACAGTTTTCCGGTCAACTTCCACAAGATCGCGGTCGAGGCGAGGATCAGCGGGATGAAGCATGCGGTGACGACGATAAAGCCTTCATACTCGGTGCCGCCGATGGTGAACATGCGGTCCTTGAGCTTGATATAGGCGGCGAAAAACAACACGATCGGGCCGATGTCGAGGCTCAGTTTGAGAAAAGGGTTGATCTCGCGGGGGTCTGCCATGTCGGGTCTCCTGCCTATGCGCCCATCTCAACTATCACAGCGCCCACCGCAATCAATGCCATAAGGGCAATGCGGCGGGGGCCAACCGTCTCTTTGAGCACAAGCCAGCCGATCAGCGCCGCAAACACCGCCGATGTTTCGCGTAAAACGGCGGCCTCGCCAACCTTATCCAAGCGGGTCGCCAACATGATCGAGCCGAAAGAGAAAAACGCCACGATGGCACCGGCAAAGCCCCGCACAAACAACGGGCCAAGTGTCGGGCGCAGGGCCGGCGTCATCGCCCGGTAGCGCAGCAAAGCCACCGGCGGCATTGCGACGGAATCAACCACAAAATACCACGCAAGGAAGGTGAAAGGATCGGGAGAAAGGCGAATGCCATACGCGTCATAAGTGGTGTAGAGCGCGACGAAAAATCCGGTTGCCACGGCCAATATAAGCGCCGCGCCGAGCGTGTCGCGCGCCACTTCGAGGTGGCGTAAATTATAAACCGCAAGGCCGAAGATCGCCGAAACCAGAACCCCGACCCCGAGCCACTGCACCGCTGTGAAAACTTCGCCAAACAAAAAGCCCGCGCCGATCACCGTGAACAGAGGCCCGGTGCCACGCACCACCGGATAGACCACCGTATAAGCGCCCTTGGTATAGGCCAGCGCCTGCAAAACCTTATAGCCAAGATGTATCAAAAAGGCGCCTGCCAGAACCGGCCAGAGGTTGGCCTCGGGCCAAGGCACCACAAACAAGGCAAAGGGCAGCGCCATCATCCCGTAGCAAAAATCAATCACCCCACGGCTGAGCCACGGATCGTGCCGCCCCTTTTGCAAGGCTCCGAACACGGCATGCAAGAATGCGGCTGACAACGCGAGGACCAATGCAAGGTCATGCCCCGCCTCAGTCCCTTCCAGCGAAATCAGCCAGTCACTCATGCCCGCGCCTGCTCACATCGCGCCGCGCGCATTTTGGCGAGGCTCACGCACACAGCCGCAGCGCCGAAGGATCGCGCAACCGCGCCGCCACGGGCGATATATCCACCCGCCGCCCGTCATGGGTCAGGATTTCTTCGCCTGCTTCGGCCAGATAAGCATATTGCTCGATCAACTCGGCCTGGATCGCATCAATAAGAAACGCGCTCCGATAAGCACGGCGCAGCGCCAGATCATAGATTTTCGGCAAGGCACCCGCGACGTCCTGATCCCACACAAGGCGACCAAAACCGACCAATTCCTCGCCGTCCATCAAAGCGCATTCCGAGAACAGGCACCGCTCTTCGGTCCATGTTTCATCGGCCTCCGACGGCACAAGCCGCGCCTCGTCGATGAGGTCTTGCACCGCATCATACATCGTCAAAGCATCAAGCCCCGCAGGCGTTGTCGCGTGCAGGTTCAAAGTATCACAGAGTTCAAGCATCAAGACCAGTCAGCGCCTTTGCAAATTCTTCAGGGTCAAATGGCGCCAGATCATCGATCTGTTCGCCGACGCCGATCGCATGGATCGGCAGGCCGAATTTATCGGCCAAAGCCACCAACACGCCGCCTTTGGCCGTGCCGTCAAGTTTCGTCATCACAAGGCCGGTGACATCGGCCAGTTTTTGGAAGGTTTCCACCTGCCGCAAGGCGTTTTGCCCCGTGGTCGCATCCAGCACCAGCAAGGTGTTATGCGGCGCGGAGGGATCTTTTTTGCGGATCACACGAACGATTTTGGCCAATTCTTCCATCAAATCGGCGCGATTTTGCAATCGCCCAGCGGTGTCGATCATCAGCAAATCCGCGCCGTCCGCTTCGGCTTTTGTCATCGCGTCGAACGCAAGGCTCGCGGGATCCGACCCTTCGGGCGCCGTCAACACCGGCACACCGGCACGCTCGCCCCAGACCTGCAATTGCCCGACGGCTGCGGCACGGAATGTATCGCCTGCCGCGATCACTACGGATTTTCCGGCAGCTTTAAATTGGCTGGCCAATTTACCAATGGTCGTGGTTTTGCCCGATCCGTTGACGCCAACCACCAACACAACCTGCGGGCGCTTGGGATAAAGCGGCATCGGCCGGGCCACGGGATCCATGATCCGCGCCACTTCGGCGGCCAAAATCCGTTTAATTTCATCGGCAGAGAGCTTTTTGCCAAAACGGCCCTCGGCCATATTGGCGGTGACGCGCAGGGCCGTATCGACGCCCATATCGGCGGAGATCAGCAACTCTTCGAGCTGCTCAAGCATATCATCATCAAGCACGCGGCGTTTGGTCGGACGCAGCGCGGCAGGCACAATTTGCGCGCGCGCAGTGGTCGCGGGAGCCATTGTCGTGGCTGTCGCGGCGGGTTCCTCTTCGCGGCCACGGCCCAACATCCGGCCCAAAATCCCGGTACGCGGCGGCACCGAGGCATCAGCGGGCGGCGCGTTCGGCACCGGGGACTGCGGGATCTCTTCGGGCGTCTCGGCGGGGGGCGTTACCGGCAATTCGGGCGTTTCTGCGGGCGGGCGCATCGGCCCCTCATCAGGTGCCGGTGCCGGCGTTTCTATCGGGTCCGGCTGCGCCGGCGTCTCGTCGGGCAATTCATCGGGGGTGTCCACAGGCACCTCGACCGGCGGTGTTGGCGCCGCCACATCAGGCGCCCCCGCCGGGATTTCAACCGGCGCAGGATCGGGAAGGATCTCTGGCTCTGGCGTGAATTCAGGTTCGGGTTCTGGTACAGTGTCCGGAGCAGGATCCGGCGCGGTTCGCGGGTCCGGTTCGGGCTGTGCAACCGGCTCTGGAACCACGTCCCGCGCCGGCATCTGGTCGCTGGCGCTCTGGGCTGCTGCATCGCTGCGCATCACGTCGTCTTCGCCGCCCTCCTCCACGATCGCATCCAACCCCTGCTCCAACTTGGATGAGGACTTGAACAACCGATCTTTGAGTTTCGAGAAAAAGGCCATGTGCCGCTCCGCTTTTGTCGCCCCCTCACCTAATGTGATGCGCACCAAGATGGAAGAGCCTGCGTGCAACAGATCGGCGGCGCAGGCCGCAAATCCCCGCCACAGCACCGCCCGTCGCCCCGCAGTCCGGCGCGGCATTGCTTTGTGCTGACGCATCCCATGGCCGGTGCCATATCTTCCCTGCGCCCGGCGCAAAGACCAAAGCGATTCGCCCCAAGGGCGCTGCGTAGCAAGCTCCGCCTTGCCGCATCACCCGCCAAACAATCCACCGTTCTCGCCACCCGCGATGCAAAACAGCAATGCCGCTCCCTATATCTGGCGGTGGGGAAACTGCGGGCTACAATGCCTTGAAAACTCCACGCTTGGGTCCAAAAGGTTAAGTTTTCCGAAGCTATAATGACCGGGATCGGCTTTAATGACCGCAACCCAACGGAGCCCCGATGTTTATCTTCACGCTGGTTACCCTCACGCCCGTGCTGCTGTTGGCCACCGCCGTCCTTTTTGGCGCGCCGGTGATTTGGGCAGCGCTGCTCTATATGACGGTATTTTCGTTTTTCTGTGACCGGCTCAGCATCGGCGCAGCGCAAAAGGCCGATCCCGGTGCCGAATTTCCGGCTGGCAAAGGCTTATCGGCGGTGTTGGGTCTGGTGCATCTGCCGTTGCTTGGCCTCGCGGTTTGGGCGGTTGCCGGCCCATCCGGGTTTGACACCCTGGGCCGGATCGGCGCTTTCGCGGCCTTTGGTCTGTTTTTCGGGCAGGTTTCACACCCCAATGCGCATGAGTTGATCCACCGCGCAGGACGGTGGCCGCGCCTGCTTGGAAAACTGGTCTATTGCTCGCTGATGATCGGGCATCACAGCTCGGCACACTCCAAGGTCCATCACATTTGGGCCGCAACCGACCGCGACCCGTCCTCTGCGCCACTTGGATTGGGGTTTTACCGATATTTCCCAAAGGCTTGCATCGGGTCCTTCACCGCAGGGCTGCGGGCGGAAAACCGGATGCGCGCCCGCAAAAACACACCGCCACACCGTTTGAGCCACCCTTATCTATTTTATATGCTGGCCTCTGTACTTTGCTTGATGGCGGCAGCGATTGCCTTGGGCCCAGCGGGGGTATTGGCCCTGATCGGGCTGGGCGGCTATGCGCAGATGCAATTGTTCTTGAGCGATTATGTACAACATTACGGCCTACGCCGGGGACGATTGGCAGATGGAAAGTTGGAACCCGTCGGCCCGCAACATTCGTGGAATGCGCCGCAATGGTTCAGCTCTTCCTTGATGCTCAACGCCCCACGGCATTCCGATCACCACCTCAACCCGCAACGCCCCTACCCCGGGCTGCGGCTTGATCCCGACACCATGCCGATCCTGCCCTATTCCTTGCCGGTGATGGTGTTGATGGCGCTGCTGCCGTTTCGGTTTCAGGCACTGATGGACCCGTTGGCAGCCCCATGGCAACCCCATTGGGAAACCCGTCTTCCCGCTGACGAGGCGGCGGCAAGCAATATTCCGCAAGCCAATTTGCGAGAGACGAAATCCGGTGGCAATGGCAGGCAGGATACGGCTAAACTGCGCCATGACGTTCCCGTTCTCGACCCCCGCGACATCCCGCCAACCAGCCGCTAATCTGACTGCGGGTCTGGCGCTTTGCTTTTATCTTGTTGGCGCTGCCGCCTCGGCGCAGCAGGCAATGACAGGGGCGGAATTCGATGCCTACTCGCGCGGCAAAACCTTCTATTTTGCGGAAGGCGGCACGCCCTACGGCGCCGAGGAGTATCTCGACAATCGCCGTGTGCGGTGGTCGTTTCTGGATGGTGAGTGCAAGGAGGGCGAGTGGTATGAAGACGGTAAGATGATTTGCTTTGTCTATGAGGACCGCCCCGACCCGCAATGTTGGACTTTTGTGCAAAGCGCGGCAGGATTGATCGCCACGTTCCAAAACGATCCCACGCTGACCGAATTATACGAAGTGCAAAAAAGCCCCGAGCCGCTCCTTTGCCTCGGACCAAAGGTCGGAGTGTAAAAGCGCCAAAGGTCGGGGTTTAAAACCCGGCCCAATGGCGAATACGCCGGCAAACGCCCATTCCTAAAATCCTGATGCCATGACCGGGCCAGAGACGCGTGACGCTGCTCCTAGAGCTCGAACGCAAAAAACCGATCCGGCGCGCCGCCCGGTATTAAAATAGGCTGCCCTGTTCGGGCGAGGACTTTTTCGGCGCAGGTTTCGGCACGGTTTTGGATTTTTTCGGTTTGACCGCTTTGGCGGGAGCGGCAGAGGCCGCCGCTTTATCCGCGTCGCCCTGCCCGGCAATCATGCGGCCATCAGCAAATTCAATTTCCAAAATGCCCGCAGCGCGGGCGGCACCGACACCGGTGACCACACCATCCTTCCCGCGCACCACCGCATAACCGCGCGCGAGCGTCGCCTTATAGCTCAGCGTTTCGCGCATCCGATCCGTGGTCTCGACTTGCCCCCGCCAGCCATCAATCTGTCGTTGGGCCGCCCCCGCCATGCGCGTTTGCAGGGCTGTAAAGTCGGCACGTTTACGGGAAATGTCACGGGTCAGCGCAGTGATGTTCAACTTATCGCTGCGGCGGCCCAAGGCTTCGCGTTTGCGCGCGACTGCGCTGTGCAACACCGATGGGCGCAGGCTCGCGCCCGCATCGGCGAGTGTGACGCGCCGCCCTTGCACCACGCGCAGCAGCGCAGCAGGCAGGCGTTCACCCCATGTATCAAGGCGCTGGCGCGGGCCATCCATAAGCGTATCGGCGCGTGGCATGGCGCGGCTCAGATCGCGCAGACGTTGACCGCGTTGCGCCAACCGGTCGGACAAGGCACGGCCCATACGGGCCTCTTGGTCGCCAAGCCATGCCAGCAATTCATGCCGCACCGGCACCGCCATCTCGGCAGCGGCGGTCGGCGTAGGCGCGCGCCTGTCGGAGGTGAAATCAATCAAGGTGGTGTCGGTTTCATGCCCCACCGCCGAGATCAACGGGATATCTGACGCCGCTGCGGCCCGCGCCACACCCTCGTCGTTAAAGCCCCACAGATCTTCGAGCGAGCCACCGCCGCGCGCCACGATGATGAGATCGGGCCGCGGCAAAGCCCCGCCGGCGCTCATCGCATTAAACCCTTCGATGGCGCGCACCACATCGGCGGGGCATTTCTCGCCCTGCACCGCAACGGGCCAGATCAGCACCTTGCGCGGGAACCGGTCGCGCAAACGGTGCAAAATATCGCGGATCACCGCGCCCGAAGGCGATGTCACAACCCCGATCACTTCGGGCAGATAGGGCAAAGGTTTCTTGCAGCTTTGATCGAACAATCCTTCGCCTGCCAATTTTTCCTTGCGCTTCTCCAACATCGCCATGAGCGCGCCAACACCCGCCGGCTTGATATCCTCGATCACCAATTGGTATTTCGATTGCCCGCCGAAGGTGGTGATGCGGCCCGTGGCGACGACCTCCATCCCCTCTTCGGGACGGGTGGCGATGCGGGCGGCCACGCCTTTCCACATCACCGCCGAGATCACCGACTTGTCGTCCTTGAGATCCAAATAGACATGACCCGAGCGCGGAAAACTACAGCGCCCGATTTCGGCGCGGATGCGCACATGGGCAAACTCGCCCTCAATCACCCGTTTGATCGCGCCGGAAATTTCCGTAACGCTGAATTCGGGGGCGTTTTGCCCCGGAGTGGGATCGTCGAGCAGATCGGACATAAGCGGGCCTTCGGTCTTGAGCGGTCATATGGGCGCATAACGGCGGCGCGGCTTGCGGGTCGCGCGCGTGCAGTCTAGAACGCCGCCAAGCAAAGGCCAAGCAGGAGTGCGCCCGATGAACATCCTTATCCTTGGCGGCGGTGGCCGCGAACATGCTCTGGCTTGGGCCGTGATGCAAAACCCCAAATGCGATAAATTGATTGTTGCACCGGGCAATGCCGGGATCGCCGCAATTGCCGATTGCGCCTCGATCGACATCGAAAACGGCGCAGCCGTGGTCGGGTTTGCCGAAGAAAATGCGATTGATTTTGTTATTATCGGACCAGAGGCCCCTTTGGCCGCCGGGGTTGCTGACCGCTTGCGCGATGCGGGGGTTTTGGTCTTTGGCCCGTCCGAAGCGGCCTCGCGGCTTGAAAGCTCGAAAAGCTTCACCAAAGAGATTTGCGATGCGGCGAACGCGCCCACGGCAGGCTATGGCCATTTCAAAGATGCCGCCGCCGCCAAGGCCCACATCCGCGCCAATGGCGCCCCCATCGTGGTCAAGGCCGACGGTCTCGCCGCCGGCAAGGGCGTGATCGTGGCAATGGACGAGCAAACCGCATTGGACGCCATCGACGATATGTTCGGCGGTGCCTTTGGCGGCGCGGGCGCAGAGGTGGTGATTGAGGAATTTATGGAAGGCGAAGAGGCCTCCTATTTCATCCTGTGTGACGGCGAGGACGCGCTGCCCATCGGCACGGCCCAAGACCACAAACGCGCCTATGACGGCGACGAAGGCCCCAATACCGGCGGCATGGGGGCCTATAGCCCGGCGCCGGTTCTAACCGATGCGATTGCCGAAAAAGCGATGGAAGAGATCGTGCGCCCGACCTTGCGCGAAATGGCCGCGCGCGGCACCCCCTATCAAGGCGTGCTTTATGTGGGGTTGATGATCAAAGACGGGCAACCACGGCTTGTCGAATATAACGTGCGTTTTGGCGATCCCGAATGTCAGGTTTTGATGATGCGCCTTGGCGCGCAGGTGTTGGATCTGTTGCAAGCCGCCGCCGAGAGCCGTTTGAAGGAAGCGCAGGTCAATTGGGCCGACGACCATGCTTTGACCGTTGTCATGGCCGCAAAGGGTTATCCGGGAGCCTATGAAAAAGGCACCGAAATTCGCGGATTGTCTGCTCTGCCCGAAAGCGGTGACCAGATGTGTTTCCACGCCGGCACCGCCAAGAAAGACGGCAAGATCGTCAGCGCCGGCGGACGGGTGTTGAACATCACAGCGCGCGGCGCGAGCCTCAAGGAAGCACAAAAGGCAGCCTATGACATGATTGACGCGATTGATTGGCCCGAGGGCTTCTGTCGCCGCGACATTGGATGGCGCGCGCTTTAACGGTGGCCGAGGCGAAAGCCGCCGGATACTACAACCCGAATTGAACGCTGACGACTGCGCCCCCTCCCCATGCGGCGGGCCGCCCGGGCAATGCCCATGCAGAACACGGCATGAGAAGCGCTCACTTCCGTTAAAAAAGCAAAAGGGGCCGGTCATCTCTGACCAGCCCCTTTATTTTATTGTTACTGCGCGGCGGCTCAGTCGCCGACGTTCGTCGTCTTCAGGTAGTTGAAGAACTCGCTATCAGGGCTCATCACCATCGAGGAGTTTTGACCCTGCAGCGCACCGCGGTAGGCTTGCAGCGAGCGGTAGAAGTTGAAGAACTCCGGATCGGCACCATAGGCAGCAGCGAAAATCGCCGAGCGTTTGGCATCCGCCTCACCGCGAATGATCTCCGACTGGCGCTTCGCGTCCGAAACAATTTCCACCTGCGTCCGGTCCGCTTGGGCCCGGATCCGTTGTGCGGCTTCGTTACCGCGCGCGATCTCGTCGGCGGCTTCGCGTTCACGCTCGGCCTCCATCCGCGCGAAGGTGGCATCGAGGTTGGCAGAGGGAAGATCGGTGCGTTTGAGACGCACATCGATGATCTCGAGCCCCAGATTGCGCGCCTCTGCAATCGCTGCATTGCGAATGCGCAACATCAAAGTCGCCCGATCCGAAGACAGGATTTCATTCGAGGAGACCGAACCGAGCACTTCGCGTGTTTCGGCACGCAGGATCGAATCGAGGCGGCTCTCGGCAGAGCGGATCCCGCCAGCGCCGACCGCTTGGCGGAACTGTTCGACATCGGCGATGCGGTAGCGCGCAAAGGCGTCTACTTCGAGGCGGCGGTCATCAGATGGCGTGATTTGCAAGGTCTCGACATCACGGCTGAGGATCCGGTCATCATAGCGCACGATCGTCTGCACAAGCGGCAGCTTGAACGCCAAACCGGGGTCTTCCTTAACCGCGACCACGCGCCCGAATTGCAAAACCAGGGCTTTTTCGCGTTCATCAACGATGAACAGCGACGACAATGCGCCCGCGATCACAAGCACCAGAACAGGTATGAGTAATGTGGTTTTACGCATCTTAATTGCCTCCGCCGGTGTTGGATTTACGCAGCTCGCCAAGCGGCAGATAAGGCACAACGCCCTGACCGCTATCGCTGTCCATGATCACCTTATCAACGTTGCCAAGCACCTCTTCCATGGTCTCCAAATAAAGCCGTTTACGGGTCACTTCGGGGGCTTTTTGATATTCGGTGAGAACGGCAGTAAAGCGGCTGGCTTCACCTTCGGCCTCGTTGACCACACGGGCGCGATAACCTTCGGCTTCTTCGAGCACCTGCGCGGCTTCACCGCGGGCGCTGGCAAGAACCTTGTTGGAGTAGGCATCGGCTTCTTTTTCCAAACGGTCCCGGTCTTGCTCGGCCGATTGCACCGCGAAGAAGGCTTGCTTCACCTTCTCGGGCGGATCGGCTTTGTCAAAGTTCACACGCACCACGTTGACGCCGCTATCATAGCTGTCGAGGGTGTTCTGGATCAGCTCTTTGAGGCGGTCGGCAATGATGCCGCGATCACGGTTGAGGATCGGCGCGAGTTCCGATTGCGCGATGATCTCGCGCATTGCCGATTCCGACACCGCGCGAATGGTCATCTGCGGATCCCGCAGGTTAAACAACAGTTTCTCGGCGTTGTTGATATTCCACACGACCTGGAAGTCGATATCGACAATGTTCTCGTCGCCGGTCAACATCAGCCCCGCCTCGGAGCCGCGCGCGCCCACACCGATGTCTTCGGTGCGTTCGCTGGTGACCGAGATCACTTCGGCGGTGACAACAGGCCACGGCGCAAAGTTCAAACCGGAGTAACCAATGCAGGGCGAATTACATTTACCAAGGAACAATTCAACCGACTGCTCTTCGGGCTTTACGGTGTAAAAGCTGGCAAAGGCCCAAAGGCCAACAGCTGCCAGCACGCCAAGCCCAATTGTGCCACGGGTGATGCCGGGGCCTTGCGGGGATTGCCCGCCGCCGCCGGTGCCACGCCCGCCACCATTGCCGCCGCGTCCGCCCATCAGGACACGCAGCTGCTCTTGGCCTTTTTTCATCAGCTCTTCGATCTCGGGAATCTGTGGACCCTCCTCAGGGGGGCGTTTGGGGCCGCGATTGTCATTGTCGCCGCCTCCATTACCACCCGAATTGCCACTGCCGCCCCAAGGGCCGCCTGAATTTCCAGCCATATACCTCTTCCCTTCTAAAACCTGTCTCGCCCGCGCGTCGCGGATTGCTGTCAACATGTGCGTGCGAGCGCTAATATTCAACCGTTTACCGGTCTTTGCCGCGCCGCTTTGGCGCCGCTGCTTGGATTATTTATGTGTGCGCGTCGGATTGCGCATGGTGACCATCTCTTCGGCCATGGTCGGATGCACGGCGCAGGTGCGATCAAAGTCTTCCTTGGTCGCTCCCATTTTTACGGCGATGCCTGCCAATTGGATCATTTCGCCCGCAGCGGGCGCGACGATATGGCACCCCAAAACGCGGCGCGTATCGGCGCAAACCACCAATTTCATCAACACGCGATCGGCGCGCCCGGCGAAACTTTGCTGCATCGGCTTGAAGGAGGAGCAATAGACTTCGACCGGCCCCGCATCGCGTGCCTCTTCCTCGCTCAAACCCACGGTGCCCATTTCGGGTTGGGTAAAGATCGCGGTAGGGATCAAATCGTGGTCCGGCTTGGTCGGATTGCCTTTGAACACGGTTTCGACAAAGGCCATGCCTTCGCGGATCGCCAGGGGGGTCAAATTGGCGCGGTCGGTGATATCTCCCACGGCATAGATCGACGGCACGGAGGTTTGGCTATAGCCATCGACATCGACCTCGCCTTTGCGCCCCAATTTCACACCCGCCGCTTCAAGGCCCATATCATCGGTGTTGGGCACGCGGCCGGTGGCAAAGAACACCTGATCAAAGCTGTGCTCGGTGCCGTTGGTCGCCTTGACGGTGATTTTCTCGCCGTTTTTAGAGAGGCTCAAGATATCGGTGCCAAGGTGCAAATCGATGCCGTTTTGGATCATCTCTTCGCTGACCAATCCGCGCGCCTCGTCGTCAAAACCGCGCAAAACCTGCGCGCCACGATAGAATTGCGTCACCTTGCTGCCCAGCCCGTTGAGGATACCGGCGAATTCACAGGCGATATAGCCGCCGCCGATGATCAAGATGGTTTCGGGCAGTTTGTCCAAATGGAAAATGTCGTTCGAGGTGAGGCCCAATTCCGCTCCCTCGATGTCGGGTTTCACGGGGCGGCCACCCATGGCCAACAAAATATGTTTGGCGGTCTTTTGCGTGCCATCGGCCAAACGCACCGTATGGGCATCCACCACCGAGGCCCGTTGATCAAAGGTTTCGACACCCGATCCGGCCAAAAGGTTGCGGTAGACCCCTTCGAGACGGTCCAATTCGCCCTCGAGCTTGCCGCGAAAGGCGGTCCAATCGAACCCCTCATTGGTCATTTTCCAACCATAGGCCGCCGCGTCATCGCATACGCCCGCATATTCAGAGGCAAAGACCATCAGTTTTTTCGGCACACAGCCCCGGATCACGCAGGTGCCGCCATACCGGTCCTCTTCGGCCAAAGCGACCTTTGCGCCCGCCTCGCCTGCGGCCACTCGCGCGGCCCGCACACCGCCGGAGCCGCCGCCAATTACAAACAGATCATAGTCAAAAGTCATGGGAGGTCCCTTTTCGATGGACAAAGTGGTCTCGCTCAGAGCGCGTTATCAATACTGTATCGCGACGGGCTGTCCACCCCGAAGCGTCCAGCACACCTGGCCTGATCATGCAAAATGCCGGCCCCGGCGATCACAGTTTCGTGCCCATGAGGCACCCCGACAGCCGCCGTAAAGCCCGGCCAATGCAACCCGGCGCATCCGCCCTTGGCGCGCCGCCTAGTCCAGCAAATCGCTAAACAGGTTGTCGCTCTCTAGAAAATCCAGTTTGTCGGTTTCGACCGTGCCCGCATTGATATCGCGGACTTCGACGCGGCCATCGCCATACCCGATGATCACCGCATCACAGATGTCGATAAACAACCCGTTTTCCACCACGCCCGGCATTTGATTGAGCACCATCGCCAATTGCCGCGCATTGCCGATACGGTTCAAATGCAGATCAAGGATGTGGTTGCCTTCGTCGGTGACAAACGGCACTTCGCCATTCATCCGCAAGCTCACATCGCGGCCCAGAACATCCATCGAGATCAAGGTTTCCTCGACCAAAGCCCGTGTGGTTTGCCACCCGAAGGGGATCACCTCGACCGGCAAGGGAAATGCACCCAATTGCCCCACTTCTTTGCCGACATCCGCGATGACCACCATTTGATCCGAAGCCGTCGCCACGATCTTTTCTTGCAGCAAAGCGCCGCCGCCCCCTTTGATCAGGTTCAGATCGGCATCGAATTCATCCGCGCCGTCGATCGTCACATCAAGCCACTTGGCCTCATCGAGAGAGATCACCTCGATCCCGACCTCGCGGGCCAATTCGGCGGTGCGGGTCGATGTGGGCACGCCGCGGATCTTCAAACCTTCCTCGCGCACCATTTCGCCAAGGCAGCGCACCAACCACGCCGCCGTCGATCCGGTGCCAAGCCCGACACGCATGCCGTCCTCGACATAATCACAGGCCCGTTTCGCCGCGACGAATTTAGCTTTATCAATGGGGGACAGTTCTCCGGGCATTGGCGCATCTCCTTATTGCCCGCATCTTATAGGCAATTGCCGCGCAAGGCGCGAGAGGGATCGCGCCGGAAAATGCATGCCTTTGTCAATTAATCGCGCAAGCGTGCCGGAGCCGAAATGCCCGCGTGTGATTCCCTCACCCGGCGCAATCACCTCGCATCTGCGCGCCGCCGCCTTCAGCCATCGCCGTGCCAGCCGCAACAATTGCACAGAATTCCGCCATAACACTCCGTGTTGCGGTACCGCCGGAAACCGGCCCGCAGCCACATCCCAACCTACCGGCATTGGCAAAAGTTAGGCCAGACAAACGCCCGCACGGCCCCCTGCCAGCCCCTGACCTGCGCGCCCCGATAACGCGCGCCAAGTTGCCGAAAAATCGGAAAAATTCCTATTCACCGACGTCATACAGGGCCATCCACCGCGATGCGCGTCGCCCGCATGCGCGCCGCAGCACAGCGCCGCATGTCAGCAAAGGATCGGCCACATGGCGCACCACACAACCAAAGCGCGCACCCAAAAAGCAGACCACACGCCCGAATAAAGTGTTGATCCACGCTAGTTACACGCATAGGGTGAGCAACATGACACAGGATAAACCTCTTCTCGGCATCGGCTTGATGCTCATTTTTTGCCTGATGGCGCCTTTCGGGGATGCCGTTGCGAAGATGATCGGTGAGCGCGTCGCGCTCGGTGAAATGCTCTTGGTCCGCTTCGCGGTGCAGGCGCTGGCGCTTGTTCCCATCATAGCGGTGACCGGACGGGCATGGCGGATGAGTGGCCGCGTTTTGGCATTGACCTTTGTGCGCACGCTTTTGCACGTTGCGGCGATCGGGTTCATGTTCACGGCTCTCCAATACCTGCCACTGGCCGATGCGGTGGCGATCACCTTTGTCATGCCCTTCATTATGCTGGTTCTCGGACACCGTTTCTTGGGCGAAGAGGTCGGGCATCGCCGCCTGATCGCCTGTATTTTCGGATTTCTGGGCACGCTCTTGGTGGTTCAACCCAGCTTTGTCGAATTTGGCTGGCCGGCATTGTTGCCGCTGGGCGTGGCAGTGACCTTCTCGGCCTTTGTTCTGATCACACGGCAGATTGCCAAGGACACCGACCCCATGGGTTTGCAAGCCGTCTCTGGCGTCATGGCGACGGTCATGATCATTCCGGTGTTGCTGATCGGTGCCTCGCAAGAGATCCCGGTGTTTGAATTGGTGCAACCGGATACCCTGACCTGGGCGCTGTTGATTGGAGCGGGTCTTTTGGGATCCTTCGCACATCTTATGATGACCTGGGCCCTGCGCTATGCCCCGGCGGCGACATTGGCCCCGATGCAATATCTGGAAATTCCCTTTGCAACCTTCTTCGGCTTTATCTTCTTTGGCGATTGGCCGAACCAAATGGCCACGATTGGCATTGCCATGACGATGACTGCCGGGCTGTTCATTGTTATGCGCGAGCGCTCCACTGCCCAACATCAGGAGCCCGAGCAGAGCCAAGAAGCGCTGATGGAAGCAGAGGCAGCGCAGCACGCGGCAGAATAAGCAGCATGCGGGGCGCGTCGACTTCGACCGTGACCTGAACCTCCTGCCCGTCCTGCGCCGCCGCCTTCGCATCTCCGACCTGATTTGACGTGCCGATCCGACCCATAGGGTCAAATTCGATACCCTCAATCGGCCATCTCAATCCATCGGACCGCCCACGCACCCGGCCCATGGGGTAAAGAGAGAACCGCATGCCGTGCGGCAAGGCGGCAGTGAATCTCGGCGGCGCCAGCAGCACCAGATCACTTTCTCCGACCACGACACAGGGCCGCTCAGGGCGTTGCATCAGGCTGGAATAAACCGCCAGTTGGTGATCCACCTGTGGCCCTGAAAATCCCACAGCAATCATCAAAGGCGCGGCGACATTGCGCAGCGCCTTATCGAAATCGGTGCTGTCCTGCTCTGCTATCCGGTGCAAGCGGTCAGGCGGCACCTGCTGGGCATATGCGCCGATGCTGTCCAGATCGCCGATTACCGCGTCGGCTTCGCCAGCGTGATTCAGCACATGCCGCAGCCCGCCATCGACCGCTACAATATGCGGCGCCAGTGCTGTTGCTTCATGCCACAGCCCGTCAGGCAACGATCCGGCCCCAACCAGCAAGATTGGTTCTGTTTTGTGGACAATCACGTCAAACTTCCGTTTCTAATGGACCTATCAAGCATAACGCCACATTCCTGCCATGAAATGATACGGTAAATATCGCATCTTCGATCAGAAATCGACTTGGCCTTCATGGTAAACCAAACCCTAGCAGGCAACCGCAAAAGCGAGCTAGACAATGATAAATACGAGCAAAATTCTTACAGTTTCCTACGGCACCTTTTCGTGCACGTTGGAAGGATTTGACGATTCTTTTGATACCATGAAGGCGATTGCCGAGTATTTCCGGGATTTGGCCGCCGACGACCGCTATTTTGGCGCAGAGCCGCCCACACCGGATGCCGAAATGTTGGCCCGCATCGCCGAACGCGAGGTTGAACGCCGCGTCGAAGCCTATATGGATAAGGGTAATATCGTGTTGCGCACCAGCGAGGCGGCCTCTACGCCCGCCCCTCTTGCGGCCCCCGCAACCGCCCCGTTTTCCGCCCCCGCGTCCCCGGCCACGCCTGCGCCTGCGGCCGATCAAGCGGTTGATGCCTCGCAAACGCCTGCCCCGAAAAGCGACGCAAAAACGGCTTCCGAACCCGCGCCGCATGCTGATGCCCCGACCGCCGCTGAAACGCCCCATGTCAGCCCGCTTGCCACGCCCGCGGCGCCGGAGAATGCCACGGAAACCGATTCGTCCGATGTTGCTGAAGATCGCGCCGAATTTGAAACCGCCGCAGTTTCGCCCACCCCGCTCCCGGTTCAGGACACGCCGCAAGACAACATCGCTGCCACAGCTCTCAACGAGACGACCGAATCGGCTGCCGCGCCCGAAGCCGATCTGGAGGATGCGGATCTGACCAAAGCCGAGGTGGCCGAGGCTGCGGACACATCCACCGTCGAGACCGCACAGGTGGAGGAAAACACCGAGATCCATGAAGAGGTTGCATCGCAACACACCGCCGATGTTGAGGGCGAGAACAGTGCGCTTGAGGAAGCCGATGCGGCCAACAGCACCGAAACGGTCGAAACACCCGATACCGCCGCAGCAGAGGTCGCCCAGACCGAAGCCATGACCCTCGCCGCCATCGCCGCCCGTGTCGCCAATCCCGCGCCGTCCGCAGACGCCGCCACCACGGTAGACAGCACCGAAGCGCCCCACACGCCCGTGACCCATCCGGATCAAAACAGCGTGGCAGCCAAACTGCAGCGCATTCGCGCCGTGGTATCCAAAACCGAGAGCGAGAGCGCCGACACCAGCTACACCGAGGACCAGCACGCCGACGCTGCCATAGACACGCCCGCCGAAGAGCACGCCGGAAGCGCCTCTGCGGCAGAAGCCACGGCGGAAACCCCCAGTGAAGTTTCGTCGATCCTCGCACGTCTGAGCCGCGAGCATCACGCCGAAACCGCGATGTCGCCGATCACAGAAGATCCCGCGACGGATCACGCGGCCGACGACGTCGATGCGCAGGATGCCGCCGCCTCTGTCGATGCACAGCCTCGCCCCGAGGCAGAGATTGAAACGCAAGTGGAGGAGATTCTCAATGACGAGATCACCGATGCCATCGTGCCAGACGATGCAGCCGATGCAACATCCGCTGCGGATCCGGAGACACACCGCGATGAGGACAGCGAAGACGCCTATATAGAAGTCGAGGAAATCGTCGATCCCGCAGCGACGGCCGCCCCCACCGACCAAACGGTTCACCCGCTCCGCGCCCGCGTGATTCGCATGAAGCGCAGCGAATTTGATGCGGCGCTTGCCGCCGGTCAGATCGAAGAAGCCTATGACGACGAAGGCGACGTGGATCTGGATGGCGATCTGGATGACGACCTCGATGGCATCACCGATGGCGATCCTACCGAGACCGCAACCGCGCCAGACAATTCAACGCTGAGCCAAGCGGAAGAAGCCGAATTGCAACGTGAGTTGGCCGCAGTCGAGGCGGAGCTTGCTGAAGACACAGCCGCCGCAGAACAATCGCCGCCCCCCGCTGCCGAACCCGAAGCCCCCCGCGAAACCGAGACCGAGGAGCCCGCCGCGCGCGGCGCATCGCGTTTGCGGGACAGCCAACCGGATTTGAACCGGATGCTGGAGAAAACCGAAAGCCAGATGGACGAACCTGACGGCTCCCGCCGCCGCAACGCCATCGCACATCTGCGCGCGGCGGTTGCCGCAACCAAAGCCGAGCAACGCGCCGGAACCTCGCTCAAAGAAGAGCGCAAGGACGATGCCTATCGCGGTGATTTGGCCGACGTGGTCCGCCCGCGCCGACCACACACCGGCCCCGCCGCCCGTTCTGCACGCCCCAGTGATGCCCGCCCCGCGCCGTTGAAATTGGTGGCCGAGCAACGCGTCGATGTCTCCGCCGAACCGGTGCGCCCGCGGCGGATTTCAGTGACCGAATTGGCCGCCACGCAACCGCCCGCCTCTGCCGAAGTTGCCGAAGCGCTTGAAAAAGCAGGCAGCTTTGCGGATTACGCCGAAAATGTCGGCGCCAGCAAACTGCCCGATCTTCTCGAAGCGGCGGCGGCCTATTTGTCGTTTGTGGAGGGGATGGAGCAATTCTCGCGTCCGCAATTGATGACCAAGGTGCGTCAGGTCGAAGCCGAGGATTTCAGCCGCGAGGATGGGCTACGCTCTTTCGGGCAATTGCTGCGCGCGGGCAAGATCCGCAAAATCAAAGGCGGACGTTTTCAGGTGTCCGACGAGATCGGCTATCGTCCAAGCGAGCGCGAAGCCGGTTAACACCGGCGCGCAAGCGCCCACAGATACAGCAAAAGGCCGGTCCCATAGGGGCCGGCCTTTTTCATTAGACTTCTTTCATTAGGCTTGAAAAATCTACACTATTCGTCCGGATCCGCGTCCGGATCCGCTTGCCCGACGCCCTTGAAGATGAACTTGAACGGCAACGCCCAAAGGAGCCCGAGCACGACATAGACCAGCAGTTCGACCAAGATGCCCGGCCGATCCAGAAAGCTCACCAAGCTGACCGCCGCCACCACGTAAAGTGGCAGACCGATCAGCAAGATCACCAAGGACCAACGACGGCGGGCTTTGTAACTGAGCGACATCGGCTCAATCCGCGAAAGGGTCGGTGACGAGAATGGTATCGTCGCGCTCTGGCGATGTCGAAAGCAAAGCCACCGGACAATCAATCAATTCCTCGATATGACGCACATATTTGACCGCATTGGCGGGCAATTCATTCCAGGTGCGCGCGCCTTCGGTGCTTTCGGACCAGCCATCCACTTCCTCATAAATCGGGGTGCAGCGCGCCTGCGCATCTGCCGCCGTGGGCAGATAATCAAGTCGTTCCCCATCCAGCTCATAGCCGACACAGATTTTCAGCGTATCGAACCCGTCGAGCACATCGAGCTTGGTCAGGCAGATGCCTTTCACGCCCGATGTGGCGCAGGTCTGGCGCACCAAAGCCGCGTCGAACCAACCGCAACGGCGTTTACGCCCGGTGGTGGTGCCGAATTCATGACCCCGTTCACCAAGACGTTGACCATCCGCATCGTCCAATTCGGTCGGGAACGGGCCTTCGCCGACGCGGGTGGTATAGGCTTTGACGATACCGAGGACGTAATCAATCGACCCCGGACCGATGCCCACACCGGTGGCCGCTTGGCCCGCGATCACATTCGAGGAGGTCACAAACGGATAGGTGCCAAAATCAATATCGAGCAACGCGCCCTGCGCACCTTCAAACAAGATGCGTTTGCCCTCTTTGCGCTTCTCGTTCATCACCTTCCAAACCGGAGCGGCATAGGCCAGAATTTGCGGCGCGATCTCGTTGATACTATTCAACAAAGCGGCGCGATCGATCGGGTCGACCCCCATGCCTTTGCGCAGCGCATTATGGTGTTCCAAGGCGCGATCAACGCGGGCCTCAAGCGTGGCCGGATCGGCCAGATCCGCCACACGGATGGCGCGGCGGCCGACTTTGTCCTCGTAGCACGGGCCAATGCCGCGGCCGGTGGTTCCGATCTTGGTGCCCTTGGACGCGGCCTCTTCGCGGGCACGGTCCAATTCGCCATGATAGGGCAAAATCAACGGCGCGTTTTCCGCGATCATCAATGTTTCAGGCGTGATTTCCACGCCTTGCTTGCGGATCGTCTCGATCTCGCCAAGCAAATGCCACGGGTCCAGCACCACGCCATTGCCGATCACCGACAATTTCCCGCCGCGCACCACGCCGGATGGCAAGGCGTGCAATTTGAACACCTCGCCTTCAATGACCAGCGTGTGACCGGCATTGTGCCCACCTTGAAAACGCGCGATCACATCTGCACGCTCGGAGAGCCAATCTACGATCTTGCCTTTTCCCTCATCGCCCCATTGGGCGCCGACGACGACGACGTTTGCCATGGTGATCCTTCATGTGTGGAATCTGTTTCAAACCCGCGCCGGTATAACCATAGGTCCGGCGTGATGAAACCTCTATTTGCGGATTTCTTCCGGCGTGGCGCGCGCAGGTCGGGCGGCGGTGGCGGTTTGGGGATTTCTTGCTGCCGTCCGGCCGCCTCCAACATTTCTTTTCCTCGGGCGCAGTCTTTGCAAAACCAGAAGGGTTAAGAGACAGGCCCGATCAATGCGGATAAATCGCGCCAGCCATAGGCGGTTTCGGATATATCCCCCATTTCGCTGGTGCGGGTCGCACAGGGCACCGCGCCGCTTTGGGCAAAAAAGGCTTCGGCGCTGGCATTGCCATCCAGCATCCAAAAGGCCGCCGCAGGTGCCTGCGCGTTCATATCAGCCGCAATGAACCGCAAGAGCGCCGCCCCAAGGCCGCAGCGTTGGTGGTCCTGAGCAACATAAAGCGAAGTGATCTCCCCCTCATAGCCTTCGTCGCGCAGCGCCTCATCGCGTTGCGGGCCGCAGGTGCCAAACCCCACCACATCGCCGCCTTCGATTTCCGCAACATATCCCCCGCCAAGCCCGCTCTCTTCGAAATGTTGAAAAATGGTCGTCCACGCCTGCTTGCGCGGGCCAACATTTTCCATCCGCTCGATCAATGCATCCGGCAAGACACCTTGATAGCTTGGCCGCCACAGGCCCGCCTGGATGGTTGCAATGGCAAAAGTATCGGGCGCAGAGGCCGGACGTATAGAATAGATGTGTTTCATATGCGTCTTATTGCATGCACGGCCAAGCCCGCGCAATAGGAACCAAATGCACCGGCGCGGGTTTCAGCAAGGCTTGCCGGCGGCCCCGGCGCGGATCTGCGGCGCTGGGAACATTGCCACCAGCCGGAGCCGCGTCACTCTGGACATGGTTGCAGATGGCGGTCACATTATTGTTCGACCTGCGCCAAGGCCGCACAACGTTGGCACGCAGAGCCGCGCGGTGCTTACCCGGGGTGATCTGATTGGATTGTTCTCGGCGTCTGGCTTCGGCAGCGATGCCGCGCGGTGCGGCTTCTTGTGGTGCAGGCTCCACACTGACTGCGAAGGGCACGAAGAGAGATGGGATTTTTACTGCGCTGGGTCGCAGCCTTTGGATTGCTCAGCGCAACCTACAACCCGACCCGTTGGAATTACACCCGCTGGGCACAAACCCAATGGGGCGATGCGATGCCCGTGATCGTATTGACGGGCCTCTTGTTGGGGGTCGGCTATATCATCTATTTGCGCGCAACGCTGCGTTCGATCGGCGTGTTTGGCATGGCGCTGGTTCTGGCCATTGTCGCAGCTGCGCTTTGGGTGCTCTACGATTACGGGGTGATCCGGCTTGATAATTCGGGGACGAATACCTGGATCGTGCTGGCTGCACTGGCCACAGTTTTAGGCACGGGCCTCAATTGGAGCCATCTGCGCCGCCGTCTCAGCGGACAGGCCGACATGGATGATCTTGACGATTAACCCCGAAACCCCACAACGGCGCGCATGACGGGTTGCGGCGCGGGCATTCTTTGCCTACATAGCCCCCTGTTATCTCATTCAGGCAGGCTCTCATGGAAAACGTCGTCCTTACCATCCATCTCCTTCTGGCTCTTGCGCTGATCGGCGTGGTGCTTTTGCAGCGTTCCGAAGGTGGCGGGCTTGGCATGGGCGGCGGCGGCGGTGGCGGCGGTGCCGTTTCGGGGCGCGCGGCAGCCACGGCGCTTGGCAAGGTCACATGGATCCTTGCCATCGGCTTTATCTGCACCTCGATTGGCCTGACAGTGATCGCGGCACAAAAATCGGCCGGATCTTCGGTTTTGGACCGTATGGGCGATGCGCCCGCTTCGGCCCCCGAAAACTCCGTAGATGCCCCGTCGGGCGCCGATCTCTTGCCGCCCTCGGCCGCAGAGAACGCGCCTTTGGTGCCGCTCGCCGACTAAGCCTTTCGGCAAACCACTATCGGTTGTTAATCTTTTCGTTGCTGCAACAGCATCTTGCGGTCTGCTTGCGCTTGGCCTGCGAATCCTTTATGTCTTGAGTCCCGTGGTGCTGTGGCTTTTTGGGCGACGCAGGGCTCACTTATTGCTCACTTTTCCGGCGTCTCCGGCCATGACCTAATATCAGGTTTTGTGTTTGGAACGTGCGACTTACACGGGGGAATGCCAACCTATGGCAAGGTTCATCTTTATCACCGGCGGCGTTGTCTCCTCTTTGGGCAAAGGTCTTGCCTCGGCCGCGCTTGGCTCGCTTTTGCAAGCGCGCGGGTTTTCGGTGCGGCTCCGGAAGCTTGATCCCTACCTCAACGTTGATCCCGGCACGATGAGCCCGTTTGAACACGGCGAGGTGTTCGTCACCGATGATGGCGCCGAAACCGACCTTGATCTTGGCCACTACGAGCGGTTCACCGGCGTTGCCGCGCGGATGACAGATTCGGTCTCTTCGGGGCGGATCTATTCCAATGTTCTGGAAAAAGAGCGGCGCGGTGATTACCTTGGCAAAACCATCCAAGTCATCCCGCATGTCACCAATGAAATCAAAGACTTCATTTCCGTGGGCGAGGATGAGGTGGATTTCATGCTCTGCGAGATTGGCGGCACCGTCGGCGATATCGAAGGGTTGCCGTTTTTCGAAGCGATCCGCCAATTCGCCCATGACAAACCGCGCGGGCAGTGCATTTTCATGCACCTGACCCTGCTGCCCTATCTGGCAGCTTCGGGGGAATTGAAAACCAAACCAACGCAGCACTCGGTCAAGGAATTGCGCTCCATAGGCATTCAACCGGACGTGCTGGTCTGTCGCTCCGAACACCCGATTCCCGAGAAAGAGCGCGAGAAAATCGGCCTGTTTTGCAATGTGCGCAAAGAGAATGTCATTGCGGCCTATGATCTCAAATCGATCTACGAGGCACCTTTGGCCTATCATCACGAGGGGCTTGATCAAGCCGTACTCGACGCCTTTGGCATCTCTCCGGCGCCCAAACCCGACCTGACCGTATGGCAGGACGTGGCGGACCGCATCCACAACACCGACGGCGAAGTGAATGTCGCCATCGTCGGCAAATATGTGCAACTCGAAGACGCCTATAAGTCGATCAAAGAGGCATTGACCCATGGCGGCATGGCCAACCGTGTGAAGGTCAATGTGGATTGGGTCGATGCCGAAGTGTTTGACCACGAAGACGCCGCGCCGCATCTCGAAGGCTATCACGCGATCCTTGTGCCCGGCGGCTTTGGCGAACGCGGAACCGAAGGCAAAATTCGCGCCGCGCAATTCGCGCGCGAACGCAAGGTGCCCTATCTTGGCATCTGTCTTGGCATGCAAATGGCGGTGATCGAAGCGGCACGCAATGTTGCAAAAATGGGCGATGCCGGATCCGAAGAATTCAACCATGAGGCCGGTGAAAATCGTTTTATCCCCGTGGTTTATCACCTCAAAGAATGGGTGCAGGGCAGCCATACCGTCAAACGCAAAGTCGGCGATGACAAAGGCGGCACCATGCGCCTTGGCGCTTATGACGCCACCCTCTCCGAAGGATCGAATGTCGCGCGGATCTATGGCAATACCGCCATCGAAGAGCGCCATCGTCACCGGTATGAGGTCGACACCGAATACAAAGACACGCTCGAGGCCAGCGGGCTACAGTTCTCGGGCATGTCCCCCGATGGCCGCCTGCCCGAGATCGTCGAATGGAAAGATCATCCGTGGTTTATCGGCGTGCAGTTCCACCCCGAATTGAAATCCAAACCCTTCGCACCGCATCCGTTGTTCAAAGATTTCGTGCGCGCGGCGGTGGAAAACTCGCGTTTGGTCTGACCGCGCGGCGCGGCGTTGGGGCATGATCTCGCCCCGCGCCCACGGCGCAGATGTATCACCATAGGCGCGGCCCTTCGTTGCTGCCAGCAAGAGCGCGAAGCGGCGGGCCGCCGCCTTGCAAAGCGGGCGCACAGATCCGGCGCACATATTGGGCATGAAGATCGAAGGATCGGTGCGGTTCGGAACAGGGTTTTGAGCAGAGACGCCGCACGGCTTCGGGATCTGTGGCGCGGCAGGCACCTTGGGTTTGAAAGCATCGGCATAACGCATCGGATCGCGCTCCCAAAAGCACCGGCACTGTCCTGCCCCAATCACCGCCCTATTTGCGCCACGCACCCGCCAGAACCGTTTGCGGATAATTGCCCCTTCACCGCGCGCCGCACCCGCGCGCACCCTTGCGGGCGCGCCTCCGACCCTCATTTACATTTGCGCCCTTTCGCTGGCCCCTGCCCATCAAATACGCCTATACCCCTCTCATGCAATCCCTTTGTGCCCCTGTTTTGATCTCTTGGGGCCGGAGATGGTGGCGCACCCTCGAAGGTCCAGAGACGCCTTGCGGCTCCAAAACCTTTGGCCGCCAAAGGGCATGGACAAACCCGAATAATCACGCGAGTTTGTGGCAGTTTTCAGGAGGAAGCCCCATGACCAAAAAAGCCTATTGGGTGGCCCATATGGATGTCAGCGATCCGCAGGCCTATGATAAATATCGCGCCGCCAATGCCGCCCCTTTCGCCGAATATGGCGCGCGCTTTGTTGTGCGCGGCGGGGCGCAAGAGGTCCGGGAAGGGGCCTGCAAATCGCGTACGGTTGTGATTGAGTTTCCCTCAATGGAGGCTGCGGTGGCCTGCTATGAAAGCGCCGGGTATCAAGCCGCCAAGGCCCTGCGCGCAGAGCCGGTCTCCATCGGAGATTTGGTGATTGTCGAAGGTTACGAGGGCTGACCCCTCTGGTCCTTGCGCCGCTGCCGCCCTATATCAACCTTATGTTTGCTGATTTTCTCAAACGGCTGATTCAGCCGGAGCCCGCCCAATTGCCCGATACCGATGCCCGCCTTGCGCTTTGTGCGCTTTTGGTGCGGCTGGCACGGACGGATGGGCATTATGCCGCTTCGGAAATTGAATGGATCGATGCGATCATCGAGGCGCGCTATGGATTGTCGGTCGAGCAGGCGCATGAACTGCGCCGCCATGCGGAAGTGTTGGAAAACGAGGCGCCCGATACCGTGCGCTTCACCCGTGCGATCAAAGATGCCGTGCCCTATGAGGACCGGCTGTCGGTGATCGAGGCGCTTTGGCAGATTGCCTTGGCCGATGGTGCCCGTGACGCCGAAGAAGACGCCATGCTGCGTATGGTCAGCAATCTATTGGGCGTCAGCGACACCGACAGTGCCCGCGCCCGGCAAAGAGTCAGCCCCCGCCCCTAACACGGCCGGCCCCTTTCAATATTGCGGTTTTGCGTCCGGGTCTCGCCTGCGGCTTTTGCTTGCGTGCGCAGGGGTTTGGGATAGAGTGCTGGAATATGATCAAATTCTGATCCAGCCGAAAACCGCGTGCGTCCCTGCCTGACGGCCCCGGCGGCACCCCGTCAGAATGTCGAAGAACAGGTGGTCCGATGCAGGACGCAAACATGAAAAATTGGCTTAGGAAACATCCGCTTGTGCGCACAATCCGCGTCGCGGCGGCAGACTTGAATGGACAGGCGCGCGGCAAACGCGTGCCAACCCGTTTCGCCGACAAGGTGGTTGAGGACGGCACGCGCTTCCCGCTTTCGGTGCTCAATCTCGACATTTGGGGCGAAGACATCGATGACAGCCCCTTGGTGTTTGACAGCGGCGATGCCGACGGAGTTTTAAAACCGACCGAGCGCGGCTTCATGCCGATGCCTTGGCTCAAAGCGCCCACCGCCCTCTTGCCGATCTGGATGTTTCGCGAAAACGGACAGCCCTATGAGGGAGATCCGCGCCATGCGCTCCGCGCCGTTGTGGACCGCTATACCGCGCGCGGGCTCACCCCAGTTTGCGCGATGGAGTTGGAGTTTTTCCTCATCGACGATTCGGGTAAAAACCCGCAAATACCGATCTCGCCACGGTCAGGCATCCGCCGCAAAGGCGCGGAAACCCTATCGATCCGGGCGCTGGATGCTTTCGATGATTTTTTCACCGATCTTTATGATGCCTGCGAGGAAATGGACATTCCCGCCGACACCGCAATTTCCGAAGCAGGTTTGGGCCAGTTCGAGGTCAATTTGATGCATTGCGACGATGCGCTGCGCGCCGCCGATGATGCGTGGCTGTTTAAAATGCTGGTCAAAGGATTGGCACGCAGCCACGGGTTTGCCGCCTCTTTCATGGCCAAACCCTATGCCGATTACGCCGGATCCGGGCTGCATACGCATTTCTCGGTACTGAATAAAAACGGTGACAATATTTTCGACGACGGCGGCGCAAAGGGCACGCCGGCACTGCGCCATGCGGTCACCGGATGCCTCAACGCGATGTCGGGCAGCACGCTTTTGTTTGCCCCCCATGCCAATAGTTACGACCGCATGGTGCCCGGTGCCCATGCGCCCACGGGGATTTGTTGGGCTTATGAAAACCGCACTTCGGCGATCCGCATCCCCTCCGGCGCCCCCGCCGCGCGGCGGATCGAACACCGCGTTGCGGGCGGTGATGTGAACCCTTACCTGTTGCTCGCTTCGATTTTGGGCGCCGCGCTCAACGGGATCGAGGATGGCATTGAGCCGCCCGAACCGATCACCGGCAATGCCTATGCCGCCGATCTGCCGCAGATGCCAACGCAATGGGGTGCGGCGATTGATGCCTTTGAGGCCAGCCCCGAAATCGCCCGTATCTTTGCCCCTGAACTCATCCGCAATCTGGTTCTGACCAAACGACAGGAATTGCATTTCATGAGCGAACTGGACGCCACGGAGCAGGTGGAAATTTACCTCGACACCGTATGATTACCCGCCCGCGCGCCGCCTCTTGCCGCCCCGCACGGCGCGGCGTATTTTTTAATGCAACCTCTATCGATGGTGCCCCATGAAAATCGGCATTTTGCAAACCGGCCATGCTCCTGACGCGCTGATTGGCGCATCGGGGGATTACCCGCAGATGTTTGAAACCTTGCTTGCAGGGCACGGTTTCACCTTTACCACCTATGATATAGAGGCCGGTGAAATGCCCGGCGACATCCACGACTGCGATGGTTGGTTGATCACCGGATCGCGGCATGGCGTCTATGAAGCACACCCGTGGATTGCGCCGCTCGAAGAATTGATCCGGGCCATTTGGGCCGCCAAAATCCCATTGGTAGGGATATGTTTCGGCCATCAGATCATTGCGCAGGCGCTTGGCGGGCGGGTCGAGAAATTCGCCGGAGGTTGGGCCGTCGGGCCGACCGAATATCTGATCGAGGGCGAGGCTTTGACGCTCAATGCGTGGCATCAGGATCAAGTCGTCGCCCTGCCCCGCGACGCACGCGCAGTGGGGGCTTGCACCTCGGGCCATTGCAGCACGGCGGCGCTGATCTATGGTGACACGATCTATACCGTGCAACCCCACCCCGAATTCGCCAACGATTTTGTCGGTGGCCTGATCGAGACCCGCGCCAAAGGTGTCGTGCCCGCGCCGCTGCTTGAGGCTGCGACCGACAAACTGCAAGCCCCGACAGATGGCGTGCGCCTTGCCGCGCATATCGCAGAGTTTTTCCTAAAAGGAGGCCAAAATGGCTGACTGGCTGAGCACAATCCCCGAAGCCGCGCAGGACTATCTCGCTGGCAAACGATTGGACGAGGTGGAGTGTATCATTTCCGACTTGCCCGGCATTGCGCGCGGCAAGGCCGTTCCGGCGAGCAAATTCGCCCGCCAAGACTATTTTCACCTGCCCGACAGTATCTTTTACCAAACCATCACCGGTGATTGGGGCGAGGCGGCAGGCGCCGAAGGGTTTATCGAGCGCGACATGATCCTGCGCCCTGATATGGACACCTGCACCGCTGCACCCTGGACCGGCGATTACACCTTGCAGGTCATTCACGACGCCTATGATCGCAAGGGCAAACCGATCCCCTATGCGCCGCGCAATGTCCTCAAACGCGTGGTTGAACTCTATCGCGCCAAAGGCTGGGAGCCGGTGGTCGCGCCGGAGATGGAGTTTTTCCTCGTGGCGCGCAACATTGATCCGGCCAAATCGATCGAACCGATGATGGGCCGTTCAGGCCGCCCCGCCGCCGCGCGCCAAGCCTATTCGATGACGGCGGTGGATGAATTCGGCCCGGTGATCGACGACATCTATGATTTTGCAGAAGCGCAGGGGTTCGAGATCGACGGCATCACCCAAGAGGGCGGCGCGGGACAATTGGAAATCAATCTGCGCCACGGTGATCCGGTGAAATTGGCCGATGAGGTGTTCTACTTCAAGCGGTTGATCCGCGAGGCCGCGTTGCGCCACGATTGTTTTGCCACCTTCATGGCCAAACCCATCGCAGACGAACCCGGCAGCGCCATGCACATCCACCATTCGGTGATTGATATCGCAACGGGGCAGAACCTGTTTTCCGGCCCGCAGGGCGGTGAGACGGATGCGTTTTTCCACTTTATCGCAGGGCTGCAAAATCACCTACCCTCAGCCATTGCGGTGCAGGCGCCTTATGTGAACAGCTACCGGCGCTACGTCAAAGACCACGCCGCGCCAATCAACCTTGAATGGGGCCGTGACAACCGCACGACCGGCATTCGCGTGCCGCTCTCCGACCCCGCCTCGCGGCGGGTCGAAAACCGCATCGCAGGGATGGATTGCAACCCCTATCTCGGCATCGCGGCCTCCTTGGCCTGCGGATATCTGGGATTGATCGAAGAAAAGCGTCCCGACCGGCAATTCAAAGGCGATGCCTATGAGGGCGAGGGCGATATTCCCTCTGTGATGGGCGATGCTCTGGATCTGTTTGAGGATGCGCCAAAGCTGCATGAGGTTTTGGGAGCGGATTTTGCCCGCGTCTATTCCATCGTTAAACGCGCCGAATATACCGAATTTTTGCAAGTGATCTCGCCGTGGGAGCGCGAGCACCTTCTGTTGAACGTATGAACCTGCTTTATGCCAATGACCGTCGCGGGACATATCCCGCCAGCTGGTATGCCGCCACGGTCGATACGCTTGCCCCCTGCCCGCCGCTCAAAGGCGAAGCGCGCGCAGACGTCTGCGTGGTTGGCGGCGGATATACCGGGCTGTCGGCGGCGCTGCATCTGGCCGAGGCGGGATATTCCGTGCGGGTGCTGGAAGCCCAACGCATCGGATTTGGCGCCTCCGGGCGCAACGGCGGGCAGCTTGGTTCCGGGCAGCGTATGTATCAAGACGATCTGGAAAAGCTCATAGGCACGGATGCCGCAAGCACGCTTTGGCAGATGGGCGAAGAGGCCAAGGATCTCGTTAAAGGTCTGATATCAAAACATGATATTGAATGCCACTATAAGCCCGGCGTGGCGTGGACTGCCATGAACGCCCGCGACATGGCCCATATGCATGACTATGCGGCGCTGCTGGCCGAGCGCTATGGGTATGATCACATCACCACAATGGACGCCGACGCCATGCGCGGTCTGTGCCCCTCCCCCGCCTATCACGGCGGGATGCTTGATATGGGCGCGGGGCATTTGCATCCGCTGGCATATGCCCTTGGATTAGGCCGTGCGGCGATGACGGCGGGGGCGGTGATCCATGAGGGCACCGAGGTGCATGGATGGGAGCGCGGGTCCGGCTCCAACGCGCACCCCATCACCGTCAAAACCGGCCATGGCCGCGTGGTCGCGGATCATCTGATCCTTGCTTGCAACGGCTACCTCGGCACGCTGGATCAAAAAACCGCCGCCCGCGTCATGCCGATCAACAACTTCATCGCCGCGACCGAACCATTGGGGGATCAGGCGGTCCGGGTTCTGACCAAAGATATCGCCGTGGCTGACAGTAAATTCGTGGTCAATTACTTTCGGCTCAGCCACGACAAACGTCTGTTGTTCGGCGGCGGCGAAAGCTATGGCTACCGGTTTCCGCGCGATATCGCCGCCGTGGTGCGCAAGCCGATGACACAGATTTTCCCACATCTGCGCGATGTGAAGATCGACTATGCGTGGGGCGGCACATTGGCGATCACGCGCAAGCGCATGCCCTACCTGGCGCGGCTCGCGCCGGGTGTCTTAACCGCATCGGGATATTCCGGCCATGGGGTCGGCACCGCGACCCATGCAGGCAAATTGATGGCCGATGTCATCACCGGGCACTCTGCGGGCTTCGATGCCATGGCTGCCGTCCCAGCCCCGGTGTTCCCCGGCGCCGGAGGAATGCGCGCGCCACTTCTGGCCTTGGCGATGAGTTGGTTTGCCTTGCGCGACCGGATCGGGATGTAGGCGGAGACGACAATATGCTGCGGGCCACGATCGGTTGTCCCGCTTGGCAGCACACCCATGGCGGAATCCCCTGCGAAGACATGCGAAATTGCTTGGGAAATGGCGGCCTGTCGTTTAGAAAAGGCGAAACAGCACTTCAGGAAAGCCGAAAGTCGCCATGACCCTACCGCCAAATGTCTACGACGCCGAACCAATCCCCGAAGCAGCCCGCGCCGAGATCGAGCGCCTTTTGCAATCAGGGGATCTGTTTCGCTATACTGCGCCTGAAGATGCCCCTGTCGCCCTTTTGGAGCGCGAGTTTGCCGGCATGCTGGGTGCCAAATATGCGCTTGCAGTCTCGTCCTGCTCGGCGGCCTTGTTCTTGTCGCTCAAGGCGCTCGACCTGCCGCGCGGCGCGCGGGTCCTGATCCCTGCCTTCACCTTTGCCGCCGTGCCTTCGGCGGTGGTCCATGCCGATTGCCATCCGGTTCTTTGCGAAGTGGGCGACAATTACCGCATTGATATCAAGACCTTTGAGGCGCTTCTCGATGACCCGACACATGGCGGCATCCAAGCCGTGATCATCAGCCACATGCGCGGGCACACCTCGGATATGGATGCCATAATGGCTCTGTGCAACACACGCGGCATTCCGGTTGTTGAGGATGCGGCACATTCTTTGGGCACCACATGGCACGGTAAAAACATCGGCACGATTGGTAAAATCGGCTGCTTCTCGTTTCAATCCTACAAATTGCTGAACGCTGGCGAGGGCGGCATCATGATCACTGATGACCCTGACATCCTGGCCCGCGCGGTCATCATGTCCGGCGCCTATGAGCATAACTGGCGCAAGCACAAAGCTCCGCACGGCGAGAACACCGCCGATCTTGAAACCGCATTCGCCCGCCACCAAAACCAATTGCCGCTTTATAACCTGCGGCTTGGCAATATGTCGGCGGCAATGGTGCGCCCGCAACTCAATGAGGTGCCCCGCCGTGTCCGCGACGGGCGGCGCAACCATGATTATGTCGCCGCATTGCTGAACGCCTCGCCTTGGCTTGAGGTGCCCGAAAAGCTTGACCCGGAAGAGCGGGCACCGGACAGCATCCAGTTTAACCTTGTGGGCCTCAACGCCGATGAAACCCGCGCCTATGCCGATGCTGCCGCAGCGCGCGGGGTCAAGGTTCAGGTGTTTGGATTGAGCACCGACAACGCCCGCGCCTTTTGGAACTGGCAATTCATCACCGGCGAGCTGCCCGCGTTGCCACAAACCCGCGCGATGTTGATGAAGGCCTGCGACACCCGCCTGCCGGCGCGATTGACACGTGCCGATTTGGATCTGATTGCCGGAACTTTGGTCGCGGCCGCCGCAGATGTCATGGGCGACACCCGCGCTTACGGCACCTGAAACCGCCGGTCGGCGAGGATAGAAAGCCCCGCACCGGCGGCTTTTCATCTGGGTTAGGCTTCTAGAACCTCAAGAGCGCCAGCCATGAACGGGAAGAGCTCAAGCGCCGGATCAACCACCGCCCCTTGCAACAGCGGCCGCAGGGTCGAGGCGATCTCGCGGGGCATTTCCCCCAAAACCCCGCGACGCGCCGTCAGGGAGATCGTCCGCGACAGCGGTGCGAAAGGCAATTCGAGCACATCCAGCAATGGCGCAAACCGCTGTGCCCGCATCAAGGCCATCGGCGTCAAGATCGTCCATCCGGCCCCCTGCCCGACCAATGCAAGAATAGCGTGATAGCTGTCCAATTCGAACCGATGCGCCAGCGTCAGGTTTTGCCGCGACAGGTGGCTTTGGATCAATCGCCCCATGTGATGCCGGGTGGTGTAATGCACCAGAGGCAAAGCTTGGAGCTGCTTCAAAATATGGCCTGCGGGATCAATGGCCCCTTTGGGTGCGGCAACGACAAAGCCCTCGCGCAACAACGGGTGAACTTCGGTCCATTCGGCGCTCGCGCCCATTTCGGCGGTGACAATCACATCAAGAGCCCGCGCATCCAATTGACCATACAATGCGTGGCTGGCACCGGTTTCGAGCAAAAACTGACATCCGGTCATGGTGTCGGCCATGGCCGTCAACAATCGCGGCGTGACATCCACTTCGAGATCTTCGACCACGCCGAGGCGCAAACGCGTCACCGGACCAAGATCCACACCGGCCAGTTCGGCGCGTGCTTGTTCGGCTTCATTGAGGATAAGATGAGCGCGGCGCAAAAACTTTTCCCCCGCCGGCGTCAAAGTGGCGGGGCGCGCGGTGCGATTCATCAGGCTAGACCCGATCGCGCCTTCGAGGTTGGTCAATTGTTGCGAGACCGCAGAGGCGCTCGCCCCCAACCGCCGCGCGGCGGCTGAAATTGAGCGTTCCTCTGCGGCAGCGACAAAAACCTCGATACCCCAAAGCGTGATCCGGCCCGCAGACGTGACCATCGGGCGTTACTTGCCCATTTTCGACAGCTGCTCTTGAAGCGCGGCCAACTGTTGTTTGATCTGGTCCAGATCCTCATCGCCCTTCGCTGGCGCGGCTGTTTGTGGCGCGTCGGTTGGTCCGTCCTCCGCCGGTCCCGAGGGCCATTGCACCCCGCCGCCGGTCATCGCCTTCAAAAAGGCAGCCTGTTGGGCTTGCAATGCTTCGAAACCCGGCAGTTTTGCCATCGGGTTCATCGACGACATATTCTCCATCAATTTGGATTGCCCGCCATTGAGCATTTCGAAGGAAGCTTGCAGAAAATCGGGCACGATGGAGCCGGCTTGCGAGGTATAGCTGCGCACCAGATCATTGAGCACGCCAAGCGGCAAAACGCTTTCGCCGCGGCTTTCGTGTTCGGCGATGATTTGCAACAGATATTGCCGCGTCAGATCATCACCCGATTTCAGATCAACAATCTGCACATCCCGCCCCGCACGGATAAACCCCGCGATATCTTCAAGCGTGACGTAATCGCTGGTCTCGGTGTTATACAAACGGCGGCTTGCGTAGCGTTTGATAAGCAGGTGTTTTGTATTGTCGGTCATGGGCATCCCTCCCCCATTGAGCATTGCTGCACCGCAGCTTAGGCCACAGTTTTACAAAAAGAAAGAGCGAGCCGTGCGGGGCTCGCTCTTAGGGATATACGTCGGTTAGGGAGGAGGAGAAAACCGGCGCAGATCGCATGCCGTGAATGGTTTATTTCGCGGTCGCTTTTTTGGCAGCAGCAGTCGCGTCTTTGGTCGCCTTTTGAACAACAGCCGATGCTTCGTCGGTCATGTCTTTTCCAGCAGCCATCATCAATTCCATTGTGTCCACTTGGACTTTCTTGGCGATCTCGGCGAAAGCAGCCATGTTTTCAGCAGCTGTTTCGGCAGTGGCCGACGCAAAATCGGTCATCGATTTGGCGTAATCGGCAGGGTCTGCCTTGGCTTTGGTCATGGTTTGCAATTTCGCCAGATAATCCTGGGTCCATTTGGTCGACAAAGCTGTGGATTTATCCGCCGCTTCGAGTGCAACAGCCGAGAGCTTCTCGCTCAGACCGGCTTGGGTTTTGAACGCATCATCCATGGAAGACATATCAACCGGGAACGCGCCCATCATGTCTTTGAACATCGTTGTGAAATCTTGTGTCTTAGCCATTGTGCAAATCCTTTGCTTCGCTTGGTGCATCCGTTGGGAGAACCCCAATTTCTGCGCTTGCATAGAATATACATGCCGCAGCGCAGCAAATCAAGTGATTTCGCTGCGCTGCGGCGAACAATTCGGAAAGGTATGGAAAATCAGACCTTTGGCACGGCGCTCACATACTCCCCAGGGGCATCGCAAAGCACCGGATGGGTCGAATCACCCGGCGTGCGGGCCGGAACCATCTTACCCGAACGCTTCTTGAGCCAGCGTTCCCACCGTGGCCACCACGATCCCGTGTTGAGCCGCGCGGCGGCTTGCCATTCCTGCGCGGTGCCGCTCAAATCGTCGTTTGTATAGTGGCCATATTTGTCTTTGGTCGGAGGATTGATGATGCCGGCGACATGGCCCGCTTCCGAAACCACAAAGGTCTTATTCTTTGAGCCCATTTGCTGCACACCGCGATAGCAATCTTTCCACGCGGCGATATGGTCGTTCTCGCAGGTGACGGCAAAAAGCGGCACATCAACATCGCTCAGGTGCAATCGCTCGCCAAGCAGGTCGAACCCGCCGTCGGCAAATTCGTTGCGTTGGCACAGGCCGCGCAGATATTGCTTGGCCATTTTCGCCGGAAGGTTGGCACCATCCCCGTTCCAATAAAGCAAATCGAACGCCGGCGGAGTTTCGCCCAACATGTAGCTTCGGATCGCGGGGGTGTAGATCAAATCATTGGAGCGCAGGAAGCTAAAGGTGCGCGCCATGATAAAGCTGCGCAACACGCCGATTCGATCAACCTCCACCTCGATCCCGTCAATGAAATCGTTTTGCAAGAAAGGCGTGAATTCGCCCTGCTCCGAGAAATCGGTCAGCGCGGTAAAGAAGGTCGCGGATTTGATCGAGGTGTCGCCGCGCGCCTTCAGCAGCGCTAGCGTCAAGCTGAGCGTCGTGCCGGCGATGCAATAGCCGACCACATTGACCTGCTTCTGGCCGGTGATCTGTTTCACCTCGCGCAGCGCCGCCAGATAGCCATCCTCGACATAGTCTTCCATACCGACATCGCGGTAGGCGGCGTCGGGGTTCACCCATGAGACCACAAACAGCGTGTAGCCTTGATCGACGATCCATTTGATCAGGCTGTTTTGTGCCTTAAGGTCCATGATATAAAATTTGTTGATCCAGGGCGGAAAAATGATCAACGGCGTGGCATGCACCTCGTCTGTGGTCGGCGTATATTGGATCAACTCCATCATCCGGTTGCGAAACACGACCTTGCCCGGCGTCGCACCGATGTTGCGGCCCAATTCAAACGCCTTGTTGTCGGACAATCTGACCAGAAATTCGCCGCCGTTGGCCTCAAGATCTGCCACGAGGTTTTCAAGACCGTCGATCAAAGATTGCCCTTCGGTCTCCACCGCCTTTTGCAACGCATCGGGATTGGTGCCCAGGAAATTGGTTGGCGCCATCATGTCGCTGATCTGGCGGGCGAAGTAGCGCAATTTGCGGCGCTCTGTCTCATCCAGCCCCTCGGTATCCTCAACCGCTTGCTCGATTGCTGCTTTGTTCAGCATGAATTGCTGTTTAACGTAATTGAAATAGGGATGCGTATCCCAAAGCGGGTTGGAAAACCGTTTGTCTGACGGGCCACGATCCTTGGGGGGTTCGAGTTTTCCCCGCGCCAGCGCCTGTTGCGCATCAAGGTAATGTTTGACCGATTTGCCCCAATATTCGAGTTGATGCTCGAATATTTTCGCCGGATCCTGGGCCATTTGGTGCCAATACGCCCCAATCGCCGAGGTGAAAATTTCCGGATCCGGGGCATTCAACGCCTCATTTGCCGGTTTTCGTTGGGAAAATACACTTACAAGGCGCTGCGAAAGCTCCTCGATTCGTGCCAGATTCGCCTCCATCGCTGCGGAAACGCCCTCTTCAACCGTCTCTGTAGTTGTCATCTTAACGAATCCCCCCTAAATTGCTGCTATGCAGCATTGCGTATGTACGCACTCCCCGTGCGCGCGCCGCCTTTGCTGTAAGGGGCTGACCCCCTGTACAGGAGAAACAACATGCGCTTTATGGCATCATACGACTTGATGGAGACAGTTCGCAACACTCAGCAATGGCTCGGCGCCTCAGCAAAGGCAATGGCGTCTTACCCGGCACTGTCTGTGGTTCCAAATCCGGCGATGGAATGGATGGCCGCTTGGGGCGAAGTCACCGAGCGCAGTTTTGAACGTATGATCGTCAAACCCGATTGGGGCATCCCGCATTTCACCGGCGAAGATGGCAGGGACCATCTGGTGTCGGTCGAAACCGTGGTCGAGCGCCCCTTTGGCGATTTGATCCATTTCAACATCCAAGGACGCAAACCCCAGTCGCGCAAAATTTTGCTGGTCGCGCCAATGTCTGGCCATTATGCGACGCTGCTGCGCTCGACGGTGCAATCCTTGCTTCCCGATTGCGAACTCTACGTGACGGATTGGCACAACGCCCGTGACATCCCCGTTTCCGAAGGCAAATTCGACGTCGAGGATTATACGCTGTATCTGGTGGATTTCATGCGCCATCTCGGCCCCGACATCCATGTGATCGCCGTATGCCAACCCGTGCCCTTGGCCTTGGCTGCGACCGCCTATCTGGCGGATGAAGATCCCGATGCACAACCGCGCTCGTTGACCTTGATCGGCGGACCGGTTGATCCCGATGCCAATGCCACCGAGGTTACCGATTTCGGCAATCGCGTCACCATGGGCCAGCTCGAAGAACTCATGATCCAGCGCGTCGGCTTTAAATACAAAGGCGTCGGCCGTCAGGTCTACCCCGGTCTTTTGCAGCTCAACTCCTTCATCTCGATGAATATGGAAAACCACGCAAAAGCCTTCAAAAAACAGATTTCCCGCGTCATGCGCGCCGAGGCATCGGATCATGATTCCCACAATAAGTTTTACGACGAATATCTCGCCGTGATGGATATGACCGCCGAGTTTTACCTTTCGACCGTCGAGCGGATTTTCAAAAATGGCGACATCGCCAAAAACCGATTTGTCGTCGATGGCAAGTTGGTCGATATGGGAGCAATCACCCAAGTGGCGGTCAAAACCGTGGAGGGCGCGAATGATGACATCTCTGCGCCGGGGCAATGTATCGCGGCGCTCGACCTGTGCTCTGGCCTACCGGACGATATGAAGGCCAGCCACGTCGAACCGGGCGCGGGCCATTACGGTATTTTTGCCGGGTCGAGCTGGCGCAACAACATCCGTCCTCTGGTGCTTGATTTCATCGACGCCAATAGCAAACCGCGCAAGGCCAAAGCCGCCCCCGCCAAGACAGAACTTAAAGCCGTCTAAGCCCCCTGTCAGACAGCCCGCAGGTGCAGGCGTAGGCAGGATCAGACAGCACACGCAAAAGATGCCACATGAAAATAAAGCCGCAGCCTCACCGCTGCGGCTTTGTCATGCCGAGGGTCTATCGGGCCAGAGTTTCGACGGTTTGGGCCGCACTGCGCACCGACCGACGGTCAGTGAGCGCGCCGCTCATTGGGGCGCAGATCACTGCAAGACAAAGGGCTGCTTCATCCATGTGCGCAGGGCGTCCGTGGTCTCGTCGGGGCGTTCCAACGTGGGCAAATGTCCGGCCCGATCCACCACATGCAATTTGGCATAGGGGATCAATTCCGCCATGAAACTGTGCCGTTTCACCGGCGTCAGCGTGTCATATTCTCCGCACAAAACCAGCGCCGGCACCTTACAGCGGCGCAGCACCGGTTGTTGGTCGCGGCGCCGTTGCAAGGCACGGACCTGGCGCACGAAAACCTCCGGCCCCAGATCCCGCGCCATTTGATAGGCCAGCTCCAGCACTTCCTCGCGGTGCTGCCCGTCCGCCAGATATTCAGGACGCATGACTTGGGTCATAACGTCTTCGAAACGCCCAGCGCGGGCCGAGATGATCATCGGTTCATATAATGTGGCCGATTGCGGGGTTTCGGCCAGAGGGTTGGTATCCATCAAGGCGATCCGCGTGATCCGGTCCGGTGCGCGGCGCAGCAATTCCATCGCCACGATCCCGCCCATCGACAGGCCCGCCAACGCGAATTTAAGCGGCAGTTGATCCAAAAGCCCCGACGCGATCTCTTCGATCCGTTCGCCGCGGGTAATCGGCGCAACCATGACGGCAAATTCAGAACTCAATTCGGCGATCTGTGGCCCGAACAGCCGCGCATCGCAGAGCATTCCCGGAATAAAAACAAGAGGTTCGTTCATATCGCCCCAACACCTTCCCTGTCAGCGCTGTCCCGCGCCTGTTTGCGATGATCGGCGCAAAAGACGCGTCCGGTACTAAAATTTCGCGGCGCCAATCGCATCGCGCCACGGCGCAGATTGACACAGACGCCGCCAACGTCAACCGCGATATTGCCGCAGGCCCCGCCCTAGGGAAAGGCGATGCCGCGCAATGGCGGAAAATCGCTATAGCGCGCGGCGCGTGTTGCGGCCTCTTCCTGCGGTGACTGCCCGCTTCGCAGCAAGGCCCCCTTGGGCGCGATATAGGAGTGGATCGCGCGGCGCGGCGTGGGGCGCCAAATCAAATTAAACGCCGCCAGTTTGGGGAAAAACTGCATTTCGGAATAGGGCAGATGATCATGCACCCACCACGCCAGATCGCGCCAATCGCGGCCTTGATCATATTGATCCGCAAACCACGGAATCACGATGGAAGCCCCTGCGATGCGGTCCTCCCCGCGCCCCCGATCCCAGATATGGCATTCCATCGGGTGATCATTGCGCGCACAAGACAGGCCATTCTCATTGCCAAAGGCATTCAGCGCAGGCGCGCGATAACCTGACCGGATCGCGATACGTCCAAAGGTGTCCTCCAATGGATCAAGCAGGGTTTGGCAAAACTGTTCCCCCACCTCGATCACCAAATCGGGGGTCTCGGGTATATTGGGAATGCCGTAATAGCTGCCGATCTCTGAGTGCAAAAAATCGCGCAGGTAAAAATGTTTCGACAAGCGCACGCGGCCGAGAGTTTCAAGGCCGCGCATGCTGGCCGGTTTGCGTCTCATCCAGCCGGCGCTTCGGCGTCGCCGTATCCGTTCCACCGGAACGCGCCCTCCGCCGACAAGGGCGAGAACGGGTTATGCGCCACCTCCCAAATATGGCCTTCGGGATCGGCGAAATACCCGACATGGCCGCCCCAGAAAACATCATGCGCGGGTTTGAGCACCTTGCCCCCTGCAGCTTCGGCCGCAGCCAGAACCGGAGCGACATCGTCGCGGCCGCGCACGTTATAGCCATAAGTCGCGGCGCCGTGGCCAAGCATATCCACCGGCACACCGATATCTTTGGCCAGCATCTCCAACGGATAAAGCCCCAAGGTCGCGCCGATCAGGTCATAGGCCACGACCCCGTCGGGGATTTCGGCACGTTGCCATCCCATCGCGTCATAAAAAGCCGCAGCAGCAGCGGGATCACGCACCCCGAGGGTGATCAATGATATGCGTTGTTCCATGGCGGCTTTGCTCATTTCCGTCTCCTGTCTGGCGTTACGGGTCCTTCAACCGGCGGCGCGCGTCACCCGCGCCGTCACCTTGTTCACCGAGGCTTCGATCAAAGCCAGACACTCCGGATCCGAGAACCGGTGATCCGCGCCTTTGACAAGGGTCAAGCGAATGTCTGTCCCCTCCACATGCTCCAAAAGACGCAAGGCAACGGATTGGTCCACGTCCTCGTCCGCCGTACCTTGCAACATCCGCACCGGAAACGGCAAGACAAGGGGATCGCGCAACACCAAATGGTTGCGCCCGTCTTCGATCAACCGCTTGGTGATAACATAGGGGTCGCCATATTCCGACGGCAGCGCCACGCGCCCGTCGCGCTGCAACGCCGCACGCTGCGCCGAGTCAAATCCGGCCCACATACTGTCTTCGGTAAAATCCGGCGCGGCGGCCACGGTGACAAGACCCGCAATGCGCGGCGCGATGCGTTTGCACATGAGCAAAGACATCCATCCGCCCATCGACGATCCGACAAGAATTTGCCGGCCGGTTGTGACGCCCTCGATAATGGCCTGCGCATCCTCGGCCCAATCCCCGATTGCACCGTCCTCAAAGGCCTCGCCGCTTTCGCCGTGACCGGAATAATCAAAGCGCAGAAAATCACGCCCAGTGCGTTCGGCCCATTCCTGTAAATGCACGGCCTTGGTGCCGCCCATATCGGATTTGAACCCGCCGAGAAAAACCACGCCGGGCGCCGCCGATGTGCCTTTGGTCTGGTGATAGGCAAGCCGGCGGCCTTTGGGACCATCGAAGAATTGCGGGGCGGGATGGGTCATCGGCTCTCTCCTGCGGGGAATTTATCGCGGTGTATTGGCGTGCAAACTGCCGCAAAGCACCGCATGAGGAAAGACCCTTTTGTCCTATTCGGCGCGGCCCACCTCGTCGAGTGTCAAGGCAAGCGCCCCACCGGCAAAAGCCATCACCGCGAAAACCGCGACCACGGCTTGCGTCCCGATCAAGGACACACCGCCACCGATCGCGCCGGCGCCCAGAAGAATTGTGCCAATGGCGGTATTGGCCACCGCGCCATAGCGCCCGCGTTTGCCTTCGGGTGCCATATCCACAAGATAAACCGACCGCCCCTGCCGCACACCGTGATAGGCGATCATCAGCGCAAACAGCGCCAGAGGCATCAACAAGGCTTCCCCCGCCAGCCCCACAAGATCAAGACCAAGCGCAGCAACAAGCGCCGCGCCCCCCGCCACACCGGACAGCATCAAGACCCAGCGCGCCGAACGGTCGGCCAAGCGCCCCCAGACATAGGAAGATAAGAATGCCGCAGCCGCAGAGGCGAGAACCATAACGCCGAGCCGCGACAAGCCTGCGGCGCCGGCCTGTTGCGCCAGAACCACCAAATAGGGCGGCGCAAGCGCCGTCGACACCAGCAACCCGCGCACCATGATGTAACGGCGCAACGGGGCACTTTCCCCCAACACCGACCAAAAGCGCAGCCCCTGAGGCGCGGATGATTGGCTTGGTGCTTCCTCAATCCGCCAAAACGTCAACGCCGCAGAAAGCCAAAGCCCCCCCGCCAAAGCGACGGCCGCAATGATCGCTGCCCGCCCTTGCAGTGCGCCAAGGATCATCAACACCGCGAACACAAAGATCAGCGCCGATGCCAACGATCCGGCCATGCCGGTCACCGCGCCGCGCCGCGATTGCGCGACCGTTTTGCCCAGCACCTCCTTATAGGCAACCGAGCTGGCGGCGCGCGCCAAGGCCAAGACCGCCAAGGCCGCGCAGATCGCAAGCCCCGCTGCCGCGCCGGTCAAAGTCATCCCCGCCAGTGCGATCATCAACGCCGCAAGCCCCTGGATCACCGATCCGGCGACCCACATTCGTTTGCGCAGCGCCATGCGCTCCAACCGGTCGGCAAGAAACAATTGCGGCAACAGCGCCCCGGCCTCGCGAATGGGCACCAAGGCGCCGGCATAGAGCGCGGGGGCCCCGAGCGTCGTCAAAAGCCAGCTGAGCACCAATTTGGGATCAATAAGCCCATCCGAAAGTTTGGTCATCGCCAAAGCCGCAACATGGCGCAACCCATTGCGCGCCTCGCCCGCATCCGGGGTCTTTTGCGGCTTGCCGGTGATGCGCTCGAAGGTGGCGATCTGAAGGGTGTCAGGCATGACGGCAGGCTCCGAATGGCGCAGCAGATCGCGCGGGCTGCGGCAATACTTATGGCATTCCCCTGACAAAGCGAGAAAGAAATGCGTCACGCGAATGCGTCATTCTGTGGCACGGCGGCGCAATGCGCCGTGCCGGTGCTTGACTTGGGTCGCGCGCGCCGCCAAATAGAGCGGACATATTACCCGCAACCGGGCGTTCAGTGGGCGCCAAACCGACGAGGAGTGCCGAAAATGGCCCAAGTCTCCCTTACCTTTCCCGATGGCAATGCACGCGAATTCCCGGCCGGCGTAACCGCCGCCGAAGTCGCCGCAAGCATTTCAAAAAGCCTGTCGAAAAAGGCAATTTCCGCGACCGTGAACGGCGCGCATTATGATCTGCAATGGCCGATTGATGCCGATGCCAGCGTCGCCATCAACACCATGGCCGACGAAGCGCCTGCGCTTGAATTGATCCGCCACGATTTGGCCCACGTCATGGCCCGCGCGGTGCAATCGCTTTGGCCCGATGTCAAAGTCACCATCGGCCCCGTCATCGAAAACGGCTGGTATTACGATTTTGACCGCGAAGAGCCATTCACCCCCGAAGACCTTGGCGCGATTGAGGCCAAGATGCGCGAGATCATCAATGCCCGCGATCCGGTCCGCACCGAGGTCTGGAGCCGCAGCGACGCCATCGCCCATTACGAAAAAACCGGCGAGCCGTATAAGGTCGAATTGGTCGGAATGATCCCCGACGACGGCCAACCGATCCGGATGTATTGGCATGGCGACTGGCAGGACCTTTGCCGCGGGCCGCATTTGCAACACACCGGCCAATTGCCCGCCGACGGGTTCAAATTGATGTCGGTGGCCGGTGCCTATTGGCGCGGCGACAGCGACCGCGCAATGCTGCAACGGATCTATGGCGTGGGGTTCAAGGATCGCAAAGACCTCAAGGCGCATTTGACCATGCTCGAAGAGGCCGCCAAACGCGACCACCGCAAGTTGGGCCGCGAGATGGATCTTTTCCACATGCAAGAAGAAGCCCCGGGGCAGATTTTCTGGCATCCGAACGGGTGGCGCATCTACACATTGCTGCAAGATTACATGCGCCGCAAACAAGACGCCGACGGCTATGTCGAGGTGAACACGCCGCAGGTGGTGAACCGCAAGTTGTGGGAAGCCTCGGGCCATTGGGACAACTACCAAGAGAACATGTTCATCGTCGAAGTGGATGAGGAACACGCCCGCGAAAAAACCATCAATGCGCTGAAGCCAATGAACTGCCCCTGCCATGTGCAAGTGTTCAATCAAGGTTTGAAATCCTACCGCGATCTGCCTTTGCGCATGGCCGAATTTGGTTCGTGCAACCGCTATGAGCCGTCGGGCGCCTTGCACGGGATCATGCGGGTGCGCGGATTTACCCAAGATGACGCGCATATTTTCTGCACCGATGCGCAGATCGAATATGAAACCAAGAAATTCATCGAATTTCTGGCCGGCATCTATGCCGATCTGGGCTTTGAGGATTGGACAATCAAACTGTCGACCCGCCCCGAAAAACGCATCGGTTCCGAAGAAAGCTGGGACCGTGTCGAGGCGGCGCTCGGCGATGCCTGTAAAGCGGCGGGTTATGATTTCGAGCTTCAAGAAGGCGAAGGCGCATTTTACGGGCCAAAGCTGGAGTTCACCCTCACCGATGCGATTGGCCGCGACTGGCAATGTGGCACGCTACAGGTTGACCCCAACCTGCCCGAACGGCTGGATGCGACCTATATCGGGCAAGACGGCGCAAAACACCGCCCCGTCATGTTGCACCGCGCGGTGCTTGGCTCGTTTGAGCGGTTCATCGGAATTTTGATCGAAAGCCATGCCGGCCGCCTGCCCTTCTGGCTCGCGCCGCGTCAGGTCGTCGTCGCGTCGATCATTTCCGAGGCTGATGAGTATGTGCAAGAGGTCGTCGCGGCATTGCGCGCCAAAGGTTTGCGGGTCGAGGCCGATATCCGCAACGAGAAGATCAACTATAAGGTCCGCGAACACAGCCTTGCCAAAGTGCCGGTGATTTTGGCCGTCGGCGCGCGCGAGGTCGAGGAACGCACCGTGACCGTCCGGCGGTTGGGCGAAAAGCAAACCTCGGTGGCACCGCTCGACGCCACGGTCGATGCACTGAGCCTTGAGGCCATTGCTCCCGATCAGGCGACGCAATAACCCGTGAGGCAGGGCGCGTTTGGCGCTCTGCCTTGTGACCACGCTCAATACGAAAAATCTTGGCGCCACGGCGAACCTGACGCCAACAAGCGTCACATTGTTGGGTATTGCCAATATATCGGATGCGCCGAAATATATTGCCGCAAAGGCCGGTGCCCGATTTTCGGGGGGAACGACGACTGCGGATCGCCCCCTGCTGGCCGCTCTGTTGCATGTGGGGTCAGCGGCCTAGTGGTACCCCGCCCGCCGCAGTACCGTGCCCCACTCACCCCGCCTATGACCCTCAATTAGAAGCCGTCAGCACGCGCGCGGCGCGTTTCATCGCGCACCTCAAATCAAGCAGCACAATCAAAGAGGCTTAAACAGACGAATTTTCTCAAAATCGCGATTTTCACTCGTCACATCTGCTTTCCATTTTCAACCAAAAACATACGAGTTATGCACCGAAAGTGGCGGTGAGATATTCCATTCCATACATATCAACAGCATGCAACTTGGCGCTACCCTGATCTTTACGACACCTGTTTTGACGTCTTACCAATGCTGCCACGGGCCGGTTTCGCGGTGATGTTGCTGCTCTCATTCCGGTCCTCGGCCACAGCACACTCGGTGATGGCCATCGCCCTGTTTGAAATCCTTTGCACATGGTGTGATGCCGCGCCCGCTGCGGTAAATTTGGACCGGTGCGCGCCTTGGTTGGTGCCGCGCGGCGGCGGGCGGTTGCCTTGGATCAGTTGATGTCAAAGCACGATCCCGCCTTTAACATCAGCAAGTTAAACCAGATCTGCCTGAACCTCGGCCCCCCATCCAAGGTAGAGCCTGCCCTTCGTTTCAATCAATGGCCGTTTCATCAAGGTCGGATGATCGGCCAGCAAGTCCAACGGCGCGCGCGCGCGTTCTGCCTCGCTCAGCCCGCGCCATGTGGTTGAGCGGGTATTGAGCAGTTTTTCGCCGAACTGCGCCAAGGCCCGCGCCATAACTTCGGGCGGCACCCCTTGGGTGCGCACATCAACCAATTCGGCATCTGGAAGTGATTTCAACGCCTTACGGCAGGTATCACAGGTCTTTAATCCATAGATTCTCATCTTCGCCCTCTCACCAATCACGCCTATTTACTAGGCGGCGGGCTGCACTGCACCCCAGTTTTTCTTGCTTTTTGCGGGGAAGATGCAAACATCAAAGCTGCCGATACGTCAACTTTGGCAGCAAAGAGGCGGTTCGGCGGTGATCGGGCCCGTTTGGCCCAAAGGACTTAAGGTAAAAGGAGACACGGACATGCCCAGTGGCACCGTGAAATGGTTTAATACAACAAAGGGTTACGGGTTCATCGAACCCGAAAGCGGCGGAAAGGACGTGTTCGTGCATATCTCTGCCGTGGAACGATCGGGGCTCACCGGATTGAGCGATAATCAAAAGGTCGAGTTCGAATTGACCGAGGGCCGCGACGGTCGGCAGATGGCGGGCGAGTTGAAACTGGTCTAAGCGCCGCAGTGCAAGCCTCCCATCAGCGCGCAAAAAAGGGCGCAGTTACTTCGGCGCCCTTTCTGAATACGTCAATCGGCATCAACACGTTATTGCGTGCGGCAGCCTTTTTCGCCCACGGGACATAGGGCGCGTTTGGCTGATTTGGCCCGGTGCACTTTGCCTGCAGGTAGGCGCATCATGGATTGGTAACTGACACTTTGGTTGGGCTGACCGCAGCAGATCACGCCATCAATACGCACGGGCTGATGACCGGCAGGGCAAAAATTGCCAAAGCGCGTTTCAGGATAGATTTTCGCATCGGCAAGCGCCGCGCCGGCCCCCAGAACAGTCAAAGCAAATGCCCCGCAGATTGCTGTTTTCAGTTTCATAATTTCAGTCCCCGACATTACATCACCGTTTTTATGGCCCAAGTAGACAGCGATTGCGCCGGCGGGTCCAGCATTTTCGCCCGCGCGGCGCGGCTTCCCCCGATAGGCATCAAAGGTCATGTCACAGCGCGGGTGATCCATAGGCCAAGCGCCGCAGAGGTGCCGGTCAGCGCCGCGCCCCACGTCAGATCCACCGCCACCATCCGCCAATCCCAGGCTTTGAGCGTGGCGAAATTGGTGAATTCATAGGTGCCATAGGCCATGGCGCCGAGGATCGCAGCGGACAGGAACACCGCGCCCAATGCGCCGCCATCGCGCAATGCGGGGGCCGAAACGAAATAGAGAACGCCGCCCACATAGGCGAGGTAGAACAGCGCCGCCGCGCCAAGGCGCAGGTCATCAAGCAGTTGATCGCCAAGGCGGGTTTCGAACAGCGGGCGCATGACGTTTTTGAGCATCACGGCATCGAGCCCGAGGAAAATAATCGCGGTGGAGATGTAGAGTATAATGAGCGGCATGTGTCTGTCCTTTTGCAAAGGATACGCGGCGCGGCGGGGTTTGGATCACATAAAACGCGCCGCCCGACCGAAGCGCCACATCATTAGGGCCGCCCCCACGGGGTGGGCGTAGAGCGCCCGCCCCGTGGGGGCGGTTCGGGCGCGGCCCGTGCGGGGCACGGGGCAGACAAGCTTGACTACTTTTTTGTCCCGCTAGGCGGTTTACCAGACGCTGCGGGTTTGTCAGCAGAACGACCGCCTTTCGAAGGACCGGACCCCGGCTTGTTCTCACCATTGTTAACGCGGAGCCTTCGTGTCGTGGTTCCTGTTTTTGGCACTCCGTTCGATGTTTTCTTATCGTCAGACAAAAAGCATACTCCTAATTATAGTAGACCAAGGGATTATCTGGCCCCAACCAAGTACCATCGCCATCCATAGGCGATGTTGGGCCTTACTAATTTTAACTTCATTCTCTCCGAAATAGGATTCCCCGTCCTCCGCATACTTCCGATAGAAAGCATCTGTGTCATTCAATTCATCATAGATCTCAAACATCGTTGGGCCATCAAAAGAAAACGTCACATCTTCGAGCCAAACAACAACCGACATGGCGTATCCGAGAGAGAGCGCAAACAGGATGACCACTAACAGCAATGGAATTGCCAACCGTGACGTGAAATCGGCGACACCACCGCTTGCCCCGCCTATGCCCACAAAAATGGTTGCGAAGAATGTACCCACAAGGCCTGTCATCGCCAACGACATTGCTGCCTGATTTCGAAGATTGGACAAATCCCCCCGTTGGGCTTCAAGCTTTGCAACCGTATGGTCAAACACCAGCTTACCGATTTCACTCATAACATCACCTATCTGTATCCCGAGCCGCAGGTCCCCCTACCCCTCAATCACCCCCATAAACTCGCGCCATTCGCGCGCGCTCATGCCGGAATTTTCCTGTGTGACCTCTTCGCCTTTGAGCATCCGGCGCAGGCTGTCCATCATTTGCACGGACATCGACACGGCGCCCATGCGGTAATCCTCGAAGGCTTTGAACGCGAAGGGCACCCAATCGGCGACCACGTTACAAATTGCATCGGCATAGACACGGATTTCGTATTGGGCGTGGGCATCGGCGCGCAGGCGCAAGAAATGCAGCAGGTTGTGCAGGTCCACCTTCCAATACCATTGGGTATAGATATTCGCCGGCAGGTTCATCCGCGCCAATTCGCGGGCCAAACCGACGCTGCCCTCTTCTTCGGAAATCAATTCGGCGTAGTGATCATAGGCGCGCGAGCTGTCCGCCTTGAGAATTTCCAAAACCTTGGCGGCATCTTCGCCCGACAATGTGTCGCCGCGGCCTTGGTTGTTGACCACCGATTGCGCCGCAAGGTGTTCGGGCGCGGGGATGTAAAATTCGCGGTCGAGGATCGAATAGCGGGCCGAGTATTCATTGACGTTGGCGGTCCGGTGGCGAATCCACTGGCGCGCGACGAAAACCGGCAATTTGACGTGCAGCTTGATTTCGCACATCTCGAAGGGCGTCGAATGCCAATGGCGCATAAGATAGCGGATCAGCCCTTCGTCGTTTTGCACCGATTTGGTGCCCTTGCCATAGCTGACGCGGGCGGCCTGACAGATCGCGGCATCGTCGCCCATGTAATCCACAACGCGCACAAACCCATGATCCAGAACCGGAATTGCGGTGTAGAGGTGCTGCTCCATCCCGGGGGATGTGGCACGTAACGTTTGGCGCGGGTTGGCGCGTTCGGCGTCGATTTCGGCTTGTTGGTCGGGCGTGACGGGCATGGGGTTGATCCTCTGTCAGTATGGCGAGTCGGAGACCACACTATATTGATTGAGAAGCGTTTGGCACCACAATATGGCGCAATGAGACGTAGAAAACGCCACAGCAACACATGTGAAAAAACCCGTCACCGCCAACATAGTGCCGTTGACTTTTTACAGCAGCGCGGGGAATTTGGGCCGAGCAGCGTGTAAAGGGCAAGTATCATGATAAAATTCGCAGGATCGCTATTGGCGGTATTGGCTGTGGCCGGTTGCGCGGCAGGCAGCGGCACCAACCCGTTTTCAACCGAATCCGAAGCAGAGATCATTGATAAAGCCGAAGAAAGCACGATCCCCGAGGAATTGGCAAATAACCTCGAGGCGGCCTCCTATTCCGAAGCAGGCGGCACGCCAACATTGCAAGTCTATACCACGCTCGATGGTGCGGCCCTGATCGACACCTATACCCGCACGCCCAGCCTTGATGTCGGCCCCTATATCGCCTTCACCAAACAGCAAACCAACCTGCAACGCCATTTCACCGGCTTTGCCAAGATCAGCGATGATCCGGACGGCACCGTGCGTGCGATGGTCGCGGGCGACGGCGGGCAATTCGGAACCTTCTATGCCGGCGGTGCCTATGAGCGCACGGGCGATTACGTCAGACCCGACAGCGGCCTCGTGTCCTACACGGGGCGCTACGTCGCGGTGACCAATTTGAGCGGCAACAGCGTCGTCTTTGGCGGTGCGGTGCCCGACGATTTGCGCGCCGATCAATCCGCCCGGCTTGAAGGCACGATCTTGATCAATGCCGATTTTAACCAGGGCATCGTCAATGGCGGCATCACTGATCGGATCTTCACTGATTACCCAACCTACGTTGGCATTCCCCGGCTGGATCTAGATGCTGCGCCGATTGATGAAAACGGCGAATTTTTCGGCACAACTTCGGTGGATCAACAAGAAAAAGGCAATTGGGGCGGTATATTTGGCGGCGATGGCGCGACGGCGGTTGCGGGCGTCGTGCAGGCCTCGAACTGGGGCGGGGATACCACGCTCGAAAACGAAGAAGAACACGGCATCTTTGTTCTCTCACGTTGCGGCGTCACCGGCGAAGGCGCGCTTTGCGCCGAAGAATAATGGCGCGCAGTCCCGCCCTCGGGCGCGCCGCAGTATTTGCGGTGGCTTTTCTATGCTTTGATATGACAGCGGCGGCGCAGGATGTCGTCAAAGCGCCGCCCGCTGCGCAACCTGTCACCGTTGACCTTGCACAGGCCCGGATGATCGGGATTGCGGCGCTGAAAGACAACCGCCCCGAGGTCGCCCGCGATATTGCCCGCGCCTTGATCGCGCGTGACACAAAGGACGGATTTGGCCATTACCTCTTGGCGGAATCTCTTGCGCGTTTGGGACAGATCACCGCAGCGCGCAGCGCGGCAGCACAGGCGTTTCGCCTTGCACCGCAAAAGGCCGACAAATTCCGCGCGGCGCAATTGGCCGCCAAACTATCGTTTGACGCAAAGCAACCGACGCGGGCGCAAATGTGGTTGCGCCGGTCCCTGCCCTATGCCCCGCATGCACAGGCGCGCGAGCAGGTGGTGCAAGATTACCGTGTGGTGCGCGCCCGCAACCCGCTGAGCTTTAACTTGCAGTTTAATGTCTCGCCCTCGTCCAACGTCAATGGCGGATCGGACGGTGAGTATTTCCTGATCGACGGCTATTATTTCGCCATCCCGTTTGCGATCAGCGCCTATGATCAGGCGCTCAAGGGGCTGACCATCAGCGCCGATCTGCAGACCTCTTACAAGTTGCGTGAGAGCGACGTCAGCGAAACACGGCTGTTTGGGGCGCTCGGCGTGACCCGCGTGGTGCTTTCGCAAGAGGCTTATGATCTGGCCGCTGCGACAGCGACACTGCTTGACGACGACATTGAGAACGCCGATTTCGGATCGACCGTGGCGCGGGCCGGGTTGCGCCACGCCTTTGCCCTGCCGGTCGGCAGCGGCCACCACAGCGCGGTGTCGTTTTCGGTCGGGCAAACATGGTATGGTGGCGCGGTCTATCAACAACTTTTGCAGGCCGGTGTCGAAACCAACTGGCGGCTTGCGCCGCGCACGCGGCTACATCTGGATTTCGCTATCGAGGAACGCCGGTTCGAAGATCGCGCCTATGGAACCACAACCAGCCGCTCCGCTTCGGCGCAAATCGAACACCGTTTAAACAGCGGCGATTTGGCCGCATTGTCCCTTAGCTACACCGCCAATGACGGCAGCAGCCGCAACGCCACCTATGACCGCGTGACCCTCTATGCCAAATACAGTTTCGACCAAGCGATCGGGCCGGCCAAGATCAGCCTCGGGCTTGGCATGGGCACCCATGACGGGCTTTACCGCAGCTTTGGCACGGTGGACCGGTCGGACCGGTCAACATTCGGCACAGTGAATTTTCTCTTTCACGACCTTGACTATGCCGGATTTGCCCCAAGTGTTAGTTTGAAGGCGCGTAAGAACCGGTCCAATGTTTCGCGCTTTGACACCACCGAAATGTCGGTGGGTTTCGGGATTGAATCCAGCTTTTGACCCACACCGGCAGGGCAAAAGCGACACCAAGAGGACGGCTATGAAAATCAAATACCTGCACACGATGGTTCGGGTGAAAGACCTTGAAAAATCCATGGCTTTTTTTGCCCTATTGGGGCTGAGGGAAACCCGCCGGATCGACAATGAAGACGGGCGGTTTTCGTTGGTGTTCATGGCACCAGACGGGCAAGAGGAATGCCCGGTCGAATTGACTTATAATTGGGATGGCGACGATGCGCTGCCCTCTGACAGCCGCCATTTCGGCCATCTGGCCTATAGCGTCGAAAACATCTACGAGATGTGCCAAAAATTGATGGATGCGGGCGTAACGATCAACCGGCCGCCGCGCGACGGGCACATGGCGTTTGTGCGCTCCCCTGACAATGTGTCGATTGAACTGCTGCAAGACGGCGAACACCTCCCGCCGCAAGAGCCATGGGCCAGTATGGAAAACACCGGTCACTGGTAAGCCACGGGGGCATAATCGCCGCGCGCGCCGGACCGCGCCACCGCCACCCTTTGGGCGGTGCACCTGCGATGGCGCATAAATCCGCCAAAAAAGAGACGGGGCGCTCCCGAATGGGGCGCCCCGAACCTGTTGCCGCCTGCAAGGCGGTCTGCTCGACATACACGGAGGATAGCCTTCGCCGCAACCAGCCCGGCAGGCCGGTCACACCGTCTATCGTCGCTTAGTAGATATAGCGGATTTGATCGCTCCAATAGCGTTCAACACGGCGCAGCGACGCGGTGATCTCGTCCAGCCCCATCGGGCCCAGAACACCATCGGCCTCCAGACCTTCGGCATGGCGCGCGAACAATTCGGACACCACCGAACGAATATAACGGCCCTTTTCCGTCAGGCGCACGCGCACCGACCGACGGTCGATTTCGCAACGTTGGTGGTGCATAAAGCCCATTTCCACCAGTTTCTTCAGGTTATAGCTGACATTCGACCCTTGGTAGTATCCGCGGCTTTTCAATTCGCCGGCGGTGACCTCATTGTCACCGATGTTGAACAGGAGCAGAGCCTGAACCGCATTGATCTCCAGAACGCCCACCCGTTCGAATTCATCCTTGATCACGTCAAGCAGCAACCGGTGAAGTCGTTCCACCAATGCAAGTGCGTCAAGATAGGCGTTCATAAAGCCTTGTTCCTCGGCCAGCCCGAGAGGTTTATTCATACTCATTTTTGTCTCCGTGCGTTGACTAGCGCCGGCGAGCGTTTGTTGGCCCATCCGTCCGTTGAACATCGACCCTGAGGCAAAACCGCCAACATTCCGTTAAACGGAGGCAAAGACGTCTAAAATACGACACACTCTTCGCAGTTTTTCAGAGATTTTGGTGAAATTAAGCTGCAAAACAGGACACCGCGCCTCATGAGACGCGGCAAAACGGGGGGAAAGAGAGGATTCGGTTGCGGGCAAACGCGGGATTCAGGCGCCGCTGGCCCCTGCGTGGGCGGCAACACGGCGCACCATCGCCTCATGCGCCTCGGGCGGGGAGACCTGCCCCGTGACCCATTGATAAAGATCCTGGTCGTTCTCGCTCAGCATAGCGTCATAAGCCGCAAGATCGTCCTCGGTCATCTTATCCAGATGCGCTTTGGCAAAGGCATCAAGGATGATGTCCATTTCTTTGATTCCCCGCCGCATCGAGCGCAGCTTCAACCGGCGCACCCGCGTGTCGCGGCTCTCATTCTCGGCGCGATACGAACCCTCGTGCAAAGCACGGGCGTGGGCGGCATCTTGCACCGCATTGGTGGCGGCTTTGCTTGCGGCAGAGGTTGCGGGGGTGGGTTTCACCTGATCACTCATCGCGCTTCATCCTTCAACGTGGCCCGCAGGGTTTTCTCCAACCGTCCCAGACGGTCGGCAGCCTGCGACAACTGTCCCTTCAAATCGCGGATCTCGGTCAGAATGGCAAGCACATCCCGGCTCAGCGCCGGATCGGTGTCCTCGGGGCCGCCCGCGCCTTCGCCGGTGATAAGCCAGACCAACGGCACATTGAGCAAACCGGCGATCATCGACAACCGGTTGGCGCGCGGCTCGGACAGGTCATTTTCCCATCCGCGCAGGGTTTTGAGCTTCACCCCGAGGCGCTTTGCCATCTCCGCCTGCGTCAACTGCGCCACCTCACGGGCACCGGCAAGCCGGTCGCCAAATGTTGTGACATCGGGGTCGAACCATGCGGAACTCACGTCTGCCGGATTATCATCGCCTGTCGATTGCGTTGGTGCGTGGCTCATATTTTCCCCGGAATTGATGGCCATAGAAGCTTTTGGCGGGATTTGCGACATGGTGCGGGCCTTCGCGCTTGATCGCCTTTGCGCCCGAGCCTAAGACATGGTCGACCGGAACACAAACCAAGGCCGCAGTAAATGAGCTTTCTTTCCAAAACCCTTGCCCGCGTGAAACCTTCGCCGACCATCGCCGTGACGACCATGGCGGGCGAACTAAAGGCCGCAGGGCGTGATGTGATCGGATTGGGCGCGGGCGAGCCGGATTTCGACACGCCGCAGAACATCAAAGACGCCGGTATTGCCGCGATCAACGCCGGTAAAACCAAATATACCGCGCCGGATGGCATCCCCGAATTGAAGCAGGCGATTTGCGCCAAGCTCAAACGCGACAACGGACTGGATTACGTGCCTGCACAGGTCTCGGTCGGCACCGGCGGCAAACAGATTCTCTATAATGCGCTGATGGCCACATTGAACCCCGGCGACGAGGTGGTGATCCCCGCCCCCTATTGGGTGTCCTATCCCGATATGGTGCTTTTGGCCGGCGGTGAACCCGTTGCCGTCGAGGCCAGCCTCGAAACCAACTTCAAGATCACTCCGGCGCAGCTTGAGGCGGCGATCACGCCCAAAACCAAATGGTTCATCTTCAATTCGCCCTCCAACCCGACAGGCGCAGGCTATACCCGCGATGAATTGAAGGCCTTGACCGATGTGTTGTTGCGCCATCCGCATGTGTGGGTGATGACCGATGATATGTATGAGCATCTGGTCTATGATGATTACGTCTTTTGCACCCCGGCCGAAGTCGAACCCAAGTTGTATGAGCGCACGCTCACCTGCAATGGCGTGTCGAAAGCCTATGCGATGACCGGTTGGCGGATCGGCTATGCGGCGGGGCCGAAGGAATTGATCGGCGCGATGCGGATGATCCAATCGCAATCCACATCCAACCCCTGCTCGATCAGCCAATATGCGGCGCTTGAGGCCTTGAACGGCCCGCAGGATTTCATCGCCAGCAACAACGAGATGTTCAAGCGTCGCCGTGATCTGGTGGTGTCGATGCTCTCCGAGATCGACGGCCTCACCTGCCCGGTGCCCGAGGGGGCGTTTTACGTCTATCCGTCGATTGCGGGACTGATTGGCAAAACCTCGAAGGGCGGCACCTTGATCGACACCGACGAGGCCTTTGCCAAAGCGCTTTTGGAGGAAACCGGCGTGGCGGTGGTGTTTGGCGCGGCCTTCGGCCTCTCGCCCTGCTTCCGCGTCAGCTATGCCACCTCGGACGCCTCCCTGACCGAAGCGTGCAGCCGTATCCAAGATTTCTGCGCGGCGCTGAATTAAGCCCGCCGTGGCGGCAATGGCGGGTCCATTTCGAACCACCTGCCATGCTGCGCGGCGGTTTTCATCTGCCACGGGGCATCCGCACCCGCTGCGCGTGGTTGAAAAACCCCGCGCGGCGCGGCACAGTCGACCTCATAGACAATAACGACAGGCGAACGCCCCATGTCCGATCTTCCCGACTATTATTTTCGCGTCCGTGACAACGGGGCTTTTGTGTTTCGCGTCGATACCGAAAACCGTCAACGACGGATTGATATGGACCAGATCGCGGTGGTGAATATCCGCAATGGTGAGATCAAACCGCATGGCGACCGCACTCTGTCAGAAGCGGACCTCGCAGCGATCAAAGCCTGGATGCAAGACCGGATGGCGGTTCTGGCGGCGCGCGATATTGATGATATCTATCGCGCGGTGGATTATCTCAACCAGACGACCCATTGGGCACAAAGCAAAGCCACAGGCGCGCAATTGGAAGCGGTGACCGATGCGCTTTTGCTGGCAATGCATGACCTGCGCACGGTTCTGGTGCGTAAGAAAGCCGACAGGATGTTGTAGCCCTAGCGCCGCCTCTCGCTCCCTGAGTCTTCTCTGTCTGTCGCTCATCCGCAGCGCAGATCGCGCGCAACCTGCGCCCCGACGATCGACAGCAAAAACCCGTGGCCGTCCGATCGGGCCATACTGCCATGCGACACCGGCATGCGCCTGAGCTAGAATTGAATTGCCCGCCCGCATAAACTTCGGGCCCGCATCCCCCCGGGATTGTCACAGCGCGGTGTCAAATCCTGGCGGGGCCGACCTTGGGCGCGGCCACGCGCCAGAACCGCCACATCATCGCCACGCCGGCAAAGCCCAATCCGACCGCAAGCCCGAGCCATATGCCCACACCGCCATATCCGAAGGTAAAGCCGAGCAGGTAACTGACCGGCACGCCGATGATCCAATAGCTCACCGCAGCGATCACCATCGGCACGCGGGTGTCGTGCAATCCACGCAGCAACCCGATCCCCATGACCTGTGCCGCATCGACCAGTTGAAAGACTGCCGCCGCGATCAAAAGCAATCCGCCCACGGCGACAACGCTGGCGCGATCCGGATCATCCGCCGACAAAAACATCCCGACGAACGTCTCACCGAAAATGACAAACAGCGCTGCGGTGATCAACGCCACGCAAATCGACATCACAATCACCACCCGCGCACCGCGTTTGAGCCCCGCGCCATCACCGCGCCCCATCGCCCGCCCCGCCCGCACCGTCGCGGCATTGGACAGCCCCAGATGCACCATAAAGGTCAGCGAGGTGATTTGCAGGGCAATCCCATGCCCCGCCAGCACGATTGTACCAAGCCAGCCAGCCATCATAGAGGTGGCTGCAAACAGCCCAACCTCGGCCAGATTGGAAACCCCGATGGGCCAGCCGAGCTTGAAAACCGCTGCAAAAGCCTCCCAATCGGGGCGCCATATCCGAGAAAAAATTTCATGCTGCGGCACATAGATCCAGATATATGCGCCCAGCGCCAGCATCGAAAACGTGGTCGCCAGAAGGCTGCCGATCGCCGCGCCCAGAACGCCCATTTCCGGCACGCCCCAGGCGCCGAAAATCAGCGGATAATTCAGCAAGGCATTCAGCGGCAAAGCAATCAGGGTGATCCACAAAACCACCTGGGTTTTCTCCAGCGCCGCAAGGTAGTTTTTAAGTACCATCACCATCAAAGCGGGTAGAATCGAAATCCCAAGAACCGACAAATATTCTCCTGCAAGCCGAGAGATTTCCGCCTCTTGCCCGATGGCGATGAAGATAGGTTCGGACAGCAAAAACAGCGGCAGGGTCAAAACCCCGAAGGCCAGCGAAATCCAAAGCCCCATGCGCGTAGCGCGGCGCACCTCGGCCTCTGCGCCGCGGCCCATGGCTTCGGCCACCATCGGCATCACGCCAAAGGCAAACCCGGAGCCCATGATGAACAACACGAAAAACAACGTGCCACCCAAAACTTCAGCGGCCAAAGCCTCGACGTCATAGCGACCGAGCATCACCGCATCGATCAGGTGGATCGCATGTTGCGCCACATGGCTGCCGATCAACGGCACCCCCAACACGCTGACCGCACGAATGTGACCGCCGACGCTCAGTTCGGGCGTCGCAGATCCGGCCATATCAGGGGGAGGCGCTTTGCGGTTCATGAGAATGACTTACAGAAGCGCCAAACCTGCCACAAGCCGGAGGTTTACGGGGGGCGTCACCCATTTTCGATGCGCGGCCCCCAAGGGGCGCACACCGGATGAGGGTAAGCCGCAATCAGATCCCGCGACAGCCGGTAGAACTAGCGCTGATGATAAACGGCTACCGCGCGCATTGCCCGACATCAGGATGTTTACCCGCCGCTCTACATCAGCCGCATCACCATTTGCAGCGCGACAGCGGCGATGAGCCCCCCTGCCAGAACCTCGGCCAGAGCCATCGCCCGCGCGACCGCGCCGCTGGCCAATGGCGCCAACGCACCTTCGCGCATCATGCCTGCGGCCACGGCAACCAATCCCGTGATGCTCGCGGTGCCCAACCCCATGATAAACGCCCCGGCAATGCCTGCGGCCAAAAGGTCCATTTTCCAGGTCAGGATCAACAAAAACACGGCGCCGGTGCAAGGCCGGATCGCCACCGCGCCGATCAACATCGCCGCATCGCGCAGGCTGCGCACCGATTGCGCCTCTTCCAATGTCGGGCCATGTTTATGCCCGCATCCGCAGACGCCCTCATCCGCATGTAGGTGATGATCATCATCGGCGCTTGCGCCATAACGGTCGTTAAACGCCTTATCCGCAGGCGCATCGCTATGATGAAGGCCGTGAAGATCGGCGTAATGCCTTTGATCTTGCGCTTGGACAGGAGCACGCCGCGCGCGCAGTTGACGCCAGATTTTGCGCGCTCCGCGTAACAACAGCCACAAACCAATCAGCGCGATCGCGCCATAGCTGACCGGTTCCAAAAACCGGTCTGCCGTCTGGGTCAATTGCGCCCGGCCCCAACCAAGGATCGCGATGCCGCCAGTGACCAAAATCACCGCCGTGGCCGCTTGGGCCAAAGATGAGGCCAGAGCCAAGGCCAGCAGACGCCGCACCGGCACCCGTTGCGCCATACCATATCCGCCGATGACCAACTTGCCGTGTCCCGGCCCTGCGGCGTGGAAAAACCCGTAGGCAAAGCACAGCGACCATAGCCCCACAAGCGCCCCGGCCTCGCCGGATTTAAGCGCGCGCAGGGCATGCGCCATCGTAGTTTGCACCTGTCGTTGCCACTCTGACGCCCAGCGCGCAATGCCGGAAAAGCCCCCCATACCCCAAAGCCAATAGCCAAGCCCGAGCGCAAAAATCAGCACCAAACCCGCCCAGAACCCGCCGCCCTTCAAGAGGCCGGATCGCATGAAATGACCAAAGTTTCTGCAAAAAAGGCTCCGACCTCGGGATAATCATCGACCTCGGCAGAGCGCCCGCCCAAGCGGCGTTCGACCTCGGCATAGGCGCGCTCGAGGTCGGGCTTGTTGACCAACCCGCGACATGGCGCCGGGGCATCGACCCGGCCTGACACTTCATAGGCGGTGTAGAAGGTCGGATCATAGGCGCGCAGCCGCAGGCCTTCGGCCGCCTGCGCGGGAACAGCGCGATAATGCACGGTCGTGATCTTGCCTTCAGAAAAGCGCGCACCGCGATTCTCGGGCGCGCCGAGCGCCAAGGCCCCGGTCTCGTCCTCGGGGGATATGTCGGCGCCCGCCGCAGGGAAAAGATAGAGATCCCCGGCAAATTCTGCGGCCCAATTGAGATCAAAACCGCTGAGCTTTTCGATCTCGTCAGGGCGCAGTGCCCCGTCGTAATCATCATCCAATTCAAGATCTTCGAGCACCAAAAGCGAATATAGCTCATCATAGGTCCAGGTGACTTCAATACCGACCACATGACCCGCGCCATCCATTTCGAGCCGCAATCCGGTTTCGACGAAAATATGCGGATGTGCCAGAGCCGGGCTGACGGCACTGCAGAGCCACACCGCCACAGCGGGTATCACAGCGCGCCGCACAGAGGGGCACAAACGAAACGGAAGCGACAAAACCATATGCAATCTCTAACGCACCGCCGTCCCATCGCAAGCGTCAATTGGGGCGCCCGATCACGGGCGGCGAGGATTCGCGCAATCTTCGGCGGCGACGGCGGCCCGCGTTGCATCTGCACATACCCGCGCATGACGCGCCCCTTTTTACCGTGATTGACCGGCCAAGGGAGTATTTTCAGCAGGGGCCAGCGCCCCCTCCACGCGCCCATGCCGGTCAGCATGGGCCAACCGCCCGAACCGATGGCCCTGCCCTGTGCTCTTCTCATCGCGCTGCTCGTCGCGCTTCAAATGCCGCCCTGCGCCCTACGCCCGGCGGATCGCCCAATCGCGCCTTTAGTGGCCGACCCTGCCTTGCATCTCCGCGCTGTTGATCGGGGACAAGAGCTCCGGTGCGGTGACCAGCGGGCGCACGCCGTGGCTGCGATATTCGTGAAAGACATTGCCGCTATCGGCCCAATCGTGGACCGACTGGATGTCGACCTTGGCGCAATTGGGGCGGACCGACCATGTGACTTGATAGGGTGAACAGGATGAGGCCGAATATTCCGTCCCCGCAGACGATCCGGCAAACACCACCGGAGCACCGGTGCCCCCCGGAATTTCCTTGGGTTGGTGAAACCCGTTCACTCGATTACCGCCGTAGGCAAAGTATTCGAAATCGAGGGCGTTGGGATCATTCACCACCAAAAAGACCTGACTTTCGACACGCAATTCAGGATTGGCACACCGCGGTGACAGGCAAGAACCGGGCGCCGGCCCTGGCGCCACATCACAAGAGGAAAACACCCAATGCACCTCAATTGTATCCCCCGGATTGACCCCCATCATACCCCGGTTTCGGCCGGGTCGTTTTTTAACCGGCGCGCGCTCGGCACGGGTGAGCGTATGGCTGTTGTTGCACAGGAAACCGCCATCTGTGTCCGCCGCTGCCGGTACCGAAAATCCCGGGCCGCGATGTTCGGCATTGGAGTGCATATGGATGTTGCACAGGTTCATGTCGCGCGCCGGCGGCGCAAGGGCAAAGACGCGGCGGCTTGCTCCCGCGTGCTGTGAGATGTCGCGCGGCGTTTGTGGGCCGTAACCTTGGCACAGCGCGCCGCTGCTGCCTTGCCCGTTGCTGCCATACCCGTTGGCGCTCCCGTGGCCCGCGCCTGCCCACCCCGGCGCCACGCTTGCCACCACCATGATCGCCGCGCAAAGCCCGCGCAGAGCATTTCTGCGGCGCGCACCGGCAGATGCAATGCCCCGCAGCGCGGCAACGGTATCAGAACAAAAAGCGCGGAAAATCGTCATCGGATGGCTCCTGTTATGGGCGGCGCAGGGCCGGTTATGCGACACGGCATTGAGGTCAAAAACGCCGTTCTTGGGCGGGGCGCGCCGCGACACCGAAATTTTGGCACAATCGACAACACGGCCATGCGCCGCCGGAATTCCTGCAACAGCTATGTTTCTTGCGTTAATAGTCGCCTAAATCCGGTTGCGCAGGCACGGTCTATTGCCTCAAACAGTCCTTAAAAGCGGCTAAAACTCGTGGCAAATGCCTTTCCACCGAAGGGCCAAGATGCCATAGTGTTTGCCAATCAAGCATAATGAGCAGCGCCCATGTCAGACGACCTTCTCGCCTCTACCGAGACCACAACCTATGACGCCTCTTCGATCGAGATTCTCGAAGGATTGGAACCGGTGCGTAAACGGCCGGGCATGTATATCGGCGGCACCGATGAACGCGCATTGCACCATTTGGTGGCCGAGGTTCTCGACAATTCGATGGATGAGGCCGTGGCCGGCCATGCCAGCCGTATCGAAGTCGAGCTGCACGCCGATTATGCCGTGACGATCCGCGACAACGGGCGCGGCATTCCGATTGATCCGCACCCGAAGTTTCCCGAGAAATCCGCGCTTGAGGTGATCCTGTGCACCCTGCACGCGGGTGGCAAATTCGGCGGCGATGCCTATCAAACCTCGGGCGGTTTGCACGGCGTCGGCGCATCGGTCGTCAATGCCCTGTCCGACAGTATGGTCGTACAGGTCGCGCGCAACAAAGAGCTCTACGAACAACGATTCTCGCGCGGCATTCCGCTTGGGCCTGTGGAGAAAATAGGTGCGGCCCCGAACCGGCGCGGCACCACGGTCACCTTTCACGCCGACGAAGAGATTTTCGGCGCGCACCGGTTCAAACCTGCGCGGATGTTCAAATCCATCCGGTCCAAGGCCTATCTGTTTTCCGGTGTCGAAATCCGTTGGAAATCCGCGATTGACGATGGCGAGACCCCGACCGAAGCGACATTTCACTTCCCCGGCGGTCTGGCCGATTACCTCAACGAGACGCTCGGTAAATCCTCGACCTACGCCGATGCGCCCTTTGCCGGCACCGTCGATTTCAACGAACGCTTCAACACGCCTGGCAAGGTCGAATGGGCAATCAATTGGACCCCGGCGCGCGACGGGTTCATCCAATCCTATTGCAATACCGTGCCCACCCCCGAAGGCGGCACCCATGTGGCCGGTTTTTGGGCCGCGATTCTCAAAGGCATCCGTGCCTATGGCGAATTGGCCAACAACAAAAAAGCCACCCAGATCACCCGCGAGGATTTGATGGCGGGGGGCTGCGCGCTTGTCTCGTGCTTTATCCGCGAGCCGGAATTCGTCGGCCAAACCAAAGACCGCCTTGCCACTGTCGAGGCGCAGCGCCTTGTCGAGAACGCCGTGCGCGATCATTTCGACAACTGGCTGGCCGCAGACACCAAAGCGGCAGGCGCGATTTTGGATTACCTTGTGCTGCGCGCCGAGGAACGTCTGCGCCGCCGTCAGGAAAAAGAGACCCAGCGTAAAACCGCAACCAAGAAGCTGCGCCTGCCCGGCAAGCTGACCGATTGTTCGACCAACGCGCGCGAGGGCACAGAGCTTTTCATCGTTGAGGGCGACAGTGCCGGCGGCAGCGCCAAGATGGCCCGCGACCGCAAAACACAGGCATTGCTGCCGCTGCGCGGTAAGATCCTCAATGTGCTCGGCGCCGCCAGTTCCAAAATCAGCACCAACCAAGAGATCGACGATCTATGCCAAGCCATCGGCGCCGGCCTTGGCACGCGGTTCAATCTGGATGATTTGCGCTATGACAAAATCATCATCATGACCGATGCCGATGTCGACGGGGCCCATATTGCGTCGCTGTTGATGACATTCTTCTTCACACAAATGCGCCCGATGATCGACGCGGGGCATCTGTATTTGGCCTGCCCGCCGCTGTTCCGGCTGACCCAAGGGGCGAAACGCGCCTATTGCATTGACGAGGCAGAGCGCGACGCGTGGTTGGCCAAGGGGTTGGGCGGCAAAGGCAAAATCGACGTGTCGCGGTTTAAAGGTCTGGGCGAAATGGATGCAAAAGACCTCAAAGAAACCACCATGAACCCCGCCACCCGCAAATTGATCCGTGTGACCATCGACGAGGATGAACCCGGAGAAACCGGCGATCTGGTTGAACGGTTGATGGGCAAGAAACCGGAATTGCGGTTCGAGTATATCCAGCAAAATGCGAAATTTGTTGAGGAGTTGGACGTTTAGGGTGCGAACCTAAACCATGTCCAAGGGCCGGCCATCCCGCCGGTGAATTTCTATCCGGTCGCGTCGCATCGTGTTTTGGAGGCCCCTCGGATCGCCTCTGGGGAAACATGCCTTTCTACAAACTCTCTGCATCCATTGAGTTGTTCGGATTGCTTCATCATGGCCGGATACGCGGCGAACCTATCTCCGCCAAAGCGCTGCCTTGGCGCAACGGGCATACGAGCTGGCGTCATTAACGCGCGCCCATCGCGCCATGCGCGGGTTTTGGGTATCGTTACGGCCACCGACCCGATACCGACAAAATACCGGCGTATTCCAAACAGAGGCTTTCGCGCCGCAAACGCTAGTCCTGCAAGGCTTCCAGATAGGCCAGAAGCGCCGCCAAGGGGCGCGGTGTAGGGGTTAAAACGCCGTCGCCGACGTCCACCGGAACGGTATCGCCGGTCAGAAGTAAACCGAACTCCGGCATGTCTTTTCCGGGCAATCCGGTACGGTCATATCCATCGATAACCGAGAGCACCCGCGCGCGCGGGAATTGTCCTTTGACCGATAGCGCCGTCAAATCCGCCACCGGCGGCGACATCCCCTCGGCCCATGGCCCGTCGCCGCGCCCCAAGGCCCCGTGACACACCGCACAGTTTTCATCGAACAATGCCTTGCCCTCAAGCGCATCGGGCATATCAAGCGTTGCGCAGGCGGCCACTATCGCACAGAGCCCCGCGCCAAAACCCCATTTCATCTGCATCCTTGCTCTCCCTCAACCATGTTGATCATGGCCTATCAAATCCCTTGGAGACTATCCAGATAGGCGATGAGATCGGCAATCGGGCGACTGGTGATCATCGGTTGCCCGCTCTGGGTTTTGAAACTTACATCCTCGCCCTCGAAGAAATCCCCGTAGACCGGCATCGTGCTGCCGTGACTGACCAAAGGGTCGCGCCCGTCGATTCGCGCGGCAATGCGCGCCACAGGCAAGACACCGCCATTGCCTGCCGCCAACTCCGTCAGGTCCGCAGGCTGCACCAACATCACCGGTGCCATCGGCCCTGCGCCGGTCCCCTCGATGCCGTGACAGACCGCACAATGATGGGAGAAAAGCTCCTGTCCCACGGCAGCGTCGCCTTGGTTTTGATCGGCCCAAACCGGCGTCGCCATCGCGGCAAAAATGATGCAAAGAACGCGGCGGCGGATCGCTTTCGATGTCTGGATCATGGGTCTTCTCCTCCAAAATATACTGACAAAATAAGCGCGGACGTGGCCAATGCGCGACGGCGCTGTTATTGATGCCATTCTAACGGCGTGCCGTTGGTGCGACATTGATCGACATCATACCGCTGCGACCGGCGCGCCGCCGCTCCTACCCCTGCTGAAGACTTTCCAGATAGCGCGCCAGTTCAAGCAAGGCCAAGGGCGTCTTCACAGATGCGCCACTTGCATCGACGTAATCCGTCACTGGCCCGTCCAAGAGCGTGCCGAATTGCGGCATGACTTCGGCGTGGAAATGATCAGGATATCCATGGATTTTCGCCATAACCTGCTCCATCGGGAACTGCCCTGCGTTGGCCGCCGCAAGCCGGGTCAGATCGGCGGGCGGTGTCGGCAACTGCGATGCAATCGGCCCGTCGCCGGTGGCCGAGCTGCCATGGCAGGTGACGCAATACTGTGCATAGATTTGGGCACCGTGCACCGTTTGTGCATCTTGGCGCCCTAGGTCCGCCGTGGCCATGCCGTCTTGCGGTGCTTGGCAGGCGACGAGGGCCAGCCCCCCGACGACGGCCGTAAGGCACGCAAACACATTGATCTTTTGGATTATCATTTGGTTTCCTGTCATCGGGGCGCGTCAATCTCAACGATAAGGCTAACACCCCCCGCAGAGGAAACCATGACATAGATCAGCCCGCCCTTAGAGGATGGCCAACCACGGACCGCGATCATCCGGCATCGGTCAAACAGGTACCAACCGCCCGCCCTCCAGGCGCAACACCCGATCCATTTTCGCAGCCAGTTCAAGGTTATGCGTGGCGATCAACGCCGACATCCCCGTGCCACGCACCAGATCAAGCAACGTGCCGAACACTTGATCAGAGGTCGCCGGATCAAGATTGCCGGTCGGCTCGTCCGCCAGCAACAATTTCGGCGCGTTGGCCAATGCCCGACAAAAAGCCACGCGCTGTTGCTCGCCGCCTGACATCGCCGATGGCCGGTGATCGGCGCGCCCCTCAACCCCCACGCGGGTCATCAAATCATAGGCGCGCAATTCGGCCTCACTGCGCGGAGTGCCATTGGCAAGCTGCGGCAAGGTGATGTTTTCAAGCGCGGTAAACTCCGGCAACAGGTGATGGAATTGATAAACGAACCCGACCGCCTCACGGCGCATTGCCGTGCGTTTGCGATCCGACCGCGCGGTCATATCCTCGCCTTCGATCTCGACCGTGCCGCTGTCCGCCGTGTCAAGCAGGCCCGCAATATGCAAAAGCGTCGATTTGCCCGCGCCCGAAGGGGCGACTAATGCGACGATTTCACCAGCGTTCAGCGCCACATCGACACCGGACAAAACCCGCACCTCATTGGGTTTGCCCGCGTTATAGGACTTTTCAATCGCGCTCAGGCGCAACACCGGATCACTCATAACGCAGCGCCTCCACCGGGTTCATCCGCGCCGCGCGACGGGCGGGAAAATAGGTCACGACAAAACTCAAGCCCAGCGACAGGCACACCGCCGACAAGACATCCGCGAGCTGTAGTTTCGCGGGCAATTGGTAAATCCCGCGCACCGCCGGATCCCATACACCGCCCCCCGACAGGTAGTTCACCGCCGAAAAGATCGGATCGATATAGAGCGCAAACAGGCACCCGAGGATCACGCCCAGCGCCGTTCCAATAAGGCCCGTAAACGCCCCGCAAATGAAAAACACCCGCAAGACAGAGGCTTCGGTCAAGCCCATCGTGCGCAAAATACCGATGTCGCGGCCTTTGTTTTTGACCAACATAATCAGGCCCGACACGATGTTCATTGCCGCGATGAGCACGAGGATCGACAAAATCACGAACATCACGTTGTCTTCGATATCAAGCGCACGCAAAAACCCGCCCGAGGCATCGCGCCATGTCCAGACCTGCGCCCGCGCGCCGCCTGCGGCCAAAAGCGCAAGCGCCATGCGGTCCGCCTCTTCGGGCTGTTCCAACATGACTTCGATCTCGTCGGCGGCCTCTTCGCGATTGAAATAGGATTGCGCCTCGGCAAAAGGCATGTAGACGCGAGTGCGGTCAATGTCATACCGCCCCGCCGTAAAAACATAGACCACCTCATAGGCCTTGACCCGCGGCGAGGTGCCAAAGGCGGTTTTGACACCATTGGGCGAAATCAACTTGATCTTTTCGCCGACCGTCACGCCCAATTCGCGCGCCACCCCCGATCCGATCGCCACCCCTTCGGCCAGACGATCAATATCACCGTAAGCCGCATCTGATGCGGCGATGCGCGGCACGGATTTCAAATCCTCCAATGCGATACCAAAGACCTCGACCCCCGCATTACGGCTGCGGGAATTGGCCATGACCTGCCCTTTCACCAGCGGCGCGGCGCGGGTGACGCCGGGCACGGCGCGCAGGGCAGCCGCCATCGCCTTGTAATCGGTGATGCTTTGGTCAATCTGCCCGGCGGCATTGACCTGCCCCGATTGGTAGACTGTCACATGGGCATTGGCGCCAAGGATCGTATCGACAAATTCGGCCCGAAACCCGGAGCGCACCGCCAATGTGGCGATCAAGGCAAAAACCGCCAATGTGATCCCGATGAGTGAAATCCATGTCATCACCGAAACGCCACCTTCGGCGCGTTTGGCGCGCAAATAGCGCCATGCGATCATCCATTCAAACGGGGCGAAAGGGGGCGGCGAGCCTGCCATATAATCTGTTCCTGTGCGGCCCTGTTTCGGGCGTGGTGATCTGTCTAAAACGGCTGCGCGCGAACCTGCGGGTTTCAAGCTATAAGGTCAAGCGCCGGCGGCATCCTTGCTCGGTTTACCGCCCAACCTGCGCTGCAAGGTAATCCGCCGGATCATTGCCATGATTGCCCGCAACCCGCCCCATCCGGCGACAAAGCCCAGCGCCGCGAAAATCGCGCCGGCCAAGGTCAAGGGCACGGCGGGGGCAAAATCATCCCATGTGCGGGCCACAATATCGCGGTCCGACAGGCGCCCCACACGATAGGCCCGCATAAAGGGACCGTGACCGCGCAGCATTTGCAAATCGCTTTGCAGCCGCTCCAACCGGAGGAAGCTGCGCTCCATATCGGCGCGGCGACGGGCGACGAATTCAGTGCCCTGCATCTGTTCCAGGGCCTGCGTGCGGGTCAACCCTTCGGCGTGGGCAGAGGCATCGAAATCATCCGCCACGCGGGATAATTCATCGACCGCGCCACCGAGGCGCTGCACATACTGTTGCGAAAACTCGGGAAATTGCGACAAGGCCGCCGCGCCGCCGATCCCTGCGGCCAATGCCAGTGTTCTGACAATCATTCTACTGCCTCGTGCCACCTGCCTCGCGCCGGCTCTGTTCCGGCCGGTTCGTGTCATTATATCACGAAGCGGCGCAGCTGCGAAGAGGGCGGGCCGTATATCCGTCGCATGCCGCCAAACCCGAAGGCCACCGATCACCATCGACCAAACACCGAAAAAGGCCGCCCCGACGTGAGGAGCGGCCTGTGCCGTGGATCATTTGCTATGTTTTTTTTGCGGCCATCGCCGTTTACAAGCGGCCTGTTACAGATGGCCAGCGTAAATCTGCACCAGCTTCTCGATCGCGGCTTCGGGCGGCATCTCTTCGCTTTCGCCGCTGCGGCGCGAGGTGAGTTCCACCACGCCGTTTTTAAGGCCGCGCGGGCCGACGGTGATCCGCCATGGCAGGCCGATCAGATCCATCGAGGCAAATTTGCCGCCTGCCCGCTCGTTGCGGTCATCATATAGCGGCTCCATCCCGTGCGCTTCCATCGCCTTATAAAGCGCCTCGCAGGCCGCATCGGCTTCGGCGTCGCCCTGTTTAAGGTTGACGATACCGGCATGGAAGGGCGTGACACCTTCGGGCCAGATGATGCCTTTGTCGTCATGGCTGGCCTCGATGATCGCGCCCAAAAGCCGGCTCACGCCGATGCCGTGGCTGCCCATATGCAGCGGCACCCGCGCGCCGTCTTCGTTTTGCACAACCGCGCCCATTTTCTCGGAATACTCGGTGCCGAAATAGAAAATCTGCCCGACTTCGATACCGCGCGCGGTGCGGCGGCGTTCTTCGGGCAGCGCATTGAAGGCGGCGGCGTCGTGGGTTTCGTCCGTGCGGGCATAGCGCGAGGTAAACTCCTCCAGAACCGCAGCGCATTGCGCCTTGTCGTCGAAATCGATCTCGCGGTCACCAAAGGTCAGATCCGTCACTTCGCTGTCATAGAACACTTCGCTTTCGCCGGTGTCCGCCAGCACAAGGAATTCATGGGTGTAATCGCCGCCAATCGGGCCACTGTCGGCGCGCATCGGGATGGCTCGCAGGCCCATGCGTTCGTAGGTGCGCAGGTAGCTGACCAGATGACGGTTATAGGCGTGCAGGGCATCCTCTTTCGTCAGGTCGAAATTATAACCATCCTTCATCAGGAATTCGCGCCCCCGCATCACGCCGAAACGGGGGCGGACCTCGTCGCGGAACTTCCATTGCACATGATAAAGCGTCAGCGGCAGCGTCTTATAGGAGGTCACGTAATTGGCGACGATATCGGTGATCATCTCCTCATTCGTGGGCCCATAAAGCATCTCGCGGTCATGCCGGTCACTGACACGCAACATCTCGGGGCCGTAAGCGTCATAGCGCCCCGATTTACGCCACAAATCCGCCGGTTGCAGCGTCGGCATCAACATCGGAATATGCCCCGCGCGGGCCTGTTCCTCATGCACGATATTTTCGATCTTGCGCAGGACTTTGAACCCCAAAGGCAACCACGAGTAAATCCCCGCAGAGGCCTGTTTGATCATACCGGCGCGCAGCATGAGACGGTGGCTGACGATCTGCGCCTCGGCAGGGGTTTCTTTCAAGACGGGCAGGAAATAGCGGGACAGGCGCATGGGCGCTCCTTGACGTGAAGTTGGGTTATCAAAGGGTTTAGGCGAGTGCGCCCGCGCGGGCAAGAGCGTGCGGGCGGCATATGGGCCGGCGCATATGGATGAGAACGCGGCGAAGCGGGCGCGCACGCGCATCCAGGCCGAGTGTACGCGACAAACAGACGGCTACCCGAGCGAGAGCATCGACGTTCGCGGCAGACCCTTCAGGAGAGACCAGTCGTCAACCGTGGGTCTTTGACCGCGGCCTGACAGGCTTACGTTTCTTGAAAACGCTTTTCGGTGTTCGACCCAGATCGCCCTGACTTTCTTAGACGATGCGAACAGGCCATCGCCTTCGGTGATCCAATTCGTAGGATCGAACTGGCCGGAGTTTCTATGTGAAAGACGACCTTGATCAGACATTTAGGTGACCTCTTAACGTGTTACATTCGCGGCACCTCGCCGACGGCAATGATGCAAAACAAACGCGCCGAACAGACTGTTCGGCAGCCAACCGTCTCAAACCGCGTCAGACCCATGGCGCGTATGCTGAGCACGGATCGATCCTCAAGACAGATGCCACGAAAAGCGTCCTCGTCGCACCGCCCCCCGAAGCCAATCCCACAGCCCCTTGAAATCCCATGCTGCACGCGCAACATTACGTAGAACCGCGTGAGAGGATGAGTGTATGGCTTTGCCCGTAAAAGATCAGATGAAATATTGGGGCATCGCGGCAGCGGTGTTTTTTGTGTTGATGTGGTTTCTGGGCGATGTGATCTTGCCTTTCGTTCTGGGCGGGGCGGTGGCCTATTTCCTCGACCCGATCGCGGACCGGTTGGAGCGCGCGGGATTATCGCGGGCGATGGCCACGGCGGTAATCACCATAGTTGCAGTGTTGATTTTCACGCTCGTGGCGCTGTTGGTGGTGCCGACGCTGATCGAACAAACCCTGTCGCTCATCGACACCGCACCCCAACTTTTCAATGACTTGCGCTCGTTTTTGACCGCGCGCTTCCCTGACATTCTGGACCAGGGATCGACGCTGCATCAATCGCTTGAGGCGATCGGCAATACCATCCAATCCAAGGGCGGTGAGGTGTTCAACACGGTGCTGACCTCGGCACTGTCGATCATCAATGTGATCATGCTGTTGGTGATCGTGCCGGTCGTGGCATTTTATTTGCTCTATGACTGGGACAATATGATGGCCAAGATCGACGAACTCTTGCCGCGCGATCACGCCCCTGTGGTGCGCAGATTGGCCCGCGATATCGACAAGACCCTGGCCGGTTTCATCCGCGGGATGGGCACGGTTTGCGTGATTTTGGGGACATATTATGCCGTAACCTTGATGCTGGTCGGGTTGCAATTCGGGCTTGTGGTCGGATCTATCGCAGGCCTCATCACCTTTATTCCCTACGTGGGCGCAGTGATCGGCGGGGCGCTGGCGATTGGTCTTGGCCTGTTCCAATTTTGGGGCGACTGGGTATCGTTGGGGTTGGTCGCGGGGATTTTCGTGCTTGGTCAGGTGATCGAGGGCAATATCCTGACACCGAAGCTGGTCGGAGATTCGGTCGGCTTGCATCCGGTCTGGCTGATTTTCGCGCTCTCGGTCTTTGGCACGCTGTTTGGCTTTGTCGGGATGTTGGTCGCGGTTCCCGTGGCTGCCGCGTTGGGCGTGATCGCGCGTTTTGCCGCTGATCAATACCGCGACAGCCTCCTCTATCAAGGCACCTCCGCGAGCACCGGCCCAAGCGCCTCTCAACGGCTGGTCGAACAGGACGCAGCCAAGAAATGACCCGCCAACTCAGCTTTGACCTGCCCAGCGTGGCCGCGCTTGGGCGGGAGGATTTTTTCGTCTCTCCGGCCAATGCCGTAGCGGTGGCAATGATTGACGCGTGGCAAACATGGGCCGGACGTAAATTGGCGCTGATCGGGCCGGAAGGGTCGGGCAAAACCCATTTGGTTCATGTCTGGGCCGAGGCGGCAGGCGCGCAGATCACCGCCGCCAGCGATTTGGCCGGGGCCGATATCCCCGCCCTCGCCCACGGCCATATTGCGATCGAAGACATCCATGAGATCGCCGGAAATGCCGGTGCCGAAGAAGCCTTGTTCCATTTGCACAATCTGGTGCTGGCCGAGGGGCACAGCCTTTTGGTCACGGCCGACCGGCCGGCCCAGCAATGGGGGTTGTCCCTGCCGGATCTGGCCAGCCGGATGCAGGGCACGCCGGCCGCAATTCTCGAACGTCCCGACGACCGGCTTTTGGCGGCTTTGGTGATGAAACTGTTCGCCGACCGGCAATTGTCGCCCTCGCCAAAAACCATTTCCTATCTGGCGACCCATATGGACCGCAGCTTTGCGGCAGCGCGCCAGATCGTGGCGGAAATCGACGCTGCCGCTCTGGCGGAAAATCGCCCGATCACGCGCGGGTTGGCCGCGCGCATATTGAGCGAGACGGGATTGTCCAGCCCGCCCGCCTCCTCGCCCGATGCGGGCACCGCCTCCGACAGCCGCCCGGATACAGACCTCGACGAGGCCGATTAGTCAAGCGCGCCGGATCGGCCCAAAGGTGGGATGCCGGGGCCGGATCGCGGATCTGCCCCCGCAGCAAGCGCGCCAAGCCTTCTCTGGACATCCCAATCAATCAAGCGCAAAATCAACGTGTTGCCGCCTCCTGTCCCCGCCGGGAACCGGCGCGCAACCGCGCCCAAAACCGTCATAAAACCGTCACCCAGCCAAGCCATAAGGCCCCTATGATACAAGCTGATTTCTTGAATGCGCCCTTCCCGGACGCGACTGCCCTTCCCGATCTTGACCCGACATCGCCGGGCCGGTTTTATAACCGCGAGCTCAGCTGGCTGGGCTTCAACTGGCGGGTTTTGGAAGAGGCCGAAAACCCCCGCGTGCCCTTGTTGGAGCGGTTGCGGTTTCTGTCGATTTCCGCGACCAATCTGGACGAATTCTATACGGTGCGCGTGGCGGGGCTGCGCGAATTGGCGCGGGCGGGCAATATGACGCCCGCCTCTGACGGATTGTCGCCTGCCGAACAATTGGTCTTGATCGACGAGGACGCCCGCGCGCTGATGGAAGCGCAGCAACGCATTTTCACCAACCTTCGTGCCGAAATGGAAGAGGCCGGTATTTCGATCCTGACCCAAGAGGATATCAGCGAGGAAGACCAAGCCTATCTGACCGAATTTTTCTTGGGCAAGGTTTTCCCGGTTCTGTCGCCTTTGGCGATTGATCCGGCGCATCCCTTCCCGTTCATTCCCAACACCGGCTATTCCTTGGCGTTGCAACTCGAGCGCGCCAGCGACAAACGCCCGCTGCAAGCATTGCTGCCGATCCCGCAGCAAATTGCGCGTTTCGTACCCATGCCATCGAACGAAGGTCAGGCCCGCTTCCTACCGCTGGAAGAACTGCTCTTGCTGCATCTGAGCAGCCTGTTCCCCGGATATAAAACCAAAGGCCATTGCACCTTTCGCGTGCTGCGTGACAGTGATCTCGAAGTCGAGGACGAGGCCGAAGATCTGGTGCGTGAATTCGAAGTCGCCCTCAAACGGCGCCGGCGCGGCGAAGTGGTGCGGATGAAAATCTCTGCCAATGCGCCCAAAGCGCTCAGCCGGGTGATCAAGGAAGAGCTGCATGTCAGCGAAGACGAGGTGGTCGATGTCGACGGGATGATCGGAATTTCCGATTTGGGCGAATTGGTGCTCGACAGCCGGCCCGATCTGTTATGGCCCAATTTCACACCGCGGGTGCCCGAACGGGTGCAAGATCACGATGGCGACATGTTCTCGGCGATCCGGCAAAAGGACATGCTGCTGCATCACCCATACGAGACATTCGATATGGTGGTGCGGTTCTTGCAACAGGCGGCGCGCGACCCGGACGTGGTGGCGATCAAGCAAACGCTTTACCGGACATCAAAACATTCGCCGATTGTCGATGCCCTGTGCGAGGCGGCCGAGGATGGCAAATCCGTCACCGCATTGGTCGAGCTGAAGGCACGCTTTGACGAGGCGGCAAATATTCGGCAATCGCGGCGGTTGGAGCGGTCCGGCGCCCATGTGGTTTACGGGTTTCTCGATCTCAAAACCCATGCGAAAATTTCCACTGTGGTCCGGCGCGAAGGCGACAACCTTGTGACCTATACCCATTATGGCACCGGCAATTACCACCCGATCACCGCGCGGATTTACACCGACCTGTCGCTGTTTACATGCAACGCCGAACTGGGCCGTGATGCGACCAAAATGTTCAATTACCTGTCCGGCTATGTGCAACCCGAGGGATTGGAAAATCTGGCGTTTTCCCCGATCACGTTGAAACCCCGGCTTTTGGAAATGATTGCCGCCGAGGCCAAATACGCCCGCAATGGCAAACCCGCAGAGATTTGGGCCAAGATGAATTCTTTGGTCGATCCCGAAGTGATTGATGCGCTTTACGCCGCCTCGCAAGCGGGGGTAAAGATCAGCCTCGTGATCCGCGGGATTTGCGGGCTGCGCCCCGGGATCAAAGGATTGTCCGAAAACATCCGCGTGAAATCCATCATCGGCCGATATCTGGAACATTCGCGCATCGTCTGTTTTGGCAATGGCCACGGATTGCCGCATAAAAAGGCCCGGGTGTTTATTTCATCTGCCGATTGGATGGGACGCAACTTGAACCGCCGCGTCGAGACATTGGTAGAGATCAAAAATGACACGGTCAAAGCCCAGATCACCGAACAGGTCATGGCGGCAAATCTTGCCGATGTGGCGCAAAGCTGGGTGATGCGGCCCGACGGGCATTTCGACCGCGCCGAAATGGTCGAGGGAACATTCGCCTTCAACTGCCACCGCTTCTTTATGGAGAACCCGTCGCTTTCCGGGCGCGGGTCGGCGGGGGCCGCAGATGTGCCAAAACTCACCCACGCGATTGATTGATCTGTCGGCGGCGGCTTTGCCCTTGGCCTTGCAGCCCCGACAAAACCCCGGTGCCCTTGCGATTGACGCCCCCGCAGAGGAGCGACATAAAGGGACCGAGGCGATCCAGAGCCAAACCGATGAGGTGTGTCATTGACCGCAAATTCCATCCCTGCTGCGGAGCAATCAGAAGCACGGTTCGGGAGACCGATATTTGATGACCCTTCGGCCCGCGCCCTACGCCGTGTCGGGGTTCTGGATGTGGGGTCAAACTCGGTGCGCTTGGTGGTTTTTGACGGCGCGGCGCGCTCGCCTGCGTATTTTTACAACGAAAAAATCATGTGCGGTCTGGGGCGCGGCTTGTCCGAAACCGGGCGCTTGAACCCCGAAGGCCGCGCCCGCGCCCTCAAGGCCATCGCACGGTTTCAGCTTCTGGCGCAAAGTATGGGCACCGGCCCCCTCACCACCGCCGCCACCGCCGCCGTGCGCGAAGCCGAGGACGGGCTCGAATTTCGCGATGAGGTTGCGCGCGAAACCGGCGTCAAAATCTGGATTATCGACGGCGAAGAAGAGGCACGATTGTCCGCGCAAGGGGTATTGCTGGGCTGGCCCGGCTCCTATGGGCTTGTCTGCGACATTGGCGGCTCCTCGATGGAATTGGCCGAAATCGCGGGCGGACGCGTCGGGAAACGCGTGACCTCGCCGCTTGGACCGTTGAAGTTATCCGATGTAAAAGGCGGCAAAAAAGGCCGCAAGGCCCATATAAAAAACGTTCTGGAGGGGCTCGCCAATCGGCTTGGTCCGCAAGAGGACCGGCTTTTTCTGGTCGGGGGATCATGGCGGGCAATTGCGCGCATTGACATGGAGCGACGTGGCTATGCGCTGCATGTGCTGCATGAATACCGGATGACGGCACGGTCGGTGCGCGCCACAGCCGAATATATTGCCCAAAGTGATCTGGACGAGTTGCGCGGGCGCTGCGGCGTATCTTCGGCGCGGATGGCCTTGGTGCCCTTGGCCATCGAAGTGCTCAAGGAGGTGGTGAAAACCTTCCGGCCCCGCGACATAGCGATTTCTTCCTACGGCATCCGCGAGGGGATGCTTTACGAACAAATGCCGCAAAAGCTGCGCGACCGGGATCCTTTGATCGAAGCCTGCCGGTTTGCCGAGGTCAAGGACGCCCGATTGCCCGGCTTTGGCAAAACCCTCTACCAATTCCTTTATCCGCTTTTCAAAGGCGCAAGTGCAGACCGCAAACGGCTGATCAAGGCGGCCTGTCTTTTGCATGATGTCAGTTGGCGCGCCCATCCCGATTACCGCGCCGAAACCTGTTTCGATTTGGCCACGCGGGCCAACCTTGGCGGCATCAGCCATCAAGAACGGGTGTTCCTTGGCCTCGCATTGCTGCACCGGTATCGTAACAGCCGTCAGGGCACACGGTTCGAGGAAATGTATGATTTGCTTCCTGAAAAGGCGCAGAACGAGGCCGAAGTGGTCGGTAAGGCGCTGCGGTTCGCGGCGATGCTCTGGTTGGAAAAGGACCACGAAATCGGAGAAATCCGCTATTTCCCGAAGAAAAAGCACCTTGAGCTGTTTTTGACGAAAGAGGCTCTGCCGTTGTTTGGCGAGGTGGCCGAAGCGCGGTTGAATTCGCTGGCATCGGCACTTGGGGCGCAAGCGCAAGTGCGGATCAAGAAAACACCGAAACCCTGATCCGCGCTCACAGATCAATATCAAGCGTGACAGGAAAATGATCCGATGCCGTGATCAGCGCATCGCGCAATTCCGGCACCGCCCAACATTTAGGGTCATCGAACGGGTGCCAAATCCGCCATTCCGGCGCGCGCGCCGCCAAATCCGGCGATACCATGATATAATCAAGCAATGCCTGCAGGTAAGATTTGGTCGTATCTATATAAAACCGCGCACTGGTTGGCGCCGCGCCCAACCGGCGCCGCAAGGCCATCCGCGCATGCGGGTCATAAAGGCAGGCGCTCTCGCCTGCTCCTGCGCTGTCTCCCATGACAATCTCGATTGAGGAACGCCCGAAGAGGTCTTCGTATTCGTCCAACCCCGGACCGTCATTGAGATCCCCAAGCAAGATAAGCGGTTCGCCGGCCTCCAGATGCCCGTTGATCCGGCGGCGCAGCCAGATCGCTTGCGCCAATTGCTTGCGCCGGTTTGCAATCGAAATCTGCATAACCTCATTGTCATTACGTGCGCCATGCGGGGCCTTGGATTTCAAATGCGCACCGATCATGCGAAAGGCAAATCCGTCTTTGGTTTGCATCGCCAATTCCAGTGGAGGTTTGGAAAACCGTACCACATCTTCGTCCGCGTCGATATCCAGATCGATATGGAACGCCCCATCAAAGCGCGGCGCGATATCCGGCACATCGCCGCCGCGCACGCCGGTTGGCGCGCTGATCGGATCATGGCGCGCCGTCAACTTATCGGGATCATAGAGCAACGCGATCTCTTGCTGTGTATCGTTTTCAAACCCCATAACCGCCTGACGGGCGCGCAGATCAAAGCGCGCGGCAAAGTTTTCAAGCGCGGACACTGTGGAACGTTTGCCGTTTTGATCCGGTGCCTCAATCACCATCACCGCATCCGCGTCCAAAGCGGTAAAGACAATGCCAAGCGCGGTGATCTGGTCGATGCGGCGCACGTTATAGCGGCTTGACCATTTGTGATCTTCGATCAGGTTACCGGCGTCATCAAACAGCGCATTGAACCATTCGATATTATAGGTGGCAATCCGCATCACCCCTCCACAAGGCTGCCCTGGGCGGCGGAAATCTCGGCCCATGCCTGATTGATGTCCACCAAACGCCGCTCGGCCATTTTAACCGCTTCGGGCGGCACGCCGCGGGCTTGCAACCGGTCGGGATGGCTTTCGCGCACCGCGCGTCGCCATGCGGCGCGGACCTGTGGCATCGGCGCATCGACCGCAACCCCCAACACCGCATAGGGATCGGGAGGAGCGTCCTTGACAAATCGCGCGCGCAGGCTGCGAAAGCTGGGATCGGGAATGCCGAAAATCTCGGCCACGCGGGCCAAAAATGCATCCTCTCCGGGGTGGTAATTGCCGTCAGCCATAGCGATGTGAAACAGCCCTTCCATCAAATCGCACAGGGTGCCGTCTTCTTGGGCAAACATGGTTTTGATCCGGCGGGCGTAGTCCTCAAACCCGGCCACGTCCTGCCGCGCAAGGTTGAAAACGCGGGCGGCGCCGGCTTCATCTTCGGCGGTGATCTGGAAGACCTCGCGAAAGGCGGTCACCTCGTCACGGGTCACCTGCCCGTCGGCCTTGGCCATTTTGGCGCCCAAGGCGACGACCGCAATGGTGAAGCCGATCGAACGCTCCGGCGGGGTGCGCAGCCGGTCAAAGACGGCAGACAGGCCTTCCCCGCCCCGCAGGGCAGCCAATGCATCACTTATACGGGTCCAAATCGACATGAGGGGATGATACAGTGCCCCCGCCGGGAAGTCAGCCGATGATCTTCTGCATCAGCACCAAATCGAGCCAACGATCGAATTTTCGTCCTGACTGCGGCAACCGCCCCACATGTTCAAAGCCGACCGCCGCATGGAAGGCCTGCGCGGCAACATTATCGCCGTCAATCGCCGCGACCATCGTATGCGCCCCCGCCGCCGAAGCATGATCATTCACCGCCGCCATAAGCGCGCGCCCTGCCCCGCCGCCGCGGCCCTCGGGGGCGAGAATAATCGTATGCTCCATCGCATGAAGATAGCCATTTCCGCTGCGAAATTGGTCATAACTGGCAAAGCCAATCACCGGAGATGCGGTTTCTGTCTCGCGTTCGGCGACGAAAAACTCCCGCCCCGCCGCACGGCGCTTTTCGATCAGATCCGCAACCATTTGCACGCTGCGCAACTCTGACGAGAAGGTGATTGTCGTGTCGCGGATCACCGGCCCCCAAATATCAACAATGCGCGGCAAATCGGCGGAAATGGCAGGGCGTATCAGCATGAAGAGGTCTTTCAAACGGGCGCGATATGTCGCGACAAGAGAGTACATGAGAAAACACTTCAATAACTGGTCCTTGCGGTATTGAAGCGCGGGCCATTGACCCCATCTTGAGTAGAATAAATTTCAAAAACAGGGAATGACAATGCTGATACGCGCGATTGATCGCTTTTTTCGCCACGACGCTGCAGGTGGCGTGCTTTTGATGCTCTCGGCAGCTGCGGCTTTGATTGTCGCGAACTCGACTTTGCGCGGCACCTATGAGGGGGCGTTGGGCAGTTACCTCGCCCTGACCCTCAACGGGGAAGGCATTGAAAAACCACTTATTTTGTGGATCAATGACGGATTGATGGCGATTTTCTTCTTCCTGATCGGGTTGGAATTAAAACGCGAAATTCTCGAAGGAAAGCTGAAGAACCCTGCGGATGTGGTTCTGCCCGGCATGGCCGCCGTCGGCGGGATGCTGGTGCCTGCGGGGATCTATGTGGTGATCAACTGGGGCAATGTGGCGACGATGGACGGATGGGCGATTCCGGCCGCGACCGATATTGCCTTTGCTTTGGGCATTCTGGCTTTGGTCGGTAAAGGCGTGCCAAGCTCTCTAAAGGTCTTCTTGTTGACGCTTGCGATTTTGGACGATCTGGGTGCGATCGTGATTATCGCGCTGTTCTACACTGCCGAATTGAAAATTGATTACCTCTATCTCGCGCTCTTCCCTCTTGCAGGATTGATCTGGCTGAACTTCAAGGGCGCACACCGCGTTGCCCCTGCGATTATCTTGGGCATGATCATGTGGGCTTTTGTTCTCAAATCCGGCGTGCATGCGACATTGGCCGGGGTGGTCACGGCCTTTCTCATTCCGCTCAAAGACAAGTGGGGCAAATCGCCATTGCACGCGCTGGAGCATGCTTTGGAACCCTACGTGCTCTACCTCATCGTGCCGATTTTTGCCTTCGCCAATGCCGGCGTGGTTTTGGCCGGGCTGTCGTTTACCGATCTGCTCGCGCCCTTGCCGCTTGGCATCGCATTGGGGTTGATTGTGGGCAAGCAATTGGGGGTTTTCGGTGTGACCTTTGCCATGGTGAAACTTGGATTGGCACGAATGCCAAGCGGTGCGACCTGGCTGCATATTTATGGCATCGCCTGTCTTGCCGGGATCGGGTTCACCATGTCGCTGTTCATCGGCTCGCTCAGCTTTGAATCGGCCGAATTGATGAACGATGTGCGTTTGGGTGTTTTGGCAGGTTCGATCGTGTCGGGGCTCTTGGGCTTTGCGGTGTTGAAATACGCCGCCCGCCTGGACGAGCCTGAAGAACTGGCCGCCCCTGCGGTAAAGACCTAAACAAAGATCAGCGTCTGCGCCCTGAAAAATCGGGGGCAGACGCTGATTTATCTGCCCATGAGAATGCACCGTCCAAGGTAACGATCCGCCGATATCAGTGGCGCGTTTCGCGGTTCGCACACCAACATCGGGGACGCGCCTTACGTCCCCGTATTGCTCTTCGTCCTGTAGGCATATCGGATATGCCAGAAATCGCTAGGACCACCCAGGCATTGGCACGCGCGTTCGATTGCAACGCCGCACGCCAGACATGTACTCAATACGAGAGCGAGCGCGCGCTCCCCTTGCGGCGGGGATCGGTCTGTTCCCCCTATCAGTGGTCGATGGTCGCCACCCCGAAAAACACATCGAGAAAACCTCCAAGGCCAATCAGAATGTTGGCCGGTTCCGTCAAAGACGGAGGTCCGAAACATTTCTCATACTTGCTGTTGCGTAGGGTAAAACGCCCGTGCATCGCCACATTGGCTTAAAACATACATTCATAAAAGCAGACGGCTACCGAGATTTCTCTCGATAGCCGTCGCAGTATCAACCCAACATCCGGAGCGCGCCGCGCTATTTCATCGGGCCTTTTCCAATTTCTTGCAGCACCGAGGTTAACCGCGCGCCGCGCGGATCAACCGCAAGATATCTTGCGCCGCTTCGGGAATATTGGTGCCGGGACCGAAGATCGCCTTCACGCCGACCTTTTTGAGGAAATCATAATCCTGCTGCGGGATCACGCCGCCACAGATCACCAAAATGTCACCTGCATCTTTGGCCTTCAACGCCTCGATCAATTGCGGTGCCAATGTCTTGTGCCCCGCCGCTTGGCTAGAGATGCCGATGACATGCACGTCGTTGTCCACCGCATCTTGCGCGGCCTCGTCCGGGGTTTGGAACAGGGGACCAACGTCAACGTCAAAGCCAATATCGGCAAAGGCCGTGGCGATCACCTTGGCGCCGCGGTCGTGACCGTCTTGGCCCATTTTCACCACCAGCATCCGCGGGCGGCGACCTTCGTCCTCGGCAAATTCCTCAACCGATTTCTGGATCGCGGCAAACCCTTCGTCGCCCTCATAGGCGGCGCCATAAACGCCCGCCAATGTTTTAACCTCGGCGCGGTGCCGGCCGAATGTTTTCTCCATTGCCATGCTGATTTCCCCCACGGATGCACGTGCGCGCGCGGCTTCCACCGCCGCTTCGAGAAGATTACCGCCCTCAACAGTGCGGCGGGTAAGCTCGTCCAAGGCTGCGGTGCAGGCCGCCTCGTCACGGGTGCTGCGCATGTTTTCCAGACGCGCCACCTGACTGACCCGCACGGCGGCATTGTCGATATCGAGAATGTCGATCGGGTCTTCTTTGTCGAGACGGTATTTGTTGACCCCGACGATCACCTCGTCGCCACGGTCAATCATCGCCTGACGCATGGCCGCGCTTTCCTCGATGCGCAATTTCGGCATGCCCGAGGCGACGGCTTTGGTCATGCCGCCCATTTCCTCGACCTCTTCGATCAAGGCCCATGCTTTTTCCGCCAATTCCGCCGTGAGGCTTTCGACATAGTAGGACCCCGCCAGCGGGTCGACCACATTGGTCACGCCGGTTTCCTCTTGCAAGATCAGCTGCGTGTTGCGGGCGATACGTGCCGAAAACTCGGTCGGCAAGGCAATCGCCTCGTCCAATGCGTTGGTGTGCAGGGATTGCGTGCCGCCCAAAGCCGCCGACATCGCCTCATAGGCGGTGCGCACGACGTTGTTATAGGGGTCTTGCTCTTGCAAGGAAACGCCCGAGGTCTGGCAGTGGGTGCGCAGCATTTTGCTGCGGTCGGATTTTGCGCCAAACTCGGTCATGATCCGGTGCCACAACATCCGCGCCGCGCGCAGTTTTGCCGACTCCATGAAGAAATTCATGCCAATCGCAAAGAAGAACGACAGACGGCCCGCGAATTTATCGACGTCCATGCCGGCATCAATGGCCGCGCGCACATATTCGCGCCCGTCTGCCAGCGTATAGGCCAATTCCTGCACGAGGTTCGCACCGGCCTCTTGCATGTGGTAGCCAGAGATCGAAATCGAATTGAATTTCGGCATCTCGTTCGACGTATATTCGATAATATCCGAAATGATCCGCATCGACGGTTCAGGCGGATAAATATAGGTGTTGCGCACCATGAATTCCTTCAGAATGTCATTCTGAATGGTGCCCGCCAGCAGGGATTTATCATGGCCCTGCTCCTCGCCCGCGACGATGAAACTCGCCAAAATGGGCACCACGGCACCGTTCATGGTCATTGAAACCGACACTTTGTCCAACGGGATACCGTCGAACAGCACCTTCATATCCTCGACCGAGTCAATCGCCACACCGGCCTTCCCGACATCGCCGACCACGCGGGGGTGGTCGCTGTCATATCCACGGTGGGTGGCCAGATCGAAGGCCACCGAGACCCCCTGCTGACCGGCGGCGAGATTGCGGCGATAGAACGCGTTGGACTCTTCGGCAGTGGAAAACCCGGCGTATTGACGGATCGTCCAGGGGCGGCCGGCATACATCGTCGCCTTGACCCCGCGCGTAAACGGCGCGGCGCCGGGGATCGTGCCCAAATGCGGCAGATCCTTGATGTCCTCGTCGGTATAGAGCGGCTTGACCTCGATCCCCTCAAGGGTCTTCCAAGTCAGGTCCTCTACGCTTTTTCCGCGCAGTTCCTTTTCAGCGATTTCCCGCCATGCGTCGTTCTTCGATACCATAGGTTTGTCCTCTTATCGGCAGACCGTCTGGCGGTGTTATCCCCGCCATGTCCGGTCCGGTTTCCTCGGTCAATGTTGCCAGACCATCCGCACCGGCACGCAGCCAGTACAGATCGTCCGCATAGGTTTCACGCAAAGCCGCCGTTTGGTTTGCGTCAAAAGGGGTCCAACGGCCATTGCCCTCGGGCAAAAGCGCCGGATCATCGCCGCGCTCGGCCAATGCGGCGCGCAGCGTGGGCAAATCGGGGCGGCGGTTCACCCATTCGCGCGAATGCAATAGCGGCGGCGTGATCTCGTGGTGGAGCATGTGGCCCAGTTTACGTTCCGGGCGACCCCCAAAGCTTTCATATGGCATCACGAGGATTTCGACACCCGGTGCCGCATCGCGCAGATCGGTGATCACATCGCGCCAGCTGCGCGGTTGTGTCACCAGACGATCAAGCGCATCGACATCCGGCACATCATATCCACGTTCTACCGAAAATGCGATTTGAGAGGCCCAAAAACTTTCCCCGCTGCGGATCGACAGAGCAATGCGGTTCACCTGCCCGCCAAAGGCCTCGAGATAGCGCGCCATGCGGTCCCCGACATCAGGATAGAGTTTGGATTTTTGCAAGTTGCGACGGGGCGAGCCCAGAATATTCTCATCCGAGACAACCAAAGACGCGCATCCTGCCTTGGCACAGATCGACGTCTGGGTTTGGATGCGGCCACGGGCAAGGCGAAACTGCCGTGCGGGCGGCACCGAGCTTGGCACCGGCATGATCCCGGAAAAGACCCCGCTGTTGCGGGTCCGGCGCGGACCCCAGAACCCAATTCCATCGCGGATCAAACGATGCGCGTTCTCGCGCATATAAATCTGAAAACTGGTCGACGCCGTTCTGTGCGCCCCGATATGCAAAATCACGTCCATAGCCATTCGCGCCTTTATCATGAGGGCCGCGACGGGCGACCAAGAGAGAACATTGGCTGTCATCATCCCCGTCACCTCCTATGAAGCGCTTAATGTTAAAATTTTCGGATCTTGCCCCGCAAAGGCCTTATGCTTGAGCGATCCACGCCCTATATGTAGCGGGTGAGGAGAGCCTATGAAACCACTCTTAGCCTTTGTACTTATGGTGCTTTGCGCCCCTGCCGTTGCAGCGCAAGACACCCCCGAACCGGCGGTGACACCGGTGATCGACGCCGGTGACGTGGACAATTTGAGTGAATTCAAATGGATAAAACGACCACTTGTGATCTTCTCGGACAGCCCGTTCAATCCTGATTTCATGCGCCAGATGACGTTATTGGCCGAGGGCGTGGCCGAATTGGCGGCGCGCGATGTGGTGGTGATCACCGACACCGACCCGGCCGCCGCCACGTCGTTGCGCGAAGAATTGCGGCCGCGCGGCTTTGCCTTGGTTTTGATTGGCAAGGATGGCGGCGTCAAGCTGCGCAAACCTGTGCCATGGGACGTGCGCGAATTGAGCCGTAGCATCGACAAGATGCCATTGCGGCAGCAGGAACTGAAACGGTAGCGGCGCATCCTCATGCCCCCCCGCTGGCAAAGATCACCAACCGCGTGCGCGGATCGAGCATAATCAAGGCCCCGAGGTCTTTGTCGAACACAATCACGCCTTCGGGATTGGACAGCGCATAGTGAAAGGCGCTGGTGATGGTTTCATCCATGCAGTTCTTACCCTCAAGCCCCGCCGCCTGAATGAGCACGCCAAGTGGGCGGTCGGCATTCATCGCGTCTAAAAAGGCTTGATCGGGGGTGATGCCCGCACGTTGCAACGCAAATGTACCGCTTTGTTTATAGCCGTAAATCGCCGCCTCGACGCTGTTTTCTGTGCGCAGGGAGGATTTCACATCAAAGCTTTGCGCCTTATACATCGCCGCCGTGCATGTGCTGTTGGATGCGAAATAGGTCGCATCACCGAGATAGAACCAACGCTCCAGCGCGGCGCGCACTTCGTCTTCGCCGTGCCGGTCGCAACCGGTTAAAACCGCGCCCCCCACACCCAACAGCCCAAGCGCAGCAAAGCGCCGGAACCATGGGCCGATATGAGGGACGCGCAGGTTCATCGGATCATTCGAATTCCATGATCACTTCGTCCACCGCGAGGCTGTCGCCGGCCACCGCGTTGATTTTGGTGACAACGGATTTCTTTTCAGCCCGCAGGATGTTTTCCATCTTCATCGCCTCGATGGTGCAGAGCGCCTGGCCCTCCTGGACCTCATCGCCGACTTCGACATCGACCTTCACCACCAAGCCCGGCATCGGGCAAAGCAAAAGTTTCGAGGTATCCGGTGCGACCTTCTCCGGCATCAACGCCGCCAATTCCGCCTGGCGCGGGCTGCGCACATGCACTTTGAGATCGGCGCCGCGGCTGCGGATGCGGAAACCACCGGAGACTTTGCCAACCTTCAACACAAGGCCCTCGCCATCCACGGTGATCGTCGCCAATTGATCCCCCGGGGTCCATGTCGAAGCGACCCGCAATGCGGTTCCGTCCTCAAAGGTCACGGTCGATCCATCGTGATCGGCCGCCACGGTCACCGGATAGCTTTGCCCTTGCACGCTCACCACCCAGTTTTCACCAACATGGCGTTCGTGGTTGTCCATCCGCCCCGATACGCGGGTGCGGCGGATTTCGGCGACGCGGTGCATGGCAGCGCATGATGCGGCGATCTTGCGCAGCGCCTCATCGGGCAACTCCACCCCTTCGAAACCTTCAGGATATTCCTCTTCGATAAAGGCGGTGGTCATTTCGCCTTTGATGAAGATCGGGTGATCCATCACAGCCGACAGGAACGGCAGGTTGTGGCCAATGCCTTCGACTTCAAACCCGTCAAGCGCATTGCGCATGGCCTCGATGGCCGCTTCGCGGGTCGGGGCCCATGTGCACAGTTTGGCGATCATCGGATCGTAATACATGCTGATCTCGCCGCCCTCGAAGACGCCGGTATCATTGCGCACGGCCACGGTCCCCGCAGGGGCATCACCTTGCCATTTGTCATTCTCCAAAAGCGGGCCGGAGGCTTGCTCCGCCGGCGGACGATAGCGCGACAAACGACCAATGGAGGGCAAGAACCCGCGATAGGGATCTTCGGCATAAAGCCGGTTTTCAATCGCCCAACCGGTGAGCTTCACATCATCCTGCGTCATGGTCAGCTTTTCGCCGTATGCAACGCGGATCATCTGCTCCACAAGGTCCACACCGGTGATCAATTCGGTGACGGGATGTTCCACCTGCAAACGGGTGTTCATTTCGAGGAAGTAGAAATTGCGCGCGCCGTCGACGATGAATTCCACCGTGCCTGCCGATGCGTAATCCACCGCTTGCGCCAAGGCCACGGCTTGCTCGCCCATGGCTTTGCGGGTGGCCTCGTCCAAGAAGGGGCTTGGCGCCTCTTCGACGACCTTCTGGTTACGGCGCTGGATCGAGCATTCGCGCTCGCCCAGATAGATGCCGTTGCCGTGGCTGTCACATAGCACCTGAATTTCGATGTGGCGGGGTTGGGTGACGAATTTTTCGATGAAAATCCGGTCATCGCCAAAGGAATTCGCCGCCTCGTTTTTCGACGATTGGAACCCTTCGCGGGCCTCGTCATCATTCCACGCGATGCGCATGCCCTTGCCGCCGCCGCCGGCAGAGGCCTTGATCATCACCGGATAACCAACCTCGTTCGAGATTTTCACCGCATGTTCGGCGTCGTCGATCAATCCCATAAAGCCCGGAACCGTGCTGACGTTGGCCTCCTGGGCCAATTTTTTCGAGGTGATTTTATCACCCATCGCCTCGATCGCGCCAACGGGTGGCCCGATAAAGGCCACGCCAGCGGCGGACAGCGCTTCGGCAAATTTGCTGTTTTCCGACAGGAAACCGTAGCCGGGGTGGACGGCTTCGGCACCGGTGGCCTTGATGGCTTCCATGATCTTGTCGATCACGATGTAGGATTGGTTCGCAGGGGGCGGGCCAATGTGATAGGCCTCGTCCGCCATCGACACATGCAGCGCGTTTTTATCCGCATCGGAATAGACCGCCACGGTCTGGATGCCCATTTTGCGCGCGGTCTTAATGACGCGGCAGGCGATCTCGCCCCGGTTAGCAATCAGGATCTTTTTGAACATCTGTCGTCCCTTCAGGTTCTTGGCCGGCGCGAGCCGCCGGCATTATTGGCAACAAAAAGACCACCGGCGCAGAAAGCACCGATGGTCATAGACGTATCGCGCGGCAAGATGCCGTGCGTATGAGTATTTATCGCGCGATCAGCAGCGCGACGGGTATTGGCGGCAATAGGCCACGTTGGCCGCAGCCCCGAGAACCGCACCCGTAGTGATGTCACCGCCCGTGGCAACGGCCGTACCGGCCCCTGCACCTGCGCCGAGAACCGCTTGCTCCCCAAAGGTGTCGCCACACGCGGTGAGCGATGCGGCGGCCAAACCGGCGAGAATCCATTTGTGTAATTGCATGTGCCTGCTCCTTCATAATTGGCTCCCGTCATGGTGTGGGATCTTGCCAACTCAACCAATGAGCACGGTTTGGGTTCCGTAAAGACTTTGTTTTCGGCGTAGTTTTTTTCGGCAAGGCTCTGCCCATGGCGGGCCGCACGGGCGGAAACGCGCCGAGGAAAAACCCGAACCGCGCCAAATATATCCGCAGAAAAAAGACGGGGCGGTTGGCATGGGGACATACCAAACCGCCCCCAAAGGGAAGGGTAACGGTTTTGACGAACGGTCAATGCACCCAATACGGGCGCAACAGTCACGCCTGTCATGGTGGCAACGACAACCCCGCCCGACAAGGGCATGCGCACACAGCCGACCACAGCGGCGTCAGGCCGCCGATGCGCGGCGATATGAGGCGATATTTCGCGCATCACTTGTCCATCACTTCGGGAAAAGAAATCGCAACAACCGCCGGATCAATCCGCAGCAAAGCCTCATAGCTTTCGGGATCGAACGGGTCTTCGGCGGGGATCACCTCACGGCCAAAAAGCCAACTGAGCCGCCCCGCATCCAGATTGCCGCGTTCGAAGGGTTCGGCCCCAAAATGATCCCACAGCGCTTGGATAAATCCGGCATCGGCGCGGCGGTCGGCCGGGCGCCGGTCCGGACGGCGTTCGAGCCGCTTGAGGGGCGTCACCCCGCGCGGATTGCCGCGACGGATCACAAATTGGAAATCAGTGCCCGGAAGGCGTCCGGGGAAGCCGCGATGCTTGATCATGCCACGCCCTTCAAGATGGGGCGCACCTGGCGCGGTTGCGGCGTTGCAGGGGCATGGTGGCCCGCCGCGGGTGTCAGGACCGGCGCAACGGCCGATCCTGATAATGCGCAGGCAAGCTTACTTGAGTTTGCCGGTGTAGGTCGGTTCCATGGAGATCGGCTCGGGATCGACCACGATATATTCTTCTTCAGCTTGCTGCGCGCAGGCTGCCGTGAAGGCAACGAGGCTGATGGCAAGCAAGGCTCTGACGCTCTTGGACATGTGAAACTCCTGTATGTGTTTACTGCTCCGCGCGCGCGTTTGCCGCGCGGCATTTTCCCCATTTCGGGTTTGGACCCCACCACGGGGCCTGCCGCAACCATAGCCGAATTTTCGTCATGTAGATATGCGAGCGCAGCAAAGCCCGCGCGCTGTGATGCGAAAGCCGCATCCGGCCCCGCACTGCCGGAGACAGCCGCAAGATGTTGTATCTGCATCAGTAGACCTCCCAGATACAGCCACCGTTTTCGACGCGGTAGGCTTCGAAAAATTGCACGGCGTCGCTGTCCAAGACGCCGAAATCCACCGCCCGGTCGGACAATGATATGATGATTTGCCGTGGCTGCGGGCCGATTTCAGCAAGCCGAGGCAAAGCGTATTCGCGGCACAGAAACTCCATATCCGCCGCCGCCGAATCAAAGCCGACCTTTTGGCCAATCTGCGGCGCGAGGAAGCGGAAACGATAGACAAGCCCACCGCCCGGTTGATCCCATATCATTTCGACGAAGGACACCGGTTGCCCCGAAGGCACAGCGAGAGGGCCCTCTTCGCCCGTCGCCGTGGCCGCCGCGCCCGGTTGGGCGTTCAAGATGGCGGCAAATGCGATGGCTTTGACCAAGGGGCTAACCATGGGCGGCGCGCCTCGCGGCGTGAGCAAGCCAGCGGGCCTGCATCTCCGGGCGTTCCAGCAGCGCAGTGATCTTTGTCTCTGCATCCCCTGCCCCGGCCTTGGTCGCCAACCGTCCGCCTGCGGTCACCCGCAATATCGCGCCGTCTTGCAGCACCCGCACAACGGGAGAAAACCCGCGCAGATTTTGCAAGGCGCGCCACATGTCTTGACGAATTTGCTGCGCCACACGGGTGCGTGACACGGGCCTGGACGCGGGCAATGGCAAACATCCCTCGACGGCCAGATCAAGCCGCACCGGCAAATGCCGTGCCACCGTCACCGACGCCCCGTCGCGCAGGATATGCCATCTGTGCCGCGCCATGCGCTATGCCCCTTATTGATCCGAAACCACGTCGACACCCCGCCTTAAAGCGGGATATTATCGTGTTTTTTCCAAGGGTTTTCCAACTTTTTGCCGCGCAGGGAGGCAAAAGCACGGCTGACCCGTTTGCGGGTGCTGTGAGGTTGGATCACCTCGTCAATGAAGCCTTTTTCCGCCGCCACAAAGGGATTGGCAAAACGGTCTTCATAATCCTTGGTGTGTGCCGCGATTTTCTCTGCATCACCAAGGTCGCCGCGATGGATGATTTCGGTGGCGCCTTTGGCGCCCATCACGGCAATCTCTGCCGTTGGCCATGCATAGTTGAAATCGCCGCGCAGGTGCTTGGAGGCCATCACATCATAAGCACCACCGTAAGCCTTGCGGGTGATGACGGTGACTTTCGGCACGGTCGCTTCGCCGTAAGCAAAGAGCAATTTCGCACCATGTTTGATAACTCCGCCATATTCTTGGCTGGTGCCGGGCAAGAATCCAGGCACATCAACAAAGGTCAGGATCGGGATTTCAAAGGCATCGCAGAACCGCACAAACCGCGCGGCTTTGCGCGAGCTGTCGATATCAAGGCAACCGGCGAGAACCATCGGTTGGTTGGCGACAACGCCGACGGTTTGACCTTCGAGACGCATGAAACCGGTGATGATGTTCTTGGCAAAATCCTCTTGGATCTCGTAGAAATCCGCCTCATCCGCGACCTTGAGGATCAATTCCTTCATGTCGTAGGGCGCATTGGCATTTTCGGGGATCAATGTATCGAGGCTTTGCTCCACACGGCCCGGCTCGTCGAAGAACGGGCGCACGGGGGGCTTTTCGCGATTGTTGAGCGGCAGAAAATCGACCAAGCGGCGCACTTCGGCGAGCGCCTCGACATCGTTTTCAAAAGCGCCATCCGCGACCGAGGATTTTTTGGTATGGGTCGACGCCCCGCCCAATTCTTCGGCCGTCACCTGTTCGTTGGTCACGGTTTTGACCACGTCAGGGCCGGTGACGAACATGTAAGAGCTGTCTTTGACCATAAAGATAAAGTCGGTCATCGCAGGGGAGTACACCGCGCCGCCCGCACATGGCCCCATGATCACGGAAATCTGCGGCACCACGCCCGAAGCCATGATATTGCGTTGGAACACTTCGGCATAACCGGCCAAGGAGGCAACCCCTTCTTGGATACGCGCGCCGCCGGAATCGTTCAAACCAATCACCGGGGCGCCATTTTGGATCGCCATGTCCTGAATTTTACAGATTTTCTGCGCGTGGGTTTCCGAGAGCGACCCGCCGAAGACAGTGAAATCCTGCGAGAAGACATAAACGAGGCGACCGTTGATCGTGCCCCATCCGGTGACCACGCCGTCTCCGGCAGGTCTTTGCTCTTCCATGCCGAAATCGGTGCAACGGTGGGCGACAAACATGTCAAATTCTTCAAAGCTGTCTTCATCGAGCAGCAGATCAATGCGTTCGCGAGCGGTCAGCTTGCCTCTGGAGTGCTGGGCATCAATACGTTTCTGGCCACCGCCCAAACGGGCGACATCGCGGCGATCTTGCAGCTCTTGCAGGATATCTTTCATGGAATTCCCCTCTTGTTTGCGCGGAGCATACACATAGCCCGCGCGGCACAAAAGCGGAATTCGGCAAATTTGCAAATTACATACGGCACTCTATTTGCAAATTGCAAATCTGCAAACACACCCCTGCGCATCCAAAGGTGGCGACGGGGCTTTTCCGACCCTCTGCGCCCGCAGATACCCCATACGATGGCACGCAACGCGGCGGCATCACATCTTTGCGATATTACGCCCTATATACAGTCCATCACTGCCGTAAAAACCGCACAGCAATGGACAATGCCGCCGCACAGGACATAATCACTGCAAATGGACAAATCGTTATCCCCGGCGCATTTCTTGCGCCGCAAGACCCCGCCCCATATCGTGACGCTTGTTCTTCTGGCCAGCCTCTCCGCCCTCGCGATCAACGTGTATCTGCCATCGCTGCCGTCGATGGCGGCGCATTTCGGCACGAGCACGGGTGTGATGGGCCTGTCGGTGGGGATTTATCTTGGGTTTTCTGCGGTCTTACAAATTTTGATCGGCCCGATTGGCGATATGATCGGGCGCAGGCCGGTGATCCTTTGCGGCACGGTGATTTTTTGTCTGGCCACAGTCGGATGCATCTATGCGCCGACGACCGGATGGTTTTTGATCTTCCGGATGCTTCAGGCCACCACGGCCGCCGCGATGGTGCTGTCGCGGGCCGTGGTGCGCGATATGGTGGACGACCCCGAAGAGGCCGGCGCGAAGATCGCCTATGTCACCATGGGCATGGCCGTGGTGCCGATGGCCGCGCCTGCGATTGGCGGTTTTTTGGACGGCATATTGGGATGGCAGGCAAACTTCTGGCTTTTACTGTTTGCCGGGCTTTTGGTGCTTGGATTGAGCTATTTGGACCTCGGCGAAACGGGCCGGCGTTCGGGCAACACCTTGGGGCAACAATTCGCCCAATACCCCGAGCTTTTGACCTCCCGGCGATTTTGGGGCTATTGCCTCGCCTCGGCCCTCGGCTCCGGCACGTTTTTCGCCTATCTCGGTGGCGCGCCCTTTGTGGGCAGCATCGTCTATGACCTCAACCCGCAGATGCTCGGCCTGTTTTTCGGCGCGCCGTCGCTGGGATATTTCGTTGGCAACTATCTGACGGCCCGCTATTCGGCGCGCTACGGGATCAACAATCTGGTCGTCCTTGGGTTGCTGTTCACGATCTCCGGCGTGGGCATGTCGTTGATCATCGACAGCACCGGCCACGATACGGTCTATACCTTCTTCGGGTTCATGTGTTTTGTCGGACTTGGCAACGGGCTCACCATCCCCAATGCCACTGCGGGGATGTTATCGGTGCGGCCGCATCTGGCAGGCACAGCCTCAGGTCTGGGCGCATCCTTCATGATCGGGGGCGGCGCGGCGCTTTCGGCAACTTCCGGCATGTTGCTTGGTCCGGGCACAGGAGCGACGCCCCTGCTGATCCTCATGGAGCTTTCTGCTGTGATAGGGCTTTGTTCGATCCTCTACGTGATCCGGCGCGAAAAGCAAATTTATCCCGGCTGAACGCCTAAACAGGACAGAGTTAGCAGCTTGTTAACCCTGCTTTGCAAAGTTAACCTTGATGAAGGTTTTCCAAAAGCAAAACAGGCGTTATCGCAGCATGACCACGCAAAAACTCTACGCAGGCACCAAACTGCGCGAAACGCGCACCCGGCTCGGATTGACCCAAAAGGCCTTTGCAGGAAAACTGGGTGTCTCCCTGCCCTATCTGAACCAGATGGAAAACAACAACCGCCCGCTGTCGACCACAGTGGTCTTGTCGTTGGCGCAAGAATTCGGCTTCGATGTCACCGAGTTGTCGACCGGCGACGCCGAGCGGCTTGTCTCGGACATGCGCGAAGCCTTGGCCGACCCTGTCTTTGCCGAAATTGCGCCGCCCTTGGCCGATCTGCGGTTAACCGCATCAAACGCCCCGGCGCTTGCCCGCGCATTTTTGGAATTGCACCGCGCGTATCGTCAAACCCATGAGCGGCTCGCCTCTCTGGACGAAGCTTTGGGCCGTGAAGACGCCCGTATCCAACCCAGCCCTTGGGACGAGGTGCGTGATTTCTTTCATTACTGCGACAATTACATTGATGCGGTGGATATCGCCGCAGAGCATTTCGCCGCCCCCGGAGGTGCCCCCACCAACATCCGCCTCGCTGCGATCAAGGCCTTGGGTCATTCCGGCGTGCGGGTTGCATTCACCGATATGGACAAGTTGCGTCAATTCGATCCCGAGGAAAACATGCTGCGCATTTCCTCCAGCGCCGCCCCACAAACCCAAACCTTTCAACTGCTATTACAAGTGGCCCTGCTGCAACAAGAGAAGCTTATCGAGGCGACGCTTGATCTGGCACGGTTTCAATCCAGCGAAGCCCGCGACATCGCCAAAATCGGACTGGCCAATTATTTTGCCGGTGCGGCGCTGATGCCTTACACGACATTTTTGACCGCAGCCAATGACATGCGACACGATCTTGAACGTCTCGCCAACCGTTTCGGCGCCTCGATCGAACAGGTCGCACATCGCCTGTCCACCCTGCAACGCCCGGGAAACAAAGGTATTCCGTTTTTCTTCGTACGCGTGGACCAAGCGGGCACCATCACCAAACGCCACTCCGCCACGCGGCTGCAATTTGCCAGGTTTGGCGGGGCATGTCCGTTATGGAACGTCCATCGCGCCTTTGAAACGCCGGGACGGTTCTTGCGGCAATTGGCCGAAACACCGGATGGGGTGCGCTATATCAGCCTTGCCCGAGACGTGTCGAAGTCAGGCGGCTCCTTCGGGGCGCCGGTGCGGCGCTATGCGATTGCTCTGGGATGCGAGGTGCGCCACGCCGACGCGCTGATCTATGCTGACGGGTTGAACATGCAGGTGCCGCAAGCCTATGAACCTATTGGTATATCTTGCAGAATTTGCGAACGCACCAATTGTCATCAACGGTCGATCCCGCCGCTTGAACGCCGCCTCAAGGTCGAAGCAGGCACGCGCGGCATCCTACCCTATGAGGTGGCCTAACGCCCAACGACATATCGCCCAAAAAGTTAAAAGGGCGCCCAACCAAAGGCGCCCCTTATCTGTCCCGCCAGTCTGATCAGGCAGACAACAGTTGGTAAATTTCGTCTTTCAAAGCCGCGCGTTTTTTGCGCAATTCCGTCTCGGCCTCGTCGGCCACCGGTTCAATTTTGGCTTCGGCACGATGAACCATACGGTTAACCTCGTGATATTCGTCCGCCAATTTGTTGAAATGTGCGTCCGAGGTTTTCAGCGCGGTCATTTTCTCGGCGTATTCGGGGAATTCTTCGTGCAATTCATGTGGGGTATGGCTCATCGCGGTATCTCCTTCTGTCGCGTTGACCCAAAGCGTATCCGCCCGCGACGCGCACCACTTTGATCCCGATCAAGCGTTCAGTCGATCTCTTCGCCATATTCCAAAACAATTGGCACGATGACCTCTTCTTCGTCGCATAGGTGGCGATTGAGGAACCGTTCGAATCCGCCCTGCACATCGCGCAGACGTGCCGCCGCCGTAATCACATCGCCATCCGATTGCGCCGCCCCGATGACTGCATTGGATGCCTCGGTCAGTGCCGTCATTTGCCCGTCAAGCGCGTGGTGATCCGCGTCCAACAATTCAAATGCCGTCTCGACCCGCGCATCAAAGGGTTTGAATTTCGGGAAAAAATGGTGGTCTTCAATGTTATGATGTTCGTGCAGTTGTTCCAAAAAGAACCCAGTATATCGTGCCATTTCCGGCACATAGCGGGGGGCGCGCCCGTCCAGAAATTCGGCGCTGCCGTCTTGCAATTTGCCCAAAATTTGCCGGAACATCAGATGCCGTTCGAGCCAGAAGGACGTCAACTCATTAAAATTCGGATGCCCCCGCCACATGTCACGCGGATATTTATCCGCCAAAACGCGCAGATGGTCGGGCAATCCCGTGCGGGTCGCGATATTTTTGTCTTCATTCATAGGGGCAGTCTACGCGGGATATCGTTTGACCCCAAGCGGCGAAAACATGCCAAAATGCACAGAGCCTGTGCGGAGGTTCTCTGCGATCGCCCGCGTATTATCTTTGCGCCGCCCGCCAATGCTCCGGCATCACCGGCGGCAGGTTCTCTGGCGGCAGGCGCCGGCCCAAAATCGCATCGGCGATCTTTTCTCCGACCATGATGCTGGGCCCGTTGAGATTGCCATTGGTGATGCGCGGGAAAATGCTGCTGTCGGCAACGCGCAATCCGTCGACGCCCACAACCCGCCCTTCGGGATCGACGACCGTATCGGGCGCATCCGCCGCGCCCATCTTGCAGGTGCCGCAGGGATGATAGGCGCTTTCGGCGTGTTCGCGGATAAAATCATCGATCTCCGCGTCGCTTTGCGCCGCCTCCCCCGGTTGGATTTCATGTTTGACAAAGGGTTTGAGCGCCTCTTGCGCGAAAATTTCGCGGGTCAGCCGGATCGCGGCGCGAAAATCGCGCCAATCGCTGTCTTCGGACATATAGTTGAAAAAGATATCCGGCGCGTCCTTGGGATCATTGGACGCCAATGTCACCGCCCCGCGCGAGGCGCTGCGCATCGGGCCGACATGGGCTTGGAACCCGTGACCTTCGGCGGCGGCCCTGCCGTCATACCGCACCGCCATCGGCAGGAAATGAAATTGGATATCGGGATAGTCCACCCCTGCCGCCGAGCGGATAAAACCCGCGGTTTCAAATTGGTTCGACGCCCCAAGGCCGCGGCGCGTGAACAGCCATTGCGCCCCGATCACCCCCTTCCACATCAGCTTCCAATATTTGAACAACGTCACCGGTTGGCTCGCCGCCATTTGCAAATAGACCTCGAGGTGGTCTTGCAGGTTTTTCCCAACGCCGGCCCGATCGGCGATCACCGCGATGCCATGCGCGCGCAGATGCGCAGCAGGACCAATCCCCGACAGCATCAACAATTTGGGCGAATTGATCGAAGACGCCGCCAAGATCACCTCCTGACGGGCGCGCAGCACCTCGCGGCGCCCTTTACGGTCCACCTCGACGCCGACGGCGCGGGTGCCGTCAAACACCACGCGGCAGGCCAACGCACGGATCACGTCGACATTGCCGGTCTTTTGCGCAGGCCGCAGATAGGCATTGGCCGCCGACCATCTCTGTCCCTTGTAAATCGTTTGCTCCATCGGGCCGAACCCCTCTTGCGCCGCGCCGTTATAATCCGGCGTTTGGGCATATCCGGCCTGCGCCGCCGAGGTGGCAAAAGCGTCGTGCAACGGATTGTCACGCGGACCGCGCGCAATATGCAGCGGGCCGGTGGTGCCGCGATAGGCCGCATCTTGGCCGTGATGGGTGCTTTCCATGCGTTTGAAATAGGGCAGCACATCGGCGTAAGACCACCCCGCCGCGCCGCTCTCGGCCCAATGGTCGAAATCCTTGGCGTGGCCGCGCACATAGACCATGCCATTGATCGAGGAAGATCCGCCGATCACTTTGCCACGCGGACACGCAAGGCGGCGGTTGCCCAAATGCGGTTCCGGCGCGGATTGGAAACCCCAATCATAAACCCCCATATTCATTGGATAAGACAGGGCCGCAGGCATTTGTATGAACGGGCCTGCGTCGCTGCCGCCGTGTTCGATCACCATGACTTTTTTGCCCGCTTCGGCCAAACGGTAAGCCACGGCGCATCCGGCGCTGCCGGCGCCAACGATAATGTAATCTGGCTGCATGGCTTATCTCTCCGCTGCGGGGCTAAAACGGGGCATCGACGGGGCCCATGGCCACGTAAACCGATTTCATCTGGCTATAATGCTCAATCGCCGCCTTGGAGTTTTCACGGCCAACGCCGGAGGCTTTGACCCCGCCAAAAGGCGCCTCGACGGGGGCGAGGTTATAGGTATTGATGAAACACGAACCGGCCTGCAATTGCCCGATCACCCGATGCGCGCGGGTCAGGTCCGCAGTAAACACCCCCGCCGAAAGGCCATAATCGGTGGCATTGGCGCGGGCGATGACCTCTGCCTCATCCTCGAAGGACAGCACGCACATGACGGGGCCGAAAATCTCTTCGCGGGCGATGGTCATGTCGTCGGTGACATCCGAAAACACCGTGGGTTCGATATAGAAACCTTGGCCCTCAATGGCCTTGCCGCCGTGGAAAAGCGTTGCGCCCCCGGCCTTGCCCTGCGCGACATAGTCCAATGTGATGGCGCGCTGCGCCTCCGACACCATCGGGCCGAAGTTCACCGCCTCGTCCAGCGGATCCCCAATCACCACACTGCCGAGGCGTTCCTTCAGCCGTGCGAGAAAGGCGTCCTTGATCGACGCATGCACGAACACCCGCGTGCCGTTGGAACACACCTGCCCCGAGGAATAGAAGTTGCCCAAAATCGCGCCGCCCACGGCATCGTCGATATTGGCATCCTCAAACACCACCATCGGGCTTTTGCCGCCGAGTTCCATCGTCACATGTTTCATCTGCGCGGCGGCGGCGGCATAGACTTTTTTGCCCGTCGGCACGGATCCCGTCAGCGACACCTTATCAACGCGCGGATCGGTCACCAAAGGCGCGCCAACCTCGCCCGCGCCTTGCAGCACTTGAAAAATCCCGTCGGGCAAACCCGCCTCGGTCAGGATTTCCGCAACCTTCAACGCACAAAGAGGCGTCACCTCGGAGGGTTTGAAAATCATCGCATTGCCGCAAGCCAAAGCCGGCGCCGCCTTCCAGCACGCGATTTGCGTCGGATAATTCCACGCGCCGATACCCACACAAAGGCCGAGCGCCTCGCGGATCGTATAGACCCAATCGCCGCCCAAAGGGATATGTTCACCGGTGAGGCTGCCCGCGAGACCACCGAAATATTCAAGCGCATCCGCGCCCGATGTGGCATCCGCGACAAGCGTTTCCTGCATCGGTTTGCCGGTGTCGTAGGTTTCCAAAACCGACAATTCATGATTGCGGGCGCGGATGATATCGGCGGCGCGGCGCAAAATGCGGCCGCGTTCGGTGCCGCTCATCGCCGCCCATGCCGGTTGCGCGGTGCGGGCGGCCTCAATCGCTTGTTCGATGAGCGCGGGCGTCGCGGCATGCACCCGCGCCACCGCCGCGCCGGTCGCCGGATAGATCACAGGGATCGCGGTGCCGGAAGTGTCTTCGACGTAAGCGCCATTAATGTAGTGGCTGGCTTCGGGTTGGATATCGATCATCAGGGCAGCTTTCGGGTTTGGAGCAGGATCAGAGCGCGCTATTCGCCGCGCGGGAAACGTTTGTTTTCTTCAAGCACGTTGAGGTCCATGTGGTTGCGCATGTAACGCTCGGACGCCTTTTGCAAAGGTTGGTAATCCCAAGGGAAATAGCCCCCCTGCCGCAAAGCTTCATAGACCACCCACCGGCGGGCTTGGCTTTGGCGCACGTCGGCATCAAAACGCGGCAAATCCCAACGCTGACCGGCGATGGATTTCAATCGCGCAAATGCCTTGGCATAGGCCGGATCACCCGCCAGATTGGTCAACTCATGCGGGTCGGCGTCGAGATCGAACAATTGCTCGGGATCAATCGCACAGGCGGTGTATTTCATCCGGCCCTGCACCAAAGCGATCATCGGCGCATAAGAGGCCTCGGCAGCATATTCCATCGCCACGGGGGTGGATCGCACGCCGCCTTGGCCAAGCGGTTTAAGGCTCTCGCCCGCCGTCCACGGCATGACCTCGTCCATGCGCACACCCGCCAGATCGCAAAGCGTCGGGCAGATGTCGATGTTGGAGACCGGATCAGCCACCAAACCTGCCGCCATATCGGGGGCGGAAATCATCAAGGGCACGCGGGAAGAGCCTTCATAAAAGCACATTTTGAACCAGAGCCCACGTTCACCAAGCATATCACCGTGATCCGAGACAAAGAGGATAATCGCTTCCTGGCGCGTGGCCTCCAATGCCTCCATCACCTCGCCTATTTTGTCATCGAGATAAGAAATATTGGCGAAATAGGCGCGGCGCGCGCGGCGGATATCCTCCTCGCCAATGTCGAAATTGCGCCAATCATTGGCGTCGAAAATCCGTTGCGCATGGGGGTCGTGATCGTCATAGGCCATGGCCGGGATTTCGGGCAAAAGATGGTCGCAGTCCTCGTAAAGGTCCCAATATTTGCGCCGCGCCACATAGGGGTCATGCGGATGGGTGAAGCTGACGGTCAAACACCATGGCCGCGCATCCAGACCACGCGCCAGATCGTAAACCTTGCGCGTGGCGTGATAGGCGACCTCATCGTCATATTCCATTTGGTTGGTGATCTCGGCAACGCCCGATCCGGTGACGCTGCTCATGTTGTGATACCACCAATCAATACGCTCACCCGGTTTGCGATAATCCGGCGTCCACCCGAAATCGGGCGGATAAATATCCGTGGTCAGGCGCTCTTCGAAGCCGTGCAATTGATCGGGGCCGACGAAATGCATCTTGCCCGACAGGCAGGTTTGATAACCCGCACGGCGCAGATGATGCGCGTATGTGGGGATCGAAGAGGCAAATTCGGCGGCATTATCGTAAACACCGGTCTGGCTGGGCAATTGGCCGGACATGAAAGACGCGCGCCCCGGAGCGCAAAGCGGGCTGGCGGTATAGGCGTTGCGAAACCGCGTCGAACGGGCGCTGAGTTTTTTGATGTTCGGCGCATGTAACCAATCGGCAGGCCCATCGGGAAACAGCGTGCCGTTCAATTGATCCACCATAAAAATCAGGATATTCGGCCGGCTCATGTCATTGCTCCATCCACCATTTCGGCGGTTTTCCTTTGATCCGCGCCCGGCAACATGTGATCGACCGTGCGGCGCAACATTGCGAGCGCGTCATCCCCGCCCATCGCCCCGGCGCGTAAAGATTGACGGATATAAACCCCATCAATCAACGCGCCGATGACTTCGGCTTTGTCTGCGGCGGCGGCGCCCACCATAGGGCGCAGCGCATAGGTCAAATTCGATTGAAGCCGGCGGCGATACACCGTCAAAAGGCGCAAGGCCTCGGGGTTGGCTTGCGCCAGAACGTAGAAATTGAGCCATGCCGCGATGACTTCGGCGGTGAAATTCGGTGAGGCGAAAGAAGCGCGCAAAATGGCGTCGAGCCGTTCGGCGGGGGTCCGCGCCGATGCAATCTGGCTACGCACCTCATCGGCGAAAAGCACAAGGATATGGCGCATCGCCGCCAGCAGGATTTGCTCCTTGCCGCCAAAATAGTGATGCGCCAGAGCGCTCGACATGCCCGCCCTGCGCGCGATTTTGCTCACCGTCACGTCCAGAGAGCCAGCCGCACCAATCTCTGTGATCGTCGCCTTTACAAGCGCTTGCCGCCTGATAGGTTCCACCCCAAGCTTAGGCATCGTTTTCACCCTTAATAACCTTGCTTTTGCTTCGATATTGCTGATTGATTGACTCGTCAATCAATAAAAATCGCCAACTTCAAGGAGCGACCCATGACATTGAAATCCACTTTATCCGCGCTGGCCCTCATCGCGGCCAGCCCCGCGCTTGCAGATTGCGGCTCGGTTACGTTTTCGGATGTCGGATGGACCGATATCACCACAACCACATCGGCAACCAAACATGTGTTGACGGCCCTTGGGTATGACGTCGAGGTGAAAATCCTGTCGGTTCCGGTGACCTTTGCGGCGCTTGAATCCGATGACGTCGATGTCTTCTTGGGCAATTGGATGCCCGCACAAGCCGGTGCGATCGGTCCCTATATCGAAAGCGGTGAAATTGAATCCGTTGGCGTCAACCTGACAGGCACGAAATACACCCTCGCGGTGCCGGCCTACACCTATGACAAAGGTTTGAAATCCTACGCCGATATCGCCAAATTCCGCGACAGCCTCGACGGCAAAATCTACGGCATCGAACCGGGCAATGAAGGCAACGGTTATCTCGTATCTCTGACAGAAGAGAACACGCACGGGCTTGAGGGGTTCGAGATTATTGAAAGTTCCGAGCAAGGCATGCTGGCGCAAGTCAAACGCGCCGTGAAGAAAAACGAAGACGTGGTTTTCCTTGGCTGGGAGCCGCATCCGATGAACGCCAATTTCGAATTGAAATACTTGCCCGGCGGCGAGGATTTCTTTGGCGGTGAAGGCGTGGTCGAAACCGTGACGCGCAAAGGCTATGCCGCCGAATGCCCGAATGTCGGCACCTTCTTGAGCAATCTGAAGTTTTCCCTGCCGATGGAAAACGCCATCATGGGCCAGATTCTGGATGACGGTATGGACCCCGACGAGGCCACGATGGCCTGGCTCAAGGCCAATGGCGATGTGCTGGACACATGGCTTGCCGGGGTGACAACCAAAGACGGCGACGAAGGGTTGCCGGCGGTCAAGGCGGCCCTCGGCCTCTAATCCACCCGATCAGGGCGCCCTTCACAACGTCGGGCGCCCTTTTCATATCACGGTATCGCGCTCGCGGTATTCAGGCCGCATAAGACGGCGTACAACGATAAGAATGACAATAGGGACGCGCGTTCATGGATTCCATTCTCGACTGGATCACCTCCAGCAAAATACCGGTCGGCAAATGGGCCGAGGGGTTTTTCGACATTTTGCAAGACAACGGCGCAGTGGTGTTTGACGGTTTGGCGGCCGGTCTGGAGGCGATGATTGATGCCTTCTTATGGGTACTGCAAACACCGCATCCTTTGATCATCATCGCGGTATTTGTCGGGCTGACCTACCTGTTGCAACGGTCATGGAAAACCGCGCTATTTGTCCTTTTGGGGTTCTTGTTCATCCTGAACCAAGGCTATTGGAAAGAAACCACGCAAAGCCTGACATTGGTGTTGTCGGGCTGCGTTGTCTGCATGGGCGTTGGCGTGCCGATCGGGATTGCAGCGGCCCATCGCCCGCGCCTTTATCGCACGCTGCGGCCCATTCTGGATTTGATGCAAACCCTGCCGACCTTCGTCTATCTTATTCCTGCCATTGTGTTTTTCGGCATCGGCATGGTGCCCGGATTGATCGCATCGGTGATCTTTGTTTTGCCCGCGCCCATCCGTTTGACCCAACTTGGCATCTCTTCAACCCCGACGCCGCTGTTGGAAGCTGCCGAAGCCTTTGGCGCAACGCCGCGGCAAAAGCTGTGGAAGGTGGAATTGCCCTATGCCTTGCCGCAAATCATGGCCGGTTTGAACCAGACGATCATGTTGTCATTGTCGATGGTGGTGATCGCCGCATTGGTCGGCGCGAACGGATTGGGCGTGCCGGTGATGCGCGCGCTGGGTCAGGTCAATACCGCGCTTGGATTTGAAAGCGGGCTGATCATTGTGGTGGTGGCAATTATGCTCGACCGGATGTTGCGGGTGGAGCGTTGATCATGGGCACAGCCGTAGAATTCGACAACGTCTCCATCGTCTTTGGCGACGCGCCGCAAAGCGCCCTGCCCTTGATGGATCTAATGCAAACCCGCGCCGAGGTCCAAGAGGCCACGGGACAGGTGTTGGGCGTGCATGATTGCTCGCTCACAGTGGAAGAAGGCGAGATCCTGGTGCTAATGGGCTTGTCTGGCTCTGGCAAATCGACGCTACTGCGGGCGGTCAACGGGCTGAACCCCGTGGCGCGCGGCGCGGTGCGGGTCAACAATGGCGACGGCATGACAGAGGTCGGCAGTTGCGATGCCAGCACCCTGCGCCACTTGCGCCAAACCCGTGTGGCGATGGTGTTCCAACAATTCGGACTGCTGCCGTGGCGCACCGTGTCCGAGAATGTCGGGCTGGGATTGGAACTCTCCGGCATGGGCAAATCCGAGCGCGCCAAAACCGTCGCCAAGCAACTTGAGCTTGTCTCTTTGTCCGATTGGGCGGACCACAAAGTCAGCGCGTTATCGGGCGGGATGCAGCAACGCGTCGGCCTGGCCCGCGCCTTCGCCACCGAGGCGCCGATCCTGTTGATGGACGAGCCGTTCTCGGCGCTTGATCCGCTCATCCGCACGCATTTGCAGGACGAATTGCTGATGCTGCAAAAGCAGCTGCAGCGCACGATCATCTTCGTCAGCCATGATCTTGATGAAGCCTTCAAAATCGGCAATCGCATCGCCATTTTGGAAGGCGGGCGGATCATCCAATGCGGCACCCCGCAAGAGATTTTCACCGCCCCTGCCAATGATTACGTTGCTGAATTTGTCGCGCATATGAACCCTCTGGGCGTGCTACGGGCGCGCGATGTGATGGTGCCCGCCGGCGCGGCAGTACCCGAGCTCACCGTCGAGGCGGATCTTGCTATTCGCGATGTCATGGCGGTAACGGATGAAGCGGAGGAACATGTCGGTGTGATGGAAAACGGCGTGCTCATTGGTGTGATCACGCGGGCGCAAATTCTGGCCAAACTGCTCGACCCGCGCGGGTAATCACGGGCGCGGGCGGCGTCATCGGCATCCGCTATGCTCCGGCGCAAGGTCGCCGTTTCCAAGACGGGTCTTGCTGGCGGGACGCCGCGATTGCGACCCGATCCGCAAACGCACCAGATGCAGCGCGGCAAATTTTTCTATGTGATAAAAGGGCTTAGGACGCCTTTTGCCTCACGCGCCCAAGGCCAGCTTGGCAGCAATTGCCCACATGACCAGACCAATCACCACCTCGAACACCCGCCATGTGCCGGCTTTGGCAAAAAGCGGCGCGAGAAGGCGCGCGCCGTATCCCAGTGCAAAAAAGAACACGAAACTCGCGGTCATCGCCCCCACGGCAAAAGCGATGCGCGGGGAATATTGCGCCGACACCGCGCCAAGCAACACCACCGTATCAAGGTAGACATGCGGATTGGCCCACGTCAGCAACAAACACGTGGACAGCGTCGCAGCCAGAGAAGACACGCCGCCCGCCCCTGCTTCAAGTCCGCCCGCATCGCCGCGCCATGCGCTGCGAAAGGCACGCAGCCCGTAAACAAAGAGGAAAACCGCACCGCCATAGCGCATCATCGGTTCAATCCACGGGGCCGCCGTGGTCAGGACGCCAAATCCCGCGACACCGGCCGCAATCAACAAAGCATCCGACAAGGCGCAGGTCAGGCACACCGCAAACACATGGGTGCGCATCAATCCTTGACGCAGGACAAAGGCGTTTTGCGCCCCGATGGCGAGGATCAACGACAGACCAAGCCAGAACCCCGCAACGCCCGAGGGAAGTAAACCAATGGTCATGCGCACCCCCCAAATGCCAAAGGCGCCCCATGCCGGTGCGCCTTTGAAATTACCATATCGGATCCGCAGATCACAACTGTGCCATGACCTCGTCGGAGGCTTCGAAATTGGCGGTGACACGTTGCACATCGTCGTCATCTTCGAGCGCATCGATCAGCTTCATCAGCTTTTCCATCCCCTCAAGGTCGAGCTCGGTGGAAATATTCGGCACCCATACCAATTTGGTCGAAGCGCTTTCGCCCAACTCGGCCTCCAAAGCCGTCGCAACCTCATTCAGGTCGGTATCGGCGCAATAAATCACATGGCCGTCTTCAGAGCTTTGCACATCTTCGGCGCCGGCCTCGATCGCGGCCATCATCACAGTGTCGGCATCGCCGGCCTCTACCGGATAGGTCACCTCGCCCTTGCGGTCGAACATGAACCCGACAGATCCGGTTTCGCCCAGATTTCCGCCGCTTTTGGTAAAGGTCGAGCGCACAGAGGACGCAGTGCGGTTGCGGTTGTCGGTCATCGCCTCGACAATCACGGCCACGCCGCCGGGGCCATAGCCTTCATAGCGGATTTCTTCGTAATCCTCGCCCTCGCCAGCCATGGATTTTTTGATCGCACGTTCGATCACATCCTTCGGCACCGAGGAGGATTTGGCCTCTTTCACTGCAAGGCGCAGGCGCGGGTTTTTCTCGGGATCAGGGTCGCCCATTTTCGCGGCGACGGTGATTTCTTTGGAAAGTTTCGAGAAAAGTTTAGCGCGCAGTTTGTCCTGACGCCCTTTACGGTGCTGGATATTTGCCCATTTGGAATGGCCGGCCATGAGGGACCCCTTAGAGATGCTGAGTTTGGCTTTCCCTATATGCTATGGGGCGCGCATCGTGCAACCCCGCGTCCGGTCTCGCGCCTGCCTGTGTCCGGCGGGTGCCCGGCGATCTTGCAGGTTTCGACCGTGTTGAGTCGATGTTTCTTGATCGCGGCCGGCGCCGCGTTCCCCCCGCGTGCGGATGAAATGCGCCGCGTGTCTTTCGCGCGCTACTATGAGGATCTACCCACCCCCGGTCCTGTGACGGCGGCCTTGGCACCGGCTTTCGGTGTCTTGCACCGAAGGTAACGGCGGTTTGACCGGCTATTGCGGCACCAATTCGATCTCGAAACGGGATTCAGGCGGGGCGCCCTCCTCCCATGCGCGGGTCAAATCCAAACGTAAATGCAGCGGCGCGCCGCCTTTAAGGCGGAACAAGAAGACCCGCTCTGAAGCGGCCCCGACACCGGCAATCACTCCGGCGCCGTCCACTGGCGCCGCGTTGCGATCTTCGATCATCTCGGTGCAGCTGTCCGGCGGTAACGTCCACCGATAGCCCGTTGTCGGGTTTTCCGGCAAACGCAATTCGACCACCCCGCCCGCAGGGACGCGGACAGATCCGCCCGCGTCCCCCATCGAGAGTAAGATATCACCGGACATGGTGTGCCTTTCTCTGTTTCACAATCCGCACCGGATCGTATCCGGCACACCCCTACCAGACATAGATCTCGGTGATCTCGTTGCTGGTGCTGATCTTCAGATTGACGGTAGAGTTCATCTGCTCGGCATGGGCGGCCATCATCACCATCGACAAAAACGCGCTGTCGTTTGCGTTGGTCAACCGGCGCCAACCCAACCCCTGCACCGAGGCAAAAGCGTTGCGATTGGACGAGTTGCACCATGTTGCGGTGATCTTTTTGCCATTGTGCCATGCGGTCACCCCATCGGCACCCGCCGCTTCGGCGGTCTCATCCCCCGGAGGGGTCATGGCAGGCGCCATCGCGCCTTCGAGTTTGGCCTCGGAGATCATCGACCCGATATCAAGGCTGGGTGCGCCGCTACCGCCTCCGGTCTGCGCGCGCAGGGTTTCAGCAGTGTCGCTCGGGGCGGCTTTATCTTTTACATTAGGCATTTGAATATTCCTTGTTCAACAATTGAGTTTGATGCGGCGCGCCACGTATCGGGCGCGCCCGCGATAAATTTTCCAGCTCAGATCACATAAATCTCTTTGACCTGCGCCCCGTCGATGAGTGCGCGCACCGTGCGATTGCCGCCTTTGGCACCGATCAGATCGGCCAACATCGCATGCTGCTGCACCGCGCTGCTGGTGGTCAGGCGTTTCCACCCGAGACCGGTAAAATGCACATAGGCATTGCGGTCTGCCTCATTGGTCCACAGACCGTTAACCTTCAGATTGTTGTTCCAGGTTTTGACCGTTACCCCATTGGTACCATATGGGCCAAGCCATGTTTCGATCTGCGCCTGACCATAGGCGATTTTGAAATATCCGCCCTCGCCCCAATTGGTGCCCCAACTGTTCTTGCAAATCCAGCAGCCAAGCGCATCATCATAGCCGATGATTTCAACGCAATGCCCACCGGCCGCATCACCCGACACATGCCGGTAGACGCCGGACCGGTAGGAAAAGAAGTCCTGATACACGATGAAACAGCCGGTGACAGAGCCGCGCGTGGCGATCCATTCCTTGATCTTGGTGCGGTTGGTCAATTTGGTTTTGCCCAAGGATTTGGCGACATTGGCCTCCCATCCCGACGGCACGGCGCAGGCTTGCTGGGATCCGGTATAGGGATAGACGCTTTCGAGCGTGACGCCTTTTGTCTTGCATTTATCAAGCGCTTGATCGGGGAACCAACCATTGGCACAGGTGCGCCCCTCTTCGCCGCCGTGGCAGTAGAACAGATGCGCCTCGGATAGGTCGAGGTTGTAGCTGTCCGAGGCGATCGAGCGACGATAGGTCGTCTCCATCACCGACACCACGCCATGCGCCACGCAAGAGCCGCAGCCGCCTTGGTTTTTCGGCGGGGTGGTGTAATTTTTGCCGCCCACATCGCGATGATCGAATTTGCTCGGCAATCCGGCGGCGGTTTCCGAGGCGATGATATCGGCCGTCACCATCGGCGCGGATTTGTCTGCGGCGACCGCTTGTTCAAAACTCATGGCGCCGGCGGGGGGGATCACGCCGAGGCGCATGCGCCGCTCGTCCTCAGTCAAAAGCGCCATTTCGGTGGATTCATCCATCTCCCATGGCGCACCGGACGCTTTGAGCTCCTTGGCGAGGGCCTTTAGGTTAAGTGCTTCAGTCATTGGAAATCTCCTGTTCGGTTAAATGCATTGATCGGCCGGGCCCGCAGGCCGCCCAAGACGGCAGCGCACGCACCTCTCCCGCTCCGGTCTGCGCGTCACAGTCCGGTTCAAAAGTGATTGCGCCATGATCGCAGGGCATGCGCCCCCCGATACCGGATGCAATCAAAAGTCGGGTCTTGGTCGTTTCATCGTCAAAGTGGTGGATGACCTTTCGGGCGCAAATGGCCCCCGCAAGATCATCGGATCAAAATAGTGCCTTCAAAATGCGGTTCGTTTTCAAAATCTCCCCGCCGCTGTCCGATTTCATCGGGTTTGGCGAAGATGACTTAAGGGTAACATGAATGCCAAATCCCGCCAACACAGGTAATTTCCTTGCAGCACAACAACTTGCCACAGGGTTAACAAAATTGCGGCAAGAATCGGCTCGAATCACCTGTAAAATAAGGAAAAACTGGGTTTCACAGGGCTGACAGGCCGGCTTCACAGGCGCCTCACAGTCCCCTCACAGAGCGTTCACACCCGGCCAATTTCCGGCTATGCTGCATTGCGCATTTGCCGCGCGCAGAGGGCCAAGCTATGTCTGCTCTATGACATATGAACAAATCACGCTTTTTGCGCTCTTCGCTGCTGTTTTCGCCCTGCTGCTCTGGGGGCGCTACCGCTATGACATTGTGGCCTTTACCGCGCTGATGGCGGGTGTTGTGCTTGGCGTGGTGCCCAAAGAAGACGCCTTCAGCGGCTTTGGCCATCCGGCGACCTTGATTGTGGCGCTGGTTTTGGTGGTGTCCGCCGGTTTGGTCCGGTCGGGCGCAGTGTTCCTGATCACCCGCACCCTTGTCGATAGCTCGCGCAGCCTTGGCGGGCATATCACCTTGATGGGTGGGATCGGTGCGGTCTTGTCCGCCTTTATGAACAATGTCGCGGCCTTGGCCCTTTTGATGCCTGTCGATATTCAGACCGCGCGCAAAGCGGGGCGCGCGCCGGCGCTGTCTTTGATGCCGCTCAGCTTTGCAACGATCCTTGGCGGCATGGCCACCTTGATCGGCACGCCGCCCAATATCATTATTGCCGCCTTCCGCGAAGAAGCCATGGGCGAGCCGTATGGTATGTTCGATTTTGCCCCCGTCGGCGGGATCACCGCGATTGCCGGGCTGATTTTTGTTGCGTTGATCGGCTGGCGGTTGATCCCGCGCCGTGATGACGCCGGATTGGCCGCCAAGGATTTCTCGCCCTATGTGGCCGAACTGAGCGTGCCCGAAGACAGCAAATTGATCGGCAAACGCCTGTCCGAACTGGACGCGGATGCCGAGAAAGCCGATGTCGCCGTGATCGGCGTGATCCGCGATGGCAAACGCCGCTATGGCCCGGCGCGCAGCACCCTTTTGCGTGCCGGTGACGCGTTGGTGATCGAGGCCAGCCCCAATGCTTTGGACGAATTCCGCGCGGCGGCCGGCCTCGCCTTTTCCGATCAGACCCGCGAAGATCTGGTCCGTGCCGAGGGCGAGGGATTGGATTTGATCGAAGTGGTCGTGCAACCGGATGCGCGCATCGAAGGGCGCACCGCCCAAGGTATCGGTCTTGCGTGGCGCCGCCGCGCGGTGCTTTTGGGTATTGCCCGCCAAGGCCGGCGGATCAGCAGCCAAGTGCGCAAAACCGAAGTGCGCGCCGGTGATATCCTGCTTATTCTCGTACCCAAAGGTCACGCTGCCGAGATCAGCGATTGGCTTGGCTGTCTGGCTCTGGCTGAACGCGGATTGACCGTCACCGATGACAGCAAAACATGGCTGGCCATTGGGCTTTTTGCCGGGGCGGTTGCGGCGGCAAGCTTTGGCTTGATCTATTTGCCGGTGGCGTTGGGATTGGTGGTTGTGGCCTATGTTCTGACCAAAATCGTCCCGATTCAGGAATTATACACGCATATTGAATGGCCTGTGGTCGTATTGCTCGGCTCAATGATCCCGCTCGGCGCGGCGCTCGAGACCTCCGGTGGCACCGAACTTTTGGCCGGATCGCTGGTCGGGATCACTGCCGGCCTGCCCTCATGGGCAATTTTGACGGTGCTGATGGTGGTGACAATGACGCTTTCGGATGTGCTCAACAATACCGCCACGACCATCGTCGCCGCCCCCGTCGCGATCCAGATGGCCAGCGCCTTGAACGTCTCGGCCGACCCGTTCCTGATGGCGGTGGCGGTGGCGGCGTCTTCAGCCTATCTGACCCCTATCGGGCATAAGAACAACACGCTGATCCTTGGCCCGGGTGGCTATCAGTTTGGCGACTACTGGCGTATGGGCCTGCCGTTGGAAGTGTTGGTCGTCTGCGTCTCGATCCCGACAATCCTTGTGTTCTGGCCAATGTAGCGCCGCCGCCGGCCACGCGGGCGAGATTGACACGCCGATCCAGAGCATCAGCGGCGGCGATCCCCATCCTGCGGGGGGACCCTATCCTGTTGGCGGCTTGTCGCGGCAAATGCGCGGGCGAGCGGCGCAGCATGATAGCAGATGTTCGCGCGGCGGCGCCTCCGCGCGGGTTGGATGGGGCACAGCCCCCCCACATCGGGCCCGATCACAGCACGGTGCACCATTTGGCGCGGCGCGCTTTGCCAAAGGTCACAATGGCCAGATCAGCGGAATGATCGCAGCGGACAAAATCCCGATGCTCAGGTTCAGCGGAATACCGACCCGCATGAAATCCGTGAACTTGTAACCACCGGGGCCATAGACCAACATATTGGTTTGATAGCCAATGGGGGTGGCGAAGCTGGCCGAAGCGGCGACCATAACCGCGACCACAAGCGGGCGCGCATCAAACCCCAAAGCATCGGCCAAACCGATGGCGATCGGCGTAAGAACCACGGCCACGGCATTGTTCGATACCAGTTCGGTAAGCACCGAGGTCAGCAGATAGATCGCCCAGATGATCACCGGTCCCGGCAAGCCGCCCAGCAAAGGCGCGACCCCTTCGACGATCAAGCTGACCGCACCCGTATGCTCCAAGGCCGCCCCGACGGCCAACATCGAAAAGATCAACGCCAACAAACGCCCGTCAACAAAAGAAAACGCTTCGTCGGCATCGATGCAGCGGGTCAGGAGCACCGCCGCCACCGCCAAGACCGTCAGCAGAAAAATCGGCGCGACCCCCATGCCCGCCATCGCAACAATCGCCACCAAAGACAGGATCGCAATCGGCGCATGACCGCGCCGGAAGGCCCGTGCCGTGGGCGTGGTCACATCGACCATATCCATTTCCGAAGCAAGGCGTTTGATATCTTCGGGCGCGCCTTCAAGCAAAAGCGTATCACCCACACGCACCACCAGATCTTCGAGTTGGCGGCCGATGTTCTGGTTCCGGCGGTGCACCGCCAAAGGATAGACCCCGAACCGGCGACGCAAGCGCATCGAGCCAAGCGAGCGGCCCACCATTTTGCACCCCGGGGTGATCAGAACCTCGACCGTATGGGTTTCCACGGCGGACACCTGATCGACGCGGCGCAAACTTTTGTTGCGTTGCAGGCTCAAAAGCTCGGTCATCTGGGTGCGCAAGACAACGCGGTCGCCAACTTGCAGCGTCACGTCCTTGAGGCTCCGGCGCAGCGAGTCGTCGCCGCGCACCACATCGATCAATCGCACGCCTTCGCGTTTGAACAATTGCACGCCGCTGACCTCGCGGCCAACAAGGTTGCTTTCCGGCGGAATCACCGCTTCGGTAAAAAACTTCATCCGGCTGCGGTCAGACAACATCGACGCCATGCTGTCACGATCGGGCAAAAGCCGCGGCGCAATAAAGCGCAGATAAATCATCCCCCAGGTGACCAGAACAATCCCCAACGGGGTGACCTCGAAAATCGTAAAGGCCTGCATCCCTTGGGCACGGGCAACACCGTCAACAAGCAGGTTGGTCGAGGTCCCGATCAAGGTCAGCGTGCCGCCAAGGATCGCCGCATAACTCAGCGGGATCAAGAATTTGCTCGCCGATTTGCCAAGGGTGCGCGAGAGCTGCACAAACACCGGGATCATCACCACCACCACCGGCGTGTTGGACACAAACGCCGATGCGATGATCACAAAGGCCAATAGCATCGCAATCGCCAGTTTCGGGTTCACCTGCGCTTGTTTGTCGGCAAGGGAGGTAAACGCATCCAGCGCGCCAGTGCGCACCAAGGCCCCCATCACGATGAACATCGCCGCAATGGTCCAAGGCGCAGGGTTGGAAAGCACGTCCAATGCCGCATCATAAGGCAACAGCCCAAGGCCGAGCATCAACGCCGCGCCGGTGATCGCCACCACTTCGGTCGGGTAATATTCCTTGACGAAGAGAATGAACATAATCACCACGACGAGCAGCGTCATAACCGCCTGACCCGTTTGGGAAAATTCCAAAAACTGCATGAATGCAAATGCCCTTTTATCGCCTGCGCGCTACTGTGCCATTATCAGGCGGGCAGGAGCAAGAGAATGTCGCACGGCGCGCAAGAATGGCCCGGATTGCGCCCAGATATTCCAATCTGTGCAAGCACATGAGGCGCGCCACTAAAGGGAGAGCATGCGGACAAAGCGCCAGATCGCTGCAAGCATACCAATGGCCGCGATGCGGGTGCCCTCGACAAACGGTCATCTTGGGGCGCTTGCGGAGATACGTGCTTGCCAACCCGCCATTGATGCCGCCTATTTTTTAAAAACAACGCCCTGTTCCAGGGAACCGGTTCAGGTTAAATCATCATCATGTCTGATTTATCTATAAAACCCGCAGCCATTGCCGACATCCTCGCAGAAGAAATCATCAGGGGTGACATCGCCCAGGGGGCTCGACTTGCGCAGGATCACATCGCCGCGCGTTTCAAGTGCAGCCACGTCCCGGCCCGAGAGGCCCTTCAACGCCTTGTGCAGATGGAACTCGCCACCTTCATTCCCAAGCGCGGCGTCCGAGCGTTTTCTTTGACGGACGCAGATCAGGACGACATTCTGGAAATGAGGCTTGCCTTGGAGCCATTGGCATTGGCGAAAGCGGTTGCCAACGTTACGCCTGCGGCCCTGCAGGAGATGGAGCGTTTTCGGCTTGCTTGCGATCACGCCAAGGATCCGATTTCTTGGGAAAAAGCCAACCGGCAGTTTCACTTGGAAATCCTGAAGCCCTGCGCACGGCCCCTTCTGCTGGGACGCATCGAACAACTTCAGCGGCTTTCTGCACAGAGGTTTCACGCCAGATGGCGCACAACATGGCAGAGCACCTCGGACAAGGATCACGTGGCGATCCTTCAGGCTATGGAGCGGCGCGAAGAAAAAACCGCGTCAGCGATCTTACGGCGACACCTCTCGCGCGGTTGATTTTAGCGACACTTGCAAACTATCTATAATTAAAATATCTCTCGATTCTCGCATGATGTTTAATAGATACTTTAAGGAAGCGCCTAAATGACCTCATCTACACCTGCAGCTGCCTACACCACTCACAAAGCATTCGATGTGCAGAACTTTACACTGCCGTGGAAAATCGCTGCCGTGTTTTTCGGCACCCTTTTCCTCGCAGTGTCGTCCTACATCGAAGTTCCGATGATTCCGGTTCCGATCACCATGCAAACCTATGCGGTCATGCTTGTCGGTGCCTTATACGGATGGCGTTTGGGCGGGGTCACAATTGTGGCTTGGCTGATGGAGGGTGCCCTTGGATTGCCGGTTCTGGCCGGTGGCGCGTCCGGACCTCAACATTTCATGGGCGCAACCGGCGGCTATCTCTTTGCCTTCCCGGTCGCGGGCATGGCTGTCGGATGGTTAACCGCACGCGGTTGGAACGGTCAGCGCGTTTGGTTTTCGTTTCTGGCGATGCTCATTGGCAACGCAATCTGCCTGACCTTGGGGGCCACATGGCTTGCAATGCTGATCGGCGCAGAACGGGCGATTATGGCTGGCGTGGTTCCCTTTATCATCGGTGCGGTCCTAAAGTCCGGTCTCGGCGCGATGACGCTTAAGCTGCTGACACGTGACGCCCGACATACCGCCGAATGACTATCCATCTGCGCGCTCACCATCTTCTTTGTATCCTTACCTATATCGGGCGAGGATACACCCCCGCCTTCACAGACAACATGACTGTGATCGCGGGGCGGATTTCAGCCGGAGAGAGCATCGAAATCGTCGAGGGGCCGGATGAAATCTGTGCTCCGCGTCTGGCGGAAGCGAATGCACACTGTTTCAACGACAGTGTGCACAATCGGGATCTTCAAGCTGCGAAAGATGTGGGCGAGGTGTTGCAAATGCCGGTGCATACCGGCGCAAAACTGTCTTTGGACAAAGATACGTTAAAACGACTTCGGACAGCGTTCGCACAAGATCAGGTTCGTTCCGCTTGTCACAATTGCCAGTGGGGAGAGCTGTGCACCAGTATTTCTAAAAACGGCTATGAAGGGGCAATCGCTTAATCACACTTGCGCTGGCAATGTTTGAATGGCGGGTGCTAGAAAGGCGGGCGAACGAGCATTCTTAAAGACATTCCGGTTTTGGACAGATGCAAATCCCCGCCATCGACGCGGCCACCAAAGCCAAGCTGGTGTTGATCGGGAGGGGGCCGCATCCGTGAGGGGGGCATCGCTGCACCGCAGCCCCCGAATTGAAAGGATACCAAAGGCACCCCTCACCTAATGGTTCACGGCCAGACGCCGTAGAGACGCCCCTATCGTTGCCGCCGCTTTGAGCCCCCGTTAGAGAGTGATCGCGAACGAATGGTCGGTCAGGCCATCACCGGTCCGGATGGCTGCAATTTACCGCCCTGGCGCACGGGGATGATCTCTTTGGGCAATCCGGTGCGGTCGTCCGTTTCGATGAACACGCCCGATAGGGTTGCCTCGCCGGTGGCGGGGGTAAACCGCGATTTGACCATGCCGGTGATGAAACGGCGCATCGGTTCGGACTTTTCCATGCCAATAACCGAATTGTAATCGCCGCACATGCCCGCATCGGTCAGATATCCGCTCCCCGAAGAAAGCAGCATCGCGTCGCCGGTGGGCACATGGGTATGGGTGCCCACGACAAGCGAGGCGCGCCCGTCGCAATAATGCCCCATGGCCATTTTTTCCGAGGTGGCTTCGCAATGCATATCAACGATGATCGCCTGCGCCTGCCCCCCCAAAGGATGCGCCTTGAGGATCGGTTCAACGGCGGAAAACGGATCATCAAAGGCGCGCTTCATGAAGACTTGGCCCAGAACCTGCACCACCAGAACCTTGCGCCCGCGCGCATCGGTAAACATCCGGTGCCCGCGCCCCGGCGCACCTTTGGCGAAATTCACAGGGCGGACAATCCGGCTTTCGCCTTCAATGAATTGCAACATGTCCTTTTGGTCAAAGGCATGATCGCCAAGGGTCAAGCAATCGACCCCGGCATCGAGCAGCCCTTTGGCATGAGCCCCAGACAGGCCCATGCCGTTCGAGGCATTCTCGCCATTGACCACGACAAAATCCAGCCGCCATTCCTTGCGCAGGCGCGGCAGATGCTCGGCAACGGCACCGCGCCCCGCGCGGCCCATCACATCCCCTAAAAACAGAATTCTCATGGGCTATGGGGTTACGCGCCGAATGGACCAAGCGCAAGACAATGCACGGCGGAAATTGTCAAAACGCCCGCGCCGGCGCAGATATGTCCGCGAGACGGGCCTAGGGCTGCGGATCCATCACGCCCGCTTCGGTGACGATCAAATCGAGCGGTTGATCGGTTGGCTCTTGGGGCACCTCGGGCAATTTTTGCGCCGCATAGGCAAACCCGATCGCCAACACCGCGCCATTTGTGCGCAACGCCTCAAGCGTGCGGTCGTAAAAACCACCGCCATATCCCAACCGGCGCCCGCACGCATCAAAGGCAACCAAAGGCACGATGACGATCTCCGGCGTGATCCATTCTTTGACCGCAGGGATCATTGCGCCAAATGGACCCTTTTCCATGGCCATGCCTTCGTCCCATCGTGCAAATTGCAACGGCAATCCGGCCCCCTTGATCACCGGAACGCAAACGGGGCCATGTGCGGCCGCCTCTGCCATGGCGGGGCGCGGGTCTATTTCGGAATGGATTGGCATATATCCGGCCACTGCCGCACCGCGATATCCGGCCAGAACCTGAGACAGAACGCCAGCGCGCCCTGCCCCGCCGATGCGATGTGCTTCGCTGCGCGCCGCCAATGCGGATTTGCGGGCGGCCGCTTTACGGGCCAGCAGATCATCAACCATCAGCGCAACTCACAGCAACATCACGCTGGCCAATCCGAGGAAGGCGAAAAAGCCCACCACATCGGTCACCGTCGTCACGAAAGCCCCCGAGGCCAGCGCCGGATCAACGCCCATTTTTTCAAGCATCACAGGGATCACCGTGCCCGCCAATCCTGCCACCACCATGTTGATCACCATAGCAATGGCGATCACCACGCCAAGCATCCCCGACCCGAACCAAACCAGCCCGACCAATCCCATCGCCACGGCAAAGATCGCGCCGTTCACGAGGCCGACCAAGACCTCGCGCCGGATCACCCGCCAGACGTTCGCGCCGGTCAAATCCTTCGTGGCAATTGAACGCACAGCAACGGTGAGCGATTGCGTGCCCGCATTGCCGCCCATTGAGGCCACGATTGGCATCAGCACCGCCAAAGCCACCATTTGCGCAATTGTCGCTTCGAATTGCGCAATCACCAACGAAGCACAGATCGCCGTCAACAGGTTCACCGCAAGCCATGGAAAGCGGCCCTTGGTGGTTTCGATCACACGGTCGGTCAAAGAGGTTTCGCCCACACCGGCGAGGCGCAAGATGTCCTCCTCGTGTTCCTCATCCAAAACCGCCATGGCGTCATCGATGGTGATCACCCCGACAAGCCGGTCATCTTCGTCCACAACGGGGGCGGAAATCAGGTGGTATTGGTTGAACGCATAGGCCACATCGCCTTCGGCCTGCATCACCGGAATGGTGCGAAAGCTGCCTTCGGTGATCTCGGCCAGAGGCATATTGCGCGGGCTCGACATCAGTTTACCCAAAGTGACATTGCCGACCGGATGCATGCGCGGATCGACCAGAATTACATGGTAAAATTGATCCGGAAGCGATTCAGTTCCGCGCAGAAAATCAATCGCTTGCCCAACATTCCAATGCTCTGGCGCGGCGACGACTTCGCGTTGCATCAACCGGCCAGCGGAATATTCCGGATAGGTCATCGCCTGTTCTACGGCGGCGCGATCTACGTCTTCGAGCGCGTCGAGAATGACCTCTTGTTGCGTGTCATCAAGATCCTCGATCAGATCGACAACATCGTCGCTGTCCAGCTCACGCACCGCATCCGCCAGCACCTGCGGGTTGAGCAGCGCAATGACCTCTTCGCGCACAGAATCGTCCAGTTCCGACAGAATTTCGCCGTCGAATTCCTGACCGTAAAGCTGGATAAACCGGCGGCGGTCAAACGCATTGATCTGCTCTAAAAGGTCAGCAATATCCGCTGCGTGCAGCGGCTCCATCGCCTCGATCAAGGCGGCGCGATCCTGAGTATCTACAGCGAAAAAAATCTCCGCCATGGTCCGTTTGCCCAAGCGGTAATTATCTTCGCCATCGCCCCGGGGTTCGGTACCTTCGGGCGCTTCGATGATCTCGTCTTTGGTCTCGAAGTCGCTCATCGCATGCCCCTCTTGCTTTGATCAAACTCTAGTCAGATCAGGCGCAAGGCACAATGGGGCCACGCGCAATTTACCTCTCGCACCGGGCCGTTTAGACTGGCTATATTTACAGCCACGCCCCGCCCGCCACACGCCGTTACCGCGCGGGCAATATGATCCCCAAAATGTCCGGCCAACCGGGCCAGTCAGGACTTTGATGAGCACGCCCACGCCGCCCCCTCCCCCCCTTTCGGCCCGCCCCTCTGCGGCGCCCCAGAGCGCTGTCACGGCCCCCAAAGCACAAAACACCGGCACCGACCCGACGTCGCGGCTGTTGCTGGGCCGGACGCTGCGGTTTGAGCACCATCCGTTTCACGATGCGCCGGAAACGGCGGCGCAGATCAATACTGCAGGCGGCGTCTTGATCCAAAGCGGGCGGATTGCGGCGGTGGGCGACGGTGCGGCGTTGCGTGCCGCGCATCCGCAGGCCGAGTTGATCGACTATGGCCAAGGCGTCATCATGGCAGGGTTTGTTGATGCGCACGTGCATTTTCCCCAAACCGCGATGATCGCCAGTTGGGGTAAACGGCTGATTGACTGGCTCAACACCTATACCTTTCCCGAGGAAATGCGGTTTGCCGATCCGGCCTATGCCAATGAGATTGCCGCGCGATACCTTGACCTGACTGCCGCGCATGGCACGACCACGGTGGCAAGCTTTTGCACCTCGCATCCGGCCTCTGCCGAGGCGCTGTTTGCACAGGCCGGCGCGCGCGGACAGGCGGTGGTTGCGGGCAAAACCGCCATGGACCGCAACGCCCCCGAAGACCTGCGCGACACGCCGCAACGCGCCTATGACGAAAGCAAGGCCTTGATCGGGAAATGGCACGGACGGGGCCGCGCGGTCTATGCCATTACCCCACGGTTTTCCCCGACCTCAACCCCCGCGCAATTGGAGGCGATGGGCGCGCTTTGGGCCGAACATCCGACATGTTTGATGCAAACCCATTTGAGCGAACAATTGGACGAAATCGCATGGGTGCGAGAGCTATACCCCTCTGCCCGCGATTATCTGGATACCTACGAAACCCATGGATTGCTTGGCGCGCGCGGGCTGTATGGACATGCGATTCATCTGGAGCCGCGTGAGCGGGCGCGATTGCGCGAAGCCGGCGGCGCATTGGTACATTGCCCGACCTCAAACACTTTTATCGGATCGGGCCTGTTCGATATGGCCGGCTTGATGGCCGAAGGACAACGCATCGGATTGGCTACGGACACCGGCGGCGGATCGTCATTTTCGATGCTGCGCACCATGGCGGCGGCCTATGAAATCGGGCAATTGCGCGGAACGCCGCTGCATGCGGCGCAATTGATGTGGCTGGCGACTTGCGGGTCGGCAGAGGTGCTGCATCTGGGCGGCGAGATCGGCAACCTCGCCGCAGGCATGGCCGCCGATCTGGTGGTGCTTGATCTGGCCTCCACCCCCGCGATTGCACAGCGGGCGGCCCAAGCCGATGAAATATGGGAAGAGATATTTGCCACGATCATGATGGGCGATGACCGCGCCGTGACGGACACATGGATCAACGGGCAACGCGTGAACGGCAACGCGGTGTGAGGCATTGCCGTTCCGGGGGTGTGGCGCGTGATCGCGAAATGCTTCAAAGCCCCACGCGGGTTAGCAACCGGGACGGCCAAGCATCATGACCCAAGTGTTATCTGCGGCACGGGCCAACGCGAATTGCGTCGCCTTTTCCGAGGACATATTGCGCGCATGCGGCGGAGAATTGGCCCAACCATCCATGACCTGCGCCAAGGTTTTTTGCCCTTTGGCGATGTTCTCGGCGATGAAGCAATAGCGATATCCGGCACGTTTCGCCCGTTTGGCCGGACCGCTGCCGGACGGGCTTTTGTGCGCGAAATAGCCGCGTTTGACCATATCCGCGCCGTGATGTTCGGCGGCAGCTTGCAATCGGGCCGATTGGGTCACCGGTGGCACTCCGCGCGCAGCGCGGTAGCGATTGAGCGCCTCTGCCGCGCCCTGAACCGGATCGGCCATGGCGGGAAACGGAAATGCCAGAAGCGCGGCAAGCATCAGCGATTTCATATCAAAGACTTTCAGCCAAACGGCGTGCGAGACGGTTTTGCGCGGCGAGGAGCGCAGGCAAGTCATAAGTTGCAAGATGACCGCCGCGCACCACAACGCGGCCTTCGACATAAAGGTCACGCACGCGGGTTGGCCCCGCAAGCAAAAGCGCGGCAGGGTCCCAGCTTCCGGCACTCTCGATGCCCTGACTGTCCCAAATCGCAATATCCGCGCGTTTGCCCACGGCAAGGCGTCCACAGTCAGGGCGGCCCAACACATCGGCACCGCCGCGCGTGGCGATCTCCAACGCTTCGCGCGCACTCATTGCATCGGCACCTTTGGAAACCCGTTGCAGCAGCATCGACTGACGCGCTTCGAGGATCAAATTACCCATGTCATTAGAGGCCGATCCATCTACCCCCAATCCGACCTTAACACCCGCATCGCGCATCGCCCGCACCGGCGCGATCCCCGATCCGAGACGGCAGTTCGAACAAGGGCAGTGGGCGACGCCCGTGCGGGATTTTGCAAAAAGATCAATCTCCTGCCCGTCGAGTTTCACGCAATGCGCATGCCAGACATCCTCACCGGTCCAGCCAAGTTCTTCGGCATATTGGCCGGGACGGCATCCGAATTTTTCCATTGAATACACAATGTCTTCGTCGTTTTCGGCCAAATGGGTGTGCATCATCACACCTTTGTCACGGGCCAGACTGGCGGCGTCGCGCATCAGCTCGCGGCTGACGGAAAATGGCGAACAGGGGGCAACACCCACGCGGCACATCGAGCCGTCCGAGGCGTCGTGAAACGCGTCGATCACCCGGATACAGTCATTCAGTATGTCGTCCTCTCGTTCAACCAACCCATCAGGCGGCAACCCGCCAAGGCTCTCCCCGATGCTCATCGCACCGCGCGTTGGATGAAACCGCAATCCGATGATGCGGGCGGCCTCGATCGTGTCCTCAAGCCGTGCCCCATTGGGGTAAAGATACAGGTGATCCGAGCTGAGGCTACACCCCGACAGCGCCAATTCGGCCAGGCCCGTCATGGCAGAGATACGCATCTCTTCCGGGCCGAACCGCGACCAAATCGGATAAAGGGTTTTGAGCCAACCAAAGAGCAGCGCATCCTGCCCGCCCGGCACCGCCCGGGTCAGCGATTGATACAAATGATGGTGGGTGTTCACCAGCCCCGGTGTCACCACACATCCGCCCGCAAGGTGGGTCTCGCCGGTGGTTTCAAGCCCGTGCCCGATCGCAACGATCACACCGTCGCGGATCAAAATATCAGCACCGCCGAGTTCGCGGCGCGCGTCATCCATGGTCAGGATGGTGTCAGCGCCTTTGATCAGGGTCTCGGTCATCGCGGGGTCCGGTTTGGGGCGCTAGGGCGCGCGGGATAAGATGGCCAAGGCTTCGGTGTGGATTTCGGCGTTGGCCGCAGCAATGGCACGGCCGCCATGATGCGCGGGGCCGCCTTTCCAATCGGTGACGATACCGCCTGCGGCCTCGATCACCGCGATCGGGGCGCAGATGTCGTAGGGGTTGAGACAAGATTCGATCACGAGATCAATCTGCCCCGCAGCCAACAGGGCATAGGCATAGCAATCCATGCCATAGCGGGTGAGTTGCGCCTTGGCGGAAACTTGGGCGAAAGCGGCGCCGTCATCCGGCGTGCCGACCTCGGGGAAGGTGGTGAACAGGATCGCTTCGGACAGGGCGCGCGGGGCGCGGGTTTTCAAAACCCCCGTCCCATGTGGACCAACCATCCGAGCACGATCAAACCCGCCTTCGAATCTTTCGCCAATATAGGGTTGATCGATGATGCCATACTGCGGACCATTGGTGTCCGAGAGCGCAATCAGCACACCCCATGTCGGCGTACCGGACAGGAATCCGCGCGTGCCGTCGATGGGGTCAAGCACCCACGTCAGCCCGCTGCGGCCCTCTTGGGTGCCGTATTCCTCGCCCAAAATTCCGTCATCAGGACGACGGGCCGCCAAAATATCGCGCATGGCACGTTCTGCGGCGCGGTCGGCTTCGGTCACCGGATCGAAACCGGCGTCGAGTTTGTTATCGGCGCTTAGACCGATGCTGCGGAAATAGGGCAGAATCGCAACACGCGCGGCATTCGCCAGCGCGTGTGCAGTATTCATAATGTCGCTCTTGTCGTCTTCGGTCACGGTCAAACTCCCCTACGCTATTGCAGGAGTAGCGCGGCCAGACCTCAGGCTCAAGCGCTTCGCTTAGGCAACGTCGCTCAATACGCGGGCCAATTCAAAGAGACGACGACGCTGATTCTCCGGGATCGCGTAATACGAGCGCACCAGATCCAGCGCTTCCTTGTCGCCCATCAGATCGGCAGGTACCGAAGAGGGCACTGCGGCCTCTGCGGTGTCCACATCGGCGGTTTCAGCCTCTGCTTCCATGCCTTCAAAGAAAAAGCTGACCGGAACATCGAGCGCATCGGAAATATCCCAAAGACGGGAGGCCGAAATGCGGTTTGCACCGGTTTCATACTTTTGAATCTGTTGGAATTTAATTCCAACCTGCTCGGCAAGCTGCTGCTGCGTCATACCAACCAACCAACGGCGGTGACGAACGCGTTTCCCGACATGCACATCTACATGGTGTGTCATAGTCTTGCTCCTTCACTAACATTTCTAAGTTTGCGCTCACACGGGTGATCTAGGACCAGCCAGCCCAAGAATCCATCCACCTCACAAACCACTACTGTCTTGCACATTACTCCCGGCGGACGGGAAAGAACACCCTAAAAACGTGTTCCTATACCTTTGAGATGCAATCTATACGGTATTGACGCAAAGAAAACACGCCTCCGTGAGTCTTGCTCCGGACTGGATTTTAAGACAAATACCTGAATGTAAACATAAACGAGGATGACATGCGCGCATATCAAGTCCACTCGCCCGGAACTCAGGCTATCTTGGCAGAGCTTCGCCCACCAAGGCCGCAAGCAGGTCAACTCGGGGTGCGAATCGGTGCCTGTGGTCTCAACTTTGCCGATCTTCTGATGCAACGCGGAGAATATCAAGACACTCCCGAGGCGCCGTTCACATTAGGTATGGAAATCGCCGGTCGGGTCGAAGATATCGGCGCGGGGGTCAGCGGGGTCTCCGTCGGGGACCGTGTGGCGGTGTTTGGTGGCAGCGGCGGTTTGGCCGAATATGGCGTGTTTGACGCCGCCCGCGCCGTACCGGTGCCCGATGCCATGTCCGATATCGACGCCGCCGCGATGCAAATCGCCTATGGCACCTCCCATGTAGCGCTGGAGCATAAGGCGCGGCTACAACCGGGAGAAACGCTTTTGGTGCTTGGCGCAGCAGGGGGCGTGGGCCTGACGGCGGTGGAGATCGGCAAATTGATGGGCGCGACAGTCATCGCCTGCGCGCGCGGACCCGAGAAGTTACAGGCGGCCAAGGCCGCCGGTGCGGATCATTTGATCGACGCGAAAACCGAAGACATCCGCGAAGCGGTCAAGGCGCTTGGCGGGGCAGATGTGGTATATGATCCGGTGGGCGGCGACCAATTCGAAGCGGCCTTTCGGGCCTGCAACCCCGAAGCGCGCATTTTGATCATCGGCTTCGCCTCCGGCGATGTCCCCCGTATCAAAGCCAATCATATGTTGGTGAAAAACATCGACGTTTTGGGGTTCTATTGGGGCGGCTACCTGAAATTCCGCCCCGAAGTGGTGACCGACAGTTTGGCCCAGATTTTTGCTTGGTATGAGGCCGGAAAGATCAAACCCCATGTCAGCAACGTCCTGCCTTTGGAGCGCGTGGAAGAGGGGCTCGAATTGCTGCGCAGCCGCGCCTCTACAGGCAAGGTGGTGATCACGCCAACCCCGTGACCGCCGCCCTCACACCGCTGCAGCGGCCAAATGCGCGGCCCCTGCAGACACCAAAGCCGGACCGTTGCGGTAAACCTGCCGGATCATATCGGCAAGCGCATCGCGCATTTTATTAGCCCCGCTCGCGGCATAGATATTGATTTGCTGCACGCCGAGATCGGGTAAGGCATTGCCACCCGCAATGGCCTCTTGGTGCGGCGGGATCGACGTTTCGAGCAAGGCACCCACCGCCAGATCCGCAGAGATCAGCGCCTCGACCGCGCGGTCATCTTCGGATTCGACCGCCATTTCCCAATCGATCCCCGCCTCATCCAATTTATCCAAAACGATAGGCCGGAAAATACAGCAAGAGCAGAACGCAAGCCGCAACGGCCGCCAACGCCACGCCTGTCCGTGCAGGGCGCCGGTCCAGCGCAGCGCCAGTTCGGTGAGCATTTCACCGCCCTCTCGTGCGCGGCTTTCCGTGGTCAGAATGATATCCGCCTCGCCCCGCGCCATGGCGTCATGCAGGCGCATGGTCGACGAGGATTTCAAATGCACCTTGACCCGTGGATAGGCCGCGTTGAAGCGTTTGAGCACCTGCGGAATTTGCGGGTAGACGATGTCATGCGGCACCCCAAGGACCAGTTCGCCCTCATATGTGGTTTCGGTCAATCGCCCGACCACTTCGTCGTTCATCGCCACCATGCGCCGCGCATAGGTCAACAACAGCTCGCCCTCACCGGTCAGCGCCACCTTGCGCCCGCTGCGGTCGAGCAGCGCCGCACCAAGGTTTTCCTCAAGACGCTTCAATTGCATGGAGACCGCCGATTGGGTCAGATTGAGCGCCCCGGCCGCGCGAGTGACACCGCCCTGATCCGCGACGGCCATAAAGCTGCGCAGGGTCGTGATATCGAGATTTCGCATTCATCACCATCCTTGATGCTAATTCGCACATTTATTCGTTTTCAATATTACTCACAGATCCGTAGACACATCAACAGAACAAATCAATCACCGCCCATTCATCACAATCACGAAAGGATGAGACAATGGCCTTCTCCCTGCCCCTCCCCCGCCGCGCGCAATTGGCGTCGACCGGACCGAAATCCGCCTTCGTGGCCCGTTTGCGCAATGCGATGGCGCTGTCTCGTCAACGCCGCAAATTGGCTGCTCTGGACAACGCTGCGCTGGACGATATGGGATTGACCCGCACCGATGTCGCGCTCGAAATCCGTCGCTCGGCTTGGAGCGCACCGGACAGCTGGCGCGGATAAGGCCCGTAGAGAAATCCTGTTTATCCAATAGGATAAGCCTCCCGACCTGCGCCCGCATCCCCGACGTCAGCTTTGCCGCCTGACGATCCCAGCGGGCGCAAGTGGCGCGGGCGGGACGCAATGCAAAATTTGCAACATCTGTTTGCCAAATTCCCTTGAAATGAAGCCGCCCTACCCCGATATTGAACACGAACGGCGCATTCTGCGTCACGGTTTTAACTTTTCGGAGGCTTTGATGGCTGAACTCAACACGATCCGGACAGCGGCAGGCACACGCGCCGCAGCGATCGACGAAGGGCTTCGCGCCCACATGAACAAGGTCTACGGGACCATGTCCGTAGGTCTGCTGCTCACCGCACTGGCATCTTGGGCCGTTGGCACCAACGAAGCGATGATGCAGACGCTCTTCACCGGCTTTACGCGCTACATCATCATGTTCGCTCCGCTGATCATGGTGTTTGCCTTTGGCGCGATGATCAACAAACTCTCGGCTGCGGGCGCACAACTGTTCTTCTACGCCTTCTCGGCGCTGATGGGCGTCTCGATCAGCTACATCTTCGTGGTCTATACCGACTTCTCGATTGTGCAGACCTTTCTCGTGACCTCGATCGCCTTCGCGGGCCTGTCGCTTTGGGGCTATACCACCAAAAAAGACATCTCCGGTTGGGGTAGCTTTTTGATCATGGGTCTGATCGGCATCATTGTGGCGTCGATTGTGAACATGTTCCTTGGCTCCGGCGCGATTGCCTTTGCAATCTCGGTGATCGGCGTTTTGATTTTTGCCGGCCTGACCGCCTATGACACGCAGAACATCAAAAACACATATCTTGCACACGCCCAACATGGCGACAGCGAATGGCTCGGCAAATCCGCGATCATGGGCGCGTTGAGCCTCTACCTGAACTTTATCAACATGTTCATGATGCTCTTGTCCCTGCTCGGCAATCGCGAGTAAACCGACATCAGATCATACACCTGAAGGGCCGGGGCAGAGATGCCACCGGCCCTTTCTCATTATGAGGTTGGAGGCCGTAGGGGCTGTCTGCCGGACCTTCATCACCTTAGGTCCACATATCCATTACAAACACCGCCCAACCTTGAGAACGCGACCCTATGGATCACCGCCAACATACCGTCCTAACGGAATCGGATGGCAGCAGTAGGAATGCGAGGCACGGCATGGCTCTTTCGCAGGCGATGCGCCCCTTGGGCCGATCCCGCTCCGGCGGAAGCGCCAGTCCCCCGCATGTTAGGGCCGTCCCCGCCCGGAACGCATCGCGCTGACAACCGCCCGTGCCGACGCGCGCCCGCCTGAACAACGCACATGTGATCGGGGATTTAGGACGCGTCCTGCTCGTTTTGCATCACCACCATCAGGTCTTTGTCGCCCTCACGGCCTTCCTGCTCGACCCATGTGGTGATCACTGCGCGGGCCATGGCCTCGTCCCGGGCCTCGATGGCGCGGCGCAACCGGGCCAGCGCCGTGGCAATGCCAAGTTGGCTCGGGCATTGCTCTTGTGCGCGTAGGATCTTTGGATGCGGCGTGGTCAACATATCCGAACCGATAAGCAGTTCTTCACGCATTTTCTCGCCGGGTCGCAGGCCGGTAATCACCAATTCAATATCGCCATCCGGCGTGTCAGCATCGCGCACGCGGTGCCCTGTGGCCTCGATCATCTGCCGTGCGATTTTCAAAATCGACACCTGTTCGCCCATATCGAGCACAAAGACATCGCCACCTCGGGCAAAGGCACCGGTGAGCAGAACCAGACGCACGGCCTCTGCGATGGTCATAAAGTAGCGTGTCACATCCTCATGGGTAACAGTGACGGGGCCGCCACGGGCGATCTGTTCCTCGAACAGCGGGATCACCGACCCCGAAGAGCCAAGTACATTGCCGAAACGAACGATAGAAAACCGCGTGGTTTCGGCACGGGAGGCCAAATCCTGCACAAGCATTTCCGCCAACCGTTTTGAAGAGCCCATGATTGACGTGGGACGCACGGCTTTATCGGTAGACACAAGAATGAATTGCTCGGCTCCGGTATCGCGCGCCGCCTCGGCAACAACCCGCGTGCCCATGACATTATTGCGCAGACCTTCGACCGGGTTATGCTCCACCATTGGAACATGTTTATAGGCGGCGGCATGAAGCACGATATCGATGTCATGCGCCCGCATCACGCTAAGGATCAACACCGCATCGGTCACCGATCCAAGCACCGGTACAAGGCGCGGACCATCGGGCATCTGTGTCATCAACTCGCGCAATTCCCGCTCGATGGTATAGAGCGCCAATTCGCTATGATCGAGGATCACCACGCATTGCGGCGCGCTGCTGAGCAATTGCCGACACAGCTCCGATCCGATCGACCCCCCCGCCCCGGTCACAAGGATCGATTTGCCGCAATAGGTTTCCGTAACAGCAGGCAAATCCAACGACAAAGAGGCGCGGCCCAAAAGCGCGGCGGAATTCACCGGCACGGTGCGGCGGCGCAATTCCGTGTCTTCCATCATGTCAGCAAAGGCCGGAACGGCATATACTTCGCATCCGATATCGCGCAATTCGCGGGCCAGTTTCGCCTGTACGGGCGCGCTGACCGAGGGCATGGCCAACACTACACGATCAAAGGCATCCGCATGGTAGAGATCGCGGATACGCGCGGGCGCATAAACCCGCAAACCGTTGAAAACGAGGCTTTGCAAGGTCGGGTTGGCATCGACAAAGCCGATCGGCAAGATGGCGTCATCGGTGCTGAGTGCGGCGGCAAGCTGGCGGCCGGTTTGCCCCGCGCCGTAAATCAGCACCCGCTTGCGATTGCCGCCATTGCGGTAAATCGCCAACACCACTTCGCGCATCACCACCCGCGAGGTGGCCAGCAAGAGCATAAGCACCATAAAGAAGACCGCCAACACTTCTTCGGGCAGCCCGCCGGACCATGCCATGCTCACCCCAACACCGCACAGCGCCGTCACGCTGGCCACAATGGCAGAGAGTTTCGCCGCGCGCATCTCATAGGCGTTGAGCTTAATCCGGTCGAGCCCCATCAAAACCGTCAAACTGACCCCGACAGGGACCAACACCGACAGATAGATCAGCGTCCCGCCAAGCCCAAAGCCCGCAGGTGCGCGCCCCACCAATTTCAGCGCGATGAAAAATGCCGAAATGACCCAAAGCATATCCAGCCCAAGGAAAATCAACCGTTTGTGCGATGGCTTCAAAGCAAGAAGTTTTTGGTACACCCAAAGCATAGAGAAAAGACCGGCATCGATCGTATTGCGATTTTGATCCAAAGTAACACCTTTTTGGCCGATCGATATCCGGCACCTTTGCCCGCCTCGGCGTCGCCGAAAACAGGCCCAAATTGATCAAGGTTCACTTCAAAGTCGCCGCGCGGCCACGAATGGCAGGCGGCACTCTGCGTATTCCCACTTGATCCATCCAGCAGGGCACAAAGTTAAAAGAGTATTAATAGCACTCGGACACAAGCGGGTTTCCGCCCGATTGGCGAAAAATGCCGCGTTGCGGCAAAAAAAGACGGTGAGGTGTATAAAATTAAGCCGAACTAACGCGATGCGCGCCTGAGCCGTGTTGGTCCGCGAAGAGGAAACCGCCGAAAAACAGTCGCAAGAATCAGCCAATGGTCCCAACAAATCGACCGGTTGCGTTGATAAATAAGATCCAGATGCGCCTTGGCGGGGATGCAGCGGCGAATATAGACTGCTTCGGTTTCATCCGCGTCGGCACAGGGCGCGAGCAAAGCTTCCTCGCGCGCATGAAACGCCAATGTCGCCAAACCGGTCACGCCAGGGCGGCTGCGCAAAACCGCCGCATACAGGTCAGGAAAAGCCTCAACATAGTGGCGCAGAGGCGGGCGCGGTCCGACAAAGCTGATGTCGCCCCGCAGGATGTTCCACAATTGCGGCAACTCGTCGAGCCGGTAGCGCCGCAAGAACACGCCGCTGCGGGTGATCCGATGGCGTTTGTCGCCACCTGACACGCCACGATCGGCCCCATCGGGGCGCATCGTACGGAATTTCCACAGATCAAAACCCTCTGTCGGGCTGCGCATGCGTTCGGATTTATAAAACACCGGTCGCCCATCAAGCAGTAGCACCCAGGCCGCCACCGCCATGATCAAGGGCCAGAGCAACAAGATCAGCAGCAGCGCCCAAATCACATCCATCACCCGTTTGCTGCGCGCGATCGGCCGCGCCGGATCGGACGTGGCAGCAATCCCACGCGGCGGGACCGCCGCTTGCGGCATCGGTGTTTGCCTTGATGCCGGCACCTGTGAGCCCGGCGAAGGCCGCGCCGCCGCATGTGCCGAAGCCCCTGCAACCTGCGCGACCAGATCCGCGCCGCTGCGCGGCTGTGCCACGTCGGGCGCAAGCCGGGCCAATCGGGTCAGGTCAAGCGCGACACAGGGCACCGCGCCCTTGGGTGCAGGGCGCCATTGCACCTGCGCACCGGCCGCGCGGGCGATATCCTCCATGGCGATGGCGCCGCCTGCGGCGCAATTGATCACCGCAGGCAAGCTGTCACCCGAAGCATTCAACAGCGCCTCCATCACATGGGCCAGATCAACCGGCGCAATATAGCTACGCAGTGGCCCCCGACCATTTTCGAATTGATCAAGGGTCATTTGCGGCACGGCAGCGGCGGCCGCGCGGCGGTTGAGAGCGGCAAAAAGACTGTCACCGCCCGCCAGATTGGCAAAGCGCAAGATGATTTGCTGCGGTACAGGATCCTGTCGCGCCGAGGTGGCAATCGCCGCCTCCATCGCATATTTCGCCGCGCCATACCCGCCCGCCGGTGCGGTATCCGGCAATCCGGCGCGGGCCTCGCCCTGTTGATGCACCCCCTGTACTCGACCTTCGGGAAAACCCACGCGCACGGCCTCTTCGGGCAGGGGAGCAGAAGATGCCACCGCAGAATAAATCGCCGAGGACGAGGCATGAAACAACCGGGCAGCGCCAACCGCACGGGCAATATCCACCGCCCGCAGGGCAAGTGCGGTGTTGCCCGCCAATGCCGCCGCATCGCCCGAGGTCACCCCCCAGAGCGCCAAAACCGCTTCGAACTGCGGCGGCCGGCCTTGGGCAATCTGCGCCTCCAGATCTTCCAAGGAAAGGACATCGCCCGATCGCTGGGCCTGCGGGTCGGGCGCCGCCGAGGACGAAGCCGCGCAAGACGGTGCGGTTGGTGGTGACATCGACGCAGATGCTGCGGAGGATCTGGTGGGCGGGAGGGGGGCAGATCCGCGCACCGCAAACGTCGGGCGCCATCCCTCCGGCGGGGCAGTGTCCCAGACCCGCGCCAACACGCGGCCCATTTTTCCAGTACCGCCCAACACCAGTACGCGCCGTCTCCCAGGTTGAATTGCCTCACTGTCTGTCACGTCATTGGCGCTCCTCATCTGTCACCATACATACCATAGGCCCGGCAGGTTACCACAGTCCCTGCCAAGCCGTGCTGGTTCATATACAATATGCTGCGTTTTATGCTATCTATCGGCAAGGCAGGTCGGTAGACAGGGCGCACCCAACCCTGCCCGACCTCTGCGCTCTGCGCGCTTGCCCCGAAGAGGATGACCGATTGACCACCCGCGCCCTTTTGACTGCCGCCCTTCTTGGGATCACGACCCTCAGCGGGTGCGATTTACCGCGCGGCGCGGCGATCAACACCCAAGTTTTGCGCGAACAAAATGCCGAAAATCCAAGCTTTGCGGTGGTGCCGGTCAGCCGCGCCAATACCACAGAGTTGGCGGAATGGCCGAGCACAGGCCGCCAGTCGCAGACCGGTTGGATTGGCGCCACGCGCGGGCCTGCCTCGCCGGTGATTCGAACCGGGGACAGCATCGAGATTGCGATTTGGGACAGTCAGGAAAATTCGCTTTTGACTGCGCCCGAGCAAAAAACCGCCCAAATGCCGCGCACGACCGTGTCGGCCAATGGCAGCGTGTTTTTGCCCTATGCGGGCGAGGTGGTGATCCGCGGATTAACGCCGGAGCGGGCCCGCGAAGCCGTACAACAGGCGTTAGGGCAGGTTTTGGCAGATGCGCAGGTGCAATTGTCCCACACCCCCGGCCGCCAGAATGCCGCTGACCTCGTCTCGGGCGTGCGTAATCCGGGCAGCATACCTCTGGCGGATCGCAACACCTCGATTCTCAGCCTGATTGCCCAAGGGGGCGGCATTGCTCCGGACCTGACGAACCCCGTGGTGCGATTGATCCGAAATGGCAAAACCTATCAGATTTCCGCCGAAAAACTCTTTGCCAATGGCGACTACAACACCTTGCTGCGTGGCGGCGACAAAGTGGTAATCGAATCGGATCGACGCCGGTTTACCGCGCTTGGCGCAACCGGCAGCGAAGAATTGGTCGCCTTTCCGCAAGAGGACCTGACCGCGATTGAAGCCTTGGCGTTGATCGGAGGGCTGCAAGACACCCGCGCCAACCCCAAGGGTGTGTTGGTCTTGCGCGAATATGCGGCCGAAGCGCTCCGCGCTGACGGATCGGGTCCGGCAATGGAAGATGTGGTGTTTACCTTTGACCTGACCACGGCGGACGGGCTTTTTGCGGCGCGCAATTTTCACATCAATCCCGATGACACGGTTTTGGCAACCGAAAGCCCCGTCACCTCGGCGCGCACGATCCTTGGCTTGCTTGGCACATCGGTTGGCGTGGCAAATACTCTCTCTCAATAGGGCGCAAATCGAAGATCCGCGCAACACAACGAAAGGCGATGGCTGGCACCGCCGCCCGAGATTCGGCGCGCATTCGCGACGGTAAAGATACCCCCCCCCCGGTCCGTTTGCGATGGCCGCGGCGCATCAAGCAGATCATCGCGGCCAAACAGGCGTTGTCCGCGCGCTATTCTACGGCCAGCACAAACGGCGCGCGCTCAATACTCCAACACCCGCGTTTGCCTCATGGCTGCGGCGACCTACGGCTTTACTTTTAACGGGCGACACGGTTCGTTCACTGTGGCAGCGTGGCAGATGCCACCTCAATTCAGTGCCGTCGCCTTACTGGTATCTACGCGTTTTGTTATTAGCCCCGCGCGATCAAAGGTCCGCCTACGCATCCTAATGCTACCGATGCCAGTCCATGTGCTGGCGCAGCTGTTGCACAGATCTCCATTTGGTCCATCCCCTTGAGGATGGGCGCGTCTAATGCGGGTGTTTCTGACAACCGGCGATGTCACCCGCCCGGTGCCCCATTCCAAATCCGCACCCGTTGGACGGCTGGCGCTTTATGTGGAGCGAGCTCCAAAGCGGGCCGGATGTCATCACCTCGGCCGCGATTACCTGTCGGCGGTGCGGGTAGGTTTCAACGTATACACCGCTCAAACTCCCGCCAGATCCATGTGCATCTCTTCGGCCGGCAACCGGATTTCGGGCGTAATCCGCATGGCAACCTCTCCCATGGCCTGCATCCCTTGAGCGCGGAAAAATCCGGCGGCGGTGCGGGTGACAAGCGCATGCAACCGAGTAATCCCCGCCAACCGCGCAGAGAGTTCGACCTGCCCAAAAATCGCGGCGCCGATGCCGCTGCCGATATGGTCGGGGTCGGTGACGATGTGGTGGACATGGCCCAGACCCGCGAAAGAGCGGGCACGAAAGGGACTAAATTCGGACCAGCCGCCACACCCCAAGATTCGCCCGCAGGGGCCCTCGGCGATGAAACACGTCGGGCTGGCCAAAAATGCAGGATAGGCGGCGCTCAACCCAGGCAAAGCGGCCGCCAGCTCGGCGCCACCATAGTCTGGCACCAAAAGCCGGCCGTAGGCTTTGCGTAGCAGGTCTTCGATCTCTGCGGCGTCCTGCGGGGCCGCGACACGCAGCGAATAAGGCAACCCATATGCAGAGGTCTCCTGCGGGGGTCTTGTGGGATCCGCGAGTGCGGGGGGCGTGCCCCCCACCAACCGCGCTCCTGCACGCCCCTGCGCCTCGGCCGGCGACTGGGAGGCACTAAGGGGCAAAGATGGATGCGGTGGACAGTGTGGGTCTATCGGGGCGGGCGGATCGCCCATATCATTCAAAGGGGGCATGTGCAGAACTCCTTGCATGCGGTGCCATTTCGGGGTCGAAACTGGCGGCGTGCGGGGCAAGGGGCGGGTTTGGTCTGCTGGTCTTAGAGCAAAGAAAAAGCCGCGTCCTTGCGGCGCGGCTTTTGATGTCTGGTCATATATAGGGCGATCTTATTTGATCTTGCCTTCCTTATACTCGACATGCTTGCGCACCACCGGGTCATACTTACGTACGACCATCTTTTCGGTCATTGTTCGTGCATTTTTCTTGGTCACATAGAAGTGGCCCGTGCCTGCGGTCGAGTTCAGGCGGATTTTGATTGTGGTCGGCTTCGCCATGATCGTTCTCCTACGGCGGGCGCTTGTGCGTCCCGTGAAATCTCTTGAAGCCTGCCTTTTAAGGAACACACTGGCAGTGTCAACATAGATTGTGAAGATAATACGCGCGGAGGGCCTATAAGCCGGATTTTGTCCCGAAGGTTGCCCTTCATGGATGATCATTCATCTTGGCCCCATGTTGCCATGACGCCTCTAGCTGCCAACCCGGACCACCGGGGCAAAACATCCCTGCGGGCGGTATCGGCTTACGCCGACGCGATCCCCGCGCGCGGTCCCTATTTGGCATTGCTCCTGGTGGGGCTTGCCGTGCCGGTCCTGTTGCCAGTCCCGCGGTGGGCTCTTACTCCACCGTTTCACCCTTACCGTTGCGTTGATCCCATACGGGCGCAACGGCGGTCTGTTCTCTGTGGCGCTTTCCCTTGGGTTGCCCCAGCCGGGCGTTACCCGGCACCATCGTTTTGTGGAGTCCGGACTTTCCTCGAACGGATCAGGCCCGCCCGCGACCATCCAGCCCTCCGCGCGACATGGCACCTAGGCGCTCGGGCCGCTTTGGTCAATGGGGAAACGCGTGGCCAGATCGTGCATCGCGGCGCAATCGGCGGGGGAAATCGGCGCGCCCTGCCCCGCCGCCCAAGGGCGAAAGCGCTGACGAAAGGCATCCAGAAGCAGGCCCTCCGGGCCGGCATCATGATCGCCGCTGACCACGGGCAAGACATAACCAAACCGCGCCGCATCGCGCAAAAACGCGTCCCAATCGGCCTTCGGCGCGCCCTGCGGATCAGGCCAGACCGACAGGCCCTGGCGCGCCAGACGGCGCCAATCGAACCGCGCGCCGGGATCAAATTTGCGCGCGGGGGCCATGTCGGAATGGCCGATGATCCGATGCGGTGCAATAGTCCAACGGGCCATGATCGCGCCAAGCAACGCTTCGAGCGCCGCCATCTGTGGCGCGGCAAAAGGTTGATCGCCGGTATTGGCCAACTCAATCCCGATCGAGCGCGAATTGACATCCGTCACATCGCCCCATGCCCCCGCCCCTGCATGCCATGCACGCATCTGTTCGGGGACCATGCGCCAGATACGTCCCTTGGGGCAGATCAGGTAATGCGCCGAAACCTCGCAAACCGGATCACACAGGCGCGTCAAAGCGGCCTCGGCGCTTTGCATCGCGGTGTAATGAAGCACGACCATATCGGGCCGCACGCCGCCACGGCGCGCGCCGAAATTCGGCGACGGATCGTGCAATATCGTCAGCGGTTCATCACCCTTAACCACATGGGTCATATCATGCCCCATCGCCCTAAACGGTCCGCCGACAGATCAACCACCGGTGGCCAATTGGAACGGGCGCGGATCCCATTGGCAGGCGAATCCATCGCCGTCCGGATCCAATCCCATGCGGTCGCGCGCAGGGCCGCCCGCCGCAAGGAAGTCTTCCTGCGCCAAATCCGGCGAAGGGTATTTCGCACAATTGCGCACGAATTTGCTTTGTCCGTTCAATGGCGAACGGGTAAAGAGTTTTTGGCCAATCGGGTGGCGGCTTTTGAGCGCGTATTCAACGATATTCGGACCGGTGCCGACGCGGCCCGGCAATGCGGTGGGCTGCACCTGTTCGTATTGCGCGCGGTTGGCGGCGATGCGGTTGGCATCATCTTGGATGCTGCGCACCTCGCCCACGGCCTCGAAGTTATTCTCGTTCGAAATGCCCGCCGCATTGACCACGGGCGGCGCAGGGTTCGATGGCGAGGCATTCACCGGCGCCACACCGGAATTGGCCTCGGCAGCAGATAAGGCGGCGCGGGTTTCGGCCGCGATCTCTTCGGCGCTGCCGCTGGACGCAGCAACCTGACCGGCGGGCGGCAGGGTCGCATTGGTCATCACCGGAGCCGCAGGCAAGCCGGTGGTTTCATCCGACACTACACCAGTGGGCACGAGGCCCGCATTTTGGGCCTGACGCTGCTGATATTCTGTATAGCTGCTGAAACCAACGCCTGAGCCACTGTCGGGCACCTGCGGATCACACCCAGCCAATGCAGTGACCGCGCCCAGCGCCACCATCGTGGCAATCGCGCGTTTACCAAATGAAATCTGCATTTTTCGTCCTGCCATATAAGCTGGCGGCGGGGCTTATCGTGCCCCGACCGCATTATGTATCGCCGATGTTTACCACCATTTCGCAGGCTTGGAAACGAAACCGGCGGCTTGTTCCAGCGCATAGGCGGTGTTCAGCAAATCGCCCTCTTCCCACGGACGCCCAATCAGTTGCAGCCCCAAAGGCAGCCCCGCCTTGTCCAGCCCGGTGGGCACCGAAATGCCGGGAAGCCCCGCGAGGTTCACCGTCACGGTAAACACATCATTGAGATACATTTGCACCGGATCGGCGTTTTTCATCTCGCCCAGACCAAAGGCCGAAGACGGCGTGGCCGGTGTCAGGATCGCATCGATTCCCGCGGCAAAGGCGTCATCGAAGTCTTTCTTGATCAACGCGCGCACGCGGCGTGCCCGGTTGTAATAGGCGTCATAGAAACCGGCCGAAAGCACATATGTCCCGATCATCACGCGGCGCTGCACCTCGTGGCCAAAACCTTCGGCGCGGGTCTTTTCATACATCTCGGTGATGCCATCCCCACCGTCCAGCTTGGCGCGGTGGCCGTAGCGCACCCCGTCATAGCGCGCCAAATTCGAAGACGCCTCGGCCGGCGCAATCACGTAATAGGCCGGCAAAGCATATTTGGTATGCGGCAATGTGATATCGACCATCACCGCGCCTGCATCCTCAAGCATCTTGCGCCCGTCGGCCCAAAGCGCCTCGATCTCGGCAGGCATCCCATCCATATGATATTCTTTGGGAATGCCGATCTTCTTGCCGCGAATATCGCCGGTGAGCATGGCCTCGAAATCGGGCACGGGCAGATCGGCGCTGGTGCTGTCCTTGGGATCGAACCCCGACATCGCCTCCAACATGATCGCGGCATCGCGCACGGTTTTGGTCATCGGTCCGGCTTGATCAAGCGAAGAGGCAAACGCCACCACGCCCCAACGCGAACACCGCCCATAGGTCGGTTTGATGCCGACAGTGCCGGTAAAGGCCGCCGGTTGGCGGATCGAGCCGCCCGTATCGGTGCCCGTCGCCGCCAAACACAGATCCGCCGCAACCGCCGCCGCCGAGCCGCCCGAAGAGCCGCCCGGTGTCAATTGGCGATCGTCGACTTTCCACGGGTTCACGGCATTGCCATACACCGAGGTTTCGTTCGACGAGCCCATGGCAAATTCATCCATGTTCAACTTGCCCAACATCACCGTGCCCGCATCAAACAGCTTGGCGGTAATGGTGCTCTCATATTCGGGCAAGAACCCTTCGAGGATACGGCTGCCCGCCTGACCCGGAACATGTTTGGTGCAAAACAGGTCCTTCACGCCAATCGGCAATCCGCACATCGACGGCGCGTCGCCGCCCGCGATCCGCGCATCAGCGGCTTTGGCCTGCGCCATCGCGACATCGGGGGTGTGATGCACAAAGGCGTTGAGCGCGCCGGAGGCTTCGGCAGCCTTCAGGCAGGCACCGGTCAATTCCTCGGAGGAGATATCTTTAGCACGCAATTTGTCGCGTGCATCGGCCAAAGTCAGCGTATTGAGATCGGTCATTATTCCACCACCTTCGGCACGGCAAAAAAGCCTTCGCGCGCATCAGGCGCAGTCTTGAGAATCTTGTCTTGCTGGTCGCCATCGGTGACCACATCGTCGCGGCGGCGCAATGCCATAGGCGTGACGGATGTCATCGGCTCGACGCCCTCGACATCAACCTCCTCAAGTTGCTCGATAAATCCAAGAATGGTATTAAATTCAGCGGCCAGCGCCGGCAGCGCCTCCTCTTCGACGCGGATGCGGGCCAATTTGGCAACGCGCGCGGCAGTCTCAAGATCGATCGACATCGTCAGGAATTCCTCGGGCTATCGGGTGGCAAACTATGTTGCCCCTGCATTTAACGCCCCCGCGCCGCGCCCGCAAGCCTCGCCGCCGCCGTTGCTGCACCTTCACAATCGCATCGACCGTGCTACTCTAACGTGTAAACGCCATAGAGGAGAACACTATGAACATCATCTGGCTTGGCCACGGCAGCTGGCGCATCGAAATCGAAGATCAAATCCTGTTGATTGACCCATGGGTAACGGACAATCCGATGATGCCCGACGACAAGGTCGATGCCGCGCTGGACGGCGCGACACATATCATCGTCACCCATGGCCATTTCGACCACAGCCATGACATCGTGGATATCTCCAAATCCCGTGACCTACCGGTCTCTGCGATCTTTGAACTTGCGGCCTATCTGCATAGCCAAGGCGCCAAAGAGGGCCACGGCTGGAACAAAGGCGGCACCATCCCATTGGGCAAGGCCACCGCCACGCTGGTGCCCGCCTCGCATAGCTCCTCGTTGGTGATCGACGGGCGCGGCGCCTATATGGGCGCGGAATGCGGCGTCATTCTCAAAGGCGAGGGTCATACGATCTACCTGTCGGGCGACACCACGATCATGGCCGATATGGAATGGATCGGCGATTATTATAAACCCGACATCGGCATCCTTTCGGCCGGTGGCTATTACACCATGGATATGGAGGCCACAGCCTATGCGGCCAAGCGTTACTTCAATTTCGACACGCTGATCCCCGGCCACTACCGCACCTTCCCCGCGCTGGAGCAATCGGCCGAAAAACTCGCTGCCGCCCTGCCCGATGTGAATGTGATCGAACCCGAGGTTCTCACCCCCATCACCTTTTAAAATCCGGCGCGGCGCGCCTTAAGGCCGGGTGCGCCGCCCGCTTGCCCCTTCCCAGCGACACCCGCACCGCAGACCCAAGCTTGCCGCACGGGGGCCGCTGCTGCCTCTTTCTGCTTTCCCTTAAATATCCCCGCCGGAGGCTCCCCAAACCCGCAACAGGCCCAGCCGCCTATGGGCGGCGCTTGGCTGCGAAAAAGGCCTTGAGCAACGCCTCGGACGCCGCCGCATCAATGCCCTCGAACACCTGCGGCACATGATGGCATTGCGCATGCGAAAACACCCGCGCGCCGGCTTCGATGCCGCCGCTTTTGGGGTCCGACGCGCCGTAATACAGCCGCGCAATACGGGCGGCAGAAATTGCCTGCGCGCACATCGCGCAGGGCTCCAACGTCACATACAGCGCGTGATTGGTCAGCCGCTCCGCCCCCAAAGCCGCGCATCCGGCGCGGATCGCCAATATCTCGGCATGGGCGGTGGGATCGTGTAATTCGCGCGTCCGGTTGCCCGCCCGCGCCACGACCGCACCCGCAGGCGATACCAACACCGCACCCACGGGAACTTCGCCGCGTTTTGCCGCCGCGCGCGCCTCGTCCAACGCCATCTGCATATGCGAATTCATCTTCATATCTCTTCTTGGCAAGGCATCACCGCTTTCGCAATGACGGATTTTCCGGTAACCGGAGGCCAACATCCGCACTCCAGCCCCCTGAAAGCTGTCCAAAATGGTCGAAAAACCCGATACATCCGACATGCCTGCGCCCCCCAAAGACGACCGCATTGCCAAGGTCATCGCCCGCGCCGGCGTCGCCTCGCGCCGCGAAGCCGAGCGGCTGATCGCCATCGGGCAGGTGCGCGTCAACGGAACCACCATCGACAGCCCCGCCCTCAACGTCACTCCCGATGACCGGATCGAAGTCAACGGCACGCCGCTTTCGCCGCCCGAACCGGCGCGGCTTTGGCTCTATCACAAACCCACCGGCCTTGTGACCACGGACAGCGACGAATTGGACCGGCCGACGATCTATCAATCCCTACCCGAGGACATGCCCCGCGTGATGAGCGTCGGGCGGCTTGACCTCAATTCGGAAGGGCTTTTGTTATTGACCAACGATGGCGGCATCAAACGGCAACTGGAATTGCCGTCAACCGGATGGCTGCGCCGTTACCGGGTGCGCGTCAATGGCCGCCCGACCGAGGACACCTTCCGCCCGCTGCGCGCGGGCATCACCGCCGATGGCGAGCATTTCCAACCGATGACCGTATCTCTTGACCGGCAACAAGGCGCGAATGCGTGGCTGACCATCGGATTGCGCGAAGGCAAAAACCGTGAAATCCGCCGCGCAATGGAGGCCATTGGCCTCAGCGTGAACCGCTTGATCCGCATTGCTTACGGCCCGTTCCAATTGGGCGATCTGAAACCCGGGGCGGTCGAAGAGGTCCGCCGCAAGACCATGCGCGACCAACTGGGGCTGTCGGTTGAAGAGATCGACCCAACCGCCACGCCGCCGGCGCGCGGCCTGCGCCGCACCAGCGGCAAGGCAAACAAACCCGCAGGCGCACGGCGCAACAGCGGTAAACCCGCCGGACCCTTAGGGAAAACCGCCCGGTCCCAAAAGACCGCCAGCGAAAAACCATGGGAGATAGGCACCGGCCGTCCCTCTGGCAAGGGCACGGATCAAGGCAAGCCGCGCGGCGCCGGTAAAGGGGGAACGCGCAAAGCAGGCGCCGGCAAGTCCGGCAAGCCGGGCGACGCGCGTGGCAGGCCGCAAGGCACACCTTCGGGGAAACCTCACCGCGGCGGAGGCGGCAAAGGCGGACCCAGAGGCCGCAGCTGACCGGCAGCGCCCACGCCCACCCGCCTTTTCTTTGACTTGGCGCTGGGCTGCGCTATCCATAACCTTGACACCAAATATATGATTAACTCCACACACGGATGACGGGAGACCTGCTAGTGTTCGATCTTTTAACCGCCGAAAATCTGGGCAATCTGGTGATGCTTTGCTTTTTGCAAGCTGTGCTCGGGTTCGACAACCTGCTCTATATTTCCATCGAATCGCAACGCGCGCCAGTGGCCCATCAACGCGCCGTACGCTATTGGGGCATCATCATTGCGGTGACCCTGCGGGTGGTGTTGCTCTTTGTGATGATCCGGCTGATCGACTCCATGGCCGAACCGTTTTTCATTATGAATTGGACCGGCGTACTTGAAGGCGGGGTGAATTTCGCCACCTGTGTCTTTGTTCTGGGGGGGGTCTTCATCATCTATACGGCAGTGAAGGAAATCTCGCATATGCTGTCCATCGAGCATCTGGGAACGGACGTGAACAGCAAGAGCGGCAAATCCGCCGCAAAGGTCGTGGCCTTGATCGTAATGATGAACCTGATCTTTTCGTTTGATTCCGTATTGTCGGCTTTGGCCATCACCGATGTCTTCCCGATCTTGGCCATTGCGATCATCCTGTCGGGTCTGGCGATGCTGCTTTTGGCCGACAGCGTGACGACATTTTTGCAAAAAAACCGGATGTATGAGGTGCTTGGCCTGTTCATCTTGCTGATTGTCGGCGTGGTGCTTTTGGGGGAATCCGGTCAGGCGGCCGCCCATGCCATGCATGACGAGACTTTGGCACTTCGGTTCTTCGGCCACGAGGTTGTGCCCATGTCGAAGACCACCTTCTATTTCTCGGTTGTGGTCCTCTTCGCAGTCGAAATCATTCAATCGGTCTATTCGCGCAAGCTCGGCCTAGAGCGACGCGCCAAGTCGCAAAGCGGCGGACATTGAACGCCGTGTATGCTTGATAGAACAACCGGATGCGGCTTGCAGGATTTGCAGGCCGCGCCCGGTCCGGCGGTGGTTCTGCATCAGCGGCGCGCCGCATTTTTATGGGCAAAACTTCGCTCATCTTCCCCCTAGCAAACCGCCCTCGCATCGCTTACCTTTTACAAGGAATTCAACGGGTCGGGGGATCCTATGTCCGGAACGGGCCTGCAAAAAATCAGCTACATCCTGCTTATCGTCATGATCTTTTTCATTGCGATCACCGGGGGCGTTTGAGATGGCGCAACGCTACGGCGGGAAATATAGCCCCGATGACGCGGCCCGAACCGCGCCGGACGATGTGCCAGAGGGTGCGCCCGTGCGAGACAGCTATCGCGGCGCCAAGCGCAGCCGCATCGGCGCGCGGGTGCGAATGTTGTTCATTGCCCCCCTGCCCTTGATGGCCTCGGCCTTCGGAGACGGCCCGCAGACCTTGGCGCTGACGCTCAGCGCGCTTGGACTTTTGTTGCTGGCGGCCTGGATGACCCGCGAAGGATTGGCCGCACAAGAAGCCTATGAGGCGCGCCGCATCGCCCGCCGCCCCACGTTTCCGCGCAAAATGGCCGGATCGGTTTTGACCGGCCTCGGGCTTGGTCTGGCCGGATATGCCGCCGGTGAAGGCGTGGCAGGGCCGCTGATCTATGTGGCCATTGGCGCGGTTCTGCATTTCCTCGCCTTTGGCCCCGACCCGATGAAAAACAAGGGTATCGATGGCATTGATGCCTTTCAATCCGACCGCGTCGCCCGCGCCGTGAGCGAGGCCGAAGCGCATTTGAGCGCCATGCAAAACGCGATCCTGCGCGCCGGAGATCGTGCGTTGGAGGCCCGCGTCGCCGGTTTTGCCACCACCGCCCGCACGATGTTTCGCACGCTGGAAGACGATCCGCGTGATTTGACCCAAGCGCGCAAATATCTGTCGGTCTACCTGCGCGGGGCGCGCGACGCGACGGTGAAATTTGCCGATCTATATAGCCACCGCCGCGACGCCAGCGCGCGCGCCGATTATGAAACCCTGCTCGGGGATCTACAGAGCAATTTCACCGCCCGCATCGCAAAAATGCGCCAAGGCGACCGTGCGGATTTAACCGTCGAAATCGAAGTCCTGCGCGACCGTTTGGCGCGCGAGGGGCTGACTGTGCCGACCGCCGAGGCGGAGCCGCAAGGCTAACCGAACTGTAATTTGTAACATGGGCGCTGCCGCCCGCAGCCAATTTGAATTGGGGACTGTCATGACCGAGAGCACACGCGCCAAAGCCGAGGCCACATTGAAACAAGTCGAAGAAATCACAGCCGTGGTCCTGCCCGAACCGGTGGATGCAAATGCGGTTGTGCCGCTAGAGCAAGCCGATGCACCGACGACCGGCGAAATCACCCGCCGCATCGCCGAATTGGATATGAGCGACACCAACTCCATCGTCTCTTTCGGGTCCGGCGCGCAGGCCGAGTTGCAAGAGATCAGCCAAGCCATGTTGGCCGATGTGCGCAACAAGGATGTTGGCCCCGCCGGCGATAGCCTGCGCAACATCGTCAGCACCATTCGCGGGTTTTCAATCTCTGAGCTGGACGTGCGCCGCGAACGTTCGTGGTGGGAAAAACTCTTGGGCCGCGCCGCGCCCTTTGCCAAATTCACCGCGAAGTTCGAAGAGGTGCAAAGCCAGATCGACCGGGTGACCGATGATCTGTTGGGACATGAGCATACGCTTCTCAAGGATATCAAATCACTTGATATGCTTTATGAGAAAACCCTCAATTTCTACGATGAACTGGCGCTCTATATCGCGGCGGGCGAGGCCAAATTGCGCAGCTTGGATGAAACCGACATCCCCGCCAAGGAGGCCGCCGCCAATGCCGCCCCCGAAGCCGAACAAGTCATGGCCGCGCAGGAATTGCGCGACCTGCGCGCCGCGCGTGATGATCTCGAACGCCGTGTGCATGATCTCAAACTTACGCGGCAAGTGACGATGCAATCGCTTCCCTCGATCCGTTTGGTGCAGGAAAACGACAAATCGCTGGTCACCAAGATCAATTCGACCCTGGTCAATACCGTGCCGCTTTGGGAAACCCAATTGGCCCAAGCCGTCACCATCCAGCGCAGCGCAGAAGCCGCCGCCGCCGTGCGCGGTGCCAATGATTTGACCAATGAATTGCTGACCTCCAATGCCAAGAACCTGCGCGATAGCAACCGCATTGTGCGCGAGGAGATGGAGCGCGGCGTCTTCGATATCGAAGCCGTCAAAACCGCCAATGCCGATTTGGTCGCCACCATCGAAGAAAGCCTCGCCATCGCGGACGAAGGCAAAGCCCGCCGCGCGGCTGCCGAGGTCGAGTTGAAGACCATGGAGGCCGAATTGCGCGATACATTGGCGTCAGCCAAGGCCCGCAAGAGCGGCACCGGCGAGACCATCGCCACCGCCGTTCCCAAAACCTGATCACGTGGCAGGGCACAGGTGATACGCAAAACACTCTTGAACAGCCCTTGCCGGCGCGCTCTTTTGGGCGCGGCGGCTCTGGCGTTTTCGGCGCTTGCCGGATGTGATCTATTGGCGAGCAAGCCCTCGGATATGGCGCCGAAATCGCGCCCAGCCGGATTGATCCAACCGCGCCCCGCCCCCCCTGCGCCAAGCGCCGCCTCGCGCAATCTGGCGCAATATTACGCGCGAGTGCAGGCCGATTTGCTGGCCCAAGGGTTGTTGCGGATGGATGGCGGCGGGCCAGACACGCCCTATACCTCCGATATGTTGATCCGGAATTTCGAACGGATTGCCTTTTACGACGAATATGCACCCGAGGCGGGATTGACCGCCTCGACCGGCGCGGTGAAATCCTTGCGACGGTGGAACGGGCCGGTGCGGATCGCCACCGAATTCGGGGCCTCGGTCGATGCCGAAACTCGCGCGACGGCCAATGGTGAAGTGCGGGATTACGCGGCACGGCTGGCGCGTCTGACCGGCCATCCCATCGATATGAATGCACGCAAGCCGAATTTCCATGTGTTCTTTTTGGGCGAAGATGACCGCGCCGCAGCCTTGCCGAAAATTCGCGCGTTGGTGCCGTCGATCTCGCCCGCCTCGATGCAGGTTCTGCGCGATCTGGAGCGGCCGATCCATTGCCTTGTCATCGCCTTTTCCGACAATGACGCCTCGGACAGCTATAACCACGCGATTGCCTTGATCCGCGCCGAACATCCTGACATTTTGCGCCGCGCATGCATCCATGAGGAGTTGGCGCAAGGGCTTGGCCTTGGCAATGACAGCCCTGCCGCGCGCCCGTCCATTTTTAATGATGACGATGAGTTCGCCTATCTGACCACCCATGACGAGATGCTGCTCAAACTGCTTTATGATCCGCGTCTCAAAACCGGTATGAGCGCCGAAGAGGCCCGCCCGATCCTGCGTATATTGGGCCGCGAAGCCATGGGCGATACGCTATGACTGCGCCTGCCGAAACGCCCTTGGCGAGCGAACCCGCCGCAACGCTTGCGCAGCCGGTCACATTGCCCTGTGGTGCCACGGTGATAAACCGGATCGTCAAATCCGCGACCTCCGAAGGACTGGCCGCCGGATCCAACCACGCCAATGCCTATCACGCGACGCTTTACGGGCTTTGGGGCCGCAGCGGCGCGGGAATGATCGTGACCGGCAATGTCATGGTCGACCGGATGCATTTGGAACATGGCGGCAATATCGCCATTGACGGCCCGCAATCCGAGGCGGCCTGCGCCGCCTTGACCGAGATGGCAACCGCCGCGCGGGCACAGGGCGCTTTGGTCGTGATGCAGCTCAACCATGCGGGCCGCCAAACCCCCGCCGCGATCAACCCCCACCCCAAAAGCGCCTCTCCGGTGGCTCTGGCGATGGGTGGCAAACGTTTTGGCCGGCCCGAAGCAATGAGCATCGAAGAGATCGAAGACACCATCGAGGCCTTTGTGCATGCGGCTTTGGTGGCGCGCGGCGCGGGTTTCGACGGCGTGCAGATCCACGCCGCACATGGCTATTTGGTGTCGCAATTCCTCTCGCCCTTGTCGAACCGGCGCTCGGATGCCTGGGGCGGCGGGTTGATGGGCCGCGCACGTTTGTTGATGGAACTCGTCCGACGGGTGCGGTCGGCTTGCGGGGTGCGGTTCATCGTCGGGGTGAAACTCAACTCCGCTGATTTCCAACGTGGCGGGTTTTCCGAGGATGACAGCGCCCAGGTCGGTGCTTGGCTTGAAGGCGCGGGGGCGGATTTCATCGAACTGTCAGGGGGCAATTACGAACAGCCCCGGATGATGGATGTCGATCGACTTGACCCGCTTGCCGCCCAACCGAAACGCGAAAGCACCAAAGCCCGCGAGGCCTATTTTCTCGATTTTGTGCCACGCCTTCGCAAGGTGACACAGCTTCCGGTGATGGTCACCGGCGGGTTCGAAAGCGCCGCCGCAATGCAGGCGGCGGTTCTTGAGGAAGGTATCGATTTCATCGGCCTTGCCCGCCCGATCATCCTCGACAGTCAAACGCCCAAGGCGCTGTTGACCGGTGCGGCGATGGTGGCCGCACGGCCGCATTTGCAGATTGGACCGGGGATTTTTGGCCCCGCCTCGCGCATCAGCGCACTGCGTGATGCCAATGCCGGCGCGGCAATGGCATGGTATAGTGAACAGATCTATACGCTTGCTGCCGGCGGCGAGATCAATCGCGACCTCAAACCACTGCGGGCGCTCTTGGCCTATCTGAAGACCGAAAAAAATGCGGCGCAGGCGCTGACGCGCGCGCCCGTTGAATTGTAACCGAAAGGAGCCTTGATCATGGGTATTCTCGATTTTCTCACTGGCGAATTTATCGACGTCATCCATTGGACCGATGACACCCGCGACACCATGGTTTGGCGGTTCGAACGCGAGGACCACGAGATCAAATACGGCGCCAAGCTGACCGTGCGCGAAGGTCAAGCCGCGGTTTTCATCCATGAAGGCCAATTGGCCGATGTCTTCACCCCCGGCCTTTATATGCTCGAAACCAACAACATGCCGGTTTTGACGACTCTGAACCATTGGGATCACGGGTTCAAATCGCCCTTCAAATCCGAGATCTATTACGTCAACACCACGCGGTTCAATGATCTCAAATGGGGCACGAAAAACCCGATCATCTGCCGCGACCCGGAATTCGGCCCTGTGCGTCTGCGCGCTTATGGGACCTATTCGATTCGCATCACCGATCCGGCGCGCTTCCTGACCGAAATCGTCGGCACGGACGGCGAATTCACCATGGACGAAATCTCGTTCCAGATCCGCAATATCATCGTGCAAGAGTTCAGCCGCGTGGTTGCCTCATCCGGTATTCCGGTTCTGGATATGGCGGCCAATACGGCGGATTTAGGCAAATTGGTCGCGGCACAGATTTCCGAAACGATCGCCGCCTATGGCCTGTCGATGCCGGAGCTTTACATCGAAAACATCTCGCTGCCCGAAGCGGTCGAGGCCGCCCTCGATAAACGCACCTCGATGGGGTTGGCCGGTGATTTGGGCCGGTTCACCCAATATAGCGCCGCCGAGGCGATGACCGCAGCGGCCGCCAATCCGAACGGTGGCGGCGGTATGGGCGCAGGGCTTGGCGCCGGAATGGGGATGGGCATGGGCATGGCGATGGCCAACGCCGGACCGTGGGGACCCCGCCCGGCACAGGCGTCAACCCCACAAGCCGCCGCGCCGGTTCCCCCGCCCCCGCCGGCCGAACATGTGTGGTACATCGCCGAAGGTGGTGAAACCAAGGGCCCGTTCTCCAAAGCTTCGATGGGCCGGATGGCCGCCGATGGCAGCCTGACCCGCTCCAGCTATGTTTGGACCGCAGGACAAGACGGGTGGAAACACGCCGAGGATGTCACCGAGTTGGCGCAATTGTTCACCGTCCTGCCGCCACCGCCGCCCGCCGAATAATCCACCCTCCCTGCGAAAGCATGCCCTCTTGGACCCGCTTGTGATGCCCACCCCCCTTCCCCTTCAGCGCGGAGCCGATATGCCTGACCGGCCTGTAGAGGCACGCGCCGAAGGCATCGCCTTGGCCTTGATGGGCATAGGTGCCATACAAGCCGAATGGATTGCGCCGGATGCCACGTGGCAACGTAGCGATGCCCCGGTCATCATCGGCCGCGCGGCGATTTTGGACGCCACCACCACCGCACCGGTTTTACACAAAATCACCGTCGAGCAGGTGACTGCGCAAGGCAAAGCCGCCACCGTATCGGGCCGTTCCATCGACACCGATGGCCGGGCACGGCTCTATTGCCATGTGATCCGCTACACGTCATCCAATGCGCAGCAAATCGCGCAGATTGTCAGCTTTGAGCACAATGTGAAGGCAGGTTAACCCATGACAGACCACGCCGCCGCCCCCGAGGAACACCGCTTTCCCTGCCCGCAATGCGGTGCGGACTACCGGTTCGATCCGGCTGCGGCGCAATTGATTTGTGACCATTGCGGCCATGCAGAACCGATGGAGATCGCACATGCGCCTGCGCGCGCCACGAAGCAGACCGGTCACATTGCCGAATTGGATTTTCGCGCCGCTTTGGACGGTGCATTGCCCGAAGCCGAAACCCAAGACATCCGCGCGCTGCATTGCCCCAATTGCGCCGCCGAAATCGAACTCGGGCCAGATGAGCACGCCGCCGAATGCCCGTTTTGCGCCACGCCCGTGGTCACCGACACCGGCGCGCACCGGCAAATCAAACCGCGTGCGGTGCTGCCCTTTGCCTTGGACGAGCCCGCCGCGCGCGATGCAATGAGCCATTGGTTGGGGCAGCTGTGGTTCGCGCCAAACGGGGTCAAGGATTATGCGCGTAAGGGGCGGAAGATGCAGGGCATATATGTCCCCTACTGGACCTTCGATGCCGACACCGCATCGCGATACAGCGGTGAGCGCGGCACGGTTTATCATGAAACCCGCACCGTGATGCGCGACGGGAAACGCCAAAAAGTGCAGGTTGCCAAAGTCCGCTGGATGCCAAAATCAGGCCGCGTCAAACGTTTCTTTGATGATGTTCTGGTGCTGGCCGCGACGGCCCTGCCGAAACGCTATACCGATGCTTTGGAGCCGTGGGATTTGAGCGCGCTTGTGCCATACGCCCCCGAATATCTTGCCGGTTTTCGCGCCCAAGCCTATTCCGTCCCCATCGAGGACGGCTATGCCGAAGCGCGGCACATCATGGACCGCACCATCGAACGCGACGTGCGTTTTGACATAGGCGGCGACCGCCAACGCATCCACGGCATCGACACAGATGTACGCGATGTGACCTTCAAACATATCCTGCTGCCGGTGTGGATGGCGGCCTATAAGTATCGCGGCAAAAGCTATCGCTTTGTGGTCAATGGCCGCACTGGCAAAGTTCAAGGCGCGCGGCCCTACAGCGCGTGGAAAATTGCCACTGCGGTGGTCCTTGGGCTGCTGATTGCCGCTGCAATCGGATTTGTCGCCGCAACACAACAATAACCCATTGGAGGTTCCCCCATGTCTACCCCTATCCAGCCGGATGATTTCGACGCGCTCTCGCGCATTTTGGATACACGCTACAGCTGCCGCGCCTATCGCCCCGATCCGGTGCCGCGCGAGGTGATCCAAACGATCACCGCCGCCGCCGGTCGCGCGCCCTCGTGGTGCAATGCACAGCCGTGGCAATTGATCGTCACGGCGGGGGATGAAACCGAAGCCTTTCGCGCACGGTTGATGCAAGCGGCGCAGGAAGAAGATGGCAAAGCCGATTTCGACTTCCCAGCGAGCTATTCCGGTGCCCTGCAAGAACGGCGGCGCACCTGCGGTTGGCAGCTTTACGAAGCGGTTGGCGTCGAGAAGGGCGACCGCGCCGGATCGGCCAAACAAACGATGGAAAACTTCCGCTTGTTCGGGGCGCCGCATGTGGCGATCTTGACCACTGCGCGCGAACTTGGCCCCTATGGCGCGATGGATTGCGGCGGCTTTGTCACGGCCTTTACGCTGGCGGCGACAGCGGCGGGTGTGGCCACCATCGCCCAAGCGGCCGTGGCCGGATATTCCGATCAGGTGCGCGCGCATTTCGACATCCCCGAGGACCGCATGATCGCCTGTGCAATTTCGTTTGGATATGCCGATACCGACCATCCGGCCAACAGCTTCCGCACCGCCCGCGCCCCGCTTGGTGAGGTGCTCGACCTGCGAGGGGCATAAAAGATGCGCGCGCTGGTGCAACGGGTCAGCCGCGCCTCGGTCCGCTCGGATGGAGCGGTGTTGGGCGAAATCGGCGGCGGCCTGTTGATCCTCGTCTGCGCTATGGAAGGCGACGGGCCGCAAGCGCCCGAGAAGATGGCGGCAAAAATCGCCAAGATGCGGATCTTCAAGGATGAGGCCGGTAAGATGAACCATGCGCTGCTTGATACCGGCGGCAGCGCCTTGGTGGTGTCGCAATTCACATTGGCAGGCGACACATCACGCGGCAACCGTCCGGGGTTTTCATCCGCCGCAAGGCCCGAGATCAGCGCGCCCGCCTATGAGGCGTTTTGCAGCGCCCTGCGCGCGCAAGGCGTGCCGGTCGAAACGGGACGTTTTGGCGCGGATATGCAAGTCGAATTGATCAATGACGGGCCGGTGACCTTATGGGTCGATCTTTGACCCGAAGCCGGCCCCTCACCACACCGGAAGAGATCTTGCGCCCCGCCGCACACAGTTGGACATAGACAGACACCAACGCCCCTCAATGACGATGGACCTCAGCTTTTCTTCACAAACTCGGTCAGGATCACGATGCGCTGCCCTTCGACGCGGCCCTCGATATGGCCCGCGTTATCGGCGACCAAGGAAATGCCGCGCACCGATGTGCCGCGTTTGGCGGTGAAGCCCGCGCCTTTGACGGGCAAGTCTTTGATCAAGACGACCGTATCGCCTGCCGACAGGACCGCGCCATTGGTATCGCGGTGGATGATCTCCGGCTCGTCCGAACCGGCGGTGATACCTGCCTCGGCCCAGTCCAGATTTTCAGGCTCCAGATAGGCAATGTCGAGCAAATCGCGCGCCCATGGCGATTGTGGCAACGCCTTGAGCAAGCGGTAGGCCAGAACCTGCACCGGAGCCTCTGTGCTCCAGATCGCGTCATGTAAACATTGCCAATGTGGCCCGTCCGAGATCGTGCCCTGCGCCGCCTCAAGGCACATCGCACATAGCGCGATCACGTCCTCCTTGGGGGCAACGGTGTATTCTGTGGTGCCTTCGGCGTTGCAAATTTGGCAATTGGGCATCGGATTCTTCCTTCACATATGCCGCCCTTATGCGGCGCAGCACCCCACATATTCAAGGACAATTGCCCGCAGGTCTTTGATGCAAAATACGCACCCCGCAAAAGAGGGATGCGCATGATGAGGCCATCGGTACGAGGGACAGACCGGCCGGCCCTTAGGGTTCGCGGAACGCTTCTTTGGATTTATAAAGCGGCTTCAACAGATATTGTAAAATCGTCTTTTCGCCGGTGTGCAGTTCGACCGTGGCCTGCATGCCGGGGCGGATTTCGACCTCTGCCTGACGGTCGGTCAGCGCATCCATATCAACCTTGAGCGTGACTTTATAATGCGCGTCTTTATCTGCCTCGCGGGCGCGATCGTTTTTGAACGTATCGGCCGAAATCACATCGACCTTGCCCTTCAAAGTGCCAAAAATCGTGTAATCATAAGCCGAAAGCTTGATCGTCGCCTCTTGCCCATGACGGACGTTGGCGATGTCTTCGGGGGCGACGCGTGCCTCGACAAACAACTCCTCGCCCATCGGGATGATCTGTAAAATCTCCTCACCGGGGCGCACCACCCCGCCGATGGTTGTCACTGACAGGCCGTTCACAATCCCGCGCATCGGGCTGCGCAACACCGTACGCGACAATTGGTCTTGCGATCCTTTGAGGTTTTGGTTGAGCGTCGCCAGCTCCTTGAGCGTTTCGGAATATTCCTGCGCACGGTCGAGTTCGGTTTGCGTGACGATCTCGTCATAGCGGATTTTCGCATCGGCATAGGTTTTGCGCGCGCGCGTCACTTCGATCAACGACACGATTTTTCGCGCCAACATGTTTTCCATCAACGCCTTTTCCTTGGCGGCTTGATCAAGCACCCGCTGCGCGCCCTGACGGCGGCTGTCGTAATCCGATTGCCGCGCTTGCAGCAACGCGCGCTCCGAGGCAACAATATCGGGCGAGCGCGCGCTCAGGCTTTGCGGCACCGCAAAATCAAACTGTCCCGCCAATTCCGCCTCAAGCCGCAACCGGCGAATGTCATCTGCGTTGATTTGATCTTGCAAATCATCAACCGACGAGCGGAATTGCATCCCGTGCAGCCGTGCCAACACATCACCGCGTTCAACCACATCGCCCTCTTTGACCAGAAGTTCGGCCAAAATACCGCCCTCAAGGTTTTGAATAATCTGCGGGCGCGACGATGAAATGATCTCTCCATCCGAACGTACAATTTCGTCTACCCACGCAAAGGCCGCCCATCCGATAAACAGCAACACTGTCAGGATAGAGAGCCAGATCACCGCGCTCGGGCCGCGCAATTCGCGGTCCATTTGTGCGCCCAAATTGGTCGTCGCTGTCGCCATGATCCTAGGCTCCCTTTGCTTTGGGCTTGCGCCCCAGATGCGCCAAGACATCATCGCGTGGGCCGTCGACCGTCAATCGGCCGCCCTGCATGATCAAGGTGCGTTCGGTCAATTTCAGGATCGGCACACGATGGGTGGCGATGATCGCCGTGCGCCCTTCGAGCCAATCTTCCAAACGGCTGACCAATGTATTTTCCAAGGTTTGATCCAAGGCCGCCGTCGGTTCATCCAACAAGCATACTTTCGGATCTTGCAACCACAGGCGCGCCCAACCGATCGATTGGCGTTGCCCGACCGACAAACCTTCGCCGCCATCGCGGATCACCAAATCGAGCCCCTTGTGGTGCGCCTTCACAAACGGGCCAAGACCGGCGAAATCAAGCGCCTCCATCAAGCGATCATCGTCGCGTTCCATCATCGTCAGGTTCAGGTTCTCGCGCAGCGTGCCGGAAAACAACCGCACGTCTTGGCCCAGATACCCAATGCCGCGGCGCAAATCGCGCGGGGCGATCTGATTCATGCCCGTACCATCCAAAAGAATGCGACCCTCGGAGGGCTCATAAAGCCCGCTCATCAATTTGAGCAGCGTCGATTTACCCGACCCATTGGCGCCTAATATCGCCAGATGCTCGCCCGAAGAAATCTTGAGTTGCGGCACATCCAGATCGATGCCGCCGTCCTCATCATAACGAAACATCACCTTGCGCAATTCATACTGCCCGCGCAGAGCCTCGCGGCGCAGATAGCGGCGCGCCTCTTCCTCATCCTGTTCGGAATGGGCAATCGCATCCAGCCCGTCGAGCGCCGCTTTGACATTGCCCCAACGCGCCATCGTGCCCGACAATTGTGTGAGCGGCCCCAATGTGCGACCGGTCAAAATCCCGACGGCGATGATCGAGCCAACGGTGAATTGTCCGGCAAACACAAGGTAGGTACCGAAAATCACGGCGCTGACATAGGTGGCTTGTTGAACGCCCTGGCTCCAGAAGCTCAACGCCGCCGCGATTTTGCGTTGGTCCGAGGACTTTACTGCCGAGAGCGTTGTCAGTTCGGCCCAAAGACGGCGGAAACGGTCTTCGCCGCGCTGGGTCTTTACCGTGTCCAATTCGAAAATCGCCTCGTGAAGCAACCGCGAAGACTTCGCGCTGGCGCCTTGGGTCTCATGGGTCAGGCGGATCATTTTCTTTTGCAAGAAGAACCCCGGCAGCACCATCAAAATCCCCCCTGCGATCAAGACCCAAACCACCGGTCCGGCGATCGAGGCGACCAGCGCAAGGAACACAAAGATGAATGGAATATCGGCCAATGTGCCGATGGTGGAGGCGGTGAAAAACTCGCGCACGGATCCAAATTCACGCATCGAAGAGAACAGCGAGGCAGGCGACTTGCCCGCCGCCGCCGACCGCATGCCAAGGATGCGGTCCATAAGAATGCTTTGCACCGACAATTCAATTTGACGCCCCGCCCCATCCATCAGGCGCGCGCGGGCGATTTTCATGCAGGCTTCCAAAAGCAAGGCAATCCCCGCCCCCGCCGCCAAGACCCAAAGCGTCGCTTCGGATTGATGGGGGATGACGCGGTCGTAAACCTGCAACGAGAACAATGCGACCGCCACGGCGAGCATATTGGCAATAAGCGATCCAAGCGCGATCTCAACAAAATAACGGCGGAAGCGGCCGAATTGGCTCCAAAACCAATGGCCGGAGTTTTCCTTGGGGCTGTGGGCGCGCGACAGATGTTCGAGCGTCGCTTCGGCATGCAGTAAGGTGCCGGAAAAGAACTCTTTGAATTCAGAAAGATCCACATGGGCGCGTTTGTCGGTGCAGGTTGCATCATACACGATCAATTCGCCGCCGCGCTGGCGCAGCACCAGCACGATTTGGCCATTGGTCATCGCCGCCATGGCCGGCCACAAATCGGGGGTGATGGTGGCAGTCGAGGCGATCTCGGCCACCAAACCTGCGCTTTGCAAACTGCGGGCCAAGGCGCGCAGCGGATCATTTTCGTGCGCGGTGGTCAACACGTCGCGCAGATCGACGGCTGGGGTATCGGCCCCCAACAGCCCGGCATAAACCGACGCCATTTCGGCACGGGTGCGGATTTGCTCGGGCGTCATACGCGGTGCATCAACGGGGTGCGATGCGTCTTCCAAGGCGGCGACAGGGGTCTTTGCGGGAGATTTCCCAACGCCCGGCACAAAGCGGGCGACCATATCGGGTAAGGCATTCGCGGCGCGCACCGCGTCAACGGCGGCCCCCAGATGCACAATCGCGGCCGAGGGTTTGGCGACCGGCGGCGCGGGGGGCCTTGCAGGCGAAACCGCTTTCGGCGCAGCGCCTTGCGGTTTGGGCGAGGCGATTTTTAGAACCGGTCTTTTTGCTGCAGATGTCATCGGCGTGGCAATCGACACCGGAGCGGATTGCGCACGCGGCTCTTGGGGGTGAGCTGCAATCTGCGGCGTGGCCTCGGGCGCAGCGGATCGCGCCGGAGTCACAGATTTACGGGCGCGGTGCAACACCCGCGACGCGCCGGATTTTGCATCCGGCATTACGGCCTGTGCGCGTTGCGCAGCGTGGCGCAGCGCCGCACGCATTTGAGCGGCGCGGCTACGGTTTTGCGCGCGATTGGCCGCCGGCGCCTCTTGCAATTGCGGCGCCTGTGGCTGCGGCTTGGGCGTCAGCACCCGCACCGATTTGACAGGGGCCGCCACAGATTTTGCCCTTGGCGTGGCAAAGGGTTCGGGCTTGCGATCGGCAAAAATATCCGGCGCCGGCAAATGCGACATCGGCCCTTTGGCAGGTTCGGGTTTCACTGCTGGATCGGCAGTGGGGGCGGTGGCTTCGGCCATGCTTTTGACGGTCTTGCCGCCTGCGGTGACTGAAAAGGCAATAGGCGTCTTGTTCAAATCTCTTCCCCATTCGCCAATAGTCCCAGTTCTTTGGCGATCTCAAGCCGCGTCAGGGCGGCCTTATATTTCAACACAACCTCGGATCGTTGTTGGGCCGCGAAGGTTTCAAACACGCCGACCACATCCATGACCTGCCGTTGGCCGGCTTCGTATTGTTCTTGGAAAATGTCGAGATTGGCCTTGGCTTGCGCGGTCATCGTGGCGGCTTCGGCTGCTTGGCGATCCTGGGCTGCCAGACGTTGTTCGAGCGCACGCAGGCGGCGGTTGGCATCTTCTTGGGCCTGCGCGACCCGGCGCGCGGCGGCTTCTTTTTCTGCGGCGATGGCTTTGAGAGACGCGCCAGTGCCAAGACCGAGCAAATTGTCCGATCCGACGGAGATATTGGGTTTTACGGAACTGCCACCGGTGCCTGCCGTCGCGGTCAACTTCGCGCCGGGCAAATGGCCCGCGCGGGAAATCTTGGCCTCCGCGATGGCGCGCGCGCGCTCGGCTTCGGCTTTGAGAACCGAAAGGGGTTTGGCGTCTTTGGCGGTCACCGCGACCTCGGAAAGGCCGGTCAACCCGCCCAAGGGACGCGCCGACATGGCGTTGAGTTCCGCCAATGCGGCACTGACGCTTTCGGCGGCAGCGCTGTGTTCGCTTTTGATGTGCGACAATTTCTGGCGCAGGATCTGTAAGTCAGACATATCCGACACGCCGCCGGTAACGCGCTCGTTCATGATCCATTCGAAATGCTTCATATCGTCGTAAATGCGCGAGGAGAGCGTGGCTTTGGCCCGCCCCTCTTCGGCAGAAATATAGAGCGAGAGCGCCTCATAAACGCGATCATTGGTGTCAATCGACAAGGTTGCGGCGGCAACTTCGACATCAGCTTTGGCAAAATCGCGTTCGGCCTTCTTGCGGCCATTGTCAAAGAGGACCTGCTCGACCAGCAATCCGGCGACCACTGCGCCGAGCGAAGACAGCGAGATGCTTGGGCCGATCGAGGGCAGCCAGTTTTTCGATTGGGCTTCGGCGCGCAAACGGGCCGAGCGCAATTCTGCTTCAGCACTGCGCGACGACGCGGCAAGAACATTCGCCGCGACCTGATCATAGCTGCTGCCCGAGGGCAAAGCCGAGCGGCGGGCCTGCAGCGCGGCAATCACCGCGCTTTCGGCGCTTTCTTTCGCGCGCGCGCTCTTTTCAGGTTTGTGAGTGTCGGGTTTGTGCATGGCCATCATCGTGGCCGTCCCGTTTGCCCCGCCGTCCTGCATCACACAGCCGGAAAGTAACAATGCGTAAAGCGCACCGCTAACGGTGCTTTTAACTGCCCTGTGCCTCATCAATCGCCCCTGTTCCGGTGCTTGTATTGATTATTTAAAGAGACGCGGTCGTTGCCGCGCCCCTGCTACTCGTCACTTTAGATAACGACGGTAATGTCGTCGTCGATAATGAGAACCCCGGTGTCACCGAGGGTGTAAACCGTGTGGCTTTCGCCATCGACATCCCGGGTTTGGCCGGTATTGACCGCGCCAGAGATAGATACTGTATCATCGGCGCCGCCTTTGATCAGCACCGCATCGGAATTCGACGACAGCGCCAAAAGCTGCGTTTCGGAAAGCGTCACTTGGCTATCTTCGGCGAATTGCAGATCGATGGTTTCGATCTGGTAATTGCCAAGGTTGCCGGAGCCGAGATCAACGATCGAGGTGCTCGGATCATCGACAGCAAGGAATGTGCCGGTGGCGTTGCCTGCCTCGTCCTCGGTGGTCAATACAAGATGCGAGCCATCGGGCACCGTAGTATCGAAGGCATATGTTGTCTCATTTAGCACGGGGATGTCGTAAGAAGACGAAGCGACATCGCTGATGTTTCCGGCATCATCGATATGCGCGATGGACACGCTGTCGTCGGTGCTTTCGATCGAGATGGCGCGCAATCCGGTATGGTCGCGGGTGTAGCTGGCCACATCTGCGGCACCGGGAAGCTCGGTGTCGATGTGGATGTTTTCAACCAATTCCGAAGTATTGCCCGCTGCATCGGTGGCGCGGATGGTGAAGGCGCTATCATAGGTGCCCGCCGGAATATCCGTGGCCGGAATGGCCAAGGTCCATGCACCCGAAGCGGCCACTTGCGCGTCGTAGGTTTTACCCTCGAAGGCGATCTCGACGGTCGATCCCGCTTCGACCTGCCCGCCCAGAGAGAAGCCACCCCGCGCCTCGGCGGCGTTGACCGATCCGTCGCCGGATGTAACGTCTTGGGTGCTCGACAGGGCGTTGACCAATGTGTCGACCTCAACCGTATCGGTCGCGGTGGCAGTGTTGCCCGCGCGATCCGTGACATTGACGGTGATATCCGCAGTATATTCACCAGCCGAAATATCCCCCGAAAGGAAATGCGCGGTCCAATTGCCGTTTGCATCCACGGTGGCGGGGCGGGTGACCGTGCCAATCGTGACATTAACCGTCGAGCCGGCCTCGACCGTGCCTTCAACATCAAAACCTGCGGCCGCTTCGGCCTCGTTGATCACACCCTCGCCCGCGATCGGGGCCAGAGAGATGGTCAGATTGTCGACTGCGGTATCAATATGAACGGTGTCGGTGACGGTGCGGCTGTTGCCTGCGGCATCGGTGGTCGATGCCGTGATACTCGCATCATAGGTGCCTTGGGGGATTTCGCTATTTGCGAAGACCGAGGACCATGTGCCATTTGACGCTGTGACAACCGAATGGGTGACACCGCCAAGGCTAACCTGCACAACATTGCCCGCATCCGAGGTGCCGTTGATGGTCACGCCGTCGGAGGCTTCGACAAAATTGATCACATCATCGGCTTCGATCGGAACCGTGCTCAAGGCCAGCGATCCGGCATCGGTATCGACGCGTACCATGTCCGATGTCGTGGCAACGTTGCCTGCCGCATCGGTGGCCGTGGCGGTCATGGTGGTGGTGTATTCGCCCGACCCCAATTGTGCCGCGGTAAAATGCGCCTCCCATGTGCCATTTGCGGCGACCGTGGCATGAACGCTATGGGCGCCCAGTTGCACAACAACCGAGGACCCTTCTTCGGTCACACCGGTCAGCACGAGACCCTGCGCCGCTTCTTCCGCGTTGAGCACACCGTCGCTGCCGCCGGGCGTTGAGGTGACCTGAAAATCGCGCACCAATGTGTCGATCTCGATGGTGTTGGCGGCGGTCGATACATTGCCGGACGCATCGACCGCTGTGGCGGTGATGGTGGTTGTATGTTCGCCGGCCGGAATATCGGTGGCGGCGAATTGCACCGTCCAGTTGCCGGCGCCATCGACCGTGGCCGTGCGCGTCACCGTACCCAGCATGATGGTCACGCTCGACCCCGGTTCGGTGGTGCCCGAAAGGACCACACCATCGGAGGCTTCGACATGGTTGATCACATCGTCGCCTTCAACCGGCGCATCGGCAAAGGCCACGAAACCGGTGGTATCCACTGTCAACGAGGATGTATCCGTTGCCGTGTTCCCCGCCGGATCTGTCGCGGTTGCGGTGACTGTCGCAACATAAGCCCCTTCGGGAATTTCGGCGGCGGTAAAGGTACTGCTCCATGTGCCGCCATCGCCCGCGACAACGGTATGCGACACCGTGCCTAGAGTGACGACAACCGATGCGCCCGGTTGCGCCGCACCGGAGAGGGTCACACCGTTGGGCGCTTCGACAGCGTTGAGCAAATCATCGCCGCCCGCGAGACCGCCATCAATCGAAACCGCCGTTTCAGTATCTATGGTGATGGTGCGCGTTGCCGACGCGGTATTGCCCGCCAGATCGGTGGCGGTCACGGTCATATCAACATCGTATTCGCCCGCAACAAAGGTGCCCGCAGGAATGGAGAGCGTCCAGCTGCCGTCCGGGGCCACCTGCGCGGGGAAGGATGTGCCACCAAAAGACACAGCCACGGTCGCGCCGGATTGCGCGGTGCCGGAGACAGACACGCTGCCCGCAGCTTCGCTTTGATTGACGACATCATCGCCCGCAATCGGGGTGCCATCAAAGGCCACGGAGGTCGCGGTATCCACATGCACCCTGCCGGTGGTGGTGGTGCTATTGCCCGCCGCATCGGTGGTGGTCGCGGTGACGGTGGCGTCATATTCGCCCTCCGGCAAGGTGGCGGCATCAAAGGTCGCCTCCCAAGTGCCGTCGTCGCCGGTCACAACCTGCTGTTCGGCACCGCCAAGCGCCACAGTGACCGTTACACCGGGGGTCGACGTGCCGGTGACCTGAATGCCGTCATCCATTTCCGCAAGATTCAGCGTGCCGTCGCCTTCGAAGCCATCTGTGTTGATGGTCACCGGATCGGCAACCGTATCGACGGTCAACGTATCGGTGTATGTGGCGGAATTGCCGAGGCTATCCGTTGCCACAACGCTAACGTCGACCACATATTCGCCGGTTGCAATCTCGTCGGCACCAAAAGTCACCGACCATGTGCCATCGTCGCCCACAGTGACGGTATGGGTGACATTCTCCACCGTCACGTCAAGGCTCGACCCGGCCTCGCCATTGCCGCCAATGACTGTACCTGCTTGATGCTCTTCAGCATTGATCACTTCACCGGTCGAGGTGGTGCCAATGGTAAATTCCAGATCCGGCGGGGTCATATCGATGACGACCACCGGACCACCCAAATCGGTTTCCGTCCCGTCAGGTTCGATCACCACCACACCAACGTCATAGGTGCCATCATCAGGGAATGTGTCATCCTCGAAGACGACGCCCCATGTGCCGTCAGAGCCGGAGGCCGTGGTGACCTCTTCCTCGCCAATGGTGACAATCACTTCCGAACCGGGTTCTGCCGTGCCGGTAATTTCAATGGACGGGTCTTCAACACCATCGCCGCCAATCGCGGGCAGCTCGCCCTGCTGGTCTACGGTGGGTTCGATCCGTGCCGGGGTATCCGTCCCGTCGCTGCCGCCGCCGATGACCGCCGCACCAACACCGGCCGCCGCCGCAGCCGCCGCCCCGCCCCAAAGACCCGGCGCGGCCAGAAGGCCCGCCCCAAGCATGGAGACATCATTGCCCTCGGGCGCGATCACTTCGCCCTCATTGCCCGACAGGAAAATCAGATCGTCAGAGGGGCTCCATTTGCCCCACATTTCAGTCGGGCCATATTGCGCATAGAAAACATCATCGGCCCCCTCGACGAGGTTGACCTCGTTCAGGTAGCCGTCAGCACTGATAAAGAGGCGCGCAGTGGGGGCGCCGTCTGTGCCGAAATAATTGTCGAGAACGATCGTCCGACCGTCTGCCAGCGTGATATGAAGATTTGACCCTTCGCGCACATACCCTTGCAGATCCATCTGCCTGACATTGAGCGATATTTCTTTATCAAGCCCCGCATCTATTCGGGTAACCGAACCGCCCTCTTGAATTTCACCACGCTGAACTGCGCCCATACTATTACGGACGACGAAATCGATCGCCTTCATATTACCACCGCTACCTCTGTGACAACGTCATATGCCGCGTTGTCTTGTTTCCCTAAGGTAGATCTACCTTATTCCTGCCACAATCGCTAGTGTCCTTTTTCCGATTCGCCGCAAAATCATGGAAACATGGGCACATTTAGAAGCCGACTGTTTGGCCCGGAATGCCCCCGGCGCAAGCTTACCTTTGGGAAAACGTTAACTTTCCTACCTTTTCTTGCCGATTGCCAAGGCGCGCCACGCCGGATCGAGCGGAGTTGCGCCGAGAGACTGCGACAAACCGCCGCTCCCCTTAAGGGCGAGCATTTACCGCCTCACTCCGCCTGTGGACACCGATCAAAGCACCGTAGTGCTGCGGACTTGCGCATTCGAGGGGCGGCGTGCACTCTGCGCGCTGGGAGCTAGGGATTTGCATCCGCAGCAGGGCAATCATATCGGCGCCTTCAACGCCGAAGAGGCCATGCCGCAGCCGCAGATCATGGCGGGAGCATAACGGAGGATCACCATGACAGATTTCACACGCCGCCACGCGCTTGGCTTGATGGCCGCTGCGGGGGCCGGATTGGCCGCGCCGGCTCTGGCGTCAAATCGCAAAATTACCATCGGGGCGTTGCGCTTTACCAGCCACGCCGCCAGCTTTGTCGCGCTCGAGCGCGGATATTTCAAAGACGCCGGTTTGGACGTCGAATTGAAATTCTTCCAAGCCGCGCAGCCAATGGCCGTGGCGATTGCCTCGGGGGATGTGGATTACGCCGTCACTGCCGTATCGGGCGGCCTTGTGTCGCTGGCCGATAAAGGCGCGGTCAAAGTGATCGGCGGGGCCCTCAGCGAAGAGGCCGGCATCGACGGGCAGAAAATCCTTGTATCCGACGCGGCCTTCCAATCGGGCATCACCAGCCCCGCGATGCTGGACGGGAAGAGTTTCGGCATGAGCACCGCCGGATCGTCGTTCCATTACATGGGGTCGAAAATCGCCGCCAAGGAAGGCATCACCCTGCGCTTCAAGCCGCTGCAAAAGGTCGGCGCGATCATCGGCGCTTTGAAATCGGGGCAAATCGACGCTTGGTCCATTGTGCCGCATATTGCCAAACCACTCGCCGGATCGGGCGCGGTGCATATCATCGGCAATGTCTCCGATTATATTCCCGATTATCAGGTCACGACGACATTCACCTCGGCCAAAAACGCCAAGGACGAACGCGACATGACTGCGGCTTTCCTTGCCGGATTTGCCAAGGGCGGCGCAGATTTCAATGCCGCCCTCGTGGATAAAACCAGCGGCGAGAGCGATGCGATGATCGACCTGATCCACAAATATGTCTATGCCGACAAACCCCGCGAAGCCGCCGCGAAATCCATCGCCAATGGCGCGATGCGCGTCAATGAAGGCGCGGCTTTGAATGTCGCCTCGATCCAGGATCAACTCGAGTGGTTTAAATCCGAGAACCTCGTGCCGGATGTGGCGCTCGAGACATTGATCGACACCAGCTACGTCAAAACCATCTGATCCCTCGAACGGATCTCTTGCGCGCGCCGGCCTTATACCGGCGCGCGTTTCTTGTTCACGTTTCACGCAAAGGCAGGCCGCAACATGGACCTCCGCCTCGACGGCATTCACCATTCATACGGATCGACCGAGGTGCTTTCGGGCATCTCATTGGACATTCCGGCCGGACAGATCGTTTGTCTTGTCGGGCCGTCGGGGTGCGGAAAATCCACGCTCCTGCGCTTTGTCGGCGGGTTGGAGCAACCCACGGGCGGCGCAGTTCTACAGGTCGGCACCCCGCCCGCAGGGTGCCTTAATCCGCTGACCTATGTGTTTCAGGATTTCGCCTTGCTGCCGTGGCGCTCGGTGCGCGGCAATATCGCCTTTGCGCTTGCGCCGCACCGCCTGCCCCGCGCCGAGGAAGAGGCGATCATCACCGATGTTCTGGCCCGCACCAAGTTGAGCGATTTTGCCGATGCCTTGCCCAAACAGATTTCCGGCGGAATGAAACAAAGGGTCGCCATCGCCCGCGCCCTCGCGGTGCGCCCTGCGGTGATGTTGATGGACGAGCCGCTTTCTGCCCTCGACAGCCAGACCCGTGAATTGCTGATGGATGATCTTGTCACCCTATGGACGCGGGCGCCGTTCACCGCCGTTTACGTCACCCATAACCTGTCGGAGGCGGTGCGCTTGGGCCATAAAATCGTCGTGCTCTCTCGCCGTCCCGGCAAAATCCGCGAGGTGGTCGACATCGACACGCCCCTGTCCGAACGTCGTCACGGCGATCCGGCGCTAGAAGCGGCCGAGGCCCGTCTGTGGGGCCTCATGCGCGACGAAGCCGCCGCCGCCGATGCGGAGCTTTTGCATGTCTGATCCCGAAAAAAATGATCCCCCCATCAACCGGCAGATCACCCCACAGAGTGCGGCGAACACCCCCTCTTCCCCCGCCATGACCCCCGTACGGTTTCGCGGTGGCGGTTTCGCCCCCGCGCCGGTACGCGGCGTTGGTATTTTGGTATTTGTGCTGCTGATCGGCGGTGCGGAATGGGGGACACGCGCGGGGTTCATCACCGCGCTCACCCTGCCGCGCCCCTCGGATGTCTTTGCCACGCTGGTCGAGCTTTACCGCTCGGGCCTCTTGGCCGAACATATGATCCCATCGCTCACGCGGCTGATTGTCGGATCACTCATGGGCATTTCCATCGGCGTCAGCGTCGGCGTGCTCATCGGCCTGTCTTCATGGTTTCGCGCCGGATTGGTGCCCTTGGTCGCGGCGTTGTTCCCGATCCCGAAAATCGCTTTGCTGCCGCTGTTTGTGATCTGGTTCGGCATTGACGAGGGGTCGAAATATGCGCTGATCGCCTTTGGCACGTTTACGCCCACGGTGGTGGCGACCTATGGGGCGGTGGATAACGTCGATCGCACATGGGTGCGCATGGCGCAAAGTTTCGATCATCGCTGGTGGTCGATTGTGCGCGGCGTGATTTTACCCGCCGCCCTGCCCGGCATCCTGTCGGGGCTGCGCATTTCCTTGGCCATCGGGATTATCCTCTTGGTCGCCGCCGAAATGCTCGGCGCAGAATATGGCATCGGCGCCTATATCCTCGAGGCCGGTTCGCTCTATGATCTGGAGCGACTGTTCGCCGGTGTGGTGATCCTTTCCGCGCTTGGCGTCACGGTCAGCTTCGCCATCGGCCTGATCGAACGGCGGGTGCTACGGTGGCGCAGCTAGCGCCGTCCAGCCTTACTTGGCGCGGCGCTCTGCGCCCGCATCCACAGATGCATCCCCCGCCGCACCCGAAGCGCGGCGCAGGAAAATGATCGCCGGATTGGGCAGGTCGGCCTCACGGATCGTGCGCGCCAAATCCTGCGCGGCGCAGGTGACAGCGCGTTGTTCGGCATAGCCGGCTTTGCTGACGATCTGCGCTTCAACCTCATCGGCAAACCCACAGGTATCAAGCGCGGCTTGTATCCGCTGCGCCGCCCCTACACCCATGTAAATGCCGATCTGCGTTCCGGCGGTCAAATGCGCTATCCAATCGGGCAACTCCGCCCCATCGCGCATCGCGCCGGTGCTCAAGACCAATGTATCCGTCTTGCCGCGTTCAGTCAGGAATGTGCCGGTGCAAGCCGCTGCGGCGCTGGCTGCGGTCACGCCGGGGACGATTTCAAAGGCAATGCCCGCCGCGCTGAGCGCTTGCGCCTCTTCGGCGCCGCGCGCAAACACACCCGGATCGCCACATTTAAGGCGCACCACGCGTTTGCCCTGTTTGGCCGCCGCGACCAACACGCCGTTGATCCGGTCCTGTGGCCAACTGTGCGCACCGGGGGCCTTGCCGACAAACACCCGTTCGGCATCGCGGCGCGCCAACTCCAACAACTCGGGGTCAACCAACCGATCATAAAAGATAATATCGGCCTCTTGCAGGCGCTGCACCCCGCGCAGCGTGATCAAATCGCGGCTGCCCGGCCCGGCGCCCACCAATGACACGGGCGCGGCTTGCGGCGCGGCAAATTCGCCGGTGTTGATCGCCGCTTTGATCAATTCCGCCGCCTCGCGTTCGGCCCCGCGCGCATGGGCATCGCGCGGTGCGCCGGAAAACACCCAACGCCACAAATCGCGCCGTTGACGCGGGCCAAGCCGCTGCGCCGCAGCGCCGCGCAAACGCCCCACCAAGGCCGCCAAATCCCCAAGGCGCGGCTCAAGCATTTCTTCCATACGCGTCTTGATCTGACGCGCCAGAACCGGCGCGGTGCCCTCGGTGCCAATGGCAACGACAACCGGATCACGGTCCACAATCGAGGGGGTGATCGCATCGCACAGGTCCGGCCTGTCCACCACATTGGTCAGCGCGCCCGCCTCTTGCGACAGGGCGTGCAATGCCGCGTCCATGCCGGGGCAACCGGTGGCGATGAACACCAATGCTGCGCCGCGAAAATGATCCGGCGTGACCGGCGTGCGGTCCAAACGGATGCGGCCCCCGTCAATCAAACCCCGCAATTCCTCGTCGATCTCACCCTGCGCGAGCAAGACGATCTCGGCCTCGGTCTTGAGGATCAAACGGCTTTTTTGTGCGGCCTGTTCGCCGCCGCCTGCGATCACCACGCGGCGCCCCGCCATTTGCAAAAACATAGGAAAGGTCTTCATGCGTCTTCTCCTGCCGAAACCGGCGTCTTGCTGCGAGTGGCCCAAAGATCTGCGGCCATTTTATCCCCTGCGGCCACATCCGGCACAGCGCCCAGCGTATAAAGCGCAAGCCCCGCCGTGCCAATCACCGTGGCGGTGGCAAAATCATCCTCTGCCGTCCCGTTCCACAGCGCGGCGCAGGTAATGCCCGCGCCGTCCGCCTCGTGCAAACGGCGGGTTTCATCCAAGAGCGGCGGCGCGGAGACTTCGGATTTCACCCCGCCGCGCAGCCCATAAGCCAACACGGATTTTGATGGGTGCCGTTCAAATTCGCCGCCACCGCCTTTGATCACACTGAGCGTTTCGCGGCCCAGCAACAGCGCCGCATCCGATTGCAAATCGCGATACGACGGGTGAAACACGCCTTGAACAGCGGCAGGAGCCGCCGACGGGTTGAGCATCCGCGCGACCGTGTTGATACAGGATCGAAGATTGAATTTTGATCGCAATTTCAAAAGGTTGAAGACATCCGGCGAGAGGGCCTCAAGCGGGGTATAAGCGATATTGTCCGCAACCAGCGCCGATGTCGCCGCCTCCGGCGTTTCGCAAATTTTGATCCCCAAGGGACCCAGCGCATCGCGCACCGAGGCATTGGTGCCTTGATGGGAATTGTAGCCATGCAGATGCACGCGGTATCCGGCCTGCGCGACCAAAAGGGCCGACAACACAAACAATGGCGCGCCGCGCGTGCGTCCAGCGGCGAAGCTGGGCCAATCGAGCGCCGCGCCAATGCCGCGCCACCCCTGCCCGGCCGAAGTTTCGCCAATGGCTTCGACAAAACCGGCAATCTCGCCGGCGCTCTCGCCGCGATAGCGCATCAACATCAGCAGCGCGCCAAGGGATTCAGGATCGGCCTGTCCTGCCATGATGATGCGCATGGCCTCGGCGGCCTCCGCGCGGTCCAGCGGGCGGGCACGGCCCGGACCGCGACCCAGAATTCGTACATATGGCGCAAGGCTCATTCAGCGGCGACTTTCGGCAAATGGTTGGTCAAAAGCGCGGCCAGTTCCGGTTTGCAAGATCCGCAATTGGTACCCGCGCAGGTTTTCGCGCCCAAAGCATCGACCGTATCGGCACCCTCGGCTATGGCTGATTTTAGCGTATTCACGCCGACATTGAAACACGAACATACCACCGCACCAGGATCGGGGCGATCCGCGCCGGGGCGACCTGCAAGCGCTTCGAAGGCCGGTGTTTGCGTGCCGATCAAAGACACCGCAAAGGCACGGGCCACGGCGACCGGATCAGGCGCGGCAAAGAACAGGGCCACAATCTCCCCCGCCACGTCGGTCAAGGCCACGCGGACGATACCGCTGGCGGCATCCTCGATCACCGTGGCCGATGCGGCGTCCAAACCGGTGATGTCGCGCAGATCTTGCTCCCAATCCTCGGGCGGTTTGAAACCGGCGATTTCGGCCTGCCAACCCGTGGTGGTGCGGGCCTTTGCAACATAGGGGCGCTTGCACTCTATTGCGGCGCTGGTGGCGAGGAAAGCATACCATCGGGCGCCGAAGGCTTCGGCCTTGACCGCGCCGCCTTTGGTGGCGGGTTGGCCGGATACGGGATCGACGGCCGGTGCCATAAGCGTATTGATCCGCCCCGAAGGCGCAAATTGCGCGGTCCAATGCATCGGCACAAAGATCTCGCCGCGCGCCACCTTGGACGAGATCAGCGCCCGCAACGTGGCGGTGCCATATCGCGATGACAGCTTGACCAATCCGGCGTCGCGCAGACCAAGTGCAAAGGCATCCTCGGGGTGAATTTCGGCAAAAGGTTCGGCCAAATGCTGACTGAGCCGCGCGGATTTTCCGGTGCGGGTCATGGTGTGCCAATGGTCGCGCACACGGCCAGAGTTGAGCACAAAGGTATTCTCGGCCTCGGGGGAAACACATTGCGGCGCGGTGATCGCAAGCATCTTTGCGCGCCCGTCCGCGTGGTAAAACCCGCCTTCGGCAAAGAAACGCCCGCCGGGGGTCTCGCCCTTGCGGACTGGCCATTGCACGGGAGCCAATGCGTCATATTCTGCCTCCGTCAGGTCACCCAAACCGGAAATATCAAAGTCGCGGCCAAACCGTGTGCCAAGGTTGGAAAGCGCAGCGTATTCGCGGAACACATCGGCGGCGCTTTGATAATCGAAGGCATCCGCCCAGCCCATCCGCGCCGCTACATCACATAGGATTTTCCAATCAGGCCGTGCCGCGCCGGGCGCCTCAAGGAAAGGGCGCTGGCGCGATATGCGCCGCTCGGAGTTGGTGACTGTACCGGATTTTTCGCCCCACCCCGTCGCCGGCAACAAGACATCAACCAAATCACCGGTATCGGTGCGGGCCATGATATCGGTGACCACGGTGAAGGGCACATTTGCGATAGCCTCGGCGACATTTCCCGCGTCGGGCAGGGACACGGCAGGGTTGGTCGATATAATCCACAGCGCCTTGATCTTGCCCGAGGCACAGGCCTCGAACAGGTCCACGGCCTTGAGACCGGCATGGGTGCAGATTGTCGGGCTATCCCAAGCTTCTTGCACCGCCGCGCGGTGATCGGCATTCTCGATATCAAGATGCCAGCCAAGCATATTGGCCAACCCCCCCACCTCGCGCCCGCCCATGGCATTGGGTTGGCCAGTGACAGAAAACGGCCCCATCCCGGCGCGACCAATCCGGCCGGTGGCAAGGTGGCAATTGATGATCGCATTGACCTTATCGGTGCCGCAAATCGATTGATTGACGCCCTGACTATAGACGGTAACCACCTTGGGTGTGCCGATCCACATGTCGCAAAAGGCATTAATTTGCTCGGCGTTCAAACCGCTGAGCGCGGGATCGCAGGCCTGCGCGGCCTCTATTGCGGCATCAAATCCGTTTACATGGGCGCTGATATAGTCCTTGTCCACTGCGCCGCGTCGGGAGATCTCGGCCAAGAGCGCATTAAACAATGCCGCATCCCCATCGGGGGCGATGGGCAGATGCAGATCGGCAATATCGCATGTCGCGGTGCGCCGCGGGTCGATATTGACAACGCGCATATCAGGGCGGGCCTGCTTCGCCGCGACGAGGCGTTGATATAAAACCGGATGGCACCATGCGAGGTTCGAGCCCACCAGCACAACCAAATCCGCCTCATCCAGATCTTCGTAGGTGCCGGGCACGGTGTCGGTGCCAAAAGCGCGTTTGTGCCCCGCCACTGACGACGCCATGCAAAGCCGCGAATTGGTGTCGATATTGGCCGAACCCATGTAGCCTTTCATCAACTTGTTAGCGACATAATAGTCTTCGGTCAGGAGCTGACCCGAGACATAAAACGCAACGCTGTCAGGGCCATGATCGCGGATCGCCCGCGAAAACTGACCTGCGATCAAATCAAGGGTGCTGTCCCAATCGGCTTGTTTGCCATGCACCATCGGGTGCAACAAACGCCCCTCAAGGTCGATGGTCTCGCCCAAGGCCGAACCTTTGGAGCAGAGCCGCCCGAAGTTCGCCGGATGGTCGGGATCGCCCTTGATCGTGCCATCCTGCCCGGCCAATACACCGCAACCCACGCCGCAATAGGGACATGTGGTGCAGGTGATCTCTGCGCGGTTTTGCGATGTCTTGCCCGCCATGTTGCTGCCTCTTGTGACTTGGGGTTGCTGGGGTTTGGGGTGGGGTGCGCGGCCAGATTACCCGGTCAGGCTGCACCGCCCGCCATAGGGTTCAAGGGGGATTGCCCCCTCATGTGAAGGGCCAAAAAGCAATTGCTCGCGCATGTTGCTAACATCGGCGCCGCTGCGGATCAGACCATAAAACCAACTGCTATCAGCCGTATCGCCATACATCACCGCACCGACAAGGCGGCTGTTTTCGAGGACCAGGCGTTTGTAATTGCCGCCTTCAGGGTCGCGCAGCGTGATGTCCTCGCGCCCCTCGCCTCCGGCAAAATCACCAGCAGAGAACAGATCGCATCCGGTAACTTTAAGCTTTGTTGAAACCTCTTTTGGGGCAAACGCCGCCTGCCCGCCCGTCAGATGCGTCGCCAGAACTTCGGCCTGATCATACAGCGGCGCAACGAGACCAAAGAGAGCGCCGTTGTGCTCAACGCATTCGCCAAGGGCATAGACATCCGGCGTGGCGGTTTGCATCTGGTCATTCACCGGAATGCCGCGCGCGACCGCAATGCCGGCGTCTTTTGCCACACCGGTATTGGGGCGAATGCCCACGGCCATCACCAACAGATCACAGGGCAATTTACGCCCATCCTCAAGCACAAGGGCGCACACGCGGCCATCGTGGCCCAGAATTTCATGCGAATTGGCGCCGCAGATCACCTTGATACCGCGATCAATGAGCGCCTTACGGAGCAAAAATCCCGCTGCTTCGTCCAATTGCCGTTCCATCAGGTGGCCCATGAGGTGCACCACCGTGACCTCCATACCGCGCGCCGCAAGGCCGGCGGCGGCCTCAAGGCCCAAGAGACCGCCGCCAATAACAACCGCGCGAGCACCGGGGTTGGCGGCGGCTTGGATCATCATGTCGGTGTCTTCAAGATCGCGATAGGCAATCACACCGCTCAAATCACTGCCCGGCAAGGGGATGATAAAGGGCGCAGATCCTGTCGCGATCACCAAGCGATCATAGGCAACCGTGCCGTTTTCGCCGGTGACGGTTTTCGCGTCCGTATCAATGCCGGTCACCTTTTCGCCAAACCGGCAGGTCACGCCATGAGCAGCATACCATGCGTCATCATGGGTCACGATTTCGGCATAGGTTTTTTCGCCCGACAGAACCGGCGAAAGCATGATCCGGTTATAGGTGCCGCGCGGCTCGGCGTTGAAAAGCGTGATCTCATAGGCGCCGGCATGATCCACGCACAGCCGTTCAACCAACCGCCCGGCCGCCATACCGGCCCCGATGATGACCAATCGTTCGGCCATTACGCCGCGTCCTCATTCGCAGCGGCCTGCTTTGGCGCGGGTTTCGCACCGTGCTCGTATTCCTCAAGGAAATCAAGAACCTCTTGGCGATAGTTGTAGTAATCCGGATGCTCCAGAAGGGCCTTACGGGTGCGCGGGCGCGGCAGGTCCACGTCGACGATTTTGCCGATCGTGGCTTGCGGGCCGTTGGTCATCATCACCACGCGGTCCGCCAAAAGGATCGCTTCGTCCACGTCATGGGTGACGCAAACGGCGGTGACCTTGGTGCGGCTCCAGACCTCCATCAAAACCTCTTGAAGCTCCCAACGGGTGAGACTGTCGAGCATGCCGAACGGCTCATCCAAAAGCAGTAGTTTCGGCGACAAGGCAAAGGCGCGGGCGATACCGACCCGTTGCTTCATGCCGTTGGACATATCAGAGGCAGGACGGTCCATCGCATCCGCCAATCCGACGCGCTCAAGGTAGTATTCGACCACATCTTGACGCTCGGCGCGGCTGGCGGTCGGATAAACACGGTCCACCCCGATCGAGCAGTTCTCGCGCGCCGTCAGCCACGGAAACAAGGAAGGCGATTGGAACACCACCGCGCGTTCGGGGTCGGCACCCATCACGGCACGGCCATCCAAGCGGATCACCCCTTTTGAGATCGAATTGAGCCCCGCCGCCATGGTCAAAACCGTGGATTTACCGCAACCGGAATGGCCAATCAGCGAGACAAACTCGCCGCGGTTGAGTTTAAGGTTGAAATCCTCGACCACCGTCAACGGACCTTTGGGCGTCGGATAGATTTTGTGCAACTGCGAAAAATCGAGGAAATTGCTATCGATCATCCCCTCTTGGGCCTTGGCCACCGCTGCCGGCACCCCATGAATTGGCGTGACATTGGGCAAGGCGCGACTTTCTTCGGCTTTGGCATCGATCCCCACATCCATCAGATGGGTCGTTACCTGCGCGCGCAGTTTTTTGAACCCTTCGTCGTGGTTCATCGCCATGCGGTCACGCGGGCGTGGAATATCCACCTTGAACGCCTCGCCCAAAGTGCCATCGGGATTGAGCGGAATGATCCGATCGGCCAAAATAATGGCTTCATCTACGTCATTGGTGATGAGAATGACGGTCTTTTTATCGGTTTCCCAGATTTGCAAAATCTCATCGGCAAGGTTTGCGCGGGTCAGAGCATCCAGCGCCGAAAGCGGCTCGTCGAGCAGCAATAATTCCGGCGACAAGGCCAATGCACGCGCCACGGCGACCCGTTGGCGCATACCGCCCGACAGCTCCGCAGGGCGGCGGTGCGCAGCATGGGTCAAGCCCACCATCTTGATGTAATGGTCGATCTTGGCCTGCTTTTCCTTTTTGGAAATTTTTGGCGCAACCGCATCCACGGCAAGACCAATATTGCCCGACACCGTCAGCCACGGCATCAGCGAGTAGCTTTGAAACACCAACCCGCGTTCGGGGCCGGGCCCGTCGATCTCTTTGCCTTTGAACGTCACGGTGCCTTTGGTGGGTTTTTCCAAACCCGCCACCATGTTCATCAGCGTCGACTTGCCGGTTCCGGAGAACCCGAGGATGGCAAGAAATTCGCCCTCCGGCACTTCGAGGTTAATGTTCGACAGCACCTGTTTATATTGCGTGCCTTCGCCGAAGCCTTTGGAGACGTTGTCAAATTTAAGAAAGCTCATGTCAGGCCTCACCGGTTTGCGCTAAAGGTAAACAGCTGTTGCAAGGCGAACATCACACGGTCCAACAAGAAGCCAATGATGCCGATGGTGAAGACCGCGACCATGATTTTGGCCAGCGATTGCGACGACCCGTTTTGGAATTCATCCCAAACAAATTTGCCCAAACCGGGGTTCTGAGCGAGCATTTCAGCCGCAATCAAAACCATCCATCCAACACCCAGTGACAGGCGCAGACCGGTAAAGATCAACGGCAGAGCCGAAGGCAAAACCAATTTGGTGATCTTGGTCCAGGTGCCCATTTTGAGGACCTTGGACACGCTCACAAGATCTTTGTCGATCGAGGCCACGCCGAGCGATGTGTTGATCAAAGTTGGCCAAAGCGAGCAGAGCGTCACAGTGATCGCCGAGACGAGGAAGGATTTCGAGAACATCCCGTCATTGGTGGCATAAACCGCCGATACGACCATGGTCACGATGGGCAGCCAAGCCAGCGGCGAGACCGGTTTGAAAATTTGCACAATCGGGTTGATCGCAGCATTGGCAGTCTTTGACAGACCGGCGGCGATGCCGAGCGGCACGGCGACGATCGTCGCAATCAAAAAGCCGAAGAAAACGGTTTTGATCGAGGTCCAGATTTGCTGGTAATAGGTCGGCTTGCCAGTGTAGCTGCGGAATTTGACTTTGTCTTCCTTGCCGGCGGCGATCAATTTGTCGTTGCGCACGTCCTGGCGCTCGTAAAACTGCGCCTCTTTGTCTTTCTCACGCAGGTGATCGGCATGCAAATTGCCGACCTGCTCCCATACCGCCATCGGGCCGGGGATCGCACCAAGCGAGGTTTGCACCCTCGGCGCAAGGCTCGACCACATAAACAAGAACACGAGAATGGCGAGCAAAGGCACGCCAAGCTGCTGCCATATTTCCTTGGCCTGCGTGCGCGGGTTGTCGCCGGCAATGGCTTTGAGGATCGGTGTCACCCACGGCAAGCCCACAACCTTAAGCCATCCATCGGCCTTGTTGATGCGGGTAAATGTCCGCGCGCGGCGCGCGTCTTTCGCGGCGCTGGCTGCGAGGGTATCGGGGTCAATGACGGTCATAAAGCTGGTCCTTGGACGGGCGTGGTATGGAATTGGGGCGGAGCGAAAGTGCCGTGATAAAGCATGTCCGCCGCCCTGCCCCATGCGAGGCGGGCGGCGGGCAAAGGGATCATCCCTTGACTTGATTGCCTTCGACGGTCTGGCTGGATTTCAAACCGATCGGCAGGCTGTCGATGTAGGCGTTGGGGGTTTTGCCATCATAACCGATGCCATCAATGATATCGCCCGACGGGGTCGGCGCTTTGTAACCGTCGCTGTCCCATGGGAAATCACCTTCATTGGCAAGGCCTTCGTCAACCAGATGACGCGCCGCTTCGAGGTAAATCTCGGGCTTGTAGACCGATTTGGCGATCTCGTCATACCAGCTGTCAGGTTTGGTTTCGGCGATTTGGCCCCAACGGCGCATTTGGGTCAGGTACCAAATCGCATCCGAATAATAGGGGTATGTGGCATTGTGGCGGAAGAAGGTATTGAAGTCAGGCACATCGCGTTTGTCGCCTTTTTCATATTCAAATGTGCCGGTCATCGAATTGGCAATGACCTCTGCATCGGCGCCAACGTATTCAGACCGCGACAGGATCTCGACCGCCTCTTCACGGTTGGCGTTGTCATTTTCATCCAGCCAAATCGCCGCACGGATCAAGGCTTTGGTCACGGCAATCGCGGTTTGCGGATTTTCCTGCTGGAAGGAGGCAGACATGCCGAAGACTTTCTCGGGATTATTTTTCCACAATTCGTAATCGGTGATCACCGGAACGCCGATACCTTTGAAAACAGCGGCTTGGTTCCACGGCTCGCCGACGCAATAGCCATAGATCGTGCCGGCTTCCATTGTGGCGGGCATCTGCGGTGGCGGCGTCACAGAAAGCAGGACATCGGCGCCGATTTGCCCTGACACATCCTCGGGGGAATAATACCCCGGCTGCAAACCACCGGCGGCAAGCCAGTAGCGCAATTCATAGTTATGCGTCGAAACGGGGAAGACCATCCCCATGTTGAAAGCCTTGCCGTCGTCTTTGTATTTCTCGACGACCGGCTTCAAAGAAGAGGCCGAAATCGGGTGCACGGGCTTGCCGTTCTCCTCGGGCACAAACTCTTTCATCTGCTCCCATATTTCGTTCGAGACGGTGATCGCATTGCCGTTCAAGTCCATCGAAAATGGCGTGATGATATGGGCTTCGGTGCCGTAACCGATCGTGGCGGCCAAAGGTTGACCGGCGAGCATATGCGCCCCGTCCAAGGTGCCAGAAATCACACCATCGAGCAGCACTTTCCAATTGGCTTGCGCTTCCAGCGTAACGAACAGGCCCTCATCCTCGAAATAACCTTTTTCATAGGCGACGGCGAGCGGCGCCATATCGGTCAGTTTGATAAAGCCGAATTTCAGCTCATCTTTTTCAACATCGAGCAGTTCGGCCATGGCGGGCGAAGCGATGAGAGCAGTGGTGGTCAAAGCCCATTTCAAAACGGTTTTCATACGTTGGCAATCCTTGTGCTACGTGGCCCAAAGGGGCGGGTCCAATGACGCCCAAGCGGGCCAGTCAACGGAATTGGGAAATTAAAAAAGCCGCGCGATAGGATCAGCTCGAAGCAGGAGCGGAGATCGTATCGAGCGGCATTGCTCTTCGTGGCAAACCCCGGCGGCGGGGATCTCGGGGGCGGCGATGCTACGTTGCATCCGCCCTATGGGTTCGAAGTTACAGGAGCCCCTTGGCGCTTGGCGAGAGAGAGTCTTTGCATTTGCAGAAAGATTGTGGCGAGGTTGCTGCATCTGCACAAAAAATCATCACGAAACCGCAGATGGGTCGAAAATTTGACCGTCAAAAAACGCATCCGGGCCAAGAATCATCTCGCCACGCGTCGAGGATACGGCTTCGGGGGACTGCATTGCGCCTTCCAATTTTTCGGACGCCCCCGGCATATCCGCACCGATCGGCGAGAGGTTTGCACGATACAGATCCGCGCGAAAACAAGCCTTGGCCCTACGGATCGCCGCAGCGGGGTCAAGCCCGTGACGGCGTGCAATACCGTTGGCAATCCAAGCGGCCTGACTGCGCCATGGGAAATTCGTGGCACCGCGATGCAGGCAGAGAAATTGCGGCACATGCACCCCCAAAGCGCGAGGACGGGTGATGATTTGTCCTGCAAGGGCGCGGTCAATCACTGTCGCCGGCAAATCCAGATGTTCAGAACGCGCCAGCACCTCGGAAGCCAGGGGCAGGTTGCCCTCTTGGCCAAGCCAATGCGAGGCGCGATACACCGCGCGCATCAAGGCTGCGGTCAACTCCGGGTTGGCTTCGGCCCATTCATGGCGCACGCCAAGCACTTTTTCCGGCGCGAAGGACCAGATAGACGCCCCCGGCAGGATCAATTCACCTGCCTGCGCCTCGACCGCCATCGACCCCCACGGCTCCCCGACACAAAAAGCGTCGATCTCGCCATCGGCCAGAGTTTCGGCCATCAAGGGCGGCGGCACGATCCGCACATCAAGGCAGCGGTCTGTGTCCACGCCCAGCGCACCCAACCAATAGTGGAGCAATTCCACGTGCATCGAAAAGGGAAAGGGCACGCCGACGCGCAAAGGCGATCCTGCCGCTTCGATCAGGGCGCGGCCGGTCTCTTCGGGTGCCGTGAACCGCCCGCTCCAGCCTGCCGCGCGCATCTTATCCGCCAATTCCGTTGAAACCCCAATGGCATTGCCATTGACCGACAGCACCATCAATGCATCGACCTGCGCCGGCAACCCGCCAAGACCCAATGACATTGCAATTGGCAAAGGCGACAGGATATGCGCCGCGTCCAGATGGCCAAGGGCCAAAAGATCCCGCAGCGCCGACCACGAGGGTTGGCGCAAAAGTTGAAGGTTGATCCCCTCCTCGGCGGCGAAATTCATCTCGCGCGCCAGAACCAAAGGCGCGCTGTCGACCAAGGGTACATAACCGCAATTCAGGGTGGTGAGGTTTTTCATTGAAGCAGTTCCGTCGCAGTAATGAGAGCTTGGGCCACATCGGTAAGCTTGCGATTCTGGTCCATCGCGGTGCGGCGCAGCAAGGAATAGGCCTCATCTTCGCCAATGCCCTTGGCTTGCATCAGCAACCCTTTGGCACGGTCGATGGTTTTGCGTTCGGCGAGGGCCAACTTTGCAGCGTCGAGTTCAGAACGCATCTGCGAGATCATCCGGAACCGCGCAATGGCGGTTTCCAAGACCGGTTTGATCCGGTCTTTCTTGAGGCCATCCACCACATAAGCGGACAGGCCCGCCTTGATCGCAGCCCCGGTCATACCGTCATCGGAGCGATCGACAAACATCGCCACGGGGCGGGTGCTGGCCCCGGATGCTGCCGACAGGTTTTCCAAAAGGTCGCGCGACGGGTTGGCCAGATCGATCAACACCAAATCGGGATCAATCTCGGACAAGCGCCGCGCGAGGGCGCGGGTCTCGCTCAAAACCACAACATCGGTCCAACCGCCATCGGCCAGACCTTGAAGGATTTCGGCGGAGCGTCCAGCGTCAGCTTCGACCACCGCAATTTTCAGATCATAACTCATAAAGCGAGCAGTGCCGCGCCCGCCGCACGCCGCCAAGATCACAGCGCAGCCAGTGCCACGAGGGGCGGGTCTCTTATAACTTACGGTGCAATTATGGGCGGTTAGCCCAAAAAAAGGGCAGCGTGAAAACCCTCTTACTTCACGGGAATAGACACGCGAAGCTGGATCGTTTCGAGGCCTGGATTGTGGCTGGCGATCTCGGCATTGGAGCGGTGGTCGTAAACCAAGCCCACACGCACCCCGGATTGGGCGCGATAGCCAAGTTCAATTCCCGACCGGAATTCGATTTCATGGCCCAAATCCGGGCCATCGCCGCGTGCATAGACCCCGGGCATCAGGGACAATGAGACGTAGCCGCGATCATTCCAGAAATTGCTTTCGTGCGTTGCGCCAAACCCGACCCACGCATCGCCGCTCTCGGTTACCGACACCCCGACAGCAGGTTGAAACGGGCCAAAGCTGTGACCAAAGGAATAGCGCAGATAGGCCTCGCGATCGATATGCGACTCTTGAAAAATCACGTCACCCGCCGACAGGCTGAAGGACGCCTGCGCGGGGGCTCGGGCCAGGCAACCGTCAGGACAATGATTGAACCCCATATCCGTCAGTCCAACCAACAAAAACAATCCCGCCAATGTGCCATCCATGTTCGCGTCCTTTCGATTCCACCCTCCCCTGATAGGGGGCGGCGCAGCTGCTGTCACCTGCAGATTTTTTGCAAGCCCGCGCGACGGAGTTCCCTGCCCCGCACGTATCACCTGCAGGACGCGCCAAACACCACGCCGTTTTGCGCCGCGCCTTTTCAACCGCTCGTGTCTTGCACCCTCGGGATATGCCGCAATGCGGTGCCGCGTTCAATTATGCGCAGCGCCTTTGGCCTGCCTCCTCTGGTGTGGGCCGCATTTCGGCCCTGACCCGTTTTCGTGGGTTTGGGGATCTGGCGGTGAACAGGAACGGACGCAGAGCGACAGGCCATCAAGGAGCCTTACAGATGTCTACCCTTCGCCGTTATGCCACACCGATCACCATCGGCAGCTTTACCCTTATGGCGGTCACCGGCCTGTTGATGTTTTTCCACCTCAACAGCGGTTTGAACAAGTTGGCCCATGAATGGATCGGCTTGGTAATGATTGCCGCTGTGATCTTGCATGTGGCGCTCAACAGGCGCGCGTTCACACTCTACTTCAAGCGACCTCTGGCTGTCACGGTCATGGCGGTTTTCGTCGCCGCGCTGTCGTTGTCCTTCGTTCCGCTGGGCGGGGGGAAAGGCGGCGGACGCCCCGACATTACCTCTATCCAGTTGTTGGCGCAGGCCCCGATCGAGGTTCTGGCACCGGTGTTGGGCACCGATGCTGCGGGTTTGATCGCTGCGCTCGGCGGGCATGGCTACGATGCGTTTGCCGGGCAATCTCTGGCTGATCTAACCGGCACAGAATTGCGAAACCAAGCAGAGTTGATCGCCACGTTAAGCCGTGATTTCGGCGCGGGCGCGCCTGATGCAGCAAATCCGAGCGCAGCGGGCACAAGACAATAGCGCCGCCGCGCGGGGGGCATGAAGGGCGGCAGCAAGAGCTGTGCGGCATCATATGTAGGACCGGTGGAACCGGCATGGCACCCCTGTTGAGGGGGGCTGCCCTCGATGGCGCGGCTTGCGCGCGACGCCTCATCGCCCCGCAATCGGTATCTGCCGATCACATCGTTTGGGTGTGGCGGACATCCTGACTTGCATCGCCCGTCTGGCGGACCTGCGCGACGTGTCCGGCGGGCGCTCGTCGCCGGTCATCCGTTTAGCGGACGGTCCTGCTCGGGTGGCTGTGCGGGATCAGCGGGCTGTGTCGGAAGGGGGTGTGCCGGCAGGAGGTATGTCATCGGGGGCACCGCCCTGCTTCAGCCTATTATAAATCTCGCTGTTGGGGCAAAAATCCGGCGCAGAGGTCGGCGGCACCGGCTGCGCCCCGAGCCAACGTTCGCATGTATCTACCTGCAAACAGCGGCGGCAACGGGTGACCATACCGCAATAAGACTGTTCGCTCAGCCGCCCGTCAAGAACGGCTTGCCCGAGAGACAGCCCCATCACCCGCCCCACCGAACGGGTCAGCCAGAAATGCCGGTTCGGATCGCCCAATCGGGCCAAAGTCGGAACGCTCATATCGGGCTCTTTTCGCGCAGGGCATTTTGCGGGTGCGCATGGACGGCCTGAAAGGCGGGCGGTGACCGGCGGTCTATGGCGCGCGGCAATGGCAATGGGGATTGGATCCGGTATTGGAACTGAGGCTGAGGTTCTGGCAGGCATCCGGCCAATTGCAACGCCTTGAGATTGGCAAATAGACCCCGGTTCAAACACGCATCGGGTGCGGTATCGGCCACGTTTTCTGCCCCCCCCGCGCGGGCCGCTGCGTCGGCCTGAGCAAGCCATCGTGCGCATCCATTCACCCATGCGCAGCCTCGGCAGGTATCAACGACCTGTGCCCAGCGCCGCGCGTCCAGATCGCCAGCTTCGAACGCAGCGATCAAATCCGTCCCGGTTGCCCTTGCCATACGTTTAACCCGCCAATAATGGCGGATAGAGGGACCAAGAGCACGGACAGGCTTGGGCGGCATCACAGAGTTTTGGGTCATCGAAGGGCTCCGAATGAAGAGGCGCGTCGAAGCTCAGACATAAAGCACGCGGGGCTATCGCACCTTGATCCGGATCAAAACGGCAACAGGTGCAACTTGCGCCATCTGGCGCGCGGGTCATAGCACGCCACATTAGGTTCGACCGGCAAACCCATTCTTGGCGCGCGTGGCACTGTGCATACAAAAAGTTGTCAGAACGCACTAAGCACATGTTATAAAACCTAATAGACGGACGTCATGCCATGCCACCCTGACACAACACCCTTGACCCAATGGCTGCTATCGGAGAGTTTTGTCTGTACCTCTGCAATGCTCTCTTGCGGCCCGCGCGCCCGGATTCTTATCGCGGCTGTGCAAAACCTCACTGCAATCGCCTGCGCTCTATCGCGAAGTTGATCGAGCAGCGCGGCAAATCTCCCCCGCTGCGACGATGCTGCTACGCGTGACATCAAAACTCTCGTCGAGCACCCCGTGCTGGGGGGGGGAAGGCAGAGGGGCCAAGGGTTTCCGCCGCCGATGCAAAGCCGCCCCCGCAGACAAACTGCGGCCACTCCGACGGCGCAACAGCTTACAGCTTTGCCGCCTCGCGCCGTACGGTTTCAATCCGCGCGGCATTGGGCGGATGGGTGCCGAGGAACCGGTTGCCCGGATCAGGAATACGGGTGAAAAATGCCGCCCCGCGCACGGGGTCATATCCGGCCCGCGCAGTGATACGTGTGCCCAGCGCATCGGCTTCCAATTCGAAATCCTTCGAATAGCTGCGCGCGCCAACCGTGGCCCCAATGTCCTGCGCCGCACGCACCTCGTTTTCGCCAGCACCGGTCAGAGCCGCCAATCCGGCAAAAATCAACGCACCGGTGGCTGCATTGGCCTGCGTGCGGGCGATGTGGCCGTTGATATGGTGCGCCGCCTCGTGACCAAGAACAAAGGCCAGTTCATCGGCGTTATGCGCCATGGCAATCAACCCGAGATTAAAGGCAATTACAGGGCGGCCGGTATCATCAAGCGTTTGAAATGCATTGGGCGGTTGGTTCGGACGGTCGTCGATCACGATGAGGAAATCGCAATTGCTGCGCGGGGCGCGGCGGCGGCATTCGGCTTCGGCGATCGGCTCGATGGTCTGCACCACGCGCACAAATTCCCGGTTGGCCTGCGAGGGGGTAAGATGCGCCGCGTTGGACGACGTTGCAGCGGGCGCGGTGGTGGAGCCACCGGGGCGCGGCGTCGTGGTCGGTTCAACACAAGCCACCAGAAGCGGTAAAGCGAGAAGAGCGAAAGCGCGCATGAATATCCTCATTCACGAAATGTCTGCTTGTTGTAGCAGGTTGTGCGCCGCGTTCCAGTCATAGGAAAGGCTTTCGCGCTCACTTCTTTGCGCGTGGGTGGCCGCGCGCCTGCCCAAACCGGTGGTGATCAAATCCATGCGGCGGCGGCGCGACCATGGCCGCCCGTCACCTGCCCCGCCGCAACGCTCCCTTGCCAAGCTCTACCGGCCGCGTCATCATGGCCATATGTTTACCATCGAGCATGAGTTCGACGCCACGGTGATCACCCTGGTTGACGACGGCCCCGCCCCACTCAAAGAAGATGTCACGGTCAATGCGTTTTCCGAATGTATCACCGTCGAGCAATATGATCCGCGCACCGATACCGTGGTGATGATCACCCTATCGATCGCACAACTGCGCGATCTTGGTGCGGCGCTCGATTTGCCTGAAGGCGCCTATTTGCTCAACGAAACCACGCGCAAATAACACTTCGGGTCAGGTGATCTCGAAAACCTTGTCGCGGCTGGTCTCACCGCGTTTGAGCCGGAGCCGCGATTTGGCCACCCCTAAGGATTTGGCCAAAAGCTTTTGCACGGCAGCGTTGGCTTTGCCGCCTTCGGGCACGGTGGTGACATAAATACGGATTGCGCCCTCCTCGACCGTGATCCGGTTGCGCGCGGCCTTGGGGGTCACACGCACCGCGATCTGCGCGCCGGTGGTGGCCAGATCCGCAAGCAGGGGCGTTTTGGACATTGGCGGTGCTCTCAAATTGGTATTATTGCAGCCTGCGCGAAACCTTATCGGGTTTGCAACGCCGGGACCAGCCGCCGCGCGGCCCGCGCGGTGCAACACGCCGCACCCTTCGATCGTCGCCTCACCAAGACCTTGACGATCGCCGCGCAAGGTCCGACATAGAGGCAGATGATTTCGTAGCTGACGCCAACATTTCAAATCCCATGGGGCCACCTTCAGGCCCATAAAGGATCCTCATGCCCCTCCCGAACCCTGCCGCTCTTGAATTTCTACTCACTCGGCGCTCGCGCCCGCAAAAGACGCTTGGTTTGCCAGTGCCGAACCGCGACGAGTTGACCCCGCTTTTGACTGCCGCCGCCCGCACCCCTGATCATGGCAAATTGGAGCCCTGGCGGTTTATCGTGTTGGAGCAACCGGCGATGCCCCGCCTTGCCGGCTTGGCGCAGGCGCGCGGCGAAGCGCTTGGCCTCGCCTCCGAACAAATCACCAAAGGCGTCGCACAATTTGCCAGCGGCAAACTCGCGGTCGTCGTCGTCGAAGTGCAAACACCGTCGGAAAAAATTCCCGCCATTGAACAAACCTATAGCGCCGGAGCGGTGTGCCTTGCCCTGCTCAACGCCGCTTTGGCCGCCGGATGGGGGGCCAATTGGCTTTCGGGTTGGCCCAGCCATGACCGGAGTTTCATCGAAGACGGCTTTGGCCTTGCGGCGCATGAACGTGTGGCCGGGATCATCCATATCGGCACCGAAGGCGCGGTGCCGCCCGACCGGCCCCGCCCGGATCTGGACACGATCACCACATGGATGGATACATGATCCTCACCGCATTTTTCCGCGCCCTCGGGCAAATCGACGATCCGCGATTTCGCAAGGTTTTGATGCTTGGCATCGGGTTGACCATCGCGCTGTTGGTGGCGGCCTGTGCCGGTGTGTTTGCCTTGGTCACCTGGGCCACCGGCGATAGCCTGACCCTGCCTTTGGTGGGCGAGGTCACTTGGGTTGGTGATTTTCTCGGCATTGGCAGCATTGTCATGATGTTGGTTCTATCGGTCTTCTTGATGGTTCCGGTGGCCTCGGCCATCACGTCGATGTTCCTGGATGAGGTCGCCGATGCCGTCGAGGCCCGCCATTACCCCGATTTGCCGCCTGCCCCGCATACGCCGTTTTTCGATGCGCTGCGCGATACGATCAACTATCTGGGCGTTTTGATCGTGGCGAATATTCTGGCGCTTTTACTCTATCTGATCCTGCCTTTCGGGGCCATTTTGATCTTTTGGGGGCTGAACGGATATCTTTTGGGGCGTGAATATTTCCAATTGGCCGCGATGCGCCGGATCGGGCCAGAGGGGGCAAATGCCCTGCGCAAGAAACACGGGATGACGATTTGGGGCGCGGGAGTTTTGATGGCGATCCCGCTCACGGTGCCTTTGGTCAATCTTTTGGTGCCGATCATCGGGGCGGCCACCTTCACCCATATTTTCCATGCTCTGCACCGGCGTAGCAATGACGGGTAGCGCCCTACAAAGCGCCCGCTATGCGCCCACCAGCGCCGGCGCATAACGGGACCGCGCAGAGACACAGTGCCGCTGCGGGCATGGCGCGGGTCTCGACTTCGACGGTTAACAATACCTTAATCCTGCCCAGATCACGCCGCATTCCATCGGTATCTTGACCAGATCACGCTCCTTCTGCCGGAGCTTTCTGCCACCGTAAAGCCCCTGTCGAAAGGAGCTTGTCATGATACGTAAATTCACCGCCACGCTGGTGCTCTCACTTGGCCTATCGACGTGTGTCCCCGCCGCATGGGCTTTGACCTATGACCCTGTCGGTGTTCAAACCAATGTCAATGAGGCCACTGTATTCGGCAGCTGGCAAACCATTTACTCCGGTCTTTATTCCGACAGCGGCATCGCCCTCGCCGATATTTATTCCGATGCCAATGATCAGGTGATGTTTGCCGCACGGCAAGTCGGATCAACCAGTTTTTCGTTGCTGGCGACGATTGACACGGCCACACTGACCACCCTGCACACCGCCCACAACGTCACGGTCGAGGCCAATGGAGCCCAATGGTATGCCAACGGGCTGTCGATGGGTTTTGCCGGTCTGGGCAGTTCGATTTTCCAGATCGACGCCGATGTGTTGTTCAGCAACGGGGCGCAGCGGTTGAGCTGGCATACCAATTCCGGTGCCAATATTGACGCCGACGCAGCCGCCACCGAAATCGGGGCGGGATGGCGCGCGGGGACTGCCTATTTCGCCTATGGTGGATGGGAGCGGTTTATCCTGACCGAAATTCCTGCGGTGCCAGTGCCGGCGGGATTGCCCTTGCTTCTGGGCGGGATGGGCTCATTTGCCTTGATGAGGCGCCGCCGCAATTAATCGCACGCGGCCTCACGACATATGCAAAACGGCGAAGGAACTCCTTCGCCGTTTTTATGTTGCGCAGCCTGCGGCCTATTGCTCTGCCGGAACGGACTGCTCCAACGTGGGGCGCGGGCCGAGACGATCAAAGAAATCAAAATCTCGCACCGTCAATATCCCTGAAAAGATCACAAAGGCGCAGATCACCCAAAGCACCGAAGCAATCGCCGTGGTGATCCAAGCTTTCTTTTTGAGATGATGATGCTCTGGCGCGCCGGCCTGCGTTCCCGGCACGATTTCTCCCAAATCGCCTTGGGTCTGGATGCGGAAGGGAATCACGACCAGAAAGGTCATGAACCATAAAACCGCAAACAGAACGATGGCTGAGGTGATCCCCATCAGACTTGCTCCAGTTCCACCAGGCAGCCGTTGAAGTCTTTGGGATGCAGGAACAGAACCGGTTTACCGTGGGCCCCGATTTTCGGCTCGCCGTTGCCAAGAACCCGCGCGCCAGTGGATTTCAAATGATCGCGAGCGGCAATGATGTCATCGACTTCGTAACATACGTGGTGCATGCCGCCCGAGGGGTTCTTTTCCAAGAAGGCGGCAATCGGGCTGTTGTCGCCCAAGGGGTAAAGCAGCTCGATCTTGGTGTTTGGCAGTTCGATAAAGACCACGGTGACGCCGTGATCCGGTTCGTCTTGCGGCGCACCGACATTTGCCCCCAAGGCATTGCGGTATTGGTCGGCTGCGGCCTCCAGATCGGGCACGGCAATGGCAACATGGTTCAATCGGCCAATCATTTCTCTCTCCTTGGCTTTCGCATCTTTGTATCACGATATGTTGGGTGCTGTTATGGGCTGCGCATCGCTGCTGTGCAAGGGGACCATTGGCGGATCTGCGCCCCACATCATAGCAAGGTTCGGGCCCGCGACGGGCACCAAAAAACACCTGCCGCCTAGGCCCGTTCCCCGTCGCGCCCCATCGGCGGCGCGCAGACATTCTGCAGATCATGGTAAATTAATTGCCCGCAGCGCCGCCTCATTAACGGCGCATTCACCATAGTTGCGTTAGCGTCTTCCAATCCTGAAGCCCAAACCCTCATATTTGCCCCTCAAGGAACCAACCCCATGGACGATCAAGACGCCTTCCTCCCCTATAGCTCTCCCACTTCCACCCGCCCTTTGTTGGGCTTGACGGTTTTGGTGGTCGAAGACAGCCGTTTTGCATGTGAAGCGCTGCGTCTTTTGTGTCTGCGGTCGGGGGCACGTATTCGCCGTGCCGATTGCCTGCGCTCGGCGCGGCGGCATTTGCAAGTTTACCGGCCCTCTGTCGTGATGATTGATCTGGGTTTGCCAGACGGATCCGGCGCCGAATTGATCGACGAACTGGCCCGCACGACACCGCGCGTCGGGGTGATCCTCGGGATGAGCGGCGATGACAATACCGAACGTATGGCCATGGCGGCGGGCGCCGACGGTTTCCTTGCCAAACCGGTCCATAGCGTTGCCAGTTTCCAAGAAATGATCCTGTCTCATCTTCCTGCCGATCGCCGCCCCAGCGGCCCGCGGATGGTCAACGACGAAGTGATCCAACCCGACCCCATCGCCTACCGCGACGATATGGCTCATGTGGCGGATCTTTTGGGCGAAGGCACTGATGAGCGCATGTTGGATTATGTCGCGCAATTTGTCGCCGGCGTGGCGCGCAGCGCCGATGATATGGCTTTGGCGATGGTGGCAGATGCCTTATCCGATGTCAGATCCGAAGGCCTTGCCTCCAATACGGTGGTCGCCCAACTGGCTGGTTTGGTGCAAGACCGTTTGAGCGAAAAAATCGCGATCTGACCGTCAGCAGCATCAACACACCGACGGAAAAACCGGCATACCACGCCGGTTTTTTTGCGCGGTACATACCGGATTTTGGCGTCCATTATTTGCCGGGCAGCAACCGCCTATAGCGCCGGATCGGACCCGGCCCGCACCAGCCGCGTCAAATCACTCAGGCGTTCTTTTTGCCGCCCTTGCGCATCGAAATTCGACGGCGCGAGCCAAAAATCAAAAGCCTCGGATAGGGCGGGCCACTCTTTATCAATCACTGCAAACCATGCGGTATCGCGGTTGCGCCCCTTGGCCACAGACGCCTGACGGAACACCCCTTCATAGGTGAAGCCGAGCCGCTGCGCCGCACGTCGCGACGCGATGTTGAGCGCATTGCATTTCCACTCATAGCGCCGATAACCCGCCTCGAATGCCCATTTCATCATCAAATACATGGTTTCGGTGGCCGCACGGGTGTTTTGCAACCTAAGGCCAAAGCAAATATTGCCGACCTCGATCGATCCTGCCTCTGGCGCAATGCGCAGGTATGATGCCACCCCGCCAAAACGCCCGGTCTCAACATCCTTGATCGCAAAAAACTGCATGTCGCTTTTGGCGGTGCTTTCGCGCACCCAGCGGTGATATTGTGCCGCAGATGCGAAAGGCCCGTCATACATATACCGGAACAACGCATCCTGTCCCTCAACCGCCTGAAACAACAACGCCGCGTGAGCATCGGCGTCCAATGGCTCGACCCGGCAATACCGCCCCTGCATCACTGCCGATTCGGGGCGGGTGGGCGCGCGCCAGTTTTTCACTTCCTCGCCAATGGATTGCTGCTCACTCATGCCGGGCTCCTATCGCTTTGGGGTACGATAGGCGGGTGCCGATGAGGGCGAAAGTCCAAAACGATGGCCTGAAAAAAATGGGAAACCCCGCGTGGCGTTTCACAGCGACAAGTGCCAGAATGTTGTCCCGGATCGCATCGCACCTCTCTATTCCTTAGATCCCGCAGCGGATCAGGAAACAGGCCCCGCGCGTTCAGCCGTATCGCGCCAGTGGGATGGGCGGCACGCACACCACCGCACCGGCGACGACACTCACCGCAACAACCGGAGGTCGCGCCCCATATCAAGCCCCGGAAAAACAGCGGTTTCCAACAGGCTGCGGTCCACCCCGAACAGCCCCCGCATCGCCCAGGCCGCAATCGCACGCACATCGCGTGTCGGCATCAAATCGCGCCGCGCATAAAGATCGCTATCCTCCAGCCCCGGCCAATCGGCCCAAACCTGTCCGCCGCGCAGCGCACCGCCCGCCAGAACCATCGCACCGCCGGTGCCATGATCGGTGCCACCCGATCCGTTGAGACGCACGGTGCGGCCAAATTCCGTCATCGCCAGAACGCAGGTTTTGCCCCACACCGGCCCCAACCCGTCCTTCAACGTGGCGATACAATCGGCCAATCGCGTCATCGGTGCCGCGATCCGGCGGGCTTGATGCGCATGGGTGTCCCAACCGCCCAATGAAAACGCCGCGATCCGGCTGGCGCCGGTCAAACGCGAGGCCGCAAAAGCGGCCAGTTCCACATGTCCCGTGCCCGCGCGCGCGCCGCGCATCTGCTCTTGCATCTGCGATAACATCGCACCCGCATCCGTTCCGCCAAATCCGGCGCCCTCATCCGCTGCGGGGCCGCCTTCCATCAACATCGTTAAATCATTGCCGGACAACTCCGCCGCCTCATAAAGCGCGTCGCGAAACAGCGGATCGTCATGCATAATCCGCTCGGCCAGATCAAAGCTCTGTGGATCCATGGTCAGGGCCGTATCCGGCGCCCAGTTGGCAACCGGCGCCGCCCCGGCAAGAACACGCAAATCCCCACGACCGATGGCAAATCCGGTCTGTGCTTCGGTGCCCGGCACGGATTGCAAAAGCCGGTTAAGCCAGCCATCGCGCACACGACCGAAGGCGTCCATATCAGTGCCCGCTTCCAGAACATCCTGCCCATCGAAATGGCTGCGCTTATCGCGGTAGGGGGTCGAAACGGCATGGGCAAATCCCAATTCTCCTGCGCTCCACAACGGCGCCAGCGGTGCCAATGCCGGATGCATCGCAAAAAAGCCGTTGCCAAGCCGCGCATCGTCTTGGCCCGCTGCGCCGCGCAGGGCCGCAAAATGCCGATCGCCCACAGGCCGCAGCACATCCACGCCGTCCATTGCACCGCGCAAGATGATCACCACCAACCGGTTTTCCCAAGGCGCCGAAGCAAATGTCACCGGCGTGACCAAAGGGCTGGCCGCCAAGGAACAGCCGATGAGACCGGCCGCGCCAAACCGCAGCAGATCACGGCGCGACATCGACTTGCCTGTTTTCGTCATAAAATCCGCAGTCATGATTTACATCCTTTGAAAGGCAGGCGAGAGCAGGACAAGCCCGACCCCGATAGCGCGGGTTTCGGCCCCCCGCGCGGCAAAGGCCAAGTCCGGCGTGACCCGGTTGCCCAACGCCATATGCATAAAGTCCTCGGGATCGGGGAGCAGTTTCATCAAGGCAAAGGGCACCGTCATCGCCCATTGCATCCGCGCCACCAAACGTTGCGGCATGATCCATGCGGCATCCTCTTCGGGCCATCCATCCGGTCCCGGCGGACGGTGCCAATTCTGCCCCATCTGCGCCAAGGGCGTGTGAAGATACCGCCGCATGCGTTGCCGGTGCTTGACCGGTATATGGCGCGGGCCTGCCCCGAGGGCGCGCAAGGCCGAGGTCACAAAATCAAAGGGTTGCTTGACCTTTCCATGATCCGGCCCCCATGCCGCCGGATGACGCAGCAGCGCTTCGGTCACCGTGGCCAGATTGCCGCCGCTGTCAACAAAGGCCGTCTCCAACGCCGCCACAAGCCCCGCATCAGGCAGGTCCGACACGAAATGCCGCGCCAGTTTTTCCGCAATATGGCGGGCCGTGGCCGGATGGGCGGAAAGATCGTCAAAGGCGGCATAAATGTCTTCGATCACGGGTTTGCCGCCGCCATATCGCTTGCCCATAACCGTCTCATACCCCGGTTCAGCATGACCCTTGCGAAAAACGAACCCTTTGGCCGGTGCGTAGGACAGGCCGGTGAGCAATTCGGCCAACTGCCGCACATCGCTTTGTTGATAGGGGCCGTCTACGCCCAGCGTGTGTAGTTCCAGCATTTCACGCGCAAGGTTTTCGTTCATCCCGCCGCGCTTGGACCCGGTTTTGGCGCTGCGGCTGTTGGGCCCGATTGATCCGGCTTGATCGAGATACAACAGCATCACCGGATGGGTCGCCGCCGCACGCAACATATCGGCAAACCGCCCCGCCACATGCGGACGGATCGCCTCCTCGACATAGGCGGCATCGGCGGGACGCAGTTGCTGGTTTTTTGAATGGGCCGTGAAATGATCCGCCCAAAACGCCGTAAGCCGTTCCCGCAGCCCGTCGCGGGTGGTTATGCGGCGTTGAATTTCATGGCCAAAGTCGCGCATTTCTCTGCGCCGCCCTTTGCGGATATGCTCGGTAATACGCAGGTGCAGCGCCTCTAGATCACGCGTCATCGCGCCGCGTGCAGGATCCTCGGCATCCAAATCGGCCAAGTCGCGCGAGAGGCCACGCTCTTGGCTGCGCATTTGCCGAAAAACGGTGTTGCGCGCAATCAAACTGTCAAATCGGCCAATGGGATAGGCGCGGGCCGCCTCGTCCGAGCCGCGCAATCGCGTCATCATCTGCTCCACAGATTGCGGCGCTTCGATCTGCGGCGCGCGCCCACAGCCAAAACGGATCTCAGCCAAGACCGGGTCAAAGACATTTGGGGTTTCGAACGACCTATCAGACACGGGAAGCAACGCCTCACACTGCGCACGGGGGGCAATGCCGCGCAACCTATTGGTCAAGCTAGGCAATGCCACCTCAAGGTTCCAGCCTTTTCGCCGGATCCGGGCCGCAGATGGGCAAGACATCGCCCAAACTATGGAACCGCTCCTCACCTGTCTGCGTTGTGACGCCATAACTTCACTGCGCCTTCAGGGCGGAAAAAGGAAAGGATATCCCATGGTTTCGATCTATGACGCCATCCGCGATGACCACAATCGCCATCGGGAGTTGCTCGAAAAAATTGCCGACACAGAAGGCGCCAGCACCGCGCGCAAAGAAGCGTGGCAAGCATTTTATCGCGAGGTGAAATCCCATTCAGCGGCGGAAGAAGAAGAGTTTTACGCCACATTGATGAACGAGACATGGGGGCAAGATGCCGCCCGGCATTCGGTGCATGAGCATGCGCAAATCGACGAAATCATGGAAGAATTAGATGAGATGGATATGACGTCCTCCGGGTGGCTGACACGTTTCAAGACGCTCAAACACGACTATGAGCATCATATAGACGAGGAAGAAGATGAGGTTTTCGCCCGCGCACGCAAGGTCGTGGGAGAAGAACAAAATGACGCCTTCGGCGCGCGCTTCACAGAGCGCAAGCAAAAGGAGCTGGAGCTTATCGAGAAGAAAAAGGCCGATCATCTGGAGGATTAAGTGCCCTCGCGCGATGGGGCGCCCGACCAACAGTCGGTAAACGCAAAACCGCCGCGCATGTGATCTGCGCGGCGGTCCTCTTTGGGCTAGAAACGGGTTTTAGTCCTGCTCGATCACGCGCAGGCTCAGTTCCATCAACTGATCACTTTGCGCCTCCGACGGTGCGTTCATCATCAGGTCTTCGGCACGTTGGTTCATCGGGAACATGATGACCTCGCGGATGTTGGCTTCATCCGCCAAAAGCATCACGATCCGGTCGATCCCTGCGGCGCAACCGCCGTGGGGCGGGGCGCCATATTGGAAGGCGTTGACCATACCACCAAAGCGTTTCTCGACCTCATCCTTGCCATATCCGGCGATCTCGAACGCCTTGAACATGATCTCGGGCCGGTGGTTCCGGATCGCGCCGGACACCAATTCATACCCGTTGCAGGCAAGGTCATATTGATATCCGAGCACCTCAAGAGGATTACCCTCCAGCGCGTCCATACCGCCTTGCGGCATCGAAAACGGATTATGTTCGAAGTCGATTTTTCCGGTCTCTTCGTCCTGCTCGTAAATCGGGAAATCCACGATCCATGCAAAGGCAAAGCGGTCCTTATCGGTCAGGCCCAATTCCTCGCCAATCACATTGCGCGCGCGTCCGGCGACGCCCTCGAACGCCTTGGGCTTGCCGCCCAAGAAGAACGCCGCATCGCCCATGCCAAGGCCCAATTGCTGGCGAATGGCCTCGGTGCGCTCTGGCCCGATGTTTTTGGCCAAAGGACCGGCCGCTTCCATACCGCCCGCCACTTCGCCGGATTTCAATTTGGCCTGCGCCTCTTTGACGGTGATGCCCAACTCCTGCGCCACCGCATCGGCGGTTTTCTCGCGCCAGAAAATATAGCCCATGCCGGGCAGACCTTCTTTCTGCGCAAAGGCATTCATCCGGTCACAGAATTTGCGGCTGCCGCCCTTGGGGGCGGGAATGGCACGCACTTCGGTGCCGTCTTGCTCCAAGAGTTTGGCAAAGATGGCGAAACCACTGTCGCGGAAATGCTCGCTCACGACCTGCATCTTGATCGGGTTGCGCAGATCAGGTTTGTCCGACCCATACCAAAGTGCCGCGTCTTTGTAAGAAATCTGCTCCCACGTCTGATCGACTTTGCGCCCGCCGCCAAATTCCTCAAAGACGCCTGTGATCACCGGTTGGATCGTGTCGAACACGTCCTGCTGCGTGACAAAGGACATCTCAAGGTCGAGCTGGTAGAAATCCGTGGGCGAGCGGTCGGCGCGCGGGTCTTCATCGCGGAAACAGGGCGCGATTTGGAAATATTTGTCATAACCCGACACCATAATCAGCTGTTTGAACTGCTGCGGGGCCTGCGGCAGGGCGTAGAATTTGCCCGGATGCAAACGCGATGGCACGAGAAAATCGCGCGCGCCTTCGGGCGACGATGCGGTGATGATCGGCGTTTGAAATTCGCGAAAGCCCTTGTCCCACATGCGGCGGCGCATCGAGGCCACAACATCCGAGCGCATCTTCATATTGTTTTGCAACTTCTCGCGGCGCAGGTCGAGATAGCGGTATTTAAGGCGTGTCTCTTCGGGATATTCCTGATCACCAAAGACCATAAGCGGCAATTCATTCGAGGGCCCCAACACCTCGATATCGCGGATGAACACTTCAATTTCGCCCGTCGGGATCTTGGAGTTCACAAGGCTCTCGTCGCGCGCCATGACATTGCCGTCAATGCGGATGCACCATTCCGAGCGCACCTTCTCGATTTGCGAGAAGACGGGGCTGTCAGGATCGGCCATGACCTGCGTGATGCCGTAATGGTCGCGCAGATCGATAAACAGCAAACCGCCATGATCACGGACACGGTGCACCCAACCGGACAAACGCACGGTCTCGCCGACGTTGGATTTGTTGAGCTCGGCGCAGGTATGGCTGCGATATGCGTGCATTTTGGCGTTCCTTCGGATCTGGCTGATGGGCACCGCCACTTACCCCGTGCGCGCCCGTTTGCGCCGATACACATGTGCGAGGGCCAAAAGTCAACCCAAACCCCGCGAAGGAAGGCCATTGCGCGCAAAAACCGCGCCCCGCTGCGATCCACAACTGAACCGCAACAGGGCGCTTTCTACTTTCACGGCCATCGGCGTCCCCGCCTGTACCGCAAACCAAGCAAAGCGCATCATGGGTACTAAATCATAAATCCGCGCGCTTTCTATTTTCAGTAAATATCCCCGCCGGAGGCTCCCGAACGCAGATCCAGCGCAACAGAGTTTTTTGCCTCCGGCGGGGATATTTGGAGAAAGCAGAAAGGCGTGGCGAAAATCGAACCCGGATTGCATGTGGATGGGGCTTGCGTCCAAGCGCCCCATGTCTATAACCCACGACAATTTGCGGGCAGGGGCGACTCTGCGGCGTGAATTTTGCTGCACCGAAACATTCGCACACTTACGAGGTCTGCCATGCCCAAAAGAACCGATATCTCCTCGATCATGATCATTGGGGCGGGACCGATTGTGATCGGGCAGGCTTGCGAGTTTGACTATTCCGGCGCGCAGGCGTGTAAGGCACTGCGAGAGGAAGGCTACCGCGTCATTTTGGTAAACTCCAACCCCGCGACGATCATGACCGACCCGGGTATGGCCGATGCGACCTATATCGAGCCGATCACCCCTGAGATTGTCGCCAAGATCATCGAAAAAGAGCGCCCCGATGCGTTGCTGCCGACCATGGGGGGGCAAACGGGCCTCAACACGTCATTGGCGCTTGAAGAAATGGGTGTTTTGGAAAAATTCGGCGTCGAAATGATTGGCGCGACGCGCGACGCGATTGAAATGGCCGAGGACCGTAAATTGTTCCGCGAAGCCATGGACCGTTTGGGGATCGAAAACCCCAAGGCGACCATCGTCACCGCACCGAAATTGCCCAATGGCCACGCGGATTTGAAAGAGGGCGTGCGCATCGCATTGGAGGCCTTGGACGAGATCGGCCTGCCCGCGATTATCCGCCCGGCCTTTACCATGGGCGGCACCGGCGGCGGCGTCGCCTATAACCGCGAGGATTACGAACATTTCTGCCGCACCGGCATGGATGCATCACCGGTGAACCAGATCCTCGTCGATGAGAGCCTTTTGGGGTGGAAAGAGTTCGAGATGGAAGTTGTCCGCGACAAGGCGGACAATGCCATCATCGTTTGTGCGATTGAGAACATCGACCCTATGGGCGTGCACACCGGCGACAGTATCACCGTGGCCCCTGCCCTGACGCTGACCGACAAAGAATACCAGATCATGCGCAACCAATCGATTGCGGTTCTGCGCGAGATTGGCGTCGAAACCGGCGGATCGAACGTGCAATGGGCGGTGAACCCCGCCGATGGCCGCATGGTTGTGATCGAGATGAACCCGCGAGTGTCACGCTCGTCCGCTTTGGCCTCCAAAGCCACCGGTTTCCCGATTGCCAAGATCGCGGCAAAATTGGCCGTGGGCTATACGCTGGACGAATTGGACAATGACATCACCAAAGTCACACCGGCATCGTTCGAGCCGACGATTGACTATGTCGTGACCAAGATCCCGAAATTTGCCTTTGAAAAGTTCCCCGGCTCCGAACCTTACCTGACCACGGCGATGAAATCTGTCGGCGAGACCATGGCGATTGGCCGCACGATCCACGAGAGCATGCAAAAAGCATTGGCATCGATGGAATCCGGCCTGACCGGATTTGACGAGGTGGTGATCGAGGGCGCACCGGATAAATCCGCCGTGATCCGCGCGATCAGCAAGCAAACCCCCGACCGGATGCGCACCATCGCCCAAGCCATGCGCCACGGGCTTAGCGATGATGAGATCCACGGCGTCACAATGTTTGACCCGTGGTTTTTGGCCCGTATCCGCGAAATCGTCGACAGCGAAGACGAGATCCGCAAAAACGGCCTGCCTGTCACCGAACAGGGCCTGCGCCATCTCAAAATGATGGGGTTCACCGACGCACGTTTGGGGACTCTGACAGGCCGCGACGAGGACAACATTCGCCGGGCGCGCCGCAACCTTGGCGTCAACGCCGTGTTCAAACGTATTGATACCTGCGCGGCCGAGTTTGAGGCGCAAACGCCCTATATGTATTCCACCTATGAGACGCCTGTCATGGGCGATGTGGAGTGCGAAAGCCGTCCGACCGACCGCAAGAAGGTCGTCATTCTGGGCGGCGGTCCGAACCGCATCGGGCAAGGGATCGAGTTTGATTACTGCTGCTGCCACGCGTGTTATGCGCTGACGGCGCAGGGCTATGAGACGATTATGATCAACTGTAACCCCGAGACGGTTTCGACCGATTACGACACCTCGGACCGGCTCTATTTTGAGCCGCTGACCTTTGAACATGTGATGGAGATCCTGCGGGTCGAGCAAGAGAACGGCGCCTTGCATGGCGTGATTGTGCAGTTCGGCGGTCAAACGCCGCTGAAGCTGGCGAATGCATTGCAGGACGAAGGCATCCCGATCCTCGGCACCTCGCCGGACGCGATTGATTTGGCCGAAGACCGCGAGCGTTTCCAAGAGCTTGTGAATAAACTGGGCCTCAAGCAACCGAACAATGGCATCGCCCATTCGGACGCCGAAGCCATGGCGATTGCCGATGACATCGGTTACCCGCTGGTTATTCGCCCCTCTTATGTTTTGGGTGGGCGCGCGATGGAAATCGTCCGCGACACGCCGCAGTTGGAGCGCTATATCTCCGAAGCCGTGGTGGTGTCCGGTGACAGCCCCGTTTTGCTCGACAGCTACCTCGCGGGCGCGATCGAAATCGATGTTGATGCCCTATGTGATGGCACGGATGTGCATGTTGCAGGCATCATGCAACATATCGAAGAGGCCGGCGTGCATTCGGGCGACAGCGCCTGTTCTTTGCCGCCTTACTCGTTGACCCAAAACATGATTGACCGCCTCAAAGAGCAAACGCATGCGCTTGCGTTGGCGCTCAATGTGGTGGGTTTGATGAACATCCAATTCGCGATCAAGGGCGATGATATTTACCTCATTGAGGTCAATCCGCGCGCCTCGCGCACCGTGCCGTTTGTGGCCAAAGCGGTGGCCTCGCCGATTGCCGCCATTGCAGCGCGGATCATGGCCGGCGAGAAGCTCGGCGCATTTGATTTGGTCGATCCACAGATCAAAACATTCGCCGTCAAAGAAGCGGTCTTGCCCTTTGCGCGGTTCCCCGGGGTCGATACGATTTTGGGGCCGGAAATGCGGTCGACCGGCGAGGTTATGGGGTCGGACAAGACCTTTGCCCGCGCCTTCCTCAAGGCACAAATGGGCGCAGGCACCGAATTGCCCGCAGGCGGCAAAGTCTTCATGTCGATCAAGGATGCGGATAAAACCGGGGCGATGATGGAGGCCGCACGCGATTTGGCCGAGATGGGGTTCACCATCGTCGCCACCCGCGGCACGGCCGCCTGGATCAAGGAAAACGGCGTCGATTGCACCATCGTCAACAAGGTCTACGAGGGCCGCCCGAACATTGTGGATATGTTGAAGAATGAGGAAATCTCGCTCGTCCTCAATACCACCGAGGGTGCGCAATCCGTGGAAGACAGCCGCGAAATTCGCTCGGTCGCGCTTTATGACAAGATCGCCTATTTCACCACCGCCGCCGGGGCGCAGGCCGCAGTGCAGGCCATCCGCGCGCGCACCGAAGGCGCCTTGAACGTGACCAGCCTGCAAGACGCATAGAGCCGGACAACACCGCAAAGAACAAGAAAACCCGCGCGGGGCATGGCCGGCGCGGGTTTTCTTTGATCACGAATGCGCCCTACGGGGGCCGGTCCCTATGGGGCAGTTGTTCAGCTGGTTTCGTCTTCCAGATGCAACTTCATTTCGATCAAAACCGTTTGCAGCGCCACGGTTTCTTTAAGCAAGCGTTTGGCTTCATTGACGGTGATTATCCCGTCCTGAATGGATTGCTGATATTCGCCCATCAACATCGCAAACCGATGGCTTAGCGCGATCACATCGGAATTAACACCGCCTTTGTCATCGCTGTTACGGCGACTTTCGTCATAGGACAGCCGCCCGCCGCCAAGCTCGGCCAGGGCGCCGGTGACATGCGGATAGGCGGATTTTGCCTCGAGGGCAGCAACACTATCAACCGGCATGAAGCGATCCGCGTGTTCGGGGCTGTCGGAATAATACCGCCCAAGGGTCGCCTTGGATTTGCCGGTCAGACTGCAGGCCACTTCAATGCCGACATCCTTAACCAAAGCTTCTGTGTGTTTTTTCAGATAGCTGCCAGTACCGTTCATATCTTGCCCTTTGAAGCCTTTGAAAACAGGCCGTTTATCGTCCTGTTTCCCTTTTAAGCCCTAACAGGGCATTTGTCATTATAATGTATGGCGACGCTGTGTCACCAACCGGAATGTGGCACATATTTTTGTCATCATCGCTCTCTTGCAACTGTCGCGCGGGCAGGCGAAAACGGCGGTATGGCCAAACTATACTTCAATTACTCCACGATGAACGCGGGCAAATCTACGGTGCTTTTGCAGGCGGCGCACAACTATGTCGAACGCGGCATGACCCCCTATTTGATCACTGCGCAACTCGACAAACGCGCAGGAGAAGGCCGCATTGCGTCGCGCATCGGGATCGGACAAGAGGCGGATACGTTCGCCGAAGAAGACGACCTTTTTGCCAAGATCAAATCGCGGCTGGCGGCCGGTAAGGTGCATTGCGTCTTTATCGACGAAGCGCAGTTTTTGAGCCCGGCACAGGTCTGGCAATTGGCGCAGGTGGTGGATGATCTGGACGTGCCGGTGATGTGCTACGGGTTGCGCGTGGACTTCATGGGGGCGCTGTTTCCCGGCTCGGCGGCGTTGCTGGCGCTGGCGGATGAAATGCGCGAAGTGCGCACGATTTGCCATTGCGGAAAGAAGGCCACGATGGTGGTACGCCTCGACGCAGATGGCCGCGCGGTCACGTCCGGGGCACAGGTCGAGGTCGGCGGCAATGAACGCTATGTCTCGCTGTGTCGGCGTCATTGGCGCGAGGCCACAGATGACCGGATCGCAGGCGGTGCCTGCGGGTAGCGGCGCGATTTTTGATTTAACTATTCACGCTATTCGGCGCGGTTTTTCCACCGAAAAACTCTGTCAGATTGTCCAAAGCCATCCGGCCCATTGCTTCGCGCACTTCCAAGGTCGCCGTGCCCATATGCGGCAGAAGCGTGGCGTTCTCCAGCCGCCGCAAAGCTTCGGGCACCTCGGGTTCGAATTCGTAAACATCCAAACCTGCGCCGCCGATCACACCGTTTTCCAAAGCAGTGATCAATGCCGCCTCCTCCACCACTTCGCCGCGCGCGATATTAATCAAATGCGCGTGCGGCGGCATCGCCGCCAATATTTCTGAGTTGATCAAATGACGCGTTTCTTGGCCACCCGGGGTGGCAACCACCAAAATATCCACCTGCGCGGCCAAAGCCTCGAGGCTTTGCACCTGCCGGGCGGGGAAATCCACAGTTTTGGCCGAACGGTTAAAATAGCGCACCTGCATGCCAAACCCGAAATGGCAGCGCCGCGCGATGGCTTGTCCAATGCGTCCCATGCCGACGATGCCGACGGTTTTTCCCGAGACATGCAAGCCAAGCATTTGCACCGGATGCCAGCCGTCCCATTGCCCGGCGCGCAGCATCCTCTCGCCCGCACCGGCGCGACGCGCACTCATTAAAATGAGCGTCATGGCGGTATCCGCCGTGGCCTCTGTCACCGCGCCGGGGGTATTGGACACGGTGATGCCGTGGGATTTTGCGGCCTCAACGTCGATGTGGTTATACCCGACACCGAAGTTGGCGATGATCTTACAGCGGATCTTTCCCTCCGCAGCTTTGGCAAAAACATCCGCAGAGAACCCGTCTCCGAGCGTGGCAAGGATACCGTCATACTGCGCCAGAGCCTGTAGCATTTCGGCGTGGGAAAGCGGCGTCGTTTCCGCCCGCACGGTGACGTCAAACGCTGCTTCAGCGGCCCTTATCACCATTTCCGGCAGTGCCCGCGTGATCAGTATTTTTGTTGCAGTCATCAGAACAACCTTCCGCCCAAAGGCACGTCCTTGTCAGGGGTGATCAACACCACATCCCCAGCCGCATCCGGAACGCCCAACACCAAAACTTCGGACATGAATTTTCCAATCTGGCGCGGCGGAAAATTCACCACGCCCATCACGGTTTTGCCGATCAAAGTCTCGGGCACGTAATGCGCGGTGACTTGCGCGGATGTTTTGCGCTCCCCGATCTCTTCGCCAAAATCCACCCATATCTTGATCGCCGGTTTGCGCGCCTCTGGAAAAGTTTCGGCACGGATCACACGGCCCACACGGATATCGAGTTTAAGAAAATCATCAAAGGTTGCCTCATCCATTGGACAGCTCCCGAGAGCGATCTGCCGCAGCCTGAACCGCGCGCTTCAACAGGGGCGCAAACCCATCCGCCGCATCCATCAACACCTCTAGCGCCGCCTGTGTCGTGCCATTGGGCGAGGTCACATTGACCCGCAGCTGCGCCGGGCTTTCATCAGATGTATCCGCCAACTCCCCCGCGCCGGCGACCGTCGCCCGTGCGAGATGCAGCGCCAATTCCGGCGGCAGGCCTTCGGCCTCGCCCGCTGCGGCCAGCGTTTCAATCAGGTGGAACACATAGGCGGGGCCAGAGCCGGACACTGCAGTCACAGCATCCATCTGGCTTTCATCCTCAAGGCGCACCACCTGCCCCACGGCGGACAGCAACCCTTCGGCCATGTCCAGATCTGCGGCACTGGCGTGGGGGTTGCCGATGATCGCGGTGATGCCGCGCGCGATGGCGGCGGGCGTGTTGGGCATGGCGCGGATGATCGGGCTTTGCGCGCCGAGCGCCTCTTCAAAGGCGGCAATTGGCGTGCCGGCGGCGACCGACACGAACAATGTGCTGCCATCGCCCAAATTTTTGAGCGCGGGTAAAGCATCGCCCATCATTTGCGGTTTTACCGCGATCAGGACGATCGCCGGATCTTGGGGCAGATCGCCATTGATCACAACGCCGGTGTCTTGCACCCATTGCGACGGGTGCGGATCCAGAACCGTCACCGAAGCGGCCGGCAATCCACCGCGCAGCCAACCGGCCAACATCGCCGACCCCATCTTACCGCAGCCCAAAAGCACCAGCCCGCGTGTGGCAATTTCGTCAAAATCCATCGTCTGTCCCCGCCGTTCAATCCGTCAGGGAGAAAGTATTAGGCGCGCCCGTAGGCCTCTGCAATGGCGATTTGAAGCGCCTCTTTCGGGCTACGCTTGCCCCAAACCGCCAATTGGAAGGCGGGATAATAGCGTTCGGCGCTCATCACGGCGGCTTTGATCATTGTATCGATCTGCTCGGCGCTGGCGATCCCGCCGCCCGCCAAGACCAGACCATAGCGGTAGACCATCATTTTTTGCTCGGCCCAAAAGGTAAAAGCGCCCGCCCAACATTGGTCGTTCACCCCGTTGAGCATTTCATAAAGCACCGGAAGACGGTCCTCGGGCGGCTCCATCTCAAAGGTACACACCATACGCAGGGTCTCGTCATAATCGGACCAGGCCAAGGTAATTGAATAGGTCCGCCATTGGCCCTCGACAGCCATAGCGATTTGATCATCGGCGATGCGGTCAAAATCCCAATCGTGATGGGCCGCGATATGTTCGACGATGTCGATGGGATGAATATCGTCCTGCATGAAGTCTTCGGACAGTGCCATTGCGCCACCTCATTTTTGTGTAGCGTCGGGACGTGGCAGCGCCCCAAGCGCTAGGTGCCTGCTCTATAGAGCGGGGCAGATTGCCCTCACCCTTACTAGATATGGTGGTGTGTCGGGAAGAACCTGTAAAGCAATAAATTGGGGATAACCCCAATAACTTGTGGAGGACGTGAAAACTTCATCAAAATACAGAAAAACTTCGCTGTCGGTGCATTTTTCTCTTGGTGCCGAATCAGTGTTGTGATTCACTGTCGTCACAACAACAGATCGGAACAACCGATCGTGCGCGCATCGACGCGAAACCGGATATGGCGGGACATACAGGCACGGGCGCTTCGAGACATCGAGGCGCCCTCGCCCGTTCCGGTCTTTGGCCTGATCCTAACCGCGCTTGTCCGTGCGGGGCGTGTCGGGGTGGGGTGTCTTCAAATGACGCTTATCCAAATGATAGCAAAGCGCCGACATCACCAGAAATCGCAATTTTTCCAAATCCGGTGCTTGCGGCGCATCGAACAAAACCGCGCGATTTCCATCATAGGAAAACGCATCTGAAAACATGTCGCGGAATTGGGGCACCACCGTGGTTTGACTATGCACATAAATCGCATAACCACCGGTTTTAGGCACGCCCAAGCGCAGGGTCGTGCCCGCGCAGCTTACTTCCGCCGAATAGGCTGGCTGCCCCCATTTGAGCGTCTCGGTGATTGCCCCGATTTCGGGCCGCTCTGCCGCGCATTCAAAAATCAGCCGCCGCAGCGCCAGAAGCCCCGCCCGCGACTCCGCCGGAAATCCGTCAAAGACCGCAGCCACAGTGCTATTTGGAAATGCTGGGTCCACATCGCCCCCAAACAATAAGAACGCGATCAGCCTATGCCAAATCGCGCTCTTTTGCATCATTTCATAGCGATCACCGCGAAGGCACCGGCGAGCGGGCGCGGCGTTGACGGAAATGGCCGGTTTACTTTGCGGCCGCCTCCAGCGCGTCAAGCCGCGCTTTGAGTGTTTCATTCTCTTCGCGGGCCTTTTGCGCCATGGCGCGCACCGCGTCGAATTCCTCACGGGTGACCAGATTGCGGTCGGCCAACCACCGGTCCATCAAGGATTTCATCGCGGTATCGGCCTCGGACTTGGCCCCTTGGGCCACGCCCATGGCATTGGTCATCAATTGGGAAATATCGTCCATGATCTTGTTGCGCGTTTGCATGATCTGTCTCCGCATCTATGCCTGTGGTTGCGTTCTATATGGGGGCTGAACCGGCGAGAGGCAAGACGGCAGGCCATCGCGCGCCTGTCCTGCCCTTGTGGCAAAGCCGGTTGCGGCAAAATCCGGTTGACGCCCCTGCCCGCTTGGCTCCAGATGTGCCCATGTTTGCAGCCATCCCCTTCCCCGACATCTCGCCCGAGATTTTCACCCTGCCGCTCGGCGGATACAGCTTTTCACTGCGCTGGTATGCGCTGGCCTATATCGTCGGCATTTTGCTTGGCTGGCGCATCGTGATCGCGGCGGTCAGCCGCGCCGATCTATGGCGCAGCGGGCATGCGCCGATGACCAAAGCCGATGTCGAGGAATTGCTCACGTGGGTGATTTTCGGGGTGATCCTTGGCGGACGGCTTGGATTTGTGCTGTTTTACAAACCCGCCTATTATCTGACACATCCGGTTGAAATCCCGATGGTCTGGCAAGGGGGCATGTCCTTTCATGGCGGTTTTCTCGGCGTCGCTATCGCCGCCGCGCTGTTTGCGCGCCGCCATAAAATTTCGGTGCTTTCGCTTGGGGATACGCTTGCGCTGGCTGCGCCTGCGGGGCTTTTACTGGGCCGGATCGCCAATTTCATCAATGCCGAACTCTGGGGCCGCCCGACCGACCTGCCGTGGGGGGTGATCTTTCCCGGCGCCTCGGCGCAAGAATGCGGCGACCTTGTCGGCCTGTGCGCGCGCCATCCCTCACAGATATACGAAGCGCTGCTCGAAGGGCTGATCCTTGGCGCGGCTGTGCTCTATCTCGCGTTCCGGCGCGGGGCGTTGAAAATTCCGGGGCAGAGCATCGGGACCTTTGTCGCCGGTTATGGGATCGCCCGGTTTATCGTCGAGTTTTTCCGCCAAGCCGATGATCAATTCATCTCGCTGGACAATCCGATGGGTCATGTGATCCGGATGACCGACACGATCGGGTTTTCGATGGGACAGCTGCTATCGCTGCCGATGATTGTCGCCGGACTGTTGTTAATCGGCTATGCGCGGCGCCGCGCGGCGGGGACGCCGGCATCATGAGCACAGCGCTGGCCGACTTGATCAAAGCCCGGATCGAAGCCGACGGCCCGATCAGCCTTGCCGATTACATGGCCGATTGCCTGATGCATCCGGTGCATGGGTATTACGCCACCCGCGACCCGTTTGGCGCGACCGGTGACTTCATTACCGCGCCGGAAATCAGCCAGATGTTTGGCGAAATGATCGGGCTTTGTCTGGCGCAAGCATGGCTTGACCAAGGCGCGCCCGCGCGCATCATTTTGGCCGAAGCCGGGCCGGGGCGCGGCACCTTGATGGCTGATATCTTGCGCGCCGCCCGCGCTGTGCCGGAGTTTGGCAAGGCCGCAGAAGTGCATTTGATCGAAACCTCCGCCGCCCTGCGCGCGGTGCAAGGCGAGACCCTGACCCAAGCGGGATACCGCGCGGAACAGGTGACATGGCACGCGCAAATCCAAGAGCTGCCCGAAAATGCGCCGCTGTACTTTGTCGCCAACGAGTTTTTCGACGCCCTGCCCATCCGTCAATTCGAGCGTGACCCGAACGGATGGTCCGAACGCCGCGTCGGGTTGCACGGCAACACCCTGACGCTGGGCCGCACGGCCCCCGCTACGCAGGAGGCTCTGGCGCCGCGCATGGCCGACACGTCCGCCGGCGACATCGTCGAGATTTGCCCCGCAGCCGCCCCCATCGCCGCCCGCATCGGCGCACAGATTGAAACCCATGGCGGCGTGGCTCTGATCGTCGATTATGGCGATTGGCGCAGCCTTGGCGACACGTTCCAAGCGGTCGAAGATCACGCGCCCACCGATCCTTTTGCGGCTCCGGGCGCTGCGGATCTGACCGCGCATGTGGATTTCGAAACCCTCGCCTCTTCCACGCCCAGCGCCCATAGCCTACTGACCCCGCAGGGGGTCTTTTTGGAACGGCTGGGCATCACCGCGCGGGCGCAGGCTTTGGCGGCCAAGCTCGGCGGCGCGGCACTGGAGGCGCATATCGCGGCACATCGGCGCTTGACCCATCCCGAGGAAATGGGGACTCTGTTCAAAGTGATTGCCTTCGCCCCCCATGGCGCGCCGATGCCCGCAGGGCTTGAACCAGCGCTGGCGCCTGACGGGTTAACAGAAAATGGACCGGCCGCATGAGCCTCGAGATTCTTACCGCTGACAGCCTCGCGCCGCTGCGCCACGGGTTTTTCACCCGTCGGGGCGGTGCCTCGTCGGGGATCTTCGAAGGGCTGAATTGCGGCAACGGTTCCACGGATCAAGCCGAAATCGTCGCTATCAACCGCGCCCGCGTGGCCGAGGCAATGCAGGTCGCACCGGATCTGTTGACCGGTGTGCATCAAGTGCATTCCGCCGATGTCGTCGTCGTTGACGGGCCGGACACCGCGCATACCAAAGCCGACGCTCTGGTGACCGATAGGCCCGGAATTGCCTTGTCGATCCTGACGGCCGATTGCCAACCGGTGTTGTTCGCCGATCCTGACGCAGGGGTGATTGGCGCGGCCCATGCCGGATGGCGCGGTGCGATGGAGGGGGTCTTGGAGGCCACTCTCGATGCTATGACCGGCCTTGGCGCGACCCGTGAAAACATTACCGCCGTGATTGGGCCAACGATTTCGCAACGCGCCTATGAGGTTGGACCGGAGTTCTTTGAAGATTTTATCGCCGACGATCCCGACAACAGTCGTTTTTTTGCCGGAGGTACCGGTGACCGGATGCAATTTGATCTGCCCGCCTTCGGGCTGCACCGGCTGCGTGCCGCAGGGGTCGGGCATGCGGAATGGATTCGTCATTGCACCTATCATGACCCTGCGCGATTCTATTCCTATCGCCGCACCACCCATGCAGGCGAGGCCGATTATGGCCGCCTGATCTCTGCAATCCGGCTATAGCTGCGAGTGAAAATGCGTCTGGAGTGCACCACATCGCGCACAGGTAGGCCGATCGACATCTACGCTTTAGCTCCGGCAAACAGATCGACCAAGGCAGAGCGACAGCAAGAGGTTCGCCCTACCTTCAAGATTGCGCAGCTTTTGAGTCCGCCTCCAGCAGCGGCCCGAAGCCTGCGGTGGACCGCCGCCGCATCGAAATCTGGCAAAATTCAGGCTTTGATATGCGCCTGATTACGCCCGCATTTGTGAACAATCAGGCCAAAGCGCCGCGATTGCCGCCCATCCGGGGCAAAAACCCTCGATTTCCTTAACCACAACGCCCGCCCCTTGGGTGGTTGGCAGGCGGACATGAATTGTGGCGCACCGCGTTGCCCTGAAATTCAAAAAACACCCTTTGCGCCCAACTGGGGCCGCATTGAAAGGCGAGAATAGAGGCATAGCGCATACAACTTTGCACATGAAATGATGCAAAGCCCACATCGCGCCGCAATAGGCGCTTAGGAGAGCAGAGATGAAGAAGCAAAGCCGGTTTATCAAATCCGTGGTCGAGACCTCCAAATCGGAGATGCCTGCCCTACCATGGGCGCGCGGTAAGGCCCGCGCGGCAATGATCGCGCGCCGCAGCGCGACACCCGATAAGGTCAAGCGCGCCTGATAGCACCCCAGATTGCAGGCGGCCCCACGAGATCCAGCAGGATCCGATGCGGGCCGATCTGCAGGGCGCGCGCCCTCTTCCCCGCCAAGGGTCCATCTTGACCTGAGGACGCCGTTTGTCCGCCGCTTCACCAAATTGGCCGCCCCGCCGGCAACGCGATTCGGCGACAAATGCGGCAATTTCGTGCGCCCCACGGAAACAAACCCCATCCGATCGACAAGATTGATAGCGCTTTCGCATCAAATTTGCGAAAGTTTTGACAGCCCCCTTTCCCCAAGGGAAGTTAGTCATGCACAACCGGCTTGTGCTGTGAATAACCAGTCCTTCTTTTGTTGTCGGTGGGGGCCGACATAGATGTGACAAACCTGTAGAAAGGTATGACACATGACCGCCCCTATACTTGCTCATTTGCGAGGGCAAAATGCGACGCTTGCCGATACGAACGCGGGCCGCGCCACATCTACGAGCCCCCGACAATCCGGCCGCCCCGACCTGCGCCCCGCGCGCAAAGTGCCCTTGATGCGCAAATACAACGTGCTCTCGATGGACGAAGGCGGCGACCTTCAGACCTCCTTTCATATGGCTCCGGCCGATGCCTTTTTCGAGGCGGCTTTCTCGGCCTTTGCCCGCGGCACCGCGCTGGACACCGCGCAAGGTCCGCGCGCGATAGAGGATCTATGCCCCGGTGATATGATCGACACCATCGAACAAGGGCCGCAGCCCGTGCAATGGATCGGCTCGATGCAGATCGTTCCCGGCGCACCGATCAGCGATCCGGCGCTGGCCCGCCTGACGCGGATCATGGCGGGCAGCTTCGGTGTGCATCGCCCGATGACCGACGTCGTTGCAGGCCCCGGCGCGCGGATTTTGCAACGCCCCACGCATTTGCGTGATCTGGCCTCGGCCGGTCCTGTCTTTGCCCCGATCCGCAATGCGGTCGACGGGATGAGCGTCTTTGAGGTGACCCCGCCCGCGCCGGTCACGGTCTATCACCTGTGTTTGCCGCAGCATGCGACGATCAAAGCCTCGGGATTGGAGTTCGAAAGCTTTCACCCCGGACAAGGCATTGAACGGATCATGGGGCAACATATGCTGACCTTGTTCCTGTCGTTATTCCCTCATATCGATGCGCCGTCCGATTTCGGGCCGCTGTGCCGCGCGCGCGTGGCAACTGACGATCCGGGTGCCGCCCGCAGCCACGTCGCCTGACACTCTCGTTTCGCCGCCCTCCAAGGCAAAACGCGCCGGTCCAAATGGCCGGCGCGTTTTTCATATCTGGCGATCAAGAAAGGGACCGGCGCGCCGAAGCAGCAGCAATTTGGCCATCCCGCCCTGTGGAGCGTGGGGTTCAGGCCTGTTGCCTGAGCCGGTTTTCAAGCACATCAAACGGAACACCCGGTTCGTCCTTGGTGCCGCGAATAACCAAAGAGGTTTTCACAGAGCCGACATTCGGAGAGGTCAACAGTTCCGCAGTCAGGAAGGTTTGGAAGGACGATAAATCCGGCGCCACGCATTTGAGGATAAAATCCACCTCGCCGTTCAGCATATGGCACTCGCGCACCAAGGGCCATTCACGGCAGCGCGCCTCAAAAGCGGACAGATCGCTTTCGGCCTGGCTTTGCAAACCGACCATGGCGAAGACCTGCACTTCGAAACCCAATTCACGCGCATCTACTTCGGCGTGATACCCGCGAATATATCCCGCCTCTTCCAAGGTGCGCACACGGCGCAGGCAAGGCGGCGCAGAGATGCCAACCCGTTTGGCCAATTCTACGTTGGTCATACGTCCATCGGCCTGTAGCTCTGCCAAAATCTTGCGGTCGATGGGATCAAGGCGCGTTGCGGACATCAAAAACCTCATTACGAATTTGCGTTTGTTATAGCACTGCCGCAGGCGCGCGCAATAATCTTTCGCACAAGCGCAATATCGTTGCCATGTTGTCTGCCGCGACGACATAGAGCCGGTTGCGATGATAATCTTAGCCACTTGGGGTTTCCGGCCCCCATCTGTGTGTCTATATCACATGGCTCAGACGCATGGGGATTCCGCTCCCTGGCTGACTGCGTCTGAAATTGCCCGCGTTATTTGCCGCCAAGGAGACTCATCATGGCCGAGACACGTCACACCAAGGTTCTCATCATTGGCTCCGGCCCTGCGGGATATACCGCCGGGGTCTATGCCAGCCGCGCCATGTTGTCGCCGCTTTTGGTCCAAGGCATCGAGCCGGGCGGTCAATTGACCACCACCACCGAGGTTGAAAACTGGCCCGGTGACACCGAAGTGCAAGGCCCCGATTTGATGGTGCGAATGGAAAGCCATGCCCGCGAAATGGGATGCGAAATCATCGGCGATATCATTTCCGATCTCGATCTTTCCAAACGCCCCTTCACCGCCAAGGGCGACAGCGGTGCCACCTATACCGCCGATGCGGTGATTTTGGCGACCGGCGCGCGGGCCAAATGGCTTGGCCTGCCCTCGGAAGAGGCCTTCAAAGGATTTGGCGTATCGGCCTGCGCGACCTGTGACGGGTTCTTCTATCGCGGGCAGGAAATCGTGGTCATCGGCGGCGGCAACACCGCCGTGGAAGAGGCGCTGTTCTTGACCAATTTCGCGTCGAAAGTCACGTTGATCCACCGCCGCGACGCATTGCGCAGCGAGAAGATCCTCGAAGAGCGTCTTTTGAAAAACCCCAAGATCGAACCGCTTTGGTTTCATGAGCTTGAAGAAGTCGTCGGCACCGATAACCCCAAGGGCGTCGAGGCCGTGCGCGTCAAACATGTGAAAACCGGCGAGATCACGGAAATCCCGTGCAAGGGCGTCTTTGTCGCCATCGGCCATGCCCCCGCCAGCGAATTGGTCAAAGATGTGCTTGAATTGCACAACGGCGGCTATGTGAAGGTCAACCCTGGCACCACCGAAACCTCGATTCCGGGCGTTTTCGCGGCGGGCGACTTGACCGATCATAAATACCGTCAGGCCGTGACCTCGGCCGGCATGGGGTGCATGGCCGCTCTGGATGCCGAACGGTTTTTGGCCGAACAAGACGGCTGATCCGCTCGAAATTTGCCGCGATCCGGCACATCCGAACTCAAAAAGCCGCCCGGCAGATATTGCGGGCGGCTTTACGATTTGCAGGCCTCGCATTTGCGCGATCACTGCGGAATGGCCTCCGTCAAAACCGGTGCCCCTAAGCGCCCGGTGCCGGTGCGGTGAGGCCGCCCTTTCAGGCGCTTTCTTCACCGTCTCCCGGCCGTGTTGTTTTGCTTGCGCCGCGCGATGCCCCGGTTTCAACCCGGCGGCGTCTAAAGAACCGGTGCCTCGCCCACCCGACCGATTCTGTCCGGCAGCCGTTTTGGCGACAATCATTCCATTGCGGCGCGATTATTCAGGAAATCCTCCACCGCCAACGCCGCACCGCGGCATTTTCGCACCTAATATGGCCGTTCCTTGCTGCGCGACTTGAATTTGACGTCAAAACCCTGCAAAGCGGCGCATATCCGCGGCGCCGCCTACCCGCCGCATTCCGAAGCTTTGCCACGCGAGTCGATTACATGCAAAATGCCCCTTTGAACCCGGTCCCCGAGCTTTATGTTTCTTATGAGAGCGCCCAAAAACTCAAGGTCGAAGCGGCCGATTTGGTCAGTTGGGATCTGACACCCCGTCAGATTTGCGACCTAGAGCTGTTGATGAATGGCGGCTTCAACCCGCTCAAAGGCTTTCTCAGCGAAGAAGACTATGACGGCGTTGTCGAAAATATGCGCCTCGCAGATGGCGGCCTGTGGCCGATGCCGATCAATCTCGACGTCAGCGAAGATTTTGCCGCCTCGATTGAAGCGGGCCAAGATATTGCCCTGCGCGACCAAGAGGGCGTAATCCTCGCAACCATGACCGTCACCGATAATTGGGTGCCGAACAAAGCGCGCGAAGCCGAAAAAGTTTTTGGCGCCGACGACGATGCGCACCCTGCTGTGAACTACCTGCACAACCACGCGGGCAAAGTGTATCTTGGCGGACCCGTCACCGGCATTCAGCAACCGGTGCATTACGATTTCCGCGCCCGTCGCGACACGCCCAATGAATTGCGTGCCTATTTCCGCAAACTCGGTTGGCGCCGCATTGTGGCCTTCCAGACCCGCAACCCGCTGCACCGCGCGCATCAGGAGTTGACCTTCCGCGCCGCCAAAGAAGCGCAGGCCAACCTGCTCATTCACCCGGTTGTCGGCATGACAAAACCGGGCGATGTGGACCACTTCACCCGCGTTCGGTGCTATGAGGCAGTTTTGGATAAGTATCCGGCCTCGACCACGACCATGTCGTTGTTGCCTCTGGCGATGCGCATGGCCGGTCCGCGCGAAGCCGTTTGGCACGGGCTGATCCGCGCCAACTATGGCTGCACCCATTTCATCGTGGGCCGCGACCACGCCGGCCCCGGCAAAAACTCCGCCGGTGAAGATTTCTATGGCCCCTATGATGCGCAGGACCTGTTCCGCGAGCATCAAGAGGAAATGGGCATCGAAATGGTCGACTTCAAACATATGGTTTGGGTCGAAGACCGCGCACAATACGAGCCCGCCGACGAAATCGAAGAAGGCACCAAGGTTCTCAATATCTCCGGTACCGAACTGCGCCGCCGTTTGGCCGAAGGCCTCGACATCCCCGAATGGTTCTCATTCCCCGAGGTGGTCAAGGAATTGCGCCGCACCAAACCGCCGCGGTCCAAGCAAGGCTTCACGGTTTTCTTCACCGGTTTCTCCGGTTCGGGAAAATCCACCATTGCCAATGCTTTGATGGTCAAACTGATGGAAATGGGCGGCCGTCCGGTCACGCTTTTGGATGGTGACATCGTGCGGAAAAACCTGTCGTCGGAATTGGGGTTCTCGAAAGAACACCGCGATCTCAACATTCGCCGCATCGGCTATGTCGCCTCGGAAATCACCAAAAACGGCGGCATCGCCATTTGCGCGCCAATCGCGCCCTATGCCACAACCCGCCGCGCCGTGCGTGAGGATATCGAAGAGTTCGGCGCCTTTATCGAAGTCCATGTCGCCACCTCGATCGAAGAATGCGAAAAGCGCGACCGCAAGGGGCTTTATAAACTCGCGCGTGAGGGAAAAATCAAGGAATTCACCGGAATCTCGGACCCCTATGATGTCCCCGCCAACCCGGAAATCCGCGTCGAAACCGAGAACGTAGATGTGGACAATTGCGCTCATCAGGTGATTTTGAAGCTCGAACAAATGGGCCTGATCGCAGGCGAGTAACGCCTTTAGGACAATGACAAAAAGACGCCCCTCGCTGCTCTCGCGGGGGGCGTTTTCGTTTGAGAGGCCATCTGCCAGCGCTGTCGGAACGGCGGCAACTTTGGATGATATTTGCCCCTAAGCTGACCGAGGCAATCAAGAGGCGGCACATCGTCAGGCACACCCGCCGCAAAGAGACCAAACCCTCACTGCCATGGTGTGCACCCTACGCGCGCCTGCGTCAGGTGCAGCCGCACGACTCCCCTTTGCCGGGGTGCATCCGTGCCATCAAATTGTCTTTTAGGACAAACTGGTGATAGAGCGCGGCGGCAATATGGCCAAGAATGAGCACAACAGCCACCTTCACAAAGACTTCATGCACCTCGGCGGCGGGCTTCACCCCGCCAAACCACGCAACCAAACCGGCGATCGGTAGCAAAAACAGCACAAAATATATCGCGCGGTGTCCCCATTTCGCTGCTGGTTCAAGAAAGGCAGGGCCGCTTTTCACTGGCGTCGGTGCGCCGGATCGCAGGCGCAAGATCACGCGCAGCACCATTAATACCAACACCGTGATGCCGCCAATGATATGCAGCTTGGCGGTAAGACTGTCGTTGGTGCCGGTTTGAGTAAAATTGCGCAGGGCGCGGCCCATGCCGTCAGAGACAAAATAATTGAAAGCGAACAGCAGCGCGATGGCCCAATGCAGTGCGATTTGCTGCCGCGAATAGCGGCTGGCGGCCTGTGTGGGGGTGATGGAAACGGACATGTCGCAACCCTTTGTTGGTGAACATATGTCCCTTAAACGCGTGGCCAACAAAATTCCGTCGGAAATAAAACAGGCGCGCGATAAATTTCGCGCGCCTCACTTGGCGAATGCCCCGCGCCCTTGCCGCAAGGCCGCCCCCCCCCGCAACATCAGATGCGCGCAGGGGAACCTGACATCAATGCACCATCACTGGCGCAAGGTCATGTTGGCGGGCCAAAACAAAGGCCAATTTGCGGTCCGCCACCAAGGCCAAGCGTTCACCGCTAACCTTGTGGACGGCATATAGTTGATCTAGGCCTTCGACCTGTTGGCGCACGTCATCGGGCAAATCGGCGGTTCTCACCGAGCGCACATAAACGATCTCGGCGTCAGAACCGCCCTGCATCAGTTTATCAAAATCAAAATTCGCATCCATCACGTCTCTCCTTCGCGTTTTTCTATAGCGGGCGCGGGTTTAACCGCCCTTGCGGATATTGATCACCTGCACCATGGTTTCCGGCTCGGCACGGCTTAAATCGACATGCAGTAACCCGTTTTCCATCACGGCTTCGCCAACTTCGACCCCATCGGCCAAAACAAAGCTACGTTGGAATTGCCGCGCGGCAATGCCCCGATGCAAGAAGACGCGCTCATCGCCATCGTCGGTTTGGCGTCCGCGTATGACCAGCTGACGGTCCTCGACGGTGATCGACAAATCACCTTCACCAAAACCGGCCACGGCCAGGGTGATGCGGTAAGAGTTTTGCGATGTTTGTTCAATGTTGAACGGCGGATAGCCTTCATTGCCGATCTTGGCATTGCGCTCCAAAAGCCGTTCCAATTGTTCGAACCCCAAAAGATAGGGGTGCGTTCCCAAAGTCAGTTTCGTCATCGACACGTCCTCAAATCAAGCGACAGTCCACAGTTTACGGTCCCGATCATCGGCAACCGCTACATCCCTAATATGGGAAGCCTGTGCGGACTGTGCAAGAGGGCGCATGCAACCCCGGCATGACGCAAAACCTTTGCGAAACGCGGGATTTTCAGTATGTTAGAGTTCATGTCAGAATAATGGAATCATGCCAATGAACGCGCAGAGCGACATTTCGATGAAAACCGACGAGGTTTTGCGAGTGGAGCTGGAAGTCTTCAAGCGCGAACACCGCGATTTGGACGAGGCGATCCAGGCGCTGGCCGATCGCGGCACGGCAGATGCTTTGACGATACAACGTTTAAAAAAACGCAAATTGCGGCTCAAGGATTTGATTGCACAGATCGAAGACCGGTTGACCCCCGATATCATCGCCTGACTCGTGCGCACGATGTTGCGCCTGCTGGGCGCACAGCTATAGTGCGCGCTTCAAATTCCGCCCCACCCGCAACGCCACCCGCAAAGGATGCGATCATGACTGAGATCAACGTCGGCATTATCATGGGCAGCCAATCCGATTGGCCCACGATGAAAGAGGCCGCCGATATTTTGGATGACCTTGGCATCGCTTATGAGACGAAAATCGTTTCGGCGCATCGCACGCCGGACCGGTTGTGGCGCTATGGCAAAGAGGCCGCAGGCCGCGGATTAAAGGTCATCATTGCCGGTGCCGGCGGTGCGGCGCATTTGCCTGGCATGATGGCATCGAAAACCCGCGTGCCGGTGGTTGGCGTACCCGTGCAAACGCGGGCGCTTTCCGGTGTCGACAGCCTTTATTCCATTGTTCAAATGCCAAAAGGGTTCCCCGTGGCGACCATGGCGATCGGGGCTGCGGGCGCGGCCAATGCGGGCCTCATGGCGGCGGGTATTTTGGCCACCTCCGATCCGGATTTGGCCGAACGGCTCGATGCATGGCGCGCGGCGCTTTCGGCATCGATCCCCGACGAACCCGTTGATCAATAAGACATAAAGGCAGCGAGATATGGCTCCGACTTTAAACGCTCCGCTGGAAACTGGCGCGGTGATTGGCATTTTGGGTGGCGGGCAACTGGGCCGGATGCTCTCTGTGGCGGCGTCGCGTTTGGGCTTCAAAACCTACGTGTTCGATCCCGGCACGGATTGCCCCGCATCTCACGTCGCCGACCAGCATATACAGGCCAACTACGACGATGCCGATGCATTGAAACGCTTTGCCGATGCGGTCGATGTGATCACCTATGAGTTTGAAAACATTCCGACATCGGCGCTCGACATGCTCGAAGGATTGCGGGTGATCCGCCCAAGCCGCGAGGCCTTGCGAATTTCGCAGGACCGGATCACCGAAAAGGATTTTCTGACTTCACTGGGCCTCAAGGTTGCACCCTACGCCAATGTGGAAAACGCCGACGATCTGGAGGCCGCCCTTCAAGTCACCGGCACACCGTCGATCCTCAAAACCCGCCGCTTTGGATATGATGGCAAGGGGCAAGCGCGACTTCAATCCCCCGAAGACGCAGCACAGGCCTGGGCGGATATGGCTGGCGCGCCTTCGGTTTTGGAAGGGTTTGTCGATTTTTCCCACGAGGTGTCCGTCATCGGCGCGCGCAGCGCGGACGGGGAAGTCGCCTGTTTCGATCCCGGCGAAAACGTCCATCTTGACGGTATATTGCACACCACTACGGTGCCCGCGACATTGACCGCCTCGCATCGGATGGATGCGGTATTGCTCACCGCCAATATCCTCAATGCGCTCGATTATGTCGGAGTTATGGGGGTGGAACTCTTCGTCACGCCGCAGGGGTTGATCGTCAACGAAATTGCGCCGCGCGTGCACAACTCCGGCCATTGGACGCAAAACGGATGCACCGTGGATCAGTTCGAACAGCACATCCGCGCCGTGGCCGGATGGCCTTTGGGCGACGGGGTGCGCCATTCGGATGTGGTGATGGAAAACCTGATCGGAGACGATATGAACCGCGTCGAAGCGATTGCGCGTGAGAGCAATGCGGCCTTGCATCTTTATGGGAAGGCCGAGGTGAAAGCCGGCCGCAAGATGGGTCATGTGAACCGCGTTGTGCCGCCACAACCCACTAAAATCAAGAGATAAATCGCGCCGCGACCTCGCCGCTCATATAGGTGGCGCGGCCCTGCGCAAAGGTCGCTCCCAATCGGCCGGTTTCGGGATCAATCACCACGAAGTCGGCGCGCAATCCTGCGGCGATGCGCCCGCGATCCGTGAGCCCCAAAAGCCGCGCAGGGCCAGCCGAGACCAAATCCCACGCTTTGGCCAATCCGATCTCTTCGGCCAGTTGCAGCGCCGCGACCCGCGCAGCAGGATAATGATAATCCGAAGCCAGCGCATCGCACAGCCCGTCGCGGATCAAATCAACCGCACTGACATTGCCGGAATGCGAACCGCCGCGCATCACATTAGGCGCGCCCAACACCACGCCGTCCCCCCCTGCCCGCGCGGCCTCTGCGGCCTCAAAAGTTTCGGGAAATTCGGCGATGCGCACGCCCATATCGCGCCATGTGGTACGGGCTTCGGCGGTGCGCTCGTCGTGGCTGCCAAGACGATATCCCTTGGCCGCGAGCCGCGCAGCGAGGCCCGCGATTGCGGCAGGCACCTCATCGCGGCGGGCATGCAGGTCTTGCATCAATTTCAAATGCACCTCGGGATTTCGTCCCGATTTCAACGCCGTGCCGACAAGTCGTGGCGGGCGTTTCCCAGCGGCGAGTTTGTCATGCGGCAGATGGTCATTGAACACGACGTAATCGCACCCCACCTGATCCGCAAAGGTTTCAAAAGCGGCGTAGTGATCCAAAAGATTCACTTCGAAGCGCAGCTGCAACCGAAGATCCGTGTCGCATGTCCCGCGTGTGGCCGCCAAAGCCGTACAGAAGCGGTCCGCCGCCTCCGGCCCGCGCATGCCACCTTCCCAAGAATAAAACTGCGCCAGAACTGCGGTGGTAAATCCGTTGGCGGCCAATTCCGCCTCGGTCGACAAAACCCCCACCCGCATGTCGCGCATGGCCCCGCGGCGCGGCGCAATATGGCGTTCGAACCCGTCGCCATGCATGTCGATCATCCCCGGCAGGATGCGAAAACCGCGCAAATCAACGGTTTTCCCACCGCTGGCGTCGGTGAATTTTCCGGCATCAACGCCGATCCGACCTTGAGCCAAGACGCCATCTTGCAATATTTCCGCACCGGTCAGATGTAGCCGCATATCGCCCCTCGCTTGGCCCTGTGCACCCGTTGGTCGAGCGCAGATAACGCGCGTCATCTACGGCATTTGCACGCGGCGGCAAAGCCCCATTGCAAGCGATCCGGCGATTGCGTGCTAAAAGCTGGTATAGGCTGCCGGAAAGGTCAAAGTGCCGCGATAGCCGGAGGTGCCCGTAGCAAAAGGATAGATCATTGTCATATCCGCCCCATGTGACACCCGCAGATTACGCGCCGCGTGGGATGAAAACCCGAAGCGTTCGTAGTAGCCCTTGTCACCCTGTACGGTGACCGCAGGTGCACCCGACTTGCGGGCTTCATCAAGCCCGTTCCGGATCAATCTCCCGCCCAAACCTGCGCTTTGGTACGCCGACGAGACCGCCACCAAGGACAACCCCCACCACCCCGACGGCCGTGGATGGCGCGTGAAGGCGATATAACCGTAAACCTTGCCGTCCTGCTGACCGAGCATCTCAAGCGCGACTTCCTGATTTTCGCGCAGCTTGGAAATCATGCGTGCCGGGTCAGGACTGTCGAACACCGTACCGAGAAGTATCGACACGGCGAGTTGGTCGTCGGCCTCGACGGGGCGCAAATTGACGCGATTGATGGTGTGCAATCCCATTACCTATACCTTTTTAAATACATCTTCAGCATACGCCCCAGAGGCGAGTTCTGGCAAGCCGTCACACGTCCCCAATTGGTATTTATACGGTATCATGGCAATTACATCCCTATGATGCGCCGCGCGGCGTATCCGGAGCCTGCGAGAAAATCCAGCGGCCACCCCCTAAGGATCGCCTAAGGAACAGAAAAAGGGCGGCCCAATCAAGAGCCGCCCTTCTTATAAATGTGCCAAGATGGCAGTGGCTTACATCATGCCGCCCATGCCGCCCATGCCGCCCATATCGGGCATGCCGCCGGCTGCGCCTGCGCCATCTTTGACGGGCAGATCCGCAATCATGGCTTCGGTGGTGATCAAGAGGCCAGCAATCGACGCCGCGTCTTCAAGTGCGGTGCGGGTCACTTTGGCCGGATCGATCACGCCGAAGGAGAACATGTCGCCATACTCTTCGGTTTGAGCGTTGAAACCGAAGGTCAGGTCGGTGCTCTCGCGGACTTTGCCCGCAACAACCGCACCGTCAACACCAGCGTTTTCCGCGATCTGGCGCAGAGGCGCTTCGAGCGCCTTGCGCACGATGGAGATGCCTGCGTCTTGATCGGAGTTCTCGCCGGTCACGCCTTCGAGCGCCTTGCCAGCCTGAACCAGAGCAACGCCGCCACCGACGATCACGCCTTCTTGCACGGCCGCGCGGGTCGCGTTCAAAGCATCATCAACGCGGTCTTTGCGTTCTTTGACTTCGGTTTCGGTCATGCCGCCGACCTTGATCACGGCAACACCGCCAGCGAGTTTCGCCAGACGTTCTTGCAGTTTCTCACGGTCGTAATCGGATGTGGTTTCGCCGATTTGGGTGTTGATCTGAGCCACGCGTGCTTCGATCTCTGCCTTTTCGCCAGCGCCGTCAACGATGGTGGTCTCGTCTTTGGTGATGGTGATTTTCTTGGCCGAACCCAGCATGTCCATGGTCACCGACTCGAGCTTCATGCCGAGATCTTCGGAGATCACCTGACCACCGGTCAAAATCGCGATGTCTTGCAACATGGCTTTGCGGCGATCGCCGAAACCGGGTGCTTTGACCGCTGCGATTTTCAGGCCGCCGCGCAGTTTGTTGACCACGAGGGTCGCCAGCGCTTCGCCTTCGACGTCTTCTGCAATGATGAGAAGCGGTTTTTGCGACTGGATGACTTGCTCCAACAGCGGAACCATTGGCTGCAGCGACGAGAGTTTTTTCTCGTGCAGCAGAACCATGCAATCTTCGAGGTCTGCGATCATTTTGTCAGGGTTGGTGACAAAGTAAGGCGACAGGTAGCCGCGATCAAACTGCATGCCTTCGACAACTGTGGTCTCGGTTTCGAGGCCTTTGTTCTCTTCGACGGTGATCACGCCTTCGTTGCCGACTTTTTGCATCGCATCGGCGATTTGACGGCCGATGGACGCTTCGCCGTTGGCCGAGATCGTGCCGACTTGGGCGACTTCGTCGCTGTCGCTTACCGGACGGGCCGCTGCTTTGATCGCGTCGACGACTTTCAGTGTCGCCAGATCGATACCGCGCTTGAGGTCCATCGGGTTCATGCCAGCGGCAACCGATTTCATGCCTTCTTTGACGATGGCTTGGGCCAGAACTGTGGCGGTGGTGGTACCATCGCCGGCTTCGTCATTGGTGCGCGAAGCCACTTCTTTGACCATCTGCGCGCCCATGTTTTCGAACTTGTCTTCAAGCTCGATCTCTTTGGCAACCGAAACACCGTCTTTGGTGATGCGCGGTGCGCCGAAGGATTTGTCCAGAACCACGTTACGCCCTTTGGGGCCGAGGGTTACTTTGACCGCATCCGCGAGAATGTTGACACCTTTGAGCATGCGGTTGCGTGCATCTGTGCCGAATTTGACGTCCTTGGCAGACATGTGTGTCTCTCCTTGACTAGAATTACTATTGTGAGGCGCGACTTAGGCGATAATGCCCATGATGTCGGATTCTTTCATGATCAGCAGCTCTTCGCCGTCGATCGTAACTTCGGTGCCGGACCATTTGCCAAACAGGATTTTGTCCCCTTCTTTGACATCCATGGCGATGCGATCTCCGTCGTCATCTTTGGCGCCTGCGCCAACCGAAACAACCAAGCCTTCGGCTGGTTTTTCTTTGGCGCTATCGGGGATGATCAATCCGCCGGCGGTTTTCTCTTCGCTTTCAACGCGACGGACAAGCACGCGGTCGTGCAGCGGTGTAAAGGCCATCTTCGAGGCTCCCTTGAACTCAAAGTTTCAATTTCGGCCCTCCCCGTGGGAAGGGTCTTATCACTCACCCATCGCGAGTGATAACGGCGTATAGCTAGGCAGGTGACGAAGACGAGTCAACAACCAAGCGTGAATAAATTTGTCCGCCGTTTTGTACCGTATGCGGCAGGACCTGATCTTGGCTCAAACTGACTTTGATCTCGCGCAGGGACGCGGCCATGCGGCGCGCCTATAATGGCCCATGCGGATCGCGACCGCAGCCTCCTCTGCCCTGCATTGCAAGCGCGGGTAGGGCAGCCTTCCGTTTCTCACGCCCCCGATTTCTCACATCCTGATTTCTCACACCAAGGAGCCTTTCGATGACACCCGCCAAACTTGCCTACACCAGTTTCTTCGCCCTGCTATGCGCCGCCCCCGCGCAAGCCATCACATTGCATTTCGATCGCGATCAAATCACCCTGACCGAAGATGAAATCCATAACGATGTGGTCAGCACGGGGCGCATCGCGCTCAATGGCGGCTCGGATTATGTGATCGACGGCATCGATGGTCTATATGTCGACGTATTCTTCGACGATTTCGCCCTCACCGCCGAAGGGGCGGGGCTTGGATCACTGCATGTGACATTGGAAAGCCGCCAAAATCTGCGCATTCAGTTTCAATATACTCTGGCGCTGCGCGGCAATGGGGACCTGTTTTCCACAGAGGTCAGCGATGACTACGAAGACCTTTGGAGCAATCAGAACTATATCGACGACGATCTGGATTTTGGCGCGGGACGCGGCGCGCTGACGGGGTTCCGGTTGCATATCGATCCGTTGCTAATGACCTCGTATGGCCCTGTCGACGGCGAAGGCTATCCCGAATTTACCGCCACCCACATCACTGTCGGGGTGGACTATGATGATTTTGACCTGCCCGAGGTGCCCCTGCCTGCGGCGGGGGGATTATTGCTTTTTGCACTTGCGGGTTTTGGTGCGCTGCGGCGCCGGTAAACGGGCAAACTATCAACACATCAAAGTGTGGCAACACGGTATGGTAACACTGTGCGGTAACGCCCGGATCTGTATCATGACCGTGGCAATGTCGGCGGAAGATGAACCAAATCGCGCCCCGCGCGTTTCGACTACATGATGATGACCCTGCTCATGATTTTCGTGGTCACCGGAGCCTTGCTGATCGGCGCGCTCTGGGGATTATATTTGCCTCTTTCCAAATCTTGGGAGGGGTTCTTGATTGCGCTCGCCGGCGGGGCATTGATTGTTTCGGTGATGTTGGAAATGGTGGAACCGGCAGGACAGGTTTTGAGCTTCGCCGCTCTCGCGGCAAGCCTCGCTGCTGGGGCGCTCTGTTTTACTCTGGCGGATTGGTTCCTTTCCGAAAAAATGCGCGCCGCCGGCGGCATCGGGCTGTTGCTGGCGATCACTCTGGACGGCGTGCCGGAAAACCTCGCTCTAGGGGTGAGCTTGATCGGGGCCGACCCCTTGTCCGTCGCGGCGCTGGCGGGATCTATCTTGCTCTCGAACCTGCCCGAAGCGGCGGGCGGCGCCAAACAAATGCATAAATCGGGCCGCAGCAAACCCGCAGTACTTGCGCTCTGGACCGGAGCGGCGGTGCTGCTCGCGGCGGCGGCACTTGCGGGCAATTTACTATTGGCCGATGCGGGCGCACCCCCGTTGGCGTATATGCGCAGCTTTGCCGCCGGCGCGGTCACCGCCTCGCTGGCCACCGAGATTTTCCCCAAAGCGTTCAAACAAGAGCATTTTGGCACCGGCATCGCCATCGCGTTGGGATTGATTGTCGCCTATGGTCTCACACAGCTTTCTGGCGGGTGACAACGGCGATTTCCCACCCTATAAGGCGGCGAAATCAATTAAAAGCCTTTGTCAAATAACCTCCGAGGATCCGACATGACCACACTCGTTTTTGGCCACAAATCCCCCGACACCGATTCCACCGGCTCGCCGCTCATCTGGGCATGGTATCTGAGCGAGGTGCGTGGCACCCCCGCCGAGGCGCGCCTTTTGGGCGAGCCAAATACAGAAGCGGCGTTCATGCTGGAAAAATGGGGTTTTGAGAAACCTGCGATCATCACAGATGTCACCGCCGAAGATGACGTTGTGATCGTCGACACCAACAATCCGGCGGAATTGCCCGCCTCGATCAATGACGCCAATGTGGTGCAAATCATCGACCACCACAAATTGGTCGGCGGCCTGGAAACCAAAGGCCCGATCGACATCACGATCAAACCTTTGGCCTGCACCGCGACGATCATGCACAACCTGATGGGCGAAAATGCAGCGAAAATGCCCGACAATATCAAAGGCGCGATGCTGTCGTGCATCTTGTCGGACACATTGGAATTCCGCAGCCCGACCACCACGGATCAGGACAAAGAACTGGCCGTGGCTCTGGCCGCCGAATTGAACATCGACCTGTCCACCTATGCGGCGGAAATGTTCGAAGCCAAATCCGACGTCTCGGCCTTTTCCGACGCCGAACTCATCCGCATGGACAGCAAGGAATTCGCCGTGGACGGCATGAAATTCCGTGTCTCTGTGTTGGAAACCACCGCGCCGAAAATCGTTCTGGACCGCAAGGCAAGCCTGCTGACCTCCATGGTCGATGTGGCCAAGGAAGACGGCGTCGATCATGTGCTGTTGTTCGTCGTGGATATCCTCAACGAAGAAGCAACATTGTTCGTGCAAAACGATGTGGTCAAAACCGTCGCAGAGAAAAGCTTTGATGCTAAGGTCACCGGCGACGCCGTTGTCTTGCCCGGTATCATGAGCCGCAAAAAGCAGATTATTCCGAACCTCAAGGTTTGATCGCACCGCATGACGACACCCAATAACGACAAAGGCCCGCCCCATCCGGCGGGCCTTTTTGTTTGAAAGGCACAGTAAGGCACCGTGATGATACGTCCTGATTTCTTGCGCGACATGCGCCGCGGCGAAGAGCCCGAAGTGGCGGCCCTGCTGGCCCAAGCCTTTGGCGGCAAGGACGAGGCGCGCTTGGTCGAGGCTTTGCGCAAATCCCGCGCCATTGCGGGGGAAATGGTGCTGCCGTCCAAAGACGGGGTTGTCGGATATCTCGCGCTCGCGGCGATGACGGCGCCCAAAGGTTGGCTTTGCCTCGCGCCTGTGGCGATCCGCCCCGATCTGCAAGGGCTTGGACACGGGCGGCGCATGGTGGGCATGATCACCGAATGGGGGCGATTGTCCGGCAATACGCTCGTGGTTCTGGGCGATCCGGCCTTTTACACCCGCTGCGGTTTCACGCCGATATCCGATGGGTTCACCTCGCCCTACCCGATTGATCATACCCTCACCGCAGGCCCCGCCAAAGCCGCGCCAAGCGCCTTGATCTACCCCAAGGCCTTCGGGGGCTGACGCGCCCCTTCGGGCTTTCCCTCTTCGGCGGGCTTTCCCTTCGGCGCGCAATGGCCTACCTCTTTGGCAAAACCAGCCCAACCCCAAAGGCCCGCCATGACCCAGATCATCCAATCACTGTCCGATATTTCCGCGCCCTATGATGCGCTTTTCGTCGATCTATGGGGCTGTGTGCATGATGGGGTGCGGGCGATTCCATCGGCTGTGGCGGCCTTGCAGGCCTATCGCAAAAGCGGAGGCACAGTGGTTTTGGTTACCAATTCGCCCAAGCCGCGCAAAGGCGTCGCAGTGCAGTTGGGCAAATTCGGCGTGGCCGAAGACGCGTGGGACGTCATCGCCACCTCTGGCGACAGCGCCCGCGCCGCGATGTTTCGCGGGGCCGTGGGATCAAAAGTGCATTTCATGGGCGAATGGGCGCGCGATGCGGAATTTTTCGAGCCGATGAGCGTGATCAAGGACCCCGTAGAGATCAAGATCGTCCCGCTGGACGAGGCCGAAGGCATTGTCTGCTGCGGCCCGGATGACCCGATGGCCGATCCCGACGTCAACCGCGCCGCCTTCCTCTATGCCAAGCAAAAGGGGCTAAAACTGCTCTGCGCCAACCCCGATATCGTTGTGGATCGCGGCGACACCCGCGAATGGTGCGCGGGCGCTTTGGCGCGGCTTTACACCGAGATGGGCGGCGAAAGCCTTTATTTCGGCAAGCCGCATCCGCCGATCTATGACCTTGCGCGCCGCCGTTTGGCGAGCCTTGGCCGCGACGTGCCAGCGGACCGCATTTTGGCCATCGGAGACGGGGCCCAAACCGATATCGCGGGGGCGATGGGCGAGGACATTGATTCTCTGTTTATCTCAGGCGGGCTTGCCGCCTCCGACACCCACACGGGTAACACAGCGGCGTCCCAGCCCGACGAAACCGCCCTAACCGCCTATCTAGATAAAGAAAAAGCATCCCCGACCTTTGCTATGGGGCAATTACGGTAGACCAAATAGGGGGTTGATTTTCTGCGCCTGCAAAGTAATAAAGTTTCACAAGATACCGCTGATGCGGTGGTTTATTACGCGCGGACCAGATGGAGGGCCCTAATGTTGGACAATATGCCCCGCGGCACGATCTGTATCGAAGACATCGAAATGGGGATGACACGTCATCTGCGCAAAGAGGTCACTGACCGCGATATCGAAATGTTTGCCGAGGTTTCCACCGACCACAACCCTGTGCATCTCGATGACGACTACGCCCGCGATACGATTTTTGAAGGCCGCATCGCCCATGGCATGTTGACCGCCGGTTTGATTTCCGCCGTCATTGGCGAACAATTGCCCGGCCATGGCACGATCTACATGGGTCAGACGTTGAAATTCCTTGGCCCGGTGCGCCCCGGCGATGTGGTTCTGGCCGAGGTCAAAGTCATCGGCGTTGATTACGCCAAACGCCGTGTGCAACTGGATTGCGTTTGCAGGGTCGATGGCAAAAAAGTGCTGGCGGGCGAAGCCACGGTTTTGGCCCCCTCGCGTAAGTTTGACTGAAACAACCGGCTGCCCCCGCGCCCTTATGGTGCGGGTTTCCACCGACAATCAAACGCATGGTCTTGCGCGCGCCGTTTCGGAGCGGTAACCCTGCCTCATGCGCATCATCCGAGATTACATATTCGTCACGGACACTGATCGCGGCGCCTCTGCCGCGATTGGTAATTTTGATGGCGTCCACTTGGGCCATCAATCCGTCATCGACATCGCCCGCCGAGAAGGCGCCAAAATCGGCGCGCCGTTGGGGGTCATGACGTTTGAACCCCACCCGCGCCAGTATTTTGCCCCTAAAGCGCCCGCCTTTCGGCTGATGGGCCGCAAGGCGCGCGCGCACCGTCTAGAAAAATTAGGGGTGGAGCGCCTCTATGAATTGAACTTCAATGCGGCGCTGTCCGCACTGAGCCCGGAAGATTTCGCGCGCAGGGTGATCCATGAGGGGCTTGGATTGCGCCATGTGGTTGTCGGTGCCGATTTTTGCTTCGGCCAGGGCCGCGCTGGCACGGTCAAAGAGCTCAAACACTTTGGCGACGCGTTGGGATTTGGCGTCAGCGTGGCGGAATTGCTTGAGGGCGACACCGGCGAAGTGTCGTCTACCGCGATCCGCAATGCTTTGACCGACGGTCGCCCGCGCGATGCGGCGGCGATGCTGGGCCATTGGCACCGTATCGAAGGCAACGTGGTTGGCGGCGAACAACGCGGCCGTGAATTGGGCTATCCCACGGCGAACATGAGCATCGATGGGCTGCATCCGCCAAAATTCGGGGTTTATGCGGTTTTGGTCGATGTCCTCGAAGGCCCGCATAAGGGCACCTATCACGGCGCGGCCTCGATTGGCGTGCGCCCGATGTTCAACGGCGAAGTGCCGAACCTTGAAACCTTTCTCTTTGATTTCAAGGGCGACCTCTACGGCGCGCCTTTGTCCATCGGTCTCGTTGATTACCTGCGCCCCGAGTTGAAATTTGACGGGTTGGATGCATTGATCGTGCAAATGGACGCCGATTGCGACAAGGCGCGGCAAATCCTGATGGCACTATGACCGATCCCATCGACCGCAGCGGATTGCGCGAACGGTATTGGGAAACCCAACGCCCCGACCGCATGACGCAAAAGGAATGGGAAGCGCTGTGCGATGGCTGCGGCAAATGCTGTCTCAACAAACTCGAAGACGAAGACAGCGGCGAGGTTGCCCTGACCCGCGTGGCCTGCCGTCTTTTGGATGACGAAAGCTGCAAATGCAGCCAATATCCGATCCGGCATCAATTCGTGCCTGAATGTATCGTGCTCAGCCCCAAGAACCTTGATCAACACGCCTATTGGATGCCGCAAACCTGCGCGTACCGGCTGATTTGGGAGGGCAAGCCTTTATATGAATGGCACCCTTTGATCACCGGTGATCCCGAAAGCGTGCACCGCGCGGGCGTATCGATGCGCGGGCGCACCGTGCCAGAATTCGAAGTCCACGAAGACGAATGGGAAAACCATATCATTGAGGAGCCTATTTGATGTTTTTTGCCTCTGACAATGCCGGCCCGGTGCATCCTTCGGTGATGGACGCCTTGGCGCGTGGCAACACCGGTTATGCCGTATCCTACGGTGCCGACACGGTTATAGATGATGTACGCACCCGTCTGCGCGACGTGTTTGAGGCGCCCGATGCGGCGGTCTATTTGGTGCCCACGGGGACGGCGGCGAACTCATTGGCCTTGGCGACATTGGCCGAGCCGTGGCAGACGGTGTTTTGTTCCTCTGTGGCGCATATCCACGAAGATGAATGCAACGCACCGGAATTTTACATGGGCGGCGCGAAGCTGACCCTTGTCGGGCAATCCGACAAGATGAGCGCCAATGAATTGCGCGCGGCGGTCGCCACGGAAGAGACCCGCGGCGTGCATGGGCCGCAACGCGGGCCGGTGTCGATCACTCAGGTCACCGAACGCGGCACGCTCTATTCACTCGACGAAATCCGCGCGCTTTGCGATGTGGCCAAAGACTATGCTTTGCCTGTGCATCTGGACGGCGCGCGCTTTGCCAATGCTCTGGTGGCTTTGGGGTGTACCCCGGCGGAGATGACATGGAAAGCCGGCGTCGATGCCGTGTCCTTTGGCGGCACCAAAAACGGGTTGATGGGCGTCGAAGCGGTGATTTTCTTCGATCCAGCAAAGGCATGGGAATTCGAGTTGCGCCGCAAACGCGGGGCACATCTGTTCTCCAAGCACCGTTATTTATCGTTGCAGATGCAGGCCTATCTGACCGATGATCTGTGGCTGACCTCGGCGCGCCAGACCAACGAAAATGCCGCCTATCTGGTGGCGGGTCTGCGCGATATCGACGGCGTCACCTTTGTGCACGAGCCACAGGCCAATATGGTCTTCTGCGCGTTTTCACGCGCCGCGCACCAGCGGCTGCATGATGCAGGGGCGGCATATTATGTCTGGTCCGGCAGTCTCGAGGGCGAGGATCCCGACGAGGCGCTCGAGGCGCGTCTGGTGTGCGATTGGGCCCTCGAACGCAGCCAGATCGACGCGTTTCTGGACATCCTGCGCACCTGCTGATCGAAGGGTGATCAAATTTTCTCAAACACGGGGGGGCAACCGCGCCTGCCCGTGCCTTTTTTATAGGGCGGGCCGCAGGAACAATTAGTCCGCGTCCATCCCCCAAAATTCCTTGAGCACTGCAATCACCCCCTCCGGATCGGTGACCGGAGCCATATGGCCGCCGGGAACGGTTTTGTTTTGCGCGCCCTTGATCCGCCGCGCGATGCCCGCATTGATCACCGCAATATGCGGCGGGCTGTCGGCACCGGCAACCAACAGCGTCGGCACGTCCAACCGTTCCAGCGCACCCGCCGCCAACATGCCGGTATTGTCTTCGTTGATCGCAGGGGACGATGCCGCGATGGTCTTGATCTGGCGGGTCATCTTGGCGCGGGCTTCTTCGGTCAGGCTGTCCCAAGGGCGCCCATCACCCCAGCGCCCGACAAAGGCCTTTGCTGCGCCCTCGTCATCGCCGCGCGCGACCGCATCCAAATAGGCTTGATCGTGTCCCTCGTTGGGATCGGCGCCGCCCGGCGTGTCGGCGCGGTAAACCGCAAAATATACCGGATCGATCATCGTCAAGCTGCGCACCAGATCGGGCCGTTCCACCGCCAGCCGCAAAGCCACTGTCCCGCCAAAGCTATGCCCGACAAGATCGACAGGTCCGGTCAGCACCGCCTCGCGTCCCGCGCCGGTGGTCCAAAAATCTGCCGCCATCGCAGTGACCAACGTTTGGTAGTCATACTGAGGCTCCCAAGGCGCACTTTTGCCGTGGCTGGGTAGGTCAAAGGCGGTGATGGTCATCGCCTGCTCAAACGGTTTGGCCACCGGCGTCCATGCGCCGGAACTGGCAAGGCTGCAATGAATGAACAACGCCTCGCGCGGCCCCTGACCGAACTGTCGCCAATAGGTTTCAATGCCGCCGCGTATATCCTTTGGCATCAGAGTTCTCCCGCCAGATGTAGATCAAGATCATCGAGGCGGTCCTGCCCCCAAAATTTCTGCCCCGTGTCGACAATATAGAACGGCGAACCAAAGACACCGTCACCCACCGCATCCTCAAGGTTGCGCGCATAGGTCTCCGCGCCGGTCAAAAGGCCACTATCGGCCAATCCGGCGTCGAAACCGGCGCTTTGCAACGCATCGCGGATCACTGCATCATCGGAAATATCCTTTTCCTCGGCCCATGTGGCGCGCAACAGGTTTTGGGTCAAAGCGCCCACATCCCCGCCGCCGGCATTCTGCGCCGCAATGATCGCATAGGAAGCGGGTGCGGCATTCACCGGCCAATAGGCCGGACGCAGGTTAAACGGGATTCCGGCTTTCTTGGCCTGACGCGGCAATTCTTGCGCCCGATACTCCATGCGCGAGGGGTGACGGTCCGCCGGCTTGGTCCCGCCGGTGCGGGCAAATCCCGTCATCAGGTCGAAAGGTTTATAGGTGATCCCTGCCCCGTGACGAGCCGCGATATCCTCAAGACGCGCGCCGGCCAGATAGGCATATGGCGAAAGCACCGAGAAATAATAGGTGATATGGGGCATTTGTCGGTCGTCCTCTGTCCGGATAGCTTTGCCACAGGTTAAGGCCGTGCTAAGCGGTGTCAACGGCGCGATTCTGCCACGGCGCCGAATTCTGAAATGCGCTTGGGACACCGTAGACATGCAAAGAACCACCGAACCAAAAATGATCTCGGGCACAGCGAATCTGCCGCTGGCCAATGCCATTACCCGTCGTATGTCAATGCACCGTGGGCGCAGCGTCGGATTGGTGGATGCGCGGGTCGAACGCTTCAATGATCAAGAAATTTTCGTCGAAGTTTATGAAAACGTGCGCAGCGAGGATATGTTTATTATCCAATCGACCTCGCGCCCGGCGAATGACAACTTGATGGAATTGCTGATTATTTCCGATGCTCTGCGCCGGTCGTCGGCGAGTCGGATCACCGCCGTGATCCCCTATTTCGGCTATGCCCGTCAGGATCGCCGAACCAAGGCACGCACGCCCATTTCTGCCAAATTGGTCGCCAATATGTTGGTTGAAGCGGGGATTGAACGGGTTTTGACGCTGGATCTACATGCCGCGCAGATCCAAGGCTTCTTCGACATTCCGGTGGACAACCTTTACGCGTCGCCGATCTTTGCACTTGATATCAAAGAGCAGTTCAAAGGCGAATTGGATGACGTGATGGTGGTGTCGCCCGATGTCGGCGGCGTGGCACGGGCCCGCGAATTGGCCAAGCGGATCAATGCCCCGCTCAGCATCGTTGACAAGCGTCGCGAAAAACCCGGCGAGATCGCGGAGATGACCGTGATCGGGAATGTGACGGGCAAGAAATGTATCATCGTGGACGACATGTGCGACACCGCCGGAACGCTGTGCAAGGCGGCCGAAGTTCTGTTGGAGAATGGAGCCAGCGAAGTGCATGCCTATATCACCCACGGCGTGATGTCCGGCCCCGCGGTTGAGCGGGTGAGTAATTCGGTGATGAAATCTTTGGTCATCACCGATTCCATCGAGCCGACCGAAGCCGTAAAGAACGCGCCGAACATTCGCATCCTGCCGACCGCACCGATGTTTGCCCAAGCGATTTTGAACATCTGGAGCGGCACCTCGGTGTCGTCCTTGTTCGAGACCGAAACGCTTGAACCCATTTACGAAGGCCTGTTCAAAGGCTGAGACCCGTGAAACACAAAACCACGCTTTCGGGGCTGCCTTCGGGCGGCCCTTATGCGTTATAGCCCGCTGATATGGGCCCGCTGAACGGCGGGCAAGCGGGATCGATTATGGAGAGCTGCGCCTCCGGCGGGGATATTTGAAGAAAGCAGAACGGGCGGCGCAAGACGCAGGCGAAGGGCGACACGCCGGGTTCTTAGCCGCGCAAGTTCAACGTATGCTCGCGCAGCCAGGCCATAAAGCCGCGCGGATCGCTGTGCAGGCGCTCCATCTGCGCATCGGTCAGCGGCGCACCGACGATGGGCGATTGCGGTTTGTTCAGCGAATGCACGATTTCATGGAGCAGCAAACCTTGGCGCAGGGTCGAGGAGATGCGGTTTGCAACCTGATACCACCGCGAGTTTGCACCGGTGAAATAGACCGGCACAACGCGCGCGCCAGAGCGGCGGATCATTTGCGCGGTGAACACGTTCCAATCGGCTTCGATCGCGGGACCGAACATGGTTTTCGACGCGGCAACAACTCCCGAAGGAAACAGGCTGATCAAGCCGCCCTCTTTGAGGTGGGCCATGGCTTTGGCGCGCATCTCGACAGATTTGCGTTGCGCATCATCCTCATGTGGGAACGGCACAGGGATCATATAGGACGAGGCCACCTCGTCGATACCGGTGAGGAGTGCGCGGGTTAGAATTTTGTAGTCGGGGCGTACCCGCCCAATCAAATCGGCCAAAATCATCCCATCGACCATGCCATGCGGGTGGTTTGCAACCACGACCACGGGCCCGTCTTTGGGAATATGCGCCAATTGTTCGGCAGGGGTGAGCAAATCAATCCCCATCGTGCCAAGTGCAGCCCGCCAGAAGGCCTGACCGGTGGGGGCCCCGTCGCGTTCGAATTGCTTGACCAAACGCAGGATCGTCAATTTCCCGGTCATCCATTCCATCGTGCGGATGGCGGTGGATTTCAGCGGGCTGTCAAAGGAATTGGCATAGGTCAGAGAACGGCGGTCGTAGGTGGTAAAGCTAACCGCTTCGGCCGCCCCATCTGTTTGCGCTGCGCTGCTCTGTTGAGAACTCTCTACCACGGTGCCCCGATTTGTTTTCACATGTCTTCGCCGAAACGGTCCGCGACAAGTGACTCCAGCGCATCGGCCAGAGCAACGGCGTCGGGGCCGGTCGTTTGGACGTCAATAGTGGTTCCCTTGGCGGCTGCCAACATCAAAAGTCCCATGATGCTATCGCCCGAGGCGCTGTCGCCATGTTGGGACACTTCGGCAGTGGCATCGAAAGCTTCGACCACTTCGACGAATTTCGCCGAGGCGCGCGCATGCAGGCCTTTGACATTCACAATCTTCATAGGGCGGGAAACGGTATCGGACATGAATATCTACTCTGTGCTTACGTTCTGGCTGTCAATATATTTACGACCCGCTTCCATTGCTGCGCGCACGGCATCGCCAACAGAAAGCTGGCGTGATTTCGCCAGTTTAATCAGCATCGGCAGATTGGCACCATAGAGAATCCGGCGTCCTTCGGGGGCACAGGCCAGAAGCGACAGATTCGAAGGCGAGCCGCCAAACATATCCGTCACGACAACCACGCCATCGCCGGTGTCGACCGCATCCGCAGCAATGCAAATTTCGGATTGCTTGTTGTCGCGGTCATGGTCGGCCTCGATGGCGATCGCCTGAATCCCCAACTGAGAGCCAACGACATGCTCAACAGCGGCCAGGTATTCCCGAGCCAACCCTCCATGCGCGACGATAACGATGCCGATCAAGCCTATTGTTCCTCAGTTGACTGCACGCGGGGCGCGCTCTGTTGCGATGCGGTGGGAGATCCCAAGCGCCGCTCTAATTCGCGGTGCCTAATTGACACTTGCCAGCCGCTGTCTGCAAGAGCCTTTGCCACGGTTTCTGTTAGGGCAACAGAGCGATGTTGACCACCCGTGCACCCAAAGCCGATAGAGAAATGTGCCTTGCCCTCTTCGATGTAGGCCGGCAAGAGCATTTGGGTAATATCCAACACTTTGGTGAAGAAATCCTCAAACCGCTTGTCGGTTTGCACATACTCCGCCACCGCCGGATCGCGCCCGTCAAGACCACGCAATTCCGCCCGCCAATAGGGATTTTGCAAGAAGCGGCAGTCAAACACCATATCCATACCGCGCGGCAGCCCGCGTTTGTAAGAGAAGGAGTTGATCGATACGGCAAGCGTTTGGCCCTTGGTGGTGGCAAAACCGCGCTCGATCTCTGCGCGCAAATCATGCGGGGTGAGGTCCGAGCTGTCGATCAATACGTCGGCGCGGGCGCGGATCGGGCCGAGCAGATCCAATTCGCGTTCGACCCCCTGAGCGGCACTTTCAGCCGGAGCCAGTGGATGGCGACGACGGGTTTCGGAAAACCGCCGGATCAACACATCGGACCGGCAGTCCAGATACAGCACTTCAAGCGGCACAGCGCCACCGCGCTCGGCAAATCCATCAATGAAAGAGATCAGCGCATTGGTCGAAAAATCGCGGTTACGCACATCAATGCCAATGGCCAAGGGCCGCCCCACCGGACCATCCAGAAGCCGCGGCATCAACGACAATGGCAAGTTGTCAATCGCCTCGTAGCCAAGGTCTTCAAGCGCACGAATGGCTGTGGTGCGACCGGCCCCGGACGGCCCCGTCACCAGCACCAATCGCTGCGCCGGATTTCCATCCGTATGTGTGTCATCGCTCTGGGCCATAGCACCGTTCTTCGCCTCAAGTTTAATCACTGCGTCCGGCTTTAAGATATTGCAGAATCGCAGCGGGAAAATGGCTTGTGTCACTATTGTGAAGCAAGGGGAGCGCAATGCCCATGAGGTTTTTGCTGCGTTGCGGCGGCAGACGGTCAATTTCGGTTTGATCCAGATCGACAATCAACCGCAGGGGGCTGGCGCCCGCTGGGCGTCCATTGAGGATCCCGACAAAGCGCGCTTCGATTCGGCCACGAATATTGGGCGGGGCATCGGCCATCACCCGCATGTCTTGGCGGGTCAACACGGTGCGATCATCCGCCACCAGCTGCGCGCCGAGTGCCATGAGCTTTAACGCCAGCGCCGATTTTCCCCGCCCCGATGCGCCAAGGATCAAAACCGCGCGCCCGTCATAGGCGACGCAGCTGGCATGGCAGGTCTGCGGTGCGGGCGCGGGGGTCACACCCCCTCCGGTGCCGTCAGACAACATGAGTGAAAAGGATCGCACCACGTGGACATATGATCACACCGGCAGGCCAACAACGAAACGTGCCCCAAGCGGATCGGAGGTCACATCCGCATCGGTCGGGCGAATGTTTTCGGCCCAAATCACGCCGCCATGGGCTTCGACAATCTGTTTGGAAATCGCAAGGCCAAGGCCGGAGTTGTTGCCGAAATCATTCTCGGGGCGGTGCGAATAAAACCGTTTGAAAATTTTTGTAAGCGCTTGTTCGGGGATGCCCGGGCCGGTGTCTTCAACCACCACAAGCACACGGTTTTCACGTTGACGGGCCCAAACGCGGATCGCATCGCCTTCATCGCAAAAGCTGGTGGCGTTGGTGATCAAGTTGACAAAGACCTGCGCCAAACGCGCCTCCAGCCCATTGATGACAATCGGTTCCTTGGGAAGATCAGAAATGAAATCAATGCCTTTGCTCTTGGCATCCTCGCCCAAAAATTGGCAAAGGTTGGTGAGCATATGCAAAAGGTCAAAGCTCTCTTCCTCTTCCTTGACCAATTCACTGTCGAGCCGCGAGGCATTTGATATGTCCGACACCAAACGGTCGAGACGGCGCACATCATGGTCAATCACATCCAGAAGTTTCTCGCGCTGGTCATCGCGTTTAGCGACCCGCAATGTCCCCACGGCAGAGCGCAGGCTGGCGAGCGGGTTCTTGATCTCGTGGCTGACATCGGCTGCAAATTGTTCATTGCCGTCGATCCGGTCATAAAGCGCCGACACCATCCCGCGCAAAGCGCCGGACAGGCGGCCAATCTCGTCGGGACGCGCAGTTAGATCCGGTATGCGAATGCGCCCGGATTGGCCACGCCCACGCTTGTCCGAACCACCGATTTCAGCGGCTGCCGCGAGATCGGAAATCGGATTGGCAATGGTCGAAGCCAGAACAAGGCTCAGCCCGACAGAGACCAGCGTGGCGATGATGAACATTTGCAACACGCGCTCGCGCTCTGCAGCAACAAGGTTATCAATCTCGCCCGACGCGCTGGCCAATGCGACGACACCCACGGGTTTGCCCGCCTGCATGATCGGGGTGGTGACGGCGAAAAACGTGCCGTCCGGTCCCTGCCCCATTTCGACATAGCTGCTGCCTTCGAGGGTAACTGGAACCAATGCGCTGATCTGATCGGCGACGCTGACGGTGCGGACCTCGGCATGTTGCGCGGCGAATGCGGAACTCACACCGGCCCACAGCTTTGCCAGAAAATCCGTGATAATCGTCGGATTGTCGGGGCCACGCGTCTCTCCCGAAACGGGGCCGCGACCGGTGCCTTTGGAGGACCCGATCAGACCCTGCGACGCGTCATACACAAACACCTCGACCGAGGAACGCATATCGAGCCCCGCAAGCGTGGCGGCGACGTCAACGCCATCACCGCTGGCAAAGGAAACCGGCGCGCCGGAGGGCAATTGCGCCTCGAACACATCGGCGACCAACTCCGCCTCAGAGACGAGACCGCTGGCGCGTTGCTGCGCAAGGCTGTCGCGCGACGAGTTGAGGTATAGTATCCCCGCCACCAAAACGTTCAACGCGATCAGGTTGAACGTGATGATCTTGCGGGTCAGCGGCGAGCTTTTCAGCGACAGAAGTCCACGCCGTTCGCGGCGCACGCGAACTTCGTCTTCCACAGTGCCGTTCGGGGCGACGAAATCATCGCCCAAAACCACATCACCGTCCCGTTTGGAAGGGGCCATGTCGCGCACGCCAATCCTTTCGGCTAGAGCCATCGTTAAAACCGGTTGTTAGTCTTCGTTATACCGATACCCGATCCCGTAAAGCGTCTCAATCGCAGAGAATTCGCTGTCGGCCGTGCGCATTTTCTTACGCAGGCGTTTGATATGGCTGTCGATGGTGCGGTCGTCAACATAGACCTGATCGTCATAAGCGACGTCCATCAATTGATCGCGCGATTTCACAAAACCGGGACGTTGAGCCAGCGCCTGCAAGAGCAAGAATTCGGTGACCGTCAGGGAAACATCATTGCCCTTCCACGACACCGCGTGGCGCAAAGGGTCCATCCGCAATTCGCCGCGTTCCATCACTTTGGTTTCTTCGGTTTCGGCAACAACTTCACCGGCGACCGCGTCTTGACGGCGCAACAGCGCGCGGATGCGTTCGACCAGAAGGCGTTGAGAAAACGGCTTTTTCACGTAATCGTCGGCGCCCATACGCAGGCCAAGCACTTCGTCGATCTCGTCATCTTTCGAGGTCAGGAAGATCACCGGCATCGCGGTTTTCTGGCGCAGACGCTGGAGAAGATCCATCCCGTCCATCCGCGGCATCTTGATGTCCAACACGGCCATATCGGGAAGCTTTTTGTTAAAAGCGTCGAGTGCCTGTTGTCCGTCATGATATGTTTCGACTTCAAAACCCTCTGCTTCGAGGGTCATCGCGACCGACGTCAGAATATTTCTGTCATCGTCCACAAGGGCGATTTTTGACATGGTAGTATTCCTTGTACTGCTCTAATTGCCTGTTTTTTTCCATCTTTATGCGCCTTTTTGCTTCGCACAGGCAATCCCAAATGCGAATCAGTCCAAGCCCGCAGCCCTATTTGGGACAAAAAGTTCTTAGGAATGGCTAAATTGCCTCACATTTCTACTGTGACCCCGGTTTGATGGGCGCGCGCAACAAACTGATTGCGCTAAACTGCAAATGTTTGCGCAAACTGCGCAAAAGCATCCTGTTCCTTTACAGAAACGTCATGTTAAGACGCTGGTTATCGGGCCATCATCGGCCCGTTCGACGTTTTGGGTGATCCGACGCCGGTAGAGGAGACCGCCGCACTCACGCGGCTACAGGAGCTTGGCAATATGACATTTGGACGGGTAAACCCGAAATTCCGGCTGGAAGATCAAGGGATCAAGGGTCTGGGCAATGTCTCTTACAATCTTATGGAGCCTGCGCTGATCGAAGCCGCGCTCAAGAACGGCGAAGGCACGCTGGGCAACGGCGGGGCATTTCTTTGCAGCACCGGCAAATTCACCGGCCGTTCGCCAAAAGACAAACATGTGGTCAAAACCGACAGCGTGGTCGACAGCATCTGGTGGGAAAACAATGCCGCCATGTCGCCCGAAGGCTTCGACGCGCTCTATGCGGATATGCTCGCGCATATGGAGGGCAAAGATTACCACGTTCAGGATTTGGTTGGTGGTGCCGATCCGGCGCATTCGATCAATGTCCGTATGGTGACCGAACTGGCATGGCATGGCCTCTTTATACGCCACATGCTGCGCCGCCCCGAACGTGCCGCACTCGACAACTTCGTCGCGGATTTTACTGTCATCAACTGCCCCAGCTTCCAAGCGGACCCTGCCAAGCATGATTGCCGCTCCGAAACCGTGATCGCGATGAACTTCGACAAGAAGATGATCTTGATCGGCGGCACTGAATATGCCGGTGAGAACAAGAAATCGGTGTTCACCCTGCTGAACTACCTGTTGCCCGAAAAAGGCATCATGCCGATGCATTGCTCGGCGAACCACGCTGTTGGCAACCCGGTTGATACGGCAATCTTCTTTGGCCTGTCGGGCACGGGTAAAACCACGCTGTCTGCCGACCCGTCGCGCACATTGATCGGCGATGACGAACATGGTTGGTCGGACCGTGGCACCTTTAACTTTGAAGGCGGCTGCTACGCCAAGACGATCAACCTCTCGCCCGAAGCCGAGCCGGAAATCTATGCCACGACCAGCAAATTCGGCACCGTGATCGAAAACATGGTCTACGATGAAGAGACCTTCGAATTGGATTTCGAAGACAGCTCTTTGACCGAAAACATGCGCTGCGCCTACCCGCTCGAATACATCTCGAACGCGTCGGAAAATGCGATGGGCGGTCATCCCAAAAATGTGATTTTGCTGACCTGCGATGCCTATGGCGTTTTGCCTCCCATCTCGCGCCTGACACCGGCGCAGGCCATGTATCACTTCTTGTCGGGCTTTACCTCGAAAACACCGGGCACCGAGCGCGGCGTTGTTGAACCGACCCCGACCTTCTCGACCTGCTTTGGTGCGCCTTTCATGCCGCGCCGTCCCGAAGCCTACGGCGATCTGTTGCGCGAAAAAATCGCGAAACACGGGGCGACCTGCTGGCTCGTTAATACCGGTTGGACCGGTGGCGCCTTTGGCACAGGATCGCGCATGCCGATCAAAGCGACCCGCGCCCTTTTGACTGCGGCTTTGGAAGGCACGCTCAACACCGCCGAATTCCGCAAGGATGAGAATTTTGGCTTTGACGTGCCTGTGGCGGTTGCCGGTGTCGATGACAAATTGCTCGACCCGCGTCAAACATGGGCCGACGGGGCCGCATATGACGCGCAGGCTGCGAAGCTGGTGCAAATGTTCGCCGATAACTTCGAGCAATATGTGCCCTTCATCGACGACGACGTGAAGGCCGCCGCGATCGGCTAAGCACCTGCAAACGATTGCACAGAGAGATACCCCGTCGCGCATTGCGGCGGGGTTTTTTAATGCGCTTCGGGCTGTCATGTGCTTATGGTTCCGTCCGCGTCGGTGACCGATGCCCCCACATGCATATTTCTGCACAACGACAACAAAACTACCCGGTTTGACAGCCCTGAGAGTGGGCAACATCGCCCTGCTGGGGTGGATATCATCAACCAGAGATCACCAAAGAATACGGCCCATTGGCCGGCGACCGCAGCAGCGGGTTTACCCAATAAGCGCCCTCACTCCATTCCGCTTTTGATTACAGCTTGAGACCCGTCCGGTACGGAGGGGCTCTGCCGTCCAAGTCAGGAAAACACAGCGCGCCGGATCAAATTGAGCCCGGCCAACAGCAGCACAATCATCGTTGCCCGGCGAAACTGCGCTTGGTCAATCCGGTCCTGAAGTCGCAGCCCGATTCCCATGCCAATCAACGCGGGCGCGACCAACATCAGTGAAAACGGCAAGGTTGTGCGGCTGATCACACCGGAGGTGATATGCGCGGCCAATAATACCACCGCCCCCAAACCGTAAATCACCCCCTGCACACGCATCTGCTCTTGCTTGGGCGTCTCCATGGCAGTCAAAAGCGCCACCGTCGGCGGCCCCCAGACACCGGAAAATCCGCCGATAAACCCCGCAAACCCGCCAATGCTGAACTCGACCCGCGCGGAGGGGTGCGCGGCGAGACGCAGCTGTCTGCCCATCATCTGCGTCACGGCGAATATGGTGATGGGAATGCCGATCGCAGCCAGCATCACCGGCACGGGCAGCACCCGCACCAATTGCGCCGACAACATGAGCATCACCGCACCCGCAACGAGAAACCGCCAAAACCGTTTGACCGACTTTCCCGCCGCGCGCGGCCCCTGACGCAACGCCTGCCAGCCATTGGTCAACAAGGTCGGCACGATCAATCCGGCCAAGGCCAGTTCCGGCGCAACCCATGCGCCCAATCCCGAAATCATCATCATCGGCATGGCAAAACCAACAAGGCCTTTGACCACCCCGGCGCCGAGCGCGACAATAAGACAAAGGAGCGCCACCTGCGGTGATAAATCCAATGCGGCGAAAGATGCGTATATGTTCATGACCACTCTTTATCAGCTTTCGCAGGCGCAGCATCTGCAAAATTCAATGCGCAATTTTCGATCAAAACAAACAACAAAGTCGCATAAATGTTGCGCTGCAACTGCTAAGTGATTAAACCGACCCGAGACAAATATGGACGTGATTCATGGCTCATGACGGACAAGGAAACGCGATGACAAATAACATCATTCTCCCCAATCTTCTGGCAGTGACCGGGGCCGCTGTGCCCCCTGTTGAGACGGTGTTGGAGCAGGCCAAAAAGATCGTGCGTTCCCGCGTTGAAGTCGACGGGCGCGTGTCTGCCCGCGAAGTCGAAAAAGAGCAAACCGCGACACATGGTCTGGCATGGCTCGCCACTTATGTGGAATCCCTGCGCCAGATGCAAAAATGGGCCGAGAAGCTTCACGCCGACGGCAAATTCGGCGAGATCGAACAATTGATCCACCAAATCGCCTTTGGGGAATACCTCATGCAGATCGGCGGCGGTATCCAGATGAGCCAAAACGAGACTGTCCGTCTGCATGACCTCGGCCTTGACGGCGAGGCGCTGGCGGCGTTGCAGACGGCCGAGATCGACGCATTGATGACCTCGGGCAACAGCCAGGCCGCGCGGATGCGTTTGGCCGAATTGATGGTCGATCAACAAGCCAACGGCATGTTCGGCGCATCTGGCCTGGATGAAGAATTGGAAATGATCCGCGATCAATTCCGCCGCTACGCCAGCGAAAAAGTTGAACCCTTCGCCCATGAATGGCACCTCAAGGACGAATTGATCCCGATGTCGGTGATCGAAGAGCTGTCCGAAATGGGCGTCTTCGGCTTGACCATCCCCGAAGAATTCGGGGGTTTTGGCCTGTCCAAGGCATCAATGGTTGTGGTGTCCGAAGAGCTGTCGCGCGGTTATATCGGCGTTGGCTCGTTGGCGACCCGCTCCGAGATTGCTGCCGAATTGATCCTTTGCGGCGGCACCGACGCACAAAAGGAAAAATGGCTGCCCGGTTTGGCCTCGGGCGAGATCCTGCCAACGGCGGTGTTCACCGAACCGAACACCGGATCGGACCTTGCCTCCCTGCGCACCCGCGCGGTGAAGGACGAGAGCGGCGATTACAAAATCACCGGCAACAAAACATGGATCACCCACGCCGCGCGCACCCATGTGATGACGGTTCTGGCACGCACCGATCCGTCAAACGATGACCACCGCGGATTGTCGATGTTCCTTGCGGAAAAGACCCCCGGCGATGATGCCAATCCTTTCCCGACCGAGGGCATGACCGGCGGCGAGATCGAAGTGCTCGGCTATCGCGGCATGAAGGAATACGAGTTGGGGTTCGACAACTTCCATGTGAAGGGCGAGAACCTTTTGGGCGGCGAAGAGGGCAAGGGGTTCAAGCAATTGATGCAGACCTTTGAAGCCGCGCGCATCCAGACTGCCGCGCGCGCCATCGGCGTGGCTCAGGCGGCGCTTGATGTGGGCTTGCAATATGCGCTCGACCGCAAGGCCTTTGACAGCCAGTTGGTCAATTTCCCGCGTGTGGCGGGCAAATTGGCGATGATGGCGGTCGAGATCACCATCGCGCGCCAGTTGACCTATTTCTCGGCCTTCCAAAAGGACCAAGACCGCCGCTGCGATGTGGAAGCGGGCATGGCGAAACTGCTCGGCGCACGGGTCGCATGGGCTTGCGCCGACAATGCGTTGCAAATCCACGGCGGCAACGGTTTTGCCCTCGAATACACCATCAGCCGGATCCTGTGCGATGCGCGCATCCTCAATATCTTCGAGGGCGCAGCAGAGATCCAAGCACAGGTGATCGCGCGCCGCTTGCTGGGCTGAACCGGTCACATAGCACGACAATCTGGACCGCCCTCTGCCCGTTGCGCAGGGGGCGGTTTTCTTTTGCTTAATGACGCAGATAGCGCGCAAATAACATGAACAACTCCTCGCTTCGGCGGCGAGATTTGCGGTGCTTGGCAGCGGCCCGCGCTACCGCTTCATTTCAAGGAGAGCGCCTTGCTGGCCCGCACTTGTGCCATCTGGCCCGCGCTCAGCTGAGCGGCCCGGCCACGTATTCGCGCCGCCACGCCCATGGTCACTGCGCCGCCATTCCGATCACCGCCGCGCCAACAATCGAATGTCCCCGATCCATCCGATGTGACAGGCGCATCATACCCCCCCCGTTGCGCAACGCTTTACCGACGATCGCGCTTTGGCTGATTGCATGCGGATGTCTATTCAGGCACACAAACTTCTCCGGCGCGCATCGCCCGCAGGGTGCGCAAAACCAAGGCCGCGATCACCACACAGAGCGCCCCTAACAACACCAGCCCGAAAAACAGGTGCGCCGCGCTTCCCGTCCCATCCGCAAAGACGAAACTGGCGATAGAGATCCCGGCGATCGGGAAGCTCAACGCCCAAAACGACATGGCAAAGGGCAGCTTTACGATGCGCGGCAATTGCACCGCGACAATCAGCGTGAAGAAATAAGCGATGTTCAGCAAAAGGCGGGCGAAAGCGTCGATCTCACCGGTCAAACGCAACCACGCGACAAAAGCCACCGCAGGCGGCGCGATCAGGATCACCAATGTCGGTTGCAATTTTCCAGGCAAAGGATCGTGGAAAATCAACCGGTTGATCACCAAGGTCAACAGCACGACATAAAATATCAAACCCACGGCCATGAAATACCAGCTCAGCTCGACATAGCCCAAGGGCGCACCTGCTATGGGCACGATGACATTGCCCACGGCTGGAATGAACCATGCAGGGGACAGGGCGCCGGTTTGAAAACTGCGGGTGCCGATCCATCCGGTAACCACCGCGATCGTCAACACCGCCTGCGCCGCCACGCCGACCAACCAAACAGCTTCTGCGAAGCTGCGGCTTTGCTCTATCGCGGCCACAGAAATCAACAGGAGCGAAATAGAACTGGCCGGAAAAAAGGCCAATCGCACCGGATGGTTCCATTCGGCACGCACCATCGCGGGATAGCGCAGAGCCTTGAGCGCATAGCACGCCGCTATGGCGATAAATGCCGCACAGGTGACATAAAACATCACCTGTGCGGGCAAATCGCTTAGCCCCAATGCGGTGCTGGCTCCGCGCAGCGCGAGGGTCAGCCCCGCCAGCCCCATCACCACAGCAAAGAAGGTCACGGGATAATGCGCCAATGCGCTGTCTGGTGCGGCGTCGGTTTGAGTTTGGGCCATATGTTATTCTCCTTGACGCGGGCGCGGGCAACGGGGCACGCCAACATATATTATAATTCGCATGTAATTTTTGACTGCGCTTTGCGCCAAGTCAATATCACGCGAAATACGAGAGGGCTCCGGTGCAGCCCAAGGGCGGGTATGGGCGCGGATTTAACCGGCAGCCCCAAAATCAAAACACGAAATAGGCAGCATCCGAACACCTCGCCCGAACGCCCAAGAGGCGGCGACCGAGATCTATGCCATCACCCGCAAGAAAAACAACGTAATGCCCGGAAACGCGACCAACAAAACCACCCGCACCATATCGGAGGCGACGAAATATACCACCGCGCGATAGGTGTCAGCGATGGGGGTTTTGCGATCCATCGAGTTGATGACAAAGAGATTCATCCCGACCGGCGGTGTGATCAACCCGACCTCCACCACAATCAACACAATGATGCCGAACCAGATCGCCAGTTCTTCGGTCGAATTCAACCCGAAATCCAATGTCGAGATGATCGGCCAGAATATCGGGATGGTCAGCAAGATCATCGACAGGCTGTCCATAATGCAACCAAAGACCAGATAAAGCACAAGGATGATGGTCAAAATCAACCATGGGCTAAACCCGGAATTGCCAATGTAATCGGACAAAGCCTGCGGCGCGCCAGAGCGGGCGAGAAAGGCATTATAGAAGGACGCGCCGAAGATGATAAAGAAAATCATCGCGGTGTTGCGCCCCGTGGCCAAAAAGCTGTTGCCCAATGTGCCCCATGACAAACCGCCGCTAAAAAGCGCAATCAACCCTGTGCCCGCCGCGCCGACCGCCGCGCCTTCGGTGGGGGAAAATACGCCGAAATTGATCCCGCCGATCACGGTCAGGAACACCATCAAAACCGGCCAAACGGCGGATAAGGCTTTGAACCGCGCGCGCATCGGGACAGGGGGGCGCACGCCTGCCGCCTTGGGGTGTAGGTGGACATAGATCGAGATGGTGATCATATATCCAATCGCGGCAAGAATGCCGGGAATGAAAGCCGCGAGGAAGAGCTTGGCGATGTTTTGCTCGGTCAGCGTGGCATAGATCACAAGGATCACCGAAGGCGGAATAAGGATCCCCAATGTGCCGCCGGCTGCCAAAGTGGCCGTCGAAAATCCGCCCGAATACCCGTAGCGCCGCAGTTCGGGCAAAGCCACCTGCCCCATCGTCGCCGCCGTGGCCAAGGACGATCCACAAATCGCGCCAAAGCCGGCACAGGCGCCGACCGCCGACATCGCAACCCCGCCGCGGCGATGGCCCAGAAATGCCTCTGCCGCTTTGAAAAGCGCCGTGGACATGCCGCCAAGGGTGGCGAAATGCCCCATCAGCAAGAACATCGGCACGATCGACAAAGAATAGCTCGAAAACTCGGAATAGGTGTGGGATTTCAATATGCTAAACGAAAGTTTCATCCCGCCCGTGAGGTAGTAATACCCTGCCAGACCGACCAGAAACATTGCCAATCCGATTGGAACCCGCAGAAATATCAGCAGCAGCAGCACCGGAAAAGACGCGACGCCCAATGCAATATCGGTCAATAGTCTGCTCCTTCGTTGCGCAGCATCACGCGGCCTGTGGCACTTTCCACGAGACGGACGGCCACGATATAGGTGCTGACCACACAGGTCACGGCAGCCGCGACAAGCGCGGCGGCATAGGCTTTCCAGATTGGAATTTGCATAAGGGTCGTGCTCTCATTGTAGCGCATTTTTGCGGCCATCCCCTCATACATCCGCCATGTGATCAGCACGAAGCAAACCGCAAAGAGCACCGCAACAATAAGGTCGATGGCGCGGTTCACCCGCGCAGGCATGCGCAGCGTGAAAAGATCGACAGAGGCATGCCCGCCGGTCAGCGCACACAGCGGCATAAAGGCCATGATGGCAAAGGGCATCGAGGTTTCGACAACCTCGTATTCGCCCAAAATCGGCCCAAGACCCCAATCCAGAAGGCTTTTGGCTAAAACAGGAAAGCTGTTCTCGATAACCGTCATATGCAGGATCGTATTCATCGTCCGCCCGGCAACAGAGATGCAGATCAACACAATCAAGCCGGTCAACACGATGCCGCCGAGAATGGCCATCAGTTGCGACAGGCGCAGCACAGCGCGATAGAGCGCATGATGCTTGCCGTTGGCATATCCTGTCATGGAAACCCTCTTCTCGACCCCATTGGCGCAAACGCTCTGGGGGACCGATGGTGGTCCGCCCCGCACAGGCGTTAAAAAAGGGCCGCAGCCTATGCCACGGCCCTATGTCAGGGGGTTTTACGGCCTATTTGCTATGCTTGGCAATCAAAGCCTTGGCTTCTTCCAGCAATGCCTTCCCGTCGAAGTCATCGGTGGAGACCTCTTCGACCCAGTCTTTCTCAACAGATGCGGCGACAGTTTTCCATTCGGCCACTTGCTCAGGCGTCAGGTTGATGATGTTGTTGCCACGGTCCACGGCGATTTTGCGCGCCGGGGCATCCGCCTCTTGCATGATTTTTCCAGCCCATGCCGACATGTCTGCGCCGGAGTTGGCGTCAATCACCGCCTTCAACTCGTCCGACATGCTGTCGTATGTGTCCTTGTTCATCGCAAAAAGGAACGTGGTGGAGTAAAGCGCATCCTCGCCAAATTCGGTATGGTTTCCGACCAATTCCGCCACTTTCAACGCCGAGGTCACTTCCCACGGAATCACAGCCGCATCGATCACGCCCTTGGACAGGGATTCAGGCACAGCAGGGACCGGCATACCAATGGGTGTTGCGCCCAATTTGCTGAACAGTTTGTTGGTCACACGCGATGGCGCACGCAGTTTGACACCGTTCAGATCCTCCACCGATGTGATCGGTTCCTTGGAATGGATCACGCCGGGGCCATGCACCCAAACCCCGATCATTTTCATATCCGCAAAGTCGGTGTCGAGCATGTTTTTCTCGGCATATTCCCAATAGGCCCGCGAGGTATCCTCGGCATTGGTCATGATAAAGGGCATCTCGAAGGCTTCGGAACGCGGGAAACGGCCGGGAGTATATCCGGTCACGGTCCAGATAATGTCGGCAATGCCATCCACCACCTGACTGGCCAATTCCGGCGGCTTGCCCCCCAATTGCATCGAAGGGTAGCGTTCGATCTTGATTTTGCCCCCGCTCTGCTGTTCGACCTTATCGGCCCAGACATCCAAAATCAGCTTTGGCGCAGCAGCCTGTGCTGGCAAAAACTGGTGCATTTTCAATGTCACCTCTTGGGCAAAAGATGCCGTCGACATCGCGGCCAGCATTGCGCCAGCGGCGACACCGCGCCGTGCGATTTTCACAAAGCTCATGTTGATTTTCTCCCTAATCGTACAACACGCACCGCCCTTTGACGGCAACTTGATAAGAACATGGGCTGTTCCGTGGTGCGCCCGATCCGCATTTCTCCTCCATGCGGTTCAATCGGGCGCGCCAAACCGTAGCCCTGTTCAGATGGTGCCATTCATCCGCCTTGCCCGAAAAAGATCAAGCCCGAATCGAGGCCCCTGAAAAATAGGGACTTTTACAGATGAAGCCATCTCAAGCTCCGGCGCAAAAAGAGCGTTGCGAAATATACCTTTATTCGCAACGCTGGCTTTCTGCTGCCCTGCTCGCCTCTGCGCGGGACATAGCATCAGGGGGCGACACAACCAGCCAAGCCGGTGGCCATGGCAAGAATCAGCGCCGGATACTGGTCCGCACCCAGAGGCAAATCGGCCCCCAGCGGATCAACGTGGACGCGGCGCACGGACGTGCCTTCAAGCACCAGATCAAGCCGCCGCATTGAAAATTGCGGCTCAGTGATGGCGCATGCCACGCCGTGCTCGGCGACCAGATCGCGCAGCGCCGCCAACCGCGCCGGGCCGGGATCGCTGGCATCCGACAGCGACACCGCTGCGGCAACCGTCAAATCAAACGCCTTTTCGAAATACTGATAGGCATCGTGAAATGCGAGCAGGGGGAGATCACGAACCGGCTCCAGCCGACGACGCGCCTCTTGCACGGCAGCAGCGATCTCGGCCTTGCCCTGTGCAGCGTTGCGCAGATAGTCGGCGGCATGCTCCGGATCGGCATCGCCCATCGCGGCGGCAATAGCATCGAGCCATATTATCGCATTCTCAGGGTCAAGCCAGACGTGCGGATCGATACCGCCCGCGTGGCTGTGGTCATGGTGGCCGTGATCATCGTGGCTCTCGTCAGCGTGGTTGTCGCCCTCGTGGTTGTCGTCATGGGTCTCGTGATTATCATGCGCTTCGGCGTCGTGATCGTGATCCGAATGGGCGCCGTCCTCATGCTCCCCGTGATCAGCCTGATCATGATCGGCGTGCTCTGCCGACTCGTGATCGTCTTTTCCATGGTCCGAATGTTCCGCATCGTGCTGCGTATCCTCGTCATGACCCGCGTGGTCCTCGTGAGCGTGCTCCGCCCCGTCCTGTTCGTGGTCATGAGCCTCGTCTTCCGTGTCCGCCGCTTCCGCAAAAATCACTTCTTCACGTCCAGGCAAAACATGTGTCCCCGGTAGCGCCGTTAACACCAAAGATTGCCCCTGTGGTGCCAGAGAGGTCAGGCTGTCGTCCAACCACGGCTCCAATTCCGGACCAACCCAAATCACGAAATCGGCTTGCTGCAGGGCCCGCGCTTGTGAGGGGCGCAATGACATCCCATGCGCCGAAGCTCCCGATTCCACCAAAACCTGCGGCGTGCCGAGATCACCCAGAACCATCGCGGCCAATGACCCGACGGGGGCAATATCCGTGACCACGCTTGGCACATCCGCCGCCGCGCGGCTGGTCGCGCCCGTGAACATTACGGCGGATATCAAGGCAATGCGCGAGACATTGCGGAACAAAGAAGACAGCATGGTAGACCTCCGGAAAGTGTGATGATATAACATTTGAGCTTCTCATAGCCGCAATGTTATATTATCACAACTCAAAAAATGCGCCTAGGTTGAATGCCTTGCATCCCTGCTCCCAAAAGGAAACGCCCATGCCCGCCCTCGGATTTGCCCCGCATGATCACGGTGCCTGCATCAACAAGGCCATGGAAGCGGCCGAAGCGCACTGTGCAGCGAATCGGTTGCAGTTCACCCCCGCCCGCCGCCGCGTTTTAGAAATTTTGCTCAAAGAACACAAAGCCATGGGCGCCTATGACATCTTACCCCATCTGGCCGAAGACGGTATGAGCGCCCAGCCCCCCGTCGCCTATCGCGCCTTGGATTTTCTGGTGTCGAACGGTTTGGCGCATAAGATAGAACGCCTCAACGCCTATGTCGCCTGCGCCCATCCCGATGCCCATCGAGGCGGTAGCCATTCCCCCGCCTTTCTAATTTGCCGTGAATGCAGTGCGGTGGAGGAAGCGCAGGCCGACGTGGACGCCACATTGGTCGATACCGCCGCGCGTGCGGCCGGATTTTCCATCGAACGCATGGTCATCGAGGCCGAAGGCCTATGCCCGCAATGCAATAAGGTCGATGCCACATGAGCCTGCTCGAAATTAAGGGGCTTGGTGTGACGCTTGGCGAACACCGTGCACTAAATCATGTCGATCTGTCGATTGATCGCGGCGAGATCGTCACCATTGTTGGCCCCAACGGGTCGGGCAAATCGACCCTGCTCAAGGCCATCATCGGTGCGGTGCCAACAGATGCGGGCACGATCACCCGCGCCAAGGGTCTACGCATCGGCTACGTGCCGCAAAAACTGCATATAGATCCGGCTCTGCCGATGACCGTGCGGCGCTTCCTGTCGCTTCCCAAACGGCGCGGGACCAATGAGGTGCGCGCGGCCTTGGCCGAAGCAGGCGCGCCCGATCTGGCCGACCGGCAAATGGCCGACCTTTCGGGCGGGCAATTCCAACGCGTGCTCTTGGCGCGCGCAGTGCTGGAGCGGCCTGACCTGCTGTTGCTTGACGAGGCCACGCAGGGATTGGATCAAATCGGGTCAGCCAATTTCTACCGTCAGATTGAAACACTCAGCGCCCAAACGGGATGCGCGGTATTGATGGTCAGCCATGAGCTGCATGTGGTGATGAGCGCCTCGGATCGGGTGGTTTGCCTGAACGGTCATGTGTGTTGCCATGGCACGCCGGAGATCGTCGCCTCGGCGCCGGAATACCGCGCGTTGTTTGGCTCTGGCACACAGGGGGCGTTGGCGCTCTACCGGCACCAACATGATCACGGGCACGATGATGGCAATGACCCGGCGCGCGCGCCGGAACTGCCACGGGGGCACGCCCATACCCCCGACTGCAATCACGCGGCTAAACACGACGACAGCATACCGGAGGCAAACCAATGACGTTGCTAGATGATTTCGCCCTGCGCGCCGCATTGGCGGGACTTGGCGTGGCTCTGGCGGCCGCGCCGTTGGGCTGCTTCGTGGTTTGGCGGCGCATGGCCTATTTCGGCGATGCCACGGCCCATGCGGCAATATTGGGGGTGGCCATATCGCTGGCCTTCTCGCTGCCGGTCTTTCCCGCCGTCTTGGCGGTGGCGTTGATCATGGCGCTGACGGTTTCGGCACTGACCGATCGTGGCCACGGGCTTGATACGATCTTGGGTGTTCTGGCGCATTCGGCGCTGGCCTTGGGGCTTGTCGCGGTGAGTTTCTTGCAAGGGGTGCGAATTGATTTGATGGCCTATCTTTTTGGCGACATTCTTGCGGTGACGCGGGGCGACCTGGCGGTGATCTGGGGCGGGGCGGCGGCGATTTGGGCGTTGCTCTATGCCCGTTGGGGCGCGCTACTGACCGCCACGATCAGCCCCGATCTCGCCTATGCCAGCGGCATCAACCCCAAGCGCGAGGCGCGCATCTTGACCCTTGCTCTGGCCTTGGTGGTCGCGGTCGCCATCAAAGTCGTCGGCGTGTTGCTGATTTCGGCCCTGCTGCTGATCCCGGCGGCCACCGCGCGCCGTTTTGCCCATACCCCCGAAGCGATGGCGGGCATCGCCGCAGGCATTGGAGCGATCTCGGCCTTTGGCGGGCTGGCGTTTTCCTTTATCTATGACACGCCGAGCGGGCCAAGCATCGTTTGCATCGCTGCCGGGCTGTTTTGCGTCGCGTCGATCTTCGGAGTTATACGCCGATCAACATGACCAAACCGGCTCGGCCCGCGCGGGTGCCACGGCATACCGGCTTCTCAACAGTTAATGCGGCAGCGCAGAAAAATCATGCTGCAACTGCATAATAATCTGGTGATTTGCCGCAAACTGACGTAAGATAGACCCTATGAAACGTAGCACACGCCTTTCAAAAGACGACTGGATGCTGGCCGGCCTCAAGGCTTTGGGTCAACATGGCCCTTCTGCGCTCAAAGCCGAACCTTTGGCGCGCGAACTGGGCACGACAAAGGGCAGCTTTTATTGGCATTTCAAAGATGTGCCGGATTTTCATAAATCCATGCTGACCTATTGGGAAGATCGCCATTCGGCGCTTCCCGAGGGGCCTGCGGATCGCATAGAAGCCACCAAAACCCTGCGCGGGTTGGCACAAAACGGTTTTGCCAAGGATGCCACCGAAGCGCGGGCGGAAAAAGCACTGCGCGGCTGGGCGCAAGTGGATACGGCGGCGGCGGAAATCCTCGCCAAGACGGATAAAATCCGGCTCGATTACCTCTCCGGCGTGCTGAACACCATTGGCGTCACCAATCCACAGATTGCGCGATTGATCCTCGCAGCGCAGGTCGGCATGTCCGGTCTTCCCGATGCGACGGATGCGGACCAAGAAACTCTTGGCACTTTGGTCGATCTGGTTCTGGCGCTGCGCTAAGCGGCGTCAATCTGCGACCAGCCCGCGTTCAAATCGCTGAATAAACCGCGCCCGCGCCTCTGGCAGCGGTTTTTGCGCAATTTGCGGCGCCAGGTTTTGCATCAAGAAATGCCCCGTCACCCGCAACCCGGCGGCAATCTCGGCATCCGGCGCGCGCCCCTGTCCCAGCATAATGGGGGGCAAGGGTAACAACCGGGCCGCCCAGTCCCCCGCCCCGGCCGCCGACACAGCGCGCCCCGTGCGCGGCGAGACATAGGCCAAATCCTCCACCGCGCCCGTCACGGCGCAGCAGCTCAAATCCAACCCGAACCCCATCTCGTCAAGCAGGGCCATTTCCCATTGCAGATAGGCCAAGGGCCATAAGGCGATCTCGGGGAGCAGATCAAGCAAGGTCTCTGTGCGGGCATAGAGCGCGGGGTAGGCTTGGCGTTCAGGCAGGCAAAACCGCAAAAGCGCGGTGACGGTATTAAGCCCCGCCAGAGACAACCGCGACGCCATGGCCGAAGCCGTGCGGGATCGCATCGGCTCGGCTTTGAACGTGCCAAGATGATCCTCCAACCGCGCCGACCAATGTAAATCGAGCTGCGCGCCGGCTTGCAAAATCGGGGCCATTTTGCGCGAGGCACCGCCGCGCATAACGCCCGCATGGCGACCATGTTCGGGGGTAAACATCTCTAGGATCGCGCCGGTTTCACCGTACGGGCGGGCAGACAAAAGGATGCCCTGATCACGCCACTCCATGAGGTTTTCCTTGCGATTTCATGAGCGGATTATGACCGCGCGCAGTGGGTTATTGCAACCCGTCCTCATCCAGCAAATGCCGCCCATCACGGTCTTCGACTTCGATCACCCAAAGGTCGGGATCAAAGTCGCGTTGCCGCGCGATGGCGGCATCCACCTCGGGCTCTGCCCCGGCGGCCAATTGCGCCCACTTGCGATCGCCGGACATGAGGTCAAAGCCGCGCGTAAAGGCCTGCGCACGCCCATCCAGCGTGGCAAGTTTGACCAAAACCGCCCCCGCAGTGTCGTCCCCATGGGCCACCACAAAAGCCGGAATATCATAAACGCGCAGCCGCGCCAAATAGGCCGAAACCCAAATCCCGCTCGCCAGACGCGCCATGAGATCAGACGTTGCCGTCTTTAAAATCGAGGCCCATTTCCGAATAGCGTTCTTTTTCCTCAAGCCAGTTCGGTCGTACTTTGACTTGCAAGAACAAATGCACGCGGCGGCCGAGGAATTCTTCGAGCTCCTCGCGCGCGGCCTTGCCAAGCGCTTTGATCGTCTCGCCCTTGTTGCCTAAAACGATGCCTTTATGACCATCGCGGACCACATAAATGATCTGATCAATCTTGCACGACCCGTCTTTGCGCTCTTCCCAATTTTCGGTCTCCACCGTCATTTGGTAAGGCAATTCTTGATGCAAGCGCAGGGTGATTTTCTCGCGGGTGATCTCTGCGGCGATATTGCGCATCGGCAGATCGGCAATTTGGTCCTCGGGGTAGAGCCACGGGCCTTCGGGCACCTCGCCCGCCAACCAATCGCGCAAAGCTTCCACACCGTGGCCCCGTTCGGCAGAAATCAAAAACGTCTCGGCGAAATCATAGCGTGCGTTAAGGTCTTGCGTCAGCGCCAACAGGGTTTCGGCCTTCACCTTGTCGATCTTGTTGATCGCCAGAGCAATTTTCCGGCCCTTGCCGATGTCGCCCAACCCTTCGAGAATCGCCTCAACGCCCTCGGTAATGCCGCGGTGCGCTTCGACCATAAGCACCACAACATCGGCATCTGCCGCACCGCTCCATGCGGCGGCCACCATGGCGCGGTCCAACCGGCGACGCGGCTTGAACAGGCCCGGCGTATCAACGAACACGATCTGCGCCTCGCCGGCCATGGCGACGCCGCGAATGCGCGCGCGGGTGGTTTGGACCTTGTGGGTGACGATCGACACTTTCGCGCCGACCATGCGGTTGAGCAATGTGGATTTGCCCGCATTGGGCTCTCCGATCAGGGCGACAAATCCGGCGCGGGTCATTTAACGTTCCAATCTTTGCAAAAGCGCCTTTGCGGCGGCTTGTTCGGCGGCGCGTTTCGAGGCCGCAGTGGCCGCTTCGCTCTCGCCGGTTTTGAGTTCGGCAGAAATAGTAAAAACAGGCGCGTGATCCGGCCCTTTGCGGGTGACCTCGCGGTAGACGGGAGGCGGTAATTTGCGCGCCTGCGCCCATTCTTGCAGGGCGGTTTTGGCGTCGCGTGCATCCTCTTCAACCTCATGGATGCGGTTACCCCAAAGGCGCAAAACCAAATCCTTGGCCGCCGCGAACCCGCCGTCGCGGTACACGGCGGCGATCACCGCCTCCATCGCGTCGCCCAAAAGCGCATTCTTGCGCCGCCCACCGGAAATCATCTCGGAGCGGCCCAGTTTCAAAACCGCACCAAGGTCAATCTGCCGCGCCACATCCGCGCAAGCTTCCTTGCGCACCAATGCATTAAACCGTGGCGCAAGTTGTCCTTCAGAGGCCTGCTTGTCCGCTTCCAAAAGCGCCTCGCACATCACAAGGCCCAGAACGCGATCGCCCAAAAATTCAAGCCGCTGATTGTCATCCCGGTTCGGCGTCGACATCGAACTGTGGGTCACGGCGCGCACCAAAAGCGCGGGTTCTTTGAAAGAATACCCGATGCGGCCCTCAAAGGCCTTCAACTCTGCCGAGATCTTCAATTGATCCCCTTGAAGAAACGGTCGCTGCGCCATGTCCAGAAAAAGAGCATCGACCGGCCCGCAGAGGAGAACATGATCCGGTCCGCACGCCCGATCAAATCTTCAAACGGCACAAATCCCACCCCGCCGACGCTTTGCGAGAACCGGCTATCGGTGGAATTGTCGCGGTTGTCACCCATGAAGAAGAAATGCCCTTCGGGGACGGTATAAACCCCGGTGTTATCGGCGCGCTGATTGCCAATATTGAGGACCGAATGCGACACGCCATTGGGCAGAGTTTCGGTGAATTTCTCTTTCTCACAGGTTCCGCCTTCGCCGACCGCGCCGTTGGCACAACGTGGCAACATCCGCTGCGGGCCTTGGGCTGCGAACTCTTCAGTAAAGGTGCCTGCGGCTTCGACTTTTACCGCTTCGCCGTTGATAATCACCACGCCCTCTTTGATCTGCACTCGATCTCCGGGCAGACCGATCAGACGTTTGATGTAATCGCTGCCGGTGACCGGATGGCGAAACACCACAACATCGCCGCGCTCTGGCTCGGACCCGAACAGACGCTTGTTGCCGCCCTTCGACCAGCCACAGAAATCCTCGGCATCCACATCCAAACCGACCGCCGGGATACGGATCGACGGGCAAGAGGCATAAGAATACCCGTAAGACATTTTATTCACAAAGAGGAAATCGCCAATGAGCAGCGTGTCTTTCATCGACCCCGACGGGATCCAAAACGGTTGAAACAACAGCGTGCGAAACAGCCCCGCAATCAACAACGCATAGACCACCGTTTTGATGGTCTCGACGATGGCATTGCCTTTTTTCTCTGCGGGTTCGGCCATTGGGGCGCTCCGGTCACTTGGGTCTATGTTTCACAGGCTTCATGAGCGCGCAGCCGCAGCCTGTCAACCCGATGCGCCCATTCCGCGCGCCTTCGCAGCTCAATTTTGCCGCGCCTTTCCACTTTCCGTAAATATCCCCGCCGGAGGCGCCTACAAGAGCCAAGCACGACATGCATCCGTTCACGCGGGCCGGGGGGCATCCCCAAACGCAACAGGCCGCGCTTCGATCACCACGAACGCCTGCGCCCAAGGATGATCATCCGTCAACGTCACATGGATGACCGCCTCATACCCCGCCGGCGTCATATCTGCCAATCGCTCTGCCGCCCATCCGGTCAGCGCCATCACCGGCTGCCCCGTGCGCAGATTGCTAACCGCCATATCCTTCCATGCAATCCCCATACGCAATCCGGTGCCAAGCGCCTTGGAGCAGGCTTCTTTCGCCGCCCAGCGTTTGGCATAGGTGCCTGCCACATCGCGGCGGCGTTCTGCTTTGGCCTGTTCGACATCGGTGAAAACGCGGTTGCGGAACCGATCGCCATGGCGCTCCAACACCCCGGCAATCCTGTCGATATTGGCCAAATCGGTGCCGATGCCAAGGATCATTGCGCCGCCTCCAATGTGGCGGAGATTTCGCCGGTCGCCTGGTTGACGATAACCTGCAATTGCCCCGCCACAGGCGCATCACCTTGCCCGTCAAAGCTTTCGACCGGCAGACGCAGACCGAGGCCTTTGAGTGGATCATAGGTGGATTGCAGGTCCTCAAAGCGCAGGCGCGCAAACCCCATCGTGGCACGATAGCTCACCACGCGGCATTGCCGTGCGCCAAGCGCGTCAAAAGGTGGCGACAGGATCATCAGGTGAAACGCACCCAACGCCGGTTCAATCCGGTCCAAAACCGCGATCCGCGTCCGCCCGCCGGAAAACGTCCGGCTGGTTTCCTCCCACGGCTCCATCAGATTGTCGGCGCGGGCAATCCCCCCCTCGCAATCCGACACCTGCTGCGCGGTCAGCGCCGTCGGCAAAACAACCGCCGCAGGTCCGGCCAAAATGCCGGACAGGCAGAGCAGAAACGCGCCTGCACGCGGTGCTATGACAGGCAGGTTCAGGATTTTCCACCTTTGGACATCTGCGCCGCGCGCTTGGTCTTTGCGGCATCGGCATTCAACGCATTGCGCGCGCCCATCGGGAAGAAAAACCGATGCGCCAAGAAATACGCGCCGAAATAGATCGCCAAAAGCCCACCGGAGAACAGATAGGCCACCGGCATGGCACCCACGGCTTGCCCGATCCCGGGGATCAAGGCAAACAATGCTCCCGCGAGCAGCGCCTCGACAAAAACCGCCAAAACCGCCGCAAGAACCGCAAACCGCCAGCAAAGCGCGCCCGAAGGTTTCACCCCGTTGGCCCGCGCGAAATACTGCCCCTCGATCATCGCGGCCAGCATCGGCGCGACGACAAAGGTGCTGGTCGTTTTTAGGTTCACGCCTGCGAACGTCAGGAGATAGAAGATCACGATCAGCGCAATTTTGATCGCAACCAAAAGTCCCAGGTAACGGATGTAATTCGGCGGGGTCAGCGGCGCGGAGGTCGGTACGTCGTTGGAAGAATCGGTCAAGTCGAATACCTTTATATTGTTCAAAAACCCATAGACCGCCGCGCCGCCTTTGTCACCTCTATGTAGGGAAACGGCGCATGTATGTGGGGCAGCGGCGCATGGCCCCGCCCCGCCGGTCACACCGAAAGGCGCGCGGTTTCCATTAACCGCCGCATCTTGGCAATCACCGGGTCCAACCCCATGAAAATTGCCTCTGCGATGATGAAATGACCGATGTTCAATTCAATCACTTCGGGCAGGGCTGCAATCGGCGCAACGGTTTCAAAGGTCAATCCATGTCCCGCATGGACCTCCAGCCCGAGGCTGTCGGCGTAGCGTGCCATTTCTGTCAACCGCGCCAATTCCGCATCGCGTGCGGTAAAACGCCCCTCGGCATGGGCATCGCAATAGGCACCGGTGTGTAATTCAATCACCTGCGCACCGATGCGAGCGGCGGCTTCGATTTGCGGCGCATCGGCAGCGATAAAAATCGACACACGGCACCCTGCCTCGCGCAATGGCGCGATGAAATGCGCCAGTTGGTTTTCCTCGCGCGCCACTTCGAGCCCGCCTTCGGTGGTGCGTTCCTCGCGCTTTTCCGGCACGAGGCAGACCGCATGGGGTTTATGGCGCAAAGCAATGGCTTGCATTTCGGAGGTTGCAGCCATCTCGAAATTCAACGGCACGCTGAGATTCTCCGCCAAAGCTTCAATATCCGCATCAGAGATGTGGCGGCGGTCTTCGCGCAAATGTGCGGTGATGCCGTCGGCGCCGGCCGCTTCGGCCAATTTCGCCGCCCGCAATGGATCGGGATACAGGCCGCCGCGCGCGTTGCGCACGGTTGCCACATGGTCAATGTTGACGCCAAGACGCAATTTGCCTTCGGGAGAGATGGTGCTCATCAGCGCGGTCCTTTTGCGCGGATTGCCCATGATGCAATGCGCGGGCGAATCCTTTGAATTTCCCGCAGATTAATCGGCTTTTTTGCGCGCGTCAGCCTTTGCGGCCGCTTTTTGTTTGATCGAGGCCAACTTGGCCTTGAGCGCCCCGAGGCGACGGTTTTGATAGGCTTGGATCAAGGGCAACGACACATAATATCCGATGATCCCGGCAATCACGCCAATGATGACACCGCCGACCAAATAGGGAAAGAACACCTCATGGTAGAAGATCGACAAGCCGGTCCAATCGGGCACCGCGTCGGTGAACATCGCAAAAAAATTGCTTTGCAGATCGCTCGCCGCATCGAGGAATTTCCCCCCCAAAGACCGATGCATATCATTGGCCTGCGGATCCATCCCGAGTAGAAAGTAGCCGGTTTTCATCGATGCGACACCAATCGGCACATAGGTCAGCGGATTGCCGAAGAACGTGGCCAGAAGCGCCGCAAGAATATTCCCCCGCAGGACAAAGGCAATCAGCGACGCGATCACAAAATGCACCCCGTAAAACGGCGTGAAAGTGGTAAATATCCCGGCCAGAATACCCCGCGCAATGCGGTGTGGCGGATCGGGCAACCGGCGCAATCGGTGCCTGATATAAAGCGCCGCGCGATACCATCCGCCACGCGGGTAGAAAAACTCTACCGCGATCTTCCAGATCGGTCTTCTGTCGCGGCGTTTAAAGACCACTCGGGGGTATCACTCTCCGTTGTGCGTGCCGTCCGGACGGCACGGTTCTGCTCGGGGCGGGGCGGCAACCATAGGCGCGGTGCCCCTGATGTGCCTGTCTGGCCCATCTCTATTTAGGCGCACTCGATGGCCGTGGTAGGGCCATATCACGCCGATCAGGCGACATCGGGTGCCAATGTGTTTGGCGCATCCAGTCCGGCAAGTCCGGCCATCTTGCGCGCCGGATCGCGCAACCGCTGCACGGCGGCCACATCGCTTTCGGCCTCAAGCGCCGATGTCACGCGGTGCAGATGTTCTGCATCGCGCAATTCCACATCCATCACCAGACGATAAAAATCAGGCTTGCGGTCGGCAAAGTTCAAATCGGAGATATTGGCCTTTTGCTCGCCAATCAACGTGCAAATCCGGCCCAATACACCGGCGTCATTGCCAATCGTCAAATCAAGCGACACATCATAGACGGACGGGTGTTTGCCCGAATGCCAATGCAGATCCATCCAGCGATCCACTTGATCCTCAAAACTCGAAAGCGTTTCACAATCGATGGCATGCACCACAACGCCATGACCGCGATAGGTGATGCCAACGATCCGCTCGCCCGGAAGCGGTTGGCAACATTTGGCGCGGGTGAAGCTTTGCCCGTCCGAGAGGCCGATCACCGCACGTTCCTCACTGATCTCGTCGGTGTCATCGTGTTGCAATTCGGGATAAACGGCGCGCACCACCTCACGGGCGGTAAGTTCGGCGCTGCCCAAACGAGCCAGAATTTCGCGGCGGCTCTCGATACGCAGGGTGCGCGCAGCCGCCTCAAGCGCCTTGTCCGTGGCCCGTTTTCCCACATGCTCAAAAGCCGAGCGCGCCAATTCACGGCCCAATTTGATAAAGCGCTCGCGGTCAAGCTCGCGCAGGGCGCGGCGAATATGGCTGCGGGCCTTGCCGGTGGTGGCAATTTCGAGCCATGTGGCCTGTGGCACCTGGCCTTCGGCGGTGATGACCTCGACCGATTGGCCGTTTTTGATCCGGGTCCAAAGCGGCACACGCATGCCGTCGATCTTTGCCCCGACACAGGCATTCCCGATCCGGGTATGGATCGAATATGCGAAATCAATCGGTGTCGCGCCTTTGGGCAATTTGACCACCTCCCCCTTGGGGGTAAAGCAGAACACCTTATCCGAATACATCTCGAGCTTCACCGCTTCGAGGAATTCGTCATGATCCTCTTCGCTGCCCATTTGTTCCGTCAGGCGCGCAATCCATTTCGCCGGATCGACCGCAAAAGGGTTCTGCGTGCGCACGCCGTCCCGATACGACCAATGCGCCGCAACACCGGTTTCGGCCACGTCATGCATTTGCCGCGTGCGGATTTGCGCCTCAACCCGTTTGCCATCGCGGCCCGACACGGTGGTGTGGATCGAACGATAGCCATTGGTTTTCGGTTGGCTGATGTAGTCTTTGAACCGCCCCGGCACCGCGCGCCAACGTTGATGGATTGCGCCCAGCACGCGGTAACAATCTTCTTCGGATCGGGTGATGATGCGAAATCCGTAGATGTCGGACAAACGCGAAAACCCCTGGTTCTTTTCCTGCATCTTGCGCCAGATCGAATATGGTTTTTTGGCCCGTCCGAACACATCGGCCTCGATCCCTTTCGCGTCCAGCTCTTTGCGCATATCGGCGGTGATCCGTTCGATCACATCGCCGCTTTCACGTTGCAAGGTCACGAACCGGCGCATAATCGACAGCCGGCCTTCGGGATTCAGAACCTTAAAGCTGAGGTCTTCAAGCTCTTCGCGCATCCATTGCATGCCCATGCGGCCGGCCAGTGGCGCGAAAATTTCCATCGTCTCGCGGGCTTTTTGTGCCTGTTTTTCGGGGCGCATGAAATCAATCGTGCGCATATTGTGCAAACGGTCCGCGAGTTTGACGAGAATGACCCGTAGGTCTTTGCTCATCGCCATGAAAAGCTTGCGAAAGTTTTCGGCCTGTTTGGTTTCCGACGAGCTGAGCTGTAGATTGGTCAACTTGGTCACGCCATCGACCAATTCGGCGACCTCGGTGCCGAAACGCGCTTCGACCTCGGCGTAGCTGGCTTTGGTGTCTTCGATCGTGTCGTGCAGCAATGCAGTGATGATCGTCGCATCATCCAAACGTTGCTGGGTCAGGATCGCGGCAACGGCAACAGGATGGATAAAATACGGATCGCCCGAATGCCGCGTTTGGCCCTCGTGCATTTCGGCGCCGTAATCATAGGCCTCGCGGATCAAGGCCTCGTTGGTTTTGGGATTATAATTGCGAACCAGCGCGATCAGGTCATCTGCGGCAATCATAGGGTCCGCGTCCTTGAGAGGTTAAAGCAGCGAGGATCAGCGCGGCGGATGTCACCGCACCAGTGGTGGGGCCGCGCCAACGCGGCCCGTCGAAAATCACCCCTGCCCTTGCGCTTCCATCAAGGCGCGCAACAATTTCTCTTCGCTCATGTCGTCTTCGGCCGGCTTGTCGGCTTCGGCCCCCATCAGAAGAGCCATCGAATCATCTTCGGGTTCATCGACTTCGATCTGGTTCTGGTTGCTTTCGATCAGGCGCTCGCGCAGCTCATCGGCAGATTGCGTTTCCTCGGCGATCTCACGCAGAGCAACAACAGGGTTTTTATCGTTGTCACGGTCCACTGTAAGCGCCCCGCCGGCGGCGATTTCGCGCGCACGGTGAGAGGCCAACATGACCAGTTCAAACCGGTTGGGAACTTTATCGACGCAATCTTCGACGGTAACGCGGGCCATGGAGCACTCCGGAGCAATAGGGCTAGAAAGCGGTTATTTAGGCGCGAACGCCCATAAAGACAAGCGCAAAATGCCCGAGCAGCCCCCAGTGCACGTGGGCGTGAACCGCCGCGCAGCTCTGCCGGCGGATAATTGCCTAAAGAGTTTGCCCAATCCGCGGGTTCTGTCAGGGCGTATCAGGATCGGGATATCATGGCCGAACCCTCCGGCCTGCACGACGACTGGGCCTAGATGAATACGGGAACTATGCGGATCACAACTAAACTATACGGATCACCACTAAGGGGTCACCATTGCTTCTGCGCCGGACGCACCTCGGCGCGCTGCGCCTCCGGCAGAGCTGCGCAAAGTTCTGCGGCTGTCTTGCCAAACACCGGGTGGCGCCATTGCGGAGCGATCTCATTCAACGGCACCAAGACAAACCCACGCTCGGTCATCCGTGGATGCGGCAAAATCAGCTGCTCTGGAGCAATCCGCATTTGCGCCTCCAACGGCAGCTCATACCACGCCTGAAATTCATCCATATTCGGGTAAATCGAGTCACCCATGGCCAACAAATCAAGATCCAACGTGCGCCCGGACCAACGTTTTGACGCCGTCCTGCGCACTCTTCCAAGAGCTGCCTCGACGTCATGTAGGACCAAAAGAAGGTCCTTTGCGCTCAATCTTGTGGCGACTAGGACAACAGCATTGACGTAATCTGGGCCGGCCCCGGCAGGGAAGCAAGGTGTGTCATAGAGGGGGCTCTTGGCGCGAATTTCTATATTGTTTTGAACTAATTGGTTTAGTGCCGCCGAAAGCGTTGCTCCGGGATCCCCTACAACCGAAGGCAGATTTCCGCCAAGTGCCACGAGAAATTCTTGCACAGTTCACGTTCCCCTCTATCGTAAAGGATATTCATGCACCCCTTGCGAGAGGGGGGCAATGCAACTAATTTCCCACTTCCGTTTTGCTTGCCACCACTCACACCCACTCACGACAACCTGAGCAAAGCGACATTTTGGAAGGATTTTTGATGTTTTACAAGGACGAACGGCTGGCGCTGTTCATTGATGGCGCGAACCTTTACGCGGCTGCCAAATCCCTCGGCTTCGACATCGACTACAAATTGCTGCGTTCGGAATTTATGCGTCGCGGCAAGCTGTTACGCGCGTTCTACTACACGGCTCTTTTGGAGAACGATGAATATTCTCCGATCCGCCCGCTTGTGGACTGGCTCAACTATAACGGTTTCACCATGGTTACCAAACCAGCCAAAGAGTATACTGACTCGATGGGGCGCCGCAAAGTCAAAGGCAATATGGATATCGAGCTGGCCGTAAATGCGATGGAACTTGCGCCACATGTCGATCATATCGTGCTGTTTTCCGGCGATGGGGATTTCCGTCCGCTGGTCGAAAGCCTGCAACGGCAGGGCGTGCGCGTATCGGTGGTCTCGACCATCCGCAGCCAACCACCGATGATCGCCGATGAATTGCGCCGTCAGGCTGACAATTTTATCGAACTTGAAGATCTCAAGGACGTGATTGGCCGCCCGCCGCGCGAACCGATGGCCGACGCGCCCGCGCGGGACTATGAGCAGAGCGACAGCTAAGCTCGCAGCATTGACGAAAAACCAGCCGGCGCGGGAAACTGCGCCGGTTTTGCTTATCTCTTCCTGAAAACCCACGCCGTCGCCCCTCCCCATCTGGACGGCACCGGCTATGTGGCCTAGGTCTGGTGCATATCTCGCACCCCTCGGAGAGCCATGATGCCGAAGCCCGCCCTAACCCTTTATCTAGCCGCGCCACGCGGATTTTGCGCCGGTGTGGACCGCGCGATTAAAATCGTCGAGATGGCGTTGCAAAAATGGGGCGCGCCGGTCTATGTGCGCCACGAAATCGTGCATAATAAATTTGTGGTCGATAGCCTGCGTGATCTGGGCGCGGTCTTCGTCGAAGAATTGGACGAATGCCCCGATGACCGGCCGGTGATTTTCTCAGCCCATGGCGTGCCCAAAGCCGTCCCTGCCGAGGCCGCGCGGCGCGAAATGGTCTATGTCGATGCCACCTGCCCCCTTGTGAGCAAGGTCCATATCGAAGCGGAACGCCACCACGCCGCCGGATTGCAAATGGTCATGATCGGCCATGAGGGCCACCCCGAAACCATCGGCACCATGGGGCAATTGCCCGATGGCGAAGTCTTGCTGGTCGAAACCCCGGACGATGTCGCGCACTTGACCGTGCGCGACCCCGAACGCCTTGCGTTCATTACGCAAACCACGCTTTCGGTGGATGACACGGTGGATATCATTGCCGCGCTCAAATCACGGTTCCCCACCATAATTGGCCCGCATAAAGAAGACATCTGCTACGCCACCACCAACCGCCAGGCCGCCGTCAAAGCCATCGCGGCGGATATCGACGCGCTTTTGGTGATCGGCGCACCGAATTCGTCCAATTCCAAACGGCTTGTCGAGGTTGGCCGCGCCAATGGATGCGCCTATGCACAATTGGTGCAACGGGCAGAGAACATTGATTGGCGCGCCCTGGGAGCGATCACATCGGTGGGCATCACGGCAGGAGCCTCCGCGCCGGAGCTATTGGTCGATGAGGTTCTCGATGCGTTCAAAGACCGGTTTGACGTGCGCATAGAACTGGTTGAAACGGCACAAGAAAACGTCGAATTCAAAGTGCCTCGCGTGCTGCGCGTGCCCGCGTAATCCCTCATCGTTTCCCCTTAGAAAGACCCGACATGACCAAGCTTTACGCCTATACCGATGGTGCCTGTTCCGGCAATCCCGGCCCCGGAGGATGGGGCGCATTGCTTCAGGCCAAGGATGGTGAGCTGGTCGTCAAGGAACGCGAACTCAAGGGCGGTGAGGCCAACACCACCAACAACCGGATGGAGCTTTTGGCCGCGATCCACGCGCTTGAAGCCTTGGAAAAGCCCAGCGTCATCACCGTGGTCACCGACAGCGCCTATGTCAAAAACGGGGTCACCGGATGGATCCACGGATGGAAGCGCAACGGGTGGAAAACCGCAAACCGCAAGCCGGTCAAAAATGTCGAACTGTGGCAACGGATCGACGAGGCGCAAGCGCGCCATACGGTGACATGGGAATGGGTCAAAGGCCATGCGGGACATCCCGAGAACGAGCGCGCCGATGAATTGGCACGCGCGGGGATGGCGCCGTTTAAATCCTGAAACACTGGCGTGTTAACGGCGCTTCCCATAGGTTTTCCATAGCCAGATCAGGGCGACCGATCCCAAGATTGCCCCTACAAGGCCGGCCAACATTCCCATCACTGTGATCAAAGCCCGCAAGACCAACCCGCCAATCAAAGCGCCTGCCATGCCGATGACGATCGTGGTGACGATATCGGTTTCCATGCGCATGATCCGCGTGGCAATGAACCCTGCGGCCGCCCCGATGATCAGGAGTAGTATTGCTCCACCCATAAGTCGTCTCCTTTAAATTCCCGGCAAACCCCGGTCACTTCCGGCCCCTGAAATGTGTTGGAACGATGATCAGCGCCCCGATGGAGGACAAGATCGCATCGACCCCCGCCGTTCCGAACGACAGGCCGAACATCAGCCGCACAAAATAGAACAAGAACGCCCCACCAATGCAGATAATGATCGATTGCAAAATACCGTTGCGGGTAAATCCGGACCGTTCGGATAGATATCCGACGATGCCCGCAATCACCACCGTGCCGATCATCGAGAGGAACATCGCCGTCTCCTTCAGGTTGGGATTGATGTCAAAGCCGTTGCCCCTTGGTCCAGGCCGTGCCGCGTAAAAACTCATCTGCATCCTGCGCGGCCTTGCCGGCCCGTTGCAAGCGCAAAACCTCGACCGCGCCACGGCCACAGGCCACAATCAGCCGCCCTTCGGTGGCGCCTTCCAACACGTCGCCCGGCGCGCTCTGCCCGGTATCAAGCCCCTCGGCAAGGCGGGACGCCAACAATTTAAACCGCGCGCCATTCACCTCACAGTAGGCACCGGGAAAAGGCGAAAGCCCGCGAATTTTTGCATCAATATCCAGCGCATCATCAGACCAATCCAGGCGTGCCTCGGATTTGTCGATCTTGGCGGCATAGGTAACACCCGCCGCCGCTTGCGGTGTGGGGGACAGACTGTCCAATGTTTTCAACGCCTCAACGATCGCCTGCGCCCCGAGTTCCGACAGCCGGTCATGCAATTGCGCGGTGGTTTCTTGGGCGCCGATCGGAGTTTCGCGGCGCAGCAGAACCGGACCCGTGTCCAATCCCGCCTCCATCTGCATGATGCACACACCGGTGGCCTCATCACGGGCCATGATCGCGCGGTGAATGGGGGCCGCGCCGCGCCACCGCGGCAAAAGCGAAGCATGGATATTCAGACACCCGCGCGCTGGCGCGTCGAGCAAGGCTTGCGGTAAAATCAACCCGTAGGCGACGACCACCGCGATATCGGCGTTCAAATCGGCAAAGGCCTCGACCTCGGCCGGATCTTTGAAATTCAACGGATGGCGCACTTCGATCCCGATTTCGGCGGCGCGGGCATGCACCGGCGTCGGGCGGTCTTTCTTGCCGCGCCCAGCGGGGCGGGGTGGCTGGCAATAAACTGCGGCGATCTGATGCTCCTCGGCGACAAGCGCGTCCAGAACCGGCACCGAAAACTCCGGTGTGCCCATGAAGATGATCCGCATATCCGCCCCCTACCCGCGCAATTTCCTGGCCCGGCGCAAAAGCATGTCACGGCGGGTTTTGGTCAACCGATCAAAATACATCTTGCCTGCCAGATGATCGATTTGATGTTGCACCGAGGTGGCCCAAAGCCCGACAAAATCGCGCTCTTCCATCTCGCCCTCGGCGTTGAGGTATTCCACCGTCACCGCGCGGGGCCGTGCGACCAAGGCAGAAACACCTTTGAGGTTCGGGCTGGCCTCTTCATGGGGACGCAATTGCACCGAAGCATGCAACACTTTGGGGTTGGCCATGCGGATCGCCTCGCCGCGCGCGTCGGATGCGTCCACAACCGCGAGCGCCAATAAATACCCGATTTGCGGCGCCGCCAAACCGACCCCCGGCATCGCCTCCATCGTGTCGATCATGTCGGTCCATATGGCGCGGATCTCGTCGGTCACACGATCAACGGGCACAGCCGGTGTACGCAGAATTTTGTTCGGATAGGGCAAGCAGGTCCGCGGCGCCATGTGGATTACTCCTCGGCTTTGGGCAGGAATGTAGGGGTCGGTGCAGCCAAAAGAGGCGCATTCGAAACCGTGTAAACCGCTTCGATCTTCTCGCGGCGGGCCGCGTCCAGCCGATCAAATGTGACCAACCCATCAAGGTGGTCCAATTCATGTTGGGCGCAGCGGGCTTCAAAGCCGGTCAACCGGCGCACCACATGCACACCATCCAGATCGGTATAGGCAAGCGTGATCTCGTCAGGACGGCTAACAGGGGCCGAAACGCCGGGGATCGACAGGCATCCTTCCTCCATCACCGACACCGCGCGGGAGGCGTCGAGCACTTCGGGATTGAGGCAAACGACGGGAGAATAAGCCCCCTCTTTCCATGTGCAATCCATCACAAAGATCCGTGTCAGCACACCGACCTGCGGCGCAGCCAATCCGCGCCCTTCGGCGGCATACATGGTATGCAGCATGCCAAGCGCCAAGGCGACAACACCGTCGGGCGCGCGTTCGCCGGCTGTCAATTCCGCCGCCTCGCAACGCTTTGACAACCTTGCATCGGGCCATTTCAACACCGGCAGCGGCGCGGTGCCGCCCTGTTTGCGCAGCCCGTCCAGCATCCGCATCACATCGGCCAGAACATGCGGGCGGGCGGCCTCGGCTTTGGCGCTTTCGGCCTCGGTGTTGTTGTCCTCGCGCATTGCTCAGGCCCGCGTGCGTTCGCGTTTGAGCTTGACCATTTTTCGGGTGATCATCTGACGCTTGAGCGGTTTGAGGTAGTCGATGAACAATTTCCCGTCGAGGTGGTCGATCTCGTGCTGGACACAGGTCGCCCATAAGCCGTCAAAATCGCGCTCTTGCGGGTTGCCATCCATGTCGATCCACCTCACGCGCACCTCTTTGGGACGGGTGACTTCGGCATATTGTTCGGGAATCGACAGGCAGCCTTCCTCGTAGACATTCGTCTCCTCCGATGCGCTGAGCACTTCGGGATTGAACATCACCATAGGTTCGGGCGCTTCGCCTTGCGCTTTGACGCAATCGAGCGTGATGAGCCGCTCCATCACGCCGACCTGCGGTGCAGCAAGGCCAATGCCCGGCGCGTCATACATGGTTTCGAGCATATCTTTGGCCAGCTTGCGCCGTGCATCGGACAAATCGTCGACGGGGGCGCAATGCTTTTTCAAGCGCGGATCGGGGTGTATCAAAATTGGCCGTATCATGCGCTTCATTTAGGCGATGCGAGCGGCGCATGCAACGGGCGCGGTATCTGCAAGACACCGGGGAAACGGCACAGATGCCGATGATACCAGGGTTTGCGCGCATAACGCGCCTGCTCAAGCCTGCGGCAAGGCGCATGCACGGCAGCAGAAAGTGCGCGCGCCGTAGTCTCCGGCCTTGCGCCTCTGTCCGGTTGCGGTAGGTTTTCGAAAGACGGCATTGGCCGCACGGCATCGAAAGGACAGATCATGAGCGCACAGATCACACCCAATGCGGCCTTTGACGAGGTAATCAATCGCTTTGGAACCCATTCCGCCAAATGGGACATGATGGAGCGGATCTATGGCGTGCCGGCCAAGGACGGGATTTCGATGTGGGTGGCAGATATGGATTTTCGCCCACCGGCCTGCGTGCAAGAGGCTCTGCAGGGGATGCTTGATCACGGGGTATACGGGTATTACGGTGACGATGCACAGTACCGCGCGGCAATCTGTTGGTGGATGCAAAACCGCCATGGGTGGCGCGTTGATCCAGAGGCCATTTTCACCACACATGGATTGGTGAATGGCACGGCGCTTTGTGTCGATACCTATACCGAGGCGGGCGATGGGGTGGTGTTGATGACGCCAGTCTATCATGCCTTTGCCAAAGTGATCCGGGCGGCCGGCCGTGACGTCATCGAATGCGAATTGTCGGTCGAGGGTGGGCGGTATGAAATGAACCTTGAGGCGTGGGATGCACAATTGGCAGCGCTCGGCGATCATGCGAAAATGATCATCCTGTGTTCGCCGCATAACCCGGGGGGCCGTGTTTGGAGCCGGGCCGAATTGGCGGGCGTGGCCGAACTGGCCCGCAAACATGATCTAATTTTGGTCTCGGATGAAATCCATCACGATATCGTTTTTGCCGGGCATACGCATACCCCGATGGCCCTGATTGACGGCATAGAGGAGCGATTGGTGATGATGACCGCGACCACCAAGACGTTCAATATCGCCGGCAGCCATTCAGGAAATGTGATCATTCCAGACGCGCACTTGCGCGCGAAATTCGCAAGCCGGATGGCCGCGCTTGGTCTTTCGGCCAATAGTTTTGGATTGGTCATGACCGAGGCGGCCTATAGCCCCGCCGGTGCGGCATGGGTCGACGAAATGGTCGCCTATATCGACGGCAACCGCGCGATCTTTGACGCAGGGATTGCCGATATTCCGGGGTTGGCGTCAATGCCGTTGGAGGCGACCTATCTGGCGTGGGTGGATTTCTCCGGCACGGGAATGCCATCAGAAGAATACACACGCCGCGTCGAGCAAGAGGCGCGGATTGCGGCAAACCACGGCCCGACATTCGGAACGGGCGGCGACGGCCACATGCGGTTCAACCTTGCGACACCGCGTGTCTTGGTTGAACAAGCGGTGGACCGTCTGGCGCAGGCCTTCAAGGATTTGCAATAAATCGCAGGGCGCAACCGGATCGGGATGGAAAAACCGCGCCGGTCCGGCGCGGATTTTACACCGGACCGCTGATCAATCCGCTGGGCGCATCGCGGTCACGTTCGAAATCCACCGGCGCAGTTTGGCGCGCCGCTGTGGCACGTTTATATTCAAACCGCATCTCGCCGCCCTCTTGTTCAGAGGCGATGATCAAGCATTGATAGATATGACGCGGGCCATCATAGAGATCAACATTGCCGCGTAAATGCGGCGCGGTATCGGCATCCAAGGCAAACCCGTTGTCCCACCGGCGCAACACCCTGTGGGTTTGCCCGTCCGCCTCCACATGCAGGCGGGTTTTGGACGCGGCGGCCAATTTACGCGCGCGTTGCACGCCTTGGCGCATTTCGTCGGTCAAATAGGTCGTCATAGCGGGTCTCCTCCGGGGACCAAGAATGCCACCTCCTCTGCCCCCGTCAAGTAAACCTTTGATGAAATACCCGAAATGACCGCGCTTAGGGCTTTTTGGCAGCCTTGGGCCGCAACACATGGGGCATCGCAGGATCATAGAGTGCCGAATCCTTGAAATCTCCGACCTCGCCCAAGACCGGACCGACGAGAATCAGCGCGGTGCGCGTGATCTTCTCGCTGCGCACCTTGGCCTGAATATCGCTCAAGGTGCCGCGAATGAACATCTGATCCGGCCAGCCGACACGGTAGGCGACAACCACGGGGCAATCGGAACCATAATGCGGGGCCAGCTGGCGCTCAATCTCGCGCAGATTGCGAATGCCAAGATGGATGGCAAGCGTCGCGCCAGTGCGGGCGAAATTTTCAAGCGTCTCCTTCGGCGGCATCGATGTGGACTTCATCGACACACGGGTCAAAACAATGGACTGCGCGATCTCCGGCACGGTCAATTCCTGCCCCAAAGCGGCGGCAGCGGCGGCATAGGCGGGCACGCCGGGGATCACCTCATAAGGGATATCATCGGCGCGCAGGCGGCGAATTTGTTCGGCAATCGCGCCATAAAGCGATGGATCGCCCGAATGCACCCGCGCCACATCTTCGCCGCGCGCATGCGCCGATTTGATTTCAGCGTGAGTGTCATTAAGCGTCATCGGCGCGGTGTCCATGACCCGCGCGCTGCCCGGTGCGCCCGCGACAACCTCTTCGGGGACCAAAGAGCCCGCATAAAGGCAAACGGGGCATGCGGCGATCAAACGCTGTGCCTTGAGGGTCAAAAGTTCGGGGTCACCGGGTCCGGCGCCAATGAAGTAAACGGTCATGTCTTTATCCTTTCGGGGCCATACGCGCCCGTATCTATCGCTGTGCCAGATCGCCGTCGATCTTGCGGGCATAGCCGCGCGGGGTGAACATACGCGGGCCTTCGCCCAATTGCGCAAGGCGGCTGTTGGAGGAACCGATCAGCACCACGGTCAGCATATCGACCTCGTCCACCTCCAGTTCGCTGAGCTTGCGGTAGCGCACATGCTCTTCGGGGCGGCCCAGCGACGAAGCCAGCATAACCGGCGTATCGGCGGGGCGATGTTTGAGCAAAATATCGCGAGCTTCGGCCAAAAGCGTGCGGCGGGTTTTCGACACCGGATTATAGAATGCGATGACGAAATCGCCCTCGGCGGCGGCTTTGAGACGGCGAATGATATCGTCGCGCGGCGTCAACAGATCGCTCAATGAGATGGCACAAAAGTCATGCCCCAAAGGCGCGCCGGCGCGCGCAGCCGCCCCTTGCAACGCCGAAACACCGGGCGAGCATTGCACCTCGACGCGGCGCGCCGCATCCGAAACGCCCATTTGATCGGGGCCGCGATCCAACAATTCGAACACCAAGGCCCCCATCGCGTAAATCCCCGCATCGCCCGAGCAAACCAACGCCACGTTATGGCCTTTGCCCGCCTGTTCAAGCGCATAGCGGCAGCGGTCCTCTTCGCCGCCCAGTGGAAAATCAGAGCGCATTTTGCCCGACGCGAGCGGGCCAAGCAGATCGATATAAAGCCCGTAACCGACCAACTCATCGGCCTGCGCCACCAATTGGCTCACCTCCGGCGTGCGCCACGCGGCTTGACCCGGCCCGATGCCAACGATGGACAGATGCCCGCGCGCCCGGCCGCGCATTTCAGTGACGGGCGCGCGCGCCTCGGCCAAAGCGCAGGTGGTGTTGGCGGTTTTGACCTTGGGCGCGCGCAATGTGGCATCCGCTCCGGCGGCGGCCAATGCCGCGCCTTCGCTGACCCCGTGGCAACCGACCTCGGCAAAGACCACGTCCGAAGGGTTTTGCAAACGCGGCGCTTCCGCCTCCAACTCGGCGGCGGTGAAAATCCGCAGCGGCACATTCAAGCGGCGCGCCAGATCATTCATCGCGGGTTCATCCGCCTTGAGATCCAATGTCGCAACGCAGGCCACCGCGCCTGCGGCAACGCCCGCCGCATCCAATGTCTCTTGCACCGATTCCCAAAGCTCTTGCGCTGCGGCGCCGCGCGCGCACCCTACGCCCAACACGTATTTTTGCGGATGGTAAACCAAAGCGGCCTCGCCGCCCTGAATCGGCCCATCGGTAACGTGCAAACATACGGAGCCGTCTTCTTCTACCCCGCTTTCAAGATCAAAGATATTGTCACCAACCGGCACCACCGGCGCCCCCGACAACATCGCCGCCATCGCACCTTTGGCATCTTCGGGGTTGGCCAAACGATACCCCGTCGGCGGCACATCCAATGCCGCACCAATGGCCAGATCACCCGCCGTCGTCACCGCCGCCAAGGCGCCCAGAACCTCGGCAATCTCGTGCGCCAACCGGTTCGCACCGCGATGCCCGCCCAACAACGGGATCACTGCCGCGCCATCATCCGACACCGACAGGACCGGCGGTTCAACGCGTTTGTCATGGAGCAAAGGCGCCACCGCGCGGATCAAAATACCCGAGGCACAAACGCCAATGATCGGCACGCCGGCTGCAAACAAATCGCGCACATGATCGAGCGCATTGTCAAAAAACGCATCGGCCTTGGCGACGCGGCCTTTGCGGCCATGCACCGGCAGGCCCAGCGCCTCGGCAAGGCGGTGCGCGACGGCTTCGCCGCTGGCGTTGAGGGCGAGAATGACGGGCGATTGCGGGGGGGTCAAAGCCATGGATCGGCTCCCTTCGTAAGCAAGATCATCGAAAAATATGGTGCGTTTTCAGGGGCCTCCGCCAAGGGGCAGACCACCTCTTCGGGCAGGCTGGCCCGTTCAACATAAACCGCGCGCCCCATCAGGCCGAGGCCCTCAATCACGCCGCGAATTTTGGCCAAATGCCGCCCGACCTTCATGATCGCGACGCTTTCTGCGCCTTCGATCCGCGCGCGCAGCTCGGCTTCGGGCAAGGGCCCCGGCAAAACCGTCAAGCGTTCATTGCGCGCCGCCAAAGGCATCCGAGCGGCCGCAGCGCAGGTCGTGATCGAGGTCACCCCCGGCACGATTTGCGTCTCGAACCGGCCCGACAGGCGGGCAAAAAGATACATGAAGGAGCCGTAGAAAAACGGATCTCCCTCGCATAAGCAGACCACATCATCGCCGCGCTCCAACGCCTCAGAAATCTGCGCGGCGCCGAGGTCATAGGCCGCTTGCGCAGGCGCGCGCTCGACGGTCATCGGCACGTCCATCACGATCTCGGTCGCGCCTTTTGCAATCACATCCGCCGCGATGGAGCGGGCAAAACTCGCGCCCCCTGCCAATGCCGGATACGCCACGACCTTTGCCGCCGCAATCAAGCGATGGGCGCGCAGGGTCATCAATTCAGGATCCCCCGGGCCAAGGCCCACACCATAAAGAATTCCGCTCATCGTTTGATCAAACTCCATTGCGTCACCGCCATGCTGGGCCGCCAACCGGAGGGGCCCGAGGCACCGCCCAATTGGCCGGCACGGCTGACCGCGATTTTCACCAATTCGCCGCCGTATGTTTTTTGCATCTGCACCAACAAGGATTCGCTCTCGATCGTGACAGCATTGGCGACCAGACGGCCAAAAGGTTTGAGCGCACCAAGCGATGCCTCAACGGTTTCGCGGCTCAACCCGCCGCCGATAAACACCGCATCCGGCACCGGCAGGTCGGCCAATGCCTCGGGGACTTTACCTGCACGCAGCTCCAATTTTGGTGCGCCCAAAACAATCGCATTGCGCGCCGCCAGATCCCGGCGATCCGCCCGCGGCTCTATGCCAATCGCCAATGCATCGCGCGCCCCGCGCATCCACTCCACCGCGACAGAGCCGCAACCGCATCCGACGTCCCACAACAATGCACCGCGCATCGGCATCAATTTTGCCATCGTCGCCGCGCGCACCTCTTGTTTGGTCATCGTCCCGTCGGAAACAAAACAATCGTCAGGCAATCCGGTCAAAGGTAGTATCGCCGCGCCCGCCGTTGGAATGCAGGCGACCGCCATGGTGTTAAAGGCCGGCACCTCATGCGCCCATGCCTCTGCCGTGCCGTCGAACCGCGCCTCATGCGCGCCGCCCATCGCCGCCAGAACCGTCACCTTCGATGCGCCATACCCGCGATCCACCAAAATATCCGCCACTTGCGCCGGCGTCTCGCTGCCCGTCGTCAGGATCAACAAGCGCGCATCGGGAGCAATGAATGGGATCACTTGTTCAACCGCGCGGCCATGGACGGTCAATTGAGCGCTATCGGCCATCGACCATCCCATGCGCGCGGCGGCATGTTGAAACGCCGACACCTGCGGATGAAAAGTAATCTCCGCTGGGTCCATCGCCCGCGCGATGCGCGCACCGACCGAATACCAAAGCGGATCTCCGGTGGCCAAAACCACCACACGCCGCCCGCGCAGCGCGCGCAATTGGTCGATCAAGGCATCAAACGGCGAAGGCCATGCGATACGCTCGGCGGTCAAATCCGGTGCCAAACTGTGATGGCGATCGCCGCCAATCACCACCTCTGCCGCCTCAAGAACCGCGCGGCTGGCGGGGGTCAATCCCGCCATGCCTTCTTCGCCGATCCCGATGATGTGAAGCCAGGGCGTAGTCATGGGCGGGCTCTTTCTGCTTTCGCAAAATATCCCCGCCGGAGGCATCCGCCCTGCCCTCCCGCGCCACGCGCGCGGCTCATCGGGCTTCCTCCGGCAGACCCGCAGCCAATGCGTTCACAGAGGCCGAGGCCATCGCCGATCCGCCGCGCCGTCCGCGCAGGGCGACAAATGCGCAACCGCGCGGATCGGCGGCCAGTTCGGCTTTGCTCTCGGCCGCGCCGACAAACCCAACCGGAAACCCGAGGATCACCGCCGGTTTTGGAAAACCGGCGTCGATCAATTCAAGCAGATGAAACAGCGCCGTCGGCGCATTTCCGATGCACACCACCGCGCCCTCGATATGGTCGCGCCAAAGCTCCACCGCAGCAGCAGAGCGGGTGTTGCCGATGTCTTGCGCCAGAGCTGGAACACGCGGATCGTTGAGGGTGACGATCACCTCGTTGTCGCCCGGAAGGTAGCGGCGGATGATACCTGCGCCTGCCATCTCGCAATCACAAAGCACAGGTTTGCCCGCCTCAAGCGCAGCGCGCCCCGCCGCGTATGCATCCGGAGAATAGGCAATCCGGTCGGCCACTTCGACCATACCGCAGGCGTGGATGAGCCGGATCGCCATCCGCTGCATCCCGGCATCGAAACGGTCCAAACGCGCTTCGCGCCGCACGGTGGCGAAGCTCTCGGCGTAGATGGCGGCGGGATCGGTGATGTAGGGGCGCACGGGCGGACCTTCGCGATTGTGGCCGGTGGCGGGGGCCTCCGGCGGGGATATTTATCAAAAAGCAGAAAGCGGCGGCGCGGTCAGACCGCAGATTTGCGGGCACTTTCGGGGCCGTGAGGATGTTTGGCGTGGGGATATTCTGCATGGACGTGATCATGGGAATGGTCGTGGCTGTGACCATGACTATGTCCATGGGAGTGCCCATCCGTGTGACTGTGGTCATGCCCGTGGTCGCCGTGGTGGTGGTGATGATGGTGCGCATGATCATGCCCAGCGCCCGTTTCCAGCCGGCACATGCCAGTGCAGAAGCGATCACAGAGTGTGCAATCTTCGACGTTCGAGCCGGGCGCAGAGGCGCCTTGGCCTTCAACATGGTGGTGGTGGCTTTCTTGCACCGCGCCGACCTCGGCTTCAAAGCCCAAGACCTGTGTGCGGTATTTACATAGAACGCAGGTGGGGGGGGGCACATCGCCAAAAGCCGGGTGGTCTTTGCCCGCCTCGGCCAATTTGACGGCGTGGGCGGCGGGGGTGATTTCTTGCGCCCCCAAGCCTTCGATTTCAAGCACTTGAGTGCGGTATCCGCAGATCCCACAATTTGGCACGGGCGTCGCGCCGGTTTGCTCCATCACCCGTTCGGCAAAGGTGGCAAGAACCTGAGGATGGTCATTCAGGTATCCGGCTTTGACGAATTGAATATCGGGATGCGCGGCGGCGACCTGATCGGTGAAGCCGTAGATGCGGTCGATCAAAATGCCGGTAAACAGGAAATAGGGGAAGACGATGATGCGTTTGTAACCCAGCTTCGCCGCATGGGTCAGGCAGGGTTCGACCAATGGGAAAGTCACGCCGGAATAGCCGACCTCGCACCAGCCAAACCCGATGCCTTCGTGCAGCATGCGCGCGATTTTGGCGACATTGCCGTTGGCGTCGGGGTCCGATGCCCCGCGCCCGATCACCACGAGGCAGGTGTCGTGCAAGGCAACCTCGCCGTGCGCGGCATTGGCCTTGGCCACGGCTTCGGTAATGCGGGCGCCGGCGGCCGCGATCATTTTCGGATCGACGCCCAATTCGCGGCCATAAGACACATCAATCCCGTGTTTTTCGGCGTAGGTATTAAGCACCGTGGGGATATCGTTTTTGGAATGCATCGCGGCAAAAAGCATACCGGGCACCGCGAGGATACGGGTGCAGCCCGCTTCGCGCAGGCGGTCAAGCCCATCGCGGATCACCGGATTGGCAAATTCCAGATAGCCGTATTCCATCATCCAGTCATCGGGCAAATAGGCGGGCAATTTATCCGCCAGCACCGAAAATTCATCCACGGCAGATTGGCTGCGCGAGCCGTGACCGCAGATCATAACACCGGTTTTGGGTGGGGTGGCTGTCTGGCTGCCCATGGCTTATGCCTCCTGCAATTCTTCGTCTGTGTTTTCCGCCTCGGCCTTTTCGTTGTCGCGGGATTTTCCGCGCAGGCCCTGGGCCAAACCGATGGCAATCGCTGTGCCGATCGCCACCCCCGCAAGCCAATGCCCGTGCCCTGCGACTTCGGCAAGATGCCCGACATGGGCCAGGGCGGCAGCAGGGGTCAACGCGGCGGCGCCGACACTGGCCAGCCCCACGAGGGCCTTGCCGGTAATGGTGTTGAATGTGTTGGTGCGCATGGCACTTTCCCCTTCTCTGTCCATTTCATCAGACCGCCAATGGGAAGGAGCGCGAAACCGGCCAAAGCCCCGTTTCGACAATGTGACGCTGCACACCATAGCCCCCTGTTTGGGTCGGCCTGCGCGTGCACTCCTCTCCGGCCCATGGCGGGCTTCGTCTCATGGCGGGGGTATATACTGCTATGCCCACGCCATGCAATCGCCCAAACCGGCATAACCGGATCAAATTGCGCCCGCATCGAAGACGCGCGCCTGTCACGCCCACGGCGCGCGGAACTTTGCCCGATTGCGCCGCGCCGCGATCCCGGCTGTGCGGTGACGCAGGGAAGATGCGCTCAAAGCCATATTGGTGCGCAGGCCAGAATGGATTAGATGTCCGGCAACAGCGTGGAAAGGAAAATGCAATGGGCCTGCTGCAAGATGGCGTCTGGAAAGACCAATGGTATGACACCAAAGACACCGGCGGATCGTTCGAACGCTCTGCCGCGTCCTTTCGCAATTGGATCACCGCAGATGGCAGCGCAGGCCCCTCGGGTGCGGGCGGGTTCGCCGGAGCAAGCGGGCGCTATCATCTTTATGTCTCGCTCGCCTGCCCTTGGGCGCACCGCACCTTGATTTTCCGCACTCTCAAAAATCTGGAAGACCATATTAGCATCTCGGTGGTGCATCCCGATATGTTGGCGGATGGCTGGACCTTTGACCAAAATTTCGATGGCGCAACCGGTGATACATTGTTCGGCCTGCAATTCCTGCGCGAGATCTACCTCAAGACCGATCCCAAACTGTCGGGCCGTGTCACCGTGCCGGTGTTATGGGACAAAGAGCGCAACACCATTGTATCGAATGAGAGTTCGGAAATCATCCGCATGTTCAATTCCGCCTTTGACGGGATCACCGGCAATACCGATGATTATTGGCCCAAAGAATTGCGAGACGAGATCGAAACCATCAACGCCCGCATCTATGACACCGTCAACAACGGCGTCTACAAAGCCGGATTCGCGACCAGCCAGGAGGCCTATGATGCCGCCATTGGACCACTATTCGACAGCCTCGATTGGATTGACGGTCTGCTCGGCGCGCGCCGTTATCTGACCGGGGATCGCATCACCGAAGCCGATTGGCGGCTGTTCACCACCTTGGTGCGCTTCGATCAGGTCTATCACACACATTTCAAATGCAATCTGCGCCAAATCACGGATTACCCGCATCTATGGCCCTATCTGCGCGCGCTTTATCAATGGGAGGGCGTGGCCAAAACCGTGGCGGCGGATCATTTCATCCGGCACTATTACTACAGCCACGATATGATCAATCCGAACCGGATCATACCGATTAGCCCCAATCCCGATTTCATGGCGCCACACGGACGCGGGTAAGGGTGCCGCCGCCCAGCGCGTGCGCGAATTTCAAATCCAGCTCTTGCCCGATGCGGGTTCCGGTCAACACCCAAGGCGCGCGGCATGGGGGCGTCTCGGGCAATCTGTGCGCCAACCGCCCTGTTTCGCGTCCTAGCCCACGCGGGCGTAATGCTCGACCATCGCCGCAAGATCTTCAGGCGGCGCATCCGATTGCACCATCGCACAGGCGTTTTGCGCGTGATGAAAGATTGATCCGTCTGAAAAAAAGCTGGTGTTGGTGACAAAAATCACCCGCGTGTCCGGATATCGGTATGATGCGAAATCGGCCACGGCAAAGGCGCTGCCTTCGGTGAGAACCAGATCCAGAACGATGATATCAAAGGCTTCTCTTTGCAGGGCGGCGATGGCCTCGGCTTGTCCGCGCACGAGACGGACGGACGAGCCGAGGCGCTCGACATGGCGTTGCCAAAGCCTGCCGAGGTCCGGTTGGCTTTCCACAATCAGAACCTTCGTGCCTAGGGCGCTATCTATCACGGCTGTCTCCCTCAAAACATCCTGCGACATGCCGCCCCGCATTGCTATGAGGCTCCCTTCCTCATTAACATTGGTTAACCATGTCTTACTCCCATTCATCGTTCGGGAATGCTAACAAATGGTTAATATGCGCGTTTACCACATAAAGAACACGTTCTGCCGCTTGCACCTTTTACGAAAATCCGTTTGAAGCGAAGCCGAACAAAGGGAGCGAAAGGCGATGACCAGCTGGATTACGATCTGTGACACCTGTAAACGTGACGATTGGGATGCAGAAAGCGGGATCACCGATGGCGAAGCGTTGGCCGCATTGATCGAAGCCGAAGTCGCCGCCCAAATCCCGACACAGGGAGCAGATGCGCCGGTCAAAACGCGCCGGGTGTCGTGTTTGATGGGCTGTTCGCATGGGTGCAACATCGCGGTGCAAAGTGCGGGAAAATTGGCCTATACATTGGGCCGGTTCGAAGCAAGCGCCGAGGATGCCAGCGCCATCGTCTCTTATGCTGTCAAACATGCCGCCACTGAAAATGGACAAGTGCCGTATCGGGAATGGCCGCAAGGGGTGAAGGGACATTTTGTCACCCGCCACCCGCCGTTGCCCGCCACCTCCGAATGAGGCCGACATGAAAGCGCCCGCCCCGCACACCACCGCACCGCCGCATCAGGACGCACAGCCCAACCGCGCGTTGCCGCGACGTGACCATGGCGGCGGGCTTGATGCGGCCGTGGCGCGGTATGGCGGGATACGGAGCGATTGGATTGATCTGTCAACGGGGATCAACCCCCTGCCCTATCCGGTGCCGCCGCTTTCGGCGCAAGATTGGACAGCCCTACCTGACGCCGCCGCGCAAGATGCGCTCGAAGCCGCCGCGCGGGCATTTTGGAAGATACCGGATGGAGTCGGCATTGTTGCCGCACCGGGGGCCAGTGCATTGATCGCGCGCCTGCCCGCGCTCTTGCCGCGCGGGCGCGCGCATATTCCCGCACCAACCTATAACGAACATGCGGCCGCCTTTATCAGCGCCGGTTGGCAAGTGGTCGGCAGCGCCGAAACCCAAGAGACATGCGCCGCAAAGGTTGTGGTGCACCCCAACAACCCGACCGGAAATTTCCACCACCTACAGACGCCCCCTGAACCGCATCCCGCCGCACTCACCGTGATCGACGAAAGCTTTTGCGACGTCGCCCCCGAGCGGAGCCTCATCGCACAGGGCTCCGCTGACGGGCGGATCATATTGAAAAGTTTCGGAAAATTCTGGGGGCTTGCAGGGCTTAGATTGGGCTTTGCAATCGGAGATCCGAAATGGATTGCAGATCTGGCGATGATGTTGGGCCCCTGGCCGGTGAGCGGCCCGGCGCTGCGCATCGGCGCGGCCGCCCTTGGCGATCCGCTTTGGGCACAACAAACCCGCAGGCGGTTGAACGAGGACGCCGCGCAGCTTGATGCGCTGATGCTGCGCGCCGGCGCGCGGCTATATGATCGCGACGGCGCGGTGGCGGGCACCTCTTTGTTCCGTCTTTATGATGTGCATAACGCCAGCGCATGGCAAGACCGTCTGGCGCGGCACCATATCTGGAGCCGGATTTTCCCCTATAGCGGCCATATGTTGCGCCTTGGCCTGCCGCATCCGGATCAATTCGGCCGGATCGAGGCGGCGCTCAACGCCGCACCGGATCAAGAAACATGAGCCACGCGGGCGTGATGTGTCTGGCGCTCCTGCTTGACGCGCTGTTTGGCGAACCACGCTGGATCTGGTCGCGGCTGCCGCATCCGGCGGTGTTGATCGGGCGGGTCATCGGACATCTGGACCGCACCCTCAACCGCGCCGCCGACAGCGCCGCGCGGCGGCGCGCCATGGGGGTATTGACCGTGGTTTCGCTCTGCATTGGCGCGGTGATCATTGGGGGGATCCTGGCGGAGCTTGGCGGGATGATCGAAGCCTTATGCGCCGCGATCCTTCTGGCACAGAAATCATTGGTGCAGCATCTGCGCGACGTGGCGCGGGGATTGCGGTTGTCCACCGGCGAAGGCCGGCACATGGTCGCCCGCATCGTCGGCCGCGACACCCGCGATATGGACGATGCCGCCGTGGCCCGCGCCGCGATTGAATCTGGCGCAGAGAATTTCTCCGATGGGGTGATTGCCCCGCTGTTTTGGGGGCTGATCGGCGGATTGCCTTTGATGTTGCTGTATAAAGCCGTGAACACGGCGGACAGTATGATCGGCTATCGCACCCCGCGGCATAGTGATTTTGGATGGGCGGCCGCGCGGCTTGATGATCTGCTCAATCTCATCCCCGCGCGACTGTCGGCCGTGATGATCGCGGCGCTGCATGGGCAAATGCACCAATGGGGTGACATCGCCCGCGAGGCGCGTCAACACCGATCGCCCAATGCCGGATGGCCCGAAGCCGCGATGGCGCGGGGGTTGGATGTGGCTTTGTCGGGGCCGCGCGCCTATCATGGAACGATGCAAGATTTTCCCTATGTCCACGCCAGCGGCGCACAGGACATCGGCCCCCGCGAGATCGAAGCCGCGATTGCAGGACTATGGCGTGTCTGGCGGCTGGCTCTTGTTGCAACGCTGGCGCTGATGGTGATCGGCGCGGCCCTCTGATGCCCCTCGCCGCCGGGCGCGTGGGATCGACCGGAGATTGATCCTCGCGCTTGTAGGACAGACCTTGCTCCGCCGCATCTGCCGGTTATGCTGCAAGAAACTGCCTTTTAATTTGGAAATTCCTATGCTTCTTCGTGACGTCTTTCGCCCGCTTAAACGCCTCTCGCTCGCGGCGGCTCTGGCCTTGCCGGCTTTAAGCCTGCCAGCGCTGGCCTCCGCCCAATGCGGCGGCAGTTTTTCTAGTTTTGTCAACGGCGTGGCCGCAGAAGCGCGGCAAATGGGATATGACCAAAACACCGTCGCCAACTTCCTCTCGGGCGTGCGCCAAGATGGGGCCGTGCTTAAGGCCGATCGCGCCCAAGGCGTGTTTCAAATGGATTTCACCAGCTTTGCGCGGCGCTTGATTTCAAACAACCGTCTGCAAACCGGCCTATCGAAAGCGCGCCAACACGAGGCGATTTTCGCCAAGATGCAACGTGACTACGGAATACCGCCCGGGGTGCTTTTGGCCTTTTGGGCGTTTGAAACCGACTACGGCGCGTTCCAGGGCGATTTCAACACCCTGAACGCCTTGGTCACGCTGGCGCATGATTGCCGCAGGCCAGAGCTGTTCCGGCCGCAAATCTTTGCTGCGCTGAAGCTTTACACCATGGGCGATTTCAACCCACGCACCACCACCGGCGCATGGGCTGGCGAAATCGGCATGGTGCAAATGCTACCGCAAGATATCTTGGACAATGGCGTCGATGGCGATGGAGACGGCCATGTGCGGCTCAAAACCTCGCCGGCCGATGCGTTGTTATCGGGGGCAAAAATGTTGCGCCATATGGGATGGCAGGCCGGACAACCTTGGTTGCAAGAAGTCCGCGTGCCTGCCGAAATGGATTGGTCCAAGGCCGGTTTGCAAACCCGATTGTCCCCTGCGGAATGGCAACGTATGGGGGTGCAGCCGCGCAGCGGCGCGTGGCAAGCCAATCTGCCGGCCAGCCTGATCCTGCCGCAGGGGCGCAAAGGGCCGGCCTTTGTCGGCTATCCAAATTTCAACGTTTATTTCGAATGGAACCAAAGCTTCACCTATGTGCTGACTGCGGCCTATTTTGCCAACCGGCTCGGCGGCGCGCCGGTGTTTGACGCGGGCAATCCCGAACCCGGCCTCAACGGCGGACAGATGAAATCCTTGCAAAAGAAGCTGCGCAGCCGCGGACATGACGTCGGAAAAATCGACGGGATCCTAGGCGCCGGCACCCGCACCGCCGTGCGCGCCGAGCAACAGCGCCTTGGTTTCCCCGCCGACGGATGGCCAACCGCAGCCTTATTGGGGAATCTATAAATTATATTATTATCAGCATCTTACCGATATCTTCAGCAACTCTTCGCACCATTTTCCTCAGTCAGCGCGGCGTAAAATTGCCAATAGATCAGAAAAAATATGGAACGCCATGGCGGGGGTAGCGGTTGTGTGAGTGACGCAAGGCGGAGGACTGCGGGACACGCCCGCCCCCTCACGACGCCCTTGCTTAACACTCAGGAGGATACACTCATGAAGACGCTTTTGACATCGACAGCTTTGGCCCTGATTACCCTCACCCCTGCTTACGGCGACAGCCAAACCGCCGCCGATCCGGCAACCAACGCCGCCCCTGAAATGGCAACAGAACGTGCCGCAAACGGCACGCCGATGCACAGCCCATTCATCGACAGCAAGACCGCAAATGCACAGGCAGCGATCATCGACCTGCGCGCCTCTGACTTGATCGGCAAACGGATCTACACCTCGGAAGAGGAATGGAGCGAACAATCCGTTGATGACGTCTCCGGCAATTGGAATGATATCGGCGAAGTAAGCGATATTGTTCTGGCCAAAGACGGCAGCAGCGAAGCCGTGCTTCTCGACATCGGCGGGTTCCTCGGCATTGGTGAACGCACTGTCGCGGTGAAAATCGACGCTCTGGAATTTGTGCGTGATGGTGATGACGCGGGCGACTACTTTGTAGTGCTGACCGCCGACCGCGCGACATTGGAAACCGCGCCGGAATTTGACGAAAGCAAAATAGGCGCTTGGACCTCCGCCGCGTTCACTGAAACCAAAGATGCGGCCAATCGCACCAAAGACAAATTGGCGGCAACTGCATCTGACGCCAAAGACAAATTGCACAACATGACCGCAAATTCGTCGGCGCCGATGGAGGGCTTTGTAATGGTCGATGCGGATAAGATCACCGCAGAGCAGCTTGACGGGCAATGGGTCTATGACGCCACCGGTGAACATATTGGCGAAGTGTCGGAAATTAATTTGAACGCCGACGGTAAAGTGAGCGATGTGATCATCGATGTGGGCGGCTTTTTGGGCATGGGCGAAAAACCTGTCGCCTTGGCCTATGACGAAATCAAATTGCAACGTGCCAAGGACGGCGATGAATTGCGCGTCAATGTCAACGCCACCAAGGAAGAGCTGGAAGCGATGCCCGAATACGGCAGCTAACCCGCCTCTCGCCTAGAACATGCGCCCCGCGCCGGACCCTTCCGGCGCGGGGTGTTTTTTTGAATCAATCGCTTAGGCCACCATCTGCGCCGCAGCGCGCAAATCAACCGAGACCAGCTGACTGACGCCTTGCTCTTGCATCGTCACACCAAACAAACGGTCCATCCGCGCCATGGTCACCGCGTGGTGGGTGATGATCAAGAACCGCGTTTCCGTGCGGCGGCACATCTCGTCCAGAAGGTCACAAAACCGCGTGACGTTGGCATCATCCAACGGCGCATCGACCTCGTCGAGCACGCAGATCGGCGCGGGATTTGCCAAGAAGACAGCAAAGATCAGCGCCAGCGCGGTCAGGGTTTGCTCCCCCCCGGACAGAAGTGACAGGGTCGACAGTTTTTTGCCCGGCGGCTGGCACATGATCTCAAGGCCCGCCTCCAAGGGATCGTCGCTTTCGATCAACTCCAACTTCGCCTCGCCGCCGCCAAAGAGGTGTTGGAACAATAGGGTAAAGTTGCTGTTCACCTGCTCAAAGGCCGTGAGCAAACGTTCGCGCCCCTCGCGGTTGAGACTGGCAATGCCATTGCGTAGGGTGCGGATCGCCTCTTCGAGGTCGGCCTTTTCCTTGACCAAAGAGCTGTGCTCTTCCTCGACCTCTTTGCTGTCTTCTTCGGCCCGCAGGTTCACGGCGCCAAGCGCATCGCGTTGGCGCTTAAGCCGGTTCACATCTGCCTCGATGGTGGGGGATGCGGGCATGTCTTCGGGCAGCATATCGAGACGTTCAAGCAGCCCCTCCGGCGCGCATTCCATTTCTTCGCGGATGCGCGCGGCGGCGGCATCGACCGTTTCGCGCGCGGCGTCGTTGCGCGCCTCGGATCGCGCGCGGGATTCGCGGGCCTCGGAGGCGGCGCGTTCGGCATCGCGTTCGGCATTGATTGCGCTGCGGGCGGTGCTTTCGCCCTCGGACAAGGCATTTTGTGCCTCGGCGCGCCGGTTTTCGGCGGTGGCAATCGCCGCGCCCAATTCGCCGCGTTTTGCGGCGATTTCATCCGGTGCGGCGGCAGCTTCGGCCAATTCCGTCAAGGATGCTTCACGGCGTTCGGTCAATTCTGCAGTGCGTTTTTCGGCCGTCTCCAACCGGTGACGCCAGCCGCTGGTTTCCTTTATAACCTCTTGGGCGCGGCGGGTGCGGGCCTCGCCTTCGCGGCGCAACTCGTCATGCACGGACCGGCGCGCCATCATTGTCATGCGCGCCGCCTCAACTGTCATTTTCACATCTTCGACCTCGGCGCGTGCCAGATCAAGATTGCCCAAATCAGCGAGCCCCTTTTCCGCCTCCGCGACCTGTTTGCGCGCGACCAACGCTTCTTCCTCGTGGCGGCGCACGGCCATGTCGAGGCTTTCCAATTTGCTCTGGGCGATAGAACGCTCGGATTCGGCGCGGTTCACGGCGCGGCTGGCTTCGGCTTGCATCCGGTCAGCGTTGCTGCGGGCGGCGCGGGCGGCTTGGTCCGCACGGCTGGCCTCAACAAGCTGCGCAGTCAGGCGCTCATGCGCCGCGCGGGCACCTTCGGCGCGCTGACCGGCATGTTCATGTTCCTGCTTAAGCACCTCAAGCCGGTTCAGTTGTTGCAACCGCAGGGCCGCCGCCGAAGGCGCATCCTCGGCCCATGCGCGAAATCCGTCCCAGCGCCACAAATCACCTTCGACCGACACCAATCGTTGTCCCGGTTTCAACGCCGCTTGCAATGCCGGGCCTTCATCTGCATCGACCAATCCGATCTGATCCATCCGGCGGGCCAGAACGTCGGGCACAGAAACATGCGCGCTTAAGGCGGTGACGCCATCGGGCAAGGGTTGCGTTTGCGCGTAATTGGGCAAGACAGACCATCCCGACGGCCCCTCGGCCTCGACTTCGGGGGCGCGCAGATCGTCGGCCAATGCTGCTCCGAGCGCCTTTTCAAACCCCTGTTCGACCTGCAAACGATCCAAAATCTGCCCGCCCTCGGCGGTGTCACGTTCCAAAAGTTTCGCCAGAGCCGTGACTTCTGCGCGCAGGGCGTTCATCTCGCCTTCCGCCTCTGAGCGTTCCCCGCGGGCATCGGCTTCGCGCGCCTGCGTTTCGGCGCGCGCCGCTTCGGCGGCGAGCAGGGCCGCGTCAGCGGCGTCGGCGGCTTGGGCGGCCTCCGCGGCGGCCGCTTTGGCCGCGTCCAGATCCGCAGAAGATTGTGCCAAAGTGGCCTTCGACGTTTCGACCGCCGCGCGGACCCGAGCGGCCTCTGCTTGGGACCGGGATTGGGTTTTGCGGCTATCCTCCAGTAAACGCGTGGCCGATTGATGACGCGCGGCCAAACGGGCGACATCTTCGGTCAATTGCGACATAGCGTTTTCACGGTCCTGCAAGACCTGCGCCGCTTCGCGTGCGGCTTCGGCAGCGGCCTCGAGCTTCGCGTCATGCCCTTCGCCGGCCTTGGCCAATTCGCGGGCTTCCCATTCGAGCCGCCCGATCGTCTCGCCGGCGTCACGGTTCAATCCGCCTTCGCGTTCGATATCTTTGGCCAATTGTTCGATCCGCCGTTCCAGCGTCTCGATTGTCTGGCGTGCTTGGGCCTCCTGATCGCTCAAGGCGTCGCGCTGCACGGTGAGCCGCTGCAAGAGCGCGGCGGCCACGGCCTCCTCTTCGCGCAGTGCCGGCAAAGCGTCATCGGCGGCGGCGCGGGCCTTTGCGGCTTCGCGCGCGGCGCTTTCGGCCTTTGATGCGGCGGTCGTGCGCGCGCGCAACTCATCTGCGGCATTCGCACGGGCCTCATCGGCCTCTTTCCAGCGACGGTATAGCCACATGCCTTCGGCGCGGCGGAGTTCTTCGCCAATGGCGCGGTAACGCGCGGCTTGGCGGGCTTGGCGCGCCAATTGGCCCAATTGCGCCGCCAGTTGTTCAATCACATCATCAACGCGCAAAAGATTGCTCTCCGCGCCCTTAAGCTTCAATTCCGCCTCGTGCCGCCGTTGATACAGGCCGGAAATCCCCGCCGCCTCCTCCAAAATCCGGCGGCGGTTTTTCGGCTTGGCGTTGATCAATTCGGAAATCTGCCCCTGACGCACCAAGGCAGGAGAATGCGCACCCGTGGAAGCATCGGCAAACAACATCTGCACATCGCGCGCCCGCACATCTTTGCCGCCAACCTTATAGGCGCTGCCGACATCGCGGGTGATCCGGCGGGTGATTTCCACCGTGTCGCTGTCGTTGAAGCCCGCCGGCGCAAGGCGTTCGGAATTGTCCATTTGCAAAACAACTTCGGCAAAATTGCGCGCCGGGCGCGTGCTTGCCCCCGCGAAAATCACGTCATCCATGCCAGAGCCGCGCATCGCCTTGGCGCGGGTTTCGCCCATGACCCAGCGCAAGGCCTCCAACAGATTGGATTTGCCACAGCCGTTTGGCCCGACGACCCCCGTCAGCCCCTCGGCGATAATCAGGTCGGTCGGGTCTACAAAGCTCTTGAAGCCGGTGAGTTTGAGCCTGTTAAAGCGCAAGGGCGGAGAATCTCCACAAGGAATGGGTCTAGGGTTGAAATCTGAAGCTTAGGCGGGCCCTCTGTCAATGACACACCCCATCATCTGGAGATTTGCGCGGAGTTATCCACAAAATATTGCGAATTACCCCCCACCACCGCGTCAATTCACAGTGATCCGGCCCCGACAAAGGGGAATCGCCTTGACCACACCGCCCTGCGCCGCGCAAATGTGGCTTCGACCCGCGGCTTTTCTAGCGACCCACACGCCCGGCGCAGCAGACCCTCACCGATGGAGACCCCAATGGCCCAAAAAATTCCCGCAACCGTTGTCACCGGCTTTCTTGGCGCGGGCAAAACCACATTGATCCGCCATATGTTGCAAAATGCAGGCGGGCGGCGCATTGCGTTGATCATCAACGAGTTTGGCGATCTGGGCGTCGATGGCGACATCCTCAAGGGCTGCGGTGATGAGACCTGCACCGAAGACGACGTGATGGAATTGTCGAACGGTTGCATTTGCTGCACCGTGGCCGAGGACTTCATCCCGACCATGCAAAAGCTGCTCGCGCGCCCTGACAAACCCGACCATATCGTGATTGAAACCTCTGGGCTTGCCCTGCCGCAACCCTTGGTGCGCGCATTCAATTGGCCCGAGATCTCGACACAAGTGACGGTCGACGGCGTTGTGACCGTGGTCGACGCAAAGGCCGTGACCGAGGGCCGTTTCGCCCATAACGTCGCCGCCGTCGATGCGCAACGTAAACTGGACGAGAACCTCGATCACGAGACGCCTTTGTCGGAATTGTTCGACGACCAAATCGCCTGTGCCGATATGATCGTGGTGAACAAATCCGACCTGTTGGGCGCAGCAGAGGCCGACACCTTGGTTTCCAAACTTAAATCGACAAGCCGCGATGGCGTGCAGGTGGTCAAATCGACCATGGGCGCTTTGCCGGTCGATGTGTTGCTCGGCCAAGGCATCGGTGCCGAAGCCGATTTGGACGCCCGCGGCGAGGTACACCATCACCACCACGATGATCATGATGACGATCACGGCGAGGAAGATCACCACCACCACCATGATCACGACCACGATGATTTCGAGAGCTTCGTTGTGACGCTGGGCGAAATCGACGACCCCGCCGCCTTTTCCGAACAAATTGCCGATGTGATCCGCGCTCATGACATTTTGCGGCTCAAAGGCTTCGCCGCCGTGACAGGCAAACCGATGCGCCTGACATTACAAGCCGTCGGGCCACGTATCGACACCTATTTCGATGCGCCATTTGGCGCGATGCCCCGCCAAACCCGCCTTGTTGTGATCGGGCAAGCGGGGCTTGACCAAGCCGCCATCGAAGCCGCGCTCAAAACCTAAGCCACAGGAGCGCCCATGCCGCTTATTGTCGAAGAAACCGACCCGCGCGAGCCACAAGCAACCGCCTTGCTCAAAGCCAGCCATGCTTTGATGCAGGCGCTGTTTAGCCCCGAGGAAAACCATTTTCTGTCGATTGACGCACTTCGCGGCAATGATGTGCATTTCTACACCGCCAGCGCCGGCGACACGCTGATTGCCACCGGAGCACTGGCCCTGCGCGGAACGGATGCGGCACCTTATGGCGAGGTCAAATCGATGTTCACCGCAGAAAATGCGCGCGGAAAAGGTGCCGCCGCCGCCATATTGCGCGCCATAGAGGATCAGGCCCGCGCCTTGAACTTGCCGGTGCTGAATCTGGAAACCGGCGATAAGCTCAATGCCGCGCATCGTCTTTATGGACGCCAAGGATTTAAAATCTGTGGCCCCTTCGGCGATTACGATGCAATGCCAACCTCGATCTTCATGACCAAGTGCCTCATGGACACGCCCGCCGCTGTTTGACATCTGTGCACCCGCACGATTTGTCTATGGTCAGGGGGCCAGCCCCGTCAAACCCGTTCTTTACCCGTTCCCTGTCTCGTGTCTGTCCCCGTCCTGTGTCTGTCCATTGTGCGCCGTGGCGCGCCCCGCCCGAAAGGCCCCTCATGCATTTACTCGCCGCCACCCCCGGATCAATTGATGACGGTAAGGAACCCGTCGATCTGGGGCAAACCCCTGCCGATCTAGTGGTGATTTCGGCGGCAGATACCGAGCTTGCGGCGCTGTCTGCAGCCCGCGCCGAAATGGAGGGTGCGCCAAGCCTGCGCCTCGCCTCGATGATGCATTTGATGCATCCGCTGTCGGTCGATCTGCATATCGAAAATTGCGCCGCCAAATCGCGCATGGTTGTCGCGCGCATCTTGGGCGGGGCGGGGTATTGGAAATACGGGTTCGAACAATATGCCGCCGCACTGCACAGCGCAGGCGTGCCGTTTTGCGCGCTGCCTGGCGACGACAAGCCCGATGAAGAACTGCGCCGCCTCTCAACGGTTTCGGATGCCGATTACGATGCGCTTTGGGCCTATCTGGTCGAGGGCGGTCCGGAAAATGCCGCCGGTTTTCTCGGCTATACCAAGGCGATGCTTGATGGCGGTGACACCCCGCCACCGCCGCGCCCGCTCTTGCGCGCAGGCGTTTATTGGCCCGGATCAGGGCAAGCCGATTTAAGCACGGCGCAAGACGCATGGACGAAGGGCGCGCCAGTTGTGCCATTGGTGTTTTACCGCGCATTGGTGCAGGGCGCGGGCTTGCACCCGATCAACCGCATGGTCAAAGCGCTGCTGAAGGCGGGGCTGAACCCGCTGCCCATTTTTGTCGCCTCATTGAAAGACCCCGTTTCGGTCGCGACATTGGAGCAATTGTTCACTCAGGCCCCGCCCGATGTGATCCTCAATTGCACCGCCTTTGCCACGGGGTCTGCCGCCGAAGGCGATCACGCCTCGGGCGCCTCAAACCCGCTGATCATGCCCGCCGCACAGGGCGCGCCGGTGTTCCAAACCGTATTGGCCGGTTCCTCGGCAGAGGTCTGGGCCGAGGGGCTGACCGGCCTGTCGGGGCGCGACATTGCGATGAATGTCGCCCTGCCGGAAGTCGACGGGCGCATATTATCCCGCGCGATCTCTTTTAAGGATGAGGCCTATTTCGACGCGGCCACCGAATGCCCGATCGCGACCTATCGCGCCGTGGGGGACCGGATCGATTTTGTCGCCGCCTTGGCCGCCAACTGGGCGCGGCTGCGCCGCACCCCTGCGGGGGATCGCAAGGCCGCGTTGATCCTCGCCAATTACCCCAACAAAGACGGTCGATTGGCCAATGGCGTTGGCCTCGACACACCCGCCGCGACGGTTTTGACATTGAAAGCCTTGGCGGGCGCAGGATACCGGATCGACGGTGCCCCAGAGGAGAGCGCCGCCTTAATGGAGATGATCATGGCGGGGCCGACCAATTGGCTCACCGACCGCGCCAACCGCGCAGGCGGGGCGACGCTGCCGCTTGAGACTTACCGACAATATTTCGATGCCCTGCCCTTCGAAGTCCGCACGCAGGTCGAAGACCGCTGGGGCCCGCCCGACGCCGATCCTTTCTACGACCCCGATGCGGGGTTCAAATTGTCGATCTTCGAGATGGGTCATGCCGCCATCGCGGTGCAACCTGCGCGCGGCTATAACATCGATCCCGAAGAGACCTACCATTCGCCGGACCTTGTGCCGCCGCATAATTATTTCGCTTTTTACGTCTACCTGCGCCATGTTTTCGGCGCACAGGCCTTGGTGCATATGGGCAAACACGGCAATCTGGAATGGCTGCCCGGTAAGGCGCTGACCCTGTCACAGGAGTGCATGCCCGAAGCCGTCATGGGGCCGATGCCGCATATTTATCCCTTTATCGTCAATGATCCGGGGGAAGGCACGCAGGCCAAGCGCCGCGCCCAAGCGGTAATCATCGACCATTTGACACCGCCGCTGACACGGGCCGAAAGTTACGGGCCCCTCAAGGATCTAGAGGCCTTGGTCGATGAATATTACGAAGCGGCGGGTGTCGATCCACGCCGGATTTCCTACCTTCGCGACGAGATCTTGAGCCTGACCGCCGCAACCGGATTGGATAAAGACGCAGGCCTTAGCGGCGATGCCGAAACCGATCTGGCCAAACTCGATGCCTATTTGTGCGAGTTGAAAGAGGCGCAGATCCGCGACGGGCTGCATATCTTTGGCATGGCGCCCTCGGGGCGCCAAGCGCGCGATTTATCCATCGCGTTGGCGCGGGTGCCGCGCGGCCAAGGCCAAGGCGGCGATGCATCGATCATCCGTGCTTTAGCAGATGATCTGGACCTTGGGTTTGATCCCTTGGACGTGGATATGGCCGCGCCTTGGGATGGCCCCTGCCCCGATGCTTTGGCAGCTCTGGATGCCGCGACATGGCGCAGTGCCGGCGACACAATCGAGCGGTTGGAATTGCTGGCGATCGCGATGATGGAGGGCGCGGCCGTGCCCGCAGGCCCCGCGAGCGCGGCGGTGATGGAGGAAATCACCGGCACCATCGCGCCGATGGTGGCCCGATGCGGCCCCGCCGAGATGGAGGGGCTTCTCACCGCCCTCAGCGGACAGTTCGTCGCCCCTGCGCCCTCGGGCGCGCCGACCCGCGGACGGTTGGATGTCTTGCCCACGGGGCGGAATTTCTATTCGGTCGACAGCCGCGCCGTGCCGACACCGACCGCATGGGCCTTGGGGTGGAAATCCGCCAATCTGCTGATTGAGAAGCACCTGCAAACCCACGGAGATTGGCCGCGCACGATGCTGCTCACCGCATGGGGCACCGCCAACATGCGCACCGGCGGCGACGATATTGCGCAGGCATTGGCCTTGATGGGGGTGAAGCCCACATGGGACGCAGCCAACCGTAGAGTGACCGGATTTGAGGTGTTGCCGCAGAGGGTCTTGGGGCGGCCACGGGTCGATGTGACCCTGCGCATTTCGGGGTTTTTCCGCGATGCCTTCCCGCAACTGATCTCTCTGGTCGATAGCGCGGCAAAGGCCGTCATGGCGATGGATGAGCCCGATGACGTGAACCCGGCCGCAGCGCGGGCCCGTGTCGAGGGCGAAACCGCGCGTGTCTTTGGCGCGAAACCCGGGGCCTATGGCGCGGGGTTGCAAGCGATGATCGACGAACGGCTTTGGGACGACAAAGCCGATTTGGCCGAAGCCTACCTTGAATGGGGCAGCTATGCTTATGGCGCGGGCGAAGAGGGCCGCAAGGCGCGCGGCGCCTTCGAGACGCGGCTGCGCCAAACCGAGGCTATCGTGCAAAACCAAGACAACCGCGAACATGATATCCTCGACAGCGATGATTACTATCAATTCGAGGGCGGCGCGGCAGCGGCCGTCAGCACATTGCAGGGCGCGGATCGCCCGATCTATCACAATGACCACTCGCGCCCCGAACGGCCCGTCATTCGCACGCTGGACGAGGAAATCGGCCGCGTCGTGCGGTCGCGCGCAGTCAATCCGAAATGGATCGAAGGGGTAAAACGCCACGGCTATAAGGGCGCGTTCGAGATTGCGGCGACGGTCGATTACCTGTTTGCCTTTGCGGCGACCACGGGGGCGGTACAAAACCACCACTTTGATCTGGTGCATGCGGCCTATCTTGAAGACGATGACACGCGCGAATTCATCGGTGACGTGAATGCCCCCGCCCTGCGCGAGATTGCGCAGCGGTTGGGCGAGGCGATTGAACGCGGACTATGGATGCCCCGGTCGAACTCGGCGCGGGCCTTGATCGAGAGCCTCTCATCAGAGCCGTGACCGCCGCGCTCTTGGATAGGGGCGGATTTGGATATTTATCGAAAGCAGAAAACAGGCGGCGCGCAGGATGGCCCGCCGGCTTAGTCGACATCGCAGATCATGGTTTTAGAATGCCGGCCCAACATCAACCCGCCATAGGTGTCACCGGCGCGGCAGCGATAGGGCGCAGGATCAAGCGGGCCGTCTTTTGAACATTTGAGGCGCGCATGTATAAGCGCCTGATCTCCGGACAAGGCGGTGACATGGCACCCGCTGACGCGTTCAATGGCCCAGACGGCGCGCGGTGCGACCCCGGCGAGACGTGGCGCATATTCCGAGTTGATCCGTATGGCTTCGGCGGCGCGGCCCCGCACACGCACGTCAAACACGCTGTCTTCCACTTCAATGCGGGTGGCGGGAACATCCCGAAAGGCAGGGGTCGGCGTATCGCATCCCGCAAGGAACAGCGCAAGAGCCACAGCCGTGCCTCCGATGCGGGGTGAAGCGAACCGAAACCGGATGAGACGAGAAGCAAGATATGTCATTCGGCGAGCCTGCGGCCGGCGTGGTTAACAAAGTATTACCGTAATCCCGACAGCAGACTGACGTGTCCAGCGCGCGACACCTGAAGCGCCCACACATTCCTCGATCCCGCCCGGGCTCATGGCCTCGCCTGCTTCGATGCGGAAGGCTTTTGCGCCAGATCTGGTGCCCGCGACAGCATTGCCGCCCGCTTTGCGGCGACAGAGGGACGGTCCGAGCATTGCCGTATGCGCGGTGATATCACCGCTGAGGAACAGCGCCGCGACGAACGCTCCAAGGCATCTCTCGGGGCATGCCTGTGGTCTGTTTCTGCCTAAACCCCGCCTCGCAAAGCGGCATATTTATCTTGCAAAAACGATTGGCTGTCGTCGATCAAAATCTCGGCGACGATGGGGAAGTGATCCGATATCTGGTTTTTACGCCACGGATGTTTGTAATACCCCAAAAGCGTCGCATCATCCCCCGCCAGGTCACGCGCGCCGGTATAGTCCGCCAGCATGTCATCACGATAGATCGCCACATCCACGTCGCGGTAAACATGATCAAAAGGATTGAACACCGCGCCGCTGTCCCCCGCCGCCGCCGTCTGTGCCATGCGGAAATAGTCGCCGGTGCGAAAGAACATCCGGTCATAGGCCTCGGTTTGCGAGGCATTGGTATCGTGCCCCTCAAGCCCGGCATTCTCACGGTATCCTGCCGCTTTGATCCGCGCCACCGTGGGATCATCATGGCGGCTGTAAAGGTTCATATCCCCCACCAGCACGAGGTTGTCCGACCACAGACCTTTGCGTTTTTCCTCTAATGCACGCAGCAAAAGCCGCATTTCTTCAGCCCGCAATGCGACATTGTCCGCCCCTTGGCCCGGATGCAAATGCAGGTTCACCATGGCAAAACGTTTCCACCCCGCGATGAACCCCGTCATATAGGGCGCGCGTTTAAGCTGCTTGAGGCCAAGCGGGCTGTCATGCGTGATCTCATCCCACATTCCGACCTCGCCCGCCAACCCCGATGGGCGCAATCGCCGCGTGTTATAAATATACCCAGAGCGCTCGGAGTTTCCTGCGGCGCCTTCGGTGATGTCATTGATCAAATAGCGCCAGTTCGGCCCCAGCAGGCGCATCAACACATCAAGATCATAAAGCCCCGATTTGATTTCCTGCACCGCAATCAAATCAAAGTGAGCGAGGATTTCCGCGATGTAGAAATAGGCTTCGGGCAGGCGTTGCTTGGTATGGCCGAACTCCTTGAGATTCCAGCTGGCGATCAGTAAATTCGTCTCGCTGCGCCGCTGCGGGATTTGCGCCGACAGCGCCGGTTTGAGCCGAAGCAGCCCTTCTATGCAACGCGCGCGCGCCGCATCGGACAGGGTGGGAAACACACGGGCATAATCGCGCTTGGCAAAATCAGCCTCGGGGCGCAGGTCGTTGTAAAACGGCATGGGATGTCCTTTGGTTCGGAAATGATTTTAAATGCAATACCCTTTTCTACCACATCCTGCGGGCTATGGCGAAATGCGCATATTGCCCTGTTTCCCCCTTGCCCCCCGCGACAGAGAAAGGCACTCTGACGCTCCAGAATGCCTCGACCCCAAGGAGCGCCACGATGAGCGAAGACACCGAACGCCACGCGATGAAAATGGCAAAGAAAAAGGCCGCGCGCGATAAAATCATGGCCACCAAGACCGACGAACAAGGTCTGATCATCGTGCATACCGGCAAGGGTAAGGGCAAAAGCTCTGCCGCCTTTGGCATGATCTTTCGCTGCATCGCCCATGATATGAAATGCGCCGTGGTGCAATTCATCAAAGGCGGCATGTCCACCGGCGAACGCGACCTGATCATGCGCAATTTTTCGGACAAATGCGCCTTTCACACCATGGGCGAAGGCTTCACTTGGGAAACCCAGGACCGCGAACGCGACATTCAAATGGCACAGGCCGCATGGGAAAAGGCCAAGGAGTTGATCCGCGATCCGGCCAATAAAATGGTGCTCTTGGACGAAATCAACATCGCCCTGCGCTACGATTATATCGACATCAACGATGTGGTCAGCTTCCTCGCCGAAGAAAAGCCCCATATGACCCATGTGGTCCTGACGGGCCGCAACGCCAAAGAAGAGCTGATCGAGATTGCCGATCTGGTCACCGAAATGGAATTGGTCAAACACCCGTTCCGGTCCGGCATCAAAGCGCAGATCGGCGTCGAATTCTAAAATATTGACCGGCCATCTTCGGCCGCATAGCGGACCCTTGCGCGCCGCCTCGCCCGGCGGTCCGTGGCTGTTGGCTTGGCGCGGGGATGGCCCTTTGATCACCCGGCACACACTCTGGTGATCGTTCCTGCCGCCCGATATTGGCCCCTCAGAGTCTGAACCATTGGGCTTTTGCCGTCGACATTGCGATCTCTTCGCTTGCGTTAACCACGTGAAAACCCGCTGTAACTCGCGCCGCAAACCCCGCCGCCCCATATGCCACGCGATGTTGCCGGCACGCGCCGCTCCTTTCTGCTTTCCCTAAATATCCCCGCCGGAGGCTTCCCCATCTGCCCCGCGCACCGCCGGTTGCGGCCCAAACCCGCGCGCCTTGCGCCGCGCGCCTTGCGGTCATATATTTTTACCACTTCGCATAAGGACGCCCCATGCCCTTCCAAAAGGTCCACCCCGAAAAACTCTCCGGCGCGGTAACACGGCAGATCGAATTGCTGATCCTGCGCGGCATCCTGCGTCCGGGCGAACGTTTGCCTGCCGAACGCGAGCTGTCCGAACGCTTCGGCGTCTCCCGGCCCTCCTTGCGTGAGGCGGTGGCCGATCTTCACGAGCGCGGGCTCCTGGACACACGGGCGGGAGCGGGTATCTATGTCGCGGATGTCTTGGGCAGCGCCTTTTCTCCTGCGCTCACCAAGCTTTTCGCCAGCCACGACGAAGCCGTATTTGATTACATCTCGTTTCGCCGCGATTTGGAAGGTTTGGCCGCCGAACGCGCCGCGCGGCTTGGCTCTGACACCGATCTGCAGGTCATCAACGCGGTGTTCGAGAAAATGGAATCCGCACATTCCAAACCCGATCCCTCGGACGAGGCCGATTTGGACGCGGCTTTTCATCTGGCAATTGTCGAAGCCTCCCATAACGTGGTGATGCTCCATATGATGCGCTCGATGTATCAATTGCTGCGCGAGGGTGTGTTTTACAACCGCTCGGTGATGTTCAAACAGCGCACCACCCGTGACGACCTTCTGAACCAACACCGCACGATCAACACTGCATTGCAAGACCGTGACCCACACCGCGCCCGCGCCGCGATTGAGGCGCATCTAGACTATGTTTCCAAGGCTTTGCGCGACCAAAAAACATCTGACGCGAATGAGGCGATCGCGCGCCAAAGGCTCGAGCACGAATCGAAACGTCAAATTTGAAAAGCATTCATCAGACAGATCAACACCTTAGTAACCTTAACCAATGCGAAACCAGTTTCGGCCTAGGCTACCCTTAGGGCAACCGAGGATCCGAAATGAACGAAACATGTCCCCATCTCGACAGTTTTTCCAATCATCTGCAGTCTCTGCCGATTGATCTTCAGCAGTCAGATTTCTTTTGCACCATTGTGACCGAGCTTGCCTCGCTGATCGAAGACACCGTCGGTTTAAAACAAGCGGAAGGTTTCATAACCACAGTGGGATTGCGGATGGGTAAAACCATCGCAAAAAAATACTCCGGCCACGCCCCCGGTCCGGGCGCAGACCTCGAGGCCCTTGCCGCCGTGCTCATTGATCTTAAACGGCGCATCCACGGTGATTTCTATGTCATTGATATCGCACAGTGTCACATCCTACTTGGCAACAGCCGATGCCCCTTTGGGGAGGGCGTCACAGGGCGCACATCGCTGTGTATGATGACCACCAACGTCTTCGGGCGGATCGCGGCCGATGCCAGCGGATACGCCCGGGTGAGCGTGATGGAATCCATCGCCGCCGGAGCCGAACACTGCCGTGTCCTTATCGATCTATCGATGGACACACCCCCAGAATTCACCACCGAAGTATCCCTCCATTCCGGAGAATTCTTCGCAACCTGACAGGAGCCGTTATGACCCGCGTGGACCTCACCACCGTAGATCTCACTACCTACGTGAATGCGACCTCTGATCCGATGATTGTAGTGGCACGGGATGGCCGTCTCGTTGCTGCCAACCTGCCGGCCCGCGAAACGTTGGGCATGCATGTCGGATCGCAGCTCGGATCCTATTGCAAATCTTGTAATGATGCGGCGCTGTTGAGCACAGAGTTTCGCGGCTCGACCGCCGAATGCCTCCGCAAGCTGAGACTTGCAAATGGTCAATCGGTGATGATCACCGGGCGGCGGCTTGGCAAAACCTTGCGCGACGGTAATTTCGTGTCCCTTCGGTTTGACGCACACACGCAGCTCTCGACGGCGTTCACGTCTCTCACGCTGCGGCTCAAAGAGAACCGCCGTCGTTTGCATGCACTTGAGGAAGAGCGCAGACAGCTCAAAGCCGAAAACGAGATGCTGAGCCATCAGGCGCTACATGACAAATTGACCGGCCTCTACAACCGATCCGGATTGGAAGAAAAGCTTGAGGCACTGGAGCAGAGCAGCACGGCAGCGCGGCCGGTGCCCTTTGCTATCTTATATTTGGATATGGACCGCCTCAAAGAAGTGAATGACGCCTATGGTCATGCGGCGGGTGACCAATTGATCCAAAGGTTCGGCCGTATTCTCACCCGATCCATTCGCGGAACCGATATAGCCGCGCGGTTGGGCGGGGATGAATTTGCCATCATTTTACGGGGGGCCGCCACCGCAACGAACGTCCAGCACGTAAGCGACCGGATCACCGCACAGCTTCGGGTGCCATATAATTTGGTTCCTGACGGTGAGGACGCCGCCAAGCCGATCGTGCAAAGCGTCAGCATTGGCGCGGCGCTCTGGCCCTATATCGACGCCTCCCCGCAAGAGTTGCTTCAATATGCGGATCGCGCGATGTACCGCGTCAAGGCACGCGGCGGCGGGCTGTGCTTTCACGAACCGGAACCTCCGGTGCCGCTGCGCCTCGCCAATTAGGCCTCTATGCACGGGGTCTTATCCCGACTTGCCGCGCCCGACCGCACCATGCCTACGAGCGCGGGCTGCTCTACGGGTAAAGGGTGCCGCACAAACAAAAACCCCGACACGCAATCGCGGTCGGGGTTTTTTAATAGATATCAAACCGATGTGTTAGTGCAGTTTGGTTTCGACCTCGGCAATCGCATCCGCGATCAGATCATTGCCAGATTTGGCCGTCATCTGAGCGGTGATCACGTCACGCGCGGCAGCGACAGCAACCGCGATTGCTTGGTCACGCACCTCTTTGATCGCGGCCGCTTCGGCCGACGCAATCTGATCCTCGGCGGCGGCCAAACGGCGCGCGATCGAGGCTTTCAGATCTTCTTTTGCTTGGTCCGCCGCAGCAGAGGCATCTTTCTTTGCGGTGGCGACGATGCGGTCGGCCTGCGCCTGCACTTCTTTTTGCTTGCGCTCGTAATCGGCAAGCAAGGATTGTGCTTCCTCGCGCAGGGCGCGGGCTTCGTCGATTTCCGATTTGATGTCATCGGCGCGCTTATCCAGCATACCGCCAATCAATCCGGGCACTTTGAAGTAAAACAGCACCAGAATGAACAGAAGGAAGGCAAGCGTCACAACAAAGTTGGTGTTGCCAAGCGAGAAGAACGGGCCGGACGCCGCAAAGGCGGGCGAGGCGGCCGTTACGGCGATGAGCGTGGTCAAAATACGCATTGACGTTATCCCTTCATGCGGGCGGTCACAGCCGCCGTCACAGTTTTGGCGTCAGCCGTCGCACCCATCGAAGTGATGAGCTCTTTGGCCACGTCCTTGGACACGGTTTTCACCGCTGCCGTTGCCGTGGCACGAATTTCTGCGATGGCTTTTTCACCCTCGGCAGATTTGGCCGCGATCTCGGTGTCAGCCTTTGCAATGGCTTGGTCAAGTTCGGCTTGAATGTCGGCCTTTGCAGCAGCAACGATATTGCTGGCTTCGACGCGGGCATCGGCGAGCGCTTGGTTATACGCGGCCTCGGCCTCAACGGCCTTCGCCTTCAGATCTTCAGCGGCGGCAATGTCATTTGTAATAGTGCCCTGACGTTCGGCCAAAACCGCCGCAATGCGGGGCAGCGCGAAACGCGACAGGATGATGTAGATCACGACAAGCGTGACCAGCAGCCAGAAGATTTGGTTGCCGAATGTGGAAAAATCCAGCTGGGGCATGCCCGGGCCGGCATCTGCGGCACCGTGTGCTGCATCCGCAGCAGCGTGTCCCGCATCATGGGTGGTAGCAGCAGCGGCCCCGTCCGTGGCGGCACTGTGGGTCGTGGCTTCGTGCGTTTCAGTCGCCATGTGGTCGTCCTCTCACAATGAGAAATCAGAAGGGGAAAGCTTGCTTACAACGGGCAGGCCCAAAGGCCTACCCGTGCGTAAGGATGTATTCCGCGTATCTTAGACGGCGAACATCAAGAGCAGAGCGACGAGGAACGAGAAGATCCCCAGAGCTTCTGCAAAGGCGATGCCGATGAAGAGTGTTGCAGTCTGCGAAGCAGCTGCCGAAGGGTTGCGCAGAGCGCCGGCCAGGTAGTTACCAGCAACATTGCCCACACCGACAGCCGCGCCGCCCATGCCCATGCATGCCAGACCTGCGCCGATGTATGCGCCCATTTGTACGATATCGCCTTCCATGAGATGTCTCCTTACGTTGGAATTGGCTTGAAATTTCTGACCCTGATTAAGTGCGCAGGATTAGTGTGCGGGATGCAACGCGTCCTTCAGATACACACAGGTCAGGATGGTGAACACGTAGGCTTGGATAAAGGACACCAGAACCTCAAGTCCGTACATCGCAGTGATTGCGACGATCGACAGCGGGGCAATGGCCGTGATGGCCGCGAAACCCGCGAAAACTTTGATAACGGCGTGGCCGGCCATCATGTTACCCGCAAGACGGATAGAGTGGCTGACGGGACGCACGAAGTAAGAGATGATTTCAATCAGCGCCAGAATGGGACGCAGGGCCAAGGGTGCGCTCGACACCCAGAAGAGGCCAAGGAAACCAGCGCCGTTTTTGACAAATCCAAGGATCGTCACAGCGAGGAAAACCGCCATCGCCATAACCGCCGTCACCGCGATGTGCGACGTGGTGGTGAAGGACATTGGCAACAGGCCGACGAAGTTGGCAAAAACGATGAACATGAACAAGGTCATGATATAGGGGAAATATTTCACCCCGTCCTTGCCGGTTACGTCTTCAACCATTTTGTAGATGAAGCCATAGGCCAATTCGCCGATCGACTGGGTGCGGGTCGGGATGACCGCGCGGCGGCGTGTGCCAAGCACCAGCAAAGCAAAGATGCCCAGAATGGTGATGCCCATCCACAGCGTCACATTGGTGATGGTGAACATGCCCACGGGACCGTCGCCAAACAGCGGCTTAACGATAAACTGGTCCATCGGGTGAAAGACCAATCCGGCCTCTTCTGTATGTGCTTCGCTTGCCATTTCAAGCTCCCTCATCATCGCCCGATTGGGCCGTGTCATCATGCGCAGTGGCCTCGGCCAACTGCTTTTCTTGGATCTCCTTCGCACTGCGCATCATGGTTTTGATGCCCGCAATGAAACCCAGCAATATAAACAGCACCAGAAAGAGTGGCATGGTCCCGAACAGGCTATCCAACCCGTATCCGATGCCGAAGCCGATCCCAAGACCGCTTACCAACTCGATCACCATCCGCCATGCGTGTTGCGCGCCGGAATAATGCTCGTCCGCAGGGGGCTTGGGGGTTTGTGCCCCCTTCGCAGCGTCGATCTTGGCCTCCAGCGCCGCCAGTCGTGCAGCTTTGTCGGGATCGGTCACGGCGTTTTGCCCCCTTTGGACAGTTGCGGCATTGCTAGTTGCGGCGGGGGTCAGAGTCAAGGCAGGCCATGCGGGTTCTCGAAATTATATCAAGCCATTGATTTAGAAAGGCATATGGCGACTCTGAAACCGCGATAGACGGGCGCGGGCGGGCTTTGGATCGGCGCCCTGCCCCGCATCTGCACCCCCGCCGCATATTCAACCGACTGGTTGACGATTGCTTGACGGCCCTTCGCGCGGCGGGCTATGGCGTGGCTATGCCAACCGCTTTTACCCCCACGCTCGACACGGTGTTTTCCGCCCTCGCCGATCCGACACGGCGGGCGATCCTGTCGATGCTGCTTGAGGACGACATGGCGGTGACCGATGTGGCCGAACCCTTCGACATATCTCTGGCGGCGATTTCAAAGCATTTGGTGATCCTGACGCGGGCTGGCCTGATTACCCAAGAAAAGCGCGGGCGGGTAAAATGGTGCAAGCTGGAACCGGATGCTCTGCGCGCCGCGAGTGTGTGGATGCAGGGCTTCGGGCAATTCGAGGCGGTAAACCTCGACGCTTTCGAGCGGTTCCTGGCGGTGGAGCTCGACCCGCCAAAGGCAGAATAGCGGCGGCGGCCCTTGCCGCCTGCCCCGCCGCTGCATCCCGCCCCCAAAAGAAAACGGCGGGCGCGCTGCGTGACTTGGCAGATGTGGCCTCACTCTTCTTTCAACAACATCGCCAAGGCCGCCACCGTCATCACCACCCCGACCACGACAATCGCCGGCGGAACGCCGTGGCCCAATGCCGCCTCAAGCAAGATAACCCATGACGGCGTCAAATAGGTATAGGCCATCACCTTGGAACTGGGCAAACGCAGCGCCGCATATTGCAACAGCGTGAAGGTCGTCGCACTGGCAATCACCGCGATATAGGCCAAGGTGAACCAGACAATCCCTGGAAGGTTTCCCCAATCGGTCGCCGCAATCGCCGTGCGCCCGTAAAATGCGATCAAAACCGCCCCCGCCGCCAATGTGCCAAAGGTGAACACCACGGGCCGCTCGCCGCGATTCAGCAGACGCACGAGCGGGGTATAGATCGCATGGGCGACGCACCCGACAAAGTAGACCGCCTCGCCGCGCCCGACCTCAAGACGCAAGAGCGCGCCAAGATCGCCGCGAAAAATCACCCAAATCGCCCCCGCCGCGCCAATGAGCAAGGCCAACAGGATGCGCCGCGTCATATATTGGCGCAGCATCACCGCGCCAAACCCCGCCGCCATCAATGGGGTCAGGGTAAACACCGCCGCCGCAGACACCGGCGCGGCGGTTTTCAGCCCCTCGAACATCAACACAAAATAGCTGCCGAAAATGCCGCCCAGCACCGCGTATCTCCACGGCGCGCGCAGGGCGCTGCGCGGGATGCCGCCCGTGGCCATGGCTGCGGCGCCAACAATCACTGCGGCGATGGCGAAACGGGCGGCATTCATCGCGGTGGGGGCGATATGCGGGGCCGCCATGACGCCAAAAGAAAAACTGCCCGCGACCAGAGCCGAAAACAGCAGCATCGCCAAATGCCCGCGCAGCGCGTCGCGCGACATCGCCGGTTTGGGCGCGGAGGAATCGGATCGGGTCATGCGAGCCGCGTCACACGTCCCATGTTTTGGCGGCGGAGCGCAGCACTTCAAGGAATGCCTGCACCTTGGCGGTGCGATGCAAATCCATATGGGTCACGATCCAGATTGGCGCGCTCCATTCATCCAAAACCGCACCAACCGGAACCAGAGTGTCGTCGTTTTGCGCATCCGTCACCGCCACAAAGCCGATCCCGACACCATGGCGGATCGCCTCACGCTGCGCGTGCATATCCGTAGCGCGAAATGCAATTTGCGCCTCGGGCACATGGGTGCGCAACCAACGGCCAAAGGGCGCGCGGTTATCCGTATCATCGTAACCGACAAACATATGGCCCGCATGATCCATCTCGTCCTTGGGCATACCATGGGCGGCGATATAGTCGTGCGAGGCAAAAAGACCGAAGCGGTGCCGGAACAGGGGGCGCACCACATTGTCAGGCTGATCGGGCGCATTGCCAGCGCGGATCGCCACATGCGCTTCGCCATATTCAAGCCGGAACAGCCGCGTCGAAGTCAGGTAGCGCACAATCAATCCGGGGTGGTCGGCTTGGAATTTGGCCAAAACCGGTACGATCAAATGGCCCATCCCGCCCAAAGACGTCACCACCAATTCGCCCGAGACGCCGCTGCCTTGCCCTTTGAGGCGGCCTTGCAATTGCGCGAATTGGTCATCGGTGGTCTGCGCCACGCGCAGCAAATCCTGCCCCGCTTCGGTCGTCGTATAGCCGCGTGCGTGACGCTGGAACAACCGAACGCCCAAGCGTTTTTCGAGCGCATCAATATGGCGGATCACAGTCGCATGATGCACCCCCAACACTTCGGCCGCGCCGGAGACCGTGCCCATTCGTGCCACTTGATACGCCGTGCGAATTTCGTCCCAATTGTCCATCTCGACCTCAATTGTTTTCCACCGCGCTGGTGCGATCGCTTGCCACCTGCAACACGGCGGGAAGTATGTGCGCAAATACACATTTGGACGTATTTGCGCCCAAATGGTTCGGATACGCAAGGCACGATGCGCTCCGCGCGCCAGATTGGCCACAGGTTCCGGGCAATCCGCGCAACGCCCTAAGGTGGCTTGCCCCGCCAAAATCGCAAGGGTAAGGCTCTGCCAACGCTGACATCCCGGGCCATCCGCCCTGTTCCTGTTGCAGATTGTTTGAAAGATGCCATGAAAATCACCCGCCACACTCCCACACAATTGATCTTGGAACATCGCCCGATCGCAGCGGCGGTGATTGTGGCGCTGTTTGCTTTGATGATCGCTCTGTTCGGCTTGGCCGTGCCCCGCACGGCGGGGGCCTTGAAGTTGACGCTCTATCTGATGGCAGGCGGTTTTGGGCTTGTCGCCGTGATGACCGTCGTGCGGGTGCAATTGGTAATGGACGCCCAGACCCAAACCGCACGGATGAGCCGCAAGACATGGCGCGGCCTCGAGGCGGCGGATTTCCCGCTTGGCGCGGTCAATACCTTTCGCATTGACCCTTTTGTGAATTCCAAAACCCCGCGTTACACGCATTTCGACGTCACCGGCGGCGAGACGGCGGGCAGCTATGTGTTTTGCATCTGGAACCCGCGCAGCGAGAAACAGGCGACCGCGCGGATCAACAAGATCAACGCATGGCTCGGGCAGCATGCCTTGGCGCAGACTGCGGCGGGCGTAGAGGATACACCGCAGGGCGAGATGGGCGCAGACGCCGCAGCCAGCAATCAAACCGCAGGCGATGGTGGTGAGGCACCAATGATTGCGGATGACCGCATCGCTTTTGACGTGGATGACGCGCGCGCCGAAACCGGCGCGGATACGGAAACGCATACGGGCGTTGAAACAGGGGGCGGCGGCGATGCGCATATCGGCGCCGACACCGGCACAGATGATACCGCCTCCGGTGATGCCGCTTCGGGCAGCGACGCGCGGGACACAGCGTCAGGCGCGGTATTGGCAGAAGCCATTCCACCGCAGGCCAATCCAAAAGAGACCTAGACCAAAGCCAAAGCTGCCGCAGGGAAATCGGCCAAGCCGCACCGCCCGCGCCACACCTTCCACCTGCACCGCGTGGCTTGCCTCTGTATGGCTTGACTCTGCACCACTACGCGCGTAATTGGGCCGTAATACTCCGGAAGTTTAGCCTTCCGGTCCCTTGGGCATGGCCCGGGATCGCCACCAGTCAGCGCGTTGCGCCCACTGGTGCTGTTTTGCTTTGTGCGCCGGTTTGGTGCAAGGAGCGATATGCGCAGATTTGGCGCAAACAGAAATCCACGCCGGTTTGGCGCGGGCGGCGATCTTTTGGAACCGGCAGGATGACGACCGCCCCCGCAAGAGCGGCGCGCCTAAAACAGGCCTATGCGCCCTCTCGCGGTTTGAACTTGAACCGCGCGGCCCCATATCGGCCCTGCAACGTGATGAAATAGACCGGCTCGGGAGGCCGACAGGCATGTTTGAAAATCTCTCCGAACGTCTTGGCGGCGTGTTTGACCGGCTCACGAAACAGGGGGCGCTGTCTGACGAAGACGTCAAAACCGCGCTGCGCGAAGTCCGCGTGGCGCTGTTGGAGGCCGACGTTTCCCTGCCCGTGGCGCGCGAATTTGTCAAAGCCGTCCAAGACAAGGCCACCGGCCAATCGGTCACCAAATCGGTCACACCCGGCCAACAGGTCGTCAAGATCGTCCATGACGAATTGGTCCATGTGCTAACCGGCGCCGAAGATCCCGGCAGCCTCAAAATCGACAACCCGCCCGCGCCGATCCTGATGGTCGGCTTGCAGGGCGGCGGTAAAACCACCACCACAGGTAAGCTCGCCAAGCGGTTGAAAGACCGCGAAGGCAAAAAGGTTCTGATGGCCTCGCTCGACGTCTATCGCCCTGCGGCGATGGAGCAATTGGCGATCCTCGGCACGCAAATCGGCGTTGACACCTTGCCGATCGTGGCGGGGCAAAAACCCGTCGACATCGCCAAACGCGCCAAGCAACAGGCGATGATGGGCGGCTATGACGTCTATATGCTCGATACCGCTGGCCGGTTGCAGATCGACGAAGTGCTCATGCAAGAGGTCGAAGACGTCCGCGATGCGGTCAACCCGCGCGAGACGCTTTTGGTCGTCGATGGTTTGACCGGTCAGGTTGCCGTCGAGGTTGCCGAAGAATTTGACGCCAAAATCGGCATCTCCGGCGTCGTTTTGACCCGTATGGATGGCGACGGGCGCGGCGGCGCGGCCCTGTCGATGCGTGCGGTCACCGGCAAACCCATCCGTTTCGTCGGGTTGGGCGAAAAAATGGACGCTCTGGAAACCTTTGAGCCAGAGCGCGTCGCGGGCCGTATCCTTGGCATGGGCGATATCGTCGCCCTCGTTGAAAAGGCACAAGACACGCTGGAGGCCGAACAGGCCGAGCGCATGATGAAGCGCTTCCAGAAGGGTCAGTTCAACATGAACGACCTGAAAATGCAGCTTGAGCAGATGATCAAGATGGGCGGCATGGAAGGCGTGATGGGCATGATGCCCGGCATGGGCAAAATGGCGAAACAGGTGCAAGAATCCGGTTTCGACGACAAGGTGTTGAAGCGCCAGATCGCGCTCATCCAATCCATGACCAAGAAAGAGCGCGCCAATCCGCAGGTCCTGCAGGCCAGCCGTAAAAAACGGATCGCCAAGGGCGCCGGTTTGGAAGTTTCCGAATTGAACAAGCTTCTCAAGATGCAGCGCCAGATGGGCGACATGATGAAGAAGATGGGCAAAATGGGCAAAGGCGGGATGCTCAAACAGGCGATGAAGGGCATGTTCGGCAAAGGCGGCGGCATGCCAGACATGGGCGGCATGGATCCGGCATCGATGGACCCAAAGGCGCTTGAAGCGGCGGCCAAGGCCATGGGCGGCAAATTGCCCGGCGGTCTGGGCGGCATGGGCGGCGGCATGGGATTGCCCGGCGGCCTGTCCGGTTTCGGGAAAAAGAAATAATGCACGCCATGCCGACATATATGCGCGCGGCCAAGGTCTGAACCATGACGCCCGCGCCCCTCACCCCCGCACCCACACTGGAAAGCCAACGGCTTGTCTTGCGCGGACCCAAACGGTCCGACGCGGAGCCGCTGATTGCATTCCTGTGCGATCTGGAGCGGTCGGCGGGCTTTGGCGGCTATGACAACCGCCATGACGCGTGGCGTTGGTTTGGCCTCAATGTCGGGCATTGGCATATTCACGGCTACGGCTACTTCACCGTAGAGGACAAAGAGACCGGCACACCCGCCGGTATCTGTGGCATCTGGAACCCCGATGGATGGCCCGAACCCGAATTGGGTTGGGTGGTGTTTGACGGCTTCGAAGGCAAAGGCGTGGCCTATGAGGCTGCCTTGCGCGCCCGCGAATGGGCCTATGCGGAGCTTGGCTTTACCACGCTGACCTCGAATATCGTGCCGGGGAATGCCCGCTCGATCGCATTGGCCGAACGCCTCGGCGCGACCTATGAGCGGACCTATCAGAATGTGAACATGGGCGAAGACATGCTTTACCGGCACCCGGCGCCCGATGCTTTGGATCGCGACGGATCGGTGGAGGCCTACGCATGACCACCTTTGCCGTGACCATCCCCGAAATCGAAACCGAGCGCCTGATCCTGCGCCCTTTGAGCTTGGATGACTTTGACGCTTTGGCCACGTTTTACGCGTCAGAGCGGTCCAAATTCGTTGGTGGCCCCGCGTCAAAAGCAGAAGCATGGCGCAAGTTGGCCTTTATAAACGGGCATTGGATGCTGCGCGGATATGGCTATTGGGCCATCCAAGCCAAAGAGGATGCCAAAGATAACGGCACCTGCCTCGGGCTATGCGGTTTCATTTTTCGCGAAGGATGGTCCGAGCCAGAGCTCGGCTGGCAACTTTTTGAAGCCGCCGAAGGCAAAGGCATCGCCCTTGAAGCGGCCACAGCGGCGCGCGCCTATGGGGCCGCGCATTTTGGTCTCGATGGGGTGATTTCGCATATCGTGCCCGATAATGCCCGCTCTGCCGCGCTTGCCACCCGCCTTGGCGCGCATGTTGAACGCCGCGGTGAACTCTTGGGTGAGATTTGTGATATATACCGCCACCCCATGATCGGCGCGGATGTTCCCGCCGAAGTGGAGGCGTAAGATGGCCCAGAACCGACGTGCAACCGATATTCCCGAGATCGAAACCCAGCGCCTTGTCCTGCGCGGACCAAAGGCCGAGGATTACCCGAACTTCAAAGCCACCTTCACCTCGTATCGCTCGCGGTTCATGGGCGGTCCGCTCAATGCCTATGAAACGTGGATGCTTTATGCGGCTGAAATCGGCCATTGGGACATTCGCGGATACGGCATGTGGATGATCCACGACAAGATCACCGATGAGCCGCTCGGCATGGCGGGGGGGTGGTTTCCCGCCGCATGGCCGGAACGCGAATTGGCTTGGATCATCTGGCCCGACAAAGCGGGCAAGGGATTCGCCTTGGAGGCGTCCAATGCGGCGCGCAATTTCCTTTATACCCAAATGGGATGGGACGGCGCGGTCAGCTATCTGGACCCGAAAAACCTCGACAGCATCAAGCTCGCCGAACGGCTTGGCGCGACGAAAGACCGCGAGGCCCGCACCATTGACGGCAATGACGCGGTCTATCGCCACCCCTCGCCTGCCGCGCTGAAATCAAGCCAGATCACCGATGGGATCAATTTGGAAATCGCGAATTTCATCAATCCGATTTTCGCCAAAACCACCGGAGGCAGTCTTGGCCTTTGATCCCGTCACAAAACCGCAAAACGGAGCAACAGACATGAGCGACACCGCCGCGCGCGCTGCCGAGATCCTCAGGGACCACCGCAAGAGCATTGACCGGCTCGACGCGATCCTTGTCTATACGCTTGGCGAGCGGTTCAAACACACGCAGGCCGTGGGCGTTTTGAAGGCAGAGCATGATTTGCCGCCCTCCGACCCCGACCGCGAAGCGCGCCAGATTGCGCGTCTAGAAGATCTTGCAAAACGGGCCGATCTCGACCCCGAATTTGCCAAGAATTTCCTGAACTTCATCATTCAGGAAGTCATCCAGCACCACAAGAAACACCAAGAATAACAGGCACCTGCCTGTCCACAGCCAACCTTTAGGAGATACACACCATGGCTATGAAAATTCGTCTCGCCCGCGGCGGTTCCAAAAAGCGCCCTTTCTACCGCATCGTTGCCGCAGATTCGCGTATGCCCCGTGATGGCCGCTTCATCGAGAAGCTGGGCACATACAACCCGCTGCTCGCCAAAGACAACGAAGAGCGCGTGAAAATGAACGTTGAGCGCATCCAATACTGGCTCGACCAAGGCGCCCAGGCCACAGACCGCGTTGCGCGTATGCTCGAAGCGGCTGGCGTCGTTGCCAAAACCGAACGTGCGAACCCGAAAAAAGGCACGCCGGGCAAAAAAGCCGTTGAGCGCGCCGAAGAAAAGGCCGCCAAAGTCGCAGCCGCAGCAGAAGCGGCGGCAGCCCCCGCCGAAGAAGCGCCTGCGGAAGAAACCGCAGAGTAAGCATCTTTGAAACCGGTCATTTCCACTTTTCCGGACTCGTTCCGGCAACAGTTTGACCAATTGATGTGGTTGCGGCGCGATGTGCGCCGCTTCCGCAGCGATCCCATTGACGAGGCGGCCTTGGCGCGCGCATTGCGCGGTTTTGCGGCCGCCCCGTCGGTCGGGTTATCGCAACCCTGGCGCATCATTCGGCTGGAGACAGCTGATGCGCGCGCCAAGTCACTGGCCAATTTCGAGGCTGCGAATGCGCAGGCGCTCGCCGGATATAGTGGCGAAAAATCAAAAATTTACGCCGGGTTGAAATTGTCGGGAATGCGTGATGCCCCCGTGCAATTCGCCGTGTTTTGCGATGATAGCACCCCTAAGGGCGCCGGGTTGGGCGCGGCGACAATGCCGGAAATGCGCCGCTATTCCGTCGTGACCGCCGTTACGCAATTCTGGCTGGCGGCGCGAGCCGAAGGCTTGGGCGTGGGATGGGTGTCGATCCTCGATCCTGCGCAGCTTTGCGCCGATTTGGACGTGCCCGAGGATTATACCCTGGTCGCATATCTGTGCGTGGGCACCCCCGAAGAGTTCACCGACAGCCCCGAATTGGAGCGCGCCGGCTGGGAAACCCGTTGCACTGACGTGCCGGTTGAGTCACGCTAGACCCGTGTTTCGCCCGATCCGCACATTGATCCTGTTGATGGTTGCCTTTATGGCAGGGCTTCTGTTTGAACGGTCAGAGCAAAGCGAAAAATGCGCGGCGATTGGCGGAACCTTCACCGCAGGCCTGTGCAGAGGAGACGCACAATGACAGATGTTTCGCGTACCGATCTGGTCTGTGTGGGCACGATTTCCGGCTCATACGGGGTCAAAGGCGAGGTGCGGTTCAAAAGCTTCACCGCCCAACCCGAAGATATCGTTCTGTATAACCCGCTAACCGACGAAAACGGCGCGCGGCAGTTTATCGTCGGCATAACGCGCGGCGTGAAAAACGGGTTTTCCGGACGCATCGAGGGCATTCAAACCAAAGAACAGGCCGACGATCTGCGCGGCACGAAACTTTATGCGCGGCGTGATCAATTGCCGTCCTTACCGGACGATGAGTTTTATCATGCCGATTTGATTGATCTTGAGGTGCTGGACACCGGCGGTGCGGTCTTGGGCCGGGTCAAACAAGTGATGAACCACGGCGCGGGCGACTTGCTCGAAATCCACGGGCCGGGGATGAGCGCGACCGTGCTGATCCCTTTCACCCGCGAAGCGGTGCCGACGGTCGATTTAACCGCAGGGCGCATCATCGTCGATCCGCCCGAGGGATCGCTTTAACCGATGCGCATGGTGCTGCATTGCGGGTTCCACAAAACCGGCACCACCAGCGTGCAAAAGATGCTCGACCGCGACCGCGCGCTTTTGGCGCCGCAGATGCAGATCGCACTCAAGGCCGAAATCCGCGCCGCCGCCCTCGCCGCGCGCGATTGGTCCGCCACCCGCAATCCGGCAAAGATGAGCGCCTATATTTACGATCTGGCTCTGTTTTTCGAAAGCCTCGACCCCGATGATCCGCGCCCGCTGTGCCTCTCATGTGAGGATTTATGCGGGTTCATGCCGGGGCGCAGGCATCTGACCGATTATCGGGCAGCCGCAGAATTGTTGCCCGCGCTTTGTGAGGTGATCCAAGAGGTGTTGCCCGCTTCGGATATCACCTTTTACTTCTCGACCCGCGCGCCGGAGCCTTGGGTCAAAAGTTGCTATGCGCAGCATTTGCGCGCCTCTGGCCTGCGCGACGATTTCCCCACCTATCGGGCGCAATATTTACCCCATGCAGATCTAGACGCCGATATCGCACGCATTGCCAAAGCCGTCGCACCGCATCGCGTTGCCTGGAGTGCCTTGGAGGATATGACCGGCAGATTGGGGCCGCTCGATCCTTTGCTCGACCTGGTCGCGATCAGCACCGAATTGCGCGCAAAAATTGCCCCCTTGCCGCCTGCCAACACCGCGTTGGATGAGGATGTGAAGGCTGCGTTGCTTGAGATCAACCGCACGCAGCCCCCTGGACAAAAGCGCAATAAGATCAAGCTCGATCTGGTGCGTGCAGCGCGCAAACGTGAACAATCCACGCGCCGCTAGAGCATGAAAAAATCGGGCACAATTTCCTGTATCCGGTCCCACACATAGGCCCGCCGTGGGCTTCTATCCGCAGGTTCATTTGGCTGTGCGGCCCATAGAGACAGCAACCTCACGCCTGCGTAAAAGCGCAAAACGGCGATGTCGATCTGCGCCTGATAGGCATCAATCCCCGGCGCGGAGACCTCCACCGGGCCCTCTGCCCCCTGCCCGAACCAGATCGCGTCGTCGACCAGAAGTCTGGCCAAATCCCGCATCGCAGGTGCAGGCGCGATGTTCTCGAAATCAATGCCGGTCACGGTATCCCCCTCCACAAGCAGGTTGCTCAACGTCATGTCGCCATGGATCACGGCAGCGGGGGTTCTCTGCCCCTCGATCGCGGCGGCCCAGTGTGACAGGGCGGCAAGGCAGCGCGCATATTGTCCGGCCTGTGGAATATCCCTTTGGCGGGCCAAACGGCGCAGACGCCGCAATGGCGGTGCGGTTTGCACCGGTTGGTCCGACTGCGGCGCAGACCGTTTCGCCCCGCCGCCTGTCAAAGCGCCGCCGGCCAAATGGAATGCCCCGAGCCATGCACCCGATGCGCGTAACACGCGGATCCGTTCCGCAGAATCTTCAGTCTGTGACAGGATTTCCCAAGCAGTCCGGCCCGGCACATGCGACAGCAAAAGCGCGCCGTGATCCGGCGCGGCGGCCAAGAGCCGCACTGTGCCACCGGGAAGGTTATGCGCCGCCAAGGCATGCGCCGCGCGGGCGGCCTCGCTCCTCGCAGCATCCACCGGCTGGCGCAGTTTTACAATCAACGGTGCAAATCCATCCCGATCAAACCGCAAAACGCCGCGCGCGCCGGTGCCTTCACGCCGCGCGCTGAGCACAACGGCCTGCCACCCTTCTGACGGAAAACCGGCGCGGGGCGCCAACGCCGAAAACGCCGCGCGGCCGGCGCTCGACACCTGTGCTTTGGGTTCTGTCATTGCCCGCCTTTGCTCTACTGCGCCTGCCATGTTTCCCCGTGCTCCGATATTCACGCCACAGGCGCGTGTAAATCGACCATACACTTCCCCGTCACCAGATATTTATGCGTCCTACATTTCTCGCAGCCCTGCAGATGACGATGATGGGCGCGACGGTGAGCCTAGGACGCGCGGAAAGGATTTTCAATCGGGCGCGGATCGCTTATCAGACGTGATATGAGCAATCCCTCCGATACACCTGCGCCGCAGCCTGCTGCACCGGCCGCCCGCTCGCACGGGCGCAAATCCATTTCTGCCACCTTGCGCCCGCGTGTTTTGATGGGCGAGGCCCCGCGTCTGGCGCGAGTCTGGACCGCGCGAATTATCACGCTCTTTCCCGAAGCTTTCCCTGGTGTGTTAGGCGAAAGCCTGACCGGCAAGGCGCTCAAGGAAGAGGCTTGGGCGCTTGAGACGATTGATCTGCGGCCCTACGGCATTGGCAAACACAAGAATGTTGATGACACGCCCGCGGGCGGCGGTGCGGGTATGGTGATCCGCGCGGATGTGCTTGGCCCCGCGATTGACGAGGCATTGGCACGCGCCAAGGGGCGGACGCGACTGATCTATCTCTCGCCGCGCGGACGCCGGTTCGATCAAGCCATGGCACGCGATTGGGCGGCGGGCGGCGGCGTCACGTTGATCTGCGGGCGCTTCGAGGGGATCGACGAGCGGGTGATCGAAGAATACCGCATCGAGGAAGTATCTTTAGGGGATTTTGTCCTCACCGGCGGCGAAATCGCGGCGCAGGCGATGTTGGATGCGACGGTGCGATTGTTGCCGGGGGTATTAGGCAACGCCGAGAGCATCGAAGACGAAAGCCATTCTGCGGGCCTGTTGGAGCATCCGCAATACACCCGCCCCGCCGAATGGAAGGGCCGCGCCATCCCGCCGGTTTTAATGTCCGGCCACCACGGCAAAATCGCGCAGTGGCGGTTGGCCACCGCCGAAGACATCACCCGCCAGCGCCGTCCCGACATGTGGGCGGACTATCAAAACCGCGAAGACTGACACGAATACCGGACAATGCGCGCGCATCGCCTGTAGAAAAAGGGCTGCGGGCACCAACAAGGCTTGATTTCGCCCCCCATCCACCGTATCAGCAGCCCGTTCGGGGCCGGAATCGGTCTACGGACCTGTTTGACGTTCCAATGCCGCATCTTCTTCGGTGCACCGCAGGGGCAAAAACAGACCTGATAAGATAACGATGACCTGATCTCTTGCGGGCGCCTTTCGGGGCGGACCCGGTGAAGACGAAGAGCTCTGAGGACACGCAAACTTCGTGGAATAAACCGCGAGCATATTTAGGAGACTGGCGATGAACCTGATCGCTCAACTCGAAGCGGAACAAGTGTCCGCTCTGGGGAAAGACATCCCCGATTTTAAGGCCGGCGACACCATTCGCGTTGGCTACAAAGTGACCGAAGGCACCCGTTCGCGCGTGCAGAACTACGAAGGCGTTTGCATCAGCCGTAAGAACGGCAAAGGCATCGCAGGCTCGTTCACGGTCCGTAAGATTTCCTTTGGTGAAGGCGTCGAACGTGTGTTCCCGCTGCACTCGACCAACATCGACCACATCGAAGTTGTGCGTCGTGGCCGTGTGCGCCGTGCGAAACTCTACTATCTGCGCTCGCGTCGCGGCAAATCCGCCCGTATCGCCGAAGTCACCAACTACAAGCCGCTCTCGGGCGCCAAAGCATAAGGATCGGCGAGATGAAAAAAGATATTCACCCCGATTACCACTTCATCAACGTCAAAATGACCGATGGAACTGTCCTGCAAATGCGCTCCACATGGGGCAAAGAGGGCGACACCATGTCCCTCGACATCGACCCGACCGTGCACCCTGCATGGACCGGCGGTGGCACACGTTTGATGGATGCCGGCGGCCGCGTGTCGAAGTTCAAAAACAAATATGCAGGTCTTGGCTTCTAAAAGCCCCGCCCTTTGCGATATACGAAACGCCGCCCTTCGGGGCGGCGTTTTTGGTTTGCAGATCGCCCTATGTGCGACTGCAAATCACATAATGGATGAGACGGCGCAGCCGCCTCATGCCGCCGGATTGCTCTTCGAATAGATCACTCATCAAACCCAACAAAGCGCGCGGTGTCCTCGACGCTACGGCGGGTGGACACCACGCCATTGGCTTCGAATGTCTCGTCCGGCCATCCCATTGCAACACAGGTCATGATGACCTGATCCTCCGGAATTTGCGCGTGTTCGCGCACCACCGGCGATTGCATGATGCCTTGACCGTTGATCACCGTGCCCAATCCGCGATCCCATGCGGCCAAAACCAAACCGTAGGTGACCGCGCCCAAATCGAAATGCCCAATGGTGCCCTGATTTTCTACAGATTTATCGAAGGTGACGACAACCGACACCGGCGCGTCGAACTGCCGAAATCCGCGCATCACCCAATCCTGACGGCGCTCTTTATCGTCGCGCGCGATCCCCATAGCCGCGAACAATTGTTTGGCGATGCCCACTTGGCGGTCGCGGTGCACGCCTTCATAGGCGCCGTGATCGGGGATCTCGCGCTGTGGCGGCACTCCGGCGAGCATCCGTTCGGAATTGCCCTTGCGCACGGCCTCTAATGGCGCGCCCGTCAGCACATGAAAATGCCACGGCTGTGTGTTCATCGATGACGGCGCGCGGCTGGCCAAGGCGATGATGTCTTCGAGCAATGCGCGCGGCACCGGATCAGGTTTATAGCCGCGAATGCTGCGCCGCCCTTGCATTGCCTGAGTCAATTCCATCTGTGGCTCTCCTTTTCCTGTGAGTTGTCAGGATCGTTAACCACAGGCCGTGAAGGGTCAAGGACGCCCCCGCATTTGGCAAAACTGCGTTGCGTCACTTTCACCCGCGCGCGAGGCGCAAGCGATGCAGAATTGCCGCCCTCGCACACGCAATCATGCTTGGCCTGCCTCAAAACTTCCCATATGAGGCGAGCATACATATAGTAGCCTTCAACAAGCTGTCCGCTATGTGTCGCATCGCATGCGGCATAGCGGACAACAGCAGGCGATCGGCAGAGGACAGAACATGGCGCATATCATTGTTGTCGGCAACGAAAAGGGCGGTGCGGGGAAATCCACCGTTTCGATCCATGTGGCGACCGCCTTGGCCCGCATGGGGCATCGCGTGGCGGTTCTGGATCTCGACCTGCGGCAAAAGACCTTTGCCCGCTATACCGAGAACCGCAAACGGTTTATGGCCGAGGCCGGGCTCGACCTGCCCTTCCCTGCCTATCACGATCTACCAGAGGTCGATCCAGCCAGCTTGCAACCCGGCGAGAACATCTATGACCATCGCCTGTCCGCAGCGGTTGCGGCGCTTGAACCGGACAATGATTTCATTTTGATCGACTGCCCGGGATCGCACACGCGGCTCAGTCAGGTTGCACATTCGCTGGCCGACACTCTGGTGACGCCGCTGAACGACAGTTTCATTGATTTTGACCTATTGGCCCGCATCGACGGCGATGGTGAAAAAATCCTCGGCCCGTCGGTCTATTCCGAAATGGTGTGGAATGCGCGGCAACTTCGGGCGCAGGCGGGATTGAAACCCATCGATTGGGTGGTGCTGCGCAACCGCCTTGGCGCCCAGAATATGGTCAACAAGGCCAAGATGGAAAAAGCGATCGAACGGCTTGCCAAGCGCATCGGCTTCCGCGTCGCTCCGGGATTTAATGAACGGGTGATCTTCCGCGAATTGTTCCCGCGTGGATTGACGCTTCTGGACCTTAAAGACATCGGCGTGAAGGGGCTCAACATCTCCAACATCGCCGCGCGACAAGAATTGCGCGACCTGATGAAATCGCTGAAACTGCCCGGCGTCGACGTCAACTTTTAGGTCCGGCATTGTGCCAGATGAGCCATGTTACAGCGCGGCCATCTAAAACCGCTGTGGGGCGCGTCCCCGGTGATACGTCGGCTTGGCTAAACGACAAAATGGTTTGGATGTGCCGACCAGAGCAGCGGCCAGCTTTTGACCGCCTCGCTTGAGCAGACCGCACCCGCGCTTCGCAGACGGGTCAATGAGCACGCCGAAGACAGCGCCGATGCGGCGGATGAAACCGGGCCGGATGCGGATTAGGTCCTGCAAAACGCCTTGCGTGTGTGCCTGCGCGCTGCCACCTTTGGCCTTTCCCACCGTGGCAAGGAGATCCCTCATGCCCGCCCCAAAAAATGAATTTAAAGCGGCGCTTGCGCGCGGCGAGGTGCAAATCGGTGCCTGGTGCGGCATGGCCAATGCCTATGCCGCCGAGATCATGGCGACAGCAGGGTTTAACTGGCTGGTGCTCGACAATGAACATGCCCCCAATGATCTGCGTTCGACCTTGGCGCAGATGCAGGCGATGCAGGGATCGGCAACCCATCCCGTGGTGCGCATTCCGGTGGGCGAGACCTGGATGGTCAAACAAATGCTCGACGCCGGCGCGCAAACCATCCTTGTGCCGATGATCGAAAGCGGCACAGAGGCCGCCGAAATGGCGCGCGCGATGCGCTATCCGCCGCATGGGGTGCGCGGTGTGGGCGCGAACATGGCACGGGCGTCGAAATTCGGCGCAATTGCCGATTACCTGCACACCGCCAATGACGAGGTATGCCTGTTGGTGCAGGTCGAAAGCCGCGCGGCGATGGCTGCGTTGGACGATATTTTGGCTGTGGAGGGGGTCGATGGTGTGTTCATCGGGCCGGCGGATCTTTCTGCCGATATGGGGCATTTGGGGAACACCACCGCGCCCGAAGTCTCTGCGGAGATCAGGGACGCCATCGCGCGGATCAATGCCGCAGGCAAATTTTCCGGTATCCTCGGGACCGATGACACCATGCCGGGGCAGTATCTGGAATGGGGCGCGACATTCGTTGCCGTGGGCGTGGATGTCACGCTTTTGGCGCGGGCTGCACGTGCCAAAGCCGCGCAATGGCGCCCATAGCACCCCCCTCGCAAATCATTACAGCAGACCAAAGGCCAGATTGGCCATACGGACACGGATCACCGCCTCAATTGACGTAGCGCGCCACGACTTTGACAAAGGCTTCGGGCACGTCGTCGATGGTATACCCGCCGGGCTTTTGCGACATCGCCCATGCGGACAGCGCCCCACCCGCGATCAAAGCAAAGGCCGCCACACGCGGCGCACGCCCATCGGAAAAGGCCGAAATCACTGCCGGAATGGAAAAAACAACAATCATCAAGCCGACAACCAAGGCCAGATCCGAATCCATATACTCATCCTCACGCTAATCTGTCGTTAACCATGGCGTCAGCTTACTCTGGATCAGAGGCGTAAATCAATCTTTCCTCACAAGGCGCAACACGCAGGATGTTGGTGGTGCCCGGCACGTTGAAGGGCACGCCGGCCATGACGACGATTTGATCGTCCTTGGTGGCAAAACCTTGGCTACGGGCGGCGCGCGCGGCATTGATCACCGCCTGTTTGAACCGGCCAAGTTCAGAGGTCATCACGCAATTGATCCCCCAAGACAACGCCAAACGCCGCGCGGTGCTGCGTTCACTGGTCATGGCGATGATGGGCACGCGGGGTTTTTCACGCGCGGTCAAAAGCGCGGTGGTGCCGCTTTGAGTAAAGCAGCAGATCACTTTGATATGGGCGGCTTCGGCGATCTCGCGCGCGGCGGCAACGATGCCGTCGGCCACGGTGACCCGCACGGGACGGCGCGAGGCTTCGATCACTTCTCGGTAGGTCTCGTCGTTCTCCACCTCGGACGCGACATTGGTCATCGTGGTCACCGCTTCGACCGGATAGGAGCCCGCTGCGGATTCTGCCGACAGCATAATCGCATCAGTGCCCTCATAGATCGCGGTGGCGACATCGGACACCTCGGCCCGGGTCGGCATCGGGCTGTCGATCATCGATTCGAGCATCTGCGTCGCCACAATCACCGGTTTGGCCGCCGCGCGACATTTGCGGATGATACGTTTTTGGATCGGCGGAACATTTTGCACCGGCAATTCAACGCCCAAATCACCGCGTGCCACCATGATGCCATCGGAAACCGCGAGGATGTCATCGATGCATTTGACCGCCGAAGGTTTTTCGATTTTCGACAAAATCGCGGCGCGGCCACCGGCCAAGGCCCGCGCTTCGGTCACGTCTTCGGGCCGCTGCACAAAGCTCAGCGCCAACCAATCAACCCCCAATTGGCAGACAAACTCCAAATCGGCGCGGTCCTTTCCGGACAGGGCTGCGAGGGGCAAGACCACATCGGGCACATTGACGCCCTTGCGATTGGAAATCGTGCCACCGTTAAGCACTTCGCAATCGGCGAAATCGGCGCCGCAAGCGGTGACTTTCAGGCTGATTTTTCCGTCATTGACCAACAAGCGTGCGCCAACCTCGAGCGCGGCAAAAATTTCCGGATGCGGCAAGCGCACACGGCTCAACGTGCCTTCGGCCTCGTCCAGATCAAGCCGGAAGGCCGCGCCTTCGATCAACTCTTCGGAGCCGTTGGCAAAGGTGCCGACCCGCAATTTCGGGCCCTGCAAATCGGCCAAAATCCCGATCGGCGTGTCGAGGTCTTTTTCGATCTGTCGGATGATCCGGTGTTTTTCACGGATTTCATCATGCTGCCCGTGGCTCATATTGAGGCGAAACACATCTGCCCCCGCTTCATGCAGGGCGCGGATCATCTCGTAGGTTTCCGAGGCTGGGCCAAGTGTGGCAACGATTTTGGTATTGCGGTGACGCCTCATCGGATGATCCTTCTTTTGTGGCCCTTCGGCCTTTTGGCCGCGCCTACTGCCACCATATCAAGGGCACAGCGGGACGCAATCGGTGCATGTGGCGGCTATTGGTCTCATATCACAGCGCCATGCGAGAGGGGCCGTGAAAACGCATGGGTGGACGCCGATAGGTTCTCACGATTAACATCAAAATCCAACCGGAGATGATAACGCTAACGCCGCTGCATCTTCTATTGCTCAATTCCAATTGCGAGACAACTCCCCTATGTCTAACAGAGCACAAATGACGCGAGGATGACATGACATACGCGCCTTACCACATTCTCGGGCCAGACCGGTCAAGCCGCTGGTTGCTGGCCTGTGACCACGCGGCGCATACGGTGCCGGAGTTTATTGCCGGCGGCAATTTGGGCCTCCCCCCCGAGGATATGGCACGTCACATCGCTTATGATCCCGGCGCGGCAGGATTAAGCCGCGCCTTGGCCGATATTCTTGATGCGCCCGCCATTTTGTCAAATTTTTCGCGCTTGGTGATCGACCCAAATCGCGGCGAAGACGATCCAACGTTGCTGATGAAACTATATGATGGCACGATCATTCCCGCCAACCGCCATGCCGGTACTGCGGAGCGCGATCTGAGGTTGAACCGCTGTTACCGCCCCTATCACACCGCCCTGTCTGAGTTGGCCGCGCGGCGGACGGATACGGCGATCATATCGGTGCACAGCTTTACGCGGCAGTTGCGCGGACGGCCGCCGCGCCCTTGGCATATCGGCGTGCTCTATGCCTCTGACCAACGGATCGCCAAACCGCTGCTGCGCATGCTCCGGGCCGAGCCGGATCTTTGCGTCGGCGCCAATGAACCTTACGCCGGACACATTCCCGGCGATACGCTTGCGCGCCATGCGATTGCCTATGAGCGACCAAACGTCCTTTTGGAATTGTGCAATGATTTGATCGAAACCGACGCACAGCAACGGGCATGGGCGGCGCGGATCGCGCCGATGCTCAACGCCGCATTGGCAGAGGCGGGATGTTAAACCGCCGCATATAACTTGCACACCTCTGCCACCGACACCCAAGCGGCACAGGCAGCCATCCCTCCAAGCGATTATTAGGACGCCCCGACGTTCGGGCCACAAGAAGGCACATATGGCGCGCCAAACACGCCGCATCTGTCGCCCTGTGTGCGCAAAACGGCCCCGGCGCGACAAATCCCCACGCGAGTGCCGATGCATGCCGGACCTGTGTGCGAAGCGCGGCGCGGCCCGCATCCCTGTCCCTTTCACGATCACCAAGCGCACCTACGACTTTTCGCCCGCTCTGGCCCGCCGCACGCCAACGCTATAACATCGGTCAAACCGCCTGTTTTGGAGACACGCCTATGGATATCGACGACCAAACCCGCATCGAAATCGAAGCCGCCGCCTTTCGCACCCTGCGCGCGCATTTGATGGAAAAACGCCCCGATGTGCAGAACATCGACCTGATGAACATGGCCGGATTTTGCCGCAACTGTCTGAGCCGCTGGTATCAGGAGGCCGCCAATGAGCGCGGCCTGGAAATGAGCAAAGAGACGGCCCGCGAAATCTATTACGGCATGCCCTATGACGATTGGAAAGCCCAAAGCCAGACCGAGGCCAGCGCCGAAAAGCAGGCGGCGTTCAAAGACGCCTTTGCCAAGAATGTCGGCGACGCAGGTTAACCGGCCGCTGTTTTAACGCATCCGCCCGCGCCGCATTAATCCCCCGCGCGCCCATCCGATTGGGCGCGCGGTAGATTATCCTTATCAGATATGCGACCGCCCCAGAGGGATCAGAGCGCCGTTTTCAAGCTCTCTTCAATGTAAATTTCGCGCAGGCGGCTGGCGACAGACCCGACCTCGCCAGATCCGATCGCCTTGCCGTCAATCTCCACCACCGGAAACACAAAGGTCGTGGCCGAAGTGACAAACGCCTCATCCGCCTCTTGCGCCTCTTCGATGCTGAAACTGCGTTCCTCGACAACCATCTGTGCTTCCTTGGCAAGGCGCAGAACAGCCGCACGGGTGATGCCCGCAAGGATATCATTGCTCAGTTTGCGCGTGATAATCTTGCCGCCCTTGACGATATAGGCGTTGTTCGAGGTGCCTTCGGTGACCTTACCATCCTCAACCATCCACGCATCATCGGCGCCTGCTTTGGCCGCCATCATCTTGCCCATCGACGGGTAGAGAAGCTGCACGGTTTTGATGTCGCGGCGGGTCCAACGCAGGTCATCGATCGAAATCACCTTGATGCCTTTTTGTGCCGCAAGCGCATTCACGAGGTTCTTCACCTGTGTGAACAACACCAAGCTCGACGGGGTTTCATCGGGATCGGGAAAGGCGAAATCGCGGTCTGCGGGGGCGCCGCGCGTGATTTGCAAATAGATGCCCCCCTCATCCAATTGGTTTTTCTCGATCAACGCGCGGTGGATCGCCAAGAGTTCGTCCATCGTCACCGGATTGGCCATATCCAATTCATTGAGCGAACGTTGCAGGCGCGCCGAATGGCCTTCGAAATCCACCAATTTACCGCCGATCACCGACGTGACCTCATAAACCCCATCCGCCATCAAAAATCCGCGATCAAAAATCGAGATCTTGGCCTCTGTTTCGGGCAAATACTCTCCGTTGACATAAACGGTACGGGTCATGGTCTTCTCCTCAAAATCCGCGTCACCCCCAAAGGCCACGCTTGGGCGGGTGCACTCCGGAAACGTCATATTGCAATGCTTCGGGTCGGTCTTCGGCCAATAACAGCGGCCCGTCAAGGTCCGTCACCAGCGCGCCTTGGGCCAAAAGTGTTGCGGGCGCCATGGCCAAGGACGATCCAACCATACATCCCACCATGATTTTGTATCCTGCGGCGACCGCCGCTTCGCGCAAGGCCAAGCCTTCGGTCAAACCGCCGGTTTTATCCAGCTTGATGTTCACCACATCATATTTTCCGGTCAACCCGGCGAGGCTGGCACGATCATGACAACTTTCATCCGCACACACAGGCACCGGTCGCGCCATGCCCAACAAGGCGTCATCCTCCCCTGCGGGCAGGGGCTGCTCGACCAATGTCACGCCCAAGCGCAGCAAATGCGGCGCAAGATCAGCATAGACCTCGGCGCTCCACCCTTCATTGGCATCGACGATAATATCCGATTTCGGCGCGCCCGCCCGCACCGCCTCCAAGCGCGGCATATCATCGGGCGTGCCGAGCTTGATTTTCAAAAGCGGGCGAAACGCATGTTTATGTGCCTGCGCGCGCATCGCCTCCGGCGCGGCCAAGGACAAAGTAAATGCGGTGATCTCCGGTTTCGGTCTGGGCAATCCCGCCAATTCCCACACCCGCTTTCCGGCGTGCTTGGCCTCCAGATCCCACAAGGCGCAATCCACCGCATTGCGCGCCGCCCCTGCCGGCAAAAGCCCCTGCAATGCGGCACGATCGAAAACTGAAGGCAGCGCCGCAATCTCTGCCTCGACGCCTTCAAGCGTCTCGCCGTAGCGCGCATAGGGCACGCATTCGCCGCGCCCGGCATGGCCGCCATCAGTCACCGTTACGGTCAAAACCTGCGCTTCTGTCCGGCTGCCACGGCTGATGGTAAACACCTCGGCCAATTGAAACACATCACGCGTCACGCTCACATCCATCGCTACACCTGCCGCACGTTCCGCGCCGCCCTTTCTGCTTTCTTTAAATATCCCCGCCGGAGGCTCCCCCATGCACGGCCCAAGCGCAAGACCCGTTCCGGCGTGGCCGGTCGGCCGGTTGCTTAATCCAGCGCATCCACCAATCGCGTCGCCCCATGGCGGAACGGATCTACCGCAGGCAATCCCATCTGGTGCTCGACCCGCGCCAGATAGGCCTCCGCCTCGGCATCGCTCATATGCTGGGTATTGACCGAAATTCCGACAGCTTTGCAATCAGGGTTTCCAACCTGCGCCAAAGGCAGCGCCACATCGCGCAGCCGCTCCAACGTCGGCACATCATAGCTGGGCAAGCCGCGCATATGCGTGCGCGTCGGCTCATGGCACAAGATCAAAGCATCGGGTTGTCCGCCATGTATTAGGGCCAAAGTCACACCGGAATAGGACACGTGAAACAGGCTGCCCTGCCCCTCGATCAAATCCCAATGATCCTCGTCATTGTCCGGCGTCAGCCATTCGATGGATCCGGCCATGAAATCCGCAACCACCGCATCCACGGGCACGCCGCCGCCGGTGATCAAAATCCCCGTCTGCCCCGTGGCGCGAAAATCGCAATTCATCCCGCGTTTGCGCATCTCGGCATCCATCGCAAGGCACGTATACATCTTGCCAACAGAGCAATCGGTCCCGACAGCCAAAAGGCGCTTACCGCTGCGCTTCACACCATTGGCAATCGGATAGGCCACGGACGGCACCCGAACGTCATGCAACAGGCGCCCCAAACCGCCCGCCGTTTGGGCCAATTCAGGGTCATCGCGCAATAGATTGTGCAAGCCAGAGGCCAAATCGAACCCGACCTCCAGCGCCGCGCGCAGCACCGCGCGCCAGCTTTCGGAGATATATCCGCCGCGGTTCGCCACCCCGATCACCAAAGTCCGCGCGCCGGCATCATAGGCCTCTTGCAACCCCATATCGGGCAAGCCCATATCGGCCTTGCACCCCTCCAGCCGGAACTGCCCCAGCGCAAATTCGGGGCGCCAGTCGCGAATACCCTGTGCCACTTTGGCAGCCAACGGATCGACGGCATCACCGAGGAACAAAAGATAAGGGGTCTGGATCATGGCAGGGCTCCGGTCTATTTCGCGCCACAGCGCGGTACATCACATTGCGCTCAGTTTCATCCGGCAAGCGGGGTATTTCCTCCGAAATTCAGCGCAAGATTGATGATTTTGAGCAAGATTCGTTCAAATATTTGATCCAAATCGGGAGAATTCACCTCCACAGGCGCCGCCCCCGCCGCAGTGCAGCACCCATGCCGCAAGCGCAGAATCGTCTTGCGCGGCAGCGCGCAATTTAATAACCCATGATGCGACATATGCGAAACTTCCTTACTCGAAAGGCCTGCCCATGAGCTTCCGTCTTCAGCCCACCGCCCCTGCCCGTCCGAACCGCTGCCAGCTGTTTGGCCCGGGATCGAACACCAAGCTTTTTGCCAAAATGGCGGCCTCTGCGGCAGATGTGATCAACCTCGATCTTGAGGATTCCGTCTCCCCTTCGGACAAAGACAGCGCCCGCGCCAACGTCATCGCCGCGATCAGCGACTATGATTGGGGCAACAAGACGCTTTCGGTCCGTATCAACGGTCTCGACACGCCCTATTGGTATCGTGATGTGGTGGATTTGATGGAACAGGCAGGCGAGCGCCTTGACCAGATCATGATCCCGAAAGTCGGCTGCGCCGCCGATATCTATGCCGTGGATGCTTTGGTCACCGCGATTGAAACCGCCAAAGGCCGCAGCAAAAAAATCAATTTCGAAGTCATCATCGAGAGCGCCGCAGGCATCGCACATGTCGAAGAAATTGCCGCTTCTTCGCCGCGCCTTGTCGCAATGAGCCTCGGCGCCGCAGATTTCGCCGCCTCAATGGGCATGCAAACCACCGGCATCGGCGGAACGCAGGAAAACTATTACATGCTGCGCGAAGGCGCAAAATACTGGTCCGATCCATGGCATTGGGCACAGACCGCGATTGTTGCGGCCTGCCGCACCCATGGCGTTTTGCCGGTCGATGGCCCGTTTGGCGATTTCTCCGATGATGAGGGCTTCCGTGCACAGGCTTTGCGTTCTGCCACGCTTGGCATGGTCGGCAAATGGGCAATCCACCCCAAGCAAATCGCATTGGCCAACGAGGTTTTCACCCCCTCCGAGGACGCTGTTGCCGAGGCGCGCGAAATTCTCGCCGCGATGGAAACCGCCAAAGCCAACGGCGAAGGCGCAACCGTCTACAAAGGCCGCCTCGTGGATATTGCCTCGATCAAACAGGCCGAAGTCATCGTGCGCCAATCCGAGATGATCGCCGCCAGCGCCTAAACCACGCGGTCCCAACACACCATCAAAGCCCGTGCGCCACAGCGTGCGGGCTTTTTCAATGTTTGATGCCCCCTATCGAAGCCCGGTTTCCTCAAGCATGCCGCGCCGCTTGGCCTCGTAATAATACCCTTGCGAATACCACTTCACCGCCGTGTCATAACTGCCGTCCGACAAAAGCCACGCCCCGCGCAGGTATTTCACCGCGTAGGTCAGGTTGGTTTCAGCGTCGAGCAATCCCTCGGCGCTGCCCTCATATCCCATGCCCCGCGCGGTGGCGGGCAGGATTTGCATCAACCCGTAATATGGCCCGTTGCGTGCCCAAGGGCGGTGCGTGCTTTCGCGCACGATCACCCGTTGCACCAAACCCACCGGAACGTCATATCGCGCGGCGGCCGCTTTGATTTGCTTGCGCAACTCGGGCGTTTCGTTGGGGTAGAGCGGCACCTCTTTGGCCGCACGGGATGCGGCCCGCGCGTCCGGCGCCTTGCCGCAACCGGCCATTGGTGCCATCGCGGCCATAAGGATCACCGCGCAAAACGACCGGGAAATCAGGGACAAATCAAAGGCTCCATCTATGATACAGCCCCTTGCTACCCGCGCGGCGCGGCCCATGACCAGCCGCAATCGGGCATATGCACCTGCCATGCGCGACCTCTTGCCGATTTTCAGGCCGATCTTTGGGGCGATCTTTGGATCGGTAGGGCGCAACTTTGCCTAGGCGCGCTCGTCTTTCGGCGACCCCATGACCACATAGGAGGTGATTGATTGCACCTGTGGCAGGGTGCCCAAAACATCGGTGTGAAACCGTTTATAGGCCGCCAAATCCGCCGCCTCGATGCGCAGCAGATATTCCCATGCGCCCGTGATATTGTGACATTCGCGCACCTCGACCGCGCGCGCGACCCCCTGCTCAAACGCCAATTGCGAGGCTTTGGTATGCGCGTTCAGCCCCACCGTGACATAGGCCGTGAACCCCACCCCCATCGCCTTAGGGGCCAGCACCGCGCGGTAGCCTTTGATCACGCCGATGCGTTCCAATTCCTGCACCCGGCGCAGACAGGCCGAGGGCGACAAACCCACCCGCTCGGCCAGCTCCAGATTGCTGATCCGGCCTTCACCGCCAAGCGTGCGCAATATATTTCGGTCAATTTGGTCTATTTTGCTCATATATTGCAAATATACCCATGAATACGGTTACATCACAATCAAATTGCGTCGATCCTTGGATAAGGTTGCGCAATGACATTTCAAGTTCTCTATGCCCTCGCGGGCTTTGCCTTTGTTTCCTCGATCACACCGGGGCCGAATAACTTGATGCTTATGGCATCGGGGGCGAATTTTGGTTTCACCCGCAGCCTGCGGCATATGTTCGGCATCAGCATCGGCTTCACGGTGATGGTGGCTTTGGTCGGCATCGGGTTGATGCAAGCCTTTGATCTTTGGCCGGCAAGCTATCAGATATTGAAAGTGTTTTCCGTGGGGTATCTGGTTTGGCTGGCGACGAAGATCTCCCGCGCCGCTGCGCCGGACACCGCCAGCCAAAGCGGCAAACCCTTCGGGTTTTTCCAAGCCGCAGCATTTCAATGGGTCAATCCCAAAGCATGGTCGATGGCGCTTTCGGCGATCACGCTTTATGCGCCGGAGCGCGATATATGGACGATTTTGATGGTGGCCGTGATCTTTGGCCTCGTCAATCTGCCCTCGGTCAGCGTCTGGACCATGATGGGCTTGCAGGTGCGGCGATTGCTCCAAAATCCGGCGCGGCTGCGCGCGTTCAATTACACGATGGCGATCCTGCTGCTGGCCACATTATACCCCGTGCTTTATCCGGCGACAGGATGAGACGCAGCCACTCCCGCCAAACCCGTGGTGCGGCGACATTGCCCTGCGCCGCCGCCCACATGTCACCCGCGCCGCGCCATCAGCCCAAGGGCAAATAGATATCTGTCGACAGATCATCCGGTGCCGTATCCGCCGGCGAATTGTGATAAACCTCGAAACACGGCTCCTCGCGTAGGGTCGCGCCAATTGCCTCAAGCCATGCTCCGAAGAGATAATCATAGGCCGCCTGAAGGCCCACATAGGGGCCTTTGAAGTGCAGCACGGCATATGCGCCGCCCGCCAGCTCCATCGGCTCCAGCGGCGCGGTGATGGCGAACCCCTCGGGCACCTCGGCTCCGGCAAAGCTGCGCAAGTCCTCGACCGGCGTGTTGCGGGTGTCATGTAGAAAAATCCCCACCATTGCCGCAGTCGGCGCGCCGCGCGCCGCCATGGTCATAGCCATGGTTTCAAACGCAGCAGAGATTTTCATATAGTCGCCTTTATGGGGCACCACGGCCAAATGGCGCGGGGCGGCGTGTTCTGTGGTCACATCATACATTTTGTTCGATCCTGTTTTCCCGATCACATAGGGAGTTAAGGCGCGCCCTGCTTGGCGGTAGGCGGCGGGCGTGCTGCCCGTGACCGCTTTGAACGCGCGCGAAAAGCTGGCCTTGCTGGGATAGCCATGCAAGGCGGCGATCTCCTCAAGGCTGGCGGGGCTTTGCACCAAAGCAATCGACGCACGGTAAATCCGGATACGCCGCACAGTTTGCGCAAGGGATTCGCCCGTGACCGCCGTATAAACGCGGTGCCAATGAAACCGGCTCATCGCCGCAACATCCGCCAACCGGTCCAAGGATAAATCCCCATCCAGATGATCATGAATATAGGCGATCACCCGCAGGACACGTTTCTCATAGGACTGGCGCATGATGCCTCACTTGCTGCTTGATACAAAACCTAGATGTCACAAGAGGGGATCGCAAATCTTGCTGACCTGCATGAATCGACCGGCCCGACGATCGGCCCCGACAAACGCAATGCAATCGGGCCATCTGCCTGCGCGGCCGGCTTGCGCATCCCTGCGCCTTTGGAGAGTTGCAAATCCCCCCTGCAAGCACCTATATCAGAGGAAACAGGCGGAGCGCGTGACATGACCAATTATCTCGATTTCGAAAAACCATTGGCCGAAATTGAAGGCAAAGCCGAAGAATTGCGTGCTTTGGCCCGTGCCAATGATGAGATGGACATCGAGGCCGAGGCCGCCGCGCTGGACAAAAAAGCCGCCGATATGTTGGTCGATCTTTATAAATCCCTGACCCCGTGGCGCAAATGCCAAGTGGCGCGCCACCCTGCTCGCCCCCATTGCAAGGATTACATCGAAGCCCTTTTCACCGAATACACGCCCTTGGCGGGCGACCGGAATTTTGCCGATGATCATGCGGTGATGGGCGGATTGGCGCGGCTGGGCGACCGGCCGGTGATGGTGATCGGCCATGAAAAAGGCCATGATACCAAATCGCGGATCGAGCGTAATTTCGGCATGGCCCGCCCCGAGGGATACCGCAAGGCCGTGCGCTTGATGGAACTGGCGCATAAATTCGGCCTGCCGGTGGTGACCTTGGTCGACACGGCCGGCGCCTATCCGGGCAAAGGTGCCGAAGAACGCGGGCAATCCGAAGCCATCGCGCGCGCCACGGAAAAATGTCTGCAGATCGGTGTGCCGCTGGTGTCAGTGATCATTGGCGAAGGCGGTTCCGGCGGAGCCGTGGCCTTTGCCACCGCCAACCGCGTGGCGATGCTGGAACACTCGATTTATTCTGTGATCTCGCCGGAAGGCTGTGCTTCGATCCTGTGGAAAGATGGTGGCAAAATGCGCGAAGCTGCCGAGGCGCTACGCCTGACCGCGCAAGACCTGCAAAAACTCGGCGTCGCAGACCGTGTCATCACCGAACCCTTGGGCGGCGCACATCGCGACCGCGAGGCCGCAATGGCTTCTGTCGCAACAACCATCGAATCCCTCTTGTCCGAACTGGACGGCAAATCGCCGCAAAAGCTGATCGAAGACCGCCGCCGCAAATTCCTCGACATCGGTGCCAAAGGCCTCGCCGCCTAAAAACCGCCGCCGCTTTCTGCTTTCTCTAAATATCCCCGCCGGAGGCCTGAACCCCTCTGGCACTACGCTGGGGCCATAGATGCCTCCGGCGGGGATATTTGCAGGAAAATAGAAAGCAGCGCTTCAAGCCACCAGCATTTTCAACCCCTGGGTCACGTCTGAGCGCACAGCAAGGCGCAATCCTGGCTCATCGCCGGCTTTGAGCGCAGCAAGGATGAGGCGGTGGAAATGCGGAGGCTCTTTGCGTTGCAGCCGCCCGTAAAGCGCCCGCATCGTCGGGCCGAGTTGCAGCCAGACCGTTTCAGCCATGGCCAGCATAGCTGGCGCTTGGGCGCGCAAATATAGCGTACGGTGAAAGTCGAGGTTGCTGCGGATATATCCGACAGCGTCCTGACGATCGATGGCTTCAGGAATACCGGCATTGATCGCCTGTAGCCGCTCGATCAAGGCCATATGCGCCCGCGGCATGGCCCGCGAAGCCAGTTCAACCTCGATCAAAGAGCGCAGGGCCGACAGCTCTTCAATACGGTCATTGCTGAGTTCCGGCGTGGCGACGCGGCCCGACGACGATAATGACAGCGCACCCTCGGCCACCAGCCGCCGGATGGCTTCGCGGGCGGGGGTCATCGAGACGCCAAAATCCGCGCCGATGCCGCGCAATGTCATGGCTTGGCCCGGAGCAATTTCTCCGTGCATGATGCGGGTGCGCAACCCGCGATACACACGGTCATGGGCAGAAGGGGACGGATCGGGCCGCGAATGAATAAGCATGAGCATGTTGTGATCACAAAGTGCCGCGCCGTCAAGTTGCACAACCAACAAAGCGTGCCTGCGCTGCGAATTTCACATCACGGCCGGGGTCCGGGCGGCATATCTAGGCTTTGAACCGATACCGGTGCAGATCGCCGCCCTCTTCGCGCAACCAACGGCGCGGGGCGCGGGTGTCCCCATAGAGCTGTTCCACCGTCTCCCAGAAGGCCTGTGAGTGGTTCATTTCCGCCAGATGCGCGACCTCATGGGCGGCGACATAATCCATCACCGCGCGGGGTGCCATCACCAATCGCCATGAATACATCAAGCCGCCTGCCGAAGAACACGACCCCCAACGCGAGCGGGTATCCCGCAGGGTAAGGCTGCTGTAGGAACGCCCCAAGGCTGCGGCATACCGATCCGAAGCGGCGGCCAATTCGGCCCGCGCTCGTTCCTTAATATACCCGCCAAGGCGCGCAGGCACGCGGTCCGGCGCGCCCGGCACGAGAAGCTGTTGTCCCTCGACGCGCGGGCTGCGACCAGTGGCGGCGGGCGCAACGCGGTGAAGCCGGCCAAGCAGCGGAATATCGGCGCCATGAGTGGCCAGAACCTCGGCCTTGCGGTCTGCCAGCTGCGCGCGCAGCCAATCGGCTTTCTCACGGGCGAAATCAAGCCCCTCGCGGTCGCGCACGCCTTTCGGCAAGGTCAGCGTCACGCGCCCATCAAGCCGCGACACCCGCAAGGAAATCCGCCGCGCCCGCGCCGAACGACGCAGGGAAATCTCCACCCTTGGGTTGCCCTCGAGAATATGCTGCGCCATATCGCCTCCTGATTGCGCCAAAAGGACGGGAAAGCCTTTGACACCTGCCCTCTCTTATGGCAGTTGGCGCAGACCGTCGACAAGACTCATGTATTTTTGAAAGGGATGACCGATGCCCAACGAAGAATGGGGCACGAAACGCGTTTGCCCGACCACCGGTAAACGGTTTTATGACCTGAACAAGAACCCGATCGTAAGCCCCTATACGGGCGAGGTCGTCGAGATTGATCTCGGCAAGAGCCGGATGATCGCCGCAGACGCCGAAGATGCCTCATCCAAAAAGGCCAAAGAGGCCGAAACCGAAGAGGATGCCGTTGTTCTGGATGACGACGAAGATGTTGATCTGGACCTTGGTGATGACGTTCTCGAAGATGACGACGACGATGATGATGTCTCGCTCGACGAGATCGCCGATGTCGCGGCAGATGACGACGACAGCTAAGCTGTAAAATAATATGCGGCAGGCGGAATTTTCCACTTGATCCTGTCTGCTGCATTGCCTACTTAGCCGCTCACGAGATCCATTCTCGCATGGCGGCAACGCTTGGATTTGGGGCCTTAGCTCAGTTGGTAGAGCGCTTGCATGGCATGCAAGAGGTCAGGGGTTCGACTCCCCTAGGCTCCACCAAATCCACCCTTCATGCCCAATAGCCCACTGCACGCGTGATATTTTGGCGTGCAATTATGATCATTCGGATTGATGCAAACGGCCGCCCGGCGGGACGCAACGGCCATGCCTCTGTCAGAATGACTGCCGATCGTCCGCGTTGGGCCACAGCCGCCAACAGTGCGCCATGCGCATCGGCTCATGACCTGTCGCTCACGGCACCATTTGCCCAATGAGCGCAGGTTAGAACGATATCCAGCACCCATGCCCCAAAACCGCCCCGAGACCAAAACAGCGGCGCGCAGCACCCCGACTTTATAGGCGGGTGAGGCGTTTGAAGATGTTTAAACGCGTGCCCGCAACCTGCGCGGCGCGTTACTCCGCCTGCGTCACCCTCAACGAAACAGGAGACAGCCCGTCGATGCCGCCGGTGATCACATCGCCGGCCACCACGGGACCGACCCCTTCCGGCGTGCCGGTCATGATCACATCGCCGGCGTCCAAATGGTAAAACCCCGAGAGATAGGCCATCACATCGGGCACCGCGTGGATCATCAGATCCAGTGTCGATGATTGTTTGCGCTGGCCATTCACGTCGAGAAAAATCCGTTGATCGCCTATCGCACCAAAATCCGCTGCCTTGGTCAGCGGGGCAAACACCGCAGAGTTTTCAACGTCCTTTCCAAAGGTCCAAGGGCGCTTGATCTCGCGCGATTTGATTTGTAGATCGCGCCGCGTCATATCCAAACCGCAACCGTAGCCATAGATGGCCTGCGCAGCTTGCGCCGGCGTTGCGCGAAACAGCGGCGCGCCAATCGCAACGGTCAATTCCATCTCGTATTGAAAATCCTCGGTGCCGGGCGGATAGGGGATCGTGCTGCCGCTGGCACAGGTCATATGCGCCGATTTGGTGAAGAAAAACGGCGCGTCGCGGTCGGCCTCATACCCCATCTCGGCCGCGTGTTTGGCATAATTGCGCCCCACGCAAAAAATCCGTCGCACCGCATATCGGGCGGTTTCCCCGATCACGGGAATCGCAGGTTGGGTGGCGACAGGAAAAATGAAATCGCTCATGATGTGCTCCGGTGGGTTTGGCGCACATAAGGAAAGGCGGCGCGCCTGACAACTTCAGAAAATCAGTAATCTTTTTCGAAGTAAATCCCGATGCCGGTGTTGCCGTCAGACGAAAGCCCGCCTTTGACGGTCAGGTTGGAGCTGACATCGAGGTTGAGGTTGATTTCGCTGGTGCCTGACGACCCGACCGTCACGTCAGTATAGATATTGTCTGAAATATAGCGCCCCGCGCGCAGACTGGCTTCGCCGTCATCCGATGTGGTCACATCCAGATCATCCAATCCGAAATTGTCGCGCAATGTGCCGATCACCCCTGCACCGCCCTGACCGGCCAAGGTGGCCACCGCTGCAGCCAGTTGCGCGGCTTGCAGCGCAGATATTTCGCTGATTGCGCGCCCAAACAGCAGCCGCGCCAAAACCTCGTCTTGCGGCAACTCGGGGCTGGAGAGAAAAGAAATCTCCGGATGCGCGGCATCCCCCTCGATGATGATACTGATTGCCGTGTCGCTGGCTTCGGTGCTGGCGCTCAGACGGATATAGGGGGTGAAATCCCCAATAAGCTGCGCATAGCCTTCGTCCAATGTGAACCGTTTGCCCAAGATATCAAGACGCCCACGCACCAGATCAAACCGCCCCGAGGGCTCGATCGCATCCGTGGTGCCACGCAAACGCAAAGAGCCGCCCAATTCCGCATCAATGCCACGCCCGCGCACGAACACCCGCCGCAGCGCCGCAATCCGCACGTCCAGAGCATAGGGCCTGCTGCCCGCGCCGCTGCCATCCGAGGCGCCACTGCTCGGTTCGGCAATCAATCCGGCACGGCTGCGCGAGGCGCGCGCGTCCGCAGGTTCACCCACATGAATCACATCGGGCAAATCACCGGTGCTGCCGAACCCGCTATCAGGAACCCGCAGATTGGTTTCGCCCATCTCCAATGCCCCCGTGATCGACGCACCGCCTGTCAGTGGTCCTGTCATCTTGATGGTCCCGCCCACCGAGGTGGTATAAAGTTGCGGGTCTTCGAGCCCGATGCTCTCAAGCGTGGCCGTCAGATCGGCACGAAACGGCGGGTTCAAATCCACCGGCCCAGACAGGCGCATTCGCCCGCCCGAACCGACCGCGCTGCTCATATCGATGCGTGCCTGACCGCCGTCCAAGGTCGCGGTGATATCCATCTGCGTCAGCGAATTGCGCAACGTAGGCGCCGACAAAGTGGCGTCGCGCGTGGTCACGCGCCCCGACAGACTCGACAGCGTGAACGGGCCATTCAACGACAGATCGAACGCGCCGGTGCCATTGATCGATCGCGGCCGCAAAAACGGGTTGGCCAAAGCCAAAGGCCCGCCGCCAGTGACATCTATGTTGGCGGTATCAAAACTTGCACCGACTGCGCCGCGCGCCGAAGCGCGTGTGCCGGAGGGCCCGTCGGCCTCAACTGACACCTGCCATGCGCCCGTGCCTGTGCGGCCCAGATCGCCGGTGACAGTCAAAGGCCCGCTTAACCCGTCAACGTAGGCGCTGACATCGGTGAGACGCGCAACGCCGGTGAGCGCGGTTTGCGTACTGTTCATGTCGCCATTGGCCGTGATCGACACGGCGGAGGTTTTCGCGTCGAGTTGGCTTAAATGCAGGCCCGTGGTGTCGCGTTTGGCCGCCACAGCAACGGTGCCGCGTCCCCGCAGCAGCTGATCGGCGGCGTCTTGCCCGATGGCGAGGTTGTCGGTCTGCCCCTGTGCGGTCAAATCAAAGGCGCCGGACAGGGGTTCGATTGTGCCCTTGATCGCCATTTGCGCCGCACCGCGCAGCTTTTGCCCCGCCATCCCCGCAAATCGCGACAGGTCATCGGCGCGTAGGGTCGTGTCCAGATTGACGTCGATTGCGCTCATATCTCCGATCACGCTGACGTCACCGCTCAGCCCGTAATTCGCACCGCTCAGGGTCAGATCCTCGATCCGCAGCGGTTCGCGTTTGACAAAGGTGATGCGCGCGCCGCCCATAATCTCTTCGCCCAAGGCGCTGGCCAAGGCTGCATCGCGCGGGGCGAGCCCCTCCGCCGCATAATTGAGCACCGCAAAGGCGCTGCCAAGATTGCCCGGTTTGCGTTCGCGAATATACCCCGACGCCGACAATGCCATCCGCCGCGCTGCAAGCGTCGGTTGGTCCAATCCGTCGACCACAAGGCTGCCTTGCCATTCCTCGCCCGTGGCACGGTCGAATTGCAAGGCAAGCTGCGCCGCATCAACCCGGGTTTCGCCCCCGCTGACCGGCAAGAGCACCGGCATGCCGCCGGCATCCTTTATCTCTGCAGTGAGCGCGAATTGTTCCGGCCAGCGATCCGCATCCAAAGCCCCGCTGCCGGAGAGGGTCATCGCCTGTGAAATCAACGTCAGCTGATCCAGCCTCAGCCCACCATCAGCGCGCTCCCCACCTGTCAGGGTCAAGGCAATATTATCGCCAAAAAACGGTCGGTATTCGGGCATGAACAGCGTCGCGATATCCCCGCCAAGCTGTGCCTCGAGGCGGCGCAGCGGCACCGGGCTCGCCCCCTGGCGGTCTGCCTCGGTGCTGCCATTTGCCGCCTCGGCGGGCACGGTCGATAGCACAACTTGCCCCGCAAGACGGGGCGTGCCATCGCTGGACAATTCGATCTGCGTGGTGAAATCATCGAGCGGGCCTTCGCCCGCCACGGCCAATTTCAATTCCGGCGCTCCGGGCAACCCCGCAAGAGTGGCGGCCAATCCGCCCGCCTCTTCCTCGGCCAGAAGGTCCAGCCCAAGGCGCTTGGTCTCATTGTCGTAACTGGCTTCAAGCCGGAATTGCCCCGCAGGACCATCGTCCAACCGTTTGAGTGCCAGATTGATGTCGCCCGCGCCGCCGGCCAGCGCTGTGCTGCCCTTGAGCGAGAAGCTAACCGGTTGGCCAAGCAGCGGCGCCCCCAAGGCAATCCGTTTGGCTTCAATCTCGTCGATTTTCACCGAAACCGGCAAATCGGGCAAGGAAAACGGCGCGGCCTCCGGTGCCGGGGATGCGGGCGACGCGGTCTCCGGCGCACGGGCGACCTCGATCAATTCGGCCTTGAGCGCCGCAATTTCCACCTGTCCGCGCAAAATCGCGGAGCGGTTCCAATCCAGCGTGACGGACTTGAGCGTGAGCCAGACGCCGCTGTCATCAGCGATGGTCAACGTGTCCAATGAGGCGCGGGCACTGAGCGAGCCTTGAAATCCGGTGATGCGGACTTGGCGGCCGGCGCCGGAAAGGTTGTCCTCAAGAAAAGCGGTCAGAAATCCGCGATCCTCTTCGGGCGTATTGTCCGCGCTCAAGGTCGGGGCCGTTTGCGCCCATACCGGCGCAGGCGCCTGAGCCAAAGGCAGCGCCAGAATTGCGGCCAGCGCCGCCGCGGGTATGTCGATCCGGCGCATCAAAAGGCTTGCCCGATACCGATGTACAGATGCATGCCGTCGCCGCCGCCCGAAGTTGGTGCCGCCACGTCCAAACGGATCGGCCCGATGCCGGTGTCATAGCGCAAACCAATGCCTGCCCCGGAATGCCATGTGCCCGAACCGTCAAAAAACGCCTCTTCGCCAACATAACCCGCATCGGCAAATCCCACGACGCTCAGCTTTTTTCCGGTGGCGACGCGCAATTCGCCCGAAAGGCCGACAAAGCTGCGGCCACCACGGCGACGCCCGTCGGGCAAATCAATGCCCAGCGCTTCGTAATCCTGACCACGCACGGTGCCGCCCCCCCCGGAATAAAACAGATAATCCGGCGGTGCCGATCCCACGTCCGGCCCGAACAGCGAACCAAATTGCAACCGGGCGGCAGCGACGGTTTTCCCCTCGGCGCCCAAGGGTTTGTAGTAGCGACCGTCTAGGGCAATGCGCCCGCCAGAGCGAACGCTGCCTTGCGCATAAAACGGGCGCAGGTTGGCCTCGACAAAAGAGCCCTCACGGGTGTTGAGCACATTATCACGCCTGTCCCATGTCAGCTTCAACGGCAAGCTAAGCAAATCATATTCGCGCTGCCCGAGGCTGTCCTCGATGCGCGACCGGCGCCATTCGAACGCCAATTCGCCGGTCAGATCTTCATTGAGGATCCGGCGCATCCCGATCGAAAGGCTCAATTGATCAGAGATGTAATCCGGTTCGTCCAGATGTTCGGCCAAAACCCCGAGCACGAGCGCCGTATCCGTGCCAAACGAGGCGGGACGTTCAAAATCAGCCGAGAGGCTGTAATCCACGCCGCCGGTCTCGCCTGTGACGCCGCTGACCTCAGCTTCGAGGCGCAGACGCTCGGCACCGCCCAACAAATTGCGGTGCATCCAATATCCCGAAACCGCCGCGCCCTCTTGGGTGGAATATTCAGCGCCGATCCCAAAGCGACGGGGTTTGGCATCGACCACCCGCGCATTCAGATCAAGCGTGTTGCCAGGGCCGATCTCTTCGGCCTCGTTGATCGCCACCGAACGGAAGGCACCGGTGCGGCGCAGACGGGTGGCAATGGTCTCCAAAACCTCCGGATCAAAGGTTTCGCCCCCCGGCAGGCCAGCGATCTTTTGCAACCGCTCTTCGCGCACCGCGCTGTCCCCGACAAAGATCAGTTTGTTAAAGCTGAGCTTTGGCCCGGTGCGCAGCTTGACCGCCACATCCAGTTCGCTGGCACGGTGATCGGCTGTGATGCGTTGCTCGGCAAGCGCGGTTTTTGCATAGCCTTCGGCGCGCCATGCCCCGACGCCAGCGCTCACCGCATCTTTGACCACGGTGCTCCGGGCTGCCCGTCCGGTGGCAAAACGCGATGGCAATTCCGCCCCCTGCGGAAGCGGCGCGACCTCGGCCTTGCCGAAATTGAACTGCGGTCCGGTGTCCACCGAAATCACAACCCGTTTGATATCGCCCAATTGCGCCAAAGGCGGCACCGACGCCGCCTCGCGTCCGTCGATATAGACATGGACAATGCCGCCATAAAATCCTTGGGCATAGAGCACGCCGGTCATGCGGGCATAATCGGCCTGTGCGGCGGCAAGCACGTCTTGCGCGGTCGTGCGCCCGTCCACCTTGGCCGCCTGACTCAAGGAGGCAGCCCGCAGATCCTCGGCGAGATCCTCGGACGCGCCGGAGAATTTGAACTCCACCGCCTCCAAAGCGCGCGCAGGCCCTGCGTCCAATGACGTCAGGCCAAGCACCAAAGACAGGCCAAGGCCGAATGTCAGTCTGTGGGAGGGAAGGCGTTTTGCCATGTGTATATGTGCTCTGCTCGCTCTTGGTGCTCTATCGCGCATCGTCCTGCATGTGCGGCGGTGCTTTACTTAGAGATAGGGCGCATCATGGGCTTCGGCCAGCAAAAACCTGCGCGGCGAACCGAAAGTCGCGCGGGTTTTCGCCGAAGACCGCGATGGCGGCACAAGGGAGGCAAACTGTCGCGCGGCCTGCGCGTGGCTACCCCATACGTTCGGAGGCATAGCTGCCGGGGCTGGCGGGGAAAACCACGGTTTTATTGCCGTTGATAAACACCCGGCGATGGATATGGGCATGCACGGCGCGGGCCAGAACCTGACTTTCCACATCCCGCCCGAGCGAGACAAAATCACCGGCGCTTTGTCCATGGGTAACCCGGACCGTTTCTTGTTCGATGATCGGACCTTCATCCAGATCTGCGGTGACGTAGTGCGACGTCGCCCCGATCAACTTCACCCCGCGTTCATAGGCCTGTTTATAGGGGTTCGCGCCCTTGAACGACGGCAAAAATGAATGGTGGATATTGATGATCCGGCCCGACATTTTTTCGCACATCTCATTTGACAGCACCTGCATATAGCGTGCCAGCACGATCAAATCGGCACCCGCGTCCTCGACGATCTCCATCTGGCGCGCCTCGGCTTGGGGTTTGTTGTCCGGCGTCACCTTAACGTGGTGAAAGGGAATGTCGTGATTGACCACAACCTTCTGGTATTCGGTATGGTTCGAAATCACCCCCACAATATCGATCGGCAGCGCGCCAATGCGCCAGCGATACAACAGATCGTTGAGGCAATGCCCAAAGCGCGAGACCATGATGATGACTTTCATCTTCACCGCCTCGTCGTGGAATTCATAATCCATGTCGAACGCCGTGCCGATCTTTGCAAATCCGGTGGACAGATCCTCAAGGCTTGCCCCGGTTTCCGACCGGAAGGACACGCGCATGAAAAAATGCCCGGTTTCCAAATCATCGTATTGTGCAGAATCGGTGATATTACATCCCAGATCAGTCAAATAGGCGGAGATCGCCGCGACGATTCCGCGTGCGGAGGGGCATTTTACCGTGAGCGCATAGCCTTGCATCGGGGTGTCCTTTTCCCGTTGTCGTATCCTGTTGCTGCTCATTACCAGCCCTTTGCCCCCGAGGCCAAGGTCGATACGGCCATTGTGGACGATTTGCCGACATCTCACCGCAATCGGCCGGACACCGGCAGCCTTGGGTGCGCTCAAACGGCCCGCCGCCCGATCTGCCGCTGTTGCCATTGGCGGCACGCGGCCCCAGCGCCGTGTTTCGCGATCCCGCACGGGGGGGGCTTATCCCGACACGCCGCCCCCACGCGGCATGCCATCACATGAGTAAACGGCGCTCTAAAACGCAGAATTGCGGGCGTTGCTGTCGAGAAAAAAGCGGTTGAGCAACGGGATCGTCGTCGCCCCGATGGCGCGGGCATTGCCGCCCACTGCGCCCTCTTCGATACGCGGCCGGTGCATGCCGCGCATATCCAGATCCTCCAAATACCGCCGGGTGCGTGCGACCAAAGATGTGCGCACCTGCGCAGGAAACCCGCCGTCGATCAAGATCGCTTCGAAATCAATCACCGCGCAGGTCGAAAGCGCGGCGCGCGCCAATTCTTGTGCCGTGCGGCCAATCCAGGGCTCGACGTAGCGCACGTAGGGTTCCCAATCTTGCGGCATCTGCCAAAGTGACACAGGATCGAGATTGGCCTCGACGAGACGGGCTTCAAGCAGGTGAATCGATGCCGTATCAATCAACTGCAAACTCTCCCCCTGCGGCCCCGACGTGCGCAACGACCCCAAGGCGCCGGCGTTGCCATGGGCGCCCTCATAGACCGAGTTATTGAGGACGATGCCACCGCCGACAAAGACGCCAACAAAGAAATAGGCATAATCGGAGAATTCCTTGCCGCGCCCGTACATATGTTCGGCGCGGCAAGCAGCGGTTGCGTCGTTTCCGACAATCACCGGCAGATCAGAAAACCGTGCCACGACAGCGGGCACATCCACCCCTTTCCACGACAAGAAATCCTCGCCCTGCGTCTCTTCGCCCTGTGCGCTGCCCGCCTGTGCGCTGCCCGCGACATCCCACCTCCAAAGTTCAAAAGGCATCGCCACGCCCAGCCCGCAAATACGCGACCGCAGTTCCGGCGCCAATCCCGCCGTCATGTCGGCCATCGCAGTTTCGAGAAAGCCAAAAACCTGCTCTGGCAGAGGATAGGGGTAGGTCATGCTGCGCCTGTCGCGGATGCTGCCGGTGAAATCGGCGAGCACGACATCACAGCTGCGCCGCCCAATCTTGAGACCAAAGGAAAACACGCCGTCAGGATCGAGCATCATCGGAATCGAAGGTTTGCCAACCTTGCCGCGTTGCGGCGCGCCGCGCTTGAGCAATCCATCGGTTTCCATCTCGCGCAAGATAATCGAAACCGTCTGCGGTGACAGGCCGGATTGCCGCGCCAGTTCGCTGCCGGCGCAGGCCCCACCCCGTTGCAACAACGTCAATAACAGCCGCTCATTGTAGTCGCGCACACCGCTTTGATTCACGCCGCCACTCAGGCCGCGAGTTGGTCCCTCACTCATTCCACCCTCTCATTCATCCAATTCCCACAGCTTACGCCAGCCTCGTTCCCGCGAAAAGATGAACCACGTCAATTAATAAATCAACTTGATTTATTAATTGACGGATGAAAAACATCCTGCCATGCATGACGCCATATATGCACCGCGATTCGCGTGCGGATCATCCGCAACAATTCCTCGCCGCGCCCCGTACCGGAGTAACGATTATGGATAAACGTTTCGATCATATGCTCGCCGCCCCCAACAGGCGGCGCAGTCCTTGGCCCGGCCAGACGCTGCAACACACTCAAACATCGGAGGTGGCTCATCATGAAAATGGGCGGTGATTTCCACATTGATGTGCTTGCTTCAAAAATTATGAATAGCCCCAAAGCAGGCCCCCGCCGGCTCGTCGCCCTTGCTGGCCCCCCTGCCAGTGGAAAATCCACGCTGGCCAAAGCGCTTTGCGAGAACTTGAATGCTTCGGATCACCGCACCCAAGTGGTGTCAATGGACGGGTTTCACCTCGATAACTCGGTGTTGGAACGGCATGGTCTTTTGCCACGCAAAGGTGCGCCCGAAACATTTGACCTTGATTGGTTCACCGAGTTGGTCAGCGGTCTTGCTGCGGGAAAAACCCTGTATTATCCCATGTTTGACCGCGATCGCGACATTTCAATCGCCTCGGCGGGATTGATTGACGAGCGGACCGAAACCATCCTCATCGAAGGCAATTACCTTGCCTATGACGTGGCGGGATGGCGCGATTTGCTGCCCCATTGGGACCTGTCGATGTTTCTCGACGTGCCCGAGCCGCAGTTGCGCAACCGGCTTTTGGCGCGGTGGAAATCCTATGGATTGGACGACGCCGAAGCCGAGGCACGGGCCGAGATGAGCGATTTCCCCAATGCCGCCCGCGTGCGCAAGCACCGCCTGCCAACCACGATGATGATCTAATATCTGGCGCACTCTCTTCGCGGCACGGCATTTTCCTGTCCGCCTATTCACGAATGGACCCTTCCGATGATCCTCTGCTGCGGGGAAGCCCTCATTGATATGATCCCGACGCCAAGCGCGGCGGACACCACCGTCATGGGCTATGTGCCCCATGCGGGCGGTGCGATTTTCAATACCGCGATTGCTTTGGGCCGCTTGGGATGCGCAACCTCGATGATCACAGGCCTGTCCAGCGATATGTTCGGCGCGCAGCTTTTGCAGGCGTTAGAGACCTCGCAAGTGGCGACCAATCTTGCGGTGATCAGCGCGCGCCCCACGACATTGGCCTTTGTCACCTTAAGCGACGGTCAGGCGCGTTACACATTTTACGACGAAAACACCGCAGGACGTGAGGTCAAACCGGCGCAGATGCCTGCCCTGCCCGACGCCGCTCGCGTGGTCTATTTCGGCGGCATCAGCCTATGCAACCTGCCCGCCGCAGAGGCCTATGTGGGCTTCGCAGAAAGCGCACAAGCAGCAGGCCGCGTCGTCATGCTCGACCCGAACATTCGCGGCAGTTTTATCCGTGATCCACAGGCCTATCGCGCGCGGCTGAAACGGGCGATTGCAACCTCGGACATCATCAAAGTATCGGATGAGGATCTGGCGTGGATCTATCCCGATGCCCCAAGCATCGAATCCGCGCTTGATCGTCTGCTGGAAACCGGGCCGGTGGTGACCGTTCTGACCAAAGGCAGCGCCGGAGCGCTGGCCCGTTGGCGCGATGGCCGCAACATCGACGTGGCCGCACCGAGCGCCACGGTGGTTGATACCGTCGGCGCCGGAGATACGTTCAACGCCGGACTTCTCGCCGCTCTCAATCGGCACGGGGGCCTCAGCCGGGCGGAGCTTGAAACGATGGAAACCGCAGCCTTCGCCGCCGCGCTCGGCTTTGGCACCAAGATCGCGGCCGTCACCGTGTCCCGCGCCGGCGCCAATCCGCCCTGGCAGCATGAACTGACCTGAGACCTATTCGGCAGGGCCGAGGGCAAAGGCGGGCTTGGCAAGAGCCCGGCCTTCGGCGCCGCTGCTTTTGCGTCGCATGACCCCCACCGGATGCCTTGGAAATCCGCTCTGATCCGAAAATGCGCCGGCGACGCCCTTGCGCGGCGCAGGGCCTCACCGTTGTGAATGTGGAACTTTAATTCAGCGCCGCAGGCACCATGCCATGCCGCCGAAAATGCGTGCGCGTCCGAGCGTCAGGTTATGTCCACCCGCACCGCGAAAGCAGCTGCCTGCCCCTACCAAGGCACACCCGTGCCGGGCAACCGGCCCGATGCCGTAAGGCTTTCACACACCCGACCGCGCCCCGAATACCGCTTGACCGCTGCGCGGCGCCTGCCTAAAGACGCGGTTTTCGTAAACCTGTCAGGAGGCACCAAAGATGGCGGCGCAGGGGCCCGTATTGGGCATTGATTTTGGCACCTCCAACTCGGCGGCGGGATATTTACACGACGGCAAAGCGCATCTGATCGAAATGTCTCCCGGTCAAACCACTCTGCCGACGACGTTTTTCTTTGACTATGAAACGCGCAAAACCCTGATCGGCGCGCCCGCCAATCAGGCATTGCTTGATGGCGAGGACGGGCGGTTCATGCGGGCGCTCAAACGGGTTTTGGGCACGACATTGATGCATGAGAAACGCCAAATTCTCAACGAGCGCGTGACCTTTGTCGAGATCATCGCGCGGTTCTTACGCCACATAAAAACCCGCGCCGAGGCCGAAACCGCGATGACCTTTGATCGCGTCCTGTCGGGCCGCCCCGTGGTGTTCCACGGCACCGGCGATCCGCGCGAGACGCAGGCCGAAGAGGACCTGCGCGCCTGCTACCTTGCCGCCGGATTCAAGACGGTCGATTTTCTACCCGAACCCGAAGCCGCCGCAATTGCCAGCGGGGCGCTCGATCATACCGGCGAGATCGGTTTGATCGTCGACATCGGCGGCGGTACCTCGGATTTTTCGGTGTTTCGCAGCGGGGTGGAGGGGATCGACATTTTGGCCAACCACGGCGTGCGGATCGGCGGAACAGATTTCGACCGCGCGATCAACATCGACCGCGTGATGCCATTATTGGGCAAGGGCACGCAGTTGCGCAAAGTCATCGGCGGCGGCGAAACTCCGGTGCCAAACGCGATCTTCAACGACCTCGCGACATGGGAGAAAATTCCCTTTCTCTATACCGCGCAAAATCGGCGCATGGCCGACGATATGGCGCGATTGGCCTATGAGCCGGAGAAACTGAACCGGTTGGTGTCGGTCTTGACCGACGAGCTGGGGCATGAATTGGCCTTTGCGGTCGAGCGTGGGAAAATCGCCGCAAACAGCGGCGCGGCAGAGGCGGCCATTGCCTTGGGCCCGCTCGAACGCGGGCTCAACGCCGCGCTTTCCGCACAGATCTTGGCCCAAATTCTTGCCCCATACGCCCAAGCGCTACAGGCAGGCGCCCAAGACACATTGCGCGCGGCGCAGATCACAGCCGCGCAAGTGGACCGCGTGGTATATGTCGGCGGGTCGAGCCTGATGATGATGGTCTCGGAGGCCATGAAGGCCGAATTTCCACAGGCGCAGCACACATTTTCCGAAGTTTTCACAGCCGTCACCGATGGGTTGGTGATCGCGTCGGGACGAACATAAGCCCCGCCCTGGCAGCGCGCCCACACGATGGCCATGTCAGCCACTGCCTTTGACCAAAATCACCATTTATATGTTGCGACCAAATTCAAACTGCGCCCTGCGCCGGGGTTTTGATCATAGCCCTCATAGGCAATATCGAAAATATTGCCGACCTCGGCCGAAAGCCGCAGACCATTGGACAATTCGGCGGTCATGGCCGCATTAAACGTGGCATAGCCGTGCCCTCGGCTGGCCACCTCCATCACGCCACTGTCGTCGCGCAGCCCCGCAGCGCTTTCGCCGCGCACAAACAGATCCCAATCGCCAAACACCGTGCCGCGCTGCCAATCGCCGCGCAGCCCGATGCGCCCTGCGGCTGCGGGGGTGCCGCTGTCGTATGTGGAATAACCATTTGCATAGGTCATCTCGCGGCGCATCAAGGTCACAGTCGCATAGGGACGAAAGGCCAACTCGGCGGGTTGGTATTCGGCCTGAAGCTCGACGCCGAAACTGCGCGCACTGTCGACGTTTTGCCATGTGCCTGTGGTGCCCGTGGCGATTTTCGCAATGTAATCTTTGCTTTCGGTGTAAAATACCGTCGCATCGAGCAACAGATCCCCACGATCAAAACGCGCGCCCAATTCGAATGTATTGGCCTTTTCGGGGCGCAGATCGGGATTGCCCTCATAGGTGACCTGCCCGCCCTTGGTGGTCAAGAACATCTGGCTGAGCGTTGGGTAACTATAGCCAGAGCTTATGTTCGCACGCAGTGTCAGATCCTCGCCGCGTCGCCATACCAAACCCGCCGCACCAAGCACGCCCTGGTCGGAATTGGCGCTGAGGGCATTGGCCACGCCATCGGTGGTCGAAGCATGCAGTTTGGCCGTCACATCATACCACCGCAGACCCATGGTCGCGGTCACGTCGGGTGTCAGATCAACCTCGTGCTGCCCGTAAATCGCCAATGTCTGGATCGAAGCGCGATCATGGCTCGTGGTTTGTGTGATGGTCGGAAATGGCAAGAACGGATTGGTGACTGTGCGCGTCGAGGTTTTATCCGTCACCAGGGCATCATCGCTATAGTCCACACCGACCAAGCTGCGGCTGCGTGGACCAAATGACAATTCGGCTTGGGCGGAAAAACCGCGCGTGCTCTGCGCATCCTCGGAAGTGGCATGGCTATCGATTTGCATCGGTCCGGCGGCGACGCTGATATTGCTGTCGAACACGCGGTCGATACTTTGATCGAAAACGCTGAAGCTGAACTTATTGACCACCGGCGACAAATCCACCCCTTCGTAAGACAGGGCAAATTTACGCAGATCACGTTTCGGCAAGGCGATGGTGAAATCATCAATCTCGGTAAAACTATTGGCCGAGAGATCAAAGGCCATCGCATCCAATGCAAAATAGTGATTGTTTTGCCGATACCCCAAGTGCAGCGTCAGGCTTTTGTCTTCGCTGTCCGACGGGTCGAGCACGCCCGTCGACGTATGACGGTTACCCTGTTCAGAGCGGCCCAAACCGATCCGGTAATCCAACGCGCCCTGCCCCGCCGCTACGGTGCCCGCCATGGCATGGGAGACACGATACCCGCGCGTGGCAGAAAAATATCCCACCGTTGTGGTCATCTCGAACGGCACCTGTGCGCCCTTTTTGAGGATGATATTGATCACGCCGCCCACCGCCGACGAGCCGGCCACAACAGAGGTCGGGCCGCGCACAACTTCGATACGCTCGATACTGGCCGGATCAATCAGGATCGGTTGGCCATAATTGGAATGATCGGTCAACATTTGCCCGTTGATCAATACGGCCGTGCGCGATGCGGTCTGGCTGCGGATCGAAATCCGCTCGATCCCGTCTTCGGAAATCTGCACCCCCGGCACGTCGCGCAACAGGCGCGCCACAGAGGTCGGCACGGCGCGTTCGATCTGATCTTCGCCCAGAACCGTGATCGAGCTTGCATTGTCCATCACCCCCACCGCAAGACCGGAGCCGGTGACGGTGATCGCATCCATCTCAAAGATTTCCTCGGCACGCCCTGCCACTGGCGCGCTCAAAACAAGGGTGGAGGCCAGTCCCATCAAGACCGCCTGCTGGCTCAATTGCTGCACAAAGATCATCTCATCCGTCCTATTGCTGAAGACCTGTCCGGCCCTGTCAACAACCTGCGCCCGATGGCCCAAGGCGGTATTGATAAATATCAATAGATTGGACCGTCACCTCATAATAATTGCAGCGCAGATGTGCATATTGTCACCGCGCCTCATGACCTATAGTTTCGCGGCAGGATTCAGACCCCTCCCCTGCGCCCGACATCGGGGCGCCCCCTGCATTCCCATTGCGAAGGCCCATCATGCGCGAAGAAATCAATCAGATCGCCCGCCGTTCTCTATTGCTGGCCAATGCGCCGCCGACTTTGGCCGATGCACTGCTGGAACGCGCGCAGGTGTCGCGCCACAAACGCGGCGAGACGATTTTTCTGCAAGACGATCCGGCAGAGGCGATTTACATCGTGGCGGACGGGTGGATCAAATTGTACCGCATCGCGGCCAACGGCGCCGAAGCGGTCGTCGGCGCCTTCACCCGCGGGCACAGTTTTGGCGAAGCTGTGGCTCTGCGTTCGGATGTCTATCCGGTTTCTGCCGAAGCGGTGACCGATTGCGAATTGATCCGTATCGATGCCGCCACCTTCTTGCAGCACCTGCAAAGCAATCCGGAAATTGCCGTCTCGATGTTGACCGCCACCTATGCGCATTTGCACAGTCTCGTGGCGCAGGTGGAGCAACTTAAATCCCGCACGGGCCCGCAACGCGTGGCTGAATTCCTGTTGGATCTCGCCAATTGCGAAACCGGCCCCTGTGAGGTCACGTTGCCCTATGATAAAGTATTGATCGCGGGCCGTTTGGGGATGAAACCCGAAAGCCTGTCACGGGCATTTTCCAAGTTGAAAGATCAGGGCGTAACAATCCGCCAGAACGCGGCGGATATCCGCGATCTAGAAGACCTGCGCGCCTTTGCAGAGGATGATCCCGCGAGCGCTTGGAGCAAATAGCCGACTCAGCCAGCCGCAAGCAACGCACAGAGCACCAATGCCCAGATCACAAAGCCCAACATGATGCCCGCCCGCACCCGCGGCGCTCGGTACAGGTCAAGATAATCGGATAGGATCACACGGGCTTTGAGTAATGCCAGCCCGATCAGCGCCGCGCCGAGCCATATGGCCGAGGGCACCCCCATCGCCAAAAACACGCTGGCGGCCGATGCCGCAACCAAAATCATCCAGGCGCGCAAAATCCGGATCATGCCGACACCAGATAGATCACCGGAAACAGCAGCACCCAGACCAGATCAACCATGTGCCAAAAGGCAACGCCCGCGTCGACTTCGGCGGGGCGGCGGCGTGCAGCAACCACGGCCAAAATCACCATCCCCGCGACCACATGCGCGGCGTGAAACCCGGTGAGCAGGTAGTAAAATGTAAAAAACGGATGGGTTTCGGTGCTGATCTGCGCGGCGGCCAAATCGCGCCATTCGTAAAATTTGACCATCAAAAACCCCGCGCCGACCAGCGCCGCACCGAGCAAATACCGGCGTTGCATGCGCAGCGCCCCGACCGCAGCCAATGCCCCGGAGCTCACCAAAATCATCGTGCCCAATCCGGCGCGCAGCGGGTGCAGATACGCCGCTGCATCGGCAAAACCCGCCCGATCGGAAATCCGCACGGCAGAAAACCCCCAAAGCCCGGCGCAAAACACCAACAACTCGGAAACGATCAACACCCAGATCATTAAATCGTGGGGCAATTGCACGTCAGCACCGACGGCCGGAGCGGTTCGATCCTGCGGCATGGTTACGCCCCGGTGATCTGCGCGTAGATGCGCGGCAAGGCCTGCGCCAAACGTTCGGGATCTGAGACCAGGGCGAAACCGCCCTGCCCGAAAATCCGCCCGAACCACGATTTGCCGTCGCGGTCCACGGTGACGCCGAACACCGCATGACCGGCGCGGCGCGCTTCGATCACGGCGCGGCGCGAATCCTCGATGCCATGGCGCCCCTCATAATGGTCCAGATCATTGGGTTTGCCGTCAGTAATCACCAATAAAAGCCGACGTTTATGCCCCTGCTCGCTGAGACCCGCGCTGGCATGACGGATCGCCGCGCCAAGGCGGGTGTAAAACCCGGGCTTGAGTGCCGCGATCCGCGCTTCAACGCTGTGGTTCATCGGCTCATCAAACCGCTTCACATCGGCCATGAACACCCGGTCCCGTTTGAGCGACGAAAACCCGTGGATCGCCACGTCATCACCGCAACTATCCAGCCCCCACGCCAAGGCGGTCAGCGCCTCGCGTTCGATTTCGATCACTTGACGCGACGGACCTTGCGCACGGTTGACCGTGCCTTCGGTCGAGCGCGATATATCGAGCAAAATCGACACGGCCAAATCACGCCGCAGCGGCCGGTTTTGCCGCCACACCCGCCCGTCGTTTTCGCCGGTGGCAAGAAAATCACCGCGCGCGCGCACCACCCGTTCACAATCCAATTCGTCACCATCCAAATGGCCGGTGGTCGAAACCAACGCCGGGCGCAGCGCCTCGAATTGTCGTTTCACATCACGTATGCGGGCTTCGGCGCGGGCATCAAAAGGCGATTTCACTTGTCCGTCCCCATCGGGCCTATAAGTCAGAACCGAACAATGATCGGGCAAGTACATCCCGCGCCGCACGTCCCATTCGGGATAAGTGCACCGCGCCGAAATCCGTTCGATATCGGCATCTTCAGGCGCCAGATCGAGGTGCAACCTGAGCCGCGTCGCAGGTGATTTCGAGATCTGCCCAAGGCCGATTTCCTCACTGTCATCGGCGGCTTTCTTGGCGCTGTCCTCCTCATCATCCTCGACACGGCGGTTGAGGTTCACAAATTGCGCGTAACTCAAGATCGCCTCGAATTTATGCAAGATGAAGCTGTCAGAGCGTTCGATCTCGTCAGATTTATAGCGCCGCGCACGCCGGGCGGCGGCGGTATCATCATCGCCTTCGCTGGCCTCCGGTGCCTCATCGGCCTCGCGGGTCTCGACCCCGCCACCCGCAGAAAGATCAATGCCGCGCGGCATCACCCAAAGTGGCACGGGACGGAACGGGCGATACCGGCGCGGGGATCGCCACGCCGACAGATCGCCGGCCTCCACGGCCGCCAGCATCCGCGCGGCTTTGGCCGGCAGGGGCGCGGGATCGCCCAATACATGCCGGATCAGAGTTTCGACCATCCGTTCGGCTTCGGGAAGATGGGCGCGCGGACGCAATTCCAGATGCGCAGCGCACAGCTCCGCATAAAGCGCCCGCAATCCGGGCGCATCGGCGCATAACCGCGCCGCACAGCTGCGCGCGGCGTGCAGATGCAGCAGATCGGCGCGCAGCAAATCCGTCTCCCTTGGCAGCTCTTGCGTATAGGCGCCCATCGCGGCCAGCCACAGATAGAGCGCGCCATTGGCCTCGGCGGCGGGAAACACTGCAAGGCTGGCCGGCAATCGCAGCGCCGCGCCGTCGAAACTGGCGCGCGGGGCGGTGTCGGCAAAGCTGCCCAACCGGCGCAGAGCCGACAGGCGGTGGTGACTCATTTCATCCGCCGCCGGTTTGATCTCGACCGAGGCGCCGCCGCCGATCCCGCGATAAAAAACGGCCAGCCGCCCGCCGATCTGGGACAGATCGACACGGGCTCCCTCATACGCCTCGGGCGCATCAAAACGGCTGGCCCATTTGTGCCATATCTTCCCGATGGTTTCTTCGGGCTCCCATGGCTCAAATTCGATCTTGCCCATCACCGGTCTCACCCGAATACAGCGGTGACAAGATCGAGGAGCCCGCGTTTCGTGTCCGCATCGTCGGTGAGCGGTTCAATCATCGCGGCCTGAATCGCACGGTCCACTTGCATACCTCCGGCAATCAGGCTGGCTGCATAGATGATCAAACGGGTGGAAACACCTTCTTCGAGATCCTGACCTTTCATATCGCGCAATTTCCCCGCCAGCCGCACAAGCGGTTGCACGCGGTCGGGCGCAAGGCCGCTTTCGCGCGCCACCACGTCGATTTCCAATGCCTGCGGCGGGAAATCGAATTCCACCGCCAAAAACCGTTGGCGGGTGGAGGGTTTGAGCGTTTTCAAAATATTCTGATAGCCCGGATTATAAGAGGCCACGAGCATGAACCCCGGCGCGGCGGCGATCTCTTCACCGGTGCGATCCAGCGGAAGCATACGGCGATCATCGGTCAAAGGGTGCAACACCACGGTGACGTCTTTGCGCGCTTCGACCACTTCGTCGAGATAGCAAATCGCCCCCTCGCGCACCGCGCGGGTCAAGGGCCCATCGACCCAAACCGTCTCGCCGCCCTTCAGCAGATACCGCCCGATAAGGTCAGCAGCCGAAAGATCGTCATGACAGGCCACCGTATAAAGCGGCCGCCCGAGCCGCGCGGCCATATGGGCCACGAACCGGGTTTTACCGCACCCTGTCGGACCTTTGAGCAAGACCGGCAGATCGTGGCTGGCGGCGGCCTCGAACACGGCAACTTCGTCGCCTTGCGGCAGGTAGAAGGGGGCTTTTGCCGCCCCCCCCGTTTGCATTGTGATCGCATCTTTCATTTGCATCACTCCGCCGCATCCTGGACGACCGGTCCGGGATTGATCACTTCACGGCGCGGCACCATAACCGCATAGATGAAGAGGATCGCCCCCAAGACCACCGCGACCCCAGAGCCGAAGCGCATGACAAAGAAGATCCACAATTGATCCTGCACATCCATGAAACCTTCGCCGTTCACCCGTTGCAGGTGGGTTTGCACCGTGCCCGCGAATGTCAGCGTGAAGGTCATGAACAGCATCCCGCCCGACATCAGCCAGAAGGACGCCATGTTCAGCACCTGGTTATAGGGATCGCGCCCGCGCAACACCGGCATGGCGTAGGTGATGATCGCAAGGTTCAGCGCCACATAAGCCCCATAGAAGGCAAGGTGCCCGTGCGCGGCAGTAATTTGCGTGCCATGGGTGTAGTAGTTGATGCCATGCAGGGTGTGCAGGAAGCCCCATACGCCCGCCCCGAAAAAGGCCAGTGTCGCACAGCCCAAAGACCACAACAGCGCCGCCTTGTTGGCGTGATCGCGCCGCCCTTTCCACACCATGACAAAGGCAAAAGCCATCATGCCAAAGAACGGAACCACCTCAAGCGCCGAGAAGATCGAACCGATCCACTGCCAATAGCCCGGCGTGCCGATCCAGTAATAGTGGTGTCCCGTGCCGAGGATGCCCGAAAACAACGCGGTGGCCACGATCACATAGAGCCATTTTTCCACCACTTCGCGGTCCACACCGGTCAGCTTCAGCATCAAGAAGCCCAAAATACCAGCCATGACCAATTCCCATGTGCCCTCGACCCAAAGGTGCACGACATACCACCAATATTGTTTGTCCAACGCCAGGTTCGACGGGTTGTAAAAGGCAAAGAGGAACAAGAGCGCAATGCCCCACAGGCCCAACAGCATGATGTTGGTGATCGCGGTTTTACGCCCCTTCAGCACCGTCATCGAGATGTTGTAGAGGAAGATCAACGCGGCGACGACGATACCGGCTTTGACCCATTTGGGTTGCTCCAGAAATTCACGCCCTTCTTTCCCCAGCAAGAAGTTGCCTTCAAACAGGTTGAAGAAATAGGTCAACACCACACCAACCGTGCCAACAACCAAAATCGCCAATTGCAGATAGGCCAGTTTGGTCGAGTGGATTTCGCGTTCGGATTCCTCGGGAATGAGGTAATAGGCCGCGCCGAAAAAGCCCACCAAAAGCCAGACGATCAGGCTGTTGGTATGTAGCATCCGTGCGATATTGAACGGCAGGATCTCGGTCAGGAAATTCCCATCCACATAGATCCATCCCATCACAAGGCCCAGCGTCACCTGAACCGCGAACAGCGCCATAGCGACCACAAAATAGGCCAGCGCAATCTTTTGAGTTTGATATTTCATGATCAGATCTCCTTAGCCCGCATCATTCGGCGGCCAGTCCTGATTGCGGATCGTATCGGTCCAGCGCAGGAAGTCGGCCAAGGCACGATATTCGTCGTCCGTAAGGTTGAAGTTTGGCATCTGGCGGCGCCCCTCGACGCCCGAAGGCATGGCGTCCATCCAGCCTTTGAGCGCGTCATAAGCACCCTCGGGATCATCCTCGACACCCCAACGGGTCATCACATTGCCAAGCTCCGGCGCGAAATACGCGCCCTCGCCCAAAATGGTATGACAGTTGACGCAGCCGTGACGCTCCCACAGATGCTTGCCCTCTTTTACCGAAGCGGTCAGCGTCTCCGGGTCGGTCGACGTGGTTACGATGTATCTGTGGCTGTGAATCGACAGCCCCAGAAAGATTAAAATGAAGAACAGTGACCCACCATAAAAGATATTGCGGGCCATGCTCTTGGTCATGACTTCGCGCATGGCGCGGTCTCCTTGACTGAGCAGTTTCGTATAGGGTGTTGATGCGCTTTGCGGCCTGCGCGGGCCTTAACCAAAGTCAATTTGTCGGATTTTGTCTTCCCTGACGGGCAGCCTGAACATGGGATTACGCCGGCGGGGCGCGCCCGACCGGAGCACGCGGCAGACGCGGGTGCCAGAACGCCGGCCATAGGCAAGCAAGAAACCCCGCATAAGCGGCGCACCACAGCGCCCCCGCACCATAGAGGCCAAGCATCGACAGATCGCCAGTCACCTGCACCGCACCCCAGCGCAACAAGGCCGCCAAGGGCAAGGCCCAATAGGCCAGAACCACGCCGCGCGGCGCTTCAAGCGGGCGTCCGGTATGGCCCAAGGTGGCCCGCGACATCACCGCCACGGTCATGCCGCCCACCCCGCCGATGGCAAGAAAATGTAACGCGGCGATCTCGGCCAGCAGATCGATTCGCGCCGCGCCAGTCAGGATCAGCCCGAAGCCAACGCTGCCATAACTCAGGTGCAGCGCCCAAAGGATCGGCTGCCCCCATTGGAACCATGTCGCCCAAAGCACCACCCGCAGCAACATCACCGCCCCTGCACAAAGCGCAATTGCGGCGGCAAACACAGTGCCCGGCAGGACAAGCGCACTCGCCGCCAGCAGGGCCGCCAAAACGATGATCAGCGGCGTGAAAAATTTCGGATCGCGTGGCCGGATGCTTTCGATCCCCGCGCGGTGCAAGGCATTGCGGGTAAAGGCCGGCGTCACCCGCCCCCCCAATATCGCGATCATCCCCGCCAGTGCCATCAAACCTGCGCGCAGCCCATCGCCCGCATCCCCCCACGCCATGCCCATCCAGTCCAGATGCACCCGCAGATTGGCAAGCCAGAACAAGATCAAAAACAACAAGAACACCATGTTTTGCGGCTTCGGACGGCGCAAAAGCTGGGTTGCGATCTTGGCTGCTAAAATCGGCGCGAAAGCCAGATCAACCAAACCCACCATCACCGGCGGCACCACCCCGGAGGCAAGAATCATCAGCCGCCCCAAAAGCCAAACGCCGGCCACCATTGCAATAAACCGGTGCGGCGCGGCTTTGGCTCCGGTCCAATTCGGCACAGCGGTCAAGAAAAATCCGCCCAATGCCGCACCGCCATAGCCGAATATCAACTCGTGCCCGTGCCAATGCTGCACCGGCATGGGCAACGCATCCAAGGCCGGAAACAGCCCGCCCAGATAGGCCAGCCACAGCGCCATAGACACCAAGGCAACCACGCCTGCACCCAAGAAGAACACGCGAAATCCTTCGCTGACCAACTGACGCCACATATCGAGTTTCCTTTGTCTAAAATCCTGTTTCGCCCGCCGTTGCCTCCCATCTCCCAAGGCCGCCGCGACAGACCGGTGGCAGGGCCGGGCAACGGCTTGCCTGCCGATCTAAGCTGTAAAACAGATGCGCCTTTCGACCGGAGTTCTCCTTAACATAAATCAAGGTGGTGCCTGCGGCGCAGCGTCATGGTCACGCTGTCTCACCAGCCAATGGAGAATTATAATGTTCACCCGAGCCACCAAAATTCGGCAAACCCTGCTTGGAACGGTTGCCCTTGTTGTCGCAGGCGGATTGACCCCCGCTCTTGCCGAGGACAACGCCCACGGGAGTGGCCCCGCGGCGGCCTATTCGCCGTCGATGACCACGCTTGGTCAGTTGCAGGTCGAAGTCCCCGGCATGCGCCCCGACGATCCGGTCATGACCGCCGAAGAATTTCAGGAAGGCACCCAGATCTATTTCGAACGTTGCGCCGGTTGCCATGGTGTGCTGCGCAAAGGGGCGACGGGCAAACCGTTGACCACAGACATCACCCGCGACTACGGGTTTGATTATCTCGAAAGCATCCTGACCTACGGCTCACCTGCGGGCATGCCCAATTGGGGCACCTCGGGGGAATTGACCGAAGACCAGATCAATTTGATGGCGCGCTACCTTTTGCTCGAACCACCCGCCCCGCCCGAATGGGGTATGCCCGACATGAAGGAAAGCTGGCAGGTCATCGTTGCGCCCAAAGATCGCCCGACCGAAAAAATGAACGACATCGACATTGAGAACCTGATGTCTGTCACCCTGCGCGATGCCGGTCAAATCGCATTGATCGACGGCGGCACCTATGAAATCCGCTCGATCATCACCACCGGATATGCCGTGCACATCAGCCGCATTTCCGCATCGGGTCGTTACCTGATGGTGATCGGCCGCGACGGGTTGGTCAATATGATCGACCTTTGGATGGAAGAACCCGACACTGTTGCCAAGATCAAGATCGGCATGGAGGCGCGTTCGGTCGAGACCTCCAAATTCGAAGGATACGAAGACAAATATGCCGTCGCCGGCGCCTATTGGCCGCCGCAATATGTCATCATGGATGGGGACACTCTGGAACCGCTGAAAATCGTGTCCACCCGTGGCAATGTCTATGACGATCAAACCTACCACCCCGAACCGCGTGTGGCCTCGATCCTCGGATCGCACTACAAGCCCGAATTCATCATCAACGTCAAGGAAACCGGCAAGATTTTGATGGTCGATTATTCCGATCTGAAGAACCTGAAAACGGTGGAAATCGAAGCCGAACGCTTCTTGCATGATGGGGGATTGGACAGCACGCACCGCTATTTCATGGTGGCCGCGAACGCGCGCAACAAAATCGCCGTGGTGGATACCAAGGACGGCAAGCTGACCGCCTTGATCGAAACCGAAGGCCAGACGCCGCATCCCGGCCGCGGGGCCAATTTCGTGCACCCGGTCTTTGGGCCGGTTTGGGCAACCTCGCACCTTGGAGATGAAAGCGTTGCCTTGATCGGCACCGATCCCGAAGGGCACCCCGATCAGGCGTGGAAACTTCTGGATAGCTTCTACGGACTTGGCGGCGGTTCTTTGTTCATCAAAACCCACCCGAATTCGGAGCACCTTTATGTTGATGCGACATTGAACCCCGATGCTGAAACATCGGCTTCGGTGGCGGTATTTAAAATCGCCGATTTTGATGACGACCGTGACACCGAAGAGGAATACACCACGCTTCCGATCGGTGAATGGGCCGGCATCACCGATGGGCAACCGCGCGTCGTGCAGCCGGAGTTCAACAAACACGGGACCGAGGTTTGGTTCTCTGTCTGGAACTCTAAAGACAAGGAAAGCGCCATCGTCGTGGTGGATGACAAGACCCTTGAGTTAAAATACGTCATCAAGGATCCGCGTTTGATCACACCGACCGGCAAATTCAACGTGCTCAACACCCAAAAGGATGTCTATTGATCGCATCTAGAATTTAACCGGTCGCGTCCCAGCTCCGGTTATGACGGCCGGCCGCAAGCCCACTGTGCTTGCGGCCGGTTTTCTTTTGTGCGGGCCGGGGCCGAGCCGATCGACATGATTTTAATCAAGGCAGCGACGTGATCTTTGCGGCAAATAGCGCGCATGAGATGTTTTGCCGCTTCTGTCTACGGTTTCTGTCTGCGCGCCGTGGGCGGCATCCCCGATACGGGATCGATGTGCCCTGCGCGCATCGGCGACCCCGTCTTTTCATTCAAATAATCGCCAAATGAGACATTGGCCCCAACCCGCATAGGAGCGCCCCGATGAGTGACGATCTTTTCCCCCATGCCAGGTGGTCGCGGCGCAAAATCGCGGTTCTGCTCTATCCATTCGCGGCCGCAGCCGTGGCGATCAATCTCTTCATGCTATCGTTGATGACGCAGGTTTTGGGCCTGACCGCGTTGCCGCCGGTTTGGGCGCTGGCACTCTCTGCACCTCTGGGCATCCCCGCCACATGGTTGTTTGCGCGCTGGGTTGACGGGCTTTTGGACGAAGCCGCGCCGCCGCCGAAACCCACAGGCACCAAGCAAAACCAACCTCTGCAGAAGCAAAGCACCCCGCGCGACCCGAAGTAAGCCCCCAAAGGCACAGGGCCGCATCGTTCTGGGCCCATGGGGCAAACGGCCGGCGTTAAACCCGCACGCCCGCCCTATCCGCCGCTTGCGCGCTTTGCTTTGGAGGCACTCTCTCGTGCGCTTATGATGTCGGTGGGGTATCCCGGAGCCGATATTCCGACCCGCCACCTGCGTCCGTAAGCGCCAGCCAATCCCCTTAAAGGCCCAAGCATCGCAGCAGGGTCATTTTGCCGCTACACACCCCCGCCCGCGCCGCTTCTGCGACAGGCTCACAATGCAAAAAGGGCCCTGTTTCCAGCGCCCCTTTCTTCGTCATTTTCGCCGTTTTATTCGGTTAACGTCGCCAGATAGGCGGCCATATCCTCGGCGCCTTTCTTATGTTTGAAAGTCATTTTCGATTTTGCTTTCTCGGCGCCGGTCGCCTCTTTGAGGAAACGATTGGGATCCGCGATAAAGGCGGCGAGGCGCTCCTCATCCCAAACCAATCCACCCTCACCCGCCTGTGCAAGCGACGCGCTGTATTTAAAGCCCTCGCTTGATCCTGCCGCACGCCCAATCACGCCATAAAGATCGGGACCTGTTCTGCCCCCCTTGACGATTTTGGTGCCGTCAGCCGCCGTGATCGCATGGCAGGCTTTGCATTTCTTGAAATCACCCTCGCCCACAGCCGCATCCCCCGCCAAAACCGCGCCGGATGACATCGGCAATACCATCACCGCCAAAACTGCAAGTTTCATCTTCATATCCATGTGTTTTCTCGCTCGAACTTTCTAGGGTCAGTGTCAGCCTTGCACCCTAAAACTCTCGAGACGCGCCTCCTTGACTTTGCTCAAGAGCGCCGCCGCCTCGCCCGCCTCCTGTGTCAGGCAAAGCGCCGTCGACAGCGCATCGGCCAAGGCCGCGCTCGGCGCGCTGACGCTGACCTGCGCCACGCGGGTGGGGGCAAACGTCCCGCTGCGCGGATCAAGGATATGGCCGACCTGCCCGGCCCCGCCAAATGCCGGCGCGTCAAATACCGTGCCAAGCGGCGCAGAGGTCGCCAAAGCGCGGCCTGCGGTCAATCTATGCGCCTGCATCTCGCCGTCGATCCGCACCGGCCATCCATCGCCCGCCGCGCCGCGCGGTGCATCCCCGATGGCGCAGATCTCGCCGGTGTCGATCAACACATCCCGCACGCCTGCGCGCCGCATCACATCCGCCACGCGGTCAGCGATATAGCCCTGTGCAATGCCGTTGAGTGTCAATGCCTGCCCCGCGCCGAGCCGCAAAACGGCGGCGTCGATCTCCACCCGGTCGAACCCGATCGCAGCCCGCGCTTGCGCCATTTGCGCGTCGCTCTGCGCCTTCGGTCCGGTGGCGCGATACTGCGCCGCCATCGCCGTCCATAGGGGCTGCACAGTGGGATCGAACCGGCCTTCGGTAATCCGGTGCACCCGCCGCGCCAAGGACAGGCAATCGAGCAATTCAAACGCGGGGACTTGCAAGACCCCCGCCGCGTTCAGTCGGCTGATCTCGGACGTCGGGCGATACAAGCTGAACACCTCTTCGAGCCGCGCAATCTCGGACAGCGCACGGGCTGTGATCGCTTCGGCCTTCGGGTGATCGAGAATGATCTGCGCCTTGGCGCCCAGCGCTTGTCCATGCCATTGATAGGCTGTTGCAGCGCGGGCGGGGCTGGTCAGGCAAGCCGCGCTTGCGAGGGTCAAAAATCGGCGTCTGGTCAGTGGCATTTCAATTGCTCCTGCGCGGGCCAGAGAGGGCTTTGAGCCGTCCGGCAATATCGTCTTTGTCGTGACCAGCCCCGGCCGCATCCGGCGGCACGGCGCCAGAGGGGGCCAAAGCATCGGCACGGCTGATCTGGGAAAAGCTACGCACCTCGCCGCCGTGAGTTCGGGCAAAGGCGCGAGCATCGTCTTGAATGGCAAAGGGCACGAATTCCGCCGCCTCCATACCGCCCGAGGCATCGCTGCCGATCACGTAATAGGCCTGCTCTGCGGGCACCCATGCCCCCGGCGCGGACCACGTCGCGGTGCCGCTCATATCTTGCACATAGCTGGCGCGCACCGCATGGCTTTGCTCGGGCATATGCAGGTAAGCGATCGCATCTTTGACCTGCGCAAAAAATAACGGCGCAGACAGGCCATCGAGATGGATTTGCCCTTTGGGCCCAATATGATCAAGCAAGGTCATCTGGCAATAATATCCTGCCGCATCGGCAGTCAGCTCAACCGGCGCGGGGGCGACGCCGCCTGGTTCCTCACGGCACCCTGCAAGCGCCATGAGGGCACAAAGGACTACGGTCAGATTGCGCCGGCAGCGCCGCGGCAAGGGAGGTTTCATGCGCCCCATCAAGGTTGCACCCGCCCGAACGCCGCGCGGGCCAAAAGCGCCGCCAAGGCGGGCCAAACCAACAGCGATGCAAGCGGTTTCCAGAGCGCGATCGCGCTCGCCGCGCCGGCCAGTCCCGCCGCCGCTCCGACCGCCTCGGAGGCGGCAAGGTTGAAGATGCGGAAAGCATCTGCGGGGTTTAAAACCAACAACCAGGGAAAGGCAGATGCGGTGAAACGGCCGCCATTGTCCGCCACCACGGCGGCCAAAAGCCCCAAATCATAAAGAACGATCGCCACCAGCCATAGACCAATGGCCATCCCCGCCGCCCCCGAAGGCCGCCGCGCAAGGCAGGACATCATATGGCCCAGAGAGACGAAAACCGCGCCCAGCAAGACCGAGGTCCAGACCAGCCGCCAAAGCGCGCCAAGCCCCGCCACAGCCGCAACACCATCCCCGACAAAGCCGACCACAGCCGCAACGCCATAGCCCAACGACACCGCCAGCGCCAAAACAGCGACCTGCGCGCCCAGCTTGCCGAGCAACAACTCACCCCGGCCAAGCGGATAGGTCAGATGCAGCGGCAAGGTACCGCGTTCGACCTCGCCCGCGATCGCATCGAAAGAAATCAACAGCGCAATCAGCGGCACCAGATAGACCGCCAAAGACGTGAGGCTCGCCACGGTCACCGACAAGCGATCCGCTGCCATGGCGCCCGAAGGTGCCGCCCCCGCCAGTGACAGAACCAAGGCAAAGAGGATCATCATCGCTGCGGCAATCCCGACCCAGCGATTGCGCAGGGCGATCAGGAATTCGAGCCGCGCAGTTGAAAATATCCGGCGTAGCATCATGCGGCCCTCCGGCTGATATGGGCATAAATGTCATCAAGACTGGGCGGATGGATGTCGAAATCCGCGACTTGATCCGCTGCGCCGCGAATGCGGTCCATCACGGCGAATTTCTCCACCTGCGGGCAATTCAACGTCAGGTGATCGCCGCCAGCATCGACACGCCGCACCCCTTCAGGGAAAGCCGCCACCAAGGCCTGCGCCTGACCGGCGGCGGCACGCAAATGCACCGTCATCGGAAGATCCGCCGCAGCGCGCAGCGCGGCCAAAGAGCCGTCGGCAACCAATTTGCCTTGCGACAAAATCGCGATGCGGTCGGTGCGCGCCTCAACCTCGGTGAGCGCATGCGACGACAGCAACACCGCCGTACCAGAGGCGGCCAGATCGGCAAGCAGCGCATAAAATTCGCGGCGCGACACCGGATCGAGACCCGAGGTCGGCTCGTCCAGAACCATCAATTTGGGAGCACCGATCAAAGCCTGTGCCAAACCCACCCTTTGCCGCATGCCTTTGGAGTAGGTGCCAATGCGGCGACGCGCAGCCTCTTTTAAACCGACCTTTGCCAAAAGCGCACCCGCCCCGCGCGGATCAAGCCCGCGCAACCGCAGGAAATGTGCGATTTGCTCGGTGCCGGTGAGGGCCGGATGAAAGGCGGCATTTTCAGGCAGATATGCAATTTGCGCCCGTGCGCCTGCCGATCCGGGGCCGTGACCGGCAATGGACACGCTGCCGGCATCTGCTTGGATCAAACCAAGCACCAGCTTCATCAGGGTCGATTTTCCCGCACCATTATGACCCAAAAGCGCCACGGTCTCGCCCGCCGCGACAGTCAGATCGACGGCGTCCAACACCGTGTGCCCATCGTAACATTTAGTCAGCTGTGAGAGGGTCAGTAAGCGCATCGCTATTGTCCTGGTGAAGTGAATCTGATGGGCCTGAATTTGGACCCCGCGACCATGCCGGGGCGGCCTGTGCCAACAGCAGAAAGTTTTGCGGCACCTCGTGGGCGGGCGGGGTTACCAACGGGTGGCTGTCCACCACCCCGCCGGTCAATGTCGCGGGGAATTGCGCCTGTGACCAACGGACCAATTGCACCGCAGGCGCGCCCAACAATAATTTCGCCGCCGGTTGCGACCACAAGATATGATCCATCACATCATTGGGCCGATAGCGGCTATCGGCACGGGCATCGCCGTTGAGATCAAAGGCCGGGTGATCGGACCAATAATTGCCGGTGCCATCATAGCTCCATTCGACATCGCGGGTGCCAACGTATTTGACCTGTGTGCGGTTGCCGATAAAGGCATTGCCGGTGATGGTATTGCGTTCCGATCCGGCGGTGAAATGCACACCGATGGCGCATCCGTCGAACCGGTTATTGGCCAAAAGGTTTTGGTGGGCGTTATACACAAAGGCACATTTTTCTGCCCCGCCGGTGACCAAATTGCCAAACACATCGGATTTGTTGGTGTAGTTCAGCATCACGCCATAATCGCGGTCATTGATCGACAGGTTATCGCGCGCCACCAGACGGTCGGAATACATCATCGCAAACCCGAGGTGATTGCCGATCGAGACATTGCCCGACACTTCGCTGTCGTTGGTGTACATGTAATGCACGGCAAAGCGCAGGTCCCGCATCAGGTTGCCGCGATAGATATTGTCGCGCGAGACATTGGAAAAAATTCCGTCACGGCCATAGCGGATCTCGTTGTTTTCAACCACCGCACCGGGGGCGTTCCATACGTAAATCCCGTTGCCGCGGGCATTCATCCGCGTCAATTGCAGCCCCTCGATCCGGTTCTCGGCCACCCGCGCATCGCGGGCCCCGTGAATGTCGATCCCGACCAGATTGCCGCGCAAATCATTGCTAACCACCTGCGCACGGCGGGCGCTTTTGGTCAGCGTGACACCGGCTTCAATCGGATCATGTCGGCGACCCGATCCGATGATCATCACATTGCGCAGGGACACATCAGGGGCATCGATGGTGACAACCGACCCCTGCCCGCCGCCGTCGATCACCGCGCCGGTTGCGCCGGTTAAGACCAACGGTTTGTCAATATACACCGGGCCGGCGTGCCGCCCCGCTGCAAGATATATCGTGTCGCCCGCCTTGGCGCGGGCAATGGCATCGGCCAAGTCTGCGCCCCCTGCGGCCACGTTGATCCGTTCGGCCACCGCAGGGACGGCCGTCAAGATTATCATGGCAACAAGGGTGCGCAGCAGGCTCATCAGGCTTTGGGCTCCACCAACATACGGCCGCGCATTTCCATGTGCAGCGCGTGGCAGAACCATTGGCAATAATACCAATAGACGCCGGGTTTCGCCGCGACAAAGGTGATAGAGGCGGTGGCTTGCGGGCCGACTTCCATCGCTGCGCCGTGGTTGCCCATGGTGAACCCGTGGGTCAGGTCATCAATGTCATCCAGATTGGTGACAATAACCGTGACCTCGTCGCCCTGTTGCACGGTGAAGCTTTCAAGCGAGAACTGCGGCGCTTGGCTGGTCATATAGACACGGACCTTGTTGCCGTCGCGGATCACGCTGTCCTGCCAATCGTCGAGATCGATCCCGTCGGCTTCGGCCTGTTTGCGGGTTTCGGCCCACATCGGGTCTTGGCGATCCCATACCGACACGGGGTTCACCACCGAATGATGGACAATGATGCTGTCGTGCGGTTCGGCGAAGGTCGGGCTATCGTGAACCAGTTCCAGATCGGTGCCATTCATCGCGAAAAGCTGCTCGTTCTCGGGTTTGAGCGGGCCGACGTTGAGATACCGGTCTTTGGAAAATTTGTTCATCGAAATGAACCATTTGCCATCCGCATCAAGCGTCTCACCCATCGAGGTGGAGTTGTGTCCCGGTTGGTAATGCACGTCCGCTTTGGACCGGATCGGATCGACGTCCGCGCCGCCATAGGCTTTGATCGCGTCTTCGATATTCCATACGACGACCTGACTGTCGAGGAACAGCGTGGTGATCGCGTTGCCCTTACCGTCAAAGGCGGTGTGGAGCGGCCCAAGTCCCAATTCGGGTTCGGCAACGATGACCGAACGCGGGTCAACATCGCTTTCGAACAGGGAATCCAGTTTGGTCACATCAATGACCGACACCGTGGGGGACAATTTGCCGGCAATGCAAAGGTGTTTGCGATCCGGTGCCATGTTACACCCGTGCGGTGAATTCGGGATCGGCACGTAGCGGGTGTAGTTTTTGTTCTGCCCCTTGCGCCCGTCAATCACCTTCACACCATTGAGTTCAATGAAATCCCCCGCCGCGATACCGGCTTCGATTTCCTTGAGGTTGAAGATCACGACATGGTCCATTTCGGCTTCCATCATCTCGGCAAGGTTCATCCCCATTTCCGAGTTGTAGGAGGTCGAGAAGGCATATTTGCCGTCATAATCGCAATCGGTGTTGTCGAGGTTGCCCGAGACCATCACCTGCCATGCGACTTGCATTTTGTCGGCATCGACGGCGGTGTAGAAGTTCACATATTTGCTTGGATCATCTAAAACCGATCCGTCATTGACCATCGGTGTTTCATCCTCGCCATTGGCAAACACATAATTGGTGCGCGGCCATTTTTGCGGGCGCAGACCGTGAATCGCCTTTGCGTTCGGGATCTCGAGGATGCTGTCACATTTCATCACATCACAGCGCACACGTGCCACGCGGGTGTTGGCCTTGTCGTTCATGAACAAAAAGCGGCCATCGTATTTGCCCTCGGTAAAGGACATGTGGACGTGGTGCAAATCGCCTTGGTCATGGATTTCCTTGCCGTTGGCGGCAAGCAATTCCTTGGTGGCGGGCAACATGCCGTCTTTGTGGATCTTGATGCTTTCGTTGGTTTGGCCCCATCCGGTGGCCGAGCACCGGTTGAACACCGGGATCCGCATGAATTCGCGCATCGAGGGCACCCCGAGAATACGCACTTCGCCGGTTTGGCCCGAGGACCAGAACCCGTAATATTCATCCAACTCGCCCGGCCCGGGGATCGCATGGGCGCCGCTGGCCGCATTGGCTTTGCCGGCGGTGCCCGCCGCAGCAACGGCCGCCGTGCCGCCCAAAAGCCCGAGCCGTCCGCCCGCACCGCCCAAAAGCGCCGCACCGGTGGCCGTGGCCCCCATAAATCCGCGCCGACTGATTGTGTTGTTACTGTCAGACATGATGTGTCCTCTCTTTCAGGTTTTCCGAATATTCGGATGGTTTTCGAGCCCCTTGAGATCGCGGTTGGACAGATCCGGCGCGCTCACGGCGGCACGGCGCTTGTCCTTGCGGATCACGACGGGGCACTTCGAATGGGATTGGTAGAGCACCTGACAATGCATACAGTTCAGGCACTCGTTGGGATTGATTTCCCCTGTTGGGTGAATGGCCTGCACCATGCATTCATTGGCACAGGTCTGGCAGGGGCTGCCGCATTCCTTGTAGCGTTTGAGCCAATCAAACATCCGCAGCCGCGCCGGGATCGCCAAAGCCGCGCCAAGCGGGCAAAGGTAACGGCAATAGAACCGTTCAACAAAAAGCCCCGCGATGAGCAACGCCGCAGCATAGGCGACAAACGGCCAGGCGCGGATGAATTTGAGGATGATCGCGGTTTTGAAAGGCTCCACTTCGGCCAGGTGTTCGGCCTGTTCGATGGAATAGAGCGAGACGCCGAACAGTCCGAGAAAGATCATATATTTGACCGCCCAGAGCCGTTCATGCAGCCCCCACGGCAGGGTCCATTGCGGGATGCCGATGCGGCGCGCCACACGGTTGGTCAATTCTTGCAATGCACCAAACGGGCAGAGCCATCCGCAATAGGCACCGCGCCCCCAGAACAGCAGCGCCGCCGCCACAGAGAACCACAAAATGAACGTCAGCGGATCAAGCAAGAATGCCTGCCAGCTAAAGCCCGACATCAGCGCACCAAACAAGGCCAACAGGTTCACCACCGACAATTGCGCATTGGCATACCACCCCAAAAACACCAGTGTCAGCAGCAAGAACCCGACCCGGAACACCCGCGTGGCCTTTTCAGAGCGGGTAAGGACCTGTTGGAAGAAGAACGCAGCGGTAAGCACAAAGAGCATCGCCCCAAGCGCAATGACTTGCAGCTGTTTTTCTTGCCAGATGCGGCGCCATAAAGCGTTCTGCGCCGCGACCTCGGATTGGTCCGCCGCACGCGGCGCGGCAGCGGCAGACGCCGCTACTTCGGTCAGGTAGGCCTGTGGCAGTTGGTAGGCCAGATCAAAGGTGGTGAAGACTTTTTCAATCGCCGCCACTTCGCGCTGCACCAAAAGCTGCAAGCGGAAAGGTTTGGCCGGATCAAATCCCACATCGGCGGGGATTTTGAACAGGTCGCGTTCGGTATATTCAGGCGCGCCTGCGGCTTCGATCAACCCCATGCGGTGATGCCCCCGGTCGCGGAACCGGACCGAAATATCGTCCTGGATCAACACGATCCGGTCAAAAATCCCGCCGCGCACGTAACCGGATCCCTTAAAGGAATACAGCCCGCGCCCCACCACCATGATCGCGTGTTCGCCCGGTTCCATCCACTCCTGCAGGTTTTGGTTTTCCGCCGCTCCGAGCAAGCTTTCACCAACGGAAGGCACGCTGACCAAAGCCACCTGCATGTCGATGAATGTGGTTTCCGGTGGACGTTTGATCGCGCGTTTTTGCGCACGCGGGTCGTCCATTTCGGCAAAGGCCGCGTTGATTTGCCCCACGTCCAAAGACAGGCGGCGCAGGGTGCCGTCCCCTTCCATCGTTGCCCAATCGGCGGGGGCGGTGGCGGCGGGATTGATCTCATAACGCGGCCCTGTGGCAACATCGGCGCGCAGCCCGCCCAATCCCAACGCCCGCGCCACTTTGAGCCCGGCGCGGATGATGCTGTCGTCGATCACCATCACGGTGACGGTGGCACCGGAGATAATATTAAGCTCATGCGAGGCGCCGCCAGATGCGGCCTCTTGCACCAGATCCAGCCCCTTATAAGCTGCAACCATTGCTTTGATTTTGCTATCGGGAATGCCAATCAAAACAATCGGTTCGGAGTGTTTGACCAGATCAACACCCAACACTCGCGCGTCCTGATCAACCGCAACCATCGTATGAATGGGCTTGCCGGAATATCCGGTTGTGCCGACAAAATCCGAGGTGACAAAAACATACCCGATCTCTTCCCCGCCGCGCAAAAGCGGCGCAACCGGCAAATCGGCGCGCAATGGACCATAGGCCTCTGCCCCCTCAACCAGATCGGCGGGAGAGACTTTGGCCAGATAGGTGGCGAGAACGGGGGGGGTGTTTGCCGCAGTTTGGGCTGTGGCGCTCTGCGCAGAGACGGTGATCAACGCCAGACCGGCAACAAAACTGATCAACGCCCAGAAAATAGCGCGGCTGGTAAAGACCTCATATAAATGCGCGCGGCATGTGCGGCGCAGGGCACGCAGTTCGCGCGCAATGAGGGCTGTGGTGGAGAGGGACACGTGCATCATAGAATCGTTTCTGTTGGCTGCACCACTGGGGGTGCGCGGGCATGCGCCAAGCGCAGGTTTTGAGCGATATAAAGCTGCTCTGGTGCGCAGGCTGCCTCCGCGCTGCGCCAGACAGGTGAGGTCAAGGCGACCCGACCAACCGGCACCGCGAAAGCAATCAACTGGCAATCCGCACAATGGTCACACCCCAGGTCGCGGGGAGACACGGGCTGGCCCTGCACATTGATGGTGATGCTTTGCGGCCCGTCGGTCCCACAGATCACTATGTCGGTGGTGCCGGTTTGGGCCAGAGCATGAGACAGGCGCACAATCGATCCTGCATAGGCCGAGGCGCTCATGCTCATGGCCAGAATCAGGCACAGGATTGGTGTGATCAAAGGTCTCATGCCCGAAGCCATAGCGCCGCCGGATATCTGCGGTCCTTGACACCGATCAATTCAATTTTCGGAATGTAACATTTCGGGCGACTTAGGGGTAGACGCCTCGCCCCCCGACTTTCGGGCGTTGCGGTGTTGGGTTTGTAGGTGACGGCGCTGTCCGGCCTGTCACGCACCGCGACAAGCCGGTTTTATGCCGCGCGACAAACGCCCTGCAAAGCGCCACACTTCAAGGCGCAAGCGTGTCCGAGGTCAATTAAAAACAACCGGCAAAGTGAAACTATAGCTGGATTTGGGCAGCCCTTTTGGGGCACGCGGCAGGCGGCCCGCGCGCTTCACCGCACCGACTGCGGCCTGATCCAGCGCACTGTGCCCAGATGAGCGCGCCACGGACACGCGGCTGAGCGCACCGCTGGACTGCACGGTCAGGCGCAACACCACCCGCCCACGCAACCGCCCCGGCGGGGAGCGTTTGGCGCGGTCAATACGGGCGCGTATCCGGCTGCCCCAAACCGAAATCATACGGGCTTCCTGCCCCTGACTCAAAGTGGCAGAGGACTGCTTGCCGCCCTGCCCCGCCTGAGCGCCGCCGCCCGCACCGGCGGCTTTTTGCGCCGCGCGCCCCGCTGATGCGCCTTGCGCCTTTGGGGCGGGGGCGGCTTTCGGGTTCGGTTTATTTTTGGCCAGCGGTTTGGCCCGCTCCTGTTTCGGCTTCGGTGTGACCGCAAGCGATTTTGGCCGCTGCACCGGACGCTTTGAGGTTGTCACCGCCGAGGCATTGACATCCTCGGGCGGCGGCGCGGACAGGGTATCGACTTGCGGCGCTTCCGGCACGACCGGAGCCGAGGGCAACGCAATCATATCCGGACGTGGCAGGATCGGCGCGCCTTCGATCATTGCAGGTGGGGGATCCGGCGGCGCGGCGGCATCCGGCCGGGCGATTTCAGGCGGCGCGATCTCTTGCGCTGTTTCGGGCGGACGCTCCCATGCCTCGACCATGGTTTCGATCTGTGGCGGGGCGGCCACCAATGTGATGACCGCCTCCCCCCCGGACCCGGCAGAATTTTCCCCCTCAGGGCGCGAGAAGGACAACGCGAATGCCAGATGAAGCAGCAACGCGAAGACCGTAAATCCGGCAATCTCCAGCACACGGATCATGATCCCTCTACAACCAAGTCGACCGAGGCCAGCCCTGCTTCGGCCAGTGTTTTGAGCAATCGTGCCACCGTCGCGGCCGGCGTTTGTTTGTCGGCGCGCAATTGCGGGGCTGGGCCGCCCTGCTGCTGCGCCGCGATGAAAGCTTTGATCGCAGCAGCTCCGCGCGTCTCCGCAAAGGCCATCTCGCCCTCTGCAGAAAGCAAGAGCGCGGGGACGGGGTCGGCGGGGCTGTCTTGGGCGGCAGCCGGTGGCGCGATCTCGAAGGGGTCCGGCCGCGCGATCTGCGAGGTCATCAGGAAAAAAATCAGCAGCAAAAACACCACGTTGATCATCGGCACGATGGATTCGGGACGTTGCTTGCGCTGCGCAGGACGGAAATCGAGGCTCATTCAAGCACCACCAATCGCGCGTATCCGGCGCGGCGCAAAATCTCGGCAACAGTGACAACACGTTGCAACACCGTGCCCTCGCCGCCGCGCAGAATAATCACATCCTCCTGCGATGCGGTCAGCGCCTTGATCTGCGCCGCCAGAGTATCTTCCGCGACCGCCTGACCGTTCAAACGCACACCCTCCGGCAGGATATCGATCAACCGTGGCGGGCCGGAATATCCGCCGCCTCCGGTTGCCAAGGGCATCGGCAACGTCACATCCATACCAAAGCGCGATGCCAGCATGAAAAACACCAATAGCAAAAACACCACGTCGATCATTGGCGTCAGGCTGGGCCGCCTGCGCTTGCGCCGGCGCCCCGGCACAGTAAAATCATACTCCGCTTCGACGCTTTGGGTCATTGGGCGACGAGGGCCGCCTGCCCTTTAGTGGCGGTGCGCCCCCCGGCCTCAGAGGCCTCTGAGCCAGAGGCGATCATCCCCGCCTCATGCACAAATATCCGCGCGGCAAAACTTTCCATATCCTCGCGCACACGGTCGATCACGGCTTCGAACCATGTCAGCGCAACAGAGGCGGGAATCGCCACCGCCATGCCTGCCGCCGTGGTCAGGAGCGCCTCCCAGATGCCGCCAGCCAAAAGCGCCGGATCGGCACGGCTGCCGGCTTCCTGCAGGGCTTGGAACGCCGCAATCATACCCAAAACCGTGCCCAACAACCCAAGCAGTGGTGCGATCGTGGCGATCAGATCCAATGCCCGAAGGCCGCCCGATGCACCGGACAGAATTTCGCGGGCAACGCGGGTGGCGTCTTCGCGGGCGGCGCCGGCGGGGCGGTTGCGCACGCCTTGCATCATCGCGGTGCAAAAGCGGCTGCGCAATCCACGGCGCGGCGTGACAAGCGCCAATGCCCCCTCTGCGTCGCCGGCCTCCCATTGGGCCACCGCCTGCGCAGAGATGCGCCGCGACCAAGCCCCCATGAGGACCAACCGCCATGTTTTCCACAAGATCAAGGCAACGGTCACAACAGACAGCATCGCAATGGCCCAAATCGCCGGGCCGCCAGTTTCAAGGGCGCCTTGCGCGCGCGACAGCGCACCGCGCAGCGGCGCGACAGGGTCCGGCGCGGGCACTATGTCTTGCGCCGCCGCATCTGCCTGTATTTCATCCTCCTGAAGACCGGACGCGCCGCCAGCGGCGGGTTCTGCCACGATATTCTCCCGCGCGCTAACCTCGGCCAATTCGTCGCTCTGTGTCCGCAGAGATTTTGACGGGGCGAGCTGCGGCGCGGCGGGCGTCTGCGGCAAGGGCGCGACCAAAGAAGCCGCAGGTGCGTCTTGCGCCGCCCCGGTTTGTGCCGCCTCTGGCACGGTCCCTGTCGCCGGTGCCTCCGGTGGGACCGGCACGTTTTGCGCCGCAACCGGCGCCGCTGTCAGAAGAAGCCCCGCCATTGCAACCCCGCTCAGTGCGAGGCAGAGTATTTTACTCAGGCCGTGTCGGGTTGTCATATCATCATCCTCTATCGTCAAATACCGCCGTCCCGGCCCCGAACGCCTCACAGGTGCGGTGCGCGATGCCGAACAACCGCCTGTCAACACGCACCCACACCATTGCAGCGCCGATCTAGAACCGCAGGTTCGTGGTCAAGGCGATGGTGCGCCCTGGTTCGGTCACCGGCACGATCGACGACGGCAAGCCAATGCCGTCACTGGTGCGGCTCGAGTATTGCTCATCGAATAGATTGCGCACATCGAGCCGAACCTCAAGGCCGCTGATCTTGCGCGGCGTATAAGAGGCATAGACATTCACCACCTCATATCCGGGCAAGGCCTCCATTCCGCCGACGCCCGCCGTGTCCTCATTCTCGAGCGCGATCTCTGCCGATCCGCCCAAAGTCCATTGTTCATTGGCCTGCCATGCGCCCGAAAGGCCGATCATATGCCCAACCGGACGCCCTGCATAATATTCTGTGGTGGTGACGGTGGCACCACCGGTTTCCACCTCGGCGTAGGTCCAATTGAGTTCGGCATGCCCCTGCCCACCAGTATACCGGATCGACACATCAATGCCCTTCGAGGTCAAATCCAAGGCGCGACGGGCCGCGCCAAGCACCTCGTCGATATCGTTGATTTCAGTATAAAACAGCGCCGCGCTGGTTTTCCACGGTCCGCCACAAATGCTCGCCGATGCCGTCGGCTTGATGTTCACCATCTCCGCGCAGGATGACAAAGACCTGCAAACGGCACGGGCTATGATTGAGGACCACCTCAAACGGTTTGCCTTCCGCGAGAATTTTACCGCGCTCGACTGGAACTGAACGCCGCACCCGCCGGACCGCCTGTTTGCGCCGCACCCGTGCGTGGGCAACGGCGTGCCGCTAACAGCGGGGCATAACGGTGCGGACCTTATTCGTTCGGAGTTCATCCCAAAGCGAGGGCATCACGACAAGTGCCATGGCCTCGCGGTTCGGCAAAGCAGGCTAAAACAGCGCGATCCATATGCCCGCAAACATGAACATCGCGCCAATATGGACCCAACTGTGCCAAATCGCATAGCGAAACGGCATGGATTTGCGGGCGTAGAATGTTGTGCCGACCACATAACACATAGACCCGCCAAGGATGCACCAAAGGGTCGCGACCGGCACATTCGTCAGGTCTGGCAAGGCACATAGCCCGATCGCCCCCAACCCAAGGTAAGAGGCCGTCGACCAGCGCGATTTGACGTTTTCATCCGTGATTTTCTTCCAAATCGCCAAACCCGTCAGCCCCCAGCACAGCCAAAGAAGCGTCAACGTCCATGTGGTATCCGCCAAGATGAAAAACGGCGTGAAGGTTCCGGAAATGCTGGGATAAATCGCCGCATGATCGATGCGCCGCAACAGCAAACGCCGCCCGTGCCATGGCGCGAAATGATAGGCCCAAGAGGCCAAGCTGGAGATCAGCGCGCACAGCACATAGACCACCACCGAAACGATTCCCTTGCCGTCCAATCCTGCCGATGCTTTGATCAGCAACACCCCCCCTGCGCTCAAAACCAAAGCGAGGCCAATGATATGAACGATCATATCCGCACGGCGATGGGACGGGTTTTGGCTTGGGTAGGTCGTGAGTGTCATTGGGTGCCCCATAAACGGATGGCAACGCCTTACGGTTGTTGCAGCGTTAAGTCCAGAACGACCCGCCCGCGAAACCCAGCGTCACCCGCCATTGAAATCCCCAGCGGGCCGGTCGAATTCCCCGCCCCTGCTGCGATTGTCTCCGGCGACGCGCGCCCATACGGTCGCGTTCCCGCTCTGCCCAAACAGACAAAACCATATCCCGCGCGCGCAAGACCATCCCCACCAACACATCGTAAAATCGGGGACAAAACCAAGCTGCCACACCCACCCGCGCGCGCCGCAGCACCGCCACCGAGGGTGCGGCATTTTCTGCGCGGGCCTATGCGCCCCCTTGGCCAGTTTAGACAATGCGCATGATGCAAGGCACCTACGTTCCCAGGATCGTAGCTGCGCGCTCATAGGGGCTTTGACGCCATATATTTTCCAATTTTTCTTGAGAACGGAGGAAGATTCTGGTCTAAGACGTGGAAACGGCGGGCTGGAACATACGATGAACACAACCACGATATCGGTATCAAAGCGCAGGTCTGTCGAACTGTTTGCTGGCGCTGGTGGCTTGGGCATCGGTCTGGCCAAATCCGGCTTTGAGCCCCAGCTTGTGGTCGAGCACAACAAATGGTGTTGCGATACGCTGCGCGACAATCATGACATTCTCACAGACAAAGACGTCACATCGCAACCATGGCACGTCCGTGAAGGCGATATCCGCCGTGTCAACTTCAGCCGTTTTGACGGCACGCTTGATTTGATATCGGGCGGCCCTCCTTGCCAACCTTTTAGCTTGGGCGGTCGCCACCGCGCCTATGATGATGCCCGCGACATGTTTCCCCAAGCGGTGCGCGCGGTGCGCGAAGCCCGCCCAAAGGCCTTTGTGTTCGAGAATGTCAAAGGTTTGATGCGCGCCTCATTTCAGAACTATTTCGAATATATCCAGTATCAAATGGAACATCCCGAGATGGTCGCCCGGCCGGACGAACATTGGGAAGACCATCTGGCCCGTCTCGAACGCCATCATACCCGCTCGAAGCGTCCGGGCCTACATTATCGCGTGGTCACGCGGCTTTTGAATGCGGCCAATTACGGCGTCCCACAGAAACGCGAACGTGTCCTGTTTGTCGGATTTCGGGACGACATCGACGCACGTTGGTCATTTGACACCGGCGATCACAGCCTTGAGGCGCTGGTTTGGGATCAAACCTACGGGACATATTGGGACCGTCACAAGATCGCCAAAAGGGACCGGCGGCTTGAGGGCCGCTCCTTGCAACTGTCTCGCAAACTTTCTGCCGACGATCGCCCGCCCTCAAAACCATGGGCAACAACACGCGATGCGATTGCCGATTTGCCAGACCCCCGCAAGGCCAAGCAATCGGCCTCTGTGTTCAATCACAAGTTTCAAGACGGCGCGCGCCCCTATCCGGGCCATACCGGATCCTATCTTGAGGAACCCGCCAAGACCCTCAAGGCCGGCGTTCACGGTGTTCCGGGCGGCGAGAACATGTTGCGGCGTGCCGACGGGACGGTCCGGTATTTCTCTACGCGCGAAGCGGCAAGATTGCAGACCTTCCCGGACAGTTACAGATTTCACGGCGCCTGGAGCGAATGCATGCGCCAACTGGGCAATGCGGTGCCTGTCAAGCTTGCGCAGGTCGTCGGGGATAGCGTCGCCAAGCAGCTTGCTGCATCCGAGAGCCGCTAATGGCGCGCCGCCCGGAATTGATCAAGGTCGAGGAAACCCGCGCCGCCATCGACGACCTTACCCATCTGGCCACCTCTACCGCCCTGACGGGGCCCTCCCGAAAATCGGTTTTGGGGGCCATTGCGGAGATGCAAGAGGCTCTCGATCGACTGACCCGCGATCTCGATCCCGTGGCGTTACCGGAAGCGTTTTTTGACCCAACGGAGCCGCGCCTGATCGGGCATTTCGTCGCCCTGGCACTTATTGCGCAGGACCGGCGGCCGCTCGCAAATGTGTCCAAGTCCTACGGGTCGGGCGTTTATGCCATCTACTACACCGGCGATGCCGACATTTACGCACCGATTTCAGGCACAGAAACCCCGATCTATGTGGGCAAGGCCGATCCACCCGCACATGCGAAATCGGTCACCGAACAATTGACAAAACTAACCGATAGATTGGCCGAACACCGCAAAAACATCGACAAGGTTGCCGGCATTGAATTGGCGGATTTCGAATGCCGCGCGCTTGCGGTGCAAAGCGGGTATCAAGCATCGGCCGAAATCCACCTCATTCGGCTTTTCGAACCCATCTGGAACAATGAAAGCCGTATCCTTTTTGGCCTTGGAAAACATGGCGACGCCTCGACGACGCGCGCCAACAACAAAAGCCCATGGGATACGATTCATCCGGGACGGGCCTGGGCGCAGCGCAGCCCAGAGGCCAAAACCATAGCCGAGATCTCTGCCGAGGTCGCAGCGCATTTCGAACGGGCCAAAATTTTCATGACGCCCGAAGATGTGTTCGAAGCCTTCGCACGCGGCATACGGCAGCAGGACCGATTGGACGCGCGTCCCTAACACTCTGCCAGATGTCGCTTCGGGCGGGGTTTGCCATTGCCGGCGCCCCATGACGCCCTCGCAACGATCTTTGCAGCGCCAGACGGGCAACCCCACCTAGACGTGTCGCGCATGTTTTATCGCGTGCAGAGGCTGCGGAACCCAGCCCGCAACGCGGCGTCTTGGGTGAAATTCGGTCGCGGACGGGGAAACCATGCGCCACGCGGCTGTTGCGTCGGGCGATGATCCTGCCGCCGACCGGGCCGTTACCCGTCCGATCAATACCGCATGTATCGGCGTACTCCTCGGGGTGATGTTCCTCACGCCGAAGCACGAAGATCGAGCCTGACACTTCGCACAGTCCGAAATCTTGCAAAAGGACCTTACCCAGCTGGCGTAGCGCGTGCTTCTGTTCCTCGCGAGACATCAGTGCCCTCGGCGACCCGTTGCTTCACGCCTTGGTCGGATGCCGTGCGGAACTTGCTCTGCGCCCTGCCTGTGATGCAGGGATGTGCCATCTTGCCACTCAACTTGTTCAATCATGAGCTCTTGCTGCGTATTGCGGCGACGCTAGTAAGCCAGTCTTCTTTCCAGCTTGCGTTCGATTGCGCGCGCCTCGCGTGTTAGAAGTTCTGCCAGCATGGGCTGACGGTCGGGTTGCATCCGGCTATCGAGCGCGGCGATGGAAACCGCCCCGATGACATCGCCCGTGGGCGCCCGAAGCGCGACACCGATCCCCCAGGAATTCGCCATAAGCTGCCCCGGATTCAAGGCCCAGCCTTGCGCCTCGGCAATGGCGACGCTTTTGTCGATCACGCCAACAGTATAGCCTGCATAGTGTCGGCGTATTTCCTGCGCCACGTCATCGCGCACGATACGACGCTCGGCTTCGGGCAGTGCAGCAAGGATCGCCATGGACCCTGCTCCAACTCCGAGAGGATGACGATCGCCGGCTTGCAATGCCTGCGTTCGGATCGGATAGGACCCCTCCTCGCGGTGCAGACAAACCGCGTAGGAGCCGCGCCGAACCGAGAGAAAGCTTGAATCACCGCTCTCGGCGGAGAGCGCGAGCAGATTGCCCATCGCCAGGCCGAGCAGATCGAACCGCCGCACCGCCATCTGCCCGACAATGTAACTCTCGGGACCGAGGTGGTAAGCGCGCGTCTGCGCATCTTGTTCGACAAAACCTGCCCTGATCAGGGCAATCATCATCCGGCGCACGGTTGGGCGGCTCAACCCGGACGCATCGGTGAGGAATGTTATCGGCACACCACGACCGTCGCCACTCGCCACCAATGACAGAAGGCCAAGCGCCCGGTCAATGCTCTGAGCGCCTCCAGAAGTGGATTTTTCTCCGGCTTGAATTTCCATATAATGGATACCTCAAATTCTGTACTAGTTACACCAACAGCCCTGCTTCCTTCTGATATCGAGTATATCGCACCAAATCAAGAATACACACTCCACTATCCGAAGTTTTGGCGCCTGCGTCATTGGTATGAATTATCCATATTGTAGATGTTATATCTCTGAAAAGGAAACTGTGCTCTGCCCATCCGACCTCATCGATCCAACGTCAGAACCGATATTTGAGAACCCAACTTGGTTTGCGTCCACTTAGCTGGTGGGGATCCCGGTGGAGGCGGGGCCGTCCAACGGCTGCGCGGCTGAGGGGGGAGTATATCGACTTTTATCCTGGTCACACCGAAAGGCCAAGACGCTCGCTGCGCCTCAGTGCAGCGACCCCCTAAGAAAGATCCATGGGATTAATCTTGCATTGAACCTTCGCAGCTTTCTCGCCACGGCCCGCTCGACTTGGTATGATGCCCCGTGAAACTCTCCCACTTCGGTTCCTGCTATGAGGAGCTGCCTGCCTCCCCCATAAACAAGATGACCTGCTGCGCCGACCGTTGATCGCCGAAAAGGTGTTCGAACGGGAATGGCCGCCCTTTTCGGTATAACGCGAGTTTGAGTGCAAACGACCCGACACCATCGTCAGTATCGGGCCGTCATAATATCCTGAAGGTGTTGTTCAGGGGGAACGTGGCATGATGTCCTTCTTCTGGAACTTCAGCATGCCACGCGTCGTGGCGCAGATAGCGGCCTCACATCGCCAGCGGCGGGCGGTTGGGCCAGGTGAAGTCGTCTTGATAAGCCTTGCCCGCGCGTAGCAACAAGCCCTCTTCGACGTGCCGTCCGACGAGTTGGCAGCCAACCGGCCGACCGTTCGCATCAAGCCCGCCGGGCAGTGTGATCGTTGGGCTGCCGGTCAGATTTTGCATGCTGCTGAAGAATGCCAGTTCAGTCAGGCCGGTCGGCTGTTCGCAAAGCTCGTTAAAGTCCTTGAGCGAAGGCGCGGCGGTGGCCATGACCGGGGCGACAAACAGATCCACGCTTTGGAAGAGTGCGGCGATCTGGCCACAGAATTCACGGCGCGTGATGGTCGCCTTGGCAAGATCGAGCGTGGTCACCGTTTTCGCGGTCTCGAGGAACTCCTTCAAGGCTTCACTATAGGCCGAGGGGCGCGCGGCGTACATGTCGGTGTGCGCCAGCAGAGCCTCGGCGTTGATGATTGCCCCCCAAGCCTGAATTGCGTCCTCGGTGGCGGGCATGGTGACGGGAACGATCTCTGCGCCGCGCTCCTTCAAAATGTCTATCATGCGCTGTGTTGCGGCTTGCACCGACGGTTCCACCCCATTGGTGCAGTACTGCTCATCGTAGCCAATGCGGATGCCCTTCACGCCTTGCCCCAGACCGCTCAGGTAGTCCGGAACCGTGTCCGAGAGGCTGGTCGGATCATTCTCGTCCCTACCTGCAATGGCCCCCAGCATTGCCGCCGCATCCTCGACCTTGCGGGTCAGGGGTCCGACATGATCCAAGGTTTCAGCGAGCGGGACAACGCCGTAGCGGCTGACGCGTCCCCATGTCGGCTTAAGCCCGACAACGCCGTTGCAATAGGCGGGGAACCGGATCGAGCCGCCGGTATCGCTTCCCAAAGAGCCAAAACACAGGCCGGCGGCGGTCGCAACGCCCGAACCGCTGGACGAGCAGCCGCACCAAGTATCCTCTCTCCAGGGATCAATTGGCGGCGCGATACCGGGGTCATAGGTGATCAGCGCAGCTTCGGTCATCTCCAATTTGCCCAGTATCACCGCGCCCGCATCGCGCAGCTTGCTGACCACGGTGGCATCGCGTTCGGGGATGCGATCCTGAAAGCCCGCAACGCCGAACGCCGTGACGACGCCTTTGGTATCGCAAAGATCCTTGACGGCAACCGGCACGCCGTGCAGCGGGCCGCGGCGCTTGCCGGCCTTCAGTTCGGTCTCGGCGCGCTTGGCATCTTCCATCGCCTGATCGGTCATGACCCGTGCGTAGCTTTTGATTGTCGGGTCGACTTGTTCAATCCGCGCCAGCATCGCTTCCGTCAGTTCGACCGGCGAAAGCGCGCCGCTCGCCATGCTCTCGCCAACTTCGACAAGCCCGGAAAAGCCCAGTTCTTCATGTTTCATTTCATTTCCCTTCTCAGTTTTATTAGAGTGTCGATTTTATTAGAGTGTCGATCGTAATCGCCCCTGCGGGACGTGTTCGGGGTGCATCCACCCAGTACAAAAACCTGCCGCGCCTTTCCGCGTGATAGGGCGCCATTCGGGCGCCAAGTCGTTTTGATCCAAAATCAACGTGCTCGCATTTTGAGCCTAGTGATTGCCATCAACTCCCAGAGCACTTTGTGATAGTGATTCCAGCGCATTGACGTCCGTCGCGTCGATTTCGCTTGCGATCCGGCCTGAGCGCACAAGATAAAGCCTGTCGGCGACCTTTCGTGACATGGCGATGTTCTGCTCGATCAGCAGGATGGTCATGTCGAATTGCGCGCGCAATTTCTCCAGCGTCGCGTAAACCTCGTTGACCACCAGAGGCGCCAATCCGAGCGAGGGTTCGTCGAGAATCAACAGGCGCGGCCGACGCACGATGGCACGCGCCAGCGCGACCATTTGCTGTTCCCCTCCAGAAAGGTTCGACACGCGCTCGCTGTGGCGCGCGCGCAAGACCGGGAAGAGCTCCAGCACTTCATCGAGCCGATCCTTATGGCGTCCATCAAGGCCAAGGATGATGTTCTCGATGACGGTCAGCTCGGGCAACATACCTCGTCCCTCAAGGACCACCGCAATGTCGCCTTGACGAAAACGCTGATAGGCCGGCGTCGCAGTGATGTCGCGCCCATCGAGGCGAATTTGACCGCTGGATCGAACCAAGCCGCTGATCACCCGCACGATGGTCGTCTTTCCGGCACCATTCACCCCGACCAGCGCCACCAACTCGCCCGGATTCACCCTGAAGGTGACGCCAAACAACGCTTGGGACGCGCCGTACCACGCCTCTACATTTTCAAGTTCAATCATGATCAACTCCGAAATAAGCTTGCTGAACCTGCTGAAGGCCGAGGACCTCATCGGTTGCTCCGTGGGCAATCAGGCGGCCCGCATCTAGGACGTGGCTGACTGGGCAGAGCCGCCTGACAAGATCCACGTCGTGCTCCACCAGCACGGCCGTGATCTTGCCTGCGGATTGGATCTCAGCCAGGATTGACACGAGTTCGTGGCGCAGGTCCGGGTCCATGCCTGCCGCCGGCTCATCAAAGAGCGCGATCTTCGGCTCCGCAGCAAGCAGTCGGGCGATCTCCACCAGCCGGCGGGTCCCGAACGTCAAGTTGGAGATCGGTTCTTCCAAAACGTCGCCCAGCAGCAACCGCTCGGCGATTTCCATGCAGGCGTCGCGGTCTCTTTTTTCATCTGCCATATACTGCGGCAGTCTCAGGATTTGCGCACCCAGGCCCGAGGACAGGAAACGGTGACGGCCCAGCATGATATTGACGAAAACTGTTTCGCCCTCCAGCAGACGCGGCATTTGAAAGCCGCGTAATATGCCCCGCTCCACCCAATTTTGAGTGGACTGACCTGTCATATTTTCGTCGCCCAGATGGATGCTGCCGCCAGTCGGCACAAGGAAGCCGGAGAGGACATTGAGAAGGGTCGTCTTGCCCGCACCATTTGGTCCGATCAGCCCGTTCCAGACATTGGGCTTCAAAGACATCGTGACGTCGTTGAGCGCCATGAGGCCGCCGAAAGAAACCGACAGGTTTTCGAGGTTCAGTGTCACATCGCCTTTGAGAGGCATCTCGAGCGTCTTCATTGCTTATCCCCTCGTGATGTCCCCAGATGTCGCAAGGCCTGTTGTAATGCTGGAACAATGCCGACAGGCAAAACCAGAACGATCAGCACCAACAGAGCACCGCTCAAAATGGGATAAAGGTTCGAGACGCCGGCCATGCCGAATAGTTCGGGAACGAAGACCAGATAGGCGGCCCCCACCCAAGCCCCCAGCGGCGTTTTCACGCCACCAATGATCACCGCGACCAGCATGTTCAACGAGGCGAACATATCAAAGAAATTGGGAGAGATTGCACCAACATGTCCGGAAAACAGCCACCCCGCGACCCCGCTAAACAGAGCACCGATAACGAAGGCGATGTATCTTGTACGCGCCACCGAGACACCGCTGGATCTTGCTGCCAGCTCTGAATCGCGCGTCGCCGCCATTGCGCGGCCAAAGCTGGAATCGCGCAGCCTGAAGCAAAGCGCCGTAGCGAGGAGGCCAAGCGCGGCAAACAGAAAATAGGCGTTTATGGGGTCGCCAAAATCAATGCCCATGACCGACAAGGGTTCGGCATAAAGACCCTGCTCGCCACCGGTAACATCGGACCACCGCACGCTGGCCCAGTAGAACAGTTCTCCGAACGAAAGCGTGATCAAGGCGAAGCGAAGCCCCGAAATACGCAGTGCGAAAATGCCGACAAATGCGCCGGCCCCAAGGCAGATGGCAAATGCGATCGGCAGGGTCACAATACCCGGTAAGCCGTAATGGACGCCGCCGATCGCGGACACATAAGCGCCAATGCCGAAGAACGAGGCGTGCGCCAGCGACAATTGTCCGGTGAAGCCAAAGAGAATGACAAGACCCAGGCCGGCGATGGCGTAAACAGCGGTAACGCCAACAAGGTAGAGCCAGTAGGTCTCTAGGATGAACGGCAGGGCGAACACCAGAAGGCAGCCGCCCGTTACCCATGCCATGTGCCGTAGATTTTCTGGTCCGCCTCTGCCGTCCGAGCGCGCAACCGATTGCATATTAAACATTTTAGGGCCTCTGCTCCAAATCTTGTAGGTACTTGCTCGGCAAGACGCCAAGCACGACGATGATGAGAAGGAATACCGCCGGAATGCGCGCGTCTGCGCCAAGCCAGTAAACGACCCAACTTTCCAAGAGGCCGAGCCCCACAGCGATCGCCATTGGCCGCACAAAGCGGTCCAGTCCGCCGACTATTCCGGCAACGAATGCCTTCACCAGGAACGGTGTCATGTAAAAGGCATTGAGAGTGACCTTGCTGGCGATGAGGATGGCCGCGACACCCGCGATGGCGCCACCCGCCGCCCACACCAGCGCACGCACAGCCTGAACGTTGACGCCTGTCGTGCGGGCGATCTCGGGGCTGATGGCGACGGCACGGATACTCAACCCCAGACCTGTCTTATTCAGGACAAGGGCAAGCAGGCCCAGAACGACGGCCAACGTCAAGATGACGGTGAGGTCGTTGGCGTTGAAGTAGACGCCAAGGAAGGTGAACTCGATCTGGGCACCCAAACTGAAGAATTTGAAACTCTTCGGGCTCGCCACCAGCTCGACGATCGCGGTCAGGAACATCATCACGCCCAAAGTGGCGATAAGATCAAAACCGGACCCGATCTTGGTCACTCGACTGATGACAAGGATGTCGACGAGATAGCTGACCAACGCGGCGACGGCCAGGCCCAGCCCTAACGCCACTGCAATCGGCAAACCGAAGTGGGGAACCAGAAAGAAGGCGCACATGGCCGCCACCATGCCGATCTGCCCGTGGGCAAAGTTTACCACACGAGACACCCGATAGATCAGGAGTATGCCGATCAACACGAGACCATAAAGAGATCCGCTGACGAGACCCCCGATGGTCAATTGAAGCGCTGTATCCAAGGTCATAATTTATCCCATCCCAAGCCTGAGTTAACGTCAGTCATTGGACAGGTACGGGGGCTGAAACCTGAATAACCACGCCGTCGTCGATACGCGCAATCCCGACGGCATTGGTGCCTTGCCGATTGTCCGGACTGAAGGTTACGGGCGGAAGAACTCCGGTTTCGAAGCCTTGCATATGTTGCAGCGCCAACTCCAGACAGTCATGCGTAAGCGCCGGAGCGCCTTGCAGTGCTTCGATTGTCACCATGGCTTGCGCAAAGCCTACAGTATTCCACATCGACGGTGCTTTGCCGGTCACCGCCGTGAAGTCCTCGACGAAAGCGCGCACTTTGGGGTCATCGCTTGTCAAGGCCGCGACCTTGGTGGGAGTTGATATCCCCTCTGCTTCCTCGGGAAACGCACTGATAAAGGTCTCGTCTGTCGCGTCGGACTGGGTGGCGACCTTTGGGTTATAACCGATCTTCGCCATAGAGCCGATTGCCTGGCCGATGCCAGTGGGCTGGACGACCATAAAGACCCAATCCGCGCCGATCTCTTTCAACTCTTGAGCGATGGGCAGGTAGTCGGTTGTGGTGGCTTCGGTACGCAGCACATTGTCGATCTTCCTCCCGTGCCGTTCGAGAGCCGTCTCCATCCCTTTTAAGGCATCGTTGCCAATGTCGCCGGACTGCATGAGCAGCGCTATACTGGCATCAGAATCCGTGCGGGCCACGTAATCCGCAATCACGTTGAATTCGGAGACGAAGTTCGGCCAGATCATATAGACGTGCGGGTTTTTCATTGTGCCGACCTTGTCGGCCGCCGGCGCATACATCCCGATCGCCGGAATCTGATTTTTTTCGATGTAGGGCAGGACCGCAACAAAATTGGGCGTGCCGATCCCGCCGGAGATCGCGAAAATTTTCTCCCGTTCGACAAGACGCCGGACCTGTTGCTGTGCGTAGGCCGCGCTGTATTGGTCGTCCAGCGCCGAAAACTTAATCTTGCGGCCATTCACGCCACCGGCGGCGTTCACTTTGTCGAAAACATATTCTTGACCCTCGACTGCGCCAATCCCGGGCCCTGCGACCGGACCAGTCAAGGGCGTAAACGCACCCAATTTGATCGTATCGTCAGACACACCCGCCGCATCGGCGTCCATGTCGCATGTGGCGTTCGAGGGGATCGTAACGCTGGTGCCGTCAGGGATCTGCACGGAGGATTGCGCATTCGCTGCCGTAGCCCCAAGCGTGAAGCTGACACCGAGGGCGCCAGCCACTGCGGCGCTTTGAAGTAACATTGAACGGATTTTCATTTTTATGTCCCTAGTTTGGTTTCCATCAACGACCACCTATCCAACAAGTGGATAGGGTTCGCGCCATCCACATGATGAACGCGTTAGATCACATTTTTGATTGAGTGCGATTTCTTGCTTTAAGCTAGGTGCTTGCAGCGCGAAGAATCAAACAAAATTCAGGCTGACGACGTAAAATATGAAGAGCGCCGTACAAATTGGCGCATTTTCAGGCTCAATATATCCATATCATGGATATCAAAGCCGCTAGAGCACGGCTAGGTTGTTTTGATGGTATGGGGTAACATTTGAGGTTGATGCGACCACTTGAGATGTTCGGAACAATTCGAGGCCGTTAGGAAAGTACGGAGTGAACCGATGCGGTCGATGCTCCCACCCGGCGGTGTCAATGAGTGTTTAAAGTTGACCCGGTTCCCGCGTTTAACTGCCTAACTCAACCGCGTAGTTGCACATGCGAACGACAATTGTCTCGGTGATGTGATTAGAGGTATGCCTCCCCACCGTTACCTGGAACGTCTTGATCGTGCACTTTTCCGTCGGAATTGAGCCAAACCATGGCGAACTCCAAATAGCCCCACTGGGCAATACTCTGTTGCGTAATGTGTCGAAGTTCGTGCGCAAGTGTATTGTAATTTCCTGCGGCAATCTCGGAAACTGCATCTCTGGACAAGCTGATCCCACCTAGTGCAATAGCGAGCGAATTATCCGTCATCGTCAGAATGCCGCCCCTGCGGATTGTGACATCGTTGATGTCGGGCATGCCAGACTTGTTTGTCGCGGCGCTCCGAGGGCCATTCGTATCTCCCAGACTCTGAGCACCCCAACTTTTTTAGTTCCGGGCAGCACACCGTCCCGCACGTTTGTCGGATCATACCGAACCCAAAAACATGATGCGAGCAGAAGACATCATGGCCCCCGCCACTAAGGCGCTTTCGAACGCATTTCCAAAGCGCGCGCCCATCAAGCGATGAAGTAGTGCCCGCCGAGAGGCCGTCGGCCACGACCTCAAGGAAGTAGTTCCCGATCGCGCTGACCACCGCATCACCTGGGATCATGGGGAGCCACCTGCCAACTGCGCCGCCCATCGCGCCGAACGCGTCGCCGACAGGGCGCCTGTCCAAACATTATCGTCACCAGAGGGCAAAGCCCCAATCCAGCGCCCATAGCCCATGGCCCATGGCCCATGGCCCATGGCGGGCCTGCAGCACCGCTTGTGGCACCGCAAGCGCAAGCCAAGCTAGACGGCGTTTGGCTTTCAGGAGCCCGCGATTTCCGACCCAATGAGGGGCTTTCCGGCCTGTCAGGTGGTGTGTCTGCGCCAAACGGCTGTTGCTGCGGGCGTTCACGCCGAGGCTGACCGCTTGATTGCGGGCATCCCCCAAGCCTGTTTCTAACGATCTTCTGAAGGGCCAATTTGGAAGCACACCGCCGTCCCTTCGGGGGCGGCCTTTTTCATTGCCCCTGATCACAAGTCCTTGATTGTTTCTTGGTTTGTTCTCACAATATATTGAGTGTTTCGAGTTAAGGAAAACGATATGCAAGGATTCTACGCCCTTTACTACACAGGGGTTTCCGGCTTCGGCCACGCCGTATTAATAATTAATGACGGTATCGTAACAGGCGCAGACGCCACGGGCGGCGTATATGATGGAAGGTACACTGTCGGAGACGGTGGCGAATTTGAAATAGAAGTAACTTTGACAGTTCCGGCAGGGGCAACGCTCGTAACGGGTCAAACGCTTACGGATGAATTTTCTAAGACAATTTCGGCAAAACTTCGCGCTGGATTCGCAGATGGTCAACCCGTCCCAGTTCAAACCCCTATGGGGCCAGTGAACGCGATCTTTAAAAAAGTGCGGGGTATGGCATGATTGACGGAGTAACCATCTTAGGCGTCGCGACGGCTGGTGCGGCAATTATCGGTCCAGCCGTCGCAGTTTGGATTACAAGAATGTCTGATGATAGGAAAGAAGTCCGCGCGCGTCGGATGGATATTTTTCGGACTCTGATGCGGACAAGAAAGATGCCGATTCATTTCGATCACGTTGGCGCTCTAAACTTGATCGAAATTGAATTTGCCAAAGACGCAAATGTCATAGCAGCATGGAAAAACTATCTGAAAAACCTTGGCAAACGACTGCCCCCCGACGCAAGCAAAGACGACGAAACTATATTCAGCAAGGCTAGAGAGACCTTGCTTACTAAGTTGATTCACGAAATCTCAAAGGTCTTGAAGTTCAAGGTCGAACAACTTGATATTCTTGAAGGTAACTACATTCCTCAGGGCTGGAATGACGACGATTGGGAGCAAAAGCTTGTTCGCAAGGCACTTATTGATGTTCTAGGAGGGCATCGTCCGCTTCTCATCAAACCTCATGCACCAAACCAAAACAACGGCCCATATCCGCCGGCACCCGAAGTCCCTAAGGCTAACGAGTAAAGCAATTTTTCCGCACGGCTAACACATAGAACATTATGGGCACCCTGAAACCATCGTGTGAAATCCGTCACCAGATCGGCAATAGAAACCCCCAATGGGAAGTTTTTCAACAATTTCAATACCATATGGCGGAGAGACAGGGATTCGAACCCTGGGAACGCTCACACGCTCAACGGTTTTCAAGACCGCCGCATTCGACCACTCTGCCACCTCTCCGATGGGGGCTTTGCTACTAAGGAACGCGGGGCGGGTAAAGATGAAATTGCACCGACCTTCAAACAGCAACCTCTGCCGCGCCTGTGGCGCGATTGCCGCGTATCAACGGTTTTACGGCAAAATCCGCCGAGGCTGCGGCGCGGACTTTTCATGTGCCTTTCAAACCGCTAAACTGCGCGCGACAGCGGTGTTGCATAGGCATCACCGAACAAAAATAACGCGCCGCAAAATCAATGGCGCAAGAGCAGGCAGGCGCGCCAAGGACATGATCCGAACCGCGCGGAAAAGTGGTAGGCGAGGGGCAGACCTATGAAATCGCAAAGAAAATCCATGTCGCGTGCGCGGCGATTGACAGGCATATCTATATTGGCTGGCAGCATGATGTTGCTCTCGGCCTGTGACGAAAATGGCCAGTTTTCGTTGAAAAATCCCGCTTCCGGCACGGGCGAGGCAGGGCAGGCAAACGCCCCCTCAAAGTCGGTAAAGCTGATCGAGCGTGATATCGAGGCGCCCGATGTCTTCCAGGTCACCGAAGCCGGGCTTTGGGACGGGCGTCCGTCGCTGGGCGGCGTTTGGGTCGCGCACCCCGATGTCAAAGACCCCGAACGGGTGATCATCCGCAACACCGCCAATGGCAAATTCGTCATCGGGGCCTTGTTCCGCCGCGAACGTGCAAACCCCGGGCCACGTCTGCAGGTCTCGTCTGATGCGGCTGCCGCCTTGGGCATGTTGGCCGGGGCGCCGAACCAATTGAACGTCACCGCATTGCGCCGCGAGGAAGTCCCAAGCACGCCCGAAACCACAGAGGCCGAACCGCTCAACGATCCTGCCACCGTCGAGGCAAGCACTCTGGACCCCGTGACCGCCAGCGCAGGCGCGGCAATTGCCAAGGCCGAAGCGACGCCTGCCGTCACGTCCAGTGGCGCGATCAAACCGCCCGTAAAACCTGCGGCCGCACCGGCGCCGAAACCCGTGACCAAAACCGCCGGATCGGCGCTTGCCAAACCCTATTTACAGATCGGGATTTTCTCGGTCGAGCAGAATGCCAAAAACACCGCCACCGCCATGCGCCAAGCCGGCATGGTCCCCACGGTGAAAAAGCAAAGCACATCCGGCAAGACATTCTGGCGCGTGCTGGTCGGGCCTGCAACCTCCAAGGGAGAGCGCGCCGCCTTGCTCAAGAAGATTAAAGCCAACGGGTTTGCCGATGCCTATGCGGTGACCAACTGATCCCTCTTCGTGGCTCTCTGCCTCTGCGATCCTGATCTGCTTATGGCAAAGACAGGCGCGCGGCGGCAGGGTTCCGCGCGCCGCACGTCATGGCGGTTTGCCCTCTTGCAGCGGGGCGCAGAAGATTGCACTTTTGGCACAGGGTCTGGCCAATAGGGCCGCCTCCCCTGCTGATCCATTGACCAAAGAGCACCAACCACCATGCACCGCCTTTCGTTTCGCCCCACCCTGTCCATGATCCGCCTCCAGATTGCGGGCCTTGCGGCGCTGCTGCTTCTGGCGCTACCGGCAAGCGGGTTTGAAACCCGCGCCAGTTCGGCCTTTATTCTCGATCAGACCACGGGCACAGTCTTGCTGGCGAAAAACGCAGATGAACCTTTGCCGCCGGCGTCGATGTCCAAACTGATGACCCTTTTGATGGCCTTTGAGGCGATCCGCGACGGGCGTTTGGATTTGACCGAACGTTTGCCGGTGTCGGAACATGCGATGAGCTATGGCGGTTCAACGATGTTTTTGGACACCACCGATCGCGTGACGGTCGAAGATCTGTTGCGCGGCATTATCGTTTTGTCGGGCAATGACGCCTGCGCCGTGATTGCCGAAGCGCTATCGCCGGATGGCACCGAGGCCGGGTTTGCCCGCGCCATGACCAAACGCGCCACGGCGCTCGGCATGACCAATTCGACCTTTGTCAATTCCAACGGTTGGCCCGCCGCCGGGCACCGCATGTCGATGCGCGATCTGGCGTTGCTGGCCAATCACCTGATCACTGATTTCCCGCAATTCTATCCGCTGTTTGCCGAAACACGGTTTGAATTCGACGGGCGCGCGCCACAAAATGTGCGCAACCGCAACCCGCTTTTGGCGCTTGGGATCGGGGCGGATGGCCTCAAAACCGGCCACACCAGCGAGGCCGGATATGGTTTGGTCGGCTCAGCAAAACAAGGTGACCGGCGAGTGATTTTCGTGGTATCGGGGCTTAGCTCCGAGCGCGCCCGCGCCGAAGAGGCCGAAGCCATTGTCAATTGGGCCTTTCGCCAGTTTTCAGAGCGCGACATCATCGCATCTGGCACGGTGATCGCGCGCGCTGATGTGTTTATGGGGGCCGCCGGCGATGTCGGATTGACCCCCGCAACCGATGTCCGCGCCTTGATGCCGGTGTTGGCCGCAGGCGCGCTACAGGGTGAAGTGGTGTTCCAAAGCCCCGTCGTTGCCCCGATCAAACAAGGCACCCCCTTGGGCGAATTGATCGTCACCCGTGACACATTGCCGGAAATCCGCATCCCTCTGGTCGCAGATGCCGATGTCGCCAAGGGCGGGTTCGCCGAGCGGCTCAAAACTGCGGCACAGCATGTCCTGAGCCGGTTGAATGACGGCCCTGCCCCGGCGCCGGCACCCGCTGCGGCCCCTGCGGAGGCCGCCTCTTGAGCGACATACAAACGGCGGCGACGACCGGCCGGTTTATTTCCTTTGAGGGGATCGACGGATCGGGCAAGTCCACGCAGGCGCGAATGCTGGCCGAAACCCTGCGCAGCGAAGGTCATGAGGTGGTTTTGACCCGAGAGCCGGGCGGATCCCCGGGGGCCGAGGACATTCGCAAATTGGTGCTCGAAGGCGATCCCGACCGCTGGTCTGCCCATAGCGAGATATTGCTGTTCACCGCCGCGCGCCGCGACCATTTGGAACGCACCATCCTGCCTGCGCTCGCCGAAGGGAAAGTGGTGATCTGCGACCGGTTCGCCGATAGCACACGGATGTATCAAGGGCTGTCGCGCGGCGACCTGCGCGCTTTGGTGGATGAATTGCACCGGTTGATGATCGGGCGCGAACCGGATCTGACGATCCTGATCGACATGGACCCCGCCAAGGGGCTGAGCCGGGCCTTGGGGCGCGGCGGCAGCGAAGAGCGGTTCGAGGAGTTTGGCGAGGCGCTCCAAGTAAAGATGCGGGCCGGGTTTTTGGCCTTGGCCGATGAATACGCGGACCGTTTCACCACAATAAACGGCGCGCGCAGCATCGATGCTGTAGCGCAAGACGTGCGCGCCATCGCCTTGGCACATCTGACCGGGGTAAAGGCCTCATGAGCGAAGACACACCTCCAGAGCCGGACCGGCTCGACGGTGCTCCGCACCCGCGCGAAACGGCGCGCCTGATTGGGCAAAGCCGCGCCGAAGCCGAGTTTCTGGACGCATATAACGCGGGCCGTTTGCACCACGCCTGGTTGATCACTGGCCCGCGCGGCACTGGCAAAGCCACGCTGGCATGGCAATTGGCGCGTTTTTTGCTGGCCACCCCGCCTACCGATGGCGGCCCTTCTCTATTTGGCGATGCCCCTACCCCGCCCGATACGCTCACGATTGATCCCGATCATCCCGTGGCGCGCCGCATCACAGCGAAATCCGAACCGGGTCTGTTTCACATCACCCGATCGCCGCACCCGCAAACCGGCAAGATGCGTGATCAAATCACCGTGGATGACGTGCGCGCTTTGGGGCATTTCTTGCAACTCTCTGCGCCTGACGGCGGGCGCCGCGTGGTGATCGTCGATGCGGTGGACGAGATGAACGTGCAAGCCTCGAACGCGCTGCTGAAAATGCTCGAAGAGCCGCCCGCGCGCACGACGCTTTTGCTGATCGCGCATCAACCCGCGCGGCTTTTACCGACCATTCGCTCGCGCTGCCGCGAATTGCGACTGACCGCGCTCTCCCCGACCGACATGGCCGAGGCGCTCGTCCTTGCCGGAGTGGATATTGAGGGCGACACCGCCGCCTTGGCCGAACTTGCGGGCGGATCGGTGGGCGAGGCGATCCGCCTGTCTCAAGGCGGGGGATTGTCGCTTTACGCTGATTTGGTCGGAATGTTTGCGACCTTCCCCGCCGGCGACCGCGGGCGGATGCTGCGGCTGGCCGATGGCGTTTCCGCCCGGACCGCAGTGCCGCGACTGGATCTGATGCTTTGGCAGGTGGATCTGATCATGGCGCGTTTGGCGCGCACCGGCGCATTGGGCGCACCACCCTCCGTCGAGGGATCCAGCGGCGAGGCCACGATGCTACTGCGGCTTTCGCCAGACCCGCAGCGCGCGCGCCATTGGGCGCAGGCCGCCGAAGAAATCGGTGCACGGGTCCGGCACGGGCGGGCGGTCAACCTTGACCCCGCCGCGCTCATCCTAGATATGTTTATCAAGATCCAGCAGACCGCTGCCACCTGATCCTTGGCGCATTTATTCCGGCCCGATCCGGCCGCTCTGCGCCGCAACCTGACCATGCCGCTCCCGCGCGCGAAAGACATTCATGACCACTGCCATTGCCATCACCGACAGCCATTGCCACCTTGATTTCTCCGATTTCGACGGCGAACGCGATGCGCTCATCGCCCGCGCCCGCGCGGCCGGTGTGACCCGAATGGTGACGATCTGCACCAAGCTGGACAATCTGCGGCAAGTGCAAGAGATCGCCGAAACCTATCCAGAGGTATTTTTTGCCGCCGGCACCCATCCGATGAGCGCCGCCGAGGTGCCCTTGGTCAGCGTTGCGGAGCTGGTGGCGCTGGCCGAGCACCCGAAATTCGTCGGCATCGGCGAAACCGGTTTGGATTACCATTACACCGCCGAAAGCGCCGATATCCAAAAGCAAAGCCTGCGCATCCATATCGAGGCCGCGCAGATCACCGGATTGCCCTTGATTATTCACGCGCGCAGTGCCGACGATGATATGGCGCGCATTTTGCGCGAAGCCTATGAAGCCGCGCCCTATTCTTGCGTCATGCATTGCTTTTCCTCCAGCCCCGAACTGGCGAAAGCGGCGCTTGATCTGGGCTTTTACCTCTCGATGTCCGGCATCGCGACATTCCCCAAAAGCCAAGAGGTCCGCGATATTTTCGCATCCGCGCCGATTGACCGGATATTGGTCGAAACCGATGCGCCCTACCTTGCGCCGCCGCCCCACCGCGGGCGCCGCAACGAACCCTCCTATGTCGCTCTGACCGCACAAAAAGGCGCCGAGGTCTTCGGCATGGATTACGCCGATTTTGCCGCCGCAACGCAGGCCAATTTCGACCGGCTGTTTGCCAAGGCGGCTGCATATGAGGGGCGTGATTGATGGCAGAGTTACGGTTTACCATATTAGGCTGCGGCTCGTCGGGGGGGGTGCCGCGTCTGGGCGGGCATTGGGGCGAGTGTGATCCCGAGAACCCTAAAAACCGCCGGCGGCGCTGCGCCTTACTGATCGAACGCGACGGGCCCGAGGGCACGACATCGGTGCTCATCGACACCGGTCCCGACCTGCGCGACCAACTTTTAAATGCCGGGGTCGGGCGCCTTGATGCCGTGGTCTATACCCATGGCCATGCCGATCATGTGCACGGCATTGATGATCTGCGTATGATCGTGTTCAACATGCGCAAACGGCTTAGGGTCTGGGCCGATGGCGATACGCAAAACGATCTCTTCTCGCGCTTTGGTTATGCGTTCATTCAACCGGACGACAGCCCCTACCCGCCGATTTTGGACATGCACACGATCAAGGGCGACATCACCGTCGAGGGACGCGGCGGTCCGGTGATCCTGACCCCGTTCAAAGTCGGTCACGGGGCGATTGATGCCTTGGGTTTCCGGATTGGCGATCTCGCCTATTTGCCTGATGTGGCCGAGATCTATGACGATGCCTGGCCGGTATTGCAGGGGTTGGACTGTTGGATCGTCGACGCGCTGCGCCGCACGCCGCATCCGACGCATTCGCATCTCGCACAAAGCCTTGAGTGGATTGAAAAAATCGCCCCAAAACGCGCAGTGCTGACCAATATGCACATTGATCTGGATTATGCGGCCGTCGAAGCAGAGACCCCCGATCACATCACCCCAGCCTATGACGGGATGGTCATCCGATACGACATTCCCGATTGACGGGGTAGGCGCATGCAAGAGCTTCTCAATGTCATCCTGCCGGTTTTCTTGGTCATTGGCTTTGGCTATGTCGCTGTATACAAAAAATATTTCACCGACGCCCATGTCCAAGGCTTGATGAAATACACTCAGAACTTCGCCATTCCCTGCCTGCTTTTTTCGGCCATTTCGACGCTGGATCTGGGGCAGAGTTTTCACTGGCGACTTTTGCTGAGCTTTTATTCTGGCGCGAGTTTAGGATTTTTCACCGGCCTGTTGGGCGCGCATTATATCTTTGGCCGTGATTGGGAAGAAAGCGTTGCGGTGGGGTTCGTCGGTCTGTTTTCCAACTCGCTGATGTTGGGTTTGCCGATCACGGAACGGGCATTCGGCAGCGATGCGCTCACTGCAAATTACGCGATTATCTCGGTGCATTCGCCTTTTTGCTATGCGCTCGGCATCACCGCGATGGAGATCGCCCGCGCCCATGCCAATGGCACGCCCGCGCGGGCTTTGGTCCCGAATGTGCTCAAGGCGATGTTCCGCAATGCATTGATATTGGGAATTTTGATGGGGTTTGCTGTGAACCTGTCGGGCGTGACACTACCGGTGCCGGTCACGGATGCGGTTGGGCTCATGGTCCAATCCGCCTTGCCCGCCGCGCTCTTCGGTCTTGGCGGGGTATTGGTGCAATACCGCCCCGAGGGCGATATAAAGGTCATTGCCTATGCCGTTTGCATCTCGTTGATGGTGCATCCGGCGGTCGTCTGGGGGATGAGCCATTGGCTCGCGTTAGAGCGGTCCGAGCTGCGCTCGGCGGTATTGACCTCTGCAGTCGCGCCGGGGATCAATTCCTATGTCTTTGCGAATATGTACGGCAAAGGGCGGCGTGTCGCGGCCTCGGCGGTGTTGATCGGTACGGTGGTCTGCCTCATAACGGTTTGGCTGTGGTTGATGGTTTTGCCCTAACGCGCGGCGCCGGCGGTTTCACAGCGTTCAGGCCGGCGGCGTGACGGCCTCCAAACCGTCTTTGTACAACGCCGATCCGCCCCATCACGGCAAACACACGCAAGGTGCGACCAACGAGATGCGCCGGCACCTGCGGGACAGCCAATTCACAGATAGCGATCACATCAACGCGGCCGTCCACCTTCACGGGGTCGCCCGCACCGCTTCATAAAATCCTATTGCGCGCCGTGGTGCATTCTTCGCCCCGATCGCCGATGCATGCGGTGCCTTCGCCATTACAAACCGGATCATGATCCCGAATACTCCAAGCGACGGCCGGACCATCATCGCGATAGAGAGTGTCGCCCGCACCGCCGTAGGGGTAGTCGCCCCCTTCACAGCCCTGCAGAACGTCATCGCGAGTGCCAACCAAAAGCACATCATTGCCGAGCCCGCCGTGCGCATCCTCATTGCACGCAAGACCGAAAACCGGATCGGCATCCCCCTCCCCGCACAGAAGATCATAGGGCGCGCCACCACAGGTGCCGTCATCGACGCCACCGGTCCAAACGGCCCCATTGCCCATGTTTTCGTACAGCGGATCATCGTGAATCTCGGGGATGCTCCCGACATCATCAATCATATTATCGCCGGCCTTGGCGCTGATATCGCCGTCGGGGCCTTGTATTGTGCCACCGGCGCCAAAAAGGATCGTGTCATTACACGGCGCGCCGTCGACGCCCTTCTGTCTGGCGAAGGCCGCAAAAGAACCGTCGTCATATCCTTGAAGAACATAGATTGTCATACTGCACCCCGCCGTCCACTGATTGCGGCGCCACCCTGCCGCAACGGGGAGTGTGCTTCCAAACGTTCAAGGCATGATTAAATCGCGCCTGCGAGCACCAGTATTCTAGATCAGGTTTTAAGCAAAAGGCGGGTTCAGGCGCGGTTTACCCGCAAAGCAACGATCCCATTCGCCGCATCGCAAGCCCGTATCCTTCGATGCCGAACCCCGCAATCACCCCATCGGCGCGCAGCGATACATAGGAATGATGGCGAAAGGCTTCGCGTTTATGAACATTAGAGATATGCACCTCCAACACCGGGCCCTCGAATGCGTTGAGCGCATCGAAGATGGCCACTGAGGTATGGGTATAGGCCGCCGGATTGATGATAATCCCAACCGCCGCCTCCCGCGCCTCATGGATCCAATCGATCAATTGCCCCTCATGGTTGGATTGCAGCAACGTACAATCAAGCCCGAAGGTTGCGGCAATCTCGTGACAGCTCGATTGCACATCGCCCAAAGTGTCGTAGCCGTAAATTTCCGGCTGGCGCTGTCCCAGAAGGTTAAGATTCGGCCCATTGAGAATGTAGATATTTCGGGGGGCGGTCTGGCTCATCGGGGTGATCTTTCACTGGACTTGGGCGGCATGCCGCACGGGTGTTGGAGTGATAATGCACTGCGGCACGCGCAAATCGCAAGCACCGCGTGCGCCGCGCCCACGTCCAGCCCGCCTTCGCGGTGCAATGTGTCCGCAAGACCACGTTAACCGGACCGGCGGCGCGCAAGGGCCGTGCGAATCCCGACGTGGCGCCTGCCACACCCTGCGCCCCCGGCTGCCGGTTTTCCATATGGCACGAAACAATCGGTCGCGCTTCATCGCACTGTCCACAATGCTTTGGTTAATCAACACTTTACGCGCCATATTTCCGCCCGATTTCTACGATACGAGTTGATCATACGAATACATGGGCGGGGGCCGCATGGAACACGAGGAGCATTCAGATGCTGCGTAAATTTATGGCACTCTCCACCGTTGCTGCTGTTGCAATGGCGACTCCGGCCTTGGCCAATGATGAAAAAGATTACGACCCGAGCGAAGAGACCGTCACTCAAACGGTTCTGATGACCGGCGAGGGATTCTTCCCAGAAGTCACCTATGCCAAACCCGGATATTCGTTGGTCTTCCACAATGACAGCGAGGGATCAATTGTCATCAAGGCGGCTGACGGATCGTGGGAAACCGATGACATCCCCGCGTCGGGAAGCGCAACGGTAAAGCTGGCGTCGGACATGAACCAGCAATTCGTCGTTGACGGAAGCGAAACCGTTGCCGGTGCATTCAGCTTCTTGCCAGCGCCTACCCGCGACTGATCAGGTTTTCCAGCCCCTTCCGGCGTCCCGGTAACAAATACCCCGTGTGTCCCCCCTCGCCCTTTGCGGCGAGGGGAAGCGCGTGTTCGCGGGCTTCGGGCTATTCCGCTTTCATGAAGCACGATATGGAGCCCATCAGCATCGCACGCGCCCCATCTCTCTCGGCATGTCACCGCCGCAAATCACCGCCGCAAAAACGCCGCCCCGATCCGGAGCGGCGTTTTGCATTTCAGATGAGCCGATCAATACGCTGTAGCAGTGCAGCTTATTTTGCGCTGATCCGTCCGTCGAGATAGGGCGTGAATGGACCCTTGGCGGCAAGAAACTCCGCCGTGACATCGGCCAGGTCAGGACCGAAATCATAGACGTTCATCGCATCCGTGGCGAACATCTTATATCCATCACCACCACCGCGCACATAATTGTTGGTCACAACGCCGTAAACCTTGGCCGGATCAAGCGGCACCATGGCACCGTCTTCCATGACCATCACGTCGCTGATCCGGCTGCCGGCTGCGGCCGTCACATCATATTTGAAGCTCAGGCCCGCAACCTGCGGAAAGCGGCCTGCACCATCTTCGTATTGGCTGACCCCGTTTTCCAAGGCGGCCAGAATGGTTTCGCCGTGGGTCTGGAAGGTCGACAGCGTGTTCTGGAATGGCAAAACCGTCAGAACCTCGCCCATGGTCACCGGACCCGCGTCGATTGAGGCGCGCAAACCGCCGCCGTTCTGGATCGCGATCGAGATACCTTGCTCTTTCACGCGATCAAGCATCGCATCGGCAACAAGGTTGCCCATGGCGCATTCGCCGGCGCGGCAATTTCCCTTGTCCCCGTCGATGGCTTCGACGGTTTCTGCCACGATCTTATTCCGGATCTCATCAAGAGGTTTGGCCAACTCCGCGATCCGTGCTTTGGCCGCCGCATCTTCGGCAACACCGGCGTCCATGATCAACGGTTCACCGTTGGCCTCGACAATCTCGCCAGCGTCATTAAACGTGACATTCAGTTCGCCCAAAAATTTTCCGTAGGCATAGGCCGAAACAATGGCCGTGCTGCCCACCATGGTCGGATATGGCCCTTCGGCGCGATCCGAAGTGTTCGACAAAAACGTGTTGGTATGCCCGCCTACGATGACGTCCACACCGGTGGTTTCGGCGGCAACGCGTTTATCAACGCCATATCCGGAGTGCGACAGAACGATGATCTTGTTCACGCCCTCGGCGGTCATTTTATCAACCTCGCTTTGCACCGCGCCCACCGGGTCGGTGAAGATAATATTGTCGCCAGGGCTGGCCAATTCGTCGGTGTCATGTGGCGTCAAACCGATAAAGCCAAGCTTTTCGCCGCCGCGTTCCAAAATCGTGGATTTCGCCAACTTGCCCGCAAGTGCTGGCTCGCCCGACACATCCGCGTTAGACATCAAAACCGGAAATTCGACCGCATCCATGAAACCGGCCAAGACTTCGGGGCCATCGTCGAATTCATGATTGCCCACGGTCATCGCGTCATAGCCCAGCTTATTCATAAACTCGGCGGCCATTTTACCTTTGTAATAGGTGTAAAACAGCGTGCCCTGGAATTGGTCGCCGCCATCCACCAGAACCGTGTTGTTTGACCGCGCGCGCGCGTCGGCCACGGCGGAAATCAACCGCGCGGTGCCGCCAAAGCATTTGCCCTCGCCATTGTCTTCGGACGAACACGCGGAATCATATTTGCTGATCGGCTCAAAACGTGCGTGAAAATCATTGGTGTGCAAAATCGTCAGCGTGTAATCGGCCGCCGCCGCACCTGCCGTGATCGCCAAAGCGCCCGCGCCGCCCAGAAGCCGCAATTTCAAACGAGACATATCCATGGAAAATCCCCCATATTGGATTGTTATGCACAGATGCTGCACGCACCTGAAGCCGCTGTCAAAGGGCAATGCCAGGGGGCGCGGGCTTTCGCCCACTTGACCGCCGGTCATGTGCAAGGCATTTGAGCAGTATGCAGATTTACAAGATATTCCGCGCCGACGAATGGGCGCAGCTTCAGGCCAAGGGCGAAACCTTTGGCGCGCCGATCGACGTGGCCGACGGCTATGTGCATTTTTCCACTGCCGCGCAGGCGGCCGAAACGGCAGCGAAACATTTCGCCGGCGAAGAGGGTTTGATGCTATTGGCGCTCGACAGCGACGAATTGGCAGCAGACCTCAAATGGGAGATCTCGCGCGGCGGGGCCAAATTCCCGCATCTTTACCGAATGCTGCGGATGGCGGATATACTTTGGGCGCGGCCCCTGCCTTTGATCGACGGGGCACATGAATTTCCGGAAGATATGCAATGAAGATGATTGAACGCGCCGGCCTCGCGGCCCTTATGCGAATTGACCCAGAGCGCGCCCACGGGCTTGCGCTGCAAGCCTTGCGAATGGGGCTTGCCCCGCTCGCGGGCGAAGTCACATCGTCGCGGTTGCAAACCACAGTGGCGGGGTTGGATCTGCCCAATCCGGTCGGGCTGGCTGCCGGGTTCGATAAAAATGCCGAAGCGCTCGGCCCGCTGACGCGTGCAGGGTTCGGGTTCATCGAGGTGGGGGCCGCCACCCCGCGCCCGCAAGGCGGCAACCCCAAACCGCGCCTCTTTCGCCTCAAGGACGACCGCGCGGTGATCAACCGGTTCGGGTTTAACAATGACGGGATGGAGGTCATCGCCCGCCGTTTGGGGGCCCGCCCGAAACGCGGCGTCATTGGCCTCAACCTTGGCGCCAACAAAGACAGCAGCGACCGCGCCGAGGACTTCGCGCGTGTTCTGTCGCGCTGCGGCGCGCATCTGGATTTCGCCACGGTCAATGTCTCGTCGCCCAACACCGAAAAGCTGCGCGATTTGCAAGGTGCGGCGGCGCTTTCGGCGCTTTTGGACGGGGTGATGGAGGCGCGGCAATGGCTGCCCAAACCGATCCCCGTGTTCCTCAAAATTGCGCCGGATTTGAACATTGATGAATTGGCTGAAATTGCCGAGGTGGCTTTGGCGTCCGGCCTGTCGGGGATCATCGCGACCAATACGACGCTATCGCGCGACGGGCTGACCTCGGCGCATAAAGACGAAAAGGGCGGCTTGTCTGGCGCACCCCTGTTTGAGAAATCCACCCGCGTTTTGGCACAATTGTCGAAACTGACCGAAGGCAAAATCCCCCTCATTGGCGTCGGCGGCATCAGCAACGCCAATGAGGCCTACGCAAAACTCCGCGCCGGCGCGAGCGCGGTGCAGCTCTACTCCGCATTGGTCTACGGCGGGTTGAGTTTGGCCGCAGAGATCGCGCGCGGTTTGGATGGGTTGCTTGAAAAAGACGGGTTTTCGTCGGTCGCAGAGGCCGTGGGCACCGACCGCGAGGCTTGGCTATGAGCGTTATTTACTGGCACAATCCGCGCTGTTCGAAATCCCGCGCGGGGTTGGCGTTTTTCACTGAACGCGGCGTGACGGTGACCGAGCGGCGCTATCTGGACGATGCGCCCAGCGCGGCAGAACTGCGTGCAGTATTGGCGATGCTCGACCTGCCTGCAATCGATATGATGCGGCGCGGCGAGACCCTGTTCAAAAAACTGGGCCTGAACCGCGAGAGCGATGAGGCGACATTGATCGCCGCCATGGCCGCGCATCCGATCTTGATCGAACGCCCCATTGCGATCAAAGGAAATGCGGCTGTGATCGGCCGCCCGACCGAAGCCTTTGAAACGCTGCTCTAAGCGTCAGCTTCGGCCTCCAGAGCCGGATATTTCAAACCCAAGGTAATCCCGCGGGCAATGAACGAGATCAGCAAACTGATCCAAAGGCCATGATTGCCGAGCGTCGGCACCAAGACCAAGACCGAAATCACGTAGATGACAAAGCTGATCGCCATCATGTTGCGCATGTCGCGGCTGCGGGTGGCCCCGATGAAAATCCCGTCCAAAATCCAACTTGCCGCGCCCACCAACGGCGCGAGGATCATATAGATCAGGTAGATGCGCGCCTCTGCGCGCACCGGTTCGGATGTGGTCATCACATCAATCAACGCCCCGCCGAAGATCAAAAACACCAAGGCCAGGACCGCCCCCGTCGCCCATCCCCACAGGCCGCAAAGCCAAGCGCTGCGCCGCAATCGGCCACGGTCACCCGCGCCCAAGGCTTGGCCGACCAGAGCCTCAACCGCAAACGCGAACCCATCAAGGCCATATGCCGTGATCATTAAAAACTGCATCAATACTTGGTTTGCGGCCAAGGGCACGTCGCCAAAATCCGCGCCGAGAAAGATGAAGGAAGTAAAAATCGCCTGAAGCAACAGCGAGCGCATCATAATATCGGCATTCACCACCGCCATATTGCGCAGCTTCACGCGGTCGAACACCCGCGCCCAATCGCGCCATGCCGGCACGCGGAACGCCGCACGGCACAGGTAAATCCCCATGGCCAGCCCGCTCCATTCGGCCAAAAATGTCGCAAAAGCCACGCCCTGAACGCCCCACCCAAGGCCGAGCACAAACAGCAAATCCAACCCGATGTTCAGCCCGTTCATCCACAGTTGGATCACCAAGACCCCGCGCGTGCGCTCTTGGGCGATCATCCATCCGGTCACGCCATATAGTGCAATCGCGGCAGGCGCTGACAGCACACGGATGCGCATGTAAGCGCGGGCAAGGGTTTCGACCTCGGGGGTGGCAGGGGACAACCCGAAGGCAGCGTAGAACAACAAAACCTGTAGCGCGATAATGACCGCGCCGGCCAACGCCGCAATCATCAATGCGCGGGTGAGCAAGGCGGCGACCTCGCCGCCGTCCCCCGCCCCCAACGCCCGCGCGGTCAATCCCGTGGTGCCCATGCGCAAGAACCCGAACAGCCAATAGAGCGACGTCAGGATGATCGCGCCCAACCCCACGGCACCGATCGGCGCCGCCAATCCCATTTGCCCGACAACGCCGGTATCGACCGCGCCAAGGATCGGCACCGTGGCGTTGGACAAAACGATCGGAATTGCAATGTGCAGGATGCGGCGATGCGTGACCTTTTGCGGTGCGGACGCCACGTTGCCGTTTTGTGCGGTCATATCGGGCGCGTGTTTTGGCATATGGCTGGACATGGGGAAGGCCACCGGCGCAGGCACTGAAAAATGCGCCCCGTCTTTCGAGCCGCGCCCCGCACCGCATAAACCGGAACTGCGGCCATCATTGCGGCCCCCAGTGCAGTTCCTGCGGCATCACTCACACCTCGCGGTCGGGCATCAGGAAATGCCCGGTGGCCTGGGCGTATTTGCGGTCGCGGTTGTCCTGCCACGCTTCAACATGAACCGAGGCATAGCGGCGGCCCGAGCGATTGATCACCGCGCGGGCATAGGCATCGCGCGGTAGCCCAGAACGCAGGTAATCAACGGTGAAATCAATGGTTTTCGGCAGCCGCGGCAACTGTCCCTCGACCAAGGACTGCGCATCAAAACGCCCATCCTCGATCTCGTCCCAAAACATGACCCAACTGAAGCTGATGATCGCGGTGACCTCAAGAAACGCCGCCGTCACCCCGCCATGAAGGGCGGGCAAAAACGGGTTTCCGATAAGTTTGTCATCATAACCCAGAACGGCGGTCAACTCATCGCCGCGCCGTTCGAATTCAATACCCAGCCACTTGATGTAGGGCACACCTTGCACCAGAGCGGTGAGCGCGGCATCGCGCCGCTGCTTGACGATTTGGACGGGCTCGGGGGGCGTTCCGGTCATACTCCGCGTCTCCCTTCAACTGTAAAGGCTCCGGTGGCCGTGGCCACGGGAAGGGTCGTATCCTCATCCGTGGTGATGGCCCGCACAAAAGCGACGGAGCGGGTGATGTGATAACAATGTGCTGTCGTGGTGAGCGTTTGCCCCGGCGTCGCGGCGCGCATGTAGTCAATGCGCAAATCAATCGTCGCCGTGCCGCCCGGGCTGGAGGGATGGCACATCACCGCCGCGCCGCAACAGGTGTCCATCAATGCCGAAACTGCGCCACCATGAATGACGCCGGTTTGCGGATCGCCGATAAAATCGGAATTATAGGGCAATGCCATCACCGCCTTACCCTCGCCGATTTCGGACACGGTCATACCAAGCGCGTTCGCGTGTGGAATATTGGCCACAAATTGTGCCGCCATTTTCGTGTGCTTGTCTGTCATCGCGGCGTTTGCCCTGCTTTAGATGAAATTGCCAACCAATAAGAACGGCATTTGCGCCCTGTGGCAAGAGGAGCATTTGCCTCTGCTACAAGAGGAGCGGTTGCACCCCCCGAAACTTCCACATAACTTTGACGCGAGGGAGATACGACATGTCTGAGATACGGCTTTCGTTCAAAGAAATGTGTGCGAAGTTCGACGTAACGCCGCGCACGCTTCGCTATTACGAGTATATCGAGCTTTTGCAGCCAGAGCGCGACGGCCGCTCACGGTATTACGGGCCCCGCGAATGTGCCCGCATGGTGTTAATCCTGCGGGGCCGCAAGTTCGGGTTTTCGCTGGAGGGCATCCGTCAATGGCTCCAGATCTATGACCAAGAAGGCACCGAGGCGCAAATGCGCCAATGGGTCGAAAACGCGACGCGGCAACTCGGCGAGTTGGAGGACCAGCGGGCGCAACTCGACGAGGCGATCAGTGAATTGCGCAAATCGCGCGACGACACCGCCGCTGCGCTTGAAAAACCCGAAACCCATTCTGCCTAGCCTGCGCGCGATCAATGTGACGCGAGATGCCGCAGGCGGCACGAATCACTTCTATGGTGCCCTCAAAACGCGGGTGTCTGCCCTACACTATGGGATAGGGAGACATCATCTTCAGGGTCTGGAATACCTTACCCTGTCTCTGCGTGCGGTTTTTTCCCCGCGAAACGTTGTTACCCGTGACCTAGGGTTACCTTGGCTGTTCTTACGTCACCCTCAAAGTGACGTGGCGTATAACTTACGTCAACCTCATGAAACGTTGTATCGACGGTTCAGGAAGTTCATTTGACCAGCCTAGCCCGGCAATCACGCCATGTGAGGATAAAATGAACGATCAAACGATGACCATCCGCGAGATGTGCGATGCCTTTGAGGTGACCCCGCGCACCTTGCGGTTTTACGAAGCGAAGGAGCTTCTGTTCCCCATTCGTGAGGGGCAAAAGCGCCTGTTCACCCGCCGCGACCGCGCGCGGCTCAAGTTGATCTTAAAGGGCAAACGCTTTGGCTTTAGCCTCGAAGAGATCCGTCAGCTTCTCGACCTATATGAGGTCGGAGATCAGCAGTTAACGCAGCTGACGAAAACCTATGAGGTGGCACAAACCCGCCTCGCCGACCTGATGAAGCAACGCGATGAGCTCAACACCGCCATCGACGAGCTTCAGGAACAAATGAAATGGGGTGAGAACATGCTCACCTCGCTGCGCCAGCCGAAGAGGGCGGCGGAGTAATACCCTAGGGAGAGAGATCGAAATGCCCAGCTATACCGCCCCGATCAAAGACATGCAGTTCATTTTGCATGATGTGCTCAAAGCCTCAGAGGCAAATATCCCCGGATATAACGAGCTTGAGCCGGATTTCACCGGCGCGGTATTGGAGGAAGCAGGCAAGATCTCTTCCGAAGTTCTGACCCCGTTGAATGTGGTGGGCGACAAAGAGGGCTGCCGTTTTGAAAATGGTGAGGTCTATACGCCCACCGGTTTCAAAGCCGCCTTTGAGAAACTCAAGGAAGGCGGTTGGACCGGCCTTGACTGCGCCCCCGAATATGGCGGTCAGGGCATGGCCTATGTGCTGGCCCTCGCGGTTGGCGAAATGATGCAATCGGCGAACCAAGCCTTCATGATGTATCCGGGCCTGACCCACGGGGCATATTCCGCGATCCACGCCCACGGGTCGGACGACCAGAAGGCTAAATTCCTGCCCAAAATGGTGTCCTGCGAATGGACCGGCACGATGAACCTGACCGAACCGCATTGCGGCACGGATCTGGGCCTGATGCGCACCAAGGCCGAACCGCAAGATGGCGGATCTTATGCGATCACCGGCCAGAAGATTTTCATCTCGGCGGGCGATCACGACATGTCCGAGAACATCATCCACCTTGTGTTGGCGAAAATCCCGGGCGGCCCCGATGGTATCAAAGGCGTGTCCCTCTTTATCGTGCCGAAATTTATCGTCGAGGACGACGGCAGCCTTGGCGCGCGCAACGGCGTGTCGGTCGGATCGATCGAAGAGAAAATGGGCATCCACGGCAACGCGACCTGCGTGCTCAATTATGACGGCGCCACCGGATATCTGGTTGGTGAAGCACATAAAGGCATGCGCGCGATGTTCACCATGATGAACGAGGCCCGCATCGGTGTCGGCATGCAAGGGTTGAGCCAAGCCGAAGCCGCCTACCAAAACGCGGTGACCTATGCCAAGGACCGTTTGCAAGGCCGCGCGGTCACCGGCGCAGAATTCCCTGACAAACCCGCCGATCCGTTGATCGTGCATCCCGACATTCGTCGTTCCTTGATGGATCAGAAAAGCTTTTGCGAGGGCGCGCGGATGCTGTGCCTTTGGGGTGCAAACCTGATCGACCGGTCGCACCGCACCGAAGACAATGCGGCGCTGGGTCTGATTTCGCTGCTGACACCGGTGATCAAAGGCTTCCTCACCGATGAGGGCTACGACATGACCGTGCAGGCGCAACAAATCTATGGCGGCCATGGTTATATCGAAGAATGGGGCATGTCCCAGTTCACCCGCGATGCCCGTATCGCAATGATCTACGAAGGCGCCAACGGCGTGCAGGCGCTTGACCTTGTGGGTCGTAAATTGGCGGCGGATGGTGGCAAACCGATGATGGCCTTCATCGAATTGGTCAAAACCTTCTGCAAGGACAACGCCGACGACGAGGCAATGGCACCGTTCATCGGGCCACTCAAAGAAGCATCCAAAGCGCTTCAGGCCGCCGTGATGTATTTCATGCAAAACGGCATGAAAAACCCCAATCACGCGCTCGCCGGCTCGTCGGATTTCATGCATCTGTTTGGACATGTCACGCTGGGTCTGATGTGGGGCTACATGGGCAAAGCCGCCAATGATGCGCTCAAGGGCGATCCGGCCGACAAAGCATTCTACGAGACCAAACTGGCGACGGGCCGCTACTATATGGCGCGCCGTTTGCCCGCCGTGGCCACGCATTTGGCGCGCATCCAGTCGGGTGCAGATACGGTCATGGCACTGGACGCAGAAAGCTTCTGAGCGCGCAAACGATTGCGCCGCAAGGCCGCATCAGGGGAGCCGGAAGGGGCGACGGCGGCGATGCCGTCTCCCCCCGCAAGGCGAAACAACCCACCCGTGATGCACCCTGCCGAGAATCGTGCTAAGCGAGCTTATCAGCCTCAACAGACCGGAGCGCCCCATGCCCAAACGCTTTCGCCTCTCCCGTCGCTTCAACGCCGCGATGACCGAAGACGGCTATCGCCGTTTAAAGAAATTCGCCGCCGAAGCCGGTTTGGACGAAGGCGAGGCATTGTCTTTCGTTTTTGAAAATTTTGACAGCATTTTGAACGAAGACACCTTTGGCCACAGGCTGCGGATATTTAACTCTGATTTAGAGGCGCGCAAAAAATAACCATGGGCCCAACGCTGCGGAATTCTGGACGCCGCAGAGCAGGCCGCGCACCATGGCGCATGAACAACACCGTCGCTCTGGAGGGAGCGGCATAAGGGGAGAGAAAGATGGCGATTGAACTGCATTGTTTTGGCGAAAGCGGTCATTCCTATAAGGCTGCGCTGACGCTGGAATTGTCCGGCCTTGAATGGAAACCGGTTTTCTTGGATTTCTTTCATGGTGCCAACCGCTCGGATGAATACCGCGCGATGAATGTCATGGCCGAAGCACCGGTGATGGTCGACGGTGATGTGACACTGAGCCAATCGGGGGTCATCCAACATTATATCGTCGAGAAAACCGGCAAAATGGGTGGCAAGACCAAGGAAGAGGAACGCGAGATCCTGCGCTGGATTTTGTGGGACAATCACAAATTGTCGTCGCAAGCCGGCATGCAGCGGTTCTTGATGAACTTCCTGCCAGAAGAAAAGCGCCCCGCAGAGGTGATCGCCTTCAACGCGGGTCGTCTCAAGGCCGCGCTTCAAACTCTGAACACGGCTTTGGAGGGCCGCGCGTGGCTCGTGGGCGATGATGTGACCATCGCGGATCTGACGTGCTGCGGCTATCTGTATTACCCCGAACCTTTCGGATTTGACCGCGCCGATTACCCGAACATCGATGCATGGCTCACCCGCATGAGCGACTTGCCCAATTGGCAACACCCCTATGATCTTATGCCCCGAAAGGCCGGTTAACAGCCGCCGGAACGGGCTCCGACATCCTCAGTTTCAAGGAGACCTGACGAATGACCGAAGCCTATATTTATGACGCCGTGCGCACCCCGCGCGGCAAAGGCCGCAAAGATGGATCGCTGCATGAGGTGACTGCTGTCGCCCTCAGCTCCAATGTCCTCAACGCGCTCAAAGAGCGCAACAACCTCGAAGGCCACGCGGTCGAAGACGTGATTTGGGGCAATGTCACCCAAGTGATGGAGCAAGGCGCCTGCCTTGCCCGCACCGCCGTTTTGGCCTCTGATCTTGATGAGCGCATTCCCGGCCTTTCGATCAACCGTTTTTGTGCCTCGGGCATGGAGGCGGTGAACCTTGCTGCCAACCAAGTCAAAGGCGGGGCCGGCATGGCCTATATCGCGGGCGGCGTGGAAATGATGAGCCGCGTGCCAATGGGATCGGACGGGGCCGCGATGGCCATCGATCCGACCGTGGCGATGGAACAGTATTTCGTCCCGCAAGGCATTTCCGCCGACATCATCGCCACCGAATATGGCTTCACCCGTGATCAAGTCGATGCATTGAGCGTTGAATCGCAGCGCCGCGCCGCAGCCGCATGGGCCGACAACCGGTTTGCCAAATCGATCGTCACCGTGCGCGATGTGAATGGCCTGCCGATCCTTGACCATGATGAATACATGCGTCCGGGCACCGATATGCAATCGCTTGGTGCGCTCAAGCCCGCGTTTAAAGACATGGGCGAAGTCATGCCCGGTTTCGACAAAGTGGCCTTGATGAAATACCCGCATCTGGAAGCGATCAACCACATCCACCACGCGGGCAACTCGTCCGGCATCGTCGATGGTTCGGCCGGCGTATTGATCGGCAACAAAGAGTTCGGCGAAAAATACGGTCTCAAGCCGCGTGCGCGCATCCGCGCCACCGCAAAGATCGGCACCGATCCGACCATCATGCTCACCGGCCCCGTGCCCGCGACGCAAAAGATTTTGGCCGACAGCGGCATGTCGATTTCCGACATCGACCTGTTTGAAGTCAACGAGGCCTTTGCTTCGGTGGTCTTGCGCTTCCAACAAGCATTTGACGTCGACCCCGCATTGGTCAACGTCAATGGCGGCTCGATCGCCATGGGCCACCCTCTTGGTGCGACCGGGGCAATCATCATCGGCACGCTTTTGGACGAGCTGGAGCGCTCGGGCAAAGAGGTCGGCCTTGCCACGCTGTGCATCGCGTCGGGCATGGGCGCCGCCACGATCATCGAGCGAGTGTAATCCCCATGCGCGCGCTTACATATCCGCCCAGAGCCTCACGGACCTGCGCAGCCATGCGGGGGCGCGCATGAAGACTTTATCCGATTTTCAAACCTGGCTCGATGAGATCACCCGCGCCTATACAACGGGGGACCGGGATGTGATCCGCCCCTACCTCGTTTTGCCGCTCACCATCGTGTCCACCAAGGGCACCGTGGTTCACAAGGACGAGGCCGGCATCAATCTCTATCTCGATTACTATCTCGAGAGCAGCAAGTTGCACGGCGTCACCGATGTCATTCGCTTGGCAAAAGAGCTTGGCCCTATGGGCGAGGGCCGTCTTTTGGGTGGCTACGAGAACCACTACCTGCGCGGGGCGAACTATATCACGCGGCCCTATATGTCCACGGTAGAGCTGCTGTTGGACGACGGGCGCTGGAAGATCGCGAAAATCAACTCGGAGGTGGAGCCGGTGCAATGGCGCTCCATCGCATCATTGCGGCAGCAAACCTAGCCGCCCTGTTATCAACCCACCCTTTGGGAGAGAGTTACATGACTGACTTTACAATGAAAAAAGAAAGCGACGGCGTCGCGATCATCACTTGGGATTGCCCAAATAAATCGATGAATGTGATGTCCACCGAAGCTTTGATGCATCTGGACGGATTGATCGACGATGCATTGGCCGACGAGGCCGTCAAAGGCATTGTCATCACCTCGGGCAAGAAAGATTTCGCCGGCGGCATGGATTTGAACGCCTTGGCCGATATGAAAAACGCGGCGGGTGACAACCCTGCCGAGGGCCTGTTCGAGGGCATTATGCAAATGCACGGCGCGCTGCGCAAAATCGAACGTGCGGGCATGGATGCCAAAACCAACAAAGGCGGCAAACCGATCGCTGCGGCCCTGCCCGGCACGGCGGCGGGCATCGGGCTTGAGCTGCCGCTCGCCACGCACCGGATTTTTGCCGCGGACAACCCCAAGGCCAAACTCGGCCTGCCGGAAATCCTTGTCGGGATTTTCCCCGGCGCGGGCGGCACCACGCGGTTGGTGCGCAAATTGGGCGTCATGGGCGCCTCGCAATATCTCTTGCAGGGCCAAATGGTCGCCCCGGCCAAGGCCAAAGCCGCAGGCATCATCGACGAGGTGGTGGCCGATCCGGTTGCCGCCGCGCGCGCATGGGTTTTGTCGGCCACCGATGCCGATATCCTCAAGCCGTGGGATGCGAAGGGCTATAAAATGCCCGGCGGCGCGCCCTATCACCCTGCCGGTTTCCAAACCATGGTCGGCGCAAACGCGATGGTCAACGGCCAGACCCAAGGCGCATTTCCTGCGGCCAAGGCGCTCTTGTCTGCGGTCTATGAAGGCGCAATGGTCCCCTTCGATACGGCCCTCAAAATCGAGGCACGCTGGTTCACCCATGTGTTGATGAACCCCTCGTCCGCCGCGATGATCCGTTCGCTTTTCCTCAACAAGGAAGCCTTGGAAAAAGGCGCGAACCGCCCCGAGGCCCCCGATCAACGGGTCAAAAAAGTGGGCGTCATGGGCGCCGGCATGATGGGTGCAGGCATTGCTCTGGTCTCGGCTTTGGCGGGTATTGAGGTCGTCCTGATCGACCAAAAACAAGAGGCCGCCGACAAGGGCAAAGCCTATTCCGAGGCCTATCTCGACAAAGGCATCGCGCGCAAGAAAGTCACCGCCGAAAAGAAAGAGGCGGTTTTGGGCCTGATCACGGCAACGACCGATTATGACGCGCTCAAAGACGCGGATTTGATCATCGAGGCGGTGTTCGAAGACCCTGCAATCAAAGCCGAAGTCACCAAGAACGTCGAAGCGGTGATCCCCGAAGATTGCATCTATGCCTCGAACACCTCGACCTTGCCGATCACCTCGCTGGCTGAAGCCTCAAAGCGCCCCGACCAATTCATCGGTATCCACTTTTTCTCGCCGGTCGAGAAAATGGCTTTGGTCGAGATCATCAAAGGCAAAGAAACCGGGCCGCGCGCCGTGGCCAAAGCGCTCGATTACGTGCGCCAGATCCGCAAAACGCCGATTGTCGTCAATGACGAGCGGTTCTTCTACGCCAACCGCTGCATCATCCCTTATCTCAACGAAGGTGTGCGGATGGTGACCGAAGGGGTCGCGCCAGCATTGGTCGACAATGCCGCGCGTCTTTTGGGCATGCCGGTCGGGCCGCTGCAATTGATGGATGAAACCTCGATCGATTTGGGCGTGAACATCGCCAAAGCAACCAAAGCCGCCTTGGGCGACGCCTATCCGGCCGATGCCAAACCGGTCGATGATTTGATGTTCGCCATGGTGGACGCGGGCCGGTCGGGCCGCAAAACCAAAGCCGGTTTCTTCAACTATGATGAAAAAGGCAAACGGTTGAACTATTGGGAAGGTCTTGCGGAACATTGCCCGCGTTTGGACGAACAACCCGATTTGATCGACGTGCAGCACCGTTTGATGTTCGCACAGGTTCTGGAGGCCGTGCGCGCCCTCGAAGAAGGTGTTCTCGAAGACATCCGCGAAGGCGATGTCGGTGCGATCCTCGGTTGGGGCTTTGCGCCTTGGTCCGGCGGTCCGTTCTCTTGGCTCGACATCATCGGCACGCCCTATGCCGCCGAACGTTGCGACCAATTGGCCGAGACATTCGGCCCGCGTTTTGCCTGCCCCGACCTGCTGCGTGAAATGGCCGATAAGGCGCAAAGCTTCTACGGACGCTTTGGCTCGAATGCCGCTGCGGCGTAACACCCCGCCACCCCCAAAACCAATAGGCGCATCCTTCGGGGTGCGCCTTTTTCGTCCTCGTTCAGAGGATATGATCGCCAGAGCACATCGCCCCCCGGGGATCCACCACCGATTGGGTGAATTCGCCGCCCGATCGCGCCTGCCGTGAGCAAACAGGCATCACCTGTGTAAAGGCACAGGCGCAAGCAAAAGGCGCGCCTCTTGCCAGACGCGCCAGATACTCGTTAACACGGCAAAACCCGATGGCCTGCCTCTATGCAGGACGCCTGATATCAAGCGGCGTGTTAGCCGACAGGCTGTGCGCGAGGCGCGCGTGCTTCGACGGCCGCGATTTCTGCCTCAATGTAACTCGCCAGCGCCAGCGCCTCTTGCATCGGCAACACATCATAAGCGGTTTTTTTCGGGGCCTCGAAGGCGTCGCGCAACAGGTCAGCCTCGGTAGGGCAAAAGAACAGCGCCCCGGAATTGGCAAAAACGATTTGATCTTCTTCAAAATGCAGGCTGATGATTTCCATTTCACGGTGGGGGAAAACCGGCGCGATATCGCGCAAGCCGACCAAGGCTTTGGCAGGGATCAACGCGAAGGGATCGCCCAACATTTCTTCGGCGGCATCGCTTTCGACCATCACGCCCTGGTTTGGCAAAAGATATGTCACCTCAACATTGCCAAGCGCATGTGCCGGCACTTCGAGCGGCCAAAACCGTTGCGGGCAGTCCATTTCACCATTCCACAATTTGCGGCGGGTGATGCCGGTCACGACCTGAAGCCCGCCATCAAAGGTCAAGACTTTGTCACCAACGGCAATGGCGTCGACACCGCGCCATCCGGATGATGTGGCGACTTTGGTTTCCGCCACGATGCCCGATTGCACGCCGACCGCGCCGCCATCATAGGCGCCGGTGGTCTCAGTCATACGTTTGCGGGTTCCCTCAAGAACCGATGACTTCCATCTAAACATTCTGTTCATCCCTTGTCCTGCCGATCTTCGCCGGCGATTTGAAAGCACGGGCCAGTGACAGCCACCCCGTCGTACGCAACATGTTTATTTGCGGTGATTCCAAAGGCTGGGCTTGGTCAATAAAATGGCGGGATTGGGGCATTTCTCCGAAATCTGGGATAAATAGCCGTATTTTTTGGGGATTGGGTCGCAAATGGACACAAAAATATGGTTAACCCGCCTTTTAGGTAAACGAGTAGTTAAACCGTGCGATGTCGGTCGCGCAGATCTCCGACAGGGTTTGCGCATCTGAGTCGGAGTAATAGCTACGGTAATCGGCGCGGCGGTCCGACGCATTGGCCTGTGGCAGCCTGAGCGCAAAACCAAGATGCGCTTCAAGGCGCGCCGCATCCTGGGCGACATGCTCCAACCGGATATAGGCATCACAGTGTTCGCTCCCGTCCGCCCCGCACATATACGAGGCGTAATGAGAGGCGCGCAGGTTGGCGGCGGTTTGCGGATGGTTCAAAAACCCGGTGAAACTCGACGCCTTGGCCAGATGCACCGCCGGATGATCAAAGTGCTGCCCTTGCAGCCAGTGGTAATAGCTGACCATCCGGTCCCACGGGTTGCGCACGAGGGTAAAGGTGAAAAACTCTGCCACCTCGGCAGGGGTGATCAACCCGTCCAAATCTGCCAAAGTCGAATGTTTCCAAATCCGCCCTGCGGCCCGTGCGTCCCGCAATTTGCCGCGCCGTTTGACGGCCTTGGGCGTATCACCTGCCATCACATCATCCTTCATCGCCCGCGCCTCAAGCGCCAAGGCCATCGCCGTGCCACCGGTTTTCGGGATGTGGATAAAAATGTAACGGCGTCCGCGCGAGATGATCATCCACCCAGAGTAGCGACAGAATACGCCGGCGCAATATCAGAGCCGCACGCCGGCGCACAACCTGCACCAAGCGGCGCATTGTGACAACATGCCGTTTTGTGATCTCATAAAATCGCGCTCCGACCCTATTACGAAGCCCCCGCGTCCGGGTGTGGCCTGCGCTCGTCCGTCGGTCTCGCCAAGGGGGTGGTTTATGGTGGCGTTGGACCAACAGCCGATCCACCCCGATCACCGTGGTTTCGGCCCCTTTTCAATCCCGGCATTCCGGCGCATTCTGCGCAGCGAAATTAGCGGAAGGAGAACGCCGATGGGCTGGCTGAAAGATGAAACCGGACTTGAAAAAACCCGCGCCAATTACACGGCGCTCACACCGCTGTCGTTTTTGCAGCGGGCAAAATTGGTCCACCCAACCCGCGAAGCAGTGGTTTACGGCAGCTTTCGCAAGACCTACGCCGAATATCATGACCGTGTGACACGGCTGGCCTCGGCGCTTGTCAAACTCGGGGTGAACCCCGGGGACGTGGTGGCCACGGTTCTGCCGAACCTGCCTGCACAGGCCGAAGCGCATTTTGCGGTGCCCGCTTGCGGCGCGGTTCTCAACGCCATCAACACGCGGCTCGAGCAAGACACCCTCACCTATATCCTGTCGCATGGTGAAGCCAAGGTGGTGCTGTGCGATCCGCAGTTCCTGCCCGTGGTTGCGGCAGCGATTGACGCGCTTGAGGGCAACAAACCCACCGTCATCGAAGTCGCCGATGATCAGGCCGGTGTTCATGCCCATGGGCATTACATGGAATATGAAGAATTGATCGCCACCGGCGACCCCGATTTTGAATGGATCATGCCAGAAGATGAATGGGAGAGCATCGCGCTCAATTATACCTCTGGCACCACGGGGCGGCCCAAAGGCGTGGTGTACCATCACCGCGGCGCATATCTAAACGCGATGGGGCAAATCCTCAGCTGGCGCATGGTGCTTTACCCGCGCTACTTGACCATCGTGCCGTTGTTCCATTGCAACGGTTGGTGTCACACATGGATGATGCCCGCACTGGGCGGCACGGTGATTTGTTGCCGCGACATCACGGCGCCGGCGATTTTCTCGGCCATTGCCGATGAGGGGGCCACGCATTTCGGCGGCGCGCCGATTGTTCTCAATATGTTGGTCAACGCGCCCGAAGATCAACGCCGCGCCTTTGATCACACGGTCGAGGTTTTCACCGCCGGCGCGCCCCCCGCCCCGGCCACGCTTGGCGCGATTGAAACCATGGGATTCAACGTCACACATGTGTATGGGTTGACCGAAACCTATGGGCCTGCCACCGAATGCACTTGGGACGAGGACCGCATGGGCCATTTGCAAGGCACGGCGCGCGCCGAGGCCAAATCACGCCAAGGCGTGCCGATGCCCGTGCATGAGGCGATCACGGTTCTCGATGAAAACCTTGAACAAACCCCGATGGATGGCAAAACCCAAGGGCAGATTTCCTTTCGCGGCAACGGTGTGATGAAAGGCTACTTCAAAAGCCCCGAGGCCACCGCCGAAGCGTTCAAAGGCGGGTGGTTCCATTCGGGCGACATCGCGGTGCAACACCCTGACAGCTACATGCAAATCTCCGACCGCGCCAAGGACATCATCATTTCCGGCGGTGAGAATATTTCATCGGTCGAAGTCGAAGCGGCGCTGATGAACCATCCTGCCGTATTGCTCTGTGCCGTGGTGGCCAAACCGGATGAAAAATGGGGCGAAGTGCCCTGTGCCTTTATCGAATTGAAGGATGGGACAACGGCAGAAGAAGCCGAAATGATCGGCTTTGCCCGCGAGCGGCTGGCCGGTTTCAAATGCCCCAAACGTGTGGTGTTTCAGGAGTTGCCGAAAACCTCGACCGGCAAGATTCAGAAATTTGAACTGCGCAGCATTGCCAAAACCTTATGAACCTGCGCGGGCGGCAGCACTTGTGTTTGCTGCCGCCCGCCACGGCGTGCTAGATTGGCGCAAACACGGCCACGACATGATGATAAGGCCAGAGCAGAAATATACATGACCGCACTGAAGAAATTTGACCGGATCGAGGCCGCTGGCCTTTGGCGCGAAAATCCGCAAGCCCAGCGCACCGAGGTGATCGTCTCGATCGGGGATGCGACCTTGGTGCTGACGGATCTGCGCGATGTGGCTCTGGCGCATTGGTCGTTGCCTGCTGTGATGCGCGCCAACCCCGGACAGGTGCCGGCGATTTTCCACCCCGATGGCGCCCCCGAAGAAACGCTTGAACTGGGCGACGACGCGATCGAAATGATCGAGGCGATCGAGATCCTGCGCAGCGCCATCGCCCGCCGCCGTCCGCGCCCAGGGCGGCTGCGGCTTATGGCAACGGTTTCGCTTTTTGCCGCAATTGGGGCACTTGGGGTATTTTGGTTGCCCGAAGCGAGCCTGCAACATGCGCTGAAGGTTGTACCGCAAGTGAAGCGCGCCGAAATTGGCGCGGCCCTGCTCAGCAATATCCGCCGTGTCGCCGGTGCGCCCTGCGCTGCGCCGCAAAGCGTCGACGCTCTCGCGCGTTTGGCGGCCCGCCTGCCCAGTCCCAACGGCAGCGGCAAACTGGTGGTTGTGCGCTCCGGCATCGAGATCAGCACCCATCTGCCGGGCGGCACGGTGATTTTGGGTCGTGGATTGGTCGAAGATTATGACCAACCGGATGTGGTCGCAGGCTATATCATCGCGGAACGCCTGCGCGGCGAAATGACCGATCCGCTGGAGCCGCTGCTTCGCGACGCGGGGCTTGTATCAACTTTCCGGCTGCTGCTGACGGGGGCGCTCAGCGATGCGGCGCTTAGTGACTATGCAGAAACGCTGCTCCGAAGCCCGCCTGTGGCTCTGCCCGATGCGACATTATTGGCAGGTTTCAAAGCGTGGTCGGTGCGCGCAACACCCTATGCGATGGCCGTTGATATCACCGGCGAGACAACGGCAGGATTGATCGAAAACGATCCCTACCGCATCGAAGCGCCTGCGCCGGTGATTACCGATGGCGATTGGCTGCGGGTGCAGGTGATCTGCGGCGGTTGAGCCGGCGGCGCCGGAAGTGGCCCGCTGCGCCCCCCTTGGGCGGGGCGCATAAGGCCCACGCCGGCTGCACGGCTCAGGCACAACGCGCGGCGCTCAGGCGTTGTTCGAGACCAATCCCCCGAACGCAGGAACCATCATCACCCAGTGTGCCATGGGTGGCACGGCCCCGGCCAATATGCGCCACCCTGTGTGTGCCGCCCCAACCGGAGTGCCCTAGCGTGAGAAGGCATCCTTGAACCCGGCTTTGCGCACGGCGAGAAGAGCCCCCTGCACATGGGAAGTGCTATCAAACGGCCCCGCCAAGACCACGGTCAACGCGTTAGATTTCCCCATCCGCACCGGAAGCCCCATCGCCGTGATTTTCGCCGCTGTGCGTGTGGCGTTGCCCCCATCACCAAAGCTGCCGACCTGCACATAGCTGTGGCCCGCAGATGCGGCGGATCGCCGTGTCGAAACCCGAGACACGGCGCTCTCACTGCGCCCCACGATGGTCGCCGAGGATTTCTTTTGTTGCGCCATTGAGGTGTAGGGATAGCGCAGAGCGGGGAATAATTTATTCACCACACGGCCATCACGCGCGTCATAAAGTTTGCGCGGCACGGTCTTGGTCCACCGCAGATCCATCGCCTGAACCCCGGCGACGGTTTGCTCGGCGCGGCGTGGGTTCAAACGATCATCGGTCCATGCGGCGCGGTATCCTTTGGGCGCCTTAATCTGCTCATGCCCCGCAGCACGGCGCATTTCATAAACATGACGCGGAATGATGCGGGTGTTGGGGTTAACGCTGTTCAACGGGATGGCGGCGGCCTCCGGTGCGGTCCGAACGGTCGCCACCCGGGATTTGGTATGCCCCGCCGTCGCGCCTGAAGCGCGCGCGACAATGCCCCGTTTTTGCGGGCCGCAGCGCACAGGCAGACCGGCACGCGAGGTGCCGACATATTGGGCGCTGATCGCCGAGGCCCCTTTGCAGGAGGGGGCGGCATTGGCGATCACAACGGGACGCGGCGCAGATTGCGGCGCAGCCAAGGCGCGCGGCGCGGGACGGACCACCTGCGGCGCGGGCGCGACAGGGCGCGGCATCGTCGAAATGGACGCCACGGTGCGCATCGGTTGCATCACCTTTTTGGTGGCGGTTTTTTGGGTTGCGGATTGCCTCACCCCCCGCTGCGCCGCAGGCTTGGGCTTGGCTGCAAACAAGGGGCGCGGCTTGGGGCGGGGCGTATCGGCCCCGCGGACGGAGGACGCCGCTTTCACCGCGCCTTCAGATGTGGATTTCACCTTGGCGGCATCCGCAGGCACGATTTGCACTGGCGCAGTGGCAGGCGCGGTGGCAATGGCGCGCCCCTGCCCGGCCGGCAAGGTGGGTTTAAATCCACATATCACCGTTCGGCTGCGCGACACGCGGGGCACCCAGGTGATATTGCCGTCCACGCCCGCGCGCATGAACACACAGCCACGGCTGTCGACATATTGATTGCCTTTGAAACTTTCTGGCGGAAACTCCGCCGGCAAAACTTCGTCTTTCAACGACAGTGATTTAGCAAATGCGCCACCCGTGCCTGCCATCATTGCGGCCACTAGGGCGGCGGTCACATATTTAGAAATCATAAGAGTGCCCCCACACATATGGAGGGCAGTCTGACGCAAAATGTGGACACAGTAAAGCGTGGATGTAGCCTATTTTGTGCCGAACATACGATCTCCGGCATCCCCAAGCCCCGGCACGATATAACCTTGATCGTCCAATTTTTCATCCACAGCAGCGGTGACAATCGGCACATCGGGGTGGGCCTCTTTCATCCGCGCCACGCCTTCGGGCGCGGCCAAAAGACACAAGAACAAGATATTCGTCGCGCCGGCCTCTTTCAATTTGTCGATCGCGGCCGCAGACGAATTGCCTGTCGCCAACATCGGATCGACTGCAATCACCAGACGCTCATCCAGATGGTCAGGGACTTTGAAGTAATATTCCACCGGTTGCAGGGTCTCTTCATCACGATACAGCCCGATAAACCCGATCCGTGCCGATGGGATCAATTCAAGCATCCCGTCGAGCAACCCGTTGCCTGCCCGCAGGATCGAAATCAACGCCAGTTTGCGCCCCGCTAAAACCGGCGCATCCATCGACTTGACCGGGGTTTCAATCGGTTTTGTCGTCATGGCCAGATCGCCGGTGACCTCATAGGCCAAAAGCTGGCTGATCTCGCGCAGCAACTGCCGGAAGACCGCCGTTGATGTCTGTTTTTCCCGCATCAAGGTCAGCTTATGTTGCACCAATGGGTGTTTGACGATTGTTAGATGGTCCATCTAATTGGTCTCCATTTGTTTTTTCAGGCGCGCACGCAACGGTTCGCTGCAAAATGCGGCTGCGATGGCGCTATGACCAAGGGCGCAGAACTCGGGAATTCCCCAACCAAAGCTTTTATTCAACTGCACGAATTCACCGGTCATGTCGGTATGGAAAAACGGCGGGTCATCGGTGCTGACCGTCACATTGACGCCGGCCTCTTGCAGGCGCTTGATCGGATGCGCCGCGATGTCGGGATAGAGGCCCAGCGCCACATTCGATCCGGGGCACACCTCGAGAACAATACCGCGTGCAGCGATTTCTTCGACCAAAGCCATATCCTCTATCGCGCGCACGCCATGACCGATGCGCACAACACGCAGGTCGCGGATGGCCTCGCGGATACTCTCTGGCCCGCCAAATTCGCCGGCATGGGTCGTCAATTTGAGATGCGCCTCGCGGGCCATGTCAAACGCATAGGCAAAATCTCCTTGATGGCCCATGGTTTCGTCGCCGCCCATGCCGAAACCGGTGATAAACTCACCCGCAGTTTCGGCGGCGCACAGCGCGCTGCGTTTGGCGGTCTCGGGGCCGAAATGGCGCACGGCGGTAACGATGCCGCGCAGGGTGATACCATGGGCCCGCTCTGCAATGCCTGCCGCATCCTCGATCGCCGCCAGATATTCGCGCCACGCCGAAACATCGCCGCCACCGCAAAAATCCGGCGACAAGAAGCTTTCACAGTAAATCACACCATGTTCCGCCGACTGCTCCAACACCGCAAGCGTCAGACGGTGGTAATCCTCCGGTGTTTTCAGAACCTGTGTGGCGGCCTCGTAAACCCGCAGAAAATCAGGGAAATCAGCATAAGCATAGCCGCCATCACGATCGAAAATGCCACTCAGGTTGACAGATTTCTCGCTGGCCAATTGCCGGATGAAATCCGGCGGTGCCGCGCCTTCATGATGCAGGTGCAGCTCACATTTCGGCATCCGGCGCACCGCATCCTCAAACAGATACTGCGCCTCTTCATCCAGTGGTGCCGCAGGATCACGCCCTGCCAAAGGATCGAATGGTTTTGGATCGCTCATAGAAAAGAGACTCCTTTGGCCTGACGCGACGGCGGGACGCCCAGATGCGCGGCAACGGTGACAGCAACATCTTCAAAGGCAATGTTACCGATAGGATGCGCGCCGCTTTCCCCAATGACCCGCGCCAGAACCGGAACGCGTTCACGGGTATGGTCCGTGCCCGACCAGGTCGGATCATTGCCATGATCGGCAGTAAAGATAAACAGGTCACCCTCGCGCGCCCCCGCAAAAATGCGCGGCAAATGCGCATCGAACCATTCCAGAGCATCCGCGTAGCCGGCCACATCACGGCGATGGCCGAAACGGCTGTCGAACTCGACGAAATTGGCAAAGGTGAGGCTGCCCTCTTCGGCCTCATGCGTCAGATCGACCAAATGTTCCATCAATTCGGCATCGGTGCCTTTTCGATTTTCGTCGATCCCTTGCATCGAGAAAATATCGCCAATTTTCCCAACCGCATAGACATGTTTTCCCGCCCCCTGCACCCAATCGCACAGGGTCGGGGCGGGCGGCGCTATGGCGTAATCATGACGGTTCTTGGTGCGGGTAAATCCGTTCTCGGGATCGCCCACAAAAGGACGCGCAATGACACGGCCCACGCGCATGTCGTGCACGATTGGCGCCATATGAGCACATAGATCGTAGAGGCGCGCCAAACCAAAGCTTTGCTCATGCGCGGCAATTTGGAGCACGCTGTCGGCCGAAGTGTAAAGGATCGGCCATCCGGTTTCCATATGCCGCGCGCCCTCGGCGGCGATGACATCGGTGCCCGAACCGTGGCGGTTATAAAGCGTGCCACCCGCCCCCGCCGCATGGGCCGCCTCGGCCATTACTGAATCCGGAAATGCGGGGTCTTTATCGGGGAAATAATGCCATTCCCATGGCACCGGAACACCGGCCAGCTCCCAATGGCCCGACGGCGTATCCTTGCCGCGCGACACCTCGGTGGCCGCGCCGAAATATCCCTGCGCCTCTGCGTTGGTCAAATCCGTGATCTTTGCGCCGCTGGCGACCTCTATCGCCTGCCCCAATCCCAATGCGGCGAGGCTCGGCAGCGTCATCGCGCCCCGCCCTGCCGTGCCATCCGCGCAGGCCCGTGCGATATGCGCCAAAGTATTCGCGCCGGTGTCGGGCAAGTCACCGTTAAAAAATTGATCCGCATCAGGCGCGCCGCCACATCCAACACTGTCCATTACGATGAAAAAGGCGCGCGGCATCTATCCGATCCTTTCATGGATCAGCGGCGGCAGATCCGGCGCCTCATCAGACAGGCAGACGGCTTTGTGCAGGGCCGCTTCGGCGGCCTGCGCCGCACCGGTACGGGCGGCATGAATACGCATGATGACCTGCCCCGCCTCGACGCGCGTGCCAAGCGGCACGATATCAGACACCCCCACGGCGGGATCAACCAGATCCGTTTCGACCTGCCGCCCACCGCCCAAAGCCACAACGGTCAACCCCATCGCCTCGCCGTCCATCGCCGCAACATATCCGGCGCGGGCGGCTTTGACCTCACGGATCACCGGAGCTTCGGGCAGGAAACGCCGCCATTGATCGGTAAACCCGCGCGGCCCGCCCATAACGGCAATCATCCGGCCCCAATGTTCGGCGGCCCGCCCCGACGACAGCGCGCGCGCCATCGCCTCGGTCCCCGCTTCGACATCTGCCGAAACACCGCAGGAGGCCAAGGCCACCCCGCCCAGCACGCAGGTGAGTTCGTGCAACGGCCCACCCGCCCCATCGCACAGCACCTCCATGCAAGCCGCGACCTCAAGCGCATTGCCGCAGGCGGGTGCCAAGGGTTGGCTCATGTCGGAAATCAACGCCGAGGTTTTGCAACCCGCAGCATTGGCGGTCTCAACCAAAGCGCACGCCAATGCGCGCGCATCCTCAGCGGTCTTCATAAACGCGCCTGATCCGGTTTTCACATCTAAAACAAGACCTTCGAGGCCCGCAGCCAGCTTTTTCGACAGGATCGAAGCGGTGATGAGATCAAGGCTTTCGACAGTGCCGGTGACATCGCGCACCGCATAAAGCCGCTTGTCAGCCGGCGCGATATCGCCACTGGCCGAGACGATGGCGCATCCGGCCTCGCCCACGACACGGCGAAACTGCGCTTCGGTCAGATCGGTGCGCACGCCGGGGATGGATTCGATTTTGTCGAGCGTGCCGCCGGTATGGCCAAGACCACGCCCGGAAATCATCGGCACATACACGCCGCAGGCCGCCAATGCCGGCGCGAGGATCAGGCTCACGCAATCGCCGACGCCGCCAGTGGAATGTTTGTCGACCACCGGCGCATCCATATCCCATGTCAACACATCACCGCTGTCACGCATCGCCAACGTCAGGCCGGTGCGCCCCGCATCGCCAAGCCCCTTGATCAAGGCCGCCATAGCAAAGGCGCCGGCTTGCGCGTCACTGACGGCGCCATCGGCAAGCCCCCGCGCGAACCAGCGCAGCGCGTCTTGGTCTAGGGGATCACCGTTGCGCAGGCGAACAAGAATCGTGCGGGCATCCATCGTGACTTAGGTCCGGTCCATATGGGTCGTGCTGAACGCACCGGGGAGCAATTCAGCCATGGTCATAACCAATTCGCGGCCCTCAAGAGTGCTCATGGTGATTTTGGCATCGCCTGTGGCAAATTCCGCCAGTTTTTGCCGGCACCCACCGCAAGGGGTCACCGGATGGGACGCATCGGCCACCACGAACATTTCGGTAAATTGCTGCGCGCCACTGGCGACCATGGCGGCGATTGCCCCGGCCTCGGCGCAGGTGCCTTCGGGATAGGCGACATTCTCGACGTTGCATCCGATGAACACTTCACCCGTAGGCGTGCGCAGGGCCGCGCCGACAGGAAAATTCGAATAAGGCGCATAGGCATGCTCACGCACCGCGAGGGCGGCTTTTTTCAGATCTTGTGTGTCGATCATGGGACTCTCCATACTTGGTCGTCGAGGTCGTGCCGAACTATCACCGGAGCCTGTCGCCTCGCGCGCAGATTTGCAAGCACCAGCCACAAGATTGCCCGCCGCACCGCCAAGATCTGCCCAATAGCAGCAGGCAGAGCGCATAATGGCAGATCCCGCCCCCATGCGCAGCACAGGGAAAACCACATTGTTTAACACTAAACTACATATGTGCAGGGCGTGACATCCGGTGTATAGACTCACCATGAATGACGGGCGGCGCGCGCGGATGCAACATCGCGTGAAACGGATGCGATTGCCCAAGGGAGAAAGACCATGACGCCATCAAACAACGACGGGCTGCGGCAGGCTGCGCTGGATTACCACGAATTCCCCAAGCCCGGAAAATTGGAGGTTCGCGCCACCAAACCCTTGGCCAACGGCCGCGATCTGGCCCGTGCCTATTCTCCCGGCGTGGCCGAAGCCTGCCTTGAAATCAAGGACGATGCGTCTCACGCCAGCCGGTTCACCGCGCGCGGCAACCTTGTGGCGGTGGTGACCAATGGCACGGCGGTTCTGGGCCTTGGCAATATTGGCGCATTGGCGTCGAAACCGGTGATGGAGGGCAAAGCGGTCCTGTTCAAAAAATTCGCCAACATCGATTGTTTCGATATTGAACTCGATGAACCGGACCCCGAAAAATTGGCCGATATCGTTTGCGCCATGGGGCCGACGTTTGGCGCGATCAATCTCGAAGACATCAAGGCGCCCGATTGTTTCGTGGTCGAAAAAATCTGCCGCGAGCGGATGAATATTCCGGTGTTTCATGACGACCAGCACGGCACCGCAATCGTCGTTGGCGCGGCCGCAACCAATGCCCTTCATGTCGCAGGAAAAACGTTTGAAGACATCAAAATCGTCTCGACCGGGGGCGGCGCGGCGGGGATTGCCTGTCTTAACATGCTGCTCAAACTGGGGGTGAAGCGCGAAAACATCTGGCTCTGTGATATTCATGGATTGGTCTATGAGGGCCGCGAGGTCGATATGAATCCACAAAAAGCCGCCTTTGCCCAAAACAGCGACCTGCGGACGTTGGACGATGTGATCGGCGGCGCGGATATGTTCCTTGGCTTGTCGGGACCGGGTGTTTTGACGCAAGAGATGGCGGCAAAGATGACCCCGCGCCCGATCATTTTTGCGCTTGCCAACCCAACGCCGGAGATTTTGCCGGACCTTGCCCGCGAAGTGCATCCAGATGCGATCATCGCCACGGGCCGCAGCGATTTCCCAAATCAGGTCAACAATGTGCTGTGTTTTCCGTTCATTTTCCGCGGCGCGCTCGACGTGGGAGCGACCGAAATCAATGACGAGATGCAAATCGCTTGCATCAATGGCATTGCCGCATTGGCCCGCGCCACCACCTCTGCCGAAGCCGCCGCCGCCTATCACGGCGAACAACTGACCTTTGGTGCCGATTACCTGATCCCGAAACCTTTTGATCCGCGCCTTGTGGGCATTGTCTCCTCTGCGGTAGCCCAAGCAGCAATGGACAGCGGCGTTGCCACCCGCCCGATCGAGGATATGAGCGCCTATAAGGCCAAGCTGAACCAATCGGTATTCAAATCCGCGCTGCTGATGCGGCCTGTGTTCGAGGCTGCCGCGACCGCCTCGCGCCGGATCGTTTTTGCCGAAGGAGAGGACGAACGCGTGCTGCGCACCGCACAGGCGGTTTTGGAAGAAACCACCGAGCAACCGATCCTGATCGGCCGCCCCGAGGTGATCCAACACCGCTGTGAACAGGCGGGGCTTTCGATCCGTCCTGGGCGGGATTTTTCCATCGTGAACCCCGAAAAAGACGAACGCTACCGCGATTATTGGGGAACCTATCATTCGATCATGGCGCGGCGCGGGGTGACGCCGGACCTGGCCAAGGCGATCATGCGCACCAATTCGACCGCGATTGCCGCCGTGATGGTCCACCGCGACGAAGCCGACAGCATGATCTGCGGCACATTCGGACAATATCTGTGGCATATGAACTATGTGACGCAGGTTTTGGGCACATCGGCGCTGCGGCCTGTCGGCGCATTGTCGTTGATGATCTTGGAAGATGGTCCGCTGTTTATTGCCGACACACATGTGCATGCCGAACCCACACCGGCGCAAATTGCCGATACGGTGATCGGTGCGGCGCGCCATGTCTTGCGCTTTGGCCGCACGCCGCGCATCGCGCTTTGCTCGCATAGCCAATTCGGCAATCTCGATTGCGATACCGGACGGCGGATGCGCGGTGCACTCGACATTCTCGACAGCGCACCGCGTGATTTCGCCTATGAAGGCGAGATGCATATCGATGCGGCACTGGACACCGACATACGGGCGCGGATTTTCCCCGACGACCGTTTGGGCGGCCCGGCGAATGTATTGGTGTTTGCCAATACCGACGCCGCCTCTGGCGTGCGCAACATCCTGAAAATGAAGGGGGGCGGGCTTGAAGTCGGGCCGATCCTGATGGGGATGGGAAACCGCGCCCATGTTGTCACCCAATCGATCACACCGCGCGGGTTGCTGAACATGGCAGCCATTGCCGGCACGCCCGTAGACCATTATGGGTAGGTAGACGCGGATTCTTAGGGGCTTTTTTATGGCCAATCTTGATGCCACGACGCCGCAGGGGCCAGCCCCCCTGCCGGTGATTGCCTGCTTCAAATGGGGCAAAGGCTACCCGACGATCTATACCAACGTGCTGTATCGGGCGCTTCGGGACATGTTGAAAACGCCGTTCCGCTTTGTCTGCATCACTGATTTCCCCGTAGGGCTCGACGATGGAATAGAAACCATCGACCTGCCGGAGTTCGCGATGGAGCGCGATAAGTGGAACCATGGCATGTGGCCCAAGCTGTGCATCTTTAAACCCGACCTGTTCGCGGCCGGCACGCCGGTTCTCATGATGGATGTAGATATTGTTGTGCTGCGGGATCTGACCCCGATCCTCGTCAAACTGCGCAACGAGGGCGGTGTGCATCTCATCGCGGATTGGCCCGATACGTTAGAGCGGTGGTTTCCCAAGATGTTTTACAAAGAGCGGCGGTCAAATTCGTCCTTTGTCGGGTTCATCGCCGGCGAGCAAACCCATATTTGGACGGCGTTTAAAGACGCCAAATCCGAGTATCTGTTTGCCCAAGCCCGCAATGATCAGGACTTCATCCATTTTCGCGCCAAAAACCGCGTGGCATGGCCGCTCGGTTGGGCTCTGAGTTTCAAGAAATCGCTGGCGTATCACGTGCCGATGAATTTCTGTCGTAAAATCCGCCGCCCCGATGACGCCTACGTTGTGGCGTTTCACGGTAAGCCCGACCCTAAAGATTTGGCGCAAGCTCCATTCAAGCGATGGGGCAGCCCCGAGAAATTCGGCTACTTTCCGGTCAAATGGGTTGAGACCTATTGGAATAAATACGCGGGCGACGATCACGCGGGTTAAACTTGCCGCCGGCGCCGCAAAGATATTTGCCGCAGACAGCATAGTGACAGCGCCTCCAAATGCGCGCAAAGTGTTAGCGCTGATTGTGTCAATCAGGCGCAGGGCGGGCGCTTGCTCTGCGCCCGGAACCGCGCATAAGAAAGGCATATGTATGCAAGTGAATACCGTGACGGAGGAGACACGCGAGATGAGCTACGCAGAGGTTTATGAAGGTTGGAAGAAAGACCCCGAAGGGTTCTGGATGCAGGCCGCCGAGGCAATTGATTGGGTCAAAAAGCCGAGCAAAGCGTTGTTTGACGAGAACGCACCGCTTTATGAATGGTTCTGCGATGGTGAGGTGAACACCTGCTACAACGCCGTTGACCGTCATGTAGAGGCTGGCAACGGCGCGCGCACCGCAATCATCTATGACAGCCCCGTCACCCATACCAAACAGGATATTTCCTACGCCGAACTGCAGACCCGCGTGGCCTCTCTGGCCGGTGCTTTGCGCGCCAAAGGCGTGGAAAAAGGCGACCGCGTCATCATTTACATGCCGATGGTCCCCGAAGCGTTGGAGGCGATGTTGGCCTGCGCGCGGATCGGCGCGGTGCATTCAGTGGTCTTTGGCGGCTTTGCCGCCTCGGAATTGGCGGTGCGGATCGATGATTGCACACCCAAAGCCATCATCGCAGCCTCCTGCGGGATCGAACCGGGGCGGGTCGTACATTACAAACCGCTGCTTGATGGGGCCATCGAGATTGCCGAGCACAAACCCGATTTTTGCGTTATTTTTCAACGTGAACAAGAGGTTGCAAAACTGGTCGACGGGCGGGATGTCGATTGGAACGCCTTTCAATATGGCGTGGAACCTGCCGAATGTGTGGCGCTCAAGGGCAATGATCCGGCCTATGTTCTTTACACCTCCGGCACCACCGGCGCGCCCAAAGGCGTGCTGCGCCCCACGGCGGGACATCTCGTGGCCCTCAATTGGTCGATGAAGAATATCTATAACGTCGATCCGGGCGACGTATTTTGGGCCGCCTCTGATGTGGGGTGGGTCGTCGGCCACAGCTATATCACCTATGGCCCTCTGGTCCATGGCAACACCACGATCATGTTCGAAGGGAAGCCCGTCGGCACCCCCGATGCTGGCACCTTCTGGCGGGTGATTTCCGAACACAAGGTGAAGAGTTTCTTCACCGCGCCGACGGCCTTCCGTGCGGTGAAACGCGAAGACCCCAAGGGCGAATTCGTCAAGAAATACGATCTCTCCTGCCTCGAAACCGTCTATTTGGCAGGCGAGCGCGCCGACCCCGATACGATCATATGGGCGCAAGACCAATTGAAGGTGCCTGTCATCGACCATTGGTGGCAAACCGAAACCGGTTGGCCAATTGCCGCAAACCCGATGGGGATCGAAGCGCTTCCGGTCAAGCTCGGCTCGCCCGCTGTGCCGATGCCCGGATATGATGTGCAGATTGTTGACGATGCAGGGCAACCATTGCCTGCGGGCGCGCTTGGCGCGATTGTGGTGAAATTGCCGCTGCCGCCGGGCACTTTGCCAAGTTTGTGGAATGCCGAAGAGCGGTTCAAGAAAAGCTACCTCGACACCTTTCCGGGATATTATGAGACCGGCGATGCAGGGATGATCGACGAAGACGGCTACCTCTATATTATGGCGCGCACCGATGACGTCATCAACGTCGCGGGGCATCGCCTGTCCACGGGCGCGATGGAAGAGGTTTTGGCCGCGCACCCTGATGTGGCCGAATGCGCGGTCATCGGGGTGGCTGATGATCTTAAGGGCCAGATGCCGGTCGGGTTCTTATGCCTGACCAACGGCGTCAACCGCCCGCACGCCGAGATCAACGCCGAGGTGGTGAAATTGGTGCGCGAGAAAATCGGCCCGGTGGCGGCGTTCAAATTATCGGTCATCGTCGACCGGTTGCCGAAAACCCGGTCGGGCAAAATTCTACGCGCCACCATGGCATCCATTGCCGATGGCAAGGAGTACAAGATGCCCGCGACGATTGATGATCCGGCGATTTTGGATGAAATCAAAACCGCATTGCAGGGCATCGGCTACGCCAAATAGCCGTCACCGCAGGTCATGATGATAGAACATGAAAAAGGGCAGCGGAATGATCCGCTGCCCTTTTTTGCCTTCGGAGTTGGAAACCGCCTTGCGCGACGAGGTCTTACACGCGCGGCATGTTCTAAACCCGCTGGCGACGTTGATCAGTGTTTCGCAGCGAAATCATCCACTTGCTTTTCGGCCTCGTCTTTAGCGATGCCGTATTTTTCCTGGATTTTGCCGACAAGCTGCTCGCGGTTGCCCTCGGCTTGGTCCAGATCATCGTCGGTCAGTTTGCCCCAGTTTTCGCGGGCTTTACCTTTGATCTGCTTCCAATTTCCTTCAATGATATTCCAGTCCATATCGAGCCTCCATTGATTGCACGGCATAAGCGCGCCGCTTCATCAAACCAACCAGACAGCCGCGAAAAGGTTCCAAGGATTAAACAAATTGTTCGCGCAAGAGCCGTTCGTCCAACCCGTGACCGGGGTCAAATAGAATGCGGTGGGTGATTTGCGGGGCAGATTGGATTTCGACCGAAACCACATCGGGCACCGAACGGCTGTCGGCATCTGCCATCACCGGACGTTTCTCCGGATCGGTCACGTCAAAGCGCACTACAGCATCCTTGGGCAAGAGCGCGCCGCGCCACCGGCGGGGTCGGAACGGCGCAATCGCGGTCAGGGCCAATACATCCGCCCCGATGGGCAGAATCGGACCATGCGCCGAGTAGTTATAGGCCGTCGATCCGGCAGGTGTTGCGACCAAAGCCCCGTCGCAGACCAGTTCTTCCATGCGCAGCCGGCCGTCAATGGTGATGCGTAGGCGGGCCGCCTGTGGACCGGCCCGCAACAGTGAGACCTCGTTGATCGCAAGCGCTTCGTGCATGGTGCCGTCCAGTGTGGTGGCCTTCATCGACAGCGGGTTGATTTCGGCCTCTTCGGCATTGGCCAATCGTTGTTGCAGATCGCTTTCACGATAGGCGTTCATCAAAAAACCGACCGTGCCGCGATTCATGCCGTAAACCGGTGCGGGCAGGTCTTGGGTGCGGTGCAGCGTGTGCAACATGAACCCGTCCCCCCCCAAAGCAACAATCACATCAGCCTCTGCTTCGGGCGTGTCGCCATAACGTGTTATTAAGACCGCCCGCGCGGTTTGCGCCGTGGCGGCATCGGATGCCACGAATGCAATCTTCATCGGCGTGCTGTGCTCTGCCATGGCGGGCCTCATAGGTTCAGGGCGGTGAAACCCGCCGTCTTTCACGCGGTTTACCATCCCGGCTCCGCGATTTCACCCGACTTTCGCCGGTTTTGGTGATTTCATAATGATTATGTCGCAAAGCACACTTTTGTATCCAAGGGCAATTGGATAAACAGCGGGCAACATTTCTGCGCTCCTTCGAATTTGGCGCGCCACTTGGGAGAGACCTGATGACTGCCACAACCCGCGATGCTGGATTTTTCACCGAAAGCCTGTCGACCCGTGACCCCGAGCTTTTTGCTTCGATCACCGATGAATTGGGCCGTCAGCGCCACGAGATCGAATTGATCGCCTCGGAAAACATCGTCTCTGCCGCCGTGATGGAAGCGCAGGGTTCGGTATTGACCAACAAATACGCCGAAGGCTATCCGGGGCGCCGGTATTATGGGGGCTGCCAATATGTGGATGTGGCCGAAAACCTTGCCATTGATCGGGCCAAGCAATTGTTTGGATGCGATTTTGCCAACGTCCAACCCAATTCAGGCAGCCAAGCCAACCAAGGCGTATTCACCGCGCTCTTGCAACCGGGCGATACAATTTTGGGCATGTCCTTGGACGCGGGGGGCCATTTGACCCACGGCGCGAAGCCGAACCAATCGGGCAAATGGTTCAATGCCGTGCAATACGGTGTGCGCAAGCAAGACAGCCTGATCGACTATGACCAGATCCAAGAATTGGCCACCGAGCATAAGCCAAAGATGCTCATCGCCGGCGGCTCGGCCATTCCGCGTCAGGTGGATTTCAAGAAGATGCGCGAGATTGCCGATTCTGTCGGCGCCTATTTGATGGTGGATATGGCGCATTTCGCCGGTCTGGTGGCCGCGGGCGAACATCCCTCGCCCTTCCCCTACGCCGATGTGGCGACCACAACGACGCATAAAACCCTGCGCGGCCCGCGCGGCGGCATGATCCTCACCAATGACGAGGCCATCGCCAAGAAAATCAATTCGGCAATTTTCCCCGGCATCCAAGGCGGCCCTTTGATGCATGTGATCGCAGCCAAAGCCGTCGCCTTTGCCGAGGCGCTGCGCCCCGAATTCAAGACCTACCAAAAGCAGGTGCGCCTCAATGCCGTGGCTTTGGCGGATCAACTGATGAAAGGCGGCCTCGACATCGTCACCGGCGGCACCGACACGCATGTGATGTTGGTCGATCTGCGCCCCAAAGGGGTCAAGGGCAACGCCACCGAAAAAGCCTTGGGCCGCGCGCATATCACGTGCAACAAGAACGGCATTCCCTTTGATCCGGAAAAACCGATGGTCACTTCGGGCGTGCGCCTTGGCACCCCTGCGGGCACGACGCGCGGGTTTGGCGAGGATGAATTCCGTTTGATCGGCGATTGGATTGTCGAGGTTGTTGACGGTTTGGCCGCCAATGGCGAAGAAGGCAACGCCGAGATTGAGGCGGCTGTGAAGGCCAAAGTCGAAGCGCTGTGCGAAAAGTTCCCGATGTATCCGAACCTGTGATGTGATCGCGCTGCGGCGCGCATGTCCTCACCACGATGGGGAAGTCCGGCATGTCGGGCTTCCCTTTTTCATTTGCAACGGGGACTTATAACACCCCGCGCCAGCGCAAAAGTGCAATCAAAATGGCAAACATCACGAAGAGGTTGACCATATTCGCCGTGGCCCAGCCGAGCAAAGCATGGATGCGCCGCGCGCGCCGGTCATAGCCTTCGAGCGCCCGGAGCAGCACGGCCATATCCTTTTGAGCGCGCGCGGTATCAATTTGCCGCCGGAGCTTAGGATGAGCGCACAAAGGCTCGATCGCGGCAAGACGCTGCCCCGCTTTGCGCGCGGGCCCCGGCAACCGTCGCCCGGCTTTGGTGATGGCACGGTCCAATGGTTGGGCGCGGATGTTCATCTGTGCCTCCATAGCGGTGTAAATCCGCCCGAATCCGTCCTCTAACTGCATGTCATCCATTGCATGCCACCTCGCATCATCACCCTACTTCGCGCCGGTGCAGCCCTCAATAGCGCTGGCCTCACGCAGAGGCAGACGGTATCACGGGCGCATGTTGAACATGATCGAACACGCGTCCCGCGCCGCCGCGCCGGATACCACGCCAGAGCTTCTTATCGTCCATGGCCTTTACGGGTCGGCGCGCAACTGGGGCGTCATCGCCAAACGTCTGTCGGACGCGCGCACCGTCGTCGCCGTGGATCAGCGCAACCATGGCGACAGCCCGTGGTGTGACACCCATTCCTACGAGGATATGGCCGACGATTTGGCCGAAGTGATCCGTACCCGCGGCGCGCCAATGGATGTTTTAGGCCACTCGATGGGCGGTAAGGCCGCAATGGTTTTGGCGCTCAAATATCCCGCATTGGTGCGGCGTTTGATCGTCGCAGACATCGCGCCGGTCGCCTACACCCACAGCCAGATCCAGTATATCGAAGCGATGCGGGGGCTGGACTTGAGCGCAATCGAAAAGCGGTCGGATGCCAAAGCGCCGCTGGAGGCATTGGTCGACGATCCGGCTTTGGTGCCGTTCTTTTTGCAATCCTTGGACGTGGCCGGAAAATCCTGGCGGCTCAATCTCGATGTTTTGGCGGACGAGATGCCGAAAATCCTGTCGTTCCCCGAGATTGACGGGCAATTCAAAGGGCCGGTATTGTTCCTGTCCGGTGCCAATTCGGACTATGTCGCCCGTGAATACCGCCCGAAGATCAAAGGATTTTTCCCCGAAGCGCGCTTTGCCAAAATCCCCGGCGCGGGGCATTGGCTACATGCTGAAAAGCCGCGCGAGTTTGAAGCGGCAGTGCGCGCCTATCTCGATCTGGCGGCCTAGTGCTGCCTTGAATAACTGGCGGCAGCGATCCCAACAGGACCCCTCCCTTGCGTCGCTGCCGCCCTCTCCCGCCGAGGCGGAAACCGGAAGATTACGCGTTGTTGATGATCGCTTTGGCGACAAAATAAGTCGCCGGAAGAGCGGCCACAAACCCGACGGCAGCCGCCACCACGATCGGTTGCAACGTGTCGTAGCCCATCGTCAACGAAGCCACCATCAGCGTGCCCGCAAGCGTGGTGCCGATCAATGAATACAGGATAGTTGCCAATCGCAGCATAGCGCGCCTCATCTGTCTCGTATGTGTTCCAAGGCAGATATTATCAGATTCGAATGTATGGCGCTTTGATCTGGGTCAGGTCGCAGAATAATCCGCGATCATTATACCCCGCCCCGACCCGTGACAGTGGTTCGGGCACTGCCGATGCCGAACTTTGGCATTCAATCGATTGTTCAGCCCGCTCATCAGACTTGAGTCATCTTCGCGAAACGGAAAAATTTCGAAAGCCGTTTTTGCTCATGAGGGTAGAGACCTCTGCCTCAGAGAGCCTACACTCTCTGCCAAGCTGAACGCTCTCAATCGCACCTGATGGATCATAGCTTCCGCTCTTGTAAACCCCGAACGGTTTTTCAACGTAATCTTTGCCAGTGATTTCAATAATTTTCTTGGGCACGCGCTTTTGCATCTTGCCTGGGTTTAGAAAAGAGGGGGCATCTGGGCGCCGAGGGTCGGAAAACTGAATGTATGAGAATCGGATTTCATCTTCGTATGACCACTTTACGGTCTTCACCGATATTATGATCAGGCAAGCAAGTCTCGCAGCCAATTGAAAAAGCGCTATCGGGTGTTGAGTGCCACTTGCCACTATTTTTGCTGAGAACCGGTCTATAACTTCGTCAACGATTTGCCGTCCCTGATACTCGTTTTTCTCGTTCAAATAAGATATTTTGGTCATTCTACCGCCATCATCGGCACTCAATTGGTTCATCGCTTTGGCTCTGAAACCTATCGAAACACCTGTGTCATTGGCGGCGTATTCCTTCCACATTTTTTCATTTTCTCGATTAGGCGTAAAACAGGTCGCATAAAATGTGTCGTGTCCGGCATAAAGACTGTTAATCTTCGCCCTCGCACTACAAGTTAATAACTTTGCCGTTTCAGTAGAAAAGTCTCTAGAGAAGGCTTCGGACATCGCGTCATAAAAAACCTCGGGCCCAATCAGTAATTCGCGGTCGTCATTGGATTTGGTGATATTGCACAGCCATAATTTCTTTGAGGCCACTATACCCAGAAACCCCGCTTCACTCGTGAAGTGATAAAGCGGAGCAGTAAATTCCAAATCAACCACTTACCATTCCTCAATGACCTATCTTGGTGACCTAATTGTCCAATTTGAGAGCGGAAATAAACGCCTCTTGCGGAATGTCGACTTTGCCGAACTGGCGCATTTTTTTCTTACCGGCTTTTTGTTTTTCCAAAAGCTTCTTCTTGCGCGTCATGTCCCCGCCGTAACATTTGGCGGTCACGTCCTTGCGCATCGCAGACAGTGTTTCGCGGGCAATGACCTTGCCGCCAATGGCGGCTTGGATCGGAATTTTGAACATATGACGCGGGATCAGATCTTTGAGCTTTTCAACCATTGCCCGTCCACGCATTTCGGCGCGGTCGCGGTGCACCATGGTGGACAAGGCGTCAACCGGTTCGTCATTCACAAGGATCGACATTTTCACAAGGTAATCCTGACGATAGCCGATCATTTGATAATCAAACGACGCATAGCCTTTGGTCACCGATTTCAAACGGTCGTAGAAATCGAACACCACCTCGTTGAGCGGCAAATCATAGACCACCATCGCGCGGCTACCGGCATAGGTCAGGTCTTCCTGTATACCACGGCGGTCTTGGCAAAGTTTCAGCACATCTCCGAGGTATTCGTCGGGCACTAGAATGGTCGCCTTGATCCGCGGCTCTTCCAGGTGATCCACATGGGTCAGATCGGGCATATCAGCCGGGTTATGCAGTTCGATCATCGACCCGTCACGCATATAGATATGGTAGATTACCGAAGGTGCCGTGGTGATCAATTCGATGTTATATTCGCGCTCGATCCGGTCGCGGATCACCTCAAGGTGCAGCAGCCCGAGGAAGCCGCAGCGAAAGCCAAAGCCCAGCGCCGCAGAGGTTTCCATCTCGTGGCTGAAAGAGGCATCATTGAGCGCCAGTTTCTCAATCGCATCGCGCAGATCTTCGAATTCGGCGCTATCGACGGGGAACAGCCCACAGAACACCACCGGTTGCGAAGGTTTGAACCCCTCCAGAGGTGTCTCGCAGGGCTTCTTTTCATGGGTGATCGTGTCGCCAACGCGGGTGTCGCGCACCTGCTTGATCGAAGCGGTCAGAAATCCGATTTCGCCCGGACCCAATTCGGTGATCATTTCCATTTGCGGACGGAAAACGCCGATGCGGTCCACATGGTGAATCGATCCGTTTTGCATCATCCGGATGCGGTCACCCTTTTTCAAAACGCCATCCATGATCCGCACCAAAACGATCACGCCAAGATAGCTGTCATACCAGCTATCGACCAACATCGCCTTGAGCGGCGCATCGAGTGTGCCGGTCGGGGCAGGCAGATGGGTCACGATCGCCTCAAGCGTCTCGTGAATGCCCTGTCCGGTTTTGGCCGACACCTGGATCGCATCGGTGGCGTCGATTCCGATCACATCTTCGATCTGTTCGGCGACGCGATCACAATCCGAGGCCGGCAGGTCGATCTTGTTGAGCACCGGCACGATCTCGTGATCCGCATCAATCGCGTGATAAACGTTGGCCAATGTCTGCGCCTCGACGCCTTGGGTGCTGTCCACCACCAAAAGCGAACCTTCGACCGCGCGCATAGAGCGTGAAACCTCATAGGCGAAATCGACGTGGCCGGGGGTGTCGATGAGGTTGAGAACATATTTCTCGCCATCATCGGCTTGATAGTCGATACGCACGGTGTTGGCCTTGATGGTGATGCCGCGCTCGCGCTCGATATCCATACTGTCGAGCAATTGCTCTTTCATATCGCGCCCTGCGACCGTGCCCGTCTCTTGGATAAGGCGGTCGGCAAGGGTGGATTTACCGTGGTCAATATGCGCCACGATGGAGAAATTGCGGATTTTGTTCAGATCGGTCATGGGCTGGATATGATCGGGATTCGAGGACCGGTCAAGATGGCATCGCCTATGCCCGCACAGCGCAGATAAAAAAGGGGCGTTTGCCCTGCTGCTCCGTCGTATATGCGGTGACTTTTATCGCGGAATGCCCCGGTTTTCCCGCGCCAAGGCGCAGGGACGCAAATCGGTCAAAACAGCGGGTGTGGTAAAACCGGATGTAAACTTAATGTGAGGCAAAGCCGGCACTTGTATGGCGCGTCGATTCTTCAACCATTTCGGGCTTCTACCAAGGGGATCGCCATGACAGCGCCCCGCGCAGACGATTGAAACGTGGCGCATTCTGGGTCATACTGAAGTTTGAGGATGCTCCATGCTGGCGAGACAAAAGGCACAAAGCCATAGCCCCGGCAAAATCAAGCGGTGTGATATGATCAAACGAACTCTTCAAGTGGCTTTGTTGGCGGTGTTTTTAACGCCTGCGCTGGCCGAGATCGCCGATGCCGGTCCGGTGGGCCGCGCCTGCCTGACCAGTCCGCGCAAAGCCAAATCGGTGCGGCTTTGCTCCTGTATCGACAGCGTGGCAAAGCGAAGCCTGAGCCGCGGCGACCAACGGCTCGCCGCCAAATTCTTCCGCAAGCCGCAGCGGGCACAGGACATCCGCCAATCGGATTCGCGCCATCACGAGAGATTTTGGCAAAAATACAAAGCCTTCGGCACCCGCGTCGAAGCCACCTGCGGTTAAGCTTGCACACCGTCCAGTGCGACCGCCGAAATCAACCCCTGCACCGCCTCTTCAATGAGGTCGAGCGCCCCGTTGAAATCACGGGTATAATAGGGATCAGGCACATGCTCGATGCCCAGATCCGGCGCAAAATCCATCAACAACCGGATGGGCGTGTCATTGCCGGCGGGGCGAAGCCGTTCCATATCCGCACGGTTTTTATCATCCATTGCAATGAGATGGCCAAATCTATCAAAATCTGCTGCCGTGAACTGACGCGCGCGCATCGATGCCAAATCATACCCCCGTGCCGCAGCGGCCGCCTGCATCGGCGCATAGGGCGGCTCACCCGCGTGCCATCCGCCGGTGCCTGCGCTGTCGATCCGCATTCCGGCGGGCGCACGCTCACGAAACACCGCTTCGGCGGCGGGCGAGCGGCAAATATTGCCAAGACAAACGAATAAAATATCGCGTTGCATAGAGGACATCCTTCGGGTGGTATTGCGGGTATGATTAAACGCGATCTGCCCAACCGCAAAGCGACAAAGGAGCCACCTATGCGAAAGATCACGATCCTCACCGGTGCAGGCATCTCGGCCGAAAGCGGTCTTGGCACCTTTCGGGATGAGGGTGGGATATGGACGCAGCACCGCATCGAAGACGTTGCCACCCCCGAAGGCTTCGTCCGCGATCCGGATTTGGTGCACGGGTTTTACAACGCGCGGCGGGCACAAGTAAAAACCGCAACCCCAAATGCCGCGCATCGTGCCTTGGCGGCGCTTGAAGCGGACTTCGACGGCGAGGTTGTGGTGGTGACGCAAAATGTTGACGAGCTGCATGAGGCCGCAGGAAGCCGGAATGTGTTGCATATGCACGGCATTCTGACCGGCGCGCTCTGCGCCGCTTGCGGTCATCGTTGGCCTGCGCCGACCGTCATGGAAACAGGCGCATGCTGCCCGGTCTGTGTCGCGCCTACCGCGCGGCCCGATGTGGTATGGTTTGGCGAAATGCCCTATTTCATGGATGAGATATGGGCGCATCTGGAAACGACGGATCTTTTCGTGTCGATTGGCACGTCGGGCAATGTCTACCCCGCCGCCGCCTTTGCGCAACACGCGCAGCGCGCAGGCGCGGATACGCTCGAACTGAACCTCGACCCTTCGGTCAATGCCCGCGATTTTGCCGCCGCGCGTCATGGCAACGCCAGCGTTATCGTGCCTCAATGGGTGTCCGAGGTCTTGAAGGCACAAGCATCGGGTTAGACGTCCCTGCGTCGGGAATTTGCTCTGCTGCGGACGTCGCCTCCACGATGAAAAAAGGGCGCAGGAATACAAGCAGAGCGGGCTCCGCGCGCCAGACAGAGCAGCGCGCGGAGCAAGGTTCACCGCAGGGCCAATAGCGCCCCGCGCCTAATGCTTATGGCTTCATTTTCGAATGGTCCATCTTGCCATGGCTCATTCCGTGCATCGGCTTACGTTCCAGATCGACAGGCACCTCCACGGTGACTTCTCCGGCGTTTTCAAACACCAACGTGACGGGGATAATTTCGCCCTGCACCATCGGCTGTTTCAGACCAAGGAACATCACATGATGACCGCCGCGCTGCATTTTCAAGGTCTCGCCCGCCGGAACGGCAAAGCCCGCCTCCACATGCAGCATCCGCATTACGCCGTTCTCATCCTCTTCATGGGTGTGCAATTCGGTGCGCTCTGCGGCCTCCGACCGCACGTCGGTCAGTTGGTCATCAGCGCCGGTCACATTTTCGATCATCATGAAGGCTGCACCCGAGGTCGACATGCTCGCCGAGGCGCGCGCATAGGGGTCTTTGACCATGATGCCATCGGCCCAGGCCGGCAGGGCAAAAACCGACAGGGACAAGGCGACAGCGCCCGCGAAAACGGAAGGTTTGAAAGACATCACGTCTCTCCTTTTTTATCAAGTATAGATCATCAGTTTATTGAGAGGTCTGCCCCCCGAAAGGGCATGTCGCCGCCTGCCCCGTCCCAGAGACGTCAAAAGACAGAGCAGGCCGGCGGATCAGCCCCGCACCGGCGGGCCGCGCGCCTGCGCCTCGGGGATGTGTGATTGCGGAACGTCAATGCGCGCCCGCATTGGTTCCGCCATTATCACGGCCTGAGGCGGCACAGGCAAAAGGTTGGGTTCGGCCAATCCGGCAAACACCGTCATCGCACAATCAGGACAAATATGTGGATGCGGGACCGGTAGGCCATCTGCATCGGTCAGAACCGTGATCGGCCCTGTTCCGGTGCAAAGTGTGATCTGACCTGCGGGGCCCGTTGCCGCACGCGCCACGGCCATGCTTTGCCCCGTCAGGGACAGCATCAAGGCCAGCAGCACGGCCAGAATCGAGCGCATCACAGATCGTCTCATACGGGTCTTATAGGCTGCGACAAAAGAAAATGTAATCGCGGCAAAACGCATCAGCGGCAAACCACCGCCGTGCCCTGCCCTTGGCAAGCCATAGCCCGCGCCCTTTCGATTCTGCTTTCTTCAAATATCCCCGCCGGAGGCATCTGGCCTCTTAACCGGTCGCGCACCCCATATTGCACCGCATGACAGTCCCGCCCGGAAAACCACCTGCCCATACGAAAAACCCCGCGACAGCACAGCTGCACGGGGCTTTTACATATCCTTCCGGCATAGCGCGCCGGATGCCGCATCAATCAGGCGCTTGCGGCCTGTGCTTTGGCGATCTCTTTTTTGACCTTCAAAGCCGTAGAGGACAATTCAACGTCCTTGGCTTTTGCGAGGAAGGCATCCAAGCCGCCGCGGTGATCCACGGTGCGCAGAGCGGCCGCCGAGATGCGCAGCTTGACGCCACGACCCAGTGTTTCCGATTGCAAGGTCACGTCGTTCAGGTTCGGCAAGAACCGGCGACGGGTTTTGTTGTTGGCGTGGCTGACATTGTTGCCAGTCATCGGGCCTTTTCCGGTCAATTCGCAGCGGCGCGACATGTCATTATCCTCGTCATTTCAGCCGGGCGCATCACGCCCCGATAAATATAAACGGGCACAGCCAGCAGCCGCGCCCCGAATTCCATTGGGGGCTAATAGGCACTTATCCCCCTGCCGTCAAGCGCCGAGCATCACTGATCGCGCGAAAAAACATCCCAAGACCGCCACCCGCTTGGCTCCCCTCATTGCGGCGGCGCCCACGCGCGCCCTCCCGATCATCGCGGCTCGTCCGGTATCGGGCCAACCGCCCAAGCAGCCCGCCGCCGCGCTGTCTTCTCCACGCTGGACAAAGACCACAGGTCTCCTCTAACCTTCTTTTTCATAAGGCTTTGCGGTCCTGCCAGCAAGATTTTCAAACAGAAATCCTAACCGGCTTTCAGGGGCCGAAATGTAACCCATCAACCGCCTGCCCCATCCATGCCACCGGAGATTCGCCGCACCATGTCCCATGACCCGACCGATCACGGCCCCGATTATCTTGCATCCCACGGCCATGACAAGGCCGCGCCGCCCCATAGCCATCTGCCCTCCGATCCGGCGTTGCGAGTCAAAACACTTGAAACGATTCTCGTCCAAAAAGGGTTGATTGACCCGGCGGCGATTGACGCGCTGATTGAAACCTATTCCACCCGCGTTGGTCCGCAAAACGGCGCAAAGGTGGTGGCGCGGGCCTGGAATGATCCGGATTTTCGCGCCGCACTGCTCTCGGACCCCACGCCGCTCTTGGCCGAGATGGGACTGATCGGGCGGCAGGGCGAACATGTGGTGGTGGTCGAAAACACGCCCGCGCAACACAATATGGTCGTGTGCACCCTGTGCAGTTGCTATCCGTGGACGCTGCTGGGCATTCCGCCGACATGGTATAAATCCGATGCTTATCGCGCCCGCGCCGTGCGCGACCCGCGCGGGGTTCTGGCTGAATTTGGCGTCACCTTACCCGACGGGCAATCGGTGCGCGTCTGGGACAGCACCGCCGAAGTGCGCTATCTGGTGTTGCCGATGCGGCCTGCAGGCACCGAGGATCTCGGCGAAGCGCAACTGGCCGCATGGGTGACGCGCAACGCCATGATCGGCACCGGACTGCCACAATCCCCCGCTCAGGGTGAGGCCGCGCCATGAGCCACATCCACGACATGGGAGGCCGGCTTGGCACGGGCGCCGTCGCGCCGGTGGCCAATGAACCGGTGTTCAAAACCGATTGGCACGCCCGCGCCATGGCGGTGACAGTTTTGGCCGCACGCCCCGGCGGATGGACCATCGATGCATCGCGCCATGCCCGCGAGCTGCTCCCCCCTGCCGATTACATGCGCTTGAGTTATTATGAAAAATGGATTGCGGCGCTGGCCAATCTATTGGCGGCACGCGGGTTGGTGACGACGGCGGAGATCGACGCGGGTCAATCTTTGGCGCCCGCACCGACCGCAGAAATCGCCAAACGGATTGCGCCCGCCGAGGTCGCACAGATGCCTGCCGGATCGCCCTATGTGCGCGGCGCGGGCCCCGCGCCGCTCTTTGCCGCCGCAGATCGCGTGCGCAGCTTGCGCCCTGCGATGAACCGCTGCGGCGTGGCGGGTGGGCATACGCGATTGCCGGCCTATGCCGCCGGGCATGTGGGGCGGGTGGTGGCGCAGCGCGGCAATCACGTCTTTCCCGACACCAATGCGCATGGATTGGGCGAAGCACCCGAGCCGCTCTACACCGTGGCGTTTGCGGCCCGCGATCTTTGGGGAACTGAGGCGCAGGCGGGTGATGAGGTCATGATCGACCTATGGCAAAGCTATCTGGAGGCGGCAGATGACTGACAGCAACGAAGAAATACCATCAACCGACCCGGCCTTTTCGGAACCATGGCACGCGCAGTTGTTCGCGATGACACTCGGGCTCAGCGCGGCGGGGTTTTTTACATGGACGCAATGGACCGAAGCCTTTGGCGCGCGGCTCAAACGCGATGGGGCCAAACGGCCGCTTGATGGCGGTGCGGATTACTACGGCGTCTGGCTGGACACGTTGGAAGATATATTGGCCTCCAGCGGCAAGATCAGCGCCGAAGAACGCGCGCAAATCAAAGCCGCCTGGGAGGCCGCCTATTTGTCGACCCCGCATGGAAAACCGGTCAAATTGCAAAGGTAATCCGCCCCTGCGACATCCCCTAAGGCCCCTGCGGGGATATCTATGCAGCACACAGCTATGCAAAACACACACGCGCGCAGAGATTAAGCAGGGATTAATCTGCGTCTGATTTGCGGGGCGAAGTTCTACCCTGCTACGCCCTAATTACGACCCAATGCGCCGCACTCAGGCTTTGTGCAACTGCGCCAAGACCTCTTTGGCGGCGAGGCTGGGGGTGATGTCTCCGGCTGCGACGCGGGCGCCGATCAGGGCCATGGTGCCCTTGAGCGGTTCGCGGTCCAGCGCCGCAAGCAGACCTTGGCGCACCTCTTGATCGAACCAATATTGCGCTTGCGCGGCGCGGCGCGTATCGAAATGCCCATGCTCCCGACGCCACGCGGTGAGGCTCTGCATGTCTTCCCATGCTTTTGCCAGCCCCTCTTCGGCGAGTGCCGAAACCGCCACGGCCTTGGGAAAACCATCAGGGTCTTGGGGACGTTTGCGCAGCAGGCGCAGCGCCCCCGAATAATCCGAACAGGTCCGCATGGCGGCGGCTTTTAAATCCCCATCGGCCTTGTTGACGAGAATCATATCGGCCATTTCCATGATGCCGCGTTTGACGCCTTGCAATTCGTCGCCGCCTGCGGGGGCAAGCAGCAGAATAAACAGATCAGAAATTTCCGCGACGACGGTTTCCGATTGTCCGACGCCCACGGTTTCAATCAGCACTACGTCAAACCCCGCCGCCTCACACAATGCCACGGCCTCGCGGGTGCGGCGCGCCACACCGCCAAGATGGGTTTGACTGGGCGAGGGCCGGATAAAGGCGCGCGGCTCGCGGCTCAGCCGGTCCATGCGGGTTTTATCGCCCAAAATCGACCCGCCGGAGCGCGCCGAGGACGGATCGACCGCCAAAACCGCGACGCGCAAGCCATGTTCGGAACTGGTTTGCAGATCCTGCATCGCCATTTTTCCGCCGGTCAGCATCATGCCAAAGCTTTCGATAAAGGTCGATTTGCCCACTCCCGGCGTGCCCGACAGGCCGATTCGAATGGCTTGGTGATCGGTGCGGTCACGTAGCAGATCAACCAATTCTGTGGCCTGTTCGCGGTGGTCGGCGCGCCCGCTTTCAACCAAAGTAATGGCACGGGCCAAAGCACGGCGATCCTGCGCGATGATTTTGTTGGCCAGATCGTTGATATCCATATCCTGCGTCCCCTTTTGCGGTCGATACCGCCCGTTGCCGGTCTTTTTGCCCTTGGCGGCGGGGAAATGTCCAGTGCCAGGTGCGGCGCGGGCGCCCCGGCGCTAGACCTTGGCGCGGGGATCGCGGATAAAGGGGCATGCACGCGCGCGCCCTACCCGAGATACAGTTGCCGGATCTGCCGATTGCCGAGGCTTTGCCATCGCTGATTGAGGCGCTGCGCCTCCGTGGCCGCGCGGTCCTGCAAGCGCCGCCGGGCGCAGGGAAAACCACGGTCGTGCCTTTGGCTTTGCTGCAATCGGGAATCGTGACGGGCCGCATATTGATGTTGGAACCACGCCGGTTGGCGGCGCGCGCGGCGGCCGAACGGATGGCGCACAGCCTTGGCGAATCTGCGGGTGAAACCGTCGGATACCGTGTGCGCGGCGCGGCGAAAGTCGGACCCAAGACGCGGATCGAAGTGGTCACCGAAGGGATTTTGACGCGGATGATCCAATCGGACGCGGAGCTGACCGGTATCGGTGCAGTCTTGTTCGACGAATTCCACGAGCGGTCCTTGAATGCAGATCTGGGGTTGGCGCTTTGTCTCGAAATTGCCGGGGCGCTGCGCGAAGATCTCGCGATTGTGGCGATGTCCGCGACGCTTGATGCCGCCCCTGTCGCCGAATTAATGGCCCAAGGCGGCGACCCGGTGCCTATGGTGACCTCGCAAGGGCGCAGTTTTCCGGTCGAAACGCGGTGGCTTGACCGGCCTGTTGGCAAACATACGCGGTTCGAAACGGCGATGGCCGATTTGATCGTGCATGCCGCCACCGAAGCGGAGGGGAGCCTTTTGGCCTTCTTGCCCGGCGAGGGTGAAATCCGGCGCGTCGAGGCGTTGCTCAAAGGCCGGCTGCCCAAGGACGTCGCGGTGCGCCCTTTGTTTGGCGCGATGGAATTTGCCGCACAGCGGGCCGCGATTGCGCCTTGTGACACGGGGCGTAAATTGGTGCTCGCCACCTCGATTGCCGAGACATCCCTAACCATCGAGGACATCCGCGTGGTCGTGGATGGCGGGCGGGCGCGGCGGGCGCGTTTCGATCCCTCATCGGGCATGTCGCGGTTGGTGACCGAACGGGTGACCCGCGCCGAAGCGACGCAAAGGACGGGCCGCGCGGGGCGGGTCAGCGCCGGCATCTGTTACCGGCTTTGGACACGCGGCGAAGAAGGCGCATTAACCGCCTTCCCGCCGGCGGAAATCGAGGCGGCAGATGTGACCGGATTGGCACTGGAATTGGCGCTTTGGGGGGCACGGCCCGAAGAACTGGCGTTTCTGACGCCGCCCAGTGAGGGCGCATACGGCGAGGCCTGCGCGCTTTTGGCGATGCTCGGGGCGCTCGACAGCAAAGGGCATATTACGGCACATGGGCGGGCTTTGGCGCGGTTGCCGCTGCATCCGCGTCTGGCGCATATGTTGGTCACGGCGGGACCACAGGCAGCACAGATAGCGGCGTTATTGGCCGAGCGCGATCCATTGGGGCGCGGCGCGCCGGTGGATATCACGCTGCGGCTGGAGGCGCTGCGCGATCCGAAACGCTTTGCCGCCGAACGCCCTTATGTGGCGCACCGTGCCGCAATTGAGCGCATCCGCAGCGAGGCCAAACGATTGGCCCGCATGGTGCAAACGCCAAAAGATGGCGCGGCTCTATCGCCCGCCGAAATGGCCGCGCTCGCCTATCCCGACCGGATCGGGCAACGGCGCAAGGGTGATGCGCCGCGCTATGTCTTGTCCGGCGGCAAGGGGGCGGTGTTGGAGGATGGCGATGCGATGGGCACCGCGCGGTTGATCGTCGCTACCGATCTGGACGGCAACCCGCGCGAGGCCCGCATCCGCCAAGCCATTGCCATCAGCGAAAGCGCGCTGCGGGGGCTATTTGACGATCAGATCACATGGCAAAACACCTGCACATGGTCGCGGCGCGAGCGGCGCGTTGTGGCCCGGCAACAAGAGCGATTGGGCGCCGCCGTATTGAATGACCGCATCTGGAAAGACGTGCCCGCCGAAGATGTGGCGCGGGCAATGTTGTATGGGGTGCGTGAATTGGGGCTATTGCCCTCTGCGGCCGCCGCGCGGTTTTTGGCCCGCGTGCGGATCGCCCGCGAAAGTGGTGCGCAACTGCCCGATATGAGCGAGGCAGGTTTGATGGAGCGGCTTGAAGACTGGCTTTTGCCGTATCTCACAGGCATAAAAACCGCCGATCACTGGAAGAAATTCGACATTCTGGAGCCGCTCAGGCAAAGCCTCGATTACGCCCAGATGCAGAGCGTCGACCGCGCGGCACCGGCCAGTTTCACCACCCCCTTGGGCCGCAAAATTCCGATTGATTATGATGCTGAGCCGCCGGAAATAGCGCTGCGCTTGCAAGAGATGTTCGGACAAACCACCCATCCCACCGTGGGCGGCACCCCCTTGCGCGTCACGCTTTTGTCGCCTGCGGGGCGGCCGGTTCAAACCACCACCGATATCCCCGGATTTTGGGACAGCTCATATGCCGACGTACGCCGCGACATGCGCGGACGCTATCCGCGCCATCCTTGGCCGGACAATCCGCGCGACGCAGCCCCGACCGTGCGCGTAAAGCCCCGCGGAACCTGACCGGCGCAGCCTTCGTGCAGCCGGCTGCGGCCAGCGGTGGCGGAAAATACATTTGCCCCCACGGCAAGATAAGATAGGTTGAGGGACCACGTTGCTTTTCCCGTTTGACGCCGAAGCAGATATGATGGCCTGCTCAAACCGAGGTTGTTATGTCTGTGTATCTAGTCTTGTCTTACGATGTGTTCGATCAAAAACGCTTTGCTCAATATCGGACCGCTGCTGCTCTCGTGGTTCCACAATTTAACGGTAAGATACTATCATCACAGCAAAATCCCGGCATTACCACCGGCGCTTCGACACCATCGCATATGTCGTTGGTCAAGTTCGACACGATTGAAGACCTGCGATCCCTACGCAACAGCAAAAGGAGCCGGTCGCTTCTGGCGCTTCGTGTTGAATCCGCCGAAACCAGTGTTCATGTGCTCTACGGAGACGATGAAAAATTGAGCTGATCCGGTGCAGGGTCCTGAAATCATGGCATGATTCTTGAAAATTAATTCGAAATACACTATATCAAGGCACATAGAGGGTGAAACCCCGCAAACGGGACGGTATTTTGTGGCCCGTTTTGAGAGCAGGATCTAGGTAAGACTCATGACAAACACATTCCGCAAGGCGTGGCGCGAGGTTGTCTCGCCCATTTGGAAGCGCCCCAAAGACGAACAAGTGGCGGCTTTGTGCTACCGCGAGGATGAAGCAGGCGACACCAAAGTTCTTTTGGTTACCAGCCGCACCAACAAACGTTGGATTTTGCCAAAGGGCTGGCCGATCGACGGGCTTGAGTATTCTCAGGCCGCGATGCAAGAAGCTTGGGAAGAAGCGGGCGTCAAAAAGGCCACCGCCGAATCCGAAGTCTTTGCGACGTTCAAGACCAAGAAAGTGCTTGCCGGTGGCCTGCCCACGCCCATCCAGATGAAAGTTTACAAGGTCGCCGTGGCCAAAACCAAATCCGACTATCCGGAAGCCGCCGAACGCGAACGCAAATGGGTCAGCCCCGAAACGGCGGCTGAAATGGTCGATGACCCTCGGCTCAGCTCGATTTTGCGCACTCTCTAGCGACGCAGTAGGCCAGAGCACGCCTGAAAGCTGCCTATGTTATCCCCTGCCACCCGGTAAGGCGACCAATCGGCATTCGCCGCGTTTAATATCGCTCCGATCGTGACACGTCCCACCACCTAAAACCGCAAAGGCGGGGTTCAGGAGGGGGGGCGTCGCAACATTCGCCAATGGCGCGTTTGCACGTCCCGTCCGTGCAGGCTTTGCTTAATCGCGCAATGCCCCTCTGACCCACATCCCCCACACCTAAACCACATGTGCCGCCGATGACGATGGATTGGGCACGATCGAAGACGGCAGAGCGGCAGCCCCCCTGTGGGCCTTCGGCGAGGACAGCCGCACGATCCGGCCAAGAGCGACACCCATCCCAAACATCCCGATGCCGCCGTTTTACATGTAACCCTATCGCCCGCTTTACCGCCCCCTTTTCACGCGCGCAGGCCGATGATGGCTTCCCCTCACTCCAGACGCACCACTCTTTCCGATACGATATCGCGACCTTGGGTCGGGCAGGCGCGTGCGCGACACAGATGACGCAAAATGACAAGAACCTGAGCACGCCCCTTGATTGCTCCGCAACGGCAGCTTAGGCGGTAACACAGTTTTTGATCTCGGAGACACGGATGACCAAGACCACTGGCCAGCAATGGAAAACGCTCGACAAGGATCTCGGGCGGATCAATCGTCTCGAAATGGCAACAATCTATGTCGCACGCCCGCTGGTCGGGACCGGCATTGCCTTGGCCTTCATCGTTTTGGCCGCCTTAAGCGCGGCAGTGATCTTTGGTGGCACAGCGGGTGATTTGATCGTTGTCGCAGCCGCAGGATTTGGCGCCTATATGGCGATCAATATCGGGGCCAATGATGTCGCCAATAACATGGGTCCCGCCGTCGGGGCCAATGCGTTGACAATGGGCGGGGCGATTGCCATTGCCGCCCTGTTTGAAAGCGCGGGCGCCCTCTTGGCGGGGGGCGATGTTGTCTCGACCATTTCCAAGGGCATCATCGATCCATCCGGTATCGCCAGCCCTGATTTGTTCATCTGGGCGATGATGGCGGCACTGATTTCTTCGGCTCTGTGGGTCAATCTGGCGACCTGGGTCGGCGCGCCGGTCTCGACCACCCACTCCGTCGTTGGCGGGGTCATGGGCGCCGGCATCGCCGCAGCGGGGATTTCGGCGGTGGATTGGCCAACAATGGGGATGATCGCCGCCTCTTGGGTGATCTCGCCGGTCTTGGGCGGCGCGATTGCCGCTGCGTGTCTGGCCTTCATCAAGGCCAACATCATCTATCAGGACGACAAGATCGCGGCGGCACGGCGGTGGGTTCCGGTATTGATTGGCCTCATGGCAGGCACATTTTCCGCCTATCTGGCGCTCAAGGGATTGAAGAGAATTATCGCCATCGACATGCAAACCGCATTGTTGATCGGCGTCGGTGTAGGCGTGTTGAGCTATGCCATCTCGGCACCGTTGATCCGCAAGCAATCCGAGGGCATGGAGAACCGCAACAAATCGCTCAAGACGCTGTTTGGCTTGCCGTTGGTGTTTTCGGCCGCTTTGCTCAGCTTTGCCCATGGGGCCAATGATGTGGCCAATGCGGTCGGCCCATTGGCCGCCATTGTTCACGTCAGCGAATTTGGCGATTTTGCCGCCAAAGTTACCATTCCCACATGGGTGATGATTATCGGCGCGTTTGGTATTTCCTTCGGTTTGTTCCTGTTTGGACCCAAGTTGATCCGCATGGTTGGCAGCCAGATCACCAAATTGAACCCGATGCGGGCCTATTGCGTGGCCCTCTCGGCGGCGGTCACCGTGATTGTCGCGAGCTGGCTTGGCCTGCCGGTCAGCTCGACCCATATCGCCGTGGGCGGGGTGTTCGGGGTTGGTTTCTTCCGTGAATGGCATGCGGAACGGCGGTTGCGGCGCAAGGCCGGTTCGGCGAATGCGCCGGCAACCATCCGCCTTGCCCCCGAAGAGCGCCGCCGCCGCAAGCTGGTGCGCCGCAGCCATTTCATGACCATCATCGCCGCATGGGTCATCACGGTTCCGGCCGCTGCGGTGATGTCGGGGGTGATATTCTTGCTACTCAATACGGTTGTCGGCGCCGGTTGATCGGGCAAGGGCAAGACCTTTTTGACAGCCCCTACTCTTTTGGATAGGCTTGCATCATCCTCATGCGGAGATCCCAAAACCCATGCCCGCACTTATGATCACGCGACTGCAAGTTCACGACCGCAGACGATTTCGCCATTTTCAAACGGCGTTCATTGCGATCAAGCCCGCCAATGCGGTGGTGCTTGCCGGGGATGGTGCGCCCAGCGTGATAGAAGGTGAAGACATCTGCAACCATGTCGGTGTGCTGTATTTCCCTGAAACCAAGGCTGCAGAAGATTTTCTCGAAAGCCCTGATTTCCAAAGCTATTCGGTCATGCGCACTGCCTGCGCCGAAGCGCAAACAATCCTCGTTGATGCGGCGGGCATTGATCTCGACGCTGTGGCAACGGCTGCAAAAATTTAAGATCCGCGCGCCATGGCCTGCTGCAAAGTTTACAGGCCCAAACACCACCGCATCACGGCTTTTTGCGCATGCAGACGATTTTCCGCCTCGTCAAAGACCACGGAATGCGGCCCGTCCATGACGTTGTTGGTGACTTCCTCGCCGCGGTGCGCGGGCAGGCAATGCATGAACAACGCATCCTCTTTGGCAAGGCCCATCAATTTGCGATCCACGCGATAGGGGCGCAAAAGATTGTGCCGCCGCTCGCGCGCGCTTTGGGCGTCATGCATCGACACCCATGTGTCCGCGACCACCAAATCCGCCCCTGCGACGGCTTTTTCTGCATCCCGTTCAATGGTGATCTCGACACCTTGGGAGCGCGCAAAATTGACGAATTCCGCTTCGGGATCCAATTTTTCCGGCCCCGTAAAGGTCAGGTCAAAGCCGAATTGCCCCGCCGCGTGCAAAAAGCTGGCACAGACGTTATTGCCGTCACCGGTCCAGACAACTTTTTTGCCTTTGATCGGGCCGCGATGTTCCTCGTAGGTGAGGATATCGGCCATGATTTGGCATGGATGCGTGCGATCGGTCAGCCCGTTGATCACCGGCACCGAGGCGTATTCCGCCATCTCATGCAGGACGCTTTCATCAAAGGTCCGGATCATGATCATATCAACGTAACGCGACAACACCCGCGCCGTGTCGGCAATGGTTTCGCCGTGCCCGAGCTGCATGTCCGAGCCGGACAGAACCATCGTTTGCCCGCCCATCTGGCGCACGCCCACATCAAAGGACACGCGGGTGCGGGTCGAAGGTTTTTCAAAGATCAACGCAACCATATGGCCCGCCAACGGTTGTTCGTCGTCCATGGCACCCTTGGGGCGCCCCGCGCGGGCGTCTTTCATGGCTTTCGCATGATCGATCATGCCGCGCAGCGCATCGGCATCGGTGGTATGGATATCAAGGAAGTGGTTCATAATATATCGCTCTTCTCGTCTTTTCGCGCGTTCATGCGGGCGTGTGTCTTACAAGGCCTCTTCCACCGCACTTGCGGCGGCATCAAGGCGGTTGACCGCCTCGGCGATCTCTTCATCGGTTAGGGTCAGCGGCGGCAAAAGCCGCAGCACATTGTCGGCGGCCGGCACGGTCAGCAATTCAACGTCATAGCCCGCTTGTACCACATCCATATTGGGTGCCACACATTTCAAGCCAAGCATCAAACCCATTCCCCGCACGCCCTCAAACACCTGCGGGTGCGAGGCCACCAGGGCTTCGAGTTTCTGGCGCAACAAACCTGCGCGGCGGTTCACATCCGCGAGAAAATCAGGATCGGCAACAATATCCATCACCGCGCACCCCACCGCACATCCCAAGGGGTTGCCGCCATAGGTCGACCCATGCGTTCCGGCGGTCATGCCGGACGCGGCCTCTTCGGTGGCCAAAACCGCCCCCAAGGGAAAACCGCCGCCGATGCCTTTGGCGACCATCATGATGTCCGGCGTGATCCCCGCCCATTCATGGGCAAAGAGTTTTCCGGTCCGTCCGACACCGCATTGCACTTCGTCGAGGATCAGCAAAATGCCCTTCTCGTCGCACAGGCTGCGCAGCTCTTTAAGATAGGCGTCCGCGACGGGGCGAATGCCGCCCTCGCCCTGCACCGGTTCGATCAGGATCGCACCAGTGGTTTCGGTAATCGCAGCAAGCAAAGCCTCGGGATCGTCCCACGGCAGGTGGACAAACCCGGGCAAAAGCGTGCCGAACCCTTTGACCATCTTTTCACTACCCGCTGCGGCGATGCCCGCCGAGGACCGGCCATGGAAGGAACCGGCGAAGGTGATGATATCGGTCTTTTCGGGATGACCTTTGTCATACCAATATTTGCGCGCCATTTTGACCGCCAATTCGCAGGCCTCGGTGCCGGAATTGGTGAAAAACACCGTATCGGCAAAGGAAGCCTCGGTCAGCTTATCGGCCAGCGCCTGTTGCTGTGGGATCTCGTAAAGGTTCGACACATGCCACAGGTTTTGCGCCTGATCGGTCAGAGCCTTGACCAATGCCGGATGCGCATGGCCCAGCGCGTTCACCGCGATCCCCGCGCCCAGATCTAAAAATCGGCGGCCGTCTTCCTCAATCAGCCATGCGCCTTCACCCTTCGTGAAATGAAGCGGTGCGCGGTTATAGGTCGGCAGAATAGAGGGGATCATTGGGATCATCCTTATCACATGAAGACTGAGAAGTGCCTCAGCAGCTTCGGTTGGTCAATAATTTTCGGATATTTTCGGGGGCGCGTGCGGATTTAGCACGCAAGAACAACAGGCGGCGTCAGGCGCGTCGGCGCGAACGTCGGTCTTTGGCCGTGGCGGCAAAAGGGGTATGCGTGTTGTTCATAGGCAAGGCGAATAGCAGGTGGCGCAAGATTTGCAAAGCCCATTTTCACAGCCGCCGGTCCCAAGCGGAGAGCGTCAAACCTCCCGCGCCGAACCGGCGGCGCAGGAGGTTCAGGACACGGTACCGCCCCCGCCCCAGCCGGCGAGGACGGGCGCGATCGTGGCTTTCACAGGGGGAACCGTCACTGCGAACGATTTACGCCTTGAGCCGATACCCCGTGCGGAACATCGCCCATGCCGTCCCCGCGATCACAAATGTCGCCGTGGCGCACACGATCAAGCCAAGCACCGGATTGCTGTCCGAGACGCCCAAAACCCCATAGCGCACCCCGTCGATCAGATAGAAAATCGGATTGAAATGGGTGATCTTCTGCATCAGCTCCGGCATCGCCTCGACCGAATAAAACGTGCCGGAAAGAAAAGCCAAGGGCGTGACAATGAAATTGGTGATCGCTGCCATTTGGTCGAATTTATTGGCAAACACCCCCGCGATCATCCCCACCGCGCTCATGAAAGCCGAACCGAGAAGCACAAAAACCAATGCCCAAAGCGGATGCGCGATCTCGACCCCGAGGAAGACCAGAACGCCCAACCCGATGGCCACTGCGACAATCACCCCGCGCGCCACACCGCCCGCCATATATCCCAAGATCAATTCAAACGCCGACAGCGGCGGCATCAATGTATCGACGATGTTGCCCTGCACCTTGGAGATCACAATCGAGGAGGACACATTGGCAAAAGCGTTCTGGATCACCGTCATCATCAAGATCCCCGGCGCGATGAAATGCACAAAAGGCCGCCCCATAATTTCGCCGCGCGACGGGCCGATGGCCAGATTGAAAATCAGCAAGAACAGCGCCGCAGTCACCAAGGGCGCAAGCAAGGTTTGCGTCCAGACCACGACAAATCGCATGACCTCGCGACGCGCCAATGTATAGAGGCCAAGCCAGTTGACCCGCCCGAACCGGCGTTCACTCATCGCGCTTGTGCCCAATTTCACCTGATTGCTCATGCCAAAACCCCTGCCATTTGATTCGATGCCTTGTAACTCGGATGCGAGTGTTTAAAATAGGGGACTATTAGGAATTTCTAGAGCGGCCCGCGCCACCTGCGCATTGGGGGCCGCTTTTCAGGTAAGGAAGACAGATGTCTTGGACCGACGATCGCGTTGAGCTTTTGAAAAAGATGTGGGGCGAGGGCCAATCGGCCAGCCAGATCGCCAAGGAATTGGGCGGTGTTACGCGCAACGCGGTGATCGGCAAAGTCCACCGGCTGGGCCTGTCCAACCGCTCGGGCGGTGGCACCTCGGCGAAAACCGAAGCGGCCAAACCGGCACCAGAAACCAAGGCGGCCAAACCCGCCGCCAAGGCCAAACCGGTCAAGCCCTCTGCGCCCAAGGCCGAACCGGAGCCCGAAAAGCCCGTTGCCGTGCATGTGCCGCACACCCGCAAGGCCATCATTCCGGCGGGGCAACCTTTGCCGCCGCAACCGTCAGCCAATGAAATCAGCCCTGAAGCCTTGGCCAAAGTCTCCGCCATCGAAAAGAAAGCCAAGCGGCTGACCTTGATGGAATTGACTGAACGCACGTGCAAATGGCCCGTGGGCGATCCGGCGACGCCCGATTTTTGGTTCTGCGGTCTGCCGGTGCAAGCGGGCAAACCTTACTGCGAGGCCCATGTCGGCGTGGCCTTCCAACCGATGTCCTCGCGCCGCGACCGCAAAAGGTAACGCGCGCCGCAGACAAATTCATGAAAAGGCCGGACCCCGCGTCCGGCCTTTTGCATTTTGCGATGCCGTTTTGCGATTGCCGTAGTCTCCCCCCTTGCCAAGTCTCCGCCAGCACCCAAATTAGAGGTCAACACCACAAAGGACGGCCCATGATCCCCTTCTCCCTGCTCGACCTCTCTCCCGTGCCTGCGGGCCATACCCCCGCCGATGCTTTGGCCAATACCGTGGATCTGGCCCGCCACGCCGAAGACCTTGGCTACACCCGCTACTGGTTGGCCGAGCATCACAACATGCGCGGCATTGCCAGCGCGGCAACCGCGGTTTTGATCGGCCAAGTGGCTGCACATACAAAGAAAATCCGCGTCGGGGCCGGCGGGATCATGTTGCCGAACCATGCGCCCTTGATGGTCGCCGAAGCCTTTGGCACGCTGGCGACGATGTATCCCGACCGGATTGACCTTGGCCTTGGGCGCGCGCCGGGGACCGATATGCTCACCGCGCGGGCGCTGCGCCATGCCCAAGACGACGCCTCCGGCTTTCCGCGTGATGTCGCCGAATTGATCAGCTATCTGGGCGATCCCGATGAGGCCGCCAAAGTGCGCGCCGTGCCGGGCGAGGGCACCCATGTGCCGGTCTGGATTCTTGGCTCGTCGCTCTTTGGGGCGCAACTGGCGGCGGCGCTTGGCCTGCCCTACGCATTCGCCTCGCATTTCGCGCCTGCAGCCTTGGAGGAGGCCTTTTATATATATCGCCGTGATTTCAGACCCTCGGCACAATTGGACAAACCCCATGCCATGATGGCGCTGAATGTCTTTGGGGCACAAACCGAGGCCGAGGCGCAATTGCTGCGCACCTCGATGCAGCAAGCCTTTCTCCACCTGCGCACCGGCCAACCCGGCCCCCTGCCCCGCCCCGATGCGAATTTTGCCAAAGGCATCGACCCGCGCATCATCGCGGGCGTCGATCAGGCATTGGCCTGCACCGCCTGCGGTACGCCGGATATGGTGCGCGACCAGCTTGGCCAGTTGATCGATACATTCCGCCCCGACGAGGTGATCATCACCGGCCAAATCCACGACCACGCGGCGCGCAAGGCCTCCTTCGCCATCGCGGCAGAGGCGATGCGCGCATAACCCCGCGCGCGGTTCAGCCCAATAATCGGTGATCTTCGCCCCGCCGAAGCCTCGCCGGACGCGCGCAGGCCCGTCGTCCGGCGCAGGATTGCCGCACGCGGCCTCTTCCCCCGCGCCGCGCCCTTGCGTATATGGATATGATGATCACCAACCCGCCCAACCTCCGCCCCGACCTTGCGCCGCGCGCCAAGATTTCCGATGCCCCGCGCAGCGGCCAACCAACCATTGGCATGGTTTCGCTCGGTTGCCCCAAAGCCTTGGTCGACAGCGAGCGGATTTTGACGCGGCTGCGCGCCGAGGGCTACGGGATCAGCGCGCAATACACCGGCGCCGATGCGGTGATCGTCAACACCTGTGGCTTTCTCGACAGCGCCAAGGCCGAAAGCCTTGAAGCAATTGGCGAGGCCTTGAATGAAAACGGTAAGGTCATTGTCACCGGATGCCTTGGCGCCGAGGAAGATTATATTCGCGGCACCCATCCACGGGTGTTGGCCGTCACCGGCCCGCATCAATACGAGCAGGTTTTGGATGCCGTGCACAGCGCGGTGCCGCCCGATCCCGATCCCTTCATTGATCTGATGCCCGCCAGCGGTGTCAAATTGACGCCCCGGCATTTCAGCTATTTGAAAATCTCCGAGGGCTGCAATCATAAGTGCAAATTCTGCATCATTCCCGATATGCGCGGCAAATTGGCCTCGCGCCCCGTGCATGCGGTTTTGCGCGAGGCCGATAAATTGGTGCAAAGCGGTGTGAAAGAATTGCTGGTGATCTCGCAAGACACCTCGGCCTACGGGTTGGATCGCAAATATTCGGCGCATGAATGGCAAGGCCGCGAGGTGCGCAGCCATATCACCGATTTAACCCGCGAGCTGGGGCAACTTGGCAATGAGAGCGATCTTTGGGTGCGGTTGCATTACGTCTATCCCTACCCGCATGTGCGCGAATTGATCCCGCTGATGGCTGATCCGGCGAATGCGGTTTTGCCCTACCTCGATATCCCGTTCCAACATAGCCACCCTGACGTTCTCAAACGCATGGCGCGGCCTGCGGCGGGGTCGAAAACCTTGACCGAGATCGCCGCATGGCGCGAGATTTGCCCTGATATCACCCTGCGCTCGACTTTTATCGTCGGATATCCGGGGGAAACAGAGGCGGAATTCCAACATCTTCTCGACTGGATGGACGAGGCGCAACTCGACCGCGTGGGGTGCTTCAAATACGAAAACGTCGATGGGGCACGATCAAACGCGTTGCCCGATCATGTGGCCGAAGCCGTCAAACAAGAGCGTTGGGACCGCTTTATGGAAAAGGCGCAGGCGATTTCCGAAGCCAAGCTGGCCGCTAAAGTCGGACGTGTGATAGATGTGATCGTCGATGATATTGACGAGGACGGCATCGCCACCTGCCGCACCAAGGCCGATGCGCCGGAAATCGACGGGAATCTGTTTATCGACGAAGACACCGAAGGATTGACCGTGGGCGCGATCGTCACCGTCGAAGTGGACGAGGCGGGCGAATATGATCTTTGGGGGCGGCGGATATAAACCACGCGCCTTTGCGCCGATCCGTTTTCGAACCGCAGTTTGCACCAAAAGCCTCTTGAAGCGCGCCGTCACAGCGTGTAATTCAGGCGCAGCACATGCGGGCGCGGCCCGATTTGCCCCGAGCGGGCGTTGTGTAATGGTAAGACCTTAGCCTTCCAAGCTAATGACGCGGGTTCGATTCCCGCCGCCCGCTCCAAAAACTTTCCTGCTTTCAAAATATTTTTTCATCTGCGGGTGCTTCCCCATGCGGCAAACGGACCGTGAGCGGCTCAATGCCCCCAGTTCGGCCAAGGCCATAAGCGGTAGCGCGGTTCTCAACGGCCGGCCGTTCCCGCTCTTTGCCCCCTACGGTTCCTGCGCTTTTCCCGTGCCTTTGTGCGCCCCATGCCGCAGCGCCCCCTCAACAAAAGAGGCCGCCGAAGCGACCTCTGATCTGTGTGGTTTCTTATTTGCTACGGCGCGGAACCGCATTGCCGCCCTTGGCAGGCGGCTTGCCCTTACCGCTTGGTTTGCCGCCGGCCTTGCCAGCGAATTTCGATCCTGCACGCGGTTTGGCAGTTTTGCCGTCAGGGCTGAAACGTTTTGACGCATCGCTGGCATCGGCGCGGGGGCGGCCCGCCGGTTTGCCACCCTCGGGCTTACCGCCAAATTTCCCCGCAGGCTTGGCGCCATATTTCGCCGGAGCCTTGCCCGCACGCGCCGGTTTTCCGTCCGGCTTGCCGCCTTTGTAATCACCTTTGGGTTTGCCGTCGCTCTTCGGTTTGGCGTCCGCCTTGGGTTTGGGATAGGGCGCGGCCTCTGTATCGTTCCACACGCGCTTGGTTTTGCCCGGTGTATTGCCTGACGCGTCCTTTGTGTGGCGCGGTTTGCGCTCGGGGGCGCCGCCATCCAGCGGATCGTAAGGTTTCGCAGCTTTGTCGCCATATGGCTTTTTATCGCCGTAGGATTTTTTATCGCCGTAAGGTTTCTTATCCCCGCGTGGCTTATCGCCGTAGGGCTTCTTGTCGCCGCGCGGTTTGTCAAAACGTTTGCCGCCCGCAGGCTTATCGCCGAACCGCTTAGGTCCGCGCTCTTGCGGCGCAAAGGTCGGGGTGCCTTGGAGACGCGTGACCTTGCCGCCCTCTTCCAATTCCATCGGATCGCCAAGCGAGGCGACAAAGCCGTCCGCGCTGGTTTCCAGTATCTCGAAATAGGTTTCGGTCGGCTGGATGCGAATCGCGCCGATGTCATCCTTGGTCAATCCGCCCATGCGGCAGATCAGCGGCAAAAGCCAGCGCGGTTCGGCATTTTTGTTGCGACCGATAGAGACCGAGAACCACACGCCGGGGCCAAATTGCGTGGCCGGACGCCGTTCGGGGCGGCTGTCGGGATCGGCCAATTCTTCGGGCGCCGATTGGCGTGTGCGATACAAACGCAAATAGGCCGCCGCGATTTCTTGCGGCTCGTGCATGGCCAAAAGCTTATCGGCAAAAGCGCTTTCTTCGGGGGTCACGGCTTCGGTCCAAACCGGATCGGACAACAGGCGCGCTTCGTCCTTTTCGGCCACTTCGGTGGCCGAGGGCGGCGAGGCCCAAGAGGCTTCGAGCTTGGCGAAATGCAACAGGCGCTCGGCCTTTTTGCGCACTTTTGGCGGCACGATCAACGCCGAAACCCCTTTGCGCCCCGCGCGGCCCGTCCGGCCAGAGCGGTGCAGCAATGTTTCGTGGTTCGACGGCAATTCGGCATGCACAACCAATTCAAGGTTGGGCAAATCAATGCCGCGCGCGGCCACATCGGTGGCCACACAAACGCGGGCGCGGCCGTCGCGCATTGCTTGCAAGGCGTTACTGCGCTCGGTCTGGGTCAATTCGCCGGACAGCGCCACAACGGAAAAGCCGCGATTCGACAGGCGCGAGGTCATCCGCGCCACCATGGCACGGGTGTTGCAAAACACGATCGCATTGGGCGCCTCATAGAAACGCAGCACATTGATAATGGCGTTTTCGGCATCCTGCGGCGCGACCTGCAAGGCGCGGTATTCAATATCAGAGTGTTGACGCGCCTCGCCTGCGGTGGTGATGCGTTGCGCGTCTTTTTGGTAGGATTTGGCCAATTGCGCGATGGTTTTCGGCACCGTGGCCGAGAACATCAACGTGCGGCGGGAGTCGGGTGATTGCGACAGGATGAATTCAAGATCCTCGCGAAAGCCCAGATCAAGCATCTCGTCGGCTTCGTCCAGAATCACCGCACGAATATCATCAAGGTCGATGCTGCCGCGTTTGACGTGGTCGACCAAACGGCCCGGCGTGGCGACAACAATATGCGCACCGCGATCCAGGGCGCGGCGCTCGTCGCGCATGTCCATACCGCCAACACAAGAGGCGACAACTGCGCCCGCTTGGGCATAGAGCCAGAGCAGCTCGCGTTTCACCTGCATCGCCAATTCGCGGGTCGGCGCGATCACCAAAGCCAAAGGCGAGGCAGCGCGGCCGAACCGGCCATCTTCTTCAAGAATCGTCGGAGCGATCGCAAGGCCAAAACCCACGGTTTTGCCTGATCCGGTCTGCGCCGACACCAAAAGGTCCGCCTCGACAAGTGCGGGGTCGATCACCGCCTCTTGCACCGGCGTCAGGCTCTCGTAGCCTTGGGCGGCCAGTGCGGCGGCAAGGGTCGGGATCACGGCAGCTTCGATCACGGGCAGGTCTCTCTTTCAAAGAAGGGTGGGTCAGGATGGGGCGGCACATCAGGCGCGCGCGGGCAAGGATGATGCCACATATGACACCAAGCGCCCGCTCATACGCGCCCCGTTGCGACTTGTATAGCTTTATTTACGCAAAAAACCACCCTATGGGGTCTCTTCATCGGGCCTTTGCGCCAAGATCCTGCATCGGCGTATGAATAGGCGCATCGCCCGCCTGCCCGCCCCATGCACCGGCGCGCACATGGGGCGCACCACGCCCATTCCGATAAAATCCCGCCCGGACAAGACAACGCCCGCCCACTCCCGGAACCGGCGCAAAACCGGCAAAACGCGCGCCTGACACCGGCGCAGCATAGAGATGATATGGGCTGCAACACAGCCCTGCACGTCCTTTGCATGCCCCAAGGTAACCGGTCAGAATACGGGTTTTGGTTGATCTTGGCGCCCTGCTGTGTTGTCATATAGGCGTGCTTTGGAGGCGCGAACCGCTCTGCTGTTTTTGCGCCATCCGAAGAAATCGCCCGTGAGGGGTGGTGACCGAAGGTGCCAAAGTGAGCGCACCAACGGCTAAGCTCACGAGAGACGAGAGATCACATGACAATCAAACACACATTCGCAGTTTCCGCGCTTGGGCTTTTTGCATCTATGGGTGCGGCGGCTGCGGCGGACTGCGGCAAAGTCACCATGGCCGAAATGAACTGGGCTTCGGCCGAAATGATGGCCAACGTCGACAAAATCATCCTCGAAGAAGGATATGGTTGCGATGTCGAATTGGTGCCCGGCGCCACCACCACAACTTTTGCCTCGATGAACGAAAAGGGCGAACCTGATGTCGCGGGTGAGCTTTGGATCAACGCCGTGCGCGATCCGCTCATGGCGGCAATTGGCGAAGGCCGCCTGCACGCGGCGAATGCCGGCCCGATCACCGATCTGGGTGAAGGCTGGTGGGTCACCCCGAAATTTGCCGCCGATCACCCCGAGCTTGACACCGTCGAGAAGCTCTTGGAGCATCCCGAATTGTTCCCCTATGTCGAAGACGAAACCAAAGGTGCCTTTGTCGGATGTCCGGCCGGTTGGGGATGCCAGTTGATCAATGCCAATCTCTACCGTGCATTCGACATGGAAGAAAAAGGGTGGGTTCTGGTTGATCCCGGTTCGGCCGCTGGCCTCGACGGGTCGATGGCAAAAGCCGTGGACCGCGACGAAAACTGGTTCGGCTACTATTGGTCGCCCACCGCAATCATCGGTAAATATGGCATGGTCATGTTGCCATTTGAGGCCGAATTTGCGGGCCGCGAAAATTGGGACGGTTGCATCGCGTTGTCCGAACAGGATTGCGCAGATCCGAAACCGACCGCATGGACGGTTTCCGAGGTCAACTCGGTGGTCACTGACCGCTTTATGAAAGCCGGTGGCCCCGCCGCAGATTACATCAAAACCCGCGTTTTCCCGGGTTCGGTCATGAACGAAATGCTGGTGTATATGACCGACAACCAAGCTGCGGGCGAAGATGCGGCCTATGAATTCCTTGAAACACATCAGGACATCTGGACCCCTTGGGTGCCTGCGGATGTTGCCGAGAAAATCAAATCGGCGCTGTAAGCTGACCGTTTAAAAAACAAGGCCCGCGTCGAAGACCTCTTCGGCGCGGGTTTTTTGCAAGAAAAACAACAATAGAACGGGGGGGCAGTGATGGACTGGACCGAATTTCCCGAAATGGGACGCGAAGAATTACGCGACCTGAAAAAGGGTATCGACGCGAGTTTTCGCGAATTTTCACGGGCCTATGGCGAAAGCCTGGAGGCCTTCTTTAATCCGCTTTTGCAATTCATGATCTGGTTCGAACGGTTGCTTTTGGCAACGCCTTGGCCGATCATTCTCGCCGTCGTCGCGGCGTTTTCCTACCTCGGATCGCGTAGCTGGAAGATCAGCATTGGCGCGGTTCTTGCCTTTCTGGCGATTGGCTATTTGGGCATGTGGGAGGACACGATGGCGACGCTTGCCATTGTCTTGGTCGCCACGATGGTCTGTATCGCGGTTGGTATTCCAATCGGGATTTTGATGGCGCGCTATAACCGCGCGCAATCCTTGATCACACCGGTCCTCGATATCATGCAAACGATCCCGTCGTTCGTGTATCTGATCCCTGTTGTGATGCTCTTGGGTATTGGCAAGGTGCCGGGTCTTTTGGCTGTCTGCATTTACGCGGTACCGCCGATTGTGCGCCTGACCAACCTTGGTATTCGCCTTGTCGATCGCGAGGTTCTGGAGGCCGCCGATGCCTTTGGCGCCAACTATCGCCAGAAACTCTTCGGCGTGCAAATTCCCCTCGCCTTGCCCAATATTTTCGCCGGTGTGAACCAGACGATCATGATGGCATTGTCGATGGTTGTGATTGCCTCGATGATTGGCGTCAAAGGTTTGGGCGTGCCGGTCTTGCGCGCAATCTCGAACCAATACCTTGCGCTTGGTCTGATGAACGGCCTTGCGATTGTGGTCCTTGCGATCATCATTGACCGGGTCACGCAAAGTTATGGCCGCCGTCTACAGGCCCATCGGAACGGAGGCGATCATGGCTGATCACGACAACATCAAGGTCAAAATCAAGAGCCTCTACAAGGTGTTTGGTGACAACCCCCAAAGCGTCATTGGCGAAGTGCAACAAGGCATGGGAAAGCCGGAGCTTTTGGAAAAGCACGGGCATGTTTTGGGGCTCAACAACATCTCTCTCGAAATCCCCGAGCGGAAAATTCAGGTGATCATGGGCCTGTCCGGTTCGGGCAAATCGACATTGATCCGACATATCAACCGTTTGATCGAACCCACGGCGGGCGAAATCTGGATTGATGGAGAGGACGTGTTGTCAATGGACGAGGCGGCGCTGCGTGATTTGCGGCGCTTCAAAACTTCGATGGTGTTCCAGAAATTCGGCCTGTTGCCGCACCGCACGGTGCAACAAAACGTCGAATATGGCCTCAAAATCCAAGGTGTCGCAGATGCCGAAGCGCATGAGCGATCGGCCCGTTGGATCGCACGTGTGGGTTTGGCCGGTTTCGAGGATCACTATCCGGGGCAGCTTTCTGGCGGCATGCAACAACGTGTCGGCCTTGCCCGCGCTTTGGCGACCGATGCGGAAATTCTGCTGATGGACGAAGCCTTTTCGGCGCTTGATCCTCTGATCCGCACGGATATGCAAAACATCCTTTTGGACCTGCAAGAAGAGCTGCATAAAACCATCATCTTCATCACCCACGATTTGGATGAAGCTTTGCGTATTGGCGATAATATCGCCATTTTGCGCGATGGGGCGGTGATACAGGAAGGCGACCCGCAAGAAATCATCATGACGCCCGCAGATGATTACATCACGGATTTCATTCGCGACATCAATCGCTCAAAGGTGATCAAAGTGCGCTCGATCATGTCGCCCGGCGGCGTGTCCGGCCAAGGCGCACAAATCCCCGCCGACACCTCGCTCGAAGCTGCGCTGGCGCCGCTGAGCAAGGCCGAGAACCAGACCTGCACCGTGGTCGACAAATCCGGCGCGCCGGTGGGGACGGTGTCATTGAACGGTGCGATTGCCGCCCTGACCCCGCCCGAAAGCGACGAACCGGTGGCGATGCAATATTGATTTGACCCGCTGGACAGGAACGATTTGAGGGCCGCCCTGCGTTGGAGCGGCCCTTTTCTGTGCCCGCTCATTGCGCTCGGACCCCATGTGCACCCAGGCGACTTTATCCGATTTTTGCGCGCCGCCCGGCAGGCGCAACAGATCGCCCCCCCAGCGCGCCAAACGCGCTCGTTTTTTTCTTGGCCCCTCTTTCTATCACGCTATGTTACGGGTCAGGGCCACCGGCATGACCAGAAAATCAGGGCCGCGCAATCAGGATCACACAATGACAAAACTGGCCTTTTTGGCACGTGTATTCAAAAACGTCTGGCTTCAAATCGACGAGCGTAACCTGAGCCTGATTGCAGCCGGCGTCGGGTTCTTTGCCATGCTTGCCGTGTTTCCGGGGTTGGCGGCGGTGATTGCGCTTTGGGGGTTGGTGTCGGACCCTGCCGTGGTCTCGGGGCAAATGGAATTGATGCGTCCGCTGTTGCCCCCCGATGTGTTCGAACTGATCAAAGAACAGGTGGACGGGTTGATCGGCCAAGGGCGCAGCACATTGGGTTGGGCCACTGTGGTGTCGGTCGGCTTTGCGCTCTGGTCGGCGCGGGCCGGTATCAGCGCGATGATGCGCGGCATGAACGAGATTTACCGCATCCGCAACCGCTCCAGCTTGCACCATTATACGGCGGCCCTGGTGATGACGGCCGGCTTGGTGGGCGTGTCCTTGGTCGCCTTGGCCGCCATCGTCGTGGTGCCGGTGGTCTTAAATTTCATCTATCTGGATGTAACCACGGCCAGCTATATCAATACCCTGCGATGGGTCGCTGCGATGGGCGCCCTCTTGGCGGGGCTCGGGATAATCTATCGGTTCGGACCGAACCGCCGCGGCGAGAGACCCACGATGATTGTGCCCGGCGCGGTGTTGTCTGTGACAATTTGGGGCGCGGTCTCGGCGGCGTTTTCTGCATATCTGACGAACTTCGGCAACTACAACGAGGTTTATGGCTCGATCGGGGCGATGATTGCCTTATTGGTCTGGCTCTATCTTAGCGCTTTTCTGATCCTGCTTGGCGCGGCATTGAATGCCGAGATCGAACGGCAAAATTGCGGCGGCGATGGAGAAAGACAAAAACCTTAGCTGTCGCCGCCGCCCGCCCTACAAGGGGTTTGCAAAGCGGCCTTCGAGGAGCTTTTGAAACGCAACGCACGGCGGCGGGGCATCACGCCCCGTGATATTCCCGATACCATGCAACAAACCGCGCCACGCCCTCGCGTACCGGGGTTTTCGGAGCATAGCCGGTCAGTGTCTTGATCAGATCGGCATTGGCCCATGTCGCAGGCACATCACCGGCCTGCATCGGCATCATGTTCTTGATCGCCTCGCGCCCGGTGGCGTCCTCGATGGCTTCGATAAAGTCCATCAAAGGCACGGCGTCGGAATTGCCGATATTGACCACACGGAACGGCGCAACCGGCGACAGGCTATCGCCCTGCGGCACATCGCCCTCGGGCCGCAGGGGCGCGGCATCGATGAGCAGACGGATGCCTTCAACCAGATCGGTGACATAGGTGAAATCACGTTTCATTTGTCCATGGTTATAGACATCGATCGGCTCTCCCGCCAAAATGGCGCGGGTGAATTTGAACAGCGCCATATCGGGCCGCCCCCATGGGCCATAGACGGTAAAAAACCGGAACATAGTGGTCGGCAATCCGTAAAGATGCGCGTAGCTGTGGGCCATGGCCTCGCCGGATTTTTTGGTCGCGGCATAAAAAGACATCTGCGTGTCGGCCTTATCGGTCTCGGCATAGGGCATTTGGGTGTTGGCACCGTAAGCCGATGAGGTCGACGCCAGAAGCATATGCTGCGGCGGATAGGCGCGGGCAGCTTCCAACACTTCGAAGGTTCCAATCAGGTTCGCTTCGAGATAGGCGCGCGGATTGTCGATGGAATAGCGCACGCCGGCTTGGGCCGCGAGATGCACCACAACGTCGGGGCGGTGGGTTTCAAACAGCCCCATGAGCAAATCGGGCGTTTCGACCTTCCCCTTGATAAATTCAAATTTCGCCTGCCCGGAAAGCCGGTCAAGACGCGCCTCTTTCAGGGCAACATCGTAGTAATCATTCATGCTATCAAGGCCGATCACCCGCATGCCACGCGCCAAGAGAGCCTCTGCAAGGTGATAGCCGATGAAGCCTGCGGCTCCGGTGATCAAAACGGTTTTGTCGGGCGCGGCGGCGGGATCGGAATGGGGCATAGGGCGGCCTTTGACTTTCGGACTGGGTTCGAACTGGGATGGTTTGGTTTTGCGGGCACGCGGCCGACTTGGCAAGCCTTGGCCGATATGCCGGTGCGAAATCCCGGCGCCTGCGGCAAATGCGCGGCAATCGCGCGCTTGACCCCATAGCCCAGCATTGCGATGAAGCGGGACCAATTGGCAAGGAACCCCGACATGGCACGCACCCCCACCCCCGCAGGCACAGACGCCGAGCGCGAGAAATCCAAACGCGTCGGCGCTTTGGGTGAACTGCGGCCGTTTCTTGTGCCTTATAAATGGATGGCGGTTCTGGCGGGTTTGGCGCTGGTGCTAACGGCAGGCGTTTCATTGACGTTGCCGCTTGCGGTCAGGCGGGTGATCGACAGCTTTGGATCGGACAGCGTTGCGATCTTGGATCAATATTTCGGCGCGGCGCTTGGTTTGGCAGCGCTTTTGGCGGTCGGAACGGGGCTGCGTTACGCATTGGTGACGCGGCTTGGCGAACGGGTCGTCGCGGACATCCGCAAGGCGGTGTTCGACCGGATCATCAGCATGAGCCCCGCCTTTTTCGAACGCATCATGACCGGAGAGGTGTTGAGCCGGATCACCACCGACACGACATTGATCTTGTCGGTGATCGGTTCTTCGATCTCTGTGGCGCTGCGCAATGTGTTGATTTTGTTCGGCGGCATGATTTTCATGCTGTTCACATCGGCAAAATTGACCGGATTGGTTTTGTTGATCGTGCCGGCGGTGATTATCCCGATCCTGACGCTTGGACGGCGTTTGCGCGCGCAAAGCCGCGAGAACCAGGATTGGATCGCGGCCTCCTCGGGGTCCGCCTCGGAAGCCTTGCTCAGCGTGCAAACCGTGCAGGCGTTTACCCATGAGAGCCAGACCCGCGCGGAGTTTTCCGACGTGACCGAGAAAAGCTATGACGTAGCGCGCCGCCGGATCACCACCCGCGCCGCCATGACGGTCATCGTGATTTTTCTCGTCTTCGCCGGCGTGGTCGGCGTTTTGTGGGTTGGCGCGCGGGATGTGCGCGGCGGCATCATGAGCCCCGGCGCATTGGTGCAATTCGTGTTCTACGCTGTGATGGTCGCCGGATCTGTCGCCGCCTTGTCGGAAATCTGGGGCGAATTGCAACGCGCGGCGGGCGCGACCGAGCGGTTGATCGAATTGCTGCGCGCCGAGGATGCGGTGCAAGATCCTGCCGATCCCGTTCCCCTGCCCGAGACGGTCAAAGGCGAGATCCGCTTTGAGGGTGTAGGCTTTTCCTATCCCTCGCGTCCGGACATCTCCGCGCTTGAACATGTGGATTTGGTGATCAACCCCGGTGAAACCGTGGCCTTGGTTGGCCCCTCCGGTGCGGGCAAAACCACCATCATTCAGATGATCCAACGGTTTTATGATCCGCAAACAGGGCGCGTTTGCCTTGATGGGGTGGATCTGCGCGATATGCGCCGCGACGCATTTCGCCGGGTGATGGCCCTGGTGCCGCAAGATCCGGTGATTTTTGCCGCTTCGGCGCGCGAGAATATCCGCTTTGGCTGGCCCGAAGCGTCGGACGCCGAAGTAGAATCGGCCGCCCGCGCCGCCAACGCGCATGAGTTCATCACCGGTTTGCCCGCAGGCTATGACAGCTATGTGGGCGAGCGCGGCGTGATGCTGTCGGGCGGGCAAAAGCAACGCATCGCCATTGCGCGGGCAATCTTGCGCGATGCGCCGGTGCTTTTGCTGGATGAAGCGACAAGCGCCCTGGACGCCGAAAGCGAACGCGCGGTGCAATTGGCCGTCGATGAGCTGGCCCAAAACCGCACCACCGTGATTGTCGCGCACCGTCTGGCCACCGTCAAAAAGGCCGACCGCATTGTGGTCATGGAAGGCGGGCGTATCGTTGCCACCGGCACCCATGATGCATTGGTCGCCGAAGGCGGGCTATATGCGCGGTTGGCGAAATTGCAATTCACCGACGGGTCGGGCGCGGCCTAAATTCCCCGCTAAATCGGTTATAATTGTCTTGCGCCAGTTACAGGCGGGGGCGAAGATACACCATCTAGTAAAGGAGATATCCATGGGACTGTTCAGTTTTTTCAAGCGTTCCGGCAAGAAAATCAAAAGCGCCGACGAGACGCCCAGCGCCGAAGACCTGAAAAAGGAAGTCGCCGATTTGGGGCTGGATGCCGAGGGTCTGGACATCACGGTTGAAGGCGACAAGGTCAAGGTCAGCGGCAGTGCCGTGAGCCAGGAAGCCAAAGAGAAAATCATTCTTGCCGTGGGCAACGTCGAAGGCGTGGCCGAAGTCGAGGATGAAGCCGGCGGCGAAGAGCCGAAATTCCATACGGTTGAAAAGGGCGATACGCTTTGGGCGATTGCCGAAAAAACCATGGGCAACGGCGCGAAATACGAAGCGATTTTTGAGGCCAACAAACCGATGTTGACGCATCCGGACAAAATCTACCCCGGTCAGGTGTTGCGTATTCCCGCGTAATCACGCCTTGGCATGAAAATCCGGAGGGCTGCCCCCAGCGGGCAGCCTTTTTTCGTTTCCCCTGATGCCCGCGTCTAAACCCCGACCTTACGTCCTGCGCCGCTTAACGTAGGGTCCTGACGCGGCCACAGGCTTGCGTAAACCTCCCTTCCCCACCATGCTGCTTATCAAGGTCTCAGCCGTCAGGTGCAAAAGGCCGGACGTCAAGCGCGTGGGGACGCGTTATTCAGGGGAGGATACCATGACCAAAACATTTGCAAATTTCGAGGATGGGCGACGCATCCAGAATGAGATGCCTTATGAAGAGAGGGATTTGCCGCGCTCGATCTATGAAATGCTGACCCGCACCCGCGACAAGTTTCCGGGGCACAATGCGATTTCGTTCCAATTGGAATCCGGTCCGACGGACAAGGCCGAAACCCTCACCTATACGCAGTTGCATGAACAGGTCTGTCAGGCGGCAAACCTGTTTCGTAAATTGGGCGTCGGAGAAACCGATGTTGTCGCGCTGATCCTGCCCAATTCCAACGAGACGGTGATCAGCACACTTGCGGGCTGCGTTGCCGGCATCGTCAACCCGATCAATCCGATGTTGGAGCCGGAACAAATCGCCGCGATCTTGCGTGAAACCAAGGCCAAGGTCGTGGTGACGCTCAAATCTTTTCCGAAAACCGATCTGGCACAGAAAGCCGCCGAAGCGGTGCGCCACGCCCCCGGCGTGCATACGGTTCTGGAGGTTGATCTGAACCGCTATCTGAGCCCGCCGAAAAGCTGGATCGTGCCGCTCATTCGCCCGAAAAATCCGGGCGGCCACCACGCGGACGTCAAAAGCTTCAATAGTGAAATCCGCAAACAGCCCAAGACATTAGCCTTTGCCGACATCTCCGCAGACCGTGTTTCTGCCTATTTCCACACCGGCGGCACCACCGGCATGCCCAAAGTCGCCCAGCATAAGAACTCCGGCATCATCTATAACGGTTGGGTTGGCAGCACCTTGCTCTATACCGAAGATGACAACGTCATCTGCCCCTTGCCGATGTTCCATGTTTTTGCCTGTCATGTGATTTTGATGTCGGCGATGTCTGCTGGATCGCATGTGGTGTTCCCGACCCCCGCCGGTTATCGCGGCGATGGGGTGTTCGACAATTTCTGGAAACTGTGCGAACGGTGGAAAATCACCTTTGCCATCACCGTGCCAACCGCGATTTCGGCATTGATGCAGCGGCCCGTTGACGCGGATGTCTCGGCATTGAAAACCGCGTTTTCCGGCTCCGCCCCCTTGCCACAGGAATTGTTCAACCGCTTTGAAAAAGCCACCGGCGTCGGCATTGTCGAAGGGTATGGATTGACCGAGGCGACCTGTCTTGTGTCGTGCAACCCTGTAGATGGTGAAAAGCGCATTGGTTCGGTTGGGCATCCCTTCCCCTATACGGATGTGAAGATCATTCGCGATACGCCCGAGGGCCCGGTGGAATGTGCCACCGATGAGGTCGGCGAAATTTGTGTCAGCAATCCGGGTATTTGGCCCGGCAACACCTATACAGAAGCAGCCAAGAACAAAGACCTCTATCACTATGAGAAATTCCTGCGCACCGGCGATTTGGGCCGGATGGATGCGGATATGTATTTGTGGATCACTGGCCGTGCCAAGGATTTGATCATTCGCGGCGGCCACAACATCGACCCGGCCGAAATCGAAGAGGCCCTGCTGGCCCATGAGGCAGTCGGGTTTGCAGGTGCCATCGGTCAGCCCGACCAGCACGCGGGCGAAGTGCCCTGCGCCTATGTCGAATTGGTCGCGGGCGCGCAAGTGACGCCCGAAGAACTGATGAAACACTGCAAAGTGCATATCCACGAACGCGCGGCGATGCCGAAACACGTCGAGATCCTGCCGGAATTGCCAAAAACCGCCGTGGGCAAAGTGTTTAAACCCGACCTGCGTAAATCCGCGATCAAGCGTGTCTTTGACGCGGCCCTCAAAAAGGCCGGCCATAGCGCCGAAGTCACTTCGGTGGTTGAAGATAAAAAGCGCGGCCTCGTGGCGCAGATCAAAACCACCGGCAATGCCGATCGCGAGGCCATCGGGCATCTGTTGGGCGAATTTGTCTATGCCTATGATTGGGCGGAGTGAGCAGTTTCACCCGCGAAGGTGATCCCGCAGGCGGCGCAGACACGCGCCGCCTGCTGACGTGGGGCGTCCATCCAACAGGACAAACTGCAATTCGCCCTATCCGAAATTATGTCTCATAGCACAAAAGCCAAAACGATATTTTGCCCGGACACAGCCAATACCCACGGCCGCACGTAAATATTATCTCAAAACCAACTTATCGTTCATCGATGAGCTTGGGTACGGCCTTAGCGGTGCCCGTCGGTGGTAATGCCGGTGCGCCGTTTGAACGTCTAAGAATATCTGCTGCTCGAATACCACCCGAGCTATGCCTACGTGATGGTGAAGAATAGATCAGGTTATTATAATCTGGTCAGGACAGAATTTATGAGGCGCCCCTAGATTTGCAGACGGTTTGCTTGGTAATTTTGGAACCATGGAGAGACGGATATGAACAAGGGAATACGGTTTACAGACGAGTTTAAGCAGGACGCTGTGGCGCAGGTTGTTGAGCGTGGTTACGCGGTCAGCGAGGTGGCCGAGCGGCTGGGGATCAGCACCAAGTCCCTGTACACTTGGAAGGCGCAGTTTTCGAAGTCGCCACGTGTCAGATCAGAGGTTGCGGATCAGGCTGCTGAGATAAGACGGCTGAAGCGCCAGCTAGCCCGCGTAACCGAGGAACGCATAATCCCGAAAAAGGCGACCGCATACTTCGCGCGCGAGTCTCAGTGAGGTATGCGTTTATTGAGGCCCATCGGGCGGAGCTTTCGGTGCGATCGATGTGCCGGGTACTGATGGTACATTTCAGTGGGTTTTACGCATGGCTTAAATGACCATTAAGCCAACGTGCGCTAGAAGATGCACGGCAAACAGAACTGATCCATCAAGCTTGGGCGGATAGCGGCAAGGTGTACGGATACCGCAAGATGCACGATGATCTACTGGATCAAGGTGAGATATGTTCTGAGAAACGTGTAGCGCGTTTGGCCAGCATACGGCGCAGATCGGCTACAAACGCCGCCCTGCTCGTTATGGTGGGAAGTCTGCGGTCGTCGCCGACAACACATTAGATAGGCAGCTTGAAGTCGATGCTGCCGATCGGATTTGGGTGACCGACATCACCTATATCAGAACACATGAGGGTTGGTCGTACCTGTCTGTCGTGATCTATCTGTTCTCGAGGCGCATCGTCGGTTGGTCGATGCAGTCACGCATGACAACAGATCTTGCACTACAAGCATTGTTGGCTGCTGTTTGGCGGCGCAAACCAAAACAGAAAGTGATGATCCACTCAGATCAGGGTTCTCAGTTCACCAGCACAGAGTGGCAATCATTCCTTGATAAACACAATCTGGATGCCAGCATGAGTAGACGTGGGAATTGCCATGACAATGCCGTCGCAGAGAGCTTCTTCCAGCTATTGAAACGGGAACGGATCAGACGACGGACATACCTGACACGCGACGCTGCAAGGCAGCACGTGTTCGACTACATCGAGATGTTTTACAACACTTAGCGCAAGCACACCAACAATGGCATGCTGTCACCGGTTGACTATGAAATGAAACAGCTGAAAATGAAGGAGGCAAGCGTATAGGAAACTAGGGGCACCTCATTCATCCACGATTTCACGAGAAACAGAGCCTCCGTATTATGCCACCAAAGATAAACAAAATCGTGCTCGAAGGTGCAGCTTATCTTTCAATCAATGCGTTTTTACCATTTTTTTCAAGATGCTATCCCAATTGATGCCTGACATCTTTAGAAACAGTGTTGCAGCCATTTTTATCGCCATTGTCATAATGGCCCTAAATTCTTTACGCCTGCGTAACGGACGATGGGAGCTTGCAATATACTCCATTACGATCTTGTGTAATTTGAGCGTATTCGTACTCTTTAGAATGCTAACTTATGTCAGTTTTCTGCTGGTACTGCTGAGATAGGCTTTCAAGGGCTGTATGGTTCAGCGGTGCACCTGCATCCATAGTCGTCATCCGGGTGACCCGTGGCGGGTGGGTCATTCCATTCGTGAACGCGGCCGTCGTTTTCCGCATGACTGGGTCTGACGCGGCTATCGCGTCGCGTGCGCCAAAAGAGGTGGTCCGAATTTCCGCGACCACCTCTCTACCTCGAAGTCGGTCCATGAAAGCGTTAGCGAGAAGAGGGCCGCTTGATCGACTTAACAGTTTTGTGATCGATCATAGTTGATGCTGGCTTGCAAAGACGTCCAATCTACTAGTAGGTAGTCCCCAACATAATATGGAGTGTTACTATGAAAATCTACGATATCGAAGGCTTCCCCAACCCGGTACGAGTGCGCATTGCTCTTGCTGAAAAAGGGGCGACTGACAAAGTTGAGTTTGTTCCTGTTGATGTGATGGGTGGGGAACATCGCACCGAGGCCTTTAAAGCCAAGAACCCAGACGCGGTTGTCCCATGCCTTGAATTGGCTGACGGCACGTACATTTCGCAGTGTAACGCGATTACAGAATATATCGACGGCCACTTTGAGGGCCCGTTACTGACCGGCAACACACCGAAAGAACGCGCGCAAATCTCTATGATGAACCTGCGTGCCGAAAACGGCTTGCTAAACGCGGTCGCTGCATATTTCCACTACGCAACACCCGGCCTTGGCCCAGATCTTGAAACATACCAGTGCGCTGAATGGGGCAACAAACAAAAAGAAGTTGCCGGACAAACGATGGCCTATCTTGACAGTGTTCTGGCTGACAATGACTTTCTTGCGGGCTCTGAATTCTCAGTCGCGGACATTACAGCCTTTGCCGGTTTAGCATTTGCCGATTTTGCAAAGGTAGAAATCCCGGACTCGTTTGCCAATCTCAACGCTTGGCGCGCGAGAGTTGCAGCACGACCAAGCATCGCTGGATAATAACAGGCCACTCAAGCCGGAAGGATAAGACTATGGAATTAAACGCAGACTTTAACAAACGCGTGGTGGTCCACTCAGATCAGCTTGAGTGGTTGGCCTCGCCGATGCCAGGTGTGGACCGGCGTATGCTGGACCGCATCGGCGGTGAAGTGGCGCGGGCCACAACAATCGTACGTTATGCAGCCGGTAGCAAATTTTCTGAGCACACCCATACGGGCGGTGAGGAATTCATTGTCCTGGATGGCGTGTTCCAAGACGAACACGGTGACTTTCCCGAAGGCACCTATGTGCGCAACCCGCCGACAACGGCCCACACACCGGGCTCCGAACCGGGCTGCACGATCTTCGTGAAACTGTGGCAATTCGATATGGATGACCGTAACCAATTCCGCAAAAATATGGCTGATGAACTTGGCGCGCCAGTGAACGGCGTAGCGACGGCTGAATTGCATCGCGATCTGCGTGAAACCGTCACGTACAGCCATCTGGACGCAGGTGCGACATTGGAAACCGAACACGCAGGCGGATTTGAGGTGTTGGTTATCTCAGGCTCTGTGACTGAAGGCGGCGATACGCTGGGCAAAGGCGCATGGCTCAGGTTGCCGGATGGAGCCAAACTAAGCGCAACAGCGGGCGATGACGGGGCAAAGCTCTGGGTTAAGGCCGGCCACTTGCCACACGCCCAGCCGCCGGCTGTCTGATGGGTGTTCAAAAACCTATGGTCCTTGTGGCCGGTGCGGGGGCTGGCCTAGGCCAGTCCCTTTTGTCGCGGTTTGCGGATGGGGGCTTTGAACCTGTCGGTCTGGGGCGGTCTGCACCGGATGCGCCGGTGGGTCAATTCCATACGGTCGACCTTTCCGACGAAACCAGTGCGCCCGATATCTTGGCCAAGATCATCGCGGAAAACGGCCCGCCAAGGGTTGTGATCCACAACACCGCAGAATTGGTTATCGCACCATTCATGCAAACAGACTTGGATGACTACAGGCGAACATGGGACAGCATGGTGCAATCGGCAGTCTTGCTTGCGCAAGCAACCATTCAGCCAATGATCGATGCGGGCGGTGGCTCATTTATCGTATCGGGTGCCACGGCATCCTTGCGCGGTGGTGCCAAGTTTTCGGCCTTCGCCAGCGCCAAGTTCGCATTGCGTGGATTAACCCAATCGCTCGCGCGGGAATTTCAGCCCGCTGGTGTGCATGTGTGCCACGCTATTTTAGACGGTATCATCGACACGGCACGTGCACGCGCACTGCACAGCTTGGACCCTACAAAGATGATGACGCCCGCTGATATCGCGGAAACCTATTGGCAAATTGCGCATCAACCAAAATCAACGTGGACGCATGAGCTTGACCTGCGTCCAGCCTCTGAAGGGTTTTAAGACATGACCACTTTGATCGTTGGTGGCGGGCTTTCGGGACTTGCTCTTGCCGAAGCGCTTGAAACGCAAGGACGTGATTACTTGCTGATTGAGGCACGTCCGCGGTTTGGCGGACGGATCAAGACAGAGCGCGTGGTGGGCAGCGGTTTTGACATGGGACCTGCGTGGTTTTGGCCGGGCCAGCCCCGGATCGCGGCGTTGATCGCACGATTGAACTTGCAGAAATTCGACCAGTTTTCTGACGGCGTTCTTAGCTATGAGGATGAGAGCGGGCGGGTGCAGCGCGGCCAAGGCATATCGTCAATGGAAGGATCATGGCGTCTTGTCGGCGGTCTTGGCCAAATGATTGATGCGCTGGCCACACGGCTGCCCGGCCATCGTAAGCGTTTGAATGCTCCTGTAGTTGACCTTACGAAATCAAAGGATGGGATCAGCGCCACACTCGCGAGTGGTGAAATACTCGATGCCAACCACGTCGTATTGGCCCTCCCTCCGCGGGTTGCAGCACAATTTACATTTGCGCCAGCCTTACCAGCCAACACCCTGCGTACCATGCAAGGGATTGCCACGTGGATGGCCGGACAGGCCAAGGCCGTCGCAGTTTACGATACCCCGTTCTGGCGTGAAGACGGCCTGTCAGGCGACGCCATGAGCCGTGTCGGCCCCATGGTTGAAATCCACGATGCGTCCCCAGCACAAGGCGGCCCCTATGCGTTGTTTGGATTTATTGGTGTGCCACCACAGGCGCGCACGCATGAACATCAGTTGCGTGAACAGCTGCAAGCCCAGCTGATACGGCTGTTCGGACCTAAAGCCGCAGAGCCAATACAGTTGTATATCAAGGACTGGGCCTATGACCCTTACACCGCAACACAAGCAGACCAAGCGCCGCTTTACGAACATCCGGCGTATGGGCTGCCCCATGCCATGACACACCTTTGGGATGATACACTGCATTTTGCAGGTACAGAAGTCGCACCCACATTCGGGGGCTATATTGAAGGGGCTTTGGAAGCCGCAGAAAATGTTCTAAACACGCTCAACACTTTAAAATAGACGCAAATGATGGCAACGGATACCAAGATAAACCTTCTCAATTCAGCAGAACGGGTGGCGCGCACGCGGGGCTTTGACGGCTTTAGCTATGCTGACTTGGCCAAAGATGTCGGGATCACAAAAGCCAGTATCCACCACCATTTTGCAAGCAAGGCGAAGTTGGCCGTCGCCTTGATGAAACGCTACTACGATGACTTAGAAACCGCCTGCGCAGAGATCGATGCACAAAATGAAACCGGTGCTGCGCGGCTGAATGCACTGATATCGCGATACCATGGTGCATTGGAAGACGGTCAAAGCCTCTGCCTTTGCGTTTCGTTTTCGACCAGCACACAAAGCCTTTCGGATGACACGGTCGCGGAAATGAACCGGTTTCGAAAAATGATAACTGACTGGCTGTCCAAGGCGTTTGCGCTTGGTCAACAAGACGGGACAATCAAGGGGGTGGCTGACCCTGTGCAAGAAGCCACCGCCGCACTTCCGTTGCTAGAGGGTGCTCAGCTGGCTGCCCGGGTCGCGAAAGATCCTGATCGATTTAGCGCGGCGTTGCGCATATTAACTTCGCGTTTGTCTAACTGCGTCAATTAAACCGGGCCTCGCTCGTAATCCCCCCCTTTTTAATGGGGTCCAGCCGTAGAATTCACGCGGCTGTTCTCAGTTTCATAGCGGGGGTCATCCCACCGATGGCCATGTTGGGTCGCTCGTTGTTGTAAGTCCAGAGCCATTCGGTTACCTGGTCCTGTGCCTCCTCGATGGTTTCAAAGATGTATTGCCCCAGCCATTCATCCCGCTGCGCAGCAGTCGAAACGCAGTTTCGATGAGAGGGGCGAACGTTGCGGTTATAGCGCTCGATGTAAGCGTTCTGCTGCGGCTTGCCGGGCTGGATGTATTCCAGCCGAACGTTGCGTTTTTCGGCCCACTCCA
>NZ_KZ826482.1 GCF_003205515.1 Litorivita pollutaquae
GCCGTCTTGTCTCCACGAAGCGCCTCAAGCGCTACCGTGGCCTTAAAATTATCTGAAAAACTGCGTCTCTTGGTCATTTGTGTATCCTGTCTTCAAGGTTGGATACATCTTAGCACGCTGTCCTGTTTTGCCGGACCACTTCAGTCAGATGTCGCGGACGGAGCCGTTATTCGCGCAGCGTTTTTAAATGGCAGCTTATGGATGAAGGCCTTCGAAAGATCCGCTTGTCTTTCGCAACTGCTGTCTTGGGACAGCACGCATCCACCGGACAAATGCCGCTATGTCAGGCACCAGAATCCAAATCATTTACTTAGTATCATAATTATTAGGTTGCCCGATAAATGAAGCGCCCTATCTGCTCTCCCATGATGACAAGACAAACGGAAAACCGCGAATCTGACGTGCTCGCTTTGGACAGCCAGTTGTGCTTTCCACTTTACGCTGCATCAAACTTGCTCGGGCGCGTGTACCGCCCCCTTCTTGATCCTTTGGGACTAACCTATTCGCAGTATTTGGTTATGTTGGTCCTGTGGAAAGAAGGACCCATTCATGTGGGGCACCTTGCGCAACGGCTGTTTATCGACAGCGCTACGATGACGCCGATTTTGAAGCGCATGCAAGAACACGGCTTGCTGACGCGACATCGCGACCCGTCAGACCAACGGTGCGTCACTGTAAAACTCACCGCTCACGGTGCCGCGCTGAAAGACCGCGCAAAACACATTCCGCAAGTCTTGTCAGACCAGATGGGAGACAATCTGGGCCCTGACGAGATGGCAGGTTTGCGCAGCGCTGTGCGCGATCTGGTGACACTGCTGGCTGACAACCTCAAAACGCCTTTGAGCGCTGCAGCACCAATCACACAAGCCACTGAAGAACTTAAATAAATCAACGAGGATACTATGACAGATACAACACTATTCGGCTTCGACGGTTCAACATACGTGCGCACTGTGCGCTGCGTACTGGCGCGTAAGGGTGTGGCTTACGATCAAGTTTCCGTCAACGTATTGGAGGGCGAGCCGCAACAGCCCGAGCATCTTGAGCGTCACCCGTTCGGTAAGGTTCCCGTGCTTGATATCGACGGGATGCGCCTGCGTGAAACCGATGCGATTGTGCGTTACCTCGAATCGCGCAACCCCAAAGCCCCGATGTTTCCTGCTGACGCAAAAGTGCGCGCGAAGGCCGACGAGAATGCGGCATTGATCAACAACTATGGCTACGGCGCAATCATCGGCTTTGTGGCCTATCATCTGTTTCCCGACTTGGTCGGCGGCAAGAATGAAGAGATGCGGCAATCCAGCATTGATCAGGCCAAAAAGCTGGTCAACCTTGTGATGGAAAACAAGGGCGACGCGCAGTTTCTTGCCGGGGATACGCCCGGGTTCGCCGATTATCTACTGGGGCCGCTTGTGGCCTATGCGACCATGACCGAGGATGGTGCCATAATCTTGTCACTCGACGGCGTGCAAAACTGGTGGGACAAATTGAGCGCGGATGCCGTTTTTGCATCCACCGCTCCCAACCTAGGCTGAAGAAAAGGAGAATTGAGCGATGATCAAACTGACTTTGAACGGTGAGCCGCGCGAGATTGAAGCAAGTGGCGATACCCCCTTGTTATGGGCCCTGCGCGACGAGCTGGGCCTGACCGGCACCAAATTCGGCTGTGGCGTGGCGTCATGCGGCGCATGTACCGTGAACGTAGATGGTGCGCCTGTGCGCTCTTGCCAGACCTACGTGGGCGATATTGACGGTGCCACTGTGACGACAATCGAGGGCGCACAAGATGCGACCACCGAGGCCATCCGTGAGGCGTGGGTCGAACTGGAAGTGCCTCAGTGCGGCTACTGCCAATCCGGTCAAATCCTGTCGGCGGCGGCTTTGTTGCGGGACACGCCCAAACCAACCGACGAAGACATCGACGCGGCCATGGACGGTAACCTTTGCCGCTGTGCCACCTACGCGCGCATTCGCAAAGCGATCCATCGCGCATCCGAAATTGTGGAGGGTTAACATGCTAAATAGACTAATCTCACAGGGCGTCCCTGCGAAAGGGACGACGCGCCGGGGCTTTCTCAAAATGACAGCAGGCGCTGCGGGTGGCCTTATTCTGGGCGGTGCGATTCAGCCGACCACAGCGGCAGCACAAGCTGGTACCGACGGTCTTGCCACCCCTTTTGTCCATATTCGTCCTGACAACACTGTTGTCGTGATCGTCAAACACCTGGACAAGGGCCAAGGGACCGCCACCGGTCTGGCCACGCTGATTGCAGATGAACTTGATGCCGATGCGGCGCAGGTCACAACGGAATTCGCGCCGGCCAACACCGGTCTTTATGCCAACACGCTCATGGGTGTGCAGGGCACAGGCGGGTCAACTGCGATGGCCAACTCATGGCAGCAGTACCGTGAGGCGGGGGCGACGGCACGGGCCATGCTGGTTTCAGCGGCCGCCCAAGCATGGGGTGTTGATCCGCAGAGTGTCAGCGTCTCCGGCGGCATGATCACCGATGGATCAAACACGGCCAGCCTGGGCGATATGGCTGAGGCCGCAGCAGGGCAAAGCATTCCCGATAGTGTATCCCTCAAGACGCCGGATCAATGGGTCTATATCGGCAAGTCTTTCCCGCGGGTGGACTTGGTGCGCAAGACCCAAGGTGCGACCAACATGTACGGCATGGACGTGGCGATGGACGGGCTGATGTACGCCGTCAGCCTGCGCAGCCCGCGCTTTGGTGGCGAGTTGGCCGGGCTGGATGACGCTGAGGCGCGGGCCATGCCCGGCGTGATCGACGTAATCCGCCTGCCGGATCGGGCCACAGTGATTGCCGAGTCCACTTGGCAGGCAATTCAGGCCCGCGACGCGCTGGCAGCCGAATGGGATTTTTCGAACGCTGAAAATCGGGGCACGGAAGAGTTGCGTGCAGAATACACCGCGCTGCTTGATGAGGACGGCACTGTTTTCGAAGACGCCGCAGCATCACAGGCCGAAGAGGCGAAAGTGATCGAAGCCGATTATTTCTTCCCTTACCTCGCGCACACTCCGATGGAGCCGATCGACGTGACCGTTCTGTTCGACGGCACCGAGGCGACGTTCTGGACCGGATCGCAGATCCAGACTTTAGATCAGAACATCAGCGCTCAGGTCCTTGGTATTGACCCTGAATCGGTGAAAGTCGAGACCCTTTGGGGTGGTGGGTCTTTCGGGCGCCGGGCGATCTATGACAGCCACTATGTGGCTGAGGCGGCGATGATTGCGCAAGCGTGGCTGCAAACGCATGGAGAAGCCCGCCCGATCAAATTGGTCTGGACCCGCGAAGACGACGTGCGCGGCGGGTATTATCGCCCGATGCACATGCACCGTGTGCGCGCCGGTCTCGATGCCGAAGGCAACATCACCTCTTGGGATCAGCGCGTCGTGGGTCAGGGCATCGCCATCGGAACCGCGTTCGAACAGTTTATGGTGAACAACGGCGTCGATGCGTCCTCGGTCGAGGGTCTTGGCGAGCACTCGGCATATACCATTCCGGGCTGGTCGGTCGATGTTCATCATCCGCGCATCGGTGTTCCTGTGCTCTGGTGGCGCTCGGTCGGAAATACGCACACCGCTTATGTCGTCGAGACGATTATGGATGAATTGGCCGAGGCGGCGGATGCCGACCCCGTGGAGTTCCGCCTGCGCTACCTTACTGATCCGCGCGCCCGCGGCGTGCTGGAACTGGCCGTTGAAAAGGCCGGGGCCGTGCAAGATGGCCTGACACGGGGCATCGCGGTGCACAAAAGCTTCGGCTCTTATGTCGCCGAAATTGCGGATGTTCGCATGCGCGAGGATGGCACAGTCAAGGTTGAGCGTGTGACCTGTGGTGTCGATTGCGGCGTGCCGATCAACCCCTCGAACATCGAGGCGCAGATTGAAGGCGGCCTCGGCTACGGTCTTTCGGCGATCCTACGTGAAGAGATCACGATGACCGACGGGGAGGTGAACCAGTCGAATTTCTACGACTATACGCCTCTTCGGATCGCCGACATGCCGCAGGTAGATGTCCACATCGTCCCCTCAACCGAGGCCCCGACTGGCATAGGCGAGCCTGGCACACCACCAATTGGTCCCGCTGTAGCAAATGCTGTCCGCCGGGCCACCGGTAAAGCAGTGCGCGAGTTGCCGTTTTCAAGTTACGGGCTCGCGTAACCCACAAATTTCATTGGCGCGCGCTACCCTCTGGCGTGCGCCAATGCGGTTTGATCGCAAGTTTTCGAAAACACGATCGTCACTGCAGATTCGAAGTGATGCTGCGTCAGCGAAATCCTAAACTCCAATGTTGGTTTCGTCCGCTCACTGTGAATTCGACCTCTGATCCTTGCAGCACTCTGCACGAATGGCTGGTTTTCACGCTGCGCGGCAGCACTGAATTTTGCGCTGACGCAGCATTTTTCACGCTGCGAGCGCACGCAGCAAAAAAACCGAACTCACAGAATGGGCTCTCACCTGCCGTTCGCCGCGACCATCGTCAAGGTCCGGTTGGGGCCGTTTTTCCAAATGTCCTACCAGTCGCTGCTGGGGCTGGAAGGCGTATATGTAGGGCAAGGCTTAGTAGGTTCTTCGGGAATTTCGGTGTTTGCCACAATCAGCAGACCAACATAGCTACGCATCCCGGCGAAAAATCTCTGGCAAAATTCAGCGGTTTTTGCTTCCTCTGGTACGGGCATCTGGTAGAGTGGAGCCAAGTACCTCTGGCAAGGCTTTGGCTAACGCATTGGTGTCGTTCATTCAGATGGAAATCGGAGGCGTTCCCTTCGTCTCCTTCGTTTTTTAGACCCGCAAGGCTCAGCACAGCGTAGCGATTTCTAGGTATCACCATCAAACCTTAGAAGAGGGCATAATAGTCCTCTGCGCGTTTTATGAGTTCATGATCGGGTAAATTGATCCTTCTATATACGCGGTGCAATCGAGCGACACATCTTTTAAGTCAGGAAGAAATTTTAACCACCTTGGACTAAGCCAGAGGAATATTGTGATCGACAACGCGGTTGCAAATCACCTTATCGGTCGGACAGGCAATCAGGCTTGAAGCCTACTATATGCCTATTAATGCCAAACACCCCTGATCCATCTTTTGCAAGGGGCCTCGTAAATCTTTGATTTACTTAAGGATTTTGGCTCCGGCGGTAGGGGCCGCAGAAATTCCGAAAAAATCCAACAAAATCAAGGGCTGACCCTCTGCGAAACAGCCCTCGGACCTGCATTGTGCGCATCGTACCGACACAGTCAAGTGCGCAATCTTGGGGATGTTTTCCAGCATTGTGGTGATGCAACTGCCAAGAACAAGTTGATCGCGCCGCCCAGACACCCGGCGGCCCAAGATGAAGAGTGCCAATCGGGTTTGGCATCAAAAAAAATTCTTTGGTCTTCTGGAACTCAACCCACCTTGGGAGTCCACCGTAAAGAAAGGAAACAACGATGGATACCAATGATGCAATTCTTCGCCTTGCCAGTTTAGTGAGAGCTGATTGCGGGGCCAGTGATGCCGCGCGTTCAGTGATCAATTATGCTTGGAACAACCACCGACCCATTCGAGAATTTTTCCGTCTGGATGGGGCTAATCGCAAAGCCGCGCTGACGCTGATTGACAGGGATGAGTGGGTGGACCCTCAACTTCTCTGCGACCTAATACCAGAATTGAACGACTGGGTTTGATTTGAGCGGCAACTTTAACGCGGACTGCTGAGGCGTCACGGCAATTCATTCGGCGTAATGTTTTGCTTTATGTTCGCTCCAACCCGTCCATTTGTCTTCGAACCCGGCGCGAGGGTCTGCCCCTTGGCATCCCTCGCGCCGAAAATCCTGCCTTATGCATAAGTTCACGACCCGCGCCCTGATCGGGACTGTGCCCCTGCGCTGCAATAAAAATGCGGGCCGCGTGATGTGTCAGTGCACCGTAGAAGGCATTTACAGAGGCGTCCCTGGGGTCGGGCGCGTCGGGGCGTTCGTCGGTCCTCCACAAAACCCGGATTTCATCTTCCCATAGTTCTTTGATAGCGACCGAACGGCGCGCGGCCTGCCACCACCACGCGACCATTCTTTTGAGCGTCGGGCGGCGTTGATATTCGGTTTGATACCATTTCAGCAGATAGGCAGAGGCCCCGATGGCCTGATCGTCGGGGGCGTGTGGTGTGGCGATGATCTCGACAGCGCGCTGAACGGATTCGGGAAGTTCGGTCGCCGCTGGTCCCTTCTTGCGCGGGTCAAGTGAGGGCAAGGGTGCGCGGCTGGGAGAAGCCATGCGGATATTTTGTGCGGCAGGCGCATCAGGTCCAAGTGTTTTGGCCCGTTTAACTCGCTGGCCGTCAACTTCCGAAAGATGCGCATCGAAGTCTTCGGGCGACATCCAGAAGGGATCATCCACGGGCAAACCAAGCGCTCCGAGTTCACAGGCCGTTAACGAGCGCGACAGTTCGCTTGTGGCGTTGTGTGCGGGCGCGGAAATTGCGTCGTCGTCCCAAGGAAACTTTTCCATCACTGTGACCCTCCCGAATTGAGACTGGCACATTGTGCCTCCAATCGGGCGGTGGCCTCCTGAAACGGGGCGGCATAGCCCTTTTCCAAGCGTTCCGCGAGGAAACGCGCATCACGCAGGGCGATGCCTTTTTGATTGGCGAGGAATTGGAAGAAGCCCACGGCTTTATCTCGTGGTAATCCTTCCCGTTCAATGTTTCGCGCGGCAAGCAGGATGAGACCGCCAAGGATAACCTTCTTGCGGCTTTCTGCCTTGCGTTCCTGTTCCTTGAAGGCCCGTTCTTTTTCTTGTGCCAGTCGCATGGCCTTTTCGACTTGGGCTTGTGTGATCCGTGCCATCGAACCCTCCTGTGTTGGTGTTTTTCTGGACATAGGGAACAAGGCGAGGTGATCCCAAATCATGGCGCGCGAAATTGTCTGTGCGGTGCGCACAGGGGAAATTCAGACCAGAGGAAATGAGGCGCGCGAGACAAAACCTGAAAGGCGCAATTACGCAAACTCTGTTTGCAGCGTCGGGCCTGACCGCCACCGCCTGCGTCGGGCCTGCCCGAAATCGCCCTCTGTTTCCATGGCAAACATCATGCTTTTTCAGATTGCTACCGCTTGGACCTATCTCGGAATTGACCCTTCGGATTCTGAAATAGGGAGGCAGGTCGTGACAACTGCAACGAACCCGACCGCAAGCAAAGCGGTGCATTACAAGACCCAACCGATTGCGCGGCGCAAGGACCAGAGCGCGGTTTATTATGCGGCCTATATCACTGGCGAGACCCTGCACGATGTGCGGCGGGACAAGACCTTCTGGCGCAAGGATGATCAGGGCGATGTTCTGCATTGGGAGATCGTCGGCCCGGACGGTGAGCAGAATTGGACACTCTCGGAACTCTGGAACGGGGCCGAACACGCGGCCAAGAAAATCAACGAGCGGCCCGGACGCCAGACTGTGATCGCACTGCCCCATGAACTGTGCGAGGGCGGACACGAGGCGGCGCGGCGTGTTGCGCGGGGCCATTGCCTTTGGCTTCGCGATCAATACGGCATCGCAAGCACATGGGCACTGCACGCGCCAAGCCCCAAAGCACATGGCGAGAGCGCAAAGAACTGGCACATCCACATTGTCGAGACAGATCGGAGGATGACTGCCAGCGGTGATGGCCGCCCGGTCTTCGGCGCGAAGGTGCGGGAGCTGACCGATGGCAAGCAGGGCAAGGTTGAAATCGAGCGGCGGCGCAAAGACTGGGAAAAGCGCGTGAACGCGGAACTGCACCGGGTAGGAGCTGCGACACGCGTCAATCTTGGCCGGAAACCGCAGGGCGATGGCCCCGACTACATCCCCGGCGTTCATCGCGGCCCCAAGGTCAATGCGATGCTGCGCAAACATCAGGCGGCCACGCGCGTGGCCATGATCGCGGGCCGCGCCTTGCCGCCACCCCCGAAACGCGTGGCATCCTATCTCGCCTATGCCGCCGCCCGGAAGTCCGCGAATGCAGCGCATCGGGCTATGTGGCAGGCGACAGGGAAGGCCGTTTCGCAAATCGTCACGGCCTCTGTCCAGTTCGGCGAACCAACGGCCCCGCCCAACACGGTCAAAAACCGTGCGGAACCGGGCCAGTCCAAGGACACAGCAACGTCCAACGCGCCGCCCAGCGATGTGACGCAAGATGAGGAAAAGGCCCGCAAACGCGACGCAAAGGATTGGGAGCGCTTTTGGGAGCAGGAAGCCCGCAAAGCGCTCTCACGGCGTCAGCGACAGCGGTGATCCGTCACACGGCGCGCAAAAGGTCGGCGCGGTCCTGATTTTCGAGTTCGATCAGGTCGCGCGTGCCGTTCAAATAGGCCTTGCCAACCTCGTTCAGGCAGGCCCCACCACGATGGATGTGCTTCTTGGATAATTCTGGAACTTTGACAATGCCCATGCGATTCATTCGGAGGCCAAAGTCTGTGCGTGAGAACCTTTGGCCTTCATTGACCTCCGCAAAGCGTTGATAGGCTTGGAAAAGATTGCCTGCCCGTTCAACCTTATCGGGGTCGATATTGAGGCAAATGGAAACGAAGTCCGACAGGGGGTTAGAGTCGTTCTTTTTGGCGTCGCGGACGGCATAAAGATGCCTCGGCACATTCAGGCCCCCTTGGGCATAGGCCACCGCGCCTTCGATGCACCAGCGGAAAATGCCTTCCAGTTCACCCAGCAACCGGGTTTTCAATTTGGGGTCTTTGACCTTCCCACCTTCGGGGCATTCGTGCGCGTCGTGAAATTTGGCAAGGAAGGGGATGATGATCGTGCGCCGGTAAACCCCGTGGTCCTGACTTTGGATGAGCGGCATGTAATTCGTCGCGTACCAGAGCGTCGCCTTCGAGTAGAAATCGAAATATTCCTGCCGTAGGAAGCGCGCCTTGATCACGTCTTCCCCAGTGAGCCGTTTGAACTCGCGTTCATCCATCACATCGTTGCGGTCGAACTCGCCGCCGATGCCAAGGCGTTTGCCCGACAACGCGGCCACATCGCTGTTGATACCGGATTTGCGCGCGGCCTGCGTGATCAGCCCCTTGTCCACGCCGGTCTGATATTGCCCGAAGACGGCGGCGATTATCGCGAGGAACAGGCTTTTGCCATTGCTCCCGTTCATCTTGTCGTTCGTTTCATCACCTGTGAGGAAAAAGGCGACCTGTTCTTCCTGATGCGCGAACATCGAATACCCGACCGCGCGTTGGAGAAACCCGGCGAGCGTGTGATCACCGCAAGTGATATCGGCGATGAACGCGTCCCAAGCTGGGCACTGCGTGTTCGGGTCATAGTGGAGTGGCCCCATCCCGGTCAGCATATCCGCTGGCGAAAACTGTGCGAGCTGGCCGGTGGTCAGATCAAGCGTGCCGTTCTGTGCGTTCCACAGTTGAGGTTGCCGGTCGAACACATCGAGCGGCACCAGTACCGCTGGCTTCGTCAGTTCCAACAATCCATTGATCGCGGAGGCACGGCCCGAACGTGCGGCCCATTGCAGTCGGTACGGGACTTGCTTCTTTTTTTTGAGGCATTTGCATTCCTCTTTAATCGCGCGGGCAATCTCTCCGGCCATTCCCTTGGCACGTTCGTTTCCTGAATACCGGTCCCAGCAGTGACCATCGAAAACGACCCATCCAGCGCCTATCGCAAAGGCCGTTCGGGTGCCGTATTTGGCCAGAAAGCGATCAGAGTTGCCCAAATCTGTAAGGTCGAAACCCGCGCCTGCACGGGCCAGTATCGCGTTGGTCGAAGGGCGGACCTTGCGTGGGGTGTCGTGCTCAATGACCACGTCTTTTTGCTTTTTGAGCTTCTTGGTTTCAATTTTTTCGGCTTTTGCCAGCGCCTTCTTGACGCGTTCATATTGCTTGCTGTGATGCTCCATAATTGTTTCCTTTCAAATGGTAGGCTTGGCTCCGTAATGTTTCGGATTGGGTTTATTTGATGGGTTCGAGGATGATGGTCCCGTTGTCGTCAACCCACCTGATGATGGCTTTGCTCTCGACATGTGATCGGGCCAACGGCGGCAAGGGCGTGTCCACCGCGATCATGCGCTTGTCGTTGCCGGGGGCACGCAGAACACAGACCTCCTGGTCTATGAACCGCCGCCCAAGAGTGGCGCGGGTCAAGGCATTCCGCTCGCGATACGAAAGGCCCGGATTCCGAGCGCGCAACACGCGTGCAATGATCTCGGGCGTTGTTCCGATGTAGTCTGGTTTGGGGATGTGAATGTGTCTCATGGCGTACTCTTCTCCTGTTGCGATCAGGAGTTGGGTACAAACGCAGAACAAACCAAAATGTTTTTGCTGTGCCCGGTCAAAAAAATTTTGGCTGGAACTAATGCGACGGTTTCGAGACTTCTTATGAGACTACAAGGTGCTGATTTTATGTGGTTTTTATCAAAATCACTTTGATCGCGCGATAGTATTCTCGCTTTGCGCCCAAGCCCCCATGGATAGAAGGATCAAAACTGTTTTGGCCCCTGATTTCCGTACAGGGAATTGAAAAACAGGCGTCAACTCTCGCGCCGGAATCTATGATTCTACTTTTTTATTGTTTTACAGAGACTTAAAGCTTTCGACAGTTGAGGAAACACAAGCTGAAACCCTATTCAGTGCGTTTCTTTCTTTGATCACTTCCACAACCACCAAAAGTCAGGGTGAGGGCGCGGCCCTCCCCCTCGGGCAAGCATTGAAAAGCGATCTCCCCAACAACGGTCACGGCTGACGCCGCGCTGCGTTGCCGGGTGATACCCCTCCGCTTTTCAAAACTTGCCTCGCCCTCTCCCGCGTTCGCCACGTGGCAGATTTGCAGGAACAGGCGCCTGCGGCGTCAGTCCTGAAATCAGCACTGATTTTCGGAATAGGACCCGACCGATCACAGCCCATCAGCCGACGGTCAGAAATCTTCTTCCGGGAACTGAAAACGAACGCACATCGTCCGTGCTTTCAACAACGGAGACGATTATGACAAAGCAGAAATTCAACATTCAACAGGAAATCACTGATCAGATCATCGCGGCCATCGAATCCGGTTGCGCACCGTGGCGCAAGCCGTGGATCGGCGGCACAGGCGGTGCAGGTCTGCCCGAGCGGCACAATGGCGAGCCGTATCGCGGGATCAATGTGCTTGTGTTGTGGTCCATCGCGGCAAGCAAGGGCTACACATCCGCACGCTGGATGACCTTCAAGCAAGCCAAAGACCTTGGCGGGGCCGTGCGCAAAGGCGAGAAGTCATCGCAGGTGGTTTACTACACTACGACCGAGATTGAGGACGACGCCAACGAGGGCGAAACCAAGGTCATTCCTTTTGCCAAGTCCTACCGTGTGTTCAACGCCGATCAGATCGACGGCTTGCCCGAAGAGTTCTACAACAAGCCAGACCCGGCGCGGGATTTGGGCACCGAGCGCGACCCCGAGCTGGACGCCTTCTTTGCCGCTACGGGCGCGGACATCCGGCACAGCAACCAGCCGCGCGCGTTCTACAATATCGGCGGCGACTTCATCCACATGCCCGAGGCGAACACCTTCCACGACAGCAATGGGTACTATGCCACCTTGGCCCACGAGCTGACGCATTGGACCGGCGCGGACAAACGGCTGGACCGGTTCAAACGGCACAGCGACCGCAAGGCCTATGCCTTCGAAGAACTGGTGGCAGAAATCGGCAATTGTCTGATCTGTGCGACCCTTGGCCTGACCCCGGATTTTGACCAGAGCGGGGCGTATATCGAAGGCTGGATGAAAGCGATGAAGGAAGACAACCGCGCCATCTTCCGCGCAGCAAGCGAAGCACAAAAGGCCTTGGACTTTGTCCAGGGCCTAACCGAGGCAAGTCAAACGGTGGCCGCTGAATAAGCGGCCCCAAACCCATCATTTTGATTTTTTTCTTCCGTGATTTTTGGCCGAACCCAAGTTCGGTTTAGAGCAATTACGGAGTTAAATTATGTTCTTAAAAACCGATAATATCACCTATGACATTGTACGCTTTCGCCAGAACGGCAAGCAGTGGATTATCCGGCGCGGGCTGACCTTGGAGGAGGCGCAGGCCCATTGCCAAGACCCCAATACAAGGGGTGAAGGCTGGTTTGACGGATACCGCTCGGTCATCGAGAAATTTGAAATTGTGCGGTATCGGTTTGAAGGCAAAAACAAGGTTGTCCGGCGCGGGCTGACTTTGGAGGAGGCACAGGCGCACTGCAATGACCCCAAGACGCAGGGTGATGGTTGGTTTGATAGCTATCGCGTACAGCACTAATGACGCCGCTGATCGCATTGCACCAACGAAAACGCCCCTGACCGAAAGGCCGGGGGCGTTTTGTTTACAGAGCCAGCGTCGGGCGGGCGTGGCGTTCGTCTTGATCCTTCACGAGGGTAAGATTTTTCGAAGCCGCCTGTGCGGCGGCAAGGGTCGGCACCGTTCCCGCCCGACACTTTGAAGATTGGTTCAAACGCTCGCAGACCCAAGAATTTTTTTCAACTTTTTTCCTGCCGCAGCACGACGAGCTGCGCTCGGTAGTTGGAGCAACCTTTCGGGCGCGACCCACACCTATGATCGCGAGAGGCAGGTCACGACACTTCGACTTTCGGGCAGACACCCTTGGCGAGCCAATAGGGTCGGGAACGACTTCTTAAAAGTGGTACGCAGCGAAAAATGAGTTTTCGGTCAAAGCGCTGCCTTGGATAGAGGTAATATCTCATGCTAGCATCCTCCTCAAACGTTGGCGGTTAAAAACCGGCAGCAATTCAATAATTTTGGGGCAGCGCATTTTCCATGAGCACAGATATTAAGTCACTCGGGTCGTTTGTCTGGTCCATCGCGGAGCTGCTGCGCGGCGACTTCAAGCAGTCCGAATATGGCAAGGTCATTCTGCCCTTCGTCGTGTTGCGTCGTCTCGACTGCATCCTTGAAGAGAGCAAATCCGCCGTTCTCGACATGGCGGGCAACCTTCCCGACGACATGGACGACGAGGCACGTGACACCCTGCTGTCCGGCGTCGTGGGGCAGGATATCCGCATCTATAACCTGTCCCGCTTCACCTTTACCTCGCTTAAAGGGCAGGACGCCAAGGACATTCACAAGAACCTGATCGACTACATCACCAAGTTCTCGGGCAACGTCCGCGATATCTTCCTTGACAAGTTCCTGTTCACGGACCAGCTCAAACGCCTGAACGATGCCGGTCTGCTGTATCAGGTCTTTGACAAGTTCACCCAAGTCGACCTGCACCCCGATGCCATCTCAAACCTCGAAATGGGGTATCTGTTCGAAGACCTGATTCGCCGTTTCTCGGAAATCTCGAACGAGACGGCGGGCGAACACTATACCCCGCGCGAGGTTATCCGCCTGATCGTGTCGCTGCTGCTTATCAACGACAAGGACGCGCTGACCGGGTCGGGTGTCATCCGGCAAGTTTATGACCCCGCAGCAGGCACGGGCGGTATGCTGTCCATTGCCGAAATGGAGATGAAGGCGCTTAATGACCGCATCCGCGTCGAACTCTTCGGGCAGGAACTCAACCCCGAGTCCTTCGCAATCTGTAAGTCCGACATGCTGGTGACAGGGCACAACCCCGAGAACATCGCCTTTGGCAACACGCTGACCCAAGACGCTCACGCCACCAAACGCTTCCACTACATGCTGTCCAATCCTCCCTACGGCGTGGACTGGAAGAAATACGCCGACCCGATCAAGGACGAGGCGGCGGAACAGGGCATGTCCGGTCGCTTCGGTGCCGGTCTGCCTCGCATCTCGGACGGGCAGCTCCTGTTCCTCCAACATATGATCTCCAAGATGCGCAATGACGAACAAGGTTCGCGCATTGGCATCGTCATGAACGGCTCGCCGCTTTTCACCGGCGGGGCCGGGTCGGGCGAAAGCGAGATCCGTCGCTGGATGCTGGAAAACGACTGGGTCGAGGCGATTATCGCGCTGCCGACTGACCTTTTCTACAACACTGGCATTCAGACCTATGTCTGGCTCCTGACCAACCGCAAGGACACCGCGCGGCGCGACAAGGTGCAACTGATCGACGCCAGCGGGGAACGCTTCTGGAAATCCATGCGGAAATCCCTTGGGTCCAAACGCCGCGAAATCCCCGATACTGCCTGCGACGAGATTGCGCGCATCTACCACGATATGCTGAACGGCAATTCGGGCTGGGAGGATGTGTCGAAAATCTTCGCCACGACCGACTTCGGCTACCGCGAAATCCGAGTTGAACGCCCGCTGAAACTCGCCTTTGCCGTGACCCCCGAGGCGTTGGAGGCGCTGCGCGAGGGGAAACCGTTCCTCAAACTGGGTGCAGACGACCAGACCCGCGTTCTGGACGCCTTGCAGGAACACTTGCCCGGCGATGAGCGCTGGACCTGTCGTGAGGACTTCGACAAAGCGCTCTCTGCCGCCCTGCGCAGCAACGGCGTCAAGATCGGTGCGCCGGTCCGCAAGGCAATCCTGTCCGCCATGTCCGAACGCGACGAAGATGCCGATGTCTGCACCGACAAAAAGGGCAATCCCGAACCCGATACCGACCTGCGCGATCACGAACTGGTGCCCTTGGGCGAGGATTGGCGCGCCTATGTGCAGCGCGAGGTTCTGCCTTTTGTTCCTGACGCTTGGGTGGATGAAACCCACACCGACGCGACGGACGGCGGCGTGGGGCGCGTGGGCTATGAAATCAACTTCAACCGATACTTCTACAAATACGTGCCACCGCGCCCGCTCGAACAGATCGACGCTGAATTGAAAGCTCTCGAATCCGAGATCGCAGGTCTGTTGCAGGAGGTGGTCGAGTGATTTTTTGCCTGTTCCGCACTGTTTCTTCTTGTTTCTTTAAGGTCCTTGGCATACGTATTGGGGCAACAAGACCCGCCACGCCTCGGGCAGAGCTTCGGCTTTGTACTGCGCACCCCGGCGGGTTACTTGTTTTTGGGGTGTGCAAAATATGAAGTTTGCCAAACCCGCGATCTCGGTAGATGACCAGCTCGAACTCCTCAAGCAACGCGGCATGACCGTGCCGGACGAGGCGCGCGCGCGTCACTACCTCAATCATATCTCGTACTACCGGCTGCGCGCCTACTGGCTTCCGTTTGAGGGCAAAAAACAAGGCGATGCGCATTGCTTCAAGGATGGCACGTCATTTGACGATGTGCTGTCGCTCTACGTCTTCGACCGGCAGCTCCGCCTTTTGGTCATGGACGCGGTTGAGCGGGTGGAGGTGGCGATCCGCGCCTCTTGGGCGCATCACATGGCGATGTCGCACGGGCCGCACGGATATTTGGACCAGCAGCACTATTCAAAGGTGCGCCACCACGCGTCGATGGTGGACAGCCTGACCAAAGAGTTCGACCGCTCTCGCGACACCTTTGCAGACCATTACCGCACGAAGTACACCACCCCCACCTTGCCGCCTGTGTGGATGGCGGCAGAGCTTATGTCCTTTGGGCTGCTTTCCAAGTTCTATGGCGGGCTGAAATCCCGTGCGGAGCGTCAGGCCATCGCCAAGCCACTGGCACTGGACGAAAAGGTGCTGACCTCTTTCGCGCACCACATGAGCCATGTCCGCAACATCTGCGCCCACCACGGGCGGCTGTGGAATCGGCGGTTTACGATTCAGATGATCGTCCCGCGCTACCCTGCGCGGCTGGCCGTCGCGATGAAGGGCGCGGACCCCCGAAATATCCACAACACCTTGGTGACCTTAGACCAGATGCTGCGGATCATCGCACCGGGGACAACGTGGTGCGACCGGGTCCGCATTTTGATGGCAGATTGTGCTTTTGCCAACCCGCAAGCGATGGGGTTCCCCGAAGGATGGGACGAGCGCCCGATTTGGCGTGTTCACGGCAATCAAGGAGGCGGGGCCGCATGATACCTACATCCGATATCGTTCCCGGTGGCATTCCAAGTGGCTGGCGAAGTGTTCCGTTTTGGTCTCTCTTCCGACGTGAAAAGAAGACAGGATATGCCGAAGAAGAGCTGCTATCCGTCTATCGTGATCACGGGGTAATCCCGAAATCATCGCGCGATGACAACCACAACAAACCCTCCGAAGACCTTTCTGGATACCAGCTTGTGACAGAGGGGGCCTTGGTCACAAACAAGATGAAAGCGTGGCAGGGTTCAATCGCAATCTCGCGCTATCGGGGCATCGTCAGTCCGGCGTATTACGTCTACACGCCTCAGAGCGACGAGTGCGACCAATTCCTGCACTATCTGCTACGCAGCGACCCTTACATCGGTCTCTATGGACGCATTTCCAAAGGCGTCCGCGTCAATCAGTGGGACTTGGAGCATGAGGCATTGCGCAACATCCCTGTGTTGCTCCCCGACCTCGCGACCCAACGCCAGATTGCCGACTTTCTGGACCGTGAGACCGCAAGAATAGACCTGCTGATCGAGAAAAAGCAGCGCTTGGTGGCGCTGCTGGGGGAGAAGTGGGTGAGCGTTGTAGAGAATGCAATCTCGACGGGCGGCAAGCGGACGAAACTCGGACACCACATCGACATTCTGTCGGGTTATGCATTCCCGAGCAGCGACTTCTCAACAGACCCAGAAGACATGCCGCTTCTCCGAGGCGCAAACGTCTCACCCGGTTCTATGAGGTGGGACGACACCGTTTATTGGTCGCGTGATCGACTGGTCGAGGTGTCGCGTTTCTTGCTGGATGCAGGCGACGTTGTGCTTGGGATGGATCGCCCGTGGATCTCATCGGGCATTCGCATTGCAGAGCTGACGGAAGAAGATGCGCCAGCATTGCTTCTCCAACGTGTCTGCCGGATCGCTCCCAGGACAACGATGGACAAGCAGTTCATGAAACTGCTGCTCACCAGTCGCCAATTCCTCGCATATTTCGAACCGATTATGACTGGCGTCAGCGTGCCGCACATCAGTCCCGATCAAGTGAGTTCATTCCGCTTCGAATACATCGAAAGGGATGAGCAAGTTCGGCGAGCAACCGCAGCAGGCAGAGAACGCGAACGGATAATCCGAGTGCACCAAAGCACCGAAAAATCCATCGACCGCCTGAAAGAATACCGCTCCGCCCTGATCACCGCCGCTGTCACGGGTCAGGTCGACGTGACGACCTACGCCAAATCCGGCACCCCCGACCGCCGCCTCGACGCCATCCAAGAGGAGATGGACGCGTGACCAACACTAACGCCGAACTCAAATCCTTCATCCGTGCCCAACTCAGCGCCAACTGCGACCCCGTCCCGCCGAAGACCGCGACCAGTCAGCAGGTGCACCTTGAAGTCTGGACGACACGCGGACGCCGCCGCGCCATCGGTGCCGAACTCGGCCAAAAAGACCGCGTGAATCTGTGGGTCATTAGCATGTATGCCCCAACCTCGCCCCCTATCACCGTGGAGGTCGCGAAGAAGGTTTGGAAGGGGGCTGGGTGGCAGGACAAGGAGCCAGATCCAGTACGCAAGGGACGCGACGGCGCAAACAGTAATCTCAAGGGATACGACGAGTTCCGAACGAAACCGATCACGCGTCTGGGCATTCAGTCCATAGATGACGCGCGAAAGATATTTGAGCATTTATTCGCATGACCACTACTCACACCACCGCCGACATTCATCAAGAGAAGGTCTTTGAGGCGCATATCGTCGCCTGCCTGACCGCCGGTCAGGGGTACATCGAACGCAACTGCCCGTCCCATTATGACGTGGCCCATGCGCTCGACACCGAGTTGCTGTTTCGCTTTCTGAAAGACACGCAACCCGAGGCGTGGCAGGTGCTGGAAGACCATTACAGCGCGCAGGCCGAAGCGGAGGTTTTGAAACGTCTCGACAAAGCGCTGAAAGACAACCCCGCCCATGTTGTGCTGCGCGAGGGGCTGAAACTGGTGCCGAACATCCGGTTCGCGCTGTGCTTTTTCAAGCCTGCGTCGAACCTGAACCCGGATCTGACGCGGCTTTTTGATGCGAACATCCTGTCCGTGATGCGGCAGGTGACCTATTCGGCGAAGAACAAGAACGCCATCGATCTGGCGACCTTCGTCAACGGCATTCCGGTCGCGACGCTGGAAGTGAAAAACCTGCTGACGGGGCAGAACGTCAAACACGCCGAGAAACAGTATCGGCAGGACCGCTCCCCCGCTGGCGAACCTCTGCTAACCTTTAAACGCGGAGCTATCGTGCATTTCGCGGTGGATCAGGACAACGTGTCGATGACCACACGCCTTATGAACGGTAAGACGCGGTTTCTGCCGTTCAATCGCGGGCGCGACGGCGGTGCCGGAAACCCCGATGTGCCGGGCGAGAACCGGGTCGCCTATCTCTACAAAGACCTGCCCGACACCAAGGCAGTATTCTCGCGCGAGGTGTTGCTCGACCTGATCGGGCGGTTCATTCACCTTGAACGCTCGGGCGGCAAAGAGGTGCTGATCTTTCCCCGGTTCCAGCAGTTCGATGCCGTGCGCAAGGTATTGGCGGACGCGCGTGCCAAGGGCGCGGGGCAGAACTATCTGATCCAGCACAGCGCCGGGTCGGGCAAGTCGAACACCATCGCGTGGACCGCGCACCAGATCATCAACCTGCATGACACAGGCGACCAACCCCTGTTCGATACGGCGATCATTGTGACCGACCGTTTGGTGCTGGACCGACAGTTGCAGAACACCATCGGCGGGTTCGCCCAGACCGAGGGCGTGGTGAAGAAGATCGACGGCACGTCCCGCGATCTGAAAGACGCAATCCTGAAAGGCGCACGGATCATCATCACGACAATCCAGAAGTTCGGGACCGAGCATCTGGCGACGATCTCCGGGCAGGGTGGCAGGAACTTTGCTGTGGTCATTGACGAAGCGCATTCATCCCAGTCCGGCAAGGCGGCGCAAGCGATGAGCGACGCGCTGACCCGCGATGCGACCAGCTCCGACGATATCGAAGACATGGTTCTGGCCTTTCAGAAGGCGCGCGGACCGCAGAAAAACATCTCGTTTCTCGCCTTCACCGCGACGCCGCGCAATGTCACGCTGGAACGGTTCGGGCGCATCGGGTCAGACGGTAAACCGCACCCATTCCACCTTTATTCGATGCGTCAGGCCATCGAGGAAGAGTTCATTGTCGATGTTCTGAAAAATTACACGACCTATGGTGCGTACTACCAGCTCGAAAAGACCATCGAAGACGACCCAGCCTTCAAAGGGCGTAAAGCGCAGTCTCGTGTCGCGCGCTATGCCTCGCTGCATCCGACCGCCATTGATCAAAAAGTCGAGGTGATTGTCGAACACTTCCGCCGCCATGTTGCGGGCAAATTGAACGGTCTGGCGAAGGCGATGATCGTGACCCAAAGTCGCGAACATGCCCTGCGTTACTGGCAACAACTCAACCTTTACATCGAAGACAAGGGATATGCCGACCTTAAAGCGTTGGTCGCGTTCTCGGGCGATCTGACCGTCGATGGCAATGTCTGGACCGAGGCGACCGCGAACGGCTTCGCTGAAACCGAACTGCCGAAAAAGTTCGACACTGACGAATATCAGATCCTCGTCGTTGCCGAGAAATACCAGACCGGCTTTGACCAACCCAAACTTGTCGCGATGTATGTGGACAAGAAACTCGCCGGGTTGCAGGCGGTGCAAACCCTTGCCCGGCTGAACCGCAGTTACGGCAAGGACAAACCCACGTTCGTTCTCGACTTCCAGAACACAATGGAAGAGGTCAAAGAAGCGTTTGCGCCCTTCTTCGAGGCAACCGCGCTGGAAGAACGCACAGATCTGAACCAAATCTATGACCTAGAACAGCGCATCTCGTCCTCGACCTATATTCACAAAGACGAGGTCGAGCGGTTTGCCGATCAGTTCTTCAAGGGTGATCTGACGACGCAGGACCGCCTCAAATTGGAAGGCACTGTCCGTCTTGCAGTCGACCGGTTTGAGCTGGATGAAGACGAGGCACAACAAGAAGAGTTCCGCCAACTTCTGAAAAGTTTCCAGCGCTTCTACGCCTTCGTGGCGCAGGTCGTGTCACTCAACGATGCTTGGTTGGAGAAGCTCTACGCCTACACAGCTTGGTTGTCGCGCCTTCTGCCATCTCGGGATGTACCTGCCGATATCACAATCACCGACGACATGCTGACCTTGTCCGCGTTCAAGTTGCAAAAGGGCGAGGAAGGCAGTGCGTCGTTGAATGCGGGCGACACGCGCACGCTCGACCCGATCACCGAGTTCGGCGCAAACCCCTACACCGAGGAAGAAGAGAGGTCGCTGTCCGAAATCATCGACTCGTTCAATGAACGGCATGGCACCCAGTTCTCGCGTGAAGACTTCCTGCGCTTTGAGCGGGTGACGCGCGACATCATGGACGAAGACATGACCGAGATGGTCAAAAACAACCCGGCAGACGTTGTCTACAACGCGTTCTCGCAGGCGTTTTTCCAAGGTATGGTCAGGGCGTTCCAGCAAGACAACGAGATGCGCAACATCGTCATGACCGACAAGGACGCGCGTGATCAGGCGACACGGCATTTCTTCAAACGCGCGCAGCGGCAGGCGCGAGAGGCGTAACTTTCTCCACGCCGCCTTGGAGCGCCGTCAAATCGGTCATCTCGGCACGCCGTGGCGGCTGGACGCGTGTGATGTGAGCGACATCAAAAACTGGTTCCGCCCGTCTGATACGAGCCGAACCGGTACGATAAATGTCAGTGAAAAAGGCAAGGTTGAAATCAACTTCATCAACCAGCTACAAGGCCAGCTTGCGGGCGTCATTCGGGAGCCGACTTGGACCTTGCCGCGCCTCGCCAACTGGCTGGAAAGCGGCATCGTTCATCCCGATATCACCAAGCCAAGCGCGGTAGTATTCATATCCAAGGCCATAGAAGAATTGATGGCCTCTGGGATTGAGCTGGATGTGCTGGGCCGCAACAAGTATGATCTTCGCGGCGAGCGAGAAACAACGCAATACCGTGCCCTTTTTGCCGCCAACGCGGAGGACTTTCAGACCAGCGCGGACCTGTCCATCATCTTCGATGAGCAAAGCCACGCGCCGAACCGGCCCTATTCCGGCGCGACCAAGTTCAACAAGCATTACTTCTCGCTTATTGGCGCGTTTGACAGTGACGAAGAGCGGGACTGTGCCCTGCACATCGACCGGCACGAAAAGGTCCGATACTGGGTGCGCAACATTGACCGGAAGAGATCGTCCTTCTGGCTGCAAATGCCCCACGGGAAATTCTACCCCGACTTTATCGCAATGCTGACCGATGGCCGCATTCTTGTTGTGGAATACAAGGGGGAGCACCTCTACGAAGGGGAGGCGGTTAAACGGCAGATTGGTGCCGTTTGGCAGGACGCCAGCAATGGACACTGTCTTTTCTGTATGCCTACGGCCCGAGACTTTACCCTTATTGACCGAACCATTGAATGAATTGACAGCATTGCCCCAAAGCGTTGAGACGCTGGCCAGTAGTTTCTGAATTGCGCGCTTAACCCGGATTGGGCGGCGCAAGGGCACGAGCGCGCCCAAGTCCGTTGTCGCCTCAATCCAAGGCGTCGTGTGCGACGCTCGGTTGGCATAAGACTTTTCAGTAATGGATATTTTTCTACGCTTTGCTGCGTGCAGTGGGAATGAAGGCATCTGATTGTTTAGAGCGTATTCGACCCGTAACTTGGCAACCTCGAAATAGGATTTGTCGCGCTCGATTCCGATGAAGTTGAAACCAGCCCAAGCCGCCGCCATACCGGTTGCGCCTGTTCCCATAAATGCGTCCATCACGGTACCTCCCTCCGGAGTGACGAGCTTCAACAAATGGTACATTAGCTGCACGGGCTTGACGCAGGGGCCGTGGTTCTTACGGCTCGTTGTGCGGTAAAGCGAACGGCCACTTTCGTCTCGTTTGTTCACCCGCTTTGTTTGCAGGTGCTCGACGCCGAGATTTCTCTCCGTGGGGGTCGGCTTTTGGTAGTCAAAGGTTGACTTTGTCATCTTGACGCCAGGTACGGTGTTCTTGACCCGAAGCCCGGAATTACCGTGTTTTTTACGGTGGACCTTATACGTCTTTTCCAGCAGCGGCTTCATAAACAAGCCGATGGGTTCTTGTCCGGGCTTCACGCGGGTGTGGTGTAGGTCGTCAATCTTTTGGCACGCTGGTGTCCCATTGTTATACGTCCAAGCCATTCCAGATATCAGCGTGAAGCCGATATCTTCCAGCTCGCAGATTGTGCGGTGGAACCTGCGGTGGTCTCCGAAGACCACAAGATATCCACCGGGCTTCAAGACCCGGAACGACTCTTCCCATATCGGAAAAAGGTTGAGGTTTTTATCCCAGTCGTGGTCCAATACGTCATCGTATGGCGGATCGTACACTTGGGCGTCGACTGAGTTCGACTTGATTGTTTTGAGTGTTTCAAGGCAATCTTCATTGATCAGCGCGGACAGTGTTTTGGTGTTCGTATCGAAAAGGTCTTTCATAGTAGGCTCCATCAGTTGGTGTTGGTGGAGTGGACATGAACGGACGCTTCGTTTCGGCAATGGTTGATTGTCTTTTTAATTGGAAGAAACCTTCCATATGGCCTCAAGTAGTTGATATGTAATAAAAGAAAATAATTGACTTTCCATATTTGCACATAAGGACCGAAAGGGTGCTGCGTCAAGGCTTTGACGTAATTTTCAAAAAATGCGCCCAAACGGTGAGTAATTTACGGCGAAACTTTGATTTGGAGCGCGTGCGAATTAGCCATTACTGCGAGTTAGTGTTTGCCAATGCAAAGAACCTCTCGCGCCTTCGCGCACTCGGGTACTGCGTGCTTCCGCGCGCGGGAAAAAGGCACCCGCGCGCGTGAGGGCGGTTCCGCGTATCAGCCGTTCGCGCTGTTTACGACTCGCAAGTGTGGGGCAGCCCTGTGGTAGGTTTTCCCGAACGGGGAGCGAACTCCATAGTGATTGATGTCATTGAGGTCCACGTACTCTTTGAGAGCTTCGATGGTTTCGCCCAGCCGGTAATAGTTCTTGTGGGTCACATCGGTCTGTTCGTGCCCCATCAGGCCTTTGCGCACGTGATCGGGAACTTTTGCGCGCGCGAGCCTGACGTGAAACTCTGTGCGAAGCGCGTGGAAGTCCAAACCCGGCTTCTTGATGCCCCGGCTTTCGGTGTAGTAGCCGAACCTTTTCGACATGATCGCGCTCAATGTGCCTTTGGACTTTGAGCGTTCGATGTGGGGGAACAGGCGGCTCAGTCCCTGTTGACGGCGAAGGGCAACAAGCTCTGGCAGGCCAATGTCAATCAGTGCCCGATGCAGTGGAACGCTGCGAAAACCGTTGTCCGACTTTACTTCCTGCGAACCAATCTCGTTCTGGACCCGCACGGCCATGATCCCGGCGTCCGAGAAGAAGTCGTTCACCCGCAATTGCAAGATTTCTTCCAGCCGCAAGCCCGCGTACACCCCGATCAGCGGGCACCAGAAAAGTGGCTCGTCTTGTTCTGTCAGCGGGTTTTGGAAGATTTCCGAGCCGAGCAGGGCGTAAATGTCTTCGCCCCATCCAATCCGTTCCACACGCCGTTCGCTTCGCTTGCGCCGTTTGATCTCGGATGTGGTCAGCGTCCGTCCTTTGAACGGGTTGCCGTCAATCGCGCCACTTTCGTGCGCATAGGCGAGGATTGCGTGTAATGCTTGCTGATGGCGCTTCATCGTGGTCGCGGACAGCCGCACGACGCGGGCTGCGGCTGAGGCTTCTTCTATCTCGCCGGGCGGCTTGCCCTCGCGTCGCAGCTTTTCAATCAGCGCATTGATCCCAATTGTGTCGTGTTCATCGGCGTCTTCGATAAACTGGCGCGCGGTGCGCTTGTCCTTGGACGATTTTCCGAAGTTCTTGGGAAGTCTCTGAATCCAATCATTGAATTCGATGACTTCCTCTTTGCCTATATCGCATAGTGGCAGATCACCGACGATCTCAACAAACAATCGAACCGAAGACTGCCAGTTACGCAGCGAGGTCCGTTCGAAGTTTCGACCCGTCGCGGCATCGGCTGTTTCATCTTCGCGTGTGAGCGTGAAGCCTTGGCAGCGAAGGGCCAGGTACTTGTCGGCAAAGTCGGCAAACTTCTGGGTGCTGTTCTTCGGGCGCGCAAGCGTGGGCGACGGCTTGGCTTCCGGCGTTGGCACCATTCCTATTTTGTGCGCCGCATCCATTGCTTCTTTCAACGCAAGCGGAAAATCGGCGTTGGCATCGGAAGGATCAAGGCTCAACCGTTCGCAAGCGGCCAAATACTCCGACAATGTCGCGCGGAATACGTGCGTGTGCAGGCCGAAATCAGACACGACATAGTCAGCATAATAGTCGTCGTTGGTTCGTGCGCTTTCACCGATATGGGCAAGACGCGGGTATTCCGGCTCGTAGTCAGGGTGGAAAAGCTCACCACATTTTTCCCAGTAGTCCTCGTCGTGATCTTCCAAATAGGCAAGTGCATCGCGCTCCGCTTGGCACATTGCTTCCGCCGGTGGGTTTTCTTCGACCTGTGGGGTTGGCTGCGCGTCCGCAACGATCACCTTACCTTCAACACCGAGCGCCTTGCGCAAGTCCTGTTCCAAGATGCGATAGGCGCGCTGCTTGACCCCATCGGGAAAGCTGGACGCTGGCCCGTGGGCAATTTTCTCGATCAGAGAACGAAAATGTTTGGCCATAGTCATCGCTATGGCGTCCATCATGTCGGTATCAAATTCGTGTTCGTTCATAACTGCCTCGATCATCGCCCACGCGCGCTCAAAATCTGCAGAGATGAAAGCGCCGAGAATGCGGGCCTCTCTCTTGGAGCGGGTGCGCAAGCTCACAGCCATATGGCCCCGCGCTTGCAGGCTGGTCCCATTGTCGCAACAAGACACTGATATTTGGTTATTTTGTGATGATTGGATGACAATAACTGGATGACGGCGGCGATACCACCATACGGCTCCGCGTTTCGTCAGGTAAGCAATGCGTCCCATCTTTGGCTCCGACTCTTTGTGCGCAGTAAAAATCGCGCTTTGGGGCACAGAGGGGTGAGAATGACCTTGCTAAGAAAAAAGCCCAGCTAAGTCACTGACTTTGCTGGGCTTTTTGGGTATTGGCTCCGGCGGTAGGGATCGAACCTACGACCAATTGATTAACAGTCAAAATTCTACCCGTAACACGGCGCTACATACCGTAACCTAAATTCAAGAAAATTCCCAATAAAACAAGATGTTTGCGAGGACGTCGGCTTCATGTCATAACATGGGATAACAGCTTGATACGGGTCAAAGTGTTACCCCTGTGTTACCCCAAGGAGAAATTGACCATGGCAAAAGCCTTCACTGTAAAGTCAATCGAAGCCATGAAGCCGGGCGAAGCTAGGCGCGAAATTCCCGACCCTTCACTGTCGGGGCTTTACCTTGTCATCCAGCCTAGCGGCGCAAAGTCTTGGGCGTTGCGCTATCGCTTCGGTGGCAAGCCTTGCAAGCTAACGCTGGGAAAGCTTCGGCCAGCCGAAATGGCAGAAGGCACGGCAGGCTTTCTAGGGTTGGCCGAGGCTAGAAAAGCGGCAGGCGATGCGCTGGAAAAGCTTGAACTCGGACGTGATCCTGCGGCGCTAAAGAAGGCCGCGAAGGCCGAGCGGGCCGAGGCTCAACTGACTGAACGGGACAAGGTAAAGACGCTAGTCAAGACATATGACAAGCGGCACCTTTCAACGCTCAAGAGCGGCAAGACGGTGAAGCGCGAACTTGAACGGCACGTAGTTAGCGAGTGGGGCGATCGCGACATTCACGAAATAACCAAGCGGGATATTCTGGAGCTGCTGGAGGGTATTGCGGACACGGGGCGGGGTGTGACTGCAAATAGGGTGCGGGCCTACCTTAAAGCGTTTCTGGCGTGGTGTGTGAACCGTGACGTGATCGACCGTAACCCTGCGGACGGTGTAAAGCCCCCCGCGAAAGAGCGAGCGCGCGCCCGTGTGCTAAGTGACGACGAAATTCGCTGGTTCTGGCAGGCTTGTGACGCTGAAGGGCAACCGTGGGGGCATATGGCCAAGCTGCTGCTGCTAACGGGGCAGCGGCTTGGTGAGGTCGCCAAAATGACCGATGGCGAAATCAGGGGCGATCTGTGGCATCTGCGCGAAGATCGAACAAAGAACGGACGCGCCCATGACGTGCCATTGTCAAAGCCTGCGCTGGACGTGCTGGCGGACGTTAAGCGAATTGTGGACAGTGAAGGGAAGGTCAACTTTGTCTTCACCACGAACGGGCGGTCGCCCGTGCAGTCCTTTGACAAGCCGCGCAATCGGTTGGCGGTGGCGATGAAGGAAATTGCCGAGAAGGAAGCGGGCGGACCTGTCGAGATAGAGCCTTGGGGCTTCCATGATCTGCGGCGCACCTGCGCCACGGGTATGGCTGCGCTTGGGGTTCCTGTGCGCGTAACTGAGGCGGTGCTAAACCATGTCAGCGGAACGGGCGGCGGGATTGTCGGGGTTTACCAAAGGCACGACTACGCGACCGAAAAACGCGACGCCCTGAGTGCTTGGGGCGGTAGGGTTATGGGTGCCGCCGCATAAGAAATTCCCTCTCAACTGGGAAATCTTCCCTAATATTAAAGCCAATATAGCTCAGCTTGGAATTATTTCCTGTCTGTGTCGCAAGTGTAGGAAAGTGTCCTTTCAAAGCGCTGATTCGCGCAGAGATTCGGCCCAAAAGCGCGTTTTGGCCTTATTTTGTTGGTCTTTGCGTAGGGGGTTTACAGTGTGTTAAACATTGTGCTAGCGGCACAAGTTTGGCCGCGTGAACCGGTGCTCGAACACCATACATCCACACGGCCTCACTTAAGAACTGTGGCCATATTATCGAAAGGCCATTCCAATGGCAAGACAATATATGACTGCGCGAGAACTGCGCGAACTTGTTGGGGTTTCCCACATGACAATCAACCGTTGGCTGAAAGACGGCAAGCTAGGTATGCCTCAACCTGTGCGCATTCGTGGCCAGCGATATTTCCCAGTAACTGAAATTCAAACATGGCTTGAAGGGCAACGGGGTTAATCAACATGGACTTTTCTAACCACGGAACGCCTTCGGGCGAACAATTCTCTGCGGCCTTGTCGGCCTTTGTTAAGAACTTCGGGGTCGTCCCACCGAGCACGGCCTATCTTTGGCACGCTGCATATAGGCCGTTCTACAACGCTGTAATTGCGCGTCGATGCGTTCTCGGTCAGCACTGGGCGGCAGGGACAGCGGTCAATCTTGTTCGATCCACCGTTCAAGCCGATGGTGTTCTGATTATCGAGGGATATTCAAGCGCCAAACAGGCCCGCGATGATGTGCAAGAGAGGGTAAAGCAAATCCGAACTGACCCAATGTCGCGCCGAACGCGCGGGATGATGTGGCGCTACTGGCAGCGTGAGAAGCTGCTAATCGCGGATATTCTAGATACCAATCAAACCACTTGCCCCTATGCCGCCAAAATTCAGCAGGCACTGGTTTCAAATTACGTTCCTGACATTAAGGACTTGGGAGGCAACATTGACTGGACCAGCTAAGATAGAAGTTGACTTTGAACGCGGATATGACGCGTTCAACGATCTGCTGCGAATTGTGCAGGAGGGCAAGACCCTGCCCGCCCCCATTAAGGGGGCTGGTCCCACTCTTTACCGAGGAAAGGCCAAAGAACCCGTTAGGGCCTTCACCTTCACGGCGGTTGGTGATCTGGAATACAGACCCCCGGCATTTCTCATTGGGGACTTGATTGAGACTGACACGCTTGGGCTTGTGTTTGGCGATCCGGGTTGCGGCAAGTCGTTCCTTGCTGTCGCTTTGGGGTTATCGGTCGCTAGTGGAACCCCGTTCTTTGGGCGCGATGTTAAACAAGGGTCGGTGTTCTACATAGCTGGCGAAGGCCACAACGGGCTTACAAGGCGCTTCCATGCTTGGGGTAAACACCACGGCGTCGATCTGTCTGGCGTGCCTCTATACAAGTCTGAGAGGGCCGCGCAATTCCTTGACGCGGCATCTGCCAAAGCGGTGGCGGATGCTGTGGACGCAACGGCGGAACAGGTGGGCGAGCCTGCGCTAATCATTGTGGACACGTTGGCGCGGAACTTTGGGGCGGGTGACGAAAATAGCACCATGGACATGAACAATTTTGTTGTGGCTATGGATCAACTGAAAGCCCGCTATCCCAATAGCGTGCTGCTAATCGTGCATCACTCCGGCCACGCTGTAAAAGACAGGGCGCGGGGGGCAATGGCGTTAAAGGGTGCGCTCGACTTCGAGTTTCGCTTGGAAAAGTCGGACGCGACCGTGACCATGACCAACACCAAGATGAAGGACGCGGAACCGCCTGCGCCCATTCACATGGTATTGCAGGACGTGCCGTTGGTCGATGCATCATCTGCCGTTCTGGTCGAGGGTGACGCGCCTGCGGGTGGAGGTAAGAAGCTATCACCTGCAAAGCAACTCGCACTTGATACCTATCATATGGCGGCAATGAAGCATGGCACTCTTAGCGACGGGGCGTTCACTGGGCTGCATGTAAATGACTGGCGGGAAGCGTTTTACCAAAAGCACACTGGCGAAACGACCGAGGCCAAAAGAAAGGCTTTTGATAGGGCGCGCAAGTTTGCTGATTTGTTCGACGTGAACAACGATCTGTATTTGCTGCGTGGGAACGGTAGTGCAACCTTGTTGGACGCATTGATTGAGAAGGACACTCGGACGGACGCGGACGAAACCTAAAGCGTCCAGTGTCCGTAGAAGACATAAGAGGCGGACGGACAGGACAAATGCCTATAGGCATGTCCATCCGTCCGCTATGATCTGACCATTAAGAGAAGGATATAAAGCGATGGTTGTAAAACTGAATGGAATTGAGATTAACGGCGAAATTGCCGATACAAGCATAATTGGTGATGGCATGGTGCGGCATGGAAAAATGCTATTGATCCATGATGACACGACCGCCAAGGTTGGTGACAGTGTGCAGGATCGTGATGGTAACGAGTGGTGGATTGTCCACACCACTGGAACGGAGACGGAGAAACGGAATATCCACCTTCTAGACCCGAAAACAGACTAGGCCCACTTTGCCCCATGCCATGCCTAGGCGGTATATTCTGGGCATGGCATATCCCCACGCGAGACAACCTGACAATCTTGGCGACTTTGGCCAGCTTGCCCCGCTAACGCGGCTGCAACGGTCTAGGCGCAACCACTGGAATCGAAGCCAAGACGAATGGGAGCGGATGCAGGCGCGGCGTATTGCGCAGGACTTGGCGGCCTTCTCGGATCAACGCTATCGTGGTGTGCGGGTGCAGGTCTTTGCCGAGGTATTCCTAACTTTGGGCGCTTTGTGTGCAGCCAAGGCGGGTTTTAGTCGCGCTGACATTCAAGAGTTTGTCGAGGGCGAGCAAGTCAAGGCCAATGGTCCCAATAGGTTAGGCGTGGGGGAGCCTGACAACGCGGAGGGGGGTTCTTCTTTCCCATTTCCCAAAAAATCGGGGAAAAGGGATGGCTAGACCAACAAAACAAGGCGCTGCGGCAATTGAATTTCTGGAAAACCTTACGATACCAGAGGGAAAACAGGCCGGAAACCGCGTAAAACTCGCAAAATATCAAAAGGCATTCATTAACGGCGCTTTGAAAAAAGACGTCATGGTGGCGTGTCTGTCAATCGGGCGTGGCAATGGCAAAACTGCATTGTCTGCCGGTTTGGCCTTGGCCGATGTCATGGGCGTTTTGTCTGAGCAACCGAAACGCGAGGTTATCCTTGCCGCTCGAAACCGTGACCAAGCCCGCATTGCGTTTCAATTCATTGTCGGTTTTGTCGAGCGGTTGCCGGATGATCTGCAAGAGCAATTCACAATCCGGCGCGGCTCAAAACTGGAAGTCGAATTTAGCGGCAAAGGCGGTGGCATTGCCCGATGTATTGCCGCCGATGGCAAGTCGATCTTGGGCGGTGCGCCAACTTTGGCCATACTGGACGAACGGGCCGCTTGGGAAAAGGACAAGGGCGACAATCTGGAAAACGCCATTCTGTCGGGGCTTGGCAAGCGTGACGGTCGGGCGCTGATTATCTCGACAAGCGCACCGGACGATAGCAACACCTTTTCACGTTGGCTGGATGAACCGCCCCCTGGCACTTACGTCCAAGAACACCGCCCCGACTTTGGCTTGCCTGCTGATGATCTGGAAAGCCTCTTGGTGGCAAACCCCGGCGCGAAAGAGGGGATCGGCTCGACGCCTGAATGGCTGATCGCCCAAGCCAAGCGGGCCATATCGCGTGGCGGGTCTGCGCTTTCGTCTTTCCGCAACCTGAACCGAAACGAGCGTGTCAGCACCGAAGACCGCTCCGTGTTGGTGACGGTCGATGAATGGCTTGCCGCCGAGGTCGCCCCCGATGAACTGCCGGAACGGTCAGGGCCTTGCATTCTGGGCGTCGATCTTGGCGGGTCGCGGTCTATGTCGGCAGCGGCGCTATACTGGCCAGAAACGGGCCGTTTAGAGGCTGTGGGAACCTTCCCCTGCAATCCGTCCCTTGCGGATCGTGGGGCCTCTGATGGCGTCTCTGGGCGCTATGTCGAGATGCAGGAAAGGGGCGAACTCACCACAATGGGCGACACCACGGTTCCGGTCGGGCGTTGGCTTGCCGATGTGGTGAACATGACGGACGGCCAAGGCGTTGCTGCTGTCGTTGGCGACCGGTTCCGCCATGCCGAATTTGTCGAGGCCATGCGGGCGGCAGGCTTGGACCGTGTGCCGTTTATTTGGCGTGGGTTTGGCTGGCGTGACGGCAGCGAGGACATAGAAAGATTCAGGCGGGCGCTGTTTGAAGGTCAGGTCAAGACGGTGCCGTCCTTGCTGCTGCGCTCTGCCTTTGCGGATGCGATCACGCTTGTAGACCCTGCGGGCAATCACAAGCTGGCCAAGGCACGGTCCCTAGGCCGGATCGACGCGGCGGCGGCGTCTGTTATCGCGGTGGCGGAGGGGCAACGCATGGCGGCACGTCCAGCGGCAAAAGCACGGGTCGCGCAATGGGTCTAAGGTGGCAACGCCACGGCACGGCAATCTATCGGACACCACAATGGAAGGCCGTGCGAACCGAAGCCAAGCGGCGGGATGGCTGGAAGTGTGTGCAATGCGGTTCACGAACGCGGCTAGAGGTCGATCATATCAAAGGGCTGCGCGATGGCGGGGCGGCTTTCGATCTGGAAAACCTGCAAACGCTTTGCGGATCGTGTCACGCCAAGAAAACCCGAATTGAAATCGGCTTGGGCGAATTGGACCCAGAAAAGCAAAAGTGGGCGACTTTGCTGCGCATGGGTCTGACAAGGTAAAATTCCCTTATTCAATTGCAATTGAGGGAAACTAAATGCTTGAATCTGTAAAGCTGCAAAAGCGGCAATCAACTATCCGACAAACGCTGGCCGCACTGGCAGCGAAAGAAAGCCCCGACGAAAACGAAATTCGCTCGATGGGTGAACTTGATGCTGAATATACCACTAATGAGGTTCGCTATCGCGCCGCGCTTATTGCCGAAGACGATGAGCGGCGCGACGCCAAGAATGATCTTGAGACCCGCTCGGATCAGGAATGGTCCGACATGGTGGCAAAGTTTGAATTGCGCCAAGTCGCTTTGAATTTGGACGAAGGCCGCGCCCTTGACGGTGAGACCGCCGAAATCGTGCAAGAGATGCGCAGCACCGGCGGCTATCGCGGTGTGCCGGTTCCTTTTGAGGCGCTCGAACAACGCGCGGGCGAAACCGTATCGACGGGAACGCCTGACCCGATGAACACGCGCCCGATTATTGAGCGGCTTTTTCCGGCCTCTGTGGCGGCGCGTCTGGGCGTTCAATCCATTAACGTGACCCAAGGGTCCGAAGCGTGGCCGGTGGCAACCTCTGGCGCTGTCGCGGGCTGGGCTGCAACTGAGGGCGGCAGCATTGGCGATGCGTCGGCCTTTGCGACTGCCGAGGCGACCCTTTCGCCGGATCAAACCCTTGGCGCTCATATGCGGATCACACGCAAGGCCATGAAGCAATCGGGCGCGGGTCTTGAAGCCGCAATCCGGCGCGACATGGCGGCAGCTATTGGGGCCGAACTGGACCGCGCTGTCTTGAATGGCAGCGGGGCATCTGGGCAACCTCTGGGCATTGTCACGGGCGCTGCAACCTATGGCATCACGTCCACCGATATGTCGGCGGCGGCGGTAAGCTGGGCGGCGTTCCGGGCTGAGGTGGTGGCCTTCATGGAAGCCAATGCGATTAGCGCGGCAAGCGCGATCCGGCTGGGCCTGACCCCTGCGCTTTGGTCTGATCTAGACGACACATTGGTTTCCGGCACGGCGGTTTCGGAATGGGACCGGATGGTCAAACACATTCCGCAAAGCAACATTGCCACCACGAACACGCTGGGCGCTGGCACGGCTATTCTGACGGCTAATGTCGGCGGCATGGCTCCGGCCTTTGTGGGCCTATGGGGCGGGGTCGATGTGATTCGCGACGTCTATTCCGACGCGCAATCCGGTGGCCTGCGCCTGACGGGGCTTGTCACGGCGGACGTGACCGTGGCGCGTGGCCTGCAAACCCGTATCCTGACCAACTTCGGCTAATCAGGTGACAGTGTTTCACGCATATGAAACCGGCGGGCTGGAGGTGCGGAAACGCGCCTCTGGTGCGCTCGAACTGGCGGGGCGGTTTCCATATAACCGGCCTGCCACCTTGTCCGATGGTGGGCGCACTGGTCGCCCCCGCAAGGAAGTCATTGCCCCAAGGGCATTTAATTACAGGGTGAACCGTGAAGACGAAGACATTCATTTACTTGTGGGCCATTCATATGACCGCCCTTTGGCATCGCGTGGGGCTGGGACTTTAAGCCTTGCCGATAGCGATGAGGCGCTAACTTTTGTGGCGCAGATCACGCCTGAAATCGCGGCCACGACGCATGGCAAGGACGCATTGGCCATGATCGGCGCAGGCTTGGCGGTTGGCATTAGTCCAGGCTTTCGCATTCCGCCGGAACGGGCGGTCAAGAAGGCCGAGGAAGTGACGGAAGAAGACCCCGCCGAGGGCATGGCACTGATCCGCACAATCTTTGCCGCCTTGCTTTACGAATTGTCGATTGTGACCCGCCCCGCATATCCCGAAGCGCAGATCGAGGCGCGATCTTGGGAAGTGACGGGCGGCGGGGTTCACGTTCCAGCCAAAAGGAACCCCTACGCATGGCGATAACGCTAAAACAGGATGAGGCCATTCCTTCGGCTTATCCGACTGCCGAACAAGATGCGATCTGGCAACGGATCGAAAGCTATGTGGCGCACCGCTGGACCCCGCGCCAAGTCGTTTGGACGGTCGAGGGCGCGGGCGACTGGAAGCCGCTTCTAAGCCCTGCCGAGGTCTCTTTGGTCGAGGAATGGCGGGGCGACGCATGGCAGGCCGTGGACGCGCCTGTGGGGCCGTATGGGCTGCGCTTTGACCGCGATAGCACTTGGCGCGTGACGGCAACCGTAGGGGCAAACACAAGCGCCCCTGTGGCCGTTCTGGAAGCCGTGGAACGCCTTGCCGGGTATTCTGCCGAAATTGGCAAAGCGGATGAATCCCACGGGCAATTGGTTAGCAATTCCATGAACCTAGGCGGCGAACTTCAACTCACGCACCGCTATGAACGGAACTGGACGGGCCGCGCGTTGCAGCTATCCGGTGCCGCTGATCTGCTGCGCCCATATCGGGGGACAAACAATGTGGCCTTTTAAGCAAAAACAAGCACCTGTCGAGCAACGTTCAAGTGGTGGTGGATATACCCACGATCTAATGATGCACCGCGCGGCCTATGTCGCGGGGCGCACTGGCACGGGCGATCTGACCGCAACCGTTCAAACATGCGTGGCGCTATGGGAAAGCGGCCTGTCGATGGCCGATGTGGACGGCGCGTCAATTCTTGATCCGGTTTCGCTTGCCATGATCGGCAGGGCGTTGGCGTTGCGGGGTGAGGCGGTTTTCCTGATCCAAGAGGACGGGCTTGTCCCTGTTTCCGACTGGTCCCTGACAACGCGCAACGGCAAGCCCCGTGCCTATCAAGTCACCATTGCCGAGGCGGGCGGCGGGCGCACTGTCACGGCCTTAGCTGCTGAGGTGCTGCATTTCAGGATCGGCAGCGATGCGGCGTCGCCTTGGACCGGCACGTCCCCCTTGCGGCGGGCGTCCCTGACCGCTGGAATGCTGCATTCTGTGGAAACCGCTTTGGCCGAAGTCTATGAGAACGCGCCTATCGGGTCGCAGATTGTGCCATTCCCTGAAACCGCCGGAACCGACCTTAACGAATTGGGCGCGGGGTTCCGTAGCAAGCGGGGCCGCGTCTTGATGCGGGAAAGTGTCCAAGTCACGGCGGCAGGTGGTCCAGCACCGGCCCAAGACTGGAAACCCCATAGCACCACGCCTGACCTGAGCGGGGTTGCCCCTGCAACGTCCCTTGACGGGGCTAGGGCGGCGGTCTGTGGCGTCTATGGTGTGTTGCCTGCGCTGCTGGACAACGCCACCACGGGGCCGCTTGTGCGAGAGGCGCAACGCCACCTTGCGCAATGGGCCTTGCAACCTGTCGCGGTGCTGATCGGGCAAGAGGCAACGGCCAAGCTGGGCCAGTCTGTGACGCTGGACGTGATGCGACCGCTGCAAGCCTTTGACGCGGGCGGACGTGCGCGGGCCATGGCGGGAATTGTCGAGGCGCTGGCAATGGCAAAAGAAGCGGGCGTCGATCCGTCCGAGGCGGCAAGGCTGGTGAACTGGAATGGCTAATATCTATGACCGTTTCCAAGGCACCGCCAAGCGGCTCTTGGCTCAATATGCCACGGGCGACGTGGCGCGGCTGGTTATCACGTCTGTGCCTGCCGCCAATGAATGGGAATTGCCGACCGTCACCACGGAATCAATCGAGGTGGACGCCTTTGTCACCGGCGTTTCGGAAAAATATGCCGATGGCGAAAGGGTGATCTTGTCCGACCGTATGGCAATCGTTGCGGGGGACGTGCCAATAAGCGCGGCGGATAACGTCACGATTGACGGGCAAGGCGTCGAGGTGGTGCAAATCATTGCCGTGCCTGCCGCTGGCACCGCTGCAATCAAGAAACTGATTGTCAGGGGGTGACTTTGCGGCGGCGTTGTCGCTTGGGGTATAGTGTAAGGGCAAACGGTGGAATGGTTAGCCTGCCGATTGCTTCTTTCTTGGTTAGAAAGTCCGGACCCCGATGCGGCTTCCTTCCCCGCGTCGGGGCTTTCCTTTATTCATCCACTAGAAGGTGAGAAATTCTGCCGCGAATTTGCTCAAGTTCCTCTGGTGTATACTCATCAGGGCAATGGAAATAACCTTGAAGCATCCCCCATGCATCTCCTACTTGCCAAGGCATACCGATGTTCTCGGGGCCGTTGCCCATGTCCATGATGCGAGGAAAAGGAAACGGTTGATCGTCCGATACAGGGTTCCCTTTATAATTTAGTCTTGCAAGGTAGTGTGTGGCTAAATCGAAAGCCAATTTTCGTTCTTCGTCGCTTGCTCCATCGAGGCAACGGGACGCTTTTAGTGTTAATGCCATTGACCTATACGATCGATCTTCAGTCTTTGGTTTGGTCACGTCCATACTCCTCAAATTCGATATGCTACCGTTACCCTAAACGTTACCCCTGAGAAAATCCAAAGAAAAAGGGCCTAGCTGATTGCCAGCTAAGCCCTTGAATTCTTTGGCTCCGGCGGTAGGGATCGAACCTACGACCAATTGATTAACAGTCAACTGCTCTACCGCTGAGCTACGCCGGAACACGAGGGGTGATATAGCGACAGTGTTTTGTGCCGTCCAGTGGGTTTTTGCGTTTATTTGGAGTTTTTGCGATTTTCTCCCTACACGCGTCTGAACTGCGTTTCGGCAGTCAGCGGGCCGTTCGGGGCGGCCATTGATTTCCCCGTCAGATCAATGAGATGTGCAAGAACATTGCGGGCGGCGGCGCCCAAGAGGGCGGGCGGCGTATCGACATAGATCGCGCGGGCGAGTTCACTTGCGGTTGCCGGGCCGGCTTCCAGCGCGGTCAAAATCTCGGCTTCCCGGCCAAGACGGTGCGCCACCAGCCAATCGAGCCGTGCCTTCGGGTCGCTCACCGGCGCGCCATGCCCCGGGTAGTAAATCCGCGCCGGAACACCGGCCAGTGCAGCGCAGGACGCCATAAAATCGGTCAGGTCGCCATCGGGCGGCGAGACCATCGAACTGGCCCAACCCATGACGTGATCGCCGGTAAACACTGCATCGCCCCAAATGAAGGAGATGTGGTTGCAAAAATGTCCGGGAGTCGGCAGCACCCGCACCGCCCATTCGGCCGTTTCTATAACATCGCCTGCGGCGATACGGATGTCGGGCGCGAATTGCGCATCGATGCCTTCGCCGCCGCGAATCTCACCCACTGCGGCCAATTGCTCCATCATTGCGCTGCGCCCGGTGCTTGAATCGCCAAGCGCATAGACCGGCGCACCGGTCTCGCGGCTCAAAGCGCGCGACAATGGCGAATGGTCCACATGCGAATGCGTAATGAGGATGTGAGTAATCTTTTGCCCGGCGCCGATACTGTTCAAAATGGCGTCCAACTGCCGGGCCCCGACGTCACCATCGGGCCCGGGGTCGATCACGGCAACTTCGTCGGTGCCGAGCAAATAGGTATTGGTGCCGCGATAGGTCATCGGCGAGGGATTCGGCGCAACGATCCGGCGTAGCCCCGGCTCCAAGTGTTCCACCGTGGCCACGGGCGGGTCGAAAGTGTCGGGGGCAAGCATGGCATTTCCTTCGGTTGGGATCGTGTCAATCGGTGTCTTTGGCGCTTTGCGGCGGCCTGCGCGCCAAAGGGCTTTCGCTCGGTCGCGCGCAGGGGTAGGTTTAACCATGTCTTTTCTCTGGCTCAAACGCTATATGCCACGCAGCCTCTATGGGCGCGCACTTCTCATCTTGATCCTGCCGGTTTTGACTTTGCAACTGGTGGCTTCTGTCCTGTTTTTGCAGCGCCATTTCGAGGGGGTCACCCAAGAGATGACACGCAATATGGCCCGCGAGGTGGAATTGTTGCTCGGCGCGGCGCAAACTCCTTTGGAGCAATCAGCATTGGCGCAGGCGTTGGATATCAAAATCCGCCCCGCCGCAGTGGTGCCGGATGAGGATTCGCGCCGCTGGTATGATTTGTCCGGCCTCGTGGTGATCCGCGAGATGACGGCATTGTTGCCGCAGGTCCGCGCCGTGGAATTGCCCGATGATCATATCGTGCGCCTTTATATAGCGGGGGCGCAAGGCCCGGTGGAAATCCAATTTCCGCGCCATCGGGTTGCCCCCAAAAACCCCCACCAACTCTTTGTGAATATGGTGTTTTTTGGTGCGTTGATGACGTTGATTGCTTTTGTCTATCTGCGCAACCAATTGCGCCCCATCACCCGCATGGCGCAGGCCGCAGAGGCCTTCGGGCGCGGGCGGCATGTGGCCTATCGCCCCGCAGGGGCCAATGAGGTGCGCGCGGCGGGCCATGCGTTTTTGGACATGCGGGCGCGGATTGAGCGGCATTTGGAGCAACGCACATTGATGCTCTCGGGGGTGAGCCATGATTTGCGCACGCCGCTGACGCGGCTCAAGTTGGGTCTGTCGATGCTGGAAGACGAAGACGCCGCTGCGATGCAGCGCGATGTCGAGGATATGCAGCGGCTGCTCGATGAATTCCTGTCCTTTGCGCGTGGTGCCAGCGAGGGCGAGCCGGAGAAAACCGATCCCATTGCCTTGGTACGTGATATCATCGACGATGCGGTGCGTGCTGGACAGAAGGTGACATTGATCCGCGCCGAAGGGACGGGAACCTTGATGTTGCGGCCTATGGCCATCCGGCGGGCGGTGGAAAACCTGATCGCAAATGGCGTGCATTACGGCCAACACGTGGAGGTTTCGGTATCTTTGACCGACAAAAGCCTGCGTATTCGCGTCGAAGATGACGGGCCGGGCATACCTGAGGCGCAGCGTGAAGAAGCGCTCAAACCCTTTGCACGTTTGGAACCCGCCCGAAATCAGAACCGCAGCACCGGCGTCGGGCTTGGCCTGTCGATCGCCAATGATACCGCGCGGGCCCATGGCGGAATTTTGCGGCTCGGCAGCAGCGAACGGTTGGGTGGTCTGCGTGCCGACATCGTCATTGCGCGTTAAGCGCGAGGGCGCGCGATTGGTCGTGCCGATACAAGGAATATTCGAGGACAAGTAGTCGGGAGACGCAGCGGCGGGGGTTTTACGCGCCGTGAATTTATTAAAACCCGTGTCTTTATTGAAACCAAAGACGGAAACCAAAAAACGATCGGCGGCATTTGGTAGGCCCGGCAGGACTTGAACCCGCAACCAAAGCGTTATGAGCGCTCTGCTCTAACCAATTGAGCTACAGGCCCGCCGTGGGTGTGATTATGCGCGCGGGCGGCGCGGGTCAAGAGGCGGAGCGTGCGATTTGCGCGGCAGGCGTGGACAGCGGCGCGCCATTGCGCTATCGCGGGCGCGATATCGGCAAAGGGGGCTCTCATGAGCAGCGACAATAGCACATCGACGACGGGTAAGAACGGCATCACCTATGCGGACGCAGGTGTGGATATTGATGCGGGCAATGCTTTGGTGGACCGGATCAAACCGGCGGCCAAGCGGACCAATCGTTCGGGTGTGATGTCCGGTCTTGGCGGGTTTGGCGCGCTCTTTGATCTCAAAGGCGCCGGTTACAACGATCCGATCCTTGTCGGGGCGACGGATGGCGTCGGCACCAAGTTGCGCATCGCCATTGATACCGGCGAAGTCGACGGTGTTGGGATTGATCTGGTGGCCATGTGCGTCAATGATCTGGTGTGCCAAGGGGCCGAACCCTTGTTCTTCCTCGACTATTTCGCCACGGGAAAGCTTGAAACCGACACGGCTGCGCGGATCATCGAGGGTATTGCAGAGGGCTGCGTGCGCTCTGGATGCGCATTGATCGGCGGCGAGACCGCAGAAATGCCCGGCATGTATCCGGAGGGCGATTTCGATCTGGCCGGTTTTGCCGTCGGCGCGATGGAACGCGGTACCGATTTGCCCGCCGGTGTGACCAAGGGCGATGTGTTGCTGGGCCTTGCTTCGGACGGCATCCATTCCAACGGTTATAGCCTCGTGCGCAAATTGGTTGAGGTGTCCGGCCTTGGTTGGGGCGACGATTGTCCTTGGACCGAGGGCACGCTTGGCGCGGCCTTGCTCACGCCGACGCGGCTTTATGTGACGCAATCTCTGGCGGCGGTGCGGGCAGGGGGCGTGCATGCGCTGGCCCATATCACCGGCGGCGGTTTGACCGAAAACCTGCCACGGGTGTTGCCCGATGGATTGGGCGCGGATATCGACCTTGGCGCGTGGGACTTGCCGCCAGTGTTCAAATGGCTTGCCGCAACCGGCAACATGGCCGAAAGCGAATTGCTCAAGACGTTCAATTGCGGTGTTGGCATGATTTTGTCGGTCGCTGCAGATGAGGCCGATGCACTGACCGCCTTGCTGCAAAGCGAAGGCGAAACTGTTTACCGCCTTGGCACGGTCACCGAGGGCGCGGGTGTGCGTTACGCGGGATCGCTCTTGTGAGCAAACGGGTTGCGATCCTGATTTCGGGGGGCGGCTCGAATATGGTCAAGCTGGCGCAAAGCATGGCCGGCGATCATCCTGCGCGGCCGGTTCTGGTCGCCTCGAACGACCCGAAGGCCGGCGGATTGGACCGTGCCGCCGAAATGGGCATTTCCACTGCGGCGGTGGATCACCGCGCGTTCAAAGGCGACCGCCCCGCTTTTGAAGCGGCTTTGAGCGCGAAAATCGCGGCGGCCAATCCCGATATTATCTGCCTTGCCGGATTTATGCGCGTGTTGACCGAAGGGTTCGTGCGCCATTGGGAGGGGCGGATGATCAATATTCATCCGTCGCTTTTGCCGCTCTACAAAGGTCTGCACACCCATCAACGCGCCTTGGACGCGGGCGATCAGGAGGCCGGTTGCACCGTGCACGAGGTCACGGCCGCATTGGATGATGGGCCGATCTTGGGCCAGGCGCGGGTGCCGATCATCGCGGGCGACACGGCGGAAACATTGGCGGCGCGGGTTCTGGTGCAGGAACATGCGCTTTACCCCGCCGTTTTACGCCGATTTGCAGCAGGTGAACGCGCGCCGGTTTATTTACCATGACCGGTTTACTTGCCATGAATGGCGACGAAAATACCGATGCGGGCCGGGCCGCTTTCCAAACCCGATAAACTGCTTTATACCTTGGGATCAGGGCGTGGGCACACCTATAACAAGACGAGTAAAGATCGACCCCTGATGCGAACACTCACAACAACTGAAGAGCTGGCGGCATTTTGCGCCGAGGCGCGCGGCCATGATTACGTGACCGTTGATACCGAATTTCTGCGCGAGCGGACTTATTATTCCAAACTCTGCCTGATCCAATTGGCGATGCCGGGCACGGATGACAGCACCGGGGTTCTGGTTGACCCCTTGGCCGATGGCATCGCGTTGGATCCGTTATATGATCTGTTTCGCGACACATCTGTGGTCAAAGTGTTTCATGCAGCGCGGCAGGATCTCGAAATATTCTATGTCGATGCGGGGGTGATCCCCGAGCCGCTGTTTGACACGCAGGTCGCGGCGATGGTTTGCGGATTTGGCGAACAGGCAGGGTATGAGACCCTCGTGCGCAAAATCGCCAAGCAACCTCTTGATAAAACATCCCGTTTTACCGATTGGTCGCGCCGCCCCCTGACCGAGGCGCAGCAGAAATATGCGCTGGCTGATGTCACGCATTTGCGGGTGATTTACGAATTTCTGGCCGCCGAATTGGAACGCACAGGCCGCGAGAAATGGGTGCGTGAGGAGCTTAAGGTCCTGACCTCGCCAGAAACCTATGTGGTCCAACCTGAAGACGCATGGAAACGGGTGAAAACCCGCACGACCTCGGGAAAATTCCTCGCTATCGTGCGCGAATTGGCGCGATTCCGCGAAATCTATGCACAATCGCGCAATGTGCCGCGCAACCGTGTTTATAAAGATGACGCCTTGGTTGAACTGGCCTCGACCAAGCCCCAAAACGCCCAAGATTTGGGGCGCTCGCGGCTTTTGTTGCGCGAGGCGCGCCGTGGCGATATCGCAGACGGGATTTTGGCCGCCATTAAAGCGGGGATCGCCTGTCCGCCGGACCAGATGCCCAAGGTGAGCAACGACCGTGACAAATTACAGGTCAACCCCGCCTTGGCCGACCTGTTGCGGGTGTTGTTAAAGGCGAAAACCGAAAGCTCTGGCGTGGCGCCGAAACTGATTGCGCCGGCGGCGGATCTGGATGCGATTGCAGCCGGGCTACGCGATGTCTCTGCCTTGCAAGGTTGGCGGCTTGAGGTGTTTGGAAATGATGCGCTGCGGCTTTGCGAGGGGAAAATCGCGCTCTCGGCGAAGGGCAGCTCGGTGCGGATCGTCGATCTCGAGTGATCTGCGAAATACCGCGTGGGGAATTGTAATCATATCAAAAAAGGCGCCTCAACCGGGCGCCTTTTGTCTGTCTGGCCACGCATGCCTTGAGGCGGCAACCTGTTATGGCCGTGCGCTCAAGGCATTGCTGGTGCCGGCGACGCGGACGGTTTTCACACCGGCCAATTCCTGATCGGTGAGGAACATCGCGGCGCTGATCTTGCGGCTGCGGTCGGGGCCATAAGCGGCGCGGTCGGGATGCGCGGCTTTGAGCGTATAGGACAATGTGCCCGCCTCCGCCGGATCCTCGATCAGCCGCACATCAAAAGCGCGTTGGGTTTGTGCCACGGCCTCGACCCGCAGGATTTTGCCGCCGGGCGCATCTTCGAGCCGCAGGGTGGTGATCTTGTCCACCGAAGTGCCAAGATAGGCCCCTTCTTGTTTTTCCAGATTGAGCGCTTGGCGTTCGGGGATCAACGGGTTTTTTGCGCCGGCTTCGGTGGTGGGTGCCGCCGCAGTGGCTGCGCGGTTCTTGCCGAACCAATTGACCGGATTCATCCGTGATGTGCCGATGGACCCGCCGCCACAGCCCGCGAGCAGGAGCGATGAAATCGAAAGAGCGATAATAGATCTGCGCATGTCCCTGCCTCTTGGTCTTTTTATTTGAGTTACCCTATTGCAGCGCGCTTGAAAAGCCACAAGGCATTGCCGCCGGATCTCTAGGGGCGCAGCACCGCGCGAAAAACGGCGCGGACCGTGGTGCGGGGGCGCTCGACGCCGCGCCGTCTTCATGCGGCGCTCATCCCTCCGCGCGGGCCGCGAGGGGCTGGACCTTTTGCCGCGCGGCGCTTACCTGTGCTGCAACGCCCACGGGCAGGGAAACAGGTAAAGGGAACCGGTATGGCAAGCGCGGCATTCGAAGACATCGTGGCGGATTTCGAGTTTCTGGAAGATTGGGAAGACCGTTACCGGTATGTCATTGAAGCGGGCAAGGCGATGGAGCCTTTGGACGCCGCGCTTTGTGTTCCGGCCACCAAAGTCGACGGCTGTGCGTCGCAAGTCTGGCTACATCCGGTGATCGAGGACGGGGTGTTCCATTTCGACGGGGCCAGCGATGCGATGATTGTCTCGGGGCTGATCGCGGTGCTGCGCATGCTCTACAATGGGCTGACAGTGAAAGAGGTGACCGAGGTCAACGCCGCAGAGGAATTGGCGCGGCTTGGGCTGAACGACCATCTGTCGGCGCAACGGTCGAACGGTCTGCGTGCGATGATCGAACGTGTGCATCAGGTTGCCGCAGCTGCGGTTTGATCATCTATGAAGTCTGATCCGGCTTGGCGGCCGGCACGGCCTGATCCGCGACGCGGGCCAGATCCGTCGCCAATTCGCCATATCCGGTAAGGCGCCTCTCATAGGATAGTCCCATGCGCGCGGCGCACTCTTGGGCGCGGGTCTCCAGAGCCGGATCCTCGACCTGTGCCAGATAGACCAAGCGTTCGTAATGGCCGAAATACATCGGCAACAATTCCGGATGGCGGTCCAACCCCAAGGGCTTCCAAACGCAGGCCTCGAATTGCCGGACCAGAAAATCGGTAAGGTAAAAGGCGCGCATATCCGTGTCGCCGCGCGCTGCGGCGGCATCGACCCCCTCATAAAAGGCATAGCAATGCGGCCCGCGCATCATCTGCGCGCCGGTTTCGTCGCACAATCGCTGCAAATCGCCGCCGGTGCCGCAATCGGCATAAACCAGAAAAATCCGGTCAAACTCTGCGCCCCGGGTCTCGATCATGGCGCGCGCGGCCGGGGCGATTTTATCGGGGGTGTTGTGGAATTTCGCCGGCAAGCAAGCGATTTCAAGATGGGTCCAGCCGTTCAGCGCCCGCAGGTCGACGATCTCCCGTGCAAGGGCCCCACAGGCAATCAAAAGCACCCGCGCCGCCGCCGCAGGCACAAACGCACCGGTTTCGGTCAACCCCGCATCATCGGGCAGAACCGCTGCAGGCGATAGGTGATCGGGGGCAGGGCGGGGCATCGCATCCTCAAAAATCGATAATTTCGCGGCACTTAAACGCAAAAGGCCCGCAGTTTTGCGGGCCTTGCGGTTATGCGCGGGGCGCGCGCGACCGCTTAGGCCTGCGCTTGGTTATGTTTGCGCGCAATAAACTCTTTGGCCGTCTCCACCGCAACGGCGGCATCGCGGCAATAGGCATCGGCGCCAATGGCCTTGCCGAATTCCTCGTTCAAGGGCGCGCCGCCGACGAAGACGAAATAGTCGTCGCGGATCCCGTGTTCGACCATCGTGTCGATCACGATCTTCATATAGGGCATCGTGGTGGTCAAAAGCGCCGACATGCCGATGATATCGGCCCCTTCGGCTTTGGCGGTGTCGATGTAATTCTCAACCGGATTGTTGATGCCAAGATCGACAACCTCGAAACCGGCGCCTTCCATCATCATCGCCACAAGGTTCTTGCCGATATCGTGGATATCGCCTTTGACCGTGCCGATCACCAGCTTGCCCATGCGCGGCGCGCCGGTCTCGATCAGCAGCGGTTTGAGAATATTCATTCCGCCCTTCATGGCATTTGCGGCCAAAAGCACCTCTGGCACAAACAAGATCCCGTCGCGGAAATCATTGCCGACAATGGTCATGCCGCCGACAAGCGATTGGGTCAGGATGTCATAGGGGGTCCATTTGCGTTCCAGCAAAATGTTCACACCTTCTTCGATTTCTTCCTTCATGCCGTCGTAGAGATCGTCATACATCTGTTGGACAAGTTCGTCGTCGTCCAGATCAGCGAGGATAATGTCGTCTTGGTCGTCAGACATGCGGGTCGTTCCTTGGCTTGGCGCCTTTCGGCGCATGCGGGTCTTTGTGCCAGAATGTGCGGCGTGCGGCCCTGAAGCTGCACAGATAGCGACATAGGCGAAGGCTTGACCGACTTATAGAGGTAAAAACGCTGATGTGGTGTGAAAAATTCTCATGCAGATCTTGGGGGTTGTTGCATTTGTTCTTGTTATGTTCGATGATCCACCTATGCCCGTTCATGAGGATCCCTTTGGTTTGCCGCCGCTGCCTGCAGATGCCGCGCCCGACTGCGGTGCGCAGGTCGCCCCTGCGCCGGGGCGCGCAGCGCAAAGCAACCCTACGGGCCGCTATGAGCCTATGATACGCGCCGCCGCGCACGACGGATGGGACATCGAAGAGACTATGCCACCGCTGCGCACGCAGGTCAGCCATGAGCGCCCGCGCAGTGTGATCACCTATAACCGCTCGCCGGATTTGCCCTTTGATCGTTCGATCAACCCCTATCGCGGGTGTGAGCACGGATGCATTTATTGCTTCGCCCGGCCGACCCATGCCTATTTGGGCCTGTCGCCCGGATTGGATTTTGAAACCCAGCTGATCGCCCGCCCCGAGGCCCCGCAGGTTTTGGCGCGTGAGCTGTCGGCGAGATCCTATCGCTGCGCACCGATTGCCATCGGCACCAATACCGATCCGTATCAACCTATTGAGCAAACCGAAGGCGTAATGCGCGCCTGCCTTGAGGTTCTGCGCGCCGCGAAACACCCCGTGGCGATTGTCACCAAAGGCACGTTGATCGAACGCGATATCGATATTTTGTCGGATATGGCCCGTGAGGGCCTGTGCCGTGTGGGAATTTCGGTGACCACGCTTGACCGCCATATTGCCCGCAAGATGGAACCGCGCGTGCCGCCGCCGGCGCGGCGCTTGCAGGTGATCAAACGGCTCAGCGAAGCGGGCATTCCTGTGCGGATCATGACATCACCCGTCGTGCCCGGATTGACCGATCACGAGATCGAGGCACTTTTGGCGGCGGGTAAAGAGGCGGGGGCCGATGCCGCCAGCTGGATCATGCTGCGCCTGCCGCTTGAGGTTGCGCCGCTGTTCGAAGAATGGCTGTCAGCCGCATTTCCAGATCGCGCCGCCCGCGTGATGTCGCATGTGCGCGCCATGCATGGTGGCGACACCTATCGCAGCGATTGGCATAAACGCATGCGCGGCGAGGGGCCTTATGCGGATGTGATCGCCGGACGGTTCAAATTGGCGGCGCGAAAACTCGGGTTGGATGCGCCGCAACCGAAGTTGCGCTGTGATCTCTTTGTGCCGCCTGCGTCCGACGCGGCCAGAAAGAAGAAACCGCCCGCACAGGAGGCGCAGGCGGATCGGCAATTGTCATTGTTTTAGGGGCAGTGTTCCAGGCGCGGTTGCCGCGTGCTTATTTGCGGCGACGGCGGCCGCGCGTGCGCATGCTTTCGGGATCTTCGCCCTCGCCGGTGCCGTCATTGGCCGAAGAAAACCCGCCCATACCTTCGGCAATGGTTTCCAGGGTTGGACGCCCGCGTTTGGGGCGGGTGCTGAGGGCCTCGTGCATTGCGGCCAGATGCTCGGCCATGGTGCCGCAGCAGCCGCCAATGATTTTCGCGCCCGCATCGCGTGCCAAACAAGCATATTCGGCCATCAGCTCGGGCGTGCCATCATAGTGAATGTGCCCATCGACGTATTTCGGGATGCCCGCGTTGCCCTTGGCGATCACGGGGCGTTCGACACCTGCCGCCGTGAAGCCCAAAACCGTGCGCAACAGATCCGCCGCCCCGACGCCGCAATTCGCGCCAAAGGCCAACGGCGGGTTCGGCAGGGCTTCGACCATCTCGACCATTTGCGCCGAGGTGACACCCATCATCGTGCGCCCTGCGGTGTCGAAACTCATCGTGCCGCACCACGGCATATCTGCCAGACGAAAGGCTTCTGCTGCGGCTTTATATTCTTCGGGGGCCGAGATCGTCTCAAGCCACAACACATCCGCGCCGCCTTCCTTGAGGCCTTCGGCTTGCTCGTGGAAAATTTCCACGGCCAATTCATGCGTCATCGGGCCCATTGGCGCAAAAATATCGCCGGTTGGCCCGACCGAACCGGCCACGACCACGGGCCGTCCCGCTGCATCGGCGACATCACGGCCCAATTCGGCAGCGATTCGCGACAATTCACGGGCGCGTTTTTCCGCATTGTGCAACTTAAGACGGCTGGCATTGCCGCCAAAGGAGTTGGTCAAAAACAAATCCGATCCCGCATCCACCGCCAATTTATAGAGCGCGCGAATGCGGTCGGGATGCTCTTCATTCCACATTTCGGGTGCATCGCCGGAGGTCAGCCCCATATTGAACAGGTTCGTCCCCGTGGCGCCGTCGGTCAGGATCCATTCGCGGGTTTCGATCATTTTCGACAGGGCATTGGTCATCGGTTCACCTTTTGCGGCATGTTGGATTTCTCGCGCTTCCCCCTCGCATGTTTAGGCAGGCAAGACAAATTATTTTCCCGCATAAGGATTATGAAATCTGCGGGTCCTGGGCCTCTGTGGGAGGGAGCGGCCTCGTGGGTGTCAGGTGCACTTCGCGGGCCAAATCCGCCGCCGCCAATGCCATCGCAGGCCAAGAGGGCGCCGCCATGTAAAGTGGTTCTAGATGCGGTTTGAAGCACATCTTGAATTGCACCAATCCCAAGCCGCCGGTTTTCTGCGCCGCCCATCGGCGCAGCCGCGCGATGAGACCGGTGCGCCGGCTGCTGGCCTCTTCGGGGTTGGGCAAAGCGGGCAGCGCCGCGAGGGACAGGCGGGTGCGGGTTTCGGATGCCGCATCGGCAATGGCCGCATGGACCAACGCGTGCATCGTGCCGTCCGGCGCCTCGGCGCGCGCGCGCATCAGATCAAGGCAAATTTCATGGTCCGAGACGTGGAAGCTCACAAAACCGGTCAATAGACCGTTGTGATAGGCCAAATACACCCTTTGCCCGCGCAGATAATGCGCACAATATCGCCCCATCGACACGCCGCGCGCCGTCCCATGCGCAGCGGACCATGCGGCGTCGACCTCGGCCATATCGCACAAGGGTAAGTGATCGGCGCGCCGCACCGTGACGCCGGCCTTGTCCGCTTGTTTGAGCTTGCGGCGCAACTGCCGGTAGGCGCTGCCTTCGGTGCGAAACTGCTGCGGATTCACCACCGCTTCATTGGCCACATGCAAAAGCCTCATGCCGCTGCGGCGAAGCCCTGCCGCATCGCGCGCCGAGCATTTATAAACGCAGGGCGTCTTGTTGGTCTCGCGCGCAAGGCGGCGCAGGTCAGACGCCAGATCCCGGCTTTGGCCACGCAACGGATCAAACAATTGCGTGATGGTTTGCGCGGTCTCGATCAAAGCGGCACTGGCCTCTCCGGCTTTGAGAAGGGTTGCTCCATTTTGACGGATCACCCCCAACTCTGATCGTTTTGCCGCCCGCAAGGAGGGATCCAACGCGGGGCAATAGCACGCCGTGACGGGCGCGGCGGGCGCCCGAACGGGGCGCGGTCGCAGCAAGACCGCCCCCGCAATCACCGCCGGAAGGGCATAGTAAACGATTCGAAAGGCAATGATCGCGGCGATCAATTCGGCCTCGGGCAGGGTGGGCAGCAATGTGAGCATCGCCAATTCAAATGGTCCGACCCCACCGGGGGTGCCGGAAATCAACGCGGCGCCGAGCGCGAGCAAGAACACCGGATAGAGGGTTTGTAACCCGATGGAGATGGTGTCCGGCAAGAGCACCTGCAACGCGGTGGCCGCCGCCAACGTGTCAAGCAAGGTAAACCCGGCAATCGCCAATAGCGCGCTGAGGCTGGGCAGGCGGATATGCCACCGCATCACGCGGATGTCGGGGCGCAAAAATGCGAGGATCACAAGCCCCGAAGCCCCGCAGATGACCGTGGCTGACAAGAGCGCGGGAAAACCCGGGCCGGGCAAAACCAATCCGGCAATGGCGGTGATCAAGGCCCAACCGGCCAAAAACGACAAGGCCACGGTGGTCGAAATCTTGGTGGCGGTCACCAATCCCATATCGGGCAATAGCCGCCAGCGCGCCAAAGCGCCGGTCAAAACCCCCATTCCGAGGGTCTGCGCCGCCGCGACGGATATTGCGCCGGTCCGGGTTGCGGTGCGGGTGGTGAATCCCGTGCGCAAATGCCGGTGCACCACCGCGTCATAGCGCCCCACCGCCCAAAAGCTTAGCCCCGTCGCACCGAGGGCGGCCATCCATTGCGGCAAGCTCACCGCGGCAAGCGCCGCAGCGATACGGGCGGTATCCATCGCCGCAATCCGGTGCCACAACAACCACAGCCCGAGGATGCCAATGGCCATGGGGGCGATCTGGCGCAATATCTGTTGCCACAGCGGCGGGCGCGGGCGCGGCGCGACTTTTTGCGCGGCGATGATGACCGGGGCGTAGCGTTGCTGTGCCCCCCTTTGGGGGCTGATATATTTTGGCACGGATACTCTCTCCCAATCACACGTCATAGGAGGTAGCGGAACCCGCGTTACGCGCATGTTAATGCGCGCGGCCGTAACAGATTGCTCTTTAGTGAAATTGCACAGGTCTACAGAATAACCCGCACCGGAAGCAGATGAATATATACGCGCAAAGCATTGATATAACTAAAAACGCGCGCCACATATCGCGGCACGCGTCTGTCATGTAGGGGGGGTGTCAGAGCGTACACCAACGGGCATCAATCGCTTAGTCGTTTTTCATCAACTCGATTTTGGCCGCGGCCAGAAACTCTGCCATTTTTGCGCGCACGGTGTCTGCATCGGCGATATCGCCCAAATCGCCAACGACTTTGCGCACCACATCTTCATGGCCGGCTTCTTCGAAATCGGCCTTCACGACCGAAGCGGCATAGGCGGTGGCCTCGTCGCCCGAACGGCCCATCAATTCCGCAGCCCATAGGCCAAGCATTTTGTTGCACCGTGCCTGCGCTTTGAACAGCATTTCTTCGTCATGGGCGTATTTTGCTTCAAACGCGTTTTCGCGGTCATCGAATGTGGTCATGGGAACTCTCCCCCGGCTGCCATTAATATCAGCTCCTAGGTATGCTACTCTGGGCGATAAGGTGCAAGAGGGGGTGTTGATCTTGCGGCAATCGGGCCCATGCACTAAGAGGGCGGCAAGACGGCGGGGACTCATCCGCGCCCGCAGGAGACGGAGCTGGCATGGCACGCGGCAAGAAAATCTACGAAGGCAAGGCGAAAACCCTTTATGAAGGCCCCGAACCGGGCACAATTATTCAATATTTCAAGGATGACGCAACCGCTTTCAACGCCGAGAAAAAAGCTGTGATTGAAGGCAAAGGCGTGTTGAACAACATGCTGTCCGAATATTTCATGACCGGATTGGCGCAGGTTGGCGTGCCGACACATTTTCTTAAGCGGCTCAATATGCGCGAGCAACTGGTGCGTGCGTGCGAAATCGTGCCGCTCGAAGTGATTGTGCGCAACTATGCCGCCGGTTCCATGGCCAAACGGCTTGGCATCGAAGAGGGCACGCAATTGCCGCGCCCGATCGTCGAATATTGCTACAAAGATGATGCATTGGGCGATCCATTGGTCACCGAAGAACATATCGCCGCCTTTGGATGGGCCAGCCAGCAGGACATGGACGATATCTTGAGCCTTGCGTTGCGGGTCAATGATTTCCTTGCCGGTGTCATGTACGGCGTGGGCATTAAATTGGTGGACTTCAAAATCGAAATCGGCCGCGTCTATGATGGTGATTTCCAACGGCTGATCGTGGCCGATGAAATCAGCCCCGACAGCTGCCGCCTTTGGGATATGAAGACCGGCGAGAAGCTCGACAAAGACGTGTTCCGCCGCGATTTGGGGTCCCTGACCCATGCTTATACCGAGGTCGCAACCCGTCTTGGTGTCATGCCCAAAAACAACCCGCAGCCCGGCAAGCCGACGCTGATCAACTGAACCCGCGCAGCCGCGCATCCCATCTGGCGGCAGGTCCCGCCGCAGGTCCATTTGGCGGGGCAACCCGCAGGTTTACGGAGAGCCGAAATGAAAGCACGCGTCCACGTCATGTTGAAAACCGGGGTTTTGGATCCGCAAGGCGAGGCCGTGCGTCACGCGCTTGGCAGCCTCGGGTTTGAAGGCGTTAATGGCGTACGCCAAGGCAAGGTGATCGAATTGGATCTGGCCGAGGGCACCACCGAAGCGCAAGTGACCGAAATGTGCGAGAAGCTGCTCGCCAATACGGTGATCGAGAGCTACTCGGTGGAGATGTCCTGATGCACGCCGCTGTCCTTGTTTTCCCCGGCTCCAATTGCGATCGCGATTTGGCCGTGGCCTTTGAGAAATCCGGCGCCAAGGTGTCGATGGTCTGGCACAAGGATGCGGCATTGCCGGCCGGTGTGGATATTGTCGGCGTGCCGGGCGGGTTTTCCTATGGGGATTACCTGCGTTGCGGCGCAATTGCCGCCAATTCGCCGATTTGCGGCGCGCTTAAAACCCATGTCGAGCGGGGCGGTTATGCGCTTGGAATTTGCAACGGGTTTCAGGTGCTGACCGAAACCCACCTGCTTCCGGGGGCGTTGCGCCGCAATGCCGGGATCAAATACATTTGCGACACTGTGGAATTGCAGGTCGCCACCGCCGATAGTGCTTTTACCAGCGGCTATACCAAAGACGCGGTGATCAACGTGCCGATCGCCCATCACGATGGCAATTACTTTGCCGATGATGAGACGTTGGCACGGCTCGAAGGCGAAGACCGCATCGCCTTTACCTACGCCAAGAACCCCAACGGTTCGGTGCGCGATATTGCCGGTATCTTGTCGGAAAATCGCCGGGTTCTGGGAATGATGCCCCACCCCGAGCGGGCGTTGGAAGCCACCCATGGCAACACGGACGGTGTGGCAATGTTCCGCGCATTGATGGACACGATGGCCACGGCCTGACCTTGCCGTGGCGTGTTGTGCGGCGTAATCTGATCCGATGAAAGCGCCGCCTGCCTCCAGTCCTGCCACACAAAGCAAACGTGCCCCGATGACCGGCTGGCGCACGCGGCTGGCGCTTGCTTTTCTGGTGATTTTGGCCGTGGTGACGGTATTTTTCACCAACCGCGCCTTGACCCATCGCTTCACCGAAAACACCCGTAACCGCGCCGAATTGCGGCTGACGCTTTATTCGGGCAATCTGTTGAGTGAACTGCGTCAGAACGCCATTGTGCCGCAACTTTTGGCGCGCGATCCGACATTGATCGCGGCGTTGAATTCCTCCAACTATGCGCTTTCAACGCAACGGCTTATTTCCTTTGTCGAAGAGATCGGCGCCGCCTCTTTAACGTTGATGGACCGCGACGGGCGCACGGTGGCGGCCACTGATCGCAACGTTTTGGGGCAAAATCACCGCTCAGCCCCGTATTTTGTCGACGCCATTCGCTCCCCCGACACGGTGTTTACCGTGCTGGAGCGCGAGGTCGGCGGTTATCGTTTTACCTATTCGCGGCGTTTGGAAAGCGGGGGGAATGTTGTCGGTGTGATCGTCGCCGAGGTCGATTTGCGCAAGTTTGAACGTGCCTGGGCCGGCATCTCCGATGCGGTTCTTGTCACCGATAGCGCCGGCACAATTATCCTTGCGACCGAGCCGCGGTGGCGCGGTCTGACCGAGGATGAGGCTTTGGTGCGCGAACCGGCCGGCAGCGCCATCTTGCGCGCCATCACCGCCACAACCGATTGGAATGCTTTGCCGGTCGATGCGTATTTGCAGGGCGAAGCGGTGATGCGGATGGAAGGGCGCGTGGCCTTTCGCGGCTGGCGCATGGCCAGTTTTACCACCTATTCCTCGGTGCGCGAAAAGGTCAACGGCGTGCTGGCGCTCGAAATTATGGGATTCGCTATTCTTCTGGCGGTGGCTTTCTATTTTCTCAGCCGAAAAACCGCCTCGCGGATGGTATTCTTCCAAGCTGAATCGGCTGAACTTCGCGCATTGAACGCAAGGCTACAGCGGGAAATCGCCGAACGTAAACGCGTGCAGGAAACCCTCGCCGTGGCCGAACAGACGTTGGCGCAGAGCTCGAAACTCGCGGCCCTCGGAGAGATGTCGGCGGCGGTCAGCCATGAGCTTAACCAACCGCTTGCGGCGATGAAAACCTATCTGGCGGGGGCGGGGCTTTTGCTGCGCCGGAACCGCCCGGACGAGGCGCTTTCTTCGTTCCAACGTATCGACGATTTGATCGAACGTATGGGCGCGATCACGCGGCAATTGAAATCCTATGCGCGCAAGGGCGGCGATACCTTGGCGCCGGTAAATATGGGCGATGCTCTGGCTTCGGCCCTGTCGATGATGGAGCCACAGTTGCGCCAACGCCATGTCAAAATCACCCGCGTGTTGCCCGACGATGCGGTGCAGGTGATGGGGGACCGATTGCGTATCGAACAGGTGTTGGTGAACCTGTTGCGCAATGCGTTGGACGCGGTGGACGGCATTGATGATCCACAGATCGATTTGATCCTTTCGGCCGGGGAAACCGCCACATTGACCGTGCGCGACAATGGTCATGGGATCGCGGACCTCGATACCCTGTTCGAGCCGTTCTACACCACCAAGCAACCGGGCGATGGTGTCGGGCTGGGGCTTGCCATTTCCTCTGGCATCGTCAACGACCTAGGCGGACGGCTCACGGCGCGCAACGCCGAAGCGGGGGGGGCTGTATTTGAAATGCAACTGCCTATCTTAACCAACGAGACACAAGCAGCGGAGTAATCAACGATGTCCAAGGCCATGAAGATTGCCATTGTCGATGACGAACAAGATATGCGTCAGTCGATTAGCCAATGGCTGGCGCTGTCAGGCTATGACACCGAAACATTCCCGAGCGCCGAAGATGCGCTCAAAGGGTTGGGGGCCGATTACCCCGGTATCGTGATTTCCGACATCAAGATGCCGGGCATGGATGGCATGCAATTCCTCAAGAAACTTATGGGCACCGACAGCGCACTTCCGGTGATTATGATCACCGGTCATGGCGATGTGCCCATCGCGGTCGAGGCCATGCGCATCGGGGCGTTTGATTTTCTGGAAAAACCGTTCAACCCCGACCGGATGACCGAATTGGCCAAAAAGGCCACCAACGCGCGGCGTCTGGTTCTGGACAACCGTGCACTGCGCCGGGAATTATCGGATGGCGGGCAGCTGATGAAGAAACTCATCGGCGCCAGCCCCGTGATGGAGCGGCTCAAGGAAGATATTCTCGATCTGGGCCAAGCCGACGGGCATGTCCTGATCGACGGGGAAACCGGCACCGGCAAAACGCTGATTGCGCATGCGCTGCATGCGGTGGGCGCACGCGCGGGCAAGAAATTCGTGTTGTTGTCCTGCGCGGCGATGGAGGATGAGGCGCTAACCAAACGTCTGTTCGGACCGATGCTTCCCGAGGATACGACATTGCCGGCCGTTGAAGAAGCGCGCGGCGGGACCTTGGTTCTTGAAGATGTCGAAGCGATGTCAGATGCGGTGCAAGCCAAATTGCTCAGCTTTATCAATGACGAGGGCACGCCGCCCGAAACCCGCATCGTGGCGATTTGCAACATGCAAGAGCAGGACCGCACTTGCGAGGATGCGCTGCGCCCTGATCTGTTTTATCGTCTGGCGGCGTTGCGCATCACCGTGCCGCCGCTGCGCCAGCGGGGCGAGGATATCTTGACCCTGTTCACCCGTCTCTCGGAGCAGTTTTCGGATGAATACGGGTGCCCCGCGCCGCAAGTTACCGCGCAAGAAGCCGCGCAATTGTTGCAAGCCCCATGGCCCGGCAACGTGCGCCAATTGATCAATGTGGCTGAACGTGCGGTGCTGCAATCGCGGCGCGGGTCGGGGACGATTGCCTCGCTGTTGATGTCGGACCACGACGAGATGCAGCAGGTGATGACCACCGAAGGCAAGCCTTTGAAGGAATATGTCGAGGCGTTCGAGCGGATGCTCATCGACAACACCATGCGCCGTCACAAAGGTTCGATCACCAATGTGATGGAGGAGCTCTGCCTGCCGCGGCGGACGCTCAACGAGAAAATGGCTAAATACGGATTGCAGCGGTCGGATTATTTGTGACTGCGGCTTTATAAGTCCAACATTGAAAAGGGCGACCCATCGGGCCGCCCTTTGTCATCTGTCCCGTCGGGGCGGGCTTAGTTGGTGCCTTTGCCCATGCAGCTGGCGTAATAGGTGACGGTCGCCGGCCAATCCGAGAACATGCCCTCGATGCCGACCTCTTGCGCGAGAACATCAAGCACGGTGAAGTAATCGCCATCGGTGTGCAAAGCGTCCTTGGCGGTTTGGAAATACCACCCGCCGCCATTCGCCAGCGGGCCAGAGCGTTCCAAGGTCCAGGAAATCAACTTGAGACCCGAGGCTTTGGCGGCTTTAGCGTATTCCGAAGCCTCGATCTTACCATGCGCATCGGTCAGCAACATGTTCATCGACGGCGCAAGATAGTTGACGCCTTGGGCCTTCAACGCGTCGAAATCCTCTTTCCATGTGGCTTTGTCCTGTTCGTTGAAATCACCGCCAAGCTCGACCAGATAGACCGCCTGTGCGCCAAATTCCGGCGCGTTGTTGATCCAATACAGCACATCCTCGAGGTTGAAGCTTTGTGCCCAAACGTCGGATGCCGGAATGCCGGCAGCCTTGTATTCGTCGATCATTTTTTGCGCGTAATCGGCTTGGGTAAAGCCGTCGAACGGCATGTCGACGGCGGGGGTTTTCAGCTCGGGGGTGAATTTTACGCCCAGCTCTTTGAAAAGCGCGATGCTTTCGGCATGGCTCATCACGGTGCCGGTGGTCGCATAAAGATCGGTGCGCCATCCGGCGGTGCCATCCATATAACCCGCGACATCGGTGGCCGCCGCATTGGCCGCATCCATTTTTCCGTTCAAGGTTTTGAACTCGGCCAATGTGATATCCGAGGTGCGGCATTCGGCGGCGGCTTTGGCATCGCCCTGCGCGGGGGTGAAGCCGGTGGTGCAATCGCCTGCCAGATCCGTGGCAAGGATATTGGTGGTGGTATGTAGATCGTTTTGCGCATGGCGGCAGACCAACTCTTTGTCCGCTGTGAACGCCACGTCACATTCCACGATCCCTGCGCCCATCAAGGCCGCTGCGCGATAGCTTTGCGCGGTATGTTCAGGGAACATCAGCGCCGCACCGCGGTGACCGATGGAAAAATCGCTGCGCACCGGCTCCATGTCCGAGCAGGACGCGAGTTTATCCTTGAGCGGGCCATCGGTCATTTGCGAGATAAGATAAGCAGGGCGGGGGCCCAATTCGATCCGGTCGGCAAAGGCCGGCGCAGCAAGGGTCAGGGCGAGTGCGCCAAAGGCGCAAGAAGATTTGAGCAGCATAACGTTGTCCTGTTGATAGGCGGTTGGGTCAACCTTGACTGCCTGCTGTGCATGACATTTCCGCGACAACCAGATGACCGCCGCACGAAGCCTTGGTGACGTCACCATGACAGTAAAGCGCGACGTCGGCGGTGATTTCCGCCCCGAAACAAACTTTCCCTGTGGATAACCCCGGCTTTTTGGGATTGTCTTTGCATCTTCGAAAGCCTTATGGTGCAAGAACGGTATTGGCTCCTATGAGGGGCCACCGCATGAGTTTCGCTATTTGGCTGGATGCGGGGGCATTCCCCGCGCCGCTGAATAGACCGATTGGACGACTTAGGTTGTCAGTAGAGATGCCCGCCACCCGCCCAATAGGCCGGTGCTCCGGGTGATGAATGGGCGCCCGCACGATCAAACGAGGCAGGCGTCGGAGAAGAACCGCGATGAAGCGCGCGACACAGCAGTATGTTGGAGCAGGGGCCCTTTCGGGCAGACCCTGCCGCGCGCCTACATCCCCTGATAGACACCGTAGGCAAGGTCTCGCTCCCCCGGGAGGGCGGCCTTCGTTTGCGTGCAAACGGAAAACATGGCTAAGAAAATGCTCATCGATGCCACCCACGTGGAAGAGACCCGCGTCGTGGTGGTGGACGGAAACAAGGTTGAGGAGTTCGACTTTGAATCCGAAAACCGGCGCCAGCTTGCTGGCAATATTTATCTCGCAAAAGTAACGCGCGTCGAACCCTCGCTTCAGGCGGCGTTCGTGGATTATGGCGGCAACCGGCACGGGTTCCTCGCCTTTTCGGAAATCCACCCGGATTACTACCAGATCCCCATCGCGGACCGTGAGGCCCTGATGGAGGAAGAGCGCGCCTATGCCGAAGCGCAAAGCGCCCGCGAAGAGGACGACGAAAAACCCAAACGTGGCCGTCGCCGTCGCAGCCGCTCTAAAGCATCAGAGGCACAAAGCGACGATGCCATCGCGACCAAAGAGGTCGATGCACAGACATCCGCAGACGGCGTGTCCGGCATGGAGACGATCAATCTCGATGAGGACACACCGCATGTCGACGTGCCCGAAGGCACATCGCCGATGGAAACGGTCGCCGAAACTCCGGTAGAAGAACCGGCAGAAGAGGCGAGCACCGACAGTGCCGATCATGGTGGTGCCGATCATGATGAGGATCACAGCAGCGAGGACGACACCGAGGCCAAGGCAGCCGATGCCGCCGACAAAGACGCCAGCATCGAATCCGTGGCCGACGAAGACGACAGCGAAGACATTCGCCCCCCGCGCAAACCCCGCGCACGCCGTTACAAAATCCAAGAAGTGATCAAAGTGCGCCAAATTCTTTTGGTGCAGGTCGTCAAGGAAGAGCGTGGCAACAAAGGTGCGGCGCTGACCACATATCTGTCGCTGGCGGGCCGCTATTGCGTGCTCATGCCCAACACCGCGCGCGGTGGCGGCATCAGCCGGAAAATCACCTCTGCCGACGACCGCAAAAAGCTCAAAGAAATCGCGCAAGAGATCGATGTGCCCAAGGGCGCGGGTTTGATCGTGCGCACGGCAGGGGCCAAACGCACCAAATCCGAGATCAAGCGTGATTACGAATATTTGCAACGGATGTGGGAACAGATCCGCGCATTGACGCTTAAATCCATCGCGCCTGCGAAGATTTACGAAGAAGGCGATTTGATCAAACGCTCGATCCGCGACCTGTATAACCGCGAGATCGACGAAGTGTTTGTCGAGGGCGAGCGCGGCTATCGCATTGCCAAGGACTTCATGAAAATGATCATGCCGTCCCACGCCAAAAACGTGAAACGCTATGAGGATAGCCTGCCGCTTTTTGCGCGCTATCAGGTGGAAAGCTACCTCAGCTCGATGTTCAACCCGACGGTGCAATTGAAATCCGGCGGATATATCGTCATCGACGTGACCGAAGCACTTGTTGCGATCGACGTGAACTCTGGCCGTGCTACCAAAGAAGGCTCGATCGAGGACACCGCGACCAAAACCAACCTCGAAGCCGCCGAAGAAGTGGCGCGGCAATTGCGCTTGCGTGACCTTGCCGGTTTGATCGTGATCGATTTCATTGACATGGACGAACGGCGCAACAATGCCGCCGTTGAAAAACGCATGAAGGACAAGTTGAAAACCGACCGTGCCCGTATTCAGGTCGGCCGGATTTCCGGTTTTGGCCTTATGGAGATGAGCCGTCAACGTTTGCGCCCCGGCATGATCGAGGCCACGACACAGCCATGCCCCTCGTGCCACGGCACCGGTTTGATCCGTTCGGATGACAACCTCGCCTTGTCGATCCTGCGCCAGATCGAAGAAGAAGGCACGCGCCGCCGCACCCGTGAGGTTTTGGTCAAATGCCCTGTTGGCATTGCCAATTTCTTGATGAACCACAAGCGCGAGCATGTGGCGCAAATCGAAGGCCGCTATGGCATGTCTGTACGGGTCGAAGGCGATCCGATGCTGATCTCGCCGGATTTCAGCATCGAGAAGTTTAAAACCGCAACCCGCGTTGTTGCCGAAGCGACTGCGCCGGTGGTCTCGGTTGATAATTCCTTGATGGACCAGATCGACGAAGACGCCGCTGCCGAAGCCGATGAGGCCGAGGCCCGCGAATTGGCCGCAGAAGCAGAGGCCGAAGCCAGCGAAGCGGCGCGCGGTGCATCTGACCCGGCGGCGGGAGACACGGACAGCGAAGAGCGTCCGAAGAAACGGCGCCGTCGGCGTCGGCGTCGGTCCAAGAACGGCAACGGTGAGAACGCCGAGAACGGCGGCGACAACAGCTCCGAAGAGCAGCGCGCAGAGGCCGCGCCTACAGAGGACACAGACGCGCCGCAAACTGCTGAAAGCGTAGAACCCGAGGCCGACGCCGCAGCGCAGACCAAAGCAGACACGCTTGACGAGACCCCCAAGCCGAAGCGCACGCGCCGTCCGCGTAAAAAGCCCGAAGCCGCAGCAGAGGTTCCGGAAGATGCCGAGGGTCAAGCGACCTCGGCCGTGGCAGAGGCACCCGCCGAGGCCACGCCCGAGGTCGAGGCCGAAAAGCCCAAACGCCGCACGCGCACCCGTAAGCCAAAGGCGGCAGCCGCAGACGCAGCGCCGGTAGAGACGCCTGAAGTTGCGGCCGAAGGCGAGCCTGCGGCAGAGGAAAAGCCTAAGCCCAAACGCCGTTCGCGTGCCAAGAAGAAACCGGAAGCGGTGGCCGATGCCACGGTGGCCGCCCCGGCGCCCGAGGCCGTGAAGGCAGAGGCTCCGAAGGCGGAGGCGACGCCGGAGGTTGCTGATCAGGCCACAGCCAAGGATGAAACGCCGGCGCCGGTGGTGCCAGAGACCGTGCCAGAGCCTGCACCTATCGCGGAACCTGCACCTGCACCTGTCGCAGAACCGGCGGCGGTGACCACAGACACCGAGGCCGAAGAGGGCACAAGCAAGCCCAAGCGTAAAGGCTGGTGGTCCTTGGGCCGCTAAGGCCGCGCAAGACCAACAAAAACCGCCGCATGGGTTTTCCACGCGGCGGTTTTTTTATGCGGTTTCATATTAAGACCGTCTTGTTGAGACAGCCTTGCGGCATCCGAATGTCACCGATTGCGTAGATGAGGTCGCGCCTATCGGCGGCGGATCACATAGACCTGTGCGCCGCCATCGATCTGGGTCATCTCGATCATGTCATGCCCCGCCTCGGCGCAAAAATGCGGCAAATCAATCACCGCGACGGGATCATCCGCCGTGATCCGCAAAACGGCCCCGACGGGCATGCCTAATAACGCTTTACGCGCTCGTAAAACCGGCAGCGGGCACATCAATCCGCGGGCATCAATGTCTGTCACGTCGTTCATGGCCCGTCGATACGCCGCATGTTTCAGCCTGTCCACAATGTTGTGACAATCAGGCGCGTGACGCCGGGCGCGCGGGCCGGTATGCCTGTGCCATGATCGGATTCGACTTTATTGATGCGGGACTATTGCCCGCCATGTTCGTGGCGCTGGCCGGAGGCTTGATCTCTTTCCTCAGCCCTTGTGTCTTGCCCATTGTGCCCCCCTATCTGGCCTATATGAGCGGGATTTCCATGGGCGAGCTGCAATCGGGTGACGCGCGCCGCCGCAGCGTCATGCTGCCAGCTTTGTTCTTCGTGCTTGGCCTGTCGACCGTGTTTTTGTTTTTGGGGTTCACGGCCTCGCTTATCGGCGCGATGTTTTTGCAATTCCAAGGTTGGTTCAACACCGTCGCGGGCATTCTTGTGATGATCTTCGGTGCGCATTTCGTTGGCGTCTACCGGATCGGGTTTCTCGACCGCGAAGCCCGGATGGACGCCGGTGACCAAGGGGGATCCGCCTTCGGGGCCTATATCCTTGGCCTTGCGTTTGCCTTTGGTTGGACCCCCTGCATCGGCCCGCAATTGGGGGCGATCCTGTCGCTGGCGGCGCAAGAAAGCTCTGTCGCGCGCGGCACGCTGTTGCTGGCGGTGTATGCGATTGGGCTTGGTGTTCCGTTCTTGGTGGTGGCGGCGTTCCTGCCGCGGCTCACCGGCACACTGACGTGGATGAAACGTCATATGGCGCAGATCGAACGGGTCATGGGATTGCTGCTCTGGACCATTGGCTTGCTGATGCTGACTGGCGGGTTCTCGGCCTTTTCCTTCTGGCTTCTCGAACATTTCCCCGCCCTCGCAACGCTTGGATAAATCCTTACTCTTGCCCCTTTTTCTGGATATGATCGCGGGCAAGGGGCACGGGTATGCGCGACAATAAATCCAGCGATCAAACACAGGACGTCCGGCGGCGGCGGGTGTTTTACATTCCGGGCTATGATCCGATTCACCCGCGCCGATACCGCGAATTATATCGCAAAGAAGGCGCAGCGCAGGCCGCGATCAACGGTTATGCCCTCGCCCTTAGTCCCAAATCCACCAAGGGCGGGCCTTATGGCTGGCACGTTCGCGGCGAGATCGGCGCGCCGGTCGAAACCGATGTCGAGGTGTTGGTCTGGTCCGATATCGTGCGCGACAGCATGTCCAATTCGATTCTTGCAACCTATTTGCAATTGATCCGCACGGCGTGGGCCTATATCGGCACCGGCGCGCTGTGGCGGTTGATGCGCCTGCGCAAGGGGCCGGTGATTGCGGCGCTTTACCCGGTTTTGTTTTTGATCGCACAGCTTTTGATGGCGCTGCTTGTGGGTGCAGCGGTGACGACAGGCACCGGATTTCTCGGCGGCCTTGCAGAACGCGCGCTTTACCCGGCGCGACCGTTCACACCGCTGTTCTATCCGATACTCTTGATGTCTCTTGGTTTGGGCGGCCTCGCGGCCTGGGCTGTACTGGATTGGTTCAAACGCAAGGATGGCAAATTTTTCGCCTATTACCTCATGCATGATTACGCTTATTCCGCGCGCTCTGGCGGGGCAAATCCGCCCGCGCTTGAAACGCGTATGGCACAGTTCGGGGATCGCATTGCCGCCGCCCTGACCGAGGATTTCGACGAGGTGCTGGTGGTTGGGCATAGCTCTGGTGCGCATCTGGCGGTGTCGATCCTCGCGGATTTGATCCGTGCGGGCAGGGTGCCGGCGCCGGGGCCGGCCTTGGCGTTCCTGTCATTGGGGCAGGTGGTGCCGATGGTGTCTTTTCTGCCGCATGCAGATCGGTTGCGCGCCGATCTTCATGACCTGTCGCTCAGCGACGCACTTACATGGGTCGATGTCACCGCACCGGGCGATGGGTGTGCCTTTGCGCTTTGTGATCCGGTTCATGTCAGCGGTGTCGCGCCGGCGAGAAAAAAATGGCCTCTGGTGGTTTCGGCCGCCTTTACCCAAACGTTGAAACCCGAAACATGGAAGGCGCTACGTTGGCGGTTTTTCCGGCTGCATTTTCAATACTTATGTGCCTTCGATGCGCCGGGCGATTACGATTATTTTCAAATCACCGCTGGGCCGATGACCTTGGCCGAACGCTACAAAGGCCGTGCGCCCTCCAAAAGCCGCATCGAAACACCGGTGAACAAATTCACTTCGCGGAGCGTGTCATGACCGGATGCCCGAGGCATGGATTGCCGCCGAAACCTCCCGCGCGGGAGGGTCGGGTATCGCTTTGGCGTTACCTGAAACTCTTTCGTCAGGACATCCTCTCGGCACAGCCCGCACGGCTTTATCACGCATGGATGGCCGAATTCAAAACCCCGTTTTTCCGGTCCTATATGTGCAACGATCCGGAGTTGGTCGAGCTGGTGCTGAAATCGCGGCCCGACGAATTTCCTAAATCCAACCGCGTGCGCGAGGGGCTCAAACCTTTGCTCGGCAATTCGGTGTTTGTCACCAACGGCGCGGTTTGGAAACGCCAACGCCGCATTATTGATCCGGCTTTCGAGGGCGGGCGCCTGCGCGATAGTTTTGAGGCGATGGTCGCGGCGGGCCATGCCGCCGTGGCGCGGATTGACAAGGCGGCGGATGGCACCGCGCATGAGATCGAGGTCGAGGCCTCACATGCGGCGGCGGATGTGATTTTCCGCACGCTGTTCTCGATCCCCATCGAGCATGAAACCGCCTCGGCGGTCTTTTCCGAATTTCGCGCCCATCAACGCAGCCAACCGGTGGTGAACATCGCCGCTCTTTTGCCACTGCCCAAATGGATGCCGCGCCTGCACCGCCGTGCGACCAAAGAGACCGCAAAACGCATTCGCGGCCTGATCACCGAATTGACCGCCGCGCGGATGTCGCAGATTGATGCTGGGACCGCACCGATGGATTTGGCGACCAAGATCATGACAACGCCCGATCCTGTCGATGGGAAATGTTTCGATACCGAAGAAATGGTCGATCAAGTGGCGATCTTTTTCCTCGCGGGACATGAAACCAGCGCCTCGGCTTTGGCTTGGGCGCTTTATCTCGTGGCGCTTTACCCCGAGTGGCAAGACCGTCTGGCGGCAGAGGCCCGCGCGGCCCTTGGCGACGAGATCACCTTTTCGGATATGAAGAAACTCCCGCTGTGCCGTGATGTGTTTCGCGAGACCTTGCGGCTTTATCCGCCCGTGCCGATGATGGTGCGCGAGGCGGCCTGCCCGCAGGAGTTTCGCGACCGCAAGGTTGCAAAAGGCGCGCAGGTCGTGCTTTCGCCATGGCATCTGCAACGGCACGAGCGGATTTGGGAGCGGCCTGATGAATTCGATCCGGCGCGTTTTGCGACCGATAATGGCCGTGAAGGTCTTCGCCGTGCCTATATGCCTTTTTCGGCCGGGCAACGCGTTTGCCCCGGCGCAGGGTTTGCCATGATTGAGGGGCCGCTGATCCTGTCGATGCTGTTGAAATCCTACCGGTTTGAACCGGTCGAAGACCGTCCCGCGATGCCGGTGGCGCATCTCACTGTGCGGGGAAAAGATGGCATTTGGTTGAAGATCACCCCGCGGGTGTGATGCCGCGATAATGGCGTAGAACATAGAGCCGGATGGCCGAGGCAAGGCCCAGATCCGGACCGCGTTCTGCATCAATTTCGGCGGCGAGGGCATTGATCGGAATGGGTTTTTCTGCAGCTATCTCGCGGAAGGCGTGCCAAAATTCATCCTCTAATGATACGGATGTGCGATGGCCGTGCAGGGTCAGGGACCGTTTGACGGGGCGCTGCGTCATCTGTCTTCGTCGCCCGTATCCACCGCCTCATGCCCGTCAAGGTCGCGCTTGGATTTATCCGCGCGCGCCTGTGCAAGATCACGCTCGGCCTTGCTGCGACCGAATTTGACCGCATTGCTATCGGCTTGGGCGCGGGCGTCGCGTTTGGCCTTGGCTTTGCGAAATTGATTGAGGTTTGTGACGTTGCTCATGAGGGTGAGGATAGCGAGGATTGGGGGGCTGTCCAGCGGAAGAATTGACTGCGCCGCGCCAAAGGCCCATGCAATGCAAAAGGGCGACCCAAACAGGCCGCCCCCACATCACATATGTTGAAAAGATCAGTCCTTTGGGCCGATCATATCCTCGGGGCGCACCACCGCGTCAAACGTCGCCTCATCCACAAAGCCAAGCGCAACCGCCTCTTCCTTGAGGGTGGTGCCGTTTTTATGCGCGGTCTTCGCCACTTTGGTCGCGTTGTCATAGCCAATGGTTGGGGCCAATGCGGTGACCAACATCAGGCTTTCTTTCATCAGCTTGTCGATGCGCGGCTCATTGGCCTCGATGCCCAAAAGCATCCGCTCGGTGAAGCTGTCGGCCACGTCGCCCAACAGTTGGATCGATTGCAGCAGGTTATAGCTCATCATCGGGTTGTAGACGTTAAGCTCGAAATGGCCTTGGCTGCCGGCGAATTTGATCGCGGCATCATTGCCCATCACATGCGCGGCGACTTGGGTCATGGCTTCGGCTTGGGTCGGGTTGACCTTGCCCGGCATGATTGACGATCCCGGCTCGTTTTCCGGCAAAATCAATTCACCAAGCCCGGAACGCGGGCCGGAGCCCAAAAGGCGGATATCGGATGCGATTTTATACATTGATCCGGCGACCGTGGCCAAAGCGCCCGACATGAACACCATCGCGTCATGGGCGGCGAGGGCTTCGAATTTATTCGGCGCGGTGACAAAGGGCAATCCGGTGATGTCGGCCATATTGGCCGCAACGGTTTCGCCCCAACCTTCTTTCGTGTTGAGGCCCGTGCCAACCGCGGTGCCGCCTTGGGCCAGCTCGTAAATATCGGGCAGGGCGGCCTCGATACGTTTGATGCCTTGGCGGATTTGATGCGCATAGCCAGAGAATTCCTGGCCAAGTGTCAAAGGCGTCGCATCCTGCGTATGGGTGCGGCCGATTTTGATGATGTCTTTGAATTCGTCTTGCTTTTGCTCCAGACCGGCGAGCAATTTTTGCAAGCCGGGCAGCAAAACGTCGCGCACCGACATGGCCGTGGCGATATGCATCGCGGTGGGGAACGTATCGTTGGACGATTGGCCCATGTTGCAATGATCATTCGGGTGAACGGGGTCTTTGGACCCGATCACACCGCCAAGGATTTCAATCGCGCGGTTGGCGATGACCTCGTTGGAGTTCATGTTCGATTGTGTGCCCGATCCGGTTTGCCACACCACCAAAGGAAAGTTGTCGTCGAATTTGCCGTCGATGACTTCGCCTGCGGCCTGCACGATCGCATTGCCCAATGTCGCGTCCAACGCGCCAGAGGCCATATTCGCCTGCGCACAGGCCTTTTTGATCACACCGAGCGCGCGCACGATGGCGATCGGTTGCTTTTCCCAACCGATAGGGAAGTTCATAATCGAACGTTGGGTTTGCGCCCCCCAATATTTGTCACTTGGAACTTCGAGGGGGCCAAAGCTGTCGGTTTCTGTGCGGGTATTGGTCATGATGCGACTCTCCTGAATAGGCTCGTTGCCTTCATAGCCGATGCGCCGGAAACTTCAATGATGTATACGATGGAATACAAACACCCGCGCCGGTGGCAAATTGGCCCAAACCGTACCACGTTTATGACAGGTCAGGCCAAGCTCGGCCTGCATTTCCGCATCAATCGGCGGTGCGGGGCTATAGGTGATTTGCACGAATTGGCCATCGGGGGCCATGACGTCAAACGCGCGGCCAACCACATCGCGTTGGATCGCGGGGCGGGCCAATACCGGAACCCCCGAGATCACCGCGCCGATCTGGCGCAAACCGGTTTTCTCGATCTCTTGCGCAGGGCGGTTCAATACGGTCACACGCGGAAATTTTGCCCGCAGCGCGTCGCAAAATCGCGGATTGGTTTCGAGCAAAGTGAGCCGTTCCGGCGCAACGCCGCGTGCCAAAATCTCGCGGGTGAAGCTGCCGGTGCCGGGGCCGATTTCCACCACGGGCCCGGTGACGGTTTCGAGCCCCTCGGTCATCTTGCGCGCCACCGCAGAAGAGGACGGCGCAATCGCAACCACCTCGGCCGGGCGGCGCATCATTTCACCAAGAAATAAAGTCAGATCACGTGCCATCTCGCGGCGCTCCTTCGACCACATTGCATTGGACGAAGTTAAGGCGGGGATCTCGCGGCGGCGCAAGCCAAGGTCCTGCGATGTTACAAAAAATTCACCGGCTGGAGGCGCGCCTGTCAAAACGGCGGGCACCTCGCGGCGGGGCCGCATGCGCCGGGTTTTGCTTGATGCTCAAAGGTATCCGCACCCGAAGACGCAACAATCGAAGAAAGGCCATCTCGTTTCAGGCGGCAGCGCCTATTTGCGGAAACTGTCGAGGCTGACCACAGCGCCATCGCCGGACTTAGCCGGCTCTTTTGCATCGTCGGGCTCAACCTCGGCCACGGCGAGGTCACCGTTATCCTCCTCGTCTTCGTCCTCTTCCTCGTCTTGGGTTTCAAACCGCAGGCCGAATTCGACCGAGGGATCAACAAAGGTCTGGATCGCATCATAAGGAATATAAAGCGGTTCTGGCGCATCACCGAAATTCAAGGTGATCGAGAACCCGTCATCGGTGACCTCAAGCCCGTCATACCAATGTTGCATGACCACAGTCATTTCCGACGGATAACGCTCACGCAGCCATTGCGCGAGCTGGGCATCCGGATGGCGGGTATCGAAAGTGATAAAAAAGTGATGTGGCCCCGGCAGCCCGTTCTTCTGAACGTCTGTCAGCACCTCTTGGATCAATCCGCGCATTGCGCGGTGCATCAGATTTCCGTAGTCAATCGACCGAGCCATATTTAGCCCCCCATAAGTCTTTGCGTTTTAGCATAAGGGATTCGCCGCGATTGGAAAGGTGGCAGTGGTTAAAACCCGGGTGCGAAAAAGAAAACGCCGCCGCCTACGGAAGAATGCGCCCTTACGGCCGCCGCAACGAGGCGCGAACACCGATCACACAAGGGGCGGATACAAACGCCCGCATCACACACGACAAGAGCACATGGGCACAGATCCGCTGATATGCGGGTGCAACATATACCGTGGCAATAATCGGGAGGAATGAAGTGCAGGTTTCTGTTGCCAGGTACCTGCGAACCCCGCCTTAGGTCGCTAAACCTAAGGGCTTAGGTTTCGATATTTCGCACAGCTTACGCTGCGAGAGCCATCGGAGCTTTGTTGTCATTTGCAACTAGCTTATTTGAACCGATAACGGTGGTATCTCACCGAGACAAAGCTAACCCCTTTGGACGTCCGTCGATCCTATTTCGACCCCATGATCCGCAAATGACGGATATTTGGTGGAGTCGCCGGGTACCGCCCCCGGGTCCGATCCGCTTATTACGAGCGCGTTTATGTCTATAGTCCCGAAGGACATTTTCTATATAGGCCTGCGCGGCGTATTTGCAAAGGGGGCGTGAATAAAATCATCGGGCGGGCGATCGGTCCCCACCGCGCCGCGAAAGACCATGCCGACGCAGGGCAAGGCAGGCCGGCGTTTTGGGTTTGCACCGCGCGGCGGATCGGGGCAGGCTGCTCCATCGAAGGGCATATGCCGCGCACGTACAGCCGGCAAAGACCAGATATGCCCAAAACGAGGGAGCGTAGCGATGCAACTCATCACAAAAGACTATTGCATGGAAATGACGCGGTATAACGCTTGGCAAAATGTTCAAATACAGGCCGCGATGCAGACACTTGGCGAAGAGGGCGCCGCCGCCGATCGCGGCGGTTTTTTCGGCTCGATCCTTGGCACCGCCAATCATCTGCTCTGGGCCGATCGGATCTGGATGCACCGATTGGCCGATTGGCCCGATCCGAAAGGCACCCCGAAAAGCAGCACGACCCTGTGTCCGACGGTCGCGGTGTGGGGGTCGGAACGCTTCCACACGGATGGGCTTTTGCGCGAATGGGCGGGTCGGCTCAACAACCTCGATTTGGCCGGCGAGCTGGAGTGGACATCGACCGATGGCACGCGAACATCGCGAATGCCGCGCGGTCGGGTGTTGACGCATATGTTCAATCACCAAACCCATCACCGCGGGCAAATTCATGCGATGCTCACCGCAGCAGGCTGCGCCGCGCCGGTTTCTGACCTGATCTTGATGCCGCGATGAATTCGGCACCAACACGGGTTTAACATGAGGCCATAAGCGCCTGAAGAATAGGAGAATAAGATGTTCAACGCATTGGTTGTAACGAAAGATGACACCGACACCACATCGGTAAAAATCACGCCGCTGTCCGAAGATGATCTGCCCCATGTCGATGGCGGCGTCACTGTGGCGGTGGAGTATTCCACGGTGAATTATAAAGACGGGCTATGCCTATCGCCCGGCGGCGGCGGTCTGGTGCGCAACTACCCGCATGTGCCCGGGATTGATTTTGCCGGCACGGTCGAGGCTTCCGAAGATCCGCGCTACAAAACCGGGGATAAGGTCGTGTTGACCGGCTGGCGCGTCGGCGAGGCCCATTGGGGCGGCTATGCGCAAAAGGCCCGCGTGCGCGGCGATTGGCTGGTGCCCTTGCCAGAGGGATTGACCACACGGCAGGCCATGGCGGTCGGCACCGCAGGTTTCACCGCGATGCTGGCGGTGATGGCGCTTGAAGATCACGGTCTGACGCCCGACAAGGGCGAGGTTTTGGTCACCGGCGCGGCGGGCGGTGTCGGATCGGTTGCCACGGCGATCCTTGCCCATCTCGGCTATCAGGTGGCGGCGGTAACCGGGCGCCCCGAAACGGCGGCCTACCTCAAAGACCTCGGCGCGGCGCGGATTGTGCCGCGGGCGGAATTGGCCGAAACCGTCAAGCGCCCGTTGGAGAGCGAAACCTGGGCGGGATGCGTCGATGCCGTCGGCGGCGATATGTTGGCGCGGGTCTTGGGCCAAATGAAATATGGGGCATCGGTTGCGGCCGTTGGCCTTGCGGGCGGCGCGAAACTGCCGACTTCGGTGGTGCCGTTCTTGCTGCGCGGGGTGAATCTTTTGGGTATCGACAGCGTGATGAAACCGTTCGATGGCCGGTTGAAGGCGTGGGAACGTGTGGCAACGGATCTGCCGATGGATAAGCTCGCCGACATGGTGCAACCGGCTGTTTTGTCGGACCTGCCGCAGCTTGGCCAAGATATTCTCGCCGGCAAAGTCAAAGGTCGCGTCGTGGTCGATGTGAACGGCTAGACCGGGCGGCATCCGCCGATGGCCTAAGCCGCCCAACGCAGCCACATCCCCGTCCGGTTTGACCGGGCGGGGATCGTTTTCTTGGGGGCTGCACCACGTGATCCAAGATCTGTTTGAGGAATTATCAAAAAGAGTGAACCGATCCGTCGCGCGGGCCGTAATGGCTGGAAAGAACACAAAAATTCGAGAGACATATGGCCAACCCCGTCACCCTTCTTTGGCTGCGCCGTGATCTGCGGCTTTGCGATCATCCGGCGCTCTGCGCGGCGGTGGCGCGTGGCGCTGTTGTTCCGGTTTATATTTATGATGCACAGGTCGATGGGCTGGGCGCGGCGTCGAAATGGCGGCTTGGCCGCGGGATTGAATGTCATGCCCACGCCTTAGAGGCCGCCGGATCACGGTTGATTTTGCGGCGGGGCCCTGCGGCATTGGTCTTGCAAGAGCTGGCGGCGGAGGTCGGCGCGACGGCGGTCTATTGGTCGCGCGCCTATGATCCTGCGTCTCAATCGCGCGATTCACATGTCAAATCCGATCTTCGCAATGCCGGGATCGCCGCAAAAAGCTTTGGCGGGCATCTGTTGTTCGAACCCTGGACCATCAACACGCAACAAGGGGGGTATTACAAAGTCTATTCCCCGTTCTGGCGCGCCGTCAAAGATCTTCCGGTCGAAACGCCCTTAGATAAACCGGATCATATCCACGCACCGTCCTCATGGCCGCAAAGCGACGCTTTGGGCGACTGGGACATGGGCGCGTCGATGCAGCGCGGCGCTGCGGTGATGGCGCAGCACGCGCGCATCGGCGAGGCGGCGGCACAGGCGCGGCTGCACACATTCATCGCGCAAAAGGTCAGCGCGTATAAAGAGCGCCGGGATTTCGCCGCAGACGATGCCACCTCAATGCTGTCCGAACCTCTGACTTATGGAGAGATCAGTCCGCACCAATGTTGGCACGCAGCGCGGCAGGCGGCGCAAAGTGGCGCGGCCGGCGCCGAACATTTCCTCAAAGAGTTGGTTTGGCGTGAATTTGCTTATCACCTGATGCATCACACCCCGCATATTTTGGAGAAGAACTGGCGTGCCGGATGGGAGAGATTTGGTTGGCGCAGCGCCGAAGAAGCCCCCGAAGAGGTTCAGCGGTGGACCCAAGGGCGCACCGGTGTCGAATTTGTCGATGCGGCCATGCGGCAAATGTATGTGACCGGCAAAATGCACAATCGCGCACGGATGATCGCGGCCTCTTATCTGACCAAACATTTGTTGGTGGATTGGCGTGTCGGGCAGGCATGGTTCGAAGACTGCTTAAGCGATTGGGACATCGCATCGAACGCAATGGGGTGGCAATGGGTGGCCGGATCAGGGCCGGACGCCGCGCCCTATTTCCGTGTTTTCAACCCCGACACGCAGGCGGCCAAATTCGACCGTGATGGCCGTTATCGCGATACATGGATTGCCGAGGGGCGCGCGCAGGCCTTGAAAACCGCGCTTTCCTATTTTGACGCGGTGCCAAAATCATGGGGGTTGTCCCCCGATGATCGCTACCCTGATCCGCTTTTGTCCTTGGCAGAAGGTCGTGCGCGTGCGCTTGAAATCTATGAAAATCGCGACTTTTGAACCGGTTAAAATAGCCCCCGAACCAAACCCGTAACAAAACCTTGCCCGATCATGCCTGTGCCGCATACCCTTCGACTCATGGGGCGCAGACCAAAGGCGCAAAGAGGAAAACCAATGATATTCACCACCACCGACGGCCAACGTGATTTGCCACGCTATTTTGCCCGTGTGTTCGAGGTGGCCGCCCGTATACCCAATGGACGGCTGGATTTTCGACTTCCCGATGGGCGGGTCTTTCGCGCGCAGGGACAAAACCCCGGTCCGGTCGCCGAGGTTCAGATCCACAACCCCGACACCTTTGCGCGATTGGTCCGAGAGGGTGATTTGGGGTTTTGCGAGGCTTACCTTGATGAATGGTGGTCGAGCCCCGATTTGCAGGCGTTTCTTGATCTTCTGCACACCGAGAATGATGAACTATATGACGGGTTTCCCGGTATGTTTTTCGTGCGCAGCTATGAGCGAATGCGCCATTGGATGAACCGCAACACAAAGGATCAGGCCAAGAAAAACATCGCCGCTCATTACGATTTGGGCAATGATTTTTACGGGATCTGGCTCGACGATACGATGACCTATTCCAGCGCCCTGTTCGAGACAGGGCAGGAAAGCCTTGAGGCCGCGCAGATCGCCAAATATGCCTCGATGGTGGATCAGATCGGCGCCAAGGCCGGCGATCATTTGCTTGAAATCGGCTGCGGTTGGGGCGGTTTCGCGGAATATGCCGCCAAGGAACGCGGCATACGGGTGACGGGTCTGACCTTGAGTGTCGAGCAATTGAATTTTGCCCGCGAACGCATTGAAAAAGCCGGCCTTTCGCATCTGGTCGACTTCAAATTGCAAGACTATCGTGACGAAAAAGCCACTTATGACGGCATCGCGTCTATCGAAATGTTCGAGGCCGTGGGCGAGCAATATTGGCCGGTCTATTTCGACACCGTAAAACGGTGTCTCGCCCCCGGATCAAAAGCCACATTACAAGTCATCACCGTGCAGGATGCGCGGTTTGAAACATACCGGAAAAACGTTGATTTCATTCAAAAATATATCTTCCCCGGTGGGATGTTGCCGAGCCCGAAGGCCCTGCGCGCCGAAATTGCCCGCGCCGGGCTCGAGTGCACCAAATCGATCGAATTTGGCCGCAGCTATAGCCTGACCCTGCGGCGCTGGTTCGAGACGTTCAACGCCCGTTGGGACGAGATTGCCGCGTTGGGATTTGATGCGCGTTTCAAGCGCATGTGGAATTTCTATCTTACCTCTTGCGCCGGGGCCTTCGAGGGGGGAAACTGTGATGTAACACAGATAACAATCACGAGGCCGAGCCAAGGATGATCCCGACCCATTCCGCCAGTATGCCGACAGGGGCGAAGCTGGTGGCTGCCCTTTGTTTGGCGGCCCTCGCGTGGATCGTATCCGATGAAGTGCGCATGTTGCTGCCGGACCGCAGCAATTTCGGGTGGTTTAATTTTATCAACGCCGGTGTCGGTTTGGTGGCTGGATGGTTGATCCTTGGCACGCGGGCAGGGCGCGGGCGTGCCGATGCGATTGGCAACGGGGTCACCGGCGTCTTCATGATGGTGCTCTGGTCGATTTTCATCCATGCGGGTTATGAAATGTTGCGCCTTGCCATGCGCCGCCGGTTCGACGGGGCGATGGAAGCAATCACCAATATGTTTCAAATCGCGATTGAATATGCGTTGATCATGGTTGATCCTTTGGTCATCGGCACCCTTGCTGCGGGGGCGATTTTGACCGGATTGCTGACGGAAGCTGTGGCGGCGCGAGCCAACTGACCCTTTCCCCCAAGTCACGCCGCCGGTGGTCTGCCCGCGTTCACGCGCGGTCGGCCGGAGAGCAGGACGCAGCACAACTGCCGCAGCCTTACCGACCCATCCCTCGGCCCTGCCGACGCATCTATGCCTATGACCGGAGTCAATATGGCCGATATCTTTGTCTATGGAACCCTCTGTCACCGCCCGCTGTTGGCCTGTGTTTTGGGCGTCGAGCCTGCGCATCTGGATGCCGTGATCCGGATCACACCGGCGCTCTTGCCCGGCCACCGCACTTATGACGCGCCGGATGACGGCAGCTATCCGGTGATTTGCGCAGAAAAGGGCGCAGAGGCGGCGGGTCTGTTGCTGCAAGGGATGGGCAGCGATCATCTGGCGCGGATGGATTTTTATGAGCGTGGCTTTGGCTATGCCCTGCGCGGCGCGATGGTTGAAACCGGACGTGCCGCAGCACAGGGCCGCGTGACCCAGCCCGCACAAGTCTATTTTCCCGATCAAAGCCTTGAAGAGCAAGAGCAGCTGCCGCATGCGCGGCCATGGTCATTGGAGACATGGCGCAAGAGCCACGCCGAACTTGCGATGCGCGCGGCGGGCGAAGCCATGAGCTATTTCGGGCAGATCACCGCCCAAACACTGGCGGCACGTTTTGGCATGATCCGCACCCGCGCCGCCGCGCGTCTGTTGGCCCAAACCCCCGCACCAACCCATTTGCGCAGCGATACCGGCGCAGAGGCAGTGATCCGCAACGCCGAAGAGACCAGCCATGCCGGATTCTTTTTGCATCAAACCCATCGCTTGCAACTGCCAAAGTTTGACGGCAGTCACAGTGAGCTGCTCGAACGGGAGGTCTTCGTGGTGGGCGATGCGGCGATCCTGTTGCCCTATGATCCGCTCCGCGACCGCGTGCTTTTGGTCGAACAATTTCGCATGGGCCCATACGGGCGCGGCGATCCCAAACCGTTCCAATTGGAACCGGTCGCGGGGCGCATTGATGGCGGCGAAACACCCGAAGCCGCCGCACGGCGCGAAGCGGTGGAAGAGGCGGGGCTGACCCTCACCGCAATCGAGAAAATCAGCGCGCATTATCCCAGCCCCGGTTGCTCGACCGAATTTTTCCATCTGTTTCTGGGCCTCTGCGATTTGCCCGATCTGGCCAAAGGGCAGGGCGGGCTTGCCGAGGAGCACGAGGACATTCGGACCCATGTTCTGTCCTTTGACGCTGCCATGGATCTTGTGTCCTCTGGCGAGGCCAATAACGGGCCGCTGATCCTGATGCTGCTCTGGCTGGCGGCGGCGCGTCCTCGATTGCGTGCAGGCTTGTGAAGTTCGCTTGAGTTCGCCCCCAAGGGGGCATACATCTTGAGGCATGAATTTATTGCGCGGCCCAAATCACGCGGCACGGCAAAAGACCCGAAGTATGACAAGGAGCATCCGCCCATGAACTATGCAAATGATCTGGCCACTGCGGTTGGCAACACCCCGTTGATCAAACTGCGCGCGGCCTCCGAAGCGACCGGTTGCACGATTTTGGGTAAGGCTGAATTTCTCAATCCGGGTCAATCGGTTAAAGATCGCGCGGCGCTCTATATCATTCAGGATGCGATCGCGCGCGGGGTTCTCAAACCGGGCGGCACAATTGTCGAAGGCACGGCGGGCAACACCGGTATCGGCCTTGCGTTGGTCGGGGCCTCGATGGGGTTCAAAACCGTGATCGTCATCCCCGAGACCCAGTCTCAGGAAAAAAAGGACATGTTGGAATTGGCCGGTGCGGAATTGGTCCAAGTGCCCGCCGCCCCCTATTCCAACCCCAACAACTATGTGCGCTATTCGCAGCGGCTGGCCGAGAAATTGGCGAAAACCGAAGCCAATGGTGCGATCTGGGCCAACCAATTCGACAATGTCGCCAACCGCCAAGCCCATATCGAAGGCACCGGCCCCGAGATTTGGGAGCAAACCGGCGGTAAGGTGGACGGTTTTGTCGCGGCGGTCGGGTCGGGTGGCACCCTGGCCGGTGTCGGCATGGCGCTGCAACCGCATGGCGTGAAAATTGCTTTGGCCGATCCGATGGGGGCGGCCCTCTATAGCTATTACACAACTGGCGAATTTGCCTCCTCCGGCAGCTCAATCACCGAAGGCATCGGGCAAGGCCGGATCACTGCCAACCTCGAAGGATTCACCCCCGATTTCACCTATCAGGTTCCCGACGAAGAAGCGCTTCCGGTGGTGTTTGACCTGTTGCAGCATGAAGGGCTTTGCCTTGGGGGGTCCTCGGGTATCAATGTCGCCGGCGCGATCCGTTTGGCGCGTGATCTGGGGCCCGGGCATACCATCGTGACCATTCTGTGCGACTATGGCACACGCTATCAATCCAAGCTGTTCAATCCTGAATTTCTCGCCGAAAAAGGCTTGCCGGTGCCGGGCTGGCTCAGCCATGCGCCGCGCTCTATCCCCGGCGTCTTTACTTCGTGAGCCTTTTGATGCACCGCCGGTTTTCCATTCTAGGCCTTGCCTGTTTTATGCTTTTGATCGGCCCGCTTCATGCGGGCCTTTCGGGTTTTATGCCGGTTGGATCGGGCATGGCACTGGCGCAGGACACCGCCAGCGAAATTGACTACGACGCCTGGGAAAAGCGCGCCGATGCTGCCGATGAGGTGATCGAAGCCGACAACGCCAATATCGAAGAATTGGACCAACTGCGGGCCGAGATCGTCGCATGGCGCACACGGTTCTCCGAGGCGCAATCCGGCGGCAGCAATGCCTTGCAAACCGTGCGTGACCAGATCGCGGCGCTTGGCCCCGCGCCTGCGGAGGGCGAAGAGGAACCCAGCGACATCGCAGCGCAGCGCAAAGCCCTCAAAGAGCGGCTGGCGAAATTGGAAGCGCCGATCACTGCGGCCAACCTCGCCTATAGCCGCGCCGACGGGATCATTCGCGGTATTGATCAATTGATCCGCGACCGGCAAACCCGCGCGCTTTTGCAACTCGAACCCAGCCCCCTGAACCCCGCGCGTTGGCCCGAGACCGCCACAGCAATATGGAGCGGCTTGACGGAACTGCGGGCGGAGACCGAAGAGAATTGGGCCAGCGCCCCTCAGCGCGCCAAGCTGCGGGCGAATGCGCCGGTGATTGTGGTGTTGGGGCTGCTGGGGCTATTGCTGATGCTGCGGGGCCGGATTTGGACGGAAGCGGCGGCGACGCGGGTGCAAGTGGGCGGGGCCACGGCGGCGCGGTGGTTGACCGGATTTGCTCTGTCCTTGGGGCAAGTGTTGCTCCCGCTTATCGGGCTTGCGGCCCTGACCGAAGCGGCCATGCTGACCGGATTGATCGGACGTAAAGGCGATCAGATCCTCGGCGCGGTTCCGGTCGCGGGATTTGCCTTTTTCGCTGCGCTTTGGCTTGGCGCGCGCATGTTTCCGCGCAATGAGAAAGTCGATCCGCCGTTGGGCGTGCCTTATGAACGCCGCCGCAGCGGCCGGCTTTATGCGGGCCTGACGGGGCTGGTCTTGGGGCTGTGGGAATTGGTGCGCCAATTCGCCGAGACCTTCGATTTGCAAGCGGGCACGCGCGGGGTTTTGACCTTGGGTCTGGTGATTGCCGGGGGTGTGCTGTTGATGCGCTTCGCGCGTATTCTGCGCCGGCCGCCAGAGGACACCGAAACAGAGGACACGGATGAAACCACCGCCGGTTACCAAAGCCGGGTGACCGTTTTGATCCGGCGCGTATTGGTCGTGATTGCAGCCTTGGGCATCGTCGCCGCGATGATCGGCTATGCCCGTGTCAGCGAAGCGATGATATTTCCGGCGCTCTTGTCGCTTCAGGTATTTGCCTTTCTGGCGATCCTGCAAAGGATGTTGTTCGAAACCTATGTTTTGCTCACCGGCAACCGCGAAAGCGGGCGCGACGGTCTGGTGCCGGTGCTTTCCGCCGCGATGCTGTTTATCCTTTCCTTGCCGGTGTTCGGGTTGATTTGGGGCGCGCGCTGGACCGATCTGACCGAGATATGGACACGGTTCACCGAAGGGTTCACCATCGGCAATAGCCGGATCTCACCGTCGGATTTCTTGACCTTTGCCGTGGTGTTCGCCGTTGGCTACGGGTTGACTCGAGGCCTGCAAAGCACGTTGAAAACGACGGTTTTGCCAAAAACCAAACTCGACGTGGGTGGCCGCAATGCCATGGTCGCAGGGGTTGGATATCTTGGGATTTTCCTTGCCGCCGTCATCGCCATCACCAGCGCCGGTATCGATTTGTCGAGCCTTGCCATCGTCGCCGGTGCGCTTTCGGTCGGGATCGGGTTCGGGTTACAAACCATGGTGTCGAATTTTGTCTCCGGCATTATTTTGTTGGCGGAACGTCCGATTTCCGAAGGCGATTGGATTGAGGTCGGAGGACAGCAGGGCATCGTGCGCGATATTTCCGTGCGGGCCACACGGATCGAGACATTTGACCGGACCGATGTGATCGTGCCGAACGCCGATCTGGTCTCGGGTACGGTAACCAACTACACGCGCGGCAATACGGTCGGGCGGGTGATTGCACCTGTTGGTGTGGCCTATGGTACGGATACGCGGCGCGTTGAAACCATATTGAAAGAGCTTGCAGGCGTGCACCCGATGGTTTTGGCCAACCCCGAACCGCAGGTTCTGTTTGTGGGATTCGGGGCTGACAGCCTCGATTTCGAAGTGCGTTGTATCTTGCGGGATGTGACGTGGAAATTGGCGGTGTTGTCGGAATTGAACCATGCGATTGCCGCGCGTTTTGCCGAAGAGGAAATCGAAATTCCTTTCGCACAGCGCGATGTCTGGTTGCGAAATCCCGATGCCCTGCAACCCTCGCAACCGCAAGCACCGACAACCAACACCACCGCAACAGATACGGTGCCCCCCTCCGCAGCCAGCTCCACCGCACCGGAGGAGACTGCGCCATCAGGCACAATCAATCCTTTGTTGCGCGGCGAGGCGGATACCGACGACAGTGCGACGGATGCCCCCGATGATGGAGATGACATATGACCGACCTGCTGTTTCGTCACGACCCCTATATGCGCGAGGCCGAAACCATCGTAACCGGCCACACCGACGAGGGCGGAATCGTGGTTGACGCCAGCCTGTTTTATCCGACAGGCGGCGGCCAACCGGGGGACAGTGGCACGCTCTATTGGCAGGGCGCCAGCGGCCCGTCTTCTATCGGGATCGCCACGGCAGTCAAAGGCGCGGACAGGTCGATCGTATTGGTGCCCTCTGAGCCCGCAGCGCTTCCGCCGGTTGGCACGTCTTTGGTGCAGGCGCTTGATTGGGACCGCCGTCACCGGCACATGCGGGTGCATACGGCCTTGCATCTTTTGTCGGTGGTGATCGCTTTGCCCATCTCCGGTGGACAAATTTCCGCCGAAAAGGGGCGGCTCGATTTTGACATGCCCGAGGCCCCCGCCAACCGAGAAGCCATCGAAGAGGCGTTGAATGTCTTGGTCGAGGAGGATCTTCCGGTCACCGAGGATTGGATCAGCGATGAGGAACTGCGTGCCAATCCCGCCTTGGTCAAAACCATGTCGGTGATGCCGCCGATGGGCGCGGGGCAGGTGCGGTTGATCCGTATCGGTTCGGGCGAGAGCCAGATCGATGTGCAACCCTGCGGCGGCACCCATGTTGCGCGCTTGGGAGAGATCGGCCGGTTGCGCCTTGGCAAGATCGAGAAGAAGGGGGCGCAAAACCGCCGGGTTTACCTGCATCTGGACAGTTAATCCCGCCTTCCGGCACGGGCAATCCCGCCGGTTGGCTCGGGCGGTTTGCGCCGCGCGCATCCCTCTAAAAAAACGCGATATTCGCCCTTGCGCAGGTCCGCAAAAAGAGGCTACACACCGCCCACCGGAGCGGTGGCCGAGTGGTCGAAGGCGCACGCCTGGAAAGTGTGTAGGCGGGAGACCGTCTCCAGGGTTCGAATCCCTGTCGCTCCGCCAGACCCCCAGAAATGTAAGACCCGGACGGCCGGCATGTCTGTGTTGCGCCGCGCATCTTTGATCGTTTCGGTTGCGCGGTCACCTGTCTTTTCTCGCCCGGCGCACGCCACCACCGTGAAAACCGCCAAAGCCATCCATGCTCTTCCCTCTGCGGTCGCTCTGTGGTTCAAACGAGATCGCGCATGAAGCATGAGGGAGAGAGCATGTTCACGATCCAGAGCCGTAGCCTAGAAAATATCAACGTCGAGATGGAAGAGGACGGCATTGCCCGTGTCACGCTCGCCCGTCCGGCAAAACGCAATGCGTTGGATGCGCAGACGATCGAAGAATTGATCGCGCTGTTTGTCGAATTGCCAAAACTTGGCACCCGCGCTGTGGTGCTTTTGGCGCAGGGCGATCATTTTTGCGCCGGTCTGGATCTGGTCGAACATTTCGAAGAGGACCGTAGCCCCGCCGATTTCATGCATGTCTGTCTGCGCTGGCACGAGGCCTTTAACAAAATCGAATACAGCGGCATTCCGGTGATTGCGGCGCTCAAGGGCGCGGTTGTCGGCGGCGGGTTGGAATTGGCCTCTTCGGTGCATATCCGAGTGGCCGACAACAGCACCTATTTCGCCTTGCCCGAGGGGCAGCGCGGATTGTTCACCGGCGGCGGTGCGACCATTCGTGTGGCCGGATTGGTCGGCAAGGCGCGTATGGTTGATATGATGCTGTCCGGCCGTGTGTATCAAGGCGACGAGGCCGTGAATGTGGGCCTGTGCCAGTATCTCGTTGAGGACAGCGAAGCCAAAGCCATGGAGTTGGCCCGCGCGGCGGTGCAAAACCCGCCTTTGTCGAATTTTGCCATCTGTTCGGCGATTTCGCACATCGGAAATATGTCCGCTTTGGATGCGTCCTATGCCGAATCCGTGGTGGCAGGGATCGTCAATACACAGCCGGCATCGCGTGGGCGGCTCGAAGCCTTTGCCAATAAAACGGCCGCACGGGTCCGTCCGAACGCCAAATAGGCCGGCGGCTTCGCGCCTGTGGCGGGTGTGATGCAAAAAATATAGGCAGACAGAGCCTCATCCTTAGAACATTGATTTCCATCACGAAATCATGATATGGCGCGCCCCGGGCGCGCCATATCGATTTTGTCACGCGTAATTAGTTGATCCTTTCAAAATTTACCATTTGATAAAAAAATGACCTGTGGCACAGTTTACCAACGCGCCGGAACGCCCGTACGCCAGATAAACGCCAGCCATAGGAGCCAGCATGACTCAAACAGGACAGACCACCGCATCCGCCCGCAATAGGGTGATGACCCCCGGACTCGCGCCCGCACGGCTTGCGCCGCAAGATCTGGCCGAAGGGTTTGAGGATCTGCACCCCGCATTTGACAAGCATGAAGCACAGGTCGCAGCGGATCGTTGCTATTTTTGCCATGACGCGCCTTGCATGACCGCATGCCCGACCTCGATTGATGTCCCGTTGTTCATCCGGCAAATTGCCACCGGCACCGAGGCATCCGCCGCGCGCACCATTCTGGAGGCCAATATTCTGGGCGGCATGTGCGCCCGCGTTTGCCCGACCGAGACGCTCTGTGAAGAGGCCTGCGTGCGAATGGAAGCCGAGGGGCAGCCGGTGGAAATCGGCCGCCTGCAACGGTTCGCCACTGACGCGGTATTGGATGCGCCGCATCCCTTCACCCGCGCCGCGCCAACCGGCAAAAGCGTCGCGGTGATCGGGGCGGGGCCGGCCGGTTTGGCCGCCGCGCACCGTTTGGCGATGCATGGCCATGCAGTGACGCTTTATGACGCACGGGGCAAAGCCGGCGGGCTAAATGAATTTGGCATCGCGGCCTATAAATCCACCGATGATTTCGCCGCCCGCGAGGTCGATTGGCTTTTGGGTATTGGCGGGATCACGTTGAAAACCGGCGCGCGATTGGGCGGCGGACTTGACCTTGAGACCCTGCGCGCCGCGCATGATGCGGTGTTTCTCGGCATCGGCCTTGGCGGGGTGAATGCGCTTGGTATTCCGGGCGAGGAATTGGCCACCAATGCGGTGGATTTCATCGCGGATCTGCGCCAGTCGGGCGATCTGTCGACGCTGCCCATCGGGCGCAATGTCGTGGTGATCGGCGGCGGCATGACCGCAGTGGATGCCGCCGTGCAGGCCAAATTGCTTGGGGCGCAAAGCGTCATTTTGGCCTACCGGCGCGGACGCGATGCGATGCCCGCCTCCGAGTTCGAGCAAAGCCTTGCCGCGGCCAAGGGCGTGCAGATCCTTGAATACGTCAAACCCACGGCGTTGATTGGCAATGGCGGACGCCTGCGCGAGGTGGAGTTTGAATATACCGCCGTGGAAGACGGCGCTTTGACCGGCACCGGCGAAAGCCTGATCCTGCCTGCGGATCAAGTGTTCAGCGCCATCGGTCAAACCTTGATCGGCGCGCCTGCGGGCCTCTCGGTCGCGCGCGGCAAGATTACCGTCACCGGCGCGGGCCGCACTGGCACCGACGGCCTATGGGCCGGGGGCGATTGCGCCTCGGGGGGGGATGATTTGACCGTCACCGCCGTTGCCGAAGGCCGCGACGCCGCCGAAGACATCCACGCATTTTTGACCAAGGAGGCATGAACCATGGCCGATCTGACAACTGAATTTCTTGGCATCAAAAGCCCCAATCCGTTCTGGCTGGCCTCTGCGCCGCCGACGGATAAAGAATACAACGTCCGCCGCGCCTTCGAGGCCGGATGGGGCGGCGTGGTGTGGAAAACCCTTGGCGCCGAAGGCCCGCCCGTGGTCAATGTCAACGGCCCGCGCTATGGCGCGATCTACGGGGCGGACCGGCGCTTGCTGGGCCTCAACAACATCGAGTTGATCACCGACAGGCCGCTGCAAACCAACCTTGATGAGATCACCCGCGTCAAAGCCGATTACCCCGACCGCGCGATCATTGTATCGATTATGGTGCCTTGCGATGAAGAAAGTTGGAAAGCCATCTTGCCCCTGGTCGAAGCCACGGGTGCGGACGGGATCGAATTGAACTTTGGCTGCCCGCACGGCATGGCCGAACGCGGCATGGGATCGGCCGTGGGGCAAGTGCCGGAATACATCGAAATGGTCACCCGTTGGTGCAAGCAATATTATTCAAAACCGGTGATTGTGAAGCTGACGCCGAATATATCGGACATTCGCAATCCGGCCCGCGCGGCGTTTGCAGGCGGGGCCGATGCGGTCAGCTTGATCAACACGATCAATTCGATCACCTCGGTCGATCTGGATGCTATGTCGCCTGAACCGATGATCGACGGCAAAGGCACCCATGGCGGATATTGCGGCCCTGCGGTCAAACCGATTGCGATGAATATGGTGGCGGAAATCGCGCGCGATCCGGAAACCTACCGCAAACCGATCAGCGGCATTGGCGGCGTGACCACATGGCGCGATGCGGCGGAATTCATGGCGCTTGGCGCGGGCAATGTGCAGGTTTGCACCGCCGCGATGACATACGGGTTCAAAGTCGTGCAGGAAATGATCTCGGGCCTGTCAGAGTGGATGGACGAGAAAGGGCACACATCGACATCTGATTTCATCGGCATGGCGGTGCCGAATGTTACGGATTGGCAGCATTTGAACCTCAATTACGTCACCAAGGCGGTGATTGACCAAGATGCCTGCATCTCTTGCGGGCGCTGCTATGCGGCCTGCGAAGACACGTCGCATCAAGCCATCGAGATGAGCGAAGATCGGGTGTTCACGGTGATGGACGACGAATGCGTCGCCTGTAACCTCTGCGTTAATGTTTGCCCGATTGAGGGATGTATCACGATGGAAGAGATGGCCAAAGGCAGCATCGATCCGCGCACCGGAGAGACGGTCAAGGATTACGCCAACTGGACCACGCATCCGAACAACCCCGGAGCGGTCGCAGCCGAATAAAGCGCATTGCAAGCGGATTGCCCGAGTGGGCCGTGCGGATGACCTCCGCACGGCCCGTTTGCGTATTCGGTCACGTCACAATGAAATACCGCGCAATGCCGTAGATATAGAGCGCGCTAAACATCACGTTGAGATATTTCAATTGCGGCTCGTTACGTAGCCATCCGCAGTAGATCCAGATCAAACAAAACGGCAGGCTAAAGATCATGGCCGCCAATTGCCAACCCTGCACCACGCAAATCGTGCTGCAAAAGCCCAAGACAAAAGCGGACCATTTCAACGGCTGCTCCAGAGGAGCGAACGTCAAAAGTGTCATGTTTTATATTGCTTTCAGGTGATCAGCGCCGTGGACCCGGCGTTCTGATGCCTTATCCTAACGGAAACCCAGATGCGGTGCAATTGCGACGGCGGCGCAACGGATGGATTTTGGGGCAGGGGCAATGAGTTTAACCGGCCATGTCCACGCTCAGGCCACAGCGATTGGCCCTGCCTGTTAGAAACCGTGGCGTTGCCCTGATGCGCGGTGTCCAACGGTCGCTCCTCGCGTTAATTTTTGCGCAAAATGCGGGTAAAAAGCGTCTCAAGATACTGCCGCGCATCGGGGTAGGGGTCATGATCCGCGCCCAAAATCGCATGCACCTGCACGTCAAAATCGGCGTAATGTTGTGTCATCGACCAGATCGAAAAAATCAAATGATGCGGGTCGAGGCATTCGATCCGGCCTTGGGCACTCCAATGCGCGATGACGGCGGCTTTCTCATCGACCAAAACCTTGAGATCGCTTTTGAGCACCGCCAATATCCGCGGCGCGCCATGAATGATCTCATTGGCAAAGAGCCGCGATTCGCGTGGAAAATCGCGCGCCAGATCCAGCTTGCGGTTCACATAGGCCAAAAGTTCCGGCAAAGGCTCGCCCTGTGCATCCAGCGCCCGAAGCGGATCAAGCCATGCGTCCAAAAGCTCTTCGAGAAGGGCGGTATACATTGCCTCTTTGGACCCGAAATAGTAAAGCAGGTTGGGTTTTGACAGCCCTGCCTTGGTCGCAATCATGTCCACCGTGGCCCCGCGATATCCATTGGCGGAAAACACCTCAAGCGCCGCTTCGAGGATGGCGCGGGTGTTCTTTTTCTGGATGCGGGTTTGGGGCTGGGCTTTGGTCATTGTCTTGTCTGTATTGGGGCATTCAGGTTCAGGTTGCAATGCTGCGACGCAGCTTGTCCAGAGTGATTAATTTTCAATCATTCTGTGCGGCATATCGACAGATGAAATCGGGAGTTGCGACTTTGTTGGGCGGGATGCTTGACTGATCCGGGGGATCGGATAGCCTCACTTTTACCAACTGGTCAAATGTTGAACTGTCAAACAGAATGGTGAACACTCAACCAGACGGGCGGAAAAGACGCCGCCGCGCAGACCGATAGCACAGCCAAAAGGACACAGCCATGCCAGCCCCGACCGCCAATATGAAAATCAATGCCGACCGTTTGTGGGACAGCTTGATGGAGATGGCCAAAATCGGCCCCGGTGTGGCGGGCGGCAACAATCGCCAGACATTGACCGATGAGGATGGTGAAGGCCGTAGCCTGTTTCAACGTTGGTGCGAAGCGGCGGGATGCGAAATGGGCCTTGATACCATGGGCAATATGTTTGCCATGCGGGCCGGAACCGATCCGGACGCCTTGCCGGTCTATGTCGGTAGCCATCTGGATACACAGCCCACGGGCGGGAAATACGATGGCGTATTGGGCGTATTGGGCGGACTAGAAGTGGTGCGCACATTGAATGATTTGAACGTGAAAACCAAACACCCCATCGTTGTGGTCAATTGGACCAATGAAGAGGGCACGCGCTTTGCGCCTGCGATGTTGTCCTCGGGGGTGTTTGCCGGCGTGCATACCGAGGATTGGGCGAAATCGCGCACCGATGCCGAGGGCAAAACATTCGGCGACGAATTGAACCGCATCGGATGGCAGGGCGAGGAACCCGTTGGCGCGCGCAAAATGCATGCCCTGTTCGAATTGCACATTGAGCAAGGCCCGATTTTGGAAGCCGAGGGCAAAGAGATCGGCATTGTCACGCATGGGCAGGGGTTAAGTTGGACCCAACTGACCGTGACCGGCAAAGACAGCCACACCGGCTCCACCCCGATGCCAATGCGCAAGAACGCCGGATTGGGCATGGCGAAAATTTTGCAACTGGTGGACGAAATTGCATGGTCCCACGCCCCCGACGCGGTTGGTGCGGCAGGGCATATTGATGTCTTTCCCAATTCGCGCAACGTGATCCCCGGCAAGGTTGTCTTCACGGTTGATTTCCGTTCGCCCAATCTGGCGGTGATCCAGGATATGGAAGCCCGATTGGCCAAAGGCGCGCAGGCGATTTGCGACGAGATGGGGCTTGGGTTGGAGATCGAGAAAACCGGCGGCTTTGATCCGGTGGAATTTGACGCGGGCTGCGTTGGTGCGCTGCGCGATGCGGCGAACCGGTTGGGATATAGCCACCGTGACATTATTTCCGGCGCCGGGCATGATGCCTGTTGGATCAACCAGGTCGCCCCTGCGGCGATGGTGATGTGCCCCTGTGTTGATGGGCTGAGCCACAATGAAGCCGAAGAGATTTCCAAAGATTGGGCCGCAGCGGGAACCGATGTTTTGCTGCATGCGGTGGTCGAAACCGCAAAGATCACAGCATGAGGATTGCCTCGCAGCCCACTGTGAATAAAATAGAACCTGATGTGACGGGAGATACAAAATGAGCAAAGTGATCAAAGGCGGTACCGTGGTAACGGCAGACCGTGAATGGAAAGCCGACGTATTGATCGAGGGCGAGACCATCACACAGGTCGGCGCCGACCTGAAGGGCGATGAATATATCGACGCCGAGGGGGCCTATGTCATCCCCGGCGGGATCGATCCGCATACCCATCTCGAAATGCCCTTCATGGGCACCACGGCGGCCGAAACCTTCGAAACCGGGACATGGGCGGCGGCGGCGGGCGGCACCACGATGTTGATCGATTTTTGCCTGCCCGGCGAAGACGGGTCGATCAAGAACGCCATCAACGAATGGCACCGCAAAAGCGCCCCGCAGATTTGCGCCGATATCGGCTATCACATGGCGATCACCGGTTGGAACGAGAACATCTTTGACGAGATGAAAGTTGCGGTCGATATGGGCGTCAATTCGTTCAAACACTTCATGGCCTATAAGGGCGCGCTGATGGTCGAGGATGACGAAATGTTCGCCTCTTTCCAACGCTGCCGCGAGCTTGGCGCTCTGCCGATGGTCCATGCTGAGAACGGCGATCTTGTTGATTTGATGCAGAAAAAGCTTCTCGCCGATGGGATGACCGGACCCGAGGCGCATGCTTATTCGCGTCCGCCGGAATTTGAGGGCGAGGCCGCCAACCGTGCCATCACCATCGCCGATGCCGCCGGAACGCCGCTTTATATTGTGCATGTGTCCTGCGAGCAGTCGCATGAGGCGATCCGCCGCGCACGTCAAAAGGGCATGCGGATTTATGGCGAACCGCTCATTCAATTCCTCACCCTCGACGAGAGCGAATATTTCAACAAAGATTGGGACCATGCCGCCCGCCGCGTCATGTCGCCGCCGTTCCGCAATAAGGACCACCAAGCCAGCCTTTGGGCCGGTCTCCAATCGGGGTCGTTGCAGGTTGTTGCCACCGATCACGCCGCGTTCAGCACCGAACAAAAGCGGTTGGGCGTCGATGATTTCACCAAGATTCCCAATGGCTCGAACGGGGTGGAAGAACGTCTTGCCGTTTTGTGGACCGAAGGTGTCGAAACCGGCCGGTTGACGCCCTCCGAATTCGTCGCTGCGACCTCCTCCAATGTGGCCAAAATCCTCAACATCTACCCCAAAAAGGGCGCGATCGTTGAAGGGGCGGATGCCGATATTGTTGTGTGGGATCCCAAAATCACCAAAACCATCAGCGCCTCGAACCACCATTCGATCCTTGATTATAACGTGTTTGACGGTTTCGAGGTTAAAGCGCAAAGCCGCTATACCCTGTCGCGCGGCGAAGTCATCTGGGCATGGGGCCAAAACAGCCAACCGCAACCGGGCCGCGGCCGTTTCGTACCGCGCCCCCCGTTTTCCTCGGCAGCCAAAGCCTTGTCGCACTGGAAAGCGCTGAACTCGCCGCGCAGCATCACACGCGATCCGATGAACATTCCAGCGGGGATTTGATGGGCAGGCAAGGCGATCCCGTGGATGGATTTTGGTTGCGCTATCTGGGGTTCATTTGGTTAACGACCGTTGCAACGGGTGTTGCCACGCTTGTTTGTTATTTGATCTGGAACGTTGCCACGATCCTGCACACCGACGCGGATCGGCTATATTTTTCTGATCGTTTGGGAAGTATGTTCTTTCTATTGGCCGCGCTGGTTTTTGTGTCGTTTTTGCTTGCTCCATTCTTCGTCGCGGTCGCCAGCCCGGTATGGTTTTTTCTCTATCGGTCGGCATCCAGATCCGGCACCGTCGCGGCCGCGACCTTAATCGGTTCGGCGGTCGTTGCGGCAGGACTTTGCGCGCTGGCGTTGATAGTTTTATTCGGGGACCGGTTGTTTTCCCACTTTCTTGTGCGCGCGGATATGGGCGGTTTGATGAACCTCTTGCTGCCCTATCTTCCCGCTGCGCTTTCGCTCTTCATCGCTCCTCTTATTGCATTGAGACTCTATGACAATGACTGACCCATCGCCCGTAATCTCCGCCAAAGGGCTGGACCTGACGTTCCAAACCAAAGACAGCCCCGTGCAGGCGTTGCGCGATGTGAACCTTGATATCGGCGCCGGCGATTTCGTCAGCTTCATCGGTCCGTCAGGCTGCGGCAAGACGACGTTTTTACGCACCATTGCGGCGCTTGAGCAACCCACTGGTGGCACCATCACCGTCAACGGCATGTCGCCGGAAGCGGCGCGCAAAGCCCGCGCTTACGGTTATGTGTTTCAGGCGGCCGGCCTCTATCCATGGCGCACAATTGCGGGCAATATCTCGCTTCCGCTTGAAATCATGGGGTTTTCGAAAGCGGAACGCGCCGAGCGTGTGGAAAAGACGCTGGCCTTGGTCGATCTTGAAGGGTTTGGCGGCAAATACCCCTGGCAGCTTTCGGGCGGGATGCAGCAACGCGCTTCGATCGCCCGTGCGCTCGCCTTTGATGCCGATATTCTTTTGATGGACGAACCTTTTGGTGCGCTCGACGAGATCGTGCGCGACCATTTGAACGAAGAGCTCCTCAAACTTTGGGCCCGCACCGGCAAGACCATCGGCTTTGTCACCCATTCGATCCCCGAGGCGGTGTATCTATCGACCCATATCGTGGTGATGAGCCCGCGTCCGGGGCGCATCACCGATGTGATCAAATCCCCACTGCCGCGTGAACGCCCGCTCGATATCCGCGACACGCCGGAGTTTTTGGAAATTGCGCATCGTGTGCGCGAAGGACTGCGCGCGGGGCATGCTTATGATTAGGAATGTTTTTCCGGTTCTGACCGTGGTGGCGGTGATCTTTGGTATTTGGTATTTGGCCTGCGTGCCGATGAATATCAAAACTGCCCTGACCGAAGCCGAACGGGCGGGGGCCACCGTGTCGACGCCGGGCGCGCGCGAACGCCGCGATATGTCGGCCATTGGCCTCGCCTTGGCCAATCCCGCTCAATGGCGCGACACCTTTGCATTGAAAAAACCGCGATTGCCTGCACCGCATCAAGTGGCGGTTGAACTGTGGCAAACCACGGTCGAGAAGAAAATCACCTCGAAACGCAGTCTGGTTTTTCATGGTTGGATCACGCTGTCGGCGACCTTGCTTGGTTTTGCCATGGGCACCGTCGGCGGCATCCTTTTGGCGGTCGGCATCGTACACAGCCGCGCCATGGATATGAGCGTGATGCCATGGGCCATCGCCAGCCAAACCATCCCTGTTCTGGCCATCGCGCCGATGATCATCGTGGTGTTCAATTCCATCGGCGTGCAAGGCTTGATCCCCAAGGCGATTATTTCGGCATATCTTTCGTTTTTCCCCGTGGTGGTCGGCATGGTCAAAGGCCTGCGCAGCCCCTCGGCCATGCAGCTTGACCAGATGCGCACTTGGGGGGCGTCGAAATCGCAAAGTTTCTGGACCCTGCGATTGCCCAGCTCGGTGCCCTATTTGTTTACCTCGCTCAAGGTCGGCATCGCCGCCAGCCTTTTGGGCGCCATCGTTGGCGAGTTGCCCACGGGCGCGATCCGCGGTCTTGGCGCGCGGTTATTGACCGGCAGCTATTATGGCCAAACGATCCAAATCTGGTCCGCGCTATTTGCTACGGCAATTCTGGCCGCCGGATTGGTGGCGGTGATCGCCGGGATCGAACGGGTGACGCTCAAACGCATGGGGTATGGCAAATGAACCTGGTGATTGCAGCCGTGATTTTATGGCTCGCCGCGATGTGGGTGAATATCCGCATCGCCAACGGCCCCGCCGATGACAGTCAGGGGGCCAAATTGGCGGTGCCTTTGATCTTTGGGCTGACGCTTTTGGCGATGTGGGAAATGATCGTGCGCGGGATGGAGGTGCCGATGGTGATCCTACCGGCTCCGTCCGTGATCGCCGCGCGGCTAACAAGCAGCATCCCGATCCTTTGGGCGGATTTTGTGCAAACCTTCGTCAAGGGCGCGCTGTCTGGATATGTCATCGGGGTGATTGCCGCATTCGTAGCAGCCATTGCCGTGGACCGATCGGATTTCCTGCGCCGTGGATTGTTGCCCGTGGGCAATTTTGTCGCCGCCTTGCCGATCGTTGGCACAGCGCCGATTTTGGTCATGTGGTACGGGTTCGATTGGCAATCCAAAGCCGCCGTTGTGGTGGTGATGGTGTTTTTCCCGATGTTGGTGAACATCACGGCAGGGTTGCAAGAGACCTCTGCCATGCAGCGCGACCAGATGAAAACATGGGCGGCGGGATATTGGCAGGGACTATGGAAACTGCGCCTACCTGCGGCGATGCCCTTTGTCTTCAACGGGCTTAAAATCGCCTCTACGCTTGCCCTCATTGGTGCCATTGTGGCGGAGTTTTTCGGCTCGCCGATCGTCGGCATGGGCTTTCGGATTTCGACGTCGGTCGGGCAACTGGCGCTTGATATGGTTTGGGCCGAGATCGTCGTCGCCGCCATTGCCGGCAGCCTGTTTTACGGCGGTATTGCGGTGATCGAACGCATCGTGACCTTTTGGCATCCGTCACAGCGGCGCGGCTGACCCGCCATTACACAAAAAAATGCCGAGCAGCGACTGCTCGGCATTGTCGTATAAAAAGTGACAATCGGGGTTATGCTGCGCGGCGCTTGCGCGACAACCCTGCAAAAGCAGCAATACCGGTCAGCAACAACGGCAGCCCCGCTGGCAAAGGCACAGCCGGCGCCAACGTATAGGAGATCTGATCGTATTCGAAACCGTAGCCGGTTGAACTGTCGTCAAAGAAAAGCGAGCTGATGACGCCAAAGCCGGTGAGGTCATAGAATCCATTGCCCGTGATTGCGACACTGCCAACAAGTAAATCGCCGATGCCGTACACCATCAAGTCCACGTAGTCGCCGACATTAAAGCCCGCCGTGCTGAAACTGACGTCGGTGACATCCGATGTGAAATCAATTTCAAGATCGGCTGCGCAGCTAAATTCCGGATAAGGCATCGAACATATGTGGCCCGATTCTGGATATTTAAAGAGCGCGCCACCTTCGGCCGTCACAACGGCATCGGGAATGACGAAAGTTGTGCCGGGATTCGTGCCCCCAGTCAGCGAGGAAAAATCCAGAACGGCCGCCTGACCGCCCTGTGCCATCATAACGCCGGTGGAAAAGACGCTTGCCGCCAATAGCGCGGTCAGTTTGTTTGTGTGAGACATTGTAATTACTCCATATAAAATATTCCCACCAAATACCGGCGGGCGCATTGACTATACGTCAGCTTGAGAGGTTTTTCTATGGAGGTTTACACTACCGTAAGCACCGTAATGCCTGCATAATTGGCCATCGCTTATGAAATGGGCGCGAATCGCGGCATTGAACCATCTGGTAAAGATTTGGTTGAGCCATTGGCCTTTGAGTGTCACGATCCCCCCATAATTATAAACTGGGAGCACTAACATGAAGACCATAGCCAGCTTGGCATTTGCCCTTGGGCTCGTCGGCGCGCCAATCGCGCAGGCCGCATCAGACGCGGATAACACGGTAAAATTGCAGTTGCAGTGGGTGACGCAGGCGCAATTCGCCGGGTATTATGTCGCGCTTGAAAAAGGCTTCTACGAGGACGAAGGCCTCGACGTGACGATTTTGCCCGGCGGTCCTGATATTGCTCCGCCACAGGTTCTTGCCGGCGGCGGCGCGGATGTGATGTTGAACTGGATGCCCTCGGCATTGGCGGCGCGCGAAAAAGGATTGCCCGTGGTCAATATCGCGCAGCCTTATAAAACATCGGGGCTGATGCTGACCTGTTGGAAGGACACCGGCATCACCAGTCCACAGGATTTCAAAGGCAAAACCATCGGCGTATGGTTCTTTGGCAATGAATATCCGTTTCTGTCATGGATGAGCCAGGAAGGCATTTCAACCGAGGGCGGAGCGGACGGTGTCACCGTTTTGAAGCAAGGCTTCAACGTCGATCCATTGATCCAGCGCCAAGCCGATTGCATTTCCACCATGACCTATAATGAATATGGTCAAGTGCTCGATGCGGGGGTCGATCCCGATGAATTGGTGACCTTCAAATATGAGGACCAAGGAGTCGCGACGCTTGAAGACGGGATTTACGCGCTCGAAGAAAATCTGGCGGATCCGGCCTTCAAAGCCAAAATGGTGAAGTTTGTGCGCGGTTCGATGAAGGGTTGGAAATACGCTGAAGCGAATCCTGACGAGGCCGCTGATATCGTTCTGGAATATGACGAAACCGGTGCGCAAACAGAAGAGCATCAAAAACGTATGATGGGCGAGGTTGCCAAGTTGACCGCAGGGTCGAATGGCGCACTTGATCCGGCTGATTATGAACGTACCGTGGCAACATTGCTGGGCGGCGGTTCTGATCCGGTGATCACCAAAACTCCCGAAGGCGCCTATACGCTTGAAATCACAGATGAGGCGCTCAAGTAAGCCCGTGCGTTCATAAACTGCGGCCAAGCCGGCACCACAGAGGCGGGTTCTTTCGAGAGCCCGCCTTATTTTTGTCGGACTCGGCGGCAGGGCGTCACAATACCATGCGGATCGCGTCAACCGAGGCTGCGGTTACCCACGTGTGAAGAGCGCAGAAACATTGGGATGCTAGGCTTGCCGCTTGGCACCGCCCGCCGTCTCGTCACCCTCGGTTTGCGCCATGTTGCTTAACCCGCTTTCCAGACCGGCCTTGAGACGCAGCCAAAGAGCGGGCAGGGGGCGCAACACCTCTGCGCTGCGGTCCTGCCAATTGGCACCGCCGCTGGCGCAGGTTTCGGCCTGACCGAGCGCATCATGCAAGGCCCGCCCGCCAAAGGTCGCGCAGGACCCGGCAAATCCGTGCAACGCGGCACGAGCTTCGGAGGGGGCAAGATGCGCCAGATCGTCCAGTGCCGCCATAAATGTATCGCCCTCGGCAAAGAATTCCTGCGTGAGCCGGATAATGGTCTCGGCGGGCAAGGCGCGCTGCATCTCTGCCATGACCTGCGCGTCCAGATCCGGCAGGTCCGACCCCTCTGTGCCTTCGGCCACTTCGGTATTGGCTTCAACCGGGTAAAGCATATCGCGCAGCACCGCCCATCGCAGGGGTTTGTTCAATACGGCCTGCATTCCGGCGGCGAGATAGCGGTCGTGATCTTCGGGTTGGGCATGGGCGGTGAGGGCGATAATCCGGCTGTCGGCCGATGCGCCGCCAGAGGCGCGAATGGTGCGCGTTGCCTCAACCCCATCCATGCGCGGCATGGAAATATCCATCAAGATCAGATCATAAGCCTGCACGGCTGCGGCCTCCACGCCCTCAACCCCGTCATGCGCTTCGGTGACCCGGTGCCCGTCACGGCGCAGCATTTCTCGGGCAATGAACCGGTTGGTTTTGTTGTCCTCGACAACCAGCACATCCAGCGCGGGCCGGTTGTTTGGGCGCGCCTCGGGTTTTGGTTTGCTTTCGCCGGCGTCATTCTTTTGTGACTGAGCGATGCCGCGATCAGATTTATCGCGCCCGATGTCCGATGTGATCGTAACTGGGTTGCGGTCTTTGGTGGGTAAATCGGAGGCATGGCCACTGTCATTCACCTGTGGCGCAGACACGGGAGGCTCAGATGCACTCTCTTTTGTCGCAGGTGGCAAGGGCAACCGGACCCAAAACACGCTGCCTTCGCCGAATTCGCTTTCTGCACCGATCTCTCCTTGCATCGCAGAGACCAAGGTGCGTGCGATGCCAAGACCAAGCCCGGTGCCCTCCGTTTCATCCGCCCCGCCATCTGTGAGGCGTACAAAATCGTCGAACACTGTGGCCAGGGCATGTTCGGGAATTCCCGGACCCGTGTCACTGACCCGAATTTCCACCACATCCCCGTCCAGCCGAGCGGCCTCAACGGTGATCTCACCATCGCGGGTGAACTTTGCGGCATTGCTTACCAAATTGACCAGCACCTGTCGCAAACGGGTCCGCACCCCAAGGACCGTACCAATTTCGTCGTCGGGCAAGATGACGCGATTGCCATTGGCCGTAGAAATCGAATGCAGGCTTTGTGCGATCTCGCGCAGCAGTGCATCCAGATCAAACGGCGCGGCATCAAGGGTGACGTGACCGCTTTCAATACGGGTGATGTCGAGCACCTCGTTGATGTGGCTTAGCAGAACTTGTCCAGAATTGCGCAGAACATCGACAAATTCTGCCTGTTGCGGGCTCAGCTCGGTACTGCCCAAAAGCTCGACAGTGCCCAAGACCCCGTTGAGCGGCGTGCGCATCTCATGGCTCATCACGGCGAGGAAACGCGCTTTGGCGCGTTCGCCGGCCAAGGCTTTGTCCCGTGACCGGACCAGCTCCTGTTCGGCGGCAAGCCGTTGGGTGATATTGCGCACAAAGCAGACAAGGATCGTGCGCCCGTCATGCTCGGCCTTGTCCACGGTCAACTCGATGGCAAAATGCCGGCCGGTGTTGTCGCGTCCCAGCAAACGTTCGCTGCGGCTACCGCCCGCCGCACAGCTCTCCAACAGGGCGGTGGGCCGCACGGGGCGGCTTTGTGAATCTGCAGCGGGAATTTCCCCGCTGATCGGAGTCAACGGATGGCGCAAGAACGATCCAAGGCGCAGATCAATGGCCTCGTCCCGCGTGCGCCCGAACAGCAGTTCAGCCGCATGGTTGAAGTCCGAAATTTCGCCCAAAGGATCGCAGACAATAATCGCATCCCGCGACGTTGAAATGATCGCTTCGATCCGGCTTAACATAGCGCGGTTGACCAAAGCACGTTTGCGATTGAGCGTGTATAGCCGCCAGAACACGAACAACAACCAAAGCACCGCAACGACCAGCAATAACCCGACCGCAGCGACCAAGCTCAGCACCCGCGCGGCATCCTCACGCGTGCGATCGGCCTGCCGGGCGACTTGGCGGTTGCCCTCGGTCGAAATCAGCCGCAGGTCATGCCGCGAGGGTTCAATCGCCGCAACAATGGCGGGCAGGGCGGCGACCAGCGCTTCATCCGTTCCATCAATCAATGGCACCAGCGCATAGGTGCGGGCCGCCAAAGCATCAAAACGCTCGCGCAAACGGGAATAATCAAGAATGGGCCGATATAGCGCGCTCGTATTGATGGTTTCCAAACGACTGTAGAAGATGTTGTAGCGCTTGCGCAGCTCGGCCAGTGCCGGAGCGATGACATCCTTTGAACCGGCGCTCTCGTCGCTATCGGTTTGTGAGGGGAGCTGCTGCGCCTCTTCCGCTGTGATAACTCGAACCTGCGCGCGTTGTAAGGCAGTTAGAAAATCAAGGTATTCCACCTCGACCTGGCTCATGGTCCATTGCACGTTGTCTGTCTGCGCGCTGCCCAGCTCGCGCAGTTTTCCCGACACTGAATTGGAAAGGAAGATCAGCAGCACCAACGAGCAAAACGCCAGTAGCCCGAGCATGCTGATCTGGATCCAGCGGGGGCGAAGCCCGGGTCGCGCGCGGCGCAGTTTCATTCTTACGGCCTTCCATACCTATCCGCAGGATAACATTCGAACGTCGGCGTTGAATGCGACCCGTGGTCTGCCCGCAGCCACGCTCTATGCGTTGACGTCAGCGCAAGATCATCAAACGGTCCAATTGCCAAACACTTTGCGCATAAATGGTTTCGCTGCGGTAAACCGCGTCACGATCATAGGGATAAACCAACCATATCGGGCCTTTATCGCGTAAAGACATGGTTTCGCCGTTGCGTTTATAGGCCAAGAGCCCATCTTGTTCCAACGCCTCTGCGATGGACAACCGGACCTGATAATCGTTCTGCGCGATCAAAACCAACTGACCACTGCTCAGATCAAGCCACTTGAGCATCGCTTTCAGCGGCACGCCCTCAAACACTTGCTGGCCTTCGGTCCAATTTGTATTGGTTGTAAAGGTCATCTGCGGCAGGGCGCGCAAACCTTCCATATCGAGTGAATGGATAAGTTGCGCGGCGTCCGGCCGCAGCGGAAGTTCAGCAGCATCCCGATAATCATAAATTCGCAGCAAAGGTGGCTCTTGCGCCTGTGCGGGCAAAGCATAAGAGGCCAAAATCGAAACAACCAGCACGGCAAGCCGCGCAAATTTACCGAAAAATGTTTTTAAAGCAGTTTGTTGCATAGGGTTTCCTATTGGTCTTTCTGTTCTGTTGAATGCCGCGCGAGCAGAGTCGATCAGAGGTATTACCATCCGGTCAAAATCCGCAACACAAGCTTAACGAGACTGGTAGCGCTTAGTTTCGCCTGTGATTCTCGGTTCGTCCATCCCCCCCTATCCAAAGGAATAGGAACTCTGCCGTGTTTAGCATTGTTTCACCCTTTACGGGCGATACTGGCTTTGCAAAGATGCTTTTCACCCCGAAGCGATTGTATCATCTGGGGCGGACAGTGTGTGTAAAGGTATATTGAATGACGCGGATCCTGCTGGCAGACGACCATGAGTTGGTGCGCGATACGATCGCGGCCTACCTTGAGGCGAGCAGTGACATCACCATCACCCGCGCCGCAGATTATGCCCATGCCATTGATATGATGAACGCCCGCGGGCCGTTTGATTTGGTGATCCTTGACTATACCATGCCCGGCATGGAGGGGCTCGACGGTTTGCGCAAACTTCTCGGGCATCCCAAAGCGAAGGCCGTGGCTTTGATGTCCGGCACGGCGTCGCCTGATGTCGCCCGACGGGCGCTTGATGCTGGTGCAGCAGGGTTTCTACCTAAAACACTGTCACCCGACACATTGCTGAGCGCCGTGAAATATATCGTGTCTGGTCGTATCTACTACCCACCGCAATTTCTGTCTCAAACCGGTGATGATCCCACTGTCAAACTAACTCCGCGTGAACGCGATGTGCTCAACGGCATTTGTGAAGGCAAGTCCAATAAGGAAATCGCGCGTGATCTCGGGGTGCAGGAAGTCACCATCAAATTGCATGTCAAGACTCTCTGCCGTAAACTGGATGCGCGCAACCGTACCCACGCCGCGATGATTGGCCGCGATCTCGATCTGGTCTGACCGGCCTGCGGGCCAGTTTGGCAGGGCGATGCGCCCTCTCGGCCATCTCGCCGGAACGGTCTGGACCGACCGAATGCCATCTTCCGGCGAGGTCCGCACCGCAAGGGGGTGCCACGGTAACATCACAGCCTATCCTATAAAATCTGGCGTATTTGAGCCATTTTTTTCGATTTATTCCTCGCCCCGCGCCGTGCCCGCCCGAAGAGGATTAAATCCATATTCACCCCTCGCGCCCATAAACAGCCATGAGGAAAGCTTTCATGAGGGGCGGCCGCTGAGCCGTTATGTGACTATTAATGCTGCGGAATATCCCGATCTCCATCACTTTGCCGGTCTTGTTTTTCATCATGAGTTTCAGTGCATTAGGCATGATGGGGGTGTCTTCCTATGTCGGGGCACGGTCCATCCTGCATGGCGAATCGCATGACACGATTACAGCGCTCAGCCAAAGGCGGGCGCAGGAGATCGAAGCATGGTATGATACGATCCTCGCCGAGGTCGCCTTTCAAGCCAGCAGCCCCAACACCGCCATTGCTCTGCGGGTGTTCAGCGCCGGTTGGAAAGCATTCGACGACACCGCGCAATCCGAGCTGACCCGCATTTTCGTCACTGAAAACCCGAACCCTGAAACCGCGCGCGCCGCATTGATCACGCCCAAGGACCGCTCGGCCTATGTGCGTGGGCACACACGGTTTCATCCGTTTTATCAAGGCCTGGCCGAACGTGCCGGATTTGCCGATATCTACCTCTTTGATACCTTCGGGAACCTCGTCTACTCGGTGGATAAACGCGCCGATTTTGCCCGCAATATCGTGCAATCCCCTGACAGCCCTCTGTCCAGAACCGTGCAGGGTTTGATCGACGCGGCCCCGTCCGATCAAGCCGGTTTTGTGGATTACCTGCCCTATGCGCCCGTTGGGGGGGCTTTGTCGGCCTTTGCGGTGCAAACCGTTCTTGCCGCCGATGGCACGCCCGCCGGATATTTTGCCGTGCGCCTCTCCACCGCCCCGATCGAAGACATCATGGCCCGTACCGCCGGAGCCGGCACCGCAGGCGATGCCTTTGTGATGGGAGGCGCGGACAAGATCCTATCAACCGATGCTGATATTCTTGCCTTGCCGCCTCTGGTCGATGATACCGCTTTGCGCCGAGCGCTCGCAGGCACAGCCAGCGTGGCGGAAACCACGCGCGGCGAGGCCCGCATATCGGGGTTTCAACCCGTCAATATTGACGGGGTCAACTGGATTGCCGTGGTGGAAACCACGCAGGATGATGCCTTTAGGCTTGCGGCGAAACTGCGCCGTGATCAGATCATGCAGGGGGCTGCGCTGCTTGCCGTTCTGGCGATGCTTGGGTTGGTGTTGGGGCGTAGAATCAGTCGGCCATTGACCCGATTGTCCACGGCGATAAAGGCGATCGGTGACGGCGATTACACCGTTGACGTGCCCTGCGCTGCCCGTGGCGACGAGATTGGCGCAATCAGCAAAGCCCTCACCCGTTTGCAAACCGATCTGATCGCCGCAGAGGAGATCAATGCCGATAGCAAGTTCCAAAGCGCTGCGGTTGGGGCAACCTCTGCCGCGTTGATGATGACCGACAAAAATTTCTGCGTCACCCATATGAACCAATCCATCATCAATTTGGTACGCAGCTACGCCGATGAAATCCGCAAGATCGCGCCGGATTTCGACCCCGACGATTGCGTGGGAAAAAATATGGACGTGTTCCACCGCGACCCGAAATCCATTCGCGCGCGGGTCGGGATGACGCCCAAAGAACGTTTTACAGCGGCGATCCCGTTGGGGGACGTGCGCTTGGCAATCGATGTACAACCGTTTTTTGACGAACAAGGAGAGGTGCTGGGTTCGGTTGTCGAATGGTCCGACGCCACCGAAGAAACCCGCCGCAATGCCATTGTCGAAGCCATCGAATGCAGTCAGGTCTTTGCCGAGTTCAACGAGGATGGTGTATTGAAAAACGCCAATGATCGCTTTGTCGCGGCCAGCGGTCTGAGCTTGGAGGCGATGCGCGGCCGGAAGATGGCGGATGTGTTTGTCAAAACCACTGACGAGGATCCCGATGGTGCGCAGGACGACACCGCAGCCCGCATCCGTAACGGCGAAACCGTCGCAGGCCGTTTCCGGCTCAATCCCGATGATAGGTCTCCTTCATTCTCGGTATTGGAGGGCAGTATCTCGCCCATCCTGACCCGCGTCGGAAGCTGTACAGGTTTTGTTTTGATTGGCAACGACGTCACCGAAGACCAAGCCTATCGGATCAAAGTCGAAACCGCCCGCGCCAAGATGCAGGCAGCACAGGCCCATATGGTCGAACAAATCGGCATCGCCATGCAGACCCTCGCACAGGGGGATTTGACCGTGCGGCTCAACAATGCCTTTGCCCACGAATACGAACAATTGCGCACAGATTTCAACGGTGCGGTGGCGGATTTGGCCAAGGCGCTAAAATTGGCCGCCGAAGAGTCGATCAATATACAATCGGAAAGCGCCGAGATTTCCAGCACCGCCGATGACATGGCCACCCGCACCGAACAACAGGCCAGCACATTGCGCGACACCGCCACTGCTCTTGATGAAATGACCTCTAATGTCGAACGCGCGGCACAGGGGGCGATCCGCACCGAAACCGTGGTGAGCGAAGCCCGCACCCGCGCCAAGCGCAGCGAAAAAGTCGTTGGCGAAGCTGTGGCTGCCATGTCTCAAATCGAAAGCTCCAGTCAGGAAATCGTTAAGGTGATCAGCGTCATCGACGAAATCGCCTTTCAAACCAATCTATTGGCGCTCAATGCTGGCGTCGAAGCCGCGCGGGCAGGAGACGCAGGGCGCGGTTTTTCCGTCGTCGCCACCGAAGTGCGGGCCTTGGCGCAACGCTGTTCCGATGCGGCGGGCGAAATCAACACCTTGCTGAAGGGCTCCGGCGAACATGTCCAAAAAGGGGTGACCCTGGTCGGGGAAACCGGTGCGGCGCTGACACATATCATGGAATCGGTTTCGGAAATTTCGAACTATATCAGCGACGTTGCCCAATCGGGGCGTGAACAATCCGCCGGATTGCAACAAATTAACGCCGCCGTGATGGAAATCGACCAGACCACCCAAGCAACCGCAGCGATGTTCGAAGAGACATCCTCCGCCAGCCACGCTCTTGCAGATCGTTCACAAACTCTGGCCCAAACTTTTGCGACCTTCAAATTGGGGCAGGAGGGGCGCGGTCGTTCCATGGTTGCGTCGAAGGCGGGCTTGAAGCCAGTCTCATCCACTGCGCGCCCACCTGCAGTGCAACCGACATCCAGATCCAACGCGGTCCTGCGGCCGGCACCGGCAGGCGCAACGGCGCTGACGAACACAACACCACAGGCAAAACCGACGTCAAATACGCCGCGCAACGCCCCGCCCGCGAAAGCCCCCCGCGCGACAACCGGCGCAGAGGCGGAGGGGGATACAACATGGACCACAGACCGCCGCATTGAAAACCGGCGTGTGGTCGTGGACCGGCGTTCGGGGGCCGTCACGGCGGCAACGGCTGAAAATATTGACCGGTCATGGGAAGAGTTCTGATGAAACACACCAACGATATGGCCGTGCCCCGTAAGGTTCTCATTGTCGACGATTCAGCCGCTATTCGTGCCGTGTTGAAACACGCGTTAAGCCGCGATCCGCGCCTTAAAGTGGTCGGTGAGGCGGCGGATGCATATGAAGCGCGGGCCTTGATCAAACATCTCAATCCCGACGTGCTGACACTCGATGTTGAGATGCCGCGTATGTCGGGGCTGGATTTTCTCGAACGGCTGATGCGCCTGCGTCCGACGCCGGTTGTGATGTTCTCGTCGGTCACCCAATCCGGCAGCGCCAATGCAGTCCGTGCCCTATCGCTCGGGGCCTTTGATGTCTTGGCCAAATCAACCAATGGCATCGGACAATCCGATCTTGTTCTGCTATGCAACGCGGTTGCCAATGCCAGGGTGAACACCGGAAAATCCCGCAGCGATGTTTGGAAACCATCGACGCGCTGCACCGATGCACCTGAGGTGCCTGACATGGCCCGCAAATGGGGCGGTGAAGCGATCTTGATTGGTGCATCCACCGGCGGTGTGGCGGCGATTGAAAAACTACTTGCGACCATGCCGTGCAATGCCCCGCCGATTGTGGTGTCGCAACATATGCCAGCCGCCTTTCTCAACAGCTTCTGCACCCGTTTGGGACATCTGTTCCCCCAGAACGTGCAATTGGCAGAAGAGGGCTTAGAACTCAAACCGGGGCATATTTTCATCTCGCCGGGTGGCTTATACCACACTGGCGTGGCTCAGCGAGCCGGCAAAATGTACTGTACGTTGATCGATAAACCCAAACGCAATGGTCATTGCCCCTCGGTGGACGAGTTGTTCTTTTCTTCCGAATCCTTCGCCAAGCGCATTCATGCGGTGATCCTTACCGGATTGGGACGTGACGGTGCCGAAGGTATGAAAGCATTGCACGACAAAGGCGCCCATTGCATCGCGCAAGACAGCGACAGCTGTGTGGTTTACGGGATGCCGCGCGCCGCCGTCGAATTGGGGGGGGTGGATGAGCAGGTGCCCCTCGAAAATATGAGTGAATTGGTCTGCGCGCCCGTGCGCGGCAAGCTGTAACATAGACGTTTGGAGATGCGGCCCCGCAGTTAAGGCAAGACCTATGGGTCCTGTATGCGACAGCCGATCTTGAGAAGGATGACACATTGAAAGATGCCAGTGCTGCGGGCAAAACCGTCAACATCACCCAAGGCGAATACGCCATTATGGCGGTGCCTGGCGGGGTCATCACAACCGTTCTCGGCTCCTGCGTGGCAACCTGTATCTGGGATCCCGTGGCGCGTGTCGGCGGAATGAACCACATTCTTGTGGCGGAATCGGGCAGCGGCCCAACCCGGTGTGACGCCGTTGGCGTGAATGCGATGGAACTTGTGATCAATGGTTTGATCCACTGCGGTGCCCGCCGTGCGAACCTGCAAGCCAAAGTTTTCGGCGGCGCGAAGATGATCGACGGCCTGTCGGACATCGGTCAGGTGAACGGTTTGTTTGTCGTGGAATATCTCGAACGCGAGGGCATCACCTGCGTCAACAAAAGTCTTGGCGGGACCTTGGCGCGGCAAATCCGGTTCTATCCCGCCGAGGGGCGGGTTTTGCAAAAATCCATCGCCGGTGCGGCCGTACCGCCGCCACGCCGTAAAGTCGGGTCCGCCGACGGAAACGATTTGGAACTGTTTTGACACAGGTGGGCACCGCATAGCTCACGGTGTTGTTGGTGCGGAAATAACGGCGACCCTATGAACAGCGCCCGAACGACATCGCCTTTGCGATGTCGCATCGGTAGGCAGAGCGCCGCATTACGAAAACTGCGCCCGGCACCGCAGGTTACAACAAGCCCGCCGCGCCACAAAGCGCGCAGGTGGAATCATATAGATTTCAAACTCAAACAGTTACATCCAGATGTCGTCGTCGTACTCGACATCAGAGGAAGACGTTTCGACGCCTTGGCCCGCACTGGCGTTGCTCTCTGTTCCACCATGGTTGGCATCCTGTGGCAGTGAATGCACGATATCCTTGAGGCTGTCGCGCATATTAACCGCGTGCAGCAGACCGTCCACAGTCACGGAACTGTCCTCATGCCAGCTCATGTGCTGGCTCACATATAGCAGGATCGATTCAATATCCTGTAACGATTGACGCAGGAAATCGACCCGTTGGAAACTTTGTGCAGATTCGCGTGTCATCGGGCTACATTCACACAGCGACACCGACAGAGCATCCTCCAGCGCGCTGGTGATGCCGTGCAGGGTGTTGACCTTCCCGGCTAGCACCTCGATCATGCTGGAAGCAGTGATATTGACGGCGGCGGCATCGCCGTCCTCCGCATCGTCCTTTTGCTGTTCCGGCCCCGCGGCTTGCATTAAAGCCGCCCCACAACCGCTTCGATACACTTGCGCAAGTCGTTGGGATCGAATGGTTTCTTCAAGAAGTTATTCATCCCGAGCTTTTTGCCATATTCGATGATTTGTCTTTCGGCACGCCCGGTGATCAAGATGAAACCGACGCCTTTGGTTTTTGGCGCGGTGCGCAGGCTTTGCAACAACTTCAACCCGTCCATTTCCGGCATGTTGTAGTCCGAAATCACCAAATGCACCGGCGCGGTTTCCATTGCTTTCAATGCCGTGGCACCATTGTCGGTGCTGGCGACATTGCGGATGCCAAAGCTGTCCAATGCCTGAGTGATCAAACCGCGGCTGGTCGACATATCGTCAACGACCATGATCCTCAATTGGTCTCGTAGGGCCATAGATCATTCCTCCTAGAGTTGTGCCTTCAGGCAGCTGGGTGATAGGCGGTCAAGCCGATCGATTTGAAAAGCGGGTGCGCACAATCGGAAATCCGTTCCGAATGGCCCAAAAACAACATCGCATCGGGTGCGAGAATTTTGCGGAACCTTGGCCAAAGCGCGGCCTGCGTCGGCGCATCAAAGTAGATGACCACGTTACGGCAGAAGACCACATCAAAGCCCCCCGTCATCGGCCAGTCGCGCAACAGGTTCAACTCACGAAAGCGAACCAGCTTTTTCAACGCCGGATCAATCTCATATTGCTGATCAAACCCACTGCCGCTTTTGTACAGGTATTTTTTCATCAACGGCTCGGGAATACCGGTGATCTGCTGTTCGGAGTAAATGCCGGTTTTGGCCTTGTCCAAAATCTGCCGATCAATATCCGAGGCAAGGATCAACACATCCTTTTGCGCCAGATCCGGCGCATGCTCCAGGATCGTCATCGCAATAGAATAGGGTTCCTGACCGCTCGAACAGCCCGCGGACCAGATGCGCACGCGTCCCCCCGCACGGGCTTTTTCGCGCAGGATCGGCAAGGCCTTGTCCCGCAGCATCTCGAAGTGGTGCGGCTCGCGAAAGAAATGCGTCACATTGGTGGTCAACGCCGAGATCATCTCGCGCCGCTCTTCCAATCCGCCGCCGGACTCGGAGTCGACAAATGTGGCGTATTGGTCGAAATCCGCATAGCCAAGGGCACGAACGCGCCCACGCAACCGTGATTGCACCATCGTCGTCTTGGCCGGAGTCAAACTGATTCCGGATTCGCTCTTGGCAAGCCGCGCGATCACCTCAAAAGCCGACGGGCTCAGCTTGGCGTTCGCACCAGGATTTCCACTCATGTCGCTCATGCGGCTTCGTCCGCCGTCGCCGGAACCACAGCCGCGAGATCCAACACGCGGATCATCCGGTCGTCGATCAGGGTCAAGGCGCGGACCACGGACATATGCGGCTCCGGCGACATTTCGGGTGGCGGTTGTAAATCGCTTTCGCTCACGGCCACGATGTCGGACACGGCGTCGACCAGAAGGCCGGTCAATGTGCCGCCAAGATTTGCGACGATAATGACATTGCGTTCGCTGATCTCTTGGCACGGCAGGCTCAACCGACGGGCCAGATCCATCACCGGCAACACCGTTCCGCGCAGGTTGATCACCCCGCGCATATAGTCGGGCGAATGCGGCATCGGCGTGGTTCGCGTCCATCCGCGGATTTCGCGCACGGACATGATATCGAGAGAATACTCCTGATCCGCCACTTTGAAGGTGAGCAATTCAAGATCTGTTGCTTGATTGGGGTCGCTCATAATGCACTCCTTGATTATGCGCTTAGGGCTTCGGTTCGGGATGCCCCCGAGGCCTCGGCGATGATGTCGGCGGGGTCGAGGATCAGGGCGATTTGCCCATCTCCAAGGATGGTGGCCGCCGCGATTCCAGGGGCGCGGAAGAAACTGTCGTCGAGCCCCTTGATCACTACTTGGCGCTGGTCCTGAATGCCGTCGATGATCAAGGCCGCACGGGCTCCATCCTCATAGGCAATCAGCAATACAATGGCGCCGACGTAGCTGTCTCGGGCCTCGCGATAGCCAAGCTCAACCCCCAAATCGAAGAGCGGAACAAATTCGCCGCGCACGCGGACGATATATTTCCCCGGACGCAGCATCTCGACATCCGCCGCGCCCAACGACAGGGTTTCGACCACCACATTGAGTGGCACCACAAGGGTTTCATCGGCCACATTGACAACCATCCCGTCCAGAACCGCGAGGGTCAACGGTAGCGAGATCGAGAATTTCGTGCCTTTGCCCGCTTCCGAAGTGATGGTGATCCGCCCGCCGAGCGACTGAATCGCGGTTTTCACCACATCCATGCCCACACCGCGCCCCGATAGGTCAGAGACTTCGCTTGCGGTTGAAAATCCGGGTGCAAACAGAAGATTGTCGATGTCGCTGTCGGTCAAGCTCGCATCCGCAGGGACAAGCCCCTTGTTCGTAGCAATCTCAAGCACGCGTTTGCGGTTGATGCCGGCGCCATCATCGGACACCTCGATGATCACACGGCCCGACCGATGTGCCGCCGACAGGGTCACAATCCCCTCGGCGGATTTGCCCGCCGCGCGCCGGTCTTCGGTGCTTTCAAGACCGTGATCGACAGCATTGCGGATCATATGGGTGAGCGGATCAGCAAGACGCTCGATCACGGTTTTATCCACTTCGGTGCCTTCGCCAACGGTCACAAGACGCACGTTCTTGCCCACGCCCGCCGAGGATTCGCGCACGATCCGGCTCATCCGTTGGAACAGGGATTTGACCGGCTGGGCGCGGATCATCATCACGGAATCCTGAATGTCGCGGGTCAGGCGTTGGAATTCTTCAAGCCCGTTCATCGCATCGGAGTGGGGCGAAAGACCCGCTTGCTCAAGGCTTTGCGACAACATGGCTTGGTTGATCACCAATTCACCGACCAGATTGACCAAACGCTCGATCCGTTCAAGATCCACACGCACCACTGATTTCGGGCCATTGGCCGCTGCGCCAGCGGCTTTGGCCGGCGCAGGTTTGCGGGCGGTTTTTTCTTCGGGGGCAGGGGCTGCGGAAGGGGCAGAAGGCGCAAGTGCAGCCGCCACCGGCGCGGGCGCGGCGGCCACAGGCACATCAGGATCGTCCGGAACGGTGGCAGGGGGCTCGGGCAAATCGGCGAACCCATCGCTTGAGGTCTCAATCGGCGCTGTAACAGCAGGCGCATCTGTATCTGAACCGGCGCGCCGCACCGAAAGCTCGCACAGCCCGTCTACGAATTCAAAAATTTCGCGGATTTCAGCCTCGTCCACATCGGCGATGAGCGTGATGTCCCATGACAGATATGAGGTCTCTGCGGCCAACGCCTCAAGCGGCGGCAAATCCCGCAAATCACATTCAATCGTCGCCTCCCCCAAGGCGGCCAGATTGCGGAGTAACATCTGCGGTTCATTGCCGGTCTCGAACATCTCTTGTTCGGGTTTGAACCGGATGTGATAGCATGGTGTTTCATCCATCGGCGCCGCGTCATCCACATCGAAATCCAGCGGTGGCAAATCACCAAGCCCATCTAGATCAAGTGATATCGATACGCCCATCGGCTCGAAATCATCAGCCGAAACTTCCTCTTCTTCTTCGGCGGCCCCGCCGAGAAGCGTGTCCAGTTGCGCCAGTAATTCGGCGCTGCGGTCATCGGGAATTGCATCGTCGTCACGGCAGACACGGATCAAATCCGACAAATGGTCCGCACAGGAAAAGAACAGCCGCATAGCGTCCGCGTCAGGAGTGAACTTATTCGAGCGCACGTCATCGAGCGCAGTTTCGTAGCGATGCGCAAACCGGACCAGCGCCTCAAGCCCGAAAGCCCCGGCGCCGCCTTTGATCGAATGCACGGCGCGGAAAACCACATTGATGGTTTCAGGATCGTCGTCGCCCTCGTCAAGCGTCGTTAACCCGTCCTGCATCGCCTCCATAAGCTCTTCACATTCAATGAAGAAAGAGGCGCGGATCTCCGCCATAGGATCATTTGCATCACTCATAACCGTTCTCCTAGCCGGCAACCATTTGCAAGGCTTTCACCAGCTTTGCCGGATCAAAGGGTTTTACGATCCATCCCGTCGCCCCGGCGTTTCGGGCACGCATTTTCAATTCAGCAGAGCTTTCGGTGGTGAGCACGAGGATCGGAGTGGCGCGGTGGTCATCCTGATCGCGCACGGCGTCAATGAACCCGAAACCGTCCATCCGTGGCATATTGATATCGGTGATGATCACATCGGGTTCGAGCCCGTCGAGCACCTCAAGACCATGGAGGCCATCATCGGCCAAATGCACCGTGAAGCCGACCGGAACAAGGGCCAACCGGATCATGTCGCGCATCGTCCGACTGTCATCCACTGCTAGAATATTGAGGCTCATGATGTGCCCTCCGCGATTGATTCCGGGGTAAAGCCCATCTGGCTCATTTGTTCGATAAGCCGGTCAGAGGCATTGATGATGGTCATCCTGTGCCCTGTCGCCTTAAGAGAGGCCGCGGCAGAAATCAGCACCTGTAGACCGAGCGCGCCGATGCTGGCCACCGCCCCTGCATCAACAGTCACATCCGTACCGAGCCGCTCCTTGAGCGCTGTTGCCAAAGGATCTGCAGCAGGCAGATCAAGTTTGGATTGAAGGACGAGCGGCTCATTCATATCCACCTGCCTTGGGCGCAACACACTGATGTGGCATCGCCACCTCCCATATTTCCATTCCGGTTCCTCACGGTTCTATGGGGCGGTCGGTTAAAACTGCGTTACGCCGTTTTATGGATTTGCCCCATTTTGAAACAGTTTGGGGCGATATCCATCCTAAGGGCATGAAATATATGTATAAAACAAGAAAAACCCCGCGCTATGGCGGGGTCAGAAAAAGGCAATTTCTACGGAACGTTAGGTTTTTAACCGCGGCGACGGCGACGCCCCCCGCGTCCACCCGCAGCCCCATCAACCGGCGGGGCCTTGTTCGCAGCAATCCATGCCGCGCCATGCGGATCCTTGTTGCTCAGCAAGTTGGCCGCCATGATCGCTTGCATTTCCGATCCGGCCTTGGCCGTCATATCGCCCAACCCGGTCAATTGGGCCAGCAACGCATCGTCCATCCCATCGGGTAAAATCACCCCCGCCGCCTGCAAGGCATCGCGTTTGGCTTGCAACTTGGCCTGACTCACCGGCATCGCCACAGGGTTCATAATCGCAGAGGTCATGCCCGCGCCCATGGCCATCGGCAAAAACGCATTGTTGATGCCATGACGATTGGGCAAGCCAAACGATACATTCGACGCGCCGCAGGTGGTGTTGACGCCCAATTCATCGCGCAAACGGCGCACCAGAGCAAAGACCTGTTGTCCCGCAGTGGCCATTGCTCCGATCGGCATGACCAAAGGATCAACCACAATGTCATGCGCCGGAATCCCGTAATCCGCCGCCCGCTCGACAATGCGTTTGGCCACAGCGAAGCGCACGTCGGGATCTTCGGAAATGCCGGTGTCGTCGTTCGAAATCGCCACAACCGGCACGTTGTATTTTTTGACCAGGGGCAGAACCATTTCGAGGCGGTCTTCTTCGCCGGTCACCGAATTAAGCAGGGGCCGCCCTTCGGCAATCTCCAATCCGGCTTCCAATGCGCCGGGCACCGAACTGTCGATACATAGCGGCACATCGACCAAAGCTTGCACCATTTCGACGACTTTGCGCATCAGGGGCGGTTCGGTCTCGTTCGGGTTGGGGTTGGAATTATACACCACGCCCGCATTGATATCGAGAACCGCAGCACCGGCCAGAACCTGTGCCAAGGCGTCTTTTTCCACGGTGGAAAAGTCGCCCGCTTCCAATTCAGCGGCGAGTTTTTTGCGTCCTGTGGGGTTGATCCGCTCGCCAATCACGCAAAAGGGTTCGTCGAACCCCATCACAACGGTCTTGGTTTTGCTTTCGAGGATAGTGCGGGTCATATGGTGTCCTTAACTCTCACGCGGATTGCGTATCTGTTGTGCCGCTAACCTATGGGGTCAAAGCAGCAGGAGGGGCGGAGACGTCCGGGCCGTGGCCTTGATCTGCCGTCCAAGTGGTTGCGGTTTTGATACCGCCGAGCGGAAAGAAATGCACCCCCTCGATCAGGCTTTGCGGATTGGCGGCCTTATAAGTGGCCAGATCAGCCAAAATCGCATCGGGGGTATAGGGCAACAAAAGCTTGCTCACATCCATCGCGCGTTTTTGCAAAACCTTCAAGGACGGGCCAACGCCGCAGGCCATGGCAAAGGTAATGAGGGTTTGCAATTTAGCCGGCGCCGCGAGACCAACATGAATCGGCATGGTGATGCCGGCCTCGGCGAGGCTTTGGGCCCATGCGATCACGGGCGCGGCCTCGAACGCAAATTGCGTGGCGATGGCCATATCCGCATCGGTGCGTTCGCTATAGGCCTGTTTGAACGCCAAAGCCGCATCGACATTGGCGCGCCCGCCCGCAGGATCGATGTCGCGGTTGCCTTCTGGGTGTCCGGCGACGTGCAGCCGTTCAAAATCGTTGGCGTCAAACACACCGGTTTCGATCAAATCCATCGCGCTTTCGAACGGGCCGCGCGGCGCGGCAATCCCGCCCGCCAGTAACAGCGCCTGTTTCACGCCTGCTTCGCCTTGATATCGGGCGATCCAGTCGTTGAGCGCAGCATGGGAGGGCACCGACCGCGCCGGAATATGCGGCATAACGGCAAAACCTTCGCGCGCGATCCGCGCGGCGGTGGCCACCATGTCATCGATCGGGGTGCCATCAATATGGGCGATATAGACCCGCGTGCCCTGCGGCAGGATCTCGGTAAAACGATCTATTCTGGCGGCCGTGCGCGGCATCACCTCGATGGAATATCCCGCCATCATGGCACGGGCACCGTCGCCCATTCTGCCCGATTTGATATCCTTGGCCTTCTTGAAATTAAACAGCGCCATTGCGGCCTCCAAAATGCGGCTGCGGCTCACGGCGTGGCCCAACCATCCCCTTCAATCAATGTCTTGATCCGGTCTTGATCGAATTCGTGCTCCAGCCGCTGCGCCTGTGCGGCGGCCACCTCGGAGGGATCTCCCTCCACCTCGCCAAGGGACACCTTGCGCCATTCCGCCAGATAGGCATCGGCATCCTTGGCGCCCACTTTCATCGCCGCGCGGTCAATGGCTTGCTCAAATCGTTCGGGCAATTGCACTTTGGAGGCGCGGCGGCCTTTGCCGACAATCACCTGCGCGGGGATGTCCCGCCAATATACGATTGTTAGCTCTGGCATGGGTGATTCCCCTTGGGTCAGTAAAGTTACGATAGGGCGCATCCTCCGCGGGCTTTGCGTCAAACTCGACACAAGGGCACGCATTGGCGACGCGGCGCGCGGCATGAACCGCCCGCCGCCGAGGTGTAACCCGGAGCCGAGGGCAAATACTACGGCGCAGCATCGGAATAATCCTAAAGATCGTTATGAATGACGTGCGGCGGTGCTTGCGCGGGGGGGCGTTAGAGACTAGCTTGGGGATAACTCGAAATGGAGGGCGTGACCTATGGCGCCCAAGCGTCCCGAAGGTGCGGGCGCATTCCCGATACCGGTTGAAAGCCCCGCGCCGAAACCGAGCGATCCATCGGAGCTTTATGCTGCGTTGGACCTCGGCACGAACAGTTGCCGGATGTTGATTGCGCAGCCCAAAGGCAGCCAATTTCATGTGGTCGATAGTTTCTCGAAATCCGTGCAACTTGGCGCGGGGCTGGAGAAGTCTGGCCGGTTGTCACGCGCCTCTATGGGCCGCACGATCCAAGCCTTGCGGATTTGCCAACAAAAGCTGAAGCGTCACAAGGTCAAACAAATGCGCCTTGTCACCACCGAAGCATGCCGCCGCGCCAAAAACGCGCGCGAGTTCGTCCGGCAGGTGCGGCGCGAGACCGGCTTGCAACTCGACATCATTCAGCCAGAGGAAGAAGCCCGCCTTGCGGTGATTTCCTGCGCACCTTTGGTGTCCACCAAAACCGAACAGCTTTTGGTCGTGGATATCGGCGGCGGATCGACAGAATTGGTGTGGATTGACCTGACCTCGGTGCCGCCACGCGAACGCCCGCGGGCGATCATGCGGCTTCATGCCGGTTTTCATCCCCCCGAAAGCCCCTTTCCCGCCGCCAAGGTCATCGATTGGATTTCGGTGCCCTTGGGCGTTGCGACATTGCGCGATCAGTTTTCCGATGTCGAAGACGATGCCGCGCGCTTTGCCCTGATGAGTTGGTTCTTCGAAGAAAACCTCTCGGAGTTTGCGCCCTATAAGGACGAACAGGAACGCGACGGGTTTCAAATCATCGGCACGTCGGGCACCGTGACCACGGTGGCGGCCTCCTATCTCGGGCTCAAACGATATGATCGCACCAAAGTTGACGGGTTGCGGATGACAACCGACCAGATCGACCGCGTTATCCGCGGCTATCTTGATCTTGGCACCGCAGGCCGCCGCGCCGATCCGCGTATCGGTATGGACCGGCAGGCTTTGATCATGTCCGGTTCTGCGATTTTGCAGGCGCTGATGCGCTGCTGGCCAACCGATCGCCTTTCCGTGGCCGACCGCGGCCTACGTGAGGGGCTTCTTTATGCACAAATGAGCGCCGATGGCGTTCTCGAAGACGGACCCTATTAGTGATGGCAAAACAACCCACAGGCGGAAACTCGGGCGGCAAGGATGGCAAAGGCGGAGACAAGGCCAGCACCAAGGCCAACAGCAAGGGCGGCCCGAAAAAAGGCCCGTCCGGCGCCCGCAAAGCCAAAACGCCCACGGGCAAGAATACCTCGGGGCGCGGGCAACGGGAATTGACCGTGAAGGTGAAAACCGCACGCGGCCGCACGCTCAGCTCGACCCGCTGGTTGCAACGGCAACTCAATGATCCATACGTCAAACGCGCGCAGGCCGAAGGCTATCGCGGCCGCGCCGCATATAAGATCATGGAGCTGGACGACAAATTCCGCTTCCTTGTTCCGGGCGCACGGATCGTCGATTTGGGCTGTGCCCCCGGCGGCTGGCTGCAAGTCGCGGTCAAACGCAGCAATATTCTGGGCGAGAAAAAGGGCAAGGCCGTCGGCACCATCCTTGGCATTGACCTTCAGGAGGTGGAGCCGTTGGCAGGCTGCGAAATCCATCAATTGGATTTCATGGAAGACGACGCCGATCTCAAGGTCAAAGAGTGGCTGGGCGGTATGGCCGATGTGGTGATGTCGGATATGGCGGCCTCTGCATCCGGTCATAAACAAACCGACCACCTGCGCATTATTGCGCTTTGTGAGGCGGCGGCCTATTTCGCCTTTGATGTGCTCGAAGAGGGCGGAACATTCGTCGCCAAAGTTCTGGCCGGCGGCGCCGAAGGTGAATTGCAAAAACTGCTCAAACAGCGGTTTGAAAAGGTGCATCACGTCAAACCGCCCGCGTCCCGCTCTGACAGCTCGGAAAAATTCGTCGTGGCGATGGGGTATAAACGCCCCGTAGAGGATACGGAATAAACATGCGCGCACTGCGGGTGTGTCATAGGGACAGTTGCGCCCGCAAACCCTGCACGTCGCTTTGAACGTAATGGGCGCGGCCTTTGCCACGAGCGCTCAGCCCAGATCGTCAAAATGCGTCACCGGAATGATGCACTGGCACCCCCGATGAACCGGCCCACACTGATCGTTGCGCCCGCCCGCCAGATGGGCGGGCCATTTCAATGCTGTTGTGGGGAGTGCCTGAACAACGCCCGCGCCAAATCCCGCAGGCCTTCTACCCGCCGTCAAGAGGCGCAGCGTGACCAAAGCGCCCCACGACCCTTGATGCCCGAGGCCTGAGCCCGAGCGCCGACCGGCGTGTGCTCTGGGCCGACAGTGGGGCAGGGGGATTTCCTGTGAGATGTCCCCCCGCAGAGGGTGCGGGCCAGCGGTTCGATGATTTTCCGACCGCTCGCGCCGCAGATCTGCCCGTTTTTTAGGCGAAAGTCTGCCACATTCGGACCGAAAACGCCATAGCGCCGTTGCTTCGGCGGCCACGGCCATCCTGTCACCAGAAAAAGGGTTGTATCTGCGCAGGTTGCGCGGCCTACTTTACCTATGACCAACACATCGCCTTTCTTTGATGAGATGTTCGCGCCCGACGGCACCGCCCGCGACGCCTACGCCCAATATCACCAGTGGTTCGGCAGAGAAGACTCCCGCCATCTGCGCCGAAAATCCGTAGAGGCCGAGGCATTTTTCCGCCGCGTCGGCATCACCTTTAACGTCTACGGACAAGAGGAAGCTGACGAGAGGCTTATCCCCTTCGACATCGTCCCACGGGTTATCTCCGCCCGCGAATGGACGCGATTGGAAAAAGGCATCGAACAGCGCGTGCGCGCCATCAACGCGTTTTTGCACGATATTTATCATCGGCAGGAGATCCTGCGTGCGGGGCGCATCCCCGCAGAAATCATCATCGGCAACGAAGCCTTCTTGCCGCAAATGATCGGGGTGACCCCGCCGGGCGGAATTTTCACCCATATCATCGGTGTTGATCTTGTGCGCACCGGTCCGGACGAGTTTTACGTGCTCGAAGACAATGCGCGCACGCCCTCCGGTGTTTCCTATATGTTGGAAAATCGCGAGACGATGCTGCAAATGTTCCCTGAATTGTTCACACGGTTGAATGTGCGACCGGTCAGCAGTTATCCGCAGCAATTGCGCCGCTCGCTTGCGGCCTCTGCACCGCATGATCGCGGCTCATCCAAACCGGTGATCGCGGTGCTGACCCCGGGCATTCATAACTCGGCCTATTTCGAACATGCGTTTTTGGCCGACCAAATGGGCGTGGAATTGGTCGAAAGTCATGATTTGACCATCCGCGACGGCCGCGTCGCGATGCGCACGACCCAAGGCTTCCAGCCGGTTGATGTGATTTATCGCCGCGTTGATGATGATTATCTTGATCCGCTGAACTTCAACCCGAATTCGATGCTGGGCGTGGCGGGGATTATGGATGTCTACCGCGCCGGCCGGATCACCATTGCCAATGCCCCGGGCACCGGCATCGCGGACGACAAGGCGCTCTATAGTTATATGCCTGATATTGTTGAGTTTTATACCGGAGAGAAGGCGATCTTGAAAAACGTGCCGACTTGGCGGTGTTCCGAAGCAGACAGCCTTGCCTATGTGCTCGACCATCTGCCTGAACTGGTGGTCAAAGAGGTGCATGGGTCGGGCGGCTACGGCATGTTGGTCGGCCCTGCGGCCTCGAAACGTGAACTGAAAGCCTTTGAGAGAAAACTACGGGCAAAGCCGCACAACTACATCGCGCAACCAACGCTGGCGCTCTCGACCGTGCCAATCCTCAGCAAAAAGGGGCTCGCGCCGCGCCATGTGGATTTGCGCCCCTTCGTGCTCTGCTCTCCGGGCAAGGTTGAGATTACGCCGGGCGGATTGACCCGTGTGGCGCTCAAAGAAGGCAGCCTTGTGGTCAATTCATCCCAAGGCGGCGGCACCAAAGACACATGGGTCTTGGGCGAATAATGCGGGGAGGATACGGCAATGCTTGGTAAAACCGCAGGCGGGCTGTTTTGGCTGTTCCGCTATCTGGAACGGGCCGAAAACACCGCGCGATTGGTGGAAACCGGATGGCGCATCGCGTTGACACGGCAAAATGCAGCCGTCGCAGAATGGGAATCCGTGCTTAACACCGCCGGTTTACGCGCGGCCTATGTCGAAAGCTACACGGAGGTCGAAGCCTCTTCGGTGATCAATTTCCTGCTGCGCGATAAGGAATGTATTTCGTCTGTGCGGGCCTCGATCAATGCGGCGCGGGCGAATGCACGTTTGGTGCGCACCGCGCTGACCTCTGAGGTTTGGGAGGCGGTGAACGAATGTTGGATGGACATCAACGCCTTGCTCAAACGCCCGGTTTCCGAACGCTCGTTGGGTGAGACCCTGTCTGCGATCCGCTTTCGCTGTGCTGTGGTTCGCGGCGCCTTGCACGGCACCATGCTGCGCAATGACACCTTCTGGTTTTCGCGCCTTGGCACCTTTGTCGAACGGGCCGACAACAGCGCGCGGATCTTGGACATGAAATACTATGTCCTGTTGCCGACGGCGGCCTATGTGGGATCTTCGATCGACAACACCCAATGGGAGACAATTTTACGCTCGGTCTCGGCGGACCGGTCCTATCGATGGATCAAGGGCGATGACACCAATCCGCGCGATATCGCCGATTTCCTGATTCTGGACGGGCGCATGCCGCGTTCGCTCGCCTTTTGCTACGACAAGATCGAAGAGAACCTCCAACGCCTGTGCCGTGAATATGGCAAGGACATGCCTTCTCTCGATGTCGCGCGGCAACAAAATGCCCGTTTCAAAGGCAAGGAGATCGATATGATCTTCGACGAGGGATTGCATGAGTTTCTCGAACGCGCGATTGCCAGCACCGGTGCATTGGCGCAGCAAATCGAAACGGACTACCGCTTTTACAGCTAGGGGGCGATATGCGGCTGAAAATCTCTCATACCACGACCTACTGCTATGATGTGCCGGTGCATTACGCCTTGCAACAATTGCGGCTTACCCCACGCAGCGACCACGGCCAAACCATCGAAACATGGAATGCGGTGATTACCGGCGGCACCAAAGAAGTCAGCTTTGACGACCACTTCGGCAATCACGTCGATTTGGTCTTGATGGACGACGGGGCCGATAAAATCGAAATCACCTGCGAAGGCGTGGTTTCGACCGTGGATAATGCGGGCATCATCGGCCAGCACCGTGGCTATGCGCCCCTATGGCTTTACCGAGAACCGACTGCGGTTACCGCCCCGGATGCGGCGCTGCGCAAATTGGCGCGCAGCTATAGCAAAGCCGGGCAGACGGGCGGTGACTGGCTGCCCGAACTGCATGCGTTGTCGGCCGAAATCCTAAACCACGTAAGCTATGAGACCGGCCAAACGATCGCCACGACCACCGCCGACGAAGCCTGGGCCGCAGGCCACGGCGTGTGTCAGGATCACGCCCATATCATGATCACCACCGCGCGGCTCATGGGATTGCCCGCGCGCTATGTCAGCGGCTATCTGCTGATGGAAGGGGTCGAACAACAAGACGCGACCCATGCATGGTGCGAGGTGCATGTCGACGGAATCGGTTGGGTGGGGTTTGACGTGTCGAACGGGATTTCTCCCGATGAACGCTATGTCCGCGTCGCCACCGGGCGCGATTATGCCGAAGCTGCGCCCATACATGGATTGCGGTTGGGGGCAGGGACCGAAGATCTGCAGGTGCGCTTGCAAGTGCAGCAATAGGGCGTAAACTGAACCGGCTGGCGCGCGGCGCGCCAAAGGACACACACCCATGACCTATTGCGTTGGATTGATGTTGGACAAGGGCCTTGTGTTCATGTCTGACACCCGCACAAATTCCGGTGTCGATAATATTTCGACCTTTCGTAAAATGTTCTCGTTCAATGTCGAGGGCGAACGCGACATCACCTTGATGACGGCGGGCAATTTGGCCACGACCCAAGCTTTGATCAGCCTGCTGGAAGAGCGCAGCAAATATCATTCGGAACGCGACCCCGATATTTTAACCGTGCCGACGATGTTCCAAGTGGCGCGGTTGGTGGGAGAGACCCTGCGCGAAGTGATCGGTGAACACGCCAACACCGGACAGCGCGCCGATGCGGCCTTTAACGCCACGGTGATCCTGGGCGGACAAATCAAAGGCGGAAAACCCTGTCTTTTCATGATCTATCCCGAAGGCAATTTCATCGAAGCCAGCGAAGACACGCCCTTCTTCCAGATCGGGGAGACCAAATACGGCCGTCCGATCCTGTTGCGGGCCTATGATGCGGCGATGGAATTTGACGAGGCGGTCAAATTGCTTCTGGTGTCCTTCGACAGCACCATAAAGGCAAATCTGTCGGTGTCGCTGCCGCTTGATGTGAAAACCTATGCCGAAGGCAAATTCAGCCCACATCAGCAATTGCGCGTCGAACCCGACGACAACTACTTCCAACAAATATCGCAAGGGTGGGGCGTTGCCCTGCGCACCGCGTTTCAAGAGCTGCCCGACTTCAAATTCTAACGGCCCTGTCGCCCCCCGTCCTTTCGACGGATTTCCGCGCCTATATGAAGTTTTTGCGACAGGGGGATATTTTCCTCGCCTGCGCCGATGTCATCGACTAATTCGGGTTCAAACGCCGCCCTCAAAGCGGCGTGAACACGTCGGACAGGGGGCTATATGACCACTTACGCGCTGAACGGATTGGGCCGGATTGGTAAACTCGCCCTGCGGCCGCTGCTGGAAAGCGGCGCCCATATTGCATGGATCAACGATGCCGTGGGCGACGCGGAAATGCATGCGCATCTTCTTGAATTTGACAGCGTGCATGGCCGTTGGCCCGCCGCGTTCTCCCACGATGATCACAGCATCAGCATCGACGGCACCCGCATCCCCGTGCATGGCACCCGCGATCTGACGGCGCTGCCGTTGGAGGGGGTGGATGTGGTGATCGATTGCACCGGTGCCTTTAAAACCGAAGCCAAACTGGCGCCCTATTTTGCCGCCGGGGTGCGTAAAGTCGTAGTTTCGGCTCCGGTCAAGGACGGCCCGACAGCCAATATCGTTTATGGCGTAAATTCCGATGCTTACAACCCGGATCAGCATCACATCATCACGGCGGCAAGCTGCACCACCAATTGTCTCGCCCCGGTGGTGAAGGTGATCCACGAACACCTTGGCATTCGTCATGGCTCGATCACCACGATCCATGATGTGACCAACACCCAAACCATCGTCGACCGGCCCGCCAAGGATCTGCGCCGTGCGCGATCGGCCTTGACCAACCTGATCCCGACAACCACCGGATCGGCCACGGCCATCACACAGATTTTCCCCGACCTGAAAGACCGGCTCAATGGTCATGCGGTGCGCGTGCCGCTGCTCAATGCCTCGATCACCGATTGCGTTTTCGAGGTCGAGCGCGCCACCACGGCCGAAGAGGTCAATGCCCTGTTCAAAGCCGCCGCCGAAGGGCCGCTGAACGGCATCCTTGGCTATGAAGAACGGCCCTTGGTATCGTGTGATTACACCAATGATGACCGCTCTTCGATCATCGATGCGCCCTCGACCATGGTGGTGGGCGGCACGCAGGTGAAAATCTATGCATGGTATGACAATGAATGGGGCTATGCACAGCGGCTGATCGATGTTGCACGGATGGTGGGTGCCGCGCTGTGAGCGCCCGGGCCGATCCGCGCCCGCAAGGGTTCGGCGCCTACATCGCAGTGACCGCAGCCTATTGGGCCTTTATGCTCACCGATGGCGCCCTGCGCATGCTGGTTCTTTTGCATTTCCACCAGATCGGGTTTTCGCCGGTTCAATTGGCCTATCTGTTTGTCCTTTACGAGATTGCCGGCATCGTCACCAACCTGTCTGCCGGATGGATCGCGGCGCGGTTTGGCCTGACCTCGACGCTCTTTGCGGGGTTGGGTTTGCAAATCTGCGCGTTGCTGGCTTTGGCACAGCTCAATCCCGCGTGGGCGGTGTCCGCTTCGGTCATCTATGTGATGTGTGTGCAGGGCCTGTCCGGTGTTGCCAAAGATCTGGCCAAGATGAGCTCGAAATCCGCTGTCAAACTGCTTGCGCCCAGCGGGGCAGGCGGGTTGTTTCGGTGGGTGGCGCTGCTGACCGGATCCAAGAACGCTGTCAAAGGTATCGGCTTTCTGCTCGGCGCGCTCTGCCTTGGCCTGGCCGGATTCCACGCCGCAGTGATCGGCATGGCGGTTCTGCTTACCGTGATTTTATGCGCCGTGGCCGTCAGCATGCCGCGCGGATTACCGCAGGGACGCAAAGACGCAAAATTCAAAGAGGTTTTCTCTAAGAACCCACAGGTCAATTGGCTCAGCGCCGCGCGGGTGTTCCTCTTCGGCGCGCGCGATGTCTGGTTCGTGGTCGGCATTCCGATCTATTTCTACGCGGTATTGTCGGATGGATCACAGGCCGGCAATCACCGCGCCTTTTTCATCATTGGCAGCTTTATGGCGGTCTGGACCATCCTCTATGGCGCGGTGCAAGCCTATGCCCCGAAGCTGTTGCGCGCCGATCAGCGTGACGATGACGCCCTGCGCCGTGCGGCTCCACGATGGGCGGGGGCATTGGCCGTTGTGCCCTTGGCTTTGGCTGCATTGGTTTGGGGCGCGGGCACGGCGGCGGGCTGGTTGACGGGCGCGCTGATCCTCGGGCTGTTGATTTTTGGGGCGGCCTTCGCAGTAAACTCCGCGCTGCACAGCTATTTGATCCTGGCCGCCACCACCCACGGGCGGGTGACCATGGATGTCGGATTTTATTACATGGCCAATGCGGCGGGGCGGCTTTTGGGCACGCTCATGTCGGGGCTGTGTTATCAACTCGGCGGGGTCGCCCTATGCCTCGCAGCGGCCGGCATAATGTTGATTCTGAGCATGATTTGCGCGCAAAAATTGTCGCGGGTCGTTGTTGAGTGACCCAAGCTCATCCCTGCGACATTTTTCCCCAAAACTTCATTTAAGTAATATATTTCAACATTATATTCCAATATTTTGATATTTTTTCCTTCCAACATTCCTGCGAATGGAATGTGTATTCGAAATACATATTCCCACAGTTAATATTCCATTTACTTTATATTTCGTGGTCGGTTCAAAAGAACGGCCACACCAAAGGGATGTGGCACGTTATGCGCTCCGAAATTGAAGTCCATTTTAGGAAATGAAGGAGTTGGACAGATGACACAACCATTTCACATTACCACCGTCCCACTATGCCTTGGCGTAGGGCTTATGTTTGCGTTGCCCTCGCTTGGCGCGGCGGCGACAATCACCGGGTGGAACACCGACAACATTGCCGTTGCCCCGACTCCCCCCGAGGGCGAAACCGGCTTTAGCGTGGTGTATGACCGTGCCGCCACCGACCCCGACGCCATCAGCAGTGGCGCAATTTCCTTTGCGCCCCCCGAGGCCATTTCGCCCGGCATCACCGTGACGCCGGAAACCTACACTCAAGGCGGCCCGGACGGGGCAACGCTCGATGGATGCATCATGACATCCAATCCCGCCGCCACCTGCACCAGTGAATTCCAATCGGGCAAACGATTAAAGGAAGTGGTCACCGGCACCGGACCGATTGATTTGGTCTTTGATGTGGCCAGCAGCCCTGACACCTCGGTTTATCAAGTGTTCAGCAAACTGATTAACGCGACCGGAACGGCGTTGACCGGGTTCAGCATTGAGCTTGGCTTCGGAACCGGCGATGACTTCGTCGCCGCAACCGGCAGCGAAGGGTTGAGCTTCTCCACCGATTTCGCGGCCAAACCCTCGGGCAGCGGTTCTTCGAGCTCGCAAAACCCGTTTGGCCTGTTTGGCGATGCGTCGACCAACCAGAATTTCGTGATCGACGGTTTCTTCGCCAGCGAACGCACCGGCTTTGACATCGACCAAGGTTTGACCACCCTGAGCAGCGCCGATGTTTACGGACCCTATGCCGATATGTTCGGCGACTGGATGACCCGCGCCGATGTGCCCGAAGGGCTGTTTTGGGATTTCGACAGTGACGAGACGACGGACGGCATGCTGATGGCTTGGGAATACGAGCCCGGCCTGTGGGAATTGCGACGTGACGATATTGCGGTTTGCGATGTGCTCGACCCCGGTTTTTGCGCGCCCGGCTCCAACCTTGACACCTATGTCTCAGGCTTGGATTTGGACGCGCTCTATCTGGCGCTCGGGATCAATCCCGATTTGCTTGCGATCGGCGAGATCGAGGATTTGGCCAATCTCAACGTGAATTACGCCATCGAAGTCGGCGATCTTTTTGGCGCATCAAACTTCACCCTGCGCACCACTGTGATGCCGGCTCCCGTGCCACTCCCGGCAGGGGCACCACTATTGATCGGCGGGTTGGCTGCCTTGGCAATGGCGCGCCGCCGCAAAGCGCGCGCCTGACCTAGTATTCGCCGTTCAAGGCTGCGGGCGCGAGGGCAACTTCGCGCCCGTTTGCATATTAAAGGCCGGAGTTGTGTAAAGGCGCAGGATGCCGGAAAATTGGCCGCTCGGTTCCTGACCGACATGCGCCCCCGGTCCAGCATGCACAGTGACCATCATCTCTCTCGATTGGCCGAATGCGCCGCAAAGCAGCGGCGTTGCGGATAAACTGGCCGACCTTTTCCGGAGATGGCTGGCACACAGATCTAAACGAACTTGGGGCCGCCTTCCGTGGCGAGCGTGGCCCTGAGGCTCAAGGCATTTGGCACAGTAGCGCTTACACCGGTGACGGTACTCATAGCGCAGGAATGTGGCGAGAAATTTGGCGATCCTGTCGCCATCGACGTTATACGATCGCTCCAAGCCTTTGACGCTGGTGGCCGTAGGCGCACTCTGTCTCAGATTATGGAAGCTATGGCGCTGGCAAAAGAGGCGGGCGTTGATCTGGATAAGGCGGCTCAAATCGCAAATTTTGCGCCTGAGCGTGGCAGTCTGTAAATTGAATTTGTGGTGGCTGAGTTTGAGTATTCAGTCCCGCGTGTTCGCCGCCACCAGGTTTGGTTATGTAGCCCCTCGCTGAAATGGTGGAGGGTTATTTTATTGGGGTTAAGGTTCGACCGTCACTGGCGATGTATGTGTCGCCGTGTTTTTTCACGTCTTGCCCGTTCGTAAGTGCGTATTTCGCTACTCCATCTGGTATCCGGGGGATGCTTCCATCCAGATTGGCTTTCCCGTCATACGTGTCGCGATATTTAACTACAGTTTCGGAAGCCCCTAGTTTGTCTGTGCATGAAATCGTTTCAATAATTGCTAAATCACCTGACATCTAAACCTCTCCGTTATTAGACAGGAGAACTATACATTGTTTTGCTGCGGCTATCACGATTTTTTGGACGGCGAATAAGATGGTGGGTGGAGGTTTTCAGTCTGATTCTTACACCTAAAAACAAAGACTTGATGGGGTAGTGGCGGAGAGACAGGGATTCGAACCCTGGGAACCCTTGCAGGCTCAACGGTTTTCGAAACCGTCCCGTTCGACCACTCCGGCACCTCTCCGCGGGGGTCTGTGGGGGGCGTTTAATGGCTTGCGCCGATCATGGCAAGAGCGATTTTTACTCAAAATGGTATCCGTTTACCGCAATGGCACATCACGGCAATTTTCATTGCCCGCGTCCGCGGTTACGATAGGCTGGGCGTAAGGCACGCTGCGCCATCGAGATCGCGTGCCTTAAAAAATTCGTGCCTCAGTCGAAAGAAAAGCCATGTCCCGTTTTACGACCCGTCGCGCCGCACTGTCACCAGTCGCGGTCTTTCGCGCGCTTCTCCTTTTGGGGGCGCTCTTGATATGGGCCGCAAGCGCACCGGGCGCGCGCGGCGCCGACCGCGCCCGGCTCGAAGCGTTTTTGGAGGTTACCGGCTTTGGCGTCGCCCTGGACAGCATCGCTTTATCAGCCAGCAATGCCCCCGCGATGCTTGGCATGGAGGAGGGGGTTTTTGGCACCGATTGGTCCCGCATCGCCGAGGACGTGTTTGACACTGAGTTGATGCGCGAAACCGCGATTGAGATCCTCGCCGCAACGCTCGAGGATGATCTATTGGTCCATGCGGCGGGGTTCTACGCCACGCCTTTGGGATTGAGATTGGTGGAAACCGAAAACGCCTCGCATTTCGATGACAGTGGCGTTGCCGCCACCGAGGGGCAGGAAATCATCGCGGATCTGGTGCAATCAGGCTCGGAACGTATCACCTACTTCAAGCGCATGAACGCCGCGATTGACAGCTCGGACACATCGGTGCGCGCCGTGCAGGAGATCCAGGTGCGGTTCTTGCTGGCCGCCGCCGCCGCAGGCGTGGTGGAAATGACCATGGACGAGCCGGACCTGCGCGCGGCGCTCAAGGCCGACGAGGGCCAAATGCGCCGGCAGATGCAAATGGATGCGCTCATCAACACTGCCTATGTCTACCGCGATTTCACCGATGCCGAGGTGCTTACCTATACCGAAGCCTTGGAAGATGCGCGGATGAAAACCGTCTATGATTTGATGAACGCGGTGCAATACGAGATCATGGCGCAGCGGTTCGAGGTTTTGGCCGGTAGAATGGCGGGGTTGGAACAGGGGCAGGAGCTTTAAACCTGCGCAGCGCAAGAGGGGCATCGAACGAAATAGATGTACTTGGCGCCATTTGATGCGGCACAATCGGAAACGATAAAATGGAACAGATGTGGCTCTTGAAGCGCATCCGTCCGATGGCCTTGATTTTCCAACCATGTCAGGCCACAGAGGACCAAATCCTCGCGCCGGCGGCGATGTCCACATTTCGGCCAGATGGGAATATGGCTTAGGCCCCGGCGGCAAGGACTATGCCGAGACCTTATCCGCCGCATAAACGGGCACCACGACGTTCCACGCCGCGCCATGAAAGGCAGGGTCAAAGGTGCAAATCCCCCTTGACACCTTCCAACAATCCGCCGATAAGCCGCCATCTCGACAGGGGTGATCCCTGTTTCGGGTGATATTGACATGACGCCCGACAGGGGCGCGCAGTTCGCGGCGGCAGATGCCACAACGCCAGATGGATCACGATCCGGACGGGGCCACAGGACGCGACAAGGAAAAGGAAAGACGCATGTTTGCGGTCCTCAAGACTGGCGGCAAGCAGTATAAGGTTCAAGCGGGCGATACGCTCCGCGTTGAGAAACTTGCTGCTGCAGCTGGCGAAAAAATCCAATTCAACGACATTCTGATGCTCGGCGGTGATAAAACCGTTGTTGGCGCGCCGCTCGTCGCAGACGCCGGTGTCCAAGCCGAAGTGATCGACCAGATCAAAGGCGAGAAAGTCATCAATTTCGTAAAACGTCGCCGGAAGCACTCGTCGAAGCGCACCGTGGGCCATCGTCAAAAACTGACGCTGATCCGTGTGACCGACATTCTGGCATCGGGCGCCGACAAATCCGGCGTCAAAGCCGCATTGGGTGCGGGTTCTGTTCCCGCTTCGGCTCTTGCCGCTCAAGACGCTGCAGCCCCGAAAAAAGCCGCCGCAAAGAAACCCGCCGCCAAAGCCGCAGCCAGCGGTTCGGATGACTTGAAAAAGCTTTCCGGTGTTGGCCCCGCGCTCGAGAAGAAATTGCTCGAAAACGGCGTGACAACCTTTGCTCAAATCGCAGCATGGAGCGCAGACGATGTCGCCGCGATGGACGAGAAGCTCTCGTTCAAAGGCCGTATCGAGCGCGAAGGCTGGATCGAACAGGCGAAAACACTCGCCGCAGAACAGGAGTAACACCCCATGGCACACAAAAAAGCAGGCGGTTCCTCCCGTAACGGTCGCGACTCTGCGGGTCGCCGCCTTGGCGTGAAGAAATATGGCGGCGAATCCGTCATTCCCGGCAACATCATCGCACGTCAGCGCGGCACCAAATTTTGGCCGGGCAATGGCGTTGGCATGGGCAAGGATCACACCATCTTTGCAACTGTCGATGGCGCGGTGAAATTTCACACCGGCCTCAAAGGCCGCACGTTTATTTCGGTTCTGCCAGTGGCGGAGGCCGCTGAATAAGCCGACCTGAACGATTAAAGTTTAAGGGGATCGGCAAAATCGCCGGTCCCCTTTCTTGTTTGTCGTGGTGATCCCATATGGGATGTGTAGGCCGCAATGGGGGCGTGAACTCTTGGAGGAGAAGAGCGCATGATGACGCAAATGACAGACCAACCGGTGATCGAGGCCGAGCGTTGTACGCTGCGACCGCTGCGCATGTCCGATAAAGGATTGATCGACCTCTACGCATCCGACGAACGGGTTGCGATGAACACCACGTCGGTTCCGCATCCCTTGCCACCCGGGACAACAGACGCCTTTATCGCGCGCAGCCTTTCGGCCAAGCGTTCCGAAGATGTTTGGGTCATGGATGCGACAAAATCCGGCGGCGCCGAGCTTAAGGGCTTGATTTCGCTAGAGCGTGTCGATGACGATCAATGTGAAATCGGCTATTGGGTCGCACCGGCGTTTTGGAACACCGGCGTTGCCAGCCGCGCGGTCGCCGCGCTTTTGGAGGCCAATCCGCTGAACTGCCGCACCTGTTTCGCATCGGTGTTCCAAGACAACGCCGCATCTGCCCGCGTCCTGACCAATTGCGGTTTTGAATATATTGGGGACGCCGAGACATTCTCGGTGGCCCGAAACGCAAAGGTCGCGATCTGGACCTACAGCCGAACCTTCGGTTGATCCCGCGATGACCTTTGCTTAGGAGAACGTTATGAAGTTTCTTGATCTCGCAAAGGTCTATATCCGGTCCGGTTCGGGCGGCGGTGGCTGTATCAGCTTCCGGCGCGAGAAGTATATCGAATATGGCGGCCCCGACGGCGGCGACGGCGGCAATGGCGGCTATGTCTGGGCGGAGGCGGTTGATGGGCTCAATACGCTCATCGATTTCCGCTACCAGCAGCATTTCTTTGCCAAAAACGGCCAACAAGGCATGGGCAACCAACGCACCGGGGCCTCGGGCGACGACATCGTGTTGCGCGTGCCGGTCGGCACCGAAATTCTGGATGAAGACCAGGAAACCGTTATCGCCGATATGACCGAATTGGGCCAAAAGGTTCTATTGGCCAAGGGCGGCAATGGCGGTTTTGGCAACCTGCACTTCAAATCCGCCACCAATCAGGCGCCACGCCGCAAAAACCCCGGTCAAGACGGGGTGGAGCGCACGTTATGGCTGCGGTTGAAATTGATCGCCGACGCCGGTTTGCTGGGCCTTCCCAATGCCGGTAAATCGACGTTCTTATCGGCCAGCTCCAACGCCCGCCCGAAAATCGCTGATTATCCGTTTACCACCTTGCATCCCAACCTTGGCGTTGTCGGAATTGATGGCGCGGAATTCGTCGTTGCCGATATTCCGGGGCTGATTTCCGGCGCCTCCGAAGGCCGCGGACTGGGCGATCGTTTCTTGGGTCATGTCGAACGCTGCGCGGTTTTGCTGCATCTGGTTGATGGCACATCGGAAAATATTGCCGAGGATTATCAAGAGATCATCGGCGAGCTTGAAGCCTATGGTGGTCATTTGGCCGACAAACCCCGCGTCACCGCGTTGAACAAGATTGATGCGCTGGACGATGACGAACGCGCCGAAGCCAAAGCCACGCTTGAGGCGGCCGCCGGCGCGCCGGTTCTGATGATGTCGGGGGTCAGCGGCGAGGGCCTCAAAGAGGTGCTGCGCGCGGTGCGCGCCGAGATCACCGATGACCGCATCCGGCAAAAGAAGGCCGATGAGGAGATCGAGCCGTGGCGTCCCTAAGCTCCGCGAAACGCATTGTCATAAAAATCGGCTCGGCCCTGTTGGTAGACCGCGCCACGGGGGCCTTGCGCGCCGATTGGCTGCGCGGTCTGGCCCAGGACGTCGCCATGCTCAAAGCGCGGGGCGCGGATGTGATCCTCGTGTCCTCGGGCTCGATTGCCTTGGGGCGAGGGGCCTTGGGCTTGCCGGCGGGGGCACTGCTGCTCGAACAGAGCCAAGCCGCCGCCGCAGTGGGGCAAATCCGCCTTGCCCGCGCCTATGAGGAAGTGCTTGCGCCGCATGGAATCACCACGGCGCAGGTTCTGGTGACCCTCGAAGACAGCGCCGACCGCCGCCGTTACCTCAACAGCCGCGCGACCTTGGAAACATTGGTGACGCTTGGCGCCGTGCCGATCGTCAACGAAAATGACACGATCGCCACCGATGAAATCCGCTATGGTGACAATGACCGTCTTGCCGCACAGGTCGCGGTGACCGTTGGCGCGGATCAATTGATCCTTCTGTCCGATGTTGACGGGCTATATACCGCCAATCCACAGATCAACAACGCCGCAAAACATATTGATATCGTTGAAAAGATCACTCCAGAAATCGAAGCAATGGCGGGCGAGGCAACCTCGGGGCTGAGCAAAGGTGGCATGAAGACCAAACTGGTGGCGGCGCAAACTGCCACGGCGGGTGGATGCGCCATGGCCATCACCGAAGGCTCGCGCCTGCGGCCCTTGCTGGCGCTGCAAAACGGCGCCAAGGCCACGTGGTTCATGGCCGAAGTCGATCCGCAGGCCGCGCGCAAACGCTGGATCGCGGCGATGAAACCCAAGGGGAAATTAACCCTCGACGCTGGTGCCGTGGCCGCATTGGAAAACGGAAACTCTCTTTTGCCCGCAGGCGTTACGGAGGTCGGCGGCCGGTTTGGCCGCGGTGACCCGGTGGCGATTTGCGGCCCTGATGGCCATAAGGTCGCGCAGGGATTGGTGCGATATACGGCCGACGAGGCCAATCAAACCAAAGGTTTGCGCACCGGCGCAATCGAAGCGCGCTTGGGATACCCCGGACGCTCGGTTTTGATCCACCGCGATGACATGGCGCTTTGAGCGCCGTTCCTCTGGCGGCGCCCCTATGTTAACATGCTGATCATGAATCTTTGAGCAGCACGCGAAGTTTGAAAGATAAGCCAATGAAAGATAACGCAGATATCAAATCCATTATGGATGAAATCGGCCGCAATGCCAAAGCCGCTGCTGCCAAACTGGCCTTTGCCAGCAGCGCGGCCAAGGCCAAGGCCCTGACACATGCCGCAGATCGGGTTTGGGCACGCCGCGAGGAAATTATCGCCGCCAATGCAAAGGACCTCGCCTTTGGGCGCGACAAGGGTCTGTCGGATGCGATGATGGACCGGTTGATGCTTGATGCGCCGCGCATTCAAGGCATTTGCGACAGCCTGCGCGCCGTCGCCGGACAAGACGATCCCGTGGGCGAGGTGTTGACCGAATGGGACATGCCGTCCGGGTTGCATATCAAACGCCAACGCACGCCTTTGGGCGTGATCGGTGTGATCTATGAAAGCCGCCCGAATGTCACTGCGGATGCTGCGGCGCTCTGCCTCAAGGCCGGAAACGCCGCGATTTTGCGCGGCGGCTCCGAAAGTTATCATTCCGCGACATTGCTGCGTGATTGCATCCTTGAAGGTCTGCGCGCCGCCGACTTGCCTGAGGCCTCGGTGCAATTGGTGCCGACCCGTGATCGCGCCGCAGTGCAGGAAATGTTGACCATGACCGACACCATCGATGTGATTATCCCGCGCGGAGGCAAGGGTTTGGTCGGTTTGGTGCAACGCGAGGCGCGGGTGCCGGTTTTTGCCCACCTTGAAGGCATTGTGCACATTTACATCGACGCCAAAGCCGACGCCAAAAAAACCATGGACGTGGTGCTGAATGCAAAAACCCGCCGGACAGGCATTTGCGGCGCGGCGGAATGCCTGTTGATCCACAAGGACATCGTTGACGGGCTCGGCCGCGCGGTGGTTGAAATGCTGGTGGCGGCGGGCGTGCGTGTGCATGCGGATGCGACCTTGGCCAAGATCGAAGGCACAGTGCCGGCGACCGGCGACGATTGGGGCCGTGAATATCTCGACATGGATATTGCCGCCAAGGTTGTCGATGATGTCGACGGAGCCATCGCCCATATTCGCCAATATGGCTCCAACCACACCGATTGCATTCTCACCGAAACCGACGCCACCGCCGAACGGTTTTTTGAGCGACTCGACAGCGCGATTTTGATGCGAAATGCCTCGACGCAATTTGCTGATGGCGGCGAATTTGGTATGGGCGCCGAGATCGGAATCGCCACCGGAAAACTGCATGCCCGTGGCCCCGTCGGCGCGGCGCAACTGACCTCGTTCAAATACATTGTTGTCGGGGATGGCACTGTGCGCGGCTGACCATCAACAGGCACGAAAAAGGCGGAGGAAACCCCGCCTTTTTTACATTAAAATTGGCATGTAAGCCTCAGCATACGATGCTTATTTCGCTTTCTTCACGCTCCAGCGTGAGGCGTTTTCCGATCCCGTTCAACACCTGCGGCAGCAACGCAAATTGCACCTGCGCCGGCGCCACTCCGGCGCCCTCTTCAGACCGCTCCATCACATTCCACGGTAAATCCTCATGACGCAGTTTCGGTGCCGTACCGACCACCGCCCATCCGGGGCTGCGTTCGGTAACACGGATGGTGCCGCCAAAAGGCATCGCGGATTCGAGACATTGAATGGCCAAGAACACCGCCTGCGCCTCGCTGCGCGCCAAATCGCTTTGCGGCGCCCAATCAAATTCCACCCGCGCGCCTTTGGCAATGCCTGCCAGAATCGAGCACACTTCGTTTTTACCGATCATCTGGCCTTCGCTCGACATGCCAAAAGCCACACGGAAAAACCGGATGCGGGCATTGGCATTCTCGACGCTTTCGGAAATCAACGCCATTTCCGGCGAATTGCCGACCCCGCTGCTCATTGCCAGCAATTCCATGCCATTGCTGATCGCGCCAATCGGGCTGATCAGGTCATGACAGATACGCGATCCTATCAATGCGGCGAGTTCGAGATTAGACTGGCTCATGATAGACCTCCGAGCAGGATGAAAACAGAATGGATGATCTCAATGGATTTTTGGCACCGGGGATGCGGGTGATCCACCCGGCGCAACCCGATTGGGGCATTGGGCAGGTGCAGTCCAACATCGGTGGCAAGATCACAGTAAATTTCCCCGAGGTTGGCAAGATCGTCATCGACGGATCGCGCATTGCATTGAGTCCTGTCTTTGATCCGTGATTTCAGTTACCGAAAGGTTAACGTCGTGGCATCAAGGGGACAACAGGCGTAATTCGCCGCACCAGCGTCCGGTATCTGCGCTTGCTTCATAGGGCACGGGTGCCTAGAAGGCATAACACTTTGCCAAACGGACAGGTAGGATGCGCGCCGAGACCCCACAGCTTCAGGTCAAACTGGCTGAAACAGAGGACGAACTGCGCGCTGCGCAGCGGCTGCGCTATCATGTCTTCGTCGAAGAATTGGGCGGCGGCGGCGAAATGGTGGACCACACGGCGCGATTGGAACGCGATCGGTTTGATCCCTATTTCGACCATTTGATATTGATTGATCCCACCCGCGATGCGGAAAATCTGGACCATGTGGTCGGGGTGTACCGATTGCTGCGCGCCGAGCAGGCCGAAGCCGCAGGGCAATATTACTCCGAAGACGAATATGACATTTCGGTCTTAAAAAACTCGGGGCGCAAATTGCTCGAACTGGGCCGCTCTTGCGTGCATCCGGATTTTCGCGGCGGCATGGCTTTGTTCAAGCTATGGAGCGGGCTCGCGGATTTCATCCTTGCCAATGAAATCGATATTCTTTTTGGCGTGGCCAGCTTCCACGGCACCGATGTTGCGGCCTTGGCACCGGCTTTGTCGCAATTGCACCACCGCCATTTGGCCCCCGAATCCCTACGGGTGCGGGCGCAACCGGCGCATTTTCAACGTATGGACCTGATCCCCGAAGATGAACTGGACCGCGCCGCGACCATGCGGATGGTGCCGCCATTGATCAAATCCTACCTGCGGCTTGGCGGCTATATCGGCGAGGGCGCGTTTATCGATCATGCCTTCAATACGGTCGATGTCTGCCTTGTGGTCGATATGGATCACCTGACCGACAAGAAAAAAAGCCTCTATTCAAAAGACGCGGGGAAATGAGCGACCTCTGGCATCCTGAAAACGAGCCAGAGCCGATCAAAATTACATGGCTCGGCTGGATCCTGGTGCTGCTGCGCGGGGGGGCATTGTTGGTGCTGCTGCTGGGCGGTTTGATGCTCCTGTTGGCGCTGCGCCTTGCAGAGCGCCCGATTTACGGGCTGCACCGGCCATGGACGCCCTGGATTACCCAAATGGTCTGTCGCGCGGGCCTTGCGATCTTTGGCATCCGCCACCGGATTCATGGCGAACGCATGAACCTACGCGGGGCAATTGTCGCCAACCACACCACTTGGTTGGATATTTTTGCGCTCAATGCCCGCAAACGGATTTACTTCGTCTCTAAATCCGAAGTGGCGGGCTGGCCCGGCATTGGATGGTTGGCGCGGGCCACGGGAACGGTGTTCATCACCCGCGACCGTAAACATGCCAAACAGCAACAAGATGTGTTCGAATCCCGTCTGTTGGCGGGACATAAACTCTTGTTCTTTCCGGAAGGGACTTCGACCGATGGGATGCGGGTTTTACCTTTTAAATCAACGCTTTTTCAGGCGTTTTTTACCGAAGATTTGCGCGATCACCTGTATGTGCAACCGGTCTCTGTGGTCTACCGCGCGCCAAAAGGTCGGGACGCGCGGTTCTATGGTTGGTGGGGCGATATGGAGTTTGGCCCGCATATGTTGCAAACCCTTGCCGCGCCGCGTCAGGGATCCGTTGATGTTCACTATCACAGACCGCTCAAAGTGTCGGATTTCAGCGATCGCAAGGCATTGGCTGCTGCCTGCGAAACCGCAGTGCGGGCCGGCATGCCCCCCGAACGCCAGATTCTTTAACGGTTTGTATAACGGTCTGGGCCGCCCGACGTCAGCGCAACGCCGCGGTCAAATCGGCCAAGGCCTGAACCGGATCGTCATGGGACCAGATTTCTTCGCCGATACCAAAGAAATCCGCCGCCGGGGCCAAGGCCGCGATCAACCCGGCATCCAGAGCGCCTTCGGCCACGGCCGGCAATTCGATCACCTCCGACCACCACGTGAGGATTTCAGGGTCGACCACATCGCCGGTGCCAAGCGCCGTCTGCCCGATCGGGCCAAAGCTGATGTAATCGGCACCGGATTCGCCGGCGTTCATTCCCTCGTGACGTGAGGTGCCGCAATAGGCGCCGATAATCGCATCCTCGCCCAGTTCCTTACGTGCATGGCGCACCGTGCGCGCGCCATCGGTCAAATGCACGCCGTCAAGACCAAGACGTTCAACCAACATCAAATGGCGCTCCACCACCAAGGCGACGTCGCGCGCATGGGTCACTTCGCGGCACGCATCCGCTGCGCGGCAAATCACATCCTCATCCTGACTGGCCAGAGCAAGTCGCACGCAAGCGATCTCCTGAGCATCAAGAACGCGCGCTAACACATCTGGAAAGCGAGACAATTCCAATTCGGGCGGCGTGATAAGGTACAGCTGTGGTTGCTCGGTGTCGGCCATGATGCGGCTCCTGATCTTGAACGTGGCCTTTGCTATAGCGCAGGGCGCGGCGCGGGGCCAGCGGCATTGCACCGCGCAGGCGCCCGAATGCTTGCCCCGCTTGGACCAACCGCGTATCAGGCGGCATCGACAAAGGAAGCCCGACATGTCTCGTTCCACGCCCAGCACCGCCCCCCAACCTACGTTTGTTTTGATCCGTCCGCAGATGGGCGAGAATATCGGCGGCGCAGCCCGCGCCATGTGGAATTTCGGTCTTGACCGAATGCGCATTGTTGCGCCCCGCGACGGTTGGCCAAACGGGCGTGCCGTGGCCATGGCCAGCGGTGCAGGGCGGCTTTTGGATGATGCAGGGTTGTTCGAGGGCACGGCGGAGGCTTTGGAAGATTGCCACTATGTTTTCGCCACCACGGCGCGGCAACGCGGATTGACCAAACCCATCGTCAGCCCCGAACGTGCCATGCAAATGGCCGCCGAAAAAATCGCGGCGGGCCAAAAGGTTGCGGTCATGTTCGGCCCGGAACGCGCCGGTTTGGAGAATGACGATATCGCCCGCGCCAATGCGATTATCTCGGTGCCGGTGAACCCTGAATTTGCCTCGCTGAATCTGGCGCAATGTGTGCTTTTGACCGCCTATGAATGGCAACGCACCAGCGGCGAGATCACCCATTATACCGACGAGATGGCCAAAACCGAATGGGCCAGCAGCATGGATGTTGAAAAGCTTGCGGAACATTATGAAGACCGGCTCACTCAATCGGGTTTTTTCTTTCCCGAAGAGAAATCCGAAGGCATGAAAATCAACCTGCGCAATTTGTGGAGCCGGATGCCCTTGACCCGCGCAGATGTGCAAATGCTGCATGGTGTGATGCGGCAAATGGTGCGTTGGAAAGAGCGCGGTTGAACCGCTCTTGAAGGGGCAGGGCGCGCGCCCTAATCTATCCAGACCTAATCTTCCTAGACACGGCAAAATAACAGACCCGAGGCAGAGCACATGAGCCAGAAACGCAGCATTTTCGAAGAGGTCACCGAGACCGCGCAGGATCAGGTCGCCGCGCCCAAAGCCGCCGGCATAATCGACCGTGGTCATCGCGGCGCGCGCGGCGCGATCCGGATCTGGTTGATGATGCTCTTTACCTTGGTCGCGTTGATGATCGCGGTGGGCGGGTTGACGCGGTTGACCGACAGCGGGTTATCGATCACCGAGTGGCGCCCCTTGACCGGCGCCTTGCCCCCGATGAATGCAGCCGATTGGCAATCCGAATTCGCCAAATATCAGGAGATCCCAGAATTCCAGGTGCAGAACAAATGGATGGAACTTTCTGATTTTAAACAAATATATTGGTGGGAATGGGGACACCGGCAATTGGGCCGGGTGATTGGCCTTGTTTGGGCGCTCGGTTTTTTCGGCTTTTTGGTTTTGCGTAAAATTCCGACCGGTTGGACCGGACGCCTGTTGGGTATTGGCGTGCTTGGCGGGCTGCAAGGCGCCGTCGGGTGGTGGATGGTCGCCTCTGGACTGACCGGCACGATGACCGATGTGGCCTCTTACCGGCTTGCCACGCACCTCGGGTTGGCCTTTATCATCCTCGGCTTCATCGCGTGGTATGTCTTCATGCTCGGCCGTGAGGAGCGCGATTTGATGCAGGCACGCCGCGCCAAAGAAGTAAAACTTTTTGGCATGGCGACCGGATGGATGCATTTTGCCTTCCTACAGATCCTTCTTGGCGCACTCGTCGCGGGGATCGATGCAGGACGCTCTTACACCGATTGGCCTTTGATGGGCGGGCAATTCCTGCCGCCCGATGCGATGATGATGGAGCCGTGGTGGCGCAATTTCTTTGAGAACCCCGGATTGGTGCAATTCGTCCACCGCATGTCCGGTTATCTGTTGCTGATCTATGGGGTGGTTGTGCTACGGCGCGGGTTGCGCTCGGCGCATCCGCGTACTGTATTTGCATTCAAAGCGGCGTTTATTGCACTGATTGCACAGGTGATTTTGGGTATCTACACCGTCATGACCGCCGCGCCATGGCAGGTCGCCATCGTGCACCAATTGCTGGCCGTTGCCCTATGGGTGTTGATCATCCGCGCCCGGTTTGCGGCACATTACCCGAAAACAACCTCCATTCGCGGGACCTAAATCATGAGCAAAGCAACGGAATCCTATGCGGCATTGATGGCCCATGAGCGGATCAGCCAAGCCTTGGTACAAGTCGCCGGACGGCTGGGCTGGGATCAGGAAACTGTGATGCCACGCGGCGCGGCCGATCAACGCGCCGAAGAGACCGGCGCCATGGAAAGTGTCTTGCATGCGCGGCGCACAGATCCGGGTATCGGAGAATGGCTGGCGGATCTTGAAACGGCCGATTTGACCAATGTGCAATCCGCGAACCTACGCCACATCAGCCGCAGTTACACCCGCGCAAACCGCGTCCCGGCGGATTTGGCGCAGCGGCTTGCCACGCTGACCTCGCGCGCCCAAGGGCAATGGGCCGACGCACGTGAGGCCAATGATTTCGCCGCCTTCGTGCCGGTCCTGTCCGAAGTTGTCGCGCTGAAGCGTGAAGAAGGCGCGGCCTTGGCAGACGGCGGCGATGTCTATGATGCGCTGCTGGATGATTATGAACCGGGCGCGACAGGGGCGGATCTATCGGCGATGTTCGCATCCTTGCGGCCGGCGTTGGTGGATCTACGCGCTCGCGCGCTTGAAGCCGCCGCGCCGGCACCACTGACCGGCACATTCGATGCTGGCAAACAAATGAAATTGGCCCGTAGCATTGCCAAAACCTTTGGCTATGATTTTAAACGCGGGCGGATTGATAAGGCGGTGCATCCGTTTTCCTCCGGCGGCGGCGCAGATGTGCGCATCACCACGCGCACCCAAGAAGACGATCCCCTGAATTGCCTCTATTCCACGATCCATGAGGTCGGCCATGCCTGTTACGAGCAAAATATCGACGCGGCCTATGCGTTGACGCCACTGGGGCAGGGTGTGTCGATGGGCGTGCACGAAAGCCAAAGCCGGATTTACGAAAACCAGCTTGGCCGTTCGCGCGCCTTTACCGAATATCTCTACGGGCAAATGCGCGACAGCTTTGGCGACTTCGGCTGCGCCAGCGCCGAGGATTTCTATCGCGCGGTCAACCGCTTGAATCAGGGGTACATCCGCACCGAGGCCGATGAGGTTCAATATAACCTGCATGTGATGCTGCGGTTCGATCTTGAACGCGCGTTGATCGCCGGAACTCTCGCGGTGGCCGATTTGGAAGAGGCTTGGAACACGCGGTTCGAGGCTGATTTCGGATATCCCGTGGATCAAGCCTCGAACGGATGTTTGCAAGATGTGCATTGGTCCGTCGGTTTGTTCGGTTATTTTGCGACATATAGTTTGGGCAATGTCTATGCGGGATGTTTGAACGAGGCGCTCTGCGCGGCCGTGCCCGATTTGGACGCGCAATTGCGCGGCGGCGATCTCGGCCCCGCGACGGAATGGTTGGCGCAGAACCTGCAACGCCATGGCGGGTTGATGCCCCCGCGCGAGGTCATCACACAGGCCGCAGGAGCCGCGCCCAACGAAGCGCCTCTTCTGGCCTATCTTGAGGCGAAATTTTCCGATATATACCATCTTTAAGAGACATTCTTAAAGTGGATCCATCGCCCCCAAGCACCGTAAATCGGGGGGCGATGCGCGGTCTGTGGCGACATCTGAAATCTACCAAAAAGAGACGCGATAGAACGGTCAGGCCGGCCCATATTGGTGGCGGCCGAGTCTTGATGGCAGTCGGGTCCGAAACGGAACAGCCCAAACCCGGAAGATATGACCTGCGCTGCGCGGGGCCACTGCGGGGAGGCTCTGGGGGTGATCCGCCCCCACCGCAGCCGCGCAATCGCGCCCGCAGTGGGGAAATCAGCCTCTCGAAAGCGGCGCTTTAGCTTTCTGGCGCCTCACCATCCCCATCAAAGATCTCTTGGCCATCCGCCTGATCGTCTTCCTCACCTTGATCGGCGATGCGTGCCACCGACACCACAGTTTCGCCCTTGCCAGTGTTAAACACCCGCACACCGCCCGCCGACCGAGAGCGGAAGGAGATGCCTTCGACCGGCACACGGATCGATTGGCCTTTGGAGGTGGCGAGCATGATCTGGTCCTCCAGCTCAACCGGGAAGGAGGCAATCAGCGCACCGCCGCGCATCGCCTTGTCCATCGCCGTCACCCCCATACCGCCACGCCCGCGCACCGGATAGTCATGCGAGGAGCTGAGCTTACCCGCGCCGCCCGAAGTGATGGTCAAAAGCAGATTCTCTGCGGCCGACATCTCCGCATAGCGTTCTTGCGTGATGGAGGCTTCGACGCCGGTGTCTTCTTCGTCCGACACATCAACATCATCCGCCAACCCTGCAATTGCACGGCGTTTTTTCAAATACGCCTGCCGCTCTTCGGAAGTGGCGTCAAAGTGACGGATCACCGACATAGAGACAACGCGATCCTCGCCATTGAGGCGGATACCGCGCACACCGGTGGAATCGCGGCCCTTGAACACCCGCACATCCGTGGCAGCAAAACGGATCGCGCGACCGCTGTCGGTGACGAGCATAACGTCATCCTCCTCGCTACAGGTGCGCACATCCACAAGCTCGATCCCTTCGGGCAACTTCATTGCAATCTTGCCGTTGGATTTAACGTTGGTGAAATCCGAAAGCGCATTGCGGCGCACATCGCCGCCGGTGGTGGCGAACACCACCTGCAGATCGGCCCATTCTTCTTCGGGCGCATCAATCGGCATGATCGCCGCCACGGAAACGCCCGTCGGAATGGGCAGGATATTGACCACGGCCTTGCCTTTGGCGGTGCGCCCCCCAAGCGGCAAGCGCCAAGTTTTCAATTTATACACCATGCCTTCGGTGGTGAAGAACAACAGTTGCGTATGGGTATTTGCGACAAACAACGTGGTGACCACGTCTTCTTCTTTGGTTTGCATGCCGGACACGCCTTTGCCGCCGCGGCGTTGTGCGCGGAAATCGGCCAGAGGCGTGCGTTTGATATAGCCGCCGGAGGTCACGGTCACGACCATATCTTCACGCTCGATCAGGTCTTCGTCGTCCATATCGCCGGACCAATCGACGATGGTCGTACGGCGCGGCACGGCAAAAAGGTCGCGCACCTCTTTCAACTCGTCTGCGATGATGCTCATGATCCGTTCGCGCGACCCGAGAATGTCGAGATACTCGCGAATTTTCAACGCAAGGTCTTTCAACTCGTCGGTGACTTCCTTGACGCCAATCTGGGTCAGACGTTGCAAGCGCAGTTCAAGAATGGCGCGGGCTTGAATTTCCGACAGATTATAGGTTCCATCATCATTCATCCGGTGGGTCGGATCGTCAATCAATTGAATATATTCGGCAATTTCTGCCGCCGGCCAACGGCGTGTCATCAATCGCTCGCGCGCTTCGGCCGCATCGGCAGAGGCACGAATGGTTGCAACGACCTCGTCCACATTGGTGACCGCCGCCGCCAAGCCGCATAGAATGTGGCTGCGTTCACGGGCCTTGCGCAACAGATAGGCGGTGCGGCGCGCCACGACGTCTTCGCGAAAATCAATAAAGCAGGTCAGGAACCGGCGCAGGGTCAATTGTTCCGGCCGCCCGCCATTCAGCGCCAGCATATTGCAACCGAAATAGGTTTGCATCGGGGTGAAACGATACAGTTGGTTGAGCACCACATCGGGGGTCGCGTCGCGTTTCAATTCGACCACGACACGCACGCCATTGCGGTCGCTTTCATCCTGCACATGGGCGACGCCTTCGATCTTTTTATCGCGTACTTGTTCAGCGATTTTTTCGATCATCGTGGCTTTGTTCACCTGATAGGGAATCTCGTCGACGACGATCGCATAGCGGTCCTTGCGCAATTCCTCGACGCGGGTTTTCGCGCGGATCACGACCGAACCGCGCCCTTCAAGATAAGCCTTGCGCGCGCCGGTCCGGCCCAGCATCACACCGCCGGTCGGAAAATCGGGGCCGGGCACATAATCGATCAACTGCTCTGACGTCAGGTCCGGATCGACAATCAAGGCCAGCGTCGCGTCGATCACTTCGCCCAGATTATGCGGCGGAATATTGGTCGCCATGCCGACCGCGATACCACCGGCACCATTGACCAGCATATTCGGGAACCGCGCCGGAAGCACTGTCGGTTCGCGGTCTTTGCCGTCATAGTTGTCTTGAAAATCAATGGTATCCTTGTCGATGTCTTGCAACATGAAGGCGGCGGGTTTGTCCATCCGCACTTCGGTATAACGCATCGCCGCAGCGTTATCGCCATCCATGGAGCCAAAGTTGCCTTGCCCGTCCAGCAACGGCAAAGACATCGAAAAATCCTGCGCCATACGCACCAATGCGTCATAGATCGCGGAGTCGCCATGCGGGTGATATTTACCCATCACATCGCCAACGGGGCGCGCGGATTTGCGGTAGGGTTTGTCATGGCTGTTGCCGACCTCATGCATCGCATAAAGGATGCGGCGATGCACAGGTTTCAACCCATCGCGAAGATCGGGAATGGCACGGCTGACGATGACCGACATGGCATAATCGAGGTAGGAGGTTTTCATCTCCTGCGTGATCGAAATGCTCGGGCCAGAATAAGCAGGCCGCTGGGGCGGTTTTTCGTCTTCGTTTTCAGGGGATTGCGGCGTGTCGTTCACGTTTCTGGCCCGTTCTTTGCGAGGTCACTATATTTTGTTGAACATGTTATAACAGAGGCAGGATATAGGGTGCAATGGTAGAGACCACCACGAGCATACTCCCGCACCGATAGGGGGATAACCTGCTGTTTTTATAGAAAACTAATTTGGGACAGGGGCGAAAACCGCCCCGCATCAAAATGCAAAAAGGCGCGCCAATCCTGGCACGCCTTTGAAAATCACATTCAAGCCCGGTTTTACGGGATGATCCGCGTATATTTGATGCCTTCGACGGTCGCCCCGACATGCAATCCGGCCTGCCCGAAAACAATCGCCACAATCGGCGCAAGCGAAGTGGTGGTTTCGGCTTTGACGTTCTCGCCGCGATCATTAAAGACATATTCCACATCCGCGCCGGCAGCCCATCCCTGACTACGGCGAAAGCCCATCAAGGCATCATTGGTCATGAAGAACAGCACATGCGCGTATTGCTGCGCGCCGATCTGCAATCCAAAGCTGCCCTTGGTTGCAGAGTAATAATCGACCGTCACGCCACCCACACGCAAAGCGCCGCGCCCATACCCGCCACCAAAGCCGAAACCGGCTTCTGTGACCACGGGCATCACCAACATGCCGGTGGACTTATTCGCCAAATCGACGGTGTTCGGATAACGGCTATACATATGGTTTAAGGTCGCATCGACCCGCGCGTCGACCTTTTCGGCGCCCGAAGAGCCGACGCCATTGCCGCAGGCGGTCAATCCGACCCCCGAAAGCGCCGCGAGCGTAAAGCTGCGTCTGGAAAGTTGTGTCATTGTGCTGTGCCTCAACTAAATCTTGGGTTGGTGCATGCCTCTTGTGGGCATGTCATTATCGCGAACCATACCCTAGACGCGCAGGCCTGTCACTATCACAAAACACCTCCCCTAAGATGCGCGGGATCCCGCGCGTTAAGCGCCGCCCAAAATTCGGGCCGCAGCGGGCGCGAAATAGGTCAGAACCCCATCGCATCCGGCACGTTTAAAACACATCAGACTTTCCATCATCGCACGCTCTTGGTCGATCCAACCGTTTTGCGCGGCGGCCATGATTTGTGCATATTCGCCGGACACCTGATACGCAAAGGTCGGCGCGCCAAAGGCATCTTTGACACGGCGGCAGATATCCAGATACGGCATGCCGGGTTTGACCATCACCATATCGGCACCTTCGGACAAATCCCGTTCAACCAAACGCAGCGCTTCGTCGCTATTGGCCGGATCCATTTGATAGGTTTTCTTATCGCCTTTCAACGCCCCCGATGCACCAACCGCATCGCGGAACGGGCCGTAAAACGCCGAGGCATATTTCGCCGCATAGCTCAGCAACATCACATTGCGGTGGTCTGCGGCCTCCAAAGCGTGCCGAATGGCACGGATACGTCCGTCCATCATATCCGAAGGGCCGATGATATCGACGCCGGATTCGGCCTGCGCCATTGCCTGTTTGACCAAGGCTTCGACCGTTTCGTCATTGATGATTTCGCCGTCCACAACAAACCCGTCGTGACCGGTATCGGAATAGGGATCAAGCGCGACATCAGTCATCACCGCCATGTCCGGCAGGGCGGATTTGATCGCCCGAGTCGCGCGGTTCGACAGGTTCTCGGGATTCCATGCTTCGGCGCAATCGGCGGTGCGTTTGTCGCGGCCGGTATAGGGGAAAAGACAAATACAGCCGACGCCCAAATCATGCGCCTCTTTGGCCGCTTCGACAACACGATCCACCGACCAACGCATCACCCCCGGCATCGAGGCAACCGGCTCTTCGACATTCTCGCCGTCGCGCACAAACACCGGCCAAATCAAATCCCCGACGCTCAGTTCATTTTCACGCACAAGCGCGCGCAACGCGGCACTTTGACGGGTGCGGCGCAAACGGGTGAGCGGGAAGGGGGCTTGGCTCGGACGCATGATCGGGCTCCTCAATGACGCAAGATCAACAGGTGCCACGGAATTTCCACCATCACAAGTCTAGGAATTGCCGCGCCACGCCGCTATGACAGGAAGAAATGCGCAAAATGCGCGCCCTTCCGCCCACCCGAATGCGGCACGAGCATAAGGTCACCCCTTTGGATCTGCACCAAACTGTCTTTGAATTGATCGATATGCGCAGTTTTTCAAACCTGTGGTATTGGATTGCGTTGGCCGTGGTTTGGTCCTCGGCCAGCCATTATGTATTGGGTGTGCCGTGGGATTTGGCGATGCGGGCACGCCGCAAAGGTGGCGATGCCTTGAGTGATTTCGAATCCATGGTGCGCATCAACGTCAACCGCATCCTCTATATCTCTGAAGTGTCTGGACTTTTGATCACCGGCTTTGCTTTCTTTGTGATGACAACTCTGGCGCTTTTGGCCTTTGTCTACGCCAATGAGTTTGCCCAAGCGGTGTTTCTTTTGGCCTTCCCGGTGTCCATCGTCGGCCTGCTGAGCGTCTATACCGCCCGCGCCATCGACCGGCGGGCTTTGACCGGGCATGACCTCTACCGCCGCCTGCATCTGCACCGGATTGCGACGCAGGCCATCGGCATGGTTGCCATTTTCGTAACCGCCCTATTTGGAATGCTGCAAAACCTCAACCTCGGCGCGTTATAATCGCCAGACCCAGCAAAGACCCCATATGAGCGAGACCCAACATATCAAGGTCGGCGGTGCCCCTGAGGGCTATGACGCGCGATTGATTCTCGACGAGATCGACAAACGTGGCGCGCCGGTCTTGCACATCGCCCGCGACGACAAACGTATGGCGGCAATGCGCGCCGCCTTGGCGTTTTTTGCCCCCGAAATGCCGGTGCTTGAATTCCCGAGTTGGGATTGCCTGCCCTATGACCGGGTGTCGCCCAACGCCGATATTTCCGCCGCGCGTATGGCGGTTCTTGCGGGGCTCACTCATGCGATGCCGGCGCAATTCGTCCTGCTGACCACGCTCAATGCCGCAACGCAATATATTCCCGCCCGCGACGTGTTGCGTGAGGCCGCCTTTACCGCCCGCGTGGGTGCCCGTATCGACGAAAAAGCTCTGCGTAACTTCTTGGCCCGCATGGGGTTTTCCCAAGCGCCCACAGTATTGGAACCCGGTGATTACGCCATTCGCGGCGGCATTATTGATATCTATGCACCGGGCGAACAGGGACCGGTGCGGCTTGATCTTTTTGGCGATACATTGGACGGCGCGCGCCGGTTCGATGCCGCCAATCAACGCACCACCGAAAAACTCGACGGGATCGAATTGGCGCCCGTTTCCGAGGTGATCCTCGATGAGGCCGCCATCACCCGTTTTCGGCAAAGTTACCGGATCGAATTTGGTGCGGCGGGCACCGATGATCCGCTATATGAGGCTGTCTCGGCAGGGCGCAAACATCAGGGCGTTGAGCATTGGTTGCCGTTTTTCCATGAGCGGCTCGAAACGCTGTTCGACTATATGCCCGATGCCAGCATCACGCTTGATGATCAACTCGATGCGGCCCGCATCGCCCGTTGGGACAGCGTCGCGGACCAATACGAGACCCGCAAAATCGCTTTTGAAGGCAAACGCCGCGGCGACAGCGTCTATAAACCGGTGCCGCCCGATCTGCTCTATATGAATGATGCCGCATGGCAAAAGGCCGTTGCCGCCAAACGGCTCTTGCGATTCTCGCCGCTGCCACAGGCCTCCGGCCCGAATGTGATTGATGCAGGTGGCCGCATCGGGCGCAGTTTCGCGCCCGAACGGTTGCAAGAAAACGTAAGCCTTTTTAGCGCATTAAAAGACCATATTAACGTAAAACTCGACTCCGGTCCGGTTTTGGTCGCCTCCTATTCCGAAGGGGCACGCGAGCGTCTCGAAGGGCTTCTCGAAGACGAAGGCCTTCGCGGCGCGGTCACGGTCGCCAATGCCGGCCGCATCGGCAAACACGGGCTACATCTTGCGGTTTGGGCGCTAGAAACGGGGTATGAGGCGGGCGGCATGACCGTCATCGCAGAGCAGGACGTGCTCGGCGATCGGTTGATCCGCGCCCCGCGCAAGAAACGCCGCGCCGAGAATTTCCTCACCGAAGCACAATCGCTGAGCCCCGGTGATCTTGTCGTTCATGTCGATCACGGTGTCGGCCGGTATCTGGGTCTTGATGTAATCACCGCCATTGGCGCGGCGCATGAATGCCTCACGCTCGAATATGCCGAAAGCTCAAAGCTTTACCTGCCTGTCGAGAATATCGAACTGTTGTCGAAATATGGCCATGACGAGGGCATGTTGGACAAACTCGGCGGCGGTGCGTGGCAGGCCAAGAAAGCCCGCCTCAAAGAGCGTATTCGTGAGATCGCGAAACGGTTGATCCGTGTCGCGGCCGAACGCGCCCTGCGCCGTGCGCCTGCCTTGGAGGCGCCGCACCACGCATGGGAAGAATTCTCGGCCCGTTTCCCCTATACCGAAACCGACGACCAGCTCAGCGCGATTGAGGATGTCATGGCCGATCTGACCAGCGGGCAACCAATGGACCGGCTGATATGCGGCGACGTCGGCTTTGGCAAAACCGAAGTGGCGATGCGCGCTGCCTTTGCTGCGGCCATGTCCGGCGTGCAGGTCGCGGTGATCGCCCCCACGACCTTGTTGGCGCGCCAACATTACAAGAGCTTCGCCGAAAGATTTCGTGGTTTCCCCATCAATGTCAGCCCCTTATCACGTTTTGTGAGTGCAAAAGACGCCGCCAAAACCCGCGAAGGTTTGGCCCGTGGGCAGGTCGACATCGTCGTCGGCACCCATGCGGTTTTGGCCAAGAATATGCGGTTTGAGAACCTCGGTCTGTTGATCATCGACGAAGAGCAACATTTCGGTGTCGCGCATAAAGAGCGGCTCAAGCAGATGCGATCAGACATCCATGTGCTAACCCTGACCGCGACGCCGATCCCGCGCACGCTGCAATTGTCCTTGTCCGGCGTGCGTGACCTGTCGATCATCGGCACGCCGCCTGTCGACCGTTTGGCCATTCGCACCTATGTCAGCGAATTTGACGCTGTCACCATCCGCGAGGCGCTATTGCGCGAACATTATCGCGGCGGGCAAAGTTTCTATGTGGTGCCTCGGATCTCGGACCTGCCCGAAATCGAAGCCTTTTTACGCGATCAGGTCCCCGAAGTTTCGGTGATTATTGCGCACGGGCAGATGGCCGCAGGCGAGCTTGATGACCGGATGAACGCCTTTTATGACGGCAAATATGATGTGCTTTTGGCCACGACGATTGTCGAATCCGGCCTCGATATACCGACGGCCAATACCATGATCGTGCATCGCTCGGATATGTTCGGGCTGAGCCAACTTTACCAAATCCGGGGCCGCGTGGGGCGTTCGAAAACCCGCGCCTATGCCTATTTGACCACCAAGCCGCGGCAAAAATTGACGCCTGCCGCCGAAAAACGTCTGCGCGTTTTGGGCAGCCTCGACACCCTTGGCGCCGGCTTTACTTTGGCCAGTCAGGATTTGGACATTCGCGGCGCAGGGAACCTTTTGGGCGAAGAGCAATCGGGCCAGATGCGCGATGTGGGGTACGAACTTTATCAATCCATGCTCGAAGACATGATCGCGCGGATCCGGTCCGGCGATATGGATGCCCTCACCGACGAGAGCGACACGTGGTCGCCCAACATCAACCTCAACGTGCCGGTGATGATCCCGGAAAAATATGTGCCTGATCTTGATGTGCGCCTTGGTCTGTATCGCCGTCTGTCCGGTTTGCAGGGCAAAGTTGAAATGGAAGGATTTGCCGCCGAGTTAATCGACAGGTTTGGCAAAATGCCCAAAGAGGTCAATACCTTGCTGCTCATTGTTCGTATCAAGGAAATGTGCAAACGCGCCGGAATTGCGCGATTGGATGGCGGACCCAAGGGCGCGACGATCCAGTTCCATAATGACAAATTCGCCTCACCACAGGGCTTGGTGGAGTTCATCAACGAGCAACGCGGCATGGCCAAGGTTAAGGAAAACAAAATCGTGGTGCGCCGGGATTGGGTCAAGGACAGCGACAAGATCAAAGGTGCGTTTTCCATCGCCCGCGATCTTGCGGTCAAGGTCGCGGAAGAGACCAAACGCAAGGCAGCCAAGTAGAGCCTAGCGGTTCTGCGCGAACCAGTTTTGGATTTTCGGCTTGATATAGGCCCAAAGCCGGGGCGCACCGCGCGCGACCTTGGAGCCGACGCGCGCTTCTATGGTCTCGAAGCTAACGTCATATTCGATCCAACTGCCCCCGCCGGAGGCGAGGTTCTGATTGGGCGGCTGGAACCGATCAAGAGACTTTGCAAACACTGCATCCGGCGTCTTTGCAGCTTCAAATTCGCGCCATAGCGTGATGAATTCATGCGATTGTTCGGCAGGCAGAAGGCCAAAAATTCGCAAGGCGGCCGCGTCTTCTTTGGCCTCGACCGCCGATTGGTCCGCCGCCCCGAAAATCGGGTTATCGCCGCTGTCGATCTCAACAATGTCATGCAAAAGCAACATCTTGATCACGCGATTGATATCGACATCCGCCGCAGCATGTTCGGCCAGTGTCATCGCATAAAGAGCAATGTGCCAACTGTGTTCGCCGGAGTTTTCACGCCGAGATCCATCGCAGAGCGTCGTCGCCCGCACCACGGATTTAAGCCGGTCAACCTCACACAAAAACGCCATCTGCGCTTCGATACGCGCGGCGCCCTGTGGGGGCAATTTCATAGCGACGCGTCGCCTCCGCCCTTGGCTTGTGCTTCAAGCTCGGCGGCAGCCTTACGCAACCGGGCTTCCAAAAACGCCCGCGCGCGGGTTTCCGCACGGCGCGCCCGGACCGAAGACATATAAGCCTCTTGCATGGTGCTAGAGGAGGCTTCGAGCATTTTGTTGATGTGCTCAATCAACGTATCATCGCCCAAAACTTCCGTCGCTTCGATCACATCCTGCGCAAGATCATCCGCGAGAATTAACAGCCGATCCATCGGTTTACCTGCTGCTTTCCGTCAAACGACGTTTCACATAATCGGTCGTATTGCCAATCATCGTATCAAGGTGCGGCTCTTCAAAGAAATGCCCCGATCCCTCGATTTCCTGATGGGTGATGGTGATGCCTTTTTGCTCGTGCAGCTTATTGACCAAAGCCGTCGTATCAGCCGGCGGCGCAACACGATCAGCGGTGCCGTTGATGATCAAACCCGACGCAGGGCAGGGCGCGAGGAAGGAAAAATCATACATATTTGCGGGCGGCGAGACCGACACAAAACCGGTGATTTCGGGGCGGCGCATCAACAATTGCATGCCGATCCATGCGCCGAATGAAAACCCGGCCACCCAGCAATGTTTCGAATTGTTGTTCATCGATTGCAGGTAATCGAGCGCCGAGGCCGCATCGGACAATTCACCGACGCCCTGATCATATTCGCCCTGACTACGACCAACGCCGCGGAAATTGAACCGCAGCACGGTAAAGCCCATATTATAAAAGGCGTAGTGCAGGTTGTAGACCACCTTGTTGTTCATCGTGCCACCAAATTGAGGATGCGGATGCAACACGATTGCGATCGGTGCGTCCTTTTCCTTTTGGGGGTGATAACGGCCTTCTAGTCGCCCTTCAGGGCCGGGAAAAATCACCTCGGGCATTGCCTGTCCTTGTCTCCAACGGTAGGGCCGTCTAAATTCTTGACGAATTCGGTAGGGCACCTTAGAACTATTCTAAACAGACCGAATAAGAACAGCCTGAGTGTAGGCGAAATAAGGCCTGCCGTTCGAAAGGTCAATCAATTCAGCGCTTTTTAGGGGGGCGCATCGATGAAACTTAGCACCAAAGGCCGATATGCTATGGTTGCGCTGGCCGATATTGCGCTACAACCCGCCGATGCGCTCGTCACGCTTGGGGATATCTCCAAGCGGCAGGATATTTCGCTCCCCTATTTGGAACAGCTTTTCGTCAAGTTGCGCCGCGCCGGATTGGTGGCCTCGGTGCGCGGGCCGGGGGGCGGATACCGGCTGTCGCGGCCGTCTTCCGAAATTCGTGTCGTCGACGTTTTGGCCGCAGTGGACGAGTCGATTGATGCCATGCACAAGGGCGCGGGCGCCTCGGGCGGCTTGTCAGGAAGCCGTGCGCAATCGGTGACCAACCGGCTTTGGCAAGGGCTCTCAGCCCATGTCTATGTCTACTTGCACCAAGCGCGCCTGTCTGATGTGGTCGGCAACGGGTTGGCGCCATGCCCTGCGGTGCCCAACCTGTTTGACGTTGTGGATGAAGAATGACCCGTATCTATTTGGATTATAACGCAACAACGCCTCTACGAGAGGAGGCGCGCGCCGCAATGAGCGCGGCGATGGACCTGTGCGGGAATCCGTCATCTGTGCATGCCGAAGGCCGCGCCGCCAAATCATTGGTCGAAAAAGCCCGCGCGCAAATTGCCAGCGCCTTTGGTGCCGATGGCAATGATGTGATTTTCACCTCAAGCGCCACAGAAGCCGCCGCATTGGCGATGGCCGGTACTGCCTTGCAAAGTGCCGGCATTGAGCATGATGCGGTTCTGGCTTGGTCCACCGGTGATTTACCCTGCAATGCCAACGGGATCGTTACTGTCAGCAAACCTGCAAACAGCACGTTGCAAATCGCAAATTCCGAAACCGGTATTTTGCAAACCCTGCCGGAGGGGCTTGCCCTGTCTGATATGACCCAAGGGTTCGGCAAACTGCCCGTCGCCTTTAATTGGGCCGGCTGCACAATGGCGCTGATTTCGGCGCATAAGCTTGGCGGTCCAAAGGGCATCGGCGCTTTGGTGGTCAAACGGGGCACTGACATCGCCGCTCAGATCAAAGGCGGCGGACAGGAAATGGGCCGCCGGTCCGGCACAGAAAATATCATCGGAATTGCCGGTTTCGGCGCCGCCGCCGAAGCCGCCCAACGCGATTTGGAGCAGGGCGTCTGGAGCCGCGTTTCAACCCTGCGTGACCGTTTGGAAAAGGCCATTGCACAAGGCGCGCAGGACACTATCTGTATCGGGGCAAAAGAAAAACGTTTGCCCAACACCTCTTGCCTTTTGACCCCTGGTTGGAAGGGGGAAACGCAAGTGATGCAAATGGATTTGGCCGGTTTCGCGATCAGCGCAGGCAGCGCGTGTTCGTCCGGTAAGGTCAAAGCCAGCCGCGTGCTGCTTTCGATGGGCTATAGCGAGAGCGACGCGGCCAGCGCCATTCGCGTCTCTCTTGGCCCGCAAACCACCGAGGCCGAGATTGACGCCTTTGCCGCCGCGTGGCTTGCCGCGCATAACAAATTCCGCGCGCGCGCCGCATAGGATCTGCTGTGCCCGTGGCACGAAACGAGGCTTGCCCTCGGAACCGACGAGGGCCAAAAGGCCCACAAAGAAGACACCGCCCGCCGATGCGGGCCAAAACGCGAACAGGACCAACGAGATGACCATTCAGGACAAACCCGAGGTTAAGGACGGCGTCGATCAGGAAACCGTGGACGCGGTACGCGAGGTTGGCGGCGCCTATAAATACGGTTGGGAAACCGACATCGAAATGGATTACGCGCCGATGGGCCTCAATGAGGATATCGTGCGGCTGATCTCGTCGAAGAACGAAGAACCCGAATGGATGCTTGAATGGCGTCTTGAGGCGTTCAAACGCTGGCTCACTAAAACCGAGCCCGATTGGGCCATGGTCGATTATCCCGAAATCGACTTCCAAAAGCAATATTACTATGCCCGTCCAAAAAGCATGGAAGTGAAGCCAAAATCCTTGGACGAGGTCGATCCGAAATTGCTGGCGACCTATGCCAAGCTTGGCATCCCATTGAAAGAACAAATGATTTTGGCAGGGGTCGAAGGCGCCGAAGACATCCCCGCCGAAGGCCGTAAGGTCGCCGTGGACGCGGTTTTCGACAGCGTTTCGGTCGGCACCACCTTTCAGGCGGAATTGAAAAAGGCGGGCGTGATCTTTTGCTCGATCTCCGAAGCCATCCGCGAGCATCCCGAATTGGTGAAGAAATACCTCGGCAGCGTCGTTCCGGTGTCGGACAATTTTTACGCGACGCTGAACTCGGCGGTCTTCTCCGACGGCTCTTTCGTCTATGTGCCGCCCGGCGTGCGCTGCCCGATGGAGCTTTCGACTTATTTCCGTATCAACGCCGAGAATACAGGACAATTTGAACGCACCTTGATCATCGCCGACAAAGGCTCCTATGTGAGCTATCTTGAGGGCTGCACCGCGCCGAAACGCGACGTTGCGCAATTGCATGCCGCCGTGGTCGAGATCATCATCGAAGAAGACGCCGAGGTGAAATACTCCACGGTGCAAAACTGGTATCCGGGCGATGAAAACGGCATTGGCGGGATCTATAATTTCGTCACCAAACGCGCCGATTGCCGTGGTGACCGTGCCAAAGTCATGTGGACGCAGGTCGAAACCGGCTCTGCTGTGACGTGGAAATATCCATCCTGCATCCTGCGCGGCAATGAGAGCCAAGGCGAGTTTTACTCCATCGCCATCGCCAACAATATGCAGCAGGCCGACACCGGCACCAAAATGATCCATCTGGGTCGCGACACCAAAAGCCGAATCGTCTCCAAGGGCATCTCGGCAGGCCGCGCGCAAAACACCTATCGCGGGCTTGTGTCGATGCACCCCAAGGCCAAGAATGCCCGCAATTACACCCAATGCGACAGTCTTTTGATCGGCGACAAATGCGGGGCGCATACGGTGCCCTATATTGAGGTCAAAAACAATTCTGCGCGCGTCGAACATGAGGCCACAACATCCAAGGTCGATGACGAGCAACTCTTCTATTGCCGCGCCCGCGGCATGGACGAAGAAGAGGCCGTTGCCTTGGTCGTCAACGGGTTTTGCAAGGATGTGTTGCAGGCCCTGCCAATGGAATTCGCCATGGAAGCGCAGCAATTGGTTGCGATTTCTCTTGAGGGATCCGTGGGTTAAGCCACGTCCTTCAACGATTACGTTTCGGTAAACGCCGCACAGGAGCGCATCATGATCACCACCACGACCAACACCATCGAAGGTTACAAAATCACCGATTACAAAGGTATCGTTGTCGGTGAGGCGATCATGGGGGCCAATGTGGTGCGTGATCTCTTCGCCGGAATCACCGATATCATCGGCGGCCGGTCGGGCGCCTATGAAAGCAAACTGGCCGATGCACGCGAGACGGCGATCGACGAATTGCAACAACGTGCGGCAGACTTGGGGGCCAATGCCGTGGTCGGCGTGGATCTCGATTACGAAGTGGTCGGGAATTCGATGTTGATGGTTTCGGCCTCTGGCACGGCAGTGGTGATCGCATGACACCGGCCCGCCGCGTAACAGGGCAAGGCGCATGACCGTGCCCGCCGCCCAAGAGCGCATTCCGCGCCCTGAATTGACTCTGCCCGAGGCAGAGGCCGAATTGGTGCGTGAGCTCTACACGGCGGCGGACGTTATTTTGGAATATGGCTCTGGCGGCAGCACGGTTTTGGCCGCGCAGTTACCTGACAAACTGGTGTTTTCGGTCGAAAGTGATCTCGAATGGGCGCAGATGATGCGCGGATACCTGGCACAGAACCCGCCCGCCAAGGGCACCGAAGTGGATGTAATTTGGTCCGATGTCGGGCCGACAAAAGAATGGGGCTTCCCGCGCACCGCCAAAGCATGGGACCGCTATGCCCGCTATCCTCTGGAGGTTTGGGATCTCAAGACGTTTCGCGCCCCTGACGTGGTTTTGGTCGATGGTCGCTTCCGCGTTGGCTGTGCGTTGGCCACCGGATTTCGCACTCAAAAACCGGTTACATTGCTGTTTGACGATTACCAGCGGCGCAAACAATACCACGTTGTCGAAGAGTATTTCGGCACGCCCAGTTACACCGGCCGCATGGCGCGGTTCGAAATTATCCCGATGGCAGTGCCAGCAGAACGGCTCTTGCAAATCGTAGAAATGATGTCGCGGCCCTAAGGCCCAAACCGGACAAAGATACGGGCGCGCGCCCGAGACAGGACAAAGGAAGATAAAATGTTGGAAATCAAAAACCTACAGGTCAAACTTGAAGACGAAGACAAGCAAATTCTCAAAGGCGTCGATCTGACCATTGGGGCGGGCGAAGTCCATGCAATCATGGGGCCGAACGGATCGGGCAAATCAACGCTGTCTTATGTGCTTTCGGGCAAGGACGGATATGAGGTCACCGGCGGCACTGCGACACTCGACGGCGAGGATCTGCTCGACATGGATCCCGAAGAGCGCGCGGCCTTGGGCCTTTTTCTTGCGTTCCAATACCCGGTTGAAATCCCCGGCGTCGGCAATATGACCTTCCTGCGCACAGCGGTGAACGCACAGCGCAAGGCCCGCGGCGAAGAGGAAATCAGCGCGGCCGAATTCCTCAAAGTGATCCGCGAGAAAGCCAAAACCCTGAAGATCGACGCCGAGATGCTCAAACGCCCGGTCAATGTCGGGTTTTCCGGCGGCGAGAAAAAGCGGAATGAAATCCTGCAGATGGCTATGCTAGAGCCGAAAATGTGCATTTTGGACGAGACCGATTCCGGTTTGGACGTCGATGCGATGAAATTGGTGTCGGACGGGGTCAATGCACTGCGGTCCGAAGGGCGCAGCTTTTTGGTGATCACGCACTATCAACGTCTGCTCGACCATATCAAACCCGATGTGGTGCACATCATGGCCAATGGCCGCATTATCAAAACCGGCGGGCCGGACTTGGCGCTTGAGGTCGAACAAAACGGCTATGCCGATCTGTTGGAGGAGCATGCATAATGGGCGCTCCCGCAGAAAAACAAACCGCCACGGAGGCGCGCATCGCCGCCCTCGATCTGCCTAAGGGGGCCGATTGGGCGACAGGCCTGCGCAAGGACGCGCTGGCACGGCTGACCACGATGGGCCTTCCGGCGCGGCGCGACGAGTATTGGAAATACACCCGCCCCGACACGTTAACCCAGAGCGACCCGGTGCCCGCGACCGCATTTATCACCGATGAAACGCCGGTATTCGATGCCATTGAACGCGTGAAGATCGTCTTTCGGGATGGGGTGTTTGATGCGAATGCCTCTGATGATTTGACCCTTGCGGGGGTGACACTCGAACGCCTCAGCGATGTGACTCAGACCGATATTCATTGGGCCAAAGACCTTTACGGCAGCTTGGAATCCCAGGGTCAAACGCCGGTCGAACGCCCGCTTGCCGCGCTCAACACAGCCTTTGCCAACGACGGCATCGTGATCCGCGTCACCGGCAAGGCCTCCCAAGCTGTCAACCTGATTTACCACCATGAATCAGAGACTTCCGATGCAATCCTACACCACGTCGTGAAGGTCGAAGAGGGGGCCGAACTGACTTTGCTCGAGAACGGCCCTGCCGCCGCACGCTTCAACAAAGTGCTCGAAGTGGACATTGCGGATAAGGCATCATTCCACCACGTGCGCACCCAAGGCCGGGATCATGACCGCCGCGCCGCGACGCATATCTTTGCGCGCTTGGGCACCGAAAGCACATTCAAAAGCTTCACCATGACGGCCAATGGCGTGATGACGCGCAATGAATGCGTGATCGAATTGACCGGCGACAATGCCTTTGCCCATGTCGCCGGTGCGGCGCTTGGCGATGGGGATTTCCACCATGACGACACGGTATTTATCACCCATGATGCGGTGAATTGCGAAAGCCGGCAGGTGTTCAAGAAAGTGCTGCGCAACGGCGCGACAGGCGTTTTCCAAGGTAAGATTTTGGTCAAGGATGGCGCGCAGAAAACCGATGGCTATCAGATCAGCCAATCGCTTTTGCTTGACGACGACAGCCAATTCCTCGCCAAACCGGAGTTGGAAATCTATGCCGATGACGTGGCCTGTTCGCATGGCTCCACCTCTGGCGCGATTGATGAGGACGCGTTGTTTTATCTACGCTCGCGCGGCGTGCCCGAAGGGCCGGCCACCGATCTTTTGACGCTTTCCTTCCTTGCCGAAGCCGTCGATGAGATCGACGATCCGGTGCTGGCTGCCGAGATTGGGGCGCGGCTCGAATCCTGGCTGGAACGGCGCCGCAGCTGATGGCATTGATCCCCGACATCCTCGCCAGTCACCGCGCCCCGCGCGCGGTGCTTCGCCGCCGGTTGATCGGCGCGGATGAGGTCCATGCCTTGGTCACCTTGATCCTTGGCTGCCTTATGGTTTGGGTCGCGCAATGGCCGATCGCGGCGCGTGCGGCGCATCTCGATCCGTCGATCCCGCTTGGCGGGCGGCTCACCGGCGCAGGGGTCGCATGGATGTTCCTTGCGCCGGTCCTGCTTTACGCTTTGGCTGCGCTCAGCCATGTGATCGCCCGCGCATTCGGCGGTGAGGGCAGCTATTTCAGCGCCCGTCTTGCGCTTTTTTGGGCGCTGCTTGCGGCTGCACCGCTGTTCTTGCTCAACGGATTGGTGGCCGGGTTCATCGGGATGCAGGGCAACATCGGCGCGCAAATTGTCGGGCTTGTTGCCTTTGTGGGGTTTTTGCGTCTTTGGCTTATGGGATTGATTGAAGCGGAAAGCCAACCCCATGAATAGTTCTATTTTCAAAGAGCTTATCTTTCAAAGCTTATCCAATCCGTCCGCCGCCGCCGCGCGGATCATCGGGATGAAACTGTCGCGCGACGTTCTGTGGAGCGGCTTTTTACTGACCGTGGTGCTGAATGTTCTGGTTGTCACACTGTTGACCCCGCCGCCGCCGCCGAACGCCCTGCAACCGGACGAGATGCAAATGATGATTCGTCTGTTCAATGCACCGGTGATGTTGGCGTTGATGTCGGGCGGGGTCTTTGTGATATTGATCTTCCTGCTCGATTGGGTCGGGCGGATCATCGGCGGCAACGGGGATTTCGGCGATATCCTCGCAGCAATCACCTGGATTCAAGTGCTCACGCTGCTCAGCCGGATTGTCATCATCGCATTGCTCTACATCGTTCCGGCAATTGCCTCTCTTGCTCTGATCGCGATTTGGGGGCTCACGCTCTGGATCACGCTCCATTTCCTAAAGGTGGCCCACGGCTTTGCCAACCTCGGCCAAGCCGTGGCAACATTGCTGTTTACCACCTTTGGCCTCGCGTTTGGCATACTCACCTTCCTGACCCTAATCGGGTCTCTCTACAAAGGCTTCGCAGGATGAATATCCAAGATATCCGCGCCGATTTTCCCATCCTCTCGCGCGAGGTGAACGGCCAACCGCTGACCTATCTTGATAATGGCGCATCGGCCCAAAAACCGCAGGTGGTCATCGACGCGATCACCACGGCATATAGCCATGAATACGCCAATGTGCACCGCGGATTGCACACATTGTCGACCATTGCGACCGAGAAATACGAAGCCGTGCGTGGCACCATCGCGCGCTTCCTTGGCGCGCCGGATGAGAATGAAATCATCCTCAATTCCGGCACCACCGAGGCCATCAATATGGTCGCTTATGGGTGGGCGATGCCGAACCTTGGCGCCGGTGACGAGATCCTGCTGACGGTGATGGAGCATCATGCCAATATCGTGCCTTGGCATTTCCTGCGTGAACGCCAAGGTGTGCGGATCAACTGGGTCGACTGCGAAGCGGATGGCTCACTGGAAGCGCAAAAGATCATTGATGCGATCACGCCAAAGACCAAACTGATCGCAATTACGCATCTTTCCAATGTATTGGGAACTGTTGTTGATGTGAAAACCGTCTGCACCGAAGCCCGCAAACGCGGCATTCCCGTTCTCGTCGATGGCAGTCAAGGCGCGGTGCATATGCCCGTCAATGTTGCCGATATCGGCTGCGACTTCTATGCGATCACCGGTCATAAATTATATGGTCCCTCGGGGTCGGGCGCGATTTACGTGCGCCGCGAGCGGATGGCCGAAATGCGTCCCTTTATGGGAGGGGGCGATATGATCCGCGAAGTGAGCAAGGATTCCGTATCCTACGCCGACCCACCGATGAAATTCGAAGCCGGCACCCCCGGTATTGTACAAACCATCGGTTTTGGCGCGGCCTTGGACTACATGATGGGCATCGGGATGGAGGCAATTGCCGCCCATGAGGCGGATCTCGCCCGCTATGCCGCCGCCTCCCTGTCAGGACGCAATTTCCTGACCTTGCAGGGCACCGCCAAGGGCAAGGCCGCGATCTTTTCCTTTACGATGGCGGGAGCGGCACACGCCCATGACATTTCCACCATCCTCGACAAAAAAGGCGTCGCCGTGCGGGCAGGGCATCACTGCGCCGGCCCCCTGATGGAACATTTCGGGGTCAGCGCCACATGCCGGGCGTCCTTTGCGATGTACAACACCCGCGACGAAGTGGACCGATTGGTCCAGGCTCTGGAATTGGCCCATGATTTGTTGGGCTAACCCGACCTGAATTTTCCATTAGACCGATCAGTCCAGCCTTAGAACGCGTCGCAAAGGCGTTATATTTCAAGGCCTTCACCAGCCAATATGCGATCAATCGCCTTGCTGCTACGTTGTAGCGGCATGGTGCTTTGATGCGCGCGGGCAAGCGTGACGCTGCCTTCGAGGGCCGCGAGAATCAATGAGGCCATCTCATCGGCGCGCAGCGACGGCAGGCCCGCATCACGCAGCAAATCCGCCATCGCCATGGTGATCCGCGTGTAGGCGCGATCGAGGGCATCGGTTAATTCCGGTTCTGCCGTTACCGCACCCTGCGCCAACATCGCAAGCATTGCACCTTGGGAAAAATCCTCTGCGGCGAGCCAACTGGCCGTGCCATTGAACAGCCGCGCAAGAAACACCCGCGCCGACAGATTGTCTTCTTTTGCCCGCCGGAACGGGCGCAAGATCGAGTCCGCCAGCCAGTCAATCGCAGCGATCCCAAGGTCCACTTTCCCCCCCGGAAAATGGTGGTAGAGCGAGCCTTTGGACGCCTTGGCCTCTGCCAAGATTTGCGCCAAACCGACCGCGTGATAGCCCCGTTGTTGGAACAATGTGACCGCCACACGCAAAAGCCGCGCGCCGGTCTCGGCGGTCGGTGTGCCATGCGCAGATGAGGAGGGCGAATGCGTCATTGGATATGCAACGTCCCGAGTACAGGCCAAGTCCGGTATATTTTCTCAAAAATATCAAACTCTTGCGCAATGATCTTTACCTGAACTCCCTCACGGCACAAAGACGTCGCAATCGGCGCGCCCTTCGTTGTATCCATTTCTGGGATCACGCCGCGACGCAGAGGGCGGAGCCGGTGTTCTACGCATGGCACTGCCGCCCGCCAGCGACATGCACCACCAAGAACACGGGCCGACGAACCCATGCACCCTTGGGATTTTGATGCCCTGCGCCATACGGCCTTCATAGCCGGAGCTGAGTAGGGTCGCATCCATGTCTCCCGTTACTAAACCAATCGGTCTAATGCTCCGGCAATGACGCCCGCCTGTCAACAAAAAGGCGAGGCGTTGTAGCAGTGAACCCAGTAAAACCGACATGATCCGCGATCATGTCAAAAGCAATTGCAGTGCCCATCATCATCCCATATAGAAGCCGCAGGCACCCATAGCTCAGCTGGATAGAGCGCTGCCCTCCGAAGGCAGAGGCCGTAGGTTCGAATCCTACTGGGTGCACCACAATTTCATCCAAGTTCAACTCACGGCCAATGACTTGAAGTGTCGTGACTCGCAGGCTCTTTGAGTTGGTCAGGCAGGATCCGCGCCGTAGCCTATGCCGAGCCATGATCTGAACGTCACTGCCGGCGGCGACCAAAGGCCGCGACGTGCGCGCGCATTTGTGGTTGGTGCCATTCTTGTCCGGTCTTCGGATAGAAATCTAAAGCTGCGCGTCGATGTGACAGGGCAGACTTTTGACGCGACCGCCAACGGTGCTCAAAGTGTTCCTCGCAACATCGAAGAGTTTTTGAAAGTTACGGGATAGAGCGTGCTGCCTGTCCCATTTGGAGCAATGAGAAATCCGGTCGATGCCGCCGGAGAATGCAAACTCATCTGCGGCACGTTTTCTTTGGCACTCACTAAACACGTCATTCGCGCCCACCGAGAACTTGAATGGACGTGCCTCTGCGCAAGTGTCACGCCGTCTTCCTCTTCTGCGGAGGGAAGGGCGCGCCGCCCCGCTGGACATGGGCGTGGCGCCCCGCATCAGTTTGTTCTTACCACAGATCACATCCGCAAAACCGCACCTACAGAGTTAGAGGAGGTATCCCAAACCACACTTGCCCTGTCCGGGCAGGGTTAGAACTTGGACATAAAAAAGGCCCGCATATTTTGCGGGCCTTTTCCTACTGAGATAAGGTTCAAATCAATTCACGCAGGCGCGAATTTTTTCGATGTCCGGACCATTCGGCGTGCGGCCCAAGTTGAACGGAGCAGAGGCATCGCGCCATTTGGCGTAGTCGGCGAGATACTCGAGCTGGCTCAGATACACCTTGGCGGAATCGGGATTCTCGCAAGCGGTTTGCTCGATCACTTCGTTGGCCATTTCCTGAACCTTGGCCAGCGTTTCGTCGTCATAGCGGGTGATTTCAATGCCCGCGTCTTTGAACTGCTGGTAGGCTTCGGTCGCGCGCTTCTCGGTGAAGGAGAGCGACCAGACCAAGTTTGCCTGAGCTGCGATTTTCAGCGCATCCTGCGTCTCTTCGGACAGCGCGTCCCAAGCCGCCTTGTTGATCATCACACCAAAGGCAGAGGCGGATTGGTGCCAACCGGGGGTCGCCCAGTGGGTTGTGACCTGATGGAAGCCACCGGAGAAATCGACGTTCGGTGTCGAGAATTCTGCGCCATCGATCACGCCACGTTCGAGCGATTGATAAATTTCGCCGCCGGCCATGGAAACTTGGCTGCCACCGAGGTTTTCAAGAAGACGTCCTTGCTCAAGCCCCGAAAGACGCAAACGCATGCCTTGCAGGTCTTCAAGCGTTTCGATCTTCTTGTTGGTGCGGAAGCCGGATTCATTGTTGGTCACACCATAGGGCAGGTAAACCATACCGAATTTGCCGTAGATCTCGCTGTAAAGATCGCCGCCGCCCCATTGTTCGATCCAGTTGACGTAATCAACCGCGTTGAACAGGCTGGCCGTGGTGGCCAAGGGCGAGAAGGCAGAGTTGCGACCAGCCCAATAGCCCGGCCAGTCACCACCGGCCTGAATGGTGCCGGATTCGACCGCACCGAAAACTTCACCTCCGGGCACAAGTGCCCCGCCTTCAAAAAAATCGATGGTCAGGTCATCGCCGGTCAGCTTGTTGGCCAGTTCGACAAAGTGTCTGTCGATTTCGATCAGCTCAAGCGACGAGGGCCATGTCGTTGTCATAGTCCAGGTTTCTTGAGCAAAGGCTTGTGTCGACAGTGCTGCCGCAAGCGCAGCCCCCGCCAGAACGGTTGTTTTATTAGTCATCGAAATTCCTCCTCAGTTTACTTTGTATACAGGGTTTCCGGCAACCAGGTGACCAGTTGCGGGAACAGGGCTATAGCCAGACACATCATCAGGATCAGGCCAATGAACGGCAAAACCCCAACGATGATATGAGTCGTTTTAACAGACGACGGTGCAATCGCGCGCAAGTAAAATAGTGCATACCCAAAGGGCGGGGTCAGGAACGATGTTTGCAACACGACGGACATCAGAACGACGAACCACAACAGATTGACATCCATTTCCTGTACGATGGGCAAAAAGATCGGGAAAGACAGCAAAACAATGCCTGTCCAATCCAGAAATGCACCAAGAATGAACACAATGAACAACATCATAGTGATCAACATCCATGGGGCCATATCAAGGCTTCGGATAATTTCCTGCGTGGCGCGCAGTCCGCCGGTAATATTGAACACGCCGGTAAAGGCCGTCGCGCCGACAACGATAAACAAGATCATCGCCGATGTCCGACCGGTTTCCAACATCGCGCCGTAAAAGCTGGACCATGTGAATTTGCGACGCAAGATCACAATCCCCAAGGCAAGCGCGGCGCCAATGGCCGAAGCTTCGGTCGCGGTGGCAATCCCCGCCAAGAGCGACCCAAGGATACCCAAGATCAAGACCAGCGGCGGAACCGCCTCAATGGCCAACATGCGGGCCAAAGCCGGTTTGCTGATTTGCTCGTCGGGCTCGACAGCAGGGGCCATGTCGGGGCGAATAATGGCCACGACGACCACCCAAACCGCATAGAGCAACCCAAGCAATACGCCCGGCACCATGGCACCCGCGAACAATTCTCCCACCGATAAGGGCGAATAGCTGGCCATCAAGATCAACATGATCGACGGCGGAATCAAGATCCCCAAACATCCGGAGGCCGCAATCACCCCCGTGGTGAGCGTCGGACTATACCCATATTGCAGCATGGGGCGCAGTGCCATCACGCCCATCACGGTGATCGAGGCGCCGATAATGCCCGTCGTCGCCGCCAGCAGGATCGAGATAAACACAACAGCCAAGGCCAATCCGCCCCGCACGTTTGACATCATCAGGCGCAGGGACTCGAACATTTTATCGGTCACGCCACTGTCGGATAAGAACCTTGCCATCAAAATGAACAAAGGAATGGCAATCAAAGTGAAGTTGTCGAGAACATCCCCGAAAATTCTGTTGATCACGATTCCCAGAACCATCGGTTTACCGGCAATAAGTGTGCCCAGAACCGCCGTCCCACCCAATACGAATGCCAAGGGATGCCCCATGAACAGGCCCATCAGAAGAAGGCCGAACATGGCGAGTGCGATATATTCAGGCGCCATTGGGCACGTCCTCACGATAATCAAAGATCAGTTTCAGGAATTCGGAAATCCCTTGCAGCATCAGAAGAGCCGCAGCGACAGCCATCGCCATTTTCAACGGATAAACCGGCAATTGCACCGAACCATACGTGGTTTCGCCTTGCATGTAGGATCGCATCGCGAACTCGTAGGAGCGCGTCATGAACACCCAAGCGAAGGGGAAGAAGAAGATCAGATAACCCAGAGCCTCGACAATACGGCGCTTGGCGGGGCTCAAAGCTTCGGTGACCAGATCGACGCGCACATGCGCTTGGTGGCGCAACGCATAACCGCCCAAAAGCACGAAGTAGAACCCGTACATCATTTTGGTGACATCAAAAGCCCAACGCGTCGGCTCATTCATCGCGTAGCGCATGAAAACATCGTAAATGATGATCGCCGCAAACACGATGGCCACGACCGAAATGACGCGGCCGATAAGTTCATTCAACCCGTCGATTAAGCGAAAAAACATGGTGAGATCCTTTCATGCTCGGGCATATTATCAGCGAGTTTGAGGGATACAAGCGGATAAAAAACCGTAGGATCACGGCCCCGGCGGACACGTTTTCTGGCCACAAATCAACACCATATCGCCCCGCAATTTTGGAATTAAATCATTGAATTTAAATAGATTTAGCGCCCAAAATCCTGCGTTAGATTGACCGATAAATCCGTGCATTATATCGCGAAACTGCGCTTCAATATTGGATCTCATTACCCCCGTGTCAGCGGCACATAAAGAGCAGCCCGCACCGGAGAAAAAGCGCCGCGCGCGCCTGCGCAGCAGCCCCACCCGTAAGCGCCTGATTGTCCGCTAAGCGGCAGACGGACTGACCACCAATCACATGCAATCCGGCGGCAGAATAGAGCACACGATGCGCTTACACCCTCCACGCCGATGCGGCCGTGATGCCAGCGGCACCCGCATGCGATATGCGAGGCGGTGGCGTGTTACACATTCGCCAAAGTTGTAAGCGCGGCAGATCTGCCGCGCAATCGTCGGCACCAACATCAGACTGACGTTGAACCGCATAAGGGAACGGAGTTTAGGAGCGGGATGTCAAAGGCGCCTCATGGCGCGCCGTGATTTTCGAAGAAAGAACGCGGTCTAGACCACGCGCGCATTCACGCCCTTCGAAAACCAAAAAACGCGCCGGAAATGGCGCGCTTTTTCTTAAGAATGCCATGCAAGGCGCTGAAATAAAATGAGAATTACCGACCCCAATTGCGCACCGGACCGCAATCCATATGCACAAAATCCGAACGGGAATATCGTCCGACGCCACCCGCGTGACAGGCGGACGCCGCTTTGGCCACCTGTCCGACCGACCGCGAGGCAAGCCGAAGATCTGCCGCTTGGCCCTTCATATGAAGCGAATTTTTCGCCACACCCGAAGAACGCGCCCGCAGCATCGCATTGGTTTTGGGGCTGCGATACCCGGAAAGCAACATATAGGGTTCGCTCACACCCAGAAGGTTATGCGCCGCCGCCATGATGTCGATGGTGCGCAGGTCGATTTTCTTGACCTGATTGGTGCGCCAATCGCGCATAAAATGGTGGATTTCATCCACGGCGTCCTTGATGTAATCGCCTTCGACCCAATAGATCATGTCGATCTTTTCACCGGTCCGGGGCGAAAACATGCGCACGCGGCGAATATCGCCAGCCCCGCGCAGGAAACCCGCTGCATTGGAAAAATTTGGAGCGGCAACTAAAGTTGTTGCTGCGAATGCACCTAAAAGAGCACGCCTCGAAATGCCCGTCGAGCTTGTATCAGTCATATGTCTGCGCCAGTCCCGTCGCTTACCTGTTGTCGCCGCGACGCTGCGCGGCTCCTGCCATCTCATCCCCAGATGCACAGGTTTTATTACACAGTTAGAATCACGCGCATAGTGCGTTTTGAAATGACAGCCAAATCGCGATGCATTTCGGCAAAAACCTGCGCATCGGGGGCAGGAGGGCGGCGTTTCCCCCCAAATGCGTGGATTTTGGGTCGCGCCCTGCCGGTAGTTATCCAGATGGACAAAATGTGAATGGACAAATACGGCCAAGTTGCAGAAACACATACTACATATAGATTTACGCGCGCAGAAAATTCTTGGGAGTTAGAGTATGTCTTTGGCATATCGTGGCGGAGCAATCCGGTCATTTTTCGCAATTATGGCGATGGTCTTGGGGCTTTTGACCCACGCCGCACCCGCCACGGCACAGGTGACCGCCTTTAAACAGGCCATCGCGGAATCCGCATCGAACGATCGCGATCTGGCCGCCTTTTACAAAGCCAACGATTACAAACCTCTGTGGATCGGGTCGGGCGGGCGGTTCAGCAATCGCCGCAATGCTCTCTTCCGCGCCATAAAAAGCGCCGATGACCACGGATTGCCAGGCAGCCGCTATAAGGGCGACGAACTGAAAGCCTTGGTGAAAACCGCCAAATCCCCGCGTGATCGCGGGCGCTTGGAAGTCGAATTTTCCCGCCGTTTCCTTGATCTGGCCACCTCGATGCAAACCGGCACCTTGGTGCCCAAACGCGTGATCTCAGAAATCAAACGTGACGTGCCCCTGCGCGACCGCAGCTCCTATTTGGTGAATTTCGCCAAAAGCTCGCCTGCGGGGTTCTTCCGCGCCTTGCCTCCCAAAAGCCCCGAATACACCCGCCTGATGAAAGCCAAAATGACCCTCGAACGTCAGCTTGGCAAAGGCGGGTGGGGGCCAACTGTCCCGGCAAAGTCTCTCAAACCCGGCGCATCGGGTCCGGCGGTGGTCGCCCTGCGCAACCGATTGATCGCCATGGGGTATCTGCGCCGCAGCGCCTCGCAAACCTATGACGCCGATTTGCAAAAAGCCGTGCAGCGGTTTCAGGGGGACAATGGATTGTCCGCTGATGGCGTCGCCGGTGCGGGCACGATGGCCGAACTCAACAAAGGTGTGGATGACCGTTTGCGCGCGGTGATCGTCGCGATGGAGCGCGAACGTTGGATGAACCTGCCACAGGGGCGCGGAAAACGTCATATCCTCGTCAATCTGACCGATTTCACCGCCCGTATCATCGACAACAACCGCGAAACATTCCGCACCCGTTCCGTGATCGGTGCAACCGACCGGGATCGCCGCAGTCCTGAATTCTCCGATGTGATGGAATTCATGGTGATCAACCCGACATGGAATGTGCCGCGCTCGATCACCGTCAAGGAATACCTGCCGATGCTCAAGCGGAACCCCAATGCAGCGGGACATCTGCGCATTGTCGATGCGCGCGGCCGCACCGTCAGCCGCAGCGCGGTGAACTTCAATTCCTACACCGCGAAAACCTTCCCGTTCAACCTCAAGCAACCGCCTTCGGACGGCAACGCATTGGGGTTGGTGAAGTTCATGTTCCCGAACAAATATAACATCTATCTGCATGACACGCCGTCCAAAAGCCTGTTCAATCGTGAAGTGCGCGCGTTCAGCCATGGCTGTATCCGGCTCGCGGACCCGTTTGATTTTGCCTATGCGCTTCTGGCCAAACAGACCAATGATCCCAAAGGCGTCTTTCATGCACATTTGAAAACCGGTCAGGAATCGGTGGTGCCCCTCGAAGAACCGGTGCCGGTGCATTTGATTTACCGCACCGCCTTCACCACGGCGAAGGGCGGCGTAGAATACCGCCGCGATATCTACGGGCGCGATGCGACCATCTGGAAGGCACTGGCGCGCGAAGGGGTGGCGTTGCGCGCGGTGGGCGGCTAAACATTCCGCAAGGATGCGGGAGAACGGCCAATGATTTCCTATACGGTAGGACAGATTGCTGAGGCGCTGGGGGCGAAAGCCTTTGGCGCCTTGGATATTGTGATCACCGGCACTGCGGAACCACAAGATGCAAGCGCGACGACGCTGGCCCTCGCCATGAGCCCGAAATACGCCGAACACCTTGCCCATGGCGACGCCCGCGCGGCGATGCTTTGGGAAGGGGCGGATTTCGCGGCTTTGGGCTTGGAGGCAGCCATCATCGCCCCGCGGCCACGGTTTGCGATGTCGGGCCTATCGGCGATGCTGGATGCGGGGCAGGGGTTCGACGCGGGGCATCATGCCTCGGCGGTGATCGACCCAAGCGCCGAGATCGGTGAAGACGTGCGCATCGGACCGCTTTGCGTCATCGCCAAAGGCGCGCGCATCGGCGCGGGCAGCGTTTTGGGTCCGCAGTGCCATATCGGTTGGGATGCCGAAATTGGCGAAGGCGCATATCTGCGCGAGGGCGTCAGCATTGGTGCGCGGGTCCGTATTGGTGCGCGCTTTATCGCCCAACCGGGGGCCCGCATCGGCGGCGACGGATTTTCCTTTGTCACGCCAGAGCCCAGCCATATCGAGGCGGTGCGCGATAGCCTTGGCGCGGATCAAACCGCCACCCAATCCGCCGGACAATCCTATGCCCGCATCCACAGCCTCGGCACGGTCGAAATTGGCGATGACGTCGAAATCGGCGCAAGCGCCTGTATTGACAATGGCACCGTGCGCGCCACCCGCATCGGCAATGGCGTCAAGATCGATAACCTCGCGCAGATCGGCCATAATGTCGTCGTCGGCGATGATTGTTTGATCTGCGCACAGGTCGGCATCGCCGGATCAACCCGTTTGGGCCGCGCCGTGGTTTTGGGCGGTCAAACCGGCGTCTCCGACAACCTGTTTATCGGTGATGGCGCGGTGACCGGCGGGGCGACCAAAGTGCTCGCCAATGTGCCCGCAGGGCGCGTCATGTTGGGGTATCCAGCAATGAAAATGGACAACCATATCGAAACCTACAAAGCCCTGCGCCGATTGCCCCGCATGATGCGTGAATTTGCCACGATTAAGAAATTGGTTTCCAAGAGCGGCGTGAACGACTAAATCTTGCGCGACCTTTCGGACCCAGCAGTGGGCCCCACACGACGGCCCCACCGGACCCTATGAAAAGAGGCCTCCATGGATATTAAAAACACAGTGATCGGCATCATCGCAGAGCAAGCGGTTCTCGAACCCAACGATGTCAAAATGGACAGCACATTAGAAAGCCTCGGCATCGACAGTCTTGGCCTTGTGGAAAGCATTTTCGCCATTGAAGAAGCCTTTGACATCACCGTTCCCTTTAACGCCAATGACCCAAGCGAGAGCGATTTTGATATCTCCTCTGTGGCCTCGATTGTCGCGGGCATCGAGAAATTGGTGAAAGAACAATCGTGAATCGGGTCGTCATCACCGGCGCAGGAACGATCAATGCGCTCGGGCACAACGTGCCGCAAACCCTGGAGGCCATGCGCGAGGGGCAGTGCGGCATTGGCCCATTGGAGTTTCGCGATGTTGATCGTCTGGCCATCACCATCGGTGGTCAGGTCAAGGGATTTGAAGCCGAAGGCCGGTTCAACCGTCAGCAAATCGCGCTCTATGATAGGTTCACCCAATTCACGCTTGAGGCAGCCAAAGAGGCGATTGGCCAATCGGGGTTGGAATTCGTCGGCGATTTGGCGGCGCGCTCGGGTGTCGTGTTTGGCACGGCGGGCGGCGGCGTGTCCACTTGGGATGACAATTACCGCGCCGTTTATGAAGAGGGTAAAAACCGCGTGCATCCTTTCGTGGTGCCCAAATTGATGAACAATTCGGCGGCCAGCCACGTCAGCATGGAATACAACCTCAAAGGCCCGAGCTTCACCGTCTCGACCGCCTGCGCCAGCTCCAACCACGCCATGGCCCAAGCCTTCATGATGGTGCGCTCGGGCATGGCACCGGCGATGGTCACCGGCGGATCGGAAAGCATGCTGTGCTTTGGCGGGGTCAAAGCATGGGAAGGCCTCCGGGTGATGAGCCGCGACGCCTGCCGGCCGTTCTCGGCCAACCGCAATGGCATGGTTCAAGGCGAAGGCGCGGGCGTCTTTGTCTTTGAAGAACTGGAGCACGCCAAAAAGCGCGGCGCAGAGATTTTGGCCGAAGTGATCGGATATTCGATGTCCTCGGATGCCTCCGATATTGTCATGCCGTCCAAACAGGGCGCCGCCCGCGCAATCAGCGGCGCAATGAAAGACGCGGGCGTCAATCCCGAACAAGTCGGCTATATCAACGCCCACGGCACCGGCACAGCGGCCAATGACAAAACCGAATGTGCGGCCGTGGCCGATGCCTTTGGTCCCCATGCGGATAATTTGATGATCTCATCAACCAAATCCATGCATGGCCATTTGATCGGTGGCACGGGCGCGGTGGAATTGCTGGCCTGTATCATGGCGCTGCGCGACGGGGTGATTGCGCCGACCATCGGCTATGAAGAACCCGATCCCGAATGCGCCCTCGACGCGGTGCCCAATGTGGCGCGCGAAACAAAGGTCGAAGTAGCCTTGTCGAATGCGTTTGCCTTCGGCGGGTTGAACGCGGTTCTGGCTCTGCGTAAAGCACCTTAAGAACACGGCATAAACCACAGTAAAAAAAACCGCCGCATCCTTCATAGGTCCGGCGGTTCTTTTTGTGTTCGGTTTGTCGGCGGGATTCTTACTGCGCGACGACCGACGCTTTGTCATATCCGGCAGTGAAACCGGTCAGGGACAGGTCCAAAGTGATCTTTTGATCCGGGGCCACAAACGGCACCAAGGTCACATTGGCTTTGGCGCCCTTTTTAAATTGTGCGATATCCTCGGGGGTCAGGCCGATCCGCGCATAGCATCCGATTTTATTGCAGAAGGAATAGGGGTAAACCTTGGCTTTGCTGCCATCCACCGAAATGCGCAATTGCGCCGTCAACAAGGTTTCGAGCGGCACAACCACCGTCGCACCGGCCACGGCCTTGCCCCCTTCGGGCAGGCGGAACAGGCTGATTTCAGCCACAGCATTGCCCGTCTCATCTTTCAGAAGCTGATAGATGTGGCAGGGATCATCGTCGGATTTCGCATCGGCCTTCGGGAAGCACTGCAAACGCCAATCACCGACCTCCTCCTTGGTATAGGGGCCCGCAGGTGCCTCTTCTTGCCCAACGACCAAACCGCCATCGGCGGTGCCTTCATTGGCCTCTGCGGCGGGCGCAGAATCAGCAGGCGCAGCCGTATCGGCGGATTGGGCAAAAGCCGTGGAGGCCGCCAGCAGAGCAGCAAGAGAAAGACTGGTGAGAAGTTTGGGCATAGATGTCCCCATCTGTTAATACAATTCCCCGACTACCTAACATGGGGCCAAAGCGCTGTCAGGAGCAAAATACCGCGCGGCACGATCGCAAAGGCAGGAATTCGCCAATCCAAACGCCGGCACGCCGCGTTGACAGGGGGGCTTGGCAGTGCTCAACCAGAATACGGCACATTAAACCAAGATGAAGTGTGAGAGGTAACCTATTGGATAAACGTAGAAAAAGGAGCCCGAAAGCTCCCTTTTCACTTTTTCCCTGTCGAACTGGCCGACTTATTATCTACTCCACGCTAGGCGCAGATCAGGAGTCCGTCAATAAAGAATTGCCGTGAATGCGTTGCGGCGCGCAAATCCATCGGATGGGCGGCCCATCTGCATATAATTCCGGCGCAGCAGCTCGCCTGCTGAACAACCGGCCCGATTTGGCGCACCGGTGATAAGAAAAAAGGGCCGCACCAATGCGGCGCGGCCAGTCTGACAGGGAGGAAGTAGTTCAAGATCAAGGAGGACATGCGACCTCGAACAGGGTTTAGACTGGCGTAAATAGGTTAAGGTTGTATTTTCAATGCGACGACTGGTTGCGACAAAGGGGCATTATCCGTGGACAATAGTATTTTCATCGGCGGCGGCGGGCCGGATTATGGCGAAAAACAGGGGCTCAGCCTGAAATACGCCAACCGGCACGGGCTGATCGCCGGTGCCACGGGGACGGGCAAAACCGTCACATTGCAAATCCTCGCCGAAGGGTTTTCCGCCGCCGGCGTGCCGGTCTTCCTATCGGACGTCAAAGGCGACCTCTCCGGCCTTGCCGCCGCAGGCGATCCCAATCACAAGCTCCACACCTCGTTCTCGGAGCGCGCGGCAACAATCGGGTTTGATGATTACAGTTACGATCGTTTTCCCGTGACGTTTTGGGATCTGTTCGGAGCCTCTGGCCATCCGGTGCGCACGACAGTCGCGGAAATGGGGCCGCTTTTGCTCAGCCGACTGTTGGAATTGTCCGAAGCGCAGGAGGGTATTTTAAACATCGCTTTCCGCCTGTCGGACGAACAGGGCCTGCCGCTTCTGGATCTTAAAGATCTGCAATCACTGTTGGTGTGGACCGGCAAAAACCGCGCCGATCTGTCGCTACGCTACGGTAATATTTCGGTGCAATCCATTGGCGCAATCCAACGACGGTTGCTTGTGTTGGAAAATCAAGGCGGCGCCAAACTGTTTGGCGAACCGGCGCTGGATCTGCACGACATGATGCAATGCGATCCGTCGGGGCGCGGCTACATCAACATCCTTGCCGCCGACCAATTGATGGGTGCGCCACGTCTATACGCGACCTTCCTGTTGTGGCTCTTGTCGGAACTTTTCGAAGAACTGCCCGAGGTCGGCGATCCGGACAAACCCAAATTGGTCTTTTTCTTTGACGAGGCGCACCTGTTGTTTGACGACGCGCCAAAGGCATTGACAGATAAAGTCGAGCAAGTCGCGCGGCTGATCCGCTCCAAAGGCGTCGGGGTATATTTCATTACACAAAACCCCGCCGATGTTCCCGAAGACATTTTGGGGCAGCTTGGCAACCGGTTCCAACATGCTCTGCGCGCCTTTACCGCCAAGGACCGTAAGGAATTGCGCATGGCCGCCGAAACCTACCGCGACAACCCGCGTTTCGATACCGAAGAAGCGATCCGTGAAGTCGGTGTCGGCGAAGCGGTGACCTCGATGCTGCAAAAAAAGGGCATCCCCGGAGTGGTCGAACGTACGCTCATTCGCCCGCCCAGTTCGCAACTTGGACCGATCGGTCCAGAGGCGCGTAAAGCTGTGATGGCCGCATCCCCCGTTGCCGGAAAATACGAGGCTATGGTGGATCGTCGTTCGGCGCATGAGGTATTGGCAGAGCGGGCCGACGCCGCCGCCAAAGCCGCAGCAGAGGCTGAAGCCAAGGAAGAAGAAGCGGCCACCGCCGAACGCGAGTATCGCGCAGGGCGGCGTTATTCCGGCAGCCGGGTGGAAAAATCCAGCGCGCGCAGCAAACGTAGCAATTCGCGTGGTGATACCTTTGGAGAAAAGCTCGGAAAAAATATCGTCAAGGAATTGACCGGCACCACGGGTCGCCGCATCGTGCGCGGCATACTCGGAAGCTTGTTCAAAGGCCGCTAGACCATTCGGTCCACAAACAGGGAACGCGATAAAAAAACGCCCTCCGGCACGCAGCAAGAGGGCGTTTGTTATTTATAAGGTTCTATTCCTCTGGGATCAAACCACGTGGGCTGAAGCGTAAAACAAGCAGCAAAATCAAACCCATGGTCAACAATCGCATATGCGCTGCGCTGTCCAATAGATGTGATTTCAATGCGGATCCATCCGCCATGCCGGCCGTGATCAGACCCAATAGGAAATGCCCCATGGGTTCGACTTGAACCCACAGAAACCAAATCAGCATCCCGCCCAAAATCGAGCCCAAATTGTTGCCTGACCCGCCAACAATCACCATCACCCAAATCAAAAAGGTGTAGCGCAAAGGTTGGTAGGATCCCGGGGTCAATTGCCCGTCCAATGTGGTCATCATCGCACCGGCAATGCCGCAAACCGCAGAGCCAAGGATAAACACCTGTAGATGTCGCGCGGTGACATCTTTGCCCATCGCGTTGGCCGCGACCTCATTGTCACGAATGGCCCGCATCATCCGGCCCCACGGGCTATGCAAAGCGCGCTGTGCCATCCAAAACAAGATCAATAGCACCACTGTAAATAGGGCCATATAACCGAGTTTGACATAGAGCGTCGATGCGGTGACCGGATCGATCCCGAGGTTCGCCGCGCTTGCAACGAACGCCGGATCACTTTGCAAATCCACCTCATAGGGCACCGGGCGCGGCAGGCCGATCACGTTCTTCACACCGCGCGCCAACCAGTCTTCGTTTTTCATCACCGCAATAATGATCTCGGCAATCCCGAGTGTTGCAATCGCCAAATAGTCAGACCGCAAACCCAAAGCAGTTTTCCCGATTAGCCAAGCCGCACCTGCGGCCAAAACACCCCCCATTGGCCAAGCTAACAGAACCGGAAGCCCAAGCCCGCCAAGGTATCCGGTCGCCGCCGGATTAACCGCTTCGACAGCCGCCACACCGCCGTCAAAGACAAAGCGAAACAAGAAAAACCCACCGACCAAAATCACCAAAAGAGCCGCCGTGCGTGTGCGTGATTTCTGCATGTGTTTGAAAGTTATAACGGCCAAAGTTAATGTCGCCGCGCCAAGCGCCAGCCCGGCAAGAATACGCAATCCGCCGGCGCTCCATGCTTCGGCCACCGGCGGCATCGAGGTCAGCACCGTCGCCAACCCGCCAAGTGCCAAAAACCCGACGACCCCGACATTAAACAGCCCGGCAAACCCCCATTGCAGATTAACGCCAAGCGCCATCACCGCAGAGACCAACCCCATATTGACGATCAACAAGGCCGAATTCCAGCTTTGCAAAAATCCGGTTCCAAGGATCGCCACAGCGACCAGGCCGAACAAGAACGGCGCGCGATATTTCGACATCTGGTTCATACAGATTTCCCCGCGAACAGGCCCGTAGGCCGGAAAAGGAGCACGATCAGCAAGATCACAAAACTGACCGCAAATTTATAATCGGTAGAGAGGAGTTGTACGAGACCCGTGGGTTCCAACCCCTCTGGCAGAAGGTAAACCAAAACCTTTTTCCATGCATAGGTCACGGTGACCTCGGAAAAGGCGATGACGAACCCGCCCGCAATTGCCCCCAAAGGCGAGCCAAGCCCGCCGACAATCGCAGCCGCGAAAATCGGCAGAAGCAATTGGAAATAAGTGAAAGGTTTGAAGGACTTATCCAGACCATATAATGTGCCCGCGATGGTCGCCAAAGCCGCAACAATGATCCATGTGATCATCACCACACGTTCGGGATTGATCCCCGACAAGAGCGCCAGATCCTCATTATCGGAATAGGCCCGCATCGATTTGCCCGACCGCGTATGGGTCAAAAACCAATAGAGCCATGCCACGACGATCACCGCCGTCAGCACCGTCAGACCTTGGGAGGTTTTAATCACCAAACCTTCGTCGAGTCCCGTCATCTTTTTGAAATCACGGGCCGAAAGGATCAAACGCGCCCCATCGCCAAAGCGCTGGTCATCAACGCCAATGATAAACCGCACCAACCCGTTCAACACGAACATCACCCCCATGGAGACGATGACGAGGATCACGGGTTTGGCCTTTTGCGCACGATAAAACCGGTAGACCAATCGGTCTGTTCCCAAAACAAGGGCGGCGCAAATCGCGATTCCAAAGGGCAGCGCGAGAAGGGCGGTCGGCAAGGGCGCAATCGAAACGCCCATCGCCTGAAACGCCCAGGTCACCATCACCACAGCCATCGTGCCAAAGGCCATCGTATCGCCATGGGCGAAATTCGAGAACCGCAAGATGCCGTAGATCAAGGTCACCCCAAGCGCGCCAAGCGCCAGCTGGCTGCCATAGGCCATCGCGGGGACCACGACGTAATTGGAAAGCGCCACAACGGCGTTGAGAAAATCCATATCTAGCCTCCCAGAAAGCTTTTGCGCACGTTTTCGTCCGCCAGAAGGTCTTTGCCGGTGCCGGTATGGGCATTGGCGCCCTGCACCAGAACATAGGCTTTGTCCGCGATTTCAAGAGCTTGTCGGGCGTTTTGTTCAACCATGAGCACCGGCAATCCGGTGCGTGCCACTTCGATGATGCGGTCAAACAATTCATCCATCACGATCGGGGAAACCCCTGCGGTCGGCTCGTCGAGCATCAAAACCTTGGGCTGGGTCATCAACGCGCGGCCCACGGCCACCTGTTGCCGTTGCCCGCCGGACAATTCGCCCGCCGGTTGGCGGCGCTTGTCCTTCAGGATCGGGAAAAGGTCATAGACCTGTGCCATCGTATCCGAAAAATCATCGCGGCGAATAAACGCGCCCATTTCAAGGTTCTCCTCGACGGTCATCGAGGTGAAAATATTACTGGTTTGCGGCACGAATCCCATGCCTTTGGCCACGCGCTCTTGCGGGCTGAGACGGGTGATATCTTCGCCATCCAACCGGACCATGCCTTTGCGCAGGTCAAGCATGCCAAACACCGCCTTCATTGCGGTGGATTTCCCCGCGCCATTGGGGCCGACGATGACGGCAATTTCGCCCGGATCAACTGCGATGGTGCAATCATGCAAAATATCGGGGCCGGATTTGCCATAGCCACCGGTCATATGTTCACCGATGAGAAAGGGGGCATTATTGGACCCGCTCATGCCAACATTTCCTTATTTTTCAACCCGGTACCGAGATAGGCTTCGATCACCTGCTCGTTGGCCTTGATCTCGTCCAATGTGCCTTGGGCCAACACCTTGCCCTCGGCCATGCAGATCACCGGATCGCAAAGCCGGCCGATGAAATCCATATCGTGTTCGATCACCACAAAGGTATAGCCGCGCTCTTTGTTGAGACGGATAATCGCATCGCCAATAGTGTTGAGCAGGGTGCGGTTTACGCCGGCGCCCACCTCGTCGAGAAAAACGATTTTGGCGTCGACCATCATGGTGCGGCCCAGCTCGAGAAGCTTTTTCTGCCCGCCGGAAATTTGTCCGGCTTTTTGTTCGGCCAAATGGGAAATCGTTAGAAATTCAAGTACTTCATCGGCTTTGGCGCGCAGGGCACGTTCCTCATCCGCGATGCGTTTGCGTCCGAACCATGTGTTCCACAGCACCTCACCGGCTTGTCCGCCCGGCACCATCATCAGGTTCTCGCGACAGGACATCGAGGCAAACTCATGTGCGATTTGAAAGGTCCGAAGCAAACCTTTGTGGAACAGCGCATGCGGGGGCAGGCCGGTGATGTCCAGATCCCCCATAGTCACACGGCCCGACGTCGGTTTAAGAACGCCCGCGATCACGTTGAAAAGTGTGGTTTTTCCTGCGCCATTCGGGCCGATAAGGCCGGTGATAGACCCCGGTTCAATTGTCAGGCTGGCGCCGTCAACGGCATGAAAACCGCCGAAATGTTTGTGCAGGTTCTCGACCCTGATCATATCCGTCCCCAAAAGATGCGTTTGCCGCATTCGTATGACATGGAAAAGCGGCCCGTATGAGGACGGGCCGCTCGTGTTCATTTGCTAGGGATTAGCGATAGGCCACGGTGGTCAACTTGCCACCCTCGACCAATATCTCTTTATAGGATCCAGCGCTTTCGCCGCCGCCAATGAATTCAACCGCTGTCGCGCCGACGTAGTCCACTTCGCCGCCGTCTGCGATGATTTCTAGCGCTTTGGCCAATTCACCAGGATATATTTTTTCGCCGGGGGCATTGGCAACACCCATGATTTTCCCTGCATAATCAGCAGATTCAACGGATCCTGCCGCTTGCATCGCCAGCAGCATCAACGCCGCCGCATCATAGCTCTCGCCGACATAGGGACCTTCGCCGTTGAAGCCCGCAGCCGTCGCCATTTCAAGGATCTTCGATGCGCCTGCGCTTTCCGTGCCTGGAACTGTGCCGATGGATCCGTCGATGTCGGACCCGAAGGTGTCTTCGAGTGCGGCGCCGATCATGCCATCGGGCAGAACAAATGTATCAAACGCACCGCTGTCGAGCGAGGCGCGGATGATACCGGGACCGCCTTGATCCACATAGCCTGCAACCACAAGCGCATCACCGCCCGCAGAGGCCAACGCGCCGACTTCGGCGGAGTAATCCGCTTTGCCATCTTCATGTGCGGCCGTTCCGGTCACGGTGCCGCCCGCGGCCGTATAAGCGGATGAAAAGCTGTCCGCGAGACCTTTGCCGTAATCGTTATTGGTGTAGGTCACTGCCACGGAGTTGAGACCTTTTTCGATCAAGAGATCGGCCAGAACCTGTCCCTGACGGGCATCCGATGGCGAGGTGCGAAAGAACATGCCGGCATCTTCGACATCCGACAAAGCCGGAGACGTCGCCGAGGGCGAGATCATCACAACGCCGTTCGGCATCGCAACAGAGGCCAAAATCGCGCCGGTCACGCCGGAGCAATCGGCGCCCATGATGCCCTTGACCCCCTCGGAGGTGATCAGCCGTTCGGCAGCGGATGTGGCCGCAGCGGCGTCAACGCATGTGCTGTCGGCGCGCACCGGTGTAACGGTCTTGCCATCAAGCAGTTTGCCACTGTCGGAAACTTCTTTCATCGCCATTTCGGCCGATGCGGCCATCGAAGGTGTGAGCGATTCAATCGGGCCGGTGAACCCGAGGATCACGCCAAGCTTCACATCATTTGCGTGGCTCTCGGCCGATGCCGATCCTGCGATCAAGGCCGTCGCGGCGCTTGCCATAAGCAGCTTTTTCATATGTCTAACTCCCATGTTGGAACGATAAGTCCGCTGAGAATCCTATTGCGGAACTTTTAGAATGGAAAGCACAGAGTTCCCCTGCGGCGTAACGGAAGCTACAGCTTGCGCCTGACGGGAATAAATTCAACGCATACGCCCAAAATGCAACCTTTTGGCACAGGGCAGGCACCGCAAAGCGCCGCAAATCATCGAGTGGACCAAACGGTCCACCCGAGAAGAGACACCTATTGTTGATCCGGCGGCCCTTTGATTCCGCGTTCCCGGTAGGGCGTGGTTTCATATTGCGCGCGATAGCATTTGGAGAAATGCGATGGCGAGGTAAACCCGCAAGCCAAAGCGACATTGATCACGGTCATATCGGTTTGCATCAAAAGGTTACGGGCTTTTTGCAATCGCAACTCCATATAATACCGCTTCGGGCTGCGATTGAGATACCTGCGGAACAACCGCTCCAATTGCCGCGTCGACAACCCCACATCCATCGCCAGATCGGCGGGGCTTACCGGCTCTTCGATATTGCCTTCCATCCGCAAAATCACCGCTGCCAATTTCGGGTGCCGCACGCCAATGCGCGTCGGAACCGACAGCCGTTGCGTATCGCTATCGGTGCGGATCGAGGAATAAATCAATTGATCCGCCACATCATTGGCCAATCCGGCCCCGTGATCCGTGCCAATCAACTGCAACATCAAATCGATCGACGCGGTCCCACCGGCGCAGGTGATGCGATTGCCATCGACCACAAACACCGAACGGGTCAGCTGCACATCCTCAAACTCTTCTGCAAAACTGTCCTGGTTCTCCCAATGGATTGTCGCGCGTTTCCCATCCAAAAGGCCCGCCTTTGCAAGCACATAGGCCCCGGTGCACAATCCGCCGATCACAACACCCTTGCGTGCTTCGCGGCGCAACCAGCCCAGCAACCGCTTACTGGCGGCGGCTTGAACCTGTGTGCCACCACAAATCAGAACCCGATCGCCACGCTCCAGATCGACCAGATCATCATCGGCCTGAAACGCCGCACCGGACGAGGACACCACAAGCCCGCCACCGTCGCAGGCCAGGCGCCATTCGTACAACGGCGCGTTGGCCATCCGGTTCACCACGCGCAAACATTCCAATGCCGATGCAAAGGGCATCAATGTGAATTGATCCAAAAGCACAAAAACAAACCGCTGCCGCGCCGCAGGGGCGGGCAGGGCGGCGGCGGGGGAAAGGGGCTCTGCCATTGGTCACATCCCTAAGGCAACATCATTCATGCGGCGGCGCATATCGAAGATCGTCAATCACAAGGGCGCAAATGTTAGCGCAGGTCAATCCCTGCAATTGCCCTATGGCCTCTTAGGGCGTGGTTTTGTATAGGTTGGGCTTGATATTGAGCGCTACGGGCCAAAACCACCCGCAGCATAGAAGAGCAGCGCGCGGCACGTCCTGCGCGAGACCGGAGTACGACGATGAGCGATTGGCAAAAAACCGACTGGCGGAACAAACCCCGGGTTCAGATGCCGGACTATCTGGATCAAGACGCGCTGAAGGCCGTCGAGGCCCAACTGTCCAAATATCCGCCTCTCGTATTTGCGGGCGAATCCAGACGGTTAAAAGCGCAGCTTGGTGCCGCAGCACGCGGCGAGGCCTTCTTGCTTCAAGGCGGCGATTGCGCCGAAAGCTTTGAACAATTCAGCGCCGACGGCATCCGCGACACTTTCAAAGTGATGTTGCAAATGGCGATGGTTCTGACCTTTGGCGCCAAAGTGCCGGTGGTCAAAGTCGGCCGCATGGCGGGGCAATTTGCCAAACCGCGCAGCGCCCCGACCGAGGTGGTCGATGGCGTCGAATTGCCAAGCTACCGCGGCGACATCATCAACGAATTGGATTTCACCTCGGCGGCGCGCATCCCCGACCCGAAAAAAATGTTGCAAGCCTACACACAGGCGGCGGCGACCTTGAACCTGTTGCGTGCCTTTTCGACGGGCGGCTACGCCGATGTGCATCAGGTCCACGCGTGGACATTGGGCTTTACCGAAGGCGAAAAGGCGGCAAAATACCGCGAAATGGCCAACCGGATTTCCGACACATTGGATTTCATGAAGGCCGCCGGCGTAAATTCGGCCAGCTCCTCGGCGCTGCATACGGTCAGCTTTTACACCTCACATGAGGCGCTTTTGCTGGAGTATGAAGAGGCGCTCACCCGCCGCGACAGCACCTCGGGCAATTGGCTTGCCGGATCGGGGCATATGGTTTGGATCGGCGACCGGACACGCCAACCCGATGGCGCGCATGTTGAATATTGCCGCGGCGTGATGAACCCGATTGGGTTGAAATGCGGCCCGTCGATGACCGCCGAAGACCTTAAGGTGTTGATGGCCAAATTGAACCCTGAAAACGAAGCCGGTCGTTTGACATTGATCGCGCGGTTTGGCGCGGGATCCGTTGGCGAACACCTGCCGCGTTTGATCAAAACCGTGCAAGAAGAGGGGGCCAATGTGCTTTGGACCTGTGATCCGATGCATGGCAATACGATCAAATCCTCGACCGGATATAAAACTCGTCCGTTTGACAGCGTGCTGCGCGAAGTGCGTGAATTCTTCGCCGTGCATAATGCCGAAGGCACCGTGCCGGGCGGCGTGCATTTCGAGATGACCGGCCAAGACGTGACCGAATGCACCGGCGGCGTGCGCGCGGTCAGCGAAGAGAACCTGTCGGATCGCTACCACACCGCATGTGATCCAAGGCTCAACGCCTCGCAATCTCTGGAACTGGCCTTCCTCGTGGCCGAGGAACTATCAAACCGCCGCGATGCGGATATGGAAAGCAAAGCCGGATAAGCCAGCGGGCGCGGCCTGACATGACATAAGCTTCGCTTGATACGGCGTTGAAACAAAATAAAAAGCGCGGGGCTGGAGCCTCGCGCTTTTTCCTAATCCGTCAGGTTTTTTCAGCCTGTCCGATCACATCACGACGGGCGCTCAATCGTCGTTTTTCACCAACCGCAGATAGGTCACATTGCTACGGCTGTGTCCGGGGTCTGTTTCGAGCGGCTCGTCCGAGAATACGGTGCTGGGCGCGCTAAAGCCGAGTTGCGGTGCGGCCTCCAATTCGGGCAAGGCTCCTTCATCGGGCGTATGAGTTGCGCCGGTCACACCGATGGCGCGGGACCGGGTGCCGGTGATGTTAAACCGGCGCGGCGTACGGCCCACCGATCCACGCGTGACAAAACATCCCAAAATCCGCGTCACATCGCCCAGATCGCTTTTCAGCGGTAGCAAGAGCAACCGCCCTTCGACTACGGGTTTACCAATGCCGCCCTCGGCCTGGATATCCAATTCAACGATCGACGGGCCATCAAAGACCTCTTCCATCTTCTCGGAAATCGTCTTGCGCGCCGTCGGCGTGAACAGGGCCGAAACCGGCATGCCGCGCACTTCCATGCCCATCAATTCTGTCAAATGCGACCCGGCGATGCGCAGCCGCGCAATGCCGGGCGCGATGCGTTCCAAGATAAATGCATATTCCAAGGCGCGTTCAATTCCGCGCGGATCAATTTCGGAGCGCCGCGGCATGAGGCGCGTTCCGCGCAGGCCGTTCCAATAGGCTTCGACCTCTGCAATCACCGGAAAGCGCAACTCATTTTGGAACCGCGCCATGTTGATGATATTTTTGCTGCTATCCTGTTGCACTCTGTCCATCCTTCGTTTCTCACACTGTATATCAGGTTCGCCGCCCGCGAGGGTTAATACGTTCCTAACATTCCCTACCCAAATATGAATATGCCACAGCTTAACGAAAATTGGCGTTAAATTTTGACCATTGGTTAATATTGCTCTGCGTCGCGCGGCCTGTGGGGCGCGCCATTCCGGGCGCAAGGCGCACCGGCCAAACAGGGTATTGGACACCCGGCACGTATTATCATAGGCATAGGCCAATTGGTGATTGTGCCGGTGATATGCCGCACGCCGCCGTAATATGACGAACCTCGCGCCGCCGCCCATGGGCAAAAATCCGCCCATATTTGCCGCACCACTGCGCGACGCCAAGGGAGTGATCCGCGCGTGAGACAATCAATGACCGGATTTGCAGCCGCCAAAGGCACCGATGGAGGCGCATATAGTTGGGCATGGGAAATCCGTTCGGTCAATGCCAAGGGCTTGGATCTACGGCTGCGCGTGCCCGATTGGATCGAGGGGCTGGAAGCCGGCCTACGCAAACGCATCAGCGCCGCCGTCCAGCGCGGCAATGTCACGCTCTCATTGCGGATCAGCCGCAGCGAAGAGGCCGGCACATTGGCCATCAATGCCGCGCAGCTGTCTTCGGTTCTGGAGGCGATGGCTGAAATCGAACATGAAGCAATGGAGCGCGGATTGTCGTTGGCCCCCGCCAATGCCGCCGATATCGTTGGTCTGCGCGGGGTTTTGGAACCCGCAAAATCCGATGACGACAGCGCCGCGCTGTTAAAGATCCTCGCCAAGGATTTCGACGCCGTTCTCAACAGCTTTATCGACATGCGCGCCTATGAGGGCAGGGCGCTACATAGGGTTCTGCTGGATCAACTTACCGAGATCGAAACCCTCACGGCCGCCGCTGCATCCGCCGCAAAAGCCCGCGCGCCCGAGGCCGCCAAAGCGCTCAAGGTCAACCTTGCCGCCGTGATGGATAACACCGAAGGCGCGGACCCCGCCCGCGTCGCGCAAGAATTGGCGCTTTTGGCGGTGAAATCCGATGTCACCGAGGAAATCGACCGTCTCACCGCCCATGTTGACGCCGCGCGCGCGCTATTGGCGCAATCGGGGCCGGTGGGGCGCAAGCTGGATTTCCTCACTCAGGAATTCAACCGCGAGGCCAATACGCTGTGTTCCAAAGCCGGTGCCGTGGAATTGACCCGCATCGGTCTTGATCTCAAAGCAGTGATCGACCGGTTGCGTGAACAAGTACAGAATATGGAGTAACCCGATGTCTTCGGTGAACGCCGCCCGTCGCGGGCTTTTGATCATCCTGTCCTCGCCCTCGGGCGCTGGCAAATCCACTCTCGCCAAACGGCTGCGCATTTGGGATGAGCAGATCCGGTTTTCGGTCTCGGCCACCACGCGCAAACCGCGTGCCGGTGAAATTGACGGCGTCGATTACTATTTCCACGACCGCACAGAATTTGAAGCCATGATCGCCGAGGATCAAATGTTGGAACACGCCGAGGTGTTCGGAAATCTCTATGGTAGCCCGCGCGGCCCGGTCGAAGCCGCCATCACCGCCGGACAGGACCTGCTTTTTGATATTGACTGGCAAGGCGGGCAACAGGTGCGTAATTCGGCGCTTGGCAAACATGTGTTGTCGATCTTTATTCTGCCGCCCTCGATCCCCGAGTTGGAACGCCGCCTGCACACCCGTGGTCAAGACAGCGACGAGGTGATCGAAAGCCGTATGCGCAAAAGCCGCGACGAGATAAGCCATTGGCCGGAATATGATTATGTTTTGGTCAACGACGATCTGGACGCGACAGAATCCAAACTTCAAACCATCATCACCGCAGAGCGCCTGCGCCTGTCTCAACAACCCGATGTGGTCGAGACCGTGCGGCGGCTCAACAAAGAATTCGAGGATATGCAATGACACTCTACACCCTTGACGGAAAAGCCCCCCAAACCCCCGAAGACGGCGATTTTTGGGTCGCGCCCGATGCCAATGTCATCGGCAGCATCGTGATAGAAAGCGGCGTCGGCATCTGGTTCGGCAGCACACTGCGCGGCGACAACGAAGTGATCCATATTGGCAAAGGCAGCAATGTGCAGGAAAACACCGTCATGCATACAGACATGGGATTTCCGCTGACCGTTGGCGAAAACTGCACCATCGGACATAAGGCCATGCTGCACGGCTGCACCATCGGTGACAATTCTTTGATCGGTATGGGCGCGACGATTTTGAATGGCGCCAAGATCGGCAAAAATTGCCTGATCGGGGCGGGGGCATTAATCACCGAAGGCAAAGAGATCCCCGACGGCAGTCTGGTGATGGGCGCACCGGGCAAGGTCGTGCGCACATTGGACAAGGCGGCGATCGAGCGGCTGACCGCTTCTGCGCGGGGCTATCAAAACAACATGCGCCGGTTTAAAAACGGCCTAAAACCACTCTAAGGTCGCACGCTAAATTACTGTATTTAATTTTTTATCTAGGGATCATGGATGAGCGACAAGGACATTGACGGCCTTTTGACCGCGATCCCGCTGGCGGCGCTTTTGGTGGCCCCGAACGAACGCATTCTGGGCGCCAATGCGCGTGCCTTGGCGCTTTTGGGGATTAACCTGCGCGGGCGACATTTCATCACCGCGATCCGGCAACCCGGAGTTCTGGATGCGGTCGAAGGCGTCATGAGGGACGGCCAGCTGCGTGAAACCCGCTATCTGACCAATGATGGGGCACGCGATATGACCTATAAGGTCACGGTCAGCCATATCAAAACCAGCCTCGCCGAGGGTGTCCTGCTGTGCTTTGAAGACATCACACATGTCGAGCAAGCCGGCCAAATCCGCCGCGATTTTGTCGCCAATGTCAGCCATGAATTGCGCACGCCTTTGACCGCGATGATGGGATTTATCGAAACCCTGCGCGGTCCGGCCCGCGACGATGCGGCCGCCCGCGACCGGTTTTTGGGAATCATGGCCGGCGAAGCCGCGCGAATGGAACGGTTGGTCAAGGATTTGCTATCGCTAAGCCGTGTCGAGTCCGACGAACGCCTGCGCCCGAACGAACATGTGGACATCGCCGCGCTCACCGATTCGGTCTTTCACACGCTTGCGCCCTTGGCGCAGGATGCCGGTGTCACGCTGGTGCGCGGTGGCGACACCGCCGCAACTGAGGTCATTGGCGATCCCGATCAATTGCGGCAGGTCCTCTCGAACCTGATCGAAAATGCGATCAAATATGGCGGCGCAGAGGGAACCGTCACGGTACAGATTGCCCATAATGACAGCGAATCCGCCCTGCGCGGCCCGGGCGTCAGCTTTGCGATTTCCGACAGGGGGCCGGGCATCGACCCGCTGCATCTTCCGCGACTGACCGAACGATTTTATCGCGTCGACAGCCATCGCAGCCGCGAAATGGGAGGCACGGGGCTTGGCCTTGCCATCGTCAAACACATCATCAACCGGCACCGCGGGCGGTTGCGCATCGAAAGCGCGCTTGGCGAGGGCAGCACCTTTACCGTGATCCTGCCTGCCGCGCCGCGTTCGGATCCCTCCGCGCCCTAGCGCGGCAAAAGGTCTTCGTCTTCGGCCTGTGTCGCAAGCCAATCGCGGAACACTTCCAATGCGTTCTGCCGCGCCGTCTCGCGCGGCCAGACAAGATAATAGGCCCCAAGACTTTGCGTCGGACCGCCAAAGGCCACCTGCAACCGCCCCGCCGCCAAATCTTGTTCCACCAGATAATCGGGCAAAAGCGCCACGCCAAGCCCGTGAATGGCCGCCTGTGTGATGGTCGAAAACTGGTCATAAAGCGTGCCGGCGGGCAGGGCGGGCGCGGCCGCCGTGCCATCGCCTTGCCGCGCCAACCATTGCCGCCATGCATCGGGACGTGTTTCAATATGCAACAGCGGCAATTGCAACAGGTCCGAAGGCTTGGTTATATCCACGGATTGCAAAACCTGCGGCGCACAAACCGGCACGACATATTCTTCCTTAAGCAATAAGGATTCTGTGCCCTGCCAATCCCCGCGTCCAAAATGAATAGCCGCATCAAAGGGCTCTGCGCCAAAGTTAAACGGTTTCAACCGCGTCGACATGTTGATCGTAACTTCGGGATAGAGCTTTGCAAATTCTGCCAAACGCGGCACCAACCAGCGCATGCCAAAGGTCGGCAAGATCGCCAAATTGAGCGTCCCGCCTTTGGGGTTCAGGGTCAATTTTATCGAGGCGCGCGTGATTTTCTGCAAGGCCTCGCGCACGTCCGCCGCATATCCCGTGGCGGCGGGGGTCAACCGCATCCGCTTGCGTTCGCGCACAATCAACGGCAAGCCAATCTGCGCCTCAAGCGCCTGTAATTGTCGGCTCACCGCACTTTGGGTCAGGTCCAATTCCTCTGCCACCGCCGTGGCGCTGCCCAGCCGGTCCAACGCTTCGAGCGCCCGCAACGACGCAATAGAGGGTAAAAACCGGCGCGGGGCGATCATCTATGCGAAAACCTCATGAAGTGATGCGACAAATGCAATGTTCATGGCGGTATAGCTCCTATAGAACCTCGATCAAGAGAAAATCTTGACGCAAAACTCATGACTGGCCCGTCGGCCAGCCCAAGGGAGAGAAACATGACACAAGAAACACCGCACCTGCGCGCCAAAGACGCCCCCGATTTGAGCAGCTTTGACTGGCAAGACCCGTTCCGGCTCGATGAGCAATTGCGCGAAGACGAACGTATGATCATGCAAAGCGCCCGCTCTTACGCCCAAGAAAAGTTGCAACCGCGCGTCACCGAAGCCTTTGCCAATGAATCCACCGATCCGGAGATTTTCCGCGAAATGGGCGCTATGGGTCTCTTGGGTGTCACCACGCCCGAACAATATGGCGGGCTCGGGGCGGGTTATGTGTCCTACGGCCTCGTTGCACGTGAAGTTGAGCGCGTAGATAGCGGATATCGTTCAATGATGTCGGTTCAATCCAGCCTCGTCATGTATCCGATTTACGCCTATGGCAGCGAAGAACAGCGGATGAAATATCTGCCGAAACTGTCGTCCGGCGAATACATCGGCTGCTTTGGCCTGACCGAGCCCGACGCCGGATCGGACCCGGCTGGCATGAAAACCCGCGCGATCAAGACCGAGGGCGGCTATCGCCTCAAGGGGGCGAAAATGTGGATTTCCAATAGCCCCATTTCCGATGTCTTCGTGGTCTGGGCCAAATCCGAAGCCCATGGCGGAAAAATTCGTGGCTTCATCCTTGAAAAAGGGATGAAAGGCCTGTCCGCGCCAAAAATCGAAGGCAAAATGAGCCTGCGCGCCTCGATCACCGGCGAAATCGTCATGGACGATGTGGAAGTCGGCGAAGATGCGTTGCTGCCGCATGTCGAAGGCCTCAAAGGACCGTTCGGTTGCCTCAACCGCGCCCGTTACGGCATCAGCTGGGGTGTGCTTGGCTCTGCCGAATTCTGCTGGCATGCTTCGCGCCAATACGGGCTTGACCGGCACCAATTCAACCGGCCTCTGGCGCAAACCCAATTGTTCCAGAAAAAGTTGGCGGATATGCAAACCGAGATCAGCCTCGCACAGCAAGCCAGCCTGCGCGTCGGTCGGCTTATGGATGAGGCCAAGGCCGCGCCCGAGATGATTTCAATCGTCAAGCGCAACAACTGCGGCAAGGCGTTGGACATTGCACGCATGTCGCGCGACATGCATGGCGGCAACGGGATTTCGTTGGAATATCAAGTCATTCGCCATATGGTGAACCTTGAAACCGTCAATACCTATGAGGGTGCCCATGACGTGCACGCCCTCATCTTGGGCCGGGCGCAAACCGGTTTGCAGGCGTTCTTCTAAGGCTTTGAAAATCGCCCCCGAGCGGACTTCGCAAGATCGCGGCGCGAGAAATTCGCGCCGCGCATTGGATCAGAAAGGGGCCGGCAATGGACCGCGCAGACATCGTGCATCACAATTTTCTTCGCCGCGTCCGTGACGGAGATCTGCCTCCAGTCGGACCACTACCCGCCAAGGAGGCACGATTGGACGGCGCCGCGCTGCTGTCGATCTTCCGTGCGCAAGTGCTCAGCCGTCAACTCGACCGGATCTCACGAAAAATGCAAGCGGCGGGGCAGGGGTTTTACACCATCGGATCTTCCGGCCATGAGGGCAACGCCGCGATTGCTGCGGCGTTGCGCCCCACAGATCCGGCCTTTTTGCATTACCGTGACGCCGCTTTTCAAATCGCACGTGCAGCGCAGGTCGAGGGACAAGATCCCCTCACAGATATGCTGCTCAGCTTTGCCTGCGCCGCCGATGATCCAATCAGCGGCGGGCGACATAAGGTGCTTGGCTCCAAAGCGTTAAACATCCCGCCGCAAACGTCGACCATCGCCAGCCATTTGCCCAAAGCCGTCGGCGCGGCTTATTCGATTGGTCTCGCGCGCCGCGTGCCACCGATCGCGGCTCAATATCCCGCCGATGCGGTGGTCGCATGCAGTTTTGGCGATGCCTCCCTCAATCATTCCACGGCGCAAGGGGCGCTGAATACTGCCGGTTGGACCTCCTATCAAAATGTGCCTTTACCGTTGATTTTCATTTGTGAAGACAACGGCATAGGGATTTCCACCAAATCGCCCGCCGGGTGGGTGGCGGCCAATTTGCAGGCGCGGCCAGGGCTTGAATATATCTCTTGCAACGGTTTGGATATTGTCGAGACCTACGCCGCCGCGACCCGCGCTGCACAGATCGCGCGGGCGCGTAAGAAACCGGCTATCCTCCATACGCGTTGCATCCGTCTCTATGGTCATGCCGGGGCGGATGTCGAAGCGGCCTACCGGCCCAAATCCGAGATTGAAGCCATCGAAGCGCAAGATCCCTTAATCCATACGGCCGCACGGCTCATCGCAGAAGGTGCCGCATCTCAAGATGACATTCTGAAATTATATCAAGATATTGAAGCGCAAACCTCACGCACCTCTGAAGAGATCGTAACCCGCCCACACCTCAAAACCGCCGCGCAGGTGATGCGGTCAATTTTGCCTCCAGAACGTACCGTGCCACGGATCAATGCGCCCTCGGATGCAGAGCGCGCAGAGCGTTTCGGGGTAGCGGACATGCGCGCCATGGATGCGCCACAACCGATGAACAAGCTGATCAATCTCGGCCTTTGTGACCTTATGCTCAGCTATCCCGAAATCGTCATGATGGGCGAGGATATTGGCCGAAAAGGCGGGGTTTACGGGATTACCAAAGGGTTGCAAACACGGTTCGGCGAAGCGCGAATGATTGATACGCTGCTCGATGAACAAAGCATTCTAGGTCTCGCCATTGGCACGGCGCACAACGGATTTGTCCCAATGCCGGAAATCCAGTTCCTCGCCTATCTACACAATGCCGAGGATCAAATCCGAGGCGAAGCTGCGACCCTGCCGTTTTTCTCGAACGGGCAATTCAGCAACCCGATGGTGTTGCGCATTGCCGGGCTGGGCTATCAACGCGGCTTTGGCGGTCATTTTCACAATGACAATTCTCTGGCGGTTCTGCGCGACATTCCGGGCATCGTGATCGGCGTGCCAAGCGATGGCGCCGAAGCCGTGCGGATGTATCGCGAAGCGGTGCGTTTGGCGCGCGAAGAGCAACGTGTCGTTGTGATGATCGAGCCCATTGCGCTTTATCCGATGCGCGATCTGCATGAGGATGGCGACGGCGGTTGGATGCGGACCTATCCGGATCGCGCTGAAACCGCGCCATTGGGCAAGGTGACGGTGAACGGGCAGGGTGACGATCTGGCGATTGTGACATTTGGCAACGGGGTTTACCTTTGCGAACAAGCGCGCCCCGACATCAAGGCTGATCTGCGCGTCGTCGATTTACGCTGGCTTGCGCCCTTGGCCACCGAAGCCGTACTTGATGCGGTCAAAGGATGCAAACGCGTGTTGATCGTCGATGAATGTCGCCGCACAGGCGGCCAAAACGAGGCGCTGATGGCGCTGTTTTCCGAACATCTGGACGTGCCGATCGCGCGCTATACAGCAGAAGACAGCTTCATCGCCACGGGTCCCGCATATGGTGCGACCTTGCCAAATCGCGACGGCATCATCCGCGCTGCCAATGCCTTGCTCAATCCCTAGACACTAGAACAGCCCGCGGGGCCGGCGCGGCAAACAACACATCAAGAATGCCACCTAAGGTCCAGTAGAATATAAATAGATATCACATATCACTGCGTACAGTCTGATCCACCATTGTTACGCATAATCAGTATTATGTAATATAATTACCGATGCCGCGTGACCTAAGCCCCTTAAGCCTCAATCAAAATCGCCCTGAAATCATTCACATTGGTCAATGTTGGCCCTGTCACCACCTGATCTCCAATCTGTTCGAAAAACCGGTGTGCATCGTTCTCCGCCAAAGCCGCCCGCGCATCAACATCTGCCGCACGGGCTTTGTCCAAGGTCTGCGGACCGATCACTGCACCGGCGACTTCGGCCGCACCGTCGACACCGTCGGTGTCGCATGCGATCGCCGTGATCCCATCCGCGCCGCGCAACGCCAGAGCCAAGGCCAGACAGAATTCTGCATTTGGACCACCGATACCATCGCCACGCCGCGTCACGGTCAATTCGCCGCCCGACAACAATAGGACCGGCGCTGCGCCATCGGTCATGCCGCGCTGGATCTCGCAGGCCATTGCGGCCTGTGCCTGTGCCACTTCACAAGCTTCGCCTTGCAGCGCATCCCCTAGAAGACGCACATCGATCCCCGGTCGCATCTTGCGCGCCCACGCCTCGGCAGCGCGCAGCGATTGCACCGGCGCCGCGTAAATCCGGTTTTCGACATGCGCCAACCTTGGGTCATCCCGCCGCACGACGGTGCTGCCCTTGGTCAAAGCCTCGCGAACCGATACCGGTGCATCGATATGCCACTTTTCCAACACTGCCAAAGCCTCGGCGGCAGCGCTATCATCGCCGACGGTCGGCCCCGAACCAATAAAGGCCGGATCATCCCCCGGCACGTCGGAGATCATCAAACACAGCATCCGAGCCGGAAACGCCCGCGCCGCCAATTGCCCGCCCTTGACGCGGCTCAGATGCTTGCGCAGCGTATTCATCCGCTTGATGGGCGCACCGGATGCCAATAAAGCGTTGTTAATCAACTGCTTTTCTTCCAAAGAGACGCCCTCGACCGGCGCCACCAGCAAGGCCGAAGCCCCACCAGATATCAGTGCCAAAACATGATCTTGCGGACCTAACCCGTCAAGCATATCGAGCATCCGCACCGTTGCCGCCTGCCCTACCGCGTCCGGGACCGGATGCGCCGCTTCGACAATTTCGATCCCCTGACACGGACGCGCGTAGCCATACCGGGTGATCACCAATCCCTGACAGGGGCCCCATGCGGCCTCGACTGCTTCGGCCATCCGGGCGCTGGCCTTGCCGGCACCAATCACCACCAGCCGCCCGCCACCCTTCGGCTTGGGCGGTAGATGCGCCGCAAGAGACCGCATCGGATCGGCCACTTCGACCGCATGGTCAAACATCGCGCGAAGAAATTTATCGTTCTGCATCAGTCTACTACCCGTTAAAGCGCATCTTATCTGCCCCTGATCCGCAAGAGCCACGCTCTTTAACCTACCCTGCACCAAATCCCACCATAATGAAACGGCCCATCCATTGCCCCGTGCCGCACATCGCAAGACTTGCAGCACTGCTATAATAATGGTCAAATAGTTCTTCTCATGGTATTGCAAACGCGAGTCATGATCCGCGTCAGCGTGTGCGATCAATTTCAGGAGCCGAATATGCACCGCATCACCCATCTCGAAGATTTGACCAATGCGCAAAGCATTGAATCGCTATGGGACATGCATTGCCGTCGAATGGACGACTATGGCTTTGATCGCCTGCTCTATGGCTTCACCCATTACCGCACCAACACCAGCCTCGGCGATCCCGACGATTACGTCATTCTCACCAATCATAGCGCCGCCTACACTGATGTTTTCATGGGGCAAGGGTTATATTTCCACGCGCCAATGGTGAATTGGGCCTTGGAGCATGAAGGTGCGGCCAGCTGGAACATGGTCCGCGACATGCAGGCCACGGGCACCATGACCGCCAGCGAACGCAAAGTAATGGAATTCAATCATTCCATGGACGTGACTGCGGGCTATTCGATAAGCTTTAAGTCAATCTCGCCGCGCAGCAAAGGCGCCATTGCCCTCACCGCGCGCAAAGGCATCAGCCAAGAGGAAGTTGACGCCACTTGGAAGCGTTTCGGCCATGAAATCCTGGTGATGAACAACATTGTTCACCTCAAGATTATGACCCTGCCCTATGCCGGTCCCGGACGCGGTTTGACCAAACGCCAACGCGAAGCCTTGCAATGGGTTGGTGACGGGAAAACCACGCAGGACATTGCGATCATCATGGGATTAACGGCGGGAACCGTGGAAAAACACCTGCGCCTCGCGCGTGAGGCATTGAATGTCGACACCACGGCGCAGGCTGTGCTCAAAGCGGCCTTTCAAAATCAAATGTTTGTGGTCGAAGCCTGAATTAGGCACGCCCGCTGAAATGCCCCTCCGCTCTGCACGGAAAACAATGCTGCGTGGGCGCGGTTAGAATCGGCATATTTCGAATGAATTCGAGCCGCATCCGAGCCTTTTGACCACAAGGTAAGGTTTACCTGACTATCTTAACCTAACGTAAATAATGCATTCTAAACGAGTTCCGTGAGTGGTGGCCTAAGGCCTGGGAACATGGATGCAAACCCTTGTGATTTCAGGGCTCTTTGTGTTCTCCGGTGCAATCCGGAATTGTCGACTCGGGGGCGTATGTTCCGCTTTCGGGTCGACGCCCATCCTTTTCCGGCCGACCTCATCCCCAATGCGCCGGCGAGAAGGAAAAACGGCGCCGTGGATCTTCTCCACGGCGCCGTTTATACGTTTTGTCAATCGCTTACAAAGCGACGTCAATCCAAAACATTAGCCTTTGGCGGCTTTTGCGACCTCGGCGGCGAAGTCTTCTTTTTCAACTTCAATGCCTTCGCCCACTTCCAGACGCACAAAACCGGTGATCTCGACGCCTGCTTCTTTGGCAGCCGCTTCAACCGTCAGGTCAGGGTTCACCACAAAAGCTTGACCGAACAAGGTGATTTCGCCGAGGAATTTCTTCATCCGGCCCACAATCATTTTCTCGATCACGGCTTCGGGCTTGCCGCTTTCGCGTGCAATGTCCATTTGCACGGACTTCTCTTTTTCGACAACCGCCGGATCCAAATCCGCTTCGCTGAGCGAGGCAGGGTTCGCTGCCGCGATGTGCATGGCAACCTGACGCCCGAAGGCTTCGTTGTCGCCTTTAAGCGCGACCAAAACGCCGATTTTGCCCATGCCGTCGGCAACCGCGTTATGCACATAGGACACAACCTGTTCGCCTTCGATCGCCGCCATACGGCGCACCGACATGTTTTCGCCAATGGTGGCGATTTTGTCTGTGATGATGGTTTCAACGGTCTTGCCGTCGATTTCGGCGGCTTTGAGCGCCTCAACATCGGACACATTTTGCGCCGCGGCAGCGATGGATGCGACCATGGCCTGGAATTCGGCGTTCTTGCCGACAAAATCGGTTTCCGAGTTCACTTCAACAGCAACGCCTTTGTTGCCGTTGACCGACACGGCAACGAGACCTTCGGCAGCCGTGCGGCCGGATTTTTTCGCCGCTTTCGCCAGACCCTTGGTACGCAGCCAATCGATTGCGGCTTCCATGTCGCCATCGGTTTCGGTCAGCGCTTTTTTCGCGTCCATCATGCCCGCGCCGGATGTGTCGCGCAGTTCTTTAACCATTGCAGCTGTAATCGCCATCTTGGTTCTCCTAAATTTCGGTTGGGTTCAAACAGATGTAGGGGCGCTGATACGCGCCACTCATGTCAGTTTCGTAACCTTATTACGCCTCGGCGACGACGTCTTCGGCAGGCGCTTCTTCAAGCGCGCCAAGATCAACACCGGCTGCGCCCATCTGTGCGGTCATCCCGTCCAGAGCCGCGCGGCTGATCAGGTCGCAGTAAAGGGCGATTGCGCGGGCCGCGTCATCGTTGCCCGGAATGATGTAATCGATGCCATCAGGCGAGCAGTTGGTGTCGACGACGGCAACAACGGGAATCCCCAATTTGTTGGCTTCGGCGATGGCCAAGGCTTCTTTGCGCACGTCGATGACGAAGAGCAAATCAGGCACGCCGCCCATTTCGCGGATACCGCCGAGCGAGGCTTGCAATTTGCCTTGATCGCGCTCCATGCCCAAACGCTCTTTCTTGGTCAGGCCTTCGGCACCTTCCGCGAGCTTCTCGTCGATCTCTTTGAGACGATTGATCGACTGGGACACAGTTTTCCAGTTGGTCAATGTGCCGCCGAGCCAACGGTGGTTCATGTAGTATTGCGCGGATTTCTCTGCGGCTTCGGCGATGGGGCCTGCGGCCTGACGCTTGGTGCCGACGAACAAAACGCGGCCGCCTTTGGCGACGGTTTCGCGCACAACGTTCAATGCTGCGTCGAGCATCGGAACCGTTTGCGTCAGATCCATGATGTGAATGCCATTACGCGATCCGTAGATGAACTCGCCCATACGGGGGTTCCAACGCTGCGTTTGGTGGCCAAAGTGAACGCCTGCTTCGAGAAGCTGGCGCATGGAGAACTCAGGAAGAGCCATGTCCGTTTCCTTTCCGGTTTTGCCTCAGCGGGGATCAGAGCATGTGCTCAACCGGCGGACCTTTGAGGATGTCTCCCTCATCAGCCCAGCCCCGCCTGCGGGATTGAATGGCGCGCGTATAGAGCGATTGCGCGAAGCGCGCAAGAGGTAAAGTGTAAGGCCCCAACGGCCAGAGGCTGCACCCGATCATGATGATGGCACGGGCGCAGGTTTTCCTGTGCAATGTGATTTCAGCCTATCCGCCGCGCGATTTTACCGGCGGCCCGCTCATGCGCCGCCTTAAACGAACACACGCTCCACAAACCAATAGGCCCCGACCGCCGCGATCACCAAGGACGCCGGCGTGGCAATCCGCGCCTGATACCATGGTTTATCGCGGAACCACGCGCCGACCACCAAGAACGCCAGCGCAATCACCGTCAATTGTCCCAATTCCACCCCGACATTGAACCCGATCAACGCCGGAACAAACTGCCCGTCCGGCAACCCGAATTCGCCCAGAACCGAGGCGAACCCCAATCCATGCAGCAATCCGAACCCGAAAATCACCACCGGCCGGAACCGGGTGAGATGCCCTAAAAATACGTTCTCCAAGGCCACATAGACAATAGAGGCCGCAATCAACGGCTCGACAATCGTGCCGGGCACGTTGACCCATCCCATCGCCCCCAAAGCCAACGTCACCGTATGCGCCAAGGTAAAGGCGCTGACTTGCCACAGCAGCGGGCGCAACCGCACGCTGAGAAAAAACAGGCCGAGAACAAACAATATATGATCGAGCCCCAAGGGCAGAATATGTTCGAATCCGACCGGGATATACTGCCCAAAGGCCGACCAGCCCCCGATGGCAGAGCCGCCGGAAAGCGCGATCTCGGGGCTGATTTGGCCACCGCTGAGCGTGCCGGTATAGGGCGCGTCCACCCCAGCCTGCCGCAAGATCAACGTCCCATATCCCGCCCCCCACGACAGCTGCATCGCCTTGGCACGCGGCGGCACATCACCGGTCAACCGCAGGGTTGCAGCCCGCGCCACCTCCTCCGATCCGGGGTCCTCGATGACGATCTCATCCAAGGTCAATGGCGCGTCGGCCCCGTCAATCAACACCGCCACCCCATGCGCCAATTGCGGCCAATGGGCTTTGATCCGCGCGTTCAACGCCTCGGGGGGCAAGGCACGCAAAACATCATAATCATTGGCCTGCACGGCCTCATTGGTGTCGCTGACCACATCCAGATTGATCCCCGCGATCAAAGCCTCGGGGTTGATCCGCAGGCGCATTTGCAACACGCCGGCCTGTATCTCGATATCGGCAACCGAAGGGCTGACTTCATGGGCGAGAGCCGCGCCACCGCCCGTCAACACCCCCATCACAAACCCGGCAACCGCAAGCGCGCCCCTTGACTTGGCCGGTATTCCGGTCAGCATTCTCAATATGTTCAAAACAATCACGCCCCTTGTATGCGCCGCTCTCGTCGGCATGTTCACCGCCACGGCGCCCCTATCGCACGAATTCTGGCTAGAACCCACAGAGTTTCAAGTCGAAAGCGGCGCGGCCCTTTATGCGGATCTGCGCAATGGAGAAGATTTCAAGGGCATCACCCTGCCCTATTTCGACAGCCGCAGCGACAGATTGGAAATCTGGCATCGCGGCAAAGACGAGGCGATCACCGCCCGCAATGGCGACCTGCCCGCCGTCGCCCTCGCACAGCCGAAAGACGGGCTTGCCGCGCTCGTGTATCAGAGCGGGTTCAGTACGGTAACCTACAATGATATTGATAAATTTTACCGATTTATCAAACATAAAGACCTTAAAGCTCAGGTGGATTTCGACGCGATTGACGCGGTTACCGACAGCGAACGGACAGAGGTGTATAAACGGTTTTGCAAATCTCTTGTCGCCATCGGTTCCGGCACCGGCACCGATGTTCCGGTCGGTATGGAAACCGAATTTGTCGCCCTGAAAAACCCATATGTTGACACCGGCCCCCTGCCGGTGCGCTTGCTCTATCGCGGCACCCCCCGCCGCGAATCCCAGATCGAAGTGTTTGAACGCGCGCCGGATGGCCAAGTGAGGGTTTTCCTGCTGCGCACGGATCACGCGGGAGAAGCGCATGTGCCGGTCAAAGCCGGATATGATTACCTGCTTGATGCCGTGGTCTTGCGCACGCCCGCGCCTGCCCTCGCCGCCGAATATGACGCGATTTGGGAAACCCTTTGGGCATCGTTGAGCTTCTCCGTGCCCGAATAAGCCGCTAGACCAATCGGTCCAATGCCCGAAATCCGCCGCCGCCGCCGCAATCCCATTGCGCCCCGCCGCATGGCGCGGCATGACGTTGCCATGACCCATGATCCGAATTCAACAACCGCTCCCGCAGCCTATGATATCCTTTGTATTGGAAGCGTCCTATGGGATGTGATCGGCCGCACCGATAGCACCATGAACATCGGACGCGACGTCGCCGGCCGGATTTGCCAGATCCCCGGCGGCGTGGCGCTCAACATCGCAATGACCTTAACGCGGTTTGGCCTGCGCCCTGCCTTGCTCAGCGCCTTGGGCCGCGATGCGCTCGGCGATGCATTGATTGCCGACTGTAATGCTATGGGTCTGGGCACCGATTACATCTATCGCTCCGACGATTACCCGACCGACAGATACATGGCGATCGAAGGGCCGGAGGGCCTCGTCGCTGCAATCGCCGATGCACATTCTCTGGAAGCCGCCGGCGCCCTGATCCTGGAGCCGCTGCGCGACGGGCGTTTGGGCCGCGCCAGCGCCCCCTATACCGGACCCGTGGCTTTGGATGGAAACCTGACGCACGCCCTGCTGACCGAGATCGTCGCCATGCCCGAATTTGCAGAATGCGATTTGCGAGTCGCCCCCGCATCACCCGGAAAAGCCGAGAGATTGAAACCGTTTTTCAATCACTTGAACACCACTCTTTATGTGAACCTCGAAGAGGCTGGTTTGCTCTGCGACACAGAGTTTGCACATGCGGAGACCGCCGCCTGCGCGCTTTTAGAACGGGGCGCAGCCCGTGCCCTGGTCACAGATGGCGCCAAAGCCGCCGCGCTTGCGAGCGCCGGAACCACGCTCTGCCTGACGCCGCCACCGGTCACGCCCCGCCGCATCACCGGCGCTGGGGATACTTTCATGGCGGCGCATATTGCGGCAGAAATTGACGGGGCGACGCCCCACGACGCGCTGCACCGCGCCCTTGAAACCGCTGCTGCCTTTGTTGCCGGAGAGACATCCACATGAGCAAAACCGCCCTGCCCGAATTCATTACATTTTCCCCCGAGGTCGCCGCAGCCCGCGCCGCCGGAGAGGCGATTGTCGCGCTGGAAAGCACGATCATCACCCATGGCATGCCTTATCCGCAAAACCTCGAAATGGCCCGCAAGGTCGAATCCGAAGTGCGCGCCCACGGTGCAGTTCCGGCAACCATCGCAGTGATCGACGGGGCGCTGAAAATCGGCCTTACGGATCACGAATTACAAAGCTTGGCGCAGACACCCGACGCGCTGAAGCTCAGCCGCGCCGATCTTGCCGCCTGTATCGCGGGCGGCGGCACCGGCGCCACCACCGTCGCCGCAACGATGATCGCTGCCGCGCGCGGCGGCATTTCAACATTCGCCACCGGCGGCATCGGCGGCGTTCACAAAGGCGCCTCGGAAAGCTTTGATATTTCTGCGGATTTGCAAGAACTGGCGCAAACCCCCATCACGGTTGTCTGCGCCGGAGCCAAGGCGATTTTGGACATGCCCAAGACCCTCGAAGTGCTCGAAACGCTCGGCGTGCCGGTGATCACCTATGGGCAGGATGCCTTTCCCGCTTTTTGGTCGCGCGACTCCGGCCTGCCCTCGCCCTTGCGCATCGATACGGCCGCTGGGATCGCCGCAGCCCACCGCACCCGTGCGGCACTGGGTTTGCCGGGGGGACAATTGGTCGCCAATCCGATCCCCGCCGCCGATGAGATCCCCGCACAGACGATGATCCCGATGATCAACGCCGCGCAGGCCGAAGCCGACGCGCAAGGGATCCAGGCAAAATCGGTCACCCCCTTTCTACTCAACCGGATTTTCGAGCTCAGCCAAGGCCGCTCTCTCGCCGCGAATATCCAATTGGTGTTGAACAATGCCCGACTCGCCGCCGCAATTGCCTGCGAAATGAGCACCGCGAAGCAATAATAAGCACTGATCGCGTCATTAACCGCGTTCCGCCCATTGCCGCCAGCGTCCTGTGCACCTAGGTTCATTCAAGTTGCGTAAAAAGAAATGACCCATCCATGACCGAGCCGTTTCAGGACTTCAACCACGCCAAACCAAAGCTTCTCGCACGCCTACGATCGAATTTCCTCACCGGCTTGGTGGTCATTTTGCCCGTCGCGCTGACCGTTTGGCTGGTTTGGACAATGTTCGGCTGGGTGGACGGCGTCGTCCTGCCCCTCGTGCCCGCGTCGGTACAGCCCGAAAAATACATCGGCATCAACCTGCGCGGTGTCGGGGTTATTTTCTTTTTGCTGTTCACAATTTTTGTCGGATGGATCGCCAAAGGCCTGTTAGGCCGGTCGATGATCCGTTGGGGTGAAAACCTTGTCGGGCGAATGCCCTTTGTCCGGTCCATCTATTCCGGTGTGAAACAAATCGCCGAAACGGTCTTCGCCCAAACCGAGCGCAGCTTTGAAACCGCCTGCCTCGTGCAATACCCGCGCAAGGGCGTTTGGGCCATTGGCTTCATCTCCACCAAAGCCAAGGGCGAGATTTCCGATCGGGCCGAAACCTCGGGCGATTTGCTATCAATCTTTATTCCGACCACGCCAAACCCGACATCTGGATTCTTGCTGTTCTTCCCACGCGAAGATGTCATCGATTTGGACATGAGCGTGGAAGAAGCGGCAAAATTGGTTATCTCGGCCGGCTTGGTCTATCCCAACACTGAAAAACCCGAAGATCCAGTCCGCAGCAAGTAACACCAAGAACGCGCCCAAACCCCATATTTTAAAACGATTTTATCCGAACATCTCGGGAAGGTCCGCGCTGCTTTTACGACCCAAATCTCTCTTATGCGCGTCTAAAAAACCCTCGGCCGCCTTACGGCCCGCTGCTTTGAGCGAGGCCAAAATATAGGGGTTCGGCATCATTTTGGTGGTTTCCGACAGGTCCAGCATAAAGTCATCATCGCCGATGATATGCACCAGAACTTGCTTCATCTGCCCCTTGGCAACGGTGCCGTTTTCGATCAACCGTTGCACAAATTCGACGGCCCGCAACTCCCGCAGCAACGAGGAATTGAAACTGATCTCGTTAATCCGGTTTTGAATTTGTTGCGGCGTCACCGGCAATTCCTTGCGCGCCAAAGGGTTTATGTTCACGATCACGATATCATCGGGCAACGCCGGATCGAACAGCGGAAACAAAGCCGGATTGCCGCTATACCCGCCATCCCAATAGGGCACGTTTTCGCCGGTTTCCGGATCGGGGATTTCCACCGCCTGAAACATCGTTGGTAAGCAGGCCGACGCGAGAATTGCATCTGTATTGATCTCCGACCCGCTAAAAATGCGGATTTTTCCGGTATGCACATTCGTCGCACCGATGAACAATTTTGGCCCGCCTTCGGCACAGACCTGATCGTATTTAAATTGCTCGACCACTTCGTTCAACGGGTTTGAGTAAAACGGCCCATAGGAATAGGGCGTGGTCAGCCGGGTGAAGCTATCGCCCATCGATACCGCCCAAGCATTTGATATGGCAGAGGCAACATGCGCCGGGCTGGGCAAGAAGCCCGTCATCCAATGCGGCATCCTCAGATCGTTCAGCGCCCCCATCTGCGCCCAAAGCCAATCCAGATTTTCACGCGCGCCTTCGCGCCCGCCGTATATCCATCCCGATTTGAATGCCGCCCCGTTCAGCGCCCCCGCCGAGGCGCCGGAAATGCCCGCCACCTCGATCTCTTCATCATCCAGAATGCGATCCAACACACCCCATGTAAACGCCCCATGCGCGCCGCCACCTTGCAATGCCAGATTGATCCGGATCGTCATCGTCTTTTCCTTTCAATAGCTTGCAAATCACGCCGCGAATTGGACCGATCGGTCCACTGCCCTATAGCGCGGTCCAGCCACCATCTACGCTCAATGTCGTGCCGGTGATCTGCGTCGCCGCATCCGAGCACAAGAAAACCGCCGTGCCGCCCAATTGCTCCACCGTGGCGAACTCTTTCGACGGTTGCCGTTCAAGCATGACCTTTTCGATCACCTCGTCACGACCCATACCGTATTTCTCCATGGTGTCAGGGATTTGCGCCTCGACCAACGGTGTCAAAACATAGCCGGGGCAAATCGCATTGGCGGTGATCGGATCGCGCGCGGTTTCAAGAGCAACCACTTTGGTCATTCCAACAATCCCGTGTTTCGCCGCCACATAGGCCGCCTTATAAGGCGATGCCGTAAGCCCATGCGCCGAGGCGATATTGACCACCCGCCCCCAACCGGCCTTGCGCATCATCGGCAAGGCCGCCGCAGTGGTGTGAAAGGCCGAATTCATATTGATCGCGATGATCGCATTCCATTTATCGACCGGAAATTCATCAATCGGTGCGACGTGCTGAATGCCCGCATTGTTGACCAAGATATCGCAAACGCCCGCCTGCTCGATCAAGGCACGGCATGCGGCGCCATCGGACATGTCGGCCTGTATGTATCGCGCCTCGACGCCGGTGACATCGCTGATCTCCTTGGCCAAAGCGTGATCTTCTTCGCTGTTGGTGAAGGAATTGAGCACAACATTTGCCCCCGCCTTGGCCAGTTCCTTGGCAACGCCAAGCCCGATGCCCGAGGTCGATCCGGTAATAACGGCGGTTTTTCCGCTGAGCGGTCCATTGAGTGACATGATCTCGTCTCCAATTGCTGTCTTCAACAGAGTAGATGCTGCGGATGCGAAATCAAATGCCGGATTCGTGACCAAAGAGATTCGCGGCACAATCCGAGGAGAAATTCACCCGCGTGACGCAGGCCGCCACGGCACGCAAAGCAAACTATACATAGCTGTAAGCCAAAAAAAAACGCCAGCACGAAGCTGGCGTTAAGTTATTGAGGCAGGTTTCATACAGGCAAGAAACCTATCGAGCAGTGACCCCTTTATAAGCAAATGCGCGCCGCACTCCAAGCTAAAAGTTTGAAAACCCACGAAACCCCCGTTAGGTATCGAATGAGCAAAACAAGGGCAAAGCAGGATTGTTGCAAATATGAGGCCAGTATTTTTCCGCGCAAAAGCCCCGAAAATTGCGGCGTTTTGTGCTCTGATTGCCCTGCCGCATATGGCCATGGCGCAACCGCAACATGGCATAGCTATGTATGGACACCCTGCCCTTCCACCGGATTTTGTGTCCCTCCCCTACGCCAACCCCGATGCCCCGCACGGCGGGCGCATCACCACCGGCAACACCGGCAGCTTCGACAGCCTCAATCCTTTTGTGCTCAAGGGCACCGCGCCTTGGCAGCTGCGGTTCATGGGATATGAATCCCTGATGGGGCGCTCGTACGACGAACCCTTCACGCTTTACGGTCTACTCGCCGAATCGGTCGAGGTCGGGCCGAATCGCCAATGGGTTGAATTCACCCTGCGCAAAGAGGCACAGTTTTCCGATGGTAGCCCGGTGACCGTCGAAGATGTGATCTGGTCTTTCGATATTCTTGGCCGTGAGGGCCATCCGCGCTATCGCGGTTTTGCCGGTCACACCAAAGAGATTACCCAAACCGGCCCGCGCAGCCTGCGCATCACCTTCAACACCGAAGACCGCGAATTGGCATTGATCGCCGGGCTGCGCCCGATTTTACAAAAGGCACAGTTTGCGGATAAAGATTTTGCAAACGTCACCGATGCGCCGATTGGGTCCGGCCCCTATGTGGTATCAAATTACGAGTTGGGCCGCCGCGTCACCCTGCGGCGCAATCCCGACTACTGGGGCAAAGATCTGCCCTTGCGGCGCGGCACCAACAACCTTGATGAAATCCGGATCGAATTTTTCGGCGACGCGACCGTTCTATTCGAAGCCTTTAAGGCCGGCGAGCTTACCGTTCTGCGCGAAGACAACGCCGAAAAATGGGACAGCCAATATGATTTCCCCGCCGTGCAGCGCGGAGACGTGATAAAAGCGGAAATTCCCCATAAGAAACCATCCCGTATCACCGGTTTGGTCATGAACACCCGCCGCGCGCCCTTTGATGATATCGCCGTGCGCGAGGCCCTGATGCAGGCGTTCAATTTCGAATTTATCAACGACACGCTGACCGGCGGACGCCAACCGCGCGTGACCTCGTATTTCTCCAACTCCGAATTGGCGATGTCCCTTGGCCCTGCGACCGGACGGGTCCGCGCGCTTTTGGCCCCCTTTGCCGATCAGCTGCCACCGGAGGTCATGACCGGCTATGCCCTGCCGCAATCGGACGGCAGCGCCCGCAACCGCAAAGGCATCCGCCGCGCCATGAATGCCTTGGAAAACGCCGGTTGGTCGGTCGAGGATGGCAGATTAACAAAGGACGGCAAGCCGCTGTCATTCAGCATCCTTTTACGCCAAGGCAGCGGAGATACACGGGCCATTGTCGATCTTTATATTCAGGCGCTGGAGCGTCTTGGCATCACCGCCCGAATCGAAACTGTGGACAATGCGCAATATGAGGCGCGCCAAAGCAGTTTTGACTTCGACATGACCCAATTTCGCCGTGACCTGTCGCTCAGCCCCGGGAATGAGCAACGCTATTACTGGGGCGCCGATGCCGCCGACACCGAAGGATCGCCAAACCTCATGGGGGTCAAACAGCCCGCCGTGGATGCGATGATCGACGCGCTATTGACCGCCACCGACCGGGATGATTTTCTCGCTGCGGCGCATGCGCTTGACCGGATCCTGACGGCCGGGCGTTATGTGATCCCGTTCTATCAATTCAACATCAGCCGCATTGCCCACGCCAAAGCCCTTCACTATCCGGCAACGACGCCTATATATGGTGATGGGGTGTGGTTCATGCCCGAAGTCTGGTGGTATCAGGAGGAATAACATGCCGCTTAAACCCGTTTTCGCCGCCGCCCTTCTTGGCCTGGTTTTGGCCGGATGTGCCACGGTTGAAGGCATTGGTCGCGATATTTCAGGCGGGGCACAACGTGCCTCAAACTGGTTCTGATCGCCTTGTTCTGCTCTGCTGTCAAAGGCAAAGACGCCCCATGACATCTGTGTTTGATGCCGGTCCTGCGGCGCCTTGCCCGGCGCCGTTCAACCTTGCGGCGCATGTGCTGGCGCACGCCCGCGATCTGGGTGACAAACCCGCGCTTGAGGTCTTGAGCCCTGACAGGTCTGAGATCTGGAGCTACGACCAACTGGAACGAGCGGTGCGCGGCATCGCCACAGGGTTGCTACAACGCGGATTAAAACCGCGAGACAAGATATTGATGCGAATGGGAAATACGGTTGATTTCCCTCTGTCATACTTGGGTGCAATCGCGGCCGGAATGGTGCCGGTGCCCACCTCGTCGCAATTGACCGCGCCCGAAGTGGCCAAGATGATCACTGCGCTCGATCCCGCCGCGATCCTGTTCAGCAATGGCATCGCCGTGCCCGAAAACAGCGGGTGCACCGAAATCGGACAGGCTGAGCTTGACGCGATGCACGCGCTACCGCCCGCCGATTATGAGATGGGCGACCCCGAGCGCTTGGCCTATATCATCTATACCTCCGGCACCTCGGGGCAACCGCGCGCCGTTTGCCATGCCCATCGCGCCATTTGGGCGCGACAAATGATGCATGCCGGATGGTCCGGGTTGCGGATCTCCGACCGGTTGCTGCATGCGGGTGCGTTCAATTGGACCTTTACACTTGGCACCGGATTGATGGACCCGTGGAGCATCGGCGCCACGGCTTTGATCCCCGAAGACGGCACCGCACCAGAGGCGTTACCCGCTCTTTTGCGCAAGCACAAAGCAACGATTTTCGCCGCAGTTCCAGGGGTTTATCGCAAGATATTAAGTCAGCCGAACATCCCCGACCTACCGGATTTGCGCCATGGATTGGCCGCCGGAGAGAATTTACCCGAAACGCTGCGCCGCGCATGGCAGGCCGCCACCGGCGGGCAGATATACGAAGCCTTCGGCATGTCGGAATGTTCGACCTTTATTTCGTCGAGCCCGACAACCCCTGCCGAAAACGGTATGATTGGCCGCCCGCAAATCGGCCGCCGCGTGGCTTTGATTGATCCTGAAACCGGCGAGATCGTGCCACATGGCAGCGCCGGCACAATCGCAATACACCGCAGCGATCCGGGCTTGATGCTGGGCTATCTCGGGGCTGAGGACGAGACAAATTCCAAATACATCGACGATTGGTTTATCACGGGTGATCAAGCGGTTATGGACCAAAGCGGAGGTGTTTCCTACCTTGGCCGCGATGATGATATGATGAATGCAGGCGGCTTTCGCGTCTCGCCGCTCGAAGTCGAGGCGGCGCTTTTGCCGCATCCTGACATTCGTGAGATCGGCGCCACCGACATCAGGGTCAAAGAAGGCACCAGCGTCATCATGGCGTTCTACACCAGCGACACCCCGATCGATGAGGCGGCGCTCAAAGACTATGCCGCCGCGCGGCTTGCACGGTATAAACAGCCGCGCGCCTACATCCGCTTGCCGAAACTGCCAAGCAATCCAAATGGCAAACTCTCCCGCCGCGCTTTAAAAGAAAGCCACGAGGCGCATCTGCGCAGAACGTGATGCGCAGCCTCATCCCGTTTCTGGCACATGCCTCGGCGGGATTATCCTTTCCCTTTGCCGATGCGCCCCTTACCAAAGTAAGGGTACAAAAGGAGGCCTCATGGTCAAACTCGATATTATCTCCGACCCGATTTGCCCATGGTGCTTTATCGGTAAAACCCTGCTTGATCGCGCGTTAGAGGCGCGGCCGGACCATCCTTTTGTGATCGAATGGCATCCGTTTCAGCTCAATCCAGATATGCCGGTTGAGGGTATGGAGCGCCGCGCCTATCTCGAAGCAAAGTTTGGCGGCGCGGAGGGTGCGGATAAAACATATGGCGCGATTGCGGACCACGCCAAAGAGGCCGGCGTCGAGATTGATTTCGACGCAATCACCCGCACCCCCAACACCTTTAACGCCCATCGGTTGATCCATTGGGCGCAGCTTGAAGGCAGACAAACCGCCGTGGTCTCGCGCCTGTTCAAAGCCTATTTCCAAGAGGGCCGTGACATTGGAAATGCCGATGTTCTGGCCGATATCGCGGATGGGGTCGGCATTGATGCCTCTGTGGTGTTGCGGTTGTTCGATTCGGATGCGGACCGCGACACTTTGACCGATCGCGAAACCCAGTTCCGGAAAATGGGTGTCACCTCTGTTCCGACCTTCATCGTCGCCAGCCAGCACGCCGTGCCGGGCGCCCAACCCACCGAACTCTGGCTTCAGGTGATGGACGATATTGCCGCGCAAGCAAGGGAATAACTCCATGCGTTTGGTAAAAGTTACCGCGTTACTTTCAACGGTTATATTGATCATCGGCTCGGGAACGGTGTTCTTTCACCACGTCGAAGGATGGTCCTGGCTCGACAGTTATTTTTTCACCGTGGTGACCCTGTCAACGGTCGGTTACGGGTCCATCGTGCCGGTCACGGCGGTCGGAAAAATCGGCACAACGGTGTTCATCTTTGTTGGCTTGGGGATTTTCGCCTTTGCCTTGCAACAATTTGGTGCCTTCACGGCGCGCAAGCGCGAAGAGCACACCGAATGGCTCGTCGCACAGCTTGGCCATGGCCACCTCCACGGCCGCCATCCGCCCCCCGAGCCCCAGGCCGACAACGCTGCCGATGCCCCGCATCACACCGGCCACTCCCCCAAACCCTAACCAGATCATTGCGGTGGACCGAACGGTCCACCGACCCAAAAACTTCTGTGATTCAGCGCACAGAGCAAACGCCGCGCGCGCCTCTGGCACAGCATCGCCGCCAATGCTAAAGCCACGGAGATCCCAACGCCGGAGTCCCCATGCCATCCAAACCTCAATCTCGCATTGAATTCATTGCGCTCATGGCAATGATGGTCGCAACCGTCGCCTTTTCCGTCGACTCGATGTTGCCTGCGCTGCCGGAAATCGCACAGGATTTAACGCCCGACCGGCTCAACCATGCACAATTGATCATCACTGCTTTTGCCATGGGCATGGGCATCGGCACGTTATTTACCGGACCGCTGTCCGACACCTTTGGGCGCAAACCGGTGATTGTCGCCACCGCCGCACTATATATCATCGGTGCGGCGCTGTCTTATCTGGCCCCGACGATTGAATTGATGATCGCCGCGCGGGTCTTGCAAGGGCTCGGAGCCGCCGGGCCACGCACCATTTCCATGGCTGTGATCCGCGACCTGTATTCGGGGCGCGAAATGGCGCGGCTGATGTCCTTTGTGATGATGGTGTTCACAATGATCCCCGCCGTGGCGCCTTTGATCGGGTTTGGCATCATGTCGATCACCGGATGGCGCGGCATTTTCCTCGCCTTTATCCTGTTTTCGGTGATCTCGACCCTTTGGATGAGCCTGCGCCTTGACGAACCCCTGCCCAAGGACCGCCGCCGGTCGCTTGACCTGCGCCGTTTGGCCACGGCCTCCCGCGAAATGCTCTCCATCGCGATGGTCCGGCAATCGATTTTTGTTCAAACCATGTGCTTTGGCATGTTGTTCACCTCGATCACCATGATCCAACAGATCTTTGACCAGACCTTTGATAAATCCGCGTCCTTCACCTTCTGGTTCTTCTCCATGGCGCTCTGCGGGGCCTGCGCCAATATGCTTAACGCCGCGCTTGTGGTGCGCATTGGCATGTGGCGTATTGCGACCGGCATGCTTGCGCTGCTGATCCTGGCCAGCCTCCTGATGCTTGGGTTCTACGCCACCGGTCCGGCGCTCGGGGCGCTGTTCATCGGGTATCTGTTGTGGCAAGCGATGGTGTTTTTCCAAATGGGCATGACCCTCGGCAATCTCAATGCCATGGCCATGGGGCCTTTGGGGCATATTGCCGGTCTGGCGTCATCCATCATCGGCGCCTTATCGACCGTTGGTGGCGCGGTTATTGGCTCTGTCGTCGGGCAAATGTTCGATGGCACCCCGCAACCCTTGATCACCGCCTGTGCGATCATGTCGGCGGCGGCCTTTGCCACCATGCTACGCATGAACAATCTCGAAGCGCGCGCCGCCTGACCGCCTTTATATGCGACATAGATTTGCGCCTTACCTTTCCCTGACGGCGCGGTTGCGCTAGCCTTGCTGCATATGCAAAGCACGCCACAACCGGTAAGGATTGCCCATGTCAAAAATCAAAGTGGAAAACCCCGTTGTCGAGCTCGACGGTGATGAAATGACCCGCATCATGTGGCAGTTCATCAAGGATAAATTGATCCTGCCATATCTCGATATTGATCTGAAATACTACGATTTGGGGATGGAAGCGCGCGACGACACCGATGATCAAATCACCATCGACGCCGCCGAAGCGATCAAAACCCACGGCGTTGGCGTGAAATGCGCAACCATTACCCCCGACGAGGCGCGCGTCGAAGAATTCGGCCTGAAAAAAATGTGGCCCTCGCCCAATGGCACCATCCGCAATATCCTTGGCGGGGTGGTGTTCCGCCAACCGATCATCTGCAACAATGTGCCACGTTTGGTGCCCGGTTGGACCAAACCCATCGTCATCGGCCGCCATGCCTTTGGCGACCAGTATAAAGCCAGCGACTTTAAATTCCCCTCGGCGGGCAAGCTGACGATGAAATTTGTCGGCGAAGACGGCACCGAGATCGAGCGCGAGGTCTATGACGCGCCCTCCTCTGGCGTCTTTATGGGCATGTATAACCTTGATGCCTCGATCCGCGATTTCGCCCGCGCCTCGCTCAATTATGGCCTTATGATGGGCTGGCCGGTCTATCTCTCGACCAAAAATACCATTTTGAAACAATATGATGGTCAATTTTTGCAGATCTTCCAAGAGATCTATGAGCAAGAGTTCCAAGACCGCTACAAAGAAGCGGGCATTTGGTATGAACACCGCCTGATCGACGACATGGTCGCCTGCTGTATGAAATGGAATGGTGGCTTTGTCTGGGCTTGCAAAAACTACGACGGCGATGTGCAATCGGACACCGTGGCCCAAGGCTTCGGCTCGCTTGGCCTCATGGCCTCGCAATTGATGACGCCGGACGGCAAAATTGTCGAAGCCGAAGCCGCTCATGGCACCGTGACCCGCCACTATCGCCAACACCAAAAGGGCGAGGCCACCTCGACCAACTCCATCGCCTCGATCTACGCATGGACCGGCGGCCTCAAACACCGTGCAAAACTTGACGATAACGCGGCGCTGAAAACCTTTGCCGAAACTCTCGAACGCGTCGTTGTTGAGACGGTCGAAAGCGGCTTTATGACCAAAGACCTCGCACTATTGGTCGGCCCTGAACAAAAATGGCTCACCACAATGGGTTTCTTGGAAAAAATCGACGAAAACTTGGGGAAATCCCTCGACGCCGCGCTCGCCTGATCTTTCTGCTTTCTTCAAATATCCACGCCGTAGGCACATAAATCAAAGCAAAAGACCGGCCCACAAGGACCGGTCTTTTTCATTTGAAAACAGGCTCATGCCAGTGGACCAATCGGTCTATTCCCCCGCATCCGTCAATCGCTTGATCAAGCTCGACGTATCATAACGCCCGCCGCCCATGCGCTGCACGTCCTTGTAAAATTGATCGACCAAGGCCGTCACAGGCAGGCTCGCGCCGATCTCGTCGCCGGTCGACAGGCAAATCCCGAGATCCTTGCGCATCCAATCCACGGCAAACCCGTGCTCGAATTCCCCATCGAGCATCGTCTCATAGCGGTTTTGCATCTGCCAACTGCCCGCCGCGCCCTGCGAGATCACCTCGACCACATCGCGCCCGTCCAATCCGGCCTTTTGCGCGAAATGCAGGGCTTCGGATAGCCCCTGCACCAGCCCTGCAATGGCAATCTGGTTGCACATCTTGGCCATCTGTCCCGCACCGCTCGCGCCCAGACGTTTGCAAATCTTCGCATAGGCATCAATCACCGGCGCCGCAGCCTCATAGGCCGCAACATCGCCGCCGCACATCACCGACAGAGCACCATTTTCCGCCCCCGCCTGCCCGCCCGACACCGGCGCATCCACGAAATGAATGCCTTTTCCCTTGGCCGCAGCATAAAGCTCTGCGGTGACCTTGGCTGACACCGTGGTGTGATCGACGAAAATCGCCCCCGCTTCCATGCCCGCAAAGGCGCCATCCTCGCCCAAGCAAACCGAGCGCAAATCGTCGTCGTTGCCCACACAGGCCATGACAAATGTGGCACCCTGCGATGCCTCGCGCGGGGTCGGTGCGGATGCACCGCCATAGGCATTAGACCAATCGGTCGCCTTCGCCGAAGTGCGGTTATAGACCGTGACGCTATGGCCCGCGCTTTGCAAATGCCCCGCCATCGGGTATCCCATCACGCCCAATCCCAAAAATGCACATGTCGCCATCGACTTTCCCCTTGCGCTGATCCTGTCTAAAAGGTTGTGAAACCGTAGCGCGCGGATATCAAGGCAAAACAGGACGACATCCAATGGCAACCCTACTTAGATGGCTTATCCGGATCGCGGGCACTTTGATCCTGCTGTCGCTGCTGATCGTCCTCGCGGTCTATTACCTCGCCTCGCGCAGCCTGCCCGAATACAATAAAACCTTGTCCGCTCAGGGCCTTGTAGCGCCGATTGAGATCGTCCGCGATCATGCGAATGTGCCGCATATCCTTGGTCAGACCGACACCGACAGTTTTTTTGGCCTCGGCTATGCCCATGCGCAAGACCGGCTTTGGCAAATGGTGACGCTGCGCCGCACAGCGCAGGGGCGGCTGTCGGAAGTGTTCGGACCGCGGATGTTGGACGTGGACCGGCTGATGCGCCGCTTGGACCTTCACGGATTGGCGCGGGAATCGCTGCCGGACCTCAAACCGGACACCCGTGCCATTTTGGACGCCTATGCAGCAGGGGTGAATGCGCGGATGGCCGAGATCAACCGCGATGCTCTGGGTCGGGGGGCGCCCGAGATGTTCATCTTCAATGCCGCCATTGCGCCATGGAACGCTGCGGATTCCGTGGCTTTGATCAAACTGATGGCCCTGCAACTGACCGGTCACCTCAACAGCGAGGTTTTGCGCGCGCGCACCTCTCTCCGATTGGCCGACCCGTCACGGATTGTCGACATTCTACCCGATGCGCCCGGAGCTGGAATCGCCCGCCTGCCCGATTATGCGGCGCTTCTTCCCGATCAAGCACGGCCGCTTGAGTTCGCCGCCAGACCCGCACCCAAACCGATCGGTCCACTGTCGCCGTTTCACAGCCTTGCCCATACCGGTGCCTCGAATGCCTTTGCCGCCGCACCGACGCGGTCGGCCGCTGGCGGCACGCTTCTGGCCGCAGATCCGCATTTGGGCTTTTCCGCCCCGTCCATCTGGTATCTGGCACGGATCGAACTTGCCGCCGGCGGTGTTATTGGCGGATCGATCCCGGGAATTCCCGCGATCATGACCGGGCGCAACGCCGATTTAGGATGGGGGCTGACCGCCTCATATCTTGATGATCAAGACCTCCATATCGAAGAGATCAACCCGCAAAATCCCAATGAATACCGCACGCCGGAAGGGTTCAAACCCTTTAAAACCCGCAAGAGCATCATCGAAATCAAAGACAGCGCGCCGATGACCATCACTTTGCGTTGGACGGACAATGGTCCGGTGCTTCCGGCCGGGGACTTCAACCTTGGCATCATCACCCCCGCCGGCCATGTGATGAGCCTGAATTGGACAGGGCTCAGCGGCGACGACACCTCGATGGATGCGGTGATCGGATTGATGCGGGCCAAATCCGTGCGCGCCGCCATTGATGCGGGCGCGGCGATGGTATCGCCGTCGCTGAACCTGATGTTGGCCGACCGAGAAGAGATCGCGATGAAAACCATCGGCGCCATGCCGCGCCGGGATGCCAACCACCAAAGCCAGGGCCGTTTGCCATCGCGCGGATGGCGCCCCGAAAACCGTTGGCAGGGTCTGCTTCCCTATCGCGCCAATCCCGAATTTGTCGCGCCGCAAGGGGGGCTTTTGGGGAATACAAACAACAAGATGGTCGAACGCCCCTTCCCCATGCACCTCAGCTTTGAATGGGGCGACACCCAACGTATCCGGCGTTTGGAACGATTGATGAAAAGCCGCGAAATCCACACCCGCGACAGCTTTATCGAGGCGCAACTCGACAGCGTCAGTTATTCGGCGCGCGCGGTGCTGCCGCTCATCGGGGCTGATCTTTGGTATACCGGCGAGGCTGCGCCCGCCGGAACGCCCGAACGGCTGCGGCAACGCGCCTTGGAGTTATTGGCCAATTGGAACGGTGAAATGAACGAGCATATGCCCGAACCGTTGATCTATGCCGCATGGGTCCGGATGTTACAGGCGCGGTTGATCCAGGACGATCTTGGCCCTCTGGCAAAGGAATACACCCATGTCGACCCGCTGTTTCTGGAACGGGTGTTTCGCGATATCGACGGGGCCGCGCAATGGTGTGACGTGGCACAAAGCACGCCAATCGAAACCTGTTCCGACGTCTCGCGCATGGCTCTGGACGACGCGTTGATCTGGATTTCCGAACGCTATGGCACACATCTTGAAAGCCTGCGTTGGGGCGATGTGCATCAGGCCACCCACGACCATCCGGTATTGGGCGAGGTGCCGCTTTTGCGCTATTTCGTCAACATCCGCCAAAGCACCTCGGGCGGCGACAATACATTGATGCGCGGGCTGACCTCGGGTGCGGAAAACGATCCGTTTGAGAATGTCCATGGTGCGGGGTATCGCGGTGTCTATGATTTTGCGGACCCCGACAGTTCGGTATTTGTCATCTCTACCGGCCAATCCGGACATTTCCTGAGCCGGCATTACGATGATTTGGCACAGCTCTGGCGGCGCGGCGAATATATCCCGATGTCGTTGGATGTTGATTTGGCCCGTGCGGCGGCCACCGGCGTGACCGTGATTAACCCGCAGTAAGCCATTGTTTTTATGGGAAACGTCGCAGAAGACCAATCAGTCTGATGCTCACATATCGCGGAATCGCTTTTCCTGACGGTTGGTCCAGAGGAGGTCGAATTCAAATCCCTCCTCGGTTTGCCGTTCGGCTTCGACAATCTCTTGTTCGAACAACCACGCACGTTTACGCCCTTCCGAAAACGGCAGGGTCAAAGTGGTCATATGTTTGGCCAACTCAAGCCTGTCCGCAATCGCTTCAAGCAAGGGAGAAATTCCCTCGCCAGTGACCGCCGAGAGCGCATAGGTGTCCTCGGCACGGCCGGCGCGGGTGACCGCCGCCTCATGCTCCTCCGCGTCCAGAAGGTCGATCTTGTTCCACACTTCCAGCATCGGAATGCGCGCATCCAATTTCAGATCGTTCAAAATCTGATGCACATTGCGGGCTTGCCCGGCCGTTTCGGGATGCGAAATGTCGCGCACATGGATGATCAGATTGGCACCCAAGACTTCTTCGAGCGTGGCGCGAAACGCCGCGACCAATTCGGTCGGCAAATCGGAAATGAACCCCACCGTGTCCGAGAGGATCACCTCGGGGCCACCCTCGGGCAGTTGAATGCGCCGCATGGTCGGATCGAGCGTGGCAAAAAGCATATCCTTCGCCATCACCTCTGCGCCCGTCAACCGATTGAAAAGAGTTGATTTTCCGGCATTGGTATATCCCACCAAAGCCACAATCGGATAGGGGATCTTCGCCCGCGCGGCGCGGTGCAATTCACGGGTTTTCACCACCTTCGACAATTGCTTGCGAATGCGCACCAACTGTTCGTCGATGGCGCGCCTGTCGGCCTCGATCTGTGTCTCGCCGGGACCGCCGACAAAGCCAAGCCCGCCGCGTTGCCGTTCAAGGTGCGTCCATGCCCGCACAAGCCGCGTGCGTTGATAGCTGAGCGCCGCCATATCAACTTGCAGCACCCCCTCACGGGTGCGGGCACGATCCGAGAAAATCTCTAAAATCAATCCGGTACGGTCGAGGAGCTTCACCCCCCATGCCTTTTCCAGATTGCGTTGCTGCACCGGTGTGACCGGACCATCGACCAACACAAGGTCAATCTCTTCGGCCTCGAACACCGCCTTCAATTCATCCATCTTTCCGGTGCCGAACAAATGCCCCGGATGCGGTTTGGCCACGCGCACAACATCGGCGCCCACCACCTCAAGATGCGGCAAGGCAGCAGCCAGAGAGACCGCCTCTTCAAGCGCAAGCGCAGAAGCGCGGGCGCGGTGTTCGGTTTTTATATCAGGATGCAACACCCATGCGCGGGTGGCCTCCTGTCCATGTTCCATCAATTGGCGTCTTCGCCCTCATAAAGGCTGATCGGTTGCGACGGCATAATCGTCGAGATCGCGTGTTTATAAACCAATTGCGATTGCCCGTCGCGGCGCAGCAGCACACAAAAATTATCAAACCATGTGATCACACCTTGCAGTTTGACCCCGTTGATCAGGAACACCGTCACCGGCACCTTGGTCTTGCGCACATGATTGAGGAATGCATCCTGCAGGTTCTGACGGTCGGAAGCCATGTCTGATCACCTTTATTTTTCTCTTGGGCCGCAAATCGGCATGCTGTTTGATCCGTGTCGAAGTATGACGGGCAATGACAGCAGTTTCCAGCCCCAAAATGCAGCGCCTCTTTGACGCGGCACGCATGCGCGTCAGTTGCGCCACACTGACGGCGCGGCCAATGCAACAATCGCCAATGTCTCAAGCCGCCCCAAAACCATCGCCGCGCAGAGAACCAGTTTCGCACCCACGCTCATATCCACCAGAACAATCGGCACATCCGAGGCGATGGAAATCAATGGGCCCGTGGTAGACAGGGCGGCGATGGCCAAAACCGTGGCCTGTTCGAAATCCGCACCGAAACCCGCCAAAACCACAATCACCAAGGACAGAGAAACCGCGAACAACATAAAAAAGATCCACGCCACAAAGGCCCCGTTGCGGCGGATGCGGCGACTATGTGCGCCGGCACCGCCAACCGAATGCGGATGCACCAATTTTTCCATCTCGCGCAACCCGTTGAGGTAGAGCGCATAAACCCGCAGCAACTTTACCCCGCCCGCCGTTGTGGCGACGCCGCCACCAACCAAAGCCAACCCCATCAAGATCAACCCGGTGGTGCTCAACCCCGACCAATCCTGTGCCGTGCTCCAATCCGCAGAGACGAAGCCGGTGGTCGACAAAAACGACAGCACAGTGAACACCCCGCCCCAAAGCGCATGCAGCGCGGCCAAGGCACCCATACCATCATCCAATTCGAAACTGGCAATGAAATGCCGTGCAAACAACAACAGCGGCACGCCCAGAACCAAAAGGATACCGATACGAAACTCCGGATCATGGCGCAAACTTTGCCGTTGCCCCGTGGCGCTGTCGGATGAAAAGGTCAACCGAGACAGGGCAAAGAGAAGGAAGAGAAAAATAACCATCTCTCCGGCGATCCCCGAAGAGGTTCCAAGGCCCAGAGACGCCGGCGTACCGGCATCGCCCATTGCACCGGGGGCAAGCCCGCCAACCGGCGAAATGCCGCTGGTCGCCATGGTCGACATCGCATGGCAGAGCGCCACAAACGCACGGTCGCCCGTCACCATCAGCAAGATCCACAGCACCAGCGTCAGCCCGACATAGATCGGCAGGAGCTGCGCCGCAGAGCGCAGCAACCGCAACGCCGGATCGGCGCCGTCCTGGCGGTCGGCGGCGGTGTCGCCCTGTCCCGGCTCGGCAAAGGAGGTGACTTCGAACCCGCCAAGGTTCAAGGGCGCCAAAACCGCCGCCGCGACGACCCAAATCAGGAAACCGCCAAGCCACCCGACTTCGGCCCGCCACAAATGCAAGGCCGCCGGCAAACGCTCGGCATCGGGGAACAATGTCGCCCCCGTGGTGGTCAGAGACGACACCATCTCGAAATAGGCATTCATAAACGAGGTGGTATTGAGCGCATCATGGAACGGCACCGCCAAAAACACAGGCAACAACAGATAGGCCGCCAAAAGCGCCAGCAAGTTGCCAACGCCGCCGCTGGTGCGCCGCCTGCGGCCCGATAAAGAAATCGCGATCAATACAGATGCGGTCAATCCCAAGGTGCCGGCATAGAAAAACGCCCGCGCCTGCGCATGCTCGCCAAGCCGCAAACCATAAATCGCCGGTGCATACATCGCCGCCGCCGCAATCGCGGTCAAAAGCAAAAACAAGGGAAGTTGAACAAGGCGCTGCATCACATTGATCTATCTTAGAAAAAGTCGATTGAGACCTGCAAGAGTCGCTCAACCTCCGGCACATCCGCCGCCATAGCAAAGAGCACAATCACATCGCCTTCGTCAATTTTCACGCCGCCAAGAGGTTTGACCACTTTGTCATTCTTGAGGATCGCGGCAACCAAGACACCTTCGGGGAAATCAATATCGCGCACTGTCCGACCGGCAATCGGAGAGGTCGACAGAACCTCGGCTTCGATGACCTCGGCTTCGGCATCACCGATGGAATAGACACCGCGCACCCGCCCGTGACGGATATGGCGCAAGATCGAGCTGACCGTTGTGGCCCGCGGATTGATATAAGCATCCACCCCCAGCGGTCCGAGCAACGGCACCAAGGTCGGATCATTGATCAAGGCGATGGCCATCGGGCAGCCTTCGGCCTTGGCCCGCACCGCCGCCAACATATTGGTTTTATCATCATCGGTGACGCAAAGAACCGCGTCGGCGCGGCTGATATTCGCTTCAGCCAGCAAGGCCGCGTCCAACCCGTCACCATTCAAAACAATCGTCCGCTCCAACTCTTCGGCGGCACGTTCGGCAATCTTGCGGCTCTTCTCGATCACCTTGACGCGAATCTTCTGGGTGCGTTTTTCCAACGCCTTGGCCACCGCAAGCCCGACGTTGCCGCCACCAACAATCACCACGCGCTCTTGTTTTTTCGACGTCTTTCCAAATACTTCCAAGGTGCGCGGAATGTCCTCATTGGGCGCGAACACATAGCAATTATCGCCAACAAACAATTGGTCCGATGAGGCGGGCACAAACAACCGCCCGTCGCGGCGCACCCCCACCACGATCACCCGCAGGGTCGAAAACAGATCGGTCAATTGCCGCAACGGCGTGTTCACCACGGGGCAATCCTCATCGATGGTGATCCCCATCAAATGCGCTTTGCCGCTCAAGAAGGTTTCGGTGTCGAAGGCCGCAGGCGCGGCCAACCGTTGCAGCGCCGCCTCCGCCACCTCGCGTTCGGGGCTGATCACCACATCAATCGGCATGTGATCGCGGCGATACAAATCCGAATAAATCGCCGTCAGGTAACTTTGCGCCCGCAATCGCGCCACTTTGCGCGGCACAGAAAACACCGAATGGGCGACCTGACAGGTGACCATATTCACCTCGTCCGAATAGGTCGCCGCAATCACCATATCGGCATCGCGCGCGCCAGCACGATCCAGCACATCAGGATAGGAGGCGAAACCGGAAATCCCTCGAACATCAAGAGCATCCGTCGCACGGCGGACCAGATCAGCATTGCTGTCCACCACGGTGACGTCATTTTTTTCTCCCGACAGATGGCGGGCGATTTGCCACCCGACCTGCCCCGCGCCGCAGATAATGACCTTCATAAAAGCCGTTCCCGTGCTTGTTCATATACTCCCGCCACGCTAGCGGGTTGAGGCGCGAAATGACAGAAGCGAATATGCCCGTCAAATCAATTGTCTTTTGCCCGCCGGCTGCGCAAGCTGGCGGCAATCAATCCCCATCTCTGTAGAGGTCCGCTATGATCCTGTTTCGCCTGTTGCCCGCCCTGCCCGCTGTGGTTTTGCTCGCGGGGTGCCTGCCGATCGAGACCTATCACAAGACCGGCGCGCCGGTGGCGCGGGTCCAAAGTGACGAGGTGGAGTGCAAGGTCGATGCTTTGAAACAGGTGCCGGTGAATACGGTGACCAGGTCCATTCCCGGCCAATATGTGCCCGGCCGCAAAATCTGTAACCCGCGCGGATGCTACCGCACCGCCGGACATATGACCCCGCCGCGCATCGAAAGTTATGACAGCAATGCGGGTCTGCGCGGTCAAGTGGTCGAGCAATGCATGCAGGCCCAGGGATATAAACGCGTCAAACTGGAACGATGCACCGCAACCGGCGCGATGACCCTTCCCGCGACGCAACCCGCCTTGAATACGCAGTCATGTCTGGTCCGCGCCCAAAACGACCAATGGGTTATTGTCACACCCTAAGATCGCTCGCGGGAAAACCGGCCACAGCGCACCCAAAAGCGCATCACTATCGGGGACTGGACCAATCGGTCCACGCCCGATTTAGACCTGCGTTACCCTGCCTCTTCGACGGCCTCCTCGTCATCCACATGGGCGACCCGTGCGCCGGATTTATTCGACGTGACCACCCCGAGAGATTTCAATTTGCGGTGCAGGGCCGATCGTTCCATTCCGACAAACTGCGCCGTGCGAGAAATATTTCCACCGAAGCGGTTGATCTGTGTGAGCAAATATTCGCGTTCAAAGGCCTCGCGTGCCTCGCGCAGCGGCATCGTCGCCAATGTGCCGGAAAGGATCACGCGGCCTTCCTCGCCGCCGCCACCGCCGCCGTCGCTCGGCAATTCCGCAGCCTCGATTGCACCGCTGCCCTCGCCCAAAATCAACACCCGTTCCATCATGTTGCGCAACTGGCGCACATTGCCGGGCCAAACCATCGTTTGCAACATCGCCACGGCTTCGTCGCTGAGTGTGCGCAGCTGCAAGCCTTGGGTTTTATGGAACATCTCCAAAAAGTAGCCCGCCAAAACCGGAATGTCCTCGCGGCGGTCCTCCAATGACGGCACCGCGATCGGCACCACGTTCAACCGATGAAACAACTCCTGACGGAAGCGTTCGGCTGCGATTTCGGCCTCCAAATCGCGGTTGGTCGAGGAAATGACCCGCAAATCCACTTTGACCTTGGCCGATCCGCCGACCCGCAAAAATTGTTGATCCACCAACACCCGCAGAATTTTTGATTGTGTTCCCAAAGGCATATCCGCGACCTCGTCGAAATAGATCACGCCGCCGTTGGCCTGTTCCAACAAGCCCGGCTCAACACCGCGATCGGCACCCTCACGGCCAAACAGCACCTCTTCCATCCGCTCGGGTTCGATCGACGCACATCCCACCGTGACAAAAGGCGCAGAAGCGCGAGCCGAATTGGCATGAATATAGCGCGCCGCAACCTCCTTGCCCGCCCCCGCCGGTCCGGTCAACATCACCCGGCCGTTGGATTTGGTCACCTTTTCAAGCTGTCCCATCAAGGTTTTAAACGACACAGACCCGCCGACCATCTCGCTCGGCCCCACATCCTTGCGTTTCAATTCGGTGTTCTCGCGCCGCAGACGCGAAGTTTCCATTGCCCGCCGGATCACCACCATCAACTGATCGATATTAAAGGGCTTTTCGATAAAATCATAAGCACCCTGTTTGATCGCCGCGACGGCAATTTCGATATTACCATGGCCGGAAATGATCACCACCGGCACCTCGGGATAATCACGTTTGACGCACTTCAAAATGTCGATCCCGTCCATCTGGCTGTCTTTCAACCAAATATCCAGGATCATCAAACTGGGCTGCTGCTCCTCGACCGCTTTCATGCAATCGTCGGAATTGCCCGCCAGCCGCGTGGTGAACCCCTCGTCCTGAAGAATGTCTGAAATCAACTCGCGGATGTCGCGCTCATCGTCCACAATCAGAATATCGCTCATGTGTCCCTCATACCGTTTCATTTACTTCGGTTTCCCCGCCCTGCGCCGTTGGCGACGTCCGGGGCGCGAGTGGCAAGCGTATCACCGCCATTGCCCCCGCATGCATCGTGCCGCCGAACAGCGGCGCGTCCTCAAGCGCAAGGCTTCCGCCGTGCTCTTCAATAATTTTCTTCACAATCGGCAGGCCAAGGCCGGTGCCCTTGTCGCGCGTGGTGACATAGGGTTCGAACAACCGGCCGCGATCTTCTGGCCATCCGGTGCCATTGTCCGCGATGCGAATTTCCGCCATGTCGCCCGCCTCGACGAGGCTGATTTGAATGGTGGGCACATAGCCCTCTGGCGCGCCGGCTTCGTTTAGGCTTTCGGTCGCCTCGCCGGCGTTTTTGATCAGATTGGTCAAAGCTTGATGGATCATCGTCGCGTCCAGATCGGCATTCACAACCCCATCGGCCCCCTCCAAAGTGATCGTTACATCGGGTTGCCCCGCCCGTTGCAACACCACGGATTCGCCCAAAATCGAGGCAATATTTTCGGGGCGGCGCTGCGGCTCGGGCATGCGGGCAAATTTTGAAAACTCATCAACAATTCGCCGCAAGTCATTGGTTTGACGTATAATAACACCCGTGAGCTGTTCGAGGTTCTCCCCCAACTCCTCATCCAGATGGCGGGTGAATTTCCGTTTGATCCGTTCTGCCGACAATTGAATGGGCGTGAGCGGATTTTTGATCTCATGGGCGATCCGGCGGGCGACATCGCCCCATGCCGCCATGCGCTGTGCGGCGACCAAATCGGTCACATCATCAAACGCCACCACATAGCCTTCGCGCAATCCCTCATCCGAGCGCCGCGTTGACATCCGCACCAACAGGTTTTCCACCTGTCCGGCGCGCGCCACTTTGATTTCTTCCTGCACCACCTCGGAGCCGCCATGATGCAGCCGTGTGAACAGCGGCCCGAACTCTGGCACCGCCACTTCAACGGCCACGCTTTGCCGTTCTTCGTGCCAATCCAACAGCCGTTCGGCGGACCGGTTCACGAAGGAAATGCGCCCCTCTGCATCCAAACCGACAACCCCGGAGGTGACAGAGCTGAGCACGGAATCAAACATCCGGCGCCGGCGTTCGGTTTGCTCATTGGTATCCAAAAGCTCTTGCCTTTGGCCCTTCAACTGTCGGGTCATCTGGTTGAAATAACGGCCAAGCTGGGCGATTTCATCCTCGCCCTCCTCTTCGACCACCTGCACATCAAGATTTCCCGACCCGACATGCTGCGCTGCGGAGGTCAACCGCCCGACCGGTCGCGCCAAACGTTCCGCAAACCAAAGTCCAAGCCAGATCGCCGCCAAAATCAAAATCACGGCAAACCCAAGGTAGAGCAGACCAAATTCAAAAAGCACCCGCCCGCGTTCGCTCTCCAATTGGGTGTAAAGCCGCGCGGTTTCCTGGGTCTCGTCCAACAGGTTGAGGATATCTCCATCGACATTGCGACTGACGTAGACCAATCGGTCCACAAAAGCCTCAAGCGGGACTAAGGCCCTGAATTCATTGTTATCCCAATCCTGAATGATCAACAGCCCTTGATCAATCGCGGTGGCGATCTGCTCTGCTGTCGGCTGTTCGAAATTGAACAAATACGACCGTTCCCCACGGGCCCGCAGCGTGCCACTGCTGTCGATGACATAGGCTTCGCGCAAGCCGCGCTGGATCTGAGTCTGTCCTTGGGTCAAGACCTCGCGCACCTGCCCGTCTGCCATGAAGCCGCGCGTGCGCCGCGTGGCATCCACGAACCCCGCAAGCGCTCGCGCATCCTGCGCCAAATCGCGGCGGTGCTCGTCTTCATAGGCCTGTGCCGCTGCCAGCGACGAGCCAACCACTTGGCGCACCCGTTCGGAAAACCACCCCTCCAGCCCAACATTCACCGTCAACATTGCAAAAATCGCCACGGTCACCGTTGGGATCAGTGCCATCAATACGAACACACCGGTCAGCCGCAGGTGCAATCGCGATCCCGCCGAATGCGCCCGCCGCGCGGCAACCATCTGTGCCACCCGTTGCAATACCAATGCGGCAATCGCCAAAATATAAATCAGATCGGCCAGCAGGATCAGCCGCAATGACAAAGACGCCGCGCCCTGATCCAGGGGGCCGAGAACAAGAAAAGTCGCCAGGGCCAAAACCGGGCCCAGCACCACAAGCCCGAAGGTTGCCGCAGTCTGCACACGTTTCTGGCGCCGCAAGCGTTGCAGCTTTCGCCAAGTCTGTTTCCGTCTAGGGGAAGCCAACCGCTGCCCTCTTCCTGATGTGCTGATACAAATGTGCCACAACACCCCAACAGGATGCGGAGGTCTCTGCTCAGCGAACCGCCATATTTTGTGGTCCTCTCAAGGCATGACGCCTTTGGGCCACTCTTATGTTGCCCTTTTACATCAACTTGCGGCGTCGTGTCACGCGAATATCGAGGTCGGTGATCTTCTTGCGCAAAGTATTCCGGTTAATCCCCAAAAGATCCGCGCATTTTGCCTGATTTCCACCGGTTGCATCCAATGCAATTTCGATAAGAGGCATCTCGACCTCACGCAAAATCCGCGCATAGACCCCCGGCGGCGGCAACATATTGCCGTGCAAATCAAAATAGCGCCGCAAATGCCGTGCCACGGCGCCCGATAGCTTCTCGGTGTCGGCCCCGCCAAGCGCCGGTTCAAGCTCGGGCTGATTGCCTAAAACGCTCTCGACCTCGCTGCGGTTGATTTCGTCAGCGCGGGCGGTCAACACCAACCGACGGATTGCATTTTCAAGCTGTCGCACATTGCCCGGCCAGCTGTAGACCCGCATCAATTCAAGGGCATCATCGGCAAATCGCCGCGCCGCCGATCCATCCCGTTCGGCCCGGGCCAGAAAATGGTCGGTCAGGAGCGGGATATCATCCACCCGTTCGCGCAACGCGGGCACATGAAGCGACGCACCAGACAGCCGGTAATACAGATCCTGCCGCAGCTTCCCCTCATCCATCGCGCGGCTCAAATCGCTTTGACTGGTGGCCATGAACCGCGGCGTTGAATCGCCGGGCGTGTCCATCATGCGCACAATGCGCGCTTGAACTTCGCTGTCTATATCGCTGATTTCATCAAATAAAACCGTCCCACCTTTGGCCCGCGCCAAGACTCGTGATGGCCCTTCCAATTCCGACAGATCCGCCGCCGTTGCCGTCACAAATGGCAGATTACGCCGGTCGGAAAAATCATGGATCGCCCGTGCAATAAGAGATTTCCCAGTGCCGCTTTCGCCCGAGATCAGCACCGAGAGATCGGTGTTCATCACCTTGGCCACCAACCGATAAAGCGCCTGCATCGCCGGGGTGCGCCCGACCAATGGCAGCTCATCGGGGCGATCTTTGACCTCGACCTGCGAGGGCGCCCCGCCAGCAGTGCGCCGCACCTCAAGCGCCCGCGCGGTGCGCTTCATCAGATCCGGTAAATCGAACGGTTTGGGCAGGTAATCATAGGCCTCGGCCTCGGCCGCCTGAATCGCGGTCATGATTGTGTTTTGCGCCGAAATTACAATCACCGGCAATCCCGGCCGGTCTTCGGCAATTTTGGGCAACATTTCCAGACCATTGCCATCCGGCATCATCACATCGGAAATTACCACATCACCTTTGCCTTCGGCGACCCACCGCATCAGCGTGGTCAGGGAAGAGGTCGCATGCACCTTGCACCCGGCGCGGGTCAAAGCTTGGGTCAAAACGGTGCGAATCGTGCGGTCGTCGTCAGCGACCAAAACAGTGCCATCCATCAGGAGGTCTCCTCTGCGTTACGGGGGGCAAGCGGTAGGGAAATGCGAAATGTCGTGCGGCCCGGGATGCTATCGACCGAGATCCACCCGTCATGATCCGAGATGATCTTGCTGACGAGGGCAAGCCCAAGCCCGGTGCCGTTCTCGCGGCCCGACACGAAGGGGTCGAAAATATCCCCCGCGATCTCCGGCGGCAGGCCGGGACCATCATCGATAATCTCGATTTGTAACGGTAAAGACACCCCCGAACCATCGGCGCGGCGCAATCGAAAGCTGTGCTCGTAATAGGTATGAAGGCGAATATTTCCTCCTTTTTTATCGGCAGCTTCCGAGGCGTTCTTCAACAAGTTCAACACCACCTGCAGCAATTGATCGGGATCCCCCGCCGCCGAAGGCAAAGAGGGGTCGTAATCCTCGGCGATTTTCATATGGGCCCCGAATCCAAGCAAAGCCGAACGCCGGGCGCGGTCAAGCACATCGTGAATATTAACCGCCTTTACGCGCGGGCGGGACAGATTGCCGAATTGTTCAACCTGTTCCAAAAGTCCGACAATCCGGCGGGTTTCCTCGACGATCAGATCGGTCAACTCCTGATCCTCCTTGCTCAATCCCATCGACAACAGCTGCGCCGCGCCGGTGATGCCGGCCAAGGGGTTCTTGATCTCATGGGCCAACATCTCGGCCATGCCAATCGCGGATTTCGCCGCCGATTTGACCGAATGGTTCTGCGTCATCCGCCCCGCCAATTCACGCGGCGAAATCAAAAACATCATCACCCGCGGCGCATCATTGAGCGGCGAGATTTGCAAATTACAATGCAGCGGCGCGCGTTCGCCGGTGCCCACATCCACATCATTGACAAACAGGGGCGAGGATTGCGCGCGCGCGCGGCTGAACGCCTCTTCAATTTGTGCGTCGATGGCGAGGCGGTCCCACAATGGTTGCCCCTGAATGCTTTTCGCCGAGGTGTTCAAGAACCCTTCGGCGGCGGGATTGATGTCGAGGATCAGATCATTTTCATCGACCAAGAGCGCCGGCACCGGCAAAGAGGTCCAGATTGCCTCGTAAGATGCAGTCATGCCGCCGCCCTCCCTTCGTCAATTGCCTGCGGAATAAGTTTCAGCACCTCAGCACTCTCGCCGCAGGTCAACACCGCGCGGCGCAACGGTTTCGGCGTCTGCGCCGCATCCATATACCACCCCAAATGCTTACGCGCGGTCCGCAGGCCAAGATCCGCGCCATAGAAGCTGAGCATTGCTTCATAATGCGTTGAAATCATATCAGAAAGGTCAGATCCGCGCGGCACGTCCGGCGCGCGTCCACCATAAAGGCGATGCGCAATTTGGGCCAACAGCCACGGGCGCCCCTGCGCTCCGCGCCCGACCATCACCCCATCCGCACCCGAGACCGAAAGCGCCCGCTGCGCCGTCGCCGCATCGACGATATCCCCATTGGCGATGACGGGGATGTTCACCGCCTGCTTCACCGCCCGGATCGCCGCCCAATCCGCGCGTCCTTTATAAAACTGGCATCTGGTGCGACCATGTATCGTGACCATTTGTATTCCTGCATTTTCCGCCCGCGCCGCCAATTCCGGGGCATTCATCATATCCGCGTCCCAACCGAGCCGCGTTTTCAAGGTCACCGGCACGTCGACCGCGCCAACCACCGCTTCGATCAACCGCAACGCGTGATCCAGATCGCGCAGCAAGGCCGAACCGGAATAGCCATTCACCACTTTTTTCGCGGGGCAGCCCATGTTGATGTCGATCACCCGTGCGCCACTGTCTTCGATCTGCTGTGCGGCCCGCGCCATCCATGTGGCCTCGCGCCCGGCGATTTGCACCGATGTGCCCGCGACACCAAATCCCAATTCCGCCTTCTCGCGCACACCGGGTTTGCCTTGGACCATCTCCTGACTGGCGACCATTTCCGACACCACCAATCCGGCACCGAAGCTGGCGACAAGAGAACGGAACGGCAGATCGGTGATCCCCGCAAGCGGCGCCAACAGCACCGGCGGTGTGATTGTCATCTCTGCCAACGCAAGGGGCACGCGCTTAATCCTTGTGCATTTTCAGTCATTGTTCTTCTTTGCGTACCCCAAGGACCAGAGCGCGACAATGGCATAGGCGCTGAATTTTGCTACACATTGCGGCATGTGATTAAAATTTAAGCGCACAGCTGCCGCAGCGGTGAAGATTGCCCTTTGCCGCGCTTCGCCCTATGCAGGAGCGGAGATATTTCAGGTTCAAATCCCACCGATGCCGATGACACCCTCCCCGATCACTCCCCCTGCAATCCGCCCGCGCCGCGCGGCGCTGATCGTTGCTGCAGGTCGCGGCAGACGCGCCGGCGGCAATGAGCCAAAACAATGGCAACCGCTGGCCGGGGCGCGGGTCGTGGATTGGACATTGGCCCGTTTCGCCGCCCATTCTGGCATTGATATGATTCAACTGGTGCTGCACCCCGATGATATTGCGCAGATCGCACCACGGGACGGCCTGCGCATTTGCACCGGCGGAGCCAGTCGCATGGCCTCTGTGCGTCTCGGGCTTGAGGCTTTGGCCGCCCTGCCCGCCGCGCAGCGACCGGCGCAGGTCCTGATCCATGATGTCGCCCGCCCCTGCGTCAGCGATGCGGTGATCGATGCGGTGATTGCGGCGCTCGCGGACCATCCCGCCGCCGCCCCCGCTCTTGCTGTCACCGATGCGCTTTGGCGCGGCGAACACAACCACGTCAGCGGCACGCAGGACCGGAACGGCCTTTTTCGGGCACAGACCCCGCAAGGGTTTGATTTCGACGCGATCCTCGCCGCGCATCAGCAGGGCGGCGATCAAGCCGCCGATGATGTGCAAGTCGCCCGCGCCGCAGGCTTGCCAGTGACCATCACCATGGGCGACGAGGACAATATCAAAATCACCCATCCCGCCGATTTCGCCCGTGTCGAAGCAATTTTAACCCGCACCACCGCCCCGGTGCCAAACACCCCGCATCCCAAAACCACCAGAGGAGCCGCCATGACCGCCCGCCCTTTTGATATCCGTCTTGGCAATGGCTATGACGTGCACCGGTTTACCGATGGCGATCATGTGATTCTTTGCGGTGTGACCATCCCGCATGAGCGCGCGCTTTTGGGCCATTCCGACGCCGATGTTGGTATGCATGCCGTCACCGATGCGATTTACGGGGCGCTTGCAATTGGAGATATTGGTCGGCATTTCCCGCCCTCGGATCCGCAATGGAAAGGCGCCGCAAGCGAGATCTTCCTGGCCCACGCTGGAAAGCTGGCGCGTGAAAACGGGTTCGAGATCAGCAACATAGACTGCACTCTTATATGCGAGCGCCCGAAAATCGGGCCCCACGCCACAGCCATGCAAACTGAATTGGCGCGGATTTTGCAAATCGACGCTGCGCGCATATCCGTCAAAGCCACCACCTCCGAACGGCTCGGCTTCACCGGCCGCGAGGAAGGCATCGCCTCCATCGCCACAGCCACTTTGATCAATCAGTAAAGCGAGAGCCCCCATGACGACCCACCGCGCCCCGCATTCGACACCTTTGACGCACCTCATCGCCACCTGTTTTCATGTCGGCCATTTGCGCCCTGCGCCCGGCACATGGGGGTCACTGGCCGCACTGCCGATGGCATGGGGCATCCACCAGATCGCCGGCTTCTCGGGGCTGGTCGCGGCAACGACCCTCGTGTTTGCATTGGGTTGGTGGGCGACGGCGCGTGAGACCCGCGAGGCCGCGGATCATGACCCGTCAGAGATCGTCATTGACGAAGTGGTCGGACAATGGATTGCGCTTTTTACCATTTCCTATGGCGCCGAATTTGCCGGGGTAGATATTCTTAAGCTCTATCCCGGTTGGATCGCGGGGTTCTTGCTGTTCCGGCTGTTCGACATCACCAAATGGGGTTGGGTGGGACGCGCCGACCGGCGCGGCGATGCGCTCGGTGTTATGCTGGACGATGTCATCGCGGGCCTCTTTGCGGCCGCTGTCACTGCGGCCCTCGCCGCCATCGCCCATGGGGTATTGCTATGATTGCAGAAGAGCTTGCCAACCGTCTTTTGGAGGCCGCCAAAGCCCGCGGCGCAATGGTCACCACCGCCGAAAGCTGCACCGGCGGGATGTTGGGCGCGGCGATCACCGATATTGCCGGGTCCTCGGCGGTGTTTGAGCGCGGCTTCCTGACCTATACCAATGCCGCCAAAGAAGAGATGCTCGGCGTCTCCGCCGCGACGCTCAGCGCCCATGGCGCGGTCTCTGAAGAGGTGGCGCGCGAAATGGCAGCAGGCGCGCTGGCGCGCTCTCATGCCGATTTGGCCGTGGCAATCACCGGCATTGCCGGTCCGGGCGGCAGCGACAACAAACCCGAAGGGCGGGTATGCTTCGGTCTTGCGCAAGCCAACGCCCCCCTTCATGCAGAAACCACCGACTTTGGCCCACTGGGCCGCAGTGCAGTGCGGCAGTTTTCGGTGCAAAACGCACTGATGCTGTTGATCGAGGCTCTGGAAACGCCGCGCGCGTAAACCGGTGCGGCACAATATTCCCATTTCGCCCATTATTCGCGCAAACACCTACATTCACCGCACATAAATGCGGCAATTTGCAATTTGCTCAATATAATAGCGCAAACAAAGCCTCTCGCCCCTTTTCGCATCAATGCAAAGACGCTTTCAGCCCCGAAACTGACAACAGATCTTTCGGAGGGGACAGATGAACGCCGCAGATACCGCGTGGATTATCACCGCGACAGCCTTGGTGCTGTTTATGACATTGCCGGGGCTTGCCCTGTTTTATGGCGGGCTGGTGCGCGCCCGTAATGTGCTCAGCGTTTTCATGCATTGCTATGCGATTGCATGTTTGATGAGCGTGCTTTGGTTCGCTTTTGGCTACTCCATCGCCTTTGGTGACGGTAATGCCTATTGGGGCGGCCTTGGTAAAATGTTCCTTGACGGGATCGACGCCGACACGCTGTCCGGCAATTTGCCCGAAGTGCTGTTCTTTGCCTTCCAGATGACCTTTGCGATCATCACCCCCGCGCTGATTGTCGGGGCTTATGTGGAACGCATCGGTTTTGGCTTTGTACTACTGTTTTCCGGCCTTTGGATGTTGCTGTGCTATGCGCCGGTGACCCATTGGATTTGGGGCGGCGGTTTCTTGTCCGATGGCGGTATTTTCGGAGAGACCGGCGTCAAGGATTTCGCGGGTGGTATTGTCGTGCATGAAACCGCAGGTTTGGCCGCTCTTCTGATCGCCGTCTTCCTTGGCCCGCGCCGCGATCATAGCAAACCGCCCCATTCGCCCGGTTTCGTCATGATCGGCGCGGCGATGCTTTGGGTGGGCTGGTTCGGCTTTAACGGCGGCTCGCAATTGGCCGCAGACGGCGGCGCCGCCATGGCGATCACCGTCACGCATATTTCGGCGGCGATGGCGTCGCTGACGTGGGCGCTGTGGGAAAAGATCAAATTCGGCAAAGCATCCCTTGTCGGCATCGTGACCGGCACGATTGCCGGCCTTGCCTCGATCACCCCCGCATCCGGATTTGTCGGCCCCGTTGAGGCGATGATCATCGGCGCGATTGCCGGTATTGGCTGCCAAGAGGCGGTGAACCTGATCCGCAACACGCTCAAGATCGATGATACGCTTGACGTGTTTGCCGTACACGGCGTCGGCGGGATTTTCGGCACCATCATGATCGCGGCCTTCGGTGCGGGGTCTTGGGCAGCACAGCTCGGGTCGCTGGCCATCGTTGGCGTTTTCACCTGTGTGGTGACGGTCGTCTTGATCAAAATCGTCGGGTGGATCACCCCGTTGCGTGTCGATGCGGAAACCGAAACCGGCGGGCTTGATTTGATCGTCCACGGTGAACGCGCTTACGATCACGCCTCATAGGCTATGGAATGCACAAAACAAAAGGCCCTCGCAGAAATGCGGGGGCCTTTTGTCGTCGGATTATCGTTTAAAGAGCCGGCTGCGCCTAAACCGCATGACGCGCAATCATGCCGATCCGTAAAGCGCTGCGGCGCGGCGTTCAAACGCCCGCACAATGCGCTGCATTGCCTCATTGAAAACCACACCAATAATGCCCTGTAAGATCGCGTTTTTAAACTCAAAATCAACAAAGAACGTCACATCGCAACCGCCATCCGCATCCGCAAAAGCCCAGTTGGATTTCATATATTTGAACGGCCCGTCAAGATATTCGGTATCCACCTTCATCTGATCGGGAAACAGGGTCACACGGCTGCCGAACTTCTCGCGGAAGACCTTGAAGGAAATCACCAAATCCGCCTCCATCACCTCGGCATTCTCTACGCCCTCTAGCGGCGTGATTGACCGGATGCGCGCGGCGGAGCACCAGGGTAAGAACTGCGGGTAGGCGGCAACATCCGCAACCAGATCATACATCTGTGCGGCAGTATACGGCAGGTGGCGGGTTTCGGAATGCGTCGGCATAATCTCTTGGTTTTTTCGTGACTTGTGCCCCCCATGTCGTAGAGTAGGCAGGGAAAATCAAGGGGGAATAGATGCCAACGCGACCCTATGTCATAGATCAGATGATCACAGCCAAAGCGATTGCCGCCCGAATTGAGGCGCTTTGCCGCGAAATAGAGGCCGAATTTTCGGACACGAAAAAACTCGTCGTCGTCGGATTGCTGCGCGGCTCTTTCGTGTTCATTGCCGATCTGGTCCGCGAACTGGATCTGCCGGTCGAAGTTGATTTCCTGGAAGCGTCGTCTTATGGAAACGAGATGAAAACCAGCAGAGAAGTCCGCATTCTCAAAGACTTGCGCGGCGAAATTGCCAACCGTGATGTTCTGGTCGTCGAGGATATAATCGACACCGGCCACACCATGACCCATGTCACCCACCTGCTCGAAAGCCGCCATCCTGCACGGCTCAAGACCATCGCGCTACTGGACAAACCCAGCCGCCGCGAGGTCGAGTTTCGCGCCGATTGGACCGGCTTTGAAATCCCCGATGAATTTGTCGTCGGCTACGGCATCGATTTTGCACAACGCAATCGCAACCTTCCCTTTATCGGCAAGGTGCGATTCACAGATGAAGATAGCCCCGCAACACACGAATAAGGCAGATAATTATGAACCCACGCCATCTTCTTCGCATGGCTAAATGGGCCCGAAAACCGCCCTCGATGCGTCAGGTGAAAATCGGTGTGTCGATCTTGTTGATATGTATGATGATCTTTGCGGTGGAGTATTTCATCGGTTGGCCGGACGCGCTCACCATGGAGCGCGTGCCAAAATACAAACCCGATTAGGCGCGATCACGCCTTGCCTAACTTTGCAAACCGCGCGTCCCGCAGTTTTGCAAAGTCGTCGCCGGCGTGATAGCTCGACCGCGTCAACGGCGAGGCGGACACCATCAAAAAGCCTTTGCCATAGGCAGCTTTTTCATAGGCCGCGAATTCATCCGGATGCACGAAGCGGTCCACCGCGTGGTGTTTTGGTGTCGGCTGCAAATATTGGCCGATGGTCAAGAAATCGATATCCGCCGCGCGCATATCCTCCATCACCTGCACCACGGCCTGACGGTCTTCTCCGAGGCCAACCATGATGCCGGATTTGGTGAACATCGTCGGATCCAGTTCCTTGACCCGCTGCAACACACGCAACGAATGGAAATAGCGCGCACCGGGGCGCACTTCGGGGTAGAGCCCCGGCACCGTTTCCAAATTGTGGTTGAACACATCGGGGCGCGCCTCGACCACGATCTCCACGGCTTCGGGACCACAGCGGATAAAATCCGGCGTCAAAACCTCGATCGTGGTTTTGGGGCTGCGGTGACGGATGGCGCGGATGGTTTGCGCAAAATGCTCGGCGCCGCCGTCGGCGATATCGTCGCGGTCCACCGAGGTCACAACCACATGATTGAGGCCCAATTTGGCCACCGCATCGGCCACACGGCCCGGTTCAAAGGCATCGAGGTCTTCGGGCGGCTTGCCGGTCGCGATGTTGCAAAAGGTGCAAGCGCGGGTGCAAACCTCGCCCATGATCATCATGGTGGCGTGGCCTTGGGACCAACATTCACCGGCATTCGGGCATCCCGCCTCTTCGCAGACGGTGACCAATTTATGCTCGCGCATGATGTCACGGGTCTGTTTATACCCTTCGGATGTCGGCGCTTTGACGCGAATCCAATCGGGTTTGCGCGGCTGTGGATTGTCGGGACGACGCGCCTTTTCAGGGTGGCGCTGCTCGGGGATTTTCAGATCACGCGGCGACATGGCTGCTCCTTACTGTTGTCTCCATATACGCCCGTCAAAGTAGGCTGTCCAATGCTCAGCGCGCCAAAACGCGCATATCCGCCTTGCCCAAGCACCGCCAAATCCCGTGGGGGGCTTTGTATATCGCTTATTTTGCACGCAATCCGCCGCCGATGGCACCGTCCCCGCGCCCTGCCCGCAGCCGGCTTCGCTCTCGCAGCATTATTTGCCGCAGGCGCATTGAAACCCTGATTAGAATCGCTCTAAACACAGATCGAACCTTTTGGCCTGCCGCTCGCGCGGGCACTTATTACAGGAGCACAATTATGATTGCCGGAGCAAAACTTCCCAATGTGACCTTCCACACACGCGTGCGTGACGACTCCATCGGTGGGTCCAACCCGTTTCGTTGGCAGGACATGACCACAGAGGATTATTTCGCCGGCAAACGCGTGGTCCTCTTTTCGCTTCCCGGCGCTTTCACGCCGACCTGCTCGACCTATCAACTCCCTGGTTTCGAAGACAATTTTGAAAAGTTTCAGGAAATGGGCATCGACGCGATCTATTGCATGTCGGTCAACGACAGCTTTGTGATGAACAAATGGGCCGAGAGCCAGGGTATCAAAAACGTCAAAGTCATCCCGGACGGATCGGGTGAATTCACCCGCCGTGCGGGGATGTTGGTGCGCAAGGACAATCTCGGCTTTGGCCTGCGCTCGTGGCGCTATGCCGCCGTGGTCAACAATGGCGTGGTCGAAGCATGGTTCGAAGAGCCGGGCCTGTGTGACAACCACGGCGAGGATCCCTATGGTGAAAGCTCCCCTGAGAACGTGATGAAATACCTCGAAACGGCGGCTTCCGTCGCCGCCCAATAGGTAGGCAGACGGTGCAGACCGAACGGTCCAATCCCAAAATAGTGCAAACACCCGTGCCCCTTATCCGGCGCGGGTGTTTTTCATTGATCGCGTAAAATTGATCCGGATCACACCGCCGCACGGCAGGTGGCGGTCAATCCGGCCCCCACTTGCGCCAGCAAGCTCGCCAGATTCTCGAACCAATCGCTCGCCCCGCTGCCATGACGACGCAGCAGGGCAATCTGCCGCGCCGGTTCGGGTGCCGCAAACCGGATCAACCGCATCTGCGGTGCCGACAGTTGTTCCGATAGCGCCGCGATTTCCGGCATTAAGGTCAATCCGAACCCCGCCTCGACCAAACGCGCCAATGTCGCCAAAGAAGAAGCGCCGGTGTTGATCTGCCCCGCCGCGTGCCCGCAGACCTCGAGCGCCTGATCGGTCAGGCAATGGCCATCTTCAAGCAACATCAATTGTGTCGGCTCCAACGCACGCGGGCGCAAGGATTCTGCCTGCGCTCCCAATGCGGCCAAGCGCGCCTCGGACCCTGCCAATAAAAACCGATCTTCGAACAAGGGCACCGCTTCAAGCCCCTCGGCCGCGATCGGCATCGCCATCACCGCTGCGTCCAATGTGCCGTCTAACAACTGCGCCACCAACCGTTCGGTTTTGCCTTCGATAACTTTCACATCCAAAGACAGGTCATGCGCCCGCATCTGTGCCAAGGCTTGGGGCAAAAGATAGGGCGCCACGGTGGGGATCACGCCGAACCGCAACTCCCCCGACAATCCGCCACGCCAACGGGCCATTTGGACCAATCGGTCCACCTCGAACAACGCTCTTTCTGCTTGGGCCAAGGCTTGTCGTCCGAAAGGCGTCAGCACCACATCGCGGGCGTGCCGCTCGACCAAAGGTGCACCCAATGTCGCCTCCAGCTCGCGAATCTGCACCGATAAGGCCGGTTGCGAGATATGCACCATTTGTGCGGCGCGACCGAAATGGCGCGCGGCGGCCAGGGCTTTGAAATAGGTCAATTGGCGCAGGGTGATATTCATAACTTATTCCTATCAATGGAAGAGGAATATGCAATTGGAAATTATTGCTCCAATCCTGCCTTATACAGCCAAGCATCATGCTCAGCCACATATCCTATGGAGGACGCCAGATATGACACACCGCCTGACAACCACCGCCGGCGCACCGGTCACCAGCAACGCCAACAGCCAAACCGCTGGGGAACGCGGTCCGGTTCTGCTGCAAGATTATCAATTGCTCGAAAAACTGGCCCATCAAAACCGCGAACGTATTCCAGAACGTGTGGTCCATGCCAAAGGTTGGGGGCTTGAGGGCAAATTCACCGTCACCCATGACATCACACAATACACCTGTGCCAAAGTCTTCAAACCCGGTACCACCACCGATGTTTTGTCCCGTTGGTCCACTGTGGCGGGCGAGCAAGGCGCCGCAGATGCCGAACGCGACGTGCGCGGATTTAGCCTTAAATTCTATACCGAGGATGGCAATTGGGACGTCGTAGGCAACAACACTCCGGTATTTTTCCTGCGCGACGCGATGAAATTCCCCGACTTTATCCGCACCCAAAAACGCCACCCGAAAACCAATCTGCGCAGCCCCGAAGCGATGTTTGATTTTTGGGCCGCACAACCCGAATGCGTCCATCAGGTCACGATCCTGATGTCGGATCGGGGCATTCCGGTGAACCCGATGCGGATGAACGGTTATGGCAGCCACACCTATAGCCTTTGGAATGAAAAGGGCGAACGCTATTGGGTGAAATTCCATTTCAAAACCCAACAAGGCCACGCCCATTACACCAATGCCGAAGCCGAGACTTTGATTGGCAAGACCCGCGAGAGCTATCAAGAGGATCTTGTAAATGCGATTGGTGGCGGCGACTTCCCCAAGTGGACGCTCTATATCCAAGTGATGCCCGAAGCCGATGCCGGCAAACAGGCCTATAACCCCTTCGATTTGACCAAAGTATGGCCGCATGGCGATTACCCGTTGATCGAAGTCGGCGAATTGGAGATGAACAAAGTCCCCGAAAACTATTTCCAGATGGTCGAAAACGCTGCGTTTAGCCCGTCCAACGTGGTTCCGGGAATCGGGTTCAGCCCCGACAAAATGTTGCAGGGCCGTATTTTCTCTTACGCCGATGCGCACCGCTATCGGTTGGGCACCCATTATGAGGCCCTGCCCGCGAATGCCCCGAAAGCAGCCACGATGCAGCACTATCACAAAGATGGCTCCATGCGATTTTTCACCAATGATTTTGGCAATCCCGATGCCTATTACGAACCGAACCAATTCGACGGGCCGACCGCGCAGCCGGAGTTCGTGGAACCGCCGCTGCGGATTGACGGTGATGCAGACAGGTATGCGGTTGAGGATAACGAGGCCGATTACGTTCAGCCGCGCGCCTTGTTCAACATGTTCGACGCGGAGCAAAAACAACGGCTGTTCAATAACTACGCGGCGGCCATGGGCCCGTGCTCTGACGGTGTGAAAGAACGCTGGTATGCGGTGTTGGAACGCGTGCATCCAGACTATGCCGCCGGTGTTCGCGCCGCCAATGAAGCACAAAACAGCGACGTCAATGCGGTGCCGGTGACCAACGAATCGCCGGTCCCCAAAGGCTAGACGTCCATAGGATCGACTGGGACCATTCGGTCCAACACAAAACGAAGGCCGCGGCGGCATCCTGCCCTGCGGCCTTTACCTATTGAAACGGTTATAAAGTGCAGTTGCGAGTCGCTCTCGGTTGCGCCTCGGCCCCCATCGCTTAAGACTTGCCTCCATCGCCCGACACAGCCAAGGAGCCGACATGACATTTGATTGGACCGCACATCGCCGCGAAGCGCATGCACTTGGCCGCACACAGGAATTTCTCAAACAGATCATCTATGGCGGTAATGACGGCATCGTCACGACTTTTGCCATCGTTGCCGGATTCGCCGGGGCGGCGGCCGATGGCGCCGGGCAAATCGGCGCTGTGGCGGTTTTGGTCTTCGGGCTTGCCAATCTTTTTGCTGATGCGGTGTCGATGGGACTTGGCGAATTCCTATCCACCCGATCGCAACATGATCTTTACCGCGCCCGGCGTAACAGCGAATTGCACGAAATCGAGGTAAACCCTGCCCAAGAGCGCTATGAAATGGTTCATATCCTACGGCAACGCGGCCTGCCCGACGAAGAGGCGGAAGCCACAGCGGACATCATGTTACGCCATCCGGACATGATGGCCGATTTGATGATGACCTATGAATTCGGCATGCATGATCCAGCCGAGGAAAACCCCGCGATCAATGGCTTTGTTACATTTTGCAGCTTCGTGGTTTTTGGATCCGTGCCGCTTATGCCCTATTTCCTGACGGAGCCGACCCCTGCCACCTTCATCCACTCGGTGATGACGACAGCAGGGGCATTGGTTGCGCTCGGGCTATTGCGGTGGAATGCCACGGGGGAGCCTTTGCATCGCTCTGTAGGTGAAACCGTCTTGGTCGGGACGGTATGCGCCGTGGTGGCTTACGGTGTTGGAATGTTGGTCGGCGGTTAACCGATCATTGCGCCCGCGTCTCCCAGATCATCATAGTGCCGCTTGAGCCGTTGCAACGCGATGCGCAACACGATCTTGCCAGACCGCGCGGACCATCCCATGCGTTTCTCGGCAGCCTCAAGCCCCTCGAGATAACAACAGCAGCGCAGCGCCACATCGCCAAGCCCCGGACCGAGGTCTTTGAGCGCGCCCATCACCCGCGCTTTGGCGGCGTCCGATCCGGCGCTGCCCCCGCTTGGACCAGGCGATCCCTGCACGCCGCCAGTCAAGAACCGCTCCCAATCCTGCGTTACCCGCGTTCCCATTTGAGCCAATTCAAAATCTTCGCGCAAACGCTCACCTGCACGCACCAAGCTGTCCTCCAAGAATGGAGAGCCATCCTTGTCGCGACGGCGCGCCAGAGCAACCAGAGGACTCTCCCCCAGATTGTATCGCACACGGCGCGGTTTGCCATCATCTTCCGGCATGTCTTCGCGTGTTTCACCCCAAGGCATTTGCGTGCCTTCAAAGGGGGTTTGCGCCTCGGCAAAACCAGTCGCGGCATTTTCGGCGCTGGCGATCAGATGGTTGAGCGCATTACGCCCCGCCGCCGTGATATGATAGCGTGAAATCCGCCCGGGTGCCTTGCAGACAATCCAGTCTTTGAGCGCCATCGCACGTGCAACATTGCGATCCACCACCGCCGTGCGCGTGGTGCGCCCGTCTTCGGTGTCGCGCACGACCACAGCTTTATCCATTTCAGCGGCAACCGCTAAAACGGCGCCGTTTTCGCACAAGCGCCGCAGGATTCGCCGGCCATCACAGGCCAGCACTTCCTCGCTCGGTGCGGTCTCGTCGCAGATCCCGTTTTCCTTCATAGCAGCGGTTTCCTTTCCATCAAAACCGGGGTTTGAGGGAAAATGAATACGGCCGAGAGAACGTAAGGCTTCGTCCACCAACAGATCGTCGCGCAGGTTTTCAAACCGCCGAATCTGTCTTAGTACGGTTGAGGCATGGCACCCTTCGGCACGCGCCAGAGCACGGATCGAAAGACCCGCTTCAGTATGTTTTAGGTAGCGTTTCGCCGCCTGTGGCACCCAAGTCGGCATCCGCGCCGATCTGTGTTTGGTGGACGCTGTCGTCTCCAGCATAATTCATCCCCTATTATTCTGGAAAATAGTGGCCTGCGGGCTGCCCCCAGCTTTCTACACAACCTAAAGCTTAATTGGTTACCCGTAGGTTAATATTTTCGCAATCTTCATCATGGTTGATAAAAGATAAATAAATTCAAAGGCTACGTACGGTCTACCCGCCTCCGCGCAACACCCGCTTAAGTTGTGCAAGAGTTTTTTCATCATGTCGCATAATTGACGCATAAGACGTCCGCGACCCTAAGAATGGGAAGACCAATGCAAGATATCCTCGGTATGCTCACCACTCTCCGCCGCCCTCGTCTTTTGATCCGTGCCGCGCGCATCGGAATGGAGGATTACCGCCGCGATCACCACCTGCGCCGCCTGCTTGGGCACGGTGCGCTGCCGCGCAGCGGCGCCGCCCTGCTCCGGTTGATGGAGATGGAAGCCGATCTCAACGATCTGCGCCGCCAAAGCAACGCGTCCTATTCGGTGATCAATCACGTGGACCTGCTGATTGCGATGATGGCAGAGGCGCAAATCCTGCGGAATACTGCCGGATAAACACCGCCAGCCGATGATTGGCCTGTTTCAACACGGTACGGGGTGGCTTCTTCGCCGCCCCGAACCGTTTCTGCACGGGCCACCCGATACGGTCATAACACCAGCCAATGGCCGCCATCGCAGAACACAGCATCGGCGTCGCGCGGGGGGCTAACCGCCGCGACTATGATCGATATACCCAAAAAGAAACAACGCGCCGATATTCGATCGATATCGCAACGGCACAGATCGGCGGCTCCGAGCACAGGGGAAGCCACATTCATCATCCCGCTGGGACGCGGCGAAAGACCACTGGAGTGTGCCAAACCCAACAGCGCGCGAAACCATTAACGGCGGATTGGGGCGCCCCATCACATCACCCGAACGCATCCGGCATCGAGGCTTTTTTCTCGGCCACATAGGAGTCGAGCCGTGCCTTGATCTCCGGATCCAGCGGCGGCGGCGTATAGTCACCCAGCAGTTTTGCCACCCGCGCCGTGGCCAGGGACGCGGTATCGCGTGCGCCCTCATCGGACCATGTCTCGAACGGTTTGTAATCAAGCAAATCACTGCGCCAAAACGCCTCTTTGAAATTCGCCTGCGTATGGGCACAGCCAAGGTAATGCCCCCCCGGTCCGACCTCGCGCAGCGCATCGAGCGCCTGCGCATTCTCGTCCACTGCGACACCCTGTGCCATTTTATCCAGTGTCCCAAGCTGATCCGCATCCATCACAAATTTTTCGAAACTGGCCACCAAACCACCTTCGAGCCATCCGCAGGCGTGTAACATGAAATTCACCCCTCCGAGCAACCCCGCATTAAGCGTATTTGCCGTCTCGTAAGCCGCCTGCGCGTCGGGCAACTTCGATCCGCACAGCCCGCCACCGGACCGGTATGGCAATCCCAAACGTCGCGCCAATTGTCCCGCGCCATATAGGATTTGACTGGCCTCCGGTGTCCCGAAGGTGGGCGCGCCAGAATTCATATCGATCGAGGTCACAAAGGTGCCAAAAATCACCGGTGCCCCCGGGCGGATCAGCTGGCTATAGGCGATGCCCACCATGACTTCGGCCAAAACCTGCGTGAGCGTCGCGGTCACCGACACCGGCGCCATGGCCCCGCCCACAATAAAGGGAGAAATGATCGCCGCTTGGTTGTTCTTGGCATAGACTTCGAGCGCACCCATCATTGTTTCGTCGAAGGTCAACGGCGAATTGATATTGATCAGTGACGTCATCACCGTATTTTCTTGGACAAAGGCCTTACCGAAGAGAATCTCGCACATCTCGACACAATCCTGCGCCCGGCTGGGTTCGGTGACGGACCCCATGAACGGCTTATCCGAAAGTGTCATATGCGCCAGCAGCATATCCAAATGCCGCTTATTCACCGGCACATCCGTCGGCTCGCAGACCGTGCCCCCCGAATGGTGCAGATATTTCGACATATAGCCGAGTTTCACGAATTTCTGGAAATCCGCCATGGTCGCGTACCGCCGCCCGCCCTCAGCATCGCGCACAAAAGGCGGGCCATAGACGGGCGCCGTCACAAGGTTTGTCCCGCCGATCACCACGTTGCGGTCGGGATTTCGGGCATGCTGGGTAAACTGCGCTGGCGCAGTTTTACATAGATCGCGCACCATACCCTTTGGGAAACGCACCCGTTCGCCTTGCACATCGGCTCCGGCCTGGCGCCAGCGTTCCAAGGATTGCGGATTGCCAGTGAAATTCACCCCGATTTCCTCAAGAACGACTTCGGCATTGGATTCGATGATCGTCAATGCGGCCTCGTCCAACACCTCATAATTGGGGATCTTACGCTCGATATATTTAGCGCATTCAATCTGCACGGCGGAACGCGCCGCGCGCCGCGCCGCGCCGCCACCGCTTCTTGCCCGTCTGGTGGGTGCTGTTGCTTCGGCCATAGAGTGATTCTCCCCTTCCATGCGCAAACCTGCGATCATCTCGCCCTATTTAGCGCCAAAGCCCCAGTCCAAAGCTGCGGTTTTGCGCCCTATGCGAGGCGAAAGCGACATGAACGCGCGCGACCATCCTCGAAAACCGCTCATGAGGGGCCCACGCCCTCTTGCGCGCGCGCGCGCCGCGCCCTATTGCCAAGACATGATCCAGACATCCCATGACCGCCTTCTTATCATTGACTTCGGCTCTCAGGTGACCCAGCTGATCGCGCGGCGCCTGCGCGAGTTGAATGTCTATTGCGAAATCCACCCCTATCAGAACGTCACTGACGCGTTTCTGGCCGACTTTGCGCCGAAAGCCGTGATCTTCTCCGGCGGTCCAGCTTCGGTCATGACCGAAGCCTCTCCACGGCCGCCCGAGTGTATTTTTGACCTTGGCGTGCCCATCCTCGGCATTTGCTATGGGCAGCAAGTAATGATGCATATGCTCGGCGGCAAAGTCGAACGCGGCCATGGAACGGCCGAATTTGGCCGCGCCTATGTGACGCCCTCGGACGACCGCATTGATCTGCTCAGCGGTTGGTTCCTTGAAGGCCGCGAGCAAGTCTGGATGAGCCATGGCGATCATGTCTCTGCCATTGCGCCCGGTTTCGAAGTCTATGGCACCTCGCCCAATGCGCCCTTTGCGATCACCGCAGATACATCGCGAAATTTTTATGCGGTGCAATTCCACCCCGAAGTGCATCACACGCCGAACGGCGCAACGCTTTACGAAAACTTCGTGCGTCTCGCCGGGTTCACCGGCGATTGGACCATGGAAGCCTACCGTGAGCAGGCCATCGCAGCAATCCGCGAACAGGTTGGCGACAAGCAAGTCATCTGCGCCCTCTCCGGCGGTGTCGACAGCTCGGTCACCGCGATTTTGCTGCATGAGGCCATTGGCGATCAACTGACCTGTGTGTTTGTCGATCATGGGCTTTTGCGCCTCAATGAGGCCACCGAAGTCGTCAAAATGTTCAGAGAGAGCTATAATCTCAACCTGATCCATGCGGACGAAAGCGAACTGTTTCTGGGCAAGCTCGAGGGCGTCTCGGACCCCGAAACCAAACGCAAAATCATCGGCGGCCTTTTCATCGACGTGTTCCAGAAATACGCCAATGACATTGAGGGAGCCGAATTCCTCGCCCAAGGCACGCTCTACCCCGATGTGATTGAATCGGTCAGCTTTTCCGGCGGCCCGTCGGTGACGATCAAATCGCACCACAATGTTGGCGGACTGCCCGAAAAAATGGGCCTTAAGCTGGTCGAGCCTTTGCGCGAGCTTTTCAAAGACGAAGTGCGCGCGCTTGGCCACGAATTGGGCCTGCCCGCATCCTTCATCGGTCGGCACCCGTTCCCTGGTCCCGGCCTTGCGATCCGCTGCCCCGGCGAGATCACCCGCGAAAAACTGACGATCTTGCAGCAGGCCGATGCGGTCTACATCGACCAGATTCGCAAACACGGTCTCTATGATGAAATCTGGCAAGCCTTTGCCGCGATTTTGCCGATGCGCACGGTCGGCGTGATGGGCGACGGGCGCACCTATGACTATGCGCTTGCCCTGCGCGCGGTAACCTCTGTCGACGGGATGACGGCAGATTACTACCCCTTCACCCACGAGTTCTTGGGCGAAACCATGACCCGTATCATCAACGAGGTGGATGGCATCAACCGGGTGTTCTACGATGTAACATCAAAACCCCCCGGCACCATCGAACTCGAATAACCCATCCGCCGGATACAGCGTAATGCCCCGCCCGTTTGGGATCGGGGCATTTGCATGTTCGGCGCAAGGATGGCGCGCCCGCAGCTTGCCCTCCGTTGGGATTTTAGCTTAGCTGTCGCGCGTCGCACCATTTGCCGGACACTTTCACGATGACACATGCCGCAGCCATTCCGCACACCACGGGCCCGGAAATTTTGCGCGCGGCGCTTTGGACCTCCGGGGCGATTGCGGCCTTCTCGCTCATGGCAGTGGCCGGCCGCATATTGGGCAGCACCCACGACACCTTTGAAATCATGGCCTATCGCAGCCTCGTTGGGTTTCTCATCGTCTGTGCCATTCTCACCGCGCGCGGCATGTGGGGACAAATCACAACCCGCCGCCTTGGTCTGCACCTGATCCGCAATACGGCACATTTCACCGGTCAGAACCTATGGTTCTACGCCCTTGCCATCACCCCGCTGGCACAGGTTTTCGCCCTCGAATTCACCACGCCGCTTTGGGTTATCTTGTTGTCGCCCCTGTTCTTGGGAGAACGCTTCACGATCATCAAACTTGTCTGTGTGCTGCTCGGGCTTGTCGGCATTTGGGAGGTCACCCAAGTGGGAAATCCCTTCGCAACCGACAGCGCGTTTCAAGGCGGCGCCGGCCTCATCGCCGCCGCCATCTCCGCGATTTTCTTTGCCACGTCGATCATTACCACCAAGAAACTCACCACCATGGCCAGCGTGCCGTGTATCATGTTCTATCTTACCGGCATGCAAGCGCTGCTCGGTCTGGCCTGCGGCTTGGCCGATGGCACAATGGCCCTGCCCACGGCGCAAACCGCACCTTGGCTTATCCTCGTCGGCGCCGCCGGACTGTCGGCGCATTATTGCCTGACCAATGCGCTCAAAACCGCGCCTGCCACCATCGTCGCGCCACTGGATTTCATCCGCCTGCCGGTGATCGCCGTCCTGGGGCTGGTGTTGTTTGGCGAGCCGATCACCCCCTCTTTGATCTATGGCGCGGCGCTGATCTTCATCGCCAATTACATCAACATCTGGTTCGAGACCCACCGCAAGCCCGCCTGATTGCATGTGCTTTTGACCTATGGACGAATGGTTCCATAAAAACGGCTGACCGCTGCGGCCCGCAATTGCGCAACTTCCGGATTGCGTGTGACACGCCTGCGCACCAATACTATGGATATGACACACCCCGTCCCCACGCCCACCACCGCCCAGATCACCGCCTCGCCCCGCGCTTGGGCGGAGCTCATGTTGCTTGCTTTGATTTGGGGCGGATCGTTTTTGTGCAATGCCGTCGTGCTGCGCGAGGTCGGCTTTGCCACCGTTGTTGCCTTCCGTGTGAGCGGCGCGGCTTTGGTGCTTTGGGCCTATGTTCTGCTGCGCGGCCTGCGCGTCCCGATGGACCTGCGAATGTGGGGCGCATTTGCGGTGATGGGGCTTTTGAACAACGCCCTGCCCTTCACCTTAATCACCTTCGGCCAACAACATATTCCCTCCGGCCTAAGCGCAATCTTGAACAGCACGACCGCCGTCTTCGGCATTCTGATCGCCGCGATGGTTTTTGCCGACGAGCGCCTGACCGCGCGCAAGCTCATCGGGGTGAGCCTTGGATTTTGCGGCGCCGCGACCGCCATCGGCGTCAAGGCAATCCATGCCTTTGACATCACCTCGGTCGCGCAACTCGCGTTGATCGGCGCGGCCATCTGTTATGGGCTGTCGGGCGCTTGGGCGCGCGCGCGGCTCACCAACGTCAGCCCGCAAATCGCGACTGCGGGCATGTTGACCTGCTCCAGCGCAATGATGATCCCCTATGCGTTGTGGACCGAAGACCTGCCGCGCCTGACATACTCCGCCGCCACATGGGGCGCGATTGCCTATCTGGCCGTTCTGGCGACCGCAGGGGCATACCTGTTGTATTATCGCATTGCCGCATCGGCGGGGGTTGGCAACCTGCTTCTGGTCACGCTCTTGGTGGCACCGGTGGCCATTGCCCTTGGCGCGCTCGTTTTGGGCGAAAGCCTTGCCCCCAAAGCCTATGCGGGATTTGCCTTACTGGCCGCCGGTTTGGTGATCATCGACGGGCGCATTCCGCGCCGCCTGCGCGCTTGGCGCCACAAAGCCGTGCCGAAGTAATCGCCGCACATGCATTGGGTTTGACCCCCCTGTGTCCACGCGATAGCAACGCAGGGCAGAGAGGGACCTCAGATGATCTATACTTCCGCAGCCGATTGGCGCAGCGCCACGCATAAAAAAGTGCTCTTTTTCGGCATGTCTGGCCTTGGCAAAACCCATGTGTCCAACGTCCTGCGCGACAGCGGAAACTGGTTTCACTATAATGTCGATTACCGCATCGGCACGCGCTACATGGGCGAATTCATCGCCGATAACGCCAAAATGGAAGCCATGAAAAACCCGTTTCTGCGCGATCTGCTGATGTCGGATTCGATCTTTATTGGATCGAACATCACCTTTAACAATCTGGCGCCGGTCTCGACCTATCTGGGCAAACCGGGGGATCCGGCCAAGGGCGGTTTGCCCTTTGCCGAATATTGCCACCGTCAAAACCAATTCCGCGAGGCCGAGATTGCCGCACTTTACGACACCGCGACCTTTAGTGCGCGCGCCGAAGCCCTTTATGGTTATCCGCATTTTGTTTGCGATACCGGCGGATCGATTTGCGAATGGGTCGATGTGGACGATCCCGATGATCCGCTGCTCTGCGCCCTGGAGCAGGAAGCTTTGATGGTCTGGATCAAGGGCAGCGACGCCCATACCGCCGAACTGATCCGACGGTTTGATAAAGCCCCCAAACCCATGTCCTACCAACCCGAATTCCTCGAACGGATCTGGAACGCATATCTTGACCAAGAGCAATGCGCCCCCGAAAAGGTCGATCCCGATGCCTTCATCCGCTGGACCTATGCGCAGGCCCTGGCGCACCGCCAACCGCGCTATGAAAAAATGGCGCGGCGCGGCGTGACCGTGAGCGCCGATGAAGTTTACGCCGTACAAAACGAATCGGATCTCACCGACATGATCGCCACGGCACTAGACCGAGCGGTCTAGGCCCCCTATATCGTAAGACCCGCCCCGAAATCCGCGCGATCGGGGCCGCCCGCCGTTCAAAGGATCTCTGCCATGCCGATCAAAATTCCCGCTGACCTACCCGCCTATGACGTGCTGACGCGCGAAGGTGTGTCGGTGATGACCGAGGATCAAGCAGCGCGGCAAGACATCCGCGCCCTGCGCATCGGGCTTTTGAATCTGATGCCGAAGAAAATTCAAACCGAGAACCAATTTGCACGGCTCATCGGTGCAACGCCGCTGCAAATCGAATTGACGCTCATTCGCATGTCCGAACACGAGGCCCGCAACACCGCCGCCCAACATATGGAAAGCTTTTACCACGCCTTTTCAGAAATCCGTGCCTCGGGTCAAAAATTCGACGGTTTCATCATCACCGGCGCCCCGATCGAACATCTGCCCTTTAGCGAGGTGACCTATTGGGACGAACTCCGCGAGGTATTTGAATGGACCCAAACCCATGTGCATTCCACCGTTGGCGTATGCTGGGGCGGCATGGCGATGATCAACCATTTCCATGGTGTTCAAAAATACATGTTGGAAAAAAAGGCTTTGGGCTGCTGGCGGCATGACAATCTGTCGCCCGCTTCGCATTACCTGCGCGGGTTCTCGGATGATTGCATTGTGCCAGTGTCGCGTTGGACCGAAATGCGCCAACCGGAAATCGATGCGGCCAACGGGCTAATTACTCTGCTCGGCAGCACAGAGGTCGGGCCGTGCCTTGTCGAAGACCCCGCACATCGGGCGCTCTATGTATTCAACCATCTGGAATACGACAGCGACACCATCAAACAAGAGTATGACCGCGACGTGGCCGAGGGCAAACCCATCGACGTGCCGGTAAACTATTATCCTGAAGACGATCCGGCGCAAAAACCGCGCAACCGCTGGCGCAGCCACGCGCATCTGTTTTACGGCAACTGGATCAACGAGATCTACCAAACCACACCCTATGACATGGACGAAATTGGCCGCTAGCCGCACCCACAAGCGAACATATTGAGTGCGCGGATCGGCCGCGCGGGGGGCTCTCTCGCGCCCAACCGTGCCGACATCGGCACGTGGCCCGCGCGTTACGTCCGGGGAGGCCGGCCACAGTCAGCGAGCGCCGAGCGGCAGCGATTGCGCATCCTGCACGCGCTTGCCATAGTGGCAACAACATGAAGGAGAGGCGCATGGAACTGCCCTTTGACGGCGCGATCAGCGCATATTTCAACACCGAGGCCCCCGAGAACATCCGCAACGCCATTCGCCGCAGCGACAAAGATGACATTCTCAATCCCGATTACCCCCATCCCGAACGGATGAAACGCAAAGCCTATGAAGCCGAAATGGCGGCTTTGCAAATAGAGATGGTCAAATTGCAAAGTTGGGCAAAGGAAACCGGCCAACGCATCGCGATTGTCTTTGAGGGTCGTGACGCCGCCGGAAAAGGCGGCACAATCAAACGCTTGCGCGAGAATCTTAACCCACGCGGCGCGCGGATTGTTGCGCTTCCCAAACCGACCGAAACCGAGGCAACGCAATGGTATTTCCAACGCTATATCGACCATCTGCCCGCCGCAGGCGAACTCGTCGCCTTTGACCGCAGTTGGTATAATCGCGGCGTGGTCGAACATGTCTTCGGCTTTTGCACCCCCGCGCAACGGGAACATTTCTTTCATCAAGCTCCGGATTTCGAACGCATGCTGGTGGACGACGGCATTCATCTGGTGAAAATCTGGCTCAATGTCGGGCGCGCCGAACAGCTGCGCCGGTTCATCGACCGCGAACGTGATCCTCTCAAGCATTGGAAGCTGAGCTGGATTGACGTGGAGGGGATGAAGAAATGGGACGCCTATAGCGCCGCCATTCAAGAGACATTGACCCGCACCCATATCGAACAAAGCCCGTGGCACATCATCCGGTCCGACGACAAACGCCGCGCGCGGCTTGCTGCATTGCGGCTGCTGCTGACGGGCTTGGATTACACCCACAAAGACGCAAAGGCTCTGGGTGTGCCGGATCCTAAAATTTGCGGCGGGCCGGACAATTGGGATGCCTAAGAAGCGCGGATATCACCACGGCAACCTGCGACAGGCCTTGGTCGAGGCCGCGCTCGGGTTGATCGAAGCCAAGGGCCCGACCGGATTCACCCTGTCGGAGGCCGCCAAACAAGCCGGCGTCACCCCCGCCGCCGTTTACCGCCACTTCGAAGGCCGCTCGGATTTGATCGCCGAAGCGGCCAGACAGGGCTATGAGATCTTCGCCGATGTGATGCAATATGCCTTTGACAGCGGCCAACCCTCGGCTTTGGCGGCCTTCGAAGCCACCGGGCGTGCCTATCTGGCCTTCGCGCGTAAATACCCCGGCCATTATATTTCAATGTTCGAAAGCGGCATTTCGGTCAATCGCACGCCAGAGCTTGCGGCGGCTTCGGCCCGTGCGCGCGCGGTGATGGAACGCGCTGCGACCGAATTATCGGAACATATCCCACAAGACAAACGCCCCCCCGCCGCGATGTTTTCGGCCCATATCTGGGCCATGTCCCATGGCGTCGTCGAACTCTTCGCCCGCAACAGCCCCGGCAGCCAAAGCCCCTTTCCTCCCGAGGATTTATTGGAAAGCGGCATTGGCGTTTATCTGCGCGGTCTGGGGTTGATTGCACCGGACAGCTGACGCTACGTCAACCGCTAGAGCCAAGTCATTCGACCGCCTCGAATCTGATTTTAAGAACGTTTTAAGGCCAACATGACATCACATCACACGAAAGGTGGTGCGATGCGCGCGATACTCTCTGCTTCGATCTGGCTGATCTGCCTCGCCGTCACACCGGCGTTTATGTTGCTCAAGCCAGCCCCGTTAGAGGGGCTTGTCTTGGTCCTGCATGGGCCGTGGACAGATGGCGCGCACCTCATCGAAACCGCAGGCGGCCATCCGGTTGGCCCCCTGCTCGCCCCAATGGCCACGATGGCCAATGGCGGCCCAGAATTTATCAGCGCCGTGCGGCGTGCGGGGGCATGGGGGGTAAGCGACGCCACCCTCATCGCCCAGATTTGCGGAGTAGAATTATAATGACAGGCACCATTTCAAACGATTTTGAAACCTCCCGAGATCAAGCCTCGCGCATTCTCGGCGTGTTGGCTGTCGCAGCCACGGGGCCGGTCACAGTGGCCGGATGGTTCGCGCAAGGCACCCTCACCGTGACTTTGCTCGCGTCGGTCTTTTTCGCCATCGTCGGCATCGCGGGCGCCCGAATGAAAGGTCGCGCCGCACGCATCACCGTTGCACAGGCCCTAACCGGACAGGCCATCGTTCTCAATGCCGCCCTCATGGGGAATCCGTTGCAAATCGACATGCATATGGTCTATTTCGCTGTTTTGGCGGCGCTGGTAATGACTGCGGGCCTGACGGCCCTGCTACTGTCTGCGGCAACGATCGCCGTGCACCATCTGACGTTGACTTTCCTATTTCCGGCCTTGGTCTATCCTTCGACGGATCTGCTCTTAAACATCGGACGCACCAGCTTTCATGCCGTCATCGTCGTTGCAGAAACGGCTGCGCTTGCCTTTGCCATTCGCACCCGTATCCGGCTTCATAAAGCGGACGAAGCCCGTCAGGCCGAAGTCCGGAAATCCGCCGAAGAAGCACAAGATGCCCTGGCCCGCGCCGAAGCCGAAAAAAGCCGCGCCGAAACCGCGTTGAAAAAGGCCGAAGCCGCGATCAAAGCCGCCGCCCAAGCCCGCGACGACGCCGAAGTCGCCCGAAAGGTCGCCGAGGAAGGCGCCGCAGCAACCCGTGCCGCCCAAGCAGAAAACGACGCACAACGCCAACGCCATTTTGACGAATCGCGATACGCCGTCGGTGTTCTTGTCAGCAAACTTGAGCAATTTGCCGATGGCGACATGACCGCGCGGCTGACCGAGGAGATGCCAGAAGCCTTTATCGAAGGCGCCAAAGCCTATAATGCGGCTGTGGAACGGGTGGCGCCGGTGATGCGGGATGTGATGCATCAAACTCGCCTGATCCAAATGCAGTCCGGCGAAATCACCGCATCGGCCGAAGAGCTCGCCGTGCGCACCGAACATCAAGCCGCAACCCTGACAGGCATTTCCCAATCGCTTGGCGGATTGACGGATCTGGTCGGCGTTGTCTCGCGAGATGCCGAACACGCCCGCAACCAAACCCAAGGCGCCAGCGACAAAGCGCATCACGGCGGCGAAGTCATGGACAAGGCCATCAGCGCGATGGACGAAATCGTCAGTTCCTCCACGGAAGTGCGCAAATTCATCTCTGTTATCGAAGAAATTGCTTTCCAAACCAACCTTCTGGCGTTGAATGCCGGGGTCGAAGCGGCCCGGGCCGGCGAAGCAGGGCTCGGCTTCGCCGTGGTCGCCACCGAGGTGCGGGCTCTGGCCGCGCGGTCCTCTAACGCCGCGCGCAAGATTGATGCACTGATCAACACCTCCTCGGAGCAAATTGCCGGCGGTGTGGTATTGGTCAAACGCACCAGCGAGGCGCTTGATGATATCAAATCCGCCGTCGATGACATCGCCCGAGGGATGCAAACCATCGCAACATCGACCGAGCGACAATCTTCGGAATTGAGCAACGTAAACACCTCGATCAAGGAACTTGATCTGGTGACTCAGCGCAATGCCGCAATGTTTGAAGAAACCACGGCCGCCAACACAAAACTGTCGAACAACGCCAAACATCTGGCGGATCTGACCGGTCGCTTCCGGATCGAAACCGATGACGGCGTGGCACAGGCCGAATGGGATCGCACCGCGCGCCGCCGCGTCCAACCGGACCGCAGAGCCGGGTGAGCCTAAGCAATAAGCAAGCGCGCGTGCGTGTACCCGCATATGCGGCACAACCCTCAGGCGGCTCCACATCGGGGCCGCCTTTTTGTCACCTGCATTCTGTCCGCTGCGCTCTGATCTTTGCACTCTGCACTCTGCGGCAAAAACCGCTCGACAATGCCGGTACCATATCATAGTAAAAAAGTCAGGTTTAAAGCCAGTCTCCGCCAGCCGCACCTACTCCATACACGCATGTCCTAATTGGGCGGCGTGATACGCTTATAGTGCAAGACATCGCACGCATCGGGACACGACAAATGACATATCACCCTCTTACCTTGGCCGCATGTGCGGCGAGTTTCGCCTTGCCCCTTGCGGCAAATGCCGCCCCAACCGTCACCGCAGGGGGCGCGCTCACCTTTGGCTTTGCCGCCGAAGACGACATGAACCACAGCTCAACCACCGGCGAAGCCTTCATCGGCGTCGAAAACAACGGCTTTCATGGTGAATTGTGGATTGGATCACTCTATCAAGACCCTAACGATGACGCGGAAATCGAGCTGAGCTTTGGCTATGGCAGTGAGGCCGGATCGCTCGGATACGACATAAGCTATATCGGCTACTTCCTCTCCGACGACGGCTATCAAAGCAGCGGCATCGGCTTTGAGCTAAGCCATGACTTGACCGCAGGCATCGCCGGCGCGCTCTATTTCGAGGTCGATACCGACACTGGTGATCTGACCAGCGAGCTGTCCCTCTCCGGTGCCTTGAGCGATAAACTCGAACTGCACGGCATGATCGGTGCTGCGGATGCAGATGATAACACCTATGGTGAGATCGGCTTGGCCTATGGCCTGTCCGACACCACCGCGTTGGAAGTGCTCTATGAAGATGCAGATGATAGCGAAGCGACGATCTCGCTGATCCTCAGCTTCGAAATCGGCCTTTTGGGCGGCTAGGCCAAACCCGGCGCCGGCGCAGCCTGTGCCAATAGATGTCAGACCCTGTGCCTGTTTTCCCTCGGAGTGCAAGGTTCGACACCCGAAGGGCCGCTCGATCGAGCGGCCCTTTTTGCCTGCCACGGTGCAACACTCGCCTTCAGAACCACAACAGAAAATGCGAAAGGGCCCGCAAATGCGAGCCCTTTCAAATAGTGTAAGCTTCTGGAAAACCAGATTAACGCTTCGAGAACTGGAAGCTACGACGCGCTTTGCGCTTACCGTATTTCTTACGTTCCACAACACGGCTATCGCGTGTCAGGAAGCCGGCGGCTTTCAAAGCGCCGCGCAAGGAGGGTTCGTAAAGCTGCAAAGCTTTCGAAATGCCGTGCTTGACCGCACCGGCTTGACCCGAAAGACCGCCACCTTTGACCGTGGCAACAACGTCGAACTCACCTTCAACACCGGCAACGGTGAAAGGTTGGCGCAGGATCATTTGCAAAACGGGGCGGGCAAAATATGTGTCTTGCTCCTTACCGTTTACAGTGACCTTGCCGGAGCCCGGCTTGATCCAGACGCGGGCAACCGCATCTTTACGCTTGCCAGTGGCATAAGCACGGCCAAGCGCGTCACGCACCGGCTCACGCGGGGTCAGATCCTCGACGGAAACCGCTGCGGTTTCGGTCACGGCGCCTTGAAGCTCTTCAAGGGAATTGATTTGATCAGCCATTTCTTAGCTCCGCGTGTTCTTGGAGTTCATGGATTTGACGTCCAGCACGGTCGGCGCTTGCGCCTCATGGGGGTGCTCGGCGCCAGCATAAACGCGCAGGTTGGTCATCACCTTACGGCTCAGGCTATTGCCCGGCAGCATGCGCTTGACGGCGGCGGTCACAACGCGCTCGGGGTGCGCACCGGTCAGGATGTCATCGGCGGTGCGGCTTTTGATGCCGCCCGGATGGCCTGTGTGCCAGTAGTATTGCTTTTCGGCGCGTTTTTTGCCGGTCAGCTGGATTTTGTCGGCATTGATCACGATGACATTGTCACCCATGTCCATATGCGGCGTGAAAGTGGCCTTGTGCTTACCGCGCAGGCGCATAGCGATGATCGACGCAAGACGGCCCAAAACAACGCCTTCGGCGTCGATCAGGATCCATTTCTTGTCGATATCTGCCGGTGTCGCAGAGAAAGTTTTCATGGCAGGATTACCCTTGAGTTTTAGTGGAGCGGTAAGGGTCACCCCCCACCTCAAATGTGATGGGCGGGTTATATAGACCCCAATGCGCAGGTCAAGCACAGCAAACACAATTTACATTAATAAAAACAATGGCTTGCAAATTAGGTATCTATATACCCCACAATTTCACACCCTTTAGTCCCGTGGCGGGATCGAATAGGTCAACGTCGCGCGCGCCACCGGCGACTCCATGCCCTCGGAAAGTAAAAGCACATCCCCAACCGCCAAGGCACGGCCCAGTTTCAACAAAGTGCATTTGCCGATCAAATCAACATTCGCCACGGGCTTGCGCATGAAATCGATTGAACAATTGGTGGTGACGCTCATTGCCTTTGGTCCGATCATCGCCAAGACCGCCACATAAACAGAGACATCGGCCAACCCGAACATTGATGGCCCCGACACGGTCCCGCCGGGGCGCAAATGCCGCTCGGCTGTTTTGAGCCGAACCGTGACCTTCATCGGTTCGACATGATCAATCGCGTAATCACCCCGCACCTGAGGAAACACCTCGTCCAAAAATGTCTCAAGCTCTGCGGCCTGCATCAACACGGGTCTTTCGGTATTTGTCATGCTTTCTTTCCTCTCCCTTTTGTTGGCGCTAGACTTTCGTCAACCGGAGGAGAAGACAAGATGGCAATTGTAGAACGTCACGACACGGGCGCAGTCGCGCGGCTGGTCCTCAACACACCCGAAAAGCTCAACGCGCTCAGCGATGCCATGCTGGCCGATTTGCACGACAGCTTTGACCGCATCGCCGCAGATGACAGCATTCGTGCGGTGATTTTGGCCGGCAATGGCAAAGCCTTCTGCGCCGGACATGATTTAAAGGAAATGCAAGCCGGGCGCGCGGCTCCCGATGGCGGTGCGGAATATTTTGCCGATCTTTTTGCCCGCTGCGGCGCATTGATGGCGCGCATTCAGTCCCTGCCCCAACCGGTGATTGCCGAAGTCAGCGGCATCGCCACCGCCGCCGGATGCCAATTGGTCGCCACCTGCGACATGGCCATTGCCGCCAAAGGCACGCGATTCGGCGTCAACGGCGTGAACATTGGCCTCTTTTGCTCCACCCCGATGGTGGCGCTGACCCGCAATGTGCCGCGCAAGCAGGCCTTTGAAATGCTCTCGACCGGCGCATTTATCCTCACCGACCGCGCCATCGAGATCGGGTTGATCAACCGCGCCGTACCCGCCGAGGAACTTGAAGAGGCGACCATGGAGTTGGCGCAAACTGTCGCCAGCAAACTCAAAGCCGCCGTCAAAATCGGTAAAGAAGCTTTCTACACCCAAGCGGCCATGCCAACCGCCGAAGCCTATGCTTATGCTGGCGCGGTGATGGTGGAAAATATGCTCGATACGGACACCAATGAGGGCATCCAAGCCTTTTTGGAAAAACGCAGCCCAGATTGGCGGCAATAACCCGCCGCAGCCAGAGCAAAATTGAACCTACGGCCCCCTTCCGCCGCCATTTGAAACCGTATATGACGCGGTCGAAAAGCCCAATTTGGGCAAAATCATGCCGCTCCTTTCGAATTTTTATTAAATTTTACCTGCTTAAACCCCTATTTTTTATACGCTTTAGGGCTTTGTTTCCAAATTTGCTCCAATCTGTTTTGGACAATGCCACTTTCCTGCCCCAATTGCTTTTGCTATAAAAGCGGTAGGGGCGATAACAAAAGCTAATTATCGCCATGCGAATATGGGTCACCGCCGTCATCATGTCCCTCCAGGCCAGCCTCTCACTGGCTTATGACATACCGAAGCCGGTGACCCATTCGGACTTCCCCACATTGAATATCAATTCTGTGCTGTTGGGCCGTGATCTGTTTTATGATCCGGTGCTTTCGGGCAATCGCAATATATCTTGCGCCACATGTCATCACCCCGCGCTTGGCACCTCTGACGGCATGTCCCTCTCTATCGGCGAAGGCGGTCGCCACCTTGGCCCCGCGCGCGAAGTCATCAACGGCCAAGAGCCTCACACCCGCATTCCGCGCAATGCGCCTGCGCTTTATAACCTCGGCGCCTTTGAATATGTCACCATGTTCCACGATGGCCGTGTGGAATTGGATGCACAGGCGCGGTTCGGCATCCGCATGCCAGAAGGCAGACGCCTCGAGCGCCCTGTGCCGAATGTGTTGGCCGCGCAAGCGATCTTGCCGATCCTCAGCCCCGATGAAATGGCCGGCCAAGAGGGCGAAAACCCCGTGGCCGATGCGGTGGCCGCCGAACGCATTCACGGGCTGAATGGCGCTTGGCAAATGCTCGCCGCGCGCGTCGAGACGATCCGCGCCTATCGCACCCGTTTTGATTGGGTGATTGGCGCGGATGAGCCGATCCATATCACCCATATCGGCCGCGCGCTTGCCGATTACATCGCATTTGAATTTCGCGCCACCCAAAGCCCTTTTGACGCCTATATTGGCGGAGATCACACTGCGCTGTCCGCTGCTGCCCGTCGCGGTATGGATCTCTTTTATGGCGAGGCCGATTGCGCCGCCTGTCATTCCGGCCCGCTGCAAACCGATCACGGGTTCCATGCCATCGGGGTGCCGCCTCTTGGCCCCGGCAAGGCAAACGGCACCGCACCACATGCAGACACCGGCCGCTTTGCCGTGTCGGGCATCGAAAAAGACGCCTATTGCTTTCGCACCCCGACCCTGCGCAACGTGGCGCTGACCGCGCCCTACAGCCACAATGGCGCCTATCGCAGCCTGCGCGCGATGATCGCCCAACATCTTGATCCGATTGGCGCTTTAACCGGTTATGATCCGGCTCAGGCGCAATTGCATGATCTGCCCGCCCTGCCCGACGATTTCGCCCCGCAGCGTGATCAAGAGGAAATGATCCGCATCGCGGCCGCTTCCGAAATCACCCCGCGCGTGCTGACACAGAACCAAATGGATGACCTCATCGCGTTTCTCGAAAGCCTGACCGACCCAAACAGTGAACGCTTGCAGCTGGGTTTGCCCACGCATGTGCCCTCGGGTCTGCCCGTCGATGCCCCAGGCACCCGGCGCAGCACCGCCAACCGCTGAGCCGCGCCCTCTTCCCTTGCGCCCCGCCTTGCCCTAAATGGCAGGCATGGAAAACACATTGCATATCATCGGCGGCGGCATGGCCGGATCCGAAGCCGCGTGGCAAGCCGCGCAATTGGGCGTCAAGGTCATCATCCACGAGATGCGGCCCGCGGTCGAAACCTTTGCCCATCAAACCGGCAATCTGGCCGAAATGGTCTGCTCGAACAGCTTTCGGTCGGACGATAGCGAACAAAACGCCGTCGGCCTGCTGCATTGGGAAATGCGCGCGGCGGGCGGCATCATCATGGCCTCTGCCGACAAACATCGCCTGCCAGCGGGCGGGGCTTTGGCGGTGGACCGCGAACCCTTTGCGCAATGGGTCAATGACACGCTGCACGCCCATCCGAATGTCACGGTCGAATATGGCGAGATCACCGCATTGCCCGAGGACGGCCATTGGATCATCGCCACCGGCCCGCTGACCTCCTCTGCCTTGGGCGCGGCAATTGCGCAGGAAACCGGCGCCGACGCATTGGCGTTTTTCGACGCCATCGCCCCCATCGTTTACGCCGAAAGCATCAATATGGACGTGGCGTGGATGCAATCGCGTTACGATAAAGGCGAGACCGAAGAAGAACAAAAAGCCTACCTCAATTGCCCGATGAGCAAAGCCCAGTACGAGGCCTTCATCGACGCGCTCTTGGCCGCCGACAAGACCGAATTTCACGAAGGCGAAACCGCCGGCTATTTCGACGGCTGCTTGCCGATCGAGGTGATGGCCGAACGCGGGCGCGAAACCCTGCGCTTTGGCCCGATGAAACCTGTGGGCCTCACCAACACGCATAAGCCCGATGAAAAAGCCTATGCCGTGGTGCAATTGCGCCGCGATAACGCATTGGGAACCCTCCTTAATATCGTGGGCTTTCAAACCAAAATGAAATATGGTGCGCAGACCGAGGTTCTGCGCATGATCCCCGGCCTGGAGGAGGCGCGTTTTGCCCGGCTGGGCGGCATCCACCGCAACACATTCCTGAATTCCCCGACGCTTTTGGATGATCAAATGCGGCTCAAGTCACGGCCGAACATCCGCTTCGCCGGACAAATCACCGGCGTCGAAGGCTATGTCGAAAGCGCCGCCATGGGGTTGTTGGCCGGACGTCTCGCCGCCGCAGAAATTCAGGGGCGCACCATCGAGACCGCGCCGCAAAACTCCGCCATGGGCGCGCTGATCCACCACATCACCGGCGGCGCCGAGGCCAAGACATTTCAACCGATGAACGTCAATTTCGGCCTTTTCGCGCCGCTCGAAGACAGCGGCATCAAAGGCGGGCGGCGAGGACGCAAGGACCGCTACAAAGCCTACACCGACCGCGCCAAGGGTGAATTCAATCAATGGCTTGAAGCGCAAAGCTAACCCTATGATCACCCGCTTCGCTCCCAGTCCCACCGGCCCGCTGCACCTTGGCCATGCCTATTCGGCACTGCTGGGACACCGGATGGCACGGGCGGCGGGCGGGCAGTTTTTACTGCGGATGGAAGACACCGATTTGGAGCGGTCCAAACCCGAATGGGCCGATCTGATCTGCACGGATCTGCGCTGGCTTGGCATCACATGGGACGGGCCAGTGCACAGTCAGGCCGCGCAATTGGACAGCTACGATGCCCCTCTGCAACGGCTCGAAAAGATGGGCTTACTCTATCCCTGTTCATGCAGCCGCGCCGACATCCGCGCGGCGCTTAGCGCGCCGCAAGAAGGCGTGACGCATGAGGTTTATCCGCAGCTGTGCAAATCCCGCCCGATGTCCGATCGCAAGCCCGGCGATGCGCTGCGTCTGCATCTGGACAAGGCGCTTGATCTCATAGCGGGCCGCGAGGTTCACTTTGTAGAGACCGGCGCCGCCCATGCGGGTCACCACGCAATCGACCCCGGTCAAGCGCACCGCGAGATTGGCGATGTGGTGCTCTCGCGCAAAGGCGAGAACATCGTCGCCTATTTCCTCGCCTCCGCTCTTGATGATGCCGCGCAGGGCATCACCCATGTGGTGCGCGGCGAGGATCTTTTTGATTTCACGGCGATACAGGTGATTTTGCTAAGCCTTCTGGATCTGCCGACCCCGATCTATCACCACCATAAATTGATCCGCGACGAAAATGGCAAACGCCTCGCAAAACGCGACGATGCGCGATCGCTACAGACCTACCGCGCGGCGGGCGCAAGCCCCAATGACATCTTCAATATGTTGGGATTTAACCAAACGGTCTAACACCCTCCTGCGGCATGGCACAGGCGACCAATCGGTCTAATCCACCATTGGCGTCATCAACTCGACCTCAACCCCGTCGCGGACCGCCGTGTAGAAACAACTGCGCCGGTTGGTATGGCAGGCCGGCCCCTCTTGGCGCACCATGGCCAAAAGGCAATCGCGGTCGCAATCCACCCGAAAATCAACCAAATGCTGCACATGGCCAGAGCTCTCGCCCTTGATCCAGAAACTTTGCCGCGAGCGGCTCCAATAGGTCACGCGTCCAGTGGACAAGGTTTTCTCGACCGCCTCGGCATTCATCCACGCCATCATCAACACTTCGCCGGTTTCGGCCTCTTGCGCGATACAAGGGATAAGCCCCGCCGCGTCGAATTTAAGCGTGCTTGCATCGAAAGTCGTAGGAGCAGTCATGGCGAAAACCTTTTGCATCTTCTGGCGCTGCCCCTATCTATGGGGAAACGCAGAAAAGGAAAAGCGCCGCATCCCCGAAATGTCGCGCCGATGTGGAAAGGCCCCGAAATGAGCGGCGAAACAGACCTGATCAAACTATACTCGGCCCGGATTCTTGATCTGGCGGCCAACATTCCACACCATCAACGGTTGGACGCCCCTATGGCCACAGTCAAACGCCGCGCTCCGCTCTGCGGATCCACCGTGACCGTTGATCTATCGATCAAAGACGGCCGGATCAGCGCGTTTGGGCAAGATGTCAAAGCCTGCGCTTTGGGGCAGGCCGCTGCGGCCGTCGTCGGCGCGGCCCTCATCGGATGCACCCGCGCCGAAGTGGAAACCGGCCGCGATCAATTGCGCGCCATGCTCAAGGACGGCGCTCCCGCCCCCGCCGCACCTTTTGACGGTTTGGCGGTTTTGGAACCGGCCCGGGAGTATAAAAATCGCCACGCCTCGATTCTTTTGTCGTTAGAGGCCACAGCCGAAGCCTTTGAACAGGCGGAACAAAGCGACTGCGCCTGACACAGGGATCAGACTTAACGCTCTATGAGGATTTATCGGCTAGCCATATGGGCACACCATATGCGAGCACCTCATGAAACCAGATCACGACTTCTCCATACCGACGCTTGACCAAAATGCGCGTGACCGGTTGTCGCAACTGTCGAAAACCGCTTCGACGCTTGGGCGTGAAATCGTCGATATTGCAGGATTTCTTGACCAACTCGAATCCGAAAGCGACGCGCAACTGATGGCTTTGGCTTCGGTCAGAGAAGGATCCACCCACGTCGCAGAGGCCAACGCCGCGGTGCTCCAAAGCGCCGGACAAGTTTCGCAATCGGCGCAGGACGCCCTGACAAATGTGCGCGAATCAACCGGATTTGTCAGCGAAACCAGCAACCTCGCGATTGATCTGGCCCAATGGGTGCAGCAAATTAATGATCATAGCACAGAGGTGCGCGACATGCTCGAAGAGGTAAAAACCTCGAATGAACAAATCGCCACCATCGCCGCACAGGTGAACATGCTTGCCATCAATGCCAAGATCGAAGCCGCTCGCGCCGGCGAAGCCGGCAAAGGCTTTGCCGTGGTCGCAGATGCAATCAATGCCTTGAGCCAGAACACATCAAAAGCGGCGAATGACATCACCGGCACGGTGGGCAGCCTGTCAAATTGGGTGGCACGATTGTCCGAAGGCGCGGCGAAATCAGCGATCAAAGCCGAGGCGCTGCTCGAACGCGGCGACGCTACCGATCGTGCCCTCGTCACCATCGAAGAGCAAGTCGCGGCAAGCCAGGACCAAACCGGGGTGATCCGCGAAGAAGCGGGGCGCGCCAATGAAGCGGTGCAATCGTTCACCCCCTTTATCGCCTCCATCGACGCCTCGTTCAAATCCAACACCGAAGGCGTCAAGGTCGCCCATACCCGTGTTGAAAAGCTGATCGACCGTTCGGAAAAAATGGTGCAGGACAGCGTCGCCATGGGCGGTTCGACCGAGGACGGGCCGATGATCTTGCATGTGCAGGATATTGCGGGACAAATGTCGCAGGCGCTGACCCAAGCTGTCGATAGCGGCCGCATTTCGATGCGTGATCTGTTTGATGAAACCTATGTGCCAATCAATGGCAGTGATCCGGTGCAAGTCACCACCCGGTTTTTGCGTCTGACCGACCAACTCTTCCCACCTTTGCAAGAACCCGCGTCGCAAATCGACAATCGCGTGGTCTTCTGCGCCGCCGTGGATCGAAATGGATATCTACCGACGCATAATCTGAAATTCTCGCATCCGCTCAGCTCCGACCCCGATTGGAACATGGCCCATTGCCGCAATCGCAGGATTTTTGATGATCGTGTGGGATTAAAAGCGGGCCGTAATCAAGAACCGTTCCTGTTGCAGGTCTATCGCCGCGATATGGGCGGCGGAACCTTTGCAATGATGAAAGACCTCTCCGCACCGATCACCGTCAAGGGCCGCCATTGGGGCGGGTTGCGCTTGGCCTATAAATTCTGATCCCGCCCATAAAAAAACCGCCGCTTGCGGGATGCAAGCGGCGGCAAGTGCGCGTCATTTATTTCGCGAAACCGGCGGAGGGATTAGGCAACCTCCGAAGACCGAGGGACAGATCGGCCAAAGTAATCGCACCCAATGGGGATGAGGTGTGATGGCAGCGAAAGACGCAGGCAGGTGGTTCTTAAACTCCTCTAAAGTTATAACAGTTCCATGTCATGAGGCCAAAAAGAGACGAAGCTGGGCGCGGTGACGACCCAAAAGCGTCCGCCTCTCAAACGGTTTGATCAAACCAGACCGGGCAAATGCAATCCCACCAACAGCATGACCATCAACGCCGCCGCGCCAATGGCATCTTGCAACAAGGTTTCAGGCGAACGTGCAATCACGGCTTTAATCTGAGCAAACATTTGGGTGCCTCCTGATGTGCGGCGCTGTCATGCGATCCGCTTCGTTGCACCTTTGTTCTCACAAATCTTAACCAGGGTAAAGAACTTTATGAGAACATTTGCGGATAAAATTGCATCCCGACCGGAACATCCGCCGATAAATTCAGGCTAACCCACTGATATCAAGCGAATTGCCTCGTCCTGCCCCATCAACCATAAAAGAACGCGCGCCGCCTGCCCGCGCGCAGTGGTCAGGTCCGGATCCTCGGCCAAGAGCTTACGAGCATCGCTTTGGGCCGTCGCCATCAACCCCGCCTGCGCCTCCACATCCGCAACGCGGAATCTCGGCAGACCTGATTGCGCCGTACCAATCAAATCGCCCGCCCCACGCATTTCCAAATCCACCTCGGCAATACGAAACCCATCTTCGCTTTCGCGTAGGGTAGTCAACCGCCGCTCCCCGGCGGCACTTAGCGGCGATTGATAGAGCAGCAAACAAGTCGAGGCCGCCGTGCCGCGCCCGACCCGTCCGCGCAATTGGTGCAACTGCGCCAACCCAAAGCTTTCGGCACGCTCGATCACCATGATCGAAGCATTCGGCACGTCAACGCCGACTTCGATCACCGTGGTCGCCACCAAAACCGCCGTCTCGCCACTTTGGAACGCCCGCATCGCGGCGTCTTTTTCATCGGGCGGCAGTTGCCCGTGCACCAATCCGACCCGCCCCTCGCCAAGCGCCGCGCGCAGGTGCTTGAACCGCTCCTCGGCGCTCGACAAATCGATAATCTCGCTTTCCTCGACCAAAGGGCAAACCCAATAGGCCTGGCGCCCTTCGGCAATCGCGGTGCGCAAATGCGCGACCACCTGCTCCATCCGTCCGGTCGAGATCATCGCGGTCTTGATCGGCAACCGTCCGGGCGGTTTTTCATCCAGAACCGAAACATCCATATCCCCATATTGCGCGAGGGCGAGGCTGCGCGGAATCGGCGTGGCGGTCATCACCAAGACATCCACCCCCGCGCCCTTGCGGCCCAATTCAAGCCGCTGTCGCACCCCGAACCGGTGCTGTTCGTCCACCACCGCGAGACGCAAATCGTCAAATTCAACATCCTTTTGAAACACCGCATGCGTGCCGACAAGAATATTGATTTTGCCAAATTTCAACGCCTCAAGCTTGGCGCGCCGCGCGCCGGATTTGTCACGCCCGGTAAGGATATCCACCACAACGCCGGCGCTTTCAGCCAGGGGGCGCAAACCCTCAAGATGTTGACGCGCAAGGATTTCTGTCGGCGCCATCATCACGCCCTGCCCGCCGGCCTCAACCGCGACCAACAGCGCCATGAAGGCGACCAGCGTCTTGCCTGCCCCGACATCGCCTTGCAAAAGCCGGTTCATCTTGAGCGGCTGCGCCATATCATGCGCAATCTCTTCTACAGCTCGGCTTTGCGCTCCGGTCGGTTGATAGGGCAACGCCGCAAGCACCCGCGATTGCAACGCCCCGGTGCCCCGCGACACCACCCCTTTGCCTTTGCGCATTTTCGCCCGCGCAAGACCCAAGGTCAGTTGATGCGCCATAAACTCATCGTAAGCCAATCGCGCCCGTGCAGGAGCCGTTGCCGCCAGATCTTCGGCCCGTGCCGGATGGTGTGCGGCCTCTAGTGCGGCCCGCCAATCGGGCCAGCTCTCCACCCGTTTTTGCGCCGGATCGATCCACTCGGCCAAGTCCGGAGCTTTGGAAAGCGCAGAGGTGGTCGCCTTGAGCATCACCGCCCGCGTCACCCCCGCCGTCAGCGGATAAACCGGCTCAAAAACCGGAATATTGCCGGCCTCTTCCACAGGCAGCATATAGTCGGGGTGCACCATATTCACGATGCCATCGAACAATTCGACCTTACCCGACACCACACGGCGGGCGCCTTCGGGCAATTGCGCGTTTAAATACCGATCGTTTGCATGAAAGAACACCAATTGGAACGCGCATTTGCTGTCTTCCACATTGATCCGATACGCGCCGCCGCGATTGCGCGGAGGACGATGCGGCCCCACCAGAACCTCAACCGTCAAATGCGCAGGTAAATCAGCGCCTTGCACCGTATCCCTCACCCTGCGATCAATGCCCGAATGCGGCAAGGTCAACAACAGATCACGCGGGCGTTCCACATGCATATTGGCAAAATTCTGCGCGATCTTCGGGCCAACACCCTCCAGCGTGGTCAAAGCCGCAAACAGCGGAAAAAGCGCCTCTGGTCTGCTGCTCATAATCTGTCTCAGAGCCCCGCAATCAAATCAAGCCAGCCATCTTCATCCAGCGTTTCAATGCCCAATTCCACCGCCTTTTTCGCCTTGCTGCCCGCCCCGGGCCCGGCAACCAGAAGATCGGTTTTGGCCGACACCGAACCGGAGACTTTGGCGCCCAACCGTTCGGCTTGCGCCTTGGCTTCGGCGCGGCTCATTTTCTCCAACGTACCGGTAAACACCACGGTTTTGCCTGCAACGGGGCTGCCGTCTGTTTTGGGCTGTTCGGCATCCTCGATGGTTAGATGCGCCGCCAATGCCTCAATGCTTTTGCGTTCCTGAGGTTGGGCAAAGGCCATCACCAGACTGCGCGCCATGACCTCACCCACACCATCGATATTGAGCAGCGCCTCCCAATCGGGCCCCGCGCACCCCGCCGCGCCCACCATCGCGGTTTCGAGTGCGGCCCATGACCCGTAGCGCCGCGCGATCAAATTGCTGACTTGTTCCCCGACATGACGGATCCCTAGAGAGAACAAAAACCTCCCCAGACTTATTTTTCTTTTACTTTCAATTGCATCGAACAGTTTTTTCGCGCTTTTATCGCCCCATCCCTCACGGTTCTTGAGCTGCTGCATGCCTTGGCCATACCGCGCCTCAAGCGTGAAAATATCGGCGGGAGTTTTGATCCATCCGTCCTCATAGAACTGTTCGACCTGCTTCGCGCCCAACCCGTCGATATCAAAGGCTTTGCGCGACACAAAATGTTTGAGCTTTTCCACCGCTTGGGCAGGACAAATGATCCCCCCCGTGCAGCGGCGCACCGCGTCCCCCTCTTCGCGAATTGCTTCCGATCCACATTCAGGGCAGGTGGAAGGGAAAACATAGGGCTTTGCCGATTTTGGACGTTTGGACAAATCGACATCGGCAATTTTCGGGATCACGTCACCGGCCCGGTAGACCTGCACCAGATCGCCAATGCGAATGTCCTTGCCCCCCCTGATCTCACCGCCCTTGGCATCCAATCCGGCGATGTAATCCTCATTGTGCAGGGTGGCATTCGAGACCACAACGCCCCCCACAGTCACCGGGTCGAGCCGCGCCACCGGGCTGAGCGCGCCTGTGCGCCCGACCTGAATATCAATCCCTTCAAGCCGGGTCCAAGCCAGTTCGGCCGGAAATTTATGGGCAATCCCCCAACGCGGCGTGGTCGAACGAAAGCCGAGCCGCGCCTGCAGCGCCAAATCGTCAACTTTGTAAACCACGCCGTCGATATCATAGCCCAGCTCGGGCCGCATCTCGGCGATGCTTGCATAATGGGCAAGCATCGCATCGGCCGTCTCGCACACCTTTGTCAAAGGGTTCGTCGGGAACCCAAGCGCATCCAAACGGTCAATCGCGCCCATCTGGGTCTTTGCCAAAGGGGCGGAAATCTCGCCCCAGGCATAGGCAAAGAATTTGAGCGGGCGGGCACGGGTGATCTGGGCATCCAACTGCCGCAATGATCCTGCCGCCGCGTTGCGCGGATTGGCAAAGCTCTTGCCACCGCGCGCCTCTTGGCCCGCGTTGAGCGCGGCGAAATCAGCGTGAGACATATATACTTCGCCGCGCACCTCCAAGACATCCGGCGCCCCCGTCAAGCTGTGAGGAATATCCGCGATCATCCGTGCATTGGCGGTGACATTTTCGCCCACGCCGCCGTCGCCGCGGGTGGCAGCCTGAACCAGCGCGCCGTTCTCATAGCGTAGGGACAGGCTGAGCCCGTCAATCTTCGGCTCGGCGGTAAACAGCAAAGGCGCGTCCTCGTCGAGCGACAGGAATTTGCGCACCCCGCGCACGAAATCATACAGATCATCATCGGTGAACACATTGCCGAGCGACAGCATCCGCACCGCGTGGGTGATTTTACCAAACCCCTCCGCCGGAGCGGCGCCGATTTGTTCGGTCGGGCTATCATCGCGCTTAAGCTCGGGAAACCGCGCCTCGATCGCAGCATTGCGACGTTTGAGAGCATCGAACTCGGCATCGCTGATCACCGGCGCATCGTCGGTGTGATAGGCGGTATTGGCCTTTGCCAATAGCGGCGCCAAACGGGCTAATTCGGCGCGAGCCTCGTCCACGCTCATTGCGTCAACCGCGATCTCGATTGCCTGCTGCGTTGCCACCACCATCTCCCTGTTCCACGCCACCTTGTCGCCAAAGTGATAGGTCGCCCCCGCCCGCCCGTAAAGTGGCACCGCGCGTTTTTCCTGCAGCCGTTCCAACCCCATATCGGCACGCCAACAGTAGTACCCGCCTGCAAAACTCCGCGATGCGACATCGGGTGATAGAACCCGAACGTGCGAAAGGCCCGCATCGCAAGGATACGGACCTTTTGAAAAACGCTGTGATGGCGAGCCCTCAGGTTAAAAAAGTGGATCCGATGGAACTCTCTATGCGCTGCCTAGACCCCTACATCAGACAGATGCATAGATCATTACGCACCCATAGCGATACGTTGATCATCGATTTCATTCGGCTCCGGATCGCGCAAAACATAACCGCGTCCCCAAACCGTTTCGATGTAATTGTCGCCGCCGGTGGCTGTGCTGAGTTTTTTGCGCAGCTTGCAAATAAACACGTCGATGATTTTCAACTCCGGTTCATCCATTCCGCCATAGAGATGATTGAGGAACATTTCCTTGGTCAGTGTCGTGCCCTTACGCAGCGACAGAAGCTCCAACATCTGGTATTCCTTGCCGGTCAAATGTACGGATTTTCCCGCGACATCCACCGATTTCGCGTCCAGATTGACGGCAATTTTTCCGGTTTTGATAACCGATTGCGAATGGCCTTTTGACCGGCGGATGATCGCATGGATGCGAGCCACCAATTCTTCGCGATGGAAAGGTTTGGTCAGATAGTCATCTGCTCCAAAACCGAATCCTTTAATTTTGTTTTCTGTGTCGTCCGCACCCGAGAGAATCAGGATCGGCGTATCGACACGCGCCAGCCGCAGCTGACGCAGAACCTCATGTCCGTTCATATCGGGCAATCCGAGATCCAAAAGGATAAGATCGTAATCATAAAGCTTTGCCAGATCGATGCCTTCTTCGCCCAAATCCGTCGTATAGACGTTCAGGTTGGCATGGGTCAGCATAAGCTCAATACTTTTCGATGTTGTGGGGTCATCTTCCACCAAAAGCACGCGCATGGGACGTTTCTCCGCTATTATTCTAGATTTTTACTAGAATTAACCGTGTAAGAAATTAGTTAATCACTCGTTACTATTGTCCCACTTTAACACAAACAACTTAAAGTTGTCGATATTTTTGCACCTGTGTGGCTTTGAGCGCTTCTTCGCCGTGTTCTGTAACAGCTGAAAGCCATTCACGGAATTCATCTTTGGACAATCCGTAGCGCGCCATCGCCTCGTCTTGTGAAATTAAACCATAAACAACGCCGCGCACAACGGCTGCTTTGCGTGATGCGACCCATCGGCGCGTCGAATCAGGCGGTAAATCAGCCCGTGTCATCACGGTTCCGTCGCTCAGCGTCACGGCTCTTGGCCCATCTACTTTCTTGAGATACATGGCGGTACACCCTTATTGCATACCATGGTCTAGCCCCATGCTGATTAATGAGCTATGAAACGCGGCCTTGTGAGTAGTTCACATTTTCCTATATTCCCTCATATATCGGCGACAGATTGCGGCAATACCTGTTATGCCCCGCCCTGCCGCCACTGTGTAAACGCCCCGCGCCGCCGCATTATCACCCATTGCCCGATCCGGAGACCTCTTATGTCGCTTGATGACACCCCTGTTTTGAACTCGCTCGGCTTTGCCAAACCACCCGCGCAAACCCGCGTGGTTGTGGCCATGTCCGGCGGCGTCGACAGCTCTGTCGTCGCGGCGATGTTGGCCGAGGAAGGTTATGATGTGGTCGGCGTTACCTTGCAGCTATACGATCATGGTGCGGCCCTGGCCAAGAAAGGCGCCTGTTGCGCCGGCGTCGATATCCATGATGCGCGCCGCGTGGCCGAAGAAATGGGCTTTCCGCATTACGTTCTGGATTACGAGAACATCTTCCAAGACGCGGTGATCGATGAATTTGCCGACAGCTACCTTGCCGGTGCAACGCCGGTGCCGTGCATCCGGTGCAACGAGCGGGTGAAATTCAAAGACCTGCTCGAAACCGCCAAGGATCTGGATGCCGATTGCATGGCCACGGGGCATTACATCCAACGGGTGATGGGCGATGCAGGACCGCAATTGCATTCCGCCGCCGATGCCAACCGCGATCAAAGCTATTTCCTGTTCTCGACCACGGCGGAGCAATTGGACTACCTGCGTTTCCCGCTTGGCCATTTGCCCTCCAAAGACGCCACCCGCGCCTTGGCGGCGAAATACGGGTTGGCGGTCGCGGATAAACCCGACAGTCAGGATATCTGTTTTGTGCCCAACGGCAACTATGCCTCGGTGATCGAAAAACTGCGCCCCGGCGCGGCGGAGGCCGGCGAGATTGTCGATACTGAGGGCAAGGTTCTGGGCACGCATAATGGCGTTATTCACTATACCATTGGCCAACGGCGTGGGCTTGGCATCGGCGGCTTGGCCGATCCGCTCTATGTGGTGCGCCTCGATGTGGACAAAAAGCACGTCATCGTCGGGCCGAAAGAATTGCTCTCGACCCGCACCATTCCGGTGCGCGAAATCAATTGGATCGGCGACGGCAAGTTGACCGATGTGGCAGAGCGCGAAATCACCGTGCGGGTGCGCTCGACCCGTCCGCCGCGCCCTGCGATCCTGCGCCCGATTTCCGAAACCGAAGCAGAGGTGGAATTGCTCACCCCCGAAGAAGGCGTCTCGCCGGGGCAGGCATGTGTGTTCTACGATCCCGAAAGCCCGCGCATCTTTGGCGGCGGATGGATTTGGCGCGGCTATTGAGCCACAGGTTCAAGCGCCGCGCGACCTATGCGCGGCGATCCGGTTTAGTGACCCAATCCGCGTAAAACCGCCCGCGCGGCGCGCTCTCCCGGTGCCATGCCGCCCTTGCCCAGACGTTCCATCGTTAGGGCCATCGCTGCGCGTTGCGCATCCGGCGCGGCGAGCACATCAAGCACCCCCGCCGCAATCGCATCGGGTTTGCACGCCTTGCCGATGAATTCGGGGATAACCCGCGTTTCGGACACGAGGCTGACCAACGTCACGGTGTCCACCTTGAGCATCCGGCTGATGATGACCCGGCTGAGCCAGCTCATGTCGTAGGCGATGACCATCGGCGTATCGGCCGCCGCCAATTCCAACGACACGGTACCCGACGCCGCAAGCGCCATATCGGCGGCCTTAAACGCCGCGCGCTTGAGCGTGCCATACTCCTCTGGCGTCATGCCCGTCGGGTCCAAGATCACCGTATCGACCGGCCAATCGCATACTGCTGCGCGCACGGCTTCGGTAACATTGTCCGTGGTCGGCACCACGATCCGCATATCCGGATGCGCCGCCATCACCGGCCCGAGCGCCGCGCCAAACACCGGCGCCAAACGCCCCACTTCGCCGCGCCGCGATCCGGGCAGGACAAGCATCATCGGCGCATCACCAATACCGTGATCGGCGCGAAATGCCTTTGCCGCAATCGTATCGGCCGCGGGTTCCGCGACAACCGGATGACCGACAAAATCGCATTCCATCCCCGCCTCGGTCATATAAGGCGGCTCGAAAGGGAACAGCGCCAAAACATGGTCGATCACTTGGGCCATCTTCGCCGCCCGGCCCGCGCGCCACGCCCAAACCGTCGGCGCAACATAATGCACGGTGCGAATATCCGATTTGGCCTTGACCCGCCGCGCCACACGCAAGGAGAAATCGGGGCTATCAATGGTGATCAACACGTCCGGTTTGGCGGCCACCACCGCTTCGGCGGTCTCGTTGATCCGCCGCATGAGATGGCGATATTTCGGCAGGATCTCTGCAATACCCATGACCGATAATTCATCCATCGGAAACCGGCTTTGCAGGCCATTACTCTCCATCAACGGTCCGCCAACGCCTTGAAATTGGACGTCGTTTTGCAAGGATTTCATCCCCTGCATCAATGCTGCGCCCAATTTATCGCCCGAAGCCTCGCCCGCGATGATGAACACCTTCATGCGGTGTCCTCGCTCTGTGGATCCCGAATCCATAAGAACATATTCATCGCGTCCAAAATCGCCACCACACGCGGCAGGTCCAGCACCATTACACCGCCCGCCTCAATGATGATTCCGTCGAACCCGCCCTCGGCGGCATGCATTGCCGTTGCAGGGCCAATCGTCGGCAGATCTGCCCGGCGGTCCTGATCCGGTTTTGGCGCTTTGAACAACACTGCACCCGGCGCCGCTTTGGGCGCTTGCCGTGCGTCTTGCGCCTCCCGGATCCAAGCTGTCACCGTCTCCGCCAACCACTCCACAGCCGCACTCAGGGGATCGCCATCCCCGTATGGAGCTTCATATACCTCGTGAAACTGGGCCAACATCGCATCGGTGCCGGCATCATCTTCGCGGGCCAAAACCACACCATCGCGGATCACACAGGCTTGTCCGACATCGGCGGCACCCATTTCGGCGATGATCTGCTGCCCGAGAATGGCGTCGCGGCGATGACGCGGTTGGGGCTGCGCCTTGGTCGGCACGCCGGCCGGTTGCGTCAGATCCGCAACCAATTCATTCGCAGCACGTATGGTAAATCCGGTTTGCTCGAAAATCTGCATCACAACCCGCAAAGCGCCATCATCGCCCTTGGCCAATGCGTGCTGAAACAGCGGCGCCAACGGCAGGGTCTCTCGGTCAAGCGCCGCAGGATCAATCTCCGGGCGATCAATCGCACCGCAGAGGCAAACATCGGTCACGCCCTCCTTGCCCAAGCGCAACAAAAGCGATCCCAGATGTTCGATGCGAAAGGTCAGATCCGGCGTCACGCCCGCAGGCAGGTTTCCCATAAGCGCACATACAAAGGGCCGGGCGGCGCCCGCGTTCACCTGTGCCTCAACGATCTGCGCCGGAAGGGTCCCGCGCCCTGCGATCAGAGCCAGCATCTGCGCATCTACCGCGGCGTCAGGAAGGAGCGATCACTCGTTCCAGTAATGAAATCAACGATTTGGCGCACATATGTGCTTTCGGTTTCATCGCCCAAACGCCGCGCACGGGTTTGAAAGGTGCCTTCGCCTTGCGCCAACATTTGAAACGCCGCGCGCAGGGCGGTGATATCGCTACGTGGCACGCCGCGGCGTTTCAAACCGACCAAATTCAACCCGTCCAATTCACCGCGCGGTGCTTGAACCAAACCGTAAGGAATGACGTCATTGGTCACCATGGTGACCGCGCCAATGATTGCGCCTTGGCCGATGCGCACCCATTGATGCACCCCGACCAAACCGCCGATGATCACGTCATCTTCGATCACACAATGCCCGGCCAAAGCCGCGCTATTGACCACGACCACACGGTTGCCGACCTGTACGTCATGGGCGACATGGCTGCCCGCCATAAACAGACCGTCATCACCCACACGGGTGACACCACCGCCGCCTTCGGTGCCGGCATTCATCGTCACATGTTCACGGATGCGGTTGCGCGCGCCGATCTCAAGGCGTGATTTTTCGCCCTTGAATTTAAGATCTTGCGGAATTTCGCCAATACACGCGAAAGAGAAAATCACCGTCTCTTCGCCCACCACCGTATCGCCGGTGACGACAACATGGCTTTTGAGCTCCACGCCATCGCGCAACACCACCTCAGGGCCGATATGACAAAACGGGCCGATGCGCACGCCCTGCCCGATTTGCGCGCCTGTCTCGATGACGGCGCTCGGGTGGATTTCGGTTTCGGATGTCGTCGCGGCCATCTGGCTCACTCCTTTGGCAGGTCCATCATCGCGGTAAATTCGACTTCGCAGGCCATTTCGCCATCAACCGATCCCACGCCGCCGAATTTCCAAACCTTGGCCCCCGGTTTGCCGCGCAGTGTTTCAAGCTTCATTTCAACCACGTCACCGGGCACCACCTTGCGGCGGAATTTGCATTTGTCGATGGCCATGAAATACACCAGCATATTCTTGTCTGCCATCTCAAGCGCCACGCCAACCATCACCGCCGCCGTTTGCGCCATCGCCTCAACGATCGTCACGCCGGGCATGATCGGATTTCCCGGGAAGTGACCTTGAAAATGCGGCTCGTTCATTGTGACATTCTTGATGCCTGTCGCGGATTTATACCCATCGATGTCGACGACTTTATCCACCAATAGAAACGGATAGCGATGCGGAATGATCTGTTGGATCAACTGGATATCTGCGGTTTTCAGATCGCTCATGACATGTCCTTTCGCGACGCGCGCACTGGCCTGCGGCCCTCTATTGGCCCCGTTTTGACCGGCCCGATTGGCGCGGCCCGCCCTGAGTAACAACTCCCCCGCCGGGCGGCAAGACGCGTCACTCCTCCGATGGCGGTTGCGCCACATCTTGCGCCGGTTCGGGTGCGGAGGGCGTCAGCGCCGCCTTCCCGTCCTGGTCATTGTCTTCAGCGTTATTTTTTTGGGAGTCTTGGGGCGTGTCTGCCCCCCCTTCCAATGCGCCGCCCGTGCCAATCGCCGCATCGACCCGTTCAATCGCCAGAGCAGTGACATCAACACGATCAAGCATTTTGAGCACATAGCGCCGCTCGATCAACACGCCGGCGCCGATTTCCTGCATCAGGTCGGTCAAAACCGGATCTGCGGCCCGCAAAAACAACCTTTGCGCGGCCTCGTTGTCCTGCCCCAACGCCGCAACCTTGACGTCTTGCTCGCGGCGGATGCGTTGCACTTTTTCGTCGAACTGATCCGCCAGAGCGCGAAAATCTGCCGGAGCCAAACCAGCGCGATCTTCGGTTAACTTGCGTTCTTCCTCGACAAGCGCGGCTTCGATACTGCGATTTTCAGCCATGAGCGCGGCGCGACGGGTTTCAAAATCCCGCGCGACCCGGCCACCAAAGGCCGACTCCAAAAACAAGCGATCCAGATCAATCACCGCGACAGAGTTTTGCAACGTTTCGTCCGGATGGCCGATGCTAAATCCCGCACCGCCCAATCCTTGCGCCCGAACCACCGGCGCAGGCACCGCAGCCAGCGCTGCCGCGATTATCAGAAAGGACGCCCGCTGCCACATCGGCTTAGAACGCGGTCGAAATCGACAGATCGAAGGTTTGCTCTTTGTCGTAGGCTTCTTTTTCCAACGCATGGGTCCAGTTAAAGCGCAACGGCCCAACCGGCGTTGTCCAGAACAACGACAGACCAATAACCTGACGCGCCGATCCGCTTTCATAGAGGACATCTGTCGTCCCGGCCGTGGTGGAGGAATTCAGCCCCCATACCGAACCGATGTCATAGAAGGCACCGCCGCGCATGCCGTATTCTTCGGGGATGCCCAGAGGGAATTCAGCTTCGAACCGTGCCACGGCAAACATATTCCCGCCCAAGGCATCGTCGACCCCGGCACCGTCATATTGACGCGGACCAATACCATCGGGATCAAACCCGCGCATGATCGCACCGCCAAAACCGAAACGGTCGGTCACTCGGCTGGCATCGGATCCAGAAAAGCTCAAGGCGCCACCTTCGATCGACGCGCGCAATGTCACTTCGTCGTTGAAGACAGTGGTTTGCGCCACGGCCTTGGCTGTGGACCGGATAAATTGCACATCACCGCCCAGACCGGCCAATTCCTGACCGAAGACAAAGGAAACCCCGGCATTCGGGTTCAACCCGCGACGGCGGCTCTCGTAGGAATACTGATAGCCGATACCGCTGGAGATCAGGCCGCCTTGATCCGCTTCAGCCCGCAAGATCGATCCCAGATTAGAGGTCGCATCATAGCTCATATCGGTCGATTTGGCGAAATAATGCATCCGCAGGCTGCCCATCTCGCTGACCGGGAATGTAATGCCGGTTTGAAAACTCCCGATTTCGGTATCATACAGCGCGTATTGATTGTCCGTACTGGAAAGACCGGCGGAAATATCAAACCGCAAATCCCGGCCCAAAAATGCCGGTTCCGCGAAGGAGAAGCTGTAATCGGTATCCGCATCAGTGCCCGCGACGGTAAAGCCAAGCTGCTGCCCACGCCCCAAGAAGTTGCTTTCTTTAAAGCTTACCACAAGCCCAAGGCCGCCATTGGTGCTATAGGTGCCGCCAAAGGACAGCGAGCCGGTGGTTTTCTCCTCGACGTTCACATCGACCACGACTTTATCGGGGCTGGACCCCTCGCGGGCGTTCACATCGGCATTGGCGAAATACCCCAAGCTGCGGACCCGCTCGGCGCTTTCACGAATTTCACGCGGATTGAAGGGATCGCCCTCGACGATACGGAATTGGCGGCGGACCACTTGATCCAATGTCGTGGCGTTGCCTTCGATATCGATCCGTTCGACAAAAACCCGCGGGCCTTTGGACAGGACAAATTCGATATCCAATGTCAGATCGCGTTCGTTGCGGGTCACGCGCGGTTCGATGCGCATGAAATCAATGCCCTTTTGCACCGCGAGCCGTTCCATCCGCACAATCGAATTTTCGATATCCACCGGCGAATACACCTGCCCGGTTTTAATCTTCAAAATCGCGTCGAAATCATCCGCGTCTGCATCGCTCATTTCCGATACGGTGGTGATCTCGCCAAGACGGAATTGTTGTCCCTCTTGCACATTGAATGTCACGAAATAGCCGTCACGTTCGCGCGCCAGCTCGGCATTCACCGAGGTCGTGCGAAAATCAACATAACCGCGCGACAGATAAAAATCGCGCAAAACCTGTTTATCAAACTCGATCCGGTCTTCGACCACCGTGTCCCGTTTGATCAAAAGCCGCAACAGACCGGCTTGCTTGGTGCTCAGCACACGGCGCAGGCGGCTGTCGGAAAAGGCGCGGTTTCCGACAAAACCAAGACGCGAAATTTCGGTCACGCCACCTTCGAAGATTTCAAACACCAAATCGACACGGTTGTCGCTGCGGCGGATGATACGCGGGGTCACGCGGGCCGACACACGGCCCTCATTGGCATAGGCTTCGCTCAGCGCGGCGGTATCGCGTTCGGCGGTGGTAGGGCTGAACACAAGGCGCGAACGCGATTGAATCACCTGCTCGAGAACCTCATCCTTGATCCGGCGATTGCCCTCAAAGCTGATGCGGTTGATCGTCGGATATTCTTTCACCGCGATATTCAACGTATTGCCGCGCGGCGAAATCTCGACGCTTTCAAATAATCCCGAACCCAAAATCCGTTGATAAGCGGCGTTCAACTCACCAGCAGAGATGGTTTGCCCCTTGCCGATTCCTGCATAGGACAGGATCGTGCTGGCATCCACGCGTTGATTGCCATCGATCGAAACGTTGGAAAACCTGTAGCTTTGCGCATAGGCGGCCTGCGGCGCAATGCCCGAAGCTGTTGCAATCGTTAGGAAAGCTGCCGTGCTCAAAAGCCGGAGTGTTGCATTTTGCCCGACGGGTTTTTGACGCCCGTTCTCAATATTATTGGTCATGTGTCAACCCAGTCTGACGTGCCATTTTGCACCTTGCTATCCCTATAGCACAGCCTTGTCAAAACCGCAAAATAGAGTGGCGCCCAATGGGCGCCTCACAAGGGGTTGGGTTCATTACAATTTGTGGCACACAGGCATCATGCCGAAGGGAAAAACGCCCCGCGCCGGCGTCAGTTCACGCCGATCGAGCCGACAAACGCACCGGCCATCAACGCCACCACAATGGTCGCGATATAAAGAATCCGGTCCCAATTGATCGAGAACAACAGGCTCAGCCCGCGATACCCTTGCGTAATGGTTTGCATCTCAACAGCCCCTTGGCGCTTTGACAGGTCTGCGGCGCATCTGCCGCCAATGCGCGATAAATCGCACGTCATTATGCCGCGATCAGGGCGCAAATACGGCAAAAGCATGGCGGCGCGCAGGTTGCCCCGCACGCCGCGATTGAATTTATTGGCTTATTTAAGCCCGAGCGCCTTAGCAGGTCAGATCATTGAACAGTGCAAACAACATCAGCGACAACACAATCGTCATGCCGATCGCCATCAACACCTGCATGACTTTTTCATTCGGTGGACGCCCCGCGACGGCTTCATAAGCGTAAAACACCAAATGCCCCCCATCCAGCATCGGAATCGGGAAGAGGTTCAAAAGACCCACCGCCGTCGACAAAACCGCAATGAACCAAACAAAGCTCTCGATACCTTGGCTGGCTTGCGCCTTGGAAATTTGCGCAATCGAAATCGGCCCCGCCATGTTGCAGCTGCTGATTTTGCCGGTGATCATATGCCATAGTCCCGACACCGAACCGCGCATGATCGCACCGGTTTGGTTTACGCCGGCCCAAACCGATTGACCGATGCCCAAAGGCTCGGTCGCCGGTTCAAAGGCAAAACCGCCCGCGATCCCGATCCGCCAATTGGTCGCGAAACTGCCGCCCTCTTGCGGCTCATCCGTGGCGCGCGGGGTCAGCACGAAATCAAGCATCTGCCCATCGCGCCACACTTCGAGATCCAAAGGCGCCCCTTCGGAGGCTTCAACGGCGGTTTTCAACTGTGCAAAGGCGGCAATCGGCGTGCCGTCGATGGCGGTGACCACATCCCCGACCTTCATGTCGATTTCATAGGCGGCGGATTTGGGCGACAGTTGCGTGACAATCGGCGGATAAAGGAACGGCCCGTCCACGACCATTTCACGGCCCTCGCGCAACACCGTGTAATCCAGAACAGGTTGCTGCGGCAGCGCCTCGGCCAACGCGTCAAACCCCGACGCATCCTCGAAGGACGGCACGTCCATGCCCTCAATCTGCAAAATCTCGTCGCCGGGCATCAATTCAACAACCGCCGGACCCGTCGGGCGCATTTCACCCACGGTCAAGGGTTCGGACACCTGCCCACGCAGGGCAATCACCACGGCAAACACCGCAATCGACAACATGAAGTTAAATAGCGGCCCCGCCACAACCGTCGCCGCCCGCGCCCACAAAGGTGCGCCATGCATAGTGTGGCGCAACATCTCTTCGGGCATTTCTTCCATCGCCTCGCCGTCTTTGCCCGACGCCGCATTGGCATCGCCCAAAAACTTCACGTAGCCGCCAAAAGGCAAAAGTGCGAATTGCCATTTCGTGCCGCGTTTATCCATGCGCGAATAGATCACCGGCCCGAAGCCAAGGCTGAACACCTCTGCTTTGATCCCCGACAGACGCCCGATAATGTAATGCCCGTATTCGTGGATCGCCACGATCACCGAAAGCGCCACGACAAAGGCCGCGAGGGTTCCCAACAGGCCGCCGAACTGCGGAATAATCTCCAGCATTATGCGTGTTCCTCTGCTCTAATGCCCTTTTGGGCGTTTCTTTTGGGCGCTTTGGCGGGGCTTACCCCATCCGCGCCATGATTTTATCCGCCGTCTCGCGCGCAATCTGGTCGGTTTTATGAACGTTATCTAGGGTAATCTCGGCATCAATATGGCATCCGTCCGATGACATTTGCGCGAGCGCCGCCTCAACCACATCGGCCATTTGCAAAAACCCGATCCGCCCGGCGATGAACCCGTCTAGCGCGCGTTCTTTGGCCGCGTTGAACACCGCCCCTGACAATCCGCCCGCCGCCATGACCTCGCGTGCAAGCCGCAACGCAGGATACCGCGCCTCATCAGGCGCACGAAACTCCAACGTACCAAGCGCCGCCAGATCGAGCCGCTCGACCGGCAGATCGCGGCGCTGCGGATAATGCAGCGCATACCCGATCGCATGACGCATGTCCGGCGCGCCCAGATGCGCCATCAACGCCCCGTCATTGAACCCGACCAAAGCATGCACCATGGATTGCGGGTGCACCAGAACTTCGATTTGCTCTGCGCGTATATCGAAATACTCTTTTGTTTCAATGACTTCTAGCGCCTTATTAAACATAGATGCGCTATCGATCGTGATGCGTTGCCCCATGTCCCAATTGGGATGGGTCGCGGCCTCTGCCGGTGTGGCATGGGCCAATTTTTCCATCGGCCAATCACGAAATGCGCCGCCCGATGCGGTGATGATGATCCGCTCGACGGCCGAGATCTCTTCGCCCACCAGCGCTTGGAAAATTGCTGAATGCTCGCTGTCCACCGGCAAAATCCGCGCGCCGGACGCCCGTGCCGTCGCCATCAACAATGGCCCCGCCGTCACCAGCGATTCCTTATTGGCCAAAGCCAAGGTGGCACCGCCCTGCAAGGCGATTAAACCCGGCGCAAGCCCCGCCGCGCCGACAATCGCAGACATCACCCAATCGGCCGGCATGGCCGCCGCCTCAAGCAAAGCCGCCCGTCCGGCGGCCGCCTTGACGCCGCTTTGGCCAAGCGCGGCGCGCAAATCATCAAGGCGGTTTTCATCCGCCGTGACCGCCACCTGCGCCCCTAGCCGCACCGCATCTGCCGCGAGCTGCGCGATGTTCTGACCGCCGGTCAGGGCCACCACATCATAGTCTTGCGGCGCGCGTGCGATCAGATCAATCGTGCTTTGCCCGATTGAGCCGGTCGCACCAAAAATAGAAACCCTGCGCATGGATCAGCCGATCCCCGGCGGGAAAGCAATCAATTGCCCCGCGATCAACACAAACAGCGCCGCACCGAGCATGCCGTCAAACCGGTCCATCAACCCTCCGTGCCCCGGGATCAGGTTCGAACTATCCTTGACACCCATTTTACGCTTTACCGCGCTCTCGGAAATATCGCCAATTTGCGACGCCATCGACACCGCCACAGACACGCCGATGATCTGCACATTCGCGCCCAGCACGATCATGCAAATCCCCCCGACAATCCCCGCGCCGATCCATCCGGCCACGGTGCCGGACCATGTTTTCTTGGGGCTGACCCGCGGCCAGAATTTCGGACCGCCGATAAAACGGCCCGCAAAATAACCGAGGACATCCGTGACCACGACAGTGACCACCAGCCACAACAGCCACTCCATCCCCCAATCGCCCCGCAATTTACCCATGCCGAAACTGGCCAAAACGATCATGGCCGCAAACACCAGATAGAGCGCGCGATTGTGTTTGAGCAAAGCAATGCCGGCCATCACCGGCGCCAAAAGTAGCGGCAAGGCCAAGCCGCCCGGCAAATACAGTGCCGCCAAAACGGCCGCGCCGCCCGCAAAGCCAAGCTGCAGCGCCGCACTATGCGCCGCCGGATGCAGCATCCGCACCAATTCCCAAATCATCACGCCGCAAACCACAGCAATCAAGGCCGCGAACCACAGCCCCCCCGCCACAATCGCGCCCAGCCCGACGGCAACCATCGCCACACCGGACACCGCCCGCGCAACCAGATCGCTCCAATTCGATGTGCTACTCATCGCGCCTCACATCACAGTTTGACCGCGCCAAACCGACGGTCGCGTTTGCCATAATCCTTTACCAACCGCGCCAGTTCCGCAGCAGTAAAATCCGGCCAGAGGGTTTCGATAAACTCGTATTCCGCATAGGCCGATTGCCAGAGCAGAAAATTCGATATCCGCGCTTCACCGGAGGTGCGGATCACAAGGTCAGGATCAGGTAAAACGCAAGTATCCAAATACTTTGGCAGCGTTTCCTCATCCACTTTTTCGGGATCGAGTTTCCCCGCCGCCACATCTTGCGCCAAGCGTTTCGTCGCCCGCGCCACCTCGTCGCGGCTGCCATAATTCAGCGCGATAGTCAGATGCACGCGATCATTGCCTGAGGTCATTTCTTCAAGCTCGTCCATCAACAGGACCAACTTGCGATCCAAACGCACCCGATCACCGATGAACCGCACCCGCACGCCCTCGTCGGCCAGGGCTCGTGCTTCTTTGGTGATATAACGGCGGAACAGGCTCATCAGCCCCGCAACCTCGACCTGCGTGCGTTTCCAGTTCTCGGTGGAAAAGGCGAAAATCGTCACGTACTTGACGCCCAGATCTGGACAGGCCTCGACAACCTCGCGCACACGTTTGGCACCGGCATGGTGACCAAACAGGCGCGGCCGCCCACGCCGTTGTGCCCAACGACCATTGCCATCCATGATGATCGCAACATGGCGCGGGCCGTTTTGGACGGCATCCGGCGCGCTTAGGCGTTTTTCGTCCGTCACGGCCATCGCCCGCTCCTCATCCGCGCCTTAAACCTGCATGATCTCTTCTTGTTTATGCTCCAATGCCGCATCAACCGCCTTGATATATTTATCGGTCAAATCCTGCACTTCGCTTTCCCAGATCTTTTGATCATCTTCGGACATGCCATCGTTTTTGGCTTTCTTGATCTGATCCATACCGTCGCGGCGGATATTGCGCACCGACACCCGGGCGTGTTCGGCATATTGCGCGGCAACGCGGGTCAAATCGCGGCGGCGCTCTTCGTTGAGTTCCGGAATCGGCAACATCACAATTGTGCCGTTCGTCTGAGGATTGATCCCCAAGCCGCTGTTCATAATGGCTTTTTCAACGGCTTGCACCATAGACTTATCCCACACATTGACCGTGACCATACGCGGTTCGGGCACGTTGACGGTCCCAACCTGATTGATCGGCGTTTTTTGTCCGTAGGCCTCGACCATCACCGGCTCCAACATCGAGGCCGACGCGCGGCCTGTGCGCAAGGAGGCAAACTCGGTCTTCAAAGCAGACATTGCCCCATCCATGCGACGGGTCAAATCATCGGTATCAATCATAAATTCTTCATCAGCCATCTTCTTATCGTCCTTCTCGTGGCTTATCGGCGCGCCGCGCGTGGCGGGCCGCCCTATGCTCTTTGTTGCGCTACAATAACGTCAATCACCCACGGTTGTATAGGTGCCTTGCCCCGACAGAATGCCGCGAAATCCGCCCGGCTCGTCGAGGGAAAACACGATGATCGGCAGGGAGTTGTCGCGCGCCAAAGCAATGGCGCTGGCATCCATAACGCCCAGATGTCCGGCCAGGACCTCGTCATAGCTGACCTTCTCATAGCGTTTGGCATCCGCAAATTTCACCGGATCCTTGTCGTAGACACCGTTGACCTTGGTGCCTTTGAAAATCGCCTCGCACGCCATTTCATTGGCGCGCAATGTCGCGGCGGTGTCGGTGGTGAAGTAAGGGTTTCCGGTGCCGGCGGCAAAAATGCACACCCGCTTTTTTTCCAAATGGCGCACGGCGCGGCGGCGAATATAGGGCTCAGCCACCTCATTCATTGTGATGGCCGAAATCACCCGCGTATGAATACCCAATTCTTCAAGCGCCGATTGCATCGCAAGCGCGTTCATCACCGTGGCGAGCATCCCCATATAATCGGCGGTGGTGCGTTCCATCCCCTGTGCCGACCCTTGCAGACCGCGGAAAATATTGCCGCCGCCAATCACCATGCAAATCTCGACCCCCATCTGTTGCACGGTTTGCACTTCGCGTGCGATCCGCTCGACCGTGGGGGGATGCAATCCAAACCCCTGATCGCCCATCAAGGCCTCACCAGAGATTTTCAACATCACACGTTTGAATTTTGTGGTGGGGATGGGGGTGTCAGTCGAGGACATCGCGGCGCTCCTAAAGCAAGTCTGAGGCGGGATCGTATTGGCCCGCAAAATGTCGCAAATCGGCGGCAGGTTCAATGCGCGATTGTCGCTTCGGGCACGCAGCATGCTCATGCCCCTCGAAAACCCGACAAAGGCGCAGTAAAGAAGCACCATGAGCACCGCATTCGATCCCCTTTCCGCCATCTCTGCCCATGATCATGTGTTGATTGCCGGGCCGACCGCCTCTGGCAAATCTGCCCTCGCGCTCCAAATCGCGGCGCGGCACGGCGGCATCGTCGTCAATGCCGATGCTTTGCAAGTTTATGACAATTGGCGGGTGCTCTCGGCGCGCCCCTCACCAGAGGAAGAAGCCGCCGCACCCCATGCGCTTTACGGTCATGTCGCATATGATGCGCCCTATTCGGTTGGCCATTGGTTGCGGGATCTGGCGCCATTGCTGGAAGGCGGTCAGAGATTGATCATCACCGGCGGCACGGGGCTATACTTCACCGCCCTGACCCGCGGCCTTGTGGACATCCCGCAAACCCCCGACGCCCTGCGCAGTAAGGCCAATGCCCGCATTCGCGCCGAAGGTCTCGATCCGATGCTGGACGAATTGGACGCAGCCACCCGTGCGCGGATCGACGTGCAAAATCCAATGCGGGTGCAACGCGCGTGGGAGGTATTACAAAACACCGGTCGCGGGTTTGCCGATTGGCAAGATGCCACGCCGCCGCCGCTCCTGCCGTTGGACCGCTGCGTGCCGGTGCTGTTTGATGTGGATAAGGATTGGCTCAATGCCCGCATCGCCCGGCGTTTTGAGGCAATGTTGGAACAGGGCGCCTTGGACGAGGCCCGCGCCAACCTCGACACATGGGATATCGAGCGCCCTTCGGCCAAAGCCATCGGCGCGCCAGAGCTGATCGCCCATCTGCGCGGCGAAATTTCGCTCAATGCGGCGCAGGAGGCCGCAACAATCGCCACACGCCAATTCGCCAAGCGGCAAAGGACATGGTTTCGGTCAAAAATGGCCGATTGGCACCGCTACAGGCCGGATTTCGCTGACAATTGATCTTTTGGCACAATTTTGCTCTCAATTCCGGCGCAATTTCGGTTTAAACAAAGGCAAAGCAAACCATGAGAGTCGCGCCGTGCCAAGTAACATTCCCTACGCCGACCCCGATCAGGCCCGTTTACCGGTGCCAAAGGTCCACAGCCTTGCGCAGCTGACCGCCGGCGCGCCGTGGCGGCTTGAATTGCATCATGCCCGCGCGGCGCATTTGCTGATCTGGACCACGCGCGGTCAAGGTATTTGCACCCTTGGCGGGCTGCGCCGCGGCCTCGGCGCCCATAACCTGTTGGTGATCCCCGCCGGCACCTTGATGTCGATTGATTTCGGCAAACAAGGATTCGCACAGGCGGTGGAAATCCCGACAAAATGCGGCGTCGCCTTGCCGGATGAACCGATGATCCTACGTCTGCGCGACGCCCAGACCCAAGGCGAGCTGACCGCCATTCTCGATGCGATGACCCGCGAACAAAATGCCGCGCGCCCCTTCGTCGGAGAAGCCATGCTGGCCCAAGGCGCCCTGCTTTCGGTCTGGCTGCGCCGTGCGCTTTTGGCCGAAGAAGACGTCCCGCGTCAGAACGCGGCCGAACGTCTGACCCGCGCCTTTACCGCGCTTGTGGCCCGCGACTACCAATCGGGCAAACCCATGGCCGATTATGCCGCCGCACTTGGCGTCACACCGACCCATTTGACCCGCAGCTGCAAACAGGTGACCGGACAAACCGCCGCCGACCTGATCACCGAGGCGACCCTACATGCCGCCCGCGAACGGTTAGAGCGCGGCGCCCTGCCGATCCAAACCATCGCGGCCGAATTGGGCTTTGGCAGCGCGGCCTATTTTACCCGTTTCGTGCAACATCACACCAGCCGCACGCCGAGCGCCCTGCGCAAATTCGCACAAGACCGCAGCCGCGCATCACCTTAATAATGCGCCGCAAGATGTTACTTTAAAAGAAAATAGTGAGGTCAGCTGCCCCAGATTTTGCGCACATAGAGTTGCGTCTCACGGTAGGGAGGCACGCCGCCGTATTTCTCCACCGCGCCCGGTCCGGCATTATAGGCCGCCAAAGCCAAACGCCACGAACCGAACTTGCGATATTGCATCTTCAGATAACGCGCACCGCCTTCGAGGTTTTGCTGCGGATCATGCGGATTGACCCCCAATACAGCAGCCGTGCCGGGCATCAATTGCGCCAAACCCACGGCCCCCTTGTGCGACCGCGCCCGGACCTTCCACCCTGATTCTTGCTGCACCAGACGCAAGAACAAATCCTCTGGCACGCCGTGTTTGCGCGCCGCATCCCGCGCCACATTCAACAGCGGACCTTTGTATTTGCCGCGATACGTCGGCGCGCCGTATTTGCTTGGGATCGCGACGCTTTTGGGCTGCAGCCGAACAGAATTCGCGTATTGCTTCGAGGCCCGACTGTCGAGCACCCGCGTTTGCTTGGAAAACAGATGCGTGCTGGACCGGGTCGAGAACATATCGGCATGGACCGCACGCGGTCCCGTAAGTGATGCTGCCGTTCCGATCACCAGAACCGCCAAGCCAAAGGCCGGTTTACGCATTATCTTTGTCCCTAATCCCTCACGCAAAGCACCCGCTGTCCCTGCGGGGTCTGCTCCACGGCGCTAAGCTACGCGCCCGCGCGCCGGTTTTGAACCCTTGGAGGGAGAATTTAACCCCACAGGCGGCGTATTACGCAAAAATTCGCCCATTCCATGCGAATTTCACCGTATATCCCCGACGGCCAGCGACCCCGCGCGCCATGATTCGCCCCGCTGCCTGCACCGCGCCGGGAATTGCTCCCTGAAATTGCCCATTGCCGCCCGCCCCCCAAGATGGTGTAACTTACCCTTCAAGAGAGACAAGATTCTGCGGGAGGCTCACGCATGGCCGGTTCGGTTAACAAAGTAATTCTCATCGGCAATTTGGGGCGTGATCCCGAGGTGCGCACATTCAGCAACGGCGGCAAGGTTTGCAATCTGCGCATTGCGACCTCCGAGACCTGGAAAGACAAAAACACCGGCGAGCGCAAGGAACGCACCGAATGGCATTCGGTGGCGATTTTCCAAGAGGGTCTCGTTCGGATCGCCGAGCAATATCTGCGCAAAGGCTCGAAAGTCTACATCGAAGGCAAATTGCAAACCCGCAAATGGCAGGATCAATCCGGCGCGGATCGCTATTCCACCGAAGTGGTACTGCAAGGTTTCGACGGCGTATTGACCATGCTCGACGGGCGCAATGACAACAGTGGCGGCCAAGGCGGCAATTATGGTGGCCCCTCCTCGGGCGGCGATTATGGCGGATCGAGCAGCAGCTCGGGCGGTGATTTCGGCGGCGGCGCGCCCTCGCGCGACATCGACGACGAAATCCCGTTCTAAAACCTCTGGCCCCGCGCCAAAATGGCCAAGCGCCGCGACCGACACCTTGCAAAGAACCGTCCCGCCATTGGGCGGTTCTTTTGTATTGATTACACCACCAATGAAACCAACGCCGCCAAGGCAAAGGGCACCGACAGCAGGCACGCCAACAGCAGCGCCGCCCATAGGGTCGGGCGCGGTCCGGGGGCGGTTTTCCCGAAAACTGCAGTGGAAGACTGGCGTTTCATATCCGCATTAACCACGTTTTAGGTTTTCAAAGGCTTAACTCGGCCCATGTCCCATCGTGCCGCCGACGCTGCTAACACCCGATCTGACCATAAATTTGACATTGACTGGCACCCTGCCCGTCGATGCCCTCTGCCTGCGGGCGCAGAGCTGGCGCCGCTGCAACAACATCCCGCCTATGCCGCCGCGCTGACCCAGTCCTCGAGCGCAAGCGTTCACGATATGCGCGCGGCGTTGATCCATCACGGTGGCCGCGTGGTCGGGCGGGCACAACTGTTGTTGCGGCATCTGCCGGTGCTTGGTCCCGTTGCCTATCTGCCGCGCGGGCCACTGTGGTGCGATGCGGTGCCTGAAAGCGTGAAACATCAAGCCCTGCGCGCCCTGCGCTCCTCGCTGCGCGCGGCGGGCGTGCCTTCGCGGATCTGGCTTGCCAATGCCGAGGATGCGGCTGGCGCGGATCATCTGGCCCGCATCGGGTATCTGCCTGTCATCACGCCGCAATATGTCGCGGAGATCGACCTTTCCGGCGATCAAGACACCCGCCTCGCCGCGCAACACGGCAAATGGCGCAACCGGCTGCGCCATGCCCAAACGCAAGCTTTGCATGTCGCCCACCGCCCCTTGAACCCTGCGCAAGACGGGTGGCTTTTGGCGGCAGAGACCGTGCAACAGGGTGTCAAAGGTTACCGTGCCCTGCCCGCCGCCTTTGCGGCGCAATATCCCAACGATCAAACCCGTCTGTTTTTGGCTGAAAACCGCGGCGAGGTGATTGCCGCCATGTTGATCTTGCGCCACGGCGCAGCCGCCAGTTACCACATCGGATGGAGCAGCAACGCGGGAAGATCGGTCTCGGCGCATAATCTGCTGCTCTGGCAAGCCTCCAATTGGCTGGCGCGCAAGGGTGTGCTACGATTTGACCTCGGGTCGGTGGACACCGATGCTGCCGCCGGGTTGGCCCGCTTCAAACTGGGTGCAGGGGCCGATTTGCGCGCCCTCGGGCCAACCATGCTCTATACGCCGTCCGTCGCCCATCTGGGCAAGATCAGGGGCCATCTTAAGCACGCGGCGTGAAATCGCACGGTTTCGCGGCTTTCCCTCTGGTTTTTTCTGCGGATGCAGTATAGGCGGCTGAACGAACAACCAAAGGGACCCCCATGGACCTGCGCAATATCGCCATTATCGCCCACGTTGACCACGGCAAAACCACGCTTGTGGACGAACTTTTGAAACAATCCGGTGTTTACCGCGAAAACCAAGCCACGACCGAACGTGCGATGGACAGCAATGACCTCGAGCGCGAGCGCGGGATCACCATTCTGGCCAAAGCCACGTCGGTCGAATGGGGCGGCCACCGCATCAACATCGTCGACACCCCCGGCCACGCCGATTTCGGCGGCGAAGTGGAGCGCATTTTGTCGATGGTGGACGGCGTTGTCCTCTTGGTGGATGCCGCCGAAGGCCCGATGCCACAAACCAAATTCGTGACATCCAAGGCGCTTGCGCTTGGTCTGCGCCCGATCGTTGTGCTGAACAAAGTTGACAAGCCCGACGCCGAGCCCGACCGCGCGCTTGACGAATGCTTTGATTTGTTCGCCTCGCTGGGTGCCAATGACGATCAACTTGACTTCCCGCATATGTATGCCTCGGGCCGCAATGGTTGGGCCGATATGGAACTCGACGGACCGCGCAAGGATTTGACCGCCCTGTTCGAAATGGTGCTCAAACATGTGCCCGCGCCTGCGCAATTGTCGCGCCGGGACGAGCCCTTTACTATGCTCGCGACCACTTTGGGTGCCGATCCGTTCATCGGGCGCCTGCTCACAGGCCGTGTCGAAAGCGGCACGCTCAAAGCCGGCGACAGCCTCAAAGCCGTCAGCCGCGATGGCACCTTGATCGAAACCTTCCGCGCCACGAAAATTCTGGCCTTCCGCGGTCTGTCGCAGCAACCGATTGATGTCGCCGAAGCCGGCGACATTGTCTCGATCGCGGGCATGACCAAAGCCACCGTCGCCGACAGCCTTCTGGATCCTTCGGTGAACGAACCTTTGCCGGCGCAACCGATTGATCCGCCCACCATCACGGTGACCTTTGGCATCAACGACAGCCCCCTTGCAGGCCGCGATGGCAAAAAGGTCCAGTCCCGTGTCATCCGTGACCGGTTGATGAAGGAAGCTGAATCCAACGTTGCGATCAAAATCTCCGACACGCCCGGCGGCGAGGCCTTCGAAGTTGCGGGCCGCGGCGAATTGCAAATGGGTGTTTTGATCGAAAACATGCGCCGCGAAGGATTCGAATTGTCGATCTCGCGCCCGCAGGTTCTCTTCCAAGAAGGCGAGAATGGCGAACGCCTTGAGCCGGTCGAAGAAGTCACCGTCGATGTGGATGATGAATACTCCGGCGCCGTGATTGAAAAACTCACCGGACCGCGCAAAGGCGATCTGGTCGAGATGAAGCAAAACGCCGGTAAAACCCGCATCGTCGCCCATGTGCCGTCGCGCGGATTGATCGGCTATCATGGCGAGTTTCTGACCGACACCCGCGGCACCGGCGTTCTCAACCGCGTGTTCCATTCCTGGGCCCCGCACAAAGGTCCGATCCCCGGACGCCGTGCCGGTGTTCTGATTTCGATGGAAAACGGCCAATCGGTCGCCTACGCATTGTGGAACCTCGAAGATCGCGGCAAAATGTTCATCGGTGCGCAGGCCGACGTTTACACCGGCATGATCATCGGCGAACACAGCCGTGAAAACGATCTCGAAGTGAACCCGCTCAAAGGCAAGAAGCTGACCAACGTGCGGGCCTCCGGCACCGACGAAGCGGTCCGTTTGACCACGCCTGTGACCCTCTCTTTGGAAGAGGCGATTGCCTATATCGACAATGACGAATTGGTCGAAGTGACGCCGAATTCGATCCGGATGCGCAAACGCTATCTCGACCCGCACGAGCGCAAGCGGAACGCCAAACTCTCCGGTCAGTAAAATCCGGTGAAACCCATAAAAACGGGGGCCAATCGGCCCCCGTTTTGCATTTCCACATCAATGGTGAAAAGGCTTATTCGTCGATCTCGACGACCATCAATTCGCGTTCAGATGCACCGCGCGCATGGCTTAACGCCTCTTGATAGGCCTCGGAATGGTAACATTTTTCCGCATCCTCGATCGATGGGAACCGCGCCACAACATTGCGCGCGCGTTCCTTACCTTCAAGCTGCACGAACCGCCCGCCACGGGCCATAAATGCGCCGCCATGCGCCGCAATCGCGGGGCCGGCCAATGCGGCGTATTTGGCATAGGCTTCGGGGTCTGTCACCGTGACATGGGCAATCCAGAGTGCGGTCATCTATCTATCCTTTGATCAGAGCTTCGACAGCGGCAATCGCCGCTTCTGCGTTGCTGGCATCTTTCGCGCCGCCTTGGGCCATATCGGGGCGGCCACCGCCGCCCTTCCCGCCAAGTTCCGGCACAGCCGCCTGCACCATCGCCACCGCCGACAAACGGTCGGTCAAATCATCGGTCACGCCGGCGGCAACGGCCACCTTATCGCCATCCGCGATCAACAAAACCGCGCCCGAGCCGAGCTTGGCCTTATGTTCCGCAATCAGCGCGGGCAGATCTTTGCCCGTCACGCCTTGAAGCACCTGCGCCATAAATTTCGTGCCGCTGATCTCTTTGACTTCGGCATCCGATCCGCCCGCCATCGCCAATTCACGGCGCAACTGCGCAACCTCATTGCTGAGTGCCTTGCGCTCGTCGAGCAATCCCTGCACCCGCTCGACAATCATTGCCGGTTGGGTTTTGAGCATTCCTGACAATGCCGTGATCCGGGCGGTTTCATCTTGAAGATAGGCAAAGGCCGCCTGCCCGGTCAACGCTTCGATCCGCCGCACGCCTGCGCTTGAGGCGCCTTCGGCAATGATCACACAAAGTCCGATATCACCGGTTTGCTTGACATGGGTGCCGCCACAAAGCTCGAGGGAATAGGTGCTTCCGTCCAAACCCTTACCGGTATTGGCGCGGCCCATCGATACGACGCGCACTTCGTCGCCGTATTTCTCGCCGAACAAAGCCTGTGCGCCCAATTCGCGCGCATCATCCGGCGTCATGATACGGGTTTCGACGGCGGTGTTCTGGCGGATATAGTCGTTCACATCCGCGCCGATCTTAATCAATTCTGCCTCGCTGACCGGAGCGTTATGGGAGAAATCAAAGCGCAAGCGATCCTCTGCATTGAGCGATCCGCGCTGCGCCACGTGGGTGCCGAGCGTTTCGCGCAATGCCTCATGAAGCAAATGCGTCGCCGAATGGTTGGCACGGATGGCGCTGCGCCGCTCGTGGTCAACCAGCAACCGCGCGCCTTCGCCTTTGGCAATCTCCCCCTCGACCACTTCGGCAAAATGGATAAACACATCCGCCGATTTACGGGTGTCGGTGATTTTTGCCACGCCCGTGTCGGTGCGAAGCACGCCGGTATCACCAACCTGCCCACCGCTTTCTGCATAAAACGGCGTTTGGTTCACGGCGATTTGCACCGTCTCGCCGACTTTGGCCGAGGGCACTGCGGCCCCCTCTTTGACCAGCGCCACAATCTGCCCTTCCGCGCTTTCCGTGTCATATCCGAGGAATTCGGTGGTGCCGGATTCGCGCGCAATATCGAACCAAATCTCGGCATCCGCCGCCTCGCCCGAGCCCGACCAAGCCGCGCGCGCCTTGGCACGTTGCTCTTCCATCGCGGCGTCAAACCCTTCGGTGTCCACCTCGCGGCCTTTTTCACGCAATGCATCCTGTGTCAGATCAAGCGGAAATCCGTAGGTGTCATAGAGTTTAAACGCTGCGGCCCCCGGCAAAGCCGCGCCTTCCGCCAGGTCCGACAATTCATCATCGAGCAGTCGCAAACCACGATCAAGCGTTTGTTTGAAACGGGTTTCTTCCAGCTTCAATGTCTCTTCAATCAGGCTCTGCGCCTGGCGCAATTCCGTATAATGCCCACCCATCTGGTTGACCAAAGCCGGCACCAAACGGTGCATCACCGGATCTTTTGCACCAAGCAAATGCGCATGACGCATGGCGCGGCGCATAATCCGGCGCAGCACATAACCGCGCCCTTCATTCGACGGCATCACCCCGTCAGCAATCAAGAAAGAGGTCGACCGGAGATGATCCGCAATCACGCGATGATGCACATTCCCGGGGCCATCGGGATCTTGGCTGGTGACATGTGCCGAGGCTTCGATGAGAGCACGCATCAGATCGGTATCGTAATTGTCATGTTTGCCCTGAAGCAGCGCACCAATCCGTTCCAACCCCATGCCGGTATCAATGGATTGCATGTCGAGTGCCCGCATCGAGCCATCCTCGAACTGTTGGTTTTGCATGAAAACCACGTTCCAGATTTCAATAAAACGGTCGCCATCCTCATCCGCAGATCCGGGAGGACCACCCCAAATATGATCGCCGTGGTCATAGAAAATTTCGGAGCAAGGACCGCAAGGACCGGTCGGCCCCATTTGCCAAAAATTATCCGAAGTGGCGATGCGGATAATCCGGTCTTCGGGCACGCCGAGTTTCTTCCAGATTTCGAAAGCTTCATCATCGGTATGGTAGACCGTGGTGAGCAAACGGTTCTTATCAATGCCAAAATCTTTGGTCAAAAGCTCCCATGCAAACGGGATGGCTTCGGTTTTGAAATAGTCGCCAAAGCTGAAATTTCCGAGCATCTCAAAAAATGTGTGGTGGCGCGCGGTGTAGCCGACATTATCGAGGTCGTTATGCTTCCCCCCGGCGCGCACACATTTCTGGGCTGACGTCGCCCGCACATAGTCGCGCTTTTCAACGCCGGTAAAGCAGTTTTTGAACTGCACCATGCCGGAGTTGGTGAACATCAATGTCGGATCATTGCGCGGTACAAGCGGCGAGCTGTCCACAATTTGATGCCCTTGACGGGCAAAATAATCGAGGAAGGTCGAGCGAATGTCGTTGAGCGAGGCCATGAGGTACTTTCCAGCAAATGCGAGCGTTTGGGATGATTTATCTGCCCCCGCGCCGCATGTCCACTGCAACAGTGTTTACCGGATCACCGGCACAAGCACCGGCCATGATTAAGGCCGCCTTACGCGGCGGCCTTAATGTAAAACAATGACGTTTAGATCAGGATTCAAACATCTCATCACCATCACTGCCAGTGTCGCCGCCGCCTTCATGCTCCATATCGAACTCAAGCCCATGCGCCGCGCGGATCTTGTCTTCGATCTCCATCGCCATCGGGCCGTTTTCTTTCAAAAACACTTTGGCATTCTCGCGCCCTTGTCCGATGCGCTCATCGCCATAGGAGTACCAACTGCCGGATTTATCGACGACACCCGCCTTAACGCCAAGATCGAGAAGCTCGCCGGTTTTCGAAATACCTTCGCCATACATGATATCAAATTCCACCTGCTTGAAGGGTGGCGCAACTTTGTTCTTCACCACTTTCACGCGGGTAGAGTTGCCCACCACTTCATCGCGGTCCTTGAGCGAACCAATCCGGCGAATATCCAACCGCACGGATGAATAAAACTTGAGCGCATTGCCGCCGGTTGTGGTTTCGGGGCTTCCGAACATCACGCCAATTTTCATCCGAATCTGGTTGATGAAAATCACCATGCAATTGGAGCGGCTAATCGAGCCGGTCAGCTTACGCATGGCCTGGCTCATCAAACGCGCATGTACGCCGACCGAGCTATCGCCCATTTCGCCTTCCAACTCGCTCTTCGGGGTCAGGGCCGCGACCGAATCGACAACGACCATGCTCACCGCGCCGGACCGCACCAACGTATCGACGATCTCCAAGGCCTGCTCGCCCGTATCAGGTTGCGAGATCAAAAGCTCGTCCACATTGACGCCAACCCGTTTGGCATATTGCGGGTCCAATGCATGTTCTGCATCGACAAAGGCGCAAACTCCGCCCTTTTTTTGCTCCTCGGCAACGCAATGCAGCGTCAAGGTGGTTTTCCCGGAGCTTTCGGGCCCATAGATCTCTACAATCCGGCCTTTCGGCAATCCGCCAATCCCAAGGGCAATATCCAAGCCAAGAGAACCGGTCGAGGTCGCTTCGATATCGGGCAAGGCGCTGCCATCCCCGAGCTTCATGATCGACCCCTTGCCAAATTGGCGTTCGATTTGCGCCAGCGCACTGTCGAGCGCCTTTTGCTTGTCCGCTTGTTTCTTGCTGTCCATTTTTGAAAGCTCTGCCGTTGCCATATCTGTTTATTCCTTATTCCATACCCAGCCGCGCGCGGCAATCTTGCATGATGTTCCAGCCTTGTTCTCGATCAATATGAGATCAAAAAGAGAACATTTCAATCGAAATCTTTTCTTCCACTCTATTTTTTGCCGTGCCAAACCGTTAGTTTACAGCAAATGAACGCGCCGCACGCAGGGAGCAAGATCCGGTAAATGTTGATATTTTCCAAAGCAAAGCTGGTGTTCCTGTCGATGCCAAAGACCGGAACAACCGCCTATGAAACCGCGCTGTCCCCCTTTGCTTCGCAATATGTCTGCGACCCGCCCGAGCTGAAACATGCGCCGGTCTATCGCTACAACCGGTTTTTCCGGCCGATGTTGGAGAAATTCGTCTCGCCCGACATTGAGACCCTGGCCGTCGTGCGTGAACCGATCGATTGGCTCGGCAGCTGGTATCGCTACCGCCACCGTCCCTTCCTTGCCGGGAAGCCGACATCGACCGCAGGCATGAGTTTTGATGCCTTTGTGCAGGCCTATTGCAAGGGCAGCCGCCCCGCCTTTGCCAATGTTGGATCACAGGTCAATTTCGTCAAACCGCAACCCAATGGCACCAAGGTGGACCATCTGTTCCGCTATGAGAACCAATCGGGATTGTTGACGTTTCTCGAAGAACGCCTCGGGATAAAAATCGAATTGGCCCGCGAGAATGTCTCGCCTGCCATGCCATTGAGCCTGTCGCCCGAGGTCGAGGAAAAGCTGCGCCGCAAATGCGCCGAAGAGTTCGAACTTTGGGAAAGCATCACATAAACGCGCGCATCACGCTGCGCGCGGATCGACCACCATTTGGCGTTGCACGGTTTCCGTCAGCTCATTGAGCGAGAACGGTTTGGGAAGGAACACCGAATTGGCGATGCGTTTCTGGTTGTCGCCAAAGCTTTCCTCGGCATAGCCAGAGACAAAGACCACGCGCACATCTGGGCGCATCTTGAGCGCCTCGCGCACCCACGTCGGCCCATCCATCCCCGGCATCACCACATCGGTTACAAAGACATCAACGCGCAAATCGGCTTCTTCCAACACTTTGAGCGCCTCTTCGGCGGAATCCGCCTCCAGCACTGTAAAGCCGCGCATTTTCAACGCGCGCGACGCAAAGGCCCGCACCGGGGCTTCGTCCTCGACCAACAAGACCACACCGTCAGCGGCCTCATTCTCTTCGGGCTGCACCTTCTCCACCTTCGGCACAGGCGCTGCCACCGGCAGCTCTTCGTTCACCGGCAGCAACAAGGTAAAGGTCGTCCCCTCGCCCGGTATGCTGTCGGCAAAGATAAACCCGCCGGTTTGTTTGATGATCCCGTAGGCCGTCGACAGACCCAATCCGGTGCCCTCGCCCGTGCGTTTGGTCGTGTAGAAAGGTTCGAACACTTTTTGCAACTTATCTGCGGGAATTCCGACCCCGACATCAATGACCTTCACACAGACATATTCACCCGGCGGCACCACCGCGCGATCCCGGTCCATCGGCGTCTCAAAATGCTTCGATGCGGTTTCGATGCGGATTTCTCCGCCCTCCGGCATCGCATCACGGGCATTTACCACAAGGTTCATCAGCACCTGCTCAAGCTGGCGTTTGTCGGCACGGATGGATGGCAACACCGGATCATGGCTGAGGGACAGGGTCACGCGTTCGCCCACCAAACGGTTCAGCAAATGGGTCAGGTCCGACAAGGTATCGCGCAGATCAAGCGTTTCAGGCCGCAAGGTTTGTTTGCGCGAGAAGGCCAATAGCTGCCCGACAAGCGCCGCCGCCCGGTTGGCATTCTGGTTGATCTGCACCAGATCTGCGTAATCGCTATCGCCCTGATCATGGCGCAACAACAGCAAATCACAATGTCCGGAAATCGCGGTCAAAAGATTGTTGAAATCATGCGCAACGCCGCCGGCCAATTGACCGATCGCCTGCATCTTTTGGCTTTGGACGAATTGCGCTTCGAGCGTTTTCAATTCGGTCGCATCATTCAGAACCGCGATCAAGGCCGGTTCGCCATCATCGGTGATCCGTTTTAACGTCACCTGCACAAAAACCTCTTTGTCCTCGCGGATCACCCGCAAGAATTCGCTGTGCTGCAACCCGCGCCCTGCTGCGGCTTCGCGCAGCCATTCCGAGATCGAGCGGCCCAGCCCCTCCATCAGGTTGGACATCAGCATCCCGTCAGAGCTTTGAATTCCCAAAAGTTGCCGCGCCTGCCGGTTCGACAACTGAACTTCGCCGCTATGGGCGATCTTCAACAACGGCACCGGCAGCTCTTCAATAAAGCTCCAGCCGCTGCTGCTTGTGTCCTGCTCTATGTCGGCACCCGGCAAGAGGATCAATTCGCGTCGCCCTGCGCTGGCGTCGACCTCGGTCACCAAACACGGCACAACACCGTCCGCCGTCGCCACATCATTGATCCGCCCGCGCCGCACCGGCAATTCGCAAAACACCCGGTCCAACGATTTCGACCGCTCGCCCACCAGACGCCGCGCCGCATCATTCATAAAGAGGATCGCATCATTGCGCCCGACGGTCAGCATCGGCAGGCTAAACCCGTCGGAAGGACGGGCCGTCGGCGCACGTTCCCCCATGCATTCGAGCCGCCATAGAAAGCTGTCCTCGCCGACCAGATGCACACCCAGCCGCATATGCCCCTTGCGGGTCACCACGTCTTCGCGTGCCGCGCCGCCGGCCTGTGCGCGGGTTTGCAACCGGAACAACACCGCACCCGGATTGCCAAAAATATCTGTCAGCACCCCGGCCAATGTGGTGGAATCCTTGCCACCAAATCGCGTCTGCGCCGCCGCATTGCGATGTATGATGGCGCCATCCCTGTCCGTGATAAAGCTGGCAGCGGCATCATGCTCGACAAACCCGGCGATGGTATCAAACACGCCCTTGCGCCCACGCGTGCCCCAGGCAGAGATCAGAACAATCACCACACAGAGGAAAAACAAGCTCCCCGCGATGAGAGAAAATCCCTTTTGTATCGTGGGGTTATCAAGCAAAAAGGACGCGCCGGCGAAGAACAGGGCCAACGACAACAACACCGCGATACGCGGTTTAATTCGTGACGACGCCCGCGTCATCGGACCGGGTGAAAGTGCGGTAAAGGCCACGTGTGTTTCCCATTTTTCGATTCTGCTCAATGCATTAGCAGCAAAAAACCTTAACGAGACCTTAAAAAAAGAGAAAGCCCTCGCACGAAAACACGTCAGGATTGCGCGCTAGAAAGCATGGCGAAACATAAAATATCGCATGCCCGCACGCCCCTATCGGCACGCATAGCAATAGGCACCGGGCCGCGCGCGGGGACGCTTCGCTCAGGAAATTGACGCCGCGTCGCGGGAGAATTGCGCGGTGAAAAAACCGTCCCCCCCATCAAGAAGCGTCCATGCCCGCTGCGCATTCACCGACCAACCGGGATGACGATGCAAAAATTCCGTCACCTGTGCGGTATTTTCCGGCTCCAGCATCGAACATGTGGCATAGGCCAACACCCCATCCGGCGCGACAAAATCCACTGCATGATCCAGAACCTCTGCCTGAATCGCGGTCAATTCGGCCAAACGTGCTTCGGTCAGGGCCCATTTGCCTTCGGGCGCGCGCCGCCATGCCCCCGACCCCGAACAGGGCGCATCGCAGAGCACCACATCAAACCCCGCCTCATTGGGCAGGTCTTCAGGCGCAACAACCGTGATCCGCGCCCCTGCCCGCGCCGCGCGATCCGGCAGGTCTTTCATCCGCTGCGGTGCGATGTCATGGGCGACAATCTGCGCCTCAGGGAAGGCTGCAGCCAAGGCCAGGGCTTTGCCACCGCCGCCCGCGCAGTAATCCAGAATGCGCGCCGGCGTTTGCCCCGACAATGCATCAATCACGGCTTGGCTCGCGCCGTCCTGCAATTCGACCAAACCGTCTTGATAGCTGCGCGATTGAGAAACCCGGCGCGCGCCATTGGTGACCACAATCGCGGTTGCCGAAATCTCATGCGCCTCCGCCTCGATCCCCTCTTCGGACAAAGCAGAAATCGCCGCATCGCGGGTGGTTTTCAGCCTATTGGTACGCAAGAACACCGGCGCACGGGCGCGGCTTGCTTCGGCCATCGCCTCCGCCGCATCGCCCAAAGAGGCGCGCCAGAGCGGCACCAACCACTCGGGCAGGTCAAGCCGCACGCCGTCACTTTGTGGAGCCTCCCCCGCCGCCTGTTCCGCGTCGCTCAACGGCGCGGGTGCATGGCCAATCCCCGAGAAAATATCATCCGGATCGATCCCTTGTGACCGGATCAACCCGAGCAGTATCCCCCGCCCCGTTTCGGCCCCGCCACGCACCGCCAAAGACCGCTTCGCCCGCAGCGCGCCGAACACATGATCGCGCACTGCGGCGCGGTCCTTGCTTCCGGCGAAACGCGAGTTGCGCGCCCAACCGAGTAAGGCCTTTTCCGCAGGCGCGCCCTCAAGGATCGAGTCGAAAATTTCAATCGCGGCTTGGACACGGGCAGCAGGGGTCATGGGGAAGCTCCTTCAATGAAAAAGGCCGCACGCGGCGGCCCCTTCCAAAACAGTTGATAGATTTATCCGATGCGGTAGTTCGGGCTTTCGCGGGTGATCTGCACGTCATGCACATGGCTTTCGGTCAAACCCGCACCGGTGATTTTCACGAAGGTGCAATTTTTGCGCATCTCCTCGACCGTGGCATTACCGGTATACCCCATAGCCGCGCGCAACCCGCCGATAAGTTGGTGCACCACCGTGCCTGCCGGGCCTTTGTAGGGCACTTGGCCCTCGATGCCTTCGGGCACCAATTTGTCCGAGGCTGCATCCTTTTGGAAATAGCGATCCGCCGATCCACGCGCCATGGCGCCAAGGCTGCCCATGCCGCGATAGGATTTGAACGAGCGGCCTTGATAGAGGATCACTTCACCGGGGCTTTCATCCGTGCCCGCGATCATGCTGCCGACCATGGCACAAGACGCGCCCGCGGCAATGGCTTTGGCAAAATCGCCCGAGAATTTGATGCCGCCGTCCGCGATCACCGGCACGTCGCCTGCGGCTTTGGCGCAATCCATGATCGCCGTGAGCTGCGGCACGCCGACGCCCGCAACCATCCGCGTGGTGCAAATCGATCCCGGCCCGATGCCGACCTTGACCGCATCCGCCCCCGCATCGATCAACGCCTTGGTCGCATCAGCAGTCGCCACATTGCCGGCGATGATCTGCACCCCGCTGGACAGGTTCTTGACGCGGGTGACCGCTTCGATCACCCCTGCGGAATGGCCATGCGCCGTGTCGATGACCACAATATCGACGCCCGCTGCAATCAAGGCTTCGGTGCGTTCAAAGCCGGAATCACCCACAGACGTCGCCGCCGCCACGCGCAAACGACCAAGGTCGTCTTTGCACGCTGTCGGGTTCAGGACCGCTTTTTCGGTATCCTTCAACGTCAACAGACCGGTCAATTTTCCGGTGTCGTCCGTGACAAGCAATTTCTCGATCCGCCGCTCTTTCATCATACCGATCGCTTGATCACGGTCCGCAGGTTCGCGCAGGATCGAAAGATTGTCCGACGTCATCATTTTTGCCACGGGCGTGTCGTCCGATGTGGCGAACCGCATATCGCGGTTGGTCAGGATGCCGACCACCCGGCCCGCTTCGTCCACCACCGGAAAACCGGTAAAGTTATAACGTTCGATCAACGCCTTGGCATCGGCCAATGTTTGATTGGGTGTCAGCGTCACCGGGTTGTAAACAATACCGCTTTCGAACCGTTTGACGCGGCGGACCTCGCGGGCCTGTTGTTCAACATCCAAATTCTTGTGGATCACACCAATACCGCCCGCCTGCGCCATGGTGATCGCCATACGCGATTCCGTGACCGTATCCATAGCCGAACTCAAAAGCGGAATATTCATCGCAATACCGCGTGTCACGCGTGTACGCGTGTCCGCCGTTGAGGGCAGCACGCTGGACGCGGCAGGAACAAGCAAAACATCATCGAAGGTCAGTGCCTCACGAATCTCCATTTGGGTCTCTCCATGGCAAGATCGTTTGACGCCTCCCTATTGCACTAATGCGACTTGGGGGAAAGCCTTAATTGCACAGTGACACGGCGCGGGTACTCTATGTCGGCACGGGTTTCCCCCGGTATGGCGGCGCCCCTCCGCTGCGATGCCGCTAAAGGCGAAAAATATGCCAACCCCTTGTCGCCTCCGGCCTGTTTGCGGCATATGGTGCCTTTCGCAGCGCGCGCAAAAAGGACGACGTTATGACAGGCCAACCGAGCACTCCCCGCCCCACCAGCACCGATCCACTTGTCATTTTCATGCCCTCGGGCAAACGCGGGCATTTCGCCGTCGGCACACCTGTGCTGACCGCCGCGCGGCAATTGGGCGTTGATCTCGACAGCGTTTGCGGCGGGCGCGGGATTTGCTCGAAATGCCAGATCCAGCCAAGCTTTGGCGCATTTTCCAAACATGGTGTGACCTCGCGCGAGGATGCCCTGTCGCCCTTTAATGCGGTCGAGCAACGCTATGATGACAAACGCGGGCTCAAAGCCGGCCGCCGTTTGGGATGTCAGGCCACGATCCAAGGCGATGTGGTCATCGATGTGCCCGCCGAAAGCCAGGTCCACAAACAAGTGGTGCGCAAAGCGGCGGCTGTCCGCGATATCATCATGGATCCCGCGACGCGGCTTTACGTGATCGACGTGGCCGAACCCGATATGCATGACCCGACAGGAGATTTGCAACGGATCGAAAAAGCGCTTCAAGATCAGTGGAATATCCAACATATCTCATGTGCGCCATCGCTTTTTCCACGCCTGCAAACGGTGCTGCGCAAAGGCAAATGGCAAGTCACCGCCGCGCTGCATAAAACCGCGGCCGATGCCACGCCAGAATTGATCGATCTTTTTGCCGATCTGCCCGAAACTGGCCTTTATGGCCTTGCGATTGACCTTGGCTCGACCACCATCGCCGCGCATCTATGTAGCCTTGAGGACGGGCGCGTCATTGCCTCCTCCGGCCTGATGAACCCGCAAATCCGCTTTGGCGAAGACCTGATGAGCCGCGTGTCCTATGCGATGATGAACCCCGCCGGCGCCGCCGAAATGACTGCGGCCGTGCGCGAGGCGCTGAGTAATCTGGCCGCCGAAATCATCAGCGACGGCCAAGTCGATCCCGCCCTCGTGACCGAAGCAACCATCGTGTGCAATCCGGTGATGCACCACCTTTTGCTGGGCATTGATCCGACCGAATTGGGGCAAGCACCCTTTGCGCTCGCCACCTCGGATGCGCTCAATCTCGCGGCCTCGGACCTCGCCTTTACCGGCATGAACCCACGGGCCAACATCTATATCCTGCCCTGTATTGCGGGGCATGTCGGGGCCGATGCCGCCGCCGTCGCCCTTTCCGAAGAACCGCATAAATCCAACGAGTTGTCGCTCATTGTTGATGTTGGAACCAATGCCGAAATCCTGCTCGGTGACAAAACCCGTGTCTTGGCCTGCTCCTCTCCGACCGGTCCCGCATTCGAGGGGGCGCAAATCTCGTCCGGACAACGCGCCGCCCCCGGCGCGATTGAACGGGTGCATATCGACCCCGACACCAAAGAACCGCGTTTTTCCGTCATCGGATGCGATCTGTGGTCCGATGAGGACGGCTTTGCCGAAGCCATCGCCACCACCGGCGTCACCGGCATTTGTGGCTCCGGCATCATCGAAGCCGTGGCGGAAATGCGTCTTGCCGGATTGGTCGATGCGGCAGGGTTGATCGGTAGCCCCGCGCAGACCGGCACCGCACGCGCCGTGCCCACGGGGCGCACCCATGAATACCTCATCTTTGACGGGACCGAGGCAAACGGCCCCCGTATCACCGTCACCCAAGGCGACATCCGCGCCATTCAATTGGCCAAATCGGCGCTTTATGCCGGGGCGCGGCTTTTGATGGACGAAATTGGCGTTGATCACGTGGACCGCGTGGTATTGGCAGGGGCCTTTGGGGCGCATATTTCGCCCAAACATGCGATGATCCTTGGCATGATCCCCGATGCGCCGCTCGACAAAGTCACCTCGGCTGGCAACGCCGCAGGCACCGGCGCGCGCATCGCGCTCTGCTCACTCTCGGCACGCGCCGAAGTCGAAGCCTTAGTCCATCGCATCACCAAAGTCGAAACCGCCATCGAGCCGCGTTTTCAGGAGCATTTTGTCGCCGCCAATGCCATCCCCCACGCCACCGCGCCCTACCCGCATCTGCCGCCCCTGCCGCAGGTCAGCTTTAACAGCGGCGGACGCGATAACGGCGGCGCAGGCCGGCGGCGCAGACGGGCCAAATAACGCAAGCCGCCACGCAGCCAAGGCCAACACAGCACGGAACAGCGCCGCGGACATAAAATTCCAGAAGCGGACAGCAGTGCCGACCAAACCACCACCCGTTGGCCTATGACATTGTTTCGCGGCGCAGGCGCTTGAACATGCTGCGCACGATCCAACGGTGAGCAATACCGGCAACATGTAAATGCCGCCGCCCCGCCCATCTCACCGCTCTCTTCTCGCACCGCGCAGGCGCAATCGCTCTTGACGCCCCTGCCGCCGCGCCCTAATCCAACGACGGAGCGCGGGTATGGTGAAATGGTATCATGCGAGCTTCCCAAGCTTAAGGTGCGGGTTCGATTCCCGCTACCCGCTCCACGTTCGGCCCATGCCGCGCCCCGTCCGCGCCGCCGACCTTTGGTCTTTAGGGCCACGGAGACCCGATGCCGCCCATTCCGACTGCCTTACGTGTGACCCCTATGTTGATCGCCCTTGGCGCGTCCGGCGGGTTTGCGGCGAAATGGATCGGGTTGCCGCTGCCTTTCATGCTCGGCTCGATGCTGACCGTGGCGCTGTTGGCGACTTTCAAAGGCAACTGGATCCCCGAAGGCTTTAAGTTTCCTGAAAACTTCCGCGCCGGATTTATCGCCTTGATCGGATTGATGATCGGGGCGCAGGTGACGCCGGAGCTGTTCAAACAAATCCCGACCATGGCGGTCAGCCTCGCCATGATCACCCTGTTTGTCGGGCTGGCGCAGGCTGTGAACTACGTAATTTTTCGCAAGATTGGCCGCTACGATCCGGCCACTGCGTTTTTCTGTGGCTCTCCTGGCGGGTTGATCGAAGCCATCACTTTGGGCGAAGAGGCCGGCGCGGATATTCGCGCGCTGATCTTGCAACAATTCTTGCGCATCATCATGGTGGTGTCGCTTTTACCGGTGGGCCTGTCGCTCTATCACGGCACCCCCGTGGGCAGCTCGGGCGGCGCAACCATGGCGCGCGGGGCGACCGACCTTGCACATTTGGTCCCACTGATCGCCATCGCCATCGCCGGTGTTTTTCTGGGCCGGCGGTTGCATCTACCGGCGGGGCAATTGACCGGCCCTCTGGTCCTTGGGGCGCTCCTGTCACTGAGCGGGATTTACGCCGTTGATCTGCCGCAATGGTTGGTCAATCTGGCGCAAATCATCGTCGGCACATCCCTGGGCACCCGATTTGCAGGGATCGGCCACCGGATGCTGGCCAAGGGTTTGGTATTGGCGTTGCTTTCCTCGGGGGCGATGATGGCCATGGGCGCGGCCATGGCGGCGGCAATTGTGCCGCTGACCGGCGAGAATTTCGAGGTTCTGCTGATTTCCTTTGCCCCCGGCGGGGTCACGGAAATGGCGCTTGTGGCGTTGTCACTCTCGGCCAATCCGGCCTATGTGACCTTGCACCATCTTTACCGGATCACCCTGACGGTGGTCATGCTTGGCACGGCGGCCAAACGGATGTTCCCCAAATCCGGCCCCTAGGCGCCGGCTTTCTCTTCCAGATCCAGCCACTCTTCTTCCGCCGCCGCCAGAGCCTGCTGACGTTCGGCCAATGCCTCGGAGCCTTTGGCAAATTTCACCGGCTCTTTGGCATAGAGGTCCGGCGCGGCAAGAAAGACCTCCAACTTGGCGATCTCGGCCTCCAGACGCTCGATCTCGGCGGGCAAAGCCTCAAGCCGGTGCTTTTCGGTGAAGCTGAGCCCTGATTTACCGGGTTTTGCTGTCTCGGCTGACTTGCCGGATTTCTTCGCGTTCTCCGGTTTGGCCGGTTTCGCCTCGGCGACCATCGCTGCCTTTTGCGCCTGATAATCCGACCAGCCGCCGGCATAGACCACGGCGCGCCCGTCGCCTTCCATCGCCACGGTGGTCGCCGCCACACGGTCCAGAAAATCACGGTCGTGGCTGACCAAAAGAACCGTGCCGTCATAGCTATCGAGCAGCTCTTGCAACAGGTCCAATGTCTCGACATCCAAATCATTGGTCGGCTCGTCAAGCACCAGAACATTGCTTTCACGCGCCAAAAGCTTTGCCAGCAAAAGCCGCGCCTTTTCTCCGCCCGAAAGTGACCGCACCGCAGCGCGGGCCTGCCCCTCGTCAAAGAGGAATTCTTTAAGGTATCCAACCACATGCTTGGGCGCGCCGCGCACCATCACCTGATCCGCCTTGCCAGACACACGCATGTCGGGATCGCCCGTGAGGCTCTCCCAAAGGGTCATATCAGGATCCAGTTGCGCCCGCGCTTGATCGAACACCGCGACCTCAAGGTTGGTGCCAAGCTTGACCGTGCCGCTGTCGGGCGGCTCTTTGCCCAAAAGCATGTTGAGCAATGTGGTTTTACCGGTGCCATTCGGCCCAACAAAAGCAATGCGGTCCCCGCGCAGCACCGTCAAAGAGAAATCCGACACGATGGTTTTATCGCCAAAAGCTTTACGCAATCCCTCGGCTTCGATCACCTTGCGGCCCGATTTCGGCCCTGCCTCGATGGCCATGGCTGCTGCGCCTTGGCGTTTGATTTGCGCCCCGCGTTCGGCCCGCAAATCTTGCAAGGCGCGCACGCGGCCCTGATTGCGTTTGCGCCGCGCCGAAATACCCTCGACCGCCCAACGGGCCTCGGATTTGATCTTCCGGTCGAGTTTATGGCGCTGCATATCCTCGTCCTCCCAGATCTTGTCGCGCCACGCCTCGAAGCCGTCAAAACCGGTTTCCTGACGCCGCACCGTGCCCCGATCAACCCACAAGGTCGCGCGGGTGAGCGCGCGTAAGAACGCACGGTCATGCGATATCAACACATAGCCCGCGCGGGTCTGGCTCAATTCGGATTCGAGCCATGCAATCGCTTCGATATCCAAATGGTTGGTCGGCTCGTCGAGCAGCATGAGTTCGGGCGCTTCGGCCATAAGTTTCGCCAAAGCTGCGCGGCGGCGTTCCCCGCCCGATGCGGTGGATACCGCGCGGTCGGGATCAAATTTCAAACCCTCACCGGCCATTTCAACGCGGTACATTTCCGACGGATCCAGTGCCGAACAGGCGTAATCGCCAAGCGTGGCAAACCCTTCCATCGTCGGGTCTTGCTCCATGTATCCGACCGACACCCCGGGGGATAAGATCACACCGCCGCTGTCTGCTTCGACCAATCCGGCCATGACTTTCATCAATGTGGATTTTCCCGATCCGTTGCGCCCGACAAGCGCCACGCGATCAGAGGGGTGAACCACCAGGGACAGATCGGCGAAAATCGGATCGCCGCCATAGGTGAGAGAAATATCGGTGAGTTGGAGAAGGGGTGTGCGTGCCATGAGCGCGAGGTAATCGCGCACCCGAGCGCCGTCAAGTCGCGAGTGCGCCGACCGGCAAGATTGACCGAACCGCAGCCAGCCCTTGCGCTACCGCGCCACCGCCCGCAACAAACGTTTGCGCGCCGGCGGGATGGATTTAATTTCAAGCCCGGTAAACACGTGCAGCGTGTTCATATGGTTGTCCACCACCGCGTGATCCGACACCCACCCCCCCATCAGCAAATAAGTGCGCAACAACGGCGGCATGCGCAACATCGCCTTTTTCGCATCGGGTTTGCGGCGCAGTTTTTTGGCGAATTGGAACACGGCGGGCGCCTTGACCCGAGGCAACCAGCGTTTCGGGGCCAGATGCCGCGCCTTGAGCATGGCAAAAGCGTCGAGGTAATCCTTGGTCTCGGTCCCCGCAAAGGATGAACACCCGCAGAGCAATTCAACACCGTTGTCATCGACATATTGCGTCATTGCCGCCCATGCGACGCGCAAAATATCCCCGTCGCGTGCATCGGGATGGATGCAAAAACGGCCCATTTCGACAATCGGCCCCTCAAAATCCAACAAGGCGTCAAGATCATAGAATTGCGCCGCATAGCTGCGCCCGATTTCCGCGCCACCGGTCAGCGGCAAGAAGCGGAAACAACACACCACGGCATCCTCGCGGTTGTCTTCGATCAGGATATGCGTGCAAATCGCGTCGAAATCATCGATGTCGCACTCCGCGCCGGTGCCAAAGGCCAAAGCCCGCAATGCCTGCGCCGCCGCCACGTCTTGCGGTGCCTGCGCGATCCGCGCCCGATACCGCCCCTTGTTTAATGCCAGCACTGCGCCATCCCCGCGATTGTCGCCTTGAAACTAGTCCTGCGGGATCTATCACACAAGATGTGACAAAGCGGTGACGCGAAACACCAAAGATCGCCGGCGCTTATGGCAGCGGAACAATCGCGGTGTCTTATTGCAAGAAGCTGTCGGCGCTGAATTTACCCAGATTGCCCAAAAGCTGACGCAGGAAGCTCTTGCCCTCGACCGAGGATGAGGTCACGCGGCGCGAGATCGGCACGATTTTGCCATCGGCCAGCGTAAAGCGTTCGATATTAGCGACGCGGTCCTCATCATCAAAGCTGATCGCCAGAACCGTGCGATCAATCACTTCGGGCTTTTTGATACCATACCGGCGGATGTGGCTTTCCACGTAATACAGATCACCCCCTTCGAGAACGCCCGCCACAGTTGGCGCGCCGAACATGTCATAAACCGCATCGCGCCCGTCCACGCCTACGGTCAATTGCGACAACTCGTCATCGGTTGGGGTATATCCGTGTTTGCGCACCATCGGCGCACAGGCCGCCAAGGTACAGATCAACACGCCGATCATCGCATATTTCGCGCTGAAAACTCTGCCCATTTCATCTGCCCTCTTGCTTTGGCCTTGCTTTGACCCTGTCTGGCTTTTATCTCGCTTACAGAAGGAACGCCGACCTTTCAAGAATACTTCTTCTTGTGTGCAAAGACCAGCACCCCTCCACATAGGCCATTTTGCCGCCAAGCGTGCCCTGCCGCGCCGCGGTCCGATCCGCCAAACCCGTCTAATCCGCCACCCGAATGACCATCCGACCTACCACAGGAGCCGCCCGATGACCGACTTTGCCCCTTCTCCAAAATCCACCGCCATACGGGTTTCGTCGTTAAAGGCGAACCAAACCAAAACATTCGCCCTCACCCCGGAACAGGCCGAAATGACCGCTTTGGCGAAGGAACTGGGGCTGTCCGGCCTGCGCAAGCTGAGCTTCAAGGGTGAAATCAACGCGGATGGCAAACGCGACTGGCTGTTGACCGCGCGCCTTGGCGCCACGGTCACGCAACCCTGCGTGGTGACGCTGGAACCGGTGACCACACGGATCGACACCGATGTGGCCCGGCGGTTTTCCCCCGATTTCGACGAAGCCCTTGTGGTCGATCCCGACGAAGAGGAGGTCGAAATGCCCGAAGACGAAACATTGGAACCTTTGGGCGAAGTGATCGACCCCGCCGCCGTGATGGTCGAAGCATTGGCACTGGCGCTGCCGCTCTACCCGCGCAAAGACGGCGCACATCTGGGCGAAGCGGTCTTTACCGCACAGGGTGTCGCGCCAATGACCGAGGAAAAAACCAAACCCTTCGCCGGCCTCGCCGCGCTCAAGGCGCAAATGGACGGCGGCGGCGACTAACCTGCAACCGCCGCCACCAAACCGGCGGCTTTTTCATCATCCGCCAGGCCGCCCCTACTCACGGCCTGCGATTGGCGCGCACAAAAGAATCTCTTGCACAATGACGATTTCGCAGTATTTTCGCGCCCTCATCCGAATTTAGTGTTGGACTTGGCGCTCGTGACAGATTATGTGCCGCCAACACCTGTGAAACTGGGCCATGCGGCCCCTAGAAAACCGAGGGTTGCGACATGGCTGTCCAGCAGAACAAAGTATCGAAATCGCGCCGCAACAACCGCCGCGCACATGACGCATTGGTTGCGGCGAACCCCAACGAATGCCCCTCCTGCGGTGAATTGAAACGCCCGCACCACGTTTGCCCGTCCTGTGGCAACTACGCCGACCGCGAAGTCATCGCGATGGCGGACGAGGTTGATCTGGACGACGACGCGGCATAATCGCCCGAAGGGACAGCGCCGTTATGACCGCTCTCAAGGATCCAATCCCTGCGGACACGCGCGCCAGCGACCAAAAGATTATTATCTCGGTTGACGCAATGGGCGGCGACCGTGGGCCGGCGGCTGTTGTCGCCGGCATTTCGCGTTCTGCCAAGAAGAACGATGAAATTGGTTTCTTGCTGCACGGTCCGAAGGACACGCTCGAAAAACTCGTCGCCAAACGCAAAAATCTTGCGGGGCGATGCGAGATTCGCCATGCCGCCGATGTGGTGACCATGGATGACAAACCCAGCCAGGTGATGCGTCACGGCAAAGGCACGTCGATGTGGTCCGCGATTGATGCGGTGCGGGCGGGCGAGGCCACGGTCTGTGTGTCTTGCGGCAACACCGGTGCGCTGATGGCGCTTTCAATGGTGCGCCTGCGCAAGTTGCCCGGCGTCAACCGCCCGGCCATCGCGATTTTATGGCCCTCGCGCAATCCCCAAGGTTTCAACGTCATGCTCGACGTCGGCGCCGACATCCGCGCCGATGCGCAGGATTTGCTGCAATATGCTATGATGGGGTCAAGCTATGCCCGCAATGGCCTTGGACTGACGCGCCCGCGCGTCGGGTTGCTCAATGTCGGGACCGAAGAACACAAAGGCCGCGCCGAGCTCAAGGAAGCCCATGAGTTGATCGCAGGCGTTGCAGACCGCGCCAATATCGAATTCGTCGGTTTTGTCGAAGGCGGCGACATTCCGGGCGACAAATGCGACGTGATCGTCACGGACGGGTTCACCGGAAATGTGGCCTTGAAAACCGGCGAAGGCACCGCGAGCCTGATTGGCGACCTTTTGAAAGGCGCGTTCCAATTCTCGCCCCTGTCACGTTTGGCGGCGGTTCTGGCCTTTACATCCATGCAGCGGTTGAAAAAACGCATCGACCCGCGCCGCGTCAATGGCGGCGTTTTCTTGGGCCTCAATGGGACCGTGGTGAAATCACACGGGTCCGCCGATGCCATGGGCGTATCGGCGGCGGTGAAGCTGGCGTTCCAACTGGCGCGCTCGGGCTTTTCCGATAAACTCGCCGCGCGGGTTGCATCCGCCACCACACTGGCCCAAGATGCCCCGAAAAGCGCCGATACGGCCAGCCAGAACGGAAAATAAAACATGACCAAACGCGCCGTTGCCACAGGTGTCGGATCTTACCTACCCGAACGCATTGTCCCCAATAGCGAGTTTGAAAAGTCCCTCGACACATCCGACGAATGGATTCGCACCCGCTCGGGCATCGAGCGGCGCCATTTCGCCGCCGAGGGGGAGCACACATCCGATTTGGCCGCCAATGCCGCCCGCGCCGCGTTGCAAGACGCCGGATTGGTCGCCAATGATATCGACGCCATCATCGTCGCCACCTCGACCCCGGATCTGACCTTCCCCTCCGTCGCCACGATGGTACAGGAAAAAATCGGCATGACGCGCGGCTATGGCTTCGACGTGCAAGCGGTCTGTGCCGGTTTCATCTTCGCGCTCAGCAATGCCAATGCTCTGATTGTCTCCGGCCAAGCCGACCGCGTTTTGGTCATCGGTGCCGAAACCTTCAGCCGCATCATGGATTGGGAGGATCGCGCCACTTGCGTCCTCTTTGGCGATGGCGCGGGGGCCTTGGTGCTTGAGGCGGCAGAGGGCGCAGGCACGCCGGCGGACCAAGGTATTCTGGCCACGGATTTGAATTCTGACGGCCGCTACCGCGACATGCTCTATGTGGATGGCGGCGTCAGCAGCACCGGCACCGCCGGAAAGTTGCGTATGCAGGGCAACCCGTTGTTTCGGCAAGCGGTGGAAAAACTAACATCCACGGCGCATCGCACCTTGGAAAAATCCGGCCTGACAGAGGCCGACGTCGATTGGATTGTTCCGCATCAAGCCAATATTCGCATCATCCAGGGCACCGCTAGAAAAATGGGTCTGCCGATGGAAAAAGTCGTTGTCACCGTGCAAGACCACGGCAATACCTCGGCCGCTTCGATCCCCTTGGCCTTGGCAGTGGGCGTCCAACGGGGCCAGATCAAGCGCGGCGATCTTTTGGTTGCCGAAGCCATTGGCGGCGGGTTGGCATGGGGATCGGTGGCGCTGCGGTGGTAGAGCGCCGTTGAACGACCGTTGACCTGCGCGAAACGCTCCAAAAATCGATTTTTCGGGGCGAATTTTCCCGCCCTTCCTAAACCGCCCCGCCAAACAGCATCTTTTCGCACATAAACCGCTACCGCCAAGTCGTTGATATTGACTCGGAAATTCCAATCGCCCTATGGTTGGAAAAATCCGAGGGGGATAGAATGAGTGAAAAGACGTTAACCCGCATGGACCTGAGCGAAGCTGTATTTCGTGAGGTCGGACTTTCCCGCAATGATAGCGCGCAATTGGTCGAGAGCCTTCTTGAACACATGTCCGATGCGTTGGTCAAAGGCGAGCAAGTGAAAATTTCGTCTTTCGGCACATTCTCGGTGCGCGAAAAAGCCGCCCGCGTTGGGCGCAATCCCAAAACCGGAGAAGAAGTGCCCATCAACCCGCGCCGGGTCCTGACCTTTCGTCCGTCGCACTTGATGAAAGATCGCGTCGCTTCCGGCAACAAACGCTAAGGACCGCTTGGCATGACCAAGAGCGCCAATGCGTTCCGCACCATCAGCGAGGTGGCCGAATGGCTGGACACGCCCGCGCATGTCCTGCGATTCTGGGAAAGCAAATTCAGCCAGATTAAGCCCGTCAAACGGGCCGGCGGGCGGCGATATTACCGCCCTGCCGATATGCAGTTGCTTGGCGGCATCAAGAAGCTCTTGCATGAGGATGGGTTAACCATCAAGGGCGTGCAAAAAACCCTGCGAGAGCATGGGGTTAAACATGTCGCGGCCCTGTCGCAGCCTCTGGACGAATTGACCGCAGCAGAGATGGCCGAAAGCGGCGAAACCATATCGACCACGCAACGCGATAACACATCAGATCCGGTCCAGTCGGATCCCATCACGTCGCCTATAGCCGCAGCAGATGCCGAAGCCGCCGTTGAGTCGCAGGACAGCACGGATGAAGCGCAAATCCATCTTGACGCGCCAGCGCAGCCAAACCCCACCGCCGACGTGGTGCCCTTCGACATCCCTACCGCCGCGCAGGCTCTGAGCGACCCGGACGAGAGTGCCCAGGAGGACACCCCCGTCGCCGCCGGAACGCACCTGTCGGTTGAGGATACGGATGCCACGCCTCAGGGCGACCTCTTTGCCGGCGCGCCAGATGGCCCCGCCGCTGTGCCAGATACGGCAACGCCAGACGCCGGTCCACACACAGGACCAGATGCCGGCAACGACATGCCGCTGGTCAACACTGCCGATCCTGTCGACCTTACGGCGTCCGAATCACAGGAAGCTGAAACCGACACGCCAGCGGCCCCCGATCTGGCCGACACTATTCCGATCGGATCCGACCCGGCGCCGCGCGAAGCGGATCTGTCTCCCGGCCCCTCGCCATCCGTGCCGATAGCCGAAGATTCCGCCGCCCCGTATACCGCAGAGGACGCGCCCGCGCCGTCTGAACCGCCCGCAGTTGAACCACAGCCGGCCGGCGATGCAGAAACCGCCGCCCCCACAGATGTGCCGCCCCCCGCACCGCAGGTCATTGCCGTCGATGTTCCGGCTGACCCCGGCGATGATATCGCGGCCCCCAGCGGGATCTTAACGCAGTTCGCACGTCTCAGCGGACCGCTCCGCGCCGACGTCGCATTTGAAATGGCCCCGCTGCGCGACCGGCTGTCCGCATTGGCCGCGCGCATGGGCGGCGGCACGCAAGAGTAATCAAAAAAGTGGTTTTTCCCTCTTGCTCCTGCCCCCAAAACCAGTATGAAGCCCTCATCGTCGGGCTATGGCGCAGCCTGGTAGCGCGTCCGTCTGGGGGACGGAAGGTCGCAGGTTCGAGTCCTGCTAGCCCGACCATGATAAATCGCCCGTGGCCCCTGCGGCCCGGGCGTTTTTCATATCTGCCTGACCGGTTCAGGCATCTGGCGGCCCCCCGCCCAGTTCGAGGAGACCCGCGATGACCGGCGTATTGGCCAGCCAGCAAATCCAAACCCTGATCGACACCGGAGCCTTATCCGCCAGCCCCCCGATTGATCCTGCACAGGTTCAACCGGCGAGCCTTGATCTGCGCCTTGGCACCCGCGCTTGGCGGGTTCGGGCCTCGTTCCTAACCGGTGAAGGCCGCAGCGTCGCAGAGCGACTCAACGAATTCGAGATGCATCAAGTCGATTTGACCGAGGGCGCGGTGCTGGAAAAAGGCTGCGTCTATGTGGTGCCGCTGATGGAACGCCTTGCCCTGCCCGAGGGGTTGCAGGCGGTTGCCAATGCCAAAAGCTCGACCGGACGGCTCGATCTGCTCACCCGCCTGATCACAGATGGCGGCACCGAGTTTGACCGGATCACGCCGGGGTATACCGGCCCGCTGTATGCCGAGATTTGCCCGCGCAGTTTTTCGGTTCTGGTCCGCCCGGGTATGCGGCTGAACCAGATCCGGTTTCGCGACGGACAAGCCATTGTCGACGATGTTGCTCTGCGCGCGCTCCATGCCGAGACACCGCTTGTCGATGGGGACGCGGTGATCATCGACGAGGGCCTGGGATTTTCCGTCGATCTGCGGCCTGCCTCCGGCGATCTGGTCGGGTATCGCGCCAAACCGCATACCGGGGTGATCGATCTGGACCGGATCGGAGCCTATGATCCGGCGGAATATTGGGAAGAGGTGCGCAGCACCGAAGGCCGCGTGATCCTTGATCCGGGGGCGTTTTATATCCTCGTCAGCCGCGAGGCTGTGTGCATCCCACCCGATTATGCCGCCGAAATGGCCCCCTATCTGGCAATGGTCGGTGAATTTCGGGTGCATTACGCCGGTTTCTTCGATCCCGGATTCGGCCATAGCCCTGCAGGCGGTGCGGGATCACGCGGGGTGCTTGAAGTGCGCTGTCACGAAGCCCCTTTCGTGTTGGAACACGGGCAAGTCGTGGGACGGTTGGTCTATGAAAAAATGGCCGCGCGGCCGGCGCAACTTTATGGCACCGGCATTGCCTCCAATTACCAAGGGCAGGGTCTCAAATTGTCGAAACACTTCAAATCGGTTTAAAGCTCAAGCTTCCCGGACAAGGATTTCGTGCGCGTCGATCGGAAGCGGAGACACACGCTCATCACCATAGCGCACGGCATTGGGCAGGTCTCGCCAATAGGTGACGCGATTACGCCCCATATCTTTAGACCAATAAAGCGCGCGATCTGCGCGGGTGATCGCAGAATCCAACGACTCTTCTGATCTGTCCATAAGCGTGACCCCGAATGAGGCCGTAAATCTGTCAACCTCGCCAGCGGGATCAGCCAAGTCGTCAATAATTCGGCGCAAATCCTGCGCTACGATCTCAAGATCCTTTTCATCGACATCATGGAGCAAAGCCAGGAACTCTTCCCCGCCCCAGCGCGCCAATACATCCCGATCCCGCAGGCGTTTGCGCAGGGCATTGCTCACCTCTCCGAGGATGCGGTCACCAGCCTTGTGCCCATACCGATCATTGACCGATTTGAAATGGTCGAGGTCAATCAAAACCACCCCAAGGTCACGTTGGCGGTGCAAGGAATTGAAATACGAATCGAGCCCATGACGGTTCGCCGCTCCGGTCAACGGGTCTATCAGAGCGATTCTAACGAGATCGCGTTCAACCTTGCGTCGGCGGCGGTCGATCCTGTCATATACCCGCGATGTGATGATGTTCATGACCCCAATGAGCCACAAGGTCAGCGCAAACAATACATTCTGCAATGTCGCCGAAAAGTGATCGCCGCTCCAATGATCGGCAGCGATGCCTAATAACAATAGGCTACTCATTAATATTTGCGTCCGCGCGATAAGACCGACAGGCGTGTCACTGAGCACCATACGATAGATGCGCCGATGCGCAAAAATCGTCGCCGTGCCAAGCGTCAATGGCACGATTGCCACCAATGTCACCGGCGACATCGCCCCAAACAGAACACCAATATTGAACACATACCCCGCCATCCCGAGAAGCGCGATAAATATGGCCGCCATCGACGCAACCATCGCCAATCTTGGCGCTCTGGCATATAGCAACAGGGAGATCGCCAAAAGCCCGGTGCTCATGGCGGTATTATCGCCCGTTTCGACCCAATCCACGCTGGCACCAGCCCCCACCACGGTTTCGAAGACCCGGCTGACCGGCCGCGTTACGGAACCGAAGGCAATTTCAAGCAATCTTGCGGCGCTCAAACCGATCACCGTCACCAAAGCAACTTTGCGTAGACGCGTCACAGGCTTCAACAGCCTGTGGGTCAACACGCAAAACCCAAGCAACAAGAGCATGAAGGCGGTCAAAGGGTGGGTGCCAGGATAATCGGGCACAGGTCGGTGAATTTGGCTTTGGAACCAATACCCGGACAACACCGTCAACGCGACGACGATCGCGATCGCCGCCAAAAACGGCCGCGCCCGATGCGCCATGCCGACATAACTATAGGTTATGTTCCTTGCGTAAGACCGCAAACCGTCGACCTCCGGCATGGAGGACGGAAATATGTATTTCATCCCCGGCAAGGGAGCGGGCCTTGATAGGGGACTACAGCCAAAATCAAACTGACTGTTGTCAGCGGAGGGAAAACTACAACCATCGAAGCCACTCAGTTTATAAAATCACATCAGAATGGCATCACTCTGCGCCAGCATGGTAAACATCCGGTAAACTTGGTTTACAATGTCACGCATCCGCAGCAACGGCTGGGAGATGTTGGCTAGAACCGGCCGATCCGGCGCATCAAACGGGTGCTTTGACGCATCCGTTTTCCCGTATTGCCGCCCTGAACCTGCGGCGCGGACGGGGGCGTGTCGCCCTGCCCTGCTTTGCTCTGTTTTGATTTGTCACCGCCGATACGCGACAAACTGTTCATCCCGACGCCGATACCTTTATTGACCACACGGCGCATCACCTGCCGCATGACCATATTAATCACTTGATTGACGTTCATTGCATTGCTCCTGCCTTGATGGCCCAAAGGCCCTTGGACTTAGTATAGCATGAAACATGCCAATTTCACGGCCCTCCCCCGAACAATTTACGGCAGTTCGATCACATCATCGTCTTCGAACAGGTCATCTTGCTCCGCATCCTCGGGTTCGTCGCCGGCATCTGCTCCCATTGGCGCGGGACGACTTTCCAAAAGCCCTGCCGCGCGCAATTCCTTAAGCCCCGGCAAATCGCGGGCATTCTCAAGCCCGAAATGATCGAGGAAGTTTTCCGTGACCACAAACGTCACCGGCCGGCCCGGCGTCATCCGGCGGCGGCCAAAGCGGATCCATTCCATCTCGATCAGCTGATCAATCGTGCCGCGGCTGACCGAAACGCCACGAATTTCCTCGATCTCGGCGCGGGTGCAGGGTTGGTGATAGGCGATGATTGCCAGTGTCTCAATCGCCGCGCGGCTCAGCTTGCGGGTTTCGACGGTTTCCTTTTGCATCAAGAACCCAAGATCCGGCGCGGTGCGGATCGCATAGGCATCGCCAACGCGCACAACATGCACGCCGCGGCCTTCATAGCGTTTGGTCAGATAGACCAACGCTTCTTTCGGCTCGGATCCATGTGGCATACGCGCTTGCATATCCCGCACGGACACCGGTTCGGCGGTCGCAAACAAAATCGCCTCGATCATCCGCTCTTGTTCGGCCATCGGCGGCGCTTCGAACAGGCTCTCTTCTTTGTCGTCTGCGTGTTCGCTCATGCTGTTAATCCTTCCGCCTGACCTGCACCGGCGCAAATGTCTCGTCTTGGCGGATCTCGGCTTTACCCTCTTTAACCAATTCCAATGAGGCGGCAAAGGTCGCCGCCGTCGCCGAGCGGCGTTTGACCGGATCATCGCCCCACCCCTCGGGCAGCCACGTGTTGATATCGGTCCACTCCCCGGCAAACCCGATCAAACCCCGCATCCGGCCAAGCGCCTCTTCCATCGTGTAAACGCTATCACGATCCATAACGAACGGGCGAAATTCATCCCGCGTGCGAATCCGCGCATAGGCCTGCATCAGATCTAAAAGCGTGGCAGTATAAGTGACTTTTTTAATCCGCTCGACAGTCTCCGGCACGCCGCGCGCAAAGAAATCCCGCCCCATTTGATCGCGCGCCATAAGACGCGCCGCCGCATCGCGCATGCCTTGCAACCGCTCCAACTGAAATGCCAGATGCGCGGCCAATTCTTCGCCCGAGGGACCGTCCTCTGTCGGGTCCGGCGGCAACAACAAACGTGATTTCAAAAATGCCAACCACGCGGCCATCACAAGGTAATCGGCGGCCAACTCCAATCGCAACTGCTTGGCCTTTTCGACAAAGGCAAGATATTGCTGCGCCAGATGCAGAACAGAAATCTTACGAAGATCAACCTTTTGGCTGCGTGACAGGGTCAGCAAAACATCGAGCGGGCCTTCGAACCCGTCCACATCAACGATCAGCGCCTCCGCAGCCAGCCGTTCGGCCACACGGTCTTGCGTCTCGCGATCCTGCGCATCAAAAAGCCCTGTGTCCGCCATGCACCCTCAGCCGTGTAAACGCCCACCAATAAGCGCTTCAAGCTGGGCGTTGAGGGCCGAAATGTCAACAGGATCCGGGGTTTTGCGCAGGGCCATGGCCGCGTCGGCGCGCTTCTGCGCCGTGGCTGTCATACGGCCTGCCGCCTCGGCCACCTCGCGCATTTCGCTCATCGCGCCATTGCAATGCAAAATCACGTCGCATCCCGCCGCAAGCGCGCTACGCGACAATCCCCCCAAAGGACCACTGAGCGCCTTCATCGAAATATCGTCGGTCATGAGCAAGCCGCCAAACCCGATCTCGGTGCGGATCACCTGCATCATACGCGGCGAAAGCGTCGCGGGCATCGGATCGATCGCCGAATACACCAAATGCGCGGTCATCCCCAACGGCAAATGGTTCAGGGCTTTGAAAGGTGCAAAATCCACCTCGTGCAGGATCTCGGCCGGCTCTGACACCACCGGCAATTCCAGATGGCTGTCGGCGCGCGCCCGCCCGTGGCCGGGAATATGTTTCACAATCGGCAAGACGCCACCATCCAAATGCGCCTGTGCTACCGCAGCACCGATCTTGGAAACGCTTTGTGCATCAAAGCCATAGCAGCGGTTTTTAAGAAACGGATGGGTGCCGTCGTCGGCCACATCGACCATCGGGGCGCAATTGCTGTCGATGCCGAGGCTGCGCAATTCGGCAGCGATGATTGCATATCGCAAATACATCGCGCGCGGCGCGGCCTCGGCCCCAGCGGCACCAATATGCTCAAGCGGCGGTTGCCAATCAGAGGCCAACGGCGGGCGCAGGCGCTGCACACGGCCACCCTCCTGATCAATGGTGATCATCGCCTCACGGCCCACACAATCGCGCAGCTCAGCGCACAGCGCGCGCACTTGTTCCGCAGTGTCGATATTGCGTGCAAAAAGGATAAAGCCAAAAGGGTTCGCCGATTTGAAAAAGGCCTTCTCGGACTCTGTCAGACGCAGGCCGGAAAGGCCGAAAATCGTCGCGCCGAAAGCACTCATCGCGTCGCCACGGGGAAACATTCGACCCCTTCGGACACAAATGCAGCGCAGAAGCGGCGGGCCTCGTTGATGTCGTCAAATCCATGGGCGCGCAGCCGGTAGAAAACCCGCCCACCGCTTGTGGCTTGTTGCACGACCAGAGATTTACCCTCAAGCAGATCCCCGAACCGCGCATCCAGTTTATGCCATCCGGCCCGTGCACCATCGGCGGTATCAAATGTGCCAAGCTGCGCCAAACGGGTGCCAACCGGAAGGCTGGCGGCGTCGATCTCTCCGGCGCGGGCGGCGGATTTGAGCGCCGCCTCAACCGGTCCACTGGCCGAGGCCTTTTGCAACCCGGCGGGCCGCAAGCGTGGGCGCAAGCTGCGGGCCAAACCGCTTTTCGGCGCGGGGGTTACGACCTTTGCCGGCGGGGCCACGGCAACAATGGGTGCGACAACAGAAGCCGAGGCCTTGATCGGCGCGGTTTCATCCATCGGCGTAGACCCTGCGGCCAATTGCGCGGCCAGAGCTTGAATATCGGCCAATTTGCCTTGCGGCAAAGCGGCACCGCCAGCCGAAATGTCGACCTGCGCCGCCTGTGGTGCCTGTGGTGCAGCCGGAACAGCCCCTGCCACGGCAGGCGTGTCTTCGGCGGTCAAATCCACCGGTTTAGGGGCCAACACAAGCCGGTCTGCCGGCTTCGCAGCGGCCCCTTCCGCAGCAACCTGATTGACCGAAAACCCTTGATAATCTGCGGGTCTTCCGCCGGGGGTTTCGGGGGCGACGCGCATCGGCCCTGCGGCGGCGCGGATCACCGGCACGCCGGACACATCGCGCGCCAAAAGTTTATAACCCCAGACACCAAGCCCGACCACCAAAGCCAATGACACCACCGCGCCCGCGAGGTTGGCCATACGCTGCGCCCCTGCGGCGCTTGGCATCCGGGCCGAAGACATCAAAGCGGCGGCCATCGTCGGCGCGGCGCTCTGCGGAGCGTGCTCCGCAGGTTGGGCGCCTTGGCCGGCATATTGGGTCTGCGCTGCATATTGGGACTGCGCCGCATCATCCGCCGCATGACTCTGCGCTGCGATCTCCGGTTGCGGTGCGAAATAGCCTGCGGTCACGCGCAAAGCCTGTGGGGTTTCGGACGCTTGTGAGACCTGCGGCGCATGGGCAGAAGCCTGTTGCACCGCATCATACTGTGGCTCTGCATAGGTCTGGGCGGCCTGCGCCGCGGGCACATATGCCGCCGCCGGCTCAACCTCTTCGGGGTGCCCCTGCCCCTGCGCATGTTGCGCATTTGAACCATAACCGCGCGATGCGGCAGGCGCCGAACGCGCATAGGCCGGATGTTGGGATGGATCGAAAGTCGTTGCCTGTTTGGGCGCACGCGCTGCGCCCGTCACACGGATATCCGCCATTTCTTCGCCTCACTGCCCGTGCGATACGTTGCCGCCGGTGCTTATCTAATGCCTGCTCGACACCGGCGAAGGCGCGCTTTTATCGCATCTCTTTCGCCGGAGTTACGCCCAGAATACCAAGACCTGCGGAAATAACAACGCTTGTGGCCTTTGCGAGGGCAATTTTTGCCGATGTGGCATCCGTGTTTCCCTCTTGCAAGAACCGCAGCTCTGGCGTGTCATTGCCACGGTTCCACAGCGCATGGAAATCCGACGCAAGCTCATAAAGATAAAAGGCGATGCGGTGCGGCTCGTTGGTGCGGCCGGCGATTTCCACCAAACGCGGCCATTCGGCGATCTTCTTGGCCAATGTCAGCTCTGCCTCATGGGTGACACCGGACAAGTCCGCCGCCGCCAAATCAGCATCGGTAAATGTCATGCCCGCCTCGGCGGCCTTGCGCAGAACCGAATGCACCCGCGCATTGGCATAGTTCACATAGAACACAGGGTTGTCTTTGGATTGCTCCATCACCTTGTCGAAATCAAAATCCAAGGGCGCATCGTTTTTGCGCGTCAACATATGAAACCGCGTCACATCGCGGCCCACTTGATCCACCACGTCGCGCAGGGTGACAAAGGTCCCTGCCCGTTTTGACATTTTGAACGGTTCGCCGTTTTTGTAGAGCTTCACCAATTGCGTCAGCTTGACATCAAGCGGCACGCGATTGTCCGACAAAGCCGCCACCGCCGCCTTCATCCGTTTGACATAACCGCCGTGATCGGCGCCAAACACATCGATGAGCATATCGAACCCGCGCTCAATCTTGTCGAAGTGATAGGCAATATCAGGCGCAAAGTAGGTCCAGCCGCCATCGGATTTTTGCACCGGACGATCGACGTCATCGCCATAGTCGGTGGATTTGAACAAGGTCTGCTCACGCGGCTCCCAATCTTCGGGCAGCTTGCCCTTGGGGGGCTCCAACGTGCCGCGATAAATCAAACCTTTGGCGTCGAGCGCCTTTAACGCCGCCTCAATCCGGCCGGTGCCATAAAGCGATTTTTCAGAGTAGAACACATCCATCTCGACGCCAAGCGCCTTGAGGTCGCCGCGAATGAGATCCATCATCGCATCGGTGGAATACACCCGCACCTCTTGCAACCAGACCTCTTCGGGCTGATCGACATAGGCACCGCCAACTTTGTCCTTAAGCGCCGCGCCCACCTCGACAAGATATTCGCCCGGATATGTGCCTTCGGGAAAGGCAACCTCTTGGCCGTGGGCCTCAAGGTAGCGCAGATAAACCGAACGCGCCAAAACATCGACCTGCGCGCCGCCATCATTGATGTAATATTCGCGGGTGACGTCATATCCGACGTAATCAAGCAGCGAGGCCAAAGCATCGCCAAACACCGCGCCGCGTGTGTGACCCACATGCATCGGGCCGGTGGGGTTGGCCGAGACATATTCGACATTCACGCGTTTGTTTTGCCCCATATCGGACCGGCCATATGCCGTGCCCTGTTTCAAAGCGGTGCGAAGAACCCCGTGCCACAGGTCCGCATCAAGCCGCAGGTTCAAGAACCCCGGCCCCGCCACCTCGGCGGAAACAACACGCGGATCATTGCCCAAACGGGTCGCCAGAGCATCGGCAATATCGCGCGGTTTCATCTTTGCCGGCTTGGCCAGAACCATGGCCGCATTGGTCGCCATATCCCCATGCAACGGATCGCGCGGCGGTTCGACCGCGACATTGGCGAAATCAAGCCCCTCGGGCAACGCGCCCTCGGCTTGCATCGCGTTGAGCGTTTCAATCACAAGGGTGCGAATTTGGGTAAAGAGGTTCATGGCGGCGTCCTTCTGGCTTAGCATGCGGTTTAGCACGGGCAGCGGTGCCGTCAATGTCCGCCGCCGCAAAACCGCCGCGCAGCGCCCAAGCACGACAAGCCGGCGCATCCCCCACATAATATACTGGGCTCAAATATGCCGGTCTTTGCACAGCAGCCGCAGTTGTCAGCTTGGCCAAGCCGCCAGACGCGCGGGACAGCGGCGCAAATGCCGCTCTGTTGAACACCTTTTCCCCGTTATGCAAAACATGCCGCCAGAGACCGCCGTTCAATTTTTAGAGCACCCCGCCCAAGAGCCGCTCGTGTTCTTGAATGGCGAAACGGTCGGTCATGCCGGCGATATAGTCACACACGATCCGCGCCAAGGCGACCTCACCCTGCGCTTCGGCCACGTCTTTGCGCCATTGCTTGGGCAACAACTCCGGTTCTTCCAGAAACAGCGGGAATAATTCATTGACCACGCGGGTCACTTTTTTGCGCATCGCCACCACATCGGGGGCGCGATACATCCGTTCGAACAAAAACTGCCGAATGACTTTAAGCTGCGTCCAAAGATCGGGGGAAAACTGCACCATCATTCGACCCGCATGGCGCACATCTTCGGCCGATTGCGGCGCGGCTTCGGCCAATCGCGCGCGGCTGACGTCAATCACATCTTCGACCAAAATCCCGAAAAACCGGCGCAAGGCTTCATGGCGGCGGCGATAGTAATTCAGGCCCGGATAAATCCGGTCCACTTCGGCGAAACAGCCGTTCACGATTGGCAATTCGGCCAGCTCATCGGTGGAGAACAGTTCCGCCCGCAATCCGTCATGCAGATCATGGTTATTGTAGGCAACATCATCGGCCAAGGCCGCAACCTGCGCTTCGGCACTGGCATGGGTGTGCAACTCCAGATCATGGCGTTTGTCATATTCGGCCAAAGCCCAAGGAATATCGCCGGTCACCGGACCATTATGTTTGGCAATGCCCTCTAAGGTTTCCCACGTCAGATTCAACCCGTCCCATTCCGCATAGTGCCGTTCCAGAGAGGTGACGATGCGGATCGCCTGCGCATTGTGATCAAATCCGCCGTAGGGCTGCATCAGCGCCGCCAAAGCATCCTCGCCGGTGTGACCAAAAGGCGTATGACCCAAATCATGTGCCAATGCGACGGCCTCGGTCAGTTCAGGATTCAATCCCAAAGCGCCGGAAATCGTCCGCGCCACCTGCGCCACCTCAATCGAATGGGTCAAACGCGTACGAAAATAGTCCCCCTCATGCTCGATAAACACCTGGGTTTTGTGCTTCAGTCGGCGAAATGCGCTGGCGTGGATGATCCGGTCGCGGTCGCGTTGGAACGGCGAGCGGAACACGCTTTCTTCCTCGGCGAACAAGCGCCCGCGTGTCGCCCCCGGATCAGAGGCGAAAACGGCGCGCGGCGTCGGCTGATAGCTCACAGGATCGTGGGGCACGGGATCAGTTTCCTTGTCGGCAGCGGTGACGCACCCTATATTGGCACTGTTACGACTGCTTATAGACGAGCGGCGCGGATCGAAAAACCGGAACAAACGCGAACAGCGACGCCTAAACGTTTCTTTTCGCGCGAAAATCCTGCATATCGGCGCTGCCGCGCGCCCAACGGAGATGCCACGATGAACCTGCCCCCAAAAGTCACAGAGCGCGCCTATGCCCGTTTGGCTGAAATTGGCGCTGCGGATCAAGGTCAAGCCCTGCGTGTGGCGGTCGAAGGCGGCGGCTGCTCCGGTTTTCAATATGAGATCAAATTAGACGCCCCCGCAGGGGATGATTTGATCTTGGAAGGTAGCGGCCAACAGGTCTTGGTTGATCCGGTCTCCCTGCCCTTTCTGGCCGGTGCCACAATTGATTTCACCGAGGAATTGATCGGGGCGCGATTTGTCATCGACAACCCCAACGCCAGCAGCGCCTGCGGATGCGGCACATCCTTCTCGATGTAAGCGGTTTCGCGTTGCCAAACCAAACCCGAACGATCCAGAGAAACGCCGCGATTTAAAAACCTGTGCCTTGACGATGTCATGTCGATGGGGACCGCAGGCGGGTATCTTTGGCGTCTCGAATAGACGCCCCTCACCTATTATCGCGGTCACCCTGATCCCTGCGGCTGGTGCCTTTCAAGCGCCACGGAAACCCTTCTGCCCTATATTGATACCGGTGGCATGTCGGAAACCTTGACGATTGTGACAAGTCAACGCTTGGCGAAATGATCACCCGAACCACATTTTTGCGGCCTCGAGAAAGGTTCTCATCTCCCAGTTTCTGTGAACATGCGGTTCAAGATTTGCCCCTTTTTGCCGCGCCAACCGCCAGATCCCGGCGTTCAAAAACTCATCTGAACGGCGCATTTTTGTTCGGGCCGAGGCATCCGCTTGCCCAGATGGGTCAGGATTTCCTCTCGCATGATTTTGACGATCTCCGCCTCCGCCCGCAGGATGGTCTCCGTGGGGGCGGCCACGCCGACCGCAAACAGCCGCGAATCCAGATGGTTCGGGAAGGGCATCGAGATCAGCCCAGCCCCTTTCACGACTTGGTCCGTTGAACGGTAATAGCCTTTGGCGCGGGTCTCCTCCATCGAGGCGAGGAAGGCCTTGATGTCCACGGCAGGGGTATCCGGCGCGCGATAGGCGTTTATTTTGCGGAGCATGCGGCAGATCTCGTCCTCATTGAAACGGCTCATCAGAACACGGCCGACGCCGGAGTTCCCCAGAGGACGGCGGGTGCCGAGCGATATGTGATGGATCGGCGACTTCTTTGGCCGAATGACCTGAACATATTGTGCCTCGTCGCCGTTCTTGGTTGCCAGGATCACCGTGTTTTTCGTGCGCACAGAAATGGCCTTAAGCAGTTTTTGGATCGTGCCCTCGCCAAATAGGTCCGGGTTCATCCATGATCCCAGAAGCGGCACCTGCTCTGTTGGAAAGTAGCTTTTGCGCTTGGCGTCATGCGCCAGAAAGCCGAGTTTCACCAAGCTCTTCAATAAAGCCGACGTGCTCGACTGCGGGTAGCCCAGCTTTTTGGAAATCTCGACCACGGTTAGCGGCCTGCGCATTTCGTCGAAGAAAACCAAAGTCTCGCAAGTGCGTGCAACCGACTTCACGATGTGATTGTCGTTCGCGCAACTTGTTGATTGACGTAACTCCTCCATAATTCCCACTCCTCCCGTGCGATTATATGAATGCCATTCCAAAAATAATGGCGAGGCGCGCAATCCCTGTCAATGATTTCGAGTCTTGCCGAATGCCGCCGGCAAGACGTTGCTGCGTTTTTCGAGTGGTCAGCTGCCCCTAAGGAGCCTCGGGGCCAGCCGGGATGATCACGGCGTCGGCGGCCACCGCGCCCTGCCCCTGCGCCCCGACGATCAGAGGGTTCACGTCGATGGATTCCAACGCCGCGCCATGATGTGCCGCGTAAGCTGACAGGCGCGCCAAGGCCTCTGCCAAGGCATCGATATCGCGTTTGGGCACCCCGCGAAAATCATCAAGCAGCTTGCGTGCGCGGATCTCGTCGATCATGCGACGGGCCTCGGCAGGACCGAAAGGCGCGACCCGAAAAGACACATCTTCAAGTGCCTCGACCAACACCCCGCCGAGGCCGAACATCACGACCGGACCAAAGACCGGATCCTGGGCCACGCCCAGAATTGCCTCAAGACCCGGCGCCGCCTGCTCGGCCACAACCAATCCCTCGATCCGCGCATCAGGCACCTTTTCGGACGCCAGTTTTAGTATCCGCGCGCCTGCGGAGCGGACCTCTTCAGCCGAACGCAGGTTCAACGCCACACCACCAATATCGGATTTGTGCAAGATATCGGGCGATGCGATTTTCAAGACAACCGGATAGCCCATTTCGTCAGCGGCCGCCGCTGCGGCGTCGGGGGTTTCGGCAAGGGTTTCGCGCACGATTCCGATGCCCGCTTCTGCCAGCAAAGCCTTGGCTTTGATCTCGTTGACCATTCCATCAGGCAAGGGCGAGAGCTTGGGCAGATCCGGCACGGGATCGGATTCGCGCAGGCGCTGGAACGACCGAGCAAAATACCGCAGCGCCGCCATGGCGCGCACCGCGCGGGTTGCTTCCTCGAACACGATGAAACCCGACCGTTCATACGCCGCCCGTCCCTCCGGCTCTGTCAGCGAACAGAACAACATTGGCCGGCCAGGATATTTCTCGCGGCTCCGCTCAAGCCCGCTGCGGATGGCCTCATTGAGGTCGGAGACCAGCCCGACCGTGGACATGAAGATAATGGCACCGTCGATATCGCCATCCCCAAACAACACATCCATGTTGGTTTCCAACAAATCGATCTGGTTCACCAGTTGCGCCGTCACATCCACCGGATTGCGCACACCGGCAAAGGGCAACACCTCTTTCAGCTTTTTTTGCGCATGATCGGGCAGAGCCGGCACCTCGAGACCGTATTCCTCGGCCTCATCGGCCATCAACACCCCGACACCGCCCGACACAGTGACGAGGCCAAGCCGGTCGCCATTCATCAACGAACTGCTCCCGGAACAGGCATAGGTCACATCGAACATCTCATCGACCGATCGGGCACGGTAAACGCCGTATTGACGGAAAACCGCATCATAGATGGCATCGGATCCCGCCAAGGAGGCGGTGTGCGATTGCGCCGCCTCGGCACCCACCGCGCTGCGCCCCACTTTCATCATCACCACCGGTTTGGATTTGGCCCGCGCCAGTTCCAGCGCTTCGATCAACCGGTCACGGTCTGTCGCCCCCTCAAGATAGCCCATGATCACCCGGGTATTTTCATCCTCAGCGCAATAGGCCACGGCATCGGCAAAATCGACGTCACAGGAATTGCCGGTCGTCGCCCAGATGTTGACCCCCAGGCCACGCATCCGCACCAGCGTCATGCAGTATGACCCGAAGGCCCCGCTTTGGCTGACAATCGACACATCGCCGGACCGGGGCAAATGCGTCTCAACCCCCGGGGTGAATGTGGCGTAAAGATTGTGGCGCACATTGGCGATGCCCAAGCAGTTCGGCCCAACCAACCGCATGCCCCCCTCGCGCGCGATGTCGACCATCCGCGCCTGAAGCGCCGCGCCCGCGCTATCGACCTCGGAAAAACCGGAGCTGAAGATCACCGCGCCCCCGACACCGCGTGCCGCGCAATCCTCGACCGCCTTGACGGCCAAAGGCGCCGGCAAGGCAATCACGGCCAGATCCGGCGTTTCCGGCGCCTCGGAGATCGACGGATACGCCGTCAGCCCCTGCACCACCGGTGATTTGGGATTGATTGGAAAAATCGGACCGGCGAAGCCGTGACGCTTGAGGAAATCCACCGGCCGTCCGCCGATACGTTTGGGATCGCTTGAGGCACCGATCACGGCAACAGAACGCGGGGCAAAAATGGCATCCATTCCGTCAATTCGCATGGGTATTCTCCTTGGGCACTAGATTAATAGGATTTGGGCAGGCCAAGCGCGTGCTCGGCGATGAAGGACAGAACGAGCTGCGGTGTCACGGGCGCGATGCGGAACAATATGGCTTCGCGCACCAAGCGTTCGACATGGTATTCCTTGGCATATCCAAAACCGCCGAATGTCAGCTGTGCGGTCTGCGTCGCCTTGACCGCCGCTTCGCCCGCGAGGTATTTGCCCGCGTTGGCCTCGTTTCCGCAGGGCTTGCCGGCGTCGTAAAGCGCGCCTGCGTTCATCGCCATAAGATTGGCGGCCTCCAACTCGGCCCAGCAGGTGGCCAACGGATGCTGCACGCCTTGGTTCTGACCGATCGGCCTGCCAAAGACGACACGTTCATTGGCGTAATCGGCGGCACGGCGTAGCGCATTGCGCCCGATGCCCACCGCTTCGGCAGCGATCAGCACCCGTTCCGGGTTCAGCCCGTGCAGGATCTGGCGAAAGCCCTGACCTTCCTCGCCGATCAGATCCTCGGCCGGAATTGGCAGCCCGTCGATAAAGAGCTCGTTTGAATCGACGCATTTGCGGCCCATCTTCTCGATCTCGCGCACCGTGACAAAGCTCCGGTCGAGATCGGTGTAAAACAGGCTGAGACCCTCGGTCGGTTTCTTGACTTCTTCAAGCGGCGTGGTGCGCGCCAAAAGCAGGATCTTATCCGCGACCTGAGCGGTGGAAATCCAAACCTTTTGCCCATGCACAACATAGCGGTCACCCTGGCGCACGGCGCGGGTTTTCAATTTGGTCGTATCGAGGCCGGTGGTCGGTTCGGTCACCCCGAAACAGGCCCTTTGCGCGCCAGCCACCAGCGGCGGAAGATACTTTTTCTTCTGGTCGTCGGTGCCGAATTTGACGACCGGATTGAGGCCGAAGATGTTCATATGCACCGCCGAGGCCGCGCTGTTGCCGCCACCGGATTCCGCGATGGCCTGCATCATGATGGCGGCGTCAACGATCCCAAGTCCGGCCCCGCCGTATTCTTCGGGGATGGCAATTCCCAGCCAACCATCGCGGGCCAGCTTTTGGTGCAACTCGTGCGGGAAGCCGCCTTCGCGATCCCGATTGAGCCAGAATTCATCGTCGAATTCTTCGCAAATCCGCAAGATCGCATCGCGAATTCCCTGTTGCTCGGACGTCATTTGATAGGTCATGTTTTTCTCCTCACTTCTCGCAAACTCCGATCAGGAGTCCGGTGCACCAACCGTGCCTTTGTTGATCAAAGCGGCAATCTGCCCGCTGTCGAAACCGAACTCTTCTAGAACCGAGCGGCTGTCGGCCCCCAATGCGCTGCGGCCAAGCCAGCGCAATCGCCCAGGCGTCTTGTCCAGCTTTGGCACCGGACCGACGACTTTGGTGTCGTCGCCTTCCACCCCCACAATGTCGCCGCGCGCAGCGATGTGCGGATCGGCCAGAATGTCATCCACATCATAGACCATCGCCGCCACGGCATCGTGAGCCTGAAAAATGTCGATCGCATCCTGGGCGTCATGCAGTGCAATGAACGCCCCTATCCGCTCGACAATCTCATCCATGTCCTTCGTGAAGCCTTCTAATGTCTGGAACTGTGGCTGCGCCGCCCACTCCGCACCGCCGGCCGCCTCAAGCAACCGCCGGCCGGTTGCAGCGCTTCCCGCGCTTATAGTGATCCATTTGCCATCCTTGGCACGGAACACCCCCGCCGGCGCATAGGAGTTGGGGGCCTGTAGCCCGTTTCGATCAACCGGCAGCCCCGCACCGGTGCGCGTCGGCACATGATAATCGATCAAGCGCAGCAGCGGCTCAAAGATAGCCAGATCCACCACCTGCCCGCGGGCGCTGCCGCTCTGCACCGCATGCAGCGCCATCATCGCGCCATAAGCCGCCATGAGGCCGGTAGTTGAATCCGCCGCAGGAAAGCCGGGATGCATCGGCGCGTTGTCGGCAAAGCCGGTCATATGGGCCAACCCGCTCATTGCCTCGCCCGCGCGGCCAAAGCCCGGCCAGGAAGCGCGCGGACCGGTTTGGCCATAGCCCGAGATCCGCACGATCACCAGATCGGGGTTCCACTCGTGCAAGACCTCCGGCGCCAGACCGGCCCGTTCGAGCACACCGGGGCGAAAATTCTCGATCAGGATTTGCGCATTTTCAACCAGCCGGCGCAACACCTCGCGCCCCTCCGCGGATTTCCAATCCAGCGCGACCAACCGCTTGTTCCGGGCCAAGGTTTTCCACCAGACGCCCACGCCATCCTTGGCCCGCGCGCTCAGAACCCGCAGCATATCGCCCTGCCCCGGGCGTTCGATTTTGATCACATCGGCGCCGAAATCAGAGAGCAAAGCACCGCACATCGGCGCGGCAATCACATGTCCCATTTCAATCACCCTGACGTCGCTCAGCGGCCCGTTTTTCGTGCTCACGCAAGTGCCTCCCAATATTCATTTTACGCTCGTCAAGCCCGAAATGCCCGACCCTGCACCGCCAGTTTGCTCAGAAGCAAAATCCATTGCGAGAAGAATCGAACGGTCGTTAGATCGTCGGGAGTGACGGAGAAAATTATCTTGACGGAGGGAAAAATGGCGGAGCAAGACACGAATCAATCGGCCGCAAACCGGCTTTCGGTGACGGAGGCCTTGGACGGATTGTTCGATCCCCGCACCATCGCCGTGGTCGGGGCGTCGCGCACCAAGGGCAAGTTGGGACAGGCCGTGCTGGCCTTGCTCAAGAGCAACGGATATGGCGGCAAAATCATTCCGGTGAACCCTTCGGGCGGCGAGATCGAGGGGCTTAAGGCGGCGCGCACACTGGAAGAGATCGAAGAGCCGATCGATGTGGTCATTCTGGCGACCCCGGTCAGCGTCGCGCTCGACGCGCTAGAGGTCTGCACGCGGCTCGATGTGAAAGTGGTTGTCGGCGTGACCTCCGGATTTTCGGAAGCCGGAGAGGATGGGCATGAGAACGAAGCACGTCTGCGCCGGATCATGCAGGACGCCCCCTTTCGGCTGGTCGGACCGAACTGCGAAGGCGTGGTGCGCCCAGCGTCGGATCTGCAACTGACGTTCAGCCCGATGTTCAACGGCCTTCGGCCCGGTCCCGTGGCGATGATTTCCCAATCCGGGGCGCTTGCGGGCCTTATGGCATTACGGCTTGGCGATCGCGGCGTTGGTATTAACGCCATCGTCTCCAGCGGCAACGAGACGGATCTGACGGCGGCGGATTTGCTAGACTATCTGGGCAATGATCCACAGACCCGCGTGGTTCTGTGCTATGTCGAGGAGCTGCGCGACGGGCGCCGTTTTGCCGAAGCGGCCCAGCGACTGACAAAGGCGGGTAAGCACGTCGTGGCCGTCAAGGGCGGGCGCAGCCGGGCCGGATCGCGCGCGGTTCAATCCCATACCGGCGCGATGGCTGGTGACGACCGTGTCATCAGCGCGGTCTTTCGTGAAACCGGTGTCATTCGCGCGCGCGAATCCGTGGCCGCCGTCGATGCGGTGACGGCCCTTGCGGCGGGACGTCGCCCTGCGGGCAACCGCGTCGGCATTATTTCCGTCACCGGCGGCCTTGGCGTCGAAATGACCGACCTTGCCGAAAGCGCCGGCTTCGAGGTGCCGGTGCTGGCCGAGGCGACGCAGACCGCATTGTCGCGCTATGTGCCGTTTTACGGATCGGTCTCGAATCCGGTCGATCTGACCGGTGTCGTCTTGACGAATCCCACCTATGTGGGCCGCTGCCTAGAGGCCGTCGCCGCCGATCCGGGCGTGGATATCGCCATCGCAATCATCACATTTGTGCCGGATCAACAGTTCATCGAGGCCTTGGCCGAGGCCTATGAGACCACCGACAAGCCGGTTTTGATCATTTGGACCGGGGCCGCGCGCAGCGATGCCTCGGGCGACTCGCTCCGCGATCGGGCCGTTCCTGTCTACGATTCGCCTGCACGGGCGGCATCGGGCCTATCGGCTCTTATGGCCATGAAAGGAGAAGTGGCATGACCCCCAGAGAGACACTTGAACACTGGCAGCGCGCCGGGCGCAGGGTGGTTCACGAGGCGGACGCGAAGGATCTGCTGCAACGGATCGGCGTGCCCGTGCCAACGCGCGACCCCGCCGAAGGCCCCTGTGTCGCCAAGCTGTGTCACGACGACTATCCGCATAAATCCGACCACGGGCTGGTCCGGTTGGGCCTTTCCCCGCAAGAGGCCGCACAGGCCACCGCCGAAATGTCCGCCCGCATTCCCGGAGGCACCCCGTTGATCGAGGCTATGGAAAACAATGCGGTGGCCGAGTGGATCATCGGTTGCAAACGCGACGACACCTTTGGCCCGATCATTCTGGCCGGTCCTGGCGGGATTTTGGTGGAATTGATCGACGCCGCAGAGATCCGTCTCGCACCCGCAGAGCCGCAAACCGCCGAAGCGATGTTAAATTCGGGGCCCGGCGCCAAGTTGCTGGCAGGTCTGCGCGGCGCAAAGCCCGCCGACAGTGCGGCTCTGGCGGACCTGATTTCGCGCATATCTGTTTTCTTCGCCGAAAACGCCGATCTGATCTCGGAAATTGAAATCAACCCTGTGATGGTTCGGGCCGACACCAAAGGATTGATTGCCGCCGATGCCTTGATCGTCTTGGCGCCTGCGGCGGAAAAACGGGAGCACGACACATGATACGCAAGCCATTCGGAGAGTTATCCGTAGGTCAGACCGGTATTTCAATCGGGCGCACGATGACCGAAACAGATGTGGTCAATTTTTGCATGCTCACGGGAAACTGGCTTGAGCTGCATTCCAATGTCGAACACGCCAAGAGTTCGCTTTATGGCCAGCGCCTTGTTCAGGGCAGCCTCGTGTTCTCGATCGTCAATGCAATGATCCCGTTCGACAGTTCTGTGCTCGCGGCCTTTTATGGCTGCGACAAGCTGCGTTTTTTGCGCCCTACTTTTATTGGCGACACCCTCTGGGCCCGCGTCGAGGTCGCGGACCTGAAGGATCACGATGAAAATCACGGCGTCGTGACCAGCAAGCTGGAAGGCATCAACCAGCGCGACGAAACGGTCCTGCGCTGCCAGTTCAGCCTGCTGATCCGCAAGTCCCGCCTCGACCATCCTGGCGAGCCACCCAAAATTCAGGCCGCCCGCGAAGAAAGCAAAGGAGAGAACGCATGAATTTTCTGACACCCGAACAGGAAATGTGGCGCGCCACCGTCGAACGTTTCATCGATGAAGAAATTGGCCGCGACTATATCCGCAAATGCGACCGTGAGCGCGAATACCCCTATGAGGCCTATGAAAAGGTGGCCAAACAGGGCTGGCTTGGCATCCTGTTTTCCGAGGAAAGCGGCGGACTTGGCGGCGACATCATGGATTACGCTTTGATGTGCGAGGGGCTGGCGAAATACGGTTTCGACTTCTCCACCGGTCTGATGGTGGCCACATTCACCGCGATGAATATCGAGAAATTCGGCACGCCCGAACAAAAAGAGCGCTATATCCAACCGTTCCTCGATGGCGATATCCGCTTCTCGATTTCGATTTCCGAACCCGGCGCCGGATCGGACGCGGCCTCGACCAAAACCCGCGCGCGGCGCGATGGCGACGGCTGGGTGGTCAAGGGGCAAAAACTCTGGTGTTCGGGCGCGAAGGCCGACAATGCGATCCTCGCCATGCTGACCCGCACCGACCCCGACGCGCCCAAACACAAGGGCCTGTCTGTATTCCTGATCCCCAACGACACCGAGGGTCTGGACATCCGCAAGCTGCCGACCCTAGCGCGGCGCGCGACCGGCACCACCGAGATTTTCGTCGATGATGCGAAACTGCCTGCCGATGCCCTGCTGGGCACCGAGAACGAGGGCTGGAAAATTATCACCGACCATCTGGAGTTGGAACGGGTGGCCGTGGCCGCCGCCTATGTCGGCAATGCCCAGACAGCGGTGGACGATGCCCTGCGGTACGCGCATGAAAGGATCCAGTTCGACAAACCGATCTTCGACTTTCAGGTGATCCGCCACATGTTGGCCGATATGCAAACACAGGTCGATGCCGCGCGGTTGCTGGTCTACCGCGCCGCCAGTCTGGCTGCGGCCAAGACGCCCTGCACACGCGAGGTCTCGATGGCAAAACTCTTCGCCTCAGAGACCTTGCAAACCGTCACGCGCAACGGCATGCAGATCCTCGGCGGCCATTCGATGTTGCCCGACGCAGATATGGAACGGTATTTCCGCGAAGGGATGCAAAGTACCATCGGTGGCGGAACCTCGCAAATTCAGCGTACACTCATCGCCAAGACCATGCGCCCGACCTGACACCGGGGACCGAATGGGACGTAATGAGGCGACCGGACACCACCGGCCAACAAGGAGAAACAACCTATGAAGAACGCACGCGATCCGGTGATCGTCGGCCTTGCTGACGCGCCAATCGAGGACGGCAAATTCGTCACCAAAGCTTCGGTTTTGGGCCATGCGGCCTTGGTGGCGAAGGCCGCCGTGGAAGAGGCCGGCCTGACGCTAGATGATGTTGACGGTCTTTTGACCGCCGGCATGTGGGGCGTGCCCGGGCCCGGTCAGCTCGCCACTGTAACATTGGGCGAATATCTGGGCATCATGCCAACCTACGTTGACGGTACCAATATCGGCGGCTCGGCGTTCGAGGCGCATGTCGCCCATGCCGCGATGGCGCTGCGCGAGGGCTATTGCGAGGTTGCGCTGATCGTTTACAGTTCTGATCAGAAATCCCTGCGCAGCCGCAATCTGGGCGGACGCCCTTCGGTTCTGTCAATGCAGCACGAAACGCCCTACGGGATGCCGACGCCTGTGGGCGGGTATGCGATGGCGGCGCAGCGTCACATGCACGAATATGGCTCCACCTCGGAAAATCTGGCCGAGATTGCCGTCGCCACCCGAAAATGGGCGCAATTGAACCCCGCCGCAACGCGGCGCGATCCGCTCACCATCGACGACGTTCTGTCCAGCACGATGATCTCGGAGCCGCTGCACCTGCTTGATTGCTGCCTTGTCACCGACGGGGCCGGCGCCATCGTGATGACCACCGCCGAGCGCGCCAAGGATCTCAAGACCAAACCGATCGCGGTCAAGGGCTATGGCGAGGCGCACACCCATTGGGCGGTTGCAGAAATGCCCGACCTTGCCCGCCTGCTGCCCGCGCAAAAGGCTGGCGAAACGGCGATGAAAATGGCCGGAGTCACCCATTCCGACATCGACGTGGTCGAGGTCTATGACAGTTTCACCATCACGGTTCTGCTCACCCTCGAAGCGCTGGGGTTTTGCAAGATCGGCGAAGGCGGCGATTTCGTATCGGGCCAACGCACAGCGCCCGGCGGCGCCTTCCCGATGAACACCAATGGCGGCGGTCTATCGGCGCTGCATCCGGGCATGTACGGGATGTTCCTGCTGATCGAGGCCAGCCGGCAATTGCGCGGCGACTGCGGCGACCGGCAGGTCACGGGCGCCGAAACCGCGCTGGTACATGGCACGGGGGGCACGCTGTCCTCCGGCGCGACCGTAATTTTGCAAAAGGACTGATCCGATGAGCATCGAAAAACCGCTTCCGGTGATCGACCATGACAGCGCGCCCTATTGGGAGGCCGCACGCGAGGGCCGGCTTGACATCCCGCTGTGCGGCGATTGCGGCAAGCATCACTTCTATCCGCGTGCAATCTGCCCGCATTGCCATTCCGACAACCTTAAATTCGACACGGTCAGCGGGCGCGGCGAGGTGCATACCTTTACCATCGCCCGCCGTCCGGCCGGACCGGCCTTTGCCGATGACGTGCCTTACGTCGTTGCCTTGATCGAGTTGGAAGAAGGTCCACGGATGATGAGCCGTGTCCAAACCGACGATCCCGAAGCCGTGAAGATCGGCGCCAAGGTCGAAGTGACCTTCGTGAAGGCCACCGATGAGGTCACCTTTCCCTACTTCAAGATGATCTGAGACAACGGACACAGGTCCGCGACACCAAACCCAAAAGGGCCGCCGCAGGTATTCTGCGGCGGCCCTTTTATATGAAGTGCAGGAATGTCATCCGGTGCTGAGGGTCTTGCGCTCACCGCGAAGGAACCGCCATGCCAACAACCCGATCAATGCGGCGCCGCCGACAACATCGGCCATTGGCGCGGCATAGAACAGCAGCGCGGCCGCCGCCAGAAACAAGACCCGGCCGGTCACGGAAAGCGTTCCTCGAAGGTAGCCGCTGAACCCGACGCTGACAGCAAAGACAGCGGCACTGGCCACGCCCAGATCCAAAATGACCTGACCGGCGCCACCCTGTGCCAAGATCCCAGGCCGGAACACAAACAAGAAAGGCACCACATAGACCGCCCCGGCCAGCGAGAGCGCGCGCCCGGCCACTTTCCAAAAACTGGTCCCGGCCAATGCGGCGGCAGCATAAACGCTGGCACAAACAGGCGGCGTGATGGCCGAGAGGATCGCGTAGTAGAAGACAAACAGGTGGGACGTCAGCTCCGGCAAACCAAGCCGCACGAGGCTGGGCGCGGCCACCGCAGCCGCCAGAACGTAAGAAGCCGTGGTCGGAACATCCATGCCCAGCACGATCGACAGCACAGCCGCCAGTAACAAGGCGACGATCAGGCCTTGATCGGACACGGAAAACAGCAGGTTCGAGATTTTCACCCCCGCGCCCGTCGCCGTCAGAACCTTGACGACAATCGCGGCGCAAGCCAGCAGTGCCGCAATCATCACAAGCGCGCGGCCCGCCTCGACCATGCCGCCGTAAACGTCGCGGGCCAGCTCGACCCAACATGCCTTCAATCCTTGCGTCCCTGAGTTCTGGCCAAAGGGGCGTACCACCGCACAGGCCAAAATCAAAACGATGATCGAGGCCGCGCCGGCAAAGCTCGGCGTATAGCCCTGAAACAGAAAGTAGACCACTGTTGCGATCGGCAGAAACAGCGGGATCGCCTTGTCGGGTGCCAGAAAATCCGCCGGTTTCGGCATTTCGTTTTTCGGCGTCGGCTGAAGACCTGTGCGGCGCGCATAAAGATCCACACCCAGCCATATGGCGAGGTAATAGAGAAACGCCGGACCAATCGCGGCCACAGCAATCTGGGTGTAGGGAATGTTCAGGAACTCGGCCATGATAAAGGCCCCCGCCCCCATCACCGGCGGCGTTAGCTGACCGGCGGAAGAGGCGACCGCCTCGACCGCGCCGGCAAAGGCCGGCGGATAGCGCAGTCGCTTCATCGTGGGAATGGTGATCGATCCTGTCGCCATCACATTGGCCACCGCCGATCCGGTCACCGTCCCGAACATCGCCGAGGACAGCGCGCAGACCTTGGCAGGGCCGCCAAAGGTGCGTCCGGCGATCCATGTGGCCATTTTCATGAACACATCGGTCGCCCCGGTGGACAGCAGCAAAGCCCCCAAAAGCACATAGATCGTGATGACCCGTGCGCCAACATCCGCCAGATATCCGAAGATACCGGTGGTCGAGCTGTAGAAAGTTTCGACCGCCGTACGAGCCGAAACACGCGGCGGGCGCCAGCCCCCGTCGATCAAATCATAGCCGAAATAATAATAGAAAACCGTGATCAGCGCCAGCAGAGGCAGGAACCATCCGATCACCCGCCGGGCCGCTTCGAGCGTCAACAGAACCGCCAGCAATCCGGCGGTCTTATCAAGCGGGCCGTATTGCACCATGATGTCGGAAAAGCGGTCCCGGTTGACGATCACATAGAGACACACGCCAAAGGCCAGCAGCCCCAGTGTGATGTCGATGGCCCGTTCCAAACCATTTCGGCCGCCGGTTCGCGACGCGCGCGCAGCATAAAGGAAAAAGGCACCGCCCAGACCAAAACCGATAAAGATCGGTCGTTGAACCAGCGGTTCGAATTGCCCGAACAGAGCGTTGTAAAAATGCAGCGCCACGAAGGCCGCGAATAACGCGCCGAGTGCCTGCGCTCCCCGCCGTTCCCAAGGCGAAGCTTCGGTCGATGAGTGTTTCATGTTTCCTCCCCAGACGGCGGGGCGCATGAGGCGCCCCGCTCGACCGGTCCGTTCGACCGGCAGTGTGGTTGTCCGCTGTGCGAAATCAGTTGCCTACGGCTTCTTTCCAGTAGCGCGCCGCGCCCGGATGATAGACGACACCGGCCTCCATCGTCGCGACGGCATCGGCGGCGATGTCATACTCCGCCAATTGCGGCCAGGCCTCGACCAGCAGGTCCATGTTCTGGTGGATGCTGCGGGCGATATCATAGGCGGTCTCGTCATCCATGACGCCGGTGCGGGTCAGGAAGAAAACGTTGAGCTTGGGCACCCGCATCTCCTCGGACCCCGCAATAAGCCCGGCGGGAAGGGTTGTGAAACCGACGCCTTCCATCCCTTCCGTCGCCGCTTTCTCCTGCTCTTCGGAGAAGCCGATCAAGCGCATCTGGGTGCTGGTCATCAGCTCTTGCAACGTCGCATCTACAGAGTTTGCGGCGCCGTATTTGCTATAGCCGATGATCTGGCGGTTCTTGATGCCTTCCACCGCGTCACCCACCGCGCCATGCACAAGGTCGGCCTCGATGTCGAACATCGACAGCACGGTGGTTGTCAGGGTTTCGGCGGCCGATCCCCGGATGCCGGGATTGAATTTCTTGCCGTCCAGATCGTCGAGCGAGGTCACGCCCGATGCTTCGGTTGCGGCAATCAACAGGACCGACGCGCTATAAGGATAGAGCGCAACCGTATCGGCAATGGCGTTGCCTTCGAACTTTCCGGTTCCGTTTCTGGCCGAGATCAGAATGTCCGTGGTGGCCAGGCCCAGATCGATTTCTTCTCGCGCCAGACGCAGGACATTGTCCACACTGGCACCGGTTTCGATCACATTGACGGTCGCGCCCTCAATACCGGTTTCGATTGCCTTGCTCATCGCGACCGAAATCGTAAAGTGGCTGGATGTCGGGCTCGTGGTCCCCATCGTGAGATCCGTGGCCGAAACCGCCCCGCCCACAAGAATGGCACTCAAGGCGGCTGCGGTACTGATGCCCACCCGGCTTTTGATTGTTATGCGTTTGAACATATCTTCCTCCCAGTCGTTGTTCAAAATTATCCGAAACGGCGCGTCAGATGCGCAAAGTTCCGGTCTTATCGACCCGCTCGCGCAGGACAGTCAGCTCCTCCTCTGTTGGCGCCGGCGTCTGCGGCACGTCCCCCCTAATGCCGAGATCGAACCCGGTATGACGCTGAACCTCTTCGGCGGTATGGCCCGCATGGACCGACTTCAGCCGCATCCGCAACGTCGCCGGATCGAAATCCATGACCGCGCGCGGTGTCACCACGAACCGTGGACCTTCCTTGGTCAGGCCAGCGGCGCGCTTCGCCTCGGGGCCGGAAAGATGCCCCGGTATGGTGATGAAATCGACTTTTTCGACAAAATTGCGCGCCGTATGAACGGTCGGGCAGATATAAAAACGCGTCGAAGTGTGACAATAGGACAGGTTGGCCGCCCCCGGTCCGCGCATCTTGGGCGCGTGCAATGTGCCACCGACGTGATGCAGGTTGATGTTGCCATAAGCATCATGCTGCAGCCCGCTGTGAAAGAAGAAATCCAACCCATGATGGCTGTGGCCGAAAAGCTCGATGAAGGTTTCGGCGGCCTCGCAGCGGCCCAAGGCGCGGTCATCCAGCATCGAAGGATACAGATGCCCCGGCTCGGGGTTGAAAAACATTTCTCCGCCGACGGTCATGTTGGGGGCGTGCAGTTCGCGCGCCAGCGCGATTGCCGCCATCGGCACCAAAGCCGCAGCCCCCGCCGCGCCCAATTCGCCATCGGCGAGGTCACGGGCCAGCACGACAACCATCTGTTCAAGAGGGGAAAACGCCGCGCTCATTCTGTTCGGGCCTCCGGTTTGAGCCGGGCGAGATTGTCTGCTCCCCCGACCGCTTTGATATAATCTTCTTGGCTTGTCGGCGCGGTCACATGACGCGCGATGTAGGCGTCCAGACCCGCGCGGTCACCGGTTCGGGCGGCGTCGCCCAGATCCGCGTAAGCGTCGATATGCTCCTCATCCATTGCGTAACCGGGGAAGCTCGCAGTGGGGTGCGCGCCATAGGGCACCTCGACCACAGCATCGATATAATGGGCCGGCACCGTGACCCGCGACGGATCGTCCAGAATGACGTCGTCCGGCACGATCCTGTCTACGCTGGCAATGACCATATCCGAGGCGCGCGCCATCAACTGATCGGCATAAACCATCGTGCTGAGATAGCGCAGGTTGCCCCATCGGTCGGCCTCCTGCGCGTGAAGGAAGGTGACGCGGGGCCGGATCGGGCCAACGGCGTGGATACGGCGCCCCGAAAAGGGACAGTCGATTTCACGTATAAGCGGATTGTGCTTCAAAACATCCGACCCGCGCAGCGCATCAATCGGTTGGAACGGAACACCATGGGCCGAGGCCATAAGCCCCCCCACCACGGTCAGCGCATCAAGTGCATGCGCCGTCACCTGCCCGGATTCGACCGCGCTGCGAAAATTCGGGCAAAGACGATTTTCCAACGTGACGCCGGGAATGAAGACTTGCTCGACCGCGCCCGCCGCGATCATCAGATCGATGTCATAACCCGCGCCGGGCGACGAATAGACATGCAGATCCTTTGCGCCCGCAGCCAGCAGCGCGCGCACCAAAGCGACGGGCCGGCCCTGTTTAAATAGCCCACCGAGGCAAATCTCGGGGCGTTCTCTCAAAGCATTCCGGGCAAGGATTGCCGCATCCCCAAGGCTTGTGACCTTGCTGTGACGCGTGGGTTTCTTTTTGCGTTCCATCGTATGGGGGCCGCTCCGACTGTTCTTTTTCCGCGCAGGGCGTGAAAACCTCTACGCAGATCAACAGTAATGCAATTCGCGCGGTTCGCCGCCTCCCTGCATGCGCAAAGCATGATCGAACACATATGTGCGAATAGCCGGCTCCCCTGTCCGCGCCGCGCGTCAGGGGATCAGATCAGCCCCATAGCGACGCCCGTCGCGAGAATAGAGGTGACAAGTAGAATGCTCGCGATGCCGAAGAGCCCATTCCATCGCAAGCCGATGGTCACGGGCGATTCCCCTACAATGCCAGAGGCATAGACCACGGCCGTGATGGCCGGCCCCATGCAGATGATGCTGCTCCATCCGCCGGCCAGAGAAAGCCCCAAAGCGAGCGGAGACAAGCCCTCCACACCAACGCGATTGACCACTTCGGCCAACAGCACGACCGAGATCATCGGGTGCACCCCCAATAGCCCCGTCAAGAACACCGTGAACACCAACAGGATCACGGTCAGAACCGGACGCGCAGCGATCCAGCCGAGGTGGTCCGCGACCCATTCGACCGGCACGACTTCGAGCGCAACAAGCCCGATGAACCCCGCCGAAGCAATCACACTCATCTCGGTGGCGTATCCCGATGACTGGGCGACGAACCGGCGCGACATGGCGGTGACACCGCCAATACCGCCGCCGCGCAACGCTGCCCAGAGCACCGCATAGATCGGAACAACCGAAATCAGGACGGTTTGGAAGCTGAACGGGGTCGCCCGATCCAATGAAACCACGGCAGACCCCAGAACGATGACATGGCCTGCAACGATCAAGGCGGCCCACCGGCTCCATCCCGGCAGATCCCCCGTAAGGGCCGGTGCACGGCCACGCGCCGAGGGCGGGCGCCACCATTCCACCGTGTCAAACAACCAGCCCAGTAGAAAAAGCACCCCGGCCAGCGCGATCCCGTAAGGCGCGAGAATCGCCCATTCCAACCCCGGAATGGTAAGGACCATCAGGTTGAGAGAGATCCCGAAGGGCGTCCAGAAGGCAATCGAGGAAAACCCGCGCATACAGGCGCTCACCATGCGCCGTTTGCGGGCGGCGTAGACGAAATCGTCCATCTCATCCCGATGCGCGCGCAGCCCTTTCATGATCACTTCCAACATCACACCCAGCCCGCCAAGGTTCAGGAGCACACCAAACAAATGCCCCCCCGCGCCCAAAGACGCATAGCGGCGGGTCGGCGGTTGCAACGTGAGGAATTCTCCGGCCACTTCCACGACCCGGTCGTTGGTGGCCGCAATGCGCAAGAAAGCGACAGCCGTCAGCAGTGCCGACAGGAAGACGACGCGGCCCGCCGCTTCGACGAAAATACTGGCCTCGATGCCATTGGCCAGCGCCAGAACCGCCACCACGAGGGAAAAGAAGAGCAGCACAAAACCGACGGGGGCAATGTTGCGGAACGCCAACGCAAGATAGACGCCGAAAAGAGGCATTACCGCAACGGCCGCACCGCCATAGCCAAAGATACCCTGTGCGATGGCGCCGCCAAGGCAACATAGCAAACAAAAAGCCGCAATCCAGTTGCGCGCATCAGAGCGTTTTAGTGATAGAATGGACGACATCGGCCCTCACATGTCCAAAGGCGGCTTTGGTCGGGATGCGCGGCGGCGGCAGATGTGGCCACGCCCGATATCGCACCCGATGTGTTGCCCGAAAACCGATGCCGATTATACTGGCGTCTTTCGCTTGGGCAGCACAGACGCCCCTTTTGCCGGCACGGGCCGAGCCGCGCGCCCAAGACACCAAAGGAGCCGAGCGGCGCAGGTCCGTTCAACCCTATATAGTGCAGCAATGTATCGTGCAGCCCTGTATTCTTCAGAATCCTATTCCGACGGGCAATGACACAGGAGCGTCTTGAATTATCTTGTCGCGTGCGCGCCTTTGTCTTCTCGACCATTCCCGTCGACACCTTCAGCCACGTTCGCCCTTCCTCCCACAGCTTTACCGTAGAAGCCCGATGCCCGATCCGTCAGGGACGAATTCGGCAAAAGGCGAATCCGGCAGGAACGAAGATTTGTCTTCCAAGGTGGCGCAAAGGCGCAAGGAACGCAACGCGGATTACCTACTCCAACACATATGTGCAAAAGGGTGGCCTTGGGAATTGAACGCCTCCATTGACGCGAGGCAATATCCAATCTCACCGAGGATCAGAATAGGACACGTGACTGCACTCCCCCTTGGGCGCGGTTCATCAACGCGCCGCAGCGGCAGGGCAAGACGGATGCCGCGCAGGCCACGCTTTGCGCGAAAGATACCGCGATGGCCATTTACCGCACGCCGCCGTCTGTGGCGGTATTTTGTCAGGCTCTGTGTAGATGGCTCCATCAGCCACCGCTGCCAAATCCGATCCCCACGATGGACAAGCCCCCCGATACACAGCACAATAATCCACAACGCGGCACGCCAGCCGCCAACCTAATATTGTCTGAAAGGACCACCTGATGGAGTCGATGATCTTCGACATGGCCGAACGGCTTTTGCGCGACCATGTCACCCACCGCCTGCGCGAGGACGCCGCAGCGGGGCAATGCCCCGATGCCCTCTGGACCCGCATCGAAGAGGCCGGGCTGCACATGGCTCTGGTGCCCGAGGAGGCTGGCGGTTTTGGTGTGCCCGCCGCCGAGGCGCTGGGGCTGGCACGAATTGCGGGGGCGCATGGTCTGCCGCTGCCACTGGCCGAAACCCTGATTGCCAATGCGGTTCTGGCGCGTGCGGGTCTGACCCTGCCTGGCGGCCGGCTGACCATCGCCGAGGGCGCGGGGCTGCGGCTGGAACGGCGCGGCGTCGCGATCCATGCAAGCGGGCAATTGACAGTGGTGCCTTTTGCCCGCTGGGCCGACCGGATCGTGACCATTGCCGCGCTGGACGGCACCGATCATGTTCTGTCCCTGCCGGTCAAGGATCTAACCCTTACTCCGGGGCAGGATCTCGCCGGAATGCCGCGCGACGAAGTGGCGGTTGATCGCGATCTGACCGAAGCCGATGCCGCCGCCCTGCCCCGATCCATGGGCGGAATGCGCGGGCTGGGCGCGCTTGTGCGCAGTCTGGCCACCGCTGGCGCGATGGAAACCATCCTGCAGATGAGCGTCGAATATGCCAACGACCGGGTGCAATTCGGGCGCCCGATCGGCAAATTCCAAGCGATCCAGCACAGTTTGGCGACCATGGCCGGAGAAACCGCCGCCTCGCGCACCGCCGCAGAAATGGCCGCCGACAGCTATGACACAGCCGCCTTCGCGCTGACCGTTGCCGCCGCCAAAAGCCGCGCCGGAGAAGCCGCAGAAACGGTCGGGGCTCTGGCACACCAAATCCATGGGGCCATCGGCTATACGCAGGAACATGCGCTGCACCATTTCACCAAACGGATCTGGAGTTGGCGCGACGAGTTCGGCACCGAACTGGAGTGGAGCACGGAATTGGGACGGGCGGCTCTGTCGAGCCCGCAAGACACCTTCTGGCAATTTATCACCGACAGCACAGCACAAGGCGCACCGGCATGACCCTCACCGCATTTCCCCCACCCCCGCCCGGCGCCGATCACGACGACCTGCGCCAAGAGGTCCGTGCATTTTTGGCTGAAGAACTGGCAGATTTTCCGCCCGAGAAACGTGCGAAATCATGGAACGGGCATAGCCGCGACTTCTCGCGCAAGCTGGCGCAGCGCGGCTGGGTCGGCATGACCTTTCCCAAGGAATACGGCGGGCATGCGCGCAGCGCGCTGGAACGTTATGTCGTGTCCGAAGAGCTGCTGGCCGCCGGCGCGCCGGTGATTTCGCATTGGATCGCCGACCGCCAGAGCGGCCCTCTGATTTTGGCCAAGGGCACCGAAGAGCAAAAACGCGCGATCGTGCCGCGTATTGCTGCGGGCGAGCTGAGCTTTTGCATCGGAATGAGCGAGCCTGATTCCGGCTCGGACCTTGCCGCCACCCGCACAATCGCCACCGAAGTCGAGGGCGGTTACCGCGTCAATGGCACCAAGGTCTGGACGACCTATGCCCATGTGGCCGATTACATGATCCTGTTTTGCCGCACCGGCAAAAGCGAGGACCGCCACGGCGGGATGAGCCAGCTTCTGGTCGATCTCAAGACCACAAAGGACATCCAGATCAGCCCGATCATCGACATGGCCGGAGAACATCATTTCAATCAGGTGATCTTTGACAACACGTTCCTGCCCGCCGATGCGCTTTTGGGTGAAAAGGGCGAGGGTTGGTCGCAGGTTATGAGCGAACTTGCTTTTGAGCGCAGCGGGCCGGAACGCTTCCTGTCGTCTTTTGCCCTGATCGAGGAAATGATCCGGGTGCTGCGCCAGGACGCCACCGAGGCGCAACAGGCCGAGATCGGCCGTTTGGCCGCGCATCTGATGGTGCTGCGGCAAATGTCGCGGTCGGTCGCCGGTATGCTGAACGAGGGCAAGAACCCCGCGCTTCAGGCGGCGATCGTCAAGGATCTCGGCGCGCTCTTCGAGCAGGATATCCCGCGTCTGGCCCGCAGCCTGATTTCGCGTCCGGCGGTGCCCGGAGGGCGCGACAGCTATGCTGCGGTGCTGGCCTATACCGAACTTGCGGTGCCGTCCTTCTCGCTTCGGGGGGGCACCCGTGAGATCTTGCGCGGCATCATCGCGCGCGGCCTTGGTCTACGGTAGGGGGATGTCATCGGGCAATCCAAGGGTCAAGGATTGCCCGCCGCGCAGCAATGGCAAGGCGCTTCAATTGGGGTTGCGGCGATACCCCAGAGCAAGCGACAGCTGATCCGCGCTTTCCTTGACGGCGGCGACGCACAGCTCTTTATTCCTGACCGCGCGCTCCAACGGGGCACCAAGCACCAGCGCGCCAGCCAGCCGACCGTTGGAGCGGAACACCGGAACACCGAAACCGGCCGCGTCAATATGCGCGGTGCCCACTGTGCTGCAGTAGCCTTGCTTGGGGATCTCCGCGATGATCTGTCGCAATTCCCGTTCGTCGGTCACGGAATGCGGGGTAAGCGGCGTCAACTCTGTCCGCTGAAAGTAATCGTCGAGCTCCTGCGGCGTGTCATAGGCCAACATAACAAGCCCCGACGCCGAACAGAACAGCGGCCGGTTGATACCTATCTGGGCAACGTAGCGGACGGGCTGCGGGCTTTCTATGACCGACGAATACACGACGCGATCCCCGTCGCGCACCGCGAAAAGGACCGTCTCGCCGGTCCGTTCGACCAGATCATTCATGATCCCGCGCAGGGCCGTTTCAAACGGATGGTTGGTCAATATGGTTTGCGCGAACTGGAATATACTTGGCCCGAGAGAATAGGCGTCATTCTCGCGCATCAAGTATCCCTTTTCAGTGAGAGGGCGCAAAAGCACCAAAAGGCTGCTCTTGGGGCATTCCAGTTTGCTGCTCAGCTCTGCAAGAGACATGCGCCGGTTGCTTTGCGCAAACAGATCGAAGAGCGCCAGGATCCGCGTCAGGGATCTCGGGCCTTCCGACGGACGCCCGGCAGATCCAATTTGGTCAGACTGCGCGGTTTTCATGACATCTGCTCCAGTTTCGCGATGCGCCGAGCCGCTGGCAGAGGCTGCGGGGGCATCTCGGCAAATTGTGCCGCCCGCATCGCCTGTACCGAGCATATTGGACAGGCTCAAGTCACAGTTGGTTCTTCGTCCACGGTGTGTGCCTTTATCATCCGCAAGGGCGTGTATTCCAGAACTTGTTCGCCCGTTTGCTTGAACACCTTGTTGCGGGTCCGCACCAAACCTCGGTTCGGCCGACTTTTCGAGCGGCGCGCCTCGGTCACCTCGACCTCGCAATGGATGGTGTCGCCAGCGAGTGTCGGGCCCAGAACCTTTAGCTCCATTTCCAAAAAGGCAAAGCCGGTGTGCTGCATCGTGGATTGGGTCAACAGCCCCTCCATAAAGGTGTAGACCAACGCGCCGGGCGCGGCGAACCCCGCAATATTGGATTCTTTTTCTCGAAAATCGCTGTTGATGAACAACACTTCAAGCATGCCGGTGGCATTGATGAAATTCGTGATATCGGCGTCGGTCACGGTGCGGCCGATGGTCCGAAACCTGCGCCCCACCGGCAAATCCTCGTAGCAAAATCCAAGGCCCACAGTTTCCATGCCGCTCAAATCCTTTTGTCAGATGGGTGCATCGCTTCGGATATTCCGGCAAGCGACCACCTGAGTTCCGCGTCAATCCCGCGTCGGTGCAGGTTAGAAGACAAGCGCGGCCACAATCAATTAAAGCGCCCGTTTCGGCGCACTCGGCGTGGATCGAGCACATTTGTGATGAATCCCGCCCCGCGCCCCAAAGGGCGGCGCTTCGATAACTTTGCACATATGTGGTTTTGCACGACCGGGGGCCGGATAGCGTTTGGTGCATCCCGTCTGCCAATCTACCGTCGCCCAATCTACCGTGACCAGGCAGGGCGTTGGATACCTGTGATTTCGATGCCCACGGTTTTAACGCCCATGATGTTTAGGAGGTGGTTTGGCATGAATTTCGGTTTTTCCGAGGAACAAGATACCATACGCGAAACTCTGGCCCGCTTGCTGGGCGATCATGCCACCTTGGCGGTCGCGCATGACCGTCTGGATACAGCGAAAGGGTTTGATGCGCCGACTTGGGCGGCTTTGGCCGAAGGCGGCTGGCTGGGCCTCGCGATTGCTGAAGATGTCGGCGGCTCGGACATGGGCGCTGTCGAATTGGCCATCCTTGCCGAAGAGATCGGCCGCAGTCTGGCCGCCGTGCCATTTGCCCCGGTGCTGGGCATCGCGGTGCCGGCGATCGAAAGCATGGGCACAAAAAGCCAACGGGAAACATATCTGCCGCAAATCGCCAGCGGCCAAACAATCATCGCGGCCGCATTCGCCGAAGACGGAGGTCTCGGGCCGGAAAAGAGTACTGCGACAGTCGCTCAGGATCGCCTCACGGGGCGCAAAACGCCGGTCACCTTCGGTGCCGAAGCCGATCAAGCCTTGGTCATCGCAAAAGACCACGACGGCACCGCGCGTCTTTACCTTGCGGATCTCTGCGCCCCTGGCGTGACCATTCGGGCGCTGGATTGCATCGACCGCACGCGTCCGGCGGTCGAGATCCTCTTTGACAACACCCCGGTCGAATTGTTGCCCGGCTCGGACCCTATGGCCATCCGGAGGCTTGTGGACGGGGCTGCGGTGCTTGCGGCCTTCGAACAGATCGGCCTGGCCGAGCGCATCCTGTCCCTGACCACAGCCTATGCCGGCGAGCGGCAGGCCTTCGGGCGTCAGATTGGCAGCTTTCAGGCGGTCAAACACCGGCTCGCGGATATGTTCGCCAAAATCGAACTGGCGCGGTCGAATGCCTTTTTCGGCGTCTGGGCGCTGGCGAGCGGCGATAACAGACTACCCGAAGCCGCCGCTGTTGCGCGCCTCTCGGCGCTTGATGCGGTGCAATTCACCACCGAGGAATCGATCCAGCTGCACGGCGGCATCGGTTTCACCTGGGCCGCCGACCCGCATCTGTTTTTGCGGCGCGGCTGGCAGTTGAAGGCAGAACTCGGCCCCGCCGCCATCTGGCGCGAACGGTTGTTTGAAAACATCGCGGATGCCCCGCGCGCCGCAAGCTGACAGGGAAAACACACAGATGGATTTTAGCGACAGCCCCGAAGAAGCCGCCTTTCGCGCAACAGCGCGGGACTGGCTCGACGCCAACGCATCCCTGCGCGACGGCAGCGAAAAGACGCAGGATCACTTCATGGCCCGCGACGCCGACGACGTCGCGCGGGCGCAAGATTGGCAGGCCCGCAAGGCCGGCGCAGGCTGGGCCGGGCTGACCTGGCCCAGTGCCTTCGGGGGCCGCGACGCCACACCGATCGAACAGGTGATCTGGAATCAGGAGGAAGGCCGCTTTGCCGTGCCGCCCAATGTCTTCTTGATCGGCATCGGGCTGGTCGGGCCGACGGTTATGACCCATGGCACCGAGGCCCAGAAAGCCGCAGTTTTGCCGCGCGCTCTGACCGGCGAGGACATTTGGTGCCAGCTGTTTTCCGAACCTGCCGCCGGCTCCGATCTTGCGGGCATCCGGACGCGGGCGCGGCGCGACGGTGATGATTGGGTGATTTCCGGTCAAAAGGTCTGGACCTCGGGGGCGCATTATTCCAGTCACGGCATCCTTTTGGCGCGCACCGACCCGAAGGTGCCCAAACACAAGGGCATGACCATGTTCCTCGTGGAGATGTCCGATCCGGCCATCGAAACCCGTCCGATCCGCCAGATCTCCGGCGGAGCCAGCTTCAACGAGGTGTTCATCGACAATCTCCGCGTGCCCGACAGCGCCCGTTTGGGCGGCGAATCGGAAGGCTGGAAGGTGGCGCTGACAACGCTGATGAACGAACGGTTCAGCATTTCGGTCGGGCGCGCCAGCGGCGGAGCCCGCGCCGAGGAGCTGATCGCGCTTGCCGCCCGTGTCGAACGCAACGGACGCCCGGCCATCGAAGACGGCGACGTACGGGCGCGCATCGCTGATTTCATTGCGCGGCAACGCGGGCTTGAATTCACCTCCTACCGGGTCATGACGTCGCTGTCGCGCGGCGAGGCACCGGGGGAGGAAGGCTCGATCGGAAAACTGCTGTTGGGCAAACTGCGGCAGGAAATGGGGGCCTTCGGAATGGAGCTGGCGGGAACGGCAGCGGGCATTTCGTCCAAAGCCGGCGACGACGTGGCGCGCTGGCGCAACGAGTATCTGACCGCTCCGGGCAACCGCATCGCCGGCGGGTCGGACGAGATCCAGCGCACGATCATCGGCGAACGCATTCTCGGGCTTCCGCCGGAGATACGCGTCGACAAGACCGTGCCCTTCTCGGAACTTTAAACAGACGGCCGGCACCGCCGGAACAACCAACAAGGAGGAGACGACAATGAACTTCAGATGGACAAGTATTGCCGCTGCCGGGTGTCTGGCGATCGCCGCACCGGTTGGCGCACAAGACATCGAATTGCCGAAGGTGATCGCCTGGTCGGCCTATGACACCGGCTCGGCGGGACACGCGCAATCCATCGCCATCGGCAACATGATGCGTAGCCGTTTCGGCACAACAATCCGGGTGCTTCCGGGGCGCAACGACGTCTCGCGGATGACGCCGCTCAAAAATGGCACAGTGGATTACTGCCTCTGCGGCATCGCCTCCTATTTCGCCGGCGAGGGTGTGTTCCTGTTTGCCGCGCCTGAATGGGGGCCGCAGCCGATCCGGGCCGTGCTTCAGGCCGTGGGCGATTATGGTCTGGGCGTGGCTGTCGCCGCTGATTCCGGCATCGAAACCGTTGCCGACCTCAAGGGCAAACGGGTCGGCCGCGCCGTCAGTTCGCCCGCCATTGACGTCAACATGGAGGGCCTGCTGGCCTTTGGAGATCTGGGATGGGACGATGTGGAGGCCGTTGAGTTTTCGGGCTATGTGAACACGCTCAAGGGCATCATCGAAAATCGCGTCGATGCGGCCTTCGCGCTGACAACCACCACGGTGAACTACCAGATCGATTCCAGCCCTCGTGGCCTCAAATGGCTTGAAACCCCTGCGGATGCGACCGAAGCTTGGGCCCGCTACGCCAAAGTGGCGCCCTTCGTTACGCCGCATATGGTATCGGTGGGGCCGGCCATCGACCCTGCCTCTCCGCTGCCCATGGCACAATATCCTTATCCGATCCTCGTCACCGAGGCCAAACAGGACAGCACCGAGGTGCGCAATATCGTCGCCGCGCTTGACGCCGGTTTCGACGACTACAAAGACGCCGCCCCCGGTGCCAATGCCTACGGAATTGATCGCCAGATCCTGAGTTGGGTGATGCCGTGGAGCGATGGCAGCGTCGCCTATTTCAAGGAAAAAGGCCTTTGGACAGCTGAAGCCCAAGAAAATCAGGACAAGCTGGTGGACCGGCAAAAGGTTCTTGCACAGGCTTGGGAGGGCTTTGTCGACAGCGCCCCCGATGGTGAAGACGCCTTCACTGAGGCTTGGATGAAGGCGCGCGGCGACGCGCTGGAAAGCGCCGGTCACGACGTCTTTTTCCGCTGACATAACGCGGCGCGGTGCCTTTCGGGCGCCGCGCATCATCGGAAAATCCGGCACAACACGGGGAATCGGGCATGTCACAGGAAATCCAGAACGAAGCAGCACAGCCGGTGGTCACGGGCACCCTGCCCCCTTACCTTCGCTGGCTGCTCGCTGCATCGGCGATTTTGCTGTCAGCGGCGTCAATCAACCATCTTTTCAACCTCGGGTTCTTTATGAACGTCCGCCTGCTCGAGATTCACTATCTCTATGTGATGCTGGTCCTGACGCTGCCGCTGGTGTACCTGATCTTTCCGTGCAGCAAGACAAACCCGCATGGGGCAACCCGGTGGTTGGATTATTTTCTGGCTGTTCTGGCGCTCGTCACCTGCGTGTTCTTTGCCTATTACGGGCGCAGCGTCGTGAACAAAGGGTGGGATTTTTCCGCCCCCCTCCACGCCGTGATTGCCAGCTTCTCTTTCTGGTTCCTGCTTCTGGTGGCCGCGCGGCGCACCGGCGGTTGGATGCTGTTTGGCGTCATTTTGATGTTTTCCATCTATCCGATGATCGCCAATTATGCGCCGGGCCCGATTCAGGGGTTTCAACGCCCGCCGGTCGAAACGGCGATTTTCCATGCCATGAGCGGTGAAAGCGTTCTGGGTATCCCGATGCGCAGTTTTGTCAATCTGGTGGTCGGATTCATGATCTTCGGGGTCGCGATGCAACACACCGGCGCGGGGCCGTTCTTTATCGACATCGCCTTTGCCGCGCTCGGGCATGTGCGGGGCGGACCGGCCAAGGTCGGCGTTTTGACCAGCGGGCTGACGGGTTCAATGAGCGGCAGCGTCATCACCAATGTGCTCACCACCGGGTCAATCACCATTCCGGCGATGAAAAAGGTAGGATTCCGGCCCAGTTATGCCGCCGGAATCGAGGCGGCGGCGTCGACCGGCGCGGTGCTGATGCCGCCGATCATGGGGGCCACCGCCTTTGTGATGGCCAGCTTTCTGATGACCGATTACACCAACATCGTGGTTGCGGCGGTGCTGCCCTCGCTGCTTTATTTCTTTGGCCTCTTCGCCCAGATCGACGCCTATTCGGCGCGCAACGGGCTCAAAGGTGTGCCGCGCGCCGATCTCCCCAAATTCGGCAAGGTGCTGCGCGAAGGCTGGTATTTCCTCGCCGTCTTCGGGCTTCTCATCTGGATGCTGCTCTATCTCAAACGGGAGGCCATCGCGCCCTTCTATGCCACCGCGCTGTTGATTGTGTTGAACCAACTGCTGTCAAAATCGCGCTGGGGCCGCGAAGAGTTGATGGATTTCCTGATTTCAACCGGACGATTGTTTGTCGAACTGGTGGCGATCCTCGCGGCGGTCGGGCTTATCGTTGGCGGGTTGGCCGTAACCGGCATGTCCGGCACGATCTCGAATGATCTGCTTTTCATCGCGGGCGGCAACACATTCCTATTGCTGCTTTTGGGGGCTTTGACCAGCTTCATCCTCGGGATGGGCATGACGGTGACCGCCGCCTATGTCATCCTTGCGGTGTCTTTGGCTCCGGCTTTGATCGCCGGCGGGCTCGACCCGATTGGCGTGCACCTCTTCATCCTCTACTGGAGCATGCTGAGTTATATTACCCCGCCCGTGGCGCTGGCGGCTTTTGCCGCAGCAGCCATTGCACAGGCCAAACCTTTTGCGGCGGCTTTTGAGGCGATGAAGCTGGGGACGATCATCTATATCCTTCCCTTCTTCTTTGTCCTTGATCCCGCCTACACCTTACAAGCGGGGTTCGTCGAAAGCCTCTTGACGGTCCTGCGCGCGGGTGTCGGCGTCTTGCTGATTTGTGCCGGATTGCAGGGCTATCTTTTGGGAGTCGGGCGTATCGAACCCGGCCCCACCGGCGGGATCGCGCGGCTTTTGCTCGGGGTTGCCGGTTTGGCTTTCGCGCTGCCGTCGACCGCAATGCTGGCCGTTCCGATCCCCGGCGCGGTTGGGGCCGGTGTCGCGATCACCGTACTTGCGGCGATCCTCGTTGTGTTTTCCCGCGATCGGGAGGCCGCTTGAGATGAGCCTCCAAGATGGCAAACCCGAGGTTCCCGCCCCGTTCAATGCATTGTTGGGCATCCGGTTTATATGCTGGGGCGAAGACAAAACAGAATTGCAATTGCAGATCACTCGCGACCACCTGAACGGCTCATTCGCGGTGCATGGCGGGGTCTACGCAACTATGCTGGACAACGCAGTGACCTTTTGCGCGGCCTACGTCGGCGAAGGCCGCCCCGGTCATCGCTGTTTGACGCTGTCGCTCACCACCAGTTTCGTCGGCCCGGCAGCCGAAGGTGACACCCTCACGGCCCGCGCGCGCATCGCCGGGGGCGGGCGCAAAATGGTATTCGTGCAGGGCGAGATTATAAATCAGGACGGGCAGCGTCTGGCGCATGGGGATGCGGTGATCAAACGGGTCACACCGCCCTCGGGCTGGCCCGCGCCGCACGGCGAAGACTGAGTTGCAACATCGAATGAAGTGAGGAGAGAGAGATGATCAACCCGATGACATTGGAAAATCAGGTAATTATTGTCACCGGCGCCGGACAGGGCATCGGTCGGGGCGTGGCCGCGCTGGCGGCAGAACTGGGCGCCAAGGTCGTGGTGAACGATCTGAACGAAGACGGCGTCAAGGAAACGGCCGAACAGATCGGCAGCAATGCCCGCGCCATTACGGGCAATGTGGCCGATCCGGATTTCCCCGAAAAGCTGGTGAAATTCGCGCTCGACGAATTCGGGGACATCAACGGATTGGTGAACAACGCCGGCATCGTGCGCGCCGCGATGATCCACAAGATGGACCGCGCCACGTGGCAGCAGGTCATCGACGTCAATCTCACCGGCGTCTTCGCCTGCCTGCAGGCGGTGGGCACCTATTATAAGGATCAGGCCCAGAAGGATCCGGAAAGCGCGGCACGCCGCGCCATCGTCAACATTTCATCCGATGCCGGTCGCCGCGGCACAATCGGACAGATCAACTATGGCGCGGCCAAATCCGGCGTGCTTGGCCTGACGATGAGTGCGGCGCGCGAATGGGGCCGTTACGGGATCAACGTCAACTCGGTCTGTTTCGGAATGGTCGAAACACCGATGACCGAAACGATCCGCTCGGACAAATTCGCCGACAAATACATGGCACAAATCCCGATGGGCCGTATGAGCACCCCGGACGAAGTGGCGCAGCCGGTCTGTTTCCTGCTGTCAAACGCAGCATCCTACATCACCGGCCAGCACCTGAGCGTGAATGGCGGTTATCACATTGGATTCTGAAATGACTGATTTGAAAAACGGCCCGGGGCCGGACGCCGTCTTTGCCGCCAAGCTGGCCGAAGGCGTCTTCGAAATTCAAAAATGTGGTGGCTGCGGCGCGTATATTTTTCATCCGCGCGTCATCTGCCCGACCTGTGGCAGCGCAAACCTTGGATGGATCACTCCGACGGGTCACGGCACGGTCTATGCGCGGACAATCGTGCGCCGAAAACCCGAACGGGGCGGCGATTACAACGTGGTGCTGGTGGATCTCGATGAAGGCGTGCGCATGATGTCGCGCGTTGACGGCATCGCAAATGAAGAGATTGTCGCCGGACTGAAGGTCACCGCAGCGATCGGCGAAGGCGCGGACGGAGAACCGGCCGTGGTGTTCCGGCCCGAAGGAGGTGCATTATGAGTTTGCGGGGAAAAGCCGCCATCGTCGGCGCCGCATTGGCCGGCTGCGGCGAGGCCCATGGCAAAAGTTCGATGGAAATCACGATTGAGGCCGCGTATGGCGCGCTGGCCGACGCGGGGATCGCATTGGGCGAGGTCGATGCCATTGCCACTTGCCAGCCGCTGGACATGCTGTCGGGGCTAACCCTGGCGCAGGAACTGGGGCTGAACCCCAAGTTCACCATGAACAACCGCATGGGCGGCTCGTCGTTCCTGTCGCACACGCTTTGGGCCGCGATGCTGCTGGAGCTCCGGCTCGCCGATACGGTGCTGATCTGCTACGGGTCGAACCAGCGCACCGCCTCGGGCAAGCTGATGACTGCGCTTGGCCTGCCCACCTATGAAGCCCCCTACAAGCCGATGTTCCCGCTGTCATCCTACGCGCTGGCTGCGGACCGTCACATGACGCAATTTGGCACCACCCGCGAACAGCTCGCCGACGTGGCAGTGGCCGCCCGCGCCTGGGCGCAAAAGAACCCCGAGGCGTTCATCCGCGACCCCCTGACGCGCGAGGATGTCATTGCCTCGCGGCTGGTTTCTGATCCGCTGCGGGTGCGCGACTGCTGCCTTGTCACCGATGGCGGCGGCGCGATCGTCATGCGGCGGGCCGAGACGGCCAAGGATCATCCCAAGCCCCCGGTCTATTTGTTGGGCGGCGGCGAAGGCACGACGCACCGCGACATTTCCGAAATGGCGGACCTGACCGTGACCGGCGCGGCCCAATCCGGCGCGGCGGCGATGACAATGGCCGGCGTCAAACCCGCCGACATTGACGTGGTGCAGCTATATGATGCCTTTACCATCAACGTGATCCTGTTTCTGGAGGATCTGGGCTTTTGCAAGAAGGGCGAAGGTGGTGCCTTTGTCGAAAACGGCGGCATCGCGCCCGGCGGTCACCTGCCGGTCAACACCAATGGCGGCGGGCTGTCCTGCGTGCATCCGGGCATGTATGGCATCTTCACGCTGGTCGAAGCGGTGCGCCAGCTGCGCGGCGAGGCCGGAGACCGCCAGATCGCGGGTGCCGAATTGGCACTGGCGCATGGCAATGGCGGTGTCCTGTCCAGTCAGGTGACGAATATTCTGGGCACCGACACCGCGCTTTGATCACATGATCCGGCAAGACGAAAGCGGCCCTCCTTGCGCGGGGCCGCTTTGCATTTCAGCCTGAAGGGGGCGCAGATCGGGTCGGATTTCCATGTGGGTCTTGGGATGAATTTCCTGATCCGGCTAGATCGGCGTTGGCCTACCGCGAATGGGCGTTACTATTGCCATATGAAATATAAGCGCTTCAACCGCAACTTTGGCTAGCGTTTCATAACTCCCCATGGATGCCGGAGCGTGGTGATGCTGTTGTTTGATTGTGCGGATGATCCGGGGACCATGCGACCGGACTTTGGCGGCTCGCGACGCCCCGATATCTTTTCTATATTCCAGCAATCGTTTGACATCGCAGGGCCGCCTATGTGTCAGCTATATCGCCGTTCTCTGTCGGTCTGTCCGATGCACTGGGGCACCCAAAAAGATAGGCCTCATATCGCGCGATTTGGAACCGCAGGCCTGTTTTCCGTATGATTTGCAACGCCATAAATCCATGGCAGGTTGTTTCATGCGCCACAAAAACCAAAAGGTGCAGCGCATAGGTGATGCGCCGCACAACTTCTCCGATGGCGTGTCTCTCGGGGGATGAAGGACACGCGCGCCGCAGGGTAGCCGCCCCTAGGCTTCGGATCCGGCGGGAGGCGGCCAAGCCCCGTAATCCGCCGGAGAATTAACGTGAATTAGATCGCTGCCTGCCTCAACCCGACACGGGCAAAACCGGCAAAGAAGGCATCAAAGTCGGGGCAGCTTTGCTCTGCCAGACCCAGAACCTCTTGCGCGGCGTCATCCATGCCTTCGGTGACCAGAGGCCGCATCGCATCCCAATCGGCGCTGCGGCGGTCATCAAGGCGGAACATACATTCCGACATGGTGCGCAGCGGGGCCAAAGCACGGGGCACACGGTGGAACGACATCCGTTCGGCGGCAACCCGTTTGGTAAACGCCTGCCCGCCCGATACAGAGGCGAGCCAGTTGCAAATAAAGAACTCGTGGTATTCATCTTGAACATTGGCGCGCTCGCCGGTTTGAACCGTGAAGCTGTGCATTTCGCGCTCGACCCAGCTTTCCCAGATCGCGGGCGGCTGTTGCCCGGCATAGCGCAGGGCAATGCAAACTTCCGCCACCAGATCAAGGTTCTGGTCGAGCCATGCCAACGTGCCCGCAAAGCGCAGGGATTGCAGAGCGCCCGCGCCCAGTTCGAGTGTCTTACGGCCGTATTCCGACAGGTAAAACACCGTATGTGTCAATTCGTAAGCCGCTTTCTTATTCGGCATGGTGAAGGCCTCGGACCGTTCAATAAACGCGCCCATGCGGACCTCAAGACCGGGATCGGCCGGCAAAGGATCACGGCCCCGGCGCAACATCAACCGCCGCGCTTCCATCCGTTGCAGATCGCTCATCTCGCTTTGCGCAAGCCCCTCATCAGCGGCCCAATTCACCAAAGCTTCGCCCTTGTTGCCGTCCATACCAATGTCCTCAAGATCAAGGCAGAGCGACAGGATAAAGCGGTAATATTGCGGGAAGAACCCAAGGCGTTTTTCAACATTGGCGTAAAACCCGGCCATCGGCGCGAGAGTCTCTTGCGAAAGTTTGGCACCGGTCACTTCGAGAATACTCAAAAGTTCGGCGTTTTCCTTGAGCCAGAAAACATCATCGCCAAAACGGCGGTTGCTGGCAAAACCGGACACAAGCGCGCCGTAACGGTCGTCCTGGCTTTGCACGGGATTTTTCGCAGTGAATTGAATAATCTTGGACATTTGTTTTCCCCCTTAGGATGGTGCGTGGCACCGAATTTTTACGAGAGACACGATGGCTAATCGGGTCGTTCCTTGGCTATTCTGGCATGGCGCGGGGATGGCTGGCCCCGCACCACGCAAGGTGTTCTGGGTTCGGAAATTAGAGACCGCAGGTGAAGGCTTGGACTGCGTCGCCGTCTGTGGCGTCGGTGGCATGTGTGGCGCCCAATCCGCAGGTGAAAGCCTCAACCGCGTCGCCCGATTGTGCGTCAGAGGCTGTGGTTGCGCCGAGGCCGCAAGTGAAGGCTTCGACCGCATCACCCGATTGTGCGTCAGAGGCCGTTGTCGCACCAAGACCGCAGGTGAAGGCTTCGACCGCATCGCCGGACATCGCATCGGAAGCTTCGGCTTCGAGACCGCATGTGAACATCTCGACCTTGTCGCCGCTCATGGCGTCATTGGCGACAGAGGCACCCAAACCGCAGGTAAACATTTCAACCGCATCACCAGTCAGCGCCATGGTCGAGGTCGAAGCGCCAAGTCCACATGTAAAGAGGGCCGTTGCATCGCCGGAGAAGATCTCGGAGCCGGCGATCGGGCCAAGGCCGCAAGTGAACATCTCTGTCGCGTCGCCGTCCATGGCAGTGGATGCGGCAACAGGACCGAGGCCACAAGTAAACATTTCAAGGCCTTCACCCATCATCACATCGGCGCTCGATGCAGCCTCAAGACCACAAGTGAACATCTCCAGACCGTGCCCGTCAAACAGCGAAGTGGCAGAGCGCGGTGCATCAATGTTGGCGACATGTGCGAAAGTGTGGTTAGCTTTGAATTGAGTTTGCATGGTCGTTATCCCCTAGTGTTGTGTTTGGTGTTTTGCAGACACCAACAGGTTTGCACCCTAAGGTTGTATCGCCAAGCCCCTAATATTCCTTGACGTGTATTACGAAGATCCGACTCACCCCTTAAAAAACCCTAACCCCATGATTTTGAACTGTTTCGATAATAGAAACAGTGCCGATAAAATTTGATTAACAGTGGCCACTTTTGGACACACACCCATAGGTTGCATCGAGAATCGCCTCTCTCGGCAAAGTTTTTTTGACCCCGAAAAACAGAATCACCCATAGGTTGATTCTGTTTTTCCCATCGCAATCAGCCTCGCGCTTGCGCGCACCCCGCCCGCTTGCGATAGATCAGGGGGCAAAAAGGAGAGCGCCATGAAGATCGCCACATTCAACATCAACGGGATCAAAGCCCGCTATCCGGCGCTATGCGATTGGCTCGACGAGGCGGCGCCCGATGTGGCCCTGTTGCAGGAAATCAAATCCGTCGACGAAAACTTCCCGCGCGAGCTGTTTGAGGAACGCGGCTATAACGTCGAGACTCACGGCCAAAAGTCTTTCAACGGCGTGGCCATCCTGTCAAAGCTGCCCCTTGAAGATGTGCAACGCGGCTTGCCGGGGGATGATACCGACGAACAAGCCCGCTATATCGAGGCGACGGTTGTCGGTGACAAAGGCGCGGTGCGGCTCTGCGGGCTCTATTTGCCCAATGGGAACCCGGTCGAATTTGAGAACGGCGCCCCCGCCCCGGGCGGAAAATACGCCTATAAGCTATCGTGGATGGACCGGTTGGAGACGCGCGCGCGCGCGCTATTGGCCACGGAAGAACCCTTCTTGATGGCCGGTGACTACAATATCATCCCGCAAGACGAAGACGCCGCCCGTCCCGAGGTATGGCAAGACGATGCGCTTGCCCGCCCCGAAAGCCGCGCCGCATACCGACGGATCGTCAATCTTGGATTGACAGAAGCCTTCCGAACACGGGTGTCCGGCGGCGGGCATTACAGTTTTTGGGATTATCAAGCCGGCGCGTGGAACCGCAATGACGGCATCCGCATCGACCACTTCCTGCTCAGCCCCGGTTGCGCCGATCTTTTGCTCGACTGCCAGATCGACAAAGACATTCGCGCACGCGAAAAACCCTCGGACCATGTGCCGGTCTGGATCGAATTGGATATCTGACCCGTTACGCTGCAGGGCCGGTCACATCATGGGCATAGAGCCAATCCAAGCTGCGCATCATCTTTTCCGGCGCCAGCGCCCCGCCAAGCCGCAAAACCATATGCGCGCCAAAGCGCAGCGGCCCGTGGGACAGATGGTATTTCCATGCATTGCCGGACGCCGCATCAATCACACGGCACACCCGGGCACGCCGGCGGGCCTGATAGGCGGCCAAACCGGCGGTGATACTGTCGCATCCGGCCAATGCATCGCCCAAAACCCATGCGTCTTCGAGCGCCATCGACGCCCCCTGTGCCAAAAACGGCAATGTGGGATGCGCCGCATCTCCAAGCAGCGCCAGAGCCCGCCCATGCCAGGATGCCGCGACCGGATGCCGAAACAACCCCCAAAGATGCACCGTTTCAACCCGCGCAAGAATGTCCTGCACCTGCGGCCCGAACCGCGCAAAGGCCGCCCGCAGGTTCGCCGGATCGTCTTGATGTGACCACCCTTCCTCGGCCCAGAGGCTGCGTTCTTCGACAGCCACAACATTCAACATTGTCCCATCGCGCAACGGATAGCAGACAAAATGCCGGTGCGGCCCCATATACAGCCGCGCCTCCGGCCCCTGCCCGTCGATATTGGGCACCACCGCGCGCCATGCGACTTGACCGGTGAAAAACGGATCGGCCTTGGGGTTAAGCACGGCGCGCCCGTGGCCGTGCAACCCGCCGGCGTCAATCACCAGATCGGCCATGACATGATCGCCATTGGCCAGATCAATCCGCGCAAGCCCCCCCGCCGGCGCGTCCGTGACTGAGGCGACCTTTTGCAACAAACGGATTTGAACCCCCACGGCGCGCGCGCCCTGTGCCAGCATCTCGATCAAATCGGCACGATGCGTGAAGAAATATTCCTGTTCCTCCAAGCGCGTCAGATCAAGCCGCAAAACCTCCGCCCCGTTAGAGCGGTAATCACGCAAAGAGACGGCCTTGCCCTGCACCGACCCCGCCCGCAACGCATCCCCAAGCCCGAGCGCATCAAGCACCGCCGCACCATTCGGAGAAATCTGCAACCCCGCGCCCACTTCGCGGATCGCTTCGGCCTGCTCGTATACCGTGACCGATGCACCACGCTGCGCCAGCGCCTGCGCCACGGCCAAACCACCAATACCTGCGCCGATCACGGCGATTTTTTGTCCCACTAGGCTCATGCCTGCTCCGCTCGCTTTGCCGCTGCTGGGGCGGCGATATCTGCGCCGGTTGCCCGCCATTTTGGCATAGGTTTTTCACTCTATATATAGGGGCCTGTATAGCCCCCTGCTCGCCCGCGCTTTGCGCCGTATCAAATCCGCGTCTTTTTCACAAAGAAACGCGATATAGAAAACCGGCCCGCGACAAGACAAAACGCCGGGGGTTTCCCCCCGACGTTTCAAATTCATTCCGCATCGACTGCCGACAATTTCCTCACCATAGCGGGATCAATCGTCGCGGTGGACTTTTTCACGGCGCTCGTGACGCTCTTGCGCCTCAAGGCTCATGGTCGCGATCGGCCGCGCATCCAGACGTTTGAGTGAGATTGGCTCGCCGGTGACTTCGCAATACCCGTATTCGCCTTCATCAATCCGGCGCAGCGCCGCGTCAATTTTCGAGACCAATTTGCGTTGACGGTCCCGCGTGCGCAATTCCAACGCGCGGTCGGTTTCCTCGCTGGCGCGATCTGCAACATCGGGGATATTGCGCGTGCCGTCTTGCAACCCTTCAATCGTATCGCGGCTGTCGGCCAAAATATCGTTTTTCCAATCGATCAACTTACGACGGAAATACTCAAGCTGACGGTCATTCATGAACGGCTCATCATCAGCCGGGTGGTAATCCTTAGGCAGAAAACTCTCTGCTTTCATATCGTGCCCCTCGCTCAGGCCAGTGTCCGACATAACTTACATAATTCCTCTTTTGGACAGGCGGCGCCCCTGTGCGTGCAATTACCCTAAGGGATAGGTCTTGTCCAGTTCACAAACCATCGCGTTGCAGTGATTTCGACCATGGTTTAACCTGCCGTGGAATAAAATCCCATGGAGCGAACAACAGATGAAATTCGAAGGCACATCCGATTATGTGGCGACCGATGACCTGACCATTGCGGTCAATGCCGCGGTGACGCTAGAGCGCCCGCTTTTGGTCAAAGGCGAACCCGGCACCGGCAAAACCGAATTGGCACGGCAAGTGGCTTCGGCGCTTGGGCTGCGGATGATTGAATGGAACATCAAATCCACCACCAAAGCACAACAAGGCCTTTATGAATATGACGCGGTCAGCCGGTTGCGCGACAGCCAGCTTGGCGAAGAAAGCGTGCATGATGTGTCCAACTACATCAAGCAAGGCAAACTTTGGGAGGCCTTCGCGGCCGATGAAAAGGTCGTGCTTTTGATCGACGAGATCGACAAGGCCGACATCGAATTCCCGAACGATCTTTTGCAAGAGCTCGATAAAATGGAGTTCCACGTCTACGAGACCGGCGAAACCATACGGGCCAAACATCGCCCGATCATGATCATCACCTCCAACAATGAAAAAGAATTGCCCGACGCCTTCCTGCGCCGCTGCTTCTTCCATTACATCCGTTTCCCCGAACCCTCGGTGATGCGCAAGATCGTCGAGGTCCACCATCCAGGGATCAAAAATGAGCTTCTGGCAGCGGCGCTGACGCAATTTTACGAACTGCGCGAGCAAGCGGGATTGAAAAAGAAACCCTCGACCTCCGAAGTGCTCGATTGGCTCAAACTCCTGCTGGCCGAAGACCTGACCGCCGAGGATCTCAAACGCGACGGCGTCAACGCCTTGCCCAAACTGCATGGCGCCTTGTTGAAAAACGAGCAAGACGTGCATTTGTTCGAACGCCTCGCCTTCATGGCACGCAGTCAAGGAGATCGGTAAAGCGCCCCTGCGCCAAGCCTGTGGCTGAAATAAGGCCGAAATTTAACTAAATGATACAGATCCCCTGTTCTGTGGCATCTTGGAAACGCCCCGCCGTCAAAAACGGCGGGGCGTTTTGATTTCGCGCCTTGCTGGCATGGCCCGCGCACCATTGACCACGCGGCGCAAACAATCGGTTTACGCACGATCGCCCGCACCCCGATTGCATGCGCCCCCGTGCCATGGCATCGCCTCATCTCATATATGCCGCAAGTCTTTGGCAGGTTCCCCAGCTTGCCTTTCGTGTGTTGCGCGGCCCCAAACGATACAACAAGAAGAGAATTCTATGATCAAAAAGACCCTCGCCACCCTCGCGCTCCTTGGATTTGCCAGCAGCGCCCAAGCCGTCGTCATTGATTTTGACGATATCACCGGCGCCAGCATCAGCGGCTCATGGCGCTATCTTGACGTGCCAACAGAAGGATTTGCCTTCTCGCGCCCTGCCAGCGTCATCGACGTCAGCCACAGCTATTACAATTTTGGCAGCCACAGCGGCGATTTTGCCCTGCTCAACAACGGCGGATCCGGCGTGATCAACGTCACCGCGACCGACTATTCCGATTTCACCTTTGATGGTGTTTGGGCCAAAGTATGGGGAACACCGCCCGAAAGCGGCGTCAGCACCGGAAACCGCTACGGCCTTATGCAGGGCTTTAACAATGGCGCATTGATTTGGTCGGTGAACACCATTTTGCACGGCAGCTACCAGTTTCTCGAAGCACAAACCGGTTTGATCGACCAACTGGTGCTGCGCATGGGTAACTATTATCTGATCGACGATCTGGCGCTCAATGAAGTCGCCCCCTCGGTGCCCGTCCCGGCCGGCCTACCGTTGATCGCCTCCGGTCTCGCCGCTTTGGGCTTTCTAGGCCGCCGCAAAACGCGCAAAGCCTGATCCGGCGACATCTCTAGCGGCGGCCTGCACAGTCGGGCCGCCATTTTCTTTGCGGCGCGGTGCAAAGGCACATCAATGCCCCACCACAGGTGCCCAGATCCCCGCGCCCCGCCCGCAGGTAGGATGCGTTATCAATCTAGGTTAACCACTGCTTTACCATAAAAGGCTACGCTCCCCCTACGCGTAGAAAACGCGTTTAAAGCAGGAGGTCAAAATGCCCTTTACCTTTACCCTTGTCGCGGTGTTCTTTCCCTTGATCGCCCTGATCACATTGAGCTGTATCGCTTATGTGTCCGAGCATATCGCGCCGCAGTTTACCCCTGCCCACGCAGGGCAACGGCCCGCCCAACACAAACGCCGCGCCCCTATCCACCGTTAAATCCCAATCTTTGCCGACCGTGCCATGGGAACTGCCGCCAAGACCAGATCAGGATGGGTCCTTGGATCGTGCCAAGTGCGCCGCATCCTGTCGGCGCTAAAGCTGCCGGAAATCAAAACTACCCTCACCGCACTGCCGACCGACGCAAAGAATTCTGCCGCCCCCGAATGTTCGCCCACCGCGGCCACATTTATACAATAGGCGCCATCCGGTTGCGCATAGAAAAAGGGTCGTCGGTGCCAAATCACCGCCCCAGCGACACGTCATATCGGTGAATAATTCGAACATTTACCCTGCATCAACCCAAGGGGTCACGCTGGGGCAAAGCGAGCCATTCACGGCAACCCCAAGGCAGGTTTTCGCGAAATGTTGCCGCAAAAACACATACTAAACATCTAATAATATGGAATTATTTTCCCTTCGCCACATTTGGACGCGGGTCAATGATTCGGCCACATTCTTGCCTTAATTCATCCCTAGAACCGACAGGATAAGAGGCGAGGTTACGAACATCCAAGAGCGAGAAACGCCGCGATGACCGAGCAAGCAGGTAAGACCACCGCAACACGACAAGCACCTTACGAGGTCTTTATAGGTGTGCCCGCCGCAGGCCCGTTCCGTTTTTCAGCAACTGTCACTCTTGGAAATGTCGTAGCCACCCCCTGCTCCTGCGGGTCCGGCTCAAATGCACATGTAAGTTACTGAGAGCCTGATGCGCCGAATTCATACCCCAAGCCGGTTCGTATTGCCCTTTCTTTTGATGCTGGGCGCCTGCATGCCCGGCACATCGGAAATGCCCACACGCGCCATGATCGCCAGCGCCCCGCAAAGCGCCCTGCCGCCGATGAAAAGCTTTTCCGCGCCGCGTCCTGCGCGCCCGGTGCTGTCCAACCGTGATATCGCGCGCGATTTTCTGGAACTCAGCTTCCAATTGGAATCGGGCCGCCAATTGCCGGCTTTGACCCGGTTTGAAGGCCCGATCACCCTGCGTGTAACGGGCACCCCCCCTTCCAGCCTTGCACCGGACCTCAACCGCCTTTTGCACCGTCTGCGCACCGAAGCCGGCATAGAGATCAACCAAGTCGCCCAAGGCACGGCCAATATCACCATCCAAGCCGTGCCGCGCAGCGCCATTCGCGCCGCCCTGCCACAGGCCGCCTGTTTCGTGGTTCCGAACATCACCGACATCGGTGAATACCGCGCGGCCAAGCGCAGCGCCAAAACCAATTGGGCCATGTTGAGCGAACGCCGGAATTTGGCGGTCTTCTTGCCCAATGATGCCGCGCCGCAAGAGGTCCGCGATTGCCTGCACGAAGAAATTGCCCAGGCCCTCGGCCCGCTCAATGATCTTTATCGCCTGCCCGATAGTGTATTCAATGACGACAATGTGCATACGGTTTTAACCGGGTTCGACATGATGATCTTGCGGGCCTATTACGCACCCGAATTGCACAATGGCATGTCCCGGAGCGAGGTCGCGGCGCGCCTGCCCGCGATTTTGGCCCGCATCAATCCCGCCGGACAGAACATCGCGTCCCGTGCCATTTCGCGCACCCCGCGCGAATGGATCCGCGCCATTCAAACCGCGCTTGGCCCCGGGGCCAACCCGATGCAACGCCGTGCCGCAGGCGCAGAGGCCTTGCGCGTCGCAGAGGCCATGGGATGGAAGGACCATCGCCGCGCGTTTTCGCATTATGCCATGGGCCGCCTTGCATTGGCAGATGATCCGAACGGGGCGCAAGAACAGTTTGTCGCGGCGCAACGGTTTTACGAACAAACCCCCGGCACCGATTTGCACCGTGCCTATGTCGCCTCGCAGCTGGCCGCCTATGCGCTCATTCACGGACGCGGCGAAGACGCCCTGCGCTTGATCGCGCCCTATCAAAACGTCGCGGCCCGCCATGAGAACGCCGCGCTGTTGTCAACGTTGATGTTGCTGCGCGCCGAAGCGCTCGATCTGGAAGGGCGCGTGTCCGAAGCCCGCACCGTACGACTGGACAGTCTCGGCTGGGCGCGTTACGGGTTTGGCGCGGATTGGGCCGTACGTGCAAAACTGCGCGAGATCGGATCGCTCAGCCCGCTGAAAGGAAAGCGTGGCGCATTATGATCGTAGTAGTAGGAGTCATTATCGGAGCGATTTACGGCGGGCTTTTGGCGCGCAAACGCAAAGGAAAACCGCTTGATATCTTGCAATACACCGTCGTTTACGGATTGATCGGTGCATTGATCGGGCTTTTTGCAACCATCATCGCCCATCGCTCGATGTTGTGATCGCGCCGCAGGAATTCGCCGCAAAACCCGTTGATCCCACTTGGCAAATCCCGCGACCAACGCTAGCTTGGCGCCATGTTCTTACCCTTCTTTGAAAACCTGCGCTCCGCAGGGTTGCCCGTCTCGCTGCGCGAATATCTGACCTTTCTTGAGGGGATGCGCGCCGGTCTTGTCACCTATGATCCCGAGGCGTTTTATTACCTTGCCCGCGCCGCAATGGTAAAAGACGAACGCCATATCGATCGGTTTGACCGCGCCTTTGCCATCTCGTTCAAAGGGCTGGACACCATCAGCACCGACGACATGTTAGAGGCCGTGGACATTCCCGAAGAATGGCTGCGCAAGATGGCGGAAAAACACCTCACCGAGGAAGAAAAAGCCGAGATCGAAGCGCTTGGCGGCTTTGAAAAGTTGATGGAGACGCTGAAAAAACGTCTCGAGGAACAAAAAGGCCGTCACCAGGGCGGCAACAAATGGGTCGGCACGGCGGGCACCTCGCCCTTCGGCGCCGAGGGCTACAACCCCGAAGGCGTGCGTATCGGCCAAAAAGAAAGCCGGCATGGGCGTGCGGTCAAAGTCTGGGACAAACGCGAATTCAAAAACTTCGATGATCAGGTCGAATTGGGCACCCGCAATATCAAGGTCGCGCTCAAACGTCTGCGCAAATGGGCGCGCGACGGGGCACATGAGGAATTGGACCTCGACGGCACCATCCGCGCCACGGCCGAACACGGCTATCTTGATGTCAAAACCCGTCCCGAACGGCGCAATGCGGTCAAGGTTTTGCTGTTTCTCGATGTCGGCGGTTCGATGGATCCGCATATCAAAGTGGTCGAGGAATTGTTTTCCGCCGCGCGGTCCGAATTCAAACATCTCGAACACTTCTATTTCCACAACTGCCTTTATGAAGGCGTGTGGCGCGACAACAGCCGCCGTTGGGCAGACCAAGTCCCCACAGAGGAAATTTTGCGCACCTATGGGCCTGACTACAAATGTATTTTTGTAGGGGATGCCTCAATGTCCCCCTATGAGATTGCCTATCCTGGCGGGGCCAATGAACACTGGAATCCCGTGTCAGGGCAGGTCTGGCTTGAGCGCACGCGCGAACAATGGAAAAGCAATCTCTGGATCAATCCGGTTCCGGAAAAGCATTGGGGCTATACCCAGTCCATCAAGTTGATTTCGGAAATTTTCGAGGATCAAATGGTGCCGATGACCCTTGATGGGCTTGAGCGCGGCATGCGGGATTTGACCCGCTGATCTGTCATCCTTGCCGTCCGCCCTCTGCGGCCCCATATTAACGCCATGCTGCGTGTTCTCCCCATTCTTCTGGCCGTGGGCTTTGGCTTGGTGATGTATCTCTTCTCGGTGCGGCGCACGCTGTCCGAGTTGGATGAAAAATCGTCCGAACTGGTGGATCCTTCGCTGAACGACAGCTTTGCACGGCTGGCGGCGGCGCTCGATCTGCCGCGTGTGCGGGTGTATCTATACGAGATCGAACCGGTCAACGGATTGGCCGCACCAGACGGGCGGATTTTTATAACGCGCGGATTTTACAACAAATTCCGATCGGGCGAAGTGACCGCCGATGAATTGACCACCGTGATTGCGCATGAGTTGGGTCATGTCGCCTTGGGCCACTCAAAACGCCGGATGATCGATTTTTCGGCTCAAAATGCCCTGCGCATGGTGTTGATCACATTGCTCGCCCCGTTCTTGCGGCAACTGGCGGTCTATGCCGCGAATTTTCTCGCCTCGCTTTTGACGGCGCGGCTGTCACGTGGCGACGAATATGAAGCCGATGAATATGCTGCGGCGCTACTGACCAAAGCAGGCATCGGAACAGAGCCGCAAAAGAGCCTGTTCCGCAAATTGATGGCGCTAACGGGCGGCAATGCGGGCAAGGCCCCTGCGTGGCTGTTGAGCCATCCCAAAACCGAAGACCGGATTCGCGCCATCGAGACATTAGAGAAAAAATGGGCTGTGACCTGAGCGCGAAGAATGCGGCTTAATCCGCTGTTATTCCAAGGCTTTTGCCAAACGTGGCAAGCGTGCCTTTTTCATCAGTGGCCGCATCTGCCACTCCTCACCGGACAGGCGCCGCGCCTCTGCCAAAACCATGCCGCCGACATGTTCCATCATCTCGGGTTGCGCTTGCCATAGGCCATGTAGGAACCCATCGGGATCTTGTCGCACAATGCCCTCTTCAGCCAAAATTTGCTGCGGAAAATCCTTGGCGTTCATGGTGATGATCATATCCGCAGATCCGGCAATCGCAGAGGACAGAACATGAATATCCGCCGGATCAGGCAACCAGAGGCGCGCCTCCAATCGCGGCGCGACCGCCACCTCGGCCCGTGGCCATGCCGCCCCCAAAAGAGCCACCTCGCCGCGGGCCTGCGCCTCGCCGGAGGGGCCGATTTTGCGCGCGGCGCGGGCCCATTCTTCCATGATCCGTGCCGACCAAAGCGGTTCGAACGCGCCCTGCCGCGCCGCACCAAGCAACATTTCGCGCATCACGGTGGGAAACAACACGCAAGCGTCGAGCAGAACCTTCATGCGCGCGCCCTCATAGGCGGAAGAACAATGCCTTGAGGTATCCGCTTTCGGCCAATTGCGGCAAAAGCGGATGATCGGGGCCGGCAAACCCGGTGTGAATGAGCGTGCCGCGCCGACCGCCCCGCCCGATCCCGCGCGCCGAAGCATTGCGGAATTTGCTCAGATCGGCCGCGTGGGAACATGAGCACAGAACCAAATAGCCGCCTTCAGAGACCAAAGGCGCCGCCAGACGGGCAATGCGTTCATAGGCGCGCAATCCGGCCTCAAGCGATTGTTTGTTCGGAGCAAATGCCGGCGGATCGCAAACCACCACATCGAATGTTTTGCCCTCTGCCGCCAAGGCTTCGAGCGTTGTGAACGCATCGCCCTTACGGGTTTGGAACCGGTCCGCCGCGCCCATGGCTTCGGCCCCGCCCATAGCCAATTCCAAGGCCGGATCAGAGCCATCCACCGCCAAAGCAGAGGCCGCGCCATTGGCCAATGCGGCCAAGGAAAATCCGCCCACATGCGAGAATACATCCAACACCCGCGCGCCTTTTGACAGTGTCGCGGCAAAAGCATGATTCGGGCGTTGGTCAAAAAACAATCCGGTTTTCTGCCCACCGGTCAGATCGGCCAGATAGGTCGCGCCATTCATCGAAACCGGCACCGGGCCATCGGGAGCCGCACCCAGCAAAACGCCGTTCTCTTCATCCAGACCTTCGAGGCTGCGCGACCGGCCCGAGGCATTTTTGAGGATGTTTTTAACGCCCGTCACCTTGGCCAAAGCCGCCGCGAGCGGTTCAATCATCACATCGGCCCATGCCGCATTGGGTTGCACCACCGCCGTGTCGCCAAAACGGTCGATGACCACCCCCGGCAACCCATCGGATTCGGCATGCACCAAACGGTAAAACGGCGCGTCATAAAGCGTTTCACGCATTTTCAACGCGCGGGTGATTTTCGCCTCGAACCACGCTTGGTCGATAACGGCGTCCAGATCACGGTCCAAAACCCGCGCCGTGATGCGGCTATGGGTATTGACCGCGACAATGGCCATGGGGCGCCGTTCGGCATCCTCCAGAACCGCCAAAGACCCCGCAGCCAAAGATTTGGCGCGCCGGTCGAGGACAAGCTCGTTGGCATAGACCCAAGGGAACCCGTGACGAATGGCCTGCGGCTTGGTTTTGGGCAGCAGGCGAATGACGGGCAATGAAGCGGAAAAGGAGGGCTGGTTCATACCGCCCTCCTTAATCGTGTTTGATGCGCGGGGGAAGCCCCGTTGGCGCGGCTCTGATCACGGGATGATCTGGGCCACCTTTTGCGCTTCGGGTGGGGTGGGGTCGGTCAATTCCTTGTGGAAGACTTTCGCCATGTGGTCGGTGATCCGCACCTTTTGGGTAATGCCGTGGTTCTCATGGTAGATGGCTTTGGCACCGCCGTAAGCCTCCAGATCCGCTTCGATAAGACGGGTCGGCACCACAACAGCGCCGGTTTGCGGATCGGTCAGGGTCATTTTGAATTTCAACGAATGCACGCCGCCGATGGTATAGCGCGCCTTTTCGGTCAGGGCATGAAAGCGGGTGATTTCGATATTCGCCACCACGGGAACCGCACCGTCAACGCCTTCGGCACCACGTTTGAACGCGGTTTTGAAGATATCTTCGATTTGCCGCAACCGGTTGCCCGGCGCATCTTCGCGCCACACCACATCGCCCAGAGGGTAATACATATTGGCCTCGGACACGCGTAAACTGTCCGGCGCGGTGACGGTATAACCGGTGACCTTCACCGAAACCGGCGCAAGCGCGCGGGCGACATGGGGTTCAAGCGGCGCATTGCGCGTGGCGGTGTCAACCGAGCCGCAAGCCGTCAGGCCCAGACCCATCATCATCGCTGCGATCACACGGATATATGTCATGTCCCGTCCTTTAATCAGGCGTTCTGCCCGTCTATGCCTGCGGTGCTGGACCGCTGCGTGCCTCTTGGCCGTATTGACGGTTATTCCCGCTCTGGCCGGTTTGATTGCTCTGACCATCGCTGCGCAATTGGGCAAATTTGCGGCAAATTATGTGTAATATCTGGATGGTTGCGTGACATTTTGCCCGCCAATAGATAATTGTATTTCATAGCGCAGGCCGTCCCATCGGGCGGCAAAACATATTCATTGCACGGGATTTTGGCGGCAATCGCGCGCTTGTTAGCGCTAACCCGAATTGCTATAACCCTATACAACACGCCAAGCGCCCACGATCCGCCTGCCGCGCCGCCGCGCGCGCCCCAAGGCAGATGCACCAATTTTGAAGGCCCGCAAATGACATTGAACCCGACGATTGCCGCCATCACCGACCGTATCATCAAACGGTCCGAAACCAGCCGCAGCGATTACCTCGACCGCATGGCTGTGGCCGCCGATGACGGACCGCGCCGGGCGCATCTGACCTGTGGCAACCAGGCCCATGCCTATGCCGCAATGGGCGCCGATCAGGACCGTTTGGTGCAATCCCCCGCCCCGAACCTTGGCATTATTACGGCCTATAACGATATGCTGTCGGCGCATCAGCCGTTTGAAACCTATCCCGCGATGATCCGTGACACCGCCCGCGCGAACGGCGGCACCGCACAGGTGGCCGGCGGCGTGCCCGCCATGTGCGACGGCGTCACCCAGGGCCAAACCGGCATGGAACTCTCGCTATTTTCGCGCGATGTGATTGCCTTGGCCGCTGGCGTTGGCCTGTCGCACAACACCTTTGATGCGGCGATCTTCCTTGGGGTCTGTGACAAAATCGTCCCCGGATTGGTGATGGCCGCAGCGACCTTCGGTTACCTTCCCGCGGTGTTTTTGCCCGCCGGGCCAATGCCTTCGGGCCTGCCCAATGACGAGAAAGCCAACGTGCGCAACAAATTCGCCATTGGCGAAGTCGACCGCGCCGCGCTCATGGCCGCCGAAATGGCGTCTTACCACAGCCCCGGCACCTGCACCTTTTACGGCACCGCCAATTCCAACCAGATGTTGATGGAATTCATGGGGCTGCACCTGCCGGGGTCCAGTTTCGTCAACCCGAATACGCCGCTGCGCGATGCATTGACCCGCGCGGGCACCGAACGCGCCTTGCAAATCACCGCACTCGGCAATGATTACCGCCCTGCCGCCGCAATTTTGGATGAAAAAGCATTCGTCAACGGCATCGTCGGATTGATGGCCACGGGTGGATCGACCAACCTTGTGCTGCATCTGCCCGCCATGGCGCGCGCCGCAGGGGTGATCCTTGACTTGCAGGACTTCGATGAAATTTCCGCCGTGGTGCCCTTGATGGCGAAAGTCTATCCGAACGGCCTTGCCGATGTGAACCATTTCCACGCGGCAGGCGGTTTGGGATTGATGATCGCACAGCTTTTGGATGCAGGCCTGTTACATGAAGATGTACGCACCGTGGCCGGTGACGGGCTTGGCCTTTATACGCGCGAACCGCGCCTTGCAGATGGCAAATTGACCTTTGTCGACGGGCCGCGCAAATCCGAGAACGACAAGATCATCCGCCCCGCCCGCGATCCGTTCCAAAAAACCGGCGGGCTGAAGGTGCTCAAGGGCAATTTGGGCGAGGCGATTATCAAAATCTCTGCCGTCGCCCCCGAACGCCGCGTGATCGAAGCCCCCGCCCGTGTGTTCCACGACCAAGACAGCGTGAAAGCCGCATTTAAGGCCGGAGAGATCACCACCGACACCATTATCGTCGTTCGGTTCCAAGGTCCGAAATCCAACGGCATGCCGGAATTGCATGGTCTCACCCCGTCGCTGTCGGTCCTGCAAGATCGCGGATTAAAAATCGCTCTGGTCACCGACGGGCGCATGTCCGGCGCATCGGGCAAAGTGCCCGCCGCCATTCATCTTAGCCCCGAAGCCGCCGCAGGGGGGCCGCTGGCACATGTGATGGATGGCGATATTTTGCGCCTTGATGCGGATGCCGGTCGGCTTGAAAATCTCACCGCTGGCTTTCTTGATCGTCCTGCCGCTGCGGCCGATCTGTCCGGCAATGGTACCGGTGTCGGGCGCGAATTGTTTTCGGCCTTCCGCTCCGCTGTCGGCCTCGCCAACAGCGGTGCCGCCGTCGTTGTGTAACAAAGATCCCTCATTTTTAATAAGGATATGCCCCCGATGACCCCCGAAATCGCCAGCCAGAAATCCGAAGACCTATGTCGCCTTGCTCCGGTGATTCCGGTGCTCGTTCTCAATGATCCAGCCGTCGCAGCAGACCTCGCGCGCGCCTTGATCAAAGGCGGTCTGCCGGTGTTGGAGGTGACGCTGCGCACGCCGCTTGCGCTCGACGTGATCGCGGAAATGGCCAAGATCGAAGGCGGGCTGGTCGGGGCAGGATCGCTGCTGACCGCTGACAATGTCGCTGACGCAGTCAAGGCAGGCGCACGGTTTGGTGTTTCTCCGGGCAGCACGCCGCAGCTCTTGGATGTGGCCGAAGCCGCCGATCTTCCCATGCTCCCCGGTGCCGCAACCCCCTCCGAGGTCATGGCCCTTTTGGAACGCGGCTACCGCATGCAAAAGTTCTTCCCTGCGGAAATCAATGGCGGCGCGGCGGCGTTGAAAGCCATCGGCGCACCGATCCCGCAGGTCAAATTCTGCCCCACCGGCGGCGTGTCGCTCAAGAATGCGCAGGACTACCTTTCCCTCGACAACACGCTCTGCGTCGGTGGAAGCTGGGTCGCTCCGGCAGATTTGATCGCTGCCAAAAATTGGGATGCGATCACGGATCTGGCCGCCGAGGCCGCCGCCCTAGCACCTTAAAGGCACCGCGTAATGCGTTGAAATATCACGCATCCGCCACGCGGGCGCTGCGCCCGCCACGGCGTTTGGGTCCGGTCACACGGGTGTCGGCATCGCGCAGCACATGAGTCATGGGATGATCCGGTGCATCCGCGCCATAGCGTGCCACAAGCGCCGCCGCCGCCTTGGGCGCATCCGCCCCTACAGGCAAGCTCAGCGCCCAGTCCAAAAAGACCGAACGGCATTCTTCCGGGCCGATGCCCTCAATGCGATACGCCTCGCGGATCAGGGCTTTGGGATCAATCTCGTCGCCAGTCATCGGCTCACCTCTCATGTCGTTTCTTCGTCGCGGGGGGGCCGCGCGGGCTCTTTTCCGCTCTGCCGGATGCGCGCCGGATCGACAGCCAATGCCGCGTCAATCACCGCCGCAGCAGCACCAGTCTGTTCGACCACCGCCGCGCTCAGCGTTGCGATATCGTCCTGTCCTGTTTCGCGCAAGAGCAAGGCACAGCCACCGCGCCCGATCGCCTCTGGATCAAAGCGGCCCTCGGTCAGCAATTTAGACACCACCCGCACGGTCCAGCACAAGCGATAGCTTTTCTCCAAATCCGCGCGCGCGGCGGCATCAATCCATCCGGTTGCCTCGGCCGCCGCCAATCCAGAAAACACATCGCGGGCCGGATCCCCGGCCATCAACAAAGCGGCCTGCGCGAAGAGTTCAATATCTTGTATGCGTCCGGCGCCGATTTTCACATCCCATGCGTCTGCCTGTCCCTTCGCGGCGGCAATACGTGCCCGCATCGCGGCCAGTTCATGCAAGACCTCCGCCGCCGCGCCTTTATGCGCGATGAGACAGGCGCGGAAGGCTTCGATATCCGCGCCAAGCGCCGCTGCACCACCGCCGACGCCGGCCACGACCCGCGCCCGCGTCAAGGCCAAATGCTCCCATGTCCATGCCTCGCCCTCTTGGTAGTTCTGGAAGCTTTGCCAAGAGGTTGCCACCGGACCTTGGGTGCCGGACGGGCGCAAGCGCATATCTATCTCGTAAAGCCGCCCACCGGCCATCTGCGCGCTGACTGCGGTGATCAGAGCCTGCGTCAGCCGGGCATAATAGGGGCGCGCGGACAACGGTTTTCGCCCCTGTGATGCCTCAACCCCATCTGCATCATAGATCACGATCACGTCGAGGTCAGAGCCGGAATTAAGCCGCCCTGCGCCCATCGACCCCATTGCCAAAACACAAGCCCCGCGCCCGGGCGGCACGCCATGTTTGCGGGCAAATTCCGCAGCCACATGAGGAAACAGGGCTTTGAGCGCTGTGGCGGCCAGTTCAGCGTAATGCTCGGAGGCCTGCGCCGCATCGGTCAACCCGCGCAGCAAATGCACCCCGATGCCGAAATGCCATTCCTTTGCCCACCGACGGGCGGTGTCGAGCTTGGCCTCGTAATCTTGTTCAACATCCAACGTGGCAGTCAACTGCGCTTCAAGCACCTCGGCGCCGGGCCATGGCGCGAAGAAATCGCCGCCGATCACCGCGTCGAACACCCCTGAATTGCGCGACAAATAGCGCGCCAATTCCGGCGCTGTGCCTGCAATATCCGCGATTAGGTCAATCAGTTGCGGATTGGCCTTGAAGAGGGAAAACAATTGCACCCCTGCCGGAAGGCCGGCCAGAAACCCGTCAAAGGCGTCCAGGGCCTCAAGCGGGCGCGCCGCGCGGGCGAGGCAGGCAAGAATTTGCGGCGACAGCTCGTCGAAAATCTCCTGCGCGCGCGCCGAGCGCAACGCCGGATAACTGCGCCAACGGGCGATCACTTCAGGATCAAATGCCGGCATCGCGCGACGCTCGCCCTCCTCGCGCCCCACCGCCGCTGCAGACCCGTTACCCGTCACGCTTTCCTGGGTAAAAAACTGCTCGGCAATCTCATGCACCGCGCCGAGGCGCTCGGTCAATTCGACCTTAAGCCCCGCCAGATCGCGCCCCATGAACGCCGCAATCCGCGCCAACCCGTCTTCGGTTGGCGGCAAGGTGTGGGTTTGCGCATCATTGACCATTTGCAACCGATGCTCGACCTCGCGGTGCCAACGATAATGTGCGGCCAAGGTATCGGCCACATCCTGCGGCACCCACCCCTTGCCCGCCAAGGCGTGCAAGGACGGCACAGTGCGCCGGTCGCGCAGATCCGGATCGCGCCCGCCGGCAATCAATTGCCGCGTTTGGGTGAAAAATTCGATCTCGCGAATGCCGCCGCGCCCCAATTTCATATCATGCCCTAAAAGGGTAATCGCGCCGCCGGTGCCTTTGTGTTCGCGGATCGCAAGGCGCATATCATGGGCGTCCTGAATCGCGGCGAAATCCAGATGCCGCCGCCAGACAAAGGGGCTGATCGTGTGCAAAAACTGCTCTCCGGCGGCGATATCTCCGGCGCAGGCACGGGCCTTGATATAGGCGGCGCGCTCCCACGTGCGACCAAGGCTCTCGTAATACCGTTCGGCCGCCTCCATCGACATGCACACCGGTGTCACCGATGGATCAGGGCGCAACCGCAAATCGGTGCGGAACACATACCCTTCGGCGGTGATTTCGCTGAGCGTGGCGGCCATTTTACGGGTGGCACGGATCAGCGAGGCCCGCGCCTCATGGTAATCATCGGGCGCATACCGGCTTTCGTCAAACAGGCAAATGAGGTCCACATCGGAAGAGTAGTTCAACTCTCCTGCGCCCATTTTTCCCATCGCCAGTAGTGTGATGCCGCCTGCGGTGGCGATATCATCTTCGGTTGCACCGGGCAATTTTCCGCGCTTGATCTCTGCGCCAACGGCGGATTTGATCGCCAGATCGGCGGCCAATCCGGCAAAATCGGTCAACGCGCCGGTGACTTCTTCGAGACACCAGACCCCGCCGAGATCCGCCAGTCCGGTCAACAGCGCCGCGCGACGTTTGGCTTGTCGCAGCGCATTGGGCAACTGCGCCGCATCGACGCCGCGCAGGGCCTCCGCCTGCGCCGCAAGCGCCGCCTCCGGGGCCTCCAACGCGGCGGCGATCCAATCGCGTTCACGTGCCATCAACCCCAAGAGATAGGGCGAACAGCCCCCCGCGCCGGTGATCAATTCGGCAACGGCACCAGAGAATTCGGGAAACAGCGCCCGCGCTTCTGCGCCGCGCGCAGGGTCAAAGGCATGGGGGCTGCGCGTGATGCGGGCGGCAAAGGAATTTGGCTCTGTCATGCGGGCAAAATGCGCCTCTGTGTCAGGCTGGTCAAGCGGACTTGCAACGGGAATACTGGCAACGGGAATACTGGCAACGCGAATACTGGCAACGCGAATACTGGCAACGCGAATACTGGGCGCAACACGGCACAGGGAGAGAACAGATGAGCAAAAGTTTGAAACGGGTGCGCGCCGCGCTGGAACAGGCGGGCGTCGCGGTCGACATCCGCGAGGTCGGGGTGGCCCGCACGGCGGCAGAGGCCGCGGATGCGGCGGGCTGCGACATCGATGCCATCGCCAAATCCATCATCTTTCGCGGCGAAGACAGCGGTGCGGCGCTTCTGTTCATCACGGCGGGTGGCAACCGCGTCGATGCCGCCAAGGCCAGCCATTTGGCAGGCGAAGCTTTGGGCAAGGCCGACGCGGGATTGATCCGCGCGCAAACCGGATTTGCCATCGGCGGTGTCGCGCCGGTTGGCCATTTGACACCGCCGCGCGCATTTCTTGACCCACGGTTGATGGATTTTGCCGAAATTTGGGCCGCTGCGGGCACGCCGCGCCATATCTTCGCCCTCGCCCCGCAAGAGGTTTTGCGATTGTCCGGCGCACAATTATTTGATTTTATTCAATAATACAAGGTAATGTAAAAAACATTCACATACCCTCTTGGCAAATCACGCCCAAAGACCCATCTTATCAATGTGAAAGATATAAACATTACCCAAGGGGCCAAACAAACAGCCCCCAAATACCGGAGACAAACATGACCCTCGCCGCCCAAACCACCCACACCACAGCACAGCCCATGAGTTGGCTCGCGCGCAGCGAGGCATGGCTTGACAGCAAAGGCAAAGGCGCGTGGATCGCCGCCATGGTGCTCGGCTTTATTTTTGCTTGGCCCGTCGGCCTTGCCCTTCTGGCCTATATGATATGGAGTAAAAAAATGTTTTCGAAAAACTGCACCCGCCGCACCCGCTCTACCCATCATGGCATGTCGGCGTTGAAGCCTTCGGGCAACTCGGCCTTTGATGCCTACAAAACGGAAACCCTGCGCCGTCTCGAGGACGAGCAAGAGCAGTTCGAAGCCTTCTTGCAACGCCTGCGCGAGGCCAAGGATAAATCCGAATTTGACGCCTTTATGGAAGACCGTGCCGAACGGGCCGCCGCCCCCGCGCAAGCCGATCCCGAGGCCGATCACCCCAAGGCCTAACCTCTAAAGGACGGACCTCCCAAGCGGCCCGTCTTTGCCCCGCCCGCGTGTAACAATATGCGGGCGGGGATTTATTTGCTTTACTGCGGTGGGGAGACCCCTGCCCCCGCGATTCCCCCTTTCAGGAGCCCCAAGATGCCCCATGCCGACGATCCGCGTTTTCTACCTGACCCCGACACCCAGCCGGAGTTTTACGCCGATGTGGCGACTAAACGTTTGTTGGCGTTCTTGGTGGACGTGGTTTTGATCGCGCTGTTGACCTTGATCGCCATTGTTCTTTCGCTGTTTATCCTAAGCTTTTTCGCGCCGCTGCTCTATGCGGTCATCAGCTTTGTCTATCGCACCATGAGCCTTGCCAACCGCTCTGCCACGCCCGGCATGCGGTTGATGGCCATCGAGATGCGCACGTTGAACGGCGCACCGCTGAGCCTGCCGATGGCCGCCGCACATACGCTTGGCACGACGATGTCCTTTGCCGTTTTTCCCGTGCAAATCGCCTCTGTGGTGATGATGTTGATGACGCCGCGCGGACAGGGATTGACCGACCATGTGATCGGCACCGTGGCATTGAACAAGCGCGCCGGATATTGACCCGAAGGACGGCGGCGCACGCCCGCCGCCGCCCTCTGTTGCAAGACGCGGCCCGAACCCTGACGACCCTTCGACCGAACATGGCAGCGGTGAAACATCTAGATTTTGGGCAAGAGCACAGCAAGGCCACCGCCAATGCGGAGCGCACAAGACCCGCGCCGCAAAACCAAACGCGCCACCGCCAAGCCACAAATTGCCAGACGACAACAAGATGTCTCAAAGGGATTCGCAGCGGTCAGAATCATATCACGCCCCTGCCACACCGCAGCCGCAGTCATGTTTTTATGTAGTTCACGTGACAATTAACCGAATTTTAAACAAGGGTTGGCGCTATGAGAGATCATTGTTATCTTTTTATGTGAATCCTGCGTAACGGAGTTTCGATGCGCCATACTCTGCCTCTTGCGCCACAATTTTATGTGACGGCCCCGCAACCCTGCCCCTATCTTGAGGGCCGGATGGAGCGGAAGTTGTTCACTTCCCTGCAAGGCGACAGCGCCGAGAAGCTGAACGACTCTCTGTCGCATCAAGGCTTCCGGCGCAGTCAGAACGTGCTCTATCGCCCCTCCTGCACCGATTGCGCGGCCTGCCTCTCGGCGCGCATTGATGTGTCAACCTTCAAGCTGACCAAAAGCCAGAAGCGGATTTTGAAGCGCAATGCGCATTTGACCCGCCGCGCCACGTCGCCTTGGGCCACCGAAGAACAATACGAACTGTTCCGCCGCTATCTGGAAACCCGTCACGCCGATGGTGGGATGGCCGATATGGATGTGTTCGAATTTGCTGCGATGATCGAAGAAACGCCGATCCGCACCCGCGTCATTGAATACACCGATCGCAAGACCGAGGAATTGGTCGGCAGTTGCCTGACCGATGTGCTCTCTGACGGGTTGAGCATGGTTTACAGCTTTTATACCCCTGATCGCCCGCAAGACAGCCTTGGCACTCATGTGATCCTCGACCATATCCAGATCGCACAGGATGCGGGCCTGCCCTATGTCTACCTCGGCTACTGGGTGCCCGGCAGCGACAAAATGGGGTATAAAGCGCGGTTTTCCGGGCTCGAGGTCTATTCGGGCGGGACGTGGCAACCAGTGGCCAACCCCGATGACTATGAGGCACCGGCGCATCCCTTGTCGAACGATCCGATTTCCGAGCAGGTCGCCAATATTGCCCTGCCGGACCTCAGCCCCAAGCGCAGCAGCGAGCGCGGCTAACCGACGCTCTCTTACGGCACCGGATTTGCGCCTCCCATAGCGGGGCTTTTCCATTCCGTCACCGGCAAAACAAATAGGGATGCCGCGCAACCGGCGCGGCCGTTTTCACACCATATCCTGCCGCGATCCGTCCGGCACAAACATCAGCATGGCCATGGGCGTCACCTGCCCTCCCCCGCAGGCGGTAAACGCTAGGAGGCACGCACCAACACAAGCCGCGATCGGGACGACTTTGTTATGCCGCGATGGGGCCTTGGCCGCGCCGCTGGCGAAACGTCCGCATTTCGGCTGTGATATTTGTTAAAATTCCGGCGAATACGCAGATGGCGCAATAAAATTACCGAAAAATAGCGCCTCAAGATAGATTCTTGGCGCAAAACGCGGTTGACGCCCTTATGCCAGCCCCATAATGTCACAAACGCAATCAAAGGAGTCCCCGATTATGGGCACACTCGTCGTAAATGTAGGATTTTGGCGCATGGGCCGGTAACGGCACCCATCAGGGAACCCCATGCGCCCCCGCCAAAACGGGGGCTTTTTTTATTGCAGATCGAACAAGATACGTCAGTCACGGAGCAAACAAGATGACACGTCAGATGACCGGAGCAAAAATCGTGGTGCAAGCGCTCAAGGACCAGGGCGTTGAAGTCGTCTTTGGCTATCCTGGCGGCGCGGTACTACCGATATATGACGAGATCTTTCAACAAAACGCCATTCGGCACATCCTTGTGCGCCATGAGCAAGCCGCGATCCACGCCGCCGAAGGCTATGCCCGTTCGACCGGCAAACCCGGTGTGGCGCTTGTGACCTCCGGCCCCGGCGCGACCAATGCCGTGACCGGATTGACCGATGCGCTGCTCGACAGCATCCCGATCATCGTGTTCTCGGGTCAGGTTCCGACATTCATGATCGGCAATGACGCCTTTCAAGAGGCCGATACCGTCGGCATCACCCGCCCCTGCACCAAGCACAATTGGTTGGTGCGCGAAACCGATGCGCTGTCTTCGACCATCCACGAGGCCTTTCACGTTGCCACATCGGGCCGCCCCGGTCCGGTGCTCATCGACGTGCCAAAAGACGTGCAATTCGCCAATGGCACCTACGAGGCTCCGACCAAAACCCGCACCTCGCATTACCAACCGCAAGTCAAAGGCGACATGGATGAGATCACCAAATTGGTCGATGCTTTGGAACGCGCCAAACGCCCGATTTTCTATACTGGCGGCGGGGTGATCAACTCCGGCTCGGCCGCCTGCCAACTTTTGCGCGAATTGGTCGATGCCACCGGCGCGCCGATCACCTCGACGTTGATGGGGCTTGGCGCCTATCCGGCGAATGGCAAAGGCTGGCTCGGGATGCTCGGCATGCACGGCCTCTATGAGGCCAACATGGCGATGCACGACTGTGATTTGATGATCAATATCGGCGCGCGGTTTGACGACCGCATCACCGGCACGATTGACCATTTCAGCCCGAACTCCACCAAGGTTCATATCGATATTGACCCCTCGTCGATCAACAAGGTGATCCGCGCCGATATTCCGATCGTCGGCGACGTCGGCCATGTTCTCGAAGATGTTTTGAAAGTGTGGAAAGCCCGCGGGCGTAAAACAAATACCGAAGCCATGGCGAAATGGTGGAAGAAAATCGAGGAATGGAAAACCCGCGATTGCCTGTCCTACAAACAGACCGGCAAGATCATCAAGCCGCAGTATGCGCTTGAACGGCTTGAGGCGCTGACCAAGGATCACGACCGTTACATCACCACCGAAGTCGGCCAACACCAAATGTGGGCGGCGCAGTTCTTGGGCTTTAACGATCCGCATCGTTGGATGACCTCGGGCGGTCTGGGCACGATGGGGTACGGGTTCCCCGCATCCATCGGCGTGCAACTGGCCCATCCCGAAAGCCTTGTGATCAACGTCGCAGGCGAAGCCTCGTGGCTGATGAACATGCAAGAAATGGGTACGGCAATCCAGTTTGATTTGCCGGTGAAACAATTCATCTTGAACAACGAACGCCTTGGCATGGTGCGCCAATGGCAAGAATTGCTGCATGGCGAACGCTACAGCCATTCGTGGTCCGAAAGTTTGCCTGACTTCGTGAAATTGGCCGAAGCCTTTGGCGCCAAAGGCATCCGCTGTGACGATCCTGAAAAACTCGATGACGCAATCATCGAGATGCTCGAATATGATGGGCCGGTGATCTTTGATTGCCTCGTTGAAAAGCATGAAAACTGCTTCCCGATGATTCCTTCGGGCGCCGCGCACAATGAAATGCTGATGGGCAATGATTCCACCGGTGATGCCATCGGCGCCAAGGGCGCAGTTCTGGTTTAAGCCTTGCCTTGCGCCCCCGAACGGGGGCCTTGGCGCTTGATCAACTACATTAAGGAAGGCACTTAAATGTCTGCTCTAAAAATCAAAAAAGGCTCCAACAAACATTCAGCCTATAACCTGCGTCCGAATTTCTCCGACGTCACCGAACGCCACACATTGGCGGTTCTGGTCGATAACGAAGCCGGCGTTCTGGCCCGCGTTATTGGTCTTTTCTCGGGGCGCGGCTACAATATCGAAAGCCTGACCGTGGCCGAGGTGGATCACCTCGGGAAGCTGTCGCGGATCACCATCGTCACCACCGGCACGCCGCAGGTGATCGAGCAGATCAAAGCCCAACTGGGCCGTATCGTTCCCGTGCATGATGTGCATGATCTCACCGTCGAAGGCGCCTCGGTCGAGCGCGAATTGGCACTTTTCAAGGTCGCGGGCGAAGGCGACAAACGGGTCGAGGCGCTGCGGCTTGCGGATATCTTCCGCGCCAATGTGGTCGACAGCACGCTGGAGAGCTTTGTTTTTGAAATCACCGGCACGCCGGAGAAAATTGACGCCTTTGCCGATCTCATGCGTCCTTTGGGCCTCGAGGAAGTGGCGCGCACCGGCGTCGCGGCTCTGTCACGCGGCGTGTAACGCAGCCCGGCACGGGGGCCGCCAACATGCTGCATAGCATCCTCTAAAATCAGGGGTCACAAAACACAAAAAGGGGCGCCGGGAGAACACGGCGCCCCTTTTCCTTGGGACGGCGCGCAAGTGAGGGAACCTGCACACCAGGGAGCATCAAGCCGGAGGCCGTGGGGCCATCTGGCAGTAGTGCCGGCGCGGCGCGAGGGAGCGCGCGGGCCCTTGGGGGACGTTAATGCGCCGCAGATGCAACGCGATTGCGCCGCGCCATCGCACCGCCACCCGCCGGCCGGAACGGCACAACATTGCCTTCGGAGGCGGGCGCAGGCGCCGCTGTCTTGCCAGCCAGCTCGGCGGCGAGGGTCGGATATTGCCCTTCGGCGATCAAACGCGGATTGCGCGCGATCCGCGTGGCTTCGGCGGTGTCGATCTCGAATTGAACCAAATCGCCAGCATCCAAAGAGCAGCCGTCAAAGCAGCTTTGCGCATCGGTTTCCTGACCCGCATTATAGAATGCAAGGTCGCCATGATCCTCGCACCAGATCACTGCTTTTTGGTCTTGGGTATCGCTCCAAAGAACTACGCCGAACATATTGTCATCCCCTCAATGTCGTTTCGTGAGCTTTATTTCCTACAACCAAGGTTGAGCATCCGGCGGGTAAAAAACATTCCCATTTCAGTGTCGCCTCACCCGAATTTTGTGTCGCATCTCACGCGATGTGATGCTATTAAGCACCCACGAGGATCAAACTAGCGTCACAAAGATGCGGATATGGCGCATTCAACCTACGGGAAACCAATATTTCGGAGGTTCGCGCTTAAATACGGGGGGATAAATGTCCGAAAAGGTTCAAAATCGTGACAGGCATGTAGACCCGGTCGAATTGCGCGGAATCTTTGGTGAGAACCTGCGGAGTTTGAGCCGGAACTACCCTTCGGTTGCCGGACTTTGCCGCGATTTGGGAATCAACCGGACACAATTCAATCGCTATCTGTCCGGTGAAAGCTTCCCGCGCCCCGATGTTTTGCACCGAATCTGCAACTTCTTTGACGTTGACGCCCGTATTCTGCTCGAACCGGTCGAGAACCTGTCGCCGATCAGCGCCGGATTATTGTCACACCCGGAAATCGCAGAATATGTCGGACATGGATCGACCAACCTGCCGGAAACGGAATTTCCTTCGGGATTTTACCGCTTTTCACGCCGTGCCTTTATCGACAACAGCCTCTATGCCCGTGGGCTTTTGTATGTGACGCGCAAGGACGGCTATACATTGATGCGCGGGTTCGAGCCGAAAAAGGCAATGCTGCATCAAGGCCTGAAGGCCACCAAGGACGCGCGCGAGTTTCGCGGTCTGGTCCTGCGTCAGGAAGAGGGCATCGCGGCGCTGGTGTCTCATCGGCATGCGATGACCTGCACCTATAACTTCCTGTCGAAAGTGACCTCGTTCCAAGCGAATTTCTTTGAAGGCTATGCCACCCGCACCGTGCGCGAAAGCGTCACGGGCCGCCGCGCGACGCGCATGGTTTATGAACATCTGGGCAATCAGACCGGTGAAATCCTGACCACGGCGCGCACAGCAGGGATTTGCAACCGCGAGGATCTGTCTCCCTTCCATCTGCGTCTGTTGCGGCCGGATGAACAGTTCCAATAGGTCCTAATCGCGCGTGCTGCCCTCGATCGCGGTCAAGCGGTATAGATGCCAGGTCGCATGACCAAACAGCGGCAGGGTGAAGAACAGCCCCAAGAACCACGGCAGCAATGCCGCAAAGGTCGCCACCGCAATGAAGACGCCCCAAAGCAGCATCGGCACAAAGTTTGCCGTCACAGTCTGCACACTGACGATCATCGCGGTGACAAAATCCACCTCACGGTCGAGCAAAAGCGGCAATGCCATCACCGTGATGCTATAGAGCAGCATCGCAAAACCTGCCCCCACCACCGTACCAACCGCGATCATCGTCAACCCGTTGGCGGTGAAGTAAACCTCATAGCTCGACGAGATATTCGTCATGGTCGATAATCCGAGGAACAGCGCAAAAATCATATGCGCCAGGAAGAACCAGAACAAAAACACGATGATGATCACGGCACAGATAGACGGCAATTGTCGTTTACTTTGGTTGAAGACCACGCCGAAAATCTTATAAAAATTCAGCGGCGCGCCGCGCTCCAATCGCCGTGAGACTTCGTATAGTCCCACCGCAGCAAACGGCCCGATCAAAGGGAAGCCGATGGCCGCGAAGACCAGCCAATAACTTTGCCCCGTCGCCCATGTCACCATCGCCATGCCGTAGCCGATCAACACATAGACGCTGGAGAACATCAGGCCAAAGACCGGCGCACGCCTCATATCGCCCCATGCCAATCGCAAAGACTGCCCCAACATCGCCCATGTCACCCTGCGCATCTGTGGCGCGCCAAGCTGCGGCGGCGCATCTTCGTCGGTGCGCCGCCCCGGCGTTTGCGGCACTGGCTGTGCTGTCTCCTCCATACCCCGTCCCCGCTCCTGTGATACCATCGCCAAGCAGAACCTGTTTTGACGCCCAAATCAACCCTGCGCCGCAGTGCGCAGTGTAAAATCTCTTTGGCCTCAACGCGTTACTTTGAACCTGTGTTCGGTGCATCGCGCCCCACGGCGGGTGATTATGCGGATATTTGGCCGCATTGTGATAGGCATGGCCGATTTACAACATGACCGGATCATCCGTCCACAGCCGGGTCAGTTGCCGCCCCGCCCGATGGCAAGCGTATCGAGTGTGGGAATACCGTCATGCAACAGCGGCGCCCCCTTCGTCGACGGGTACCCGCCACCACGTTGGAAAAAATCTTTGACCGCCATTGGCACGTCAGGCAGCGGCCCTTGTGGCAGGCATTGGCAGTTTGCGCCGCTGCGATCACCCCGTCCCGATCATGTCATACGGCAATCGCGTTGACGCCGCCATTAACCGCATCAATGGGGGCCACACAGAAGATCATACCTCAACGGTCGAGATCGTGCGCTGCAGGGGAAAGGCAAAAGGATAATCCACCAAGCACGGCCCGCCTGTGATCAGCGGCGCGTTCCTGTAGACCGAGGCGTCAAAACCGAAGGCAGTGCGTTACTCGTTTTGTGCCTCTGCACGGCTTTTGCCCGACACATCCATCGCCAATGTCGCGGCCATAAAGCCATCGAGATCGCCATCAAGAACGCCTTTGGTGTCCGATGTCTCATAGCTGGTGCGCAAATCCTTGACCATCTGGTAGGGCTGCAAAACATAGGACCGGATTTGGTTGCCCCACCCCGCATCGCCCTTGTTTTCATGCGCCTCGTTGATCGCTGCGTTGCGCTTATCCAACTCCAATTGATAGAGTCGGGATTTCAACGCCTTCATGGCAATATCGCGGTTTTGGTGCTGTGATTTCTCGGAGCTGGTCACCACGATGCCCGTCGGATGGTGGGTGATCCGCACCGCCGAATCCGTGGTGTTGACGTGCTGCCCGCCTGCGCCGGACGACCGGTAGGTATCAATACGGATATCCGCAGGGTTCACATCGATTTCGATATTGTCATCGACCACCGGATAGACCCAAACCGAAGAAAACGAGGTGTGGCGTTTGGCGGCGCTGTCATAGGGCGAAATGCGCACCAAACGGTGCACGCCGCTTTCGGATTTGAGCCAACCATAGGCATTATGCCCTGAAATTTTATAGGCGGCGGATTTGATCCCCGCCTCGTCGCCACGGCTTTCCGATTGCAGTTCGACCTTATAGCCTTTTTTCTCGGCCCAACGCACATACATCCGCGCCAGCATCGACGCCCAGTCACAGCTTTCGGTGCCGCCCGCGCCGGCATTGATTTCGAGGAAGGTGTCGTTGCTGTCGGCCTCGCCGTCGAGCAGCGCCTCCAACTCTTTCTCGGCGGCCACAACCGCCAGAGACACAAGCGCCTCTTCCGCATCGGTGACGACCTCTTGGTCGTCCTCCATTTCGCCCAATTCAATCATCTCGAGATGATCGGAAAGCTCTTGTTTGATCTTGTCATAGGTGCCGATTGCATCCACCAGCATCTGCCGTTCGCGCATCAATTTTTGCGCCGCCTCGGGGTTATCCCATAGGGTCGGATCTTCAACGCGCGCGTTGAATTCTTCCAAACGGTGCGGCGCGGTTTCGCCATCCATCCGTTGATACAGCAGCTCAAGCGATTTTTCGATCTCGGCCACGGTGTTTTGAAGCTCTGCGCGCATGTTCATCCCTCGAAATTAAACCCCGCGCGCGCCTTGCCGCACGGGGGTTCACCTATAGTGGGCCTCGCGCGCGCTCGCAAGGCCAGCCCCCCCTTTGGCATAGGCGAAGATGCCGCCGCGCCGCCATTCCCGTCACTCCGGCGCACCACTCTAAAAATGCCACGCGAGGTATAGGCCAATGAACCGCAAAGAGATGGCAGGCACCCGACAAGAATCAGGCCAAAGGCACAAGAACGCCGCCCCTTCATCCGGTCGCGAAAGCTCTGCGCCCGGATCGGTCAGCGAACAGGATGCCGGATATACCGGCGCGGGTGGCTCGGGCACAAAATCGCGCGGCGTCCCGACATAAATGGCGTTGCTTTGCGTGCTTTGCCGGAGACCCGAGGCTACAGACCTAATACAGCCCGCCGGCGCTGAGCGATCCAAAGCTGGCTTTCGGACCGACAGTGGCTTTCTTACCCGTGGATGTCGTGACCTGTTTGCCCCCCTCGCCGCCGTCGCGTCCGATCAACGGCAATCCTTCGCCCATTGCGAAACCACCATCAAAGGTGATGCCGAAAATCGGTTCTTCGCCATCGCGGAAATACTCCGCCACGACGTAATCGCCGCTGGCCTCATCGGACAAACGCGCACCGGTGAACCGGTCAATTTTGATGAAGTGGCCGCCGGGGGGGATTTCGAAATCACCGCCGCCGTATTTGGCCGTAGCTTTTTGCATAAATTGCTGAAACACCGGACCGCACATGCGGCCGCCCGTCGCCCCGCGCCCCATAGGCCGCGGATTGTCATACCCGATGAAACATCCCGCGACGATATTGCTGGTGAAGCCCACAAACCAAACATCTTTGGCCTCGTTGGTGGTGCCGGTTTTGCCGGCCACAGGCACCGACAATCCCACCGTGCGCGCCGCTGTGCCCCGCTCAACCACGCCCCGCATCATCGAGGTCAATTGATAGGCCGTGATCGCATTCATGACCCTGTCGCGATTCGATACGATGCGCGGGCCCACCCCCTCGGGCAAGAATGGTGCTTCGCAATCCACGCAAGCGCGTTTGTCATGCCGGTAAATCGTCTTGCCAAACCGGTCCTGCACCCGGTCGACCAAGGTAGGCTCGACCCGCTCTCCGCCATTGGCGAACATCGCATAGGCCGCCACCATGCGGAACAATGTGGTTTCCTCGGAGCCCAAAGAATTGGCCAAAAACCGACCCATATTGTCATAAACCCCGAAGCGTTCGGCGTAATCGGCGACAACATCCATACCCACCTCTTCAGCCAGACGGATGGTCATCAGGTTCCGCGATTGTTCGATCCCCGTGCGCAGCGGCGTCGGCCCGTAAAATTTGTTCGACGAGTTGCGCGGGCGCCAAAGGCCCTGCGGCGTGTTGATCTCGATCGGTGCGTCAATCACGATTGTCGCCGGGGTATAGCCGCTGTCGAGCGCCGAGGCGTAGACAAAGGGCTTGAAGCTCGAACCGGGTTGGCGGCGCGCTTGGGTGGCACGGTTGAACACCGAATGCTGGTAGGAAAACCCGCCCTGCATGGCGATCACGCGGCCGGTGTTGACGTCCATTGCCATGAACCCGCCTTGCACCTGCGGCACTTGGCGCAGGGTCCAACGAATAAAGCTACCGTCGCTATCGGCGACCATACGGCGCACCAGAACCACTTCGCCCACCTTGAGCAGATCCGCCGCAATACGCGCCTTGCTGCCCAATTTGCCATCCGCATTCATCCGGCGCGCCCATTGCACGTCCTTGGCAGGGATCCAATGCCCGCCCTCGACCTCTGCGACATTCTCGATCCCGATGCGCGCGTCGGTCTTGCCGATCTCCAACACCACGGCCGGATACCACTGCGCCTCAAGATCAATATCGCGCGAAATGGACACCGCGCCGAGCGCTTCACGCCATGCGGCTTCGTCCCCGAGCACGTCTTCGGGCAAGGTTTTGCCGGTCGGACGCCAAACGCCAAGCCCGCGATCATAGGCTTCCAGCTCGCGGCGCAATGCATCGGCGGCTTCGATTTGCATTTCGGGATCAACTGTCGCCCGCACGGTCATCCCGCCGGAGAAAAATTCTTCCTCGCCGAAATCCTTGCTCAATTGGCGACGGATTTCATCGGTAAAATAATCACGCGGCGGCAATTGATCGCGGAAGGGTTCAAAGTCCCCATTTTGCACCGATTTGAGCGGCAGTTCCCGCTCGGCCAAATAAACCTCCTGGCTGATGTAACCATTTTCCGCCATCTCGCGCAGAACGTAATTGCGCCGTTTGGTCACCCGTTCCTTGCGGCGGACCGGATGGTAATCGGACGGCGCCTTCGGCAAGGAGGCCAAGAACGCCGCCTCATGCGGGGCCAGATCCGTCAGAGGCTTGTTGAAATAGGTCTGCGCCGCTGCTGCAACGCCGTAGGAATTCTGTCCCAGATAAATCTCGTTGAGATACAGTTCGAGAATTTTATCCTTGCTCAGGCTCTTTTCCAGCCGTGTTGCCAGAATGATTTCCTTGATCTTGCGTTCGGCCTGTCGATCACCGGAAAGCAGGAAATTCTTCATCACCTGCTGCGTGATCGTTGACGCCCCGCGCACATCTCGGCCCCGCGACTTTACCGCGTCCACCGCCGCCGAGATCATCCCGCGCGCATCATACCCTTTGTGCGAATAGAAATTTTTGTCTTCCGCCGAGATAAACGCGTATTTGACCAGATCGGGAATTTCGTCGGCAGGCGCAAAAAGCCGGCGTTCCTTGGCAAATTCGTCGATGATCTGCCCCTCGCCCGAATAAATCCGGCTGATCGTTGCCGGTTGATATTGCTTGAGAAATTCATGGCTTGGCAGGTCGCGGCCATAGATCCAGAACACCGCGCCAATGGTCACCGCGACCATCATCAAGCCGAGCGTTACAAGGCTGAACAGCGCCCCGAAGATGGAAAAGATGAATCTGAACAAAGGCCGGCCCCCACACCAATTTCACCCCATATACGCGCGCGCGGGCGTCGGGTCAAAACACATCCGCGTCACAGCTGCGCGCACGCAAGGCTTTGCGCATTCGCGGCGCCCCCGCGCTCTACTGCCGCCGCAATCCTGCCGCCGCCGCATCCTCGGCGCGCCAGACATCCAACGCCGTAACAATCGCCGCAATCATTTTCGCACGCCACGCCGCATCCAGCAAATTCGCCAAATCGCGCGGGCTCGACATATATCCCATCTCGATCAAAACCGACGGAATATCCGCCGCCTTCAACACCGAGAAATCCGCGTGCCGATGCGCGCGTTTGTTCACCGGACCGCCCGCATCGCGCATCGCTTGGACAATCGCCTTGGCCAAAACTTCCGACCGTGGCCGCGTCTCCAACCGCGCCAAATCCAAAAGCACATCTGCGATCTCGTCGTCCTTGCCACTCAAATCCACGCCGGACAACATATCGGCACGGTCGTGTCGTTCCGCAAGCCGCGACGACGCCCGATCCGAGGCCGTGTGCGACAGGGTGTGCACGCTTGCCCCATGCGCCAAACCTTCGGCCAAAGCATCCGCATGCAGCGACAAAAATACATCCGCACCGGCGCGATGGGCCATCGCCACACGACGTTCAAGCGAGACGAATATATCCGAATCCCTCGTCAAATAAACCGTGTAGTTCCCGTTCCTTATCAACGCTTCTTCAAGTTCTCTTGCGATTCGTAGGGTCAAATCCTTTTCGCTCGTGTTGCCGCTTTGCGCGCCGGGATCAATGCCGCCATGGCCCGGGTCAATCACCACCACCATCGGGCCATCCGCCTGCCCCGGCGCCGGTTTGCGCGGCAAGGCTTGGGCGGCGGGCAAATCCCAGATCGGATCGCGGGGCGCCCCGGCCATGGCAGCAAATTCTTCCGGCGTCGCCTTGGTCAGCGACACGGTCAACTCTGCTGCACCGGTTCGTGAATTGACCTGCATGCTTGCCCCGTCCAACGCCAGCGGCGCCGCCAGATCCACCACCATGCGCGACCAGCCAAGCCGGAATCCCCCCATTCGCACCCCGATGGCACGATCCGCATTGAGCAAGCTTTCGCGATTCAATTGCGACCAATCCACCTCGCGGAAGTCCAGGACCAGACGCGGCGGCGCATCCAAGGTAAACACACGATAAGGCACGCCTTGGCTCAATCGCAACGCCACCTCCATCCCGCCCCAAGTGTCACGGATTTGGCTGCCCGCCGGATCCGCGCGCGCCAAAGCGCTGAATGCCGGCGGGGACGCGGAAGTATAAGAAGAGGTGGTAGAGGCTTGCTGCGCATACCCATCGGCGGGCATCACCGCCATGAGCAACACGGCCAGACAAAGGCGAAGATAAAGACCACCAAGCATCTTATTGATTATCCTGCACTTCCATCCGTCTGCGGTATCTTTTTGTCCCGAACGATACCGCATCGACGCCCAAAACCCAAGCCACGTCAAACATGCCCGCGCTCTGCCATAAAGGTCTTGAGCCGCGCCAGCCCTTCAATGATATCCTCGGTGCTGCGCGCATAGGAAAACCGCAATGTTCCGGCGCCGCGATCCGGATCGAAATCCAGCCCCGGCGTCACAGCAACCCCCGCCTCGCGCAATATCTCATCAGCGAAGGCGCGGCTGTCATCGGTGATATCGCTGACATCCGCATAGACGTAGAATGCCCCGTCCGGCGGCGCGAACCGGTCAAATCCGGCGGCGCGAAGCCCCTCTTGCATCACCTTGCGGTTCGCCTTGTAAACCTCCAGATTTGCTTGCAATTCCGCGTCGCATTCCATCGCGCCGAGCGCGGCGATCTGGCTGGCATGCGGGGGACAGATAAACAGGTTCTGCGCCAGCCGTTCAATCACCCTCACGTGATCCTCGGGCACCACCATCCATCCGATGCGCCAGCCCGTCATCGAAAAATATTTTGAAAAGGAATTGATGACATAGGCTTCATTGCTGATCTCCAAAGCGCTGACAGCTTTGGCCTCATATTCAATGCCATGATAAATCTCGTCGGAGATAAAGCTCGCGCCCTGCTCTGCGGCCGCGCCCATCAATGCCGACAATGCACCGCGATCCAACATCGTGCCGGACGGATTTGCCGGAGACGCGACAAGCAGGCCCTGCAAGTCCAGATTTGCAAAGTCCTGCGGCACCAATTGATAGCGGTTTTCCGCCTGTGCCTCGATGGCGACCACATCCAAATCCAGCGCCTTCAAAATCTGCCGGTAAGACGGGTAGCCCGGCATGCCAATACCAACCCGGTCGCCCGCGTCAAACAGCGCGGTAAACGCCAAAATAAACCCCGCAGACGATCCGGATGTCACCACCACGCGGGCCGGATCGAGATCAATATTATACCAATCCCCATAAAGCCTTGCGATCCGTGCCCGCAATTCGGGCAATCCCAGACCGACGGTATATCCCAAGGGCGATTGCTCCATCGCGCGCGTCAAAGCGGACCGCGCGCCCGCCGGCGCCGGCGTGCCCGGTTGACCGACCTCCATGTGAATAATGCGGTGCCCTTCGGCCTCGGCCTGCCGTGCCGCCTCCATGACATCCATCACGATAAAGGGATCGACCGCGCCGCGCCTTGATGTTCGCATCTATTTATTCCTAAGCTGCATCACTTATCGGGTTCCGGAACACAATGTCCGGCCCCACCACTTGTCACAGGCAATGAGGCCCCTCGTCAATGCGTCTTCTACGCTCGTTCTACGCCGCCGTCACGGTGGCTTCGCTCGCCATGCTGATGCTGGCATCCCCGGCCCGCGCCGCCAGCCTGATCCGTGACCCCGATATCGAATATGCGCTTGGCCAATTGGCCGCACCTTTGCTCAAAGCCGCAGGGCTCAGCCCCAACCGCGTCAAGGTTTTGGTCATCAACGACAGCAACCTCAATGCTTATGTAATTGATAGTGATCATATTTTCATCCACTCCGGTTTGATCCTGCGCATGGAGCGGGCGGCGCAATTGCAATCAGTGATCGCCCATGAAGCCGCCCATATCGCAGGCGGGCATTTGACCCGGCGCCGCAACAACATGGCCAATATGCGCTCGGTCGCGGGGATAGGTATTGCCTTGGCCGCCGCCACGGCCGCCGCCTCGGGTAATGTGCAAGCGGCTTCCGGCGTCGGCCTCGGGATCAGCTCCTCGGCGGCACGATCTTTTATGGCCCATACCCGCGATGAAGAGAGCGCCGCAGACAATGCCGGCCTGCGGTATATGGTGCGGGCCGGCGTTGATCCCAAAGGCGCACTCGAAGTGCAATCCATGTTCAAAGGCCAAGAGACGCTGAGTGCGGCGCGGCAGGATCCCTATGCGCGCACCCACCCGCTGAGCCGCGACAGGTACCGCCGGTTGGAAGCCGCCACTGCGGGGCTCAAAGGCAAAGTGCCCGACGGCGACAGCGATGCCGCCCGTTATTGGTTCGACCGCGCCAAGGGCAAACTTTCGGCGTTTCAACGCGCCCCGAAATGGACCATGCGCCGCGCCAAGGAAAGCGTTTCTGCTGATATCACATTGATGCGCCAAGCCATTGCCTACCATCGCCAGAGTAAAACCAGCGCAGCACTGGCCGCCTTGGATCGCGCGATCGTGATGCGCCCCAAAGATCCGTATTTCATGGAACTCAAAGGACAGATATTGATCGAGAGGCGGCAATTCCGCGCCGCCGTCGGGGCCTATGAAAGCGCGGCACGTATGGCCCCCAACAACCCGCTGATACTCGCCGGATTGGGGCGGTCCTTATTGGCACTCGACACGGCCGATGCAACACGCAAGGCATTGACCGTGTTAGAAAAATCTCGCGCGCGTGATTACACAAACGGCAATGCCATGCGCGATCTGGGCATGGCCTACGCCCGTCTTGGCAATCACGGCATGGCCTCTTTGGCGGTGGCCGAGCGCCACGCTTTGCGCGGACGGATGAAAGATGCGGCGCTTCATGCCAACCGCGCCGCAGGTCTTTTGCCGCAAGGCTCTGGCGCTTGGCAACGGGCGCAGGATGTGATCTTTGCTGCAAAAGCCGCATCGAAACGGAGATAGCCGATGACCCGACCCTTTTCCGCCGTCCTGACCAGCGCCCTGCTCATGGCCACACCGGCATTTTCATTTGATATCAACAACATGAACCGCGCCGAAACAGAGGCCTTTGGCGCCGAAGTGCGGGCCTATCTGATGGAAAACCCGCAGGTCATCATGGATGCGGTCAACACGCTTGAAGAACGTCAGGCCGCCGCGCAAGCGCAAAGCGATGTCGACATGGTTGCGGTCAACGCCAAGGATATTTTCGAAGATCCCACCTCTTGGGTCGGTGGCAACCTAGATGGCGACATCACCTTGGTCGAATTCACCGATTACCGCTGTGGCTACTGCCGCAAAGCCGTGGCCGATGTTGAAAAGCTGATCAAGACCGATGGCAATATCCGGTTTATCATCAAGGAATTCCCGATCCTCGGCGAAGCCTCCGTCGCCTCGTCACGGTTTGCCATTGCGGTGCGTATCTTGCACGGCGATGACGCCTATAAAAACGCGCATGACGCGCTGATCGCTCATAAAGGCGGGGTGGGTGATGCGAGCCTGACGAAAATTGCCCGAAAGCTTGATCTTGAGGCCGCGCCGCTGCTTGAGAAAATGAACTCCGATGAGGTCACCCAAGTGATCGCGGACAATCATGCGCTTGCGCAACGGCTGCAGATTTCCGGCACCCCGACCTTTGTATTGGAAGATCGGATGCTGCGTGGCTATGTGCCGTTTGATGGCATGCAACAATTGGTCGCCGAAGCTCGCAAGGACTGACCCCATGCGCCGCATTATGGCAACCTTGGCAGCGACGGGGATCCTCGCCGCGCCGGCCTATGCCACCGATATCACCGCCCTATCACCCGCAGAACGCGCCGCCTTCGGACGTGCGGTTGCACAGTATTTACACGCCAACCCACAGGTGATCGCCGATGCCATAGAGGCCGCGCAACCCAAACCGCCAGATCTTTATGCCGAGGACCGTGAAAGGGATCTGTCGTTAATCGCACAGCATGGGAAAATGCTGTTTGACCGCAACGCTGACGGCTTCGGGCCAACCGCCGCGCCCGTTGTCATCGCCCTGATCCGCCACCCCGACTGCCCCTCGTGCGATACAGCCGAGGCAGATTTACGGGCCTTGTCCAAGCAGGTGCCGTTTCGCACCCGCCTGCTCTCGATGGAAGAGGCGGCGCCGTTCATGGCGGCGATGGATATGACCGATGCCCCCGCCTATGTGTTTGAAAATATGGTGCTAAGCGGCGCAATGCCCCCTGCTGTGATCGAACGGTATATCAAGGATCGTCTGCCGTAACACCGGCCTCTGGGCTACTCCGCCGCCTCTGCGGCCATCTGCGTTTCGATCAATTCGGCCTTTTTCTCGACCTCCTCGACAATATGGTCGATCATTTTGTCATTGCTCATCTTATGGCTCTGCTTGCCCGCAAGATAGACCATCCCTGCGCCCGCACCGCCGCCGGTAAAGCCGACATCCGTCATCAAGGCTTCGCCGGGGCCATTCACCACGCAGCCAATGATCGACAGGCTCATCGGGGTTTTGATGTGCTCAAGCCGTTTTTCGAGCGCCTCGACCGTTTTAATCACGTCAAACCCCTGCCGCGCGCAGGACGGGCAGGAAATGATGTTGACGCCGCGATGGCGCAGGCCGAGCGATTTAAGGATGTCATAGCCGACTTTGACCTCTTCGACCGGATCGGCCGACAATGACACGCGGATCGTATCCCCGATGCCCATCCACAACAGGTTGCCAAGTCCGATCGCCGACTTGATCGTGCCAGACATCAGCCCGCCTGCCTCGGTGATCCCGAGATGGATCGGCGCATCCGTGGCCTCGGCCAAAGCTTGATAGGCCGCAGCGGACAAAAACACATCGGAGGCTTTGACCGAGATTTTGAACTCGTGAAAATCATTGTCCTGGAGAATCTTGATATGATCGAGGCCAGATTCGACCATCGCGTCGGGGCACGGTTCGCCGTATTTTTCCAAGAGGTGCTTTTCAAGGCTACCGGCGTTGACGCCGATGCGGATCGAACAGCCGTGATCCTTGGCGGCTTTGATCACCTCTTTTACACGGGTCTCGTCGCCAATATTGCCCGGATTGATCCGCAGGCATGCCGCGCCCGCCTCTGCGGCCTCAATCGCGCGTTTGTAATGGAAATGGATATCGGCAACGATCGGCACAGGACTTTCGCGGCAGATTTCCTTGAGCGCGGTGGTCGCGGCGACATCCGGCGCGGAAATGCGCACGATATCGGCCCCGGCTTCTGCGGCGGCGATCACTTGACCCAGCGTCGCCTTCACATCCCCGCTGTCGGTGTTGGTCATGGTTTGCACAGTGATCGGCGCATCGCCTCCGACCGGCACATTGCCGACCATGATCTGGCGGCTTTTGCGGCGATAGATGTTTTTCCACGGGCGGACATGATTGAGCGACATGAAGCGGGCCTTTCGGGTCGGTCACGGGAATGCTTTGCCTTTGGATACGCTCTTGGGCGCGGGGCTGCAATCGGGCATTCCTCACCTTGGCGCGAGGCGCATAAAAGAGATTAGCGCCTCCGGCGGGGATATTTACACAAAGTAGAAAGCGCCGGGTGGATCAGGTGCGCGCCTATGTCGGACCTTAGGTCCCTAGTTGCGCGGCGCCACCAATTCGGCCACGACGCGGGCCAAATCACCGTCTTTTTCCAAACTGGCCACTTGATACGTTTGGGTCAAATGGGCGACCGACAGCGGCAGTTTCGAGGTGACAGAGCCGCTTGGCCCGGCGGGGCCGACATGCTGCCCGTTGACGGCGAAATAGATAGCGCCGGATTCGCCCACACGCAGGGTCGCGGGCTCTTCTGTAGCGGGCACTGCGTAACGGTCACCGGCGTTCATGATGCCTTCGAAGATCACCGTGCCATCGGCGGCGCGCACGCGCACCCATGCCGGACGGGCCGCGACGACGACAACCTCAGGCGCAGGGCCTTCGACGACTTGCACGTTTTGAGGGGTATGATCCGCCATATGCGCATCCGCCATCATTGGCGTAGAATTTGGCGATTGGCCGAAATTGGGGGACTGACCGGAAAATGTGCCGACCATCGACGGGTCCAGCATCGAGATCGGCGCGTCGCGCGCGACCATCACAGGCACGTCCAGGGCCTGCGGCCGATAAAGCCGGTCCATCGCATTTGCGGGCGGCGCGAAAATACCGGTCGGGCTCTCACCCGTGTCGGCGGCGCGCATCTCGTCTGTCCCGGACGACGCAATCATCGCCCCCTCAAGCGGATCCAGATCCGAAAGGACCGTCGGGGTGTTTTCAACCGGCGCGAATTGCACCCGTTGCACTTCGTTCAAAACGCTGTAGCCGCCATAACCAATGCCGCCAATCAGCAACGCCAGAACCAGAACCGAGCCAATGGCACCCGGTTCGATCCGCGACAGGAAGCTGTCCCCAATCGGTGTAAAGGGTGCGGCGACCCCGCCAAAGGGATCTTTCTCGGCCCGTTGCGCAGGGGCTGCCTCGCGGCGCGGGCTGGAGGCCTCCGACGACATGCCGTGCGCGATGGAAAAGCCGCTCTCGGTGCAAAACTGCGCAAAGGCGGCATCGGGATCCATATTCAGATAGCGCGCATAGGAGCGCACATAACCCGCAATAAACCCGGGCGTATCAAAAGCAGAAGGATCGGTGTTTTCGATCGCCGCGATATAGGAGGCCTTAATTCTGAGCTCGCGCTGCACATCAAGCAAGCTTTTGCCCATTGTGGCGCGTTCCCCGCGCATGGTGTCGCCAAGACGCAATTCAAACGCATCGAAGCCGCGCGGTTGATCCACGGATACTTCGACCTTATCGCGCGACAATTTGCGCCTGATCATCGTTGCTGCCCCACTTCAGAATACGCCCCGAACCATCCCCGATTCGAGTTGCTTATTTCTTTATGGATGCATAGCACAGTGCAACCCAGATTGCACCTTACCCACTGGTTAGCCGGCCAATTCGGCGCGATTCAGCGCACAATGGCTCCAAAGAGCGTCCATTGCTTTGACAAGATGATCCATTTCGCCCGATCCGTGCACCGGCGACGGCGTAAACCGCAACCGTTCGGTGCCGCGCGGAACCGTGGGGTAGTTGATCGGTTGAACATAGATACCGTAGGTCTCAAGCATCATATCCGACAGTTTCTTGGTGTGCACCGGATCGCCGACAATCACCGGCACGATATGGCTGCCGTGATCGATGATCGGCAATCCCAAACCCTTGAGGCGGGTCTTGAGGATCTTGGCTTGGGTTTGGTGCCGCTCACGCAGGGCAGTGTCGGTTTTCAAATGCCGCACAGAGGCCGCCGCCCCCGCCGCAATTGCCGGTGCCAGCGAGGTGGTAAAAATGAATCCGGGCGCAAAGGAGCGCACCGCATCACACATTTTTTCCGACGCGGCGATATAGCCCCCCATGACGCCATAGGCTTTGGCCAATGTGCCATTGATGATGTCGATGCGGTGCATCAACCCGTCGCGTTCGGCCACACCGCCACCGCGCGGGCCGTACATGCCAACGGCGTGCACCTCGTCAATATAAGTCAGCGCACCGAATTCATCAGCCAGATCGCAAATCTCTTCAATCGGGCCAAAATCGCCATCCATCGAATAAACCGATTCGAAGGCAATCAACTTCGGCGCAGCAGGGTCATCGGCGGCCAGAAGTTCGCGCAGATGTGCCAAGTCATTGTGACGGAAAATCCGTTTCGCCCCACCATTGCGGCGCACGCCTTCAATCATCGAGGCGTGGTTCAATTCGTCAGAATAGATGATCAGTCCGGGGAAAAGTTTCGGCAACGTCGAAAGCGTCGCATCATTGGCGATATAGGCCGAGGTAAACAGCAACGCCGCCTCTTTGCCATGCAGATCGGCCAATTCGGCTTCCAGCTGCTTGTGGTAGACCGTGGTGCCGGAAATGTTGCGCGTGCCGCCCGATCCGGCGCCTGCCGCATCAATGGCTTCGTGCATCGCGGCCAAAACCACCGGATGTTGCCCCATGCCGAGATAGTCATTGCCGCACCATACGGTGATCGGCGTCTCGGCCCCGTCGGGACGGGTCCATGTCGCATGCGGGAATTGCCCGTTCTTGCGTTCAATGTCGATAAAGGTGCGATAGCGCCCTTCATCGTGCAGGCTGTTGATGGCTTGATCCAGCTTGGCCGTGTAGTCCACGGGCAGTCCTCCGTCTTGCTCTTACCGCGTGGATATAGACCATCTTTTTGGAAAGTCCCACCCCGCGAAGGTCGATATTCCCGCGCCATGACGTCGCGGCCTCAGCCGGAATATCAACCATTCAATTTCATGAATGAATACCCTTAGTGCACCCATTTCGCAACCGTTTTAGACATGCATTTATTTTACCACATTGATTTCGATCAAGCCGCTCTGGACAGTGACGCACAGAGCGTTAGGCTATTGGAAATACAGATGAAGGACGCTTTCCGATGTCATTAAATGCCGATGCTGCCGCCGCTCTTGCCCCCGTGTTGGAACGTATTGATGCCGATCTTGACGCTGCGACCGCGCGCCTGCTCACGTTGATGCGCATCCCGTCGATTTCCACCGACCCGGCCTATAAATCCGATTGCCTGAGCGCGGCACAATGGCTTGTGCGCGATTTGCAAAGCATTGGCGTGGATGCCGAAATCCGCACCACACCGGGGCACCCGATGGTCGTGGGCCATGTCGGCGACGACACTGCCGCCCCGCATGTTTTGTTCTACGGGCACTACGATGTGCAACCGGTGGACCCGCTTGATCTTTGGGACAACCCGCCGTTTGAACCCGCGATTGAGGATGGGCCCGACGGTCCGGTCATTCGCGGTCGCGGCTCCTCGGATGATAAAGGCCAATTGATGACCTTTATCGAGGCCTGCCGCGCGTGGAAATCGGTGCACGGCACCCTGCCCTGCCGCATCACATTCTTTTTCGAGGGCGAAGAGGAATCAGGCTCGCCCTCCTTGGTCCCCTTCATGACGGACAATGCCGAAGAATTGAAAAGCGACATCGCCTTGATCTGCGACACGGCGTTGTTCCAATCGAAAACTCCGGCGATCACCACCATGCTGCGCGGGCTTTTGGGCGAGGAAATCACCATCAGCGGCCCGACCAAAGACCTGCATTCGGGATTCTTTGGCGGCGCGGCGATCAACCCGATCCGCGTTCTAGCCAAAGTCATCGCCGCGCTGCATGACGACCAAGGCCGCATCACCGTTCCCGGCTTTTACGATGGCATCCAAGAGTTGCCCGACGACATCGCCGCGCAGTGGCAGGCGCTGTCTTTTGACGAAAAAGCCTTCCTTGGCGATGTGGGCCTGTCGACCCCTGCGGGCGAAGTGGGCCGCACGGCGCTTGAAATGGTGTGGTCGCGCCCGACCTGCGAAGTCAACGGGATCACCGGCGGTTATACCGGCGACGGGTTCAAAACCGTGCTGCCCGCCCGCGCCAGCGCCAAGATCAGCTTTCGCCTCGTTGGCGGGCAGGATCCGCATAAATTGCGCGAGAGCTTTCGCACCTATGTGAAATCCATGCTGCCACCCGATTGCGATGTGGAATTTCGCGGGCACGGCGCATCGCCTGCCTCGGTGATGTCCACCCAAAACCCCGCCTTCGAGGCCGCGCGCGGCGCATTGAGCGATGAATGGCCCGACACCGCCGCCTATATCGGTTGCGGCGGGTCGATCCCGATTGCCGGCTACTTCAAACAGATCCTCGATATGGATGCGATGCTGATCGGCTTTGGCAAGGATGACGACCAAATCCATAGCCCCAACGAGAAATACGATATGGAAAGCTTTCACAAAGGCACGCGGTCATGGGCACGAGTGTTGGCGGCGCTGAGCGCTTAGGGCGCTTTGCGCCCGCCGCCGCACTCGCGCAGGCGAAGATCCAAAACGACCTCGCAGGCAACTCGCAAGAAAAACGGCCTCGCAAAAGGGCCGTCGCGTGCATTCCAAATTTCAAGAAGAAAGTGGCGCGGTTGACGGGACTCGAACCCGCGACCCCCGGCGTGACAGGCCGGTACTCTAACCAACTGAGCTACAACCGCGCATACGTTTGTGTGGGCTTTTGTGGGCAGCGATGGCGCGGTTGACGGGACTCGAACCCGCGACCCCCGGCGTGACAGGCCGGTACTCTAACCAACTGAGCTACAACCGCTCGCTGCCGTCCGAAAGCCTTCGAACGTGAGGGGCGTTCTAGGGCCAAGCCCCTGCCCCGTCAAGCATCAATGACAAGAAAAGCGCGGCCATTTTCAAATGCACTGTAAAGCGTGGAAAATCGCGGCGCGCACGGCCTTGAAATACAAAAGCGGCGCCCCGAAACGGAACGCCGCCTTGCACGGGGCATCACGCCCCGCGCAGATCACAAACCGCTATTTTGTTATGATCTCCGGTCCCATGATCATGTTGGGCAGATAGGTCGAGATCGACGGAATATAGGTCACCATGATCAAAAACACGAAGAGCACGGCAAGGAAGGGCAAAGCCGCCCGCACCACCGCCATCATCGGCATTCCGGCCACGCCCGAGGTGACAAAAAGATTAAGCCCCACCGGCGGTGTGATCATCCCGATTTCCATATTCACCACCATGATGATGCCCAAATGGATCGGATCAATCCCCAATTGGATCGCAATGGGGAAAACCAATGGCGCGACAATCACCAACAGGCCCGATGGCTCCATAAACTGCCCGCCAATGAGCAAGATGATATTGACCACAATCAGGAACATCACCGGGCCAAATCCTGCAGACAACATCGCGTTGGCGACATGTTGAGGCACTTGTTCGTCGGTCAGTACATGTTTGAGAATCAAAGCATTGGCGATCACGAACATCAACGTGACGGTCAATTTACCCGCCTCAAACAGCGTGTTGCGCGTGTCTTTATGCCCCCATGCGGTCAACAGCGCGGCCGGCTTGGACAACAGCGAGATTTTGCGCGCCCCGTCCTTGGCCGATAATGGCCCCATGTCGCGGTAGACAAAGCTGGCAATGAGAAACGCATAGACGGCTGCAACCGCCGCCGCTTCGGTTGGGGTAAAGATCGCATTGGTCACGCCGGGGATGCCGTAGATGCCGACCATGATAATCACGATCAACCCAAGGCCCCATGCCGCATCCTTGAACGATGCGCCGATTTCGCCCCAACCGGCCCATTCGCCTTTAGGCATATTCTTGATCCGCGCCATGACGTAGATGGCGATCATCAACATGCCACCCGCCATCAACCCCGGAATCACACCGGCAAGGAACATCCGCCCGACGGAAACTTCGACCGCAGCGGCATAGACCACCATTACGATGCTGGGCGGGATCAAAATTCCCAATGTGCCGGCGTTACAAATCACGCCTGCGGCGAATTCTTTGGTATAGCCCGCCTGCCGCATCGCCGCGATAACGATAGATCCAATCGCCACAACCGTCGCGGGCGACGAGCCCGACAGCGCCGCAAAAAGCATACAGGCAAACACCCCCGCAATCGCCAAACCGCCACGCAAATGGCCCACGCAAGCAATGGAAAACCGGATGATCCGTTGCGCCACGCCGCCCGTCGACATGAAAGACGACGCCAGAATAAAGAACGGAATCGCAAGCAAGGTCGCGTGCCCCTCAAAGGCCGCAAACAAGGTCTGCGCGATCGAGGCCAGCGAGCTGTCGGAAAAGATCAACAAGAACAGGATCGAGGAGGTGCCAAGGCTGACCGCGATCGGCACGCCAACAAGCATCAACCCGACGATCATCACGAAGAGAAGAAACACCTCCATCAGTTAAACTCCCCGCGCTGCTCGCGTATTTCCTGAATTTCGTCCTCGACCTCATGGCTCGCGACCAAGCGGTCCACCTTGCCCAACCACACCAGGCGCGCCGCCTGTGCAAACCGGAAGAGCAGCAACGCCATCGACAAGGGCAAAACAAAATACGGCACCAAACGCGGCAATTTCTCGTAGGGTTCGCCTTCGTTGAACACATCCGCCAACCAAGCCAATGCGCCCGGATTTGGCACGCTGTCGGCCGAATACCATCCTTTGGCGAGGAACCGGTCCTCAAACCCCAAGGGGAACCAACGGCCTTCGGTGGCGGGCAGGTTGGCGAAATTCGCCCAATAATCCCATGCGCCTTTCAACAGCAAAAACGAATAGATCAGGCACACCGCAACCGCAAAAATCGCAAGGCCCCGGCGCACCGGCGCACCAAAAAGATCGATAATCGCATCAACACCCAGATGCGCATTTTTCTTCACCGCATAGGAGGCGCCCAAAAGCCCCAGCCATGCGAACATGAACACCGTCAATTCGCCGCCCCAAAGCCCGATATTTTCAAGCTTGAGCCATTCGACGAAGGCCGGCGGATCATTGGAAAACAATTTGCGCACGATGACATTGATAAAGGTAACCATGGTCATCAGCCCCATGAGAACCGCAATAAGCGTCTCCTCGAGCCGGTCCATGAGGCTTTCACTCGGATGCGGCTGCATCGCGTCCCTCCCCCTATTGCGTGAGTGTTTTGGCGTTTCAAAAAGGCGGACCAATCTATGCGGCCCGCCTCCGTGAACATTCAAACCTGTGGCATCTCCCTGCCGGCGCCGCGCGCATCAATACGTCCGAGCAAACGGGCCGATTGCGCCACGTGACAGGGAAGAACCGGCCTAGTGCGTGGCGTTGATGGCCTGCGCCGCGTCGATCATGTCCTGACCAACGTCACCGGCGAATTTCGCCCAAACCGGCATCATCACATCCACCCAAGCCTGACGCTGTTCGGGGGTCAATTCGCGGATCACACCGCCCGCATCCAAAATCGCCTGACGCGCTTGTTGGTTGACGGCAAAGCTTTCCTTGTTGCGGGTTTCGGTGACCTCTTTGACGATGGTCATGAATTGGTCGCGCACGTCCGCATCAAGATTTTCCAGCCATTCCACATTGGTCACAACCAGATAATCAATCACCCCGTGGTTGGTTTCGGTGGTGCCATCTTGCACCTCGAAAAACTTCTTGCCGTAGATGTTCGACCATGTGTTTTCCTGGCCGTCGACAACCCCCTGCTGCAATCCGCCATAGACTTCGGAAAAGGCCATTTTTTGCGGGCTGCCGCCAATGGCTTCCATTTGTGCGACCAGAACATCTGAGGATTGCACGCGGAATTTCAAACCATTGGCATCGCTCGGTTCAATCAGCGGTTTATTGGCCGACATTTGCTTCATGCCATTGTGCCAAAACGCCAACCCCTGCAATCCGCGCCGCTGCATCGAATCGAGCATCGCCTGACCGTTGTCGGAATTTTGGAAATCATCGACCGCGTCGATGTTTTTGAACATGAAGGGCAAATCAAACAGGCGGAATTGCTTGGTGAATTGCTCGAATTTCGACAGGCTCGGCGCGGCCAATTGCACATCGCCCTGCAACATGGCCTCAAGCACTTTATTGTCATCATAAAGCGTCGAGTTGGGGAAGACCTCCATACAGGCCTTGCCGTTCATCTCGTCATTGACGCGCTGCTCCAACAACGATGCGGCGATGCCTTTGGGGTGTTTGTCGGTGTTGGTGACATGGCTGAACTTGATGACGATTTCGCCCGCATCACATGCGGCACTTGCCGCACCGGCGGTAAAGCTCAGAGCCACGGCGGTGGCGGCTGCGGTGATGAATTTCATGTGAGGTCTCCTCCCTCTAAGTCAAACTGTGATCATCGCGGTGCGCATCGGCCCCGCAGGATGGGCGCAGAATTGGCCTTTCCGGCACGCGGCTCAAGAGTTTGTGAGATCCGCGTGATTGCACCCCATCTTTTATATACAAATCAATCACTTGAATGGCATTGCAAACGTGAAGTTCCATGCTGCGCCGCCGCGCTGTGCGAAAACCCGCACAGTGGCGCGCCGGATCTGTGCGAAAACCCGCACAAAGTGTTAACATCCCGCTAACGATAGTCTTCGGGTCTAATCCCGTAGCGCGCCAATTTGTCGTAGAAGGTCTTGCGCGGCAATCTCAACTCCTTCGCCGCCACACTGGCGCGCCCCTCGGCCCGCCGGAGCGCCGCCACCAATAGCGAGCTTTCGACCTGTGCCATTTGCTGCGTAAGGCCCATCTCCCCCGTCTCATGCTGCGCCATCCCGCGTCCGACCCCCAAAACGAATCGCATCGCTTCGCTCATCAAGGCCCGCGCATTGCCCGGCCAATCACGGGCCATCAATCCAGCGACCACCTCCGGCGTAATTTCTGGCGCGGCCAACCCGGCCTGCTCTGCGGCCTGGGCGACATATTGGCGGAACATCTCCGCGATATCTTCGGGACGCTCAGCCAAGGAAGGAATGCGCACGCGCGTGACATCAAGGCGGTAAAACAAATCGGCGCTGATCTGCCCTGCGGCCACATCATCGGCCAAATCGCGTGTGGTGCCCGCCATAACCCGCACGGTCGCGCTGCCTTCCATCACGTCAAGCAACAAGAACTGTGCCTCACGGGGCAATGCGCCGATCTCGTCCAGATAGAGGCTACCGCCCTCTGCCGCCTCATAGGCCGCGATCAAATCCGCGCGGGTCACCCCCGCCGCCCCGCGTTTGACAAAGGGGGCCTTGGCCTGCGCCGACATCAAATGGATCACCTCGGCGACTTTGGAGGTCCCCGATCCGGGCGCGCCGGTGATCAACACTTCGGCCCGCGTCTGTGCCACCTGCCGCACCATATCGCGCAATTTTTCCGAGCTTTCGGAGGTGCCAAACAACATCCGCGCCGCCGGATCACCGGTTTGCAATTGCGCCTTCAACCGCCGGTTTTCCAAAACCAAAGCACGGGTTTTGAGCGCCCGCTCCACCTCGGCCAACAGATCCGCAGGGCTACAGGGTTTTTCCAAGAACCCGAAGGCACCCTGCCCCATCGCCCGCACCGCCATCGGAATATCACCCTCTCCCGTGAGTAAGATCACCGGCAATTCGGCATCAACCTCTTGGGTATGGCCGAGCAAATGAAACCCGTCGCGCCCCGGCATGCGAATATCGGACAAGATGACGCCGTCGAACTCCGGGCGAATATGGTCCTTGGCCTCGATGAAACTGCCGGCGACCTGCGGAAGCAAATCGCCCAATTCCAATGTCTGCCGCAGCGCCTCGCGCACCGCAACATCATCATCCACACATAAAACCCGCCGCGTCATGCCGTTGCTTTTGCCTCGTTCCAGCGTTCCAATTCGACGGTGAACACCGCCCCGCCGTCCGGCGCATTGGCCCCGCGAATGACGCCGCCAAAGCTTTGCACCAAACCATATGAAATAGACAGGCCCAGCCCCATACCGTCTTCTCCTGCCGCGCCTGCGGCAACGGCCTTGGTCGAATAGAACGGCTCGAAGATCTTTTCGCTGTCTTTGATCCCCGGCCCCGTGTCGCGCAAAATAACGCTAAGCCGTCGGCCCTCTTCGAGGGTGATGCGGATCCGGCCGCCACCCTGCCCCGACATCGCATCTGCGGCGTTGGTGATCAAATTGACAAACACCTGTACAAGGCGCACCTCGCCGCCCCAAACATAGACCGGCGCGCCGCCTTCCCAATCACAAATAATACCGTCGCGCTCGCGCCGCGCCTCGGTCATTTCAACAGCTGTATCAATCACTTGAACAAGGTTCACCTTGCCCATCGGTTCGCTTTCGTTGCGGGCAAATGCCCGCAGGTTCTTGATGATCCGCGCCGCCCGGGCCGCCAATGACGATATCCGCCCGAGGTTCTCACCCGCGACATCCGCCTTGCCCTTTTTCAAGAACAGCGCGCCATTGTCGGCAAACTGTTGAATCGCCATGAGAGGCTGGTTCAGCTCATGGCTGATCCCTGCCGACATCTGCCCCAACGCCGACAATTTTTCCGCCTGCACCAATTCGGCCTGTGCCTGCTTCAATGCCGCCTCCGCCGCGACGCGCTCGGCCACCTCGCGGCGCAGGGCCGCATTACTATTGGACAATTCACGGGTGCGGCGCGCCACACGGCGTTCCAATTGCGCATTGGCCCGCGCCAGAACCCGCCGCCGCGCCAAAATCGGCACCATCATCGCCGCAAAAGCCACGCAAAGCGCCAAAAACACGCCGGTTTGAAGCCCCGCAATCCGCCGCGCAGGGCCAACGTCGATCAAGGCCACCCCGCGCATCCCGATCACCGGTAGGTCACGCATCAAGGCCATCGCGCGGGTTGGCAAATACGGGCCCCAATCAAGCCTGAGCAAATCATAAGCGCCGCTCTGCCAACGCCGCGCCGGGGCGCCAAGCGCCGGTGCCCCATCGGGCGGGATCAGCACGCGGGCCGCATCCGCGCGCGAAAACAGCAATTCGCGGCGGTTGGAGATAAACACCTCACCGGCCTCATCCAGGAAATAGACCGCCGGATTGCCGCCGATCCAATCCCATTCCATCATGTCGATATTCACCACAACGATCAACGCGCCCACCACGGATCCGGACTTGGAAAATTGCGGCGCGGCGTAAAAATAGGCGCGCTGCGGACGTGGCTCACTTGCCCCGGCGCGGGCGTTATCGCCGCCCAAAAGATCGGGCATATCCAAGGCGCCGCGCCCGTAAACCCCATGCCCCGTGCCAAGCGCCCCCTGCATCGCGCGGGTAAAATATCCGGCGCGGCGTAGATCCAACTCCCCCGCCTCGCCCCCCCGCGTGGCCCGCGCCAAAATCTGCCCCGATGTGTCGGCAAAGGCGATGTCCAGCGCCGCAGTTTTATCCGCCGCCGCCGTCAGCAACGCCCGCGCGGCGGCCTGCGCTTTTTCCTGCGCGCCCTGCTGCTGTGCCTCTACGCGGCCTGACCCTTCGTCTTGCGCTCCGCCTTCGGTCAGGGCCGACAACACCGGATGATCCGCCATCAACACTGCAAGCTCCTGATACCGCTTGAGCTGCGCGGTGATCCGGTCCGAGGCCAATGACAAATCTGCTTGGCCCTGTTGGGCCAGTCCCGCCAAAGCCTGCCGCTCGGAGGTGCGCCAGATCGCCATCGCCACCAGACACACCAACAACAGCGCCCCCATAGCGACCCAGACCCGCGCGCCTGTGCCAGCCTCCGCGCGGGCACTGCGCCGCTGCTGTGTCAAAACCTCATCCATCGCGGACACGCTATCGCATGGTCCCTTGCCTTGACCAGAAGGGCGGGCGAAAAACATCTATGATCCATTTGAGCCAATCCCCGACCGCCCCCGATTTTGTCCAAGACCCCTATGCGTTCTACACCCGCGCCCGTGCGGCGGAACGCGGTGGGGGCCTGCCGTTTTGGGACGATTATGCCATGGCGGCGGCCTTTACCCATGCCTCGGTGCAGGGCATTTTGCGCGACCGCCGGTTTGGCCGCACCCCGCCCGAAGGATCTGCGCCGGTGATCCCGCCCGCCCTCGCACCATTTTATGACATTGAAGCCCATTCAATGCTTGAATTGGAACCGCCGCGCCACACGCGGTTGCGCGCACAAGTGCTGCGCGCCTTTACCTCGCGCCGGATCAACGCCATGGCGGGCGAGGTCGAAACGCTGTGCCATACTTTGATCGACGGTTTTCCGGTCGGCGACTTCGATCTCTTGCCCGCCTATGCCACGCCGATCCCCGTGATCATCATCGCGCGGCTGTTGGGCGTGCCCGAGCGCGACGCGGACCGTCTTTTGCTCTGGTCCAATGCCATGGTGCAAATGTATATCGCCGGTCGCTCGCCGACAATGGAGGCCGAAGCCGTCGCCGCCTCTTGCGCGTTTTCCGCTTATCTGTCGGACTATATCGACGTGCGGCGCAATGATCCGCGCGATGACCTGATCACGGCGTTGATCGCCGCCGAAGACGCGGGCGAAAAGCTCAGCCGCGCCGAGTTGATCTCGACCTGTATTTTGCTGCTCAACGCCGGACATGAAGCGACGGTGCATGGGCTGGGCAATGCGGTGTCTTGCCTATTGGTGCATGGCGACGCACCTGCCCAATGCAGCAGCAAAACCGCCGCCCGCAGCGTCGAAGAGGTGCTGCGCTATGATCCACCTTTGCACAAATTCACCCGCTATGCCTATGAGGATATGGAGGTTTTCGGGCATCGGTTTTCACGTGGCGACGAGGTCGCATTGATCTTGGGCAGCGCCGGGCGCGACGAAGAAATATGGCAAGAGGCCGATCAATTCCGCCCCGGCCGCACGCCACAAACGCACAGCGCCTTTGGCGGCGGATTACATTTTTGCCTCGGCGCACCGCTGGCGCGATTGGAGATGCAGATTGCGCTGCGGGTTTTGTTTGAACGCTGCCCCGATCTGTCCCTCACCGCGCCGCCGCTTTACCGAAGCACCTATCATTTTCACGGGTTGGATCAATTGCGCGTCCAACTGTGATCACAGCGGCAGCATCGTCGTGGATTTTATCTCCTCCATCGACAAAAGCGCCGTCACATTATGCACCTTTACCTCGGAAATCAGCGCTTGGTAGAAGGCATCATAGGCGCGCGCATTTTTCACCCGCACCTTCAAAATGTAATCGATATCGCCTGCCAACCGATGCGCTTCTTGCACTTCGGGCCGCTCTTTTAGCGCCTTCAAAAACGCCGCTTGCCAATCGGCTTCATGTTCGGATGTGCGGATCAACACAAAGAAACACGCCTCAAAGCCAAGCGCCTCTGCGTCCAATAAAAACGTCTGCTGGCCGATGATCCCTGCATCGCGCATTTTGCGAATCCGGTTCCATACCGGCGTCTTGCTTGACCCCACCTGACGGGCGATTTCATCCAAAGACTGCCCTGCGTCGCGCTGCAACTGCGAAAGGATTTTCCGGTCTGTGTCGTCTAGGCGGACTGTCATCACGCTTTTCCTTTGATCCGTGGAACTTGGCCTGCGCGCCTACGCGCTGCCGGAACCATGTTCTTAATTCTTCGCCCATCTGGCGCCAAGGTGGGAATATTTCCTATATTGCAGCAAAGGTCAAACACGCCGGTGTGTGATCCGTCAATCCGAATTGCCCAGCCAGAACAGGAGGCCCGCCATGGCCCGCCCCTTCACGCCCAAGGTTGTCACCGCCAACGCCCTATTAGAGGGCGATGTGATCTATCAATGCAGCGACGACAGCTGGACCCGCGATTTGCGCCGCGCCGAATTACTGATGGATGCCGACACCGCCGCCGCGCGGCTGGCGCGTGCCGAAACCCAACAGCATGCCATCGTCGGCCCGTATCTGACCGACATGGCAGCGGGTGAAAACGGCCCCGAGCCGGTGCATTTTCGTGAAGATTTTCGCCGCACCGGCCCTTCGAATTATGCCCACGGCAAACAGGTGGAGTTGTCCTGATGTATCGCTACAACGATTTTGACACCGCCTTTTTGGCCGAACGCAATGCACAGTTTCGCGCGCAAGTCGAACGCCGCATCAATGGATCGCTGACCGAAGAAGAATTCCGGCCACTGCGCTTGATGAACGGTCTTTATCTGCAATTGCATGCCTATATGCTGCGGGTTTGCGTGCCCTATGGCACCCTGTCGAGCGCGCAAATGCGCCAATTGGGGATGATCGCCGCCAAGTGGGACAAGGGCTATGGCCATTTCACCACGCGCCAGAACATCCAATACAATTGGCCGAAATTGAACGACGTGCCCGATATTCTGGATGCGCTTGGCGAGGTGGGCCTGCACGCGATCCAAACCTCGGGCAACACCATCCGCAATACCACGGCGGACCATTTCGCCGGTGCCGCCGCCGACGAAATCGCCGATCCGCGTCCGGTCGCGGAACTCATCCGCCAATGGTCAACCGACCATCCGGAATTCCAATTCCTGCCGCGCAAATTCAAAATCGCCATCACCGGCAGCCCCAACGACCGCGCCGTCACCCGCGCCCATGACATCGGCCTGCGGATGATTGAGCAAGACGGCAAAGACGGGTTCGAGGTCATCATCGGCGGCGGCCTTGGCCGCACCCCGATGATCGGCAAAGTCATCCGCGATTTCCTGCCCAAGGCCGATCTTTTGCCTTATCTTGAGGCCTGCGTGTCGGTGTGGAACACGCTTGGCCGCCGCGACAACAAATATAAGGCCCGCATCAAGATCACCGTGCATGAGAACGGGATCGAAAAGATGCAAGAACTGGTCGAGGCCCGCTTTGCCGAGCTACGCCCGCAGTTCACCGGCGTCGATCAGGAGATGCTTAAAGAGATCGAGGCGCAATTCACCGCGCCGGATTTCAAAACCGCCCCCACGGACGGGTTCGATCGGGCCTATGCCAATGATCCGGTGTTCCGGTCGTGGATCGACACCAACATCACCGCGCATCGCAATGCCGATTATGCCATCGTGTCGATCTCGATCAAGAACCACGGCGAAACCCCCGGCGATGCCACCGCAGAGCAAATGGCGGCAATGGCCGATCTGGCGGCGCAATATGCCCATGACGAATTGCGCATCAGCCACGAGCAAAACGTAATCCTGCCACATGTGCATCGCGGCGACCTGCCTGCGCTGCACGCGGCGCTCAAAGAGGTGCATTTGGCCACGGCCAACATCGGTCTGGTGTCCGATATGATTGTTTGCCCCGGCATGGATTATTGCGCCTTGGCGACCGCCCGCTCGATCCCGATCGGTCAGCAGATCAGCAATCGTTTCAATGCGTTGAAGCTTGAGCATGATATTGGCGAGCTGAAACTCAAGATCTCCGGCTGCATCAATGCCTGCGGGCATCACCATGTTGGCCATATCGGGATTTTGGGCCTCGACCGCGCGGGGGTGGAGAACTACCAAATCACGCTTGGCGGTGATGCAACCGAAACCGCGGCCGTCGGCGAACGCGCCGGTCCCGGCTTTGCTTATGACGAGATCGTGCCAGCGGTCGAACGCATCATCTATGCCTATCTCGATCTGCGCGAAGGTGCCGACGAGACATTCTTGATGGCCTATCGTCGCCTCGGCATGGCCCCGTTCAAGGCCGCGCTCTATCCACAGGACAATGCCAATGCCGCCTGATGCCAGCCTTGCCCGCGCCGAGGACATCGGCCGCAGCTATGGCAGCGAGAATGCCGACGGGTTTACCGCCCGCGTGGCGGCGTTGAATGCCGCCTATGAGCACCACAGCGCCACCGCCGTTCTCAAACGCGCGCTGCGCGATCCTGATGTCGGGCGTCTTGCGTTGGTATCCTCCTTCGGGGCGGAATCGGTGGTCTTGCTGCATCTCGTTTCGGTGATCAACAAACACACGCCGGTTTTGTTCATCGACACGCAGATGTTGTTTGAAGAAACGCTGGACTATCAACGCGACCTCAGCGACCGCCTTGGACTTGAAGATCTGCGGGTTGTGCGCGCCTCCGAGGCGATGCTCGCCGCCGAAGATCCCGATGGCACCTTGCATAAACGCAGCACCGATTCCTGCTGTGATCTGCGCAAAACCCGGCCTTTGCAAATGTCGCTTGCCGGTTTTGACGGTTGGATCACGGGGCGCAAACGGTTTCAGGGTGCCACCCGCGCCTCGCTTGAATTCTTTGAGGCCGACGGCGATCAAATCAAAGTCAATCCTTTGGCACATTGGACCCCAGAGGACATTCAAAATTATATGATCGAAAACCGCCTGCCACGGCATCCATTGGTTGCCAAAGGCTATCCTTCGATCGGCTGTGCGCCCTGCACGTCGCCAGTCAAAGAAGGCGAAGACCCCCGCGCGGGGCGTTGGCGCGGCGAAGAGAAAACCGAATGCGGCATTCATTTCGTGGATGGCAAGATGGTCCGGATAGGAGCAAATACATGAGCGTGATCGTAACCGACAGCGGCTTTGCCGAAGATGACTTCACCGGCAATTTCGCCCCCTTGAACGAGGATGGCAGCCTACCCGACACCAGCGCGATTGACATCAATCCCGCCGATGATGTGACCGCCTTGGCCGGACAGCTTGAAGGCGTCAGCATGATCCGCATCGCATTCCCGTCATTTTCCGACGGGCGCGGTTTCACCCATGCGCGCTCCTTGCGCTTGATGGGCTACACCGGCCGGTTGCGCGCAGCGGGCCACGTTATCGCGGATCAATATGCCATGGCGCGCCGGTCGGGGTTTGACGAGGTGGAAATCGACGCCGCGCTTGCCACCCGCCAACCAGAGCCGCAATGGCGCGCCCGCGCCAATTGGCAAGAGCATGACTATCAGTCGCGGCTGCGGGCGCGCTGAAACACTTTCAATAACTGAAATATATCGTTAGAAAGACGCGCAAACGCGCCCTCTATTGACCTTGATATACATGAGCGAGAGCATTCCCGTGACCGAGATCCAAACCCAGACACCGACACAGACAAGCCCCAAAGTGCCTGCCCTGCCTGATGCGCAGACCGTCACATCGGTCAAGCATTGGAATGACAGGTTGTTTTCGTTTCGCGTGACCCGCCCGCAAAGCCTGCGGTTCCGGTCGGGTGAATTTGTGATGATCGGATTGATGAATGATCCCGACCCGAAAACCGGCAAACAAAAACCATTGCTGCGCGCTTACTCCATCGCCTCGCCGTCGTGGGACGAGGAATTGGAGTTTTATTCGATCAAGGTTCAAGATGGCCCGCTGACCTCGCGCTTGCAACATATCGAGGTCGGGGATGAAATCATCCTGCGCCCCAAACCCGTCGGCACATTGGTGCTCGACGCGCTTTTGCCGGGCAAACGGCTTTGGATGTTTGCCACTGGCACCGGGATTGCGCCTTTCGCGTCCCTGATGCGCGATCCGGAAACCTATGAGCAATATGACGAAGTGATCCTCATGCACACCTGCCGCGAGGTGTCGGAATTGGAATACGGCCGCCAATTGGTCGAAAGCCTGCCCAATGATCCGTTGATCGGCGAATTGGTCGGCGACAAGTTGCGCTATTACCCGACCACCACCCAAGAACAGAGCGCCCAGATGGGCCGGATCACCGACAACTTAAGTTCGGGCAAGGTCTTTGCCGACCTCGACCTGCCGCCGATGGACCCCGAACATGATCGCGGCATGGTTTGCGGCAACCTGGCGTTTAACAAGGATATCATGGCGGTGCTCGAAGGCTTTGGCCTTGAAGAAGGCGCCAATTCCGATCCGAAGCATTATGTGGTGGAAAAGGCCTTCGTCGACTGATTTCGCGCCGTTTTCTGCTCAAACTCTGGGCCTGTCCGCAATTCCTTAGGTGCGCGTTGCGGGGGCCTCTATGATCGGGGCATGCATTTGCCCCGCCTGCTCCCTGATCTCCAATTTGATCGCCTCGGCCCAAGCCAGAGCGACTTTTGCTATTCCTATGAGATAAAGCGCGCCGCGATGGCCCCCCATGTCGCCCCACATTGGGGATGGGACGAGGATGTGCAACGCGAAATCCATCGCGGCCACTACGCCACAAAACCATTCTACGCGATCCGGCGCCACGAGAAAAATATCGGCGCCTTGTCCTTCCATTTGCGCGCCACCGACATCCGCCTTGGTGAATTCTACCTGCACCCCCAATGGCACAACCAAGGGATTGGCAGCCGGATATTGGCTCATTGCCTCGGTGTGGCCGATAATATGGGATTGCCGGTCCGTCTGGAGTATTTGCGCTGGAACCCTGTGGGCCGCCTTTATGCCCGCTTTGGATTTCACGAGGTCGGGCGCAGTGACATTCATATTCAAATGCAGCGCCCCGCCCCGGCGCATGGCGTTCATCCGGCGCGACGGTCATAGGCGGCGTTCCCCCACGCCAAAAACAAAAAACCCGCGCGGATCGCTCCACGCGGGGATCATATCATGCGACGCGGCCCGTTAGGCCCGCGTCAAACGGTTTTACATGCCAACCGCCGATTTGATTTGCTCAAGCACTTTGCCAAGCATTTCAGGATCGTCTTGGGCCTTCTGCAGACCGGTTTTCAGCATGGTCTTTTGCATGTCACCGATCGACGATTGGTCAATCATGTCGCTGACTTTTTCGAGGTTAAAACCATCCACAGTCAACAATTCGCTCACGCCATCCATCATCGACGACGACGCATCAGAGGCCGCTTCGGACGCATCCGCCGCCGCATCTGTTGCGGTTTGAGCGGCATCCTCTGCGGTTTGCGCAGCGGATTCAGCAGTATCAGCCGCCGCATCTGCGGCTGCAGCGGCGGTATCTGTGCCCGCCTCGGAGGCCGCCGCAGCCGCGTCATCGGCAGCATCCGCCGCCGTCGTTGCAGCGGTTTCGGCCGCAGCCGCTGCGTCGGTTGCCGCATCGGCGGCGTCACTGGCCTCACCGGCGGCCGCATCGGCGGCGTCCACAGCCGCAGCCGTGCCCGCATCAACCGCATCTGCGGCTGCATCGCTAACCGCTTCGGCAGCATTGGTGGCCGCATCACCTGCGGCGTTGACCGCATCGGTTGCAGCTTCGGTGGCGATTTCAGCCGCCTCGGTCGCATTTTCCGCAGCCTCGGCAGCAACCTCTTCGGCGGCCTCCGCAGCCGTAGTGGCGGCATCGTCCACAGCATCAACAGCCGCAGTCGCCGTATCGGTCACCGCAGTCGCCGCATCACTGGCCACATCGGCCGTCGCATCAACCGCGTCCGTGGTGGCCTCTGTCGCCTCTTGCACGACCTCTTGCACCGATTTCCCGGACATCAGCAGGTATCCGCCGCCAATAACCACCAACGCAATCACGACCCAAAGCAGATTTTTCATGGTTCTTCATCCCCTTAACATAGACAGCCCGCATTTTGCGGACCACTTCATACGATGTTGCAGATGCCGAGCGCGAGCAAAAGGTTCAAGGGGAAAACATGACCATTTCGGCCCGAAACTGCCGATTTTGGCGCTTGAAAGAGTGCGGCTGCGGGTTTACCTTGCAGATTGCAAAACTATCAAACCATTGAAGGATCAAAACCATAGCCCGCAGACCTCATAACGCGCCACCCACGCGCGAAACCGGCCCCAGAATCAATGATCGCATCCGTTGCCCGGAAATCCGCCTGATTGGCGCGGACGGCGAAAACGTCGGGGTCGTGACCCCTGCACGGGGTATGGCTATGGCCGAAGAAGCGGGTCTAGATCTGGTAGAGATCTCCCCCAACGCCGAACCGCCCGTGGTCAAGATCATGGATTTCGGCAAGTATAAATACGAGACGCAAAAACGCGAATCCGAAGCGCGCAAAAAGCAAAAGATCATCGAGATCAAAGAGGTCAAATTCCGGCCCAATACCGATGTGCACGACTATGAAGTTAAAATGCGCAACGTGTATAAGTTCTTGGAAAACGGGGACAAAGTTAAAGTCACCCTGCGTTTCCGTGGTCGTGAAATGGCGCACCAGAATCTGGGTCGCGAATTGCTTGAACGTGTGGCCGAAGACACCAAAGACTGTGGGCGCGTGGAAAACATGCCCAAGATGGAAGGCCGCCAAATGATTATGTTGATCGGTCCGCTGCCGAAGTAGGGCCGCGCCCGTCGTCCAGCACCGCCAACCTAAAAGGCCTCCGCTTCTCGCGGAGGCCTTTTATCAATGCACTCTAAATGCTTATATAACTTTGCTATAAACTAAAATTCTTGCCGTGATTTATTGTTCGAGACGCGACGTCACTTCGTTGTATATTAACGAAAGCGTGTTTCAAATGGATCAGGTTGTCCAAAATGTAATTTTCGCACTCTCCGAAACCATCCGCAACCGATTGTCGGGTCAGAGTGCCAGATCAGGTTATTCGTCAATGTCTCGACGGCCCATATCTACGCGTCCGGTGCTCTATCCGCTTGTATTGGCAGCGATTGCCATTATCGCCAACTACACGCTTCGTATCGTGTTTCTTGATATCGACTACCTCCGGCAATACATCATCACGGAAACCATAGTGCCGATTCTGCTGGCGGCACCACTCGGTATCAATGCCGCCCACAAACGGCGCGACATCTATAAACTCAACCTAAAACTCCAAGAAATGGTCGATCACGATGCCTTGACCCGGTTGAAGTCGCGGCAATTTCTGCTGAGCAACTTCAAAGCCAACACCGAAGACAACTGCGTGGTCATGATGATCGACGTCGACCACTTCAAGGCACTTAACGACGCCCACGGCCATCAGGTGGGCGATCGTGCCCTACAACATATGGCTGGTATTTTTGTCGACTGTTGCCGGTCTTCCGACGTCATCAGCCGATACGGCGGCGAAGAATTTGTCATCGTTTTGAAAGACAGCGACCTGCATGCCGCCGCCATGGTGGCCAAACGTATCCGCAAGACTTTGGCGCAATCGCCGTTGGACACCGGCAACGGCGAAGTCACGCTGACGGTCTCCATCGGGATCAGCCTGCTGCGCGAAGAAGACGATATCGAAGACGCCTTGGTGCGGGCCGATACCGCGATGTATCTGGCCAAGGAAAAGGGTCGCGACCGTATCGAATTGGAGGTTGTAGCCTAACGCCGCTGCGCCATCTCTTAACAACACGCCCCCGCCTGCGCGAACGCGCAGCGGATCGCTCAAAACCAAAAAAAAGCCCCCGCATATCTGCGGGAGCTTTTGCATTTTCGTCGTAAACAGGATCAAGCCGCAGCTGTCACCGCCCGTTTGGTCAACACGCCAACCAGATGCGCGCGATATTCGGACGTGCCGTGCAGGTCGCCGATCATCCCATCGGCGGGAACCGACAGTCCCTCCAATGCCGAGACCGCGAAATTCGACGACAAAGCCGCCTCTGCCTCGGTCCAACGGAACACGCCTTCTTCGGAGGCACCGGTCACCGCCACGCGCACACCTTCCGCATATTTGGCAACATAGACGCCCACCAAAGCAAAGCGCGAAGCGGGCTGCTCGAACTTTTGGTAATTGGCCTTTTCGGGGATCGGAAATTTCACTGCGGTGATGATTTCCCCCTCATCCAAGGCGGTCGTGAACATGCCTTGGAAAAAGTCATCCGCTGCGATCTCGCGGGCGTTGGTGACGATTGTCGCGCCCGACGCCAAAGCCGCCGACGGATAGCACGCCGAAGGGTCATTATTGGCCAGACTGCCGCCGATGGTGCCGCGATTGCGCACCGCCGGATCCCCGATATTGGAGGCCAAAGCCGCCAACGCCGGATAGGCCGTGGCCTCATCCGCCACCGTTTTATGGGGCGTGCCGCCGCCGATGGTCAAGGTACCCCCGCTGGCGGAGACCCCTTTCATGTCGGCAATCCCGGTGAGCGACACCAATTTTTCCGGCATCGCAAGGCGTTGCTTCATCGTCGGCAACAGTGTTTGACCGCCGCCCAACGCTTGCGCCTCGTCAGAGGAAAGCGCCGCAACCGCTTCGGCCACCGTGGTGGGTTTTTCGAACTCGAAGTTATACATTTTCGATCTCCTTAAGCGTTGTTCATCGCGGCCCAAACACGGGCGGGCGACAGCGGCATGTCAATGTGCGTGATATCCTGCCCAGCAGAGCGCAGAGCGTCAATCACCGCATTCACCACGGCGGGGGGCGATCCGATGGCACCGGCCTCGCCGCAGCCCTTCACACCCAACGGATTGTGTGTGCACGGCGTTTGGCACGAATGATCCACCGTATAGAACGGCAAATCCGAGGCGCGCGGCATGGCGTAATCCATGTAAGAGCCGGTCAAAAGCTGTCCGTTCTCATCATAGGCCGCGCCTTCAAGCAAAGCCTGCCCGATGCCTTGTGCGATGCCACCATGGACCTGCCCCGACACGATCATCGGATTGACGACATTGCCAAAGTCATCCGCCGCAGCGAAGCGTTCTACCGTCACCTTGCCGGTTTCGGGGTCGACCTCGACCTCGCAGCAATAGGCGCCCGACGGGTAGGTAAAGTTTGCCGGATCGTAAAAGGCGGTTTCTTCAAGGCCCGGCTCGATGTCTTCGAGCGGGTAGTTGTGCGGCACATAGGCGGCCAACGTCACATCGCCCCATGCCACCGATTTATCGGTGCCCGCGACGGAAAACTGCCCGTCTTTAAGTTCCACATCACCTTCGGAGGCTTCCATCAAATGTGCCGCGATTTTCTTGGCCTTGTTGATGATTTTCTCCGTCGCGCGAACCATGGCCGATCCGCCAACCGCCAAGGAACGCGAGCCATATGTGCCCATGCCCATCGGGGCTTTGTCGGTATCGCCGTGTTCGATTTCAATCATCGAAGCGTCAATCCCGATCATATCGGCAATCACCTGTGGAAAGGCGGTTTCGTGGCCTTGGCCGTGGCTGTGCGATCCGGTCATCACGGTCAAACCGCCGGTCGCATTCACCCGCACAGTGGCGGATTCATACAGGCCCGCACGCGCGCCCAGTTGCCCCACAAGGTTCGACGGCGCGATGCCGCAGGCCTCGATGTAGCAGTTGACGCCAAAACCGCGCAGCTTGCCTTTGGCTTCGCTCTCGGCGCGGCGGGCCGCAAAGCCGGCAAAATCAGCCACTTGCGTCAGCTTATCCATCGTCGCGTTATAATCACCGGTGTCATATTCCACCGCGACGGGCGTCTGATAGGGGAATTCGGTGATGAAGTTCTGACGGCGCAAGGCCACCGGATCAACGCCCAATTCCAATGCAGCTTTGTCCACCACACGCTCCAATTGGTAGGTCGCCTCGGGACGGCCTGCGCCGCGGTAGGCATCCACCGGAACCGTATTGGTAAAGACAGCTTTGACGTTCACATAAACCAGCGGGGTTTTGTAATTGCCCGCCATCAATGTGCCATGCAGCCATGTGGGCACCGAGGGCGCGAAGGTCGACAAATAGGCACCCATATTGGCGTAAGTGTCGGTGCGCAGCGCGGTGAAGTTATTGTCCGCATCGAGCGCCAGTTGAATGGTGCTGACGTGGTCACGGCCATGCGCGTCCGACATGAAGGCCTCGGACCGGGTCGATGTCCATTTCACCGGACGGTTGATCGCCTTGGCTGCAAAGGTGCAGAAGGCCTCTTCGGCATAGTGGAAGATTTTCGTGCCGAACCCGCCGCCCACATCGGGGGCCACAACGCGCAACTTATGTTCGGGGATCCCCAAAACAAACGCCCCCATGAGCAAGCGGATCACATGCGGGTTTTGCGAGGTGGTATAAAGCGTATGATCGCCCGTCCCGCGATTGAAATCCCCCACGGCCACGCGCGGCTCCATCGGGTTGGCAATCAACCGGTTGTTGACCAATTCCAATGTCGTGACATGCGCCGCGTTTTGAAAGGCCTCTTCGACGGCGGCTTTGTTTTCTTCAACAAACCCCCAGTCAAAGCACAGGTTGCTGGTCAAATCGTCATGGACCTTGGGGGACCCCTCTTCGAGCGCTTTTTTCATATCCACAACGGCGGGAAGCTCTTCGATATCAACCTCGATGGCTTCGGCGGCATCGCGGGCCTGCTCAAGCGTTTCGGCAACCACGGCACAGATTTGATCGCCGACATGGTGAACCTTGCCTTGGGCCAGAACCGGATGCGCGGGCTCTTGCATTTTCTCGCCAAACCGGTCGGTGATCTCCCAACCGCAAGGAACGCTGCCCACGCCTTCGAAATCCGCACCGGTAAAGATGCGCACAACGCCCGGCATTGCCGATGCGACGGTGGTGTCGATACTTTTGATCCGGCCATGGGCCACATCAGAGCGCAGGAAATGCACATAGGTTTGATTGTGCAGGTTGATATCGTCGGTGTAATTTCCGGTTCCGCTCAGAAAGCGGACGTCTTCGCGCCGCTTGGTGCTGGCGCCGATGCCTCCATCTTTTGGCATGGTGTTTCCTCCCTAAAAAGCCGCGCGATGCGCCGGCTTTGGATATGTCGAATGAAACGGGCCGCTGGGGTGCGGCACGCTGATCCTTTTTTCGGGGGCAATGTCGCCCCCGCAGCGTGCCTTATTGGGCGGCCACCTCGGCAGCGATCGAATCGACGTCTTGGCCCGATGCGGCCATGATCGATTTGACGATGTTGTGATAGCCGGTGCAGCGGCAGATATTCCCCTCAAGGTAGTGACGGATTTCCGCCTCTGTCGGTTTGGGGTTCTCTTTGAGCAGGGCTGTGGCGCTCATCACCATGCCGGGAGTGCAAAAACCGCACTGAAGGCCATGGTGATCTTGAAACGCTTGTTGCACCACGTTCAGCGTGCCGTCATCGGCGGCCTGTGCTTCGATGGTTTCAACCGATGCGCCATCGGCTTCGGCCGCCAGCATGGTGCATGATTTCACGGCTTTGCCGTCCACGTGAACGACACAGGCGCCGCATTGCGAGGTGTCGCATCCGACATGCGTCCCCGTCAGTTGCAATTCGTCGCGCAGGAAATGAACAAGAAGTGTCCGGCCTTCTACGTCGCCGGTGGCTGTCTTGCCATTCACGGTCATGGTGACCTGAGACATGTGGCTCCTCCCAGAGTTAATGTGGCTATGAGAGGATGATAACCACCTTGCCCCGCGATGTGTAAGCGATAACTGCGAAGTTAGACCAAAGGAGGATGCCGCCGATATACTCGCGGCACCCCCGTCACGGCGCACAGTAGGGCGCACCGCCAAGGCAGATGGGGCAACAACATCCGAACTATACCGCGCAGGGCCGCGAGACCCGCATTGATGCAGCCTCATAAATGCGCGGGGCTCTGGGGGGCGATTATGTATGATGGTCGCGGCGCGGCCTCGGGCGTGTGGGAATTTCCTTGAGCAAACCGCCCACCCCCATCGCCGCGATGTCGCCAGCCCCCACGTGCAGCCCGCAGATCAACCGCTCCAACACCCAATCCGCCCCGTTGAGCGCAATCGAACGCGCGCAGCCGGGCAAACCAATCACCGGTTTTTCCGCCAAGCGCCCGATAAACAACAAATTTCCCGGATCGACCGGCATGCCAAAGCGGATCACCTCGCCCCCGGCCATGCGCAATGCTTGCGGCGCGACATCGCGCAGATCAGAGGTCGCCGATCCCGTAAGGATCAAGAGCATCTCGCCCGTGGCTTGCTTGATCGCGTCGGACAATTCCGCCTCGGCATGGGGCACCACCACGCGCGGGGTCAACGCCGCATCAAACCGCGCCAATCGCCCCGCCATCGCGGCGCGGCCTTTGCCGGATAGCTCGCCAGACACCTCGCCGGAAGCGGCCGGTTGCGTCACCGTTTCGATCAAGGTGGCCGTCTGATAGACCGGTGGCAACACGCGGATCGCCCCGCCTGCGCCGGTTTCGGCGCGGATCAATTGTGCCTCGGGCACCGCATAGGCGATGATTTTGATCGTGGCGATCATGCCGCCGGCGTCCACCCGAGCGTAATCCGGCACCGTTGCGACCGAGATCATCGGATCAATCGCATTCAGAGCATGGATGCGCGCCGCGTCCAATGTCACGATCCCGCAAGAGGTAGCGTAAAGATTGACCCGTCCCGCCCCCGCGCCGGTGATCCGGATATGTTGCGCGCCGGTCTCGGGCACCAAAGCCTGCGCCAACCGCATTGCGGTGACATCCTCGGGCAAATCGCCGTCTTCCAACACCGCCGCGACGACCTCTGCGATCCCGCTGGCGATCAATTGCCGGATGTGGTCCGCGTCCAAAACCGTGCCTTTGGCGATGCGTCGGGCCGAGGCCTGCGGCCCCAACCCCAAGGAATGCGCCATGATTGCGCCTTCGGCCTCGCGCACAGGAACATAGCCGAATTTCACGGCGTCACGCCGCGCAACACGCCCACCACTTGCGACAGGATCGACACGGCAATCTCGGCCGGATTGGCCGCGCCGATATTCAACCCGACAGGGCCATGAATGCGGGCGATCTGTCCTTCGGTGAAGCCGGAGGCGCGCAATCTCTCCACGCGTTTCGCATGGGTGCGGGTCGATCCGAGCGCGCCGATGTAAAAGCAATCGGCGGCCAAGGCACGTTCCAACGCCGGATCGTCCAATTTCGGATCATGGGTCAACAACACAAGCGCCGTGCGCGCATCAAGCCCCAATTGCGCGACGGCTTCATCGGGCCAATCGTCCAAAATCACCTCGCCGGGAAACCGTGTCTCGGACCCGAATGCGCCGCGCGGCTCAATGAGCACCGGATCAAACCCCGCAATCCGCGCCATCGGAACCAAAGCCTGCGCTATATGCACCGCGCCGACGATGATCATGCGCAAGGGCGGGTTGTGAATGGCAACAAACCTATCATCGCCCTCGAACCCCGACCGATCCATACGAAACCGGTCGGCATAGCCATCGCGCACCAAGAGGCGCGCGCCCGATTTCAAATCGCTGACCACGGCCACTGCGGTGCGCTCGGCGCGGGCCACCACCAAGGCGTCAAGCACCTCTAACGGCAAAACCGTGCCAACCGGTTCAACCAGCACACGGATTTTACCGCCACAGGCCAATCCCACGGCAAAAGCATCATCGTCCGAAACGCCATATTCAAGCAGCATTTGCCGGCCTGTCTCAATCGCCTCGATGGCCTCTAATATCACCGCGCCTTCGACACAGCCGCCGGACACCGATCCCTCGATCTCGCCATCGGCATTGATCGCCAACTGGCTGCCGATGCGGCGCGGGGCGCTGCCCCATGTTTCGACCACAGTGGCCAAAGCCGCGCCTTTGCCGGCGCGGTGCCACGCCAAGGCCACCTCGGGAATATTGTCAAAACGATCCATCACATCCTCCGTTGCACGCAATATGAAGTTGCACGCAGTATGAAACAGGGGCGCGCAATTGTCTGCCCCGATTGCCGCCCGCGCTGCGGACAAAGCCCCAAACCCGCCGCCGCCCCAAACGGCCCCAAATGGCCATAAGGCGGCCCTTCGGCGTTACCGGCACTACGCCCCGATCATCCGCATAAGGCGGTCCTTTTCACCGCTGTCGCGGGTTGTCGAGATCGCCATAGCCAGTTCTTCAAGCGAGGCAATCGAATGACCGGCGCGAAAGGCATCCACATGCGGCAGCATCGCCGCGATGCCGCGCGCTTTGGGGGCGAACCCCTCCCAACGCAGCAAAGGGTTAAGCCAGATCAACCGCTTACACGACAGGTGCAGCCGCTGCATTTCGCGGGCCAGATCATCGGGTGCATCGCGGTCCAACCCGTCGGTGATCAAAAGCACCACCGCGCCCTGCCCCATAACACGGCGCGACCAATCGCGATTGAAATCATGCAAACAGGCGCCAATCCGCGTGCCGCCTTCCCAATCTTGCGCCTCTGCCCCCGCTGCGGCTAAGGCCGCATCGACGTCACGCTGCGCCAGATGGCGGGTGATATTGGTGAGCCGCGTGCCAAAGGTGAACCCGTGCACCTTGGCCCATCCCGCGCCTTTTTCATTGGCGACGGCGTGCAGGAAATGCAAAACCATGCGGCTGTATTGGCTCATCGATCCGGAAATATCGCAAATCACCACCAAATTCGGATAGCGCTCGCGCGGCTTTTGATGGGCCAGACTGCGGATTTCCCCGCCTTGGCGCATGGCGCGGCGCATGGTCGCCCGCCAATCCATCAAACGCCCGTAATGCGCCGCCATGCTGCGCCGCGATTTGATCGGTTTGACGGGCAATTTAAGGCGCGCCAACATGCGTTTGGCCTCGGCCATTTCGGCGGTGCTCATCTGTTCGAAATCCAGACTGCGCAGGCGCTCTTCGGAGGACATGGTCAGCGCGGCGTCAATCTCGATTTGCACCTCTTCTTCGGGGCTGTCGGTCGGGTCGGGCATGTCGCGGTCGGCATCGCCAAGAAGCGCCTCGGCGGCACGTTTTTCGGCGGCCTGCGCGGGGCGGTCCTCTTGCACGCCGCGAATGGCCGGAAGCATCATCGCCATCATATGCTCCATAAACCGCGGATCGCGCCAATAGAGCCGAAAGACTTGGGAAAACACCCGCCGCTGTTCCGGTTTAGAGATAAAACAGGCGTGCAAAACCCAATAGAAATCGCGTTTTTCGGTAAACCCCGCCGCTTGCACCGCGCGCACCGCGTCCAACACCGCCCCCGGCCCCACGGCAATCCCGGCCTTGCGCAACGCGCGGGCAAAATGGGCGATATTGTGGGTCAGCTTGGGGTTTTCCGGCAATTCCAGCGGCAGGTATTCAACCATGCGTCACCCCCGCCGCATCCGGTAGGGCATCAACACGGGGTCGCCACCACCTTGCGGCGCATCGCCGCCCAGCGCATCGCCGAGGCCGGTCAAGATGACCTTGATACCGCTCATCACACCGGCTCCAGCGTTGCACTCACCTCATCCAAAATCCGTTTCGCTTCAGAGCCTTGCAGCTTGGAGATGTCGTCTTGGTATTTCAAGATTGCGCCAATGGTATCGGCAATGACTTCGGGGCTGAGGTTGATCACATCCAGCGCCAGCAAACATTTGGCCCAATCGATCGTTTCCGCCACGCCGGGCTTTTTGAACAAATCCTCGGTGCGCAGTTTTTGCACGAAGGACACGACTTCGCGGCTGAGCGCTTCGGAGGCTTCCGGCGCACGGGCTTGCAAAATCTCGATCTCGCGCTCGAACTCGGGGTAATCCACCCAATGGTAAAGGCAGCGCCGTTTGAGCGCATCATGCACTTCGCGGGTGCGGTTCGAGGTCAGGATCACGATAGGCGGCTCTGGCGCTTTGATCGTGCCCAATTCGGGAATGGTGACCTGAAAATCCGACAGCGCCTCAAGGAGGAAGGCTTCGAACGGCGCGTCGGTGCGGTCCAATTCATCGATGAGCAATACAGGGGCGCCGCCGTCTTGCGGGCGCATTGCCTGAAGCAAGGGCCGCTCGATCAAATACTCCTCGGTGAAAAGCTCGGTCTTGAGGCTATCACGGTCGGCGCCGCCGGATGCCTCTGCGGTGCGAATGGCGATCATCTGTTCGGCAAAGTTCCATTCATAGACCGCCGAGGCCGCATCAAGCCCCTCATAACATTGCAAGCGAATCAATTTACGGCCCAGCGCGGCAGCAATGGCTTTGGCGATCTCGGTTTTACCAACGCCGGCCTCGCCTTCCAAGAACAACGGCCGTCCGAGGCGCAGCGATAAAAACACCACCGTCGCCAAGGCCCGCGAGCAAACGTAGTCCTGCGCGCCCAGCATCTTCTGCACGCTTTCGATAGATGTGATCTCGCTCATGGTTCTCTCCCGCGATCCGTCCGCCCCGCGCCGCAGCGGGCGCATCGATATCCTGCGTGCTCGCAGGATCTTTCCCGCGCGACGGCGGGAGTTACACCGTGCATGCGCGCGCTCCGAAGCGCAACCTCGCCTAAAGTGCCATACACGCAAAATCTTCCCTGCTTCCCTGCTTCCCTGCTTCCCTGCTTCCCTGCTTCCCTGCTTCCCTGCTTCCCTGCTTCCCTGCTTCCCTGCTTCCCTGCTTCCCTGCTTAGAAAGCAGTCCCTCGATCATCTCGCGCTGCAACCTCAAACTTTACTCGCCCTGCGGTTCCGCTTTACTGGCCGGAGTTGCCCCAATCGAGCCGGATCGAAATCCGGTACGGTTTTGCCCTTGAATTCTCGGCATTGCTCCGTAATTCTGCCCCATTCATTTGGCATATCCATCGCCAGAAATCCGCCAAAGCGGTTTAGCAGTATGTAAGGACCCATTGGCATGCAGGACGGCCCACATATCATCCAGACCTCTCTGGCCGACCTGAAAAAAAGTGAATGGATAGAGCAATTCTCGCGGGTGACAGACGAAGCGGGCTATGTGCAAACCCTGGGCAAACGCCATTTGGCCGGCTTTGTCGACGAAGGCCCGACCCTATTGGTTACCTTCGAAACCATCCAAGGCATTCAAACCCTGTCAGAGCAAGGCCATCCGATCGGTTGGGATCTGGTGCGGGCGCAGGGCTGGTCGCATCTGGCTATTATCTCGGATGGCGACACATGGTTTCGCGATGCACGCATCTATGGCTATTTCGACCGGTTGATCGACGACGGTTTTTTCGAGGATTTCGAAAAGGTGATTTTTTATGGAACCGGTCCGTGCGGCTATGCGGCGGCGGCCTATTCGGTTGCGGCGCCCGGCGCTTCGGTTCTGGCGATCCAGCCCCAAGCCACTTTGGACGCCGGCATGACCGAATGGGATGACCGGTTCACCCATATGCGCCGGACATCTTTCACCGACCGCTATGGCTATGCGCCTGATATGCTCGACGCCGCCGCAGAGGCTTTCGTCATCTATGATCCCAATCAGGATCTCGACGCGATGCATGCGGCATTGTTCACGCGGTCCAATGTAACGAAACTGCGCTGTCGTAATCTGGGCGAGGCGATCCAGAGCCATATGTTACAAATGGGCGTCTTGCCCGACCTGATCAATGCGATGGGCCAAGGGGCCCTGAACGAAGTCTATTTTGGCAAGGCAATGCGGGCACGACGCGGCTACGGACCCTATCTACGGCGGCTCATGTCGATCGTCGACAATGCCGAACGCCCCTATCTGACGGCTATGGTCTGCGAGAATGTCCTGTCACGTATGCACGGCCCGCGCTTTCGCAAGAAACTGACTGAACTGCGCGCCCTATCGGCCCGCGACGGCACGAAACTTCCGCCCGCGCCCAAAACCGATGCAGAAACGGACGAGAGCGACCCCTAGACCACCGCCGGCGTCTTTCCCCACTGGCCTTGGCGCACACAATTGTGTAATCGCTCTGCCATGAGCGATACATTGACCATCATCCGCCCCGACGACTGGCACCTGCATCTGCGCGATGGCGCGATGCTGACCGCCGTTCTGCCCGAAACCGCGCGCCATTTTGCCCGCGCCATCGTCATGCCGAACCTCGTACCCCCCGTCGTCACCGGCGCCCAGGCCGCAGCCTACAAAGAGCGGATCATGGCGGCCCTGCCCGAGGGCATGACATTTGAACCGTTGATGACGCTCTACCTGACCGAAGACACCGACCCCGACGATGTCGCCGCCGCCCATGCCAGCGGAATGGTCAAAGCCGTGAAGCTCTACCCCGCAGGAGCCACGACAAATTCGGCCTCCGGGGTAACGAATTTCGACAAGGTCCGCCCGGTGCTAGAGAAAATGGCAGAGATCGGCCTCCCGCTTTGCGTGCACGGCGAAGTCACCGCGCCGGAGATCGACATCTTTGACCGCGAAGCCGTGTTCATCGACACCGTACTCGACCCGCTGCGCCGCGCCACGCCGGATCTGCGCGTGGTGATGGAACATATCACCACCAAACAAGGCGTCGAATACGCCCGCAGCGGCGACGAGACCCTTGGCGCGACGATCACCACACATCATTTGATCCTCAACCGTAACCACCTGCTCGTGGGCGGGATCAAACCGCATTACTATTGCCTGCCCGTCGCCAAACGCGAAGAGCACCGCCTTGCCCTGCGCGCGGCGGCCACCTCTGGCGAGGCGCGGTTTTTTCTGGGCACCGACAGCGCACCGCACACCGACCCGAATAAAGAACAAGCCTGCGGCTGTGCCGGTTGTTTCACCGCAACCAACACCATGTCCTTGCTGGCACAGGTCTTCGAAGAAGAAGGCGCGCTTGCACAGCTCGAGGCCTTCACGTCGAAAAACGGTCCGGCCTTTTACCGGCTCCCCGAAAACACCGACACGCTCACCTTGACCAAATCCGCGCCGAATTACCCAAAGAAAATTATCACCGGCGAAGGCGAAGTGACTGTCTTTGATCCTGGTTATCCCCTGACATGGGGGGTCGTGCCCGCATGACCCTTCTGCTTTCCTAAAATATCCCCGCCGGAGGCGCATATTTGCCGCAGGCGCTCCCGAGAGAGTTTCATGCCTCCGGCGGGGATATTTGGAGAAAATAGAAAACAGGGCACACCGCCCAACCCGACACCGCAGTTGAACGAGACAAGGACACGCCCATGATCCCCGCATCCTACCCCGCCGCCGAGGAAATCGCCCGCCTGACCGCGCGCATGTTGCTTGAGATCAAGGCGGTGAACTTCAACACCGACGAGCCGTATACTCTGGCCTCTGGCCTGCCGTCGCCCTCCTATATCGATTGCCGCAAGCTGATCTCTTACCCGCGCATCCGCTCCACCTTGATGGATTTTCTCACCGTCACAGTGATGCGCAACGCCGGGCTAGAGGCTTTTGACAACATCGCCGGCGGCGAAACGGCGGGCATTCCCTTTGCGGCCCTGGTGGCCGAGCGTATGGCCTTGCCCATGACCTATGTGCGCAAAAAGCCAAAAGGTTACGGAAAAAATGCCCGCATCGAGGGCGATATGAGCGAAGGCGAGCGGGTGCTTTTGGTTGAGGATTTGACCACCGATGGCGGCTCGAAGCTCAGCTTCGTCGATGCAATCCGCGAGACCGGTGCCACATGCGGGCATACGGCAGTTGTCTTCTATTACGACATTTTCCCCGAGACGCAAAAAACCTTGGGCGATCACGGCGTCGAGCTGCATCACCTGTGCACATGGTGGGATGTTCTGGCTGAAGCCAAGGCCCAAGGCGCCTTTGACGCGGCCACCTTGGCCGAGGTCGAAACCTTCCTCAAGGATCCCCGCGCCTGGCAAGACGCACGCAAAAGCTGATCTCTGCCTGCCCCTATCTGCTCCGGTCTGCACCCCCGGCCGATTCTCACTGCGCAGGCGAGAATCGGCAGGCACCCATCTGTTCGAGAGAATTTAGTTAACTTTTTACGGCTGCATATCGGATCCTTTCCGCCTATCACCACTATATCTTGACGAAACAGTCCCTCTGCGGGCAAGATAGGCCCACCCTAGGCCCTGCCGCGCGCCGCCATGAATTATCCACAAAAACATACACGTTGCGCGCGTAGGCTCTCAGTGGTTAAGACACCGCCTCAGGGATGGAAGTGGGGACGATATGAACGAGATTGCCGCCTTTAACGCAACTGGACACGCCGCCGATGCCGAAGTGCAGTCGCCCGACACCATGCCCCATTCGATCGAGGCCGAGCAGCAGCTTCTTGGCGCGATCCTGACCAATAACGATGTGTTTGACCGCGTTGCCTCGATCATCAGCGCCGATCATTTTTATGATCCGGTGCATGCACGCATCTACGAAACCGCCGCCGCGCGCATTGCCAAAAATAACCTCGCCTCGCCGGTGACGCTCAAGGCGTTTTTCGAGGACGATGATGGCCTCAAGGAATTGGGCGGTCCGGCCTATCTGGCCCGTCTCGCGGGGTCGGCCATCTCGGCCTATGCGGTGCGCGATTATGCGCAAATGATTTATGATCTGGCGATCCGGCGCGAATTGATCGGCTTGGGTCAGGAAATCGCTGCCAAAGCCTCGAAGGTCGAGGTGCATTCCGAACCCAAAGAACAAATCGTCGAAGCCGAACAAAAGCTCTATGCGCTCTCCGAGCAGGGCAAATCCGAAACCGGTTTCCAATCCTTCTTGCATGCGGTGACCGAAGCCGTGAACATGGCCAACACCGCCTATCAACGCGAAGGCGGACTGGCAGGTGTGTCGACCGGGTTGATTGATCTGGACCGCAAACTCGGCGGCCTGCACAAATCGGATCTGTTGATCCTTGCGGGGCGGCCGTCGATGGGCAAAACCTCTCTGGCGACCAACCTCGCGTTCAACATCGCCAAAGCCTATAAACGCGGCACACGCACCGATGGCACCGAAGGCACCATCGAGGGCGGTGTTGTCGGCTTTTACAGCCTCGAGATGAGCGCCGAACAGCTGGCCGGCCGGATCCTGTCCGAGGCCTCCGAAGTCCCGAGCCATCAAATCCGTTCGGGCGACATGACCGAAACCGAATTCCGCCGCTTCGTCGAAGCCGCCAAAAGCCTCGAAAGCTGCCCGCTTTATATCGACGACACGCCGGCCTTGCCGATCTCGCAATTGGCCGCCCGCGCCCGCCGCCTGAAACGGACCAAAGGCCTTGATGTGCTGATCATCGACTATCTGCAACTGGTGCGCGGCACCCCCGCCACCCAAGGCAACCGTGTGCAGGAAATTGGCGAAATTTCGATGGGCATGAAAGCCATCGCCAAGGAACTCAACATTCCCGTCATCGCCCTGTCACAGCTCTCGCGTCAGGTCGAAAGCCGCGACGACAAACGCCCGCAACTTTCGGATCTGCGCGAATCCGGCTCGATCGAACAGGACGCCGATGTGGTAATGTTTGTGTTCCGCGAAGAATACTACAAAGAACGCGAAAAGCCCGGCGATCACGAACTCGACAAAATGGCCGCATGGCAAGACGACATGGAGCGCCTGCATGGCAAAGCCGAGGTCATCATCGGCAAACAACGCCACGGCCCCATCGGCACTGTTGAACTGAGCTTCGAAGGCCAATTCACCCGCTTTGGCAACCTTGCGAAACAATGGCAACAAGGCGAGCGCGAAGAGCAATATTAAACGCCGGACCCGCGCCCCGGTGTCGTCTCGTGCCTGCGGCACCGCACCCACCCGTTCCCGCCGATCCGCGCCCCTCAAAACCCTTTTCTCTTGACCTCTGCCACAACACTGTCAAAACCCTGCTTCATGTCTACTGCGAACTTAACAATCGACCTTGATGCGCTGGTGGCCAACTGGCGCGCGCTTGATGCGGCCTCAGACGGCGGCGTCGAAACCGCCGCCGTGGTCAAGGCGAACGGATATGGCCTTGGCGCGGCGCGGGTGTCGCGCGCCCTTGCCCGCGCCGGGGCACGTCAGTTTTTTGTCGCGGTCGCCGAAGAAGGCGCCGCGATCCGTGATGCGCTTGGCCCCGATGTGGCGATCTATGTGTTCTCTGGCCATATGGCGGGCGATACCGATATGATCTCCGACCTCGGCCTTATTCCGATGCTCAATTCTGTTGAGCAACTGCTGCGCCATTTTGAAAGCCTGCCGGCGCACCCGTTTGGCATTCAATTGGACACCGGCATGAACCGTCTGGGCATGGAGCCGGCCGAATGGGCTGCCGTGCGCGACATTGCTTTGGCGCAACATCCGATGATGATCATGTCGCATCTGGCCTGCGCGGACGAGCCGAACCATGCGATGAACGCGCGGCAATTGCGCGCTTTCCGGCAGATGACCGATGACTGCGGCGTGCCGCGCTCGCTTTCGGCCACCGGCGGCATTCTCTTGGGCCGCGCCTTTCATTTCGACCTCACCCGCCCCGGCATTGGGCTTTATGGCGGGGCGCCTTTCGCCGCCGCCAAACCGGTTGTTACCCTTGATGTTCCCGTGATCCAAACCCGCACCGTGACGGCAGGCGAAACTGTTGGCTATGGCAATACATGGACCGCGCAGACCGACACCCAAGTGGCCACCGTCGCCGCCGGATATGCCGATGGGCTCATTCGCGCCATGGGGCCGAAAGGCATGCTTTTTTCGGGCCGCACCGCATGTAAAATTCTCGGCCGTGTGTCGATGGATCTGATCACTGTGGATATTACCGCATTGGACGAGGTTCCCAAAAGCCTTTCGTTGCTCGGCCCCGAACAGGGCGTCGATACTCTGGCGGGTGCCGCAGGCACCATCGGATATGAAATTCTGACCTCTCTGGGCGGGCGTTACAACCGTCGTTACACCGGCGGCTGATATCCAGATGTCCGCACTTTCCTTGCTTCTTTCCCCGCTTGCCCGCCTTGGCGCCGCCGTCCTTGGCCTTTGCGCCGCCACGGGCCGCATCGCGATCTTTGCGGGGCAGACCGTCAGCCACCTTGCGCGCCCGCCCTTCTACACCCGCGAATTCCTGCATGCCCTGTTCCAAATCGGATGGCTGTCGCTGCCGGTTGTCGGGTTAACCGCGCTTTTTACCGGCGGCGCATTGGCCTTGCAAATCTATGCGGGCGGCGCGCGATTCAACGCCGAAGCCGTTGTGCCTTCGATCGTTGCCATCGGGATGGTGCGCGAACTTGGGCCCGTTTTGGGCGGGCTGATGGTCGCGGCGCGCGTCGCTTCCTCGATTGCCGCCGAAATAGGCACGATGAAAGTGACCGAACAGATCGACGCTCTGACAACCCTTTCGACCCATCCGATGAAATACCTCACCTTGCCGCGGGTTTTGGCCGCGACTCTCGCGGTGCCGGTTCTTGTCGCCGTTGGGGATGCGATTGGCATCATGGGCGGATATCTTGTCGGCATTGCACGGCTCGACTTCAATTCCGCCGCATACCTGCGCAACACGGTTGATTTTCTGGAGCCTTGGGATGTCACCTCCGGCCTGATCAAAGGCGCGGCCTTCGGGTTTATCATCGCGCTGATGGGCTGCTACTATGGTATGAATTCCGCCCGCGGCGCCCAAGGTGTCGGGCGCGCCACCAAAGCCGCCGTTGTCGCCGCCTCTGTGATGATTCTGGCGGCCAATTACCTGCTTACAGAAGTGTTCTTTTCGGCATGATCGAACTGCATGATGTCCATAAAGCCTTTGGCGCCAACCGCGTGTTGCGCGGCGTCAACCTGACCATCCCCAAAGGCGAAAGCATGGTGATCATTGGCGGTTCCGGCACCGGAAAATCCATTGCGCTGAAATCCATTTTGGGCCTCGTCAAACCCGATCAGGGCCAAATCATCGTCGATGGGCAGGATGTGGACAAAGCCGACCGCGACGCATTCCTCGCCCGCTTTGGCATGTTGTTCCAAGGCGGCGCTTTGTTCGACAGCTTGCCGGTCTGGCAAAACGTGGCCTTTCGTTTGACGCGCGGCACGCTCAAACGCCCCAAATCCGAGGCCCGCGAGATCGCCATCGAAAAGCTGCGCCGCGTCGGCCTGAAACCCGATGTCGCCGACCGCTTTCCGGCCGAGCTTTCGGGCGGCATGCAAAAACGTGTCGGCCTTGCCCGTGCCATCGCCGCCGAACCCGAGATCATCTTTTTCGACGAGCCGACCACCGGCCTCGATCCGATTATGTCGGGCGTGATCAATGATTTGATCCGCGAAATCGTGGTGGAAATGGGCGCCACGGCGATGACGATTACGCATGATATGTCTTCGGTGCGGGCGATCGCCGACCGGGTGGCGATGCTGCACGACGGGGTGATCAAATGGACCGGTCCGGTCGCCGAGATGGACGCCTCGGGCGATCCTTACCTCGATCAATTCATCCATGGACGCGCGACGGGTCCGATCGAGGCGGTGCGCTGAACCGCCGGCCGCGCCAATCTTTCCCTAGCGCGCCCGCGCGCCAGTCGCTACCTCTTGGCTCATGGAACACATCACCAAATACGCCAATCTCTCCTTGCTTGTGCTTTTTCCCATCGCGTGGTGCGCACCCTTGATGCGCGCGGGGGTTTTGCCGTTTTTCTCCCTCTCCGAGGTCAGCGTGATCTCCGGCCTGCGCTCCCTGTGGCAGACGGATGTTTTCCTTGCGCTCGTTGTCACCGTCTTTGCGCTTTTGGCCCCCTTTGCCAAAACCCTCGGCCTTGCGCTTTTTCAATTCGGGCTGATGGACAGCCGCGTTCTGCCCGCGATTTCCCTACTGGGCAAACTCGCCATGGCGGATATTTTCCTTATCGCGGTCTATATCGTATTGGCCAAAGGCATCGGCGTCGGGCGGGTCGAAACAGCCTGGGGGCTTTATCTCTTCACCGCCTGTATTCTCGCCTCTCTCGCGCTCAGCCTCGCGGCCAAATCCGGCGCAGACAAAGCCGCGTGATACGGGGCGGCGTGCGGCGGGGCGGGTAAGCCACACCTATCGCCGGCACGACTTGCGGCAACGCGCGGGGCGTTGACCGCGCCCGCGCTCTGGGGCACATCAGGGACATGGCAAAAACCAAATCCTTCCGGTGCTCCGCCTGCGGAGCCAATTTCACCAAATGGTCCGGCCGCTGCGATGGCTGCGGCGATTGGAACACCATTGTCGAAGAAGCGCCTTTATCCGCAGGCCCCGCCAGCAAAAGCCTTGGCGCGAAACGCGGGTCGGCGTTGGAGCTGAGCGATCTGTCGACCGAAGAGGCGCCGCCGCCGCGCACCACTTCGGGCATCGGTGAATTGGACCGGGTGTTGGGCGGCGGTTTGGTCGCCTCTTCGGCCATCTTGGTTGGCGGCGATCCGGGTATCGGTAAATCCACATTGCTCTTGCAGGCCGCTGCCGAATTCGCCCGCTCGGGCCTTAAGGTGATGTATATCTCCGGCGAAGAAGCCTCCGCGCAGGTGCGCATGCGGGCGCGGCGGTTGGGATTGGCCGATGCGCCGGTGCAATTGGCCGCCGCGACCAACCTGCGCGATATTCTCACCACCCTCGAAGAAGAGCGCCCGCAACTGGCGATCATCGATTCCATTCAAACCATGTGGGCCGATAATGTCGAAAGCGCCCCCGGCAGCGTCAGCCAAGTGCGCGCCGCCGCGCATGAATTGACCACCTTTGCCAAACGCAAAGGCGTGTCGGTGATCCTTGTCGGCCATGTCACCAAAGAGGGGCAAATCGCCGGGCCGCGCGTGGTCGAACATATGGTCGATACGGTGCTCTATTTCGAGGGCGAGCGTGGGCATCAATTCCGTATTCTGCGCGCGGTGAAAAACCGTTTTGGTCCTGCCGATGAAATTGGCGTGTTTGAAATGACCGGCGCGGGATTGGCGCAGGTGATGAACCCTTCGGCTTTGTTCTTGTCGGAACGCGGCACGCCATCGCCCGGATCGGTGGTCTTTGCCGGTGTCGAAGGCACGCGGCCCGTCTTGGTGGAATTTCAAGCCCTCGTCGCGCCCAGCCCGCACAGCCAACCGCGCCGCACGGTCGTGGGATGGGACGGCGGACGTTTGGCGATGATTCTTGCGGTTCTTGAGGCCCGTTGCGGCATTCCCTTCACCGGATTGGACGTTTACCTCAATGTCGCGGGCGGTATGAAAATCTCGGAACCTGCGGCGGATCTGGCGGTCGCGGCGGCCTTGGTCAGCGCCCGCGAAGACAGCGCCCTACCGGCAGAGACCGTTGTTTTCGGTGAAATCAGCCTCTCGGGCGCGCTGCGCCCCGCGCCGCAGAGCGAAAACAGGTTGAAAGAAGCGCAAAAACTTGGTTTCACGGCGGCGATCACCCCGTCCGGCGGCAAAGCTTTGGCGGATATGGGGTTGAAGCTCACGCAGATGGGCGATTTGACGGCCTTCGTTGGCGATATTTTTGGTGCCGGTTGACCGGATGATATGAAGCATGTCGCCGAAAGGCGGCACAAGAACGCCGCAAGACGCGGCAAAGAGACGAAGGACAGATCACCCATGGAAGGTTTTACCATCATCGACGGCGTTGTGGCGCTTGTGATCGTGCTCTCGGCGCTATTGGCCTATACGCGCGGCTTTGTGCGTGAGGGGCTGGCGATTGCCGGATGGATCGTGGCGGGCATTTTGGCCTTCATGTTCGCGCCGCAAGTCGAACCATTGGTCAAAGAAGTGCCCGTCGTCGGCGAATTCATTGCCGACAGCTGTGAATTGTCGATGATCGCCGGGTTTGCCGTGGTCTTTGCCATCGCTTTGGTCATCGCATCCCTCTTTACGCCGATGCTGTCCTCTTTGGTGCAACGCTCGGCGCTTGGCGGATTGGACCAAGGTTTGGGTTTCCTCTTTGGCGTGGCACGCGGCATCCTTTTGGTCGCCATCGCGTTTTTCGTCTATGAAACCGTCATCACCTCGCAAAACATCACCATGATCGACGACAGCCGCTCGGCACAGGTGTTCGGCCGCATGTCCGGCAAGATCGAAAATTCCGATCCCGAACAGGCAATGGGATGGATCACCACCCGGTATGAAAACCTTGTCTCGAAATGTGACGTGCCTGAATAAGACGCGCCTGAATAAACGGGTGCGAATCCGGTCGGGGCGGACGCCTCTGCACAGACACTCATGAATTATACAAATCAAAACGCGCGGCCGAAAGGCGGCGCGTTCTTTGCGTAGAAAGCCCCCGAGGATCGGGATTATGGGCGCGGCCTTGGCAGGGGTTGCTCACAATGCGGCGCAATTTGTGATCCTTTCGTGACACTCGGCGCGCAACCGCTTAAGGAGGGGCGACCCTGCTATAAACGGATTCGGAGCGCTCGCCTTGTCCCACCCCACACGGACCACCCCCACCCGACCCGCCGCCATGCAAAAGCAGATGCCCCCCGCCAACCCCTTTGATGACGATAAGCTGCATGAAGAATGTGGTGTATTCGGCATTGTCGGTGTAGCGGATGCGGCGAACTTCGTGGCGCTTGGATTACATGCCCTGCAACATCGCGGCCAAGAGGCCGGCGGCATCGTCAGCCATGACGCCGATGAGGGGTTCAATTCGGTGCGCCGCTTTGGCTATGTGCGCGACAATTTCACCTCGCAAAGCTTGATGCAAACCCTACCGGGGCCGATCGCCATCGGGCATGTGCGCTATTCCACCGCCGGATCAAAAGCCGCCGTAATCCGCGATGTGCAACCGTTTTTCGGCGAATTTTCCATGGGTGGCGCGGCGATTGCGCATAACGGCAATATCACCAATGCCAACGCCCTGCGCCGCGAGTTGATCGAGCGCGGCTCGATTTTCCAATCCTCCTCTGACAGCGAGTGCATCATTCATTTGATGGCCCGCAGCCTGCAACGCAATATCCCCGAACGGATGGAAGATGCGCTGCGCCGCGTCGAAGGCGCGTTTTCGATTGTCGCCATGACGCGGACCAAAATGATCGGGGTGCGCGACCCCTTGGGCGTGCGGCCTTTGGTCTTGGGCAAGGTGGCCGATGGGTGGGTTTTGTCCTCGGAAACCTGCGCATTGGACATCATCGGCGCCGAACATGTGCGTGACATCGAACCGGGCGAAATGGTCGTGATTTCGGAAAAAGACGGGGTCGAAAGCACCTTTCCCTTCCGGCCGCGCAAATCGCGGTTCTGCATCTTTGAACATGTGTATTTTTCCCGCCCCGACAGCGTCATTGGCGGGCGCAGCGTCTATGAAACCCGCCGCCAAATTGGCGTGGAACTGGCCAAAGAGGCCCCTGTCGAGGCCGATCTCGTTTGCCCCGTGCCCGACAGCGGCACGCCTGCGGCCATCGGGTTCAGCCAGGAAAGCGGTATTCCCTACGCCATGGGGATCATTCGCAACCAATATATGGGCCGGACATTCATCGAACCGACCGAGCAAATCCGCAATATGGGCGTGCGGCTGAAACTCAACGTCAACCGCGCGCTGATCAAAGGCAAGCGGGTGATTTTGGTCGACGACAGCGTTGTGCGCGGCACCACCAGCCGCAAGATCAAGGATATGATCCTGGACGCGGGCGCCGCCGAAGTTCACTTCCGCATTGCCTCGCCCCCTACCCGTTGGCCCTGTTTCTATGGGGTCGATACCCCGGAGCGCGAAAAACTGCTCGCCGCGACAATGACTGAAGACGAGATGTGCGAACATTTGGGTGTGGACAGCTTGCGGTTTATCTCGCTCAACGGTCTCTATCGCGCCGCCGGTGCGCCGGATGGCCGCGACACGGACAGCCCGCAATATTGCGATGCCTGTTTCTCTGGCGAATATCCCGTGGCGCCCTCGGATATGATCGAGAAGGGATTTGAAACCAAAACGGCCGCCGAATGAACCTGCTCGATCTCGATAGCCGTTGGAAACGTTTCAACGATCCGGACCGTGTTTGCCCCTGCTGCGGGGAAACATTTTCCGGCATTTTCGATCTTGGTTATCCGCATCCCGATGCCTGGACCCATGCGGTGGATGACAGCGGCGATACAGAAATCGCCGGTGATCGGCTCAACGCGGATCTATGCCGTGTCGGCGAGGCCTGTTTTTTGCGCTGTGTGCTGATGATCCCTGTGCAGGGCACCGATGAGATGTTCGGGTTCGGCGCATGGGCGCAGGTGTCGCGCGATGTCTTTGACGGCTATCTCGCCACATATGACGAACCGCCACGCGATTTCGCCGGCGGAAATGCGCTTTTGGCGAATCTTCTGCCAGGATTTACCGAGGACGACATGATCCCGGTGATCTTGTCCCCTGTCGCCCGCGATGCCGGCACCCGCCCGATGATGATGGCCGAAGCCGGCGATCTGGCCACCGCGCAAACGGATGGGATATCCTTTGACCGTTTGCTCGACATCTATGCCGAAGCGGGCCGCGACATCCGCCCGCATTTGATGCAGGACTGATTGCCGCGCCGCGCATGATCCACGCAAGGGGCGCGTTGACAAAACCGGCGCGGCGCGCCAAACCGCCCCTATGACAGATCAAATCGCCCTCATCACCGGCGCATCGCGCGGCCTTGGTGCCGCATTGGCCGAAGCGCTCAGCCCGAAGTATCACATCGTCGCCGTCGGTCGCACCACCGGCGCGCTGGAGGAGGTGGATGACCGCATCCAAGCCAAGGGCGGCAGCGCCACATTGGCCCCGATGGACATCACCAATCCCGATGCAATGGCGCAATTGTGCCGCTCGATCTATGATCGCTGGGGCGGGATTGCGCTTTGGGCGCATACGGCCGTGCATGCCGCGCCGTTGGCCCCTGCACAGTTTCTCGATGCGAAAGATTGGGACAAATCTGTCGCCTGCAATGTCACCGCCACCGGACAATTGATCCCGTTTCTGGCGCCGCTTCTGGGCGAAGAGGGCACAGCGCTTTTCTTTGATGATCCGCGCGGCGGCACGAAATTCTTCTCGGCCTATGGCGCAAGCAAGGCGGCGCAAATCGCTTTGGCCAAAAGCTGGCAAGCCGAAAGCACCAAAACCGGCCCGCGGATCGAGATCGTCACGCCCGCGCCGTTGGCAACCGCCACCCGCGCGCGGTTTTTCCCCGGCGAGGATCGCGCGCCTTTGGCCAAACCGCAGGCCGAAGCCGAACGGATCATCGCGGACCTCGGACTTTAACCGCACATCGCACAGGCCCCCAAGGGTTGCTTTTGCCCCACAACCGTCCCACGCAATGGCGTTGCCGGCCGCGCAATGCTTGCCCCGCGCCGCCGGCTCGCTTAGACAGAGGGAAACAGGCACATTGCCCGTCCGTGCACCGCGCTGCGCGTATCGGGCCAAGCCGCGTTTCGGCGCAGGGGTGGGCCACACAACAACGGGCAATCAGGGGCAAATATGCGCATTCTCATCACCAATGACGACGGTATCAACGCGCCGGGCCTGGAAATCATCGCCAAGATCGCCGCAGAGCTGGCCGGATCAAAGGGCGAGGTTTGGACCGTTGCGCCGGCCTTTGAACAATCCGGCGTGGCCCATAAAATCAGCTACACCCATCCGATGATGCTGGCGCAAATGGGCGAACGCCGCTTTGCCGCCGAAGGATCGCCCGCCGACTGCGTGCTTGCGGGGCTGCATGAGGTGCTCAAGGGCCACAAACCCGATCTGATCCTGTCCGGCGTCAACCGCGGTAACAATTCCGCCGAAAACGCGATGTATTCGGGCACCTTGGGGGCCGCAATGGAAGGCGCGTTGCAAGGCATCCCGTCCTTTGCCCTGTCGCAATATTACGGGCCGAAAAATTACGAGTTGGAAAACCCGTTTGAGGCAGCCGAAGTCCATGGCGCGGCGCTCATCCGCAAATTGATCGATGCCACCCCCGCCGAGGAAGCGATCACAGATTACCGTTTGTTCTTTAACGTCAATTTCCCGCCTCTCCCTGCCGCAGAGGTCAAAGGGGCGCGCGTCGGACCACAAGGGTATCGTAAACACACCCATTTCGGGGTCGAGCCGCATCTGTCCCCGTCGGGGCGCAAATTTCTATGGATACGCGGCGGAGACCAACAGATCCCGACCGAAGAAGGCAGCGATGCGGCGCTCAACCTCGACGGCTATATCTCGGTCACCCCCATGCGCGCCACCCTGACCGCCTATGATGCGCTGGACCATTTTGGCGCCGCTCTATGAGCCCGCGCGCGCCCATTGCCCCCGTCCCCATGCAAATGCGCGCCGGCCATGCCACACCGCAAGCCGCACCGGGCGCCGGCACCGTGCCCCATACCCCCGCGCCCTTGGCGCAGGACCAACAGCCCACCGCAGAGCAATCCGAAGCCGAGCGCAAAATGCAATTCCTCTATGCGTTGCGCTCCAAAGGCGTGACCGATAAGGCGGTGCTCGGCGCGATGGAGAAAATCGATCGCGGCCCGTTTATTCGCGGAATTTTCACCGAACGCGCCTATGAGGATATGCCGTTGCCCATCGCTTGCGGCCAAACCATATCGCAACCCTCCGTGGTCGGATTGATGACGCAGGCGCTCGAAGTCAACCCGCGCGACAAAGTGCTCGAAGTGGGCACCGGCTCAGGATATCAAGCCGCAATTCTCAGCCAACTGGCCCGCCGGGTCTATACTGTTGATCGCCACAAACGATTGATCGCCGAAGCCCGTTCGGTGTTCGCGGCGATGGATCTTGCCAATATTACCGCATTTACCGCCGATGGCAGCTTTGGCCTGCCGGATCAGGCCCCGTTTGATCGCATTATTGTCACCGCCGCCGCCGAGGATCCCCCCGGCCCCCTCTTGGCGCAGCTCAAGATCGGCGGTATTATGGTCGTGCCTGTGGGCCAATCGGACGCGGTGCAAAGCCTGATCCGTGTGCGCCGCCATGAGAGCGGGTTTGATTACGACGAATTGCGCCCGGTGCGGTTTGTCCCCCTGCTCGAAGGGCTCGGGCGCGACAGTTAAACTGCCGGTAAACTGCGGACATTGCATATAGCCCTGACAACAAGGGCACGAGACAGTGAAAGCCCCAAACATAAAGGGGTAGAAACATGGGCCGAAACGGCCGGTGAATGAGGATATCGAGATGACCCAAACGCCCCAAATCCGCGCCATACCCACGATTGCATCTGCACAGAGCACCGGCGGCAGGCGCGCGTCCCGTCCTCTGCTGCGCAGCGCTGCCGCGCTTGGTGCGGCTCTGGCGCTTTCGGGCTGCGAGGGCGGGCTTGATCTTGACCTGCGCGGCAATTTCGGCAGCGCCATGAGCACCGCAGAAGCCGCGAGAACGGCCACCGCCGAACGCCCGCGCCCCGATGATCGCGGCATCATCTCCTACCCGAACTACCAAGTCGCCGTTGCCAAACGCGGCGACACGCTGGCCACTGTCGCGGCCCGCATCGGTGCGGATGCCAACGCTTTGGCGACCTTCAATGGCGTGCAAACCGGCGACTCCCTGCGCGAGGGCGAAATCATTGCGCTGCCCAACCGCGTGGCCGAACCCTCGCCTTTGACCGGCGCATCCGGCACCGGACCGATCCGCCCTGCCGTCGACATCACGACGCTTGCCGGCGGCGCGATTGACCGTGCCGGCGCCCAACAGGTCGAAACCACCGCCCTGCCCTCCACCACGGCCGCCGTTGATCCCAAGGCGCAAACCGGACTTGAACCCACCCGCCACAAGGTGCAGCGCGGCGAAACCGCCTTTACCATTGCGCGGCTCTATGATGTTTCGGTGCGCAGCCTGTCGGAATGGAACGGATTGGATGAGAAATTCACCATCCGCGAGGGGCAATATCTGCTGATCCCCGTGGCCGAGCAACGCCCGCCACAATCCGAAAAAATCGCCAAGCCGGGGTTTGGCAATCCCTCACCGACGCCGACACCGCCAAGCGCGGTCAAACCCCTGCCGGACGAGAAAACCGTGCCCGTGGCGCAATCCGCCGCGCAAGCCGCAAAAGTCGCGCCAGATCTGGGAAAAACGCAAAGCAAAGCCACCACATCGGCGCGCTTGGCCTATCCGGTCAGCGGCAAAATCATCCGCGAATACACCAAGGGCAAATCCGACGGCATTGATCTTTCCGCCGCCGCAGGCAGCCCGATCAAAGCCGCCGATGCCGGCACCGTCGCCGCGATCACATCCGACGCGGACCAAGTGCCGATCATCGTGATCAAACACAGTGGTGGCCTGCTTACGGTCTATGCCAACGCTGGAAACATCGCCGTCAAAAAAGGCGATAGCGTCTCGCGCGGGCAAAAAATCGCCAGCCTGCGCGCCGATCCGGCCAACTATGTGCACTTCGAAGTGCGCAAAGGATTCGAAAGCGTCGATCCGCTGCCCTATTTGCAATGATCATATCGGATCGGCATCAAATCGCGCAGGACAGACAAGGCCCGAACGGCTGCCCAGACCGAGAAACCGAGACGCCGTCGGACGGTGGTGGCCATGGGTCATCGAATGGCATCCGCGAAATTTTCGCGGCAGGCCTGCCATGTTTCCAAACCACAAACCCGTTGATTCCGCCACGCATGACGCAAGCGCCTTCGCGATCTGCCCCCGACCCCACCGGTGTTGGTTACCCCTTACGGCAAATGCAGGGGAGCAGAGAGCGGCATGCCCCCACCTCCTGCAACCCGTAGCGGCCGCGCGGCACTGTTTATGTGCCAAGGATTGGCTTAGGCCTTGATCTCAACACCCTTGCGGCCGGCCAGATCGGTGATGAATTGCCATGCAACACGGCCCGAACGGCTGCCGCGCGTGGCTTGCCATTCGATTGCCTCGGCGCGCAATTCGTCAGCCGGAACCGAGATACCGTAGGCGGCGCAATATCCATCGATCATCGATAGATATTCATCTTGGTCACAGGGGTGGAACCCGAGCCACAGGCCAAAACGATCCGATAAGGAGACTTTTTCTTCAACTGCCTCGCCGGGGTTGATCGCCGAGCTGCGCTCGTTCTCGATCATGTCGCGTGGCATCAAATGACGCCGGTTCGAGGTGGCATAGAAAACCACGTTCTCCGGGCGCCCCTCGATGCCACCATCGAGAACGGCCTTGAGGCTTTTGTAATGCTGGTCGTCATGGCTGAACGATAGATCATCGCAAAACAACACAAACCGCGCATCCGAGCCGCGCAAAAGCGCCAAGAGCCGCGTCACGGACGGCAGGTCTTCGCGTTGCAACTCGACAATTTTCAAAGCCTCGCCCTGCCGCAACACCTCGGCATGAACCGCCTTGACCAAAGACGACTTGCCCATACCGCGCGCGCCCCACAGCAAGGCGTTGTTGGCGGGCAATCCGCGCGCGAACCGCAAAGTGTTCTCAAGCAGCGTATCGCGCGACCGATCCACCCCGACCAAAAGGCCAAGATCGACCCGGCTGACCTCGGGCACCGGGGCCAACCGGTCCGGCTCCACATGCCAGACAAAAGCCTCTGCGGCGTCGAAATCCGGTGCGTCCAGCGGCGCAGGATGCATCCGCTCCAACGCCGCCGCAATACGGTCCAAAGGATCAGTCACGTTTACCCTCGTTTTCTTCATCCGCATCAAACTCCGCCATCAACGGATCTTCGCTTTCGTCTTCATCCTCATCGTCATAATAGCCCTCGGCGCGCAACCGCGCTTCGCGCTGCGTCTCGACGCGGCGGACCAAAAGGATGGAAATCTCATAAAGGCCGTAAACCACAACAAACAAAATCACTTGGGTGATCACATCCGGCGGCGTCACCAAGGCCGCCAACACAAGGATGGCAACAACGGCATATTTACGCACACCGCCCAGTCCCTCGGCGGATACAAGGCCCGCCTTGCCCATCAGGGTCAATAGAACCGGCAATTGGAAGCACAGGCCAAAGGCGACGATGAACTTGATCGTCAAAGACAGGTATTCTTGCGCCGAACCTTGGAAAGCGATGCCCGCCGTGGCGTTTTCCACCTCATCGGACAACACGGTGCCCGGTTGTTGGAAGCCAAGGAAGAAGTCAAAGGCTAAAGGCGTGACAACATAAAACGCAAAAGACGCGCCAAGGAAAAACATGACCGGCGATGCTATCAGGAAAGGCAAGAAGGCCCCGCGCTCGTTCTTGTAAAGTCCCGGCGCCACGAACCGCCACATTTGCAAGGCAATATAGGGAAAGGACAACATAAGCCCGCCCAAAAGCGAGATCGAGATCGCAACGAAAAACCCCTCTTGCAGCTTGATCAGGATCAGCCCGCAATCACCCTGCCCGCGTTCGGCCATCGCCGAACACAAAGGGTGGGTCAGAAAATTAAAAATCGGGTTCCAGACGGTGAAACAAATCACCATACCGATGATGAAAGCGACAACCGAATGGATCAGCCGATTGCGCAATTCGGCCAGATGTTCGATCAACGGCGCGGAGCTGTCTTCAATCTCGTCGGTGGGGCTCATGGGTTAGTCCTTGGGGGCCGCTTTTGCAGGCGTTTTTGCGGCACTCTTGCGCGGCGCGGCTTTAGAAGCGGTTTTCTTCGCAGCGGCGGATTTTGCCGGAGCTTTGGCCGCCGGTTTCGCCGGTTTGCTTGCTGATTTGGATGTCGTTTTGGAGGCTGTTGATTTAGCTGCCGACTTGGTTGCTGCCGGTTTTTTCGCCGCCGCTTTCGGCGCAGGCGCTTTCTTCTCGGCAGCTTTTTTCGCGGGCGCGGCCTTCTTTGGCGCGGCGCTTGTTGCGGGTGTCTCTGCCGTGTCGGGGGCTTTACGATCGGTGGCCGCTTTGGCTGTGGCCTCATGGATTTTGCGCGCCGAGGCCGCGCGATCGTCATCCAGCGTTCCGTTCGGTGACATCGGATCCCAAGCTTTGAAATCCTTACTCACATCGTCCGTAACTTCTTTGATCTTATCAAGGCCCATCTGTTTGGGATCGGCCAAATCACGAAACGTTGTCGCCGCCTCTTTCATACCCGATTGATCCGCAGCCTCATCCATCGCGCGGGTGAACTCGCGCGCCATGCCTTTGGCTTTACCGACAAACCGACCGACATTGCGGAACAGCATTGGCAAATCTTTTGGCCCCACGACAATCAACGCCACGACACCAATCACCAAAAGCTCGGTCCAACCCAGATCGAACATGCGGAATTAGACCTTGTCTTTTTCAGCCGTCGACGCGGTGGTCTCTTCGGTCGTCGCGTCTTCCAATTCTTTGCTGCCGTCGCTGACGCCCTTTTTGAACGCGGTAATGCCCTTACCGACTTCGCCCATCAAAGACGAGATCTTGCCGCGCCCAAAAAGCACCAATACGACCACAGCAATCAGAAGAAGGCCTGGAAGGCCGATATTGTTAAGCATAGTTTATCTCCCTCAAACGTGTCACTTCACTTGGACCCGTTAAATTCATGTCAAACTATGTAATCAGAAGACAGCGCAGTTTAAAGCACCAATGCACGCGGCACCCGCGTTTTTATGCCACGCCGCCTTTGGCCGGAAACACGAAACACCGGTCGCGGCGGATCATCAACCACAAGGCCTGCCCCTCTTTGGGCAAAAACACATTCGGCACCGTCGCCTTCAAGGTCGATCCGTCGTAATCCATGCGGAACTCGACAAGGCTCTCGGAACCCATGAAACGCGCCCGTGTCACCACGCCGCGGGCCGGAACACCATCTTGCACCGTGGCCAAGGGCCCGCGCCCGGCCCGGTCAAAGTCGATTTTGACGTGCTGCGGGCGAATCACGATATCCACCTCGCCGCCATCGGGTACACCGGGGGCAAGAAATTGACCAAAGGGGGTGTCGGTTAGCGCACCTTGAACTTTGCCGCGTATCACATTGACATCGCTGAAAAAAGCCACGGCTTCGCGGTCACGTGGCGCGTTGTAGATGTTATAAGGCGCGCCCTGTTGCACGATTCGGCCGTCGCGCATCAACGCGATTTCATCCGCCATGCGCATGGCTTCTTCCGGCTCATGGGTGACCAACAAAACCGCCGCATCCTCATCTTTGAGCACCGCGAGAGTTTCGTCGCGAATGTCGTCACGCAACCGGTTATCAAGGCCGGAAAACGGCTCGTCCATCAACATGATGCGCGGACGCGGCGCAAGCGCACGGGCCAAGGCGACGCGTTGCTGTTCCCCGCCGGACAGCTCATGCGGATAGCCGTCGATAAACCGCATAAGCCCCACGCGGGTAAGTAATCCCTCGACCCGCGCGCGTTTTTCTTCTTTCGCACCCTTAAGGCCAAAGGCGACATTATCCGCCACGCTCAGATGCGGGAACAATGCGAAATCCTGAAACATCAACCCGATATGGCGGCGTTCGGGCGGCACGCGAAATTTGGTGTCACAAATCAATGCGCCATCGACGTAAATCTCGCCTTCGTCCTGCATCTCGACGCCGGCGATCATTCGCAAGGTCGTCGATTTGCCGCATCCGGACGGCCCCAAAAGGCAGGTCACCTGCCCGCGCGGCACCGAAAGCGACACATGATCGACAACCGCTTTGCCCTCGAACCGGCGCACCAAACCACGCACTTCGAGACGCGGCGGCATGTCGGTTTTCACTTGCTTCATAGGGGCTTGAGTCACATGACGCTCCACTATCCGATGAAAACCATCGGGTTTCGGCCGTTGCTATCAGCCCGCCGGAAAGGGTGCAAGTCTGGCGGCATGGTGTGGCGCGCGCCGATCATTGCGCCCTGCGCCGCATCCCAAGCAACACCGAAGCAAAACCGGCGATCAAAACCACCACGCAAATCAGCAATAGTTGCTCGTATTTGTGACCCTCGGGCAAAATTTGCGCCATGGCAGCCGTATCGCGAAAGAAATACACCGCCGCCCCCGCAATCGCCGCCGCGAAGGCGCCCGCGAACCCGATGACCGTGATCTGCCGCCCCGCCACAAGCCCGACAATCAACACCGGCGTCAGAAACATCGAGGCCGTGCCGCTCACGGCCACCGCGTCAAACAGGCTCTGATTGCCCCATAGGGTCAGCCCTGCCCCTGCGACCATGAACGCCACCATCGCCGCGCGTCCGCCGCCAAGGCTACGCGGCGCAATCTTCCATTCCTCAACCACAAGGCGCGCCGCCGAAGCAAGCGCCGAATCCAGAGTGCTCAGCGCCGAAACCAGCAAGCTGAGCATCAAGGCGGCGAAGACCCACGCCGGCAGGATCTGCGCCCATGTGCCCAGCAATTGCGCCTCATACGCCGCGCCCTCGATCCCGGCCTGAATGCCGAAGAATCCAAATCCGATGATCAACACCGTGGAAATCCAGAAGGCATGTAAAAACGACGCCCGCGTGGTGGCGCGATCCGCGATAAATCCGCGATCCATCATCACCGGATCATGCGCCGGATAGGAAAACACCTGCAACAGGGCCACGGCCAAAAGCACCCATCCGTTATGTGGGCCGGAGGTGCCCTCCGCCGTCAGAACCGCCCGCAACGAAAAGCCCGGATCGGTGATCAAGAACCCGAAGGACAACGAAAAAACCAACAGAAAAACAATCATTTGCACGACGTCGGTGCGCAGGGCCGCGCTTAACCCGCCCCATGCGGAATACCCCAGACCCAAGAGCGCGACGATCAACACCGCCCAGACCTCGGATCCCGGCAGGACAGCGGCGAAAATCAAACCGACGACGATCAGATTGGCAAACACTTCCGACAGCAACCGCAATCCGATCACCGCGTTATACCCCCCCGTGCCAACCCGCCCGAACCGCGCCGCAAGCCAGTCTTGCACAGACATCGCCCCACTGTCGCGCAACCGCCCGACGATAAAGCCGCCGCTCAGGAACGAGCCGTAGTAAGCCGCATAGGCCAACGTGCCGGCGATCCCGTAATAATAGCCCAAGATCGCCGCATTCATCAGGGACCGCGCGAAAATCCATGTCGTGACCTGACTGAGCGCCAGAACCCAAACTCCCGGCGCACGCCCCTGCGCAGTCCGGCCGCCAAAGAACCCCTCTACGCTTGCGCGGCGCGGTGCAGCCAAAAGGCTGGCAGCGACGATCGCCGCGAAAATCGAAATGATGGCAATAGCGTGCATGTCGTCCCTTTCAATGCGTCACCGCAGCAGCGGCTTTGCACTTGGCTAGCGGTCCGCGCGCGCCACCACCAATAAAAACAAAGCGCCCCACGCAGTTGTGATAGCGTGAGGCGCTTTGCCAAGGCTCATAAAGACGTTTCAAACCGGGCATTGCGCCCGCGCACAGGGCCGAACCCGCCCTACAACGTCGCGTTGGTCGCCCCACCATCCAGCAAGATATTCTGCCCGACAATGAACCCGGCATGCTGCGAGCACAAAAAGGCACAGGTTGCGCCAAATTCCTGCCGCGTGCCATAGCGCCCGGCCGGGATCGCGGCCACCCGCTGCGCCTTGGCAGCTTCCAGCGAGATGCCTTGCGCTTCGGCGACACCCTCGTCCAAAGACGCTGCCCGATCGGTCGCATGCATTCCCGGCAACATGTTGTTGATCGTCACGCCCGATCCGGCCACCTGCCGCGAGGTGCCCGCGACATATCCGGTCAACCCGACACGTGCCGAATTGGACAGGCCAAGCACCGCAATCGGGGCTTTGACCGCTTGCGAAGTGATGTTCACCACACGGCCCCACCCTTTATCGATCATCGCCGGCATGAGCGCCTTCATCAAGGCTATCGGAGCCAGCATATTCGCGTCGAGCGCCTTGATGAAATCCTCGCGTTGCCAATCCGACCACATACCAGGAGGTGGCCCACCCGCATTTGTCACAAGGATATCAACGCCCTGAGCGGCTTTGATCACGTCTGCCTGCCCTTCGGGCGTGGCAATATCGGCCACCACGGTGATCACCTCGACGCCATGAGCGTTGCGAATCTCTTCCGCCGACGCGTCCAGTGCTTCTGCGCCGCGCGCATTCATCACCAAATCAACGCCCGCTTGCGCCAAAGCCTCGGCACAGCCAAGGCCCAGCCCCTTTGACGAAGCGCAGACCAACGCCCTTTTGCCCTTGATCCCTAAATCCATCGTGCATCTCCTTTGTCTGCTTGGCGGTCTCGCCCTATATCAGGCGGCAACTTGCACCAGCCGCGCTTCGAACGCCAGCAAAACGCCGACCGATTGACCCGATGCCGCCACAATCCTATCGTACTCAGGAGCAAATGCCGTAGCCAAAACCGGCAAAACAGAGCATACGCAAATCACCATGACCCAAACCGCATCCAACATCGCCAAACCCGCCCAATCCATTCCGGTGTTTCGCAGCGGTGCGTTTTGCGCCAGCCACGGGGTTAATATGGGCGATGCGCTGTCTTTTGCCTCTGAACTGATGCTCGACGACACCTACCAAATCGCCGAAGACGCCAAGATGGAGCGCCTGACCATCATCGCCAGCGACGCAGGTCCGTTTCACATCGCCAACGGCACCGCGCTTGGCACCGAAGGCGCGGTGCTGCATCTGGATTGCTGTGTGACCTTGATGGGAAACGACGGTTCAACCACCGAAGTGATCGTTTTGGTCGAAGTCGACGACGACGGTGACATCAACGAGATATACGGATTGCCGCTTGCGCCACTGGCCAGCAAAACCGACTATCGCATTGTCGGGATCAACCAAGACGCGGCGCGCGCCAAATTTGCCGAAGTCGCTTGTTCCTCCTTTGCGCGCGGCACCCATGTGACATTGGCCTCTGGCGCGCAGGTGCCGATCGAAAACCTGACCGTGGGCGATATGGTTTTGACCCGCGATGATGGCGCGCAACCGATCCGATGGATCGGCCAAACCACCGTGCGCGCCGTGGGCGAATTCGCCCCGATTGTGATTGCGGCCGGCGCGCTCAACAATGAAAACGACCTGACGCTCAGCCCCGATCACCGCCTGTTTATCTACCAACGCTCCGATCAATTGGGCGCGGGGCGCAGTGAATTGTTGGTCAAGGCGCGCCATTTGGTCAACGGCGACAGCGTGATCCGCCAAGACGGCGGGTTTGTTGATTATTTCCAACTGCTTTTCGACCGCCATCAAATTGTCTATGCCGAAGGCATCGCCGCAGAAACCCTGCTTGTTGATACGCGCACACGGCCCGCATTGCCCGAGGGCTTGACCGAAAAACTGCTTGGCCCCAACCACGAAAGCTCCGGCCTCAGCGGGCTCGAAGTCAGCGAAACCCTCCTCGACCGCCCCGACGCCGCCGAGATCTTAAGACGCGCCTCGACGCGGTAGGCCTGCGCCAACCCATATTGCGCCGCCGCGCGCGCGCGGCTATATGCGCCACATGCTAGATATCGCTTCCAACCGCCCCGCCTTGCCGCCAGAGATTGCGCGCCGTCGCACCTTTGCGATCATTTCGCATCCTGATGCGGGCAAAACCACTTTGACCGAGAAATTCTTGCTCTTTGGTGGCGCGATCCAGATGGCCGGACAGGTCCGCGCCAAGGGCGAGGCACGGCGCACGCGTTCGGATTTCATGCAGATGGAAAAAGACCGCGGCATCTCTGTCTCCGCCTCGGCGATGTCGTTTGATTTCAAAACCTTCCGCTTTAACCTTGTCGACACGCCGGGCCACTCGGATTTCTCCGAAGACACTTACCGCACCCTGACGGCGGTGGATGCGGCGGTCATGGTGATCGACGGCGCGAAGGGCGTGGAAAGCCAGACGCAAAAACTGTTCGAGGTTTGCCGCCTGCGCGATTTGCCGATCCTGACCTTTTGTAACAAAATGGACAGGGAAAGCCGCGATACGTTTGATATTATCGATGAAATTCAAGAGAACCTCGCCATTGATGTGACGCCGGCCTCTTGGCCCATCGGCGTCGGACAAGATTTCATGGGCTGCTATGACATGCTCCATGACCGGCTTGAATTGATGGACCGCGCCGACCGGAACCGCGTTGCAGACAGCATCGAGATCAAGGGCCTCGACGATCCGCTGTTGGAGCAACACGTCCCGGAACACCTGCTCGCGCAACTGCGCGAAGAGGTTGAGATGGCGCGAGAATTGCTCCCCACATTGGACCCGCAATCGGTACTCGAAGGTCATATGACCCCGATCTGGTTCGGCTCTGCAATCAACAGCTTCGGCGTCAAGGAATTGATGGACGGCATCGCCGAATACGGCCCCGAACCCCAACCGCAACGTGCCGAACCCCGAATGATTTCCCCTGAAGAAACAAAGGTTTCCGGATTTGTCTTCAAGGTCCAAGCCAACATGGACCCCAAACACCGCGACCGCGTCGCCTTTGTGCGGCTCGCCTCGGGACACTTCAAACGCGGCATGAAATTGACCCATGTGCGCAGCAAAAAACCGATGACGATTTCCAATCCGGTGCTGTTCCTCGCGTCGGACCGCGAATTGGCCGAAGAAGGATGGGCCGGTGACATCATCGGCATCCCCAACCACGGACAATTGCGCATCGGCGACACGTTGACCGAGGGCGAAGCGATCCGCGTCGCCGGCATTCCATCGTTTGCGCCCGAACTGTTGCAAACCGTGCGCGCCAATGATCCGCTCAAGGCCAAACATCTTGAGAAAGCTTTGATGCAATTTGCCGAAGAAGGCGCGGCAAAGGTGTTCAAACCCGCCATCGGGTCGGGCTTTATCGTCGGGGTTGTCGGCGCGTTGCAATTCGAAGTCCTCGCCAGCCGGATCGAATTGGAATACGGGCTTCCGGTGCGGTTCGAAAATTCGCAATTCACCTCTGCCAGATGGGTGAACGGCGACCGACAAGCCGTTGAAAAATTTGTAGATGCCAACAAACAGCATATCGCAAATGACCATGACGGCGACATTGTTTATCTGACCCGTTTGCAATGGGATATCGACCGCGTTGACCGTGATTACCCCGATGTGCGATTGACCGCGACCAAAGAGATGATGGTCTGACGGGCGGCGCAATCTTGTCGGCGCGGCAATAGGTGTGGTTTACGCGCCGCGTCCTTTGCCTTTGGTCAACCACAGATGCGGCTTATCCTTGCGCGGCCGCGCGCGGGGCGGCATTCTTGCACTATGTGCGCGACACCGATCAAACCCTCGGCCCCGACCGATGCGGCTTCTGCGGCCACTTCGGATGCCGCGCCCGCCGCTGAGTGGGTGCGTGATCTGGCCGGCGCCCTGCGCGAGACCCGCGATGCCCGTCATGCCGAGGCCGGTATCGACATGGATCAGATTTTGACCGAACGCGCCGAACAACGCGCCCGTTGGGATGCCTTAGAGGCCGCCGAAGCCGCCGCCAAAAAAGCCGCGAAAACCGCTGCGGCTCCTCCTCCCGCCGGTCCGGCCGCCATTTCGGACACAAAGGCGCTGACCACATTGATCGAAGAAAGCCTGAACGACGAGGAAGCGGAGCCCCCGAACACCGCGATGCCGCAACATGTGACCTATGAGGGCGGATATCCGGCAATGCTGGCGCTATTGGACAAACGCCGGGCGCCGATAAGCTATGGCGAGGGCGAATCCCTTCCGCCACTCGATGTGAACCTTGCGCCCTATTGCACAGAAATCATTGGGAAAGTACCGCCCGAAATCAAATCCAGCCGCAGCGGATATGCCACCAAATACCGCGCTCTGGCCCGCGAGCTGAAAGGCTTGCCCATGCTGTGCCATTTGCACGCAATGCTGATTGCGCATCTGCGCAAAGAAAGCCAGCCGCCCCATTGCGCCGCACTGTTTGTGCGACTTTGGACAGAACATAGCGATCTGCTGCTCGAACACTTGAATGCACGCTGGCAAGTCTCTGCAATCACGACGTTTTCCGAACATGGACTAACCGAAGGCCAACGGCGTTCGGGCCTTGGACTGTCGGTCTTGCTAAACACCATGAAGCTTTATGAGAGCGAGCGGCTTTATTCGGGTGCCAAACCCAAACAACCCCACAGCACGAAAACCCAAGTTCGGGGGCGGCTGCCCTTGGAAATGGACACCTATTCCATCGTTAACGGTGGGCTGGATGTGGCTCTGTTGGGGCGTCTTTGGGTGGATGCCGAAGAGGATGAGGTTATCCGGCCACTGGCGCAGAACCTGCTTGAAATGCTCAACAAAGACACGCGCAATGTGTTCCGGCGGATGCGGATGATGCGGACCCAATTGGTCGAGATGCGAGCCTCGCGGAGCGCCAAACGCCGTGCCTTGATGGCCGCCTATGATGCCGCGGTCGAAGCCGAAGAGGCCGCCGCCGAATCCCCCGCGCCCGACCTTGCGGAAATCGCCGAAAAAGCTGCGGCACGCCTTGCTGCCGACGACACGGGCCCCACACGGCACCCAGCACGCCAGCCGAAAGACTAATTCATGCCCGCCGCGCCCGTCCCGCCCCCCCGTTGGGGCATCGTCACGACCCTCAAAGGCCCGCTGCGCGATATGCAACGCTTTGCCGCCTACCATCTCGCGCTCGGGGCGGCGCGGATCGAGATTTACCTCGATGCCCCGCGCGCGAGCACCCTGCGCGCCCTGACCACCGATCCGCGCCTTCATGTAACCGCCTGCGACAGCTCCTATTGGCGCGACAGCACAATAGGCCGTCGCCCTAAACAACATCAGCTGCGCCAGGCTCATAACGCCACGCGCAGCTATGCCCGCGCTCATTGTCCTCTTGACGGCACGGACGGTGTGAACGGCGCGGCCTCTGCGCCGCTCGACTGGATCGCCCATATTGATATGGACGAATTTATCCTCGAACGCGGTGCCGGTGCCGACGACACCGCTCGCCCCGATGTCGCGGCCCTCCTGGCCTCCCTACCCGACACGGCCACAGCTCTGGTCATGCGCCCTGCGGAAATGCTTGCGCCCGAGGGCGGCGGAACCGCCCCGGCAAAGGGAATTGGCGGGCTTAGCGGCCCGCGCCATTTCAAACTCAAACCGGTCAGCGCAGGACAGGATAAATCCGTGCTCGAAGATCTATACCCGAATTTCGGGGCACATCTACGCGGTGGGTTCATCAGCCATCTGGGCGGCAAAATCTTTGCCCGCACCGGCATCGCCAACGCCCGTCTCGGCATTCATATGCTGTTTGAAGACGGCGTGCCAACACTTGGCCGTCTGTCCTCTAACGATCTCTTTATCGGTCACGCCCACGCGCCCAGTTGGCCGGTCTTCGAGCGCCACATTGCCTTTCGCATGACCCATGGCAGTTACCGCAAACGCAACAGCAAGAATTTCCGTCTGGCGGATATCTTTGATGTATTGACCCAAGGCCATGATCCGGAAAATGACCCCGATCATCCGATGCGCGGGTTCTTCCGCGAAGTCTGCGAAGCCCGCCCCGACTTGATCGCCGCCCTGCGCAGGCATGATATGCTTTTGACCCGCGATTTGCACCTTGATGCGCTGCGCCGCGACACATTCCCCGATCCCGCCAATCGTCCCTCTGACAAGGCCCGCACCGATGCCTGACATGCCACACCCCGCCGCCAAATGGGCCGTCGTTTCGACGATCAAAGCGCCGACCGAGGACATTCTCGCCTTTGCCGCGCATCATCTCGATCTGGGGGCGCACCGGCTTTACCTGTATCTCGACGATGAAAACCCCGAAGCCAATGCCGCGCTTAAGGCGCATCCAAAAATCCGTGTCACCCAAACCGATGAAACCTATTGGCGTCGCCATGGCACCCGCCCCGAGAAACATCAGGTGCGCCAAACCGCCAATGTGATGAATGCCTACACGAAAAAGGCGCATGAGGTCGATTTCATCACCCATATCGACGTTGATGAATTTCTCTGGCCCTCCCGCGATCTCGGTGCGCAACTGGCCGATCTGCCGCAATCGGCGTCCTGCGCCCGCGTCTGGCCGATTGAAGCACTCAGCAGCGAAGGTCAGAACGCGCCCGACGGGATCACATGGTTCAAATCCTGCGCCCGCAACCGTCAATCCCGCCTCAAGCAAACCGCCAAACTCTACCCGACCTATGGCACATATCTCAACGGCGGCTATCTCAGCCACGCCATGGGAAAACTCTTTATCCGCACCGGCATCGACGGGCTTAAAATCCGTATCCACAACGTTTTCCTCGGTCAGGATACCAATCCCGGACTGGTTATTCTCGAAGAGACCGAACTGTGCCATCTGCATGCGAAAAACTGGGCCAACTTTCGTGCCGCCTTCCGTTACCGCCACGCCAAAGGCAGCTACCGTGACGAATTGTCGGCAAACACCGCCAAAGACGGCACCGGATTGAACCTGCACCAGCTTTTCACCACCATTCTCGACGCTGAGGGCGAAGACGGGCTGCGCGCATTTTTCAATGAAGTCTGCCTGGCCACCCCGGATTTGCGCGCCGCGCTCGACCGCAAGGGCCATCTGCGCAGCATTGCACTGGACCTGCCCGCCAAACGCGCCCGCCATTTCCCGCGCGCCTGAGCTGCCCGCCTCTCCCTGCCAACGCAGCGCCGCCCTGCGGGGCCGCTCTGCACCTTTCTGCTTTCTGAAAATATCCCCGCCGGAGGCGCAAACATGCCCCGCACGATCCCGCCACCGCAGCGCCACATCCGTGCATATCAGCCAAACCCTTGTGATCATTGACCCTCGCGCGACTTTTCGCTACATCTGCGCCGTGGGTCGCAAGATGTGGATAACCACTGGGCCAAAGGGGCCTGACCCCAGATAGATGTGCGGGCCAAGCTATGTCCGCAAACCACGGATAAGCATGACAAAATTTACTGATCTCAATCTAAACCCCAAGGTCCTCAAAGCCATCGCCGAGGCTGGCTATGAAAGCCCCACGCCGATCCAAGCGGGTGCGATTCCCCCGGCTCTCGAAGGCAAGGACGTGCTTGGCATCGCGCAAACCGGCACCGGCAAAACCGCCAGCTTCACGCTGCCGATGATTACGATGCTGGCCCGGGGCCGCGCCCGCGCCCGTATGCCGCGCAGCCTTGTGCTTTGCCCGACCCGCGAATTGGCCGCGCAGGTGGCTGAAAACTTCGACACCTACACCAAGCATCTCAAGCTGACCAAAGCTCTGCTCATCGGCGGTGTCTCGTTCAAAGAGCAAGACCAATTGATCGATCGCGGCGTTGACGTTCTGATTGCCACCCCCGGCCGGCTTCTCGACCATTTCGAACGCGGCAAATTGTTGCTGACCGGCGTGCAGATCATGGTGGTGGACGAAGCTGACCGGATGCTCGACATGGGGTTCATCCCCGATATCGAACGCATCTTCTCGCTGACGCCCTTCACCCGCCAAACCCTGTTTTTCTCGGCCACGATGGCGCCGGAAATCGAGCGGATCACCAATACTTTCCTCTCGGCACCGGCCCGCATCGAAGTGGCGCGCCAAGCCACCGCATCGGAAAATATCACCCAAGGCGTAGTCATGTTCAAAGCCTCGCGTAAAGACCGCGAAGCCAGCGAAAAGCGCAAGTTGTTGCGTGACCTGATCGAATCCGAAGGCGACAAATGCCGCAACGCGATCATCTTCTGCAATCGCAAACTGGACGTGGATGCGGTTGCAAAATCGATGAAAAAATACGGCCTCGACGCCGCGCCGATCCATGGCGACCTGGAGCAATCGGCACGGATGCGCACGTTGGATGCCTTCCGCGACGGCACGCTGCGCTTCCTTGTGGCCTCGGATGTGGCCGCGCGCGGGCTCGACATCCCGAACGTCAGCCATGTGTTCAACTTCGATGTGCCAAGCCACGCCGAAGATTACGTCCACCGCATCGGTCGCACCGGCCGCGCCGGTAAAGACGGCACTGCCATCATGATTTGCGTCCCGCGTGACGAGAAAAACTTCGAAGATGTTGAACGTCTTGTGCAAAGCACGATCCCGCGTCTTGCCATTCCCGGCGCGCTGCAACCGCAAAAGGACGCCAAACCCGAAACGCCCTCCGAAGAAACGCCCGCCGCCACAACACCGGCCGACACCGCCGATGAGCAACCCGGCGGCGATGAAGCAGGCGAAGCGCAACCCACCAATGCGCAAAGCGCGGCCGCCCAAGCAGCAGAGGGCGAAAAAGATGGTGAAACCAAACCCCGCCGCCGCACCCGCGGCGGGCGTGGTCGCATGCGTAAAGAGGACGACACCACCACCGCAGAGGCCGCCGCGCCGGCAGAGGCGCCCGAGGCCGCAGTAACAACAACGACCAGCGATGCCAGCGACGCTCCACAGCAAGACGCCGCCCCTGCAGCGCCGGAAGAGAACACATCCGCCGCAGCCGAAGAAAAACCACGCCGCAGCCGGGGTGGACGCGGGCGGTCGCGCTCGAATGACAATGACGGTGGAGGACGCGACAACAATCGTGTCGTCGGAATGGGCGGGCATATGCCCTCGTTCATCGAATTCAGCTTTGATGAGCGCCGCACCTCATAACGTCAACTTGAACTCTGGTAATATTTCGACGCCTCCGCATTGTTGCGGGGGCGTTTTGCATTTCCCCGAACGCATGTGCACCGCAGACGGCGCAACAAGGTGAAAACCACGTCAGGCGTTGCCCCGATCTCATTGTAAAATCAACACCGAAACCGCAAAGGGCCGCAGGTGTGATCCACCTACGGCCCTTTTTCATGACTGCAATGACCCGCTGCTAGGCGCTTAGACGGCTGATCACCACGGTGACCTCGGGTTTTTTGCCAATCTCGCTTTGAGTCGATTTGCGCGTCAACGTCCGCAACTCTTTTTCCAAGCGCACGTCATCGCGCAGGGTCTTGGCGTTGGCCCGACCCAAAAACTGGCTCAGATCTTCTTCGAGCACGTCTTGCAATGGCGCACGGCTGCGGCCGGTTTCGGCCAATCCCATGATTTCGACCCATGCATCGCCAAGCGGTTGGTCCTCTTCGTCAATAATGACGTTGACCATCACATGCCCGTTGAGCGCCATACGAATCCGGTCGCGCACAATGCCATCGAGCGCCCCGATCTGCACCGAGCCATCCAAATAGGTGCGGCCGGTTTCGATATATTCGGCCACTTTGGGCGCATTGCCCGACAGGTCGATCATCATGCCATTCACCGCCAAAATCGACGCACGGCCTTTGCTTTGCGACAATTTCACATGCTCGCGCAAATGCCGGTGTTCCCCATGCATCGGGATCACCACCTGCGGGTTCACGATCTCTTGCATCCGTTCCAGATCCGGGCGGTTGGCGTGCCCCGAGACATGATAATGCCCGCCACTGTTTTCATCGACGACATCCACGCCTTTTTCGGAGAACATATTGATGATGCGAATAACGCCCTTCTCGTTGCCCGGAATGGTTTTCGAGCTGAACAAGAAGGTATCGCCCTCTTTCAAGGTAATCCCCATATATTTGCCGTTGGCCAACTGCGCCGAGGCAGCGCGGCGCTCCCCCTGGCTTCCGGTGACCAAAAGCATGACATTCTCGCGCGGCATGGAATTGACGTCCTCGGGCGGGATCACCGTCGGGAAATCCTTAAGCACCCCGGTTTCAATCGACGCCTCGACCATCCGGCGCATCGCACGGCCCAACAGGCAAATCGACCGCCCCGCTGCGACGCCTGCGTCGGCCAATGTTTTGACCCGCGCCACATTCGACGCGAACGTCGTGGCGACCACCATGCCGGACGCATCCGCCACCATTTTGATGATCTCGGGCCCAACCGACACTTCGCTGCGGCCCGCATGGGGCGAGAAGACATTCGTCGAATCGCAGATCATCGCCTTGACGCCATCTTTGGCCACATCGGCCCAAAGATCGGGATCGAAGGCTTCGCCAACGATAGGCGTTTCGTCCAATTTGAAATCGCCGGTATGGATCACACGGCCCGCAGGCGTGTCAATCGCCAACCCGGCGCTTTCAGGGATCGAATGCGAGATCGGCACGAAACCAACGGTAAAGGGGCCGGTTTTAACGGTTTCCGGCCAAGTGCCCGCAATCCGCACGGCCTTTTCGGCAATGCCATATTCGGCCAACTTGCCGCGTGCCAGATTGGCGGTAAAGGGCCGCGCATAGATCGGCGCGCCGAGGCGTTCATACAAATGGCCCACCGCACCGATGTGATCTTCATGCGCGTGGGTGATGAACACCGCCTCAAGACGGTTTTTGCGTTCCTCAAGCCATTTGATATCCGGCAAGATCAAATCGACCCCCGGCGTGCCGTCCATATCGGGAAAGGCAACGCCCAAATCGACAAGGATCAAGCGTTCCTCATCGGGTTTCCCGTAGCCATAGACATAGGCATTCATGCCAATTTCACCCGCCCCGCCGAGGGGAAGATAGATAAAACGTTCACTGCTCATAAGCGGTTATTTTTCCTTGTTATATTCGTAAATCACGGTCAATCCGTGCATGGTTAGGTCATCTTCAAAGGCATCGAATAACGCATGCCCCTGCTGGAATAATGGCGCCAGCCCGCCTGTTGATATAACTTTCATCGGGCGGCTGAACTCCGCCTTGATCTGTTCGCAGATGCCATTCACGAGGCCGACATAGCCCCAAAAGACACCCGATTGCATACAATCGATTGTGTTGGTTCCTATCACACGCGCGGGCTTTGTCACATCTACATGTGGCAACGCTGCGGCGGCTTCGTGCAGCGCCCGCAAGGACAGGTTCACCCCCGGCGCGATCGCTCCGCCAATATAGGCACCGTCCTGATCCGCCACATCAAATGTTGTCGCCGTGCCGAAATCCACGATGATCAAATCCCCACCATGACGGTCATATCCCGCCACGGTATTAACCAACCGGTCCGGCCCCACGGTCGTTCCCGCATCCACGCGCATGCCCACCGGCAGGGCACATTCGGGCTTGCCCACCACCAAAGGCCGACAGCCAAAATAACGGTCAGACAGCACCCGCAAGTTGAACACCACCCGCGGCACCGTCGATGAGATGATCACCGCATTGATATCCATTGTGATCTTGTGATGGCTGAGCAGCGTCGAGAGCCATACGAAATACTGATCGGCGGTGCGGCGTTGATCCGTCGCTGTGCGCATGGTGCACAGAAATTGTTCGCCGTCCCATATCGAGAAAACCGTATTGGTGTTGCCGCAATCGATGGCCAAAAGCATGGGCGCGCGCCCTCCCGTCAGAAGAATACCTCGGCCGCCGCGATGGTGTGGCGACCGGTGTCTGTGGATAGAACAAGATTGCCGGCGGCGTCCACCGTCTCGAAGCGGCCCTTTTGTTCATGCCGCATGGTCCGGGCGGTGATCTCTTCACCAAGCCGTGCCGCACGTGCAAGCCATGCGCGGCGGATCGGTTCGAACCCGTAATCACGAAACCGTTGTTCGAACCGGGCATAAGAGGCGGCGAGCAACGTCAAGAATGCTTCGGGCGTGATCCGCGTTCCGGTTTCAGCGGCAAGACTGACGGGGCGCACTGCGCCTTCTTCCACCTGACCCGTATTGGGGGCTTCTGCAAGATTGATGCCAATACCGATCGCGATATGCGACACGGTGCCCCCTGCCGCGCCCGCGCTTTCGAGCAAAATCCCCGCAACCTTGCCGCCTTTCAACAGCACATCATTCGGCCATTTCAAAGCAAAGAGATCGCTGCGCCCTGTCGCGGCGCAGAATGCTTCGTCCAAAGCCACCGCCGCGATAAAGCTGCGCAGGGCGACCTGATCAGGGGACTCGGTGGGGCGCATGACCAAGGTCGCGGCAAAGTTACCCGCCGGCATGGACCACGCGCGTCCGCGTCGTCCGCGCGCGGAGGATTGGGATTTGGCAAGAATCCATTCGGGACCAGAAATTTCGGGCGCGATGCGGGCGGCTTCGGCATTGGTGCTGTCGACCTGTGCCAGAATGCGCCGCCCGTAACCGACGGGCCAATCCGGCCCTGCGGGTATTTCGATCTCCGGCGGAGTATGATCAGTTGACAAGAGTTGCCGCCGCCGCCTCTGCCGCGCCCTCAACCCCGAACATCCATGCCGAACCAATGAGCATCACAGCAGCAGTGGCGACCAGAAAACCCCACAAAATGGGCGATTTGTTCGTATCGAGATGCGCGCCCTCTTCGCCGAAATACATGTAGTAGACAATGCGAAGATAATAGAACGCACCAATCACCGAAGCGATCACACCGGCCACCGCGAGCCATCCCAGACCCGCGTCATAGGCGGCGCGCAGCACATAGAATTTACCGAAGAACCCGAGGAACGGCGGCACGCCTGCCAATGAGAACATCAAGAACAGCACCGCCATTGCCCGACCCGGATGGGCGCGGGCAAACAGATTGAGGCTGGCGATATCGGTGACCGGCTCGCCGTCGCGCTCCATCGTCAGGATGAAAGCAAAGGTGCCGACATTCATCGTCACGTAGATCACCATATAGATCAGCAAGGCTTGCACGCCAAAAGCCGTGCCCGCCGCGAGGCCCATCAGGGCAAACCCCATATGGGCGATCGAGGAATAGGCCATCAGACGTTTGATGTTGGTTTGTCCGATTGCCGCCACGGCGCCGAGGAACATCGACAACACCGCCATAAGCGCGATGATTTGCTGCCAATCGCCAACAACGCCGCCAAAGGCATCATGCAAGACCCGCGCCAACAAGGCCATCGCTGCCATTTTCGGGGCGGTGGCGAAAAACGCGGTGATCGGGGTCGGCGCCCCCTCATAGACGTCCGGCGTCCACATGTGGAACGGCACGGCAGAGACTTTGAACGCAAGGCCCGCCGTGACAAAGACAAGCCCAAACAACAGCCCCAAAGGCGCATTACCGCTGGCCGCATCAATGATACCGGAGAACAATGTTGTCCCCGCATAGCCGTAGGTGAGCGAGGCACCGTAAAGCAACAGGCCCGAACTCAACGCGCCAAGAACGAAATACTTCATCCCCGCTTCGGTGGATCTTACGCTGTCGCGGCGCAAAGACGCCACCACATAAAGCGCTAGAGATTGCAGCTCCAAGCCCATGTAAAGCGCCATCAAATCACCGGCCGACACCATCATCATCATGCCGACAACCGACAAGGACACCAAAACCGGATACTCAAACCGTAGCAAATTGCGGCGGGACATATAGTCTTGGCCCATGACCAGAACCGCAGCGCCGGACACCAGAATTGTCACTTTGGCGAAACGGGCGAAGGCATCGTCTTTGAACATGCCGCCAAAGGCGTCATGCGTGCCGCCGCTGCCAAGGCCGATCCATGCCGCCAGCAAAACAAACAGCCCTGCCGTCAGCCAGACGAGCGGCCCGGCGATCTTGTCCTTACCGGTGTAGACCGCCCCGACCAATGCCACCATGGCATAGATCGACAGAATAATTTCCGGCGCGATTGTGTTCAGATCAGCCTGGATCATATCTCAGGGCTCCCGTCAGTGGGACGCGGTCATGCCAGCCGCAGGGGCGTGGGCAAGAGCCGTGTCAATATTGGATACCAGCGCCTCAACCGAGGGGCCGATGATGTCGGTGACAAGCGCGGGATACACCCCGAGCAAGAGCGTCATGACGACGAGCGGCGCAAAGATCGCCTTTTCGCGCGAAGTCATGTCACGGATGGTTTTGAGGCTTTCCTTGATCAGATCGCCCAGCATCACGCGGCGATAGAGCCACAGTGCATAGCAGGCCGAGAAGATCACACCCGAAGCCGCCACAACAGCAACCCATGTGTTGACCTGGAAAATCCCCATCAAGACAAGAAATTCGCCAATGAACCCCGAAGTGCCCGGCAGGCCGACGTTCGCCATGGTGAAGAACATGAAGATCAACGCATAGGCCGGCATCCGGTTCACCAACCCGCCATAGGCGTCGATCTCACGGGTGTGCATCCGGTCATAGATCACGCCCACGCAAAGGAACAGCGCACCCGAGATAAAGCCGTGGGAGATCATTTGGAAGATCGCACCATCCACACCTTGTTGGTTGGCGGCGAAAATCCCCATGGTCACATACCCCATGTGAGCAACAGAACTATAGGCGATGAGCTTTTTCATATCCTCTTGCACAAGCGCCACGAGCGATGTGTAGACGATGGCAATCGCAGACAGCCAAAACACCATCGGCGCAAGCAGATCCGACGCAATCGGGAACATCGGCAGCGAGAACCGCAAGAAGCCATAGCCGCCCATCTTCAACAAGATCGCCGCCAGAACCACCGAACCTGCGGTCGGGGCCTGCACGTGCGCGTCAGGAAGCCACGTATGCACCGGCCACATCGGCATTTTCACCGCCAGAGAGGCGAAGAACGCGAGGAACAGCAAGGTTTGCATACCGCCGACAATCTGCATCCCGAAGAGGCTGAAGGTTTCCGATCCAAATTGATGGGTCAGAAGCGTCGGAATGTCGGTCGTGCCGGCATCCGCATACATCGCCACCATCGCCACAAGCATCAAAACCGATCCGAGGAACGTATAGAGGAAGAATTTGAACGAGGCATAAATCCGGTTCGCACCACCCCAAATACCGATGATCAGGAACATCGGAATAAGGCCCGCTTCGAAGAAGACATAGAAGAGCACCAGATCCAGCGCCATGAACACGCCAAGCATCAGCGTTTCCAAAAGCAGGAAGGCGATCATATATTCTTTGACGCGCGTCTCTACATTCCAGCTCGCTGCGATGACCAAGGGCATCATGAAGGTCGTGAGCAATACAAACAGCACCGAAATACCGTCAACGCCCATTTTATATTTCAAACCCGCAACCCATGCGCGTTCTTCGACGAATTGAAACCCGGTATTCGCCGGATCGAATTCGGCCAGAATGAACAGCGAGACAAGGAAGGTCAGCGCCGTGGCGATAAGCGCCACCCATTTCGCATTGCGATTGGCCGCCGCATCCGAGCCGCGCAAAAACACCGCAAGGATCAACGCTGCAAGCGCCGGCAGGAAGGTGACGATGGAAAGAAGGTTATCCATTATTCCGCCCCTCCGGTGAGCGACATCCATGTGATCAGGACAACAATCCCGATGACCATGGCGAATGCGTAAGTAAAGATATAGCCGGTTTGTGCCCGCCCCGCGAGGCGGGTGAAGAAGGGCACGATGCCCAAAGCAACGCCGTTCAATGTGCCGTCGATGACTTTCTCATCACCGCGCTTCCACAAGAACCGTCCGAGCGCCATGGCAGGTTTGACGAAGATCGCATCGTAGATTTCGTCAAAATACCATTTGTTCAACAGGAACAGGTAAAGCGGGCGCTGCGCATCGGCGAATTTCTTCGGCATGGCAGGGTTCACGATATAGAACCAATAGGCCGTCAGGAAACCGAGGATCATCGCGACAAACGGGCTGACCTTGACCCACTTCGGGGCATGGTGCGCGTCGTCAATCACCGTGCTGTCAGGCGACATATAGATCGCGCCTTGCGGTGCGGTGCCGTGGGCAATAACCGCCGCGTGCGGGTCATTTGCATGATCTGTGGCAGGGGCCGCATGATCGTCCGCCGCGCCGTGATCTGCGGCTTCGGCATGGGTGTCCACCTCGGCGTGGGTGTCTGTTGCCGCTGCGCCGTGGGTGTCCGTTGCCCCGTGACCTGCATCCGCCGCATGATGTGCGGGCATGCCGAAGAAGCGGTTCATCTTATCATGATCGCCAAAGAAGCTGCCGTAGAACACCATGCCGGAGAAAATCGCGCCAAGCGCCAGAACCCCCAGCGGAACCAACATCACCATCGGGCTTTCGTGGGCATGTTCATGGGTATGCTTATCGCCGCGCGCCTTGCCGTAGAAGGTCAGGAACATCAAACGCCAGCTATAGAAGGACGTGAACAACGCCGCGACAACCAGCATCCAGAAGGCATAGCCGCCATTGGTGCCGGCATAGGCGCTCTCGATGATGGCATCTTTCGACAAGAACCCGGCGAACCCGATTGTCGTCAGCGGAATGCCAACACCGGTGATCGCCAATGTGCCGATCATCATCGCCCAGAATGTATAGGGGATCTTTTTACGCAGGTTGCCATAGTTGCGCATGTCCTGCTCGTGATGCATCGCGTGGATCACCGAACCGGCGCCAAGGAAGAGCATTGCTTTGAAGAACGCGTGTGTCAGCAGGTGGAACATCGCCACCGAATAGACGCCAACACCCGCCGCCACGAACATATAGCCAAGCTGCGACATGGTCGAATAGGCGATGACACGTTTGATATCATTTTGCACCAATCCGATGGTCGCCGCGACAAAGGCCGTCGAAGCGCCAAGGAAGGTGACAAAGGCCATGGTTTCAGGCGCATATTCCATCAAGGGCGACATGCGGCAGACAAGGAAAACCCCCGCCGTCACCATGGTCGCCGCGTGGATCAGAGCCGAAACAGGCGTCGGGCCTTCCATCGCGTCGGGAAGCCATGTGTGCAAGAACAGCTGCGCCGATTTCCCCATCGCACCAATGAAGAGCAAGAAGGCCAGAAGGTTGGCCGCGTTCCAGTCGGTCCAAAGGAACCGAAGGGTCGTTTCTGCCAAGGCAGGCCCCGCTGCAAAAATATCGTCGAATTTGATGCTGTCGGTGAGGAAAAACAGACCAAAGATACCAAGCGCAAAGCCGAAGTCCCCTACACGGTTGACCACAAAGGCTTTAATCGCGGCGGCATTGGCCGAGGGTTTTTTGTAGTAGAACCCGATAAGCAAATAAGACGCAACGCCGACGCCTTCCCAGCCAAAGAACATCTGCACAAGGTTGTCAGAGGTCACCAGCATCAGCATCGCAAAGGTGAAGAACGACAGATAGGCAAAGAAGCGCGCTTTGTAATGTTCGCCCTCGCCCCAATTGTCGTCATGCGCCATGTACCCCAAGGAATAAAGGTGCACGAGCGCCGAAACGGTGGTGACCACGATCAACATGATCGCCGTCAAACGATCAAGGCGGATCCCCCAAGAGGTTTCCAAGGTGCCCGATTGGATGAAGTCAAGAACATGGATGTGTTGGGTTTCGGACCCGAGGCCGAGGAAGGTGATCCACGAGAGCAGACAGGCCAGAAACAGCAGACCGGTGGTCAGATACTGCGCGCCCTTCTCGCCAATGGTCCGCCAGCCAAAGCCCGCGATAATCGCCCCGACGAGGGGCGCAAAAAGAATTGTCGTGACCATGTCTCTTAGCCCTTCATCACATTGACGTCTTCAACCGCGATGGTGCCACGGTTGCGGAAGAAACTCACAAGGATCGCAAGGCCAATCGCGGCCTCGGCGGCGGCAACCGTGAGCACGAACAAGGTGAACACCTGCCCCACCAGATCGCCGTGATACCAAGAAAAAGCCACCAGATTGATATTCACTGCGAGCAGCATCAATTCGATGCTCATCAACAGGATAATCACGTTCTTGCGGTTCAAAAACAGACCGAAAATCCCGATCACGAAAAGCGCGGCAGCGACTGCCAGATAGTGTTCAATTCCGATCATTTCGTTTCCTCGCGGTCATAGATCATCGCGTGCATTGGTGCGGTTTTGATTTTGAGTTCCATCAAAGCCCCTGCCCCGGTTTCACGTTTTTCAATTCCATCGCTTCCGCCGGATCGCGCCACATCTGTTCAAGCACATTCTGGCGTTTGACATCCTTGCGGTGACGCAGGGTCAAAACGATCGCGCCGATCATGGCGACCAACAAAATCAAACCCGACAGCTGGAACAGCAGAAAGTATTTGTCGTAAAGCAAGGCGCCCAAAGCTGCGGTGTTTTCCACATCGGTCGGGGCCACCGCGCCGCGCGCGGCCTGCGCCCCCTCGGCGCTTTCCCATACGCCAAAGGCCATGCCGAATTGCATCAAGATCACCACCCCGATGAGCAAGGCCAATGGCATATACTGCGACATTCCGGCCCTGAGTTCGGCAAAATCCACATCCAGCATCATCACCACAAACAAGAACAACACCGCGACCGCGCCGACATAGACGATGATCAACAACATCGCGACGAACTCTGCCCCCATCAGGACAAAAAGGCCCGCCGCCGACAGGAAGGTCAGGATCAGCCAGAGCACCGAATGCACCGGATTGCGGCTGATGACGGTGAACAGACCGCCCAAAACCGCACAGATCGCGAATAGATAAAAGGCCAATGCCGCAACCGTCATGTCTCGTCTTCCTCTTTGTCTGCCATCACATCGCGCGCAAGGTCCATTGCGCGGGTCATAGCCGGTATGCCTGCGAACATCGACATCTGTGCGATGGTCTCGGCGATCTCTTCTTTTGTGGCGCCCGCCTCAATGGCGTGGCGCACGGTCATGCGCACCTGCGTATCGCTTTGCGCGCCCTGCATCGTCAGCCCCGCGAGGGTCAGCAAAAGCCGGGTTTTCGCGTCCAGCCCGTCTTTGCTCATGCCTTTGCCAAAAGCAAATTCCATCATCTCTTTTGGCATCGTCGGCCAAAGGGTTTCAAACCCCTTGGGCGAAAAACTCTCGAGCGCGGGATTGAAGGATTTCGCCATCTCCTGCGCCTGTTCCATCATCAATTCAAACGGGGTCTTGCCGGTCATCTTGTCGCCTTCCTATGGCACGGCCCGCTCACCTCATGGCCAATACAGGCGATGCGGGCACAGGCAGTTGCGCAATTATGACGCGAAATAAGGCTCATCGGTAAGGCGCATCCATTTCCAGATTGCGGGCGATCTCGGCTTCCCAACGCTCGCCATTCGCAAGCAGTTTATCCTTATCGTAGAACAGCTCTTCACGGGTCTCGGTGGAAAATTCGAAATTCGGCCCTTCGACAATCGCATCCACGGGGCACGCTTCTTGGCAGAACCCGCAATAGATGCATTTGGTCATATCGATGTCATAACGTGTGGTGCGGCGCGAGCCGTCCTCGCGCGGCTCGGCATCAATCGTGATCGCTTGCGCAGGGCAGATCGCCTCGCAAAGCTTGCAAGCAATGCAACGTTCTTCGCCATTGGGATAGCGCCGCAACGCATGTTCACCGCGAAAACGCGGGGACAAAGGCCCCTTCTCATGCGGATAGTTCAACGTCGCCTTGGGGGAGAAAAAGTATTTCAACCCCAGGCGAAAGCCTTTGATGAAATCTGTCAGCAGGAAATATCCGGCCGCGCGGCGGTAATCAACATTTGCCATGATCAGCCTCCAATCGCCCAGCGGGCATAAGCGCCGCCGAAGGCTTCAAATTTTGCAAGAAAGGCCACCAAAACGACCCAGACCAAGGACATGGGCAGGAAGACTTTCCAGCCGATCCGCATCAATTGGTCATAGCGGTAGCGCGGGGTGATCGCCTTCACCATCGAGAAGATGAAGAACACAAAGAGCATTTTACCGATCATCCACAAGATGCCATCGGGAAGGCCCGGGATCGGGGACAGCCAGCCGCCAAAGAACAGCAAGGTGGTCATCGCGCACATCAACACAACCGCGACCAATTCACCGATCATGAACAACAGGAACGGCGTCGAGGAATATTCCACCTGATAGCCCGCCACCAATTCGGATTCCGCTTCGGGAAGATCAAACGGCGGACGGTTGGTTTCCGCCAAAGCCGAGATCAGGAAGAGGAAGAGCATCGGGAAATGCGGCAACCAATACCAAGAGAACAGGCCATAGCGCCCCTCTTGTGCCCCGACGATGTCGGAGAAATTCATCGAGCCGGTCGAGATGATGATGCCGATGATGATCAGGCCGATCGACACCTCGTAAGAAATCATCTGCGCCGCAGAGCGCAGCGAGCCAAGGAAGGGGTATTTCGAATTCGACGCCCAACCGCCCATGATCACGCCGTAAACCTCCAAAGAGGACACCGCCATCACATAAAGGATCGCGACGTTGATATTCGACAACACCCAACCATCATTGAACGGGATCACCGCCCAAGCGATGAGCGCCATAACCAGGCTGACCATCGGCGCAAGCAAGAATACCACGCGATCGGCCCCCGCCGGAAAGATCACCTCTTTGACGATATACTTTAGGAAGTCGGCAAAACTTTGCATCAAGCCGAAGACACCAACCACATTGGGCCCGCGCCGCATTTGCACAGCGGCCCAGATTTTCCGGTCCGCATACATCAAGAACGCCAGCGCCACCAAAAGCGGCACAACGATCAAAAGAACCTGACCTACAATCAAGAGGCCCATTCCAAGGGTGGTCGTGGTAAAAAAGTCAGCCATCAGGTCCTCATACCGCCGGTATTCCATTTTCCGCGCAATGCGCAGCGACGACTTCCGCGTCGATCGTTTTCAATCCGCGGGGCAGCGCCGGCGAGATGGTATAAATCGCATCCCCTCGCCATATACCACCCTGCTCGGTCACATTGGTGCGCAAGTGGCGCGCAAATCCGTAGCCCCGGATCAGCGTGTATTGCGCCGCCGCACATTCCGCAAACCGCGCCACATCGGCGCGCCCGCCTGCCCCCTTCATCGAGACTTGGAAATTCACCAAATCCCCCTCCAGAAGCTGGGTCTCAATGCCCAAATACTCCGGCACAGCCGCGCCGCGCGACACCTCTTGTCCCTCGGGTGCGCAGGCCCCCAAAAGCGCCAACACCCCACAAGCGACCAGTGCCGGTTTTATGTCGGCCGAAACCGTCACTCGGCCGCCAAGGTTTTCTCGCCGCGTGCTGCGGCGCCTTGCGACAGCTCTGCCATCAACTGGCTAGCACGGGCAATCGGGTTGGTCAGATAGAAATCCTTGATCGCGGACACGAAATCAGCCTTGCCGAGCACCCCATCGGGTAATTTTTCCCACGCATTTTCAGCCACTTCATCCACGCCTTTAATGTGCGGATGCTGCGCGATCAAGGCCTGACGCAATTGTGCGAGGCTGTCATAGGGCAAGACCTCGCCCAGCTCAGCCGAAAGCGCCCGCAAAATCGCCCAGTTTTCCTTGGCGTCACCCGGTGCGAACCCGGCACGCATCGACAATTGCGGGCGTCCTTCGGTATTCACAAACAATCCGTTTTCTTCGGTATAAGCCGCCGCAGGCAAGATGATATCGGCCCGGTGCGCGCCACGATCGCCATGGCTGCCTTGATAGATGACAAAGGCCCCGGCGTCGATTTCGACTTCGTCCGCGCCAAGATTGTAAATCACCTCGGCCCCGTCGATGGCCGCATCCATGCCGCCTTCGGTGACCGCACCCACATCCATCGCGCCGACGCGGCCGGCAGCAGTGTGCAGAACCAAAAGCTTGCCATTGATTTTTTCGACCACATCCATCGCCGCCGCCAAAACCGCCGCGCCGTCTGCTTCGCGCAAGGCGCCCTGCCCGACGATCACCAAGGATGGCACGTCTTTGACTGCGCCAAAATCATGTTTGGTCAGCTTGTCCAACGCTGCGCGATCCGTGCCCATATGCGTGTAATCATAGGTCAGATCCGCCGCTTCGCCGATCAAGGCAACATCCGCCCCGTTCGACCACGCCTTGCGGATCCGCGCATTCAGCACCGGCGCCTCATTGCGCGGATTGGTCCCGATCAACATGATGTATTTCGCATCATCAATGTCTTCGATCGATGCGGTGCCCACGTACCCCGAACGATTGCCAATTGGCAATTTCGCCCCGTCCGTGCGGCATTCGACCTTGCCATCCAATCCTTCAACCAGCTGCTTCAACGCATAGGCTGCTTCGACCGGCACCAGATCCCCGACCAAACCGGCGATTTTCTTACCCGTCATCGCGGCGGCGGCGGCGGCGAGAGCCTCGCCCCATGTGGCGGTGCGCAGCTTGCCGTTTTCACGAATGTAGGGCTTGTCCAGACGTTGGCGACGCAACCCGTCCCATACGAAACGCGTCTTGTCGGAAATCCATTCCTCGTTCACGCCATCATGGTTGCGCGGCAAAATCCGCATGACTTCGCGGCCTTTGGTATCAACGCGGATGTTCGAGCCGAGGGCGTCCATCACATCGATGGTTTCGGTCTTCGACAATTCCCACGGACGCGCAGTAAACGCATAGGGTTTCGAGGTCAGCGCCCCCACCGGGCACAGGTCAATGATATTGCCCTGCATGTTGCTGTCCAATGTTTGGTTAAGATAGCTGACGATCTCGCTATCCTCGCCGCGCCCGGTTTGGCCCATCTGGTTGATCCCGGCGACTTCGGTGGTGAACCGCACGCAACGTGTGCACGAAATGCAACGTGTCATCGCCGTCCCGACAAGCGGGCCAAGGTTGATATCATCAACCGCGCGCTTGGGCTCTTTAAACCGCGTCTCGGAGATGCCATAGGCCATGGCTTGATCTTGCAAATCGCATTCGCCGCCTTGATCGCAAATCGGGCAATCGAGAGGGTGGTTGATAAGAATAAACTCCATCACCCCTTCGCGCGCCTTTTTGACCATGGGCGAATTGGTTTTCACCACCGGCGCTTGGCCTTCGGGACCGGGGCGCAAATCCTTGACCTGCATCGCGCAAGAGGCCGCCGGTTTGGGCGGGCCGCCGACCACTTCGACAAGGCACATCCGGCAGTTGCCGGCGATCGACAGACGCTCATGGTAGCAAAAGCGCGGCACTTCAACGCCGGCTTGCTCACAGGCTTGGATCAGGGTCATCGCCCCTTCCACTTCGATCTCTTTATCGTCGATGATGATCTTGCGTAGGTCAGACATGGGGTCTCACTTTGCTTTCAGTAAAGCGCCGATACGGCTATTGCTGGCGATCTCGGCGTGGCCCAGATCGCAGAAGGTTTCGGGATTGGCGCGCACCACGCCATTGGCCTTGAGGTAAGCCTCGCCACGGCTGCGCATTTTCGCCTTTTCGGCATTGCTTGTCACATAGGCTTCGATCTCCGCGTCGGAATATCCGCGCGTTTTCGCCGTTGATTCAAGCGTCTTCATATAGCGATAGGCTTTGATCATCCGCGCCGAGATCGTGCCGCAATTCTTGCGGATCTCATCGGCAATGCCGATGGCCAAAAGCCCGTCATTGATATCCCTTTCGCTGCGCAAATCCGCGCGCGCATCCGCAGCGGTCGCAAGGGTCAGGCTCACGGCGAGGGTCAATGAAGTCAGTATATGCATTGTCGAAACTCCTGCATGGCTCACAGCGGCGCGCAGGGATTTGCGCCCGCCATCTGCCTTGCAGATGGGAGTTTGCGGCATTGTTATGCAATAGCGCCGCAAAAAGCCCTTATGTTTCAACACAGTTACCATCCGAGACAGCGCCCTTTCACCACCAACATACCATCGACGATATTGGGGTTTTCGTCGTCGGGGGACATCTCCCACGCGACATCGGATCTGCCGTATTGTTTGATGCAATGCGTGTTGGCGCGGTGACGCACCGCCTCGCGCCCGCCCGCCAACGTTTCGGCTGTCACTGCGACCGAAACCGTCAGCTGCGCTGGATCGTCCTTGGACACGTCAAGCTTGGATTTATAGCTCCACCCGTCAAAAACCGTGCGGTTTTTCTTGAACGGCGAGGCGCAGCCGGACAAAGCCACTGCGCAGCAAAGCGCGGATGCGATCGTCACATATTTCATGAGGCCTCCTCCGCACAAACCTGCAATGCGACGCCGCGCGCAGCACATGGGCGCGTTTGAGCGACCGGCGCGGCCCGCCACGCAGCATGCCCATTGGCACTATGATGATCTGGACGACGCACCGTGATCACTCTGCCGCCACGGCGCTGACGCGGCCGGTTTTCTGGGCTTTGATGCGGTCTTCGATCTCGTCGCGGAAATTACGAATAAGACCTTGGATCGGCCAGGCCGCCGCATCGCCAAGCGCGCAAATCGTGTGGCCTTCGACCTGTTTGGTCACGTCCCACAACATGTCGATTTCTTCGGGATCTGCCTCGCCTTTGACCAGACGCTCCATCACCCGCATCATCCAACCGGTGCCTTCACGGCACGGCGTGCATTGGCCGCAACTTTCGTGCTTGTAGAACTTCGCCAACCGCCAGATCGCTTTGATGATGTCGGTCTCTTTGTCCATCACGATCACCGCCGCCGTGCCGAGGCCAGAGCCCAGCTCGCCGCGCAGGTAATCGAAATCCATGATCGCGTCTTTCATATTTTCGCCGCGCACGCATGGCACGGACGAGCCGCCGGGGATCACCGCTTTGAGGTTGTCCCAACCGCCGCGAATGCCGCCGCAATGTTTCTCGATCAGCTCTTCAAAGGAAATCGACATCGCCTCTTCAACCACGCAAGGGTTGTTGACGTGACCCGAGATCGCAAAGAGTTTCGTGCCCGCGTTATTGGCGCGACCAAAACCCGAAAACCATTCTGCCCCGCGGCGCAAGATCGTCGGCACAACCGCGATGCTCTCCACATTGTTCACCGTGGTCGGGCAACCATAAAGCCCCGCGCCCGCCGGAAACGGCGGCTTCATCCGCGGCATGCCTTTTTTGCCCTCAAGGCTTTCCAAAAGTGCGGTTTCTTCGCCGCAAATATAAGCCCCCGCCCCATGGTGCAAAAAGACATCAAAATCCCAACCGGATTTCGAAGCATTCTTGCCGATCAAACCGGCGTCATAACATTCATCAATCGCCGCCTGCAGCGCCTCGCGTTCGCGGATATATTCACCGCGCAAATAGATATAGCAGGTGTTGGCATTCATCGCGAAAGAGGCAATCAACGCCCCTTCGATCAAAGTATGCGGATCATGGCGCATGATCTCGCGGTCCTTACAGGTGCCCGGTTCGGATTCATCCGCGTTGATGACCAAATAGGACGGGCGCCCGTCGCTTTCTTTGGGCATGAAGGACCATTTCAAACCGGTCGGGAAACCCGCGCCGCCACGACCGCGCAGGCCCGAAGCCTTCATCGTGTCAACGACCCACTCGCGGCCTTTCTTGATGATATTGGCGGTGCCATCCCAATGGCCGCGCGCCTGCGCGCCCTTCAGCGTGCGGTCATGCATGCCGTAGATATTGGTAAAGATCCGGTCCTGATCGTTCAGCATAAGGCTATCCTCGCCCGTTCACGTTGTCTTTTGGCGCGCGCGCCAGATTTGATAGATCACCACAAACACCCAGACAAAGGCGGCAATCGCGGCGAAATCGAAGAGAAACAAAAACCGTGCCTCCCATCCCAATTTTGCCGCCAATACCTGCGCCCCCATCCAAAGCAACATCGTCGCGGCGATCACCAGGGCGACGATCCGCCCCTTGCGTGCCAACTGTTGCTCTTGGTTGCTCATCTATCTCTCCAGCGCCTTAATAGACGCCGCCTTTTTTGACCTTGGAGGAAAATTCGGTTTCCTCGCCAGCGGCCAGTTTTGTTGCTTGTTCGATCCAAGTGTCGCGTACAACGCGGCCCCGGAACGTGCCCAGATGATCATCGACCCATGCGACTTCTTCGTCGCTCCATTTGGCGATCTGATCGAAGTGGAAGAACCCGAGCGAATGCAGCAGTGCCTCCAACTTCGGCCCGACGCCTTTGATCTGTTTCAAATCATCGGCACCGGCCTTGCGCGGGGCTTTCATGGTGCGGGGTTTTTTGCCCACCCCTGTCGGTGCATTTTTATCTGCCCCTGCGGCCTTCGGTGCGCTGCTCTCCTCGGCCTTGGCGTCTGGTGCCTCTTTGGCCTCTGCTGCGCCTTTGGCCTTGGCCTCGGGTTTGGCTTTGCTGCGCTCCTGCGCCTCTTGCTTGGTCACGCCGGTCTTATCGGCTTTCGCCGTCGCAGCGGGCTTTGGCTCTTTGGCTTTCGCCGCCTCGGCGGCATCCTCAGCGCCTTTGGCGGCGATCGCCAGACCCGCCGACGATCCGCCCAACTTGCCGGTGCCATCCTGCCATGGAGTGACAAGCGACACTTCGGTGCCATCGATGCGTTTGACCGTATCGCCGATATCCACTGCGGCTTGAACGCTGGCGTTATACTGCGCGCGGCCTTCGACATATTGTGCAAGCGACGTAACGCCCGAGGCAGGTTCAGCCGCATATCGCCCGCTTTGCGGCCCCGGAACGGGAACCTTCCCGGCGCCCAATTCGTCGATAATCTCGTCCAAACGCGCGGCGGTCAGATCCTCGTAGTAATCCTTGCCGATCTGCGCCATCGGCGCGTTGGCACAGGCCCCGAGGCATTCGACCTCTTCCCATGAGAACTTACCATCCGCCGACAATTCATGTGCCTTACCGGCGATCTTTTCCTTGCACACCGAAATCAGGTCTTCAGCCCCGCAAATCATGCAGGACGTGGTGCCGCAAACTTGGATATGTGCAACAGAACCAACAGGTTGCAGTTGGAACATAAAGTAGAAAGACGCCACTTCGACCACCCGCATATAGGCCATACCGAGCATATCCGCGACATGTTCAATCGCCGGCCGGGTGAGCCAGCCTTCCTGCTCCTGCGCGCGCCAAAGCAAGGGAATAACCCCAGAGGCTTGCCGCCCTTCGGGGAACTTGGTGATCTGCGCTTCGGCCCATGCCTGATTGGCGGGGGTGAAGGCGAAACTGTCGGGCTGGGTGTGGTGGAGCCTACGCAACATTGGGTCTTATCCGTTCTTATCGGCAGTGCACGCGGCGCGCTGCGCCTCGCCCACCGGCAGAAACATCATCATCGCGGCCAAAAAGGCCATCGCGGCAAAGGTCAGAGCAATCATCGGTCGATCTCCCCGAACACAACATCCAGCGTCCCGATGATCGCGGCAATATCGGCCAATTGGTGACCGCTTGCGATGTGATCCATCGCCTGCAAATGCAAATATCCAGGAGCGCGAATTTTGCTGCGGTACGGTTTGTTGGTCCCGTCCGCCACAAGATAGACGCCAAATTCGCCCTTAGGTGCCTCGACACAGGCATAGACCTCGCCTTCGGGAACGTGGAAGCCTTCGGTGTAAAGCTTGAAGTGGTGGATCAGGCTCTCCATCGAGGTTTTCATATCGCCGCGTTTTGGCGGGGTGATCTTGCCGCGCGCCAAAACATCGCCCGTGGCTTCACGCAGCTTAACAATCGCCTGACGGATGATCGAAGTCGACTGGCGCATCTCTTCCATGCGGCACAGGTAGCGATCATAACAATCGCCATTGGTGCCGACGGGGATTTCAAAATCAAACTCGTCATAGCATTCATAGGGCTGCGCGCGGCGCAAATCCCACGCAAACCCGGATCCCCGCACCATGACACCGGAGAAACCGTAGTCCTGAATGTCCTGCTCTGAGATCACACCGATATTGACGTTCCGCTGTTTGAAAATCCGGTTCTCGGTCAAAAGCCCGTCGATGTCGTCAAGCCGCTTCGGGAATTCCAAAGCCCATTCCTCGATGTCGTCAAGCAAGTCATCGGACAGATCCTGATGCACCCCACCGGGGCGGAAATAGGCCGCGTGCAAACGCGCACCACAGGCGCGTTCGTAGAAAATCATCAACTTTTCACGCTCTTCAAACCCCCACAAAGGCGGGGTCAGCGCGCCAACGTCCATCGCTTGTGTCGTGACGTTCATCAAATGGTTCAGAACGCGGCCGATTTCCGAATACAGCACACGGATCAACGACGCCCGACGCGGCACTTCGACACCGGTCAGCCGTTCGATCGCAAGACACCACGCATGCTCCTGATTCATCGGCGCCACGTAATCGAGGCGGTCAAAATACGGCAGGTTCTGCAGGTAGGTCCGGCTCTCCATGAGCTTTTCCGTCCCGCGATGCAAAAGACCGACATGCGGATCGCAGCGTTCAACAATCTCGCCGTCAAGCTCAAGCACAAGCCGCAAAACCCCGTGCGCCGCAGGGTGCTGCGGGCCGAAGTTGATGTTGAAATTGCGGATCTTCTGCTCGCCGCTCAACGTGTCCACGCTGCCGTCGTCAAATTTGGAGCCGTCCATCATTTCGCAGCCTCCTTCTCGTCACCGGGAAGAATGTATTCGGCACCCTCCCACGGCGACATAAAATCAAACTGGCGATATTCTTGCACAAGTTTCACCGGCTCATAGACCACGCGTTTGAGCTCGTCATCATAGCGCACTTCGGTATAGCCCGAGGTTGGGAAATCCTTGCGCAACGGATAGCCGCGAAAACCGTAATCTGTGAGCAACCGGCGCAAATCGGGATGGCCGGAAAACAAAATGCCGAACATGTCAAAAACTTCGCGCTCGAACCAATTGGCCGAGGGGTGCACATCGGTGATCGAGGCGACCATTTCGTCTTCGCGGATCGCGGCGCGCAGGCGGATGCGGGTGTTCTGATACATCGACAAGAAGTGATATATCATATCGAACCGCTTGGCACGGGCGGGGTAATCCACCGCCGTGATATCCACCAAGGTGGAGAATTTGCAATTCGGATCGGTTTTGAGAAACTCGATCAAGGACGGCAGGCTGGTCGGCGTGACGTCCACAGTCAATTCGCCAAAGGCCACGTCCCAGCTGAGCACACATTCAGGCCGCTTTAGCGCGATCAATGTGCCGAGTTCTTTGAGTGCTTCGCTCATCACTTACCTCGCGATCGTGCCGGTGCGGCGGATTTTGCGCGCCAGTTGCAAAATGCCATAAAGCAGGGCTTCGGCTGTCGGCGGACATCCGGGAACATAGATATCCACCGGCACGATGCGGTCACATCCGCGCACGACGCTATAGCTATAGTGGTAGTACCCACCGCCATTGGCACAAGATCCCATCGAGATCACATAACGCGGCTCCGGCATCTGGTCATAGACCTTGCGCAGCGCCGGCGCCATTTTATTGGTCAATGTGCCCGCAACGATCATCACATCCGATTGACGCGGGGAGGCGCGCGGCGCGATACCGAAGCGTTCGGCGTCATAGCGCGGCATCGAGGTATGCATCATTTCAACCGCGCAGCAGGCCAACCCGAAGGTCATCCAATGCAAGGACCCCGTGCGGCCCCAGTTGATCAAATCCTCGGCAGAGGTGAGCAAAAAGCCCTTGTCCTGCAATTCCGCATTGAGGGCTTGCGTCGCCACCTCGCGGTCGGCCCCCGCAGTATTCGCTCCGGTCATCACTCCCATTCGAGAGCTCCCTTCTTCCATTCATAGGCAAATCCGGCGGTCAATACGCCGAGGAACACCATCATCGACCAAAATCCGACCATGCTCAGATCCTTGAACGCGACCGCCCAGGGAAAGAGGAATGCGATTTCCAAATCGAAGATGATGAAAAGGATCGAGACCAGATAAAAGCGCACATCGAACTTCATACGCGCATCATCGAACGCGTTGAACCCGCATTCATAGGCCGACACTTTTTCCGGATCGGGATTGCGCACCGCAATGACAATGGCGGCGAGGATCAGGACAAGGCCAAGGGCGATGGCAATGGCCAGAAAGACGAGGATGGGAAGGTATTCCTTCAACATCTCTTCCATGAGTGGCTCCTTTCATGCGCGCGGGCGCATCAACTGGCTGCTTAGCTGCTGTGTGGTTTACTCCTGCCCCTTGGCAGGGTCAACCAAAGGCAGACACATTCAAGATACAGAATTAATTACATGTGCCATAGGTATGCAATTGTTCACAAAGCCAAAAAAACAAGGCGTCACAGCGCCATCAAAGCCGCAATACACAAGCCCCAAAGCCAATGCGAAAAGATGTTTTCGAGGCAAAACTAAACCAAGTTTTCCAACACCTGCCGAATCTTGCAGCCATGTGGCAGGGAATGGCGCGGTTCAACATACGCCAAAGGCCAAGGCAGGAGGCGCTCTGCCCGCGCCGGCCCCGCCACAACCGCCCGGGGATTCGCGGGGTACCACGCGCAGCATCACATATCGCGCGCCGCGCCTGCAGATCGCGCCTCGGCACCATCCGCGTGGGTCCGCGCGCGCGGCCGCCCGCAAGATCGACCCAACGCTTTACACCATGCCAATATCCGCACCCGCCGCCTCTTTGACGCTGTCGCCACGGCCCGCCATGGCCCGTCGCAATCTGCGCCCACGCGGTCCCTGAGCCGCATAATCCCCGCGCGATTTCAACCGCGCAGGGCTGTTTTGATCCCCCGTCGGGCGTTAGGCCACAGCTTCACCGCGCATCGCCCGGGCCATCGCCGCCGCTTTGGCAATCACCGTGGCATCCAGCCCCGTCTCATACCCCTGTTTGCGCAAAAATCCCTCGACCGCTTCGGTGGCGGCATTGCCGGCAGCACCCGGCGCATAAGGACATCCGCCCAAACCGCCCACCGCCGCATCGAACACCCGCAATCCCGCCTCAAGCGACACGGCGATATTGTCCAAGGCCCGCCCGGCGGTATCGTGATAATGCCCGGCCACCTGCGCTGCAGGCACCACCTCCAGAACCGCCTCAAGCATCGCCGCGATCGTCTCGGGGCGGCCTTGCCCGATGGTGTCGCCAAGGCTGATCTCGTAACATCCCAGCGCCAACAGCTTCTCCGCCACCTGCGCCACAGCGCCCGGGGCCACCGTCCCGTCATAAGGACAATCCGTCACACAGGAGATATACCCACGCACCGGTATGCCGGCGGTGCGCGCCGCCTCGACCACCGGAACGAACCGCGCAAAGCTTTCTTCGATCGTGGCGTTGATATTGGCCCGAGAGAACCCTTCGGAGGCCGAGGCAAAAATGGCCACCTCATCCGCCCGCGCGGCCTGTGCCGCCTCGAACCCGCGCATATTCGGGGTCAAGGCCGCATAGGATACGCCATCCGCCCGGGTGATCCCCGCCAGAACATCCGCGCTATCAGCCATTTGCGGCACCCATTTGGGCGATACGAAACTGGCCACCTCGATGCGTTTGAACCCCGCCCCTGACAGACAATCAACCAAGGCGATTTTTTCCGCCAAGGGAATAACGCGTTTTTCGTTTTGCAGCCCATCACGCGGACCCATTTCAAAGATTTCAACATATTCGCTCATGGCGTTCTTCTCTCCCGTCGTTGTGCTTTGATCGACGCCAAAGCGCGTTTTTCATATTCACTAAACACGGTGCCGCTGATCTGTCTGCAACCAAAATACTGGCAGCGCAGCCCCATGCCCCCGCATTGCTCTGCGCTTTGCGCGCCTGCCTGATGCGGGCACCGCCGCACAGGAAAAACATGCCGCATGAGGCGGCCCTCGCCGGCACCGCAGCCCGCGACGCCCCCGCCCTACGCGATCAGCTGTCCCATGGGGGATAGAAATCGCGTTCAAAAACATTCATCACTTCGCCTTGTGGCAAGCTGGCTTGGAAGGCAGGCCGCTCGGTGATCCGCTCATACCATGCGCTGACTTCCGGGAAGGCATCGGTTGAAACAAAGTGCCGCGCCATATAGACCGCCTGCCCCGTGCATACATCTGCGGCGGAAAACCCGCCGGTCAGCAAATAGTCGCGATTTTCCACAGGCGTCGAGAGCCGCGCTTCGATCGCGGCATAGCAATTCTCGATCCGCTTGGCTTCGATCCGCATCACCGTCGGAGACCGCATATGATCCTCCCGCAGCGCGATATGTTGCTGCGCCAGACTCGAAGTGTGTTGGCTGATGGTTTCGGCAAACTGCACCCAGACAAGCCATGCCATCCGGTCGATATCTCCCGGCCCCTGATACAAAGGCGCTTCGGCGTATCGCTCACACAGGTATTGCACGATTGCGAGACTTTCGAACATCCGTTCGCCGTCGATCTCAAGCGCAGGCACACGTCCCGCCGGGCTGACGGTCAAATATTCCGGATCGCGCAGCCCTTTGTCCAATCCGTGACTGACCACCTGAAATGGCAGGTCGAGTTCCCCCAACAGCCAAAGCACCCGCATCGAGCGGCTTTGCGGCACATGGTGTAACGTGATCATATCGTCTCCTTTGCGGCCCCCCATCCCTCGATGCGGCGCCCATCACTCGTCGGATCGGCAAGACACCTCACGCGCCCTGCTCAGGATCCTCCTCTTGATCGGGTCCAGCTTCCAAGCCAGCCCCTTGTATTAAAACCGATTTTGACCCGGGATTGCCACCCCCTGTGCACGCGGCCTCCTCATAGAGGCCACAGAAAGTTCCGTTGCTAGACACACTGAGTGATCCAATCGCACGGCCAAAATCCGTCCCCCTCATCCGCAGGGTCAATCGGCATCGTCGGGCGCGTAAAAGTCCCGACTATAGAACGTTTGCGGCCCGTCCAAATCCCGCGCCGCCTGATAGGCCGGCCGGGCTTCCATCCGCGCAATATAGCTGCGCACAATGGGGTAAGCGTCAAGTTTTACAAAATAGGGCACGGCCGACAAGTTGAACCCCAACATGCAATCCACCGCCGAAAAACCGCTGTCCAACACCCAATCCTGCCCGGTCACCGCCGCCTCGATCGCCGCAACACATGCCTCAAGCCGCCGGGCCTCCATTTTCAACACCGCCTGGCTGCGCATCGAAGGATCGCGCAAAAACAAATATTGCATATTCAAATTGGCAATCAAACTCGCCATGGTTTCGGCAAAATGCACCCATTGTAGATAGGCCGGGCGCTGCGCCGTGCCGACCGCTGGTGCAAGTCCGGCTTCAGGGTGGGTTTCGCACAGGTATTCAACAATCGCACCGCTCTCGCACAGGCTGATCCCATTCACATCTAGCGCCGGTACCCGCCCCGCAGGGCTGCGCGTCAGGAAATCGGCATTGCGTAAGGAGCCGTCAGTGATCGCATAGGTTTCGATGTCGAGATCGGGCAACGCAACGCCTGCGGCGCGCATCTCCTCGATCAACCAGATGATGCGAAAACTGCGCGAAGCCGGCACGTGGTGCAGCGTCAATGTAGATGTCATGCGTTTCTCCCTCTTCCTTGCGTTAACTTTGACAGGGCCGCCGCCAAGGTGCAACCAAGCTACGCAGAAGTCAGGGTAAAATGGGACTCTGTCGAAAGGCGCGCTGTCACCCGCCAATCCGGTGGACATCCGCGCTCAATGTTGCGGGATATGCGACGCGGCTCCACCCTCGAACCGCCGACGCGAAGATACGCGCAACCACGACCCACCGGTCCGGCAGGCTCTTTTCATCTGGCGCGGGCGGCGCGCAGGCCCTTGCTCTGCGCGCCGCCCGCGATGATCTACCGGCTATGCCGCATCCTCTTCCGCCTCAAGCCGGATCAGCGCGGCGCCAGCCTCGACTTGATCGTCGGCAGCGGCCAGAACCTCGGCCACCACGCCATCGCGCGCCGCCAAAAGCGCATGTTCCATTTTCATCGCCTCCAGCACCGCCAAACGATCGCCCGCCTTGACCTCTTGTCCAGGTTCGGCAAACACCGCCTTCACCAATCCCGGCATCGGCGCTTCGATCAAATTGCCGTCTCCGCCGCGTCCTTGGTCCCGCGCCAACGGGTCGATTACATCAAAGGGCAATCCATATCCGGCAAAGACCGTCACCACACCCGATGCAACCGCGACATGCGGCGCCGGGGTGCCGTCCAATCGCCATCCGCCGGCGATGCGTGTCGCCACGACCTCCAGATCGTCCACCTCGCCAATGATCCGATCCGCGCCTTCAGGCTGCAACGCCACGGAAAATACGTCGTCCTGCCACCCCAACGTAACGCTATGCTTAAGAGGGGTCCAAAGATGCGCGCCCTGCGCCGCACTTGCAGCATCGGCCAATCCCGCCGCCGCCATCGCCGCCCAAACCTTGTGCAGGGCGCTCGGCTGTGGCGCGACCACCAGCGCATCAATATCACGGCCAATCAATCCGGTATCGACATCGCCGCGGGCGAAACCCTCATGATCACAAAGCGCGCCAAGGAAGGCGAGGTTGGTCACCGTGCCGGCAACCTGTGTCTCGTCCAATGCCGCGCGCATTTGCTGTAGCGCCGCCGCGCGGGTGGCCCCATGGGTGATCACCTTTGCGATCATCGGATCATAGAAAGGGGAAATCACATCGCCCGCCCGCACACCGCTGTCCGCGCGCGCGCCATTGGGGAATTGCAGATGCGTCAACGTGCCGGTAGCGGGCAAAAATCCCTTTGGCACATCCTCGGCATAAAGCCGCACCTCAAAGGCATGTCCGGTGATCGAAAGATCCTCCTGCGCAGCTGGAAGCGGCTCGCCACTGGCGACGCGCAATTGCCATTCGACCAAATCCACGCCGGTGATCGCCTCGGTGACGGGATGTTCGACCTGTAGGCGGGTGTTCATTTCCATGAACCAAAAGCCGTCTTCTTGCAGCACGCCGGTGCCACCGCCAGACCCGTCGACGATGAATTCAATCGTGCCGGCGCCGCTATATCCGATCGCCTCGGCGGCTTTGACCGCCGCCGCGCCCATGGCGGCCCGCACGTTTTCGGGCATATCCGGTGCAGGCGCTTCTTCGATTACCTTCTGGTGCCGCCGCTGCAACGAGCAATCGCGTTCAAACAGATGCAGCGCATGGGTGCCATCGCCAAAGACCTGCACCTCGATATGGCGCGGCGCGGTGATATATTTTTCGATCAAGACATCCGCGTTGCCAAAGGCCGTGCGCGCCTCGTTCTGGGCGCTTTCGAGACCGGCGGCAAAATCCTCCGCCTGTTCGACCAAACGCATCCCCTTACCGCCGCCGCCGGCCACGGCCTTGATCAACACCGGATAGCCGATTTTATCCGCCTCGGCGGCCAGAAAATCACCATCCTGCTCGGTGCCGTGATACCCCGGCACCACCGGCACGCCCGCTTCGATCATCAATGCTTTGGCCGCATCTTTGAGCCCCATGGCGCGGATCGCTTTGCCCGAGGGGCCGACAAACACCAATCCGGCCGCCTCGACCGCATCGACGAAATCGGGGTTCTCGGAGAGAAACCCATATCCGGGATGGATCGCCTTGGCACCGGTATCGAGCGCCGCTTTTATGATCACATCGCCGCGCAGGTAGCTGTCCGCCGGCGCAGAGCCGCCGATGTGCACCGCCTCGTCACAGGCCGCCACATGGGCCGCCCCCGCATCGGCATCGGAGTAAACCGCAACCGTGGCCACGCCCATACGCCGCGCTGTCGCGGCCACCCGGCACGCAATTTCGCCGCGATTGGCAATCAGGATTTTATCAAACATCTGCTGTCCCTTTCGGTGATCCATAATGCGGGATGCTCTGGTGCTCCAACGCTTGGCAGCATGTGCCCCCGCGCGTCCCGCTGTCTGTGCGTTCTATTTCAATCATGAGCCGCATTGCTCCAACCGCCATCGAGCAGCCCTGCTGCTGTCTGGCCAATCTCTTCTACGATCTGTGCTGCGGGGCGGATGTCGCGGATCAACCCCACCGCTTCGCCAACGATCGGCGTCGCCATGCGCGCATCGCCTGCGGCCATCGCATCGCGCCAAGCCGCACGGTCGGCGTCACTCATCGCCTCTGGCGCGCCGTGCAGTCCTTCGGTCCCGTCCGAGCGCATCACGCGGATGTCGAACGGTTTTGGCCAATCGATCCCGCGCGCCACATCCGGCACCCGCGTGCGCAGGGTCGCATCGCCCGTCGCGCGGAGCGCGGCCGCATGCAAACCGCCGGGTACCAAAGCCTCGGCCGCCGCCCAAAACCGGGATCCGATCACCGCCCCGTCGGCGCCCAACATCATCGCCGCCGCAAGGCCGCGGCCATCGGCAATGCCCCCCGCGGCCAGCAAAAGCGTCTCGGGCGACCGCGCCGCAATCATATCCGCAACCTCGGGCACCAAGGTCATCGTCGCACGCGAGGCACCATGACCGCCGGCTTCGGTTCCTTGCGCGACAATCACTTGCGCCCCTGCATCCATCGCGGCCCGCGCGGCATCCATATCTTGCACCTGTGCGATCAACGGTATGTTTTGCGCATGAATACGCGGCGCGAAAGGCGCAAGATCGCCAAAGGACAAGAACACCGCGCGGGGCGCATGGGCGAGGATCCGGTCAAGCAAGGCGGCGTTCAACCGCCAGGTAATCATCCCGCAGCCCACCGGCGCATTGACCCGCGCGAATTCCGCGTCGATCCAATCCCCGTCACCATAACCGCCGCCAATGAGGCCGAGCCCCCCGGCGTCGCTCACGGCAGAGGCCAAAGCCCCGCCTGCGGCTCCGCCCATCGGCGCGCAGACAACGGGCCAGCGCAAGTCAAATGCCTTGGTCAACCGTGTTGTGATCCCCTCACCCATGATCACATGCGGAACACGCCGAAACGTGTCGCCTCGATCGGGGCGCAGAGCGTGGCCGAAAGGCTCAGGCTCAAAACCTCACGGGTTTTGCGCGGGTCAATCACCCCGTCATCCCAAAGACGCGCCGAGGCATACAAAGGATGCGATTGCTCTTCGAACATGGCGATGGTGGGGGCTTTGAAGGTTTCTTCTTCCTCGGCGCTCCATGTGCCGCCCGCGCGCTCGATCCCCTCGCGTTTGACCGTGGCCAGAACGCCGGCGGCTTGCGGGCCGCCCATCACCGAAATGCGGCTGTTGGGCCATGACCACATGAAGCGCGGTTGATAAGCCCGCCCGGCCATACCGTAGTTGCCCGCACCAAACGAGCCGCCCACCACCATGGTGATTTTCGGCACATTGGTCGTCGCCACGGCGGTCACCAATTTGGCCCCATGCCGCGCGATGCCTTCGTTCTCATATTTGCGGCCCACCATGAAACCGGTGATATTTTGCAAGAATATCAACGGGATCTTGCGTTGCGAGCAAAGCTCTACGAAATGCGCGCCCTTTTGCGCGGCTTCCGAGAACAGCACACCATTGTTGGCGATGATCCCGACGGGGCAGCCTTCCAAATGGGCAAAACCGGTCACCAAAGTTTCGCCGAACCGCGGTTTGAATTCATCAAAACGCGAACCGTCCACCACCCGCGCGATCACTTCGCGGATGTCATAAGGCGTGCGCAGGTCCGCAGGCACCACGCCGAGCAATTCTTCGGGATCATAGGCCGGCGCTTCGGGGGTCTGCCATTGCACCGTGGTGGGTTTGGCGCGGTTCAAATGCGACACAGCGCGGCGCGCTAGGGCCAAGGCATGGGTGTCATCCTCGGCCAGATAATCCGCCACGCCCGACAGACGTGTGTGCACATCGCCGCCGCCCAGGTCTTCGGCTGTCACCACCTCGCCTGTTGCCGCTTTGACCAATGGCGGACCGGCAAGGAAGATCGTGCCTTGTTCTTTGACGATAATGGTCACATCCGACATCGCAGGCACATAAGCCCCGCCCGCCGTGCACGAGCCCATCACCACCGCAATCTGCGGAATGCCCTTGGCGCTCATCCGCGCTTGATTATAGAAAATCCGCCCGAAATGGTCGCGATCGGGAAACACCTCGTCCTGGTTCGGCAGGTTCGCACCGCCGCTGTCGACCAGATAGACACAAGGCAGGTGGTTTTCCTCGGCGATCTCTTGGGCGCGCAAGTGCTTTTTGACCGTCATCGGGTAATACGTGCCGCCCTTAACGGTGGCATCATTGCACACCACCATGACCTCTTGGCCCATCACACGGCCAATCCCCGCGATCACACCGGCACAAGGCGCCACGCCGTCATACAACCCATGCGCCGCCGTTGCGCCAACTTCGAGAAACGGCGACCCTGGATCGAGCAGGTTTGCCACCCGTTCGCGCGGCAACATTTTGCCGCGGCTCACATGACGCGCGCGGCTTTTCTCGCCGCCGCCCATCGCCGCAGCTTCTGCCGCCTGCGCCACGACTTCGAGGGCCTCAAGATGCCCCGCACGGTTGGTTTTGAACGCGTCCGAAGACGGCAAGGCTTGGGATTGCAGTTTCATATATCGGTCTCCGTTTCGGTCATTGCACGCGCCTTCAATTCCTTACGAATAACTTTGCCCGTGACGGTCATAGGCAAAGCATCGAGGAAAGAGATTTCGCGGGGATAGGAATAATTGGCCAAATGGGTTTTAACATGGGATTGCAGCGCCTTGGCCAATGCTGCATCCGCTTTGACGCCTTTTTTCACCACCACATAGGCTTTGACGATCTCGCCGCGCAGGGCGTCAGGTTTGCCAACAACACCGGCGGTCGCCACGGACGGATGGCGCAACAGGCAATCTTCGATCTCGGACGGCCCGATCCGGTAGCCCGCCGAGGAAATCACGTCATCCTCGCGCCCGACAAAACGCAGGTAGTCGCCCTGCCAAATGCCGCGATCGCCGGTCAGCATCCAGTCGCCTTTGTATTTCGCCGCCGTCTCGTCAGGGCGGTTCCAATAGCCGAGCATCATCGAGCCCGCACCGCGTTTCACCGCGACATCGCCCTCATCGGTGGTCGGCGCGCCCTCTGCATCCAGAACCGCAATATCAAACCCTGGTGCAGGTTTGCCTATACATCCGGCTTCGGCCTCGAACAGCGCGCCACAGGACGCCGCGACCATATTGCATTCGGTTTGCCCGTAAAATTCATTGATCGAAACGCCCAGCGCCGCGCGGCCCCAATCGAGGATCTCGGCCCCAAGGCTTTCACCGCCGGATGCGACCGTGCGCAGCCCGCTGATCGTGGTGCCGGACGCTTTGAGCATGCGCAGCGCAGTGGGCGGGAAAAACACATTCTTCACAGCGCCTTGTGCGATAATGGACTGGCAGGTCTGGGCGTCGAATTTCTCCATCCGCGCCGCGACGACCGGCACGCCAAGCGCCAAAGCAGGCATCGCCACATCGAACAATCCGCCGATCCACGCCCAATCCGCAGGGGTCCAAAGGCAATCGCCGGGTTGACCCAGAAATTCATGGCTCATCTCGACGCCGGGCAAATGCCCCGCGAGCATCCGGTGCCCATGCAGCGCCCCCTTGGGCGCGCCGGTGGTGCCAGAGGTATAGATCAAAACCGCCGGCGTTTCCGGCCCCGTTTCCACCGTCTCGAATTTCGCAGTCTCGAATTTCACAGTCTCGAACGGCTCGTCGGTCACGGCGACATCATCGGCCACCAATGGCGTGGCCAAATCGCCCATGATTGCCATGCCTTCGCGGTCGGTGATCACCAATCCGGCCGCGGCATCACCAATCCGCACCGCCAAAGCATCCCGTTGAAACAGCTTGAACAGCGGCACAGAGATCGCACCAATTTTCCAGATCGCAATATGCGCCGCCGCACACCATGCATCCTGACTGCGCAACACTCCGATGCGGTCCCCCGCCCCGGCGCCCCGCGCCAGCAAAAGCCGCGCCAATGTATCGGCCCTGTGGCGCAGCGCGCCATATGTGACCTCCCGCCGCGCGGCCGGTGTGATTTCCACAATCGCCACGCGCTCCGGTTCGGCCGTGGCCCAATCATCGCAGGTCTGCGCGGCCATATTGAGCCGCGCAGGAAAGCGCCAATCCACCTGCGTGGTCAGCGCCTCATATGTTGCCACAGGCGTTAGCATATCACCCGCGCTCCCCGCCGTGCATCAGGCCATTTTGCCCATCATTTCGCGGCCGATCAACATCCGGCGGATTTCCGAGGTGCCCGCGCCGATTTCCATCAACTTGGCATCACGGAAAAGCCGCGCGGTGGGCGCATCGGCCAAGAAGCCCGCGCCGCCCATGGCTTGCACGGCCTGATGCGCCTGCACCATGGCCTGCTCGGAGGCATACAAACAGCAGGCCGCCGCATCCTGACGCGTCACGTCGCCGCGATCACAGGCCCGCGCCACTTCGTAGATATAGGCCCGCGCCGAATTCATCGCCGCATACATATCGGCGATCTTGCCCTGCATCAGTTGGAAATTACCGATGGGTTGGCCGAATTGCTTGCGCTCGACCATATATGGCATGATCTCGTCTAGGCAGGCCGCCATGATCCCGGTGCCAATACCCGCCAGAACCACGCGTTCATAATCCAGACCGGACATCAAAACGCGCACGCCTTTGCCCTCTTCGCCCAGCACATTTTCAAACGGCACTTCGACGCCATCGAAAATCAACTCGGCAGTGTTCGATCCGCGCATCCCCAGTTTGTCGAAATGCGGGCTGGTTGAGAAACCGGCCATGGATTTTTCGACGATAAAGGCGGTCATGCCCTTGGATCCGGCATCGGGGTCGGTTTTGGCATAGACCACCAATGTGTCGGCATCCGGGCCGTTGGTGATCCAGTATTTATTGCCCGACAAACGATAGTGATCGTTGCGTTTTTCGGCGCGCAATTTCATCGACACCACATCGGATCCGGCGCCGGGTTCGGACATCGCCAGGGCCCCGACATTGGCCCCCGAAATCAATCCGGGCAGATATTTATGCCGCTGCGCGTCGGTGCCATTCAATTTGATTTGGTTGACGCAAAGGTTCGAGTGCGCGCCATAAGACAGCGACACCGAGGCCGAGGCCCGTGCAATTTCTTCCACCGCAATCACATGCGCAAGATAAGACATGCCAGCGCCGCCAAACTCTTCGGGCACGGTGATCCCCAAAAGGCCAAGATCGCCGAACTCCGTCCAAAGCTCGTTGGGGAATTCGTTACTCTCGTCGATTTGTGCCGCTAACGGCTTGATCCGCTCTTGTGCAAACCGGTGCACCATATCGCGCAGCGCGTTGACATCTTCACCCAGATCGAACGTCATTGTGTGGTTGAACATCGCTCAAGCCCCTCCGTTATTGAACGTTTGTTCATTAAACTACGCCATGTCTTTGCATCGTTCAAGAGATTCCTTACCGCCCACCACATCGGGCCGTTGCCCAAGGGCGAAGGCGCGCCCGATACACCGATGCAGGGGGCGCTTATCGCAGGGCTTTATATGCGGCGCGCGCTTGATGTGCGACGGGCGCATGGGATTTTGCGCGCCTCAAATCGCGTCCCGCTCAGGCGGATTGATCGCGTCCCGCTCAGGCGGATTGATAGACCGCCGCAACCTCGGCCCGAATGATCCGCGCCAGTAGCGCGCAATCATCAAGGCTGAACGTCAATGGCAAACGCATATCCAACAGCCCCGCCAAAATCCGGTCAGTTGCCGGCATGGCCGTGCTGGGGGCGTACCGCCAACTGTCATAGCGCGAGGTAAACCCCGCAGGCTCCGCGCCGCCGAACCATTTCAACTCCACGCCCCGCGCCGCGCAGCGTGTCAAAACCGATTGCACCTTTTCGGGTGGCCAATCCAAAAGCAAAAACTGGATCGACGATCCGACGTAGCCCTCGCCATCTGCACGTTCCACCACCGTCAATCCGGCAGTGTCGCGCAAGCCCGCCTCGACCACACGATAGCGCGCGTTCCACTCGGCGACCTGATCCGGCAGGCTGCGCAATTGCACCCGCAAGATCGCGGCGCGCAAATGATCCATCCGGCCCGACACATTCGGCGTGTCATATTTCACCGCCTCGAACACCTCTGGCGCGGGCGCGGCCAAATGACGATCATAAAGCATATAAGACCCCGACAGCATCACCGCCCGCGCCATCACATCCGCATCATCGCAAATCAAAAACCCGCCCTCGCCGGAGTTGATATGTTTATAGGTCTGCGTCGAATAGCACCCGATCACCCCATGGCGCCCCGACGGCACCCCGCGCCAATCGGCCCCCATCGTATGGGCGCAATCCTCGACCACCTGAATGCCATGCGCATCGCAAATCGCCATCAAACGGTCCATATCGCACAGATGCCCGCGCATATGGCTCAACATGAGAACATCGGCGCGATCCGCCTTGGCCTCCAGATCATCCAGATCAATCACCAACCCTTCGGTGACCCCGACATAGACCGGCACCGCACCGACAGCCGCAATCGCCCCCGGCACCGGCGCCAAGGTGAAGGCATTGGTCAAAACCGCATCCCCATGCCCCACGCCCAATGCTCGCAAGGCGCAGCCCAAAGCATAGCCGCCCGAGGCCACCGCCAAGGCGTATTTCGCGCCGGTAAAGGCCGCGAATTCCTGCTCCAGCAAGGCCACCTCGCCGGCCTCGCCTTCCGCGACGTTATAGCGGTGCAACCGGCCGCCCCGCATGACCGCGACGGCAGCGGCGATCGCGTCTTCGGGGATTGGCTCTTGTTGGGTGAAACTGCCGGTGAAGACCTCTTGCATCACGTCGACCTTCCCCCCAATAGCCGCGCCGCGACCTCGGGCAAATGGTCATAATGCTCCAACAGATGATCGGGAGCCATCTCTTCGACGCTCCGCCCGCCGGGACCGAAAGTGACCAAAACCGACGGCACCCCAAGCGCCCGCGCCGTGGTGTGATCGGTGATCGTATCGCCAACAAGCAAGGCCCGCGCCGTATCCCCACCCGCCCGTTCAATCGCGGCGCGCAACGGCGCGGGATCGGGTTTGCGAGTCGGCAATGTATCGGCGCCGATCACCGCATCGAACACACCGCTAATCGACAAGGCATCAAGCAATTGCACCGCCAGATATTCAGGTTTGTTGGTACAAATGCCCACGGCATATCCATCCGCGCGCAGCGCCGCTGCGGCCTCCAGAAACCCCGGATAAATTACCGTATGGCGGGCGATATCCGCCTCATACGCCTTCAGCAAATTTGGATATTGCGCGGCGATTTGTGCGTCGATATCACCGGCAAACGCCATCCGCTCCAACCCGAGGCGGAGCATCCCCATGCCGCCTTTGCCCACGGCCACCGCCGCATCGGCAAAAGGATCGAGCATATCGCCCACCCCCATGCCGATGAAGCACGCATTGGCGGCATTGACCAAATCATGGCTAGTGTCTGCAATGGTTCCGTCGAGATCAAAAATCACCGCCCGCCTGCCCGCGCCTCTGCCTGCTGCCTCGCCCATCGCCTGTTCCGCCTTGCTCATTTGCCCATCAGCGTCTTTTTGCCTGTCTTTGTCACAGGCCGCAATCATTCTTGAAGCCCCCCACCCTTGCGCCGCGCCCGCATCTGTCTAAAACGGGTTCAAACAGCGGGACGTCTCTCGCAATGACACGAAGGGGTACAGGCCCCGTTCGAAATAAAGGTATCGCCCATGAGCACGGCTCTCGTCATCCTCGCCGCAGGCAAAGGCACGCGGATGAATTCCGACCTTCCCAAGGTGTTGCATCAAATCGCCCATGCGCCGCTTTTGGTCCATGCGATGCGCGCGGGCAGCGCCCTCGCCCCCGCCCGCAACATCGTCATCGCAGGACATGGAGCCGATTTGGTCGACGCCGCCGCGCGCGCCTATGACGACACCGCCGAGGTGATTTTGCAAACCGAACAACTGGGCACCGGCCATGCGGTTTTACAGGCCAAAGAGGCGCTGTCGGATTTCAAGGGTGACGTCATTGTTCTTTATGGCGACACGCCGCTGATCCGGCCCGAAACATTAGAAGCCATGAGCGCCGCACGCGATACATACGACGTGGTTGTTCTGGGCTTTGAGGCGGCGGATCCGGGGCGCTATGGACGCTTGGTAGTGTCGGACGGCGGGGCGCTCGACCGGATTGTTGAATACAAGGACGCAACCGATGAAGAACGCGGCATAAACCTTTGCAATAGCGGCGTGATCTGCGCCTCCTCCGACGTTCTTTTCTCCCTGCTGAGCGCGGTTGGAAACGACAATGCGGCGGGGGAATATTACCTCACCGATATCATCGGTTTGGCGCGCGCGCGCGGGTTAACCGCCACCGCCGTCACTTGCGACGAAGCCGAAACATTGGGCGTCAACTCGCGCGTGGAACTGGCCGCTGCCGAGGCCGCGTTTCAAACCCGCGCCCGCCAAACCGCATTGGAGGACGGCATCACCCTGCCCGCGCCCGAAACCGTGCATTTCGCTTATGACACCATTGTGGGCCGCGACTGTATCATCGAGCAAAACGTCGTTTTTGGCCCCGAGGTCACCATCGAGAGCGGCGCGCATATCCGCGCCTTTTGCCACCTCGAAGGATGCCACGTCAGCCAACGCGCCATTGTCGGCCCCTATGCCCGCCTGCGCCCCGGTGCGGAATTGGCCGAGGACGTGCGCGTCGGCAATTTCTGCGAAGTCAAAAACGCCCAAATCGAAGCCGGTGCCAAGGTCAATCACCTGAGCTATATCGGCGACGCCACGATTGGCCCGCGCAGCAATATCGGCGCAGGCACCATCACCTGCAACTATGACGGCGTGTTCAAACACCATACCGAGGTTGGCCGCGATGCCTTTATCGGATCGAACACCATGCTGGTCGCGCCGGTCAAAATCGGCAATGAGGCGATGACCGGATCGGGATCGGTCATCACATCCGACGTGCCCGACGGCGCACTCGCCCTTGGCCGCGCCAAACAGGCGAACAAAGCCGGCCTCGCGGTGAAATTGTTCGAAATGCTGACATCCAAAAAGCGCAAGCAAAACGAGGAAGCCGAATAATGTGTGGTATCGTTGGAGTATTAGGCAGCCACGAAGCCGCCCCGATTTTGGTCGAATCCCTCAAGCGCCTCGAATATCGCGGCTATGACAGCGCCGGAATTGCGACGGTGAATGATGGCGTTCTTGATCGCCGCCGCGCGGTTGGCAAATTGGTCAACCTGTCGGACCTTTTGGTGCATGATCCTTTGGCCGGAAAATCCGGCATCGGCCACACCCGTTGGGCGACGCATGGCGGCCCGTCGGTCACCAACGCCCACCCGCATCAAGCCGGCGATGTCGCCGTGGTTCACAACGGCATTATCGAAAATTTCCGTGAGTTGCGCGAAGAATTGGCCGGGCTTGGCGTCAATTTCCACACCGAAACCGATACCGAAACCATCGCTCTTTTGACCGCGCATTATCTTGATCACGGCATGAGCCCGGTTGACGCCGCCGCCAAGACCCTGTCGCGGCTCGACGGCGCCTTTGCCCTCGCGTTTTTGTTCTCGGGCGAGGATGATCTCATGATCGGCGCGCGCAAAGGATCGCCATTGGCCGTGGGGCATGGCGAGGGCGAGATGTACCTTGGATCGGATGCGATTGCGCTTTCGCCGATGACCGATAAAATCACCTATCTTGAGGACGGCGATTGGGTGATCCTGACACGCAATTCTTGCGAGATCCGCGATGCGGACGGGCAAAGCGTCACCCGCGAGATGCGCACCATCCGCATCGACGCCGCCCGCGTTGACAAGGCAGGCCACAAACATTTCATGGCCAAAGAGATTGCAGAACAACCGCGCGTCATTGGCGAAGCACTGCGCCATTATCTTGGCGCGGAGGGCACCGACATTGCCCTGCCGGACGAAATTGATTTCACCAAACTCGACCGCCTCACAATGGTCGCCTGTGGCACGGCGTTCTATGCCTGCCTCACGGCGAAATATTGGTTCGAACAGATCGCCGGCATGCCCGTTGAGGTCGATGTCGCGTCGGAATTCCGGTACCGAGAACCGCCCATTTCGGACCGCACCGCCGCTCTGTTCGTCTCGCAATCGGGCGAAACCGCAGACACGCTCGCCGCGCTACGCTATTGCCAAGGCAAGGCCGATCAAATCCTGTCGGTGGTCAATGTCCCCGAAAGCTCCATCGCCCGCGAAAGCGATGTGGCCCTGCCGATTTTGGCCGGGGTGGAAATCGGTGTCGCCTCGACCAAAGCCTTCACCTGTCAGTTGACCGTGCTGCTGCTTCTGGCGCTCGAGGCCGCCAAACAACGCGGTCGCATGACGCCGGAGCGTTTGGCGGATTTGACGTCACATATGCGTGCCCTACCAACTGTTTTGAATGCCGCGCTGGACGAGGACGCGGCGATGCAAGCCTGCGCCACCGGATTGGCCGAAGCCCAGGATGTGTTGTTCTTGGGGCGCGGATTGATGTATCCGCTCGCCCTTGAGGGGGCTCTAAAACTAAAAGAAATCAGCTATATACACGCCGAAGCTTACGCATCCGGCGAATTGAAACACGGCCCCATTGCCCTTATTGATCGCAACGTGCCAGTGGTGGTTTTTGCCCCGCGTGACAGTCTTTTCGAGAAATCGGTAAGCAACATGCAAGAGGTCATGGCCCGCGAAGGCAAGGTCTTGTTGATCAGCGATGCCGCCGGCGCCAAAGACGCCGCCGCAGACGCGTGGAAAACCATCACCATGCCCGCCATCGATCCCGTCCTTGCGCCGATCGTCTACGCCATTCCGGCGCAGCTTCTCGCCTATCACACGGCGGTCGCCAAAGGCACCGACGTGGACCAACCCCGCAACCTAGCCAAATCGGTGACTGTCGAATGACCATGACCTTAGATGCCGCGCTCCATGACCTGCGCGCCCATATCGAAGAGGGCCGTGCCCAAGGCATGGCGGAATATCACAAGGCCCCGCGCGACTATCTTGGCGTGCCCAATCCCGCGATCAACGATCTGGCCAAAAATTGGCGCCAGGACATGAATGTCGCCGAGCGCGTGGCTTTGGCCTCGGCTCTATGGGACACCGATATTTTCGAGGCCCGATTGGCCGCCGCCAAACTGCTAACCCAAGCGCGGATCAAGGACGACCAAGCGGTTTGGGATTTGATCGTCTCCTGGGTGCCGCAATTCGACAGTTGGGCGATCGCGGACCATGCGATGATGGCGGGGCAAAAGCGTCTTGTCGCGCATCCCGAACGGATCGAGGAAATCGAGGCTTGGACCAAGTCGGAGCACCATTGGACCCGCCGCGCCGCCATGGTCATCACCCTGCCCTACACCAAACAAAACCACCCCAAACCGGAAGAAATGGCCATCCGCAAACGGGTGCTTGGGTGGGCGACGAATTATGTGCGCGATCCCGATTGGTTCATCCAGAAATCGGTGGCATGGTGGATCCGCGATTTGTCGAAACATGATCCGGAACGGGCGCAATATTTTCTCACCAATAACGCCAAGGATATGAAACCCTTTGCCCGCAAGGAAGCGGCAAAGTTTCTTGGGCCGAAACCCAAAGGCAAGGCAACGTTCACACCGGATGCGCCGAGCAAGACAACCGAAAACACCGCGCCAGAGATCGCGCCGGACGATGACACGCCCGCCGGATAACCGGTTCCTATTGCTGATAAATATCCAATTCCGGCAGATCGGTCAGCGCCACGCCAAGCAATCGCATCGCCGCCAGTGATATCTGGCTCCCGCCGGTCGCCTCGCCGCCCAACGGGATCAAATCCACCTGCACGCTATTGCCGGTTTGCGGGCTGGTGACACGCCCTTTTGCCCGCGTTGTGACCAACGGTGTCTTGACCCAAAACCCCGCTTCTGTTGGCGCGCCAAGGCTGGTAACGCTGCGCCCCAAGAGCACGCCTTTGCCCTGATCCGGCGCTGCCACGGCAGCGGCGCGGTCCTGTGTCGTTGTGGTGTCAAATTGCTCGACCGTGCGGGCCGAGGCAGGCGGGCGTTTGGGGGCGCTCTCGAGCCGCGTCGGGGCAACCATATCGGCCTGCGGCGCAGCAACGGGCGCCTCCTGTTTCGCGGTGCGCAGAGGATTTGCGCAGCCCGCCAAGGCAGCCAGACAGAGAAGAAAAACCGAGCGCGATACGATATGTGTCATGCCCGAAGGCTAGGCCGAAATTCAGCCCGCCACAACACCAAGATCGCACTTGCCCCGCGCCGCACGCGCCCCTACCTTCTGCCTATGACACATACAGACATCGCCACACCCACTGCCCCGCTGATCGATCCTTTTGCGCGCGCAATCAATTATTTACGCGTCTCGGTCACCGACCGTTGCGATTTTCGCTGTGTCTACTGCATGTCGGAAAACATGACCTTTTTGCCCAAAAAAGAATTGCTAACGTTGGAAGAGCTGGATTTCATGTGCTCGACCTTCATCGGGCTGGGCGTCGAGAAATTGCGCATCACCGGCGGCGAACCTTTGGTGCGGCGCGGGATTATGACGTTTTTCGAGGGCATGTCGCGGCATTTGCAAAGCGGTGCGCTCAAGGAGTTGACGCTGACCACCAATGGATCGCAGTTGGAAAAATTCGCCGCGCCTTTGGCCGCAGCGGGCGTCAAACGCGTGAACATCTCGCTTGATACGCTGGACGCGCAAAAATTCGCCGAAATCACCCGATGGGGCCGTTTGGATCAAGTTTTACGCGGGATTGATGCGGCGCAAAACGCCGGTCTGCGGGTGAAAATCAACGTCGTGGCGCTCAAAGGGTTCAATGAGAGCGAACTGATCCCGATCACCGAATGGTGTGCTTCGCGCGATATGGATTTGACCTGGATCGAGGTCATGCCCATGGGCGACATCGGAAACGAGGATCGTCTGGACCAATACTGGCCGCTCAAAGACCTGCGCGCGGCCTATGCGGAACATTATACGCTGACCGATTTGGCCGAACGCTCCGGCGGGCCTGCGCGCTATGTGCGGATCGAGGAAACCGGACAAAAAATCGGCTTCATCACCCCTCTGAGCCATAATTTCTGCGAAAGTTGCAACCGTGTGCGGCTGACCTGCACCGGCGCGCTGTATATGTGCCTCGGCCAAGAAGATATGGCCGATCTGCGCGCGCCCTTGCGCCATGCCCCCAATGATACGGCGGTCCTAGAGGCCGCGATTCGCGATGCGATCAGCCATAAACCCAAGGGCCATGATTTTGATTATTCACGGCAGGTCGTCGATGGGCAAATGTCGCGCCATATGAGCCATACGGGCGGGTAAAAATTGCCAAACCGCCCTTAGTTATTGATCATTGCTCACAACAACTCTTACCCGATCGGCATCCGCTGCTCCGCAATCCCCGCCCACCAGCTACAGCCCGCAGGAATCGCCTCGTCGCTAAAGTTGAACTCGGGGTGATGCACCATCGCCGTGTCACCATTGCCGACCAAAATATAGGCACCGGGGCGTTCTTCGAGCATATAGGCGAAATCCTCGCCCCCCATGACAAGCGGCGCCTCGGCGCAATCACCGGAAACGTCGCGCGCCACATCTGCGGCAAATTCGGTTTGCGCCGGACTGTTGACCATCACCGGATAGTTGTTTTCAAAATGGATGTCCGCCCTTGCGCCGTAAGCCGCTGCCGTGTGTGACACCAATGCTCTGAAACGCTCTTCGGCCTGCACCCGCACATCGCGATCCAATGTGCGCACCGTGCCGCGCAATTCGACCCGCTGCGGGATGACGTTATAGGCATCCGTGTCCGTGCGCAAAGAGGTCACCGACACGACGACCTGTTTGGTTGGATCGACAGTGCGGCTGGCGATGCTTTGCAACGCAAGAACCACATGCGAGGCCGTCACAATCGGGTCGATGGTCTCATGCGGTTTCGCCGCGTGACCACCAAGCCCCTCAATCGTCACGGTAAATTCATCCGTCGCGGCAAAGAACCCGCCTTCACGAATGGCGAAACTGCCCAGAGGCATACCGGGCCAAATGTGCATGCCGTAGACTTCTTGAATGTTCCAACGCGCCATCATGCCGTCATCGCACATGACTTTTCCGCCGCCGCCGCCCTCTTCGGCGGGCTGGAAAATCAACACCACGGTGCCATCAAAATTGCGCGTCTCCGACAGGTATTGCGCCGCCCCCAAAAGCATCGCCGTATGGCCATCATGACCACACGCATGCATCGCGCCGGGCGTTTGCGAGGCATAGTCCACCCCTGTCGCCTCCATAATCGGCAAGGCATCCATATCGGCGCGCAGGCCGATCACCTTACCCGACCCGCTCTTACGGCCTTTGATCACCCCGACAACACCGGTGCGCCCGATGCCCTCAACCACCTCGTCACAGCCAAAGGCGCGCAGTTTTTCCGCCACCAAGGCCGAGGTGCGATGCGTATCGAACATCAATTCGGGATGGGCGTGGATATCACGGCGCCATGCGGTGATGTCATCGTGCAATTCGGCGAACCGGTTTTTGACAGGCATGGGTTATCCTTCCGCCAATTGGTCCAGCAGGCGGCGCATGAATGCATGACCGGCCTCAAACTGGGATTTTTCTATAAATTCATCGGGTTGGTGGGCTTGCGCGATGTCGCCGGGGCCGCAGACAACAACGGAATATCCCGCCGTTTGAAAATGCCCCGCCTCGGTGCCGTAGCTGACGACCTTTGATCCGTTTGCCCCCGTCACGCGGCGCGCCAAAGCCTCTGCCGCGCCGTCCTGTTCGGGCCGCAGCGGCGGGATTGAAAACACTTCCTCGATTTCAATACGCGCCTCTGGGCGCACCGATTGCATTTCGGCCTCGACCTCGGCCACGCGGTCGAAATAGGCGGCGCGCCATGCGACCGGATCCTCATCCGGCAACACCCGAAAATCAAGATCGAACCAACAATCGCGCGCCGTGATGTTATGGGCCGTGCCGCCCCGGATCGTCCCGACATGCACCGTGGTCCAAGGCGGCTCGAAAATCGCAGCGACCGCCGAGGGAGCCAGTGCGCGGTTGGCGGCATTTTGATCGTTGGCCCAAGTGATCAATTTCGCCCCTTCCATGATCGCATTGACACCGGTGTGCATAAGCGAGCTGTGCACATCAAAACCGATCACATGGGTTGCATAGCTTGCGCCGCCCTTATGGCCGGTGACGATATCCATGCTCGACGGCTCGCCTACGATCACGGCCTCGCCTTTGGGCAAAACGCCCTGCATTGCGGCGATCATCGGCGGTGCGCCGGTGCATCCGGTTTCTTCGTCATAACTCAACGCGATCTGCAACGGGCGCGTGACGCCGCGATGCTTCGCCTCGACCAAGGCCCAGATCGCCAGCGCGTCAAAGCCCTTCATGTCGCAACAGCCGCGCCCGTAATACCGCCCGTCCCGTTCGACCACGGTAAAGGGATCATCGGCCCACGGTTGGCCCTCGACCGGCACCACATCGGTATGCCCCGATAGCACCACCGCACCCTCAACTTCCGGCCCGACATGGGCAAAAAGCGCCGCCTTTTCGCGGTCCTCGTTATAATGCCGGTGGGTGCGGATGCCGTGAGCATTCAGATACTCCTCGACCCAGTCGATCAACGGCAGGTTCGACAGGCTTGAGACGGTTGGAAAGCTGACCAATTTGGTCATCAGGTCCAGCGGAGAAAGGCGTTCGGTCATGATCACTCAATACCCGCTATCGGTGGTCAAAACCATATGGCCCGCAGACACCTCGCGGTAGTGGCTCGGCTCTGGCGCATAGTCCATCGGATGAATGGGCGAAGGGATCGGTTTGAAATTCAAATCCTTTTCCGATTTACGTTTGCGCGGGTCGGCAATCGGCACCGCCTTCATCAAGGCTTTGGTATAGGGGTGCTGCGGGTTCTCGAACACGGCGGCGCGCGGCCCGATTTCGACGATCCGGCCCAAATACATCACGCCGACATCATGGCTGACGCGTTCAACCACAGCCATATCATGCGAGATGAACAGATAGCTGAGCCCAAGATCGGCCTGTAGCTCCATCATCAGGTTGACCACCTGCGCCTGCACCGAGACATCCAAGGCCGAAACGGCCTCATCCGCGATAATAAGTTTGGGGTTGAGCGCAAGGGCACGGGCAATCGCGACCCGTTGGCGTTGCCCGCCGGACAATTCATGCGGATAGCGGCGCATAAAGCTGCGCGGCAATTCCACCCGATCAAATAACATTTCGACCCGCGCCTGTAGCTCCGCCCCGCGATGGGTATCGAAATTCCGCATCGGTTCCGCCACTTGGTCGGCCAAATTCATCTGTGGATTGAGGCTGGCAAAGGGATCTTGAAAGATCATTTGCATATCCTGACGTGCACGCCGCAAATCGCCGCTATCCAACCCGATGATATCACGATCGCCGACTTGAACGCTCCCCGACAGAGGCTCCACCAGCCGCAGGATTGACCGGCCCACGGTGGATTTGCCACACCCGCTTTCCCCCACGAGGCTCAGCGTGCGACCCTTCATCAAGGTGAACGACACATCTTCGGCGGCGTGGACATTGGCAACAGTGCGGCGGAAAAACCCGCCCTTGACCGCAAACCGCGTGGTCAGGCCTTTGACCGTCAGCAAGGGCGCGTCGGTGCCGACAATCGGTTTGATCTCCTGGTCTTCCTGCCCCAAAAGCCGCATCGGTTCGGGCAAGGGTTTGCCGCGCATCTCGCCCAATTTCGGCACCGCCGCGAGCAAAGCCTTGGTATAGTTGTGTTGCGGGCGCTCGAAAATCTCCTCGACGGTGCCCTCTTCGACTTTATTGCCGCGAAACATCACCACGACCCGATCGGCCATTTGCGCCACCACCGCCATATCATGGGTGATGAACATGACCGCAGTGCCGGTTTCGCGTTTCAACCGATCCATCAACGCCAAAATCTCGGCCTGAATGGTCACGTCCAAGGCGGTGGTCGGCTCATCCGCGATCAACAGACGCGGCGCGCAGGCCAAAGCCATGGCAATCACCACCCGTTGGCGCATGCCGCCGGACAATTCATGCGGATATTGCGCCAGACGACGTTCGGGTTCGGGAATGCGCACCTGACGCAAAAGCTCCAGCGCCCGCGCCTGTGCCTGTTTTTTAGTCATTCCCTTGTGAAGCCGCAATCCTTCGGTCAATTGCCGCTCTACGGTGAATACGGGGTTGAGCGCGGTCATCGGCTCTTGGAAAATCATGCCGATTTGATTGCCGCGAATGGTCCGCATCAGGCTTTGTTCGGTCTGCGCAAGATCGATATCGGCCCCGTCCTGGGGGTGAAAATGCATCTCTCCGCCGGCAATTGTGCCGCCGCCATATTCAATCAAACGCATCAACGCCAACGACGACACCGATTTACCGGAGCCGGATTCACCAACAATACATACGGTTTCACCGGCATTCACGGTAAAAGACACATCCTCCACCCCGACCACGGGGCCGTCTTTGGTTTGGAACTCGACCCGCAGGTTTCGGATATCGGCAATTGTATGATCGAGCATCGGCGGCATATCCAATATTGGGAGAGGCATTCAAGCTGTCCTTGACGCTACAGCCGCGCGCTGCAAACTGTCAAACCGCTAGGACTACGGTGACCTTACGGCGTCCGCGGCCTAGACCAATTGGTCAAATCAAATGCTTGCAATTTATGCAACTTCGGTCTTCGATGTTGCAATCTTGGGGGATTCCGAATGGCACAACCGCGCCATGCCGGATCACCGCGCTTTTGATCAAGGCCACGGCCTTGAATTTTGCGCCACTCCCCCGCACGAACGCCAAAGGCACGCGCAAACAAAAGACGTGCCGCAACATGGAGAGAGTTATGAAACTGAAATCCCTACTTCTCGGGGCGATCGCAGCCACCGCCTTTGCCCCTGCGGCGATGGCCGAGCGCGGCAGCGATGGCGAAGTGAAAATCATCTATTGGCAAGCTCCCTCAATCATGACCCCCTATCTGTCAGGCGGGACAAAGGATTTGGAAGCGGCCTCTTTGGTTTTGGAGCCTCTGGCGCGCTACAATGAAACCGGCGCGATGGTGCCGTGGCTTGTTGACGTGGTGCCCACGGTCGAGAACGGCGGCGTGTCCGAAGACCTGACCTCGATCACATGGAAGCTGAAAGAGGGATTGAAATGGTCGGACGGCACCGATGTGACCTCCGAAGATGTGAAATTCACATGGGAATATTGCACCGCTGAAGGCGGCGGCTGTGCCCAATCGGAAAAATTTCTTGATGTGACCGATGTAGAAACCCCCGACGCGCAAACCGTTGTTGTCAAATTCGGTGTGGCCAAACCCTTCCCCTATGGCCCCTTTGTCGGCGCGCAATCTGCGATCTTGCAAAAAGCACAATTCAAAGACTGCATGGGCCCGAAAATGCCCGAATGCACCGATGCAAATTTCGGCCCGATCGGCACCGGCCCCTTTGTGGTCACCGATTTCCGCCCGAATGATGTGGTCCAGCTTGAGGCCAACCCGCATTACCGCGATCCCGCCAAACCGGCCTTTGCCAAAGTGACGCTCAAAGGCGGCGGCGATGCCACCTCTGCGGGCCGTTCGGTTTTGGAAACCGGCGAATATGACTATGCGTGGAACCTGCAATTGGCCCCCGAAGTCTTGGCCAATATGGAAGCCGCGGGCAAAGGCAAAATCGTCTCTGGTTTTGGCACCTTGGTTGAACGCATCATGGTCAATATGACCGACCCTTCGGCCAGCCTTGGCGACGAGCGCGGCACGGCGGCGCACCCGCATCCATTCTTGTCGGATATCAACGTGCGCAAAGCCCTGTCGATGGCCATCGACCGCGCGCTGCTCACCGAAATCGGCTACGGCGATGCAGGACGTGCGACATGTAACGTGCTGCCGGCTCCGGAAATCTACGCCTCGACGGCCAATGACGCTTGCCTCGTGCAAGACATTGCAGGCGCCAACAAGCTTCTCGAGGATGCCGGTTGGATCAAAGGCGGCGACGGGGTGCGTGTCAAAGACGGGGTGCGTTTGAGCATGCTGTTCCAATCTTCGACCAACGCCGTGCGTCAGGATTTCCAAGCCCTGATCAAACAGTGGTGGAGCGAGATCGGCGTTGAAACCGAATTGCGCAATATCGACGGTTCGGTGTTCTTTGGCGGCGACCCCGGATCGCCCGACACCTTCCAAAAATTCTGGGCCGATGTTGAAATGTATGCCAATAACTTCGACGGCACCGACCCCGAAGCCTATATGGCCAACTGGGCCTGTGATCAGGCACCGCGCCCCGAAACCCAATGGCAGGGCAACAATATGCCGCGTTTCTGCTCGGAAGAGTATGAAGCATTGATCGCGCAAATGGCGGGCACCGGCGACATCAACAAACGCGCCGAATTGGCCAAAGCCATGAACGACATGTTGATGCAGGCCTATGTCATCATCCCGCTGGTCGACCGCGGCCGCGTATCGGCCCATTCCAACAGCCTTGGTGGTGTGGTCCTCAACACTTGGGATAGTGAATTGTGGAATGCCGCCGATTGGCACCGCATGAAATAATCGCAATCTGCGATTTCGGGCGCGCCCCTAACCAAGGCGCGCCCTTCTTTTATCTTTCCCGTTTGCCTCCCGTTCCCGTTTCTTCCTGCCCTCGTCCCCATCCCCGTCCCTGTCAAAGACTGACCTGCAAAGGCGCCCTGCATGTTGACCTTCACGATCCGGCGATTGGTTTTGGCCATCCCGACGCTTTTGTTCATCAGCCTTGTGATTTTCCTGCTGCTCGAACTTGCCCCCGGCGACCCGATGGCACAGGTCCCCCTGACCGTGCCGCCCGAAGTCAAGGAGCGCATGCGCGAGGCGCTCGGCCTTGGCGAACCGATCTACATCCGTTTTGGCAATTGGCTGTGGCAGTTTTTCGTCATCGAGCCGATGCATTTGATCGACGTGATGTTCAACACCTCGCTGGCCGAAGGACAGCAACGGGTGATCTCGTGGCAGACCCGCTCGCCGGTCATGGACATCGTCGCACAGCGCATGCCGCAAACCCTTTGGGTCGTGGGCCTGAGCTATGTCGTCGGGGTTCTCATCGCCCTGCCGATCGGGATCTATTCGGCCTATAAACAATATTCATGGTTCGACCAGATCGGCACATTCATCTCGATGGTCGGGTTTTCGGTGCCGACGTTTTTCACCGGCGTTTTGCTGATCGTGGTGTTTTCGGTGCAATTGGGGTGGTTCCCGTCAATCTATGACACCACCTTGGTGGTCGAGGATTGGGCCAGCTTCAAATTGCAAATCCGTCAAATGGTGATGCCGGTCTTTGTTCTCGCGCTTTACAACGCAGCGCAGATCAGCCGTTTTATGCGCGCCTCGATGCTCGACAATCTTGGGCAGGATTACGTGCGCACGGCGCGCGCCAAAGGTTTGGGGGAACGGGTTGTGGTTCTGTCGCATGTGCTGCGCAATTCCATGATCCCGGTGGTGACGGTGATTGCCCTTGGCGTGCCGCAGGTGTTTGGCGGCGCAATTATCACCGAACAGGTATTCAAGGTGAACGGGCTTGGCGCGCTTCTGATCAACGCGATCCAAGCCAATGATTTGCCGATGGTGCAGACCCTGACCTTCATTTTTGCCGTGCTGATCGTGGTGTTCAACCTGATCGCAGATGTGCTCTACGGCGTGCTTGACCCGAGGATTCGTTATGACTGAAACCGGCCCCGGCACCCCCGAAGCAATCGCCGCCCTCACCGATGCCCTACCCTCATCGCCACCACGGTCGCAATGGTGGGACGTCTGGGCGCAGTTTCGTAGCCACAAAGGCGCAATGGCCGGTGCCATGGTCTTCCTCATCATCTTGCTGGCGGTGATTTTCGGCCCATGGCTGTGGCATATTGATCCGGGATACATCGACATCCGCGCCCGCAACCAAGGCCCCTCTTTGGCGCATCCCTTTGGCACCGATCAATTGGGCCGCGACACGATGGCGCGGATGTTCGCGGGCGGGCGGATCACCATGGCCGTCGGCGTCACGGCGATGCTTCTGGCGTTGTTTTTGGGCAGTTTCATCGGGATTCTGGCCGGATATTTCCGCGCCCTCGACGGGCTTTTGATGCGGCTGACCGATCTTTTCCTTGCGCTGCCCTTGCTGCCGCTGATGTTGGTTATGGTGTTGCTGTTTCGCGATCCGTTATCCGCCGCCTTCGGGCCGGAAATGGGGATCTTCATCTTGATGGTTTCCGCCATTGGCATCACCTCCTGGATGCCGACGGCGCGCATTGTGCGCTCCGATGTTCTGGCTTTGAAGGAACGCGAATTCATCCTTGCGGCGCGGTCCTCGGGCACCACCAATTCCAAAATGATCTCGCGCCATATCCTGCCCAATGTGATGAGCCCGATCATGGTTTCGGCAACGCTTGGCATCGCCAATGCGATCATCACCGAAAGCGCGCTCAGCTTCCTTGGCCTTGGCTTCCCGCCTGATTTTCCCACATGGGGGCGGCTGCTGTTTGATGCCACCGACTATTTACAACAATATCCCGAACGGGTGATTTGGCCCGGTGTGGCAATCTCGGTGACGGTGTTGACGGTGAATTACATCGGCGACGGGCTGCGCGATGCGCTCGACCCACGTATTCGCGGGCGCTAAACCTGCGGCGCTGCGAACACATTCAAAAAGGAACAGATATGCCAAAGCCACAGCCCGTGCTTTGGCTCTGTTCTGCGGCCTGTGCAGCGCGCTGGAACGTCTTTCGCCCCGCATACGCAAACCGGAATATATTCCCCGCATCCCGCCCGGAAGTGTGACCAAGACCCCTTGCTCCGGCAGGCGATTGCCCCCTATCTGGAACAAATTCCCGATACCGGAGCAAACCCATGTTCGAATCCTTTGGCTTTGAGACCCTGACCGCACCCCAAGCGGCGGTCTATTTTGCCCTCCTCATCGGGGCGGCCTTTGGCGCGCTGGCGCAAATCACCCGTTTTTGCTTTCGCCGCGCCGTGATGGGCACGGACCGCCGCGAGGCCGCAGGGGTGTGGTTTGCCGCATTGGCCATTGCCGCGCTTGGCACCCAATGGGCGGTGGCCGCGGATTTGATATCCTTCGGGGATCACCGTTTCATGGCCACGGACCTGCCCTATGCGGCCATCATCCTTGGCGGCTTGGCTTTTGGCATCGGCATGGTGTTGACCCGTGGCTGCGTGTCGCGGCTGACGGTGCTTGGCGCCTCGGGCAACCTGCGCGCGGCTTTGGTGATCGTGGTGTTTGCGGTTGTGGCCCATGCCACGCTCAAAGGTGTTCTGGCCCCGGTCCGCACCACATTGGGCGCGATTACCTTGCCGCTTGAAAACGCCGCCTTGCCGGGCAACGGGATGCTTTGGGCCGCGATCATTGCGGTCATCGGCGCGGGCCTCGCCTTGCGTGCCCGCCTGTCGCTGCGCCTGCTGGTGCCCGCGCTTTTGCTCGGCGCATTGGTGCCGCTGGCATGGGTTGGCACCGGCTACGTTCTTTATGATGATTTCGACCCGATCGCGATGGAAAGCCTGTCCTTTACCTCTCCCGCCGCCGAAACCCTGTTTTGGGTGTTGGCCAGCACCTCGATCCCTGCGGGGTTCGGCACAGGCCTGTTGGGCGGCGTGATCCTTGGCGCGCTGGTCGCGGCTCTGCTGCGCGGTGAATTTACCTGGCAAAGCTTTGAAAGCCCCGCACAAACCGGTCGCTATATGGCGGGCGCGGCCTTGATGGGTGTGGGCGGCGTATTGGCGGGCGGCTGCACCGTCGGCGCGGGTCTTTCGGGCGTGCCGACCCTCTCGGTCGCCGCTTTGCTCGCCATCGCTTCCGTCGCAGCGGGCGGCTATCTCGCCGCGCGCGGGCTCAACGAAGGCGCTTTTGCACGCGCCGCAGCATCCCCCGCACGTCAACCACAACCGGCAGAATAAGCGCTCTCCCCCGCTCGGCCCCAGCAGTCCGCCGCGCGAGTGGCGCAAAGAGCGCATGGGCCCGGCAAGGCCACCGCTGACGGGCATCCACCGGCTACGTCCTGATCGCATGGGAGCCAGAGATTCCCCCCCTGCGCCGCACACCGCGCTCATCCGCTTGCACAGGCATCGGGCCGCCACGCCGGACATGCGCGACGGGGTCTGGCCATGCGCGCCGCAATTGGGTGCCTATAGCCCAACAAGTGATGGTTAGGGTAGTTCCCCGCCTCCCAGTTGCCTCCCCGTTACCACTGCATCCTCACCGCATCCGGAACATGGAGCGCCGTGTCGCAATCACCGATGCCCACGCCAAAGCGGTAGCCCCCACTCTGTGCGGTCCGAGCATACCCCCGCCTTTCGGTTTTCAACCGGCCAAGATCACCGACAGATACCACCGGAACGGCGGCGCGGGCGACGACCGTTGGCTGTCATGCAAAAGGGCGCCCCAAACGGGACGCCCTTCACATGTCTCAAACATCACGATCAGATCAGGAGATCAGACCGAGCAGCTTGTTGAGGCTTTCTTTCGCATCGCCATAGAACATCCGTGTGTTCTCTTTGTAGAACAGCGGGTTCTCGATACCGGAATAGCCGGTGCCCTGACCACGTTTCGACACGAACACCTGTTTCGCCTTCCAGCATTCCAACACCGGCATGCCGGCGATGGGGCTGTTGGGATCTTCTTGTGCCGCAGGGTTCACAATATCGTTCGAGCCGATGACAATCGCCACGTCGGTTTCGGGGAAATCATCGTTGATTTCGTCCATCTCGAGCACGATGTCATAGGGCACTTTGGCTTCGGCCAAGAGCACGTTCATGTGACCCGGCAAACGCCCCGCAACGGGGTGAATGGCGAAGCGCACGTTCTTGCCCTTGTCGCGCAACCGCTTGGTCAACTCCGATACGGCTTGCTGCGCTTGCGCCACGGCCATGCCATATCCGGGGATGATCACGATGCTGTCGGCCTCGTCCAACGCGGTGGCAACGCCGTCCGCATCAATGGCAATCTGCTCGCCCTCGACTTCCATCGCCGGCCCTGTGGAGCCGCCAAAGCCGCCCAAGATCACCGACACGAACGAACGGTTCATGGCCTTGCACATGATATACGACAAAATCGCACCGGACGACCCCACCAAGGCGCCAACCACGATCAGCAAATCGTTGCCCAGCGAGAAACCAATCGCCGCCGCAGCCCAGCCCGAGTAGCTGTTGAGCATCGACACAACCACCGGCATATCCGCGCCGCCAATGCCCATGATCAAATGATAGCCGATGAAAAGCGCGGCCAAGGTCATCACGAAGAGCGGAAAGAAACCGCCCGTGTTGAAATACCAGATCAGGCAAATCAACGAGAGCGCCGCCGCACCAGCATTGAGCATATGCCCGCCGGGAAGCTTGGACGCATTCGAGGACAGTTTGCCCGCAAGCTTGCCGTAGGCCACCACGGAACCGGTAAAGGTCACCGCACCGATGAAGATCCCCAGGAAGAGCTCAACACGCAAAATGTTGATTTCGACGCCTGTCTTATGCGCCAAAAGACCGGCAAACCCGTCCAGAACGGCACGCTCGGCCTCGCCCATGGCCATAACCCGGCCCAATTCGATATGCGCGATCAAGCCGACGAACACCGCCGCCAGACCAACCAGCGAATGCATCGCCGCAACCAATTGTGGCATCTCTGTCATTTGCACGCGTGTGGCAACGATATAGCCGATCACACCGCCGCCTGCGATCAGAATGATCGACAGGAGCCAAAGCCCTGCACCCGGTCCAACCAATGTGGCCGCGACAGCCAAAGCCATACCGACAATGCCATACCATACCGCGCGCTTGGCGCTTTCTTGTCCCGACAAACCACCCAAAGAGAGGATGAAGAGGACTGCCGCGACCACATAGGCCGCTGTCGTAAATCCGAATTCCATAATCCTATACTCCTTAAGATTTCTGGAACATGGCTAGCATGCGCCGAGTGACGAGGAAGCCGCCAAAGATGTTGATACCCGCCATGAAGACGGACAATGCGGCCAATAGGATCACAAGCGCCGATCCGGACCCGATTTGCATCAAAGCCCCCAAAATGATGATCGACGAAATCGCGTTGGTCACCGCCATAAGAGGGGTGTGCAAGGAATGCGCCACGCCCCAGATGACTTGAAAGCCGATGAAGACCGACAACACAAACACGATAAAGTGCTGCATGAAGCTCGCCGGTGCGACCAGACCAACCGCCAGAAGCAAAGCGCCCCCGATGGCCAAAAGCCCGACCTGCTGTTTGGTCTGCGCCTTGAACGCTGCGGTTTCTTGCGCACGCTTTTCCTCAGGCGTCAGCTCTTTTGGCGCTTCTTTCTTTTGCGCTGCAATCGCTTTGATCTTTGGAGGCGGCGGCGGGAATGTGATCTCTTTGTCAAAGGTCACGGTCGCGCCGCGGATCACGTCATCTTCCATATTGTGGTTGATCTGGCCGTCTTTTTCCGGCGTCAGGTCGGTCATCATATGGCGGATGTTGGTGGCATAAAGCGTCGAAGACTGCGCTGCCATCCGCGATGGGAAATCGGTGTAACCGATGATGGTCACGCCGTTGTCGGTGACGATTTTCTCGTCCATGACGGTCAATTTGCAATTGCCGCCCTTTTCCGCCGCCAGATCGACGATCACCGAACCGGGTTTCATGGATTTCACCATGTCCTCGGTCCACAATTCCGGTGCTTCGCGGTTGGGGATCAACGCCGTGGTGATCACGATGTCCATCTCGGGGGCCAACTCGCGGAACTTGGCCAATTGGGCCGCCGCAAATTCAGGCGACGACACGGCGGCATAGCCACCCGTTGCGGCACCGTCCTGCTGTTCCTCTTCGAAATCGAGATAGACGAATTCGGCGCCCATGCTTTCGACCTGCTCGGCCACTTCGGGGCGCACGTCAAACGCATAGGTGATCGCACCCAAAGAGGTCGAGGTGCCAATCGCGGCCAAACCGGCGACACCCGCACCCACGACCAAAACCTTGGCGGGGGGGACTTTACCGGCGGCGGTGATTTGACCCGTGAAGAACCGGCCAAAATTGTTGCCCGCCTCGATCACGGCGCGATAACCGGCGATGTTGGCCATCGACGACAACGCATCCATTTTTTGCGCGCGGCTGATGCGGGGCACCATTTCCATCGCGATCACATTGGCACCTTTGGAGGCGGCCAATGTCATCAACGGCTCGTTCGCTGCCGGATTGAAGAAGGAAATCAACGTTTGCCCTTCGGTGAGGCGCTTGACCTCGGCTTCCGTGGGCACACGGACCTTGGCGACAATATCGCTGGCTTTGAACAACGCCGCTGCGGTTTTCACCACCTCGACACCGGCCTCTTTATAAAGCGCATCCGAGAACCCCGCCAGCGCGCCGGCTCCGGTCTCGATCACACAATCATAGCCCAGCTTTTGCAGCTGGCGCGCGCTGTCCGGCGTCATGGCAACCCGTGCCTCGCCCTCCAACACTTCCTTTGGCGTTCCGATTTTCACGTTCTGCGTCCCCCTTTAGGTATTCCAGGTCATCACTTGGATTCGGCGCGTTATATCCGAACCCATACAGGAAAAGCCACGCAATATTATTGCGCAGCTGTTGAACCGACATGTGCCCCACACGCCGCGCACTGTCAAATCCAACGCCGCGTGTTCTGGGTATATTTAACAAAGGCCGTATGGAATTTGCGGCGAAGCCGGTTTTCCTCGGGCAGGATGAAACGGCGTTCGATGATCCAGACGAAAACAGGCACCAACACCAAGGCCAAAACCGCATCCATCCACAAAATCGCCCCGGTCAGGATCAAAGCATCGCCAAGGTAAATCGGATTGCGCGAGCGCGAAAAAACCCCGGTGTCCACCAAAGCATCGGCGTCGCGATGCGGGACAATTGTCGTACGTTTGCGGCGCATCTCCATCACGGCCAGTGCCAATAACAAGACCCCGCCTCCGATCATCAAGCCCCCGAGCAAATCCGCCCAATACCATCCGCGATCGGCGCCAAAGCTGAGGCCGAAAGGCGCGATCCGCGCCTGTAGCCATGCCAGCGCAAGCGCAGCAATCAAATACACGGGGGGCATATCAAACCATTTCATGCCCACTTCATAACCGCCTTTAATCGCAGGGCCAAGCGGGCAAGCGGTCTGAGGGAGAAAATATGCCGCTGCGCCCACGGCCTTGGCCGGATCGCATCCGATTTCCCCTGACGATGCCCGTCAAATCGGCAAATTATACCCCGCCCAACGGCGCGGCCTGCGCGCCCTTACTCCCACTCCATCTCTTCATAGACCCGCCCGGCGTTTTTCGTCGCCAGTTCCTCGAATGTATCCAAATGCGCCCAACGGCTTTGATCAATGTAATAAGCGCCGGCCAAATCGCCGCCCTCTTCGATATGTGCGCCGATCTTTGCGCGCAGATCCACAAGGTAATCGCGGGTATAGCGCCGGACCTGCGCCATATTGGTCGGATGGCCATGCCCCGGGATGACATAGGTCGGCGCCAGCGGCTCCAACCCCTGCTCCCATGTCTCGATCCAACATTTCACGCAGGTATCGCCGAAAATCGGTGGCATCCGTTCATGAAACGCGATGTCGCCTGCGATCATCACCTGCCACTCAGGGATCCACACCTGCGTATCGCCGGGCCCATGGGCGGGACCAAGATGCAGAACCTCGATCGTCACGCCGCCCATTTCGATCACCATCTTATCGGTAAATGTCCGGGTCGGCATCACGATGCGCGTGCCCTCGGCGCGCTCGCGGTTGTACCGTTCCATGCCCTGCAAGATGAAATCGCCGTTCTCTTTGACCTCTTCTGCGGCCTCTTCGTGCATCAAAATCGGGATGCCTTGATCGGCCCAATAGGAATTGCCAAGCACCGCATGCCCCTGCCCGTTTTCGGAAATCACCCATTTCACCGGTTGATCGGTCACCACCTTGATTTCGTCGTGCAAGGCCTCTGCCAACCGCGCCGAGGCACCGCCATTGACCACGATCACACCCTCCCCGGTGACGATAAAGGACAGGTTGTTGTTATGCCCGGCATTCTCATAGGTCGGCGGCGCCGTCGCCCCGATGGCAGAAAACACATGCGGGACCACTTCGACGGGTTTGTCATAAAGCTCCGATTGCGGGTATTTATCGGCGATGTCCTCGCTGGCCCATGCGCCTTGGGCTGCAAGACCCGCGATTGCCACAAGCGCTCCAAAAAGCTTCATGTCCTACTCCTCCGATTGACAGACTCCGAGGCCACGCTACACATTCACGCGGGTGAATGTAACCCCGATATTTACCCAGCCGCCTTGCGCCCCCCTGCCGCCCCGATAAGGTACAGGGACAGGCATATCTCTCGGGAGGAGACACCATGGATTTGACAGGAAAACACGCCATCGTCACCGGCGGCGGCACCGGCATTGGCCTTGCCATCGCGCGTGATCTGGCCCGCGCTGGCGCTCAAGTCACGATCACCGGCCGCCGCATGGAGGTCCTGCAAGAGGTCGCCGAAGACGGCATGCACCCGATGGTCATGGATGTGACCGATGACAAGGCCGTCGAACGCATCATCGCCGAAGCCGTCGACCTGCGCGGCCCGATCCAGATTTGCATCGCCAATGCAGGCATCGCGGAGGGGCGTAAATTACACAAAACCTCGACCGAGTTCTGGCGCAAGATCATGGCAACCAACCTCGACGGATGTTTCTATACCGTACGCGAATGCCTCAAATCGATGAACACCACCGATTGGGGGCGGGTCATTGCGATTTCCTCCATTGCGGGCCTGCGCGGATCGGCAGGGGCCGGTGCCTATGGGGCCTCCAAACATGGCGTTATCGGCATGATCCGGTCCTTTTCCGAAGACTTCATGGGCGGGCCATATACGTTCAATTCGATTTGCCCCGGCTATGTGGACACGCCGATCGTCACCCGCAATGTCGATGCAATCAAAGACCGCGCAGGCATCTCCGCCGATGAGGCGCGCGACATGATGGTCACCCTCAATCGCCACAAGCGGTTGATTTCACCCGAAGAAGTCGCGGCGGCGGCGATGTGGCTCTGCCATCCCCTAAGCGGAAGCACAAACGGTCAGGAGATCCAAATCGCCGGCGGTCAAGTCTAGCCCATCGGGAAATGGGGCGGCGTCCGCCGCCCCTTAACCCACGAAAGGCCACGCGCGCGCCTCTTGCGCCTAAAGGGCCAAACCCTGCGCGGTCAGCGCCTGACCAAAGACCAAGGCCAACCGCGCGGCATTCTCTTGCAGCTCAGCGTAGCTTTGGCTTGATTTCTTGACCCCATGCAGGGCCGCACACATCAAGCTGGCAACAACGTCAGCGCCGCCAAAAGCAGCCAGTTGCACCCGCCCTGCGGCGCCCTCCTGCGCAAGCCACGCCGCATAAAGCCCGATAATTTTCGCCTCACCTGCGCTGATGATATCGGCGCATTCGACATCGCTGTCATCAATCATACATGCGCCATGCGGAGAATTGACAAGAACCTCAAAGGCTTCGCTCGCCTGAGCGGCAAAGGCCGCAGTCAAAGCCGCGCCGACACTCGCCCCGCGCTGCAACGCGGCCTCGACACCGGTGGCCACCGCGTCAAAATAGCCCTGCGCCAAAGTCCGGTAAATGTCGCGTTTGTTTTTATAGTGCAAATACAGGGCCGCGCGCGACATGCCAGCCGCATTGGCAATGTCTTCCATCGCCGTGCGCTTCAATCCATATTGGGCAAAACATCCCAGCGCAGCGTCCAAGATCACCGCCCGCTTCGCATCCGCCGCATCAGGGACAGGCACTGTGCCCCCCTCATCTGCTGTAACTTGCGAAGCTGTCGCCGCCTCATCCACTGTGATATCCACCCCGGTTGGTAAAAACTATTCTAATACAAAACCTTGCGCTATACTGCAACGGCTTGACCGCATAGACCGAAGACGGTTTTGCTATGCGGCGGGCATGGCGAGGCGCGGCAGATGACAAGCTGACAAAATTCGTTCATTTTGTCAATTGACGAAATGACAGAATACGTTCATTTTGTCAGAGGAACCAAACACGCTCAACAGGGAGGCCGCCCCATGGCCAAGGATTTGATGATCAACGGCGCGACCCATCGCGTCGATTTGCCCGGCGAGGTCCCGCTCTTGTGGGTGCTGCGCGACGAAATCGGTTTGACCGGAACGAAATTCGGCTGCGGTGTCTCCGCCTGTGGCGCCTGCACCGTGCATATCGACGGCGAGGCCGTGCGTTCGTGCCAAGTGGCGCTTGAGGATGTGACCGGCGACATCACCACGATCGAAGGCCTCGGCACCCCCGATGCGATGCACGCCCTGCAAACCGCATGGGTCGATCATCAGGTCGCGCAATGCGGATATTGCCAGTCCGGCCAGATCATGCAGGCCGCTGCTCTTTTGGCGCAAACCCCCGATCCGACCGATGCCGATATCGACGAGGCGATGCAGGGAAACCTGTGCCGTTGCGGCACCTATCCGCGCATCCGCGCCGCCATTCACACGGCGGCCAGCACAATGAAGAACGCGGGGTAAGATCATGTCAAAACTTGGAAAAATCACACGGCGCACATTCATGGTTGCGGGCGCGGTCGTGGCCGGAGGCGTCGCTTTTGGCGTTTACACCGACCGCCGCACCTCGGCCAACCCTCTCACTGTGGACGCCGGTGAAAGCACGCTCAATTCATGGCTGATCATCGACGCGCAGGGGGTGCAAATCGTCACCCCGCGCGCCGAAATGGGCCAAGGCACGCAAAGCACTTTGGCCGCACTGGTGGCCGAGGAATTGGATGTGGCATGGGAGGACATTCGCGTCCTGCACGGCCCCCCTGCCGAAGCCTATTATAACGGTGCGATCCTTGCTGCCGGCCTGCCCTTTGCCGACTATGCCAAGACGGGCTTTCAAGAGGCCATCGGTGAAAACCTCGAATTCATCGCCAAACTTCTGAAATTCCAAGTCACGGGCGGCTCCTCGGCCATGGCGGACGGGTTTGTCAAAATGCGCATGGCGGGCGCCACCGCGCGCGAGGCGCTCAAGGCGGCGGCGGCCGAACAACTGGACGTATCGCCCCGCGCGCTGAAAACCGAAAACGGAGAGGTCATCGCTCCGGACGGCCGCAAATTGAGCTATATCGCATTGGCCGCGCAAGCCGTGGAGCACATGCCGAAAACCGCCACATTGCGCCCCGCATCGGAATGGAAATACATCGGAAAATCCATGCCGCGCCTTGATATGGTGGACAAATCCACCGGCACCGCGCAGTTCGGCATTGATGCCCGCCCCGAGGGATTGCGGTTCGCCGCCGTGAAGATGAACCCGCGATTGGGCGGCGAGATGCGCAGCTTTGACGACAGCGCGGCCAAAACCATGCCGGGGGTCGAAAAGATCATTGATCTGGGCACGGGCGTCGCGGTCGTGGCGACAAACACATGGCTGGCGCAGCAGGCCGTGGATGCGATCGAGGTCGATTGGGGCGATGCCCCCTATCCTGTTGACAGCACTGCGATTTTTGACGTGATCAAAGCAAGCTTCGACGATGACCCCAATGCGGTTTTGCGCGAGGATGGTGATGCGGAGGCTCCGTTGCCACAAGGCGCGACGGCGATCGAGGCGGAATATACGGTGCCCTATCTGGCCCATGCTGCGATGGAACCGCTGAACGCCACGGCGCTTTATACCGGCGATGCGTTGCATATGACGGTCGGCAACCAAGCCCCCGTAATGGTACAGAAAAATTGTGCCAAAGCACTGGATTTGGACGTGGAGGCCGTAACCGTTGAAACCCCCTATATGGGCGGCGGTTTCGGGCGGCGCGGCGAATATGACTGGACGGTTCTGGCCGCCCGCATCGCCAAAGAGATGCAAGGCACGCCGGTCAAAATGACCTATAGCCGCGAAGAAGACATGCGCCATGATTTTTATCGCCCCGGTGCCATGGCGCGTTTCAAGGGCACCGTGAAGGACGGTAAAGCGGTGACAATGGATGGCAAGATCGCCGGCCAATCCTGTGCCCAACAAGCCATGGGCCGATGGCTTGGCCTGCCCGCCTCCGGCCCCGACAAGGCGCATCTTGAGGGGGCCTTTGACCAACCCTATACCATCCCGAATTACCGCATCGCGGGTCATTTGGCCGATCTGGATGTGCCGGTCGGGTTCTGGCGCTCTGTGGGCTCATCCTTTAACGGGTTCTTCCACGAAAGCTTTATCGACGAGATGGCCCATGCGGCTGGCGCCGACCCCTTGGCCTTCCGGTTGGAATTGATGCGCGATGAAGACCCGCGCAGCTATAACGTCTTGGAAGCCGTTGGGAAATTATCAAATTGGAACGGACCAAAGCCGGATAACATTGGCCGTGGTGTCGCCTTTACCTATAGCTTTGGCACCCCCGTCGCAGAGGTGATCGAGGTCGAGGATACCGGCGATGGCATCCGCATCAAACGCGCCTTTATTGCCTGTGACGTTGGCGTGGCTCTGGACCCGAAAAACGTCGAGGCGCAGATGTTCGGTGGTTTGGTTTACGGCCTGTCCGCAGCCACAACTGGCGAGATCACCTTTGCAGATGGGAAGGTCGAGCAAGGCAATTTCTACGATTATGACGGCTTGCGGATGGGCGCCATGCCCGAGGTCGCGGTGACGGTTCTGGCATCCGGCACCGCCCCCAGCGGCGCGGGCGAGCCCGGCACACCGCCTGCGGCACCGGCCTTGGCCAATGCCCTGTTTGACCTCACCGGCAAACGCGCGCGGCGCCTTCCCTTGATCGAGGACTTCGACCTCATCTTGTAAACTTCGCACCATCCCGGCGGGAGACGCCCGACATGACAGCAGGCAGGAGGGGCCATGGGCCCCTCTTTTTGCCTCTTCATTCTGGATCTGCCGGGTTGCTCCACAATCAGACCACAAGCACCGGGCCGCACGCAGGTGGCACCCGTGTTTCCATAGCCGGTAGGCATACCGCCCGCAGTTATATGGCCCGCACCTTACTCGGGCACCATCATGACGGGCCCCGAACGTGCAACCATTAGGTGTTACGCGTGGCCTTTTCACGACAACCTTTGTCATATTTGCCCCAATTTTTCCCCAAATGTCCCCCAATCCAGCCACAGGTATTGATTAAATTCAGGAAACATACGACCACGGGGGTCGAAGGGATGCGCTAAAGACATCCCTCAATGAGGTAAGGTGTCCGGAGTAAGCGTTGCTCGCTCCGGTTTTTAGGAGCAGGCACGACATGCCTACAGGGTATCTAGTTAGTCTCGGCGACGGTGCGCTGAACACCGGAGACGTTGTTGATACGGGGTCCACCGTATTCACAACCGATCAGGTATTGGGCAGCGGTTCGGTCACATGGGTGGGCCGCACCGGCAGATGGGATCGAACCACAGGCACCCAAACAACAAACGGCACCTATTACCTCGGACAAGACGGCAACGTCTATTTCATCTTCGACTCGCAGCCCTACACTTTTGAGTCCGGCACTGCCGCCACCACCCCCGCCTATGCGCAACCCAACGGCGTCGTTGATGGCACGGCCGGCGATGATCTGATCGACGCCAGTTACGAAGATATCTCTTTTGAACAGGTGGACGATGGCACCGGTTCCAACGCCGATAGCGTCGAAGCGGGCGCAGGCGATGATACCGTGCTTTCCGGTCTGGGCAATGACACAGTACAGGCCGGAAGCGGCGCCGATAACGTCAATTCCGGCGCCGGCAATGATACAGTTTATGGTGATTTCGGCGCCGATCTGATCGATGGCGGCACGGGCGACGATGTGCTTTATGGCGGCGGCGGATCGGTCGATGGCACGCTGGCCACCTCCGAAACCCTGGAATGGGATTTGCAAGGCAACGACGGCGCCAATCTTGCCGGCGGCTTCACCCAAGACACCGGCGTCATCGATGTCACCTTCTCGGTGACCAATGACGGCAACAACAACCCCATCTATCAAGTCGAATCCAGCGACACACAATATGTCGCCCCGGGCGAGGATTTCGATCCGCAAAGCGCGCTTTACCTTTATGGCAATGGCGACGACGCCACCTCGACGGTCTCGTTGAATTTTGCCGCCAATAACCCGGCCTATGACGATGCGGTCGAAAATGTTGCCTTTCGCATCAACGACATCGACTGGGGCGCGGGAAACCACCGCGACATCATCACCATCACAGCACTCGACGCCAATGGTGATCCGGTTGATGTGATCATCACTCCCGGTGGCGGTGATGCCGTTTCGGGCAATACCATCACCGCCAATGACGTGGCCGATAGCAACAGCGATCTGAGCGGCTCTGCGCTGATCGAAATCGCCGGTCCGGTCAGCGATATTTCGATCTCCTACTCCAATGGTCTTAGCGGCACACAGGGCATTTGGGTCACCGATGTCAATTTCGACAGTATTGTTGTCGATGACGGGGCCGATACAATCAACGGCGGCGCCGGCAACGATTATATTGACGGCGGCACCGGCGATGATGTGCTCAACGGCGGCGAAGACAGCGACACCATCCTTGGCGGCGAAGGCGACGACAACCTACAGGGCGGTGATGCGGCCGATACATTGGACGGCGGCACCGGCGACGATACTATGGCCGGCGGATCGGGCGCAGATGACATCACCGGCGGCGAGGGCAATGATGTCATCAAAGGCGATGGCGACAGCCAGCAGATCAGCACCGAGAGCCTGAATTGGTCCTCGCAAGCGGCTGATGGCACCACGCTCACCGAAGCGTTCACCCAAAACACCGGTGAAATGAACGTCACCGTTTCGGGCACCGATGACGGCAATAACGATCCGGTTTGGGCGATCGAAAGCAGCGATCAAGCCTATGTTGCCGGCGGCGAACCGATGTCGGACAGCTCCAACCTGTCCATGTCGGGGCAAGGCGACGGCGCCACCTCGACCACTACGATCGATTTTGCCGCCGCATCCGGATCAAGCGCCAACGACGAGGTCGAAAACGTTGTCTTCCGCATCAATGATGTGGATTGGGCCTCGAACAACCACCGCGACATCGTCACAGTCACTGCGATTGACGCTGCGGGCAATCCTGTCACCGTCACATTGACCCCCGACAGTAGCGCAAGCGTCAGCGGCAACACCGTTACGGCGGGTGATGTTGGCACCGATCCCGACGACGCGGCCGGATCGGTTCTTGTAGAAATCGCCGGACCGGTTTCATCGATCAGCATCGCCTACGCCAATGGTGACACCAACACCCAAGCCGTTTGGGTCTCCGATGTGCATTTCGATGTGATGGAACCCACGGTTGCGGGCGACGACACAATTGATGCGGGCGACGGTGACGATACGATTTTCGGCGATGGCGGCGCGGATAATATTCTGGCCGGAGATGGCGCAGATGTCGTTGATGCAGGCATCGGCAATGACACGGTCGACGGCGGCGCAGATGACGACACGCTTTTGGGCGGCGACGGCGATGATCTGATCGACGGCGGCACCGGCGACGATTACCACCATGGCGGCGACGGCAACGATACGTTCATGGGGTCCGAAGGGGCCGATACCTTCAATGGCGATGAAGGTATGGATTTTATCGACTATTCCCAATCGGATGCGGCGGTAAACGTCGATCTGAGCAACAATACATTCTCCGGCGGCCATGCCACAGGCGACGTCAACGAGGGCGGCGTCGACGGGTTGATCGGGTCGGATTTCGACGATGCGTTGACCGGCAATGACGGTATGGGCGTCGAAACCGTCAACCATATCTATGGCGGTGCCGGCAATGACACCATCGACGGGCGTGGCGGCGACGATAGCCTGTTTGGCGGGACGGGTGACGACAGCATTTTGGGCGGCGCGGGCGCGGATTTGATCGACGGCGGTGATGGCGACGACACGCTGTCAATTGGCGGCGGCGACACCGCGCTTGGCGGCGGCGGCGACGATCTTTTCGTCATTGATACCGGCACGATGGACGGCAACGACCTGACGGTCGACGGCGGCGAAAGCAGCGAAACCACCGGCGACAGCATGCAGCTTTCAGGCGTGCAAAACATCGTCTACGATAATCTTGACCCCGAAAATGGCACCGTCACCTTCCTTGACGGCGCGCAACTGTCCTTCAGCAATATCGAAACCACGACCGTCACCGACCGCGACGGTGTGGTCAGCGGCACCGCAGGCGGCGATCTCATCGACGCCAGCTATACCGGCGATCCGGATGGCGATGTGGTCGATGGCAATGACGCGATCCTTGTTGGGCAGGTCGGCGACGACGACAGCATCGAAGCCGGTGCCGGCGATGACACGATTTTGGCCGGTCTGGGCGATGACGCCGCCCATGGCGGCACCGGCGCAGATGATATCGACGGCGGCGCGGGCGACGACACGCTTTGGGGCGATGCGGGCGATGACACCCTAACCGGCGGCGCCGGCGCGGATATTCTGTATGGCGGTGATAACAACGACGTTTTTGTGATCAATGGCGCGGGTCTTGGCGATGACACCATCGTTGGCGGCGAAGGCGGCGCGACAAATGTCGACACGATCGATTTGTCCGGCATGTCCGGCCCCGTCACCATTGTCTTTAACGGCGATAAATCCGGACTGATCTCGGATGGGATCAGCACGATTTCCTTCTCCGAGATCGAACACCTGATCCTGCCCGACGATGCCGATATGGTCGATATGGTCGGCGACAGCACCGGCATCACGGTCGACGCCATGGCCGGTGACGATACGGTAACCGGCGGCGCCGGCGGCGATATCGTCGCGGGCGGTGACGGCAATGACAGCCTGACGGGCAATGCCGGCGACGACAGCCTCACCGGCGGCGCGGGGGCAGACACCCTTGCGGGCGGCACAGGGGCAGATACCCTATCGGGCGGCGGCGGCAATGATGTGATCGCAGGCGGCACCGGCGCCGACGACATGACCGGCGGCGCAGGCGCCGATACCTTTGCCATCGAAGATAACTTTGGCACCGATCATATCGACGGCAGCGAAGCAGGCACGGATTACGACAGCCTCGATTTCTCGGCCATGACGGGCGGCATCGACCTTAGCGCGACGACTGGCGAAAGCGGCACCGCGACGGACGGCAGCTCCACGCTGACCTTTGACGAGATCGAGGGTCTCGTTCTCACAGATTTCAACGATACGGTCGACGGCACGCTGAATTTCGACGATTGGACCGTCGATGCGGGCGATGGCGATGACAGCATCACGCTCGGCGATGGCAATGACACGATGACCGCAGGCGACGGCAACGATACGCTGACCGGCGGCGAAGGGAATGATGAATACTACGGCGGTCTTGGCAACGACGAGATCTATCTTGCAGGCGGCGATTACGCCGAAGGCGGCGACGGGGACGATTTGTTCATCCTCTCCGATCTGGCTGGCTCCACCGGCGATATCGATATCATCGGCGGCGAAGGCGGCGAGACCAACGGCGACGTTCTAAGCGTGGCCGGATTGGCGGATATGTCGACGTTGGTGATCACCGACCCCGATGGCGTCAATGGCGGCATGAACGGCTCGGTTGCCCTGCTCGATGGCTCCGGAACGGTCAACTTCCAAAACATCGAACGGATCATTTGCTTTACTCCGGGGGCCCGCATCATGACGCCGCACGGCGAGCGCGCGATTGAAACCCTGCGCGCCGGCGATATGGTCATCACCCGCGATCACGGGCCACAACCCATTCGTTGGATGGGCCAGCGCACCGTCAACGGGCGCGGTAATTTTGCGCCTATCGCTCTCAATTCCAACGTCATGCAAGGGGCGCGGCGGCCCCTGCTCGTCTCGCCGCAACACCGCATATTGTTCACCGGCTTTCACGCCGAGCTGTTGTTCGGCGCGTCAGAGGTTCTGGTCGCGGCCAAGCATCTTGTCGACGGGCGCGATGTGCGGGTGATGGAGCGCGAAAAAGTCACCTATTTCCACATGATGTTCGACCGCCACGAAGTCGTCTATGCCGAAGGCGCGGCGACCGAAAGCTTCCATGCGGCGGATTTGGGATTGTCGTCGATTTCGGACCAATCGCGCGAAGAGCTGTTCGGGATTTTCCCCGAATTGCGCAGCAACCCGAACCAATATGGCGAGACCGCGCGCAAATGCATCAAAGCACATGAAGCGAAATTGATCCTGCCCTAAGGCGCAGACCAACCCGCCGCCCCTGTACCGAAAACGCGAATGTGGCTCACACCTCTTGCAAGGCCCGCATTGGCATTGGGCGTTTGGCGTTTGCCCATGCCCGCGCCGCTTCTCCAAAAGCAGCAAAAAGCGGTTGTGACACCGGATCGGTCGCCGCGCGGTATTCCGGATGCCATTGCACCGACAATGTGAACCCCGCCGCGTCTTTGACGTAAATCGCCTCGGGGGTGCCATCGGGGGCGTAACCGTCGATTACGATCCGCGCGCCCGGCTGTTTGATCCCCTGCCCGTGCAACGTATTGGTCATAACCTCGGGCGCACCCATCAGCGCATGAAACACACCCCCGGCCGTAAAGCTGACCTTATGGCGCAGGGCGAATTTTTCCTCGATCGTGCCATCGGGCGGCATGCGGTGGTTCATCCGCCCCGGCAAATCACGAATTTCGGGATAAAGCGTGCCGCCCATGGCGACATTGACCTCTTGAAACCCGCGGCACACACCAAAAAACGGTTGCCCGCGCTCGACGCAGGCCCGCACAAGCGGCAAGGTGATCGCATCGCGGCATCGGTCGAAATCACCATGCGCCGGCGTGGCGTCTTCGCCGTATTCTTCGGGATGGACATTGGGCCGCCCCCCCGTCAGCAAAAAACCATCGCAGGTTTCAAGCAATTCCTCGACCGATACCAATCGCGGGTCGGCGGGCACCACCAAAGGGATTGCGTCGCTGACTTCGGCCACGGCTTCGGAGTTCATCACCCCGCCCGCGTGGACCTGATAGCTGTCTCCAACCAGTTGATGATTGCCAATAATGCCTACGATCGGTCGTGCCATGTCTCGTCCCCACGCCTGCCTGTCAATGATCAGATTATGCGCCCGACGCCATTAAGAAAATAGCAAACCGCGCACAATCGCATGTGCAGCGACGTCATTTACGCATCACATGCCCATTCGGCACGCAAAGGCCCCCGCATCGCGAGGGCCAAGCGGTGTTGCGTAGGATCGCAGCCAGATCAATCCGAAGCCGTGCCGGTGATCGTCAGGCTCCCGCCCGTGGGCGTTTCAATCTGCACAGCGGCAGCGCCGTCAGACGCATCGCGCGGCTCATTGCCATTATAGGCCAACCACACCATCAGCGCGATCAGCAAAGCCACCGCCACCCCCACGCCGATCGCGATGCCGGCCAGCGGGGTCTTATGGGCGGGATGTTGGGTTTCCGTATTTGTATCGGGTGCGGACATGGAATTACTCCTTCGCTCGTTGAGAGGGTCACGCGGGCAAATGCCCCCCGTGCGGCAAGCCATTGCAGCCAGCCCTTCATCGACATAACGTCGGGCGCAACATCTGGTTCCAAGAAAGGTTCTGCAATGCTCGACGCGCGCGCCACACACCCCAATCCGACAATCTACCTGAAGGATTACACGCCCCCCGCCTATTTGGTGGACAGCGTGGCGCTGACCTTCCGGCTTGCCCCCAAAGCGACGCGCGTCGTTTCGCGCATTCAGTTCCGGCCAAATCCGGACCACGAGAACCGCGATTTTTTCCTTGAAGGAGAAGAGCTTAAACTGATTTGGGCCAAGATCGACGGGGTCGATATCACCCCGCATGTGACGGATAAGGGCCTGTCTTGTGAGGTGCCTGACGCGCCGTTTTTGTTCGAGGCCGAGGTCGAAATCGCCCCCGAAGACAACACCGCGCTGGAAGGGCTTTATATGTCGAGCGGCATGTATTGCACTCAATGCGAAGCCCAAGGGTTTCGCAAGATCACCTATTATCCCGACCGCCCCGACGTGATGAGCGTGTTTTCCGTGCGCATCGAAGGCGATTTACCGGTTCTGCTGTCGAATGGCAATCCAACCGGCAGCGGCACGGGATTTGCAGAATGGCATGACCCCTGGCCAAAACCCGCGTATTTGTTCGCGCTGGTGGCGGGGGATCTCATTGCCCATCCGGACCGTTTCACCACCATGTCCGGCAAGGATGTGGCATTGAACATCTATGTGCGCCCCGGCGACGAGGACAAATGCGCCTTTGGAATGGAGGCGCTCAAAGCCTCGATGCGTTGGGACGAGACGGCCTATGGCCGCGAATACGACTTGGACATTTTCAACATTGTTGCAGTGGATGACTTCAATATGGGTGCTATGGAGAACAAGGGGTTGAATATTTTCAACTCTTCTTGTGTCCTCGCCTCGCCAGAGACCTCCACCGATGCCAATTTCGAACGCATCGAGGCCATCATCGCCCATGAGTATTTTCACAATTGGACCGGCAACCGGATCACATGCCGCGATTGGTTCCAACTGTGCCTCAAAGAAGGGCTGACGGTGTATCGCGATAGCCAGTTCACGTCAGATATGCGGTCGGGTCCGGTCAAACGCATTGGCGATGTGATCGACCTGCGCGCACGGCAGTTCCGCGAAGACGGCGGCCCGTTGGCCCATCCGGTGCGCCCCGAAAGCTTTCAGGAAATCAATAACTTCTATACCGCGACCGTCTATGAGAAAGGCGCGGAATTGATCGGGATGCTCAAAACACTGGTGGGCGATGACGCCTATGCCAAAGCGCTGGATCTGTATTTCGCCCGCCATGACGGCGAAGCGGCGACGATCGAGGATTGGCTCAAGGTCTTCGAAGACACGACAGGGCGCGATTTGAGCCAATTCAAACGCTGGTATTCCGATGCCGGCACCCCGCGCGTTTCCGTCTGCGAAGACTTCAATGACGGCACCTATACCCTTACGTTCAAACAACAAACACCGCCCACCCCGGGGCAGGATGTCAAACCGCCGCGCGTCATACCCATTGCTGTTGGCCTGTTGTCGCCCAACGGCGACGAGGTGCACTCCACCACGGTTTTGGAAATGACCGAGACCGAGCAAAGCTTTACCTTCGAAGGTCTTGGCGCGCGGCCGATCCCGTCGATCCTGCGCGGCTTTTCCGCGCCTGTGATCCTTGAACGTGACAGCAGCGCAGAAGAGCGCGCCTTTCTGCTTGCCCATGACACCGACCCGTTCAACCGCTGGGAAGCCGGCGCGGAAATCGCGCGGCAATTGCGTATGGATATGGCCCGCAGCGGCGGCGCGCCGGACAGCGCCTACCTCGATGCGCTGTTGGACATTGCCCGCGACGACAGCCTCGATCCCGCCTACCGCGCCTTGATGTTGCAACCGCCCGCGCAAGAGGACATCGCGCAGGCGCTGCACGCAAACGGCACCACGCCGGATCCGCAAACGATTTACGATGTGGCCGAAACCGTCGCCCAAACCATTGCCGAGCATTTCGGCAATACCGCGCCGCGCCTCTATGCGGAAATGGACACGCCCGCCCCCTATAGCCCCGATGCCGATGCGGCGGGCAAGCGCGCATTGCAAGCGCGGATGCTGGGCATGATCACCCGTCTTGACGGGGGCAAAACCGCCGCCGCGCAATATGCCGGGGCCGACAACATGACCCAACAATATGGCGCGCTTTGTGCGCTGCTGTCGCAAGATTTTGGCGGTGATGAGAATGCCGCATTCTATCAGCAATGGAAACACGACCGCCTTGTAATCGACAAATGGTTCGCGGCGCAAATTGCCTTTACCGCGCCGGAAGAAACCGCCGAGGCCGCCGCGCGTATGACCCATCATGCGGACTTCAATGCGAAAAACCCGAACCGCTTCCGCGCGGTCTTTGGCGCGCTCGCGGGGCATCACGGCGGTTTCCACCACGCATCGGGCGCAGGGTATGCGCTTTTGGCCGACCATCTTATCGCGCTGGATCCGGTCAATCCGCAAACCACGGCGCGGATGATGTCGGCCTTTTCCACCTGGACGCGGTATGATGCCGATCGCCAGACCTTGGCGCGCGCGGCATTGGAACGGATCGCCGCGACGGACGGCCTGTCGCCCGACACAAGCGAAATGGTTGGCCGCATCCTGAGCATCTGACCCACCGCATAGGTATGCCCCTGCCCTGCCCCCGCACAGGCGGCGGCCGGCGCAGGGGCAAAATGCGCAGCGCCGGCGTGAAATTCATCTTTGAGTAATGCTTGCGGCCCGCAGGCGGCGAAACCGGCCTTTTCGCCGTCAAACCGCCCAAAACTTTGCAATGCGGCACAGCTTGGCCCCATCCCCGGCGCAAAAGCAGCGCGGGAATACCCCTATATCTGCGCAGAGCGGACACGCTTTGGCCCATATTCAGTGGCAATTTTAGCGAACTCCATGCGGCCTTGCCCGTATGAAACCGCAAATGCCCGCCTGTGCCAATCCGGCCTGTGCGCCTCGAATAAGGTCTGTCATGCCTGTGCTGACTCCCGTTCTTCACGCCGTTCTAAACGCGTTCCCCCAACGTCTGCGCCGCGCCGCCCGCTTGGCCAATCCTCTCGGCGATCACGCGGCCGACGCCAGTCCGCTATCGCCCGAGCAGATCTCCGCACAACTTTTGCTGCCGGCGCGTCCGAAAACCGCCGAAGAAACCCAACGCGCCGCACATGAAGACCGGGGCCGGTTTCTCGCGCGTCAGGAGCGATGGTCGGATCTGAGCGCCGCCATCGCCGAGGCCGACAACAGCCGCGCGCGCACCTCGGCCGGCGTGCCGGTGGCGGATCTTTTGGCGACCGGTGCGCGCGGCGATGTGGTCTGCGGAATCAACGAAGCCTTGGCCGACGGGGCCGCCCCCTCGATGCTTGGCTTGACCGCGCTCGAAGAGGTTTTGCAAGACATGCCAGAGGATTACGCCATCGCGTTGATCGTCGCCCATGCCCATATCGACATCGGTTGGGCGTTTCGCGGCAGCGGGTGGCGTGAAGAGGTCGCCCCCTTTGGGCGCGCGGCATTTTGCGCCCATTTTCAACGCGCCGCCCGCATTTTGGAACCCTTTGAGCCCCTCGCGGCGAACACGCCCTCACTGGCGGCGGCGCACTGTGCACTTTTGGCGGCCAAACCACGCCCGCAGGACCATGTCGCCGACACCTATGAAGCCTTGATCAATCTCGATCCGGCCAACCCGCAACCGATGCGTGCCATGGGAAATCACCTTCTGCCCCGGTGGTTCGGCCGCCGTGGTCAATTAGAATTGGAGGCCCGCCGCACCGCCGCCCGAACCGGCGATATCTGGGGTGCAGGGGCCTATACTTGGGTCTACCTCGATGCGCTCGCCGTGGATCCAGAGGCAGCCAGCACTCTGGATGTAGAGTTTTTCCTCGACGGGGTGCATGACATTTTGGAGCGGTCGACAGATCAGCATGTGGTCAACGCTCTGGCCGCCTTCAGCGCCGTCACCATGGCCCCATTGGACCGACAGGTCCGGCTTGATGACAATGCCCGCGCCGCCCGCGCCGAAATTCACGGTGCCTTGGAGTGGATCTGCACCGATTTTTTACGGGAGTTGCATCCGCTGGTCTGGGCGGGCGCCACGGCGGGACCGAACCTGCCCCATCCCCTGCCCAGCCATGAGGCCTTGCGCATCTGCGGCGAAGAAACTGCAAAGGCATGGATCGCAAAAGTGTTCGAGCAAGAGTTGCTGGACGGCACGATAATCGCCTTTACCCCGCGCGGGTTGCGGCGGCTGGACAAACCCGCGTAGGAAGAACAGTGGCGCATAGACACCGCCGCCCATACACCACGGACGCGCGGCGACGACGCCACCCTGTCCCGTTCTGTCCCGTTCACAGCACAGGCCACGGTGAAAGCGGTTAGGACGCCTCGGCCCCGCCCTTATTTGAGGGTGCCACGGCGGCCCGCCGCGCCGCTTCACGTTGATCAAGGAGCGTCGAAACGATTGCGGCTTCTGACGCGCGCAATTTCTTGATGTGTTTGAAGATTTCCAAATGTGCCATGGCCACCACGGTGATGTAATCAAACAATGCCAGTTCGGTTTTACGCCACCCGTCCGGCCGGGGCGCGGCACCGGTGAATTCAAGCACACCAAAGCTCACCCCTTCGACCGCGAGCGGCGCACCAAGGTAACGTCCCGCCACAGTTCCGCCAAGACAGGTGCGGCGCGCAAGCGGCTGCGCCGTACAATCGGGCAAGACCAACCGATCCTGCCCGGTGAGCAACTGCGCGGCATAGGTGCCCTCCACCCCCACAGGCGAATCGGCGGCGGCGCGCTGCCCGGCCTCCGACAGGACCCCATGATCAAAACTGGCAAGAATATCGGCGTTTTCCGCGCAAACGCGGGCAATGCGCCCGCTCTCCATCCCCAGTACCTGCGCCCCATCGCGCAACAACACGGCAAACCGTTCCTCGATACTTTGACCGGCGCGCATAAATGACCGCATGATCCGCTCTTGCGCCTCGGCCTGATCCTTGAGCCCCGCTTGCATTTGCTGGGTCTCGGCTTGGGCCTCTTGCCCGTCCAAATGCCCCGCGAGCAACGCCACTTCGCGGCTGACACAAAGTGCGAGGTCGGTGATTTTGCGCTCATCGTCGGCGTTCCAATCACGCGGTACCCCGTCGAGCACACAAAATGATCCCCAAATTGCCCCTCCCGGGGCATAGACCGGCACACCCAGATAGGCACGAAGCCCATGCGCGTTGACCACCGGGTTGTCCTTGATCCGATCATCATCCTGCGCGTTCGATACAACCAAGGGCGCATCGCCGCCCTTCATATGGATACAGGCGGAATGCGTGTAAGGGATGTCGACAGTTCCGGCCAAATCAACGGGAAACCCGTGTTGGCTTTTGATATATTGCCGCGCCTGATGATCGTCGAAGAAGCTGATCATCGCAATCGGCACATCCAATAAATCGCATGCCAGACGCGTCAATGCATCCATGGCTGGATCACGCGGTGCATCGATCAATCCCAATGCCGTCAAGAGGTCGAGTTCGGTTCGCCCGGCACGGGGTATCGGAGTATGCTCTAAGGTCATGGGGTGCTCGCTTGCTGATTGACCATGGGTAAGGCGGGATAATTAACAAAACCTTAACGTTTACCCTGACGCCGCCACCATCGGCATGCAGGCGCATATATCCACCTGCTTTGCCTGTTTCTTGATCTTTGTGCATGCGGCCCCGAAAGCGCCCGCTCATGGCGTGCTTTGATCGCTGCACCCTCTTGCCCCCGTATCGCCGCTGCCATAAAACGCGGCAAAGCCTGCGCGCAAAGGAGACCCTCATGCTCGATCTGACCTTTGAAACCCCGAAACCCAAAGTGATCGCCGGTGCAAAACACGATTGGGAATTGGTCATCGGGATGGAGATCCACGCGCAGGTCTCGTCCAATGCCAAACTGTTTTCCGGCGCGTCGACAAAATTCGGCGCAGAGCCGAATTCCAATGTGGCCTTCGTCGATGCCGCCATGCCGGGCATGTTGCCGGTGATCAACAATTACTGCGTCGAGCAGGCCGTGCGCACCGGCCTCGGCCTCAAGGCGGATATCAACCTGTTCTCCGCCTTTGACCGCAAGAACTATTTCTACCCCGACCAGCCCGCAGGCTATCAGATCAGCCAGCTCTACCACCCCATCGTGGGCGAAGGCGAAGTCATCGTGGATATGGGGCCGGGCGTCGCGCGCCGTGTGCGCATTGAACGCATCCACCTTGAACAAGACGCCGGCAAGTCGATCCACGACATGGATCCCAATAGCTCTTTCGTGGACCTGAACCGCGCGGGCGTTGCCCTTATGGAGATCGTCTCGCGCCCCGATATTCGCGGCCCCGAAGAAGCCGCCGCCTATATGCTGAAACTGCGTCAGATCTTGCGCTATCTCGGCACATGTGATGGCGACATGCAAAGCGGGAACCTGCGTGCCGATGTGAACGTGTCCGTCTGCCGTCCGGGGCAGTATGAGAAATATCAAGAAACGCAGGATTTTTCGCATCTGGGCACGCGGTGCGAGATCAAGAACATGAACTCCACCCGTTTCATTCAACAGGCCATTGAGGTCGAGGCGCGGCGCCAGATCGCCATTCTCGAAGGGGGCGGTGAAGTCGATCAGGAAACCCGCGGCTTTGACCCGGATCGCGGCGAGACACGCACACAGCGCTCCAAGGAAGAAGCGCATGATTACCGCTACTTCCCCGACCCCGATCTGCTCCCGTTGGAGATTGAACAGGATTGGGTGGATGAGATCGCCAAGACCTTGCCCGAGCTGCCCGACGAGAAAAAAGCGCGGTTTGTCAAAGTTTTGGGCCTGTCAGAATATGACGCGGGCGTGTTGACCGCCGATACGGTTAACGCCGATTATTTCGAAGAAGTGGTCGCCACCGGCAAGGATGGCAAGCTCTCCGCGAACTGGGTGATCAACGAGCTGTTTGGCCGTCTGAAAAAGGACGACAAGGACATCGAAGATTGCCCTGTGTCGCCTGCGCAACTGGGCGGCATCGTGGCCCTGATCAAGGCGGGCGACATTTCGGGGAAAATCGCCAAAGACCTGTTCGAGATTGTCTATACCGAAGGCGGCGATCCGGCGCAGATCGTGGACGCGCGCGGCATGAAACAGGTCACCGATACCGGCGCGATCGAGACCGCAGTGGACGAGATCATCGCCGCCAACCCCGATCAGGTCGAGAAGGCAAAAGCCAATCCCAAGCTGGCCGGTTGGTTTGTCGGTCAGGTGATGAAAGCCACCGGCGGCAAAGCCAACCCCAAGGTGGTCAACGAATTGGTCGCGGCGAAATTGGCCCCCTGACCTAAAGACCGGCGCACCGGCCCCTGAACTGCGCCGCCGCCTTTGCCGTTTACTGCGGCAGGGCGGGGGTTACGGGTCTCGCCGTTGTGAATTTATTTGAAAACGTCTTAAATTTCGACTATTTTGTGTGCCATTCAACACAGGATCCATTTTGACTAAACCACCCTGTTTTCTGCCCAAGCTGCCTTGGGCCTCTATAATTTGAAAGGATTACCCTGATGAAGGCCATTTTTGCTTCTGTTCTGGCGCTTTACGCTGCCACCCCTGCCCTTGCCGAAACCGTTGTCATGACCTTTGACGACGTGGCCGGCGATTATACCGCGTTCGACGATACCCTCGGGGACAGCACCCATGTGGATGTGACCAATGACACCCTATACGGGTTTGGAAGCGCCGGTGTTTATGAAAGCCACCTCGAGCACTGGACCAATAATTACAGCGGCCTCACCGATATTGCCTTCCCCAGCGCCAGCGGCCGCGTTGGACAACTCGCATTTGGGATCGACGCCGGATATGAGCTGACCTTCGACAGCTTTGATTTTGGGAACTATTTTGATGGCTCCACAGCCCGCGACGCCAGTTTCCGGATCTATGATGCGGCTTGGGGTCTTGTCTGGAGCAGCGATGTTACGGGCCACACCGGCGCGGCGGTCACCATGACGCCCGGCGTTGCAATCACCGGCACGGGCTATTTCCAATGGGGCACCGATTGGAATATCGGCATCGATAATTTCGCCTATAGCGTTGCGGAAATCACCCCTGCGGTGCCGCTGCCTGCGGGTCTGCCGCTCTTGTTGGCCGGTTTGACCGGTTTTGGCGTGCTGCGCCGCCGCAAGTCCTAAATAACACCGGCGGGCGCAGCCTCTTGGCTTGCATGCGCCCGCCAGCTCTGCTCACATATGCGCTCAACCTCAGAGGAGAGCGCGTGTGACCAAAGCCTATCTTTCGCCATGGACCGACATCAAACCCGAGTGGATCGACGTGAACGATCACCTCAACATGGCCTATTACAGTGTGCTCTTCGATCACGGCTGCGATGCGATGTTCGACGAGTTCGGCATCACACGCGATTATGTCAAGAAACGCCAGATGACGACCTATGCGGCCGAATTCCGCATTCGGTATTTGCGCGAATTGCATCTGGGGGACAAAACCCGCACCAGCTTTCAATTGCTTGAAATCACGGAAAAAAGTTTCCACTACTGTATGGAATTGATCCATGAGGACGGTTGGGTTTCCGCGACCGGTGAAGGCATCTGCCTGCATATTGACCGCTCCGGTCCGCGCGTCGCGCCCTTCCCGCCGGATATTTTTGCCCGCATTGAGGCGCTCTATACCGCGCAAAAGGACATGCCGCGCCCCGATCACGTCGACCAATTGATGCGGGTGCGCCGCAAATAGGGGCAACTCCCTATTTCAAAAAGAAAATCAATGTCGTCGCAGCCCCGATTGCGACGATGCCCCACCGCAAAAGATCCGTGCGGGTGATGCGCCGCGCCGCCTGTGCGCCGACATATCCCCCCGCAGCGGAGGACACCATCATCACCGCCGCCTCCTGCCATGCGATCAATCCGGCCGCGATAAAAGCCACCGTCGCCACCACCGAAATCACCGCCGAAAGCAGGGTTTTGATCCCGTTCATTCCATGGATGTTGACGTATCCCAGCATCCCGAATGTGGCGAGCAAGATGATGCCCAACCCGCCGTTGAAATAGCCGCCGTAGAGGCTGACCGCGAAGACCGCAGCGGTGGAAATACCCACCCCCGCCTGCCCCGCGCCGCGCTTGTTCAATTGCCGCAAAATCCACGGGCCCGCGCCGAATAAGACCGTCGCCAGAAAAAGCAGCCACGGCACCAGACCGCTGAACAAATCATTCGATGTCACAAGCAGCAAACCGCCGCCCAACACGCCGCCAATGGCCGCGGTGATCACGATGGCTTTCAACCCCATCGGCCCCTCGGTCTGCACCTCCCGGCGAAAGGCATAGGCACTGCCGAGATATCCGGGCAAGGCGGCAAAAGTCGCCGTGGCATTCGCCGTTACCACTGGCAAGCCGACATAGACCAAGGCCGGAAAGGTCAAAAACGTGCCGCCCCCCGCGACCGCATTGAGAATACCGGCCACAAATCCGGCAGCGACAAGCACGAGAATATCGAACATGGAGGCTCCTTGCGCAGATGGGCCGACTGGCGCGGCCTGTTCTTCTGTCTGGCACGGGAGGGTGGCTGGGTGCAATCCCGTGATCCTGCCACATCCGCCGCCGCCCTTTCCCCACTCTGACTGCGCTGCTAAGCTTGGCGCATTGCAATATGATTTTCCCAAGACCCAGCGACCGAGACCATTATGATCCAATATGACTACCGCGTGATCCCCGCCCCCACCAAAGGCCGCAAAGCCAAGGGGATAAAAACCGCCGAAGCGCGTTTTGCCCATACCATTGAAACCGTCATGAATGAGATGGCGGCGCAGGGATGGGAGTTTCAACGCGCCGAAACCCTGCCCAGCGAGGAGCGTTCGGGGCTGACCTCGACCACGGTAAATTATCGCAACCTCTTGGTGTTTCGCCGCCCCAAAAACGGCGCGACCGAGAGCTTTGCGCCGAGGTTGCTTGATGCGCCGGCACCGCAAGAGGCCGCTGAGGTGCAACCTGCGCTGCCTGACGCCCCGCCCGCATCCGAAACAGCACCCATATCCACGTCAGAACACGCGGCCCAAAGCCCCGCCGCAGTAGAAACAAAGCCCGCCGATCCACCGGTGCCCGCCCCGACCGCCCAGGACGGCGCGCCCGCCGATAACGGGGCCGACAACGGGGTCGAAGGCACGGTGCCGCCGGATCCGTCTTTGGCCCGCGCCGTGCGCCGCCGCGCCGCACTGATCGGGAGGGCCGTGGACACCAAAGAGTCGCAGGATTAGGCCGACAGATCCAAGGCCAAAGCGTGAATTTCTCCCATCAACTCGGCCCCGATCGCCCCATGCACGGCACGGTGACGGGCCAAACGATTCATTTGCGCAAATTCCGGTGCCTTCACCACCACCCGAAAATGTGACTGCCCGCCTTCCTGATACCCTGCGTGGCCCCGATGTGCTTCGCTTTCATCAAATACTTCAATTACTTGCGCATCGAACGCCTGTTCCAGCTTTGCGCGAATTTTTGCAGATCTATCCATTATTTTCCCTCATGCCCCTTCTATCCCAGCGTCAGTAGTCTAAACTCTACGGCCTGAGTCGGAAAGGTGAGCCAATGCCCAAACCAGATCCCTTCGGTTTTGATATGTCCGTATCTTCGGCGAAGAAGAAAAATCCGCGTGGACGCAGGGGGATGTCCGGGGCATCCGAAACCTCGCAACGTGTATGCAGCAAAGAGGGCTGTGAAGAGCCGGGCAAGTATCGCGCGCCGCGTGCGCCCGATGTGCTCGATGACTATGTGTGGTTCTGCAAGGAGCACGTGCGCGAATATAATCTCAAGTGGAATTTCTTCGATGGAACCACAGAGGCCGAGATCAACGCACAGGCCAGCAAAGACAAAGTCTGGGAACGCACGACCAAGCCAATGGGCAGCCCCGAAGAACGCGCATGGGCGCGGTTGGGGATCGAGGACCCGCATCAGGTGCTTGGCAACAACGCCACGCGCAATCCGGGGAAGTCGATCACAGGAACGCGCCGTTTGCCCCCCACCGAACGACGTGCCGTGGATATTTTGGAAGCCAAAGACCATTGGACCAAAGCCGAGGTGCGCAAAGCCTACAAAAAGCTGATTAAAGTGCTGCACCCCGATATGAACGGCGGGGACCGCAGTCAGGAAGAACAGCTGCAAGAAGTCGTCTGGGCTTGGGATCAGCTCAAAGACAGCCGTAACTTCAAATAGTCACAAACAACGTCCCCCAAAAACACAAAGCGCCGCCCCCTTCGGGCGGCGCTTTGGTCTTGGCAGATGAGCCGCCGCGCTAGGCGACAGAGGCTGCCATCGTGATATCCACCGCAAGCAATTTCGAGATCGGGCAGTTTTTCTTCGCAGCTTCGGCGAATTTCAAGACCTCCGCCTCATCTGCGTCCGGCGCGTCAATCACCGTCTCCAGATGCGCCTTTTGCACGGCAAAGCCGCCGTCCTCCTTATCGAGATAGATGGTCGAGGTGGTCTTGATCGAGGCGGCAGTGATCCCCGCCTCTCCCAACCCCAAGGACAGCGCCATCGAGAAGCAACTGGCATGGGCGGCACCGACCAACTCTTCGGGGTTGGTGCCAACGCCATCTTCGAAACGGGTGTTGAAACCGTAGGGCTGCGCGTCAAGCGCACCGCTTTCGGTCGATACGGTGCCCTTGCCCTCTTTGAGAGAGCCTTGCCAAACGGCGGAGCCTGATTTCTTGATCATGATCTATCCTTTCCTGAACCAGTGACATGCAAAAGGGGGCCGCAGCCCCCTTAGCTTATCCAATCAATTAGCGCGCGCCGGATCTCGGGCCAGACCGCTCACGCGGCTTTGAACACAAGACTGACGCCGTTCAGGCAATGGCGCTTGCCCGTGGGTTCAGGGCCGTCATCGAAGATATGGCCGAAATGGCTGCCGCAGCGGCGGCAATGGCATTCGGTGCGCACCGAGAAAAGCTTCCGGTCATCTTTTGTGCGGATCGCATCGGGCATGGATTGATAAAAACTCGGCCAGCCTGTGCCGCTGTCGTATTTTGCTTCGGAAGAATAGACCGGCAAATCGCATCCACGGCAATGATACATGCCATCGGCATAATTTTTGTCCAACGGAGAGGTCCCGGCACGCTCTGTCGCCTCTTCGCGCATCACCGCATATTGCAGATCATTGAGCATCGCCTTCCATTCCGCCGTGGTGCGGGTGACCTCAAATGTGTCTTTGGCCATGGAGCGGTGCGGCATTAAACCGCCAAGCCCCAGGGTGCCCATGGCAGTGGCGGCAACAAGAAAAGAACGGCGTTCCATCGGGTATCCTTCCAAAATCGGATATGAATTCTATGTGGCAAAGGGGCGAGCCCTCAGGAGATGTGACCCGTCCCCTTGCCCCGTGGCAAGCCACGGTTTTGCACAGCTGCGTGAGAAATATGTCAAACGCCGTGCAACATCGGACGGTATGGGGCGACGACACTCACTGCGCCGCCCCGATCCGGTTCGCCCTTACATTTTGGGCAAAAGCACCGTGTCGATGACGTGGATCACACCGTTCGACTGTTTGACATCGGCGATGGTGACGGTGGCTTTACGGCCGCGCTCATCTTCAAGAACGATGTTGTCGCCGTCCATATAGGCCTGCAAGGTGCAGCCGCCAACGGTGGGCACCGCATGTTTGCCATCGTCATCCGCGATCATTTTGCCGATCGCATCGGACATCGCATTGGCGGCAACCACGTGGCAGGTCAGAACTTTTTGCAGCGCGGCTTTGTTTTCCGGCTTCAAGAGGGTTTCAACGGTGCCTGCTTGCAGCATGGCGAATGCATCGTTGGTCGGCGCGAAAACCGTGAAGGGGCCTTCGCCCATCAACGTATCGACAAGGCCCGCCGCTTTAACCGCAGCCACCAAGGTCGTGTGATCCGCAGAATTCACGGCGTTTTCAACGATGTTTTTGTCTGCGAACATTTCTGCGCCGCCCACCATCGGGTTTTTCATCGAGTGGCCATCGGCAAATGCGGCGGTGCCAGCGATCAAAAGAGCAGCAGTGGCGGCGAATGTTTTCTTAAAGGTCATATCAGTGGTCCTTGTTGGGTCAGGTTATGTCCGCAGCCCTTTTGGCCTGGATCACAAACAAATACGGAGCCACCTCGATCTTAGTTTCAAAACAGTCATCACGAACGGCACACGCCTGCTCACGGCAGCGTCATAATTTTTATAAGTGATTATAAAACATGAAAAAAACCACGCCAAAGCGGGTGCATTTTTTTTGAAACTTATTTTGAATTAGAGCGCGGTGACCGGCCCTGTGGCCAAAACGGCGCCGGTGGGCGCGCCGGTGGGCGATCCGCCCAATGGCTCGTCTGAGATCGCCAGAACTGCGCCGGCCATCTGTCCGCGCAGGGCGTCAGGCACATGGACAACCGTGGCGCCGGACACCTCCAAAAGGCCAAGCGATTGCGGGGCGGAATTGCCTGCAATCACCCACAATTCACGCGCCCGCGCGGTCGGCATTTCGCCCGCCACCGCGTTGAGCCGCATCTCGCCCGTGCGGCTGTCAAAAAGCGCCGCCACCACAAGGCTGGCATCCTCGGCAGCAATTTGCGCGGCCAGATCGGCACGCATCACCGGTGCTTGGCTGCGGGGCGGCACATCGGGTTGCAACAGCCCCCCATTGATCACCACAAAGGCAAGGCCGGCGGCGGCCATCGCCCCGAACACCGCCTGTCCGATCCCCAGCTTGCGCCAAAAGGGAACAGATTTGGCCTCATTCCCAAAAAGCGTTTGCTCGATATTGAGCCATGTCGTCCCCGGGGGCGGAACATCTTCGCCATCTGCCATCGGCACCACCGCTTCGGCCCATTCAGCGACCAAATCGCGCAACGCCGGATCGGTCAGCAACCGCGCCTCGAACGCCTCCACCTCGGCCTCGTCCAAAAGGCCAAGCACATACTCCCCCGCCAAGGCGCGGTCGTCGTCAGAAAGAGGCGTTTGGGCGCTCATCGGCTGAGGCACTCCTTAAGTTTCAAAAGACTGCGGCGCAGCCATGTTCGCATTGTATTGAGCGGCACATTGAAATGCGCCGCCAGATCAGCATAGGTTTCACCACTCAAATAAGCGCGCTGCACCGCTTCCGAGCGATCCGGCTCCAGCTCACCAAGACATCCGGTGATCCGCCGCGCGTCGCCCTGCGCGATCATCTGCGCTTCGGCACCGGGGGCATCATCGGCCATACGGTCCAAAACAGAGCCCCCATCGCCATCGGTGCCGCCCCCCGCTTCGCCGCGGATGATCATCGCGCGGCGTTTGCGCAGGCGATCAATCGCATGGTTACGGGCAATCGTGATAAGCCATGTCATCGGGCTATATCCGCCCGCCGCATAGCGATCCGCATTGCGCCAGATTTTGATATAAATCTCCTGCACGGCTTCTTCGGCTTCCGCCCGTTCGATCAAGACACGTAGACAGACGCCAAAAAGTTTCGCCGAGGTCGCACGATACAGCGCCGCAAAGGCCTCGCGGTCGCCCATGGCCACCCGTGCCAACATGTCTTCGATATCCGCCCGCGTTGTCATCGGTGCAGGTAATCACGCCCCGCCCCCCTTGGCCAGAGCCGATCAGCGCATGTCCCGATGGCCACCGATGTGCCCCGCAGAGGCCCCACAGACAAAGCACCGCGCCGGTAACGCCGCGCCCTTGCACCATCGTGCGACCATATCATGCGCATTCCGGCCAGCGGCTCTTGCTCTTGGCGGCAAATTATTGCACCAACGAAGCCAACCCGCAGGAGAAGGTTTTACACGCCCCTGCAACGACGCATTTAAGGCATTGAAGGATCTCGCACATGGCGGACGGCACAATCGACATCAACGCAAAACCGACCGAAGAGATTTCCGTGCGCGATGTCTTTGGCCTTGATACGGATATGGTTGTCAAAGGCTTCGCTGAACGCACCGAGCGCGTGCCCGACATCGACCCGACCTATAAATTCGACCCCGACACCACAATGGCGATTCTCGCAGGGTTTTCCCATAACCGCCGCGTGATGATCCAAGGGTACCACGGCACCGGCAAATCCACCCATATCGAACAGGTTGCCGCCCGCCTCAATTGGCCCTGTGTGCGCGTCAACCTCGACAGCCACATCAGCCGCATCGACTTGATCGGTAAGGATGCGATCAAATTGAAAGACGGCGTGCAGGTCACCGAATTCCAAGAAGGCATTCTGCCTTGGGCCCTGCGCAACCCGACCGCGATCGTGTTCGATGAATATGACGCCGGCCGCGCCGATGTGATGTTCGTGATCCAACGGGTGCTTGAAGTGGACGGCAAGTTGACCTTGCTCGACCAGAACAAAGTCATCACCCCGAACCCGCATTTCCGGATTTTCGCCACCTCCAACACTGTCGGCCTTGGCGACACCACGGGGCTTTATCACGGCACCCAACAGATCAACCAAGGTCAAATGGACCGTTGGTCTTTGGTTGCGACCCTGAACTACCTGAGCCATGACGCCGAAACCGCGATCGTTCTGGCCAAGAACCCGCATTACAACACCGAAAAAGGCCGCAAGCAGATCAGCCAGATGGTCACCGTGGCCGACCTGACCCGCACGGCGTTTATGAATGGCGATCTGTCCACCGTGATGTCGCCGCGTTCGGTGATTGCATGGGCGCAAAACGCCGAGATTTTCCGCAATATCGGCTATGCCTTCCGGCTGACCTTCCTCAACAAATGCGACGAATTGGAACGCCAAACCGTGGCGGAATTCTACCAACGCTGCTTTGACGAGGAACTGCCCGAAAGCGCCGCCTCGGTCGCCGTCTAAACCGACCCGAAGCCCTCCACACCCCAAAAGCGGGGGCATTCCCCCGAGATGTGATGCCAAACGCGGGCCTTGCTGCCATGGTCTGCGCAAAATATCCGCACAACTCTACGGCGCCGCCGCAAGGTTTTTACCCTGTGCGGCGCGCCAACCTCTTGCCGCAAGCGGGCAGGAATGATTTACCAATGCCATGAGCAAGCCCATAGACAACCCCGCCGATCCGTTTAAAAAAGCCCTCGCCGAGGCGACCAAGGTCATGGCCGATGACGCCGAAATGACGGTCAGCTATTCGGTCGATCCATCGGGCATGTCCGGCGATGCGATGCGCTTGCCGCAAGTCAGCCGCCGGATGACCCGCGACGAGGTGCTCTTGGCGCGCGGCACGGCAGACGCACTGGCGATGCAACGCCGCTATCACGATGCCGACACCCATGCCAAATATGCCCCCCCCGGCGATATGGCGCGCGACCTTTACGAGGCAATGGAAACCGCCCGCTGCGAGGCGATGGGTGCGCGCGACATGCCCGGCACCGCATCCAATATCGACGCGAAAATCGACGCGGATGCCAAACGGCTTGGCTATGGCGAGGTCACATCGGCCCAAGATGCGCCATTGTCTGTGGCCGCCGGATATCTGGTACGCCATCTGGCAACCGGCCGCCCCCTGCCCGATGGCGCGCAAAACGTCATGGATTTGTGGCGGGGTTTCATCGAAGAACAGGCCGCCGGCACGCTCGGCGATTTGCAAGACAAGCTTTCAAATCAATCCGACTTTGCGGTGTTCTCGCGGCGCATCATTGAACAATTGGGCTACGGGGACCAACTGGGCGAAGACCCTGACCAGAACGACGAGGACCAAGACGACAGCGCCGAAGAAGATCAAGAAGAAGAGCAAGACCCTGACAGCGCCGGCGATCAGGACGACCAAGACGACGATGCCGAAGCCTCGCCCGAGCAGTCGCAAGAAGAACAACAAGACAGCGCCTCGGCGCAGGTGTCGATGGATGATCTGGCCGATGAGGAAATGGGCGACGAGACCGAATTGCCCGAAGGCGAGGCCCCGATAGAGCCCCCCGCGCCGCAACCGGTATCGGACGCCGACCCGAATTATCAGGTGTACCTGTCGGACCACGATGAGGAAATCGCCGCCGAAGATTTGGCCGAACCGATCGAATTGGAACGCCTGCGCACTTATCTCGATCAACAGTTGGAACCGCTGAAAGGTGCGGTGTCGCGGTTGGCAAATAAACTGCAACGCCGGCTGCAGGCGCAACAAAACCGCTCGTGGGAATTTGACCTTGAAGAAGGGATTTTGGATGCGGGGCGTTTGGCGCGTGTGGTCGCCAACCCGACCACGCCCTTGTCGTTCAAAATCGAACACGACACCGAATTTCGCGATACCGTCGTGACCCTCTTGCTGGATAACTCCGGCTCGATGCGGGGCCGCCCGATTTCCATCGCAGCGATTTGCGCCGACATTCTGGCCCGCACGTTGGAACGTTGCAACGTCAAGGTCGAGATCCTCGGCTTCACCACCCGCGCGTGGAAAGGTGGGCAGGCCCGCGAAAAATGGCTCGCCGATGGGCGCCCGCAACAACCGGGCCGCCTCAATGATCTGCGCCACATCATCTATAAATCCGCCGATGCGCCATGGCGCCGGACGCGGCCCAATTTGGGATTGATGATGAAAGAGGGGCTTTTGAAGGAAAACATCGACGGCGAGGCGCTTGAATGGGCGCACCGGCGCATGGCCGCACGGCCCGAGGCGCGTAAAATCTTGATGGTGATTTCGGATGGCGCGCCGGTGGACGATTCAACCTTGTCCGTGAACCCCGCGAATTATTTGGAAAAACACCTGCGCGATGTGATTGCCATGGTGGAAAAACGCAAGATGGTCGAACTTTTGGCGATCGGCATCGGACATGATGTCACACGCTATTACGACCGCGCCGTTACCATCACCGATGTGGAACAATTGGCCGGTGCGATGACCGAGCAGCTGGCCTCGCTCTTCGACACGGACCCGCGCAAACGGGCGCGGGTTCTGGGCATGAAATCCAGAGGGCGCAAGGCCGGTTGATGTATCAAAGCTTCGACAGCCCCGCCCGCCCAGAGCAAGGCCCGCCACGATTGGCCGCCTTGCGCGCGGCGATGACACGCGCCGGACTGGCGGGGTTCGTGATCCCGCGCAGCGATGCGCATCAAGGCGAATATGTCGCCCCGCGTGATGACCGTTTGGCATGGCTGACCGGCTTTACCGGATCGGCCGGATTTTGCGCCGCACTGCAAAACGCCGCCGGTGTTTTCATCGACGGACGCTACCGCGAACAGGTCCGTGATCAAGTTGATTTGACGGCTTTCACCCCGGTGCATTGGCCTGAAACCGGGCTTGCCGATTGGTTGATCGCATCCTGCCCCGAAGGCGGCAACATCGGTTTTGATCCATGGCTTCATACCCGCGCCGAAATCGCCCGCGCGACAGAGGCCTTGGACGGAACCGGCATCAGCCTTGGCCCCTGTGAAAACCTTGTTGATCAAATATGGCCCGATCAACCCGGCCCGCCAATGGGAAAGATTTCGACCTATCCCGAAGCCCTCGCAGGCGAAAGCTCCTCGGACAAGCGTGCCCGTCTTGGTGCCGAGCTGGCCGCTGCGGGTCATGCATCGGCGGTGATCACCCTGCCCGATAGCATCGCGTGGCTCTTGAACATTCGCGGCGCGGATATCCCGCGCAATCCGGTGCCGCATGCCTTTGCAATCTTGCACGCCAATGGCCACCTGACCTTGTTTTGCGCCGATGAAAAGATCACCCCCGAGGTCATCACCCATCTGGGCGCAGAGATCACAATCCGCCCGCCCCAATCGTTTTTGCCCGCCCTGCGCAGCCTCACGGCGCCGGTGCGATTGGACCGCGCCAGCGCGCCGGTTGCGGTGGAGCAGGCACTCACCGAGGCAGGCGTTGCGCATGTTTGGGGCAGCGATCCATGCGTCTTGCCCAAAGCCAGCAAGACCAGCGCCGAAATCGCCGCCACCGTTGAGGCGCATCTGCGCGATGGCGCGGCGGTGTGCGAATTCCTCGCATGGTATGACGCACAAGACCCCCAAGGCCTGACCGAAATTGATCTGGTCAAAGCGTTGGAGCAAAAGCGGCGTGATACCCATGCCCTGCGCGACATCAGTTTCGATACCATTTGCGGCACTGGCCCGAATGGCGCGGTCATTCATTACCGCGTCACAGAGGCAACCAACCGCCCGCTGAAACGCGGCGATCTGGTGGTTCTGGACAGCGGCGGGCAATATGAAGATGGCACCACCGACATCACCCGCACCCTGCCCGTCGGGTCCGCCGAAGACATCGGTGCGGAGGAAAAATCCGCCTTCACCCGCGTTCTAAAAGGCATGATTGCCATAAGCCGCGCGCGGTTCCCAAAAGGCCTCAAGGGTCGGGATCTGGATGCTTTGGCGCGGGCGCCATTATGGGCAGCGGGGCAGGATTATGATCACGGCACGGGCCATGGGGTTGGCGTCTATCTTTGTGTGCATGAGGGGCCGCAACGGTTGAGCCGCGCGGGCGATGTGACGCTGCGCCCCGGTATGATCCTGTCGAACGAGCCGGGATATTACCGCCCCGGGGCCTTTGGCATTCGCATCGAAAACCTGATCGTGGTGCGCGAAGCCGCGCCCCTTGCGGGCGGCGATGCCCACCGCGAGATGTATGACTTCGACACGCTGACCTTTGTGCCGATTGACCGGCGTTTGATCGCCCTTGATTTGCTCGACAAGGGCGAAATCGCGTGGATCGATGCCTATCACGCTGCGTGCCGCGATAAAATCGGGTCTCGGCTATCGGGCAAAGCTGCTCTATGGTTGGCCGGCGCGACCGAGCCGCTTGGATAAGCCCGGAGCGCGACGCACCATCTTAATGATGATTTCACCCGCCAAGCGCAATTCTGCGCCTTTTGCGGATGGACATATGCCTGTCACATCTGGCGGGCAAGACAGATGAAACCAATTGGGGAGGACGATAAATGACAAACATCACCATTCGCAAAGCCGAAGGCACTTGGACCGTACGCGCAGGCGGGGCCGTCTTGGGCGAAAGTCGCGCGGCGCTCGAATTGACCGAAGGCGATTACCCGGCTGTAATCTACTTCCCGCGCAGCGATATCGCCATGGCATTTTTGGACCGCACCGACCACACGACCACCTGCCCGCATAAAGGCGATGCGAATTACTACTCCATCGTCACCAAAAGCCAGACCCTCGACAATGCCGCATGGAGCTATGAGGCGCCCAATGAAGAGGTTGCACGGATCAAGGACCATCTGGCGTTCTATGCCACCGATCTGGTCACCGTCGAAGGGTTTTAGGCAAAGCGCCCGCAACGGGTGCGCCCTGCCCGAAGGTATCCGTCGCCGGCACGGCTGACTGGCCGTCTATGAATGTTCCTCCGCCGCTTTCGCCGCCAGGGCGCGGTTGAACGTTTTCAACGCGTCCACGTGAAAGAGCGCGCCCCGAAGCTCCGGCGCATCGGTGTCGCCGCCCAATGTCACCACCGGAATGAACGCCACGCCACTTTTGTCGAAAATCGGCATGGCGGCCTCCAACGTGGCATTGCCATCAATGTAAATGCCATCGCGGATCATCTCCCAACACCGGTCCTCATCCGGCATCCGCGTGTCCCCCACCGGGCGCATCACCTTGGCAACCCGGTGCAGCGCCAACAGATAGGCCTGCGGTCCCGCCGCCAGATGGATCCCGCGACGCTCCAGTTGCGTCAAGAAAAACGACCGGTGCACCAAACGCGAAGCCAAAGCGGTCGAGATCGACACCGCCACCATCACCGCCAGGCCGGTTTGCCAGTCGCCGGTCAATTCAAACACAATCAGCGTGGTGGAGATCGGCGCCCCCAAAACCGCCGCCGCCACGGCCCCCATCCCCGCCAGAGCATAAAGCGTATGCGAGCCGGACACCTCGGGGAACATCGGTGTGGCGATTAATCCAAAGGCCAACCCGGTCAGCGCCCCCATCATCAGCGAAGGCGAGAACACACCGCCGCCCATGCGGCCTGCCATGGTCACCGCCACGGCCACGGCTTTGATCACCGCGAAGACCATTGCATCGCGCAATCCGATCTGCCCCTTGAGCGCCGCCGAGGTGGTTTCATATCCGACCCCGATAATGTGTGGAGACCCGATCGCCATGACGCCCAACACCGCCCCCGAAACCGCCGGCCGCAACCATCGTGGCAAGCCGCTGCGCTTTTGGACTGCATCGGCGGTGTTCTCGGCAAATAGAACCGCCCGCATCATGGCCGTCGCGACCAATCCGCAAATCGCCCCCAACATCAAAAACGCCGGCAGCTCCACATAGAATTCCAATTGGTTGGCAAGGGGCAAAGAGAATTCCGGCACATCGCCAAAGCTGATCCGGCTGACCACCGTGCCCGCCACCGAGGCAATCACAATCGGCGCAAAGGCATGCATTGCGAAATGCCGCAACACCACTTCAAGCGCGAACAATGCCCCTGCGATCGGGGCGTTGAAGCTGGCCGAGACGGCGGCCGCGACGGCACATCCGAGCAAATCGCGCCCCGTGATGCCATTGGCGTGAATGCGGTCCGACACCCATGTGGAGATCACCCCCGCCAAATGCACAACCGGCCCCTCGCGCCCGGTCGACCCGCCCGTGGACAGCGTAATCAGAGAGGCCAGAGCCGAAGCCAATCCAGCGCGGATTTCCACCCGGCCGTCATTCAAAGCCGCGCCCTCAACCACGTCAGAGACCGCGCGCACCCGCCCGTCCGGCGTAAAGAGATGCAAGATCACGCCAACCGCCAGCCCGCCGGTTATTGGCAGCGCAACAATCCAATACCATGGCAGCGTCCGCGCAAAACTATGTAAATGGTCGATGTCATCGACATCATAAAAGAATCCCTGTAACGCATTGATCGCGCCGCGAAATCCGACGGAGGCGGCGCCGGCGGATATCCCGATCACAACTGCGATCAGCCAAAATTGGAATTGGCTCGGGCCTTTTTGCCGTATCACCTTGATTGCTCGTGAACATTCATCCAGGACAGAGGCCCAAATCGCCGCAAAACCACGCTGTAATGCCAATAAGGCCCCGAACAGAGCCTGCCGGCGCGGTCGCTTTTTCTGACCGGCTTTTGTTTCGGCTGCCTCGCCCATTCGCCCCACCCCGTCTTATGACTTTCCCCGACTGCTTGCATCGCCTAGGGTTTGCCGGACACGCCACAGAGGACCCTCATGAACATCGATGCAGCCCTTGCCGAACTTACCATAGTCTTAGGCCAACGCCTCAGCCTCTCCAAGTCCGATCTCGACCTGCATGGCCGCAGCGAGACGCATTTCCCTCTGACTCCACCCGACGGTGTTGCCTACCCCGAAACCACCAAAGAGGTCAGCCAGATCGTGCGCATTTGTTCGGCGCATCGCGTGCCGGTGATCGGTTGGGGCACGGGCTCCTCTCTTGAAGGGCAAGCCCAAGCTTTTTCAGGCGGTATCATCGTTGATTTCTCTCGTATGAACAAAGTGTTGCGCATCGGACAAGCCGACATGGATTGCACCGTTGGCCCCGGCGTGACGCGCGAAGCCCTGAACCGGGAACTGCGCGCCACCGGATTGTTTTTTCCTGTCGATCCGGGGGCCAATGCCTCGATCGGCGGGATGACCTCAACCCGCGCCAGCGGCACCACCGCCGTGCGATATGGCACCATGCGCGACAATGTTTTGGGGCTGGAGGTTGTCCTTGCCGATGGCACGGTGATCCACACCGGCACACGGGCGCGCAAATCTTCGGCAGGCTATGACCTGACTGCGCTATTTGTGGGCGCCGAGGGAACGCTTGGATTGATCACCGAAATCACTCTACGTCTACAAGGCCAACCCGAGGCCGTGACCGCCGCCGTCTGCGCCTTTGATGACATCGACAGCGCTGTGCGCTGTGTCATCGACACCATCCAATTGGGCATTCCCATGGCACGGATCGAATTCGTCGATGCGGCCACCGCCGCCGCCTTCAACAGCTACGCCGGATCACAATTGCCAGAATGCCCGCATTTGATGGTCGAATTTCACAGCTCTGACACCGGTGTGCGCGAACAGGCCGAAAGCTTTGGCGAAATTGTCGCGGATCATGGCGGCAAAAGCTTTAAATGGGCCTCGAAGTTGGAGGATCGCAATGCCCTGTGGACCATGCGCCACAATGCACATTATGCCTGTATGGCCTCGCGGCCGGGCTGTCGGTCGATGGTCACGGATATCTGTGTGCCCATTTCGCGCCTGGCCGATGCAGTCAATGAAACCCGCGCCGATCTGGAGGCGGAAAATGTCACCGGCCCGATCCTCGGCCATGTCGGGGACGGCAATTTCCACGCCGTCTTACTGTTTGACGAGAACGACGCCGATGAGGTGGCCCGCGTCAAGCGCGTCGCGCACCGGATGGTAGAGCGGGCGCTTGAGATGGGCGGCACCGTCACCGGCGAACATGGCATTGGCGTGGGAAAGCTGGACTATATGCCCGCCGAACACGGCGCGGCTTGGGCCCTGATGGGACGTTTAAAAGCTGCCTTCGATCCCAAAAACATCATGAATCCGGGAAAATTGGTTCCGCCGCGAAACGACTAGCCCCGCAGTCTCTATTTGATCAATGCCTTGGCCGCCGCGCGCGCCGCATCGGTGATGGTATCTCCCGACAGCATCCGCGCAATTTCATCGGTGCGCTCGCCCGCATCCAGCGCCGTCACTGTTGACAATGTCATGCCGTCTTCAACCCGCTTTTGCACCCGCAAGTGATACGCCCCCAAGGCCGCGACCTGCGGCGAATGGGTGACGACCAACACCTGCCCGCCATCCGCCAGATCCGCCAACCGGCGGCCCACCGCATCTGCGGTGGCGCCACCAACGCCGCGGTCAATCTCGTCAAAAATCATCGTGACGCCACTGTCCGCGCCGGACAGACAAACCTTGAGCGCCAAGAGGAAGCGCGACAATTCCCCGCCCGAGGCGATCTTGCCCAAAGGCCCCGCCGGTGCGCCCGGATTGGTGGCCACGGTGAAAGACACCGCATCGTGGCCGTCCGGTCCCGGTTCTTCCGGGGTGATTTCGGTGACAAACACCGCCCGCTCCATCTTCAGCGGCGCAAGCTCTGCGGTCACCGCCGCATCCAACCGCTCCGCCGCATCCCGGCGGGCTTGGGACAGGTTTTGCGCCGCCATGTCATACGCCGCTTCGGCCTCGGCCAAGGTCTTTTGCAGCACAGCCAGATCCGCCTCGCCACTGTCCAATGCCGCGAGTTTCGCACGCAACCCCGCAGCAAACTCGGTCAAATCGTCCGGCTGCACCTCATGTTTGCGTGCCAAAGCACGGATCGCAAACAAACGCTCTTCGCAATTTTCCAAATCATGTGGGTTAAATTCAAGCCCCTCAAGGCAGCGCATCACCCCGTCCGACGCCTCGTCCAATTCGACCATGGCACGGGTCAGCGCCGCCATCGGCGCATCCAATGCGCCTTCGGCCCGCTCAGCCGCGCCCTCAAGCCAACGCAGCGCATTGCCAATCGCCCCCTCGGCGCCCTCATACCCGATCTCGTGATGGGCGCGGTTGACGTCTTCGCGGATCTTCTCGGCGCCTTGCATCTGCCGGCGGCTGAGATCCAACGCCGCATCTTCGCCCGGTTGCGGATCAAGCGCGTCCAACTCCGCCACCGCGTGGCGCAGGTAATCCTCTTCCGCGCGCACCTCCGCCAAAGCGTGCTCTGCACTGTGCAATGCCTTACGGGCGCTATGCGCCGCCCGCCACAGCCCCCGCAGCGCAACGCGTTGGTCATCCAGCCCACCAAATTGATCCAAAAGCATCCTGTGACCGCGCGGATTGAGCAAACCTCGATCATCATGTTGCCCGTGCAATTCGACCAATGTGTCCGATAAGCTCCGTAACACCTCCCCTGAACACCGCCGGTCATTGACCCATGCGGTTTTGCGCCCATCCTGCCGGTTCACCCGGCGCAGAATCAAACCTTCGCGCGCATCCGGCAATCCGGCTTCGGCCAAAACCGCATGGGCGGCATGGCCCGTGGGCAAATCAAATTCCGCGACCACTTCGCCCTGTTCGGCGCCCCTGCGCACCAATTCCGCACGCCCACGCCATCCCAAAACAAACCCGAGTGAATCCAACAGGATGGATTTCCCCGCGCCGGTTTCGCCGGTCAGCACATTCAAACCCGGCTGAAACGCAAGCTCCAGCCGGTCAATGATCAACATATCACGGATATCAAGATGTCGAAGCAACGCCCGCGCCCCCCAGCGCCAAGACCAAGGCCAAGCTCAGAGCCAGCGGCCTTTGATCATCTGGCGATACACCTGCCGAAGCCAACTGTCGCCGGCAGCCTCCAGCTCAAGCCCACGGCCCGTCAGCAATTTATAGCTGTCTTCATACCAATGCGTCGAGCGGAAGTTATGCCCCAAGATGGCGCCGGCCGTCTGCGCCTCATTGGTCAGGCCCAACGACAGATAGGCCTCAACCAGACGATGCAACGCTTCGGCGGTATGGGTCGTGGTTTGGAAATCCTCGACCACCACGCGGAATCGGTTGATCGCCGCAGCGTAGTGTTCACCCTTAAGGTAATAGCGCCCGATCTCCATTTCCTTCGCAGCCAGATGGTCGAAGGCAAGGTCGAATTTCAAAATCGCCGCACGGGCATATTCGCTATCGGGGTAATTTTCGATCACCACGCGCAGCGCTTGCAACGCTTGGAAGGTCAGCCCCTGATCGCGGCCCACTTCGTCAATCTGGTCATAATAGCTCAACGCCAAGAGATATTGCGCATAGGCAGCATCTTCATCGGTCGGGTAAAAATCAATGAACCGCTGCGCCGCGGACCGGCTGTTGGGGTAGTCTTGCGCCTTGTGATAGGCAAAAGCCTGCATGATCAGCGCACGTTTCGCCCATTCGGAATAGGGGTAAAGGCGCTCCACCTCACCGAAATATTCGGCAGCATCATCAGGACGGCGGCGGTCCAATTCAAACTCGCCGCGCCCGTAAATCTGTTCTGCGGTGTAGGTCTCAAGCGGTACGTCACCGCGATTGACCGCGCTGTTGCTGCCACATCCGGCGAGAAGCGCAGCGCAAAGCACCGCACCGAGGGAAATTGCCCGGGGTCTGCCGCCTGTCATTCTTGCTCTCACCCTTGTCCTGCCTTGGCCCATTTCATCGGGGCCGGTCTGCTTGGCCATACGCGCCTCCAAACGGCAACGCTCTGAGCAGGGTTTACCCTGCTTTACCATCTGGTCCTAGCACGAAAAATTCTGGTGCAAAACGTCTTTGCGCATGATTTTGGGCAAAGCGCCGCCTTCACGCGACGCAAGCGGCCGGAATCTCACCCGGATGCAGCCCCGCACCGGGCAATTGCGCGCAGGTTTCAGCATCACAAATCACCCATTCATAGTTGGATTGATCGGCAAATACCGCGCGCAACAGGCTGTTGGTGATGCCGTGGCCGGCGCGATGGCCGGTGTAACGCCCAAGGATCGGCGCCCCCGCCAACATCAAGTCGCCCAAAGCATCGAGCATTTTGTGGCGCACGGCCTCATCTGCGTGACGCAAGCCGCCGGGGCTCAGCACATCAGCGCCATCCACCACGACCGCATTTTCATAGGTGCCGCCCAAGGCCAGCCCCTGTTCACGCATCGCATCCACATCCGCCTTACGGCAGAACGTCCGGCTGTCGCAAAGTTCGCGCACAAAAGATCCGTTCGACATGTTCAAAGTTTTGTGTTGCACGCCGATCGCGGCATCATCGAAATCAATGTGGAATTCGATCGTCAGCCGCGTGGCCGGATCCAAACGCGCCCATGCTGCGGTGCGCGCCGCGCCGGTGCGGAACTCGACCGGCTTGAGGATCTTCAAGGCGCGCAGCGGTGCGTTTTGATCGGTAAACCCGCATTGCATCATGCCGCGCACGAAAGCGGCCGCGCTGCCGTCGAGAATCGGCACTTCGGGGCCGTCAACATCAATGACCGCATTGGTCACCCCACACCCGGCCAAAGCCGCCATCACATGCTCGATGGTCGACAGGCTCTCGCCTGCGGTATTTTCAATCTTGGTGCAGAGCGGCGATTGGTTCACCGCATCCCAACGCGCCGGGATCAAACTGTCACGGAAAGGCAAATCGGTGCGGCGAAACCAAATTCCCCGCCCCGCCGGCGCGGGGTTGAGCTTCATCGTCACCGGCTTGCCCGAATGCAAACCGACGCCGGAAAAGCTGATCGTGGATTTCAATGTGCGCTGCACCTAAGAGACCTCATCGTGTTTCGCAAAAGCAAAGCCCTTGCCGTTGAGCGGTAAAATAGGGCGGCGACGAAGGCGGCTCAATTCACTCTTTGTAACGGAGTGTAACAATCGTGCCGCAACGCGGCATCACGCGGAATGCGACACAGGTGCCAAATGACCAAACCATTATAATAAAACAAAAAAGACCGCCAACTGGCGGTCTTTTCTAAGATTTTGCAACGCGGCGTCAGCCCGGCTCCGATGCGCAGATTTCCGCCCGATCAATTGGCCTGACGGCGCAGGAACGCGGGAATTTCGATGCGATCTTGATCCGCATCAGCTTGCGGTTCCTGGCTGGGTTGAGCGTGCGTCGCGGCCCGTGCAGTCGCCTGCGGGCGGGCCTGTTGGGCCGGTTGGTGCGCCGCAGGTTGTGGTTGCTGACGCGGTTGTTGTTGCGCATCACCTTCACCGTGGCCGGTCATCCGGTTGATCAACGAATTGATCCCGAACCGCGGGCGCTCGCTGTCCGACTGGGTCGCTTGGCGCACGGGTTGCGGCGCGGCGGCGGCGGGGCGCTCGACCGGTTGGCTTGGCTGGGTGCGGTTATGCACGGCAGCTTGCAAACGCGCCATCGCTTCGGGTGTCGGGGTACCGGGGGCCGGTGCGCGCGGCGCGACAAAAGCCTCGGGTTCGGCTTCGATGCTGGCCTGCTGTGCGGCGGCTTGCGGCGCGCGCGGCTGATAGGCGGGAGGAGGCATATCGTCTTGAGCCTGACGCGCCGCAGGTTGCGGTTGCTGCACGTGCTCGGGTTCAAAAATGTCTTCCATTTGCTCTTCCGCCGCAGCGGCCGCCGTCGATTGCGCGTCAAGATCGGCAAACAGCGTCGGTTCGGGCTGAGCCGTCTCGGCAGCAACCGGGGCCGGTTGTGCGGCAGCCGGAGCCATCGCCACGGCGGCGTCAACCGCTTGTTGCTTCAAAGGCTCGGCCAGCTTGCGGCGCGGCAAGGGCATTTCGGTGTTCACATCCACCGCATCGATCCCGGTGGCCACCACGGACACGCGCATCGCGCCTTCCATTTCGGTGTCCAACGTCGAACCGACGATGATATTCGCATCCTGATCGACTTCTTCGCGGATCCGGTTGGCCGCTTCGTCAAGTTCGAACAATGTAAGGTCGTGACCACCGGTGATGTTGATGAGAACGCCCTTGGCACCGCGCAGCGAAATTTCGTCCAGAAGCGGGTTGGCAATGGCTTTCTCGGCGGCTTGCACGGCACGATCTTCGCCGGTGGCCTCGCCTGTACCCATCATCGCCTTGCCCATCTCGTCCATTACGGCACGAACGTCGGCAAAATCGAGGTTGATCAAACCAGGCCGCACCATCAGGTCTGTCACGCCTTTGACACCTTGATAGAGCACATCATCGGCCATCGAGAAGGCTTCGGTGAAGGTGGTTTTTTCATTCGCCAGACGGAAGAGGTTCTGGTTCGGAATGATGATCAGAGTATCGACAACCTTTTGCAGCGCCTCGATACCATCATCGGCCTGCTTCATGCGTTTGTTGCCCTCGAATTGGAAGGGCTTGGTCACAACACCAACAGTCAGAACACCAAGCTCGCGCGCGGCCTGTGCGATGATCGGCGCGGCGCCGGTGCCGGTACCCCCGCCCATACCCGCAGTGATAAAGCACATGTGTGCGCCCGCGAGGTGATCGACGATTTGCTCGATGCTTTCTTCGGCGGCTGCGGCACCGACGCTGGCGCGGGCCCCTGCCCCCAAACCTTCGGTGACTTTGATCCCCAATTGCACGCGGCTGTCAGAGCGGCTTTGTTGCAGCGCCTGCGCATCCGTGTTCGCCACGACGAAATCAACCCCTTCGAGGTTCTTTTCGATCATGTTGTTCACGGCGTTGCCACCCGCACCCCCAACGCCAAACACCGTAATGCGGGGCTTCAGCTCTTCTTGTTCGGGCATCATAAGGTTCAATGTCATAGATCTGTCCACCTGATGGTTTGCCCGCGTCAGCGGGGCATTCTTTAATTTACCTAATCACGGCCATTGTTACCGTTTGTTCAGAGAGTCGTCACTCAAAAAACGCATTCTCCACACAAAATATGGCGCAAACCACTGGTAATCGCACCATCATGTGCGATTTTAAGCGAGATATTGCGCATGGCCTGATGAAAACCCATAGATTGCAGGGCTTAAAGACCAAGCCGCCCACAGAACAGGGCAACCATGCGGCACCGTTATGGTGCGAATTTCATGTTTCGGAAGACTGCTCGGTCCACCTTGGCCCATGTTTGGGCGCTCTCGACCTCTTTGGGTCTTAAAGTGAGATTAACATATCGGAGCTACGGCGTCAGGTGATTCTTTGTATCACTTTATGAAAATGCGCAGCGCACCGGCGGCTTTTTGCCCGCACGCCCCGACCCGCCCGCCTCGCGCGTGTCTGTCACCAGTTGTCGCGCATTACCAGTTGTCGCGAAACCACTTCACGGCGCGCTTGAGCGATTTCGCCGGATAGCGATCCACCGGCAAATCAAAATCCCACCATTCGTCTTGCGGATGGGCGGCAAAAAGACACATGCCAACCACACTGGCAAAGGCCGGGCCGGTCGCAGCTTGCGGCAGCCCGTGAACCCGCAAGGGACGGCCAAGCCGGACCTGCTGGCCAAGAATTTTGCTCGCCAATCCATCAAGACCGGGGATCTGGCTACCGCCACCGGTCAAAACGATCTGTTGGCTCGGCAGATGCTCAAAACCTGCCGCGTCCAAACATGCGCGCACCTCTTCGAGAATTTCCTCGACCCGCGGCCGCATGATGCCGATCAACTCCGCCCGCGTCACAGTACGCCGGTCATGATGCCAATCGCCGGTGTCGCCACCGATCTCGATCTCGTCGCGGTCGTCAATCCCCGTGGCAACAACGCCGCCGTAGAATGTCTTGATCCGCTCGGCCACCGCCATCGGCACCTGTAACCCCATGGAAATATCCGAGGTGATGTGATCACCGCCCATGCGCACCGCATCGCCGTAGATCATGTGTTTCTTCATGAAGATCGACACGCCGGTCGAGCCGCCGCCCAGATCGATGCAGGCCGAGCCCAATTCCTGTTCGTCCTCGACCAAAGCCGCGACGCCCGACACATAGGCCGAAGAGGCCACACCGGCGAGTTCCAGATCACAGCGTTTGACACAATGGGCGAGGTTCTGGATCGCATTGGCATCAATGGTCAGCATATGCATATCGGTCGACAGGACCTGCCCCATCTGCCCGCGCGGATCCGCAAGGCCCGAGCGATGATCAAGCGCGAAATTCACCGGCTGTGCGTGCAGAACCTCGCGCGCACCATTGTAGCCGCCGCTATAATCGGGCACGTCGCAGGAGGACAACACGCGGCTGACATCTTGCTCGGTGACCACATGCCCCTCTAATTCGACGCTCCCCGCCAAACCATAGCTTCGCGGATCGGCACCGGAAAAACAGGCCAGAACATGATCAACACGAATATTGGCCATCTTTTGCGCCGCCTGAAGCGCGGTGCGAATGGCGCGCTCGGTTTCGCCCATAGCGTCGATTTCGCCAAACCGCACGCCCCGCGACCGGGTGGTCGCCGCGCCAATGACCCGAAACCCCGCCTGCCCCGCCATTGATCCAATGCCGTCGCTTTCGACCGCGCCTTCGGTGCCATCGAACCGCAACACCAGACAGGCGATTTTCGAGCTGCCCACATCCAGAACCGCCACAACGCCGCGTTCGATCGCCGCCTTGCGCATCTTGCGCATCGCCCGTTGAGATTCATATAGCTCGATCATCTGGTCTCTATTCCCTGCGGCTTTGCGCCGCCTATCTGTTTAAATCTTGTGTTTGCGCGGTGATCTCCTGGATGCGCCACCATTCCTCGACCGCGCCCCCATTCATGCGCAAGGTCGGACGATGCGGCAACCGCATATCCACCGCCGCCAGATCCCGGTTCAACATATCCTGAGCACTGTCTAACGCCAGCACCCGTTCCAAGGCCTGCACGGCGCCGCTTTCCGGCAACAGGATCCGCACCCCGCCGTCCAGCACCACATCCCAACGCCGCTCACCCATGCGCACCAAACCACGCAAACGGCCGCCCAGAGGCCCCGCCGCGCCGATCAATGTCAAAGCCTCACGCACCTGATTTTCAGCGCCGTCCCCTGCGATCATCGGCAAATCCGGCCGCGCCGCGCGCCGGTCAAGCGTCCCCACCGTAACCCCGTTGCCATCCAGCAAAGCAATCCCTTCGTAGCTGCGCCACACCACCACCGGTTCGCGTTCGCGCACCTCCACGTGCAACACGCCCCCCGGGCGGATGCGCACAGCAGCTTCGGCCACAGCGGCCAAGCCGGTCACGGTTTTCTGGATCTCCACCAGATCAAGATCAAAAGACGAGGTTGGGAAATCAATCGGCACAACTTCGCGAATATCTTCGGCGACACCATCGCTGGCACCGTCAATCGCCATCATCCCCAACATGAATTCAGGCCGCGTCTCGAACCGGTTGCGCATGTCGGAAAACACCGCCATCACCTCGTCGCGCCGCTCTTGCGAGGCGAAATATCCGCCGGTCAGCGCCACCAGAACCAAAACCGGAAGTCCGATCTTCACTGCCTTGCGATACGCTGGCGTCAGCATCATCCGCTGCAAGCGGTAAGACCAACGCGACGGCGCCGGATCGGATTTTGCCCGGCGCTTCTTTCCCGCCGCTGGCGCCATGCGCGCCTCGACCTCGTCGGTGGGGGCGGCGGCATGTGCTCCATGCGCCTGCGGCCGGCTTTGGGCCGCTTCATATCCATCATCCGCATTCTGTCCGGGCGCGTCAACGCGCGGCGCAGCGCGGTGAATTTCTATCTTCCGCATGAGGCGTCCTCCACCATCCATGCACAAAAATCGGGGAAGCTGATGCCCACCGCCTGCCCTTGCTCCGGCGTCAAAGAGGTGCCGGTCATGCCCGGCTGTGTGTTGACCTCTAGAATGATCAAACCGTCCAACCCGCGGGCCTCGTCCCACCGGAAATCCGTTCGGCTCACCCCGCGACAGCCAAGCGCATCATGGGCGCGTTTGGCCATCTCCATACAGGCTTCGAAAATCTGTGCGGGCAAATCGGCCGGCACCACATGGCGGCTCCCGCCCTCTTTGTATTTGGCGTCGTAATCATACCAACCGTCGGTGAGGATATCCGTGACCGTCAGCGCCCGATCCCCCATCACCGTCACGGTCAATTCGCGCCCCGGCGCAAAGGTTTCAACCATCACGATATCGGGCATATCGCGCGACAATTGCGGCGGGCCGTTGGCCACATCATGCACCAGATACACCCCGACAGAGGAGCCCTCGTTATTGGGTTTGACCACATAGGGCGGCTGCATCACATGCCCGGCCATTACATCGGGTTTGGGCGCCAGAATGCTTTGCACCACCGGAAGGCCCGCAGCCTTGAAAATTTCTTTGCTGCGCTGTTTGTCCATCGCCAGAGCCGAGGCCAAAACCCCCGAATGGGTATAGGGCAGCCCCATCCATTCCAGCATCCCCTGCACCACGCCATCTTCGCCATAGGGACCATGCAGGGCATTGAACACTACATCGGGCTCGATCTCGGCCAGACGCGCCGCAAGATCGCGGTCCGCATCGACCTCGATCACATTGTAACCTGCCTCTCGCAAAGCCGCCGCACATGCGCGTCCTGTCGCCAGCGACACGTCGCGTTCAGACGACGGACCACCCAACAACAATGCAACTTTGGAGGTTGTTTTGCTCGAACCCACCACCGATTATGCCTTAATCATCCGGACCTTTGCGGTCCGTGTTTTTATCGTCGCCCTTTTGCGGGCGAAACTGCCTGTATTTATGCTTACTCACACGAGGGGTCGCCCACCCGCATGATTTCCCACTCTAGCGTTATTGCGCTATTTTCGTAAACCTTTTTTCGCACCTCTTCGCCAAGGTTTTCAAGGTCCGCCGCCGTGGCTCCGCCGGCGTTGATCATGAAATTGGAATGCATTTCGCTCATCTGTGCGCCGCCGATCCGCGCCCCGCGCATGCCCGCGTCATCAATGACCTTCCACGCCTTGAGATCATGCACATCGTCCGCCTTGCCGGTGGAGGAAAACCCTGCCGGATTGCGAAAGGTGCTGCCCGCGCTGCGCTCTTTGGTGGGTTGGCTGGCGTCGCGTTTAGCCAATTGATCGGCCATGCGCGCCTCTAGGGTATCGGGATCGCCCGCCGCGCCCTCAAACACCGCTTCGGTCAACACCCATCCTTCGGGCAAAGCACTGCGACGATAGGCAAATTGCAAGTCCGCAGGTGTCAAAACCACAACCTCACCCGCGCGGTTCACCGCACGCGCCTCGATCAGATGATCCGCCACATAGGACCCGTAGCACCCCGCATTCATCCGCACCGCGCCGCCAATCGCGCCCGGAATGGTGCGCAAAAACGTCAAATCAACGCCCGCCGCCGCTGCTTTGCGCGCCACATGCGCATCCAATGCCGCCGCGCCGACCGTGACGCGGGTGCCGTCAACCTCGATCCCGTTAAAACCACGGCCAAGCCGGATCACCGCCGCGCGCAACCCGCCGTCCCGCACGATCAGGTTCGAGCCTACCCCCATCGGAAACACGGCAAACTGCGGCGCAAGCCCGCGCAAAAACACTTGCAGATCCTCCAGATCCACCGGTTGGAACAGCACATCCGCAGGGCCGCCCACCCGCAGCCACGTCAACTCGGACAGCGCCCGCCCGAACGTTACCTTGCCGCGCACCTGTGGCACATCACCCTGCGAAATCATCGGACACCCCATATTCAGCGTTGCAGCCGATATAGAGGATACCGCCATTTGTAGCAAACCAGATATGGGAGGTTGTTAGACAAACCAACGCAGGATGAAATCTGCCAATCCCCACGCCGCCCCCGCGCCTTTGCCGAGCTTCGATACATCATCCGCCGCCTTGACCACCTCATCGCGGTTGAGTTGCCGAAACCGCAGCAAGCGACTTCCCAACCGATAGCGGCTGTCGTCCCGGATCTTTTCATCCAGTTTGTCATCGCGCGCATTCGCCAAATCCTCGGCCAACTCCTCGGACAAATCCGGTTTCGACTCGCCGCGCGCCATGTGCGTCACCTGCACCAAACGCTCTTTCTCGGCCTCATTCATGCGGTTGAATTTGATCGAACTGCGCTGACGCAACGTGCGCGCAACCTGTTCATCCTCGGCCCAAATATCCGAGGAAGACCGGTCAAGTTGCCGCAAGAACCGCGCCACGCGGCTGTCGTGCTCCGGCACCTCGCCCTCCCGCTGGCGGGCTTCAATCGCCAGTTTGGTGTCGAGACAGACTTCGTACAGTCTCAGCGGCACATCCGCATAGCGATGCAGATAGCTGTCCACCTCGCTCAACTCATCGGCCAGAATATCCGCCAAACACATATTGCCAGAAACAGGCAATCCGCGCAGCCACTCCACCGCATCACGCATCCTGTCCCGCGCCATGACAAGACCATCCGCCGGCAACGTGGTTTCCACCACAGTCCGGACCAAACCGTCCTGTGCGTCGCGCTCGAGGCGTTCGGAATTATAAGACGCCGCAGCCGCAAAACGGGATTCAATCGCGGCAATTCTCGCGTTCACACGGCGCGACCCTGCCTGCCAATCCTCGTCAGTCAACTCGGAAATAATCGCCATCACCAAGTCGGCAGAAATCGGCTTTCCCGCGATCAGGTCATCACACCACCGCACCCAAAAGGACCAATCCTCTTTTGGCGGTGTGCGATGGGATTCATGGGTATTGTCCTGCCAAACCGGCATGAGGGATTTGAGGGTTGTCCATCTTTCTACGAAAGCGTCCACGTCGAAAAAAAGAGGAAATTGTGGCAATTCACCCTCGTTGACGAGGATATGACAGTCATTTTGTACCACCCGCCAATGCACTCTGTCACTAACATGAGTATCATCAGCATAAAATAATTTTATCGCCACAACTGCATGATCGACAATCTTTGAAAAATGCTCCACCCCCATCAATGAAGCATCGGAAAATATCGTCGCAGAAATCGCTTTGGCCGCCGATGTTAGCTTAACATCGGATACCTTATTCTCTTCCGCGAGTTTGTCGACGCGGAGAGCGGCATTCGCCACCCGATCAAAATATTCCGCACCAAAATTGACCCTTGTGGCCGGGCTACCTATGAGCGCAACGTTCAGAACAGGAAGCAAGAACGCGGCATCATAGTCCCCCTGCGGATCGATGCAGCTCGCCCACCACGCAGGAACAATCCGCAGTGCAGCGCGGCGGGCAATCTGCCATGCCCAATCATCCGGGCGCCCGACAAGCCACGCCTCCAGGCTCTTCGCATCTACAATATCTAGAATCTCTACCATACCGCGCATCCTGCCCCGCATCGCGGAGCGGCGCAATCTCTACCCGCGCCCCATCCGTTTGCGCATCCAGCGGCCCAAATAAATCACCGGCCATCGCAGGATGCTCATCGCGGCGACAAGCACCAAAAGCCCGACCCAAGGCCCGTTTTGCCATGTCACATAGCCCAATATCGGGATGCCGATGGCGATCAACACATAGGCATTGCGCCAATGGTGATCGCGGCTTGGCGTCATAGCGAGCACATTCGCCGCCACGCCCCAAAGACACGCAAGGATCAGCGAAGGGCTCATTTCGGGATCTCCGGCCGTTCGCCTTTGGCCCACTTCCACAGATACTTAAGCGGATTGCGGAACATCGACACAAACGCCGCGAATGCCGCGATGGCCGGGATCCAACCATAATCCCAACCAATCGCGCCGATCAGCACCGGCGCAACCATAAGCAACGCAAGACCGGGCAACAATTGCCGCCGCATCGGCAACATCGCGGTCACTGCCGCAGCCAGAACCCAACAACACCCGATGATCAACGAAAGGCTCATCCCCCTGCTCCCCAAAACGAGGCCGCGAAACCGACAAGGCAGGCGGCGATGCCCAGCCATGGCATCCAGACCGGCACCGAAAACGGTGATAGGGGCTGTTTGCGTTTGACGCCGATGAGCGCGGCATTGACGATGGCGAAGACCACCAAAAGCGCCTGTGAGGTGATCTCGGCCAAGGCGGCAACCGGCAAGGTGAAGGCCGACAGGATCACAGCCACCCCGACGAGCACCGTCCCCAAGACCGGCGTGCCGAACCGGGGGTGTGTCTTATGGAAGATCGCCAAGGCCGGAGAGCGACGGCCAAGGCCGAACAACACCCGCGAGGCCATGACAATCTGTGCCAACACCCCGTTGAGCGCGGCAGCCACGGCGATGGCCGACAAGAACACCGCGCCCGTGCCGGTGCCCGCCTCCCAAACCAGGGCCAAGGGCCGCTCGGACAGGGCCAGCGCCTCGCGCGGGACCGACCGCACCGCCGCCAAAGACACCAATGCATAAAGCAACGCCGTCAGGCCCAAAGCCCAAAGGATCGCCTGCGGCATGGTGCGGGCCGGATCGCGGGCTTCTTCGGCCATGTTGACCATATCGTCAAAGCCAACAAAGGCGAAAAATGCGAACACCGTCGCGGCGGCCACACCATTCCATTCAATCGTCGGCAAGGGGATCGCCCAATCTGCCACCGGATCGGCGGCAAAGCCGGCATATATGACCAGGATCAGCCCGATCACTTCGACCACCGTCAAAGCGGCGGCCAAGGCCAAGCTTTCCAGCACACCGATAATCGCAACCCCGATAAGGAACACCCCCAGCCCGGTGATCGCCCAAACCGGTGGCACGTCGACAAAGGAGGTCAAATAGCCAACCCCGCCGCGCAACACGGCAGCAGCAGCAACAGTGCCCGCAATGATGTTGATCCACCCCACCAGAACCGCCAACCCGTGCCGGCCAAGACCGACCTCGACATAGGCGCTATCGCCGGCGGCTTCGGGGATACGGGCCGATAGTTCCGCAAAACTCAACCCCGAAGGCACCGCAACCAAACCAGCAAGCACAAAGGCCAAAGGCGCCCACATTCCTGCGGCGCCCGCCGCCGCGCCGGTCAATACATAGATGCCCGCGCCGACCATGATGCCGACACCATAAGCGATCAACAGGCCCGGCCCAATGCGCCGCTGTAACCCCGCGCTCATTTTGCGTCTTTGGTTTGGGGAAGGTTCATAACCGTACAATCACTTTTACAAACCGGAAAATTCAAGTGTATTCGTCGGCTGAACGCCGCCCTGTGGCGCAGTGTGAGAACGGTTTGACGGCGCATCTTTCGCCGCGCCGGTCCCATTGTCTCCACCTTGATCACGGCGCGTCCCTGCGGATCCGGCACGGCGTTTGCTGGTAAAAACCCCTTGCTCGCGTTTGGCGCGGCGCTCTTGCGCATTGCGCAACCGCCACATCGCGCCAAAGGCCAGACACATCAAAACCACCGCGCCCAGATGCCCCATAAGGATCAAAGCGAAAAATATATTCGCGTCGGGATCCTCCGCCCCCAATACAGACGAGATGAAATAGGCAGCCGTCAACACAAGCCCGGGCACGCCGATCATCAAGACCAAGGCCAAAACCGCCGTCGAAACCCTTTGGCGATATCCGCCATATCCCGCCACCAGAACCGCCAGAAACGGCAGGCTCAGCAATACGAAAAATATAGCATCCGTCATTGAAACGCTCCTTGGAAACCCCAACCCTCGCTGCGCCCCGCACCCGCGCGCGGGACGCCGAAATCTTTTACATGCCCCGTCTTATGCGGGTTTGATCGTTCTGGCGCGGCGCACGCCGTTACCCCGCGCTTGGCTTGGCCAAACGTGCAGGCAGATTATTGGCCCATGTGCTGATCGTCCCGGCACCAAGGCAGACCACCATATCACCGGGTTTGGCTTGCTCGCGCACCAAACGTTCCAGGTCATCCTCGCTTTGCAAGGCGCGGGCGTGACGGTGACCATGGGCAATCAAACCCGCGACCAAGTCATCGCGGCCCGCCCCCTCAATGGGCGCCTCACCGGCGGCAAAAACCTCGGCAATGGCGACGACGTCGGCCTCATTGAAACACGAGCAGAAATCATCGAACAATGAATGCAACCGCGAATACCGATGCGGTTGGTGTACGGCAATGACGCGGCCTTCGGTGGCCTGCCGCGCTGCTTTGAGCACGGCGGCGATCTCGACCGGATGGTGGCCGTAATCGTCAATGATGGTCACGCCGCCCACTTCGCCCACTTTGGTAAAGCGTCGGTTCACCCCGCCAAACGCGGCGAGCGCCGCGCGAATTTCCTCGCCCTTCATACCCAGATGCCGCGCCACGGCCACCGCAGACAAGGCATTGGACACATTGTGATCTCCCGGCATGGGCAGGGTGCAACCCTCGATCACCATGTCTTCGGATTGCAGCGCGATATCGAAATGCGCAACACCGGCCTTATAGGTCAGGTTCACCGCGCGCACGTCTGCTTGGGCGTTAAACCCGTATGTCACAACGCGGCGGTCGGTGATTTTGCCCACTAAGGTTTGCACCTCGGGGTGATCGGTGCAGCACACCGCAAGACCGTAGAAAGGAATGTTCGAGACGAAATCCAAGAACCCTTGGCGCAGCGTGTCGAAATCGCCCCAATGCTCCATATGTTCGGGGTCGATATTGGTAACGATCGCAATGGTCGCGGGCAGACGGTTGAAGGTGCCGTCGCTTTCGTCGGCCTCAACCACCATCCATTCGCCCTGCCCCATGCGCGCATTCGATCCATAGGCATGGATCACGCCGCCGTTGATCACGGTCGGATCAAAATTGCCCGCGACGAGCAATTCGGCCATCATCGTTGTCGTCGTGGTTTTGCCGTGGGTGCCCGCAATCGCGATGTTGGATTTGAGACGCATCAATTCGGCCAGCATTTCGGCCCTCCGCACCACCGGCAACCCCAAACGCCGCGCTTCGTCCAATTCCGGATTGCCCGGTTTGATCGCAGAGGAAATCACCACGACCTCGGCGCCTTCAAGGTTCTCGGCCCGCTGCCCTTCGAATACATGCGCGCCGTTTTCCACCAAACGCTCGGTGATTTTCGAGGTCTTCAAATCCGACCCTTGGACCGTATAACCGTGGTTGAGCAGCACCTCGGCAATCCCCGACATACCAATCCCGCCGATCCCGACGAAATGGATCGGACCGACATCACCGGGGAGTTTTGTGGCTGCGTTCATTGGCTTTGTCCTTCATTGCTCTGATTGGCGGTTTGTTTCGGCCGCCATCCTTTGGCAAGCGCCTCGACCATCTCCGATAAATCATTCGCCGCATCAGGCTTACCCACACGCAGCGCCGCTTGCGACATTTGAAGCGCCCCGTCGGGTTGCCCCAAAACCGCAGTTATCTGCGCGCAAAGCACATCGGGTGCAAGCGCATCTTCGGGGATCAGGATCGCCGCCCCGGCGTCAACCAACCCGCGCGCATTGGCGGTTTGGTGATCGCCGGTCGCCGCCGCAAAAGGCACCAAGATAGAGGGGCGTCCGATGACGCTAATGTCGGCGACCGAGGAAGCTCCTGATCGTGAAATCACCAATTGCGCTTCGCTCATCCGGCGCGGCACATCATGGAAAAACGGTTCCACCTCCGCATCTATTCCATGGTTGGCGTAAAATTCGGCAACCCGTGCGCCATCCTCGCTGCGGGCCTGATGGGCCACGCGAATATTGCGCAAGACCTCTGGCGGTAACATCGCAATTGCTTCGGGCACCACATCCGACAGAATCCGCGCGCCCTGACTGCCGCCCATAACAAGGATCGACATCGGGTAATCGCCCGGCACAATATACCCCGCACCGGCGCGCTCCAAAACCGCGCCGCGCACCGGGTTTCCCGTATGAAACCCCTGCACGCCCTCGGGCAAATCGGTTGGCCACGTGCCGCAGGCCACGGCGTCAACGCGTTTGGAAAACACCTTGTTCACACGCCCCAAAATTCCGTTTTGTTCATGGATCATCCGCGGTTTGCGCAACAATGTCGCCGCCGCAATCGCAGGGATCGACGGGTAGCCCCCAAAGCCCACAACAACGTCGGGCTTGTCACGCATCATCCGAAGGGTCGCACCAAACACGCCGCCCAGAATACGAAACGGCACCGCCAGTTTCGCCGCCACGCCGCCGCGGGCAAACGTGGCGCTGCTGATCTCTTCGATCTCGACAGAATGGGGGAACCCGCCGGTATAGCGCGCGCCGCGCGCATCTGTGCTGAGCTTGACCCGCCAGCCTTTGCGCAACATCACCTCGGCCAAGGCCTGCGCGGGGAACATGTGACCGCCGGTGCCCCCTGCCGCGATCACCAAAAGAGGTGTGTTCACTTTCATTCTTACGCCCTATTCTTGCCCACGTTACCGCCCGCGCCCGCGCAGGATGTCGCCAATCTCGCCTTGTGGCCGGGTGCGGGTAAAGGCCAGCAACATGCCAACCGCAATTCCCGAAGCAATCACCGACGATCCGCCATAGCTGACGAAGGGCAAGGTCATGCCTTTGGCCGGCAAAAGCCGCACCGCCACGCCCATGTTGATCATCGCTTGCACACCAAACATGCAGGCCAATCCGGTGCCCGCAAGGCGGATGAACGGATCACGTTCGCGCATCAACCGCATGAGCGAACGCACCACGATAAAGGCGTAGAGCGCGATGATGATCAGCACCAAAATCAACCCGTATTCCTCGGCCGCCACTGCGATGATAAAATCGGTATGGGCATCAGGCAGCGACCATTTCACTTGCCCTTCGCCGACCCCGACGCCGAAAAAGCCACCTTCGCGGATCGCATTGGTGGCATATCCCAACTGCGTCGTCGGATCGACATCGGGGTTCAAAAACCCGTCGATGCGGCGGGCGAAATGCTCGGAGTTATTATAGGCAAAACTGCCCGCAACGACGACCAATCCGGCAATCGACAAAAGCAATATCATCGGCGCGCCGGCGACAAAGAACATCACACCCCAACCGAAAAGAACCAAGGATGCTTGCCCGAAATCGGGCTGCATCGCCAAAAAGGCAACGATCACCACCGCCAAAATGAAAGACCAGCTCATCCCGGGAGGGCCGTTGATTTCATGGTTCGCGGCCATCATCCATGCGGCGACCACCACAAATCCGGGTTTGAGAAATTCCGACGGCTGCAGCGAGGCGAACCCAAGGCTATACCAGCGCACCGCACCCTTGCCGAAATCCGTGCCAAACACCGGCAACAGCATCAGCGCCACAAAGGCCGCCAAAAACCCCAGCACCGCCAAACGCCGCACCAGATTGGGATTCATCATCGAGGTGATCATCATCGCCACCATCGCCACGCCGCCAAAAATCGCCTGACGTTGGACATAATGGAAATGTTCGAATCCGTTCTTCGCGGCCAAGGGGGGCGACGCCGCCAGCCCAAGCAAAATCCCAACGCCAAAAAGCGTCAAAATGCACGTCATCGACCATTTGTCGATCGTGCGCCACCATTTGGGAAGAACCGGCTCGACATCCCGAACGGGAATCGTGCCATAGACCATTTCTGTCATGGGTAAACTGCCTAACACTGCCTCATCAAACGGCCCCTAAATAGTGGGTCCGAACCGCCCGTTTGCCGGGTCTGGCTATAAGTGTAGCGCGAAAATTCATGCGGCGCTAGCCTTTAGGGGCACAAACACCTTGCCAAACGGCGCTTTGCGCGGCACCTCACCCGCATGGAACACCGGCATGCAAACTACGACACATTGGTCCTTGGCGCAGGGGCGGCGGGGATGATGTGCGCCGCACATGCGGGGGCGCGCGGCGGGCGGGTATTGGTGATCGACCACGCCAAAGCCGCAGGCGAGAAAATCCGTATCTCCGGCGGTGGTCGGTGTAATTTCACTAACATGTATGCCGGGCATGAAAATTTCATAGGGCAAAACAAGCACTTCCATAAATCCGCGCTGAGCCGTTACACACAATGGGATTTTCTGGATCTGGTGCAAAAACACGGCATCGCCTGGCACGAAAAAACGCTCGGTCAACTGTTTTGCGACCAAAGCGCCAAGCAGATCGTCGCCATGCTGTGCGACGAAATGGCCAGAACCGGCGCGCATCTATCTGTGGACACCTCGATCATCGAAATCACCCACACCGATGGGCGGTTTCACGCCACATTAGAGGTGTCCGGCAAACGCAAGACCGTCACCGCCCGCCATATGGTCGTCGCCACCGGTGCGAAATCCATCCCGAAAATGGGCGCGACCGGAGTTGCCTATCAAATCGCGGCGCAATTCGGCATGGGCGTCACCGACACCCGCGCAGGCCTCGTGCCCTTCACCTTTCCCGAGGGGCGATTTGTGCCGCTGGCCGGCCTTGCCCTCCCCGTGCGGGCGACGGCGGGGGGCGTCAGCTTTGACGAAAACATGCTTTTCACCCATCGCGGATTGTCCGGACCGGCGATGTTGCAAATCTCGTCTTACTGGCGCGAAGGCGAGGAGATCGAGATCAACCTTTTGCCCGCAGCAGACCCGTTTGAAATCCTGCGCGCCAAGCGCCAAGAGCAAGGTCGCAAAAACCTGAGCACCGAATTGGCCAGCCTCCTGCCTGCGAAACTGGCCGAGGATCTCAGCAAATCCTGGACCCTCAAAGGCAATTTGGCCGATCAAAGCGATGCCGCGTTGCGGGCACTGTCAGAGCGCCTCACCGGCCTGCGGCTGACGCCATCAGGCACCGAAGGATACCGCACCGCCGAAGTCACGGTGGGCGGGGTCGACACCGACGGATTATCGTCGACCTCGATGATGTCGAAAACCGTAGACGGCCTTTATTTTATTGGAGAAAGTGTCGATGTCACCGGCTGGCTCGGCGGCTATAATTTCCAATGGGCATGGTCTTCGGGCGTCGCGGCGGGCAAGGACATTGCCGCACGATCGCCCTAGGCCGCGCCCGTCACTTTTGCCACCTGCACCATGAAATCCTCGCCGCGCCGCTCGAAGCTGTCGTATTGATCGAAACTCGCCGCCGCAGGCGCCAAAAGCACCGTATCACCCGCCTCGGCCTCCGCTGCCGCGCGGCGCACCGCCTCTTCCATCGTGGTGCACACCTCGGTCTCGACGCCGCTCAATTGTATTGCAAACCCTGCGGCTTCGCGCCCGATCACATAGGCTTTGACCACCGCGCCCGCCGCATCGGACAATGCCGACACGCCGCCTTCTTTTTCCAATCCGCCGCATATCCAACGGATGCGTTTGAATGCTGACAAAGCCTTGGCGGCGCTGTCGACATTGGTGGCCTTACTGTCATTCACATAGGTGACGCCGCCCGCTTCGGCGACGATCTGGCTGCGGTGCGGCAACCCGCCATAACTCAAAAAACCCTGTTCAATCACCCGCGGCGCGAGGCCAAGCGTCCGGCACACCGCATAGGCCGCGCAAGCATTTTGATGGTTATGCACCCCCGGCAACCCCTTGATCGCGCGTAGGTCGATCGACCCGATCTGCTTGCCCTTTCGGTATTCGCTGAGGAACCCCTTGCGCGCGAACACCATCCATCCGGCACCGGTCAGTTTTTGCCCCGAAGAAACACGAATGACCCGATCATCCCCCGCCCCTTCGGACATCTGATTGGCAAGGTAATGCCCCTCGGCCTCGTCCACACCGATCACGGCGCGGTCTGGTCCGCCCTCGGCGAAAAGTCGGCGCTTGGCGGCGAAATACCCGCCCATACCGCCGTGCCGATCAAGATGGTCGGCAGAAAGATTGGTGAACACCGCCACATCAGGCGTCAACGCGCGGGCCAGATCGGTTTGATAGCTCGACAATTCCAAAACCACGACACCGCCATCGTCAGGCTCGTCAATATCAAGAACCCCGCGCCCGATGTTCCCCGCAAGTTGCACGGATTTTCCAGCGGTTTCAAGCACATGCGCAATCAATGCCGAGGTGGTGGATTTGCCGTTCGAGCCGGTGATCGCGACCACCTTGGGCGGTGTTTCATAATCGCTCCAATCCTCGGTGGCGAAGCTGCGAAAGAAGAGCCCAATGTCATTGTCCACCGGAACCCCCGCCGCCCATGCCGCCGCCACATAAGGGTTCGGGGCGGGGTAGAGGTGCGGAATACCCGGCGAAACAACAAGGAGCGCAACGCCGTCAAAGGCGCCGCTGCGACTCAAATCGGATGTCTCGAAGCCTTCGGCCTCGGCCCGCGCGCGCGCATCGCTGTTGTCGTCCCAACAGACCGGATGTGCGCCGCCTGCCCTCAGTGCCCGCGCCGCCGTCAGACCCGAACGTCCCAGCCCTAAAACCGCCACCCGTGCGCCTGTATATCCTTGAACTGGAATCATCTTTCGCCCCGATTAAGTGTTCCCGCACAGTGCCGAATGCAGCGCAGGGCCGCAAGACGGGGTCGCGGATCGCGGCCCTGCCTTAGGCAGATACAGCGCACCACCGGCAAAGGGATACGCCGCGCCCGTTCGAAATGCCTAGCGCACCTTCAATGTGGCCAAACCAATCATCGCAAGGATCAACGCAATGATCCAAAACCGGATCACGATCTGTGGCTCGGCCCAGCCTTTTTTCTCATAGTGATGATGGATCGGCGCCATCAGGAAAACCCGTTTGCCGGTCCGTTTGAAATACAAAACCTGAATAATCACCGACAACGCCTCGACCACGAAAAGCCCCCCGACAACCGCCCAAACGATCTCGTGTTTGGCGGCGACGGCAATGGCCCCCAAAGCCCCACCAAGCGCCAAAGATCCGGTATCGCCCATGAACACGGCAGCGGGCGGTGCATTGTACCAAAGAAAGCCCAAACCGCCGCCAATCAAGGCCGCGACAAAGACCAATATCTCAGAGGTGCCCAAAACATGGTGCACCCCCAGATATCCGGCAAACACCGCGTTGCCAACAAAGTAGGAAATAAGGCCCAGCGTGCCGCTGGCGATCATCACCGGCATGATAGCCAACCCATCAAGACCGTCCGTCAGGTTCACCGCATTGGCCGATCCGACAATCACGATCATCGCAAAGGGGATGAACACATATCCAAGATTGATCAAAGTGTCCTTGAACACCGGCAGGGCAATTTGGTTTTGCAACTCGACCGGATGGTAACAGGTTGCCCAATAGGCCGCGATGCCAGATATCAAAAAGCCCAACAAAAGCCGCACCTTACCGGGCACACCTGCGGTGTTCTGCTTGGAGACTTTGGCATAGTCATCGGCAAATCCGATGAGGCCGAACGCGATGGTGACAAAGAGGATCATCCAGATAAACGGATTGTCCCAACGCGCCCACAACAGCGTCGAGGTCAACAAGGCCCCAACAATCAAAAGCCCGCCCATCGTCGGCGTCCCGGCTTTGACAAAATGGCCTTCGGGACCATCATCGCGGATCGGCTGGCCTTTGCCTTGGCGGCGGCGCAGCACGTTGATCAATGGCAAACCAAAGATAAATCCGAACAGAAGCGCCGTCATAAAGGCACCGCCCGCGCGGAAGGTCGTATAGCGGAACAGATTGAAAAAATCCCCGCCGTCCGACAATTCGGTTAGCCAATAAAACATGCAATACATCCCTTGTGCAGTTTCTCGCAGAGGTCTCCCCCCGATACATACGCGCTGCCCACCTCGGAGCGGCAAGGCAAATCAATTCCGCGCGGCTTGGCCCAATTTGCGCAGCGCGTCAACAACCGTGCTGACCTTGCTGCCTTTGGAGCCTTTCACCAGCACCACATCCCCAGCATCTACAAGCTGATATACAATGGCCGCGATCTGCGGCGCATCGTCTACCCATTTGCCGCGCCGTTCTTCTGGCAAAGCCTCATAGAGCGCGCGCATTCGCGGCCCAACGCAATGCACCAGATCGAGATCGGCAATGAACGACAAGCCGGCAAGCCCCGCATGCATCGCGATCTCATCGGGCCCCAGTTCGAGCATATCGCCCAAAATCGCAATCCTGCGCCCGCGATGCACACGGCCCACCCCATCTTTGGGCCGGGCTGCGGCCAACACCTCAAGCGCCGCCGCCATCGAGGTCGGGTTGGCATTGAAGGCATCGTCAATCAGCTCCATCACCGCGTCGTCGTCATCCCGATCAAGACAGATTTCCTCGCGGGTGCCGCGACCGGCCGGCGGGCGCCACCGGCCAATATCCGTCGCCGCAATGGCCGTATCGGCGCCAAGCGCTTCGGCCACGGCCAAAACGCCCAGAGCGTTCATCGCAAAATGCCGCCCTGCACTGTCCAATTTAAAATGCACCGGCGCACCGGAAATCTGTGCGCTGACCACGGTGGTATCGTCGATCAACTTGATCCCGGTGAGGCGATAATCCGGCGCAGTGGTTCCAAAACCGACGATCCGCGCATTTTGCGCTTGTGCGGCGGCACGCAACATTGGCGACACCTCAAGATCGGCATTGATCACCGCCACGCCATGCGGCTCCAGCCCGCGAAAAATCTCGGCCTTCTCGCGCGCGATGCCTTCGATATTCTCGAACGCCTCGAGATGCGCCGCCGCCACCGTGGTGATCATTGCCACATCGGGCCGCGTCATCATCGCCAGCGGCGCAATTTCACCCGCGTGGTTCATGCCGATCTCGATCACGGCAAATTCGGTATCCTGCGGCATCCGCGCCAGCGTCAGCGGCACGCCCCAATGGTTGTTGTAGCTGGCCTCGGCGACATGGGTGCGCCCCTGCCCGGCCAAAACATCACGGAGCATTTCCTTGGTCGAGGTTTTTCCGACCGATCCGGTGACGGCAACGACGCGCGCGTTTGCGCGTGCCCGTGCGGCGCGGCCCAGGGCCTCAAGCGCCGGTAGAACCTCATCAACGATCAAGAGGGGCGCGTCGTCTGCCACCCCCTCGGGGCGATGCGTGACCATGGCTGCCCCTGCGCCCTTTTCCAAAGCCTGCGCGACAAACTCATGCCCATCGCGCGCGTCGGCCAGCGCCACAAATAAATCGCCCTTTTGTATGGTGCGGGTGTCGATCGACACGCCCGAAGTCGCCCATTCGCAAGTGGCATGCCCATCCGTGGCGACCACCGCATCCGCAGAGGTCCAAAGCGGTTCTTGCGCCTGTGTCATGCCAATCCTCCGTCCAATGCCGACACTGCGACGCTGGCCTGTTCGGCATCGTCGAAAGGAAAGACATCATCGCCGACGGTCTGTCCGGTTTCATGCCCCTTGCCCGCAATGAGCAACGCATCCCCCGGCCCAAGCGCATCGACACCGCGCAAAATCGCTTCGGCGCGGTCACCGATTTCCTGCGCCGCAGGACAGCCCAGCAACACCGCCGCACGGATCATCGCCGGATCTTCGGAGCGCGGGTTGTCATCGGTCACAATCACCAGATCCGCCGCTGCCGCTGCGGCCTCGCCCATCAACGGGCGTTTGGTCGCATCGCGGTCGCCGCCGGCGCCAATAATCGCCACAAGCCGCCCCATCACATGCGGGCGCAGCGCCTTGAGCGCCGTCGCCACCGCATCGGGCGTATGGGCGTAATCGACAAACACCGCCGCGCCGTTTTCACGTTTGGCCGCCAATTGCATGCGCCCGCGCACCGTGGTCAGATGCGGCAAGGTCTCGAACACGCGATACGGATCGCCCCCGCACGCAATCACCAAACCCGCCGCCAATGCGATATTTTCGGCTTGGAACCCGCCAATCAGCGGCAAATGCACCTGCTGCGCGCGGCCTTCCCATTCAAACAGCAAATCCTGACCGTGTGCGGTATAGCGTTGCCCTTGAATATGCAGATCCGCGCCGTCGGTGCGCCCCACGGTGATCAAATCCTGTCCACGATTGGCCACGACTTCGACCATGTCACCGCCGCGCGCGCCGTCGATATTGATCACGGCGGTGCCGTCTTCGGGTAGAACGCGGGCGAAAAGCCCGGCCTTGGCGGCAAAATAAGCGTCAAAATTTTCATGATAATCAAGGTGGTCTTGGGTGAAATTCGTGAACCCTGCGGCTCTCAACTGCACCCCGTCCAACCGGCGCTGCGCAAGCCCGTGGCTTGAGGCCTCCATCGCCGCATGGGTGACGCCCGCCCCCGCCGCCGCCGCCAATGTGCGGTGCAATGTGATGGGTTCCGGCGTGGTGTGATGCAGCGGCGCGGTCCATGCGCCCTCGACCCCTGTGGTGCCAAGGTTGATCGCTTCATGACCCAGTTCGGACCAGATCTGCCGCACGAACGTCGCCACCGAAGTTTTGCCATTGGTGCCTGTTACGGCGACCATGGTTTCGGGCTGTCCGCCCGACCATAAAGCAGCGGTATAGGCGAGGGTCTGTCGCGGATCTTCGGCCACAATCAATGCGACATTCGAAGCCGCCAGAACCTGTGCGGCCATCCGCGCGCCCTCGGCATCGGTTAAAACAGCAACCGCGCCGCGCGCAATCGCAGTCTCAATAAACGTCGCCCCGTGCACCTTGGTGCCGGGCATCGCCGCAAACAATGTGCCGTCACGCACCTCGCGGCTATCGACGCAAAGACCGGTGATCTCGGCCATCCGCCCACCCTGCGCGGTCAGGCCAAGCTCTGCGAGGGATTTAGCTGCGAAGCCTGCCATTAGGTCACCTGTTTTGCGCACTCAATTCGATGTCAGCGTTATACCAGCGATACGTGCAGGTTCAATCTCTGGACGCAAACCCAAAAGCGGCGCAACGCGGCGGATCATTTCAGCGGCGACCGGAACGGCGGTCCACCCTGCGGTGCGACGCGGTTTATCCCCCGAGGTTTCCACCGGCTCGTCCAACGTCACAATCAACACGTATTTCGGGTCCTCGGCAGGGAACATCGAAGCAAAGGTCGCGATGACCTTATCCTTATAATAGCCGCCGCCCATCTCTTTGGGTTTGTCCGCCGTGCCGGTTTTCCCCGCGACACTATATCCGCGCACATCGCCAAAGCTGGCCGTGCCTTCGCTCACCACTCTGCGCAGCATCTGGCGCGAGGCGGCGGCGACGTCCGGGCGCATGACCCGGGCACCATATTGCGGACCGGTTTGCTTGAGCAGCGTCGGCACAACTTTGGTCCCGCCATTGGCAATCGCGGCGTATCCGGCAGCCAAATGCAAGGGCGAAACCGACAACCCGTGCCCGTAGGAAATGGTCATGGTCGAAATCTCGGACCAGTTGGGCGGCAACAAAGGTCGCCCGCCCTGCGCCTCGATCATCTCCAACGGCACAGTTTCCAACAGACCCAGCTGCCCGAGGAAGTCGCGTTGGCGATTGACGCCGATCATCTGCGCAATCCGCGCCGTGCCAATGTTTGACGATTTCTCGATGATCTTCGAGACGGTCAATTCTTTGCCGTAATTGTGGAAATCACGAATCCGGTGGCGCCCCCACTTGAGCGGTCCGCGAATGTCGATCACGGTGTCAGCATTCACCAACCCCAATTCGATCGCTTGCGCCGTTGCGAAAATCTTAAAGGTCGAACCCAGCTCGTAAACCCCCTGGACCGCGCGATTGAAAAGCGGGCTGTCCGACGGCACGCCTTCGGTGGGCGGACGCGGGCGGTCATTCGGATCGAAATCCGGCAGGCTCGCCAACGCCACAACTTCGCCAGTGTGCACATCCATCAACACCGCTGCTGCGCCTTTGGCATTCATCAATTTCATGCCGCCATACAGGACCCGTTCGGTCGCCGCTTGCACGGTTAAATCCAATGACAATTCCAACGGCTTGGACCCGCGCGCCGGATCGCGCAATTCCTTGTCATAGAACTTCTCGATCCCGGCGACGCCGATCACTTCGGCGGCGTGCACCCCTTCACGGCCAAAGCTCGCCCCGCCAAGAATATGCGCGGCAAGCGAGCCATTAGGATAAAGCCGCATTTCGCGCGGACCAAAGAGCAATCCGGGTTCGCCCAGATCATGCACCGCCTGCTTTTGCTCGGGGCTGATTTTTTTCTTGATCCACAAAAACTTACGCTTGCCGGTGAAGTCTTCGAGAAGATCATCGGCATTCAAGTCGGGGAAAATCTCTGTCAGCCCTGTCGCCGCACGCTCGCGGTCGATCATTTGCTGCGGCTGCGCGTATAGGCTGTGGGTTTCGAAATTCGTCGCCAGAATACGGCCATGACGGTCAACAATGTCCGCCCGCTGCGTTAAAATCGACGCCCCCGCCGCAGAGGCGCGCGGCTCGCTTGGCTCGGAGCCAGACAGCATTCCCATCCGCACCCCCACCACGACGAAGGCGCAAAAAAAGAACATGCCCAAAACCAAAAGCCGCCCCTCGGCGCGCATCCGCGATTTATCGCGCATCTGCTCATGACGCAGACGGATGTTCTCGCGCTCGATCGCATCGGGGTTCTCGCCCTTGCTGCGGGCGGGCAGAATACGCGCCAAAGGTCGCAACGGTGTACGGGTCATTGGCCGGCCTCCTGCCCATTATCCATACCCGAAACATCTACCGGATCGGTGATCGGCAAAAGCGCGTTGGATGGGTAGGCGACCTGATCGATATGGCCGAATTGCTCCGGGGTCAGCGGCAACAGCCCAAGGCGTTCAAAATTGATTTCGGCCAATTCACGCAAACGATTAGGACGGTTCAAATAGGCCCATTCGGTTTTCAAAACCCCCAGTCGCTGACGCGCCTGCGAGATATCGCGCTGCACCTGTTCGGTTTCTGCAATCGCTTGCTGGGTATTGTAATTCTCGTGGTAAGCCCAAAAGGCCAAACCGATCACCGCCAATGCGGTCAGAACAAAAAACAGCGTGCGCATCTATTTCCCCTTCAACATCGGCATTCCAATGGATTTGCGATCCACCGGCCCCGCAGGTGCGTCAGTGCGCACCGCGACGCGCAACTTGGCACTACGGCTGCGGGGGTTTTCAATCAATTCCTGTTCGTCCGGCCCGATGGCCTTGCGGCTTTTGACGGTGAATTGCGGCGCGTCCTCGACGGTTTCGGGCGCATACCGATTGGCGCGCCCTGCCCCGCCGCTGCGCGCGGCCAAGAAGCGTTTGACCATGCGATCCTCGATCGAATGAAAGGTCACCACGGCCAATTGACCGCCCGGCGCAAGCGCCCGTTCGGCCGCCTCCAACCCGGCGACCAATTCGCCGTATTCATCATTCACCGCGATGCGCAATGCCTGAAAACTGCGGGTTGCAGGATGGCTTTGGTTCGGCTTGCTGCGGGGCAAGCATTTCTCAATGATACCTGCCAGTTGCAGCGTGCTATTAATCCGCGCAGCCTCACGTTCACGCACGATGGCGCGGGCGATGCGGCGGCTCGCGCGCTCTTCGCCGTAATGATACAGAATATCGGCGATATCACCTTCATCGGCTTCGTTTACGATGTCCTCGGCGGATCGCCCGGATTGGCTCATCCGCATATCCAGCGGTCCATCGCGCATAAAGGAAAACCCGCGCTCGGCGAGATCAAGCTGCATCGAGCTCACACCAAGATCGAGCACAACCCCGTCGAGATCCTGCGCATAGTCGTCCATGCGTGAAAACACGCCCTGCACCAATTCAAGCCGCCCGCCATATGCCCCTGCCCAAGGCGCAGCCATCTCCAGCGCCAGCGGATCACGATCGACGCCGTAAACTTTATCGGCCCCCTCGGCCAACAAGGCGCGCGTATAGCCGCCAGCACCGAAGGTGCCATCGAGCCACCGCCCCCTTAAAGGCGCAACAGCCCGCAAAAACGGGCGCAGCAAAACCGGAATATGAGGCGCGTCAGAGCCGCTGGTTTGAGGCCCGCTGTCCGGCGTGTCTGCTCCGGTCGGATCGGTCACCATTGGCTAGTCCAGCTCCACTTGGTCAAGGAACATCAAAGGATCGAAATCGTCGGGCAGCTCGTCAAGGAACGCCTCGGTTTCGGCCAATTCTTCTTGCTCATAGGTTTCGGGATTCCAGATCTGGAACGTATCACCGGCAGCGACAAACATCGCCTCTCCGTCCAATCCGATCTTGGCCCGCAATTTGGCGGGAATGACCAAACGACCGGTTTCATCGACATTGGTTGTGATGGCCTGCGCTTGAAACAGGTTTTGCAGCAACTTGCGTTCGCGCGATCCGCGTTTCAAAGCCGTAATTTTCGCGTCCACCTCATCCATCGCCTCGATGGTGTAAACTTCGAGAAACTTGCGACGATGATCGCCGTAGACGATGACCATTTCGGGGTTCAGACCATCGGTCCAATTGGGATCAGACGCCTCCAGCACACGACGAAAAGAGGCAGGGATCGAAACCCTACCTTTACCGTCTACCTTGTGCTGGCTCTCGCCTCTGAATATGCGACCCACTGTCCGTTGGCCCTCTGCTTGCCTCAAAAGTGAATTTCCAAGGCTGTGAAAGGAAACGGCGAATTGATCTGCTGCCACCGATCAATTCGCCGCCCTCGTCCCGTTTCCGGGATATGTCCAGCTGCACGCGCCACCTGGGGGGATGTCTGCTCGCCCGCGCGCCGGATCTCTCATTAGATGAAATCGGGAGCCTGTATGAAACCTGACTTGGGAGTTTATATCGGGATCTTTATGTCCCTTTGTTTTCCCGTCCTCATCTTGGATATAGGGATGCCATGGGAATTCACCCCACGCAAGACATTTTTACAACTGACTCACGCTGGATGTTGTTTTGCGGCAGGGTCCAAAACAAGATATTGATCCAATCAGTCGCCTATATTGACGCCGAATGCAGCCCGACCACTACATGCAGTTGCAGATCAACCGATGAAAACAGTCCCCCAAATTCCCAAAAAAATTCAGCGGGTCTGTATTATCGCGGCATAGGTCCGATGATCCCGGCACCCATTTCATTGGAAATTGATGGAATTCCTCTAGAAAACAAGGGAGATTCACCCGAATGTGATTCGACGGGGCGCGGATCGGAACCCAGACATTGGGGGGAAACGTCCCATACATTCCCATACGTCCCATGTAATCCCAGAAAACACCGCCACACCCGGCTTATCCGGCGCAGATACGCGGCCAGGTACCGACCGCGCGCAGCGCTGCCGCCCCGTTAACTTGCCCCGCCCATTGTTGGCGCGCCTCAACAGAAAAGGACGCGCAATGGCACAACGACATGAAATTGATCTCGCGCTCCTGGCCACCGACCTACGCCGACATCTTGCGCAGGTGCGCTATCGCGGGGCGCGCAAAGTCGTGATGGTTGAAGGCGTGCCGTCGGGGGCACTGATCTCGATGCGGGATCTGGCACGGATCGAAGCTCTGGACGCGCAGAGCGCCGCAGCCGAAACACAACGCCGGTCAGGTCGGTGAAAAAACCACGCCGGACAATGGCGTCCGGCCCCGTCCCCCGTGGCCCGCGCCCCGCGGCGCAGACCGCCATTATATGATGCAATATATCGGCCGCACGAAGGTGGTATATAGGATGCTATATATAGAGTGCGTGGCAAAACGCGCTCAACCCGCGCAAATCACACCGCGCCGCTTTCGATCAAATGCTGCGCCAAGGCCGCATAGGCATCGGCCATCGCCCCCTGCCCTACGGCAATTGGCGTGCCTGCGTCCCCCGCCAATCGGGTTTCCAGATCAATCGGCAAACTTGCGAGCAAGGGCACACCGAGCGCTGTCGCTTCTGCCGCCACGCCGCCATGGCCAAAAATATGCGCCTCATGTCCGCAACTGGGACAAACAAACACCGACATATTTTCGATCAGACCCAAAATCGGCGTTTTCATGGTCATAAACATATCCAACGCCTTGCGCGCATCCAAAAGCGCCACATCCTGCGGGGTCGAGACAACAATCGCCCCGTCCACCGCACCGCGTTGACCAAGGGTCAATTGGATATCGCCAGTGCCGGGCGGCAGATCAATGACCAACACGTCGAGTTCCCCCCAATTCACCTGACCCATCATCTGTTGCAAGGCCCCCATCAGCATCGGCCCGCGCCAGACCACCGCCTTGGCCTCATCGAGCATCAAACCGATCGACATCATCGTGACCCCATGGGCCACCAACGGTTCGATAATCTTGCCATCCGGCGATGCGGCGCGTTTGGTCGTGCCCATCATGCGCGGTTGCGAGGGGCCGTAAATATCCGCATCCAAAAGACCGACCTTTTTACCCGCCCGCGCCAAGGCCACCGCAAGGTTCGAGGACACCGTGGATTTCCCCACTCCGCCCTTCCCCGAACCGACAGCGATGATTTTCTTGATGCTCTGCGGTTTGAGTGGTGCCGTTTGCGGCTTGGGATGGCCACCGACCTTGAGGCTGGGGGCCTTGGGCGCTTCATGGGCGGTCAGCGCCGCTTGCACCGTGGCGACCCCGTCCAGAGCTTTGACCGCGCGCTCCGATGCGGCACGCAGGGGCTCCATCTGACGCGCCTCGTCGGCATTGGGCGCCTCGATCACGAATCGCACCACCGCGCCGGCGGGCGAATCTTCAACCGTCAAAGCCCGCACCATATCCGCCGAAATCAGATTATTTCCCGCTGGCAAGGTCAACTCAGAGAGACGTTGCAAGATAATTTCACGCGAAATGCCCATTTTGGCCTCCATTTTTTTTGCTGCCCCATAAGGGTCAGGAATGACCGAAGGGTGCAAGCCCCGATCCGGCCGCCTCCCCACCAACAGCAGATCGCAGTTCTCACCGCCGGCCGCGCCATGCTGCATCGCGGCATAGAAAGAGGAGGTATCGCCAGTTAAATAAGGGAAATCGTCACCGTCGCCCCAAGATGGCGATCCACATCGTTAACCATTTAACAACTAATTGTAGCAGCAAAAGCGGCGTAATGCCTTTTCACGTCAAGGTTTTGTGACGTTAGGTCAGTAGCTCATATGCATTTTCTGCATAGCGGCATTGCTGATTCAATACGTTGTGCAACTGCAGCAATTTGCTAAATTGAATTCAACGAAACGCAGAAGCGTTAGAGCAAACCAAGACGCAAGGAGCCGAAGCAATGGCATTTGCAGCACAAACACACACCGCCCACCACGGGCTTGGCGACATCTTCCACGCCACCGTCGCAAATCTGCGCGGTCGTATCGAGCGCCGCCGGACCTTTAACCGCACGTTGAATGAGCTTTCAAGCCTCAACGCACGTGAGTTGGCGGATTTGGGTCTTAACCCGGGCACCATCCGCGCGGTGGCCCATGAGAGCGCCTACGGCGCCCATCTTTAGGAATTCGGGATCAGAAACCTCCTTCCTCCTCCCTGAGGTTTCTGTGAATGAGCGGCGACATCGTTCCTCCTCCCTAGATGTCGCCGCGTTTTCAAACGGAGCCCTTGCTCCAAATCATACGTTAGCCCTCTCCTCCTCCCTGAGGTCTGACGTAACTACGCGGTAGCGCCTCTCCTCCTCCCTGGCGCTACCGCTTAAGAATTCGGAGCATTGCTCCAATCAGATTGCGGCCTCTCCTCTCCTCCTCCCTGGGGATGCCGCGAAACCCGCGCGACGCTCTCTCCTCCTCCCTGAGTGCCGCGCAACAAAAGAACGACGGTGCCTCTCCTCCTCCCTGGCACCGTCGTTTTTTTATGTTTTCTCCTCTTCCAAATATCCACATCGGACAAAGAAAACCCCGCGAACGCTGCTGCGTTGCGGGGGTGAAAATTGATATTATCGCCTTGTTTTAAAAAGGTATATCATCCGGAGAGGTGACGAATTTGGCGACAACCTTCTTGATCCCTGCCTTCTCGAAATCAATCTCAAGCTTGTCGCCCTCGATCGCGGTGATCGCGCCATAGCCGAATTTTTGGTGGAAGACGCGCTCGCCGACCGTCCGCGAAGAACTTGCCGCCATATCGATGGTGACGCCCCGCGTGCCAGAGGAATGTGCTGTGTCGCGCTGCGCCGATCGCGCTTGCATGCGCTTCCATCCCGGAGAATTATAAACATCCGCCGAGGCCACGCGCTCATTGATCTTCGATGAGGCCCCAAAATCCCCCTGCGCTGCGCCGAAACCGCCGCCATAAAGGCCGGGCGGCGTCAAAACATCGACGTGATCGACCGGCAATTCATCAATGAACCGCGACGGCATGGCGTTTTGCCATTGCCCGAACACCCGTCGGTTTCCCGCAAAGGAAATCGTGCAAATCTCTTCGGCCCGCGTGATCCCGACATAGGCAAGCCGCCGCTCTTCCTCGACCCCCTTTTGCCCGCTTTCATCCATCGAACGTTGCGAGGGGAAAAGCCCGTCTTCCCACCCGGGCAAGAACACCGCCGGAAATTCAAGCCCCTTGGCCGCATGCAGCGTCATGATCGACACTTTCGCATCCCGATCATCGCTTTCATTGTCCATGATCAATGCGACATGCTCCAAAAACCCTTGGAGGTTATCGAATTGTTCCAAGGCCTTGACCAATTCCTTGAGGTTTTCCAATCGCCCTGGCGCCTCGGGGCTTTTGTCGTTTTGCCACATGGCGGTATAGCCGCTCTCGTCGAGGATCTGCTCGGCCAATTCCATATGGCTGGCCGCGCCTGCGGCGGGTTTTTTTGGCTCCATCGGCGCGATCAACGGTTCGCCGTCGTCTAAGACCGCATCATCGTCGGGATCGAACATCAACTCCGGCCCGCGCACCATCGCGCGCCAACGGTCGATGCTTTCGACCAATTTCGCCAATTCCGCGCCGCCCTTACCGCCAAGCCCCTTTTGCGCCAACAAAATCCGCGCGCCTTCCACCAACGGCACGCCATTTTCGCGCGCCGTGACTTGGATTTTCTGCTGCGCCTTATCGCCCAACCCGCGTTTGGGGGTGTTCACGATCCGCTCAAACGCCAGATCATCCGACGGCTGCGTCACCACGCGGAAATAGGCCATGGCATCGCGAATCTCCATCCGCTCATAAAATCGCGGGCCGCCAATGACCCGATATGGCAAGCCGATGGTCAAAAATCGGTCCTCAAAGGCGCGCATCTGATGGCTGGCGCGCACGAGAATCGCCATATCGTCCAAGCTCATCGGGCCGCGCCCGCGGGTGCCGCGCGACATGGCTTCGATCTCTTCCCCGATCCAACGCGCCTCTTCCTCGCCATCCCAATGGCCGATCAGGCGGACCTTCTCGCCTTCGGTCTCGGCGGTCCAAAGCTCTTTGCCCAAACGCTCCGCATTGCCCGCGATCACACCCGAGGCGGCGGCCAAAATATGCGGGGTCGAACGGTAGTTTTGCTCCAACCGCACCACATGCGATCCGGGAAAATCTTTTTCAAACCGCAAGATATTGCCCACTTCGGCGCCGCGCCAGCCATAGATCGATTGATCGTCATCACCGACGCAACAGATGTTTTTATGCGCCCCGGCCAAAAGACGCAGCCACAGATATTGCGCCACATTGGTGTCTTGGTATTCGTCCACGAGGATATATTTGAACCAACGCTGGTATTGCTGCAAAACATCCGGATGCGTTTGAAAAATCACCACGACATGCAAAAGCAAATCCCCAAAATCGACTGCGTTCAACTCCAACAGACGTTTTTGATATTGCCGGTACAGCTCTACACCATAGCCGCCATAAGCGCCGCCTTCCGAGGCAGGCAACTTATCAGGGGTCAGCGCACGGTTTTTCCACCCGTCAATCACCCCCGCCAACATTCGCGCCGGCCAGCGTTTGTCGTCAATCGGGGTCAGTGCAATCAATTGCTTGAGCAAACGGATTTGGTCGTCGGTATCCAAAATCGTGAAATTCGATTTGAGTCCCGCCAATTCCGCATGACGGCGCAGCAGTTTAACACAAACAGAGTGAAAGGTGCCAAGCCACGGCATGCCCTCTGCAGATTGCCCCAGCATGCCGCCGACACGGTTTTTCATCTCGCGCGCCGCTTTGTTGGTGAAGGTCACCGCCAGAATCTCGTTCGGGCGCGCCCGTCCGGTGTTGAGCAAATGCACGATCCGCGTGGTCAGCGCCTTGGTCTTGCCCGTCCCGGCACCCGCCAACATCAAAACCGGCCCATCCATGGTTTCAACGGCGGCGCGTTGTTCGGGGTTAAGCCCGTCTAAATAGGGAGCCGGACGCGCAGCCATAGCGCGCGCGGACAGGGAAGCGCCTTCAAAGGCGTCGAATTCATCAAAACTGCTCATAAACCAAAGATAGCGCGGAGCGCCGGAAAGTTAAAGGTACGTTCTTGATACGTTCCGCACCCATTCACGCCAAAGCCCCGTCACTGGACAAAGCTGTCTGACACCGCGACCTATGCCTATGCATCTCATGCAAATATCCTCTGCGATTTCGGATCTCAAAGCGCGCGCGGTGCCACCTCCCCTGCCCGCCCTTTAAGGTGTCGCCTGCTGGGCATCTCTGGCCTGTTCCGGCCAAACTTTGACAACGGTGCAGACAAAGACGGATTGCCCCACGCCCGCCCCAGAGCGAATCCCGTCGCAAAACCTGCATTTGCCGCGCAACATTATGTCCTCTACGCACGACCTGACGCAGCATCCGTCAAGCCCAATTCTCCATTCGCGCAAAATCCTACAAAAATGTAACAACGGCCCGATTGCCCTCTTGTGCTGCTATGCAGCATCCGCCTAGCCTTCGCGAAATTCCGCACAGCGGGCGAACTTCCTCGCCCCTATTCACGTGCAAATGACGACCGAGGAGAGCCCCGTCATGCCCGAATTCAACAAAATTCTGATTGCCAATCGCGGCGAAATTGCGATCCGCATTATGCGCGCTGCCAATGAAATGGGCAAAAAAACCGTCGCGGTATATGCCGAAGAAGACAAACTTGGTCTGCACCGTTTCAAGGCTGATGAAGCCTATCGAATAGGCGAAGGCATGGGGCCGGTCGCAGCCTACCTCAGCATCGAGGACATCATTCGCGTGGCGAAGCTGGCCGGGGCCGACGCGATCCACCCCGGATACGGGCTTTTGTCGGAAAACCCAGATTTTGTAGATGCTTGCGATGCGGCAGGCATCACATTCATCGGCCCCAAAGCCAAAACCATGCGCCAGTTGGGCGACAAAGCCTCGGCCCGCCGCGTGGCGATTGAGGCGGGCGTGCCGGTGGTCCCCGCAACCGAGGTTTTGGGTGAAGACATGGACGCCGTGCGTAAGGAAGCCAGCAAAGTTGGCTATCCCTTGATGCTCAAAGCATCTTGGGGCGGCGGCGGGCGCGGAATGCGCCCGATCTTCAACGAATCCGAATTGGAAGAAAAGGTGCGCGAAGGCCGCCGCGAGGCCGAGGCCGCGTTTGGCAATGGCGAAGGCTATCTGGAAAAGATGATCCTGCGCGCCCGCCACGTCGAAGTGCAAATCCTTGGCGACAGCCACGGCGAGATTTACCACCTGTTCGAGCGCGACTGCTCGGTGCAACGACGCAACCAAAAAGTGGTCGAGCGCGCCCCCGCGCCCTACCTGTCCGAAGAACAGCGGACCGAAATTTGCGAATTGGGCCGCAAAATTTGCGCGCATGTGAATTACGAATGCGCCGGCACCGTCGAATTCCTGATGGATATGGACAATGGCGAATTTTACTTCATCGAGGTGAACCCGCGCGTTCAGGTCGAGCATACGGTCACCGAAGAGGTCACCAGCATCGATATCGTTCAGGCGCAAATCAAGATCGCCGAGGGTAAAACGCTGGCCGAGGCCACGGGCAAAGCCGCGCAATCAGACATCCATCTCAACGGTCACGCCTTGCAAACGCGGATCACCACGGAAGATCCGCAGAACAACTTCATCCCCGATTATGGTCGTCTGACGGCCTATCGGTCGGCCACGGGCATGGGCATCCGGCTCGACGGAGGCACCGCCTATGCCGGCGGCGTGATCACCCGCTATTATGATAGCCTTCTGGTCAAGGTCACCGCACATGCTCAAACCCCCGAAGCCGCGATCAAGCGCATGGACCGCGCCCTGCGCGAGTTCCGCATTCGCGGAGTCAGCACAAATATCGCATTTGTTGAAAACCTTCTCAAACACCCAACCTTTTTATCGAATGAATACACGACAACTTTCATCGACAATACGCCGGAATTGTTCGATTTTGACAAGCGACGTGATCGCGGCACCAAGGTTTTGACCTATATCGCGGACATCACGGTCAACGGTCACCCCGAAACGCAGGGCCGCAAAAAGCCTGCTGAAGCCAGGGTCCCAGCGCCCCCGCAGGCGCAAACAGAAACCCCCGCTCCCGGCACCCGCGATTTGCTCATCAAGGACAGCGCCAAGGGTGTGGCTGATTGGATGTTGGCGCAAAAGAAATTGCTGATCACCGACACCACGATGCGCGACGGGCACCAATCGCTTTTGGCGACCCGTATGCGATCCATTGATATGATCCGAGTGGCGCCTGCTTATGCTGCCAACGTGCCGCAACTGTTCTCGGTTGAATGCTGGGGCGGCGCGACCTTTGATGTCGCCTATCGCTTTTTGCAAGAATGCCCGTGGCAGCGGCTCCGCGATCTGCGCACCGCCATGCCCAACGTGCTCACGCAAATGTTGCTGCGCGCCTCGAACGGCGTCGGATACACCAATTACCCCGACAATGTCGTGCAAAGCTTTGTCGCAGAAGCAGCTAAAAACGTTGATGTTTTCCGCGTCTTCGACAGCCTCAACTGGACCGAGAACATGCGCGTGGCGATGGACGCCGTAAATGAGAGCGGCAAAATCTGCGAAGGCACGATCTGCTACACCGGCGATGTCTTGGATCCAGACCGCGCCAAATACGACCTGAAGTACTATGTTGGTATGGCGCAGGAATTGGAGCGCGCCGGCGCTCATATTCTCGGCCTGAAAGACATGGCAGGCCTGCTGAAACCTGCTGCGGCAAAGGCTTTGGTGACGGCGTTGAAGAACGAGATCAGCATTCCCGTGCATTTCCACACCCATGACACATCGGGCATTTCCGCCGCGACGGTTCTGGCCGCAGCTGACGCGGGCGTTGACGCCGCCGATGCCGCGATGGATGCGTTTTCGGGCGGCACCTCGCAACCCTGCCTTGGCTCGATTGTCGAGGCGTTGGCGCATACGGAGCGCGACACCGGCCTTGATATCGGCAACCTGCGGCAAATCTCGGATTATTGGGAGGCCGTGCGCGCCCAATATGTGGCCTTCGAGGCAGGACTACAGGCCCCCGCCTCCGAGGTCTACTTACATGAAATGCCCGGCGGGCAGTTCACCAACCTCAAGGCGCAAGCGCGCAGCCTTGGCCTCGAGGATCGCTGGCATGAGGTGGCGCAAACCTATGCGGATGTGAACCAGATGTTCGGGGACATCGTCAAAGTCACGCCCTCTTCAAAGGTCGTTGGCGATATGGCCTTGATGATGGTGTCGCAAAATCTGACCCGCGCCGAGGTCGAAGACCCCGCCAAAGATGTTGCTTTCCCCGATAGTGTTGTCGATATGATGCGCGGAAATCTCGGTCAGCCCCCGAACGGATTCCCCGAGGGAATCGTCAAAAAGGTGCTCAAAGACGAGACGCCGAACCTTGACCGGCCGGGGAAACACTTGCCGCCTGTGGATCTCGAGGCCACCCGCGCCGCATTAAGCGCGGCGCAGAACGGGCGCGAGATCGACGACGAAGATCTCAATGGCTATCTGATGTATCCCAAGGTTTTCACCGATTACCTTGAGCGCCATGAAACCTATGGCCCGGTGCGCAGCCTGCCGACACGGACGTTCTTTTATGGCATGGAACCCGCCGAAGAAATCTCCGCTGAGATCGATCCCGGCAAGACCTTGGAAATTCGATTGCAGACCGTTGGGGAAACCGACGAAAACGGCGATGTAAAGGTGTTCTTCGAACTCAACGGCCAGCCGCGGGTAATCCGCGTGCCGAACCGCATGGTCAAAGCCACCGCCGCCGCACACCCCAAAGCCGACGCCGACAACCCGAACCACATCGGCGCACCGATGCCCGGTGTTGTCGCCAGTGTGGCTGCCACGGTCGGCGCCAAGGTAAAGGCGGGCGATCTGGTGCTCACCATCGAAGCGATGAAGATGGAAACCGGCATTCATGCCGAACGCGATGCGGTGATCAAGGCCGTGCACGTCAGCCCCGGCGTGCAAATCGATGCCAAAGACCTTCTGGTCGAACTTGAGGCTTGAGGCGCGAACCGCACCCGCCACCAAGACAAAAAGAGCGGCCCGCTGCGGCCGATCTTTTCATGTCAAATCAATGCAATAGCGCAAAAAGTTAACGCAATACCTTAGACTTTTTGACGACGGCGCAATGCGCCAAATCCAGCCAAACCACCCAACAGCAACACAGCCCCCGCAGGCAAAGGCACAGCCGCCGCGCCGACATAGTCATATGTTGTATCGCCGGTATTCATATCTGCAAACTGCGCGGTCAAAACCGACCCTTCAGCAAAGGTAAAGCGCATATAGCCGCCATCGCTGAACACGTTGCGATAATCTTCGACGGTATTGGCATGGTCGCGATCTACATCAGCGCCAAACGAGAAGCTGTCACCGCCAAGAAATCCGGTGTAGGTGATCGAAAAATCATCCGAACGTCCGGCGCTGGTCGAGCCGCCGCTGGTATTAGTATCGACACCGACAAGCGTGTAGCTGCCCGATGTTCCATTGGAAATCGAAGACAGGCCGTCAATATTATATGCGGTATCCCCGATGAAAAACGCGATCTGTGTAATGGCCACATCGCCGGTGTTGCTCAATGACAATGTCGGAACGTTCCGGCTGCCACTCACGGTCAAACCATAGGATGCTGTCAACGCCTGCGCGGATCCCGCACCAATCATAAGCGCGGCGAAGGCCGCAAAAGTCATTTTACCAGTCATAATATCTCCAATGCCAATATCAACCCCGCAAGAACCTTCTGCTGGTCTGCGAGCGTTTAAACGGATTTCCACGCTCGCGCCGCCACACAAGGGGAAAAATACCCGTTTTTTCCCGAAAATCACGCCATACCCCCCTTTTGGGCCGGGAAACCCGTATCGGGCCCCGGAATGCCGCCGCCCTGCCAAGGCGACACTGCGCGCAAAGCCCTGATAGATACAGGCACAACAGACTGGTCAAGTCGCCGAATTTCGCTAGATTAATCTTAGGCATAAAGCAGAAGATGCGCACAGACCATGTTTGCCATCACGGCCTCCTACCTCGACGCTCCTTTCACCCCTGCACATCCATATCGCCGCATGACCAAGGAATTTTCGATGCCCACACTCTCTCTTGTTACGCCGCTCTATGCCGGGTTGCTTGGCCTCATTTTCGTTTTCCTAAGCTACCGCGTCACCGTCCTACGCAAGACCACGCGCGTCAGTATCGGATCAGGTGGCGATAGCGCATTGGAAATCAAAATCCGGGTGCAGAGCAACTTTGCCGAATATGTTCCGATCGGGGTTTTATTGTTGTTGATGGCCGAACTGCAAGGCATGCCCGTCTGGTTGGTTCATGTCTTTGGCCTTGCTCTGGTGCTGGGACGGCTGCTGCATGCTTATGGTCTTCCGCGCAGCGGCATTTCCCTTGCGCCTCGCGCCATCGGCATGCTGTTGACCTTCGCAATGATCACCCTGACCGCTCTGGCCAACATGGCCCACGCGCTACTTTGAGGTTACTATGCTTGAATTACTCTCCGATCCGGCGGTTTGGGCTTCGTTCCTGACGCTGACCGTCCTCGAAATTGTTCTCGGCGTCGATAACATCATTTTCATCTCGATCACCGCCGCCCGCCTGCCCGAACACCAAAGACGCCGGGCGCGGCTGGTGGGATTGGCCGGTGCGCTGGTGCTGCGCATCATCCTGCTGATGTCGATTGCATGGATCGTTTCGCTGACCCGACCGGTGCTGACGCTCTTCGGTCACGGGTTCAGCTGGCGCGATGCAATCCTGCTGGCCGGTGGTCTATTCCTGCTCTGGAAAGCCAGCTCGGAGATTTTCGAAGAGGTAGAAGGTGCCGAAGACACGCAGAACGTCACGCCGGCCGGATTTGGCGCCGTCATCGCACAAATCATGGTTCTCGATCTGGTGTTCTCATTGGACAGCGTGATCACCGCCGTGGGCATCGCCGAACACCTGCCGGTCATGATTGCCGCCGTGGTGGTTGCCGTGGCTGTGATGATGGTCGCCGCCGAACCCATCGCCAGTTTCGTCGAAAGCCATCCCAGCACCAAAATGTTGGCATTGGCATTTTTGGTCATGGTCGGCGCAGCCTTGATCGCCGACGGTTTTGGCGCGCACTTCGAACGCGGCTTTATCTATGCCGCGATGGTGTTTTCCGCAGCGGTCGAGGCGCTCAACCTGCTGCGCTCCAAACGGCGCAAAGCCAGCCAAAGCCCGCCGCCCTCATGAGGACGCTCCGCCTGCCCCGGTCCCATATCGCAATAATCATCAAAGATATGGGACCGGGGCGCGACGGTCGGCGGCGCCGCCCGAAAAGAACGTAAGACTTTGTTATTATGCGTATATTTCCCCAGACCGGAAAAATACCCACCGCTGTTTCCAAAAAAAAGTGAAATCGACGCATTTTCCACTTGCGGCCAGCGCGGGATATTACTAAATCCTGCCTCACCAAAAGGAAGCGGGCGTAGCTCAGGGGTAGAGCATAACCTTGCCAAGGTTAGGGTCGGGCGTTCGAATCGCCTCGCCCGCTCCAATTGGGTCCATCACGACATAGAGAAGATCACCCCGATCAGAAGACCGGACGTACCCCTGCGTTCTGGTGTTCCTTGGTGCCGTGCAGTTCGCACGACCCGCATGTGTCAGGTGACCCAAGCAACCCACCCTATAACAGCCACAATGCGGTTCGATCCGCGCCTCGGTGACGCCATGCGTTCGGCCCGTCAGCGCAAGACGGCGAACCGCAAGGGGGATCGATCGGGACGCAGTCGGCCAAGCCCCCGCGCGCCGGGATTGGACGCACCGCAAGCGGCCGTAAATGCCGCGCTGCCGCCCCGCCCTTTTTAGTTGGCCGAAATACGCCATGGCCTGCGGCGCCAGTGCATTCCCGCAACAGGTAAAACGATTGAACTTCAATCGGCTGCATGCACTTGAGCGCTAGAGTCCCGCTTGTGATAACCTTCCGATGGGACAACCCAAAATGGGGTCCCTTAACAGGCAATCTTGGAGCAGGAATATGAAGAGTTTTTTGGTAACAGTTGTTGGAGTTGTTGCGACGGCAACTGCGGCGCAAGCGGTAGAATTGACAGGCGGGGCGATAGAGCTTTCCTATTCGGCATTTATGGATGAAACCGACCTCGACAAAGTCAGCGTATCAGGTTCTCTAGAGGTTGCTTTCAACCGCAACATCAGCGCGCAATTCGATCTCGGCAACGACTCGTTCGGGACGACTGATTTAAGCATCGGATCCGTCGGTCTTCATGGCATCTACCATGTGAGTGACGTAACCTCTCTCGGTGCGTACTATACCCGTGATAATTTTGATATTGGACCTGTCGCGGTTTGATGCCGCTCCTTTGATAGCATTTACTGCAACAAAGGAGACTGACTATGGGATTGAAACGGACGGACGAATTCCGCCAGGATGCAGTGCGTATCGCGCTGACCAGTGGGCTAACGCGTAAGCAGGTGGCTGATGATTTGGGTGTCGGGATGTCGACGCTGAACAAATGGATCACAGCGCACCGAGATACAGATGTGGTTTCGAAAGAGGATT
>NZ_KZ826483.1 GCF_003205515.1 Litorivita pollutaquae
GAAGCGCCTCAAGCGCTACCGTGGCCTTAAAATTATCTGAAAAACTGCGTCTCTTGGTCATTTGTGTATCCTGTCTTCAAGGTTGGATACATCTTAGCACGCTGTCCTGTTTTGCCGGACCACTTCACATAGGTTTGGTGTGAGAGAACTGGATGAGCTTTACCTTGAAAAATTCGTAGACCTCCGCCTCAAGCTAAAATCTTCAGCGCAGAAGGAAGGTCTGGCAGCAAAATCATTGGTAGGTGCGCTGAGTGTGTCTGTGCCATTTGGAGAAAGCGAAGCATTCTCGAGCGAGCGCGCGGGTGAGGTCGCATCGAAAATCGTTGAACAAAGCGGCATCACATTCCGGCAGGTCAAGAGGACAGTAGAGCATATCGACCTAACGCTACGGTGCTATCGTGATCAGCCGATAGACCTACCTCTACTAACCTATGTAGCATTCTCGCGAGTGGCAATAGATGCTGAGGGGAGATTTAGGTTTGACGAAAGCGTGTTACCTCGCGCGGCACTTTCTCATGAGATTGCGGCAAGTCTTCTTTCTAGCAGAGAAAAAAGCCCAGTAAGCATCGCTGATGAGGAAAGGGCGGCAAGGTCTTGCATCGAGTTTGTTCGAGATAATTGTCATGAGCTGATAGAGCTCCCAGAAGACAGGTACAATCTAGATCCGCCGATGAATAATCGAAAATACTACGACTGGTATAAGGTGTTGGCTGGGTTAGGCCCGACATATATTTCGTCACATGAAAAAATGCTTAATGGTAGCCATCAACTGCTGGAATAGGAACTTGGTATAATGATTGTGGTGCCCTTGCTCCGGAACACTCTTAGCTTCACTGCGACGTAAAGCTTGAGTGTCAGCTATTGACTGGGTTGCCGGAGGAGCCAAACTAAGCCGTTTCTAACCGAGATCAGCCCGCCATTTTTTAAATTCTCCACTTCCCGATTGAATACCCTACGATGGCTTTCGCGCTTATTGGAACTCGATAGGCGATCCGTGGCGATACTTCTTTCCATCCATTCCTTTTGGTCAACGCAAGGAGTGTTTGGATAGCGAGGGTCATGCAGACATTTCCCGCATTCTTGGAGTAATGCTTCCAAGGTTGAAAGAGCGATGGACGTTGGGCCAGTAATTTTTTCCGGCATGTCTGCAGCGGTATCGACGGGTTCAACTAGGCAAGTCGTGACGGGATCATCGTCCTGATCGCGCCCCAACTCGACCTGCCGCAAGGCGTAGATGAACTTGTATCCGGTTGGCCCGTCTCTTTGTTTGGTCACTTCCGCTGAGATCACCCCAAACTCATCCCGGGTTAGCTCAATTTCAGTGTCTATTGCGGCCCGAAGTGATGAGTGCCCACGCGCGCCGCGCGCAACATCCTTGCCGGAATGGTGGATCAACATAATGTTCGAACCAGTCCCTCGACGCAGAACATCAAGATTTTTGACGAGATCGGCAATATCCGGTGCCGTATTTTCATCTCCGTCCCCCATGACCCGCGAAAGGGTATCGACGACGATGAGATCGAAACGGCCTGTTTGAGAGGCTAGATGTTGCACCATTTCGACAATAGCGGGTGCATCTGTGGCCTTGCCTGCAAATGTAACCGGTGCCGCGATGACCCAGAACTGAGGATCATCCAACGCAGAGACACGGTTCGGGAAGGAGCTGCCACCTTCAGCGGCTATGTAGAGAACATTTCCCTTAGTCACCCGGCGATTTCCCCATTTCTCGCCCTTAGAGATATGGTGGGCCAGATCGAGAGCAAAAAACGATTTCCCGACATTGGAGGGCCCGAAAACAACCGCAAGTGTTCCCTTGTCGAGCCAGCCTTTCACCAGATACTCCCGATCCAGAGCGGCTTCAAAATTCCCCGCCCATGTTGCCGCCGCTAACAGTTCCTTTGCCTTCGGCCTTAATAGTGCCGGGTCACTCCGGATCGGCGTGACTTTGTCGAAATCATTCATATTGCATTCTGCCTAAAAGCACCGTTTGGGTCGATGCGGGACAAAAATGCCCTTTGATCATCTGTCGTGAAGCTTTCCCACAAACGGATAAACAGTCGCTTCCGATCCGGAGTTGAAGCGCTATCGGTGTGAAGTTTGACCAAGAAATCCGGATCATCAAAATCAGGAAGATCGCACTCCAATTCCGGATGCGTATCAATCGAATGACTGCGGCGATACTCTTCTGCAACCTCTGCAAACAGTGATCCGGTGCCATAGACCTCTTGGACAATAATAGCTTGGTCACTAAGCTTTTGCGCGAGTTCGGGGTCTACTTCTCTTGAAATTTCATTGGCAAGTTCTGCTATCTCGTACTCATCTAGGGCAGCGATACATTTCAGAATGAATTCCACCGCATCCGAGAGCAGGGAAACTTGGTTCGACAAGGCTGTGTTTTCTGTTGATTGCTCAATGGCTGTTTTGTGTGGGGTTCGACAGGTTAACTCGTTGGTAGGAAATACAATACCTTCTCCTCCCCAGTCCGCCACTAACGACCTGTAAGTGTATGATTTTACACGATAAATCTGCGTTGTTCAGTTTTCGATCCCACATTTGTTCCCACACTTGCGGTTCGGTTGAATTATACATTCAGTCTAAATCAGACGTGTTTCCGGTAATCAGCCTACGTTGTTCATCGCGGCTGATTTGCCCGTAGCTACGCAATGTCGTCAAAACGTCGGTGTGGCCAAGGTTTTGCGATGTGGCCACCAGTTCAGCAACTGACGTGCAATGCTTGGCGGCGTGACGCGCGAGCATATGCCGGAATGCGTGGGGGCCGTAGTTGGGAACGCCCGCAGCCTCAAACGCGATGCGAACAATCTTGCGCACGGGTTCGGTTGTTTTCCAATGCTGCCGCGTGAATCCGTTCGCTGTAAAGCCTGAGTTGGAATTTGCTGTGATCGCGGTTGCGGGGAACAATGGATCATCGGGGCCATAGAGCACGATGTCGTCACAATAGGCGATCCACTCGGTTAGCGCGGCCTCGGCTTCCTCGAATCCTTTTGCAAAGAACGTATCAATCGCCTTACCAAACTTGGTTGCCACTTCGCGCGGGTTTTGCGTCACGGACTGCTCGTGCAAATCGACGTGCTTAATTTTGAGCGAAACCAAAGCGGCCACCCGAATACCTGTGAGGCAAAGAAGGGCAAAGACGGCCTTGTCGCGCTTTTGCTGGGGCGTGGTGCTTGGCATACGCGCTAAGGCGTGTTTGGCTTGCTTTAGGCTAGGTGCAGGACGTGGCGGGGCCGCGCGTGCCTCTGCCTCATCGCGTCGAGACAAGTTGAAATAATCTGCATCCGCCGCTTTTATCCGGCTGCGAAATCCGTCTTGCTGGGAAAGCCACAGAACAAACTCACGCAAGGTTGCCAAGATAGACCGCATTGTTGATTTGCCCAAGGGTGTTCCCGCCGTCGTTTTGCTGTCTTCCAAGTGAGTGCGAAACCCCATCGCCTGTTCAATATGAAAACGTGCAAAGTCCTTGCGCCCGTTCCAGGCGTCGAACCGTTCAAGTGCTGCGATTTCGCGATCCAACGTCTTTTCAGAAAGTTGGCGGGCGAATTTGCGATATTCCAGAAAGCGGCGTTTCAGGCGTTCGTTCTTTTCATTGGGTCGTTTGGTCATCTTTATATCCTGTATTTATGAGGGTTGTCGGGATGGTTTTCAGGTGCGTTTGAAGGCAACGCGATGCAGGGTCTGAGGTGGAAATACAGGGGGGATTGTGTCCACCATTATAATGCCAACTCATCCCGTTTTATTGTGAGGTCGAGTTTGGCGCGGATCGCGGAAAGGCTGGTCAAAGAGACGGGCTTGCACATGAGCGTTTCGCAGACGTCACAAATCGCTGTGAGCATCGCTTTGTTGCCCGTGATCTCGTAATCGGCCATCGCGCCAGCGGGGCCACGACACGCACGGCATCGCAGGCAATAAAACTCACACAGACCTGTTTTCACTTTACGACCTTCGCGCTGGGCGTTGATGTGGGCGCGTAGATCATCACCACGAATAAGCGGGGGGTATGACGCATCCAAAAGCTGCAACCCATCTCGGATCCAGTTTCGTATCGTGCGAGGGGAAACGCCGACAAGTGCCGCCGCTTCCTTTAGTGTATAACAGCGATAGGATTTGATCCCGCTTAGACGGGCCTGTTTGGGCACGGCGAATTACTCCGTGCCTGATTGATGCGTTGCCAGCCATTCGTGAATGGCTTCAATCTTGATCAGGCGGCGCGTGCCGATCTTGATGCTTTTTAGGTCACCTTTGGCTAACGCGGCGTAGAGAGTTGTCCGGCCAATGCCAGCAAGTCGTGCAGCCTCGTCTGGCGAAACGGCAATTGGGGGTGTTGGTTGGGTCGTTTTCGGCGAATGTACCATCGTTCATACTCCATCATTTGACGATGAATGAACTTTGGCGGACGCAGGGTGGATCAAAACAGATCGTGCGTTTCGATCCAGTTATGATCCACGTCTAGCCTCTGAAACATAACGGTTTATTGAGGATAGTGCAGGCGATGTCTTGTTTGGAAAATTGGCCTTGTAGACAGCAAGGACCGCCTTGGCTTCTTCGTTCCGTCCTTTTAGAGCAGTTCCGTTCTCGGCGCGGTTCGCAATGATTTGGGTCAACGCCTCTTTGTAGGCACTCGGTCGCCCGCCCGTCCGATTCACGGGAACGCCAGCAAGCGCATGAAGGTCGGCATTTACAGCCAATGTGCCAGATTTTGGGTCAAAGCGAAGAACGTCTTGCAGTTGAATAGTGACATAGGGCGGCACAGACAAAGTGCCTGTCGATGTCAGGATAATCCCAAAAGTAGACCTCATTTCACCGATCATAGCGCCTTTAAAATCTTTGATATCATTTTCACCTTGCATCATCGGTTGGAAATACAATGCAATGTCACCCGCAGGGCTATCCAAGGCCCCAATTCGCCATGTTTCGCCATTTAGGGGTGTTGATTTCCTCCGTTTGCAATTCAGCTGGTCTGCCATCTGTGCGGTGAAGGCAATCAGGTTTGGTTGTGTCGAGATGAGGTCCAACCGGGCTTTCGTGACAAATCCTACATCAGGGCAATAGTACCCATATGATCCGGTCTCATAGACGATTGCGGCGTCATGGGGTTGGTCACACGCATCGCAAACAAGCGAAGAAACGACGCCTGTTTCTTCGATCACCCCAGCTTTTAGAAGAAGATCATATGCCGGATATTTGGAATACTTGTTCGCCAAGACGCTGCAGCGCTGGGCGATGAGTGAGGCGAAGAGGTTTACCGTTTCCACTTAGACTGCCTCGATAACGTCAAACCGTTCAGGGCGCTTTGCCAGTAACTTCCATCGTTCCAAGAGATTGATCACAAACTGCCGTTCCGCTTCGGTCTTGTTTGGGATGGTTGTCGTATTGGGGGTGCGCAATGTAACCGTAAGGGTCTTGGCGCGTTTGCCAACTTGCGGTGCGAGCGCGATCCGCAAGGTTGTGCCGATAATCGTCCAGCCTGCTGCATGGATCGGGGAGCGTTCACCGAACTGACGTTCAAGAAACTGATAGATGGTTTCATCATCCCCCCGCCGTTCAAATCGCGCAAAACCGCCACCCGTGGAATAAAACTCAAGAGAAGATACTTCGACGCTGGCCACCCCATCGGCAGGTTCGGTGGGAAAGCTGGGATTTGACGCTATATTGCCCAACAAAACGTCGCGGCGCGGTGTCTCAATAGGTGGTGCGGATTGCGGAGCAAAATGCTGGGAAAAGGATGTTGCGTATTCGTCGCGTATCTTTTTGCCGCCACGGGCGCAAATTTCTACGATCCGTTCTTTGGCATTGCATGCAATTCCGACTTCAAGAACCCTTTGCACAACTTGTCGTTCCAACCCCTCAGATGATCCAAAGGTAAGTTCGCTTTCTGCGTTGGATTCGACGTAGATCGTCGCCTGTAAAATTTCCGTTTCTTCCGCCGTGATGGGGTGAACCCGAATTGACGTGTACCAGTCAGCTTCGCGCTTGCGGTGTTCCGGCAGATCAAGAATGGCAATCGCGTCGGCGACAAAGCCTGCACGGGCTACCTCGTCGCCTAGCGCCCAAGGTTTGCCATCGTCGTCGAATTGGAAGGCAGACCAGTTTTTTCCACCAGTGCGTTGCATCAAAGAGGCCTGCACCGAAACCCGTTCCAGCGTCTTTGGATGATCTATGGCCAGCATCAGGAGAACGTCCTGGATGCCCTGCAACCCTTCTAAATCAATGCGCTGGGCACTGCAGATTTGCTCAGCAGCGGTCATGCCTTGCGGGGTAGCCAAACTGGCAAGGTGATCAAGTTCGGCTTTGACCTTATCTTGTCGCAGGTCAGGTAAATCGGCGATTAGCGTGGCAATGTCATTCACAAGCGCTGTCCCGCGCCCTTGGCCTTGCCAATTAAAATCATCAGGGGCATCCACCCCGAACGCCTTTAGGAAAGCTGCCAATCTCTCGTCGGGGGATTTACGGATAAAGCCGCTAAATGAAGCCATGAATAGTGCCTTCGGTTGTTACAAAGGCTATATTTGGTGTTCACGGGAGTGTGATACAAGCCGTGGTTGCGTAAAAATATCAGTGCAGGGGGCTATGGCGCGGCAGCTGGTTTGTGGTGCGATGGGAGAGGGGTGACGGAATGGGTGTTGGGGAGCAGGTGCTGGAGTTATGTGTCCATTCAGGATGTGGCTCCGCCTTAGAATTTGCGTAAATGCATTCAGTGTGTTGGACGAGTGGGGCTCGTCCAAAGTCAAGCTGAGGCTGTCTTGGTTGGCCTTTATAAATCTGTATTCCCCGCCTTCGTGCGTCGTCTTCAGCGGTTTACTGCTGGGGTCTAAGCGGATGCTGAAACTAGCGCGTGGTTAACGGGCCTTGGATCCCGCTCAGGAAGGGCGTGGCCAAGCGCAGGGCGCAGATCCACGTTCGAGGCGTTGCTACCCTAACTCAGATTTTGGCGCGACATGATGCGGGCAAGTGGACGTCGTAGTCTGCGATCTGCAAACCACAGGGAACTGGATATTTGAAGTTTGGTAAAATAGTTTGGTTTTGCCGCCAGGCATTTGAAAGAGAAAAAGGCACAGGCCGTAGCCTGTGCCTCAATGTGGTGCAATCGAATGCTTGTTAACGGCTCGACCGCGAATTTTGAACGCCCCCATTTTTCACGGGTTGTTCGCAAAGGTCAAGTGCCCTTTATGGTTGAAATGAACTAGGCTCGATGCGATCTTGGCGCACTACTTGGAGGTTGAGTGATGCGGTTGGGATTGGACGTTGGGACGAATTCGATTGGTTGGTGGTTATATGCGAGCGAGAACAATACGATTACCGATGTGATCGACGGCGGCGTGAGGATTTTTTCAGACGGGCGGGACCCCAAATCCAAAAAGTCGCTTGCGGTGGATCGGCGCGCGGCGCGCGCGCAGCGGCGGCGGCGGGACCGCTATCTGCGTCGTAAGGCGGCGTTGATGAAACATATGGCCACAGCGGGGCTGATGCCATCGGATCCCACCGAGGCAAAGGCGCTTGAAGTGCTGGATCCCTACCGACTTCGCTCCGAGGGGCTGGATCGGGAACTCCCAATTGCCCATTTCGGGCGGGCCTTGTTTCACCTGAACCAACGACGAGGTTTCAAATCCAATCGCAAGACTGATCGCGGTGACAATGAAAACGGCAAGATAAAAGACGCGACCAAGCGTCTGGATGAGGAAATGGCAATTAAGCAGGCCCGCACTTATGGCGAGTTTTTGCATATGCGTCGTTCGGAAAAATGCGAGAAACCCGCGTCGGAGCCGGCTCTGAACATGGACGGCACTCGCAACGATGACCGGCGGACCAAACCTGTCCGCACGCGCTTGTCGGTTGCGCGCCGTGACAACGCTGAAAAAGCCGAGGCGGGGTATGATTTTTATCCCGACCGACGACACTTATCCGATGAATTTGAACAGCTCTGGGCCGCGCAAGCGCAATTTGCGCCCGAAGTCTTGACCGATGATTTGCGCGATGAAATTGCGATGATCATCTTTCATCAGCGCCCCCTGAAAACGCCAGAAGTCGGTTTGTGCCTGTTTACTAACGAGCGGCGTATCGCAAGCGCCCACCCGCTGAACCAAAGGCGGATCCTTGTAGAGACAATCAATGGGTTGCGTATTGCGGCACGGGGAGAGGCGGCTCGCGGGTTGACCCGCGAGGAGCGCGATCAAATTCTCCATGCGCTTGACAATAAAGCGCATACAAAATCTATGTCGGGCATGGCCATGACGCTCAAGGCGCTCGGCAAGACGATCAAGCTGCGCCCAGATCAATCCTTTACTTTGGAGACTGCGAACCGCGACGCCATTGCCTGCGATCCGGTGCGGGCCAGCCTGTCGCATCCGGATCGTTTCGGCCCGCGTTGGTCAATGTTGGATTGCGACCGCCAATGGCACGTGATTGAGCGCTTGCGCGCGGTGCAGAGTGAAGCGGAATATGTCGAATTGGTGAACTGGTTGATTTCGGCGCATGGTTTGGATCGAGACCATGCGGAGGCGGTTGCCAATGCACCGCTGCCGGAGGGGTATGGGCGGCTTGGCCTGACAGCGACGCGCAATATTCTTGCGGCTCTAGAGGCTGACGTGATCCCGTATAGCGCCGCAGTGGCAGCCTGCGGGTGGCACCATTCCGACGGCAGAACCGGTGAGGTTTTGACCGAACTTCCTTATTATGGGCAGATCCTTGATCGCCATGTGATCCCCGGCACCTACGCAGAGACCGACGATGATGTGACCCGCTACGGTCGCATCACTAATCCGACCGTCCATATCGGGTTGAACCAGTTGCGGCGGTTGGTGAACCGGATCATCACGGTTTACGGCCGCCCTGACGAAATAGTCGTCGAACTGGCCCGTGATCTCAAGCTGTCGGAAGATCAAAAGCGCGAGGTGCAGCGGGACATCAAAAAGAATACTGATGCGGCGATTGCGCGCGGGAAAAAGCTCGAAGAGATGGGCGTGCGGAACACAGGCGCAAATCGGATGAAGTTTCGACTGTGGGAGGAGCTTGGCCCGACGATCGGCCCGCGATGCTGCCCGTATTCGGGTGAGGTGATCAGCGCGGCGATGATCTTTGACGGCTCTTGCGATATCGATCACATCCTCCCCTATTCGCGCACCCTTGATGACGGCTTTGCCAATCGCACGCTTTGCTTGACGGCCTTCAATCGCGCCAAATCGAACAAGACCCCTTGGGAGGCGTGGGGCGGCACTCCCGCTTGGGAAAATATTGCCGCCAACCTCAAAAATTTGAAGGACAACAAGGCATGGCGTTTCGCGCCGGATGCGATGGAGCGGTTTGAAGGGGAAAAGGATTTCACTGAGCGCGCCCTGAAAGACACGCAATATCTGGCGCGCATAGCTTGTAGGTATCTCGAGGCATTGTATGATGGTGGCGATGAGCGTCGCCATGTCTATGCGGTGCCTGGGCGAATGACCGAAATGCTGCGGCGACACTGGGGTCTGAATAGGCTGCTGCCTGATCGGGACGGTGCCGTGAAGGCCAAAAACCGTACCGACCATCGCCATCATGCAATCGATGCTGCCGTTGTGGCGGCGACCGATCATGCGCTTATCAATCGTATCAGTAAGGCCGCAGGCCGCGATGAAGAGGGCGGGAAGGGCGCGGAAGACGTCGCCCGAACTACATTGCCGCCTTGGGAGGGGTTCCGCGATGATATTGCAAGGCAGGTTGACACGATCATAGTCTCGCACCGTGCAGATCATGGGCGTATAGACCGCGAAGGGCGAAAAAGCGGCCAAGACAGCACCGCCGGACAGCTTCACAATGATACCGCCTACGGCATTATTGATGATCACACTGTGGTCAGCCGTGCGCCGTTGTTATCGCTTAAGCCCGCCGATATTGCCGTGACGACTAAAGGCAAGAACATTCGCGATCCGCAGTTGCAGCACGCTTTGGCTGTCGCGACTAAAGGCTGCGAGGGCAAAGCACTCGAAGAGGCGCTTATAGCATTCTCTGCCAAGCCCGGCCCCTATCAGGGGATCAGCCGGCTCCGGTTGACCGAAAGCCTACAGTCCTCGGCGAGGGTGGAAATCACAGGCCCATCGGGACAACCACTGAAAGCTTATAAGGGAGACAGCAACCACTGCTATGAGATCTGGCGCATGCCCGATGGCAAACCCAAGGCGCAGGTGATTACTACCTTCGAGGCGCATGGCGAAGCGATTCGCCGCCCGCATCCGGCGGCCAAACGTCTGTTGCGCGTGTTCAAACGGGATATGGTTGCGATAGAGAGGGAAGGGGAGCGGTTGATTTGTTATGTGCAGAGGTTTGATCCCGCCAATGGTATTTTTCTTGCGCCGCATGTCGAAGCAAATGCCGATGCAAGGTCGCGTGCAAAGGGCGACCCTTTTCGAATTCTGCAAATGGGTCTTGGCCCAGCTATCAAAGCCAGAATACGCCGAGTTCACGTCGATGAAATGGGCCGTCTTCGCGATCCCGGACCGGTGGGATAAGCTGCGGATTCGCGCGAATCGGAAAAATATGTCACACTTCCAAGGGTGTAGGAGTGTGATGAGTGGATCAAATTATAGACATCGCGACCGATGGGCGGCATTTGTCCCGCGATCGCGGTTTTCTCAAAGTGTCGGAAAACGGTTTGGAAAACGGCCGAACGCCGCTCGATCAGATCGCAGGCGTCATCGTTCATGCACATGGGACAACGTGGTCCACATCGCTTTTGACTGAACTGGCTGATCGCGGCGCACCTGTGGTGCTTTGCGCTTCCAATCATGCTCCTAAATCTGTGCTGATGCCGCTTCAAGGCCACCATGCACAAGGTGCGCGCATGCGGGCGCAATGGCAGGCAAGGTCATCGCTGACCAAACAAGCATGGAAGCAGGTCGTGGGGGCGAAACTCCATATGCAGGCGGCAGTGCTCGCAGCCCATGGCAAAGCTCCTGCGCCGCTTTTGATGATGGTCCGGAAAATCACATCGGGTGATAGCACCAACATAGAGGCGCAGGCGGCGCGCCATTATTGGCCGCGCATGATGGGCCGTGATTTTCGCCGAGACAGCGCTGCGACAGATGCAAATGCTTTATTAAACTATGGCTATACTGTCCTGCGTGCTGCTGCCGCCCGTGCTGTTGTTGCCGCAGGGCTGCACCCGACAATCGGATTGTTTCACTCGAATCGAGGTAATGCTTTTGCACTCGCAGACGATTTGATGGAGCCGTTCCGCCCCTTGGTGGATTGCGCCGTGCGGTCGTTGATAGCGCAGCAAGGCACAGACGTGGACACATCAGCGAAACAAGTATTGGCCGGATTGATCGCTCTCGACCTACCGCTCGGCGAGGGGATCACGCCGGTTTCCGTCGCACTGTCGAAGCTTGCAATCTCGCTTGGACAAAGTTTCGAAGCAGGAAAGCTGTCGCTGGCCCTTCCTGCTCCGCCCGATCCCTTGACACTTAAGGGGCTCGGAAAATGACAAAAACTGTGACCCAACTATCGGGATATCGCCTCATGTGGATTCTTGTGATGTTCGACCTGCCGACCGATACCAAGCGCCAACGCAAAGACGCGGGATCTTTTCGAAACTTCTTGCTTGATGAAGGCTTTGAGCGCAGCCAATTCTCGGTCTACGCCCGTTTCGTGAATGGGAAAGAGGCATTCGCGACGCGAATCGCCAGAATTGAGCGACATCTTCCGGAAGCAGGTGATGTGCAGATCTTGAATTTTACTGATCGGCAATATCGTGATATTGTTCATTTTTCAGATCAAGGCCGTAGGCAGAGACGTGAAAACCCGCAGCAACTGGTGATGTTTTGATGCGATTCGTTTTGAAAATTCGCGATAGAGTTCTGGAAAAGCCTTTGCGTTACATAGGCTTAACCAGATATCTATTGTAGCTGTTCAAAATTCGCGGTCCAGCCGCAACCTTGCTGAATATCCACCAGCGCGGGCATGGATTGTAGCTGTTCAAAATTCGCGGTCCAGCCGCAACCTTGTAAAAAAGGCTTTCAACGTCGGGCGTATTGTAGCTGTTCAAAATTCGCGGTCCAGCCGCAACCGGCTCGCGAGGTATGACCGTTGCGGAGGCATTGTAGCTGTTCAAAATTCGCGGTCCAGCCGCAACGCCGATATATGACGGCCGCTTGTGACGCTGATTGTAGCTGTTCAAAATTCGCGGTCCAGCCGCAACAGCAATTGCCGCGTTGACGGCAGAGGCCTTATTGTAGCTGTTCAAAATTCGCGGTCCAGCCGCAACGATGGGGGGCTAGGGGCTAAGTATTCCCACTATCTTGTTGGCATCTGCATTTGGATCAAGCGGTTCGCGTTTGAAAACGCAAATTCAGGAAAGCGCAATCACATTTTCGCCCAAGGTTTCGGGGGTCGTAACCTGTGCCCATGTTGCCATAAGATCACGGCGCTTTTCGAAAAGATCAGACCGCGCATAGGCCGCTTCGGCCTTGTCTTTGATCCCGTGCGCCAGCGCCGCCTCGATCACTTCGCGCGGGAAGCTGGTGGTCTCGCCCGCCCAATCGCGGAACGTGGACCGGAACCCGTGAACAGTGATGTCGTTGTAGTCCATCCGGCGCAAAAGCGCGGTCATGCTCATATCGGATATGGGTTTGCCCGCTTTTGTTTCGCTGCCAAAGATCAGGTCAGTGTCTCGGCCGCGCGGTCCAAGTTGGGCAATGGCGGCGGGTGCCAGGGGGACACGGTGTTCCTTGGCCGCTTTCATGCGCTGGGCGGGAATGGTCCACACGCCGTTTGCAAGATCAACCTCTGCCCACGTCATGCCACGGGTTTCCCCAGATCGTGCCGCCGTGAGAATGGTAAAGGTCAACGCACGCGCTGAAACGCCACTGCGGCTTGAAAGGGCGTTCATAAAGTCAGCGATATCGGCATGAGGCAGGGCAGGGTGATGTTTGACGGCCCTTACCTTTGTCGGCTTAGGTAAGAGGTTGTCCAAGTGCCCACGCCACCGCGCGGGGTTGTCACCTTCTCGAATGCCCAGCGCCGATGCATAGTCCAGAACCGCTTCGATCCGTTGGCGAACACGGTTTGCGGTTTCGGGTTTCTGGGACCATATCGGTTTGAGCGCCCCGATCACGTCGGCGGTGGCAATCTTGGTAACTTGCATGGTGCCAAGGCTGGGGAAGACATACGCCTCTAGCGTGGACGTCCATTGCGCGGCGTGTTTCGCGTTCTTCCAGCCGGATCGTTTGTTTTCGATCAGTTCTAGGGCGGCGTCCTTGAATGTCTTGGGTTGAGATTGCCGACGTTTGGCTATCGGATCATCCCCGGCTAAGATCAAACGCCTTGCCTCTGTCGCTTTATCCCGCGCCATTGCCAAGGTCACATCTGGATAAGCGCCCAATCCCAGGTCGTGGCGGCGTCCTTGGACCTGATACCTCAGAACCCAAGAACGCGCCCCCGTCGGTTTTACATACAGAAAAAGCCCGCGCCCGTCGCCATGACGTCCAGTCCCTGCCGTTTCAACTTTTCGAGCGCTTAACTTCATGTCGTTCCCACATTTGTTCCCACACTTGATCTAGGTTTAGGGCGAACGGATTTGAACGTCAATGGCGGGGAGTGAATTTAAGGTATTGAAAGTAAACGGTTAAGATGGGTGGTGGCGAATGTGGGTGAACCCCTGAAAACAGGGGGTATACGGTTCCCCAGTCCGCCACTTCTGCCTTAAAGGCGTTGTTCCCCTTATAAAACTCACTCATTTTGACGAACCTTTCGTGTGTGTTAGCACTTTGAGCCCGTTTGGTTCTTAAAAAGCTTGGCAAAACCTCGATCTGCCATGAGGCCATGCCTCGCTTTTCCTGCATGAAAATGAACTATTTGCGGTGACGCATGGCCCGGCATCGTCATGATCTCACGCTCAGATGCCCTTGCCTCTGCCAACTGAGTTGCCAGACCTTTCTCAATCCGTGCGAGGTGCCGTGCGGCGGCGCCGCTTCATTGCACCGCTAACCTAGCGCATTGCATTGCCCGATCCGTTCGGAGAGCGGCCGCGATCTCCAGCGGTTTCAGGAAACGTCATTTTGACGATGGTAGCAGCTCAAGGACTTCTTGGAGGTTGCGGGTGTCTTAGGGCGGGAACTGGAAACCGAAGTTGTTCATGGAACAAACATAGCCGATAGACTGTCGGATGTATCTTTCAGGGGTGCGAGTGGGGCGGCTAGGTGTCGTGATGTAAGATGCGCTGCGCGAGGGCTGCAATGATGTCGGTTTGAGTGACGATGCCCGTCACGTTACCATTCTCTAGAACAGGCAGGGCTTCTGTGCCGCCGCCGACCATCATCGGAAGCAAAGCCCCGATGGGGGTCGTGATCGTGGCACGTGGACCGGCGACACTCATAATGTTCTCGGCACATACGGTTTTATCCCGATTGCGATCCAGTAACCGGATCAATGCGGATCGAAAGCCACGGTTGAGGCGCAACGAATCTTCGCGCGCACGGCTGACGCGCACGGCTGATCAGGTCGATTTGAAAGATAATGCCCATGAATTTCGCGTCGCGGCCGGCCACCGGCAAGGAGGTGAAGCGATGGCGTCTGAATAAATCTGCGATCGTGGCCAAAGAGGTGTCTGGCGTCACAGTCACCGGGTTGCGGGACATGATGTCAGCGGCGGTCAATGTGCCGGTATGATGGGTGGCCGCCTGAAGTTCGGCGGCACCGATCAACCGGGCAAGGTCTTCGACCCCGACGTTGAATGATTGCCTGTGGCGCTCCAGCAGATTGGTCAACTCTTCTTCGGAGAGGCCGAGCCGCTCCATCGGATCGGGGCCTTTGCCGCTTTGATGATCGGCATCCTCGAATTGGCGAAAGGGATAACGGCACCCGGTCAGCCGTGCATAGCCTGTCGCAAATATCACCAAAATCACCGTGCCCAACGCGATCGGAGACAGCGCGAACCAAAAGCCAAGATCCTGCACAGCGGCGGGGCTCATCGCGGCGGTCATGGCCACCGCACCGGCTGGTGGATGGATCGCGCGGCACAAGATCGTGACAGAGATCGCGCCGCCGACAGCCACAGCGATACGAAGCGCCGGATCGTCAATCCACAGGCAGGCCGACACCCCGGACCAGGGCCGCAAGCGTGTTGCCCACCACGGCCGACCACGGCTGCGCAAGCGGGCTGTTGGGCACGGCGAACAAAAGCACCGACGTCGCGCCAAAGGGCGCAACGAGATACATTCCGAGCCTGTGATCCATCGATGGAGAAAGTAAAAACAACCCCGTCAGTGCCAAGGCAAGGCACGCGCCAATTCCGGCGCGGGCGGCTTCGATGGACGAGGTTCGGGCGACGGCCGGACCAAGTGAACGCAAGATGTGCAAGATGCGGCTCCCCGATGTGTTCTGCGTAAATTTTCAGCAAAATGTGAAAAGTTCAAGCGGTGTGTCGGGTTTGCCGAACCGCATTTGATTTGAAAATGGTAGTGAGGTTAATTACCTGAAAATGATGACTTAAATTGGTTTGCTGGCAAGGGCGCAGAGCATGCGTCAAAACCCAACTTTCCCCGAGGGTTGCGAAAACGGTGCCGTCGCCGCGCCGCGACCGGAGAATAGGGCATTGCGCCCGGATGTCGCCCGGGCGGGATTTGCGGTGCTCTTCGACCTTTCGGTAGCTATCGCTGCAGGGGCGACTGCAATATGTTTTGGGGAAATATGGGAAGTGAGGACCGATTCCATGCAAATGAATGACCAAAGAGATATCCGTGCCGATCGCGCGACGGTTTGGGCGGCGTTGCTCGACCCCGAAGTTCTGGCGCAATGTGTGCCGGGCACGCAAAGCCTGACCGGATCCCCCGAAGACGGGTTCGAGGCAACCGTTGTGCAAAAGGTCGGTCCCGTGAAGGCAACGTTCAAAGGCGTTGTCAGCCTGTCAGATATGGTGCCATTGGAAAGCCTGACGCTGTCCGGCGAAGGCAAAGGCGGCGCGGCGGGTTTTGCCAAGGGCGGTGCCAATGTCCGTTTGGAGGAAATTCCCGAAGGCACGCGGTTGATCTATGATGTCGAGGCCAAAGTTGGCGGCAAGTTGGCGCAATTGGGCAGCCGTTTGATTGACGGGTTTGCCAAGAAAATGGCCGATCAGTTCTTCAGCGATTTTCAATCTGCCATCGAGGGGGACAGCGCCGTCGATGACAAGGCCGAGGATGATGCCACAGACGACGCAGAAAAAGGCACCAAAAAAGGATGGGTCAAACGCTTGATCAGCTGATGGCCGTATTGCGCAACCGTATCTGAGAGGGCCGCCTTTTGGGGCGGCCTTTTTGTCTTTGCCTGTGCTTTGGGGCTTTTGCGGCGGGCGGCTGGTCCTGTGCGTTGGCGCAGGGCGGGGTGCGCAGTTGATTTTCTGGTGCTCCGGCGCTCTGCGCTGTAGCTTGCGTCTCTGGGAAAAGACAAAAGGCGCGCAGATGACAGCAATTGTATCAGTGAAAGACCTTCGCAAGGTCTATGATGGCGGCTTCGAGGCGCTCAAAGGCGTGACGTTGGAGATTGAAGAGGGCGAGATTCTGGCCCTGCTTGGTCCCAATGGTGCGGGGAAAACCACTTTGATCTCCGCACTATGCGGAATCACTGTGCCGACGGGCGGTTCGGCGACGGTGGGGGGCTATGATATCATAGAAAGCTACCGCGATACGCGGCGGCTCATTGGGTTGGTGCCGCAAGATTTATCTCTGGAACCGTTTGAAAAGGTGATCACTTCGGTGCGGTTGAGCCGCGGGCTGTTTGGTTTGCGGCGCGATGAGGCCTTGATCGAGGATATCCTGCGTAGACTGTCCTTGTGGGACAAGCGGAACGATCAAATCAAAACTCTGTCCGGCGGGATGAAGCGGCGGGTGCTTATCGCCAAGGCGCTGAGCCACGAACCACGGGTTTTGTTTCTTGATGAGCCGACCGCAGGCGTCGATGTCGAATTGCGCCGCGATATGTGGGAGATCGTTGCGGATCTTAAAACTCAAGGCGTGACGATCATTTTGACCACGCATTACATTGAAGAGGCCGAAGCCATTGCCGACCGCATCGGCGTCATCACAGATGGCCAGATTTTGTTGGTGCAAGATACGGCAACCTTGATGCGGCAAATGGGGCGCAAGGAATTGCGCATTGATCTGAAAACGCCGGTGGAGGCGGTACCGCCTGTGCTGGGCGGTTATGATCTGCAACTGACGGCTGACGGCGCGGCGTTGAGCTACAGCTATGACACCAATGCCGATGGCACGGGGATCACCGCGCTGTTGGGGGATCTGGCCAAGGCCGGTTTGGCATTGGCCGATATCCACACCAAACAATCCAGCCTCGAAGAAATTTTCGTCGGCCTCGTTCACAAGGAGGATGCGTCATGAATGTGAACGCCGTCCGCGCAATCTATTTGTATGAAATGTCTCGGTTTTTTCGCACCATTTTACAGAGCTTCATTTCGCCGGTGATCTCGACCTCGTTGTATTTCGTGGTCTTCGGTGCCGCGATTGGCAGTCGCATCGATCAGGTCGAAGGGGTGTCCTACGGGGCCTTTATCGTGCCGGGGTTGATCATGCTTTCGGTGATGACCCAAGCCATATCCAACGCCTCGTTCGGGATCTATTTTCCAAAATTCATCGGCACGATCTATGAGTTGCTCTCCGCGCCGGTGAATTTCCTCGAGATCGTTTTGGGATACGTCGGGGCGGCGGCGACCAAGGCCTTGTTCATTGGGATGGTGATACTTGGCACCGCGAGCCTGTTCGTCGATCTGGAAATTCAGCACCCGATTGCGATGATGGCCTTTATGGTGCTCACTTGCGTCTCCTTTGCACTATTTGGCTTCATCATCGGGATATGGGCGCAGAACTTTGAGCAACTGCAATTGATCCCGCTTTTGGTGATCACGCCGCTGGTTTTCCTCGGGGGCTCGTTCTATTCGATCAAAATGTTGCCGCCGATTTGGCAGACCATCACGCTGTTCAATCCTGTGGTGTATTTGATCTCTGGGTTTCGATGGGCGTTTTTCGGCGTGCAGGACGTCGATGTCGGGCTGAGCCTATTGGCGATCCTCGGCTTCACGTCGATCTGTCTTGGACTGATCTGGTGGATTTTCAAAACCGGCTACCGTATCCGTAGCTAAATGATGCGAATGCGCGATGGGCGGCGGGTTTCTTTGGTCCGCCGCTTGCGCGTGACTTGTTTGTGGCGCAGATGCGCTCTACATCCGATGACATGAAGCGATTTATCCCATTTGTAAAAACACCGCCGACCGTGTCGGTCATGCGCCTGTCCGGGTCCATCGGCACAGGCAACCGCAGCGCTTTGTCGGATGAGGCATTGGCCCCGATGATCGAACGTGCGTTCCGGCGCGGCAAACCCAGCGCTGTGGCCCTGTTGATCAATTCGCCCGGCGGATCGCCGGTGCAATCATCGTTGATCGGCGCACGTATCCGGCGGCTTGCCGAGGAAAAAAAGGTGCCGGTTCTGGCCTTTGTCGAAGATGTCGCGGCGTCGGGCGGGTATTGGCTCGCTGCTGCCGCAGATGAGATTTACGCCGATGACAGCTCGATCCTCGGGTCCATTGGCGTTATCTCCGCCGGTTTTGGCGCGCATGTTTTCTTGGCCCGGCAAGGGGTCGAGCGGCGGGTTTATACGGCAGGGACCAGCAAATCCATGCTAGACCCGTTCCGCCCCGAGAATCCCGAGGATGTCGAACGTCTCAAAGAAATGCTTACGCAGATACACGGCAATTTTATTGCCCAAGTCAAAACGCGCCGTGGCGGGAAACTTCAAGATGGCGTTGATCTGTTTAATGGCGATATTTGGGTTGGAGCCAAAGCGGTCGAGGTCGGATTGGCCGATGGGATCGCCCATATGATGCCGCATCTCAAAGAGCGGTTCGGCAAAGATGTGCGTATTCGCCGGTATGGACCGCGCCGCTCTGTGTTGCAGCGCTTCGGGGCGCGGATCGTTGGGGATGCGCTCGGTGCCGTGGAAGAACGCGCCGATTTTGCGCGCTTCGGTCTGTGACGTGATTTTCAAGATTGTCACTCTGTTTTTGGTGGGCATGGGTGTGTTAGCCATGTTCGGCAAGGCGCGCTTTCCCGGCCAGAAACGGTTGGCGGCGGCACGCTGTTCGAAATGCGGGCGCTACCGGATCGGCAAGGGGCCGTGCGGTTGCGGCAAGAATAAGGGCTGAACGTGATGGAATGGCTTTTGGCCGGTTTAGGTTTGGTGATCTTGCTGCTGGCAGGGGACGCGTTGGTCAAAGGCGCGGTGAACCTTGCATTGCGGGTGGGTATTCCGGCCTTGATTGTCTCTTTGACGATTGTGGCCTTTGGCACGTCGGCGCCGGAGTTGTTGATTGCGATCAGCGCGGTCAGTGAGGGAAAGCCGGGGCTGGCTCTTGGCAATGTGGTCGGATCGAACACCGCCAATATTTTGCTGGTTTTGGGCATTCCCGCATTGCTCGCGGTCATGCATACATCGCAATGCAACACACGAAAATCCTATATTTTCATGATTGTGGCGACGCTTTTGTTCATTGGACTGGCCTTTACGGGGACCTTCACGGCGGTGTCGGGCTTGATCCTTCTGGGGGCTTTGGCTCTGGTTTTAGCCGATGCGTTTCGTGATGCGGGTGCCCACCGCAAGGCGGGGGCGGCGGCGGCTTTGCTGGCCGATCCCGAAGAGGAGGTCGAAGGCGCGGATCCGGATATGCCATGGTGGAAGATCGGCGTTTTTCTCGGGCTCGGGCTGATCGGTTTGCCGTTGGGTGCGGATATCCTGGTTGAAAATGCCTCGATCATCGCGCGCGATTTTGGTGTCTCGGATACGGTGATCGGCCTGACGCTGGTGGCATTGGGGACCTCGTTGCCGGAGCTGGCGACCACGGTGATGGCAGCGCTGCGCAGGCAAGCGGATGTCGCGCTTGGCAACGTCATCGGCTCGAATATGTTCAATCTTCTGGCCATCATCGGCATTGCCAGTTTGGTTGGCCCGATCCCGGTTGATCCGGAATTCTTGCGGTTTGATCTTTGGGTGATGTTGGGTGCGTCCTTGTTGCTCGTGCCCTTTGTGTTCTTGGCGCGCGATATCACCCGCATCTGGGGGATTTTTCTGACGGCGCTTTATTTAGGTTATGTTGTGATTATTCTGATTTAGGCACCAAAACGGAGGCCCATATGATGCAAGAGATCCAACCACGCGCTTTGATTACCGGAGCGGGAAAACGGCTTGGCCGGGCGATGGCGATATATGTGGCGCATCGCGGATTTGATGTGGCCGTGCATTACGCCCGCTCAAAGGCCGAGGCCGAAGATGTGGTGCGCGAAATTCGCGATCTGGGGCGTCATGCTATTGCAATCAAGGCCGATGTTCTTAACGAGGGCGAGGTGCAGCATTTGTTGCCTGCGGCGGCTGCCGCGTTGGGCGGGCCGATCACGTGCCTTGTGAACAATGCGTCGATTTTTGAATATGACAACATCGAAAGCACCACGCGAACCACATGGGACCGGCATTTCGAGAGCAATCTGCGCGCGCCCTTTGTCTTGACGCAGGCGATGGCCGATGCGATCCCCGCGCCGGGTATGGATGCCCATGGCGAACCGGTGGCCCAAGGGTTGGTGATCAACATGGTGGATCAGCGGGTGCGCAAGCTGACGCCGGAATTTATGTCCTATACCTTGGCGAAGGCGGGGCTTTGGACATTGACACAGACGGCGGCGCAGGCGCTGGCGCCGCGTGTGCGGGTGAATGCGATCGGGCCGGGCCCGACCTTGCGGGGCGCGCGGCAAACCAAGGCACATTTCGATGACCAGCGGGCCGCAACGGTGCTACACCGGGGGGCAAATCCGGCGGATATTACGGCGGCTTTGGGCTATTTCCTTGATGCGCCTGCCGTCACGGGGCAGCTGCTGTGCGTCGATGGCGGGCAGCATTTGGGCTGGCAGACGCCTGATGTTTTGGGCGTGGAATAGCCTGCGTCACAGCCCCCCGCGTCAAGTTGTGCACCTAGGCCGGCCGCGTAACGTTAGTGTTACAAAAACTTCAATGTTTTCAGTATTTTGGCAAGAGTATAAAAATATATTTATATATTTCAAATGCTTATCTATCCGCCTGTTTTTTGTGCAATTCCGCAAGGCCGCCTAAAATGAAGGGAAAATTCCACGTCACGCAGGACTACGCACAGAGTTATCCACAGAAAAGGTGGACAGGTTTTCTGTTGCTCTTCTGGTGAGGAGATTGCAGGGGGCGGATAAGAATCATATCTAGGGCCTTATGAGCGAAGCATCTGAACATACGCCTGCGCAGCCTTTGACCGGCCATGCGTTGATTGCGGACTACCTGAAGCGGCTGGACAGTTCGCCGGGGGTTTACCGCATGCTCGATGCGCAGGCGCGGGTGCTTTATGTTGGCAAGGCGCGTAACCTGCGGGCGCGGGTGTCAAGTTACGCGCGGCGGACCGGTCATTCGGCGCGCATTGCGCGGATGATTTCCGAAACCGCGTCGATGATGTTCCTGACCACCAAAACGGAAACCGAGGCGCTTTTGCTTGAGCAGAACCTGATCAAGCAGTTGAAACCGCATTACAATGTGCTGTTGCGCGACGACAAAAGTTTCCCCAATATTATGCTATCGGCGCATGAATATCCGCGGATCAGCAAGCATCGCGGCGCCAAAAAGGGCAAAGGCACGTTTTTCGGACCCTTCGCCAGCGCCGGTGCCGTCAACCGGACCTTGACGCAATTGCAGCGGGTGTTCTTGTTGCGCAATTGTTCTGATAGCGATTTTGCCGGACGGACGCGGCCGTGCTTGCAATATCAAATCAAACGTTGCTCCGGTCCGTGCACCGGGATGATTGCGAACGCCGATTACGCGCAAAGCGTAGCGGATGCGAAAGATTTTTTGTCGGGGCGTTCGACACAGATTCAAAACCGGTTGGCCAAGGATATGCAGGCCGCATCAGAGGCGATGGAATTTGAACGCGCGGCGGCGTTGCGTGATCGGATCAAAGCCTTGACTGCGGTGCAAACGGTGCAGGGAATTAACCCGCGCACCGTCGAAGAGGGTGATATCATCGCGCTGCATATGGAAGGGGGACAGGCCTGCGTGCAAGTGTTCTTCATCCGCGCCCACCAAAATTGGGGCAATCGTGATTTTTACCCGAGAATCGGCATAGATATGGAGGCACCAGAGGTGCTTGAAGCCTTCATCGGCCAATTTTACGACAGCAAAGAACCGCCAAAGCAATTGATCCTGTCGCATCCGATTGAAAATTTGGATCTGATGCAAGCGGCGTTGAGCGAGAGGTTGGGGCGCAGGGTCGAGATATTGGTGCCGCAGCGGGGGGAGAAAGCCGAATTGGTCGATGGGGCGTTACGCAACGCCCGCGAAAGCCTTGCTCGGCGCATGGCCGAAGGTGCAACTCAGATCAAATTATTGAAGGGGCTGGCGGAGGCCTTTGATTTGGAGGGCCCGCCGCAGCGCATCGAGGTCTATGACAACAGCCATATTCAGGGTGCCCATGCGGTGGGCGCGATGATTGTTGCCGGTCCCGAGGGTATGATGAAAAACCAATACCGCAAGTTTGACATTCGCGGCGATGATCTGACACCGGGTGATGATTTCGGCATGATGAAAGAGGTGTTGTCCCGCCGGTTCAAGCGGTTGAAAAAGGAAGACCCCGACCGCACCAATGGCATGTGGCCGGATCTTTTGTTGATTGACGGCGGCGCGGGGCAGGTCTCTGCCGTGGCGCAGATCATGCGCCAGCACGGGGTCGACAATATTGCGATGGTGGGCGTGGCCAAGGGCGTCGACCGGGATCATGGCAAGGAAGAGTTTCACCGCATCGGCGCACGACCCTTCGCGTTGCAACGCAATGATCCGGTGCTTTATTTTGTGCAGCGGCTGCGCGACGAGGCGCACCGGTTTGCCATTGGCACCCATCGCGCCAAACGCAGCAAAGCCATCGGCGCGACGCCCTTGGACGAGGTGCCGGGCGTTGGCGCGGCGCGCAAACGGGCGCTTTTGGCGCATTTCGGATCGGCCAAGGCGGTGAGCCGCGCAGGGCTGGCGGATCTCAAGGCTGTGGACGGCGTGTCAAACGCGTTGGCCGAAACGATTTATGCGTTCTTCCACGAAAAAGGCTGACTGTCATAGGGCGAAACCGCGTCGTTTTAATATGCGGTCCTTATCGCACTCGGGCGCATTCTCTCGCATGCCTACTGACGCGCGATGTGCGCGTGGGGCAGTTTGCATTGCCATGGCGATGCCGGCCAATGCGATCATATCGGGCTTGCCGTTGGCGATAAATGCCTTTGTCCTCCTGCGGCGCGGGGGGCAGCCCGGCGGCCATGGTTGCGAGTTCCTCGCCTCTGCGGAGATTTCTGTTTCCGGCGCTGGCGTGCGCCATCTTCCCTCTGCCTGCAAGACGGGTTAGGAATGGGACATGACATGGAACCTGCCCAATATTCTCACCGTCATCCGGTTGCTGGCCGCACCGGGTGTTGCCGTGATGTTTCTTTATTTCACGAGACCTTATGCCGATTGGTTTGCGCTTTTACTCTTTACGGGGGCGGCGGTTACCGATTGGTTTGACGGATATCTGGCGCGTGCATGGGGTCAAGAAACCAAACTGGGCGCGATGCTCGATCCGATTGCCGACAAGGCGATGGTAGTCATCGCCTTGATGGTGATCATTGGCTATTCGTCTCTGTCGCCTTGGCTTGTATTGCCTGCTACGGTGATCTTGTTTCGCGAGGTGTTTGTCTCGGGGCTGCGCGAATATCTGGGCGACACGGCGGGCACGCTGAAGGTCACGAAATTGGCGAAATGGAAGACCACGACGCAAATGGTTGCGATTGCGGTGATCTTTGCACAAGGCGTGTTCGAGCATTATTTCGGTATGTCGATTTTCGGCATGGATAGCGCCATGGTGCGCGACATTCTGGATGGCCATGAAGAGGATATTCTCGGCTTGAAGTGGAAAATGACGGGGATGGTTTGGGCCGGTCACGCGGGGCTTTGGCTCTTGTGGATTGCGGCGTTTCTCACCTTTGTGACGGGGGTCGACTACCTGCGCAAATCGCTGCCGTATCTAAAGGATTGACGCGATGGACGTTCTCTATTTTGCATGGGTGCGCGAACGGATCGGCCTCCCCAAAGAGCGGGTTGAAACCTCGGCGGAGACGGTGCGGGATCTGGTGGCGGAGCTTGTGGCGCGTGAGGAGCGCTATGAGGCTGCCTTCGCCGATTTGAGCGCCCTGCGTGTGGCGGTCGATCAAGAGCTGTCAGATTTCGACGCGCCGCTCGGTGATGCGCGCGAAGTGGCGTTTTTCCCCCCGATGACGGGCGGTTGAGCGATGACGGACACGGCCATGGTGCAGGTGCAAGAGGCCGCCTTCGATTTGGGGGCCGAGCTTGACAGCTTTGGCACCGGCCTTGCCGATATGGGCGCCATTGTCAGCTTCACCGGTGTCGTGCGCGATGTGGACGGCGGGCTCGAAGCAATGGAAATCGAACATTATCCCGGTATGACGGCCAAAGCTCTCGAAGCCATTGCCGCCGATGCGATGGGGCGCTGGTCCCTCGGCGGGGTTAAGATCATTCACCGATTTGGGCGGCTCGTCCCCGGCGATCAAATCATGATGGTCGCCACGGCGGCCCGCCACCGCAAGGATGCCTTTGAGGCCGCCGAGTTTTTGATGGATTACCTGAAATCGCGCGCGCCATTTTGGAAAAAAGAACATCTCAAGGACGGGGCGCAATGGGTTGCGGCGCGGGGTGAGGATGAAGACGCTTTGCGTCGGTGGTAGGGTATCATCACAGCGGTTTTTGGGACGTTGAGCCACCTCGCTTGCGCGCGGTTTCGGGCCAGCGGCATATGTTTGCGCCCGCATATGTTAGCACCCCGAATGCGGGTCTTGCGCATGGCAGCCCCGGATTTTGATGGTTCGGGGCGCTTGCGGCTGGACTATCCGAGGTTGTTTTTCTCGATCCATGCGCGCAGTTCTTCGGCCTCTTGGCGCGCATCACGTAGACCGTCCATCGCAGCCGAAAGCTCGGCTTCGGTTTGGGCCAATTGATTGCTCAATTCCGCTTCGCGCTGCTGCAAGTAAAGTATCGCCTGATCGCGGGTTTCTTCGGCTTCATGCAGATCCTGCGCCATTTTCTCCAATTCGCCCATGTCGGATTTCGACACGCGGGTGAACCGATGGATCACCCAATAGGCAAACCAGCCCATGCAAAAGGCGACAAAGAGAATGATCGCGGTGGCGATGATGAATTCGGTTCTGTTCATGTCTGGCCCTTGATCTTGCGTAATCTTGTCCTGTGCGCGCTGCCGTTGGCGGGCGAAATATGCGCGAAGGTTGGTTGTCTCTCCCGCGTCACGGGATTAATTGCTGTCGCTTTGTTCTTCGGGCGGCGCCGTGTCGGCGGGCCCGTCTTCGTCGCCGGATCCGGTGTCGCCACCCTCGTCATCGGGCAGGACCGTGGGGGATTCGGCATCGCTGTCTGCTGCTGCCTCCGCCGCCTCAAGCGTGGTTTGTACGGGTTTGACGGGCTCCGGCCGGATCAGACGGAATTCGATCCGGCGGTTTGCTTCGCGGCCATCTTCGGTATCGTTATCTGCAACCGGTGAGGTTTCGCCATAGCCTTTGGCCGTGAAACCGGACGTCAGCAGCCGGCGGCTGCGCAATTCGTTCAAGACCGCTTGCGCCCGATCTTGGGACAGTTGCAAGTTCATGCTTTCGCGACCCTGACTATCTGTGTGGCCGCCAATCTCCATTTTGATCTCGTCGCCGCACCGTTTCAGGACTTCGGCGATGTCTTGCATGATGGCGCTGCCCGAGGCATCCAGAGTTGCGGATCCGGGTTCAAAGTTGAGCTTACGGGTGGCGAGAATGTCTTTGATTTCGGCTTCACATTCATCCGGTGTCGGCAGACCCAGAACCGGATCGAGTTGCTTTTGATATGTCACATTGATCGAAAAATCGCCGCCTTCGCCGATCTTATCGGCCAAGAGCCGCGAGATTTCGTCGCTGGCCGTCGGGTTGCCGGTGTTGCCCGAAACCGTGATGTTTTGCGGCGTGACGGTGACCGCGCCATTGGAGAGTTTCGACAGGGCTTCGATGCCCGCCAGCACGCGCAAGGCCCAGCCGCGTGGCAAGGTGTCGTCGATGCGGGCAGCCGAATAAACCGCGGCAGAACCGAACCGTGCCTTGGCAAAGCTGTCTGCGATGGTGCGGGTTTGCTCATCGGTGACACGGCCGCGCAGTTGCACCAACCCTTCGGGGCTGCGGGTGGCAACGAATTCGGGTGGGCCTTGGTCACCGGCATTGGGCGCCGGTGGCAGGGTTGCGCTCAATGCGAAGACCTCGGGGAGGGCGGCTTCGGTTTCGCCGACGATGCGGTCGAAAGCGGCCTGTGCCGTGCCCTGCGCGGCAATCAACGAGATATCTGCATCTGCCATGGTCAAGCTGCCGCCGCCCAGCTCGGTCAAAGCTTTGATGCCGGTTTCGGCGGCGCGGGCCCAACGGGGCGAGGGCACACCAAGCCCGATGGTGCATTCCGGCGTGGATTTCAATCCGGCGTTTTTGGCGGCGCGCAGGATTCGCTCTTTTGCCTCGGGCGTATCGGCCGAGCAGGCATCAAACCGCGCGCCGGATTCGTCGATCAGGAAACGCAAGGTAAAGGGCGTGATCACAGGACGCGGCGCCGAGATCGCCAATTCCAGCTTTAGATCTCCGGGCAGGCGGCGGCGCAGGTCGGTTTCCAGCTTGCGCTTTTCGGCGGGGCTGTCGGACATGGCGGTGATTGCGACGCGGTTTGCATCGACGGAAATCTTTGCCCGCGGCAGGGTTTTGAGCGCCCGTTCGGCATAGTCGAGCGCATCGCTCCAACCGTCCGGCATCGGATAATCGGCGGTTTCGAGAAGATCTGTCACTGTGCCGCTGCTGCCGGCGAGCGTGGTGATGGTCTTGACCAAAGCCTCGCGGTCGGTGCTGGCCGGGACCAACCCGATCAGCGACACACCGCTGTCATTGCGCAAGATCTCGATGGAGAAATGCGGCGCGGCCAACTTACGGGTGGCGGTCACTTCGATGTTGTTGATCACCCGTGCTGCATCAACCACGGCGGACGCGCTGGTCTGCGCGCTGAGCCGGAGCACTTCGGAAGGCGATGTGCCGGTGAGAAAAACCTGCAACCCGTCCGCATGCACTTCGGCCCACGCCATATTCGCGTCGTCCAAGGCATCGCGCACGCCAATCTCGGAACTGTCTTCGATCAAGGTCACTGCGAAGCTGGCCGCGACGAGGCAGGCGCCGGCGGCGACACCGAAGGCAGAGGCGAAAACAATGATGGAGGACAGGCGCATCAGATTAGAGTTCCCCAGTGGTTTGCCACGCTACTTACGCCCCGAAGGGGCGGGTTTCAATCATACGAAGAGCGCAACGGCGAAAAACAGCAAGGGGATCAAGCCGGTATCGCGGTTCGACCGAAACAGCATGAGCAAGGTCGCGTTGTCTTCGGCGTCGAATTTACGCATCTGCCAAACCATATGCCACCCCATGGCCCAAGGTCCGCCAAGCGCGAGAATCAAGGCCAGCGGGCTGAGGTTGTCGAGACCGGACAGCAAAATGGCCAACCCCATTAAGCCAACGGTCGCCACCAAAAACCGCGCGAGCCATTTCGGCGTGGTGCTGCCAAAGAGGCGTGCGGTGCTTTTGACGCCGATCAAAGCGTCATCCTCGGTGTCTTGATGGGCATAGATCGTGTCATAAAACAGCGTCCACGCCATGCCCGCAAAATAGAGCACCACGGCGGGCCATTGTAAGGATCCGCTATGGGCGGTCCAAGCCAGCAAAGCGCCCCAGTTGAAGGCAAAGCCAAGAAACACTTGCGGCCACCATGTGAAGCGTTTGGCAAAGGGGTAGATCGCCACCGGCACCAGCGCCAGAATGCCAAGCACAATCGCCGCGCCGTTGAATGTCAGCAAAATCGCCAAAGCGATCAAGGCCTGCGCGCCCATATAGGCTGCGGCGGCCTTGGGGCTGACCTGTCCCGAGGGGATCGGGCGCGACCGGGTGCGTTCGACTTTTGCGTCGATATTGCGGTCGGTGATGTCGTTCCATGTGCACCCCGCACCGCGCATCAACCATGCGCCAAGCGCACAGCCAAGCGCGATCCACGCGTCTTCCCACCGGGCTTGCCCGTCATGCAGCATGGCGAGCATCAATCCCCACCAACAGGGCAAAAGCAAAAGCCATGTGCCAATCGGGCGGTCGGCGCGGCTTAATCGCAAATAGGGACGGGCGGCCGCAGGGGCATAGCGGTCGACCCAATTGCCGCGCACGGCATCGGCGACTTGGCCATTTGACCCGTGAGCGGGGACGTCACCTGCGGTCTGTCCTGCGGGATCTGGCGTGGAAGTGTCGTTCGTCTCTGGCATATGGCGGGCCCCGCTCTTACATTGCGCCGTATGAAGGACGCGAAAATCAGGCTCTATGTAGAACATGCCCTCGGCGCGGGGCAATCGGTTCCTTTGACGCGGGAGGCGGCGCATTACCTTTTCGGGGTGATGCGGCGCAGCGTCGGGGACGGGGTGCTGTTGTTTGACGGGCAAAATGGCGAATGGTTGGCCGAGGTGACCGAAGCGGGCAAACGCGGCGGGATGTTGCAGGTTGCCAGCCAAACCAAGCCGCAGCAGATGCCCCCCGATCTGTGGTTGGTTTTTGCGCCAATCAAAAAGGCCCGCACCGATTTCATCGTCGAGAAAGCCGCCGAAATGGGCGCGGCCAAAATCATGCCGGTACAAACGGATCACACCAATTCCGAACGCATCCGCGTTGATCGCCTGCAAGCCCACGCGGTTGAGGCCGCCGAACAATGCGGCGGCACTTATGTGCCCGAGGTGGCGGAATTGACCAAGCTGGGCGCGCTTTTGGATCATTGGCCCGAGGGGCGGCAATTGATGTTTTGCGACGAAGCGATGGCCGGACAGGCAAACGCGCTTGCGGCGCAAACCCATGCCGCTGCGCCATGGGCAATCCTTATCGGCCCCGAAGGCGGGTTTTCAGAGGCCGAGCGCAAGCGCCTGCACGCGTTGCCATTCGCCCATCCGGTCAGCCTCGGCCCCCGCATCCTGCGCGCCGATACGGCAGCGGTGGCGGCAATGGCTTTGTGGCAAAAGGCATTGGGGGATTGGGGATGAGTTTTATTCGCCCCGAAGCCCAAGTTATCGTCGCGCGGTGGCGCGATGTGATCATTGGCGGGGTGATGATGGCATGTGCCTTGGTCATCGGGGCCGGTGCGGCGGGGCTTGTGTGGATCATGGCGGCGCTGTTGTTTTTGCTTGGGGCCGGGCTTGCGGTGACCGGATGGCAAAGGGCGCGGATTGCGTCGCGTGGCGGCGCGGGCGTGGCGCCGGGGTTGGTTGAGTTGGACGAGCGGCAGTTGAGTTACCTCGCCGGCGAGGGCGGCGCGATTGTGGTGCTGTCCGAGGTCAACCGGATCGAGATCGAGATTGCACCGCCCCCGGAAGGCGCTGTGGCGGGCGATATGATTTGGGTGTTCAGGCGCATGGGGCATCCGCCCGCGCGCATTCCGGCCGATGCGTTGGGTGCGGATCGTTTGATCGATGCGCTGGCAGGATTTTCGGGGGCATCATACGAAAATGTGATCCGCGCCTCGCGCAGCCCCGCACCGGAACAGGGCAAGGCGCATTTCCTGATCTGGCAGCGTCCGTTGCCGACCGCGCCTCTTGTCCGCCCGACCTTGCATTGACAGTGGTGAATTTTCGCGGCACCTCTTGAAGGATCAAAGGCTGCGATGCGCGCGACGGTTTGACCAAGCGTGTCGTGGCTGTTTGTCGTGCCCTAGACGTCATTATTTGTCCGCCGCGATTGTTTTCGCATCCGAGACCATCCAACACGCCCCAAGACGGAGACCTGCCCCATGTCCATTCCCCAATCCGGTGGCGGTATTATCGAAGACCGATCGCAGCTTACAGAATATCTTTCCTCTGGGTGCAAACCCAAAGACGATTGGCGCATCGGCACCGAACACGAGAAATTCGGTTACTGCAAAGATAATCTTTTGCCGATCCCCTATGAGGGCACGCGGTCGGTTCTGGCGGTGCTTGAGGGGCTGCGCGACGGGCATGGTTGGGCGCCGGTCGAAGAGGGCGGCAAGCTGATCGGGCTTGAGAAAAACGGTGCCAATGTCAGCCTTGAACCGGGTGGGCAGTTGGAGCTGTCGGGGGCACCTTTGTGCACGATCCACGAGACATGCGACGAGGTGAACGCGCATTTGAAGGATGTTAAAGACATCGCCGACAAGGTCGGTGTCGGGTTTATCGGGCTTGGCGCGGCGCCGGTTTGGACGCATGAGCAAATGCCGCTGATGCCCAAGGGGCGCTATAAATTGATGGACAGCTATATGGGCACCGTCGGCACCATGGGCACCTCGATGATGCGCCGCACCTGCACGGTGCAGGTCAATCTTGATTTCGGCTCCGAGGCCGACATGGTGCAAAAGCTGCGCGTGGCTTTGGCATTGCAACCGGTGGCGACGGCGCTGTTTGCCAATTCGCCGTTTTTCGAGGGCAAACCGAACGGCCATAAATCATGGCGCTCGCGGATTTGGCGCGATCTGGACGACAGCCGCACCGGCACCTTGCCCTTTGTTTTTGATGACGGCTTCGGGTTCGAGCAATACGTTGATTATGCGCTCGATGTGCCGATGTATTTCGTTTACCGCAACGGGCAGTATAACAACGCGCTGGGCCAATCGTTCCGCGATTTCCTGCGCGGCGAATTGCCTGCGATGCCGGGGGAGAAACCGACCCTGAGCGATTGGGCCGATCATCTGACCACCTGTTTCCCCGAAGCGCGGATCAAGAAATACATGGAGATGCGCGGCGCCGATGGCGGTCCGTGGCGGCGGCTTTGTGCGCTGCCTGCGCTTTGGACCGGTTTGATGTATGATCAAAACAGCCTCGATGCGGCATGGGATTTGGCCAAGGGCTGGGATCTGGAAACCCGCGAAGCATTGCGGGTGGCGGCGTCCGTTGACGGATTGCAAGCCGACACACACGGCGTGAAGATGATGGATCTGGCGCGCGAGGTTGTGGCCTTGTCCGACGCGGGTCTAAAAGCACGCGCCAAAGAGGGCGCAGGCGGTTTGATCCCCGACGAGACGCATTTCCTCAACACACTTAAGGAAAGTCTGGACAGCGGCAAGACGCCCGCAGACGAGTTGCTTGATCAATACAATGGCGATTGGGATGGTGATTTAAGCCGGATTTACGCCGAATACTCTTATTGATCCTATCGCACCACAGGTATGAAAAGGCCCCGATCATCGTCGGGGCCTTTTTCGTTTTTGGGGTAGCTACGCGCCGGTCAGTTCCTCACTCTCAGTGGGCTGGATAACTGATAAACGGCCATTCCGGTCGGGCGGCTTTTGCGCGTGGCTGGCTTATTTCTTGCCGATCTTTGGCTCTTCGCCGCTGCGCAGCCGCGCGATATTGGCGCTGTGCCGCCACAGGATCAAGGCGGCCAGAGCCATCACCAAGGCGACGCCCTGCGGCGCGCCCAATAGCCCCATCCAGATCGGTGCGAGAACGGCCGCAACCAAGGCCGACAGCGACGAGATTCGCGTGACAACGGCAGTCGCCAACCATGTGGCGCAGGCGGCCAATCCGGCGGGCCAGAACAGCGCGAGCAACAGGCCAAGGAAGGTCGCAACGCCTTTGCCGCCTTTGAAGCCAAGCCAGACAGGAAAACAATGACCGATAAAGGCCATGAGGCCCGCGATTTGCGCGGCATCCTCACCGGCCAAGGCCCGCGCCAGCAAAACCGCCACCGCGCCTTTGCCTCCATCAAGGATCAACGTCGCGGCGGCGGCCTTTTTTGATCCGGTGCGCAAAACATTGGTCGCGCCGATGTTGCCCGATCCGATGTCGCGCAGATTGCCAAGGCCCATCACACGCGCCAGCACCATGCCAAACGGGATCGCGCCGAGCAGATATCCAAACGCGGCCCATAGGCCAAGCGCGGCGATACTGGTGGTCAGCTGAGGCAGCATCACAATGCTCCGAAGACGGGCATGCCGCCGACCAATGTGGCCCGGACGCGGCCTTGCATTTTTGCACCGTCAAAGGGCGTGTTCTTGGATTTTGAATGCAGCGCGAAGCGGTCCAATATGAAGGGTGCGTCAGGGTCAAAGACGATCAAATCCGCCGGAGCGCCCTTGGCGAGACGCCCTGAGGCGAGGCCCAATCGTTTCGCCGGATTGAGCGCCATGGCGCGGAAAAGCTGTGGCAAGCTGAGCGATCCATCGTGATAAAGCCGCAAAGCGGCGGGCAGGAAGGTTTCCAAAGCCACCGCGCCCGATGCGGCCTCTTCAAACGGCAATCGTTTGCTTTCTTCATCCTGCGGTGTGTGCATCGATGAGATGATGTCGATCAGGCCGCTGCCGACGGCCTCGACCGTGGCAAGCCGGTCTTCTTCTTCGCGCAGCGGCGGTTTGACCTTAAAGAACGTGCGGTAATCCGCGACGTCCAATTCATTCAAGGTCAGGTGATGGATCGAGGTGCCTGCGGTGATGTCGAGGCCGTTGTTTTTAGCGCGCTCCAAGGCGGGCAAGGCGCGGCGCGTGGTGATTTGATCGGCGTGGTAGCGCGCGCGCGTCATCTCAAGCAGGGCAATGTCGCGGTCCAATCCCATGCGTTCGGCCATCGGCGAAACGGCGGGCAAACCGCGCAAAGAGGCGAATTTCCCCGAGGTTACGGCGGCACCTTTCGACAGGATCGGTTCTTGCGGGTGGGCAATGACCAACGCGCCGAGGCTGCGGGCATAGGTCAGGGCGCGGCTGAAGATTTTGGTGTTCGTGGTCACACGGTCACCGTCCGAAAAGGCCACTGCGCCGGCATCCATCAAAAACCCGATTTCAGTCATCTCCTGTCCGGCGCGGCCCTTGGTCAGGGCGGCCATGGAAAAGACCCGCACCGGGGCGGCCTCATTGGCGCGGCGGGTGGCGAACTCCAACACTTCGGGGCTGTCGATCACGGGGGTGGTGTCGGCGCGGGTGACCATCGTGGTGACCCCGCCCGCCGCTGCCGCCATACCTGCGGAGCGAAAGCTTTCCTTATGGCGCTCGCCGGGTTCGCCGACTTTGACGCCGATGTCGATGATGCCGGGGGCAAGACACTTGCCGTCCAGATCAAAGGCTTGGTCGGCCTTGGGCGGCGCGCCCGTCCCCGTCTCCGCGATGGTACCCTCTGCGGTGATCAACAGCCATCCGGTGTGATCGGTTTGTGCCTCGGGATCAATCAGGCGCGCGTTGATCAAAAGCGTGGTTTGGGCGGGCGTCATGTGCAATCCTTTTGCGTGTGGCGTCGAGGGCCAAAAAACCGGAGGCGGTCGCGGGCGGTGGTCACAGCAGGCTCCAGACCACGCCAGCGAGAACCAGCCCGCCGAGCGTTATAAGCCCGAGCCACCGACGCAAGGGGCGCAAGTCGGGCAGGGGCGCGGCCGTGCCGTTTTGTTCTTGCCCCGGCGCGAGGATCCCTTCGCTCGATGATGAGTAGATTTTCTCGAAACTGAGTTGCGGGCGCTCTTCGTGAAGCAGCGCCACAAGGCGCAGCCCGTCAATCGGCGCGAGCCGCGCAGGGCCGGTGACGGCACCCGCGCGCAACAGCAGAACATAGCCCGCAATATTTCCCAAGGGTTCGCGGTGGGCGTTGACGTCGTCACGGTCAATCCCCAAGCCTTCGCTCAAATATTGCCAAAGCCCCAGATCGCCAAGGCTGGCAACATCAAACATTTCGGTGCGATTGGTATCGGTGATGGGCACGCCAAGTGCGCTTTCGCGTTCGGCGGGCGATCCGGCCAGATTCGCGGCCATGGCATCGGGCAGGTTGACGTCGAACACCCGCAAGGTGCCGTGTTCTCCGGCTCGGATATCGAGCGGGTCTATATTTGAAACGGCCGCTGCCATCAGACCAATGTTCCCATTGCCGCGCGGGAATTGAAGCGCCGTGCGCGCAGGTTGCGGGCCAAGGCATCCATCGCGGCCATGCGCACGGCAACACCCATTTCGACCTGTTCTTGAATCACCGACCGATTGATATCATCGGCGATGGTGCCGTCGATTTCGACGCCGCGGTTCATCGGGCCGGGGTGCATGACGATGGCATCCTCTTTGGCATAGGCCAATTTTTCCGCGTCCAATCCATAGCGGTGGTAATATTCGCGCTCTGACGGGATGAAACCGCCGTCCATGCGTTCTTTTTGCAGGCGCAGCATCATCACCACATCGACGCCCTCCAGCCCCTCTTTCATGTCCTCATAGACCTCGACACCAAATTCGGAAATTTGCGACGGCATCAATGTTGGCGGACCGATCAGACGAATGCGGTTCTCCATCTTGCCCAAAAGCATGATGTTGGACCGTGCGACGCGGCTATGGGCGATATCGCCGCAAATCGCGATATTGAGACGGTGAAGGCGGCCTTTGGCGCGCCGGATCGTCAGCGCATCCAGCAAAGCCTGTGTCGGGTGTTCATGACGCCCATCACCGGCATTGAGCACCGCGCAATTGACCTTTTGCGCCAACAGATCCACCGCACCGGAATGCGGGTGGCGCACGACGAGCAAATCGGGATGCATCGCGTTCAGGGTCAGCGCCGTGTCGATCAACGTCTCGCCTTTTTTGATCGATGAAGCCTGCATCGACATATTCATCACATCGGCGCCAAGACGTTTGCCGGCCAATTCAAATGAGGCCTGCGTGCGGGTGGAGTTTTCGAAGAACATGTTGATCTGGGTCAGGCCGGTGAGAGCTTGGGAATGTTTTTCCTCGGAGCGGTTCAGATCAACATATGCTTCGGACAAATCCAGCAGGGCAGTAATATCGGCAGGGCTCAGGGGTTCGATCCCGAGAAGATGCGATTGCGTAAAGCTCATGTGCCGCCCCCTTGTGGTTCGAGCATGCTTATATGAAGGCTGCGCGCGGGGGGCAAGCTGACAGGTGAACGCCGGATGTGTCGCGCGCGTGCAAAGCCGTTTCCCAATGCCGCGTCGGCTGGGTAAAGTGGCGGTTATGGAATCGGCTCTCGAATATGATATCGCCCTCGCGGCGCTGGCTTGGCAGGTGGAACTTGGCTGTGCCGAACTGATTGGCGATGCGCCGGTGGATCGGTTTGCCTTGGAGCACGCCGCGCGCGAGGCGGCGAAGATGCAGGCGGCGGCACCTGCCCAAGCATCTGTTTCCAAATCGAAAAACATACCGGTTCCGAGTGCGGAACCCCGCATTGATGCCGCTGCAGAGGCGCGGCGCGCGGCGCAGGGCTGTGCCGATCTGGGGGCGCTCAAATCCGCGATGGCGGCATTTGAGCATTGTGATTTGCATCGCGGAGCGCGGAATCTTTGCTTTGCTGCGGGCAATCCTGCGGCGCGGGTGATGGTTATCGGCGAGGCGCCGGGCCGCGAAGAAGACCGGAGCGGCGCGGTCTATGTTGGACCTGCGGGGCGGTTGCTGGATAAAATGCTGGGCGCGATTGATCTGTCGCGCGATGCGCAGGAGCCGGCGCAGGCGGCCTATCTGACCTATGCCTTGCCGTGGCGGTTGCCACAGGCTCGCGATGCCTATGCGACCGAAATCGCTGCGATGGCGCCCTTTGTGCAGCGCCATATCGAGATCGTTGCGCCGCAGTTGGTGTTGCTCTTGGGCGAAGTGGCGGTGCATTCGGTGTTGGGCCCAAAGACAGCGGGCGGTATCGGCCAGGGATGGGCGCAGGCGTTTGGCCGGCCGGCCTTGGCGATCACCGCGCCGGACTACTTGCTGTCCCATCCGGCGGGCAAACGCGACGCGTGGCGGGATCTTTTGATGTTCAAATCCAGGTTGGCGGCGCTGTGAGGCGGGCGATCTGTTTTTTGGCCGCATGTATATTTGCCACGGTGGTCAGCGCCCAAGGGCGCAGCGATCTTGCCGGTCGGGGCGTTTTTCATATTGATTTTGCAGGGCTTTTTGAAGCGCACGCCGCCGAGGTTGTGCAGCCCGCGCCGGATCTGCGGATATTGGAGATGGACGGACCGGTGATTGTCGAAGAACGGAGGCGGCCCGACGGGGGGCTGCGCTATGGCGCGGTTGATCAAAGCAGCGGCGGCGCTGTGGGCTGTTTGCTCAGGGTTTTGGCGGAGGCCAACGCTGTGGTGAAATCCTGTCCCGATAGGGTGACAAAGGACGCCGCAATGCGGCTCAACACTTCACTGCGGCGCGCGGCGCAGTTTTACGCCGATAACACCTATCCCAAACGCGAGATTTCGGAGATTGAGGGTGCGCTGTCTACTTTCATCACGGCGCGCGCGTCTTCCGCAGCCTGCGCGGCGTTGGAAGACGGGCAGCTGCAGTTTCTTGAATCGTTGTCGAGCCTGTCGTCGCAGCGCAGTATCGGCAAATCGCTTGCGCAGCCGCGGCTTCCGGTGATGTCTCCGTGCTCGTAACGTGACCATCTGCCCTCTGGACGTTTGCTCTTTGCGCTGGCAGCGTGGCCCTGAATACAAAGGAGACGGGTCAGATGGCCAATATCGACGACAGCAAAGAGTTTATCGCGCTGCGTATCGCGGTTTTGACCGTTTCGGACAGCCGTAGCTTAGCCGAGGATCGCTCTGGCGATACTTTGGCGGGACGTATTGAGGGGGCGGGGCATATTTTGGCGGCGCGGGTGATCCTGCCGGACGAGCGCGGCGAGATCGCAAATCAATTGCGGGCATGGATTGATGATCCGGCGATTGATGTGGTGATTTCCACTGGCGGCACCGGATTGACCGGCCGCGATGTCACCGTCGAGGCGCACCGCGATGTTTATGAGAAAGAGATTGATGCCTTTGGCACGATCTTCACCATGGTTTCGATGCAGAAAATCGGCACCTCTGCGGTGCAAAGCCGCGCCACCGGTGGCGTGGCGGGGGGGACCTATCTGTTTGCGCTGCCCGGAAGCCCCGGCGCATGCAAAGACGCGTGGGACGACATTCTTGCCTATCAATTGGATTACCGTCACCGTCCTTGTAATTTTGCCGAGATCATGCCGCGGCTCGAAGAGCACAAGCGGCGCAAATAAATCCGGCGCGGAGGTTTTTGGCGACGGAAAATCATCGCCCCTGCGTAACATCCCATAACGTCATTGTGGTTTGCTCCTATAATGCGCGCGGATAGAGTATCATCTTGAATATGGCTTTGGGGCACTATGGTCCTGCCTGTGCCGGTTGATGCGGTGTTGGCTGGCCCGAGGGAATGAAAAGATATGCGATTTTTGCGCAGAGGAATGACCGGCCTGTTTTTGATGTCCGTGACGCTGGGGCTGTTGGTCTGGGCGGGGGCGGTTGTGGTATCGGCTGTCCAACAACGCATGGGCCGCGAGGCACCGCAAATGACCGCGCGCGAACGGGTGTTTACCGTCAATGTGTTGCGCGCCGAGAGCGTCGATGTCGCCCCCGTAATGGAAGCCTTTGGCGCGGTCACCAGTCGCATCTCTCTTGAGATTCGCGCCGCAGTGGGCGGGCGGGTGATCGCATTGGATGATGCTTTTGTCGAAGGCGGGCGTGTGCGTGCAGGTCAGGTTTTGGCGCAGATTGATCCGGCGGAGGCGGCGTCGGCACTGGAGCGTGCGAAAAACGATTTACTCGATGCCGAAGCCGAGGCGCGCGATGCGGCGCGTGGATTGGAGTTGGCCATCGATGAAGTGGCTGCGGCGCAGCAACAGGCCGATTTGCGCCGCCGCGCCTTTGAGCGCCAAAAGGATTTGCAAGGGCGCGGCGTTGGCACCGCTGCGGCGGTGGAAGAGGCCGAATTGACGGCGTCGGCGGCGCGGCAATCGGTGCTGTCGCGGCGGCAGGCGCTGGCCGTGGCCGAAGCGCGGGTGGACCAGGCACAGACAGCATTGTCGCGGGTCAACTTGGCTTTGGCACAGGCCGAACGGGATTTGCGTGATACCGAGATTACAGCCGCCTTTGACGGCACGCTCAGCAACGTCACCGTGGCGCGCGGGGGGCTTGTGTCGGTCAATGAACGGCTGGCTGATTTGATTGACCCCGACGCGTTGGAAGTTTCGTTTCGCGTCTCTACGGCGCAATATGCGCGGTTGTTGAACAATGCAGGGCGGTTGCCGGATGTGCCGGTCAAAGTGCAATTGGATCTGGGCACGGCGGTGCTTGAGGCTCGGGGTCATATCGCGCGCGAAAGCGCCGAGGTTGGTGATGGTCAAACCGGCCGCGTGATTTATGCGCAGCTAGAAGGTGCAGTCGGATTGAAGCCGGGCGATTTCGTTTCGGTCCATATCACAGAGCCGGTTTTGACGGGGGTCGTGCAGTTGCCGGCCTCTGCGATGGACGCGACGCACGAAGTGTTGGTGGTCAATGAGGATGAGCGACTTGAGGCGGTGCAGGTTCAGTTGCTGCGCCGTCAGGGCGATGCGATTTTGGTCTCGGCCGAGGGGCTGGAGGGGCGCATCGTGGTGGCAAGACGATCTCCCTTGCTGGGCACGGGGATCAAGGTGCGGCCTTTGCAAATGTCCGAAGAGAGGGCCGCCGCAGAACCGGGTCGGCGGGCAGAACCGATGGTCGAACTGGATGAAATGCGCCGCGCGCGGGTTGTCGCCCTGGTCGAGGGCAGCGAGAGGTTCCCCGACGCTATGAAGGCGCGTTTGTTGAGCAGGTTAAGCCAGCCAAAAGTGCCGGCGAGCATGGTGGCCCGGATCGAAGCACGGATCGGGGGGTAGGGCATGGTGCGCGGCATTCCCCCGACTGCGGGCGGCCTTTTGTCCTATTTTACCCGGCATAGGACGGCGGCGAACCTGCTTCTGGTGGTGCTTTTGGTGCTTGGTTTGGCGGCCGCGCCACAGATGCGGGCCCAGTTTTTCCCCGATGTGATCATCGATACGGTTTCGGTCAGCGTGGTATGGGATGGGGCCGGAGCCGAAGACGTCGATGCGGCGATTGTGCAGCCGCTCGAACCTGCGCTTTTGGCGGTTGAGGGGGTCGAAAATGCCACGGCGACATCGCGCGAAGGGCGCGCCACCATCAATTTGGAATTCGAGCCGAGCTATGACATGAGCCGCGCCGCCGATGATGTGCAATCGGCGGTCGATGCGGTCACCACATTGCCCGAAGAGGCGGAGGAACCTTCCGTCGTGCGCGGGGCTTGGCGTGACCGCGTGACCGATATTGTCATCACCGGTCCCGTGGATGCGGCGCAGTTGGGGCTTTTTGCCGATGAATTGGTCACGCGGCTTTTTGCCGAAGGCGTGACCCGCACCACCATACGCGGCGTGGCCGCCCCGCAAACCATTGTCGAGGTCACCGGTGCCAGTCTGATCAAGCACCGGATTACGATGGCCGAGATCGCCGTTGCCATCGCCGAAGAGGTCGATGCCGATCCGGCCGGGGATATGGAGGGGGCCAATGCGCGGTTGCGTACCGGCGTTGAAAAACGCACGCCCGAAGCCATTGCCAATATCACCCTGCGGGCAGGCACCGATGGGACGCCTTTAACGGTCGGTGATGTGGCGGTGATCCGGTTGGAAGGGATTGATCGCGACCGCAGCTATTTTGTCGGGGATGATCCGGCCATGTCGGTGCGGGTGGACCGTTCGGCGCGCGGGGATGCCATCGGCATCCAGCATACTGTTGAAGAGGTCGCCGCGAAAATGGAGGAAACCCTGCCTGCCGGGGTCAGCATTGATTTGATCCGCACGCGGGCCGAAGCGATTTCGGCGCGGCTCAATATCTTGCTGGATAACGGGTTAATGGGGCTGGGCCTTGTGGTGATGTTGCTGTTTTTGTTCCTCAATGCGCGTACGGCATTTTGGGTGGCAGCAGGCATACCGGTGTCGATGCTGGCGGCGATTGCGGCCATGTATATGATGGGTATGACGATCAACATGATCTCGCTTTTTGCCTTGATCATCACGCTTGGGATCGTGGTGGATGATGCGATCGTCGTGGGCGAACATGCCGATGCGCGGGTGCGCGATTATGGCGAACCGCCGGTTGTGGCCGCCGAAACGGCGGCGAAACGCATGGCCTTGCCGGTGTTTTCTGCCTCGCTGACCACGATTATCGCGTTTTTTGGCCTGACTGCGGTTGGGGGGCGGTTCGGGAATTTGATCGCCGATATTCCGATCACGGTGATTGCGGTGCTGGCCGCCAGCCTTGTGGAATGTTTCCTGATCCTGCCGAACCATATGAGCCATGCTTTGACAGCATCGGGCAAGGATCATTGGTATGATTGGCCCTCGCGCACGGTGAACAAAGGTTTCGAATGGGGACGATCGACGTTGTTCCGTCCGGCGATGCGGGGCGTTGTGACGCTGCGATATCCGGTGATCGCAGTGGTTCTTTTGCTTCTGGCATCACATGTGTCGCTCTTGATTGGCGGTGATGTGAAATGGCGGTTTTTTAATGCGCCTGAACGCGGGTCGGTCACCGGGAATTTCGCCATGCTGTCAGGGGCCACGTCTGACGACACGCGCGCGATGATGCGCGAGATGCAGCGCGCCACGGAACAGGTCGCGGCCGAATATCAGGAAAAATATGGCGTCGATCCGGTTGATTATGTGATCGCAGAGATTGGTGGCAATTCGGGCCGCCCTTTGGCCAGCGCCGACACCAAAGACAATAGCCTGTTGGGCGGCATTGCGATTGAATTGATCGATGCCGATTTGCGGCCTTACTCAAGCTTCGCCTTCGTGGCCGATCTGCAAGAGGCGGTGCGGCATCACCCGTTGGCCGAAGAGGTGAGCTTTCGTGGCTGGCGCTCTGGCCCGGGCGGCGAGGCGTTGGATGTGCAGTTTTACGGTGCCAGCGCCGAGGATTTGAAAAAAGCAGCGGAGGCTTTGAAAGAGGCCTTGTTGCCCTTTCCCGAGGTGTCGGCGGTCGAGGATAACCTTGCCTATGACAAGGAGGAATTGATTCTCGATCTGACCGCGCAAGGGCAGGCATTGGGATTCACCATCGACGGGTTGGGCCGGGTGTTGCGCGCCCGCGTCGGCGGGATCGAGGCGGCGACCTATCCCGAGGGTCCGCGCAGCGCCGCGATTCGTGTCGAATTGCCCGAAGGCGAATTGACGGCGGATTTCCTTGAGCGGATGTATATGCGCACAGGCACCGGCGCATATGTGCCCTTGGCTGATATCGTCAAAGTCACGCGGCGCGACGGGTTCTCGACGGTGCGGCGCGAAAACGGATTGCGGTTGATTTCGGTGACGGGGGACATTTCCGAGGACGATCCGGCCCGCGCCGAAGAAATTCTCTTGACGTTGGAGACCGAAATCCTGCCCAAGATCGCATCGGAATTGCAAGTTGAATGGCGTCTGTCGGGCCTCAGCGAACAAGAGGACGAATTTCTCAATGACGCCATGCTGGGGCTGATCCTCACATTGACGGGGATTTATCTGGTGCTGGCTTGGGTGTTTTCCAGTTGGACACGTCCGGTCGTCGTCATGGCGATCATTCCTTTTGGCCTTGTCGGGATGATTTACGGCCATTGGATTTGGGAGGTGCCTTTGTCGATGTTCTCGGTGGTCGGTGGTCTTGGCATGACGGGGATCATTATCAATGATTCCATCGTTTTGGTGACGACGATTGACGAGTACGCGGAAAAACGCGGGCTCGTGCCTGCGATCATTGACGGGGCGGCGGACCGGCTTCGTCCGGTGATGTTGACGACGATGACCACGGTCTTGGGGCTTGCGCCGCTGCTCTACGAGCAATCGCAACAGGCGCAGTTTCTCAAACCTACGGTGATTACATTGGTCTATGGCCTCGGCTTCGGGATGCTTTTGGTGCTCTTGGTGGTGCCGGCCTTGATGGCGATGCAATTGGATGTGGCGCGGCAAACCGGGACGTTCAAACGTGCCTTGCGGATGCGTGGGCCGCATATCGCCGGGTTGCGTGCGGCGGCGATGGGCGGTTTTGCCGTGATGCTGGCATGGCTAGGCGCGACTATGGGCGCCATGGCGATCGGTGGGGCGTTGGCGGGGCCGCTTGCGCGGCTTGCGCCGGTGTCCTCGCTTGGTGGCGCGTTTTTGGTGTTTGCCGCCGGTCTGGCCGCCTTCTTGACACTCGCCTATGCGGTGATGACGGCGATCATCCACCGCCGTCGACGGGCCTGAGGTGTAGTGTATGGACGGTGGGTCTCACAGGGGCGCATCGGGTGCCCTCCGGGCGAGATGGCTACTCGGCAGAGCAACCTTGGATGTCCACCGCGCGTTCGCTGCCCAAGACAGTAAAGCGAAGCCCCGCGCGGTCCAGCGCAAAGGCCGCGCCGGTCATATGGATCAAATCTGCGGTTGCGGTGAGCGTGCCGCCGCTTCGGCGGCTGACCGCTTCGGAGACCCAGACCTGTGGGTCGCGGCTTTCGATGATGGCATGTTCTACGGCGCCGGTGGACGGCAGCGCCAGACGGGCGGTGACCCGCAGGCCGCCGTCGATCACCTCGACAGCGCAGGTGGCCTTGCCCGCGCCGGCGCGTTTGGCGCTGAGCGGTTGCGCGGCCAAGGCGCGGTGAATGCGTGGATCAGAGGTGCCCGTGGCAGGAATCGGGGCGCGTAGATCAAGGGTGATCGGCACGCAGATATCTTTGCAAATCCCGATGTGTAATGCGCCTTCAAGCTTGCCTGCCTGTGCCGTTTCCATATCGATTCGCAGTGGCAAAATCACGTGACCATGGTAGCCGATCGAGGTCATACCATTTTGGTCGATCACCTCCGGCGTGGGCCAGGAAATCGAAACGCCAGCAATATTATCGGATTGATGCCAGTCCAACACCGGCGGCACGCCCGCGTCTCCGGGCGCGCGCCAATAGGTTTTCCATCCTTCGGCGAGGGTCAATTCCAAGGCCGCCACATGACGCGTTCCGCTTTCACGCCATCCGGTGAGTACCCGCGCATCGACATACGCCGCATAGGGGTTTGCGGTTGACGCGCTGGGGATTGCAGCGACGAGACTGGCCACGAAGAGGGCACGCAGAGGGGATCGGGAGCGTATTGTCATGCGTTAGCTGTGCCTTCTGCGGCGCGGATTGCCAACTCACTTTGTGGCGAGGGGGGTGAAATATCGCTCAAACCTATCGCGCGACACCGGCCGGAGCCGAGAGTTTCCCCCCACGGGTGGGGGCAGGGGTTGCAGTGGGCGGCGCTGCGCTACATTCTGTTAAGTAGGCGGCGCTATGATGCGCAGCATAGGTTTGGGCCAATCGGGCCAAAGGGCAATACAAGAGGCATAGGCGGCGATGAGCATCCGTATGGAAGAGGATCTGACGGGAAAGCTATTGATCGCGATGCCCGGTATGGGGGACACGCGTTTCGATGGCAGCGTCATTTACCTATGTGCGCATTCCAGCGAGGGCGCGATGGGGTTGATCATCAACAAACCGACGCCGGATCTCAAACTTGAAGATTTGCTTGAACAGCTTGAGATTGACGCGCCTGCGGGATCGGCGCGGCCGAAATCTATTCTCATGCCGGTGCATTTTGGCGGGCCAGTGGAACATGCCCGTGGCTTTGTTTTGCATTCTGCTGACTATGGCCGCAGCGACAGCACGCTCGCGGTTAATGATGAATTCGGCATGACCGCGTCCTTGGATATCTTGCACGATATTGCCGCCGGAGACGGGCCGGAACGCGCGGTGATGGCGCTGGGTTATGCCGGGTGGGGACCGGGTCAGTTGGAGGCCGAGATCGCCGCGAATGGCTGGCTGACCTGCGATGCCAGCATTGATTTGGTCTTTGCGCCCGAGAATGGCGGCAAATGGGGCGCGGCGCTCAAAACGCTCGGCGTAAGCGCTTTGGCTTTGTCGAGTACTGCGGGGCACGCGTGATACGCAGGGTTTGGACAGGGTCTTTATTGCACGCGGCTGATTTTGCCGGTGTCCTTGTCGGCAGGTGTGGATTTCGGATCCAGCGATAAGTTTAGGGACGTGGCGCGGCGGCGCGGCGCAGGCGGTCATTGATTGCGGCGCCAAGCCCTTCCGCCGGGATCGGGGCCACGGCAATGCCCGTCGGGGCGGGCGACGTGGTTTTTGACAATGCGTCTAATGCGTGCAGGTGCCTGAAAAGATTGGCGGCGGCTTCACGCAGCTCGCCGGTGTCAGACAGATTTATATCACAGGCCATCGTGCCGAACCCGAGCATTAATTCTCCCGGTTTTGCCGAAGAGGCATTCAATCGCACCGGCAGGGTCGGGGCGTAATGCGACGCCATCTGGCCCGGCGCGGTGATGCCCTTGGCTTCGGGGGCAGTGTGATCGGTCAAGGGCGCGCCCAAAACGGCGTCGATGTCTTCGCGAGGCACCCCACCCGCGCGCAACAGGACCGGCGTGGGGGCGAACCCGATGATGGTTGATTCGAGGCCGACCTCACAGGCACCGCCGTCCAGCACGGCTTCGATTCGATCCCCCAGACCCGCAATGACATGAGCGGTGGTCGTGGGGCTGATTTTTCCGGAGGGGTTGGCCGACGGGGCGGCAATCGGTCCGCCAAAGGCGCGCAAGAGCGCCTGTGCTGCAGGGTGTGCGGGAACGCGGATGCCGACGCTGGGCAATCCAGCGGTGACCAGATCCGATAATCCGTGCCCCGCCCGTAAGGGCAAAACCAAAGTCAAAGGGCCGGGCCAGAAGGCGCGGGCAAGCCGATCTGCTTCGGGCGTCCATTCGGCATATCCTTGGGCCGCCTCGATATCGGCAACATGGACAATCAAGGGATTGAAGGCGGGGCGCGATTTGGCTTCGAAAATACTGGCAACCGCCGGGCCCTGACGGGCATCTGCGCCCAGCCCGAACACTGTTTCGGTCGGAAAGGCCACGCGTCCGCCCGCCGTCAATATGGCGGCCGCTTTGGCAACGCCAGCTGTGTCGAAATTTAGGACCTTAATCGCATTCATTCGTTGTTTTCCGTGACGCGGCGTTCTGGTTGTCCGGCGTAGGGTGCTCTATAGGGTATCGTGCAAAGTCGAATTTAGAGAACCATGCGGCCGCATCGACCGCATCCGTAGGAGATACATATGCCTTACCGCGCCCCCGTTGCCGACTACAAGTTCATCTTCGAACATGTTGTGGGTCTCACGCAGGTCTCTGCGACCGAAAAGTTTGCCGAGGCGACCTCCGATGTCACCGACGCGATTCTGACCGAAGCGGGCCGGATGTGCGAAGAGGTGCTTGCGCCGCTGAACCGCAATGGCGATTTGTTTCCCGCTGCTGTTGAAAATGGCGTGGTGCGCACCTCCAAAGGGTTTGCAGACGGATTCAAGGCGATTGCCGAAGGCGGTTGGGTGGGTATCTCTGCCGATCCGGAATATGGCGGCATGGGCTTGCCGATTGCGATGACGACGGCGCTCAACGACATGATGAGCGCAAGTTGCATGGCGCTGGGCCTTAACCCGTTGCTGACGCAAGGCCAGATCGAGGCGCTTGAGCATCACGCCAGCGACGAGATCAAGGCGATGTATTTGCCCAAGCTGATCAGCGGCGAGTGGACCGGCACGATGAACCTGACCGAACCGCAGGCCGGATCGGATGTCGGCGCGTTGCGGTCCAAGGCCGAACCCAATGGCGATGGCAGCTACGCCGTGTCGGGGCAAAAGATTTTCATCAGCTGGGGTGATCATGATTTTGGCGGCAATGTTTGCCACCTTGTCTTGGCGCGTTTGCCCGACGGAGCCGAAGGCACCCGCGGGATCAGCCTCTTCATGGTGCCGAAATTCATCCCGAACGAGGATGGCTCTTTGGGCGAGGCCAATAGCCTGCGGGTGGTGAGCCTTGAACATAAAATGGGCATTCACGGCTCGCCCACTGCGGTGATGGAATTTGACGGCGCGACCGGCTGGCTTGTTGGCGCAGAGCATAAAGGCATGGCCGCGATGTTCACGATGATGAACAACGCCCGCCTCGCCGTGGGCGCGCAAGGCATCGGCATTGCCGAAGGCGCATACCAACATGCGCTGTCCTATGCGCTCGATCGCAAGCAAGGGCCGACGCCGGTGAATGATAAAAATGGCGCGATTGTCGATCACGCTGATGTGCGCCGGATGCTGCTCGAGATGAAGGCCGATACATTTGCGGCGCGTAGCATCGGTTTGGCCTGCGCCGTGGCGATCGACATGGGCAATGCAACGGGCGATGCGGAGTGGAAAGCCCGGGCGGCCTTCCTGACGCCGATTGCGAAAAGCTTTGGCTCGGACACCGGTATCCGTAGCGCCGAATTGGGCGTGCAGGTGCATGGCGGTATGGGCTTCATCGAGGAAACCGGCGCCGCGCAATATAGCCGCGATGTGCGTGTCACCGCGATTTACGAGGGCACCAACGGCATTCAGGCGATGGACCTTGTGGCGCGTAAAATGATGGATGGCGGCGAGGCTGCATATCGGTTGCTTGATGAAATTCAGGCGGATGTAGAGACGGCGCGCGCGCAGTGTCCCGATCTGGGCGAGAAGGTTTGGAACGCCTGCGAAACGTTGCGCGAAACCACCGAATGGTTGGTTTCACAGGGCGATTTGAACGCGCGCTTTGCGGGTGCTGTGGCTTATCAATCGGGGTTTGCGCGGGTGCTGGGCGGATATTACCATCTCAAGGCGGCATTGGCCGAAACCGGAACCGGCGCGCGCACCAAGCTGGCGCGGTTTTATATCACCCGGCTTTTGCCTGAACATGCCAGCCTTCTGGAGACCGCAATGCAGGGCGCGGAGGATCTTTATGCGCTGAGCCTTGACGAGCTTGGCGCGTGAGCCGCGAAGGGTTTAGCCCTATGCGTATGCCATGGAGTGCTGCGCCGGAGACCGGGCAGGCGACCGAGGTCGCGCCCGGTATCTTGTGGCTGCGGTTGCCGTTGCCGATGGCGCTGGATCATGTGAATGTCTATGTGCTCGACGATGGCGATGGTTGGACCTTGGTGGATACCGGTGTCTATTCGAAAGCCGCCGTGGCCCTTTGGAACGAGATCCTTGATGGGCCTTTGGCCGGCAAACCTGTGACCCGCGTTTTGTTGACCCATCACCATCCGGATCACGTCGGCATGGCCGGCTGGTTCCAGGAGCGCGGGGCGGAGATTATCACCTCTCGCACTGCTTACCTGATGGCGCGGATGTTGATTTTGGACGTGCAAACCGAAGCGACGGAGCCGGCCAAAGATTTTTGGCGCAGCGCGGGGATGAACGCCGAAATCTACGCCACACGTGTCGCCGAACGTCCGTTTAATTTCGCTGATATCGTGCACCCGCTCGGCATCGGATATCGCCGCTTGCAGCAGGGCGATGTGTTTGAGGCCGCAGGGCGCAAATGGGATGTGCATATGGGCAACGGCCACGCGCCGGAGCATATTACTTTATGGAGCCACGAGGGCGATGTTGTTTTGGCCGGCGACCAGATACTCAGCTCGATCAGCCCCAATGTGGGCGTGCATCCGACCGAACCCGGTGCCGATCCGGTTGGCGAATGGTTGGAAAGCTGCGAACGGCTTGAAATTTTGGCAACCGAAGATCGTCTGGTGTTAGGCGGTCACAAGTTGCCCTTTACCGGCCTGCCGATTCGAATGCGGCAATTGATTGAAAACCATCACGGCGCTCTCAAACGATTGGTCAAACATCTTGAGACGCCGCAGACGGCTTGTGATTGTTTCGCGCCACTCTTCAAGCGCAAAATCGATGCGGGCACCTATGGCCTTGCGATGGTCGAAGCCTTTGCCCATCTCAATCATTTGCATCAATTGGGGCAGGTGGAGCGTAGCTTGCGCGATGATGGCGCTTATCTTTGGCGCGCGGTGACGGCATAAAACACGCGCTGCGGCTTGTACTTCGATGGTGTATCGGCATTGTGGGCGCAAACATAGCAAGGGGTCCCGGATGGACGACAAGATTGAAACCACCGCTGAGGCGCATGAGGGGTCGGCATTGCCGCGCCGACATGAGGTGCATTCTGACCCTGATAAAGTTGCCAATACTGAATTGCCAGAAACCCTGAGCGATAAACCCGTCGAGCGTAAAAGCGCGGCGGAATGGGCTTATGAACGGTTGATTCTCTACATCAAGAATTTCGAGGAACAGCTCGATGAGGAGCATGAGGTCGCCATGGGATTCGCCGGCGGCGACGCGGGCGTGTTGCGCATTGAGGGTATGGGCTTTTTTGACCCCGATATCGTGACATTTTATGGCGCGGATGCGACCGGCGCAAAAACCCAGCTTATCCAGCATGTTACGCAGCTCAGTGTTCTGTTGCGCGCCCTGCCGAAAGAGGTCGAGCAAGTCCCGCCGAAACGTATCGGTTTTCGGTTGGCGGCGGATTTGGCCAAGGCATAAATGGCGTGGCGCTCGACGGTGGAATTTTACACCCTGCGCCGCGATTTGCCGCATCTGGCGTGGTGACAGGGCCGGCAAAATGATTTATCGAGACCGCGAAACACGCATGAACGAGGACCGCTACCCATGGCTGATCACAAACACGGCGAAATGAACACCGAAGTTCAGGAAAAAACCTTTGAGGGCTTTCTCAAGGCTACGGCTTGGGTCACGGGTGCTTCGATTTTTGTTTTGATCATCATGGCGCTGTTCAACAGCTAAGGCCGCGACGATTGCGCGGCGGCTATGGGGGAACCCATTGCTCCGTCCTCCCATAGGGCACCCCTCCCATGATCCGTAAATCGCTTCTTCTGTGCGCCGGTTTGGCGTTGTTCGGCTTGTCGGCCTGCGGGCGCCCGCCGGTGCAATATGTGTCGGATGAGGTGGCTGCGCGTTCGGTGTATCGCCATTCCGGTCCGCCGACGCTCACCCTGTTTACGATGATCAATAACGACAGTGGCGCGGGCGCTCATAGCGCTTTGATGATCAACGGCTCACAACGGGTGATCTTTGACCCTGCGGGCACGGTGTCACACCCGCAAATTCCTGAACGCCATGATGTGATCCTTGGCGCGTCGCCGCATTTGGTGGATGCTTATACCCGCGCCCATGCGCGCTCGACCTATCATGTGGTGCTGCAAGAGGTGGAGGTCGCGCCTGAAGTGGCCGAATTGGCGTTGCAAAAGGCATTCGCAAATGGTCCGGCCAATAGCGGCACCTGCACATTGACCACCTCCGGGTTGCTCGCCAGCCTTCCGGGAATGCAGAATATTCGCCAAACGTGGTTCCCCAAGGCCTTGATGAAGGACTTCGGCGCCTTGCCCGAGGTCAAGACCCGCGAATTGTTCGAATATGATGACCCGGACAAGGCCGTGGCGCTACGCGCTTACGAGCCTGAAGCCGTCGCGGCATCACGGGCCCGCAAAGCCGCCATGAAGGTCGCCGCCGAATAATAGCTCAGCCCAGTAGGTAAAGCGCCAGATACAACGATCCTGCGCCGCCCACAATCGCCCAGAGCACATTGCGGGTGGTCACGCCGATGGCGATGGTGGTGGCGGCTGCAATTAAGCGTGCGGGATCGGGCACGCCGCCGGTTGCGGTGGGAAAAAACACCGCAGAGGCGATCAAGCCGGGCAAGACCGCGACCGAGGTATAGCGCAGATGGCGCAGCACCCATTCGGGCATCGCGCGGTTGCCGACCAATCCGGTGAACATGAAACGCAATCCGAAGCTGCCCAATCCCAAAAGGATGATCACGGTCCAAAGCGTGGTGCGGTCGATGTGCGCGGTGGTTTGAGAAAGCGCGTTCATGCGGCGGCTCCTGCGCGGCGGTTGAGAATCAATTCAAGCCGCGCACCGACCAGCATCGCCGCAATCGCCGCGATCAACAGGCCGAGATTATACGGCAAGAAGGCAAAGGTCAGCGCCAAAACCACCGAGATCAGCGCCGCCGCCATATGGGGCAGGGACCGCAAAGCCGGTGCCACGATTGCCAAAAACGTAATCGGGACGGCGAAATCCAAGGCCCAACTGTCGGGGATAGACTCGCCCGCCCATGCGCCGATCACCGTGGCCAGATACCACAGCGGGCAAATGGGCACGATTACCCCTGCAAAGTAGCGTAGTTTTTGATCCAATCCCCAGTCGCGATGTTTTTGATAGGCGACATCGGCGCAGGCGAAACTTTGATCGATCGTGAAATAGGCGATCAAGGCGCGCTGCCATAGAGGGGCCATGCCAATATGCGGGGTTAGGGCCGCCGAATACATTGCCATGCGCAGGTTCACCGCCAAGGCCGAAATCAGCACAATCACCGTTGGCGTGTTGTCCACCATCAATTGCAGGGCGGTGAACTGCGCCGCACCGGCGATCACCACCACGGAAAAGGTCAGCGCCTCAAAGACATTGAGCCCGGCTTCGGTGGCCACCACGCCAAAGACCACGCCGAAGGGGATGATCACCAAGACAAATGGCAAGGCGTCGCGTATGCCTTGCCCGAAGGGCGAGATGGAAGATTTGCCGATGGAGAAAGCCATGGAACCCCGGTATCATGATGTGAGCGTTGGAAGACCCGCGTGGATAATACGGGTGACAACAGGCCTAACGAGGTTGCGCCAGGGATGCAATTGAACGCCCCATCAATTCGAGTGATCACTGCCCGAATCGCGGTGCGGTGGGGGGCGCATGATGTCCTTTGACCGGACCTTTGCAGGCCCGCAGCCGGCTGGGTTGATTCTTGCCGGCGGCGCGGGGCGGCGCATGGGCGGTGTTGATAAGGCCGGGCTCAGGCTCAACGATGAAACATTGCTGGCCCGTGCGCTGCGCCGGATTGCGCCGCAAGTTGACCTGATCGCTTTATCTGTGGGAGGCGATATGGCTCGCGGGGCGGGGCATCACATTGCGGCGTTGCCTGATCCGCAGGCATATCTTGGGGATGGACCGTTATCCGGTGTGCTCGCCGGATTGATTTGGGCTCAGGCCAATGATGCGGCGGGGGTGGTGAGCCTTGCGGTGGATACACCGTTCTTTCCCGATGACCTCGCCGCGCGGCTGTCGCGAAACGGTGATTTTACCGTCGCCTTTGCCGGCGGGCGATTGCATCCGACCTTCGGCTATTGGCCGTGTCGTTTGCGCGGGCCACTTGAAGACGCCCTCGCGTCTGGGCACCGCAGGCTCGGTGATTTTGCCGCTGCACAAGGGGCGGCAAAGGTCGAGTTTCCCGATGCGGCGGCTTTTTTCAACATCAATACGCCGGACGATCTGGCACAGGCGCGGAACCGTGAGGCGGGTTTGTGAATATTAGGGCGTTACAGATGGGCGCGCGCCGCAAGGCGCCGTGACATCGGCATGGGGCTGCGCGCTCTGCTGGTGCGGATCAATCGAAGGTGCCTGCCACCCGGCCCAAAAGCATAAAGGCCCGCGCCGTTCGGGTATCGGACAGAGCAGAGATTTCCGAATCGGATGCACCATCGGCGAATTCGGCAACGGCCTGATCAAAACGGCGCAGGAAGTGATGCGCCACGTCGCGAAAAATCGGATCCTGCCGCATCCGCCCTGCCGTCAGCGCAAGCGACGACCGATCCCGAATCCCGCCCAGTGGCGCAACCGAACGCCCGCGCTCGCCGCTGGCGAATTTGCGCCAGATCTCGGGGCGCGCCATATCCGGGCGCAGATCGTCCATATAGATGCCGTCCTGGCTGAGCAGGGTCAAAATATCCTGCGCGGCCTGAATCAATTGTTTGGCCTGCCGGTCTGCGAGCGCACGGCGCAAGGCGTCGAACCCGGCCTTGTCTTCGGCGGTTTCGGGGAAATTGATCGCGCGGATGAAATCGGCGCGCTCCAAGGGCGGCGCCATGTCTTCGGAGGGGGTGCCAAGCGGCAATGACACTTGCTCGGCTTTATCGCCCTCGGGCTCCTGCGTGGGCGTGGGTTTGCGATTGGCGGTATCCTCGCGGTCGCGGTTGCCCGATAGCGCCGCCAATGTGGTCTCTGTCTTGCGTTGCGCTTCGGCGATTTGGTCTAATTTACGGGCCACTGTGCTGACATCCGGGGCGTTTTGGCGACCGGCCTGAGATTGCGCAACATAGCTATGGCGGATGGCGTCGATGGCGGCCTGCAACCGCTGGCTTTCCTCGCGCATCACGCGGCTTGAGCGGGCGGCGGTGGCCGCGACCCAAATCATTGCCACCGGCATGAAAATGGCGAGCATGGTGATGAGAAACCGCAACCCGCCCATATTGCCCGCTTCGACCGCTCTGGCGCTGCCGGCGGTGAGGAAAAAAATCACTGCGGCAAGCAACCAGACAAGCGACAGCGCCAGCGCGATGATCTCGATGCCGGTGATCGCCTTGCCCTTGGGCTTGTCGTATATGCCGAGCGGCGTGGGCCGCGTGGTCGGTGTTTCAGCCATTTCGGTCTGCCAGTCCAATCATCTCGGGACAAAGGGCACCATGGCCCCCTGCTTAGATATAGGCGATTTTAAGAATTTCGTAAGCCTTCTCGCCGCCCGGCGTGCGCACTTCGACGCTGTCGCCTTCTTCCTTACCAATCAGGGCGCGGGCGATGGGCGATTTGATGTTCAACAGGCCTTTTTCGATGTTGGCTTCGTGTTCGCCGACGATCTGCCATGTTTTCTCTTCATCGGTGTCCTCGTCAACGACCGTTACCGTGGCGCTGAACTTGATCGGGCCGGAGAGGGTTTTGGGGTCGATGACCTCGGCCAACGAGATCACCGCTTCCAATTCCTTGATGCGGCCCTCGATGAAGGAATGCTTTTCGCGTGCCGAATGGTATTCGGCATTTTCCGACAAATCGCCATGCTCGCGTGCTTCCGCAATCGCGGCAATGATTGCGGGGCGCTCAACGGACTTGAGCTGTTTCAATTCGGCTTCCAGCGCGGTGTGCCCGGCGCGGGTCATTGGGATCTTTTCCATGAACTCTTTCCAGAACGGTCGAGGAGCAGCCTCTCGCTGCTCGGGGAATTTCGGGTTGAGATACCTGACCTAAAGGAGGAGGGTAATGCAAGCTATCTGTGAGGGATATGGCAAGATTTCTCTTGTCCATGCGTGCTCGCGCGGTGGCAAGTGTGCATTATAACGCATCGAAGCGATTGACGGGCGATGCTGCACTGCGGTATCCACGGCGAAATATTATTACGCGCAAGGCTTGCGCAGGGCAACATCGCCCTTGACCAACGGGAGGAGCCACCCAAATGAGCGAGATCGAACGGGAAGCAATGGAATACGACGTGGTCATCGTCGGTGCGGGTCCGGCGGGCCTGTCAGCGGCGATCCGTCTTAAGCAACTCGATGCGGATATCAATGTCGTGGTTTTGGAAAAAGGCTCGGAAGTGGGCGCGCATATCCTGTCGGGTGCGGTTTTGGATCCTTGCGGTTTGAACGCATTGATCCCCGATTGGAAAGAAAAAGGCGCGCCGTTGAACACGCCTGTGAAGGTCGATAATTTCTACATGCTGGGTGAGGCGGGCAAAATCCGCGTGCCGAATTTCCCAATGCCACCGCTCATGAGCAACCACGGCAATTATATCGTGTCCATGGGCAACGTGTGCCGCTGGATGGCGGAGCAAGCCGAAGAAATGGGCGTCGAGATTTTCCCGGGCATGGCGTGCTCGGAATTGGTTTACGGTGAAAACGGCGAAGTCAAAGGCGTTGTCGCGGGCGAATTTGGCCGTAATCCTGACGGCACTCCGGGCGACGGATATGAGCCGGGCATGGAATTGCATGGCAAATATGTATTCCTCTCCGAAGGCGTGCGCGGGTCCTTGTCGAAACAGGTGATCGCGAAATACGACCTGTCCAAAGGTCATGATCCGCAAAAATTCGGCCTTGGCATGAAAGAGATTTGGGAGATCGATCCCGCCAAGCATAAAGAAGGCACCGTGACCCACACGATGGGCTGGCCTTTGAATGGCAATGCCGGTGGCGGTAGCTTCATCTACCACATTGAAAACAATCAGGTGTATGTCGGGTTTGTGGTGCACTTGAACTACAAGAACCCGCATCTTTTCCCCTATATGGAATTCCAGCGGTTCAAACATCACCCGGTGGTGGCGGACCTTTTGGAGGGCGGTAAACGCGTGGCCTATGGCGCGCGGGCGATTTCCGAGGGCGGCTATCAATCGATGCCGAAAATGACCTTCCCCGGCGGTGCGATGCTCGGCTGTTCGGTGGGTATGGTCAACGTGCCGCGCATTAAGGGGAACCACAATGCGATGCTGTCGGGCAAGGCCGCCGCAGAGGCCGCTTTCGAGGCGATCCAAGCAGGCCGCAGCGGCGACGAATTGCCCGCGTATGAGGATGAAGTACGCACAGGCGCCATCGGCAAGGATTTGAAAAAAGTCCGCAACGTCAAACCTTTGTGGTCCAAGTATGGGCTTATGGCGTCACTCGCGGTTGGTGGGTTCGATATGTGGACCAACACCTTTGGCTTCTCGCTTTTGGGGACGCTCAAGCATGGCAAGAACGATGCCGACGCCACGGAAGAGGCCAGCAAGCACAAGCCGATCGACTATCCGAAACCTGATGGCAAGCTGAGCTTTGACCGGCTTACCAACGTCAGCTTTTCGATGACCAACCACGAAGAGCAGCAACCGTGTCACCTGCGTTTGACGAATGATGCGGTGCCTGTGACCGTCGATCTGGCGAAATATGCGGGTCCTTCGGCACGGTATTGCCCTGCGGGCGTTTATGAATTTGTCGAGGAAGAGGGCAAGGAGCCGCGCTTCGTCATCAACTTCCAAAACTGCGTGCATTGCAAAACCTGCGATATCAAAGACCCCGCGCAGAACATCACATGGACCACGCCCCAAGGCGGCGATGGGCCGAATTACCCGAACATGTGATCCGCAGGCCGGATATAGCCGGATATATAAGTGAACGAGAAGGGGGGCCGATTGGTGCCCCTTTTTTGTTAGGCAAACCGCTTCCTGGCGCGCATATGGTCGGGCGCGATATGCATATCCGGTTGGCGGCCGCGGGCCGGAGGAGGCCCCGGCGCCGTTTTTATGAAAATGCGGGGCATAACCGGCAGCAAACTGCCCGCCCCCATTGCGCTTGACGCGCTCGTGCATTGCCTCTGCGCGGCGGGGCGATTAGGCTTTGGAAAAAGCGGCGCGATGCTTTCGCCCGTATCCAAAACAAGGGGCCGAGCCGTGATCTTGAGCAAACTGCGTATCTGGACATCTACAGTTGCAATGGCAGCAGGGTTGGCGGCGGCGATGCCGGTGGCTCCGGCTTTGGCCGAGAGCCTGTCGGGGGCCTATCTGGCCTCACGTCAGGCGCGGTATGGGTCGGATTTTGCCGCAGCGGCGCAATATCTGTCGATGGCTTTGGCGCGCGATCCATCACATCCTTTGTTGCTCGACAGTGCCATACAGGCCTTTGTTTCCGTTGGTAAAATCGACTTGGCCCTGCCGATTGCCCGCAAGGCCGAAGCCGACGGGGTCGGCAGTCAAGCCGGACGGATGATTTTGGCCGCCAACGAGGCGAAAACAGGCCAGTTCGAGGCGTTGATCGCCCGTGCCGAAAGCGAAAAAGGCTCGGGCCCCTTGGTGGATGGGTTGATGATCGCATGGGCGCAGGTGGGGCTTGGCGATATGTCGGCGGCGCTCAAGGCATTTGATGCCGTGGGCAAAGAACGCGGCTTGGCCAGTTTTGCTCAATATCACAAGGCCTTGGCTTTGGCCTCGGTCGGGGATTTCGAGGCGGCCGAAAAGATCTTTGTCGCGGACGGAGCCGGCGCCTTGCAGGGCACCCGACGCGGTATGATCGCGCGCCTGCAAATCATGAGCCAGGTGGAAAAAACCACCGAGGCGGTGGCGTTGATGGATCAGGTTTTCGGCTCGGATCTGGATCCTGAATTGCGCGAAATGCGTGGTGATCTGGAGGCGGGAAAACCGTTGCCCTTCTCCTTGGCGCGGGGCGCGGCGGATGGCACCGCAGAGGTGTTTTATTCCATTGCCGGGGCGCTGAGCGACGAGGCGAACCCTGATTATACGTTGCTCTATACTCGCGCGGCGCTGTATCTGCGGCCCGGTCATACAGATGCGGCGTTGTTGGCGGCGGGGCTGCTTGAGGATCTCGAACAGCATGAATTGGCGGTCGAGGTTTATCGGTCGGTGCCACAGGATGATCCGGCCTTTCATGCAGCAGAATTGGGCCGTGCTGCGGCCCTGCGCGCGGCGGGCAAGGATGAAGCCGCCATGGAAGTGCTTGAACAATTGGCCCGTACCAGCCCCGATTTGCCCGCTGTGCATGTGACCATCGGGGATTATCTGCGCGCCAAGGATGATTTCAAAGGTGCAGTGGCCGCCTATGATCGTGCCTTGGCGCTTTATGGTGACTCGCAACCATCGCTATGGTTCTTGTTCTATGCGCGCGGCATTGCCCACGAGCAAATGAAGGATTGGCAGGCATCAGAGGCGGATTTTCGCAAGGCGCTTGAATTGAACCCGAACCAGCCGCAGGTGCTCAACTATCTTGGCTATTCCTTGGTCGAGCGCGGCGAGAGCCTTGATGAGGCGCTTGACATGATCGAACGCGCGGTCGCCTCCCGCCCCGATAGCGGTTATATCGTCGACAGCCTCGGTTGGGTGTTGTTCCGGCTTGGCCGCTATGACGAGGCCGTGGGTCATATGGAACGCGCCGCCGAATTGGTGGCGGTCGATCCGATCATCAATGATCATCTGGGGGATGTCTATTGGTCCGTGGGGCGTAAATTGGAGGCCGAATTCCAATGGCAACGCGCCCTGTCGTTCGAGCCCGAGGAAAAAGACGCGGCGCGTATTCGTCGCAAGCTGGAGGTGGGGCTTGATGCGGTTTTGGCCGAAGAGGGCGCGGCACCGTTGAAAGTGGCTAATGACGACAATTGAGGTCTTTGCCCCCGCGAAGGTTAATCTGACGCTCCATATCACCGGACAGCGGGCGGATGGCTATCACCTGCTCGACAGCCTCGTGGGGTTCGCAGGTGTAGGCGATGTGCTGCGGATCACGCCGGATGGCGCGGGCGATTTCACCGTGACAGGCCCAGAGGCGGGCGATGTGCCGATTGGCGGCGCGAATTTTGTGTCGGACGTGGCAGATGTCTTTTGGACCGGCGCGCCTTTGTCTTTTTCGTTGGAAAAAAACCTGCCGGTGGCGGCGGGAATAGGCGGCGGATCGGCGGATGCAGCCGCCTGTTTTCGCGGTCTGGAATATTTGAACGGGGATGACACAGCGCCCTCGGCGCAGGCCATGGCGCAATTGCTGGCGATCGGGGCGGATGTGCCGATGTGTGCCGCGTCCGACACCGCCCGCGTGCAAGGTATTGGCGAGGCAATCACGCCCTTGGACGTATGGCCCGAACTGCCGATCCTCTTGGTCAACCCGCGCGTTGCGGTGCCGACGGGGCCGGTGTTCAAAGCTTTGACGAAAAAAGACAATCCACCGATGGAGGCCTTGCCGGCAGATATGGCGGATTTGCCTGCGGTGTTTGATTGGCTCGCCCGCCAGCGCAATGATCTGGAGCCGCCCGCGCAGGCAATTGCACCGCAAATCGCGAGGGTGCTTGATGCAATTGCTCAGACCTCGGGGTGCCGCGCCGCGCGAATGTCGGGGTCGGGCGCAACCTGTTTCGGATTATATGAAAGCGATGCGATGGCCGCTGCGGCTGCCGCTCATCTCCGGGCGGAGCATCCTCATTGGTGGGTGCAGGCAACGCGTTTGAACGGCGCGCGCCGCGCCGCGCCTCAGCTGATCCGTGCGACGACGTAATCGGCGATGTCGCGTAGCATTGTCTTGATCGGATGGTCCGGCAGCGGGTCGAGCGCTTCTTTGGCCTTGGAGGACCATGCCAGCGCCTCTGCGCGGGTCTCCTCCATCGCGCCATGTTTGGCCAGCAATCTCAACGCCTCGTCCAGATCGCCGTCGTCCTGGCGGCCTTTCTGTATCGTACGCGTCCAAAAGGCGCGCTCGTCCGCAGCGGCTTTGGCCACGGCTTTGATCACCGGTAGGGTCAATTTGCGTTCGCGGAAATCATCGCCGATGTTCTTGCCGGTGGCCGTCGCGTCGCCGCTGTAATCAAGCAGATCATCCACGATTTGAAAGGCCACGCCAAGTGCGTCACCATAATCATAAAGCGCCTGAATTTGTGCCGGGTCTGCTGCCGCGATGACCCCGCCGACCTCGCAGGCGGCAGAAAAAAGCGCGGCGGTTTTGCCGCGCACAACTTGTAGATAAATCTCTTCGGTGGTGGCCAAATCCTGTGCCGCGGTAAGCTGCAATACTTCGCCCTCGGCAATCGTGGCAGAGGCATTGGAAAGGATTTCGAGCACCCGCATATTGCCGGTTTCGGTCATCAACTGGAAACTGCGGGCAAAGAGATAATCGCCGACCAAAACGCTGGACTGGTTGTCCCAAAGAAGGTTCGCGGTCGGGCGGCCGCGCCGTTGTTCGCTTTCGTCGACGACGTCATCATGCAACAGCGTCGCAGTGTGAATAAATTCGACCGTGGCGGCCAGATGGATATGATATGCGCCCGCATATCCGCACAGACGCGCGGCCGCCAGTGTCAGCATCGGGCGCAGCCGTTTGCCGCCTGCCTCAACCAGATGCGCGGTGACTTCGGGGATGCGGGGGGCGTGTTTCGAGGCCATGCGGGCGCGGATCAGCGTGTTCACATCGGCAAGGTCGCCCTCAAGGTGAGCGGCAAGTGCTTCGTGCGGTTTGGTCGGGTTGTCCAAGCTCATGGCCTCATTTGTCTCTTTGCTTGACTGGCGCGGCGTCGCATTTGCCTCGACAGCCCCGCATGGATGGCATTAACTGCGCTGATATGAAACATCTTTTGCGAACCACCGATCCGACCGAGATCGCCTTTGCCCGCGCATTGCTTTCTGGCGAGGGTATAGACTGCTTTGAATTAGACGTAAATATGAGCATCCTTGACGGTGGCATCGGAGCATTGCCGCGTCGGCTTATGGTGGCGGACCGTGATCATAAAGCGGCCTACCGCACGCTCCGGGACAACGGGTTGAATCCCGTGGATGAATAGGGCGCGATGGATGACGCCCGAGAATGATATCGCCGGTTGGGATGCTGAAAATCTCAGTGATGATAAATACTTAAATGGCCGTTTGCAGATCTGGCAACCACGGGTGGGGTATCGTGCGGGGGTGGATCCGGTTCTTTTGGCGGCGGCGGTGAATGCACGGGCAGGGCAACATGTTTTGGAGCTTGGCTGCGGGGTGGGGACCGCGTCGCTTTGTCTCGGGACGCGGGTGCCGGATCTGCGTTTGACGGGACTTGAAATTCAAGCAGATCACGCGGCATTGGCGATGGCAAACGGGCGACGAAATAGCGCGGATTTTGAGGTGGTCACGGGCGATTTGATGGCCATGCCCGCCTGCCTCAAAGCGCGGCAGTTTGATCATGTAATCGCTAATCCTCCCTATTTTGACCGTGGCGCTTCGACCGTGTCGCCACATCCGGCGCGTGAGATGGCGATGGGAATCGCGGCGCCGCTGGAGGCATGGATCACAGCAGCAGCCAAACGCTGTGCGCCTAAGGGGTATGTCCATGTGATTCACCGGGCCGAGCGGTTGCCAGATTTGATCGCGGCGGCGGCGGGCGTTTTGGGCAGTATCGAGGTTTTGCCGCTGATCCCCCGGGTGGGCCGCGCGGCGCAATTGGTGGTTTTTCGCGCACGGCGCGGCGGACGTGCTGATTTCCGCCTTTGGGATGGCGTGGTGATGCACAAGGGGGCGCGTCATCAGAAAGACGAAGAAAGCTATACAGATCAATTGGTTAATATCCTGCGCCATGGGGCGGCGCTGGAGTTTTCCGGAACCGGTTAAGAATTTCTAAACAGTTTCCTCTTCACTCTTTGTATCAGTCGCGTGACAGACGCTGAAATTTGTGCTGCACTGATACCGCCTATTTCAACCACAGAGAGGAGACTACCCATGAGTTTGACGTCCCATGTCGAGGAGCTGAAAAAGCGACACGCCACTCTCTCGCAGAAGGTCGAAGCCGAGCAACGATCTCCTGGCTCCAACCACTTGGTGATTGCGGAGTTAAAGAAGCAAAAACTCCGTCTGAAGGAAGAAATTTCGCGTCTGTCGGTCACGGCCTAGGCCAAAGGATCGGCTTTCGATTTCATTGCAAAGCTGGCGCGCGCGGCAAGCCCCGCGCCGCCGGTTATCAACAAGGCAGCTACGGCGAGATTGACGCTTGGGGTGGCCACGCCTGCGATAACCAGGATCAGCGTCGATAAAAGCGGCGCAGCGTAGGAGGCGACACCCAACAATTGGATGTCGCCTTTTTTGATCCCGATGTCCCAGACATAAAATGCAAGACCAACGGGGCCGAGGCCCAAGCCGATCACGGCACCCCATCCCCATGCGCCGACCGGCCAAACGGTCTCCTCCAGCGCAAGATGGAGCAATGCCGAAAGCAGTGCCGTGGCGAGGCAAAAGACCGCCACGCTTTCGGTGGGGGCCGCGCCCAAGCGCCGCGAGAGCACCGAATAACCCGACCATGTAAGGGCACAGGCGATGGCGAGCAGATACCCCATAGCGTGATCCGCGTTCAGCCCTGATCCGTCCGTGATCAACAAAGCGGCACCGAGAAACCCGAGGCCGCCGCCGAGAATATGGCCAAGGCGTAGCCGTTCACCCGGCAGCAGGCCGGACATCAGCACGATCAGCAATGGCCACAGATAGGCGATCAATCCCGCTTGTGCGGGAGGGGCAAGGCGCAAGGCGGTGAAATACAACGCGTGATATCCAAAAAGTCCAAGCGTACCAAAGAGGTAGATGCGCCAGTTGACCGTGCGCAAGTGGTGAAGGCGACCGGTCACTCGCGCCCATATAAGGCCAAGCGTGCCCCCAACTGCAAAACAGATCGCGTTGAGAAGCAAGGGCGGGGTGGGGGCGGTGGCGACGGTGAGCAATGCCAACAACGCCCAAAGCAGGATCGCGATGAAACCGATGAAGGTGGCGGTGCGTGTGTTGATCATATCGGCGACGCTATCTTGTTGGTCGCATGGTGAACAGTCGATTGCGCGACGCATCGCGCAAAAAAGGCCGGCGCTTTGCCGCGCCGGCCCCTTCAATACGTGATCCGGTTGCGGATCAGGTCATATATTGACCGCCGTTCGCTGTGAGCGTTGCGCCGGTGATGAAACCTGCGTCATCGGAGGCGAGGAAAACCACCGCGCGGGCGATGTCTTCGGGTTCACCCAAACGACCAACGGGGATCGTCGCAATGATCGATTCGCGGACTTTTTCCGGCACCGCCATCACCATATCGGTCGCAACATAACCGGGGCAGATGGCGTTTACGGTGATGCCCGCGCGCGCGCCTTCTTGCGCCAAGGCTTTTGTGAAGCCGATGTCGCCGGCTTTGGCCGCGGAATAGTTGGCTTGGGCGAATTGGCCTTTTTGGCCGTTGATCGACGAAATCGAAATCACACGGCCGAATTTGCGGTCGCGCATGCCAGGCCAGATCGGGTGCGTCATGTTGAACAGGCCGGACAGATTGGTATCCATCACCTGAGTCCACTGTTCGCGGGTCATTTTATGGAAGGGCGCGTCGCGGGTAATGCCGGCATTGTTCACAAGCACGTCGACCGGGCCAAGATCTGCTTCGACCGAGGCAATGCCTGCGACGCATTCGTCGTAATCGGCCACGTTCCATTTGTAGGTCTTGATGCCAGTTTCGGCGGTGAATTTTGCGGCGGCTTCATCATTGCCCGCGTAGGTCGCGGCGACGTCATAACCGGCCTCTTTCAGAGCGATGGAAATGGCCGCGCCAATGCCGCGCGATCCGCCTGTGACGAGTGCTGTTCGTGCCATGGTGTCCTCCCAATTGGCAAATTTCTCTTGGTAATGGTGTTACCCATATTCACGTTGTTGCGCAACATTGTTGCGCAAAAGATTTCTCATATTCCGCAGCCTTCTTTGCAGTTTGGTCACTTAGTCGCACGAAATACAAAGAAAAAGGGGCGCTTTGGGGCGCCCCTTGTTGAAAAAGGTGATTTTTCTGCGACAGCAAAGAATCGCTGCCTATAGATTAGGGCCGCTCAAGGCACATGGCCACGCCCATGCCACCGCCAATGCAAAGCGTTGCGAGGCCTTTCTTGGCGCCGCGGCGCTGCATTTCAAACAGCAAGGTGTTGAGGATACGCGCGCCCGAGGCCCCGATCGGGTGGCCAATGGCAATTGCGCCGCCGTTGACGTTCACAACGGCCGGATCCCAACCCATTTCTTTGTTCACGGCGCAGGCCTGTGCGGCAAAGGCTTCGTTGGCTTCGACAAGGTCAAGGTCTTCGGCTTTCCAACCGGCCTTTTCCAAAGCTTTGCGCGAGGCATGGATCGGGCCGACGCCCATGATCGACGGGTCAAGGCCGGCGGTGGCATAGGATGCGATGCGCGCCAGCGGGGTGATGCCGCGTTTCTCGGCTTCATCGGCGCTCATCAGGAGCGCGCCCGCCGCGCCATCATTGATGCCGGAGGCATTGGCCGCCGTGACCGATCCATCTTTGGTAAAGGCCGGGCGCAGCTTTTGCATGGCATCCATGGTTGCGCCGTGCCGGATATATTCATCGGAATCGACAACGGTTTCGCCCTTGCGGGTTTTGATGACAAAGGGGACGATTTCATCGGCGAATTTGCCGGCTTTCTGGGCGGCTTCGGCTTTGTTTTGCGAGGCCACAGCGAACTCGTCTTGCTGGTCGCGGCTGATCTGCCATTGCTCGGCGACGTTCTCGGCGGTTTGCCCCATGTGGTAGCCGTTGAAGGCATCCCAAAGACCATCACGAATCATCGTGTCGATGTATTTTGTGTCGCCCATTTTATGGCCTGCGCGCAGGTTGGCGGCATGGGGGCTCATGGTCATATTCTCTTGGCCGCCAGCGGCGACAATATTGGCGTCACCCAATTGGATGTGCTGGGCGGCCAAGGCCACGGCGCGTAGGCCGGAACCACAAACTTGGTTGATCGACCATGCGGCGGACTCGATGGGAAGGCCGGCGTTGATATGGGCTTGGCGGGCGGGGTTTTGGCCCTGAGCAGCGGTCAAAACCTGACCCAGAATGGTTTCGGATACTTCCGAGGGATCAATGCCGGCGCGTTTGACAATTTCGGTAAGAACGGCCGCGCCAAGATCATGTGCGGGCGTGTTGGCAAATGATCCGCCAAAAGAGCCGACACCCGTGCGGGCTGCGGATGCGATAACTACGTTGGTCATGTGATTTTCTCCACCTGATTGCGCGGCGTTTGCACGTCCATGATATGGTTTCACATACCACCGGCGCGCGCCGGATAGAAAAGAGATAGAGGATTTGCCGCGCTGCGGCAAGGTCATCACCTTGCGACGGAATGCATCAACCCATTGGTCTTTGGTCGAAGAACCACGCCGCGGTTAGGCGGAGGAGCGCATCGCCATAGGTTGCAACCATGATGGGTTGGTGGTCGGCGCGCCAAAGAAATACCCTTGGAGACAATCAACGCCGAGCGAGGTCAGGTAGGCAGCATCGGGAGCACGCTCGACGCATTCGGCGACCGTGAACATATCGAATTGTTGCGCAATCGACAAAAGTGCTCTGGTGATCACTTGATTGTCGGCATCTTCACTGATGCCTCGAATGAACTGCCCGTCGACTTTCAGGATGTCGAAGTAGAAATCCTTGAGGTAGCGGAAGGATGTGAAGCCTGCGCCGAAATCGTCCAAAGCAAAGGAAATGCCGCGATTTTGCAGGTTGGACATGAAGCCGACCACCAATTCGGGCACCAGCATAGCGCTGCTTTCGGTGATTTCGAGGATCAACCGTTCGCCAATTGTGGGATCACGGTCGAGGCCTCGTTTGAGGGTGCGGGTCCATTTTTGGTAGCCGATGGACCGCGCAGACATATTGATCGAAAGGCGGATCTGCGGTTGCTCGTGCAGGGTGCGCAGGCCTTTTTCGAGCGCAAGGCAGTCAATGAGACGGCCGGTTTCCGTGGTTTCAATGGAGTCGATGAAATCGGCGGCCGGGATCACACGCCCGGTCTCATCCAGCACCCGGATCAACCCTTCGTAGAAGGCCGGTCTGTCTTGTTGCAGGGATTGAACGACGGGTTGATAGGCGAGCATGACCTGATTGTGTTCGACCGCCTCTTGCACCATTTGCAGGGTCGAGCGATCACGGGACGTCACCGCATAGTCGAGCGGATTGTGGTGTCCCTGAGGAATGTTGGCGCGGATGCGTTTGATATTTGCGCGGCGCGCATCGGCTTGCGGGGTGTTTGCCCCGGCTCCGCTAAAAATAGTAGGCTTTTTCATGATCTACCTTCCCAGTTCACCCGTCCTAGATTTGCGCATGAATGGCTAACAACCTCTTAATCCTGCCCGAAAAACGGTTCTGTGGTTAATAGGGGGTGAACGGCAATCGGAGAGAGCAAATGACAAAACGATGTGGATGGGTCGGCGCCGAAGACATCTATCGCGACTACCATGATTATGAATGGGGCGTGCCGGAATATGACAGTCGTGCGCTTTGGGAAAAGCTGATCCTCGACGGGTTCCAAGCGGGGCTGAGTTGGATCACCATTCTTAAGAAGCGTGAGGGATTTAGGCAGGCTTTTGAAGGGTTTGACCCGAATATTATCGCCATGTGGGGGGCGGAAGACGTGGCGCGATTGGTGCAAGATACGCGCATCATACGGCATCGCGGCAAGATCGAGGCAACCATCGGAAACGCGCGTGCCTGGCAGGCCATCGAAGCCGAGGAGGGCTTTGCCAAATGGGTGTGGTCCTACGTCGGCGGCGCGCCTATACAGAGCCGCTTTGCCACGGCGGCAGATGTGCCCACCAGCACAGAAATCTCTCTAAAACTTTCAAAAGATTTGAAGAAACGTGGATTTAAATTTTGCGGGCCGACGATTGTTTATGCCTTCATGGAGGCTGTCGGTATGGTCAATGATCATGTGCTCACCTGCTCGGCCCATGATCGCACCGCTGCGATGGCAGTAGATGCGCCCGATTGGAGCAAGATCTAGGGGTATTAGGGGTATTGCTCCGGATCGGCCAATGCGGCGAGGATCGCCTTGGCGCTGCCTGAGGCCCAATCGGCGTCGCCGGTCAGGCGGGCGATTTCCATGCCGTTGGCGTCGAGTATCACCGTGATCGGCAGGCCCAAAACCGCCATATCGCGCGCAATCGCGCTCTTGGGGTCGCGGTGGCGCGGCAAGTTCACTGCGCCAACCTCGGTTAGGAAGGCATCAATCGCGGGCGGTGGATTGCGCCCCGTGGCCAATGTCACCACGTTGATTTGGTCGCCCATCTGCGATTGCAGCGCGGCGAGGCTTGGCATTTCCTTGCGGCAGGGCGCGCACCATGTGGCCCAAAAGTTCAATACCGTCACCTTCCCTTGATACTCTGCCAACGTGCCTGTCGATCCGTCCTTGCGGGTGAAGGCTTGGGTCGAGACGGCTTTGGGCGCGGGCGCAAAGGCCAGTTTTTTCATCTCACCGGCGCGCAAGGCTTCAAGCGCGCTGTAATCTGCGGGGGCGGAGTTGCTTGCGGGGTCTTGCAGCGCGACAAAGCCGATTGCTGCAATTGCACCCAAGGCGAGGGCCGTATAAACCACTGCGGACCGATTGAATTTCATTTTGCCTCCCAAGGGTGCTGCGCGCTATGACCGAAAAAACCTCGAACCAGATGTGGGGCGGCCGTTTTGCCGCTGGACCCGATGCGATCATGGAGGCCATCAATGCCTCGATCTCATATGATCAACGAATGGCCCCCCAAGATATCGCCGGCTCTCGGGCCCATGCCGCGATGTTGGCGGCGACGGGCATTGTCACTGATAAAGACGCCGAGACGATGAGGGAAGGCCTGCTCACGGTCTTGTCAGAAATCGAAGGCGGCACGTTCGAATTTTCCACCGCGCTTGAAGACATTCATATGAATGTCGAAGCGCGTTTGAAAGAGATCATCGGCGAACCGGCGGGGCGTTTGCACACCGGCCGTTCGCGCAATGATCAGGTGGCGACCGATTTCAAATTGTGGGTCCGCGACCAGATGGATGCGGCCATAGAAGGCATCGACGCCTTGATCCGCGCGCTTTTGGCTCAAGCCGAAGCAGGTGCCGATTGGGTTATGCCCGGATTCACCCATCTGCAAACCGCGCAGCCGGTGACGTGGGGCCACCATATGATGGCCTATGTGGAGATGTTGGGCCGTGATATGTCGCGGTTCAAGGATGCACGGGCGCGGATGAACGAATCTCCCCTTGGGGCGGCGGCCTTGGCGGGCACGTCTTTTCCGATTGACCGCGAGATGACCGCCAAGGCGCTGGGCTTTGACCGTCCGGCGGCGAATTCTTTGGATGCGGTGTCGGACCGCGATTTTGCGTTGGAATTCCTGTCCTGCGCGTCGATCTGCGCCATGCATCTGTCGCGCTTTGCCGAAGAATTGGTGATCTGGTCCTCGGCGCAATTCCGGTTTGTGACGCTTTCTGATCGGTTTTCCACCGGTTCGTCGATCATGCCGCAAAAGAAAAACCCCGATGCGGCGGAATTGATCCGTGCCAAAATTGGCCGGATTTTCGGGGCGCATGTCGCCTTGATGATGGTGATGAAGGGGCTGCCGCTCGCCTATTCCAAGGATATGCAAGAAGACAAAGAGCAAGTCTTCGATGCTGCTGACAATCTGATGCTGGCGCTGGCGGCGATGACCGGCATGGTTGCCGATATGTCCGCCAACCGGCCCAGCCTTGAAGCCGCTGCCGGATCGGGGTTCTCGACGGCGACGGATTTGGCCGATTGGCTGGTGCGCGAATTGAACCTGCCGTTCCGTGATGCGCATCACGTCACCGGCGCATTGGTGGCGATGGCCGAAGGCGCGGGCGTGGATTTGCCCGATCTGACTTTGGCGCAAATGCAATCGGTCCACGGCGGCATTACCGAAGCGGTGTTCGGCGTGCTTGGGGTGCATAATTCCGTCGCCTCGCGCATGTCCTACGGTGGCACGGCCCCGGCGCAGGTGCGTGCGCAAGTGGCGCGTTGGAAAGAGATTTTGGCATGAGAACCGTGATCGTTCTTTTGGCTTTGACGGCGCTGGGCGCTTGCGGTGTCGATGGCCCGCCAATTCGCCCGTCGCTCAATACCGGCGTTAGCGTCGGCGCAGGCGGGGTGCACACCCATAGCAGCGTCAACGTCGGCATCGGCACCCGCGTCAATGTCGGGATCGGCCTGTAAATGAGCGTGTTGCGGATGCTTTACCTCGGGTTGGCGATCTGGGGCGCGGTGCATCCGATGGCCTATTTTGCCGCGTGGTTGGGCCGCAACGGTTTTGATATTACCGCGATGATCACGGCATGGCACGCCAATGCCGCCACATCCGGCCTTGTGTGGGATCTGACCATTGCGGCCATTGCCTTGACGGTTTGGATCATTGCCGAGGTTTCGGTGCGGCGGAATTTTCTGGCACTTATTGCCCTTCCCGCCACCTTCCTTATTGGCGTCAGCTGCGGCTTGCCGCTTTATCTGTTTTTGCGCACACGGCCGGTTTAACCGCCTCTGCCCGACTTCTCAGGAGCCTTCTCATGGATCATTTTCTATACCGCGACGGCACGCTTTTTGCCGAAGACGTTCCCGTGGCCGAGATTGCCGCCACTGTTGGCACGCCGTTTTATCTCTATTCCACCGCGACGTTTGAACGGCATTTCCGCCTGTTTGACGAGGCTTTGGAAGGGATGGATCATCTGGTGTGCTACGCGATGAAAGCCGCCTCGAACCAAGCGATCCTCAAGACATTGGGCGATTTGGGCGCGGGGATGGATGTGGTGTCGGGCGGCGAATATGCCCGCGCGCGCGCCGCCGGTATCCCCGGTGACCGCATCGTGTTTTCCGGCGTCGGCAAAACCCGCGACGAGATGCGCATGGCGCTGACCGGCGGCATCCGCCAGTTCAACGTCGAGAGCGAACCGGAGATGGAGGCGCTCAACGCGGTGGCCTTGGAGCTTGGCGTCATTGCCCCGATCACGGTGCGGGTGAACCCCGATGTGGATGCGAAAACCCATGCGAAAATCGCCACGGGAAAATCGGAAAACAAATTTGGCATTCCGATCAGCCGCGCCCGCGACGTCTACGCTCATGCCGCGTCTTTGACGGGGTTGAAAGTCATTGGGATCGACGTGCATATCGGTAGCCAGTTGACCGACCTTGAGCCGTTTCGCCTTGCCTATCAAAAGGTTGCGGAATTGACCGAAGCCCTGCGCAGCGATGGTCATACGATCACGCGCCTCGATCTGGGCGGTGGTTTGGGTATACCTTATGAGCGCTCAAATACGGCGCCGCCGCTGCCTGTCGAATACGGCGCGATGGTCAAGGAAACTCTCGGGCATCTGGGGTGTGAGATCGAGATCGAGCCGGGGCGTTTGGTGGCGGGGAACGCGGGAATTCTGGTCAGCGAAGTGATCTATGTGAAGCAAGGTGAGGATCGCGAATTTCTAATCATCGATGGCGCGATGAACGATTTGATCCGCCCGGCGATGTATGAGGCTTATCACGATATCATACCGGTTGTTGAACCGGCTCCGGGGCTTGAGGGCGCGACATATGACATCGTCGGTCCGGTGTGCGAAAGCGGCGATACCTTTGCCAAGGGCCGCGATATGCCGACCCTTGCGGCGGGGGACTTGATCGCATTCCGCTCGGCGGGGGCGTATGGTGCCGTGATGTCGAGCGAATATAACACCCGCCCCCTGATCCCCGAGGTCTTGGTCAAGGGGGATCAATTTGCCGTCATCCGCCCACGTCCAACCTATGAAGAGATCATAAATCGCGATACGCTCCCTGCGTGGCTCTAGCCGGATCGGAAACGGGCGCATAAGCTCGGGGGGAACCCCGCGTCGCCGTTTGATTCTTCCTCGGGTGGGTGCTGCGGGATGCTCCGTTTTGAGGGGCTGAAAGGACGGCATGAGCGGAGCGAAACCTCCTTTGGATACGGCGCTCAAGGCGCTTCGGTGGCCTTTGGCCCTCACCCGTGCGGGCTTGTTTGCCGAGCGCGGGGCCAAGGCGTTTTGGCCACTTTGGTCAGTTCTGGTCGCGGCGCTTGGGGCGCTGATGCTTGGGCTGCACGAGGTGCTGCCGGTCGAAGTGGTTTGGGCTCTGACGGTATTGGCGGTGCTTGGGGCCTTGTGGTTTGCGGGGCGCGGGGCGCTGCGTTTTCGGTTTCCGACGCGGGCCGAGGCGCTGGCGCGGTTGGATGCCAGTTTGGCCGGGCGTCCATTGCAGGCGCTTGCCGACCGGCCCGCGATGGCCGCAGATGCCGCCAGTGCGGCGCTTTGGGCCGCGCATCAATCGCGGATGGCCGAGCGTACTAAAGGCGTGAAACCGGTGCCGGGCGATGTGCGCTTGTCGCGGCGCGATCCTTTCGGGTTGCGCTATGTGGCTTTGTTGTTGCTCCTTCTCGGGTTGCTGTTTGGATCGTTCTGGCGGGTCCGATCGGTGGCGGGCATGGGGCCGGGAGGCGGCGCAGCTCTGGCCTCTGGGCCGACATGGGAGGGCTGGCTCGCGCCGCCGCCCTATACCGGATTGCCGGTGCTGTATTTGCCGGACATCCCCGCCGGCACGATGAAAGCGCCACAAGGTAGCCGCATCACCTTGCGGTTCTATGGCGAGGTCGGCGCGTTGAGCCTGTCGGAAACCGTATCGAAGCGCCGCGATGCTGTGCCGGCGGCCTCAGATCCGGCGCAGGAATTTACCGTCGGACAAAGCGGAGAATTGGCAATCAACGGCGCCGGCGGACGGATTTGGGATATTGATGTGACGCCGGATACTGCGCCGCAGGTGCGCATAACCGCCCCTGCCGATGTGTCGATGCGCGGCGAAACCACGCTGCCGTTCGAGGCGGCGGACGACTATGGCGTGATCTCGGGCCGCGCGGTGATCGCGCTGGATCTGGAGGCGCTGAACCGGCGGTATGGTCTGGCCGCCACGCCGGAGCCGCGCGCGCCAATTGAGGCACAGTTGCCAATGCCGATCACGGGCAACCGGGCAGCGTTCGAAGAAAACCTGATCGAGAATTATTCGAAACACGCTTGGGCCAATTTGCCGGTGCGGGTGACGCTTTATGCCACCGATGCGGTAGGCCAAGAGGGCGCGAGTGATGCGGCGGCGATGCGGCTTTCGGCGCGGCGGTTCTTTGATCCTTTGGCGGCTGCCGTGATTGAGTTGCGGCGTGATCTTTTGTGGACGCGGGTGAATGCACCGCGCACGGCACAGCTTTTGCGCGCCATGTCTTACGAGCCTGAAGGGTTGTTTCGCGATGATGGTGATTATTTGCAATTGCGCATGATTTTACGGCGACTTGAGGCGGCGCTTGTGGCGGGTGAACTGGAAGACGACGCCCGCGACGAGATTGCCGAGGCGATGTGGGCCTTGGCCCTACAGCTGGAAGAGGGGGATTTGGAAGATGCGCGGGCGCGGATGAAGCGTGCGCAAGACCGTTTGTCCGAAGCGATGAAGCGCGGTGCCAGCGAGAATGAAATCGCAGAGTTGATGCAAGAGTTGCGCGATGCCACCGCCGATTATATGCGCCAATTGGCCCGTGAGCAGAACGAGCAATCCGAAGCGCCGCAAAGCGCACAAAACGGTGGCAGCATGCAGATGACGCAAAACGATCTGCAAAAAATGATGGACCGGATTCAGGAGTTGATGGAGCAGGGCCGCATGGCGGAAGCGCAGCAGGCTTTGGCCGAACTGCAAGAGCTGCTTGAGAATATGCGGATTGCGCAGGGTCAGGGACAAGGCATGCAATCGCCGGGCGCACAGGCCATGGACGGCCTGTCGGATACATTGCGCGATCAACAATCCTTGTCCGATCAAGCGTTCCGCGATTTGCAAGATCAATTCAACCCGGGTCAACAACAGGGCCAGCAAGGTCAAACGGGCGAGTCAGGACAATCAGATCAGCCGGGGGAAAACGGACAGGGCGGAGAAGGCCAATCCGGTCAGGCGGGCAATGGTGGCTCCGGCGGAATGGGTCAGGAGGGGCAGGGTGGTTCGCAGGATTTGGCGGAAAACCTGTCCGACCGGCAACGCAGCTTGCGTCAGGAGCTGAGCCGCCAACGTAGCAATTTACCGCAAGCGGGCACCGAAGGCGGGGAGGCGGCGCGCGAGGCTCTAGACCGTGCAGGCGAGGCGATGGAGGGGGCGGAAGAGGCGCTGCGTGAAGGCGATCTGGCCGAGGCCATCAACCGCCAAGCCGAGGCCATGGATGGGCTGCGGGATGGAATACGTAATCTGGGGGAGGCAATGGCCGAGTCCTCTGGGGCGGGCGAACGCGGGCAACAACAGGCCCAAGGCGAAGGCCAAGGAGGGCAAAGCGGCGGCCGTGATCCTTTGGGCCGGATGCAGGGGAGCACCTCGTCTGACGCCGATGGCGGGCGTGGCTATGATCCTGATGCCTACGGACAAGCGCTTGAGTTGCTGGACGACTTAAGGCGGCGCGCCGGAGAGTTGTCCCGACCGGAAAAAGAACGCGACTATTTCAAACGGTTGCTCGAGCGGTTTTAGATGCGCTGCTGCCGTGCAGGGGGTGCGTGGCGATGGCGGCGCGGTGTGAGAGACGGCGCGGTCTAAGCGGGCGCAGTCCGTCCATGCGGGCGGCCGGATGTCCACAGTCCTGAAGAAAGGCGCGGCGATATGGGGCACCACCCTCTTCTATGGGATGCTGCCATTGCTGCGCGCGGCGGAGCTTCTGCGGGTCCAGATGGGCGCGGGGCGCACGGCGTCAGTTTTTGGTTTCGCGAACGGCAGGTTGCGGTGCGCCTGCCATACCATCCATACTTGTCATCATGGCGACCATTTTGTCGTCCAACCACGCGCGGGCGTCGTCAACTTTGGCGGCATATCCGTTGACCACGGGGGCCAAGACCGGAAGAGCGGCGGAAATCCGTCCTGCATTGGCATAGATCACGATCAGCACCACCGTAATGAGCAGCGTCATCCCAAAGCCGGAGAGGAATCCGCGTTTTTGGGATGGTTGTGTCAGCGCGCCTTCCTGATCATCGGCGGACGCTGGGCGGCGGTCCCGTGAAGAGCGAAGCGTCGAGTTGATCTCTTCGATGTCGGGGAGCAGATCTCGGCGAGACCCGCCCACGGCGCTCACGGTGGCCGCGTGTTCAGGTGCGGGTTCGGGTTCGCCGCGCATTCGCGCCATGCGCAATTGTGCTTCGCGTTCGCGGCGGCCGGTTTCACCGGAGGGCTCTTCGAGACCGAGATCGCCCTGGCTTTCGAAATCGCTGCCATTTTCGGCGGCACGGGCCCGGGTTTCCCGGGCGGCTTCTTCACGTAAAAGCTCGGCGACCGAGGGATCGAGTTCACGGCGCGGTGGCGCGGGAGGGTCTTGCAGCGGCGGGTGGCCTTGGCCTTCGTCGGCGCCGGTCTCATCTTCGTAATAGTCGTCTTCGGGCGGCACCCAAGTGATGATTTCTTCCTCGGTGTGACCGGTGGCTTCCTCGTCGGTGTGATCTTCCGCAGGGAGCGCAGTGTCAGTCTCAGCCTCGGTGGCGTTCGGCGCCTCGGCGGGGAGCGTGTCGTCGGCGATTTCGATGAAGGGCGCTTGCTCTTCTTGCGCGCTGTCGTCTTGGGAATCCTCGCTCACCTCGTAATCGGGGGCATTGTCTTCCAAAGTTTCGATGCCCTCACCGGTCCAATCGTCTTGATCCTCTTGGGTGTCATCGGGCGTCGTCACCTCGACGGGATCGACGAAGCTTGCGCGCTCGGCGGCCTGCGCGGCCTCTTCGGCGGCGGCATTGATTTGATCGGGGTGTTGTTGGAACCATGTATCGCCGCAGCTCGAGCATTGCACATCGCGGCCGTTTTCCGGAATAACATCCTCCGGAACTTCATATTGTGCCCCACAATTCGGGCATACTAACCGCATTTCGCCCCCACGCCGCGTTCTCCGGCTCTACCTGCTGCTGTAACGTTAACCTTAGAGCGTTTCACTGCAACGGAAAAGAGCAAAGGAAATGCAACACCTGTGGATTGAATATATGGCGTGTCTGAGGCACAACAGGCGCGGATACTGCGAGACGCAGAGATTGGGAGCCGCGCGTGCAATGGCGGGGCGAGGGGACGCGCGGCGTGATTGAGCTAGAGAATGTGGCCTATAGCTATGGCGGCGGCGAGTTGTTGACCGACATTTCGTTGAAATTGGCCCCCGGATCGTTTCATTTTCTGACTGGTCCCAGCGGTGCGGGCAAAACTACGTTTTTGAAATTGTGTTATGGCGCATTGATCCCGACGGCAGGTCACGCGCGTTTGTTCGACACCGATGTGCGCGCCATGACCCGTGATGACGCCGCCTTGGCGCGGCGGCGCATTGGCGTGGTGCATCAGGATTGCCAGTTTCTCGATCACTTGCCTCTGGCCGATAATGTCGCGCTGCCGCTTACTGTATCGGGGCGCGATACATTGGCCGAGGCCGCGAACCTCAAAGAACTGTTGGGCTGGGTTGGCTTGACCTCGCGCAGCGCCGCCCTGCCGCCGGAATTGTCGGGCGGGGAACGTCAACGCGCCGCTTTGGCACGGGCGGTGATTATGTCACCGGATGTGGTTTTGGCCGATGAACCGACCGGGAACGTCGATTGGGAAATGTCGCAAAGACTCCTCAAGCTGTTGATAGAGCTTAATAAGATGGGGAAAACGATCATGATCGCGACTCATGATATGAACCTGATCCGCGCCGCCAAAAGCCAAGTGCAGGCGCGGGTGTTGCGGATCGCCCAGCGGCGATTGCAATTGGCCGGAGCGGATTTGTGAACATGGTTTCGGCGCTATTGGCCTTTGCGGCGGGGGACCGGCAAGCCGACCGCGTGGTGCCGCCAACCGGATTTACCGCGCGGTTGACCCTGTTTGCGGCGGCGGCAATGGCGTTTTTGGCGGTCTTTGCTTTGGCGCTTTCACTGGCGACAGGGCGGCTTGCGGATCGCTGGGGCGAAGAATTGACCCGATCCTCGACGCTGCGGATTTCCGCCCCCGCCGATCAAATCCAAGCCCAAACCGAAGCCGCATTGCGGGTCTTGCAAACCACCCCGGGTGTTGCCTCGGCGCGGCCACTGAGCGATGAGGAGCAGCGCGCCTTGCTGGAGCCATGGTTTGGTCCCGATATGCCGGTGGATCAATTGCCGATCCCGCAACTCATCGACATCACAGAGACCGCAGACGGATACGATGCGCAGGGGCTTCGGTTGCGGCTTGCGGGGGAAGTGCCCGGTGCGGTTCTGGACGATCACACCCGTTGGCGGGTGCCGATGGTGCGGGCGGCGTCAAGGTTGCGGCTCTTGGGGTGGGTGTCGATCCTGTTGATCGGCGGCGCGATGGCGGCAATGATCACATTGGCGGCGAATGCGGCTTTGGCAGCAAATGCCCAGGTGATCGCCGTGATGCGGCTTGTCGGGGCGCGTGACGGGTATATCGCGCAGGCCTTCGTGCGCCGGTTCACCCTGCGCGCGTTGGGCGGCGCAGCAGCGGGCACCGCAGCAGGGATCCTCGCGGTGATGCTTTTACCCTCGGCCCAAACGGACGGCGGGTTCTTGACCGGCCTCGGGTTTCAGGGTCTGCATTGGTTTACCCCGTTGATGATCCCGCCGGCGGCAGCTTTGGTCGGGTTTCTGGCCACCCGCGCGGCAGCCACCAAGACACTTAAGGAGCTTCCCTAATATGCGCTACGCTTTGCAATGGCTCCGCTCTCTGATCTTCGAGATCAACCTATATCTGTCGATGTTGGTGTTGGGGATTGTGTTCCTGCCGTGGACTTTGTTCAGCGCCCGCGGCGCTTTCCTTGCGTGCAAATCCTATTGCCGTTGGATCCGGTGGAGCGCAGCGTGGATGGTCGGATTGCGCAGCGAAGTGCGCGGCACACCGCCCACGGGTGAGGTCATGGTCGCAGCCAAGCATCAATCGTTCTTTGATATTCTGATGATCTTTGACGCTGTGCCGGCGGCCAAATTTATCATGAAAAAGGAAATCCTCTATACGCCGATCATTGGGCAATATGCCTATCGTATTGGCTGTGTGCCCGTGAGCCGTGGCAAACGCGGCGCGGCGATCAAGAAGATGGTTGCGGATGTGGCGGCGGGGCTCACCAATCCGGGGCAATTGGTCATTTACCCGCAGGGCACCCGCGTCGCACCGGGGGCAGATGTGCCCTATAAGGTCGGCACGGCGGTGCTTTATACGGATTTGGATCAAGATGTGGTGCCCGTCGCCACCAATGCCGGTGTGTTTTGGCCACGGCGCGGGATTTATCGCAAACCGGGTCTGGCGGTGGTCGATTTTCTGCCAGCAATCCCGAAGGGGCTGGAGCGGCGCGCGTTTATGCAGCAGCTCGAGCAAACGATCGAAACCCGTTCCGATGCCTTGATGGCCGAGGCGCGGCAAGGACGGCCCGATGCCAAAGATTGAGACAATCGCGGCGTTGGAGGCGCTCTATGGCGTCCCTTCGCAAGCGGCGGTGCGCAAGGTCGCCAAACGGCTGACACCGATGTATCGCAGATGGATCGAGGCGGCGCGTTTTTGTGTCTTGGCCACGGTCGGGCCACAGGGCACCGATGCCAGCCCGCGCGGCGATGATGGCCCCGTGGTATTGGAATTGGACCCCGGTCATGTAGCGATTCCCGATTGGCGCGGCAACAACCGTTTGGATTCATTGCGTAATATCGTTTTGGATGGGCGGGTGTCGTTGATGTTTATGGTGCCGGGTGAAAACACGGTGGTGCGGATCAATGGCCGCGCATGGGTCAGCGATGATATGGCTCTGCGCGAAAAGTTTACCCAACGCGCCACCCATCCGGCGACCGTCACGGTGGTTGAGATTGCCGAAGTCTACTCGCAATGCCCGAAAGCCCTGATGCGGTCCGGGCTTTGGGCGCGCAACGACAAAGCGTTGGTGCCGACCCTTGGGCAAATCCTGTCGGAAATGACTGACGGTGAAATCGGCGCCGAGGATTGGGATAAGAATTATCCCAAACGCGCCGGCGAGACGCTTTGGTAACGTACTGGGCACCATGGGCCGCAAAATGACGCGCCCGAAATAGAAAAGGCCGGAGGGATGCTCCGGCCTTTTGCATATGTGTGGGAGTGAATTCAGGCGTGGATCGCCCCGTCACCGCAGGCCAGAGCGGCTTCGCGCACGGCTTCGGAAAACGTCGGGTGGGCGTGGCAGGTCAAGGCCACATCCTGTGCCGAAGCGCCAAATTCCATCGCAACGCAAATCTCGTGGATCAAATCGCCGGCGCCGGGGCCAATGATATGACATCCAAGCACGCGGTCGGTGTCCTTGTCGGCCAGAAGTTTTACAAAACCGTCACCGGCGAACACGGCTTTGGCGCGGGCGTTGCCCATGAAGGGGAATTTGCCAACCTTATAAGCGCGGCCCGCTTCTTTGAGTTGCTCTTCGGTGGCACCAACCGAGGCGACCTCAGGATGGGTGTAGATCACGCCGGGGATGACGCCGTAATTCACATGGCCATGGTTGCCGGCCAGAACTTCGGCGCAGGCCATGCCCTCGTCTTCGGCTTTGTGGGCCAACATCGGACCCTCGATCACATCGCCAATGGCATAGAGGCCTTTGACGTTGGTGGCCCAGTGGTCATCAGTCTTGATCTGGCCGCGCTGGGTCATTTCAACGCCGAGTGCCTCAAGCCCAAGGCCGTCCACGTAAGGGCGGCGGCCGGTGGCAACGAGAACGACATCGGCGTCGACCGTTGTTTCACTGTCGTCTTTCTTCAGCTTGTAGGTGACTTTGGCTTTGGTTTTCGTGGCCTCGACGCCCTGGACCGCCGCGCCCATGATGAACTCAAGCCCTTGCTTTTTCAGCATGCGTTGGAAGGTTTTTTGCACCTCGCCGTCCATGCCGGGGGTGACGACATCCATGTATTCGATCACCGTCACGTCGGAGCCGAGGCGTTTGTAAACCGAGCCAAGTTCGAGCCCGATAACACCGGCGCCGATCACGACCATTTTTTTCGGCACCTTGGGCAGTTCAAGCGCGCCGGTGGAGGAAATTACGATTTTCTCGTCGATCTCGACACCGGGCAGGGACGAGGCTTCGGATCCGGTGGCAACGATGATGTTCTTGGCGTTGTGCACCTCTTCGCCGACCTTGACCTGACCTGCGGCGGGAATGGTTGCCCACCCTTTGATCCAATCGACTTTGTTCTTTTTGAACAAGAACTCGATGCCCTTGGTGTTGCCCTCGACGGTTTCGTCTTTGTAGGCGAGCATCTGTTTGAAATCGACGGAAGGGGATTTTCCCTTGAGGCCCATTTTCGCAAAATTATGCTCGGCTTCGTGCAACATATGGCTGGCATGAAGCATCGCCTTGGAGGGGATGCAGCCGACGTTCAGGCAGGTACCGCCAAGGGTTTCGCGCCCCTCGACACAGGCCACCTTGAGGCCAAGCTGTGCGCAGCGGATGGCCGCGACATAGCCGCCGGGGCCTGCACCAATGATGATCGCATCGTAATTCGCCATGGGGTTCTCCTTGGGTCAGAATAGCATGTGTTGATCCGGGGTCTCGGGGGCGATGCCCCCGAAAAAACAGGCCGTGCCTGCCCCTGGATCAGTATCGGAAATATAAAGCATTAGAACAATGCCGCGAAGTAGAGCAGGGCGCAGCAGGCCAATGCCACGATCCAAATTACGCTGCGCCAGGGTTGCCAGCCAAGCGCATAGGCCGGCGTATAAAGCACGCGCGCCGCGAGGTAGATGGCGGCGGCGGATTTGGTCACCATCGTGGATTGATCGGTCACCGCGATGAGCATCATGGCCAGGCCAAAAAGCGGCAGCATCACCGCGCTGTTGTCATAGGCGCGCATCAAACGGGCGGTGGCCGGGCGCATTTGCTGCGTGGGCATGTGGTCGCGGGGGCCGAGGCTATATTCGGTTCCGACATCGACATTGGCCCGGTAGGAGGCGAAGGCAAATTGCCCGATATGCAAAAGGCCCGCGAGGGCGAGGATGGTGAGTTCGAAGGTCATGGGTTGGTTCCTTTTCGAGGGCGCAGCAGGTAGCTGATCTGGATCGCACTGCGTTTGTTCATCGCACTGCCAGTGGTGTCGCGATCAAGGTCGGTGCCATACCAACGGTCGCCAAACCGCGCACCCAGACGGGGCGAGATCATCCCAAGGATAAGCGCGTATTTGGCGCGTTGGAACAGTCCGATGGAGCGTTCGGCAATGAAGCGCTTCTCGATCTGGCGCAGCGTGGCGGCATCAAAGGGAAATTCCCATGCGGCATCGGTTTGAAACGGGCGAAAGGCCGCACGAAAGGCGCGGGCGGGCAGCCAGCTTTGCAGCGGGTCGAGGGTGATGATTTTGGCGTTCCGTGCCGCGAGCGCGTCAATCCGGTCGAACAGCACCTCGATATGGCGGAAATGATGAAACACCGAATGGGCGTAGATCACATCAAAACCGGTTTCGGTGAGCGTGTCATCCAAAATGTCGCCGCTGTGGAAATAGGTGTTCTGCCGCGCCCCGAGGCGGGTTTTCAACTCTTCTACCTGCATCGGGCTCAGATCAATCGCGTGGTATTCACCGGCATGATCGGCGAGGTATTCAGATAAGGCCGTGCCGGTGCCGCAACCCAGCTCCAATACCTTCTTGCCGGAAAGATCCCCGATCCAGTCGCGGTGTTTGGCATAAAACTCTGCCCGCATATCATCTGAAACCGCCGCGCTGGCCCGCGCCCGCAGCCAACGCCACAGGTTGGTTGCGGGGCTGTTGATCTCGGAAATTGCGCCGCCGTCGGTTTGGTCATAATAGGCCCGCTGCGCCAGATTGGTCCGGAGCATTTCGTCACGAGGGTCGCTGGGGCGGGGTGATATCATGATCCGATCGACCTCGCGAAACCGCCAAGAAGGCCGCCGGTAAAACGGCCTGCATTGGAGTAATTCTCGGCACTCTGACTGTCCGTTTGGACGGGTTCTGAGAGGCTTCTTTCTGCGTCACCCAAATGTCTTTGGCGACCAAGTGGAGAAAACCCAAAAGAGGTTGAAACAGGCCGTGAAACGATACCGGATGCTGATCCACTGACCTCACGGCGGACACTATCTGTTCTGATTATGCCTTCGCGTGCGAGCCGATTGATGCAAGGGGAAAAGAATGAAACAAACTTTTCGGGGTCTAGTTCAAGTTCATCAAAACTCATTTGTGGGTCTTGGATTCCCCATTCGATCAATGGTGCGATGATCTTCGCAATGACGACTTCACTTATCTCAATATCTGTCATTGCCGCCAATTCCTTGTACAGAACCTATGTGTTCTCGGTACATCGGGAAGAAATTACCCGACCTCATTTATCACGCTGATACCAGAGGTCGAGTAATGCGATCGTCGCTATGGACCTTACAGATCCATCAACAACCGGCGCGGATCTTCGAGCGCTTCTTTGACGCGCACGAGGAAGGTCACCGCGCCTTTGCCGTCAACGATGCGGTGGTCATAGGAGAGCGCCAGATACATCATCGGGCGGATCACGACCTCGCCGTTGATGGCCATGGGGCGGTCTTGGATTTTGTGCATGCCGAGGATGCCCGATTGCGGCGGGTTGAGGATCGGCGAGGACATCAGCGACCCGTAGACGCCGCCGTTGGAGATGGTGAAGGTGCCGCCCTGCATTTCGGCCATGGACAGTTTGCCATCACGGGCACGGGCGCCTTTTTCGGCGATGGCTTTCTCGATCTCGGCAAAGGACATCGCATCGGCGTCACGGATCACCGGCACCACAAGGCCCGTGGGCGTGCCCGCAGCGATCCCCATATGGACAAAGTTTTTATAGACCACATCGGTGCCGTCGATTTCGGCGTTCACTTCCGGCACCTCTTTGAGGGCATGCACGCAGGCCTTGGTGAAGAAGGACATGAAGCCGAGTTTGACGCCGTGCTTTTTCAAGAACAGATCTTTGTATTCGTTGCGCAGGGCCATCACCTCGGTCATGTCCACCTCATTAAAGGTGGTGAGCATGGCGGCGGTGTTTTGGCTGTCCTTGAGGCGGCGCGCGATGGTTTGGCGCAGACGCGTCATCTTCACGCGCTCTTCGCGTGCGGCATCATCGGAGGACACCGGCGCACGCGGCGCGGCGGCGGCAGGGGCAGGCGCGGCATTGGCACCGGCGGCGATGGCCTTGGCGACGTCTTCTTTCATCACGCGGCCATCACGGCCCGATCCGGTCACCGCGTCGCGGTTGATGCCGGCTTCGGCCATGGCTTTCTTGGCTGCCGGAGCATCCTCGATGTCCTTGCCGCCCGACGCCACCGCAGGGGTCGCCGTCGCGGGGGCCGCTGCCGGGGCCGATGCCGCCGCACCGGCAGAACCGGAAATCACGCCGAGCTTTGCCGCCGCATCGACAGTCGCGCCTTCCGCAGCGGTGATTTCGGTCAAAACACCCGCAGCAGGCGCGGGCACTTCGACCGAGACTTTATCCGTTTCGAGTTCGCAGAGCATTTCGTCCTGCGCCACGGTGTCGCCGACCTTTTTAAACCATGTGGAGACGGTCGCTTCGGTGACGCTTTCGCCCAAGGTGGGGACCATCACATCCACGGCCTCATCGGAGGCTTCGGCGGCGGGTGCTGCGGCTTTGCTGTCGGATTTGGCGGGGGCAGGGGCCGCGCCTTCGCCTTCGGTGATCGTGGCCAAAAGCGCATCTACGCCAACGGTTTCGCCTTCGGCGGCGACAATTTCGCCCATGGTGCCTGCAGCGGGCGCGGGCACTTCGACGGTCACCTTATCGGTTTCCAACTCGCACAGCATCTCATCTGCAGCGACCGGATCGCCGGGTTTCTTGAACCAAGTGGCCACAGTGGCTTCGGTCACGGATTCGCCAAGTGTGGGGACGCGGACTTCGGTGGTCATGGTTTATTTCCCTTCGATGGTCAGCGCAGCGTCGATCAGCGCTGCTTGTTGTTTCTTGTGTTGCGTGGCAAGGCCGGTGGCCGGCGAGGCAGAGGCCGGACGGCCCGCATAGGAGGGGCGGCCATGCTTGGCTTTGATCCGGCCAAGCGCCCATTCGATATTCGGCTCGATGAAGGTCCATGCGCCTTGGTTTTTCGGCTCTTCCTGACACCACACCATTTCGGCGCCTTTGAAGCGTTCCAATTCATGCACGAGAGACATGGCGGGGAAGGGATAGAATTGCTCGATCCGCAGCAGGTAGACATCGTCGATCCCACGGGCATCGCGTTCCTCAAGCAGGTCATAGTAGACCTTGCCCGAACACATGACGACCCGTTTGATGTCTTTGTCCTTGACCAGTTTGGTGTCCGAGCTGCCCTTTTCGGCATCATCCCAAAGCACGCGGTGGAAGCTGCTTCCGGTGGTGAAGTCATCTGCCGTTGAGACGGCCAATTTGTGGCGCAGCAAGGATTTCGGCGTCATCAGGACGAGCGGCTTGCGATAGCTGCGGTGCAATTGGCGGCGCAGGATGTGGAAGTAGTTCGCAGGTGTGGTGCAATTGGCCACGATCCAGTTGTCACCGCCGCACATTTGCAAGAACCGTTCGAGGCGCGCGGACGAATGTTCTGGCCCCTGTCCTTCGAACCCGTGCGGGAGCAGCATCACAAGGCCCGACATGCGCAGCCATTTGCTTTCGCCGGACGAGATGAATTGGTCAAACATGATCTGCGCGCCATTGGCGAAATCGCCGAACTGCGCTTCCCACATCACCAAGGCGTTGGGTTCCGACAGAGAATAGCCGTATTCAAAGCCCAGAACCGCATATTCCGACAGCATCGAATCGATGACTTCATAACGCGCCTGACCTTCGCGGATCGCGTTGAGCGGATAGTAGCGCTCTTCGGTCTCTTGGTTGATAAAGGCAGAGTGGCGTTGGCTGAATGTGCCGCGGGTGCTGTCCTGACCGGAAAGGCGTACGGGGTAGCCTTCGGTCAAAAGCGAGCCAAAGGCCAAAGCTTCGCCGGTGGCCCAATCAAAGCCTTTGCCGCTGTCGAACATGGCCTTTTTGGCGTCGAGCAAACGGCCCACGGTTTTGTGGACCGGGAACCCATCGGGAACGGAGGTCAGCCCGTTGCCCACTTCGGCCAAAGTTTCGGGCGAAATGGACGTTTCGCCGCGTTGATATTCTTCGCCCTCGCGATTGAGATGCGACCAGCGCCCGTCAAGCCAATCGGCCTTGTTGGGTTTGTATTCCTTGCCGGCCTCGAATTCGTCGTTGAGATAGGCTTGGAAGGCCGCCTTCATGTCTTCGATCTCGCCCTCGGGGATGAGGCCGTCAGCGACAAGGCGCTCGGTGTAAAGCGACAGCGTGGTTTTGTGGCGCTTGATCTGGTTGTACATGATCGGGTTGGTGAACATGGGCTCGTCGCCCTCGTTATGCCCGAACCGGCGATAACAGAAGATATCCAGAACCACATCTTTGTGGAATTTCTGGCGGAACTCGGTGGCGACGCGCGCGGCATGCACCACGGCTTCGGGATCGTCGCCGTTGACATGGAAAATCGGCGCTTCGACCATCAATGCAATATCGGTCGGATAGGGGGACGAACGCGAGAAATGCGGCGCGGTGGTAAATCCGATCTGGTTGTTCACAACGATATGGATGGTGCCGCCGGTGCGGTGTCCGACAAGGCCCGAAAGACCAAAGCATTCGGCCACAACGCCCTGCCCCGCAAAGGCCGCATCGCCATGCAACAGGATCGGCAACACAGCCGTGCGGTCGGCATCTTGCAATTGCGCTTGTTTGGCGCGGACCTTGCCCAGAACAACGGGGTTCACGGCCTCAAGATGCGACGGGTTTGCCGTCAGCGACAGGTGCACGGTGTTGCCGTCAAATTCGCGGTCGGACGAGGCGCCGAGGTGGTATTTCACATCGCCCGAGCCGTCGACGTCTTCGGGTTTGAAGCTGCCGCCCTGAAATTCGTTGAAGATCGCGCGGTAAGGTTTGCCCATAACATTGGCCAGAACCGACAAACGCCCGCGGTGGGGCATGCCGACGACGATGTCCTGAACGCCCAGATTGCCGCCGCGTTTGATGATCTGCTCCATCGCGGGGATGAGGCTTTCGCCACCATCAAGACCAAAGCGTTTGGTGCCCATGTATTTGACATGGAGGAATTTCTCAAAGCCTTCGGCCTCGACCAATTTGTTCAAAATCGCCTTGCGGCCCTCGCGGGTGAACTGGATCTCTTTGCCATAGCCTTCGATCCGCTCTTTGAGCCAACCGGCCTCTTCAGGGTTCGAAATATGCATGTACTGCAATGCAAACGTGCCGCAATAAGTGCGTTTGACGATATCCATGATCTGGCGCAGCGAGGCGATTTGCAGGCCGAGCACCTGATCAATAAAGATGGGGCGGTCCATGTCCGCTTCGCTGAAACCATAGGCTTTGGGATCCAGCTCGGGATGCGCATCCCGCCCGTGCAGGCCAAGCGGATCGAGATCGGCCGCAAGGTGGCCGCGAATACGGTATGCGCGGATGATCATCAATGCGCGGATGCTGTCTAACACGGCGCGCTTGACCGCGTCATCTGACAGTTCGACACCTTTTTCCGATGCTTTGGCTTTGATCTTGTCGCCTGCGCCTTTGGCCTCGGCAGGTACGGCCCATTCGCCGGTCAACGCAGAAGTCAGATCGTCATTGGGGACGGGAGGCCAATCGTTGCGCCCCCAAGAGGGGCCGGAGGCCTCGGCCTTAACGTCTAGGTCCGCATCACCAAGTGCGCGGAAAAACTCTTGCCACGCTTCATCGACCGCATTGGGATCATTGGCGTACCGGGCATACATCTGCTCTAGATATTCCGCATTATGCCCCTGCATGAAGGAAGAGGCATGGAAAGTGTCGTTAGGGCTTTGGTCGTTCATGTGACGGGCTCCCGAGACCAGGTGTGAAAAGCTGCGTGAGAGAGACCCGCTTGGCAGGTCCCCGTCACGGGGCTTTTGGCTTTGCTCAGGACCAAGGTAGGTCCTGAGCATTGGTTTGCGAGGGGGCGCAAAATCTGTGCCCCGACGGGATTAGCCGTTCTTGATCGCTTCCATGACCGCTTCGCCCAATGTGGCGGGGCTGTCGGCAACGACGATGCCGGCGGCTTTCATCGCTTCGATCTTGCTTTCCGCATCGCCCTTGCCGCCCGCGACAATCGCGCCGGCGTGGCCCATGCGGCGTCCGGGAGGGGCGGTGCGACCCGCGATGAAACCAGCCGTCGGTTTCCAGCGGCCTTTCTTTTTCTCATCGGCCAGGAATTGCGCGGCTTCTTCTTCGGCAGAGCCACCAATTTCACCGATCATGATGATCGATGTGGTTTCCGGATCGGCGAGGAACATCTCGAGCACGTCGATATGTTCGGTGCCTTTGATCGGATCGCCGCCGATACCCACAGCCGAAGATTGGCCAAGGCCCATGTCTGTGGTCTGCTTCACGGCTTCATAGGTCAAGGTGCCCGAGCGCGACACAACACCGACCGAACCACGTTTGTGGATATGGCCGGGCATGATGCCGATTTTGCAGGCATCCGGCGTGATGACACCGGGGCAGTTCGGGCCGATCAGGCGCGATTTGGAGTTCTCCAAGGCACGTTTCACCTTCATCATGTCGAGCACCGGAATGCCTTCGGTGATGCAAACGATCAATTCCATTTCGGCGTCGATCGCCTCAAGGATACTGTCGGCCGCGAAGGGAGGCGGGACATAGATCACGGAGGCGTTTGCTTCGGTGCGTTCCATGGCTTCGTGGACGCTGTCAAAGACCGGCAGGTCCAGGTGGCTTGTGCCGCCTTTTCCAGGTGTCACGCCGCCAACCATTTTGGTGCCATATGCGATGGCTTGTTCCGAGTGGAATGTGCCCTGCGAGCCGGTGAGGCCCTGACAGATCACTTTGGTGTTTTCGTCGATAAGGACTGCCATTGGATTAACCTTTCACCGCTTTCACGATCTTCTGAGCGCCGTCTTTCAAGTCGTCCGCCGCGATCACGTCGAGGCCGGAGTTGTTGATGATGGCTTTGCCTTCTTCCACGTTGGTGCCTTCGAGGCGGACAACCAACGGAACCTTGAGGCCGACTTCCTTGACCGCAGCGACAACGCCTTCGGCGATGACGTCACAGCGCATGATGCCGCCGAAGATGTTCACGAGGATGCCTTTGACCTGTGGGTCCGAGGTGATGATTTTGAACGCTTCGGTCACCTTCTCTTTGGTCGCGCCGCCACCTACGTCAAGGAAGTTGGCAGGCTCTGCGCCGTAGAGTTTGATGATATCCATTGTCGCCATGGCAAGACCGGCGCCGTTGACCATGCAACCGATTTCGCCGTCGAGGGCGATGTAGTTGAGGTCGTATTTCGAGGCTTCAAGCTCTTTGCTGTCTTCTTCGGTCTCGTCGCGCAGCGACAGGACATCGGAATGACGATAGAGCGCGTTGCCGTCAAAGCTGACTTTGGCGTCGAGCACTTTGAGGTCGCCGGAGCCTTCGAGAACGATCAACGGGTTGATCTCGAGCATCTCCATGTCTTTGTCGAGGAAGGCACGGTAGAGGTTGCCCATCAAGGCGACACATTGTTTGACCTGCGCGCCCTTGAGGCCGAGCGAGAAGGCGATACGGCGGCCGTGGAAGGCTTGATAGCCGGTGGCCGGATCAACCGAGAAGGACAGGATTTTTTCGGGGGTCGACGCGGCGACCTCTTCGATGTCCATGCCGCCTTCGGTGGAGCAAACGAAGGAGACGCGCGATGTTTGGCGATCTACGAGCAATGCGAGGTAAAGCTCGTTCTCGATGTCCGAACCGTCTTCGATGTAGATACGGTTGACCTGTTTGCCCGCGGGGCCGGTCTGATGGGTCACAAGGGTGCGGCCCAGCATCTTCTTGGCTTCTTCAGCCGCCTCTTCAACGGAGAAAGCAAGGCGCACGCCGCCTTTTTCGCCGGCTTCGGCTTCTTTGAAAGAACCCTTTCCGCGGCCGCCTGCATGGATTTGCGCTTTGACAACCCAAAGTGGGCCGCCCAATTCGCCAGCAGCGGCTTTGGCGTTCTCGGCCTTCAGGACGGCACGTCCCTCGGAGACCGGAGCGCCGTATTCGCGAAGCAGTGCTTTCGCCTGATACTCGTGGATGTTCATAAGACTGTCCCGTGTTGCTACGATTGCATCGGTATAGGCATAAGGTTACCCCCCGTTTAAGGGATTTTTTGGCTAAGGCAGCGATTTTGGGGTGTTTTCTGCATTTTGTGATCACAGCTTTTAATCGTGTGATCACAAAAGGGTGGCACTTGAGAATGCGCTGCCCCGCCGAGTCGTCACATGTGTTGGCGCTGCGGCGTGGGGCGGTATGTGCTTTGGTGGGAGCGAAAGGCGCAAAAGGCGCCCCCTAGGGGACGCCCTCTTTTGAAATCTCGATACAACGCGCTGCGATTAAGCGAGCGAAGGATCGATCTCTTTACACGCAGCCACCAAACCTTTGACCGCGTCGACGGATTTGTCGAACATGGCTTGCTCGTCTTTGTTCATCTTGATGTCGATGACTTTTTCGATGCCGTTCGCGCCGATCACTGTGGGCACGCCAACATAGAAGCCGTCGAGGCCAAGCGCACCGTCTACATAGGCGGCGCAAGGCAGAACGCGCTTTTGGTCCTTGAGGAACGACTCGGCCATTTCGATCGCCGAGGTTGCGGGCGCGTAGAAGGCAGAACCGGTTTTCAGCAGGCCAACGATTTCGGCGCCGCCATCACGGGTGCGCTGGATAATCGCGTCGAGCTTGTCTTGCGTGGTCCAGCCCATTTCGACCAGATCGGGCAAAGGAATGCCGCCAACGGTCGAGTAACGCGCCAAAGGCACCATCGTGTCGCCGTGACCGCCCAGAACGAATGCGGTGACGTCTTTCATCGACACGCCGAATTCAACCGAGAGGAAATGCCGGAAACGCGCGCTATCGAGAACACCCGCCATGCCGCATACTTTTTCATGGGGCAGACCGGAGAATTCGCGCAAGGCCCAAACCATCGCGTCGAGCGGGTTGGTGATGCAGATAACGAAAGCGTTCGGGGCGTGGGCGGCAATGCCTTCGCCGACCGACTTCATCACTTTGAGGTTGATGCCGAGCAAATCGTCGCGGCTCATGCCGGGCTTGCGCGGCACACCGGCGGTCACGATGCAGACATCGGCGCCTGCGATATCTTCGTAGGATTGTGTGCCCGACAAGGTCGCATCGAAGCCCTCGGAGGGGCCGGATTCTGCGATGTCGAGCGCTTTGCCTTCGGGGGTGCCTTCGGCAATGTCAAAGAGAACAACGTCGCCGAGTTCTTTCAGCGCTGCGAGGTGGGCAAGGGTGCCACCGATCTGTCCTGCGCCGATGAGGGCAATCTTGGGTCTGGCCATGGATCTATCTCCGGTCCGTTTGAAATCGCGCATGGCGTAGTGCGGAATTGCTGCCCGCGCAAGGGTGCCGCGCTGCGGCGGGACGGTGAAACGACCGGTTTCGGATTGAGGTGTCTGGCGTAAAGTTGTTTTAAATCAATTTTTTAAGTGCGTCGATCGGCAGCCGTCTGCTGCTTCAGCTTTTTTGCAAGTGCAGGGCCTGTTGTGCGGTTTACGGGGGGCTTCAAGGATGATTTGGGCTTTTGCACATCCTGTGCCTCTTCCACGATTCTGGTGTTGCAAGATGCTCTGGGTCAAAGGCTTGCCGGGATATTTCGCTTTGCATTCCCAAGGGTACGGATCAGTGAACGCTGGTCTGGGTCACAAACGCTATCTTGCTAATAATAATGTGAAGTCTGCTTTGAGCCTATCGCGTCCCGGCTCATAAAGTGTTCACACAAAAATGGCGCACCCGAAGGACGGGTACGCCGCAGTGTGCTGGGTCGTTTAAGAGGGCTTAGGCGTCATTGCCTTCTGCGGGCAGAGCCTCGGCCAGTTCCTCAAAGGCTTGGCCCGAGGCGACAAGGCAGGTTATGCCCGAAGGCATCGTCACGGTGATGGTCCATGTGCCGCTTTCGTCAGAGGCAAACACCTCAACCAGCTGATTGTTGGTGCCAAGCCCGATGGATTGACGGGTTTCGCCGTAGCCGGAGGCGAGGCGTTCAACCACGACTTCGCGGGGACCGCAGGATTGTCGGGTCTGCGCCGCGGCGCCATTGGCCGCAAGCGCGGCGATCAGGAAGGGAATACTTTTTATAAGCAGTTTCATAGCGTTAACCTTTTGCCCAATGGGGAAACCGCTTGTGAGGGCTGCATATGTTCAGGGAACCACGTTCCTGCGGCCGGTCTGGCTTCCGTTTTCTCATCCTGCGCAGGTTGCGTTTTCGCGGTATCTGGCTGCATCGCCCGACGGGCCGCCATGTTATCTTGCGCATGAGAGAAGACTGCGCCTTGGCCCTGAAGTTAAGGTTAATCCGCCGCCCGTTCGGTCGAATTGTAGTTATTTCAAGCGGTGAACCGGGCCTGCTAGCCTTGTCTGGCTGGGTTTTTTCTGCATTGCGGCGCAAACCCACTTGAATATTTGTGCAAAAAAGTGCCAGTTGCAGCGCAACATTATTACCGGAGAGTTAAAATGGACCAGACCGACCGCCCCTACCGTTCCGTGCTGTATATTCCCGGCTCCAAGGAGCGCGCACTGGATAAAGCGCGCAGCTTGCCGGTGGATGCGATTATCTTTGACCTTGAGGACGCCGTGACGCCCGATGCCAAAGTCGAGGCGCGCACCACCTTGAAGGCCGCACTTGATCAGGACGGCTATGGCGGCCGGGCCAAGATCATCCGTATCAACGGGCTGGATACCGAATGGGGCGCTGGTGATGTCGCGGCGCTGAAGGATTGCGATGTTGATGCGTTTCTTTTGCCCAAGGTGAATAGCGTGGCGGATATCAATGCGCTTTCGGATTTGCTCGGCAACGGCAAGGCCATTTGGGCGATGATGGAAACGCCTTTGGGCATTCTGAATGCGCTTGAAGTGGCCGCGCATCCGCAATTGACCGGTTTTGTCGCGGGAACGAATGATCTGGCCAAAGAGCTTAATTGCCGGGCGCGCGCCGACCGGTTGCCGATGATGATGGCGCTTCAGCAGATCTTGCTTGCTGCGCGCGCCCATAACGTCATCGCGATTGACGGGGTTTACAACCAATATAAAGACGAAGAAGGCCTGAAGGTAGAATGCGATCAGGGCCGCGATCTTGGCTATGACGGCAAGACCTTGATCCACCCTGCGCAGGTCGCCGTCACCAATGACGCCTTCGCGCCGTCCGAAGCCGATATCGACCTTGCGCGTCGCCAGATTGCCGCGCTTAACGAGGCCGAGGCCGCAGGCCAGGGCGTTGCCGTGGTTGACGGCAAAATCGTCGAAAACCTGCACGTCGAAACTGCGAAGAAGCTGCTCGCCAAGGCGGCGGCTATTGCCGCCTTGGCAGAATAAGCGCACCCTTAGGCGAATACGGATAGGCAGGGCGTCTCAGTATAAGGGATGCCCGCCCAACAACAGGGACGACAGCCATGACATTATTAGTTCTCGGAATCGCACTTTGGATTGGTGCGCATTTACTCAAACGCCTTGCGCCCGATCTGCGCACCAGCATGGGCGAGAAGCGCGGGCGGGGGATCATTGCATTGGTGATCTTTGCGTCGCTGGTGATGATGGTTGTCGGGTTTCGCGCCGCACCGCATATTGATGTCTGGTATCCGCCGAGCTTTTTCACCCATATCAACAACCTGTTGATGCTTTTGGCGGTGTTCCTCTTTGCCATTTCCGAATCCAAAGGCGCCTTGCGGGCGAAAATCAAACACCCGCAGCTCTATGCGGTGAAGACATGGGCCGTGGCGCATTTGCTGGTGAATGGGGATCTCGCCTCAATCGTGCTATTTGGCGGCATGCTGTTCTGGGCTGTGATGTCGGTCGTATTGATCAACCGTAGCGGTGAATTCGTGCCCAAAGAGGCCGGCCCAGCCAAACGCGATATCATCACTGTGATCGCGACGCTCGTCGCCTTTGTGGTGATTTCTGCTATTCATTCCTGGCTTGGCTATTCCCCCTTCGCTTGAGGCCAACCCCGATAAGGTTACACAATTATGCCAGACATTTACCGCCTGCTGACCGAAGACGATACCTCGGCCTTTTGCCATAAAGTGAGCGAGGCGCTGGGCAAGGGATGGGGGCTTTATGGCGATCCGACCTATGCCTTCGATGCGGCGCGCGGCGTGATGCGCTGTGCCCAAGCGGTCGTGAAGACGATCGACACGCCCTATACCCCCGATATGAAATTAGGAGAGCAATAATGGCCAAGACGAATGCCGGTCGTTTTTTTGAGGATTACAAACTTGGCGATGTGATCGAACACGCGGTGCCGCGTACCGTCTCGGGGGGCGAGCGCGCGCTTTACCACGCGCTTTATCCGGCGCGCCATGCGCTCTATTCCTCTGACGAGTTCGCCCGTGCCAGCGGCCTGCCGACCGCACCGATTGATGATCTGGCGGCGTTTCACGTGGTATTTGGCAAGACCGTGCCGGATGTGTCGCTCAACGCGGTGGCCAACCTTGGCTATGCCGAAGGGCGCTGGCTCTTGCCGGTCTACGCGGGCGATACCCTGCGCGCGACCTCCGAAGTGATCGGCCTTAAGCAAAACTCCAACGGCAAGACCGGTGTTGTTTACGTGCGCACACGGGGCCTCAATCAACGCGATGAGGTGGTGATGGAATATGTGCGCTGGGTTATGGTGCGTAAAAACAACCTTGATGCACCCGCGCCGGACCCGGTTGTGCCTGAATTGACAAAGGTATTGTCGGTTGAGGATCTGGCCATCCCCGCTGGCCTGGATTTCACCAATTACGACTTCACCCTCGCGGGCGAGGCACACCGCTGGGGCGATTATGAGCTGGGCGAGCAAATCGACCATGTTGATGGCGTCACCATCGAAGAAGCCGAACATATGATCGCGACCCGCCTTTGGCAAAACACCGCCAAAGTGCATTTCGACGCGACCTTCCGTCCTGACGGTCAGCGCCTGATCTATGGCGGCCATGTGATCTCGATGGCGCGCGCGCTGTCGTTCAACGGTCTGGCCAATGCGCAGATGATCGTCGGCCTTAACGGCGGGGCCCATGCCAATCCGTGCTTTAGCGGGCTGACCGTCAAAGCATGGTCAGAAGTGCTCGACAAACGAGAGACCTCCGCGCCGGGTGTCGGTGCGATTCGCCTGCGCCTTGTGGCGACCTCGGGCGGCGCACCCTTTGCGCTCAAAGGCGAGGACGGCAAATATTTACCTGAGGTTCTGCTCGATCTCGATTATTGGGCTTTGATGCCAGTCTAAAGAATTTTGCCTCCGGCGGGGATATTTAGGGAAAATAGAACGCGGCACAGGCTTCTTCTTTCTAAAAATATCCTCGCCGAAGGCACAAGAGTCGCGCGCAGCGCGTTATTCGGCGCGGGCAGATAAAAATTTCGCATTTTGTGATCACGCAGTTATTCCCTGTGATCACAAGATGTGCAAAATCTTCACTTTTGCAGTATTTTCTCCGGCCTAGCCCGCGCCAGAGAGGTGACATGGCTGAAAAATCCGCTATGACAGGGGGCAGCAAGGGAACCCTGAAAGGATTTGATATGGCCGATGTGAATCGTGGCAACCGCCCGCTCTCGCCGCATCTTTCGATTTATCGCCCCCAGCTGACCTCTATCACGTCGATTTTGACGCGGATCACCGGCAATGCGCTGTTGATCTCGGCGCTTTTCATCGTTTGGTGGTTTCTGGCTGCGGCAACATCAGAAGAGTATTTCAATGTCGCCAATGGCGTGATCACAAGCTGGTTCGGCGATCTGGTGATGTTCTTTTCGGTTTTGGGCCTGTGGTATCATACATTGGCCGGTATCCGGCATTTGATCTGGGACAATGCTATCGGGCTTGACCTGCCGACCGCCTATAAGATGGGCTATGCGGTTTTGATCGGTTCTGTTGTTCTGACGGTTTTGACCGTCGTGATTTTGTAAGGGGGGCGAATATGCGTTATTTGACAGACCGCAAGAAAGCCGTCGGTATGGGATCGGCAAAGACCGGGACCGCGCATTTTTGGGCCATGAAGGTATCCTCTGTGGCACTGCTGCTCCTGGTGCCGTTGTTCGTGTTCACCTTCGGATGTGCGCTTGGCGGCACGTATGAAGAGGTGATGGCCTATTACAGCCGCCCGTTCCCTGCGATTGTTGCGGCACTGACCTTTATCATCGGCTTTAAGCATTTCAACGACGGCGCGCAGGTGCTGATCGAGGACTATGTTCATGGCATGGCGCAGAAGATCTCGCTGATCCTGCTCACCTGTATTTCCTATGCCGCAATGGCGACCGGCGTGTTCGCCATCGCCAAAATCGCGCTTTAAGACCGGAGTTCTAGCAATGGCTGCTTATGAATACGAAACGCACGAATATGACGTGGTTGTCGTTGGCGCCGGCGGGGCCGGTTTGCGTGCAACGCTTGGTATGGCGGAACAGGGGCTGCGCACTGCCTGCGTGACCAAGGTTTTCCCGACTCGTTCCCACACGGTTGCAGCGCAGGGCGGTATCGCGGCCTCGCTGTCCAATATGGGGCCTGATAACTGGCAGTGGCATATGTATGACACGGTCAAAGGCTCTGATTGGCTGGGTGATACGGATGCGATGGAATATCTCGCCCGCGAAGCCCCCAAGGCGGTTTACGAATTGGAGCATTACGGCGTTCCTTTCTCGCGCACCGAAGAGGGTAAAATTTACCAACGTCCCTTTGGCGGTCACACCACTGAATTTGGTGATGGTCCCCCCGTGCAGCGGACCTGCGCGGCGGCCGACCGGACCGGCCATGCGATCCTGCACACGCTTTATGGTCAATCCCTGAAGAACAACGCCGAGTTCTACGTCGAATATTTCGCCGTTGATTTGATCATGTCCGATGACGGTGTGTGTCAGGGTGTTGTTTGCTGGAAGCTCGATGACGGGACGTTCCACATTTTCAACGCCAAAATGGTGGTATTGGCCACGGGCGGTTATGGCCGTGCGTTTTTCTCTGCCACGTCTGCGCACACTTGCACCGGCGATGGTGGCGGTATGGTGGCGCGTGCGGGTCTTGCGTTGCAGGATATGGAATTCGTGCAATTCCACCCGACCGGCATCTATGGCTCCGGCTGTTTGATCACCGAGGGCGCGCGCGGCGAGGGGGGCTATTTGACCAACTCCGAAGGCGAGCGGTTTATGGAGCGCTATGCGCCCCAATATAAAGATCTCGCACCGCGCGATTACGTATCGCGGTCGATGACAATGGAAATCCGTGAAGGCCGCGGCGTTGGCGAGCATGGGGATCACATCCACCTGAACCTGTCGCATCTGCCACCCGAAGCTTTGGCCGAACGGCTTCCGGGGATTTCCGAAAGCGCCAAGATTTTCGCCGGTGTCGATGTCACCAAAGAGCCGATTCCGGTTTTGCCGACGGTGCATTACAACATGGGCGGCATTCCTACCAACTATTGGGGTGAGGTTCTCAACCCCACTGCTGAAGAGCCGAACGCCGTTGTGCCGGGCTTGATGGCCGTGGGCGAGGCGGGCTGTGCTTCTGTGCATGGTGCGAACCGTTTGGGTTCGAACTCTCTCATTGACCTTGTGGTCTTTGGCCGCGCCGCCGCGATCCGCGCCGGTAAGGTCGTCGATGCCGAAGGCGCGAACCCCGTGCTGAACCAAGCTTCGATTGACAGCGCTTTCGACCGTTTCGACGGGTTGCGTAATGCCAACGGTGGCACGCCGACGGCGGAGTTGCGACTCGAGATGCAGCGCACCATGCAATCGGATGCCGCTGTGTTCCGGACCGCCGAAACCATGAAAGAGGGCGTCGACAAGATGACCGAAATCGCTGCCAAATTGGGCGATTTGAAAGTCACCGACCGCAGCCTTGTGTGGAACTCGGATCTGATGGAAACGCTGGAGCTGACCAACCTGATGCCGAACGCTTTGGCGACCATTGTTGGCGCCGAAGCGCGTGAAGAAAGCCGCGGCGCTCATGCGCATGAGGATTTCGCCACACGTGACGATGAAAAATGGCGGGTTCACACGATCAGCCGCGTCACCGGTAACAAGGTAGACCTTGCCTACCGCCCCGTGGTTACCGAACCGCTCAGCACCGAAGCCGAAGGCGGTATCAGCCTCAAGAAGATCGCGCCGAAAGCGCGGACCTTCTGATGCGGGCGGGTGGTGTCATAAGTATGACTGCGGTGGTTTTGGCCGCTTTGGCAGGCTGTACGCCACAGCGCCAAGACGTTGTGACCAGTTGCATGTTCGATGTGTCCCCCCAAGGCAGTTATACTTATGAGGCTGGGGTTGCGGTGCCGGTCGTAACGCCGGCCGAAGGCGGAACGCCCGAAGGTGCCGCTTTGCTTAATGCCTGTATTTCCGGTCGCTTGGCCGGGCAGGGACCGCAGGGCATGGTCGCCTCTGATCGCTATGTCGCCTCTGGCACCACGACGCCGCAAGCGTCTTCGGCGGATATCTTGCGCCATCGCAAACCGTACAACGCCTATGATCAAAGCGCCTGCCCGGGTGGCATGTCCGGCATGTATGGCGGCGTCTCTTATTGCACAGGGGATTAAGGCATGACCGCTTTGACCACCTGCACTGAAACTTTCGCTCTTCGCCCGCCTCGGGCGCAGATGTCCTAGCCTTAGCCAAGGAGATCGTCCCATGGTCCAACTGACGCTACCGAAAAATAGCCGCATCAAAACCGGTAAAACATGGCCCAAGCCCGAGGGTGCCACGAATGTGCGCAAATTCTCGATCTACCGTTTTGATCCCGACGCGGGCGAGAACCCGCGTGTCGATACCTATTTTCTCGACATGGACAAATGCGGTCCGATGGTTTTGGACGCGCTGATCAAGATCAAGAACGAGATTGACCCGACGCTGACCTTCCGTCGGTCCTGCCGCGAAGGCATTTGCGGCTCTTGCGCGATGAACATCGACGGCATCAACACGCTGGCCTGCATCTACGGGATGGACGAGATTTCGGGCGATGTGAAAATCTATCCGCTGCCGCATATGCCGGTGGTCAAGGATTTGATCCCCGACCTGACGCATTTCTATGCGCAGCACGCCTCGATCATGCCGTGGTTGGAGACCAAAACCAATCGCCCCGCCAAAGAGTGGCGCCAATCGATTGAAGACCGCAAGAAATTGGACGGTCTTTATGAGTGCGTGATGTGTGCCTCCTGCTCGGCGTCTTGCCCGTCCTATTGGTGGAATGGCGATCGGTATCTAGGACCAGCAGCCTTGCTGCACGCCTACCGTTGGATCATCGACAGCCGCGACGAGGCGACCGGCGAGCGTTTGGACGATTTGGAAGATCCGTTTAAATTGTATCGCTGCCATACGATCATGAACTGCGCCCAAACCTGCCCCAAGGGGTTGAACCCCGCCAAGGCGATTGCAGAAATCAAAAAGATGATGGTCGAGCGCAGGGTTTAAGCCCACGCCAGACCCGATTTGGATTTAGTAAAAAGGGCGCCCCATTGATTGGGGCGCTCTTTTTCTGTTTGGCGTTCGGCACGCAGGGTATGCATTGGCACAGCTTGCCGGACGCTGGGTCAGCTTTGCAATTTCGACATAGCGTGTTTGATGTTTTGTTGGATGTGCTGGTTGCTGCGTTGCGGCATAATGCAGTCAGGGAGAGGCAAAATCTTTCACTATGAGGCCTAAAATGGCACTGAACACACAGAAATCCGCATCAACTCCGACATCTGAAGAGCTTCGCATTGCGCAGGCTGCGTTGGATGCATTGAATGTGGCCTATGAATATTTCACGCCCGCTCCATGGGTGGCGGCCTCTTCGAATGCCCCCGCTGCAGAAACGCCGGTTGCAGCAGACTATATTCCCTACGGCAACGCGGCGTGACACTGCGGCGCAGCGGCAGTCGCGTTCAATGGATGTCACCGGATTGAGTTGAACGATGTCGGTGCATCAACCTCTTTAGATGACGGTCGGACCGGCCATGAATTGCCAACAGGGTCCGTAGGTGATGTGGCGTTATACGCGGCCACTGGGGTCGATTGTGACCGTTCTAAAATGGCGGGTAGACTTTGCCACCGGCCATTTTTCATGTCCCGTTGCGCAAAAGAAACAGCCCCACTCGCGCCGAATGCCAATGGTCGCCGTCGTATCGCTTTCGTGATGCTGATATTCTGCCGCCGCGTGTTTGCCCGTTATGGCGGTGCGCAAACGTGGGGGCAAAGCGACGCCGTAAGATGACTGATGGTGCCGCCGGTGATTCAGCGGCGTCTTGTGATGAGGTCGCTGGCGCACCGCGCCGGATGTGGGCGCGCCGGTTTTCTATCCGGCTTGGATGAGATCCCCTACAAGAGCGGATTACAAAAACCTTCGCGCCACCATGGAGGAATGTCCGTGACGGGGCGGCAATGACCTTTTCGCGCGCTAACAGTAGCGTTCAACCCCGCGCATTTGCGCGTCTGAATATCTGTCTCCCGCGGCGAAACCGGCGGGCAACAGGCGCGCAATCTCGGTGCGGTCTGCGTCGGTCAGGTGAATATCGGTCGCGCCCAGCCATTCGCTCAAATGCGCGGCTGTGCGGGTGCCGGGGATCGGGATGAGATGGTAGCCTCGATCCAGAACCCACGCCAAGGCCCCCGCCGCAGTGGTCCATCCTTTGCTCTGACAAAAGCTGCGAAACCCGTCGATCTGCCGGCGATTATAGCTGTAATTCGGCTCGGTAAAGCGCGGCGAGACAGCGCGCCAGTCATTTTGGTCCATCGTTTCTGGCGCAACCGAGGTTTCGCCAAACATGCCGCGTGCCAGAGGGGAAAACGGGATGAACGCGGTGCCAAGCGCGGTGCAGGTGTCAATCAACCCCAGTTCCGGTAGGCGGGTCCAGAGCGAGTATTCGTTTTGCACGGCGGCGCAGGGGGCGACCGCATGAGCACGGCGCAGGGTCGAGGGGGCAACTTCAGACAAACCATAGGCGTCGATCATCCCTTCGCTTTTGAATTTCATCAAGGTTTCGACCACATCCTCAATTGCGATGCTCTGATCCCGCCGGTGGATGTAATAGAGTTCGACCTTATCGCGGTTTAACCGGGTAAGGCTTTTCTCCAACTCTGCGCGCAGGTGGTCTTCGGTGTTGTCAAAGCGGCGTTCGGGTTTGACGACGATGCCCCCTTTGGTTGCGACGGTTACCTTGGCTCCGGTCTGTTTTAGATATGTCCCGATCACGGATTCAGAACGACCAAACCCGTAAAGATTGGATGTATCCCAAAAATCGATCCCGGCCGCATCGGCCGCAGCGAGGCATTCCATTGATGTTTCGTCGTCGGTAGCGCCGAAGAAACCCGCGAAGCTCATACAGCCAAGGCCGATGCTGGAAACCATCGGGCCATGGCTGCCAAGCTGGCGTTTGGGGAGGGGCATTGCGATATCCTTGGTTGTGTTTGGCTTGGGCGGGTCGCGCGGCGCTAGCGGGTCCAAAGAACGTGCGCTTGCTGTGTGGTCCGATCAATGGCGTAACGGGTTTCCCCCGACGGGCAACAGCGCGGTTCGCCGTCTTTGAGCGTGGTCATGGTCAGCTCGATCCGGTCGGGTAAAAATTGCGGATCGCGCGGGCTATGCCCAAATAGGTTAGAGACATGGCCGCGAAAGGTGAACTGCAGCGGCGGGTGGTCCAATGTATAGTGGCCGACCACGATACGGGTGCTGCCGGCCGAGCCTTGGATCCATTCATACACAATCGCTATGGCCTCGCGGGCCTGCGATGGTGTGGGGCGATCGGGTAAAAAGAACGCGGCTTCCACCACGCCGGATCCTTGCGCGAGCTGCGGAAAAAGCACCGCATCCAAGTCCGGCCAGTTATCTTGCGCGGCGGCGCAGAGCGGAGCCACTGAAAGTAGCAGTGAAAACAGCAGTGGGCGAAACGACATGGGCACCTCACACATGACCTTCAAACAGAGTGCCTTGGCCCGCACCGACATTCAAGTGCTACGCGAATGCCGCTTTAAGCGCGATATCGACCATATCGCCAAAACTGCGCTCGCGGTCTGCCGAGGGAAGCGCGTCCTGCGTCAAAAGGTGGTCCGACACCGTCAAGACTGCCAAGGCGCGCACGCCGTGGCGCAGGGCGAGATTATAGAGCTCAGCGGCTTCCATTTCGACGCCAAGAATCCCATGGCGGGTCATTTGTTCGGTCAGGTCGGGGCGCTCGTCATAGAAGACATCCGATGAGTAGATACCGCCGATATGGGTGGCGACATCCAATGATTTGGCGGCGGCCGCGGCGGCAGACAAAAGCCCATAGTCACAGCAGGGCGCAAAGTTCAGCTCTTTGAAAATACCGCTCGATGGGGTCGAAAGCGTGCTGGCCGTCATGGCGAGGATGATGTCGCGGACCTTGACGCGGTGTTGCATCGCGCCGCATGACCCGATGCGGATCAGAGTTTTCGCGCCATAATCACGGATCAATTCATTGGCGTAGATCGACAGCGACGGCATGCCCATGCCGGACCCTTGGATGCTGACGCGGTGACCGTTCCATGTGCCCGTATATCCGAGCATCCCGCGGGTTTCATTGACCAATTTGGCATCGGTAAGGAATGTCTCTGCGGCCCATTTCGCACGATAGGGATCGCCGGGCATAAGAACGGTTTCTGCGATCTGGCCTTTTTCGGCTCCGATATGGATGGTCATGAGATGTCTCCTGGCTGGACGGCGTTGAACGGCCTAGCGTTGATATTTGACGAAGGGGGTCAGCGTGGCGATGCGGTCATAGAGTTTGCGCGCATTTGCGTTGAACTCTTGCGTCATCCAATAGACGGAGGGCGTGCCATTGGCATCGGCTTCGGCGTAAACGGCCTCGATCAAGGCGCGCCCGATGCCTTTGCCGCGCACGGCGGGGTCGGCATAAAGATCCCCGAGATAGCAGACATCCTCAATGCGCCAATTGTGGACATGAAAAACATAGTGGACAAGACCCACGGGGGTTCCGTCCAGAGCCGCGAGGCGCGCGTTTTGGTTGGGGTGCTCTGGTGACAGCAGCCGTTTGAAGGTGGTGGCGTAGACTTCCTCGGGCACCGTGCTTTCGTAGAATTCGAGGTAGGCGGTCCAAAGGCGGCGCCAGTCCGCTTCGTCGTCGGCGGTGAGAGGGCGAATGTCGAAGGTCATGGGCGGCTCCGGTCTGTGTTCCGCCCAAGCCTATTCGCGTGCACCAAAATAGAAAAGGCCCGCCGCGACGATTGTCGGGCGGGCCGTTTTCAATTTTTGTGATGGGCCTTATTCAGCGGCGACAGATTGCGGATCGACCAGCGTGACGATGTCCATCATGATGGTGTTCAATTCGAAATCTTTGGGCGTGTAGACGCTGGCCACGCCCATTGCGAGCAAACGTTCGGCATCGTCGTCAGGGATGATGCCGCCGACGACAACGGGGATGTGGGACAATCCCGCCGCGTGCATGCGTTCCATCATGTCCTTGACCAATGGAATATGCGAGCCGGACAGGATCGACAGGCCGACGACATGCGCCTCGCCGTTTTGCGCAGCTTTGACCAATTGCTCGGGGGTCAGGCGGATACCCTCATAATCAATATCCATTCCGCAATCGCGGGCCCGAAACGCGATTTGTTCGGCGCCGTTGGAATGGCCGTCCAGGCCGGGCTTGCCGACAAGGAATTTCAACCGACGGCCCAGTTTATCGGACACGGTGTTGACCGCATCACGGATGTGATCAAGACCCTCGGTCTTGTTCGACACCGACCCCGATACGCCAGTCGGGCCACGGTATTCGCCAAAGACGCTGCGCATTTGCGCGGCCCATTCGCCGGTGGTCACGCCGACCTTGGCCGCCGCAATCGAGGGTTCCATGACGTTGTCGCCGGCTGCTGCTGCTGCGCGCAGATCGGCAAGGGCTTTTTCCACCGCATCGCTGTCACGACTGGCGCGCCAGTCGTTCAACCGGTTGATTTGCTCGTTCTCAACGGCAGGATCGACGACCATGATGCCGCCATCGCCGGTCATCAAGGGCGAAGGCTCGCCTTGTTGCCATTTGTTGACGCCAACCACGATGGTTTCGTTATTTTCGATGCGGCCCAAACGGTCGGCATTGCTCTCGACCAGACGCGATTTCATATATTCGATCGAGGAGATCGCACCGCCCATGCTGTCGAGGTTTGCCAATTCCGCGCGCGCGCCTTCTTTGAGCGCCGCAACCTTGGCATCGACGGCGGGGTTGCCGTCAAAGAGATCTTCGTATTCCAGAAGGTCGGTTTCATAGGCCATGATCTGTTGCATCCGCATCGACCATTGTTGATCCCACGGGCGGGGCAGGCCGAGCGCTTCGTTCCATGCGGGCAATTGCACGGCGCGGGCGCGGGCATTCTTCGACAAGGTCACGGCCAGCATTTCGATGAGGATACGGTAGACGTTGTTTTCCGGCTGCTGCTCGGTCAAGCCAAGGCTGTTGACCTGCACGCCGTAACGGAAGCGGCGGAATTTCGGATCGGTGATGCCGTAGCGTTCGGCGGTGATCTCGTCCCACAGCTCGACAAAGGCGCGCATTTTGCACATTTCGGTGACAAAACGGATGCCCGCGTTCACAAAGAAAGAGATGCGGCCCACGAGGGTGGGGAAGTCTTCGGCGGGCACTTTGTCTTTCAATTCGTCGAGAACCGCGATGGCGGTGGCGAGGGCAAAGGAAAGCTCTTGCTCGGGCGTCGCACCGGCCTCTTGCAGGTGATAGGAACACACGTTCATCGGGTTCCATTTCGGCACATTCGTATAGCAATACTCGGCCACATCCGCGATCAACTTGAGCGAAGGTTTCGGCGGCAGGATATAGGTGCCGCGGCTGAGGTACTCTTTGATGATGTCGTTTTGCACCGTGCCTTGCAGTTTGGCTATATCGGCGCCTTGTTCTTCGGCGGCGGCGATATACAGGGCGAGCAGCCAAGGCGCGGTCGCGTTGATCGTCATCGAGGTGTTCATTTGCTCAAGCGGGATCTGGTCGAACAATGTGCGCATGTCGCCGATATGGCAGATCGGCACGCCGACTTTGCCCACTTCGCCGCGGCTCAGGACGTGATCGCTGTCATATCCGGTTTGGGTCGGCAAATCGAAGGCGACCGACAGGCCGGTTTGACCTTTTTCAAGGTTGCCGCGATAGAGCGCGTTTGAGGCCTTGGCGGTTGAGTGACCCGAATAGGTGCGGATCAGCCAAGGGCGGTCTTTTTTTACGTGCGTTGCATCAGTCATGGCGGGTCTCCGTCGGCGGGTCAGGATGAATCGTTTGAGCAATATTGTTGCGCTGCACGATAGATAGCCGGAATTTCGTGTCCACGTCAATTCGCCGCAATGCGGCATCTAGGTGGGAGGGGCAACAATGTCGCGTTGCAGGTGTCCGTTACTTGTATCACCGCCGCAGGGGATTGGATATGAGGGGAGGTCCTGCAATTTTTCTGCAGTTGCGAGGTTATAAAATTTCAAAATTCGTATAAATAGGATTGCATTGTTGCGTGGGGGTTAATATCTCTATCCGCGACGGGCCGCGATTCTGCATCGCGGCATGGTGACAGGAACAGGAGGCTACTATGGCTGATTTCGCGCAATATGACGCACCTAAAAAAGACCTTTATGAGATCGGTGAAATGCCGCCTCTCGGCCATGTGCCAAAACAGATGTACGCATGGGCGATCCGCCGGGAACGCCACGGTGATCCGGATAAGTCCTTTGAGGTCGAAGTGGTCGACACTTGGCAGGTCGACAGCCACGAGGTTCTGGTTCTCGTGATGGCGGCTGGCGTCAACTATAACGGTGTTTGGGCCGGCCTCGGTGTGCCGATCTCGCCGTTTGATGGTCATAAACAGCCCTATCACATTGCTGGCTCCGACGCGTCTGGCATTGTCTGGGCGGTGGGCGACAAGGTGAAAACATGGAAGGTCGGCGACGAGGTCGTCATCCATTGTAACCAAGATGACGGTGACGACGAAGAGTGTAACGGCGGCGATCCGATGTTCTCTCCGACACAGCGCATTTGGGGCTACGAAACCAACGATGGATCCTTTGCGCAGTTCACCCGCGTGCAGGCGCAGCAATTGCTGCCGCGCCCCAAGCATCTCACTTGGGAAGAAAGCGCGTGCTACACGCTGACTCTGGCGACGGCTTACCGCATGTTGTTTGGTCACCATCCGCATGAATTGAAGCCGGGACAGAACGTGCTGGTTTGGGGCGCCTCGGGTGGTCTTGGATCGTTTGCGATCCAGTTGATCAACGCGGCGGGCGGCAACGCCATCGGTGTGATTTCGGACGAAGACAAGCGCGAGTTTGTGATGGGGCTTGGCGCCAAGGGCGTGATCAACCGCAAGGATTTCAAATGCTGGGGCCAATTGCCCACGGTCAACACCCCCGAATATAACGAATGGTTCACCGAGGCGCGTAAATTCGGCAAAGCCATCTGGGACATTACCGGCAAGGGCAACAATGTCGACATCGTGTTCGAACACCCCGGCGAGGCCACCTTCCCGGTCTCGACGCTTGTGTGCAAAAAAGGCGGCATGGTTGTGATTTGCGCCGGCACGTCCGGCTTCAACTGCACATTTGACGTGCGCTATATGTGGATGCACCAGAAGCGGTTGCAAGGGTCTCACTTTGCCCACCTCAAGCAAGCCGCATCTGCCAACCGTTTGATGGTAGAGCGTCGCATTGATCCATGCATGTCCGAAGTCTTCCCGTGGGATGAGATCCCCACTGCGCATATGAAGATGCTGCGCAACGAGCATAAGCCGGGCAACATGGCCGTGCTGGTTCAGGCGCCGAAAACCGGACTGCGCACTGTTGAGGATGTGCTCGAAGCGGGTAAGTAAGCCCGTTCCAGTAGAGATTAACCCTGTCTTTAACCCGTCGGGGTCATTCTAGGCCTGCGAATCGTCGTTTCGGTTCGCAGGTCTTCTAAATTCTGCAGGTGATTTTTTGTAAAACAACACCTTAGGATTTCGGGCCTCACTATTTTTGGGGAGTGGAATTATGCGAATTTCGCAATTTTAGTTCCCGTGTTACGATAATGTTAACCTTTCGTTAACTACTTACGGGCGAGATTCACCATGCAGAATGACTGGATACTGGACGTACTCTCTGACTTGAAAACATTTGCCTCTGGCAACGGTTTGACAGCCTTGGCCGAACAGCTGGATGACGCCACGCTGGTCGCCGCCGCAGAGCTCGCGTCGCATGGAAAGGGGCCGCGTCAACATGCCTGCAACGAGGCAACAGCGATTGGAAGCTATATTGGAGGAGCTCGAGCAGGCCTCCGAGCTTGAGAATATGCAAGGCATCAGCGAAGCCCTTCGCGATGTCTTCAAAGTAGATCATTTGGTCTATCACTGGGTGAGCAGCAACGGAGAGCAATACGGCTGCGGCACCTATGATCCGGAATGGGTCCAACATTACCTCGATAAAGATTACTTGCGCGTCGATCCCGTGGTGGTCGGTTGCTACCAACGCTTTCATCCGGTGGATTGGAAGCGATTGGACTGGAGCAGCAAAGCCGCCCGCGCTTTTCAAGCCGATGCCATTGCAAATGGGGTCGGCAATCAGGGCTACTCGGTACCCATTCGTGGACCTAACGGGCAATTCGCCTTGTTTACCGTCTCGCACAATTGCGATGATGCGACATGGGCAAGATTCACAGAATCCAATCGCCGTGATTTGATTCTGATTGCGCATTACTTCAACCAGAAGGCATTGGATTTCGAACCCGAGCGTGCGCCGGAACCGGCACAGCCGTTGTCTCCGCGTGAGGTGGATGCGATGACGCTTTTGGCGATTGGATACAGCCGCGCACAGGTGGCTGATACCCTATCGATTTCCGAACATACGCTACGGGTCTATATTGAAGCGGCGCGTTTCAAATTGGGCGCGATGAACACGACTCACGCGGTCGCCCGAGCTTTGTCGCGGGGCTTGATTGTTGTTTAGCTTGGATTAATCTTTTCGGAATTCCAATGGATTTTTGCAGGCCGCAGCTATATTTATAAGCAATATGGTATGGGCTGTTACCCCTGCGCGCGCTGGTGGGGCAACATTAACTATTGGTCGCTATTCTCCTTTTGTTCTTATCGGAAAAAAGGGGCTACCACATGATTCGCTATCTCTATGCAAACGAGCTGCACTCCTACCCAAAATTGGCGCGCTCGATGTTTTTGGACCGTGCCGACCAATTTAAAACCCGACTCGGGTGGGAGGTCACGGTGGATGAAAATGGCGAGGAGCGTGATGAATACGATGCGCTCAACCCGCTTTATGTGATTTGGGAAAAGGCCGATGGCAGCCACGGCGGGTCGATGCGGCTTTTGCCAACTACGGGACCGGTGATGGTCAACGACCATTTCAGCCATCTGGCCGATGGTGTGCATATTGAAAGCCCGTTGATTTGGGAATGCACGCGGTTCTGTCTAGCACGCGAGACGGATCCGAATACGGCAGCTGCTTTGATGCTGGCGGGTGGCGAGGTCATGACCGGATTTGGCGTCAAGCACTACGCCGGCGTGTTCGATGCACGGATGGTGCGGATTTACCGGATGATTGGTTCCTCCCCCGACATACTGGGATCTGAAGGAACCGGGCGTGAGAAAATTTCCGTTGGCCTGTGGGAGTTTACCCCGGATGCTCAGGCCCGGATTGCGCAGCGTGCCGGGATATCGCCGCAGCTCTCGCGGTTGTGGTTCGAGCGGGCGTTTGGGCGCAGCTCTTCGCCAAGTCTGGCCCAAACCGGCTGATCACCACAAAAACAATCCTGATAAAATACGTATATGGGATAGCATCTTGAGGATGGTCTCTGGCCCTTGGCGGCGGGGTGATTTATCCTCGACCCATGTCACAAGATGCCCCCACGCTGCGCGTTACATTTTCCCACGACCAGGCGGAGGCTTTTGATAGCGTCGCCGGGGCGCTGCGCAACACTGGCGTTGATTTGGAAAATGGGCAGCTGACCGCGCCACATACCGGTGGCGCGGGGCAGGTATTGGCCGTGATCGGTAAGGCGGGGTCAGGGAAAACTCTTTTGCTCGCGGAGCTTTACCGCGCGATGGATGACGCGGGCGTGCAACTCGTGTCCGGCGATTTCGAAAGCCGCAAGACCCGTGACCGGCGCAGTCTTGCAATTCTCGCGCCGACCAACAAAGCCGCCAGCGTATTGCGGATGCGCGGTGTGCCGGCGACCACGATCCACCGTATTCTGTATACGCCGGTTTATGATCCCGAATACGAGCGTATCGCCGAATGGCTGGCGGGGAATGGCGAGCGGCCTGAAATTGACGGGCTGACCGACATCGCTCTGGATCGCGCCTTTGCCTTTTATCAAAGCAATAAATCCATTCCCGGTGCGATGGCGGCGGCGGGATTGCGCGGGTCGGATTTCATCACCGGATGGAAGCGACGTGAAGAAGGGTTGGATATCGGGTTTGTCGATGAAAGCTCGATGCTTGACGAGAAACAATTCAACGACCTTAAAGAAATTTTTCCGACGCTGGTGCTGTTCGGTGATCCCGCACAGCTTGCACCGGTGGGGCAATCCGGCTCGATGGTCTTTGACACTTTACCGGCTCCTGCAAAATTGGAGTTGAGCCGGATTCACCGGCAGGAAGCGGATAATCCGATTTTGGATTTGGCGCATGCTTTGGCCGATCCGGCGCTTGAATTTCATCATTTCGAGCGAATGATCGAAGAAAAAGCAAAGCAGGATGACCGCATCGTCTGGGCCAGCCGTGTCGAAGTTGATTTGATGGCGCGCAGCCCGGTTCTGGTGTGGCGCAATGCGACGCGAATCCGGTTGATCAACGCCTTCCGTGCCGTTCATGGCGCGCCCGAGGATGCGCTTTTGGCGGGGGAGCCGTTGATATGCGATGGGATCGAATTGCCGCTCAAGCATCGCAAGAAACGCCTTGATCTGGAGGCGCGCGGGCTGATCAAAGGCGCACAGGTGGTGTATTTGGGCGAGGGGCGCAAACCGGGGTTTTCTAAACTGCATGTGATGGGTGCAGAAGATCCGAGGCTCTCGGCAGCCTCAATCGTCAAGATCGAAAAACCCGACGAAGAAGAACCGTTTATCCCCTTCGCTGCACGTATGGGGGCGACGTTTTTGCACGGTGCGGCTGTAACGATCCACAAGGCGCAGGGTAGCCAGTGGGAGGATGTGCAAGTCTTCGCGCCGGATCTCTACGTGGCCGCGAAAATGGGCCGTGTGGAGGCCGGGCAACCTTTGTGGAAGCGCTTGGCCTATGTGGCGATCACCCGCGCGCAAACGCGGTTGCTATGGGTGGTGCGCAATCGTTTGGCAAAGCCTTCGCATGCGCTGACAGTTGAGGATTTGGCGGCGGCCCCGGCGGCGCTGACCTTGGAAATGGAAACATAGGCCGGCGCTTGAAAACCGATCCGACCACCGGTGCCCAGCAGCGGCGTTGGCGCGGTGGAAGGAGGCTTTGTCTATACTGGCCGCCGCATTGCCATAGTGATGGACGACCGATGTGACCAGTGAAGCGCAGCTTGCGGATTTTGACAAAGATCTTGGGCAATTGGATGTTTTGCTCATCAATGCTGGCATGTTCGACACGTTGATTAGGATTGACGATCTGACCCGTTCCGAGTGGTTTTCGGTTTGAATGTAACGGGGGCTTTTGGCTGCCCATGCAGCATTTCGGCGATGCGGGTAAACCGCCACTGGGCGAGCGGCTTATCCGCAATGAAAAGGTTTCGGCACATATAGGGCGCGCGGGCGGATCTACCCGCGATACAACGACCAGGTATACGGCAACGGGTTTGACCAAAACGCAATCTCTGGATGGGCGGGCGTTGAATGCTGCCTGCGGGCAGAGGGGCATCGGCAATGCGCGCATCGCATTTTTAAAGGGGAGTATTGCAGAAACCTTGAGGCCGCGCCGTTGACGATGGATATTGCAGATGTGGTCAAAGAGGACTTCTCAGTGGCGATCACGGCCCCGGCTATTCCGCATGCCGGGGGTTAACGTTCGCGAATCAAGCGGAACAGAGCCGAGGCCCCCCAACCGGCCAGAATCGCCAGAGCCAAAGACAACAGCCCGTAAACCAAGGGCTGGCGGTGCGACAGGTTGAATAAGAATTGCTCCAACCCGACTTTTCTTACAACGATATCGGTCTCGTGGCTGGTGATGACTTCGCCCTGGCGGGCAAGGAAAATTCGCACGTTATAGGTGCCTTCGGTGAGGTTCGCCGGAAGGGAAATTGCGGTGTTGAAGAGGGTGTTTTCAGTGACGTCGACCGCGCCATCAAGCAATTTGAACGCGCCTTCAGCGGTGCGGATGCGGATCACCGCATCGGCGAAATCCTTGCCGCGGGGGTTGAGTAATCGTGCTGTATAGGCCCGCACCGCACGCGGAATGGAAATGCGCTCCCGCAGATCGTCTTTGGCCGAAATCACAGTTTCCAAGGGGGCAGAGGTGGCAATGGCATAGAACGATGGTGCGGCATCGATCACTTCGGATTCGGTGTTGATCCAGATGCCATAGCGGCGCTCTTTGCGGCGCACGACCAGTGGCGTGAGCGGCCCCGCCACGGTGATCACCACTTCGAGAGGGGCTGCGGGGATCGGGGTTTCGCGCTTTATTGCGCCGAAAATCAACAAGTCTGAGCCGGAGAAATCCGCCGTGATCGATATTGATTCCTGAGACAGGCCAAGAACGATGTCTTCTTGCGCCTGCGCAGGGGGCATAGGGGCGCACAGCCCTATCAGCGCGGCAACAAGCACCAGCCGGGGGGCGATCATTGCGCGCCTGCCGGTGCCACGGAGAAGATTTCACTGGGCGGCAGGAGTAGTTCCAATCCCAGTTTGGCACAGACCAGAAGCACCAAGGCAGCGAGCAGAACCCGCAAGGATTCGGGGCGCATTTTTGCCCCAATGCTGGTGCCGAATTGGGCGCCAATGACGCCGCCAAGGATGAGCAGAACCGCCAAAGCGATGTCGACCGTTTGGTTGGTTGTTGCGTGTAGCAGCGTGGTGAATGCTGTGACGAAAAGAATTTGGTAAAGCGAGGTGCCGATCACGACTTTGGTCGGCATGCCAAGCAGATAGATCATCGCGGGGACCATGATAAACCCGCCTCCGACGCCCATGATGGCCGACAGAACGCCAACAAACAGCCCGACCAGAACCGGCGGGATCACCGAAATATAGAGCCCCGAGGTGCGAAAGCGCATTTTGAATGGCAAAGTGCTTACCCAGCCTCTTTGGCGACGGGGTTTGGGGGCGTTGATTTTATTGCGGCGCATGGCGCGCAGGCTTTCGACAAGCATCAAAGTCCCGACGATGCCGAGAAAGACAACATAGCACAGGTTGACCATCAAATCGACTTGGCCGAGCGCTTTGAGGTAGTTGAACAGCATCACGCCAAAGCCTGATCCGATCAAACCGCCGATCAAAAGAACCGTTCCCATGCGCAGATCTACCGTTTTGCGCCGTAGATGCGCGAGCAGGGCGGAGAAGGACGACGCGACGATCTGGTTTGCGGAGGTGGCCACCGCCACAGCAGGCGAGATGCCCACGAAAAACAACAGCGGCGTGATCAGGAAGCCACCGCCGACACCGAACATGCCCGACAGAACGCCGACAAGCCCGCCCAACCCCAAGAGCAGGAACATATTGACCGAGACTTCCGCAATGGGCAGGTAGACTTGCATGTGCACTCCTAACGCGGCGTTGCAGCAAAAAGCAATTGGTGCGCGCCGCGCGGTATGAAAAAACTATGCCTCCGCGCGCGAATGGAAGGATGCCGACGCGGCGTTCGGGATGACCCTAACGCTCCTTCACATAGGGTTCGCCGCCGGCGCGGGGCGGGATCGCCTTGCCGACAAATCCGGCGAGGATCACCACCGTCAGGATATAGGGTAGGGCATCCATGAATTGAACCGGCACCGGAATGCCCGCGATGTCGATGCTTTGGAACCGCAAAGCGACGGCCTGTAGCAGACCAAACAGCAAGGTCGCGCCCAAAGCATACCATGGCCGCCATTTCGCAAAAATCAGCGCGGCCAAGGCGATGTATCCGCGTCCGGCGCTCATTTCTCTGACAAACCCCGCTTGCAATGCTGTCGCAAGATAGGCGCCAGCAAGCCCGCAGAGCACCCCGCAAATGGCCACGGCTGCAAACCGGATACCAACCACCGAAACACCGGCGGTGTCGACGGCGGCGGGGTTCTCGCCCACCGCACGCAGCCGCAGGCCAAAGCGGGTGCGATACAAAAGCCAGGAGGTCGCGGGCACGCAAAGCAGCGCGAAATAGACGAGGATGGTCTGTCCAGAGATCACTTCGGAATAGATTTGTTGCAGCGGTCCTGCCTGAGCAATCAGCTTGGACAGCGGCAGGCCCGCCGCCTCGGCATCCATGGGGCCGAGGGCAAAGGGGAGGGTGATCTGTTCGAATCGTGCTCCGCCGATCAGCGAGGGCGTGCGGCCGCCTTGATGGAACCATGCCTGGGCGATCAACACAGTCAGACCGGAGGCGAGAAAGTTGATCGCCACGCCGGAGATCAACTGATTGCCGCGAAAGGTGATCGAGGCAAGACCATGCAACGCCGAAAGCGCCATTGATGCGGCGATCCCTGCCAGCAGCCCGAGCCAGACAGAACCCGTCATAAAGGCCATGGCGGCCGAGAAAAACGCGGCCGCGAGCATTTTGCCCTCAAGTCCGATATCGAAAATCCCTGCGCGCTCAGAGAACAGCCCCGCGAGGCAGGTCAAAAGCAAGGGCGTGGCAAGGCGGATGGTGCTGTCGAGCACTTGCAGAAGGGTTAAAAAATCCATCTCATCATACCTTTGTGGTCGCAAGTTTGGCTGCAAAGCCGAGGAAGAATATCCCGAGGGCCGCCTCGATAGGGCGGCGCGCGCGGGCATATCCGGCGCGGATTGGTGACGATGATAACAGAACGGCCCAAATCACGTGGCCCAAAAGTGAATTGACAAAGGCCCCTGCAATGAACAGCGCCATAATCGGCAAAGGCGCGCCCGCGATACCGCCCACTGCGGCGATGGCGACCCAAAACAGGATCGCTTTGGGATTGGAGATCTGCATCGTGAAACCGGCCAGCAATAGGCGCGCCCGGCTGGGAGCGGGGATTTGTGATGCGGTGACCATCTGCGGCGGGTTCGCGGCTTTTCGGAATGCACTATAGGCCATCCAAAGCAGGTAGCCCGCGCCGATGAATTTCACGGCGGTCATCAAAATCGCGGTTTTTGCGAGCAGTGCGGCAAGACCCAAGACCGTGGCAAGCGCCAATAGGATTGCGGCCAATCCGATGCCAAGCGCCGTGAGCAATGCCGCGCCGCGTCCGCTTGTGGTGGCGACGGAAAGGATCAACATCACGCCGGGGCCGGGGGACATGATTCCGGCCCATTGGATCGACCAAGCGTGAAGCAGTTGTGGCAGATACTCCCCCATATTATGGCTCCGTTCGCCGCAAGGACAGGAACAACCGTTCCAACGGCATACGGACCATATTATCGAGCGCGCCGGTGAAGAGGATCACAAGAGCCTGGATCACGACGATGAGCTCTGACGGGATACTGGTCCATAGGGCGAGCTCTGCGCCGCCTTGGTAGAGGAACCCGAACAGGATCGCGGCGAGCAGCACGCCAAAGGGATGATTGCGCCCCATGAGCGCCACGGCGATACCGATAAATCCTGCGCCCTCGACCGAATTCATCACAAGGCGTTCGGCCTCTCCCATGACATTGTTGATGGCCATGCCGCCGGCAAGCGCACCAGAAATGAGCATAGAGATAATCGCCACTTTCGGTGCAGAAATACCGGCATAGATCGCGCCGCTTTCCGAATGACCCAAGGCGCGGATTTCATACCCCAGACGGGTGCGCCAGATTAGCAACCAGACAAAGACACAGGCCAGCAGTGCCATGATCAACGACACATTCGCAGGGGCGGATTTGGAAAACTGGATGCCAAGGGGCAAAAGCATATCGTGCAGCGTCGGCAAATGCGTGGGTTCGGGGAACTTGGCGGTGGCGGGGTCCATGCCGCCCGTGGGGCGCAAGACGTTTACGAGAAGATAGTTGAGCACCGCAGCCGCAATGAAATTGAACATGATCGTGGTGATGACGATGTGACTGCCACGTTTGGCTTGAAGATACGCGGGAATAAACGCCCATGCCGCGCCAAATAGCATCGCCGCACCAAATCCGCCGAGCAAGGCAAATGTCCAATGTGGAAAGGGCACAAAGAGGCAAACAAGCGCCGCGCCAAGCCCGCCGATCATCGCCTGACCTTCGCCGCCGATGTTGAACATCGCCGCATGAAAGGCGACCGCGACCGCAAGGCCGGTGAAGATAAAACTGGTGGCGTAATACAGCGTATAACCCCACCCATTGGTCGTGCCAAAGGCCCCCTGAACCATGATTTTGACGGCTTCATAGGGGCTTTCGCCGATGGCCAGAATGACGAGGGCCGAGAGCGCACCCGCGAGGATCAACGAGATCAGCGGCACGAGAATCACATCGGCCCATTGAGGCATTTTTTGCATCTAGTGGCTCCCTGCGGCTTGAGCGGGCTCTTGGGCGGGGTCGGCCTTGGCGGCGGCCGAGATATGCCAGCCTTGCATTTGCTGCGTGTCGGCGCCGCCCATCCCCGCCATAAGACAGCCCAAACCAATGTGGTCGGCGCTTGCGGCGGGGCCTTGCCCCATGATTTGCCCGTCACACATGACAGCGATCCGGTCGGAAAGTGCCATGATTTCATCAAGCTCGACCGAGACCAAGAGAACCGCTTTGCCTGCGTCGCGCAGGGCGATAATCTGATTGTGAATGAATTCAATCGCGCCGATATCGACCCCGCGCGTCGGTTGTCCGATCAGGAGGACGTCAGGCGATTGTTCGATTTCGCGGGCCACAACGATCTTTTGTTGATTGCCGCCAGAGAAGTTTTTCGCCGCCAGCTTCGGGTTCGGCGGGCGCACGTCGAAGCGCTCCATCTTGGCCTTGGCTTCGGTTTGGATCGCGGCGTTGTTCATCAGCGGGCCGCGCGCCCATTTAGGATCGCGGTGATATCCGAAAACGGTGTTCTCCCATGCGGTGAAGTCCATGATGAGCCCCTCGCTTTGGCGGTCTTCGGGGACATGGGCAATGCCGCGCGCCCGGCGTGAGCGGCCGCCCGAATGACGTCCTGTGAGGTCGAGCGCGTCGCCGTTCATCTTGATCGATCCGGTGGCGGATTGGATACCGCCGAGGACTTCGAGTAATGCAGTTTGGCCATTGCCTGCAACCCCGGCGATGCCCAATACCTCACCCGCATGCAGGTCAAGATCAATGGAACGCAGCCGTTCAATCCCATCCGCGTCGATGACGCGCAATGCTTTGATTTCAAGAACTTTCTTTCCCGGAGTGGCGGGCGCTTTTTCAATCTGTAGCAAGACTTTGCGCCCCACCATCAATTCGGCCAACTCTTCGGGGGAGCTTTGCGCTGTGGTCACGGTTGCGGTCATTTCGCCGCGACGCATGACGGACACGGTGTCGGTGATGTCCATGATTTCGCGCAGTTTGTGGGTGATCAAGATGATGGTTTTACCCTCGGACCGCAACCGATCGAGGATGCGGAACAATTGATCGGCTTCGGCGGGGGTCAATACGCCGGTCGGTTCGTCGAGGATCAAAATGTCAGCATGGCGGTAGAGCGCTTTGAGGATCTCGACCCGTTGCTGCATGCCGACGCCGATGTCTTCGATCAAGGCGTCAGGGTCGACATCCAAGCCGTATTCGGCCGCCAGAGATTGCAATTCGCGTCGCGCTTTGGCGAGGCTGGGGCGCAAAAGCCGCCCGTCCTCTGCACCGAGGATCACGTTTTCGAGGACGGTGAAATTTTCAACCAGTTTAAAGTGCTGGAACACCATGCCGATGCCCGCCGCGATGGCGGCTTGGCTGTCGGGGATACGGGTTTTGCGACCGGCAATGAAAATCTCGCCAGCGTCGGCCTTATAAAACCCGTAGAGGATCGACATCAGCGTCGATTTGCCCGCGCCGTTTTCGCCAATGATGCCGTGGATCGTGCCGGGCATCACGCGGATCGAAATGTCTTTGTTGGCTTTCACCGGCCCAAAGGATTTGGAAATGCCTTTGAGTTCAATCGCGGGCGTAGGCGGAGCGGCCATTGTCGGCCGCTCCAATTCGGTATGACCGCTCATGGGTTATTCAACCGGGCAGGTGTTGTCCGACATATAGTCGTGAACGGTAATCGTGCCGTTGCTGATCTCTGCTTTGGCGCCGTCGACCAATGCGGCCATGTCGTCGTCGACCAGAGGGGCATTGAATTCATCCAATGCGTAATCGATGCCGCCATTGGCCACGCCCATCACGTAGATGCCGGTTTCGATATCGGTGCCTGCGGTCATCGCATCATAGACGGCGTTGTCCACGCGCTTGAGCATCGAGGTCAGAACCTTACCGGGGTGCATATAGTTTTGGTTGCTGTCGACGCCGATCGACAGAATGCCCTCATCCGCTGCGGTTTGCAGAACACCGACACCGGTGCCACCTGCGGCTGCGTAGACCACATCCGCGCCTTGGCTGATTTGTGCTTTGGTCAATTCCGACCCTTTGACCGGATCATTCCATGCGGCGGGGGTGGTACCGGTCATGTTTTGGATCACGGTGGCATCGGGGTTCACGGCTTTGACGCCCTGCACATAGCCACAGGCGAATTTGCGGATCAAAGGAATGTCCATGCCGCCGATGAACCCTACGGTGCCGGATTTCGACGCTTTGGCCGCCATCATGCCGACAAGATACGATCCTTCGTGTTCATTAAACACCACCGAGCGCACGTTCGGGGCATCGACGACCATATCGATCAGGGTGAATTTCGTGTCGGGATAATCGGGGGCGACTTCGCTCAGCACGTTGCCAAAAGCGAAACCGGTCATGACGATCGGATTGTTGCCATTTTCGGCAAAGCGGCGCAGGGCCTGTTCACGCTGCGCTTCGGATTTCAATTCGATCTCGCGAAAGCTGCCCCCGGTTTCCTCGACCCAACGTTCGGCGCCGGTAAAGGCGGCTTCGTTAAAGGATTTGTCGAATTTGCCACCCAGATCAAAGATCAACGCAGGCTCTGCCAAGGCAGCACCAGCGCAAAGCGCGGTCGCCGCAGCGGCGCTCAGTAAGGATTTCATAAAGGTCATGGAGTCTCTCCCAGTCATAACAGGCCCTCTAAGGGGAAAACGGTTGGCAGGGGAGGGGCGGCCCGGTCGCCATGGCCCATCTTCCCGGCACACGCACAGATTGATGCGATCCTGCGATGATTAGGCCGCAGGCGCGAAAGGGCGTCAACTGGATTCTGGCAGGTTGCCCGTAAGGCAGCGGTATTTAACCCCTGTGTTGGGGGGTCAATTGCCTGCGCATGAGGCAGGCATCGGCAGCCGGCGCGCCTTGCCGGTGGTAATAGGCGCGGCGGCGGGCGGCTTCGGCATACCCGGAGCGCGTGTAAAGCTTTAGAGCGGGGGTGTTGTCCTCGGCCACTTCGAGAAAGGCGTCGGTGGCGGCGCGGGCGCGCGCTTCGGCCTCAAAGGCGGCGAGCGCGGCGCGGCCATACCCATGGCCTTGGTGCTGCGGGGCGCAGGCCAGGGTGAGCAGCTCTGCCTCGCCCGCCACGGCGCGGCCAAGGGCAAAAGCAATCGGGGCCGTTGTGTCGCCAATGATGGCTACAAATACATGTGGCGAGGCAAGCAGCGATGCGAATTCTTCGGCACGCCAGGGACGTTCGTTGACAAAAGCGGCCTTATGCAGCGCCGCGAGGGCAGAGACATCGGTGCTCACGGTAAGATATGGGGCGCCGGATCGCGTGGCGGGGCGGCATCGGCAGCGCGGATATAGAGCGGTGCTGGTGCCGGCCAAGCGCCGCCCGTTGCATGTTTGACCGCCGCCGCACGGGCAATGTTTTCGGCCAATTGTGCCGCAACAGCCGGGAGCGCCAATGGGCCAAGGCCTTCGGCTTCGCTGCGTGGCAGCAGAACTGGCGTGCGGCCGGATTGCGCCACATAAAGTTGATCGCGGGGGGCGGGCACAGCGGGAATTTTGCCTGATGTGTCAGAGGGGTTGGTATCGACGGCGATGGCTTCGAAGGTGCTGATACCGATGGCCGGCGCGTGGGGCAAAGCTAAGGCCAGTCCGCGCGCGGCAGAGACGGAAATGCGGATGCCGGTGAAGTTGCCCGGCCCGATGCCGACGCCGATCGCATCGAGGTCAGCCCAAGTTTTTGCGTGGCGGGCGAGAAGCTCTTCGAGCAGACCCATCAGACGCTCGGCTTGGCCACGGCTCATCTCTTCGGCGCAAGATTCGAGTAGTGTGTCGCCGTCAAGCAAAGCGGCCGCGCAATGCGCGGCCGAGGTGTCAAATCCGAGAATCAAAGTCATATGCCGCGCCGATCAAACAGCGACAGGGCGCACTTCGGTAACCTCGGGGATGTAATGGCGCAGCAGGTTCTCGATGCCCATTTTCAAGGTCAGCGTCGAAGAGGGGCAGCCGGCGCAGGCACCTTGCATATGCAGGTAGACCACGCCGCGTTCAAAACCGTGAAAGGTGATGTCGCCGCCATCTTGCGCCACCGCAGGGCGCACGCGGGTGTCGAGCAGTTCCTTGATCTGGCCAACAATTTCGCCATCTTCTCCGGTGTGTTCGGCATGGCCGGAGGAGGCTTTGGCGTCCGATGCCATGACCGGTTGGCCGGATTGGAAATGCTCCATGATCGCGCCCAAAAGCGCCGGTTTGATATGATCCCAATCGATTGCATCGGCCTTGGTCACAGTAATGAAATCGGTGCCAAAGAACACGCCCGAAACGCCGTCTACGGCAAAAAGCCGTTGCGCCAAAGGCGAGATGCCCGCACCGGAGGCATCGGGGAAATCGGCGGTGCCCATTTCCAAAACGCTCTGTCCGGGCAGGAATTTCAACGTGGCCGGATTTGGCGTGGATTCGGTTTGGATGAACATGGCATGCCCTTTCTGGTTGGCTATAGATATGCGCTCCATGGCCGATACTGTCAAGGTTTAGAATGATTCTAAGTGAGGTGCTTCAGTGCTGTCATCCCGCCATCGCGCCGGTGCAGATTGTAGCGTGGGAAGCGTTGGTGCATGCAAGCATGATTAAGGCATGGACGTAAATTGCGCGTGCCAATCGCATTGACGAAATACGTGGGGTTGTTGGGTTCCGGGCGCTGCCGAGGCCGGGGTGGTATTCAGCGGCGTCAGGTCACCGCTTCAAGTCGTTCCTTGGACATATCGCCGGGCACGATGGTGATCGGGATCGGCAGGGAGCCGGCGCTTTTGGTCATTTGCGTGACCAAGGGGCCGGGCCCTTTGCGCCCCGTGCCGGCACCAAGCACCAGAACACCGATGTCAGGGTCGTCTTGCACTTGGGCGATGATCTGGCCGACCGGTTCGCCTTCGCGGATCACCAATTCGGGATCGATGCCTTGCTTGTCGCGCATCCACTTCGCGAAGACCTCGAAATGCACTTCGATGCGTTCGCGGGCCTCTTCGCGCATCAAATCGGACACGCCGATCCAATGATTGAACTCATCGGGGGCAATCACCGAAAGAATTTCGACCCCGCCGCCGGTCTTGGCGGCGCGCATGGCGGCAAAGCGCATGGCGTTGAGGCATTCGCGGCTGTCGTCGAGTACGACGAGGAATTTACGCATGGGTGGTCTCCTTCGCAGCGGATCATGCCGCAGGCACGCGGGCGGGGCAATGGAGATGATGGATGGTCTGCGCAGGACGGCAAGTTTCGCCGCGCGGGAGCAGTGGCGGCGATACATGCGGGGGGGCAAGGATAAGGGGTTTTTAAGTGCGCTGGCGCGTGGGTCAGCGTGGCTCGCTGGCGGCCCAATCCCAATAGAGCGCGCGGGCGCGGTTGGTGATCGGGCCAATGCGGTAGTGCTTGTCATCAAAGGCAGAGACGGGAGTGACCTTATGCATATTGCCCGACAGGAAGACTTCGTCGGCGGCGCTGAAATCATCAAAGCTCAGGACGGTTTCATGCACGGTGATTCCATCGGCGCGCAGGTTTTTGATATGGCGGGCGCGGGTGATGCCCGCGAGAAAGGTGCCGTTGGCGATCGGGGTGAAGACCTCGCCATCCCGGACCATAAAGACATTGGCGCTGGCGGTTTCGGCAACGTTGCCCATGGCGTCCGCGACCAAGGCATTTCCGAAACCTTTGCGGCGCGCCTCGGCGAGCATGCGGGCGTTGTTCGGATAGAGGCATCCGGCCTTGGCATTGACCACGGCATTTTCCATCACGGGGCGGCGGAAACGGGTGCGGGTCAGGGTCGTGGAGGCGTCTGGCGCGGCCAGCGGGATTTCTTCAAGAGATATGGCAAAGCCTGTGGCATTGGGGCGCGGCACGATGCCCAAATCGTCGCCATCCAACGCCCAATACATCGGGCGGATATAGACCGGCGTGCCAGAGGCGTAGGCGGCGAGGCCTTCGCGGGTGATGTCCAGCATTTCTTCGGTGGTCACGCTGGGCGTGATCATCAGCGCCTCGGCCGAACGGTTCACACGGGCAAGGTGAGCCTCGAGATCGGGAGTAAGCCCGTCCACCATCCGCGCACCATCAAACACCGTGGTGCCCAGCCATGCGCCATGATCGGCGGCATTCATCACCGGTAGGTCGCCTTGGTGCCATTGGCCGTTGAAATAGGTGCGGATGTTGCTGCCAGTGGCCATAGGTCTCTCCTGCTGTCTGCGCGGAGAGTAGGGCGCAGGGCGGGCGGGGTAAAGCCGTGAGGGTTACGGTGTTTCGGGGCGCGCCGCATCGTTCAAAAGCGCCTGCAGGTCCAGCGGCGCGTTCTGCATTTGCAACATGCCGTTGGCTTCGCGGGGCCATGCGGCCTCCTCGCGGTCCCAGTATAACTCAACACCATTGCCGTCCGGGTCGGAGAGGTAAATCGCTTCGGAAACGCCGTGATCTGCAGCGCCGTCCAAGGTGAGCCCCGCATCGAGAATGCGGCGTAAGGCATCGCCCAGCTGCGCGCGGTCGGGATAGAGGAACGCAGTGTGATACAGGCCGGGATAACCGCGCGGGACCGGTCCCGCGCCGGCGCTCTCCCACGTGTTGAGGCCGATGTGGTGGTGATACCCCCCCGCAGACAAAAATGCCGCCTGTGTGCCATAGCGTTGCTGCAACTCGAAGCCGAGAACGCCGGAATAAAAATCGATGGCCCGCTCCAAGTCAGAGACTTTGAGGTGGATATGGCCGATGCGGGCTTGGGGATGGATGGGGGCGGTCATGGTCTGGCTCGTCAGTTGTGGATGTGACAATAGATATGGCGGCTTGAGCGATGGCGCACAATTGGCGATAACGGCAGGGTTTTGGTGCAAAATCACACATGAAGGTGCAGGTTTGTCGAGGGCCCATAAGGCCCCCGACAAGATCTGATCCGCCGGCGGTTAGGCCATTTTGCGGCGGCGGCGCAGGCCGAGAAGCGCGGCCAGACCGGAGATCAAACCCCATGCGGCGGCGGGCAAGGGCACCGCAGGCGCGGCGGTCGCGTAATAGCTGTCCGAACGGATTTCGTCGCCAGCGAAGTATTCCCAGACGAGGAATTGCGATCCGATGGTGGTGGATGTGCGCGCGCCAAAGAACATGTCGGCGGTGCCGCCATCATGTTCGCCGAAAATGCGGAAGGACAGAAGCGTCGGGTCGCCCGAGGTGATGTCTGTATCGGTCCAAAGCATTGCTGAAGAACTGCCCGGACCGTCCAGACTGACGGGGGTGACGGTGTCGCTCCAAACTGCGCTTCCGAGCGTTACAATGTCTAGGACTTCGACGCTTTGGTACCCGAACCAATCATGGGTAACGCCCAGATCGCCAGTGGCAAAGGTTTCGACCCCCGTCGTGTCAACGCGCAAGGATACGGTGAGCGATCCGTCATAGGGCGAGAGGCCAAAAACATCGTCATTGCCATCATCAATGCCGTCGACGGGATTGGTGCCGAAATCGGCAGCGGTCCATGTGCCCGTGATGTCAAGATCGATGATCGCAGCGTTGGCCGAAAGCGGGAGTGTCGCAAGCGCGACTGCACAGAGAAAATGTTTCATTTCTTATTCCTTAAATAAAGTTTTCAAAAATGGTCGGCGGTCGAAAAAGGCCGTTTAAAAATATTGTTTACCGGCCCAAAATACGACCGTGGTGAAAAATTAGCGAAAATTGTAGCCTGTGACAACTGCCGCGCGGCAGGCGGTGGCGCAAGGGCGCCCGCAATGATGGGCGCCGCAGCCGGCCGCCACAGGAGTGGCCCCGAACCGGCGAGAACGGAGGAGGCAACACAGCCGGTAGAGCAAGTTGGCCGATATGGCAGGCGGAGCGGGGAACAGCCCCGCGCTGGCGGGGCTGTTCGGATGTGATGCGCGGCGCGTGTCAGGCTTTGGGGCCGACCATGCCAACGATCTCATAGGTTTGGGCAAGGATCGGCGCGGCGATCTGGCGGGCGCGGGTGGCACCTTTGGTCAGGATGCGGTCGATCTCGTCGGGATGTTGCATCAAGCGGTCCATCTCGGTGCTGATCGGTGCGAGTTTGGAGACAGCCAAGTCGATCAAGGCGGGCTTGAAGTCCGAGAATTGCTTGCCACCGAAATCAGCCAGAACATGGTCGACCTTCATATCGGCGAGACCTGCAAAAATATTCACAAGATTGCGGGCCTCGGGACGATCTTCCAAACCCTGGGCTTCGGACGGCAGGGCATCAGGATCGGTTTTCGCTTTGCGGATTTTTTTGGCGATGGCGTCCGCATCATCGGTCATATTGATGCGACTGGCGGGCGAGGGATCGGATTTCGACATTTTCTTTGATCCGTCACGCAGGCTCATTACCCGCGTTGCCGCGCCCTCGATCACGGGTTCGGTCATCGGAAAGAAATCGACGCCGTAATCGTGATTGAATTTGGCCGCCACGTCGCGGGTCAATTCGATATGTTGCTTTTGATCCTCGCCCACGGGCACATGTGTCGCGTGATAGACAAGAATATCCGCCGCCATCAGGGCAGGATAGGCAAAGAGACCCAAAGAGGCATTCTCGCGGTTTTTGCCGGCCTTGTCCTTGAACTGCGTCATGCGGCTCATCCAGCCCATGCGCGCCACGCAATTGAAAATCCAACCCAATTGCGCGTGTTCGGGCACTTGGCTTTGGTTGAACAGCAGGGATTTGGCCGGATCGAGGCCCGCCGCGATATAACCGGCGGCCAATTCGCGGGTCTGACGGCGCAGGGCGGCAGGGTCTTGCCAGACGGTGATCGCGTGCAGATCGACCATGCAATAAAGCGTCTCGATGCCGGTATCTTGCATATCGACAAAGCGTTTGATCGCGCCGAGATAATTGCCAAGGGTCAAACCGCCGGAGGGCTGAATGCCCGAGAACACGCGGGGGGTGAAGGCTTGTGGGCCGGAGGACTGCGTTTGGACCGCATCCGTCATGATGTTTCTCCATCTGGATTTATAAGGACCCTTGGCTTACCTAGACCCCAACGGCCCGTCAAGCGACGCAAAAAGGCCCCTAGAGGAGAGCAGACCATGCAGCCCAACCGTAGCGGCCCCGATGCCAGCCCCGTGAACCCGTTGCCGCCCTATGTTTGGGCGCTGTTCTTGATCGTTGCGGGGATCGAAGTTGCCTTTTCTGCTGGTGCGGCGGGCCTCGCCGGTGGCCCGGGGGCCGTTGGATGGCGCTTGGAGGCGTTGCAATCTTATGCGTTTTCCGGCGATGTCTTCGACTGGATGCTGGCAAACAACCAATATCCAGCAGAGCATATGATCCGTTTCGTCACCTATGCTTTCGTGCATGGGTCGTTCACACAGGCGGCTTTTGCCAGCGTGATGCTTTTGGCGCTGGGCAAGATGGTGGGCGAAGTATTCGGGGCTTTGCCGACCCTCGCGGTGTTTTTTGGATCGTCCATCGCTGGCGCCGTGGCCTTTGGGCTGTTGACCAATGACCCGGTGTTGATCGGGGCGTTTCCGGCGGTCTATGGCCTGATCGGTGCGTTCACCTATCTGTTGTGGGTCAAATTGGCGGCCACCGGCCAAAACCGAAGCGGTGCCTTTTCCCTGATCGGGATGCTGATGGGGATTCAGCTGGTTTTTAGCGTAATCTTCCCCGGTGGTGGCAAGGATTGGGTTGCCGATTTGGCGGGCTTTGTCGCGGGGTTTGCGATCTCGCTCTTGGTCAACCCGGGAAGCTGGCACCGCATCCGCGCCAAACTGCGCCGCGACTAGGCCTTCCGGCGCAAGGCGACGGGGCCGGTGCGGGCAGGAAAACGCGGCATGCCTATCCTTTGCGCCTGCGCATCGCGCCTTTGACGTCCGACAGGCGCAACGCGCCGATCATATGTGCAACGGCGAAATATCCGGCGATGCCCACCGCGATCAAGGCGATCAAGGCAATGTAGCGCATGCCGCTCATGCTGAGCGCGGGCGCCAGGATATGTTGCGCCCCATAGAGCAAGCCACCCATGATCAGCGCCGCCGCAATGATCCGCCAGATCCGTTTGTGATAGCGCGCATCGAACCGCGCCACCGCGCCAAAATCGCGGCTGCCGAGGATCAGCAATCCGACCATGCCCCACCCGGCGATGGTTGTGGCCCAAGCGCAAGCGATCCATCCAATAAAGGGGCTAAGCCCAAAGGCCACGCCGGCGTTGACGATCACAGAGAGCATCGCATAGCGGAACGGCGATTTGGTATCGCCGCGCGCAAAGAACAACGGTTGCAGCACCTTTTGCATGACAAATGCGGGCAGGCCGAGACCATAAACCGCGACGGCCGTGGCCATGGCGGCGGCGTCGCTGGCCCCGGTTGCGCCACGCTCAAACAGCACCGACACCAAAGGCAGCGGGATCACCACAAGCGCCACGGCGGCAGGGATGGTCAGCGCCAGCGAGATTTCAGCGGCGCGGCTCAAGGCCTCGCGCCCGCCTGCATCATCTCCGGCCTGCAAGCGGCGGGACAGGTCAGGCAGCAACACAATGCCGACCGCAATGCCGACCACGCCGAGCGGCAGTTGATACAAACGGTCCGCCGCATAAAGCCAGCCCACAGCTTTGTCGAAATGCGAGGCAACCTGTTGGCCAACCAAAAGGTTGATTTGCATCACGCCGCCAGCCAATGCGGCGGGCACGGCAACGATGACCAGGTTTTTCATTTGCGGGGTCCAACGGGGCCGTTGCGGGCGCACACGTAGACCTGCCTTGTCGGCGGCGCGCCAGACCAGCCAAAGCTGCGCCGCGCCGGTGAAGGGCACGGCCCAAACCAGCGCGGTGGCGATCGGGCCGTCCAGAAATGCCGCTCCCATCATCGCTGCAATCACCCCGATGTTCAGCAGCACCGGCGCAGCAGCAGCGGCGGCGAAATGCCCCGCCGCATTCAGCACACCGGACAGCAGCGCGGCCAAAGAGATAAAGAAAATATAGGGAAATACCACGCGTCCGAATTCAACGGTCAGATCGAAGCGCTCCGATCCGGCAAACCCCGACGCCGTGGCCCAGACCAGCGCAGGCATGAAAACCAAGGCCAATGCGCAGAGGATCAGCAGGATAAAGGCCAAGCCGCTGAGCGCTTCGCGGCAAAACCCCATGGGGTCGTCATCGGCTTCCAGGCGTTTGGAGAACATCGGAACAAAGGCGGAGTTGAACGCGCCTTCGGCAAAAAAACGGCGGAACATATTGGGCAGACGGAAGGCGGCCACAAAGGCGTCCATCACAGGGCCCGGGCCGATGTAATTGAGCAAGATGATTTCGCGCACGACGCCCAGAATGCGACTGGCAAGGGTCCAGAACCCTACGGTCAGGAAGCCCGACATCAATCGGATGGGTTTCATCGCGGTGCGTCCTTATACCCTTGCCCTGCCATATCGGCTTGGGGCTGCTGCTCTTGGCGCCTCTTACGTTGGACGCTCTCATATGGGGTGGGTATATCAAGCGTCGCACCCGCCGCCTATGACGAATATCTGCTGCGCGGTGCCATGGGCCATGTTCTCGGGGCAAAGGCAGGGGGGCGGGCGCCGAAGGCCGTGGCCGGGGTGCCGCAGACATCGGCAAAGGCAAGGCCGTCGTGCCGGGCGCGGTGGCCCGACATGCCGTGGGGGCGGGGACATCCGGCAGGCCGCATCGGCCGTATAGGGATCAGGCGATCGCCAGTTTCGCGCCCTGTTCGATCGCCTCGCGCAGCTTTTTCTCAAGGAAGGCCCGTTTGCCTTCGGAGTGGTATTTCAATCCGAACATGTCTTTGACGTAGAAGGTATCGACCACCTGCTCGCCGTAGGTCGCAATGCCGGCATTGGCGATATAGACGTTGTTATTGGCCAAGGTGCGGGTCAGGTCATGCAGCAATCCGGGGCGGTCGCGGGTATCGACTTCGATGATCGTGTAAATTTCCGATCCCTCGTTGTCGAAGGTGATCGAGGTCGGCACGTTGAAAGCGCGTTCGCGCTTCTTGATCTTGTCGCGCGATTTCATCGCATCCTTGGCCACCACTTCGCCCAATAGGGTTTTGTGGATCATCTGGCGCAGGCGCGGCAAGCGGTCGCGCTCAAAGGGGTGCCCATCGGCGTCCTGAATCCAGAAAGCCGCCGTGGCATAGCCGTCTTTCGAGGTGTAAGTCCGCGCATCGACGACATTGGCCCCGACCAAGGCCAAAGCGCCGGCGAGGCGGCTGAAGATGCCGGGATGATCGACCAATGCAAACAGGGCGCGGGTGGCGTCGCGGTCTTCGTCAGGGTGCAAATCAATGCGGATTTCGTCATCGCCCATCTGGTCAAGAAGTTCGGCGAAAATCACATGGGCGGTAACATGCAGACCCTGCCAATAGGGCGGATAATGGCGGTTGATCTCGACGCGCATTTTCTTCTCCGGCCAATCGGGCAAACGTGCGCGCAGGTTTCTTTTGGCATCGGCGCCGCGTTGTTCGCGGTTGAGCGCCTCAAGCCCATGCTCGAGCGCAACGCGGGTTTGGTGATAGAGGCCGCGCAAAAGCGACGCCTTCCAATTGTTCCACACGCCGGGTCCGACGCCGCGAATATCGCAGGCGGTCAATACGGTCAGCAGATCCAGCCGTTTGACCGATTGCACCGCCTTGGCAAAATCCCGCACGGTGCGCGGGTCGGCGATGTCGCGTTTTTGCGCCATATCGGACATCAGCAAGTGATAGCGGACCAACCATTCGACCGTCTCGCTGTCTTGTTTGCCAAGACCAAGCCGCGGCGCAACCTTGCGGGCGATTTTCGCGCCCAGAACCGAATGATCTTGTTCGCGCCCCTTGCCGATGTCGTGCAGCAGCATCGCCACATAAAGCACCCTGCGGTTCACGCCCTGTTTCAGGATCGAAGAGGCGACAGGCAGTTCTTCGATCAGCTCGCCGCGCTCGATCTGTGCCAGATTGCGGATCACTTGAATGGTGTGCTCGTCCACGGTGTAGCTGTGATACATGTTAAATTGCATCATGGCGACGATGGGTTCGAATTCGGGTATGAATGCCGCGAGCACGCCCAATTCGTTCATCCGGCGCAAGGAGCGCTCAGGATTGCCGTGTTTGATCATCAGATCGAGGAAAATCCGTTGCGCTTCTTTGTCGTTGCGCATGGCATCGTCGATTAACCCAAGGTTCGCGGTGATCAGACGCATCGCGTCGGGGTGGATCAACATGCCGGTGCGCAGCGCCTCTTCGAAGAGGCGCAGGATGTTGAGTTTATCGGCCAAAAACACATCTGCATCGGCAATGGCAAGCCGGTTATGGATCACCTGATATAGTGCTTTGACCTTGGGGCCACGGCGGAAAATCCGTTCCAGAAGCGGGCCGGATTTGACATGCGCCGCTTCGAGTTTGGTCAGGAAAATGCGGGTCAAATCGCCCACGGCGGTGGCGTGGCGGAAATAATCCTGCATGAAATGTTCCACGGCGCGGCGACCGGTTTTATCGGTATAACCAAGGCGTGCGGCGACTTCGACCTGCGCATCAAAGGTCAATTGGTCGGCGGGGCGATCCGCGATCAAATGCAGATGGCAGCGCACCGCCCAAAGAAATTCCTGCGCGGCGGCAAACTTGGCATATTCGTCTTTACGAAACATGCCCAGATCGATCAATTCTTGTGTGGTTTGAACCTTGTAGAGGTATTTTGCGATCCAGTAGAGAGATTGCAAATCGCGCAGCCCGCCTTTGCCTTCCTTGACGTTCGGTTCCACCACATAGCGTTGCCCGCCCTGTTTTTCGTGGCGGCTGTCGCGTTCTTCTAATTTCGCCTCAATGAACTCGCGTTCGGTGCCGTTGAACAGATCACTCCAGAGCCGTTTGTCCAAGGCCTCGGACAAGGCACGGTCGCCGCCGAGAAACCGGTGTTCGAGCAATGCCGTGCGGATGGTGAAATCCTCGCCGCCCAGTTTGATACAGTCGCGGATCGTGCGACTGGCATGGCCGACCTTAAGGCGCAGATCCCACAGGATATAAAGCATCGACTCGATCACCTGCTCGGCCCATGGGGTGATCTTGGACGGTGTCAAAAACAACAAATCGACATCGGAATGCGGGGCCATTTCGCCGCGTCCGTACCCGCCGACCGCAAGCACAGCGAGGCGGTCGTCGCTTCCGTCGGGTGTCGGATGGAGGCGTGTGATCACCACATCCTGCGCGGTGAGCACCAGACAATCAGTCAGATAGGCATAGGCGCGGGTCACCGGATTGGCATCAAAGGGGCGCTTGGAAAAGGCCAACTCGATCGCCGCATTGCCGCGCTCGCGGGCGGCGACCAGAACGTCTACTGCAATTTTGCGCACCGACTCGGGATTTGCATCGGCGGCAAAGGCGGTCTTTAGCTCTGCCTGCACGGCCGGCCCGTCGAATATCTCGTCTGCGGGGCAGATCAGTGTGTTCGTCGGGGTCGGGATATTTGTCATCGGTCACATTCTTTTTGTTTTGCGCGCCGACTGGGGCATCATAGGACGGCGGCGCGGTGCCTGTGCTGTTGCGCAATCGGTCTTTGTGATGTGTTACCATGCGCGTGCAGGAGGGAAAAGCGCGGCTTTGCCAAAGAGGATGTCGCGGCGGCGTTGTTGCGCCGCATGTGCACAAACGGCGGGCACAGACGAGGAGGCCAGTTCACCGTGGGCGGCGGTGTCTGGTCACCATAGAGAGCCGCGATAGAGGGCGGTGCGCCGAAATGAAAACGCGCGCCCCAAGATATCGGGACGCGCGTCAATCGGTTCGAGATGGCGATGGTCTCCTTAGAAACCGCCGCCTGAAAAGCCGCGCGGGGCCGGGTCAAGGATCACCACTTTTTTGTCGCGGATCGTTGCCACGGCCAAACCGCGTTCGTTGGTGCCATTGGGACGCAGGCGGAACACGCCGCTGACTCCCTGGAAGCCCGCGCTTTGGGTCAATGCGGCGCCGGTTAAGGCGTTGCTTTGACCGGCTTCCACCAAGGCGCCAATGGCGGCAATGCCATCATAGGCCAGCCCGCCGATCGGATGCGGTGCAGACCCGAAGGCCGCAGTGTAGCGCGATTGGAATTGCCGCGCGAGCGCCGGATCGGGCAGGGCAAACCATCCGCCCTGTACGCCGGGAAGATCGGTGGTTTGTGCTGGCACGTCCCAACGGGTCAATCCGATGTATTGAAGCGCAGTGGGCGAGAGCCCCGCTTCGGGCAACATCTGTGACAACAACGGCAGGTCGGCGTTTGAGTTGGCGGTCATGAAAATTGCATCTGCCGCGCCATTGGTGGCGGCGGCTTTGATTTGCGGAATCGCCGCAATCAGACCTTGTTGCGAAAACTCATAATCCACCGAACCGGCGATGGAGCCGCCTGCACGGCTGACCGCTGACGAAATCGCCCGCGCGCCCAATTGCCCGCCGATGTTGTCGGCATGGGTGATAAGGATGCGGCGTTTGCCTTGGCGCACCGCATAATTCGCCAAGCGATCCGCCGTGTTGCTAAAGGTCGGGCCGAGAACAAAGACGTTGCCGCCCGCGATGGTCACATTGTTCGAAAACGACAGGACGTTCACGCCTGCGGGGGCTACGGCAACCCCTGCGGCATTGGCGGCTTCGGCAAACACCGGGCCGAGAATGATTTTTGCGCCATCTGCCACGGCTTGTTTCGCGGCGCTTTGGGCTTGGCCCGCATTTCCAGCCGTGCCATAGACCCGCAGATCAATTTTTACGCCGTTCAGATCGCTGATCGCCAAACGGGCGGCATTCTCAAGGCTTTGCGCCAAAAGATCGTCACTGGTGTTGCCGGATCCGCGCGGCACCAATAGCGCAACAGGCACCGGCGCATCACTGGAAATTGTCGGCCCGCCGGATTGCATCGGAGTCAGCGCGAGCGGCTCGCAGGCCGCAAGGCCAAATGCGGCCACGGCGGAGGCGAGCCACGGAACGACGGGGCGCATCACGCGGCGCAGGCCCTTGCGGGCAGGGGTCAAAACGGCAAACATAGGTAATCTCACTCCCTCGAGATCGGCGGCTCTCCATGAGCCATTATTTCGAGATGATATAATAGAGACACAGAGGGGCGGGTCCAGAGATGAATCAAAATAGCGCAGTTTACGGTGCGAAAAACGGGCCGCTCGCAGGGGGGCTATACCTTGTGGCAACCCCGATCGGGACGGCCCGCGATATTACCTTGCGGGCGCTCGATATCCTTGCCAGCGCGGATGTTCTGGCGGCAGAAGATACACGCAGTATGCGCAAGCTCATGGATATCCATGGGATTGCCGTCGGAGATCGCCCGATGGTGTCCTATCATGACCACAACGGCGGCAAGATCCGCCCGCGATTGCTGCAGTATCTGGCGGAAGGTAAGTCGGTGGCCTATGGCTCCGAGGCGGGCACGCCCTTGGTCGCGGACCCCGGATTTGATCTTGCCCGTGCGGCGCGTGAGGCGGGTCATCTGGTGACCTCTGCGCCGGGCCCCTCGGCGGTGATCACCGCGCTGACGGTCGCGGGATTGCCCACCGACCGGTTTATGTTTGCCGGTTTTTTACCCAATGCCAAAGGGCAGCGAAAATCCGCCCTCGCAGCGCTCAAAGACGTGCCCGCGACATTGGCATTCTACGAATCGCCCAAGCGGATCGCGGCGATGTTGCGCGATGCTGCCGAGGTCATGGGTGCGGATCGCCAAGCGGCCGTGTGCCGCGAGTTGACCAAAAAATTCGAAGAGGTGCTGCGGGGTACGCTGCTCGAATTGGCACAGATCTGCGCCGACAGATCACTCAAAGGCGAGATCGTGGTGTTGATTGATCGTGGCCATTTACCTTCTGTTAACCAGCTTCAAATAGAACAAGAGGTGAACAAAGCGCTCGCGGATATGTCGGTGCGCGATGCCGCCGATATGGTCTCGACCCGCTTTGACCTGCCAAGGCGGCAAGTTTATCAAATCGCGCTGGAGTTGGACAAAAACAAAACGTGAGGAAACTGCATGCGCCGACAGGTCGAGTTTGATTTTTCTGCTGCCGTGCCGGCGTCCTGTGATCCTCTTGCGCAACAGCGCAGCGGCAAGGGAAAAATCGCCTATCTCACCGGGCAGGCGGCAGAAGCGGCGGTTGCACGCCATTACGTCAGGCGGGGATACCGTGTGCTGGAACAACGCTGGCGCTGCGGCAGCGGTGAAGTGGATTTGATTGTCGCGCTGGGCGAGGTTGTTGTTTTCGCCGAAGTCAAAGCTAGCAACACCCATGACCGCGCCGCCGCGCATTTGTCGCGGCGACAATTGCGGCGAATCTTTTGTGCGGCAAGCGAATATGCCGGTCAGTGCCCCAAAGGACAGTTGACCGAGATGCGGATCGACCTTGCCACGGTGAATGGTTTTGGTGAGATCGACACCCGCGAGGGGCTGTTCGCGGATTTCTGATTTGCCCTCCGGATGCAGTTGCGCCATGTAAGTGGCAACACAGCTTGAGAGGCGCGCGATGAAAATAGCATTTCAAATGGACCCGATCGGCCCAATCAACATCAATGCCGATAGCACCTTTCGGATTGCCGAAGAGGCGCAGGCGCGCGGGCATGAATTATTTTATTACACGCCTGATTGCCTCGCCTACGAGGAGGGCCGGATAACCGCGCGCGGTTGGCCGTTGACGGTCCAGCGGGTCGAGGGCGACCATTTTTCCCTCGGCGCCGAGCAGGTTGTTGATCTGGCGGATTTCGATGTGGTCTGGCTGCGTCAGGATCCACCATTCGATATGTTTTATATCACCACAACCCATCTTCTGGACCGGCTGAAGGCCACGACTTTGGTGGTCAATGATCCGTTTTGGGTGCGCAACTATCCCGAAAAATTGTTGGTTCTGGATTTTCCGCAGCTGACGCCGCCGACGACAATTGCGCGCGATCTACAGACCATCCGTGCCTTTAAGGAAAAACACGGGGATATCATTCTCAAGCCTCTGTATGGCAATGGGGGCGCGGGGGTGTTCCGGCTCACTGAAAGCGATCGCAATCTGGCCTCCCTGCATGAGTTGTTCACCGGATTTTCGCGCGAACCGCTGATTGTGCAGAAATTTTTGCCGGCGGTGTCGAAAGGCGACAAGCGGGTGATTTTGGTTGATGGAGAACCGGTTGGCGCGATCAACCGTGTGCCCGCACAAGGCGAGACCCGATCGAATATGCATGTGGGCGGGCGTCCTGAAAAGGTCGGGTTGACCGAACGTGACCTTGAGATTTGCGCGTCGATTGGACCGCTGTTGCGCGAAAAGGGGCAGATCTTTGTCGGTATCGATGTGATCGGCGACTACCTGACCGAGATCAACGTCACCTCGCCTACCGGTATTCAGGAGCTTGAACGGTTTGATGGCACCAATATTGCCGAAAAAATCTGGGTGGCAATCGAGGCCAGACGCGGGTGATCTTTTTCGGGTTTTTGCCCGCGCCGGTCAGAGTTCTTTCATAGAGGCCAGGCGGAAGCTGATCGCTTCGGCGATATGAGGTTTTTGAACCGTCTCGCACTCGGCCAGATCGGCAATGGTGCGCGCCACGCGCAAGATACGGTGGTATCTGCGGGCGCTCATGCCAAACCGATCGGCGGCGCGATTCAGGATATCACGTCCTTCGGCATCCGGTGCTGCGATCTGTTCTAACATTTGCCCTTCCGCATCCGCGTTGAGCCGTGCGGTGGTGTCAGCCTCAAATCGCGTTTCCTGGATCGCGCGGGCTGCGGCAACGCGGGCGGCGATCGCGGCGCTGGTGTCGCCGCTTGCAGGCAGGTCGAGATCCTGAAAGGCGACGGGCGGCACCTCGATGCGCAAATCAAACCGGTCCATCAGCGGCCCTGAAATCCGTCCCATGTAATCATCACCACAGGCCGGAACACGCGAACAGGCGCGGGCAGGGTCAGAAAAATATCCACATTTGCAGGGGTTTGCAGCAGCGGCAAGCAGAAAGCGCGCGGGATAGCGCATATGGGCATTGGCGCGGCTGACGGTGATATGGCCGGTTTCAAGCGGTTGGCGTAGGGTTTCGAGCGCGCTGCGGGGAAACTCGGGAAATTCGTCCATGAACAAAATGCCGTTATGGGCGAGGCTAATTTCCCCCGGCCCGGCCCTCCGTCCACCACCGACCAACGCCGCAGTGGAGGCCGTGTGATGTGGCTGCTGGAATGGGCGCGTGGTGCGAATGCCCCCGTCCGGCAAAACGCCAGCGACCGAATGGATGATCGAGGTTTCCAAGGCCTCAATCGCATTCATGGGCGGCAAAAGTGACGGAAGGCGCGCGGCGAGCATGGATTTTCCCGACCCGGGCGTGCCAACCAAGAGGACGTGGTGGCGCCCTGCTGCGGCAATTTCAAGCGCCCGCTTGGCGCGTTCTTGTCCTTTCACATCTCGTATGTCCGGCGCGGCGTGGGTGGGGGTGGTGATTGCGCGCGGCTCGGCCGGATGGAGTGCGGCACGGCCGTTAAAATGCCGGATGATTGCATTTAGCGTTTCCGGAGCAAGCACCTGCGCATCTCCGACCCATGCAGCTTCGGCGCCGCAGGTGGCAGGGCAGATCAACAGGCGGCTTTGCTCGGCGGCCAAAAGCGCGGCGGGCAACGCACCGCGCACCGCGACGATTCCGCCATCAAGAGAAAGCTCTCCCAAGGCCACGGCCCCCTCGAGGGCATCTTTCGGGATCACCTCAAGGGCGGCAAGAATGGCCAAGGCGATGGGCAGGTCAAAATGGCTCCCTTCTTTGGGCAGGTCGGCGGGCGATAGGTTGATGGTGATCCGTTTGGAGGGCAAGGCGATCCCCAATGCGGCCAATGCGGCGCGGACTCTTTCGCGGGCTTCGGACACGGCTTTGTCGGGCAATCCAACCACGGCAAGGGCGGGTATGCCGGCGCTGAGCGCGCATTGCACTTCGACGCTGCGCGCGTCTACGCCGTCAAAAGCGACCGTATAGGCACGCGAGGACATGGGCACTCCTTGGTAAACCTGCGGCCGCATCGGGGCCGTTTATTATGGTTAACGCGGAAGGCATTACCGAAAGGTTAATCGTATCTACAGGGGTTCTGGCCAGGGCGCGGCGCTTAACCCCTCGCCGTAGGGGAAGGGATCGTAGATGGTTTTCAACCCTGTGGCGCGCCACGTTTTAAACGCCGGATCCGCAAGGTGGCGGGCGACATAGGCCTGCGCAGTCTCCCCCACCGGCAGGCTATAACCGGCGATCCGTGCGGCGACGGGGGCATAGAATACATCGGCGAGGCTGTAGCTGCCAAAAAGCCACGGACCATCGGGGGCGTGGGTGCGGGCCATGTCCCAAAGTTCCTGGATCCGAGCGAGATCTTTGAGGACGGCGGCACCGGGTTCGAAATTTGAATAGCGATGTTCAAGCTGCATCGGGCAGGCATTGCGCAGGGCGGTGAAACCCGCGTGCATTTCGGCGCAAAGCCAACGGGCATGGGCGCGCGCCACCGGATCGGTGGGCCAAAGCCCCGCATCGGGGTGGCGTTCGGCCAGTGTTTCGGCAATGGCGAGGCTGTCGCTGATCACTGTGCCTTCGGGGGTTTTCAACGTGGGCACAAGCCGCGCCGGCGCCAGTGGGGCCATGTCGTCGGCCATCGTGCCATCGTAAAGCCCCACCAGTTGAGCATGATAGGGCAGGCCGAATTTTTCCAACATCAGCCAGCCCCGCAGGGACCAACTAGAGAAGGTTCGATCACCGATGTAGAGGGAATAGGTCATAGGCCGCCTTTTGATCTCGTCATGGATGTTAAAAAGGCTATGCGAGCGATTTTAATCGCGCAAATGATTTTGCGCGGTGAAACGATCACAAATTTTGATTGACCCGCGCCGGATGCCACGGGTGGTCGGCTTCGGCGGTCCAATGCAATTCCGTGACCGAAAGATTGTCTATTTTCTGTGCAAAAGCGTCGCTTGGGGCTTGATTGCGGGCGGTTTGGACCTGGCTCAGGATGGCGCCGAAATGGGCGACAACGATGATATTTTGGGCCGGATGTGCAGCGATGAGGCGTTGGGCGGCCCGGCTGACGCGAGCGTGCATCTGGTTCCAGCTTTCACCATTGGGCGCTTGGATTTCTCCGGGTTGTTCCCAAAACTTGCGGATATGGGCGGGGTCAGAGACCTCGTCAAACCGCTGCAACTCCCAATCCCCGAAGTGAATTTCGCGCAGGTCGGGATCATGCGGCAGGCGGATGCGATTGCCGCCAATGGCGTCGGCGGTGGCCACGGCGCGGTGCAGATCGGAGGAGATCACCAAGGCATCCTCGGGCAAATGTGCATCGACCCGTTTGATCAAATCAATATCCGAAAGATCGGCGGGAATATCGGACCAACCGACCATGGATTTCGCATGTGTCGGTCCGTGGCGGACCCAGAAAAACCGGCTCATGGCGCGCCTTTCAAATAAAGTGGTAAGCCGGCGGCGACCAAAATGACGTGATCACTGATCGCGGCCAAATCGCGGTTGAGCCGCCCTTGGGCCGCAGCGAATTTGCGCGCTGTGGGATCGCCCGCAATACCGCCCAACCCGACCTCATTCGAGACCACCACCACGGGGGATTTTGCGGCGCCAAGCGCGGCCAGAAGGCGCGCGGTTTCTACTTCTATGTCGCGATCCGCCATCATTTGATTGGACAGCCACATGGTCGCGCAATCGAGCAAAACCGCCACACCCGCCGGAAGCGTGTCAAGCGCCGCAGGCGCCTCAAGGGGGGTTTCAATTGTGTGCCATTTTGCGCCCCTCTCTGTGCGGTGGCGCGCGATCTTAGCCTGCATTTCGGTGTCGAGGGCTTCTGCAGTGGCGATGTAACATGGTGTTAAGTTGCTGGATAATATAAGATTTTCGGAAAAGTCGGATTTTCCCGATGATACGCCCCCTAGGACCAAAGTGAGTTTTGGCAACATCTGCTGGCCACCTTTTTATGAACCAAATCGCGCCTCGCGCGTATTGGTTATGACCTCGCAAGCCAGAGCGCGCAACCAATCGCGCCGGTGGGCGCAGGCCGCGACAGGATTGGAAGCTGCAGCGAACGGGGGCCGGATATGGCATTGGACGCACCACAAGATTTTACTTTTACCCGCCGAGCGATGAAGGCGGAGATGTTAGACGCCGAAACGGAATTGGCCCTTGCTTACGCATGGCGCGATGAACGCGACGAGGCGGCCTTACACCGTTTGATCAACGCCTATATGCGCTTGGCGATTTCGATGGCGGGAAAATTCCGGCGCTATGGTGCGCCAATGAATGACCTCATCCAAGAGGCCGGATTGGGGTTGATGAAGGCGGCCGACAAATTTGATCCCGACCGCGGGGTGCGGTTTTCGACCTATGCCGTGTGGTGGATCAAAGCGTCGATTCAGGAATATGTCATGCGCAATTGGTCGATGGTGCGCACCGGTAGCACCTCGTCGCAGAAATCGTTGTTCTTTAACATGCGCCGGGTGCGGGCGCAGATCGAGCGTGAAGCGATGGCGCAGGGCGAGAGTTTGGATGGCTATCAATTGCGCGAAATGATTGCGCATGAAATCGGTGTGCCGCTGCGCGATGTGGAAATGATGGAGGGGCGGTTGTCCGGTTCGGATTTTTCGCTCAACGCGACACAGAGCGCCGATGACGATGGCCGGGAATGGATCGATGCGCTGGAAGATGAGGGCGCGCAGGCCGAGGAAATCGTCAGCCATGACTATGACACGATGGCCTTGCGGGCGTGGTTGACCGAGGCGATGGGCATTCTCAATACCCGTGAGCGGCTGATCGTGCGCGAACGTAAATTGCGTGACGTGCCGCGCACATTGGAAAGCCTCGGGCAGGAACTTGGCCTTTCAAAAGAGCGGGTGCGGCAATTGGAAGTCGCTGCCTTTGCCAAGATGCGCAAAAGTCTCGAGGAGCATGGCAGCGAGGTGATGGCGCTGCTCGACTGACATCGACACCCCGTGCGGCGCAATGTGCGGTGTCGCCCGGGCCTGACGCTCTTGCTCCTTGGCGCGCAACTGCCTAGTGTCGCCGGGGTTGGCGCGCGCGGCGCGCGTATTTGGGGGAGACAGGCCAAATGCTGGCATCCAAACGCATTTTGCTCATTATCGGTGGCGGCATTGCGGCCTATAAGTCGTTGGATCTAATCCGGAGGCTCAAAGGGTTGGGCGCCGAAGTAACGCCGGTCTTGACCCGCGCCGCCGAAGAATTTGTCACCCCGCTTTCGGTGGCGGCCTTGGCAGGTGCGCCGGTGCACCGGGATTTGTTTGATCTGACCACAGAAGCCGAAATGGGCCACATCCAATTGTCGCGCAGCGCCGATTTGATCATCGTTGCGCCAGCAACTGCGGATCTGATGGCGAAGATGGCGCTGGGATCGGCCAATGATCTGGCTTCGACGCTTTTGTTGGCGACGGACACGCCAGTGCTCGTGGCGCCGGCGATGAATGTGCGGATGTGGGAACACGTTGCGACACAGCGCAACATTGCTCAGCTTAAATCCGACGGTATCGGTTTCATCGGACCGGATTCGGGCGAAATGGCGTGCGGTGAATTCGGGCCCGGGCGGATGGCAGAGGTGCCGCAGATCCTGACCGCTGCCGAGGCGCACTTCGAGGCTGGCGTGTTGCGCGGTAAGCGTATTCTCGTGACCTCTGGCCCGACACATGAGCCGATTGATCCGGTGCGCTATATCGCAAATCGTTCATCTGGCGCGCAGGGAACAGCCATTGCCCGCGCCCTGAGATCCCTTGGCGCAGATGTGGTTTTTGTCACCGGCCCTGCTGATGTGCCGCCGCCCGACGGGGTTGAGGTGGTGCGGGTCGAAACCGCCGCGCAGATGCAAGCCGCCGTCGATGCGGCTTTGCCTGCCGATGCTGCGGTGTTTGCGGCGGCTGTGGCGGATTGGCGGGTGGCCTCGGCGTCGGGTTCGAAAATCAAAAAGAAAGACGGTGCTTTGCCGGTGCTCGAGTTTGCGGAAAACGCCGATATCCTCGCCGGCGTGAGCCAGCGAATATCGGGGCGGCCGGGGCTGGTTGTCGGGTTTGCTGCCGAAACCGATGATGTGATCGCCCATGCCACGGCAAAACGCGCGCGCAAGGGCTGTGACTGGATCGTGGCCAATGACGTCAGCCCCGAAACCGGTATCATGGGGGGCTCCGAAAATGCGGTATTCTTGATCTCGGATGCAGGGGTGGAGAGCTGGCCGCGCATGGCGAAAGAGGCGGTGGCCGAGCGACTTGCCGCGCGGATCGCTGCGGCTTTGGTGTCATAGATTTCAGGCTTCCGGCGGAGAGACTTTCAATAAATATAAATGGCGGTGCGTTCGAAGGGGCAGCGATGATCACGATCAAGTTCAAATGGACCGAGGATGCGGACCGGTCATTGGCCTTGCCATGCTATGAAACTGCGCAGGCGGCAGGGGCGGATTTGCGCGCAAATTTTGCCGATAAAACAGGGATATCTATTGCCGCAGGGGCGCGTGCGTTGATCCCGACCGGGCTACATTTGGAAATTCCGGTCGGGTATGAGGTGCAATTGCGGCCGCGATCGGGATTGGCATTGAAACACGGGATCACCCTGCCCAATAGCCCCGGCACCATTGACAGCGATTATCGCGGTACCCTTGGCGTGATTTTACTCAATGCCGGGCAAGAGGCCTTCCATGTCGCGCATGGCGAGCGGATTGCACAAATGGTGGTCGCGCCGGTGTTGCAGGCGCGGTTCGAAACGGTTGAGACATTGAGCGAGACCGCGCGCGGAGCGGGTGGTTTTGGCTCGACGGGGCGCGGTTAGGGCATGGTCACGGTTTTCGCCATGGCGGCAGCGCTTTGGGGCCTCGGAACCTTGATCGGCGCGCCAAAACGGTTGCGTTGGGGGATGATCTTGGTGCTTTGGGCGGCGGTCGTTGTCTTGCATTTGGTGTTGCCCGATGCGGCGCCCTTGCGCGTGGCGACCGGCGGATCGGTTGCGCCATGGCTATTGCTTGGCGGCGCGGCGGGGATAGCGGCGGCCTATGGCCGTTTGGTGCTCTGGCTGCGGACCCGTGCGGCGCATGTCGGTGCGGTGAATGCGGATGATAAACCGTTGTTCGAAGAGAGAGAACTGGAGCGCTACGCGCGCCATATCGTGTTGCGTGAGTTAGGCGGACCGGGGCAGAGGTCATTGAAACACGCGCGGGTGTTGGTGATCGGAGCGGGGGGGCTTGGATCGCCGGCCTTGATGTATTTGGCGGCATCGGGCGTGGGCACCATCGGGGTGATCGACGCGGATGTGGTGGAGAACTCGAACCTGCAACGTCAGGTGATCCATCCCGACGCGCATATCGGCATGCCCAAAGTGTTTTCGGCGCAAAAGGCGATGGAAGCGCAGAACCCTTATGTGACGGCGCGGCCCTATCATCGCCGGTTTGACGAGGGTTTTACCGAGAGTTTGGCCGACTATGATCTGATCCTCGACGGGACCGATAATTTTGAAACCCGTTATACGGCGAACCGGATGGCGGTGTCGGCGGGTATCCCGTTGATTTCAGGCGCATTATCGCAATGGGAAGGGCAATTGTCGGTATTTGATCCGGCGCAAGGCGCGCCCTGCTATCAATGTATTTTTCCGCAAGCCCCTGCCGCAGATCTGGCCCCCAGCTGTGCCGAGGCGGGCGTTGCTGCGCCGCTTCCGGGGGTAATCGGCACGATGATGGCGATGGAAGCCGTCAAGGTGATCACCGGCGCGGGCACGGCGTTGCGCGGCGAGATGTTAATCTACGACGGGCTTTATGGCGAAAGCCGCAAAATTGCCCTCAAGCCGCGTGGTAATTGTCCGGTTTGTAGCGGCATCGCCTCTGGAAACTCGTGAGGCGCGGGCATAGCTTGGGGGCAAAGGAGACCCCCATGACCAACCCGCTGCTCGCCCAATGGACCACCCGTTTCGAGATCGCACCGTTTGATGCGATCAAGGACGATGATTTCGAACCAGCCTTTGCCAAGGCGATTGCCGCGCATGAGGCCGAGATTGCCGCGATTGCTGACAATCCGGACGCGCCGACATTTGCCAATACAATCGGGGCGCTGGAAGCCGCAGGCACGGATTTGGATAAGGTTTTATCGGTGTTTTTCACCGTGGCCGGGGCCGATAGCAATGCCGCCCGCGAGGATTTGCAGCGCAAGTTCTCTCCGGCTCTGGCGGATCATGCGTCGAAGATTTCGTCGAATAAGGCCTTGTTTGCGCGGGTTGAAACGCTTTGGAACGGGCGGAAGGCGCTTGAATTGGGCGCTGAAGAAGAGCGGGTTTTGATGCTTACGCGGCGCAGTTTTGTGCGCTCGGGCGCCGCGCTGGAAGGGGCCGAGGACGCGCGGATGCAGGCGATCAAATCGCGATTGGCCGTTTTGGGCACCGAGTTCACGCAAAACCTTTTGGCGGATGAGCGGGAATGGAAAATGGAGTTGGCCCCGGAAGATATGGAGGGCCTGCCGCAGTTTTTAATTGATGCGGCCACGGCAGGGGGGCGCGAGGCCGGCACAGGGCCGGTGATTACATTGTCGCGCTCTTTGGCCACGCCGTTTTTGGCCAGCTCTCCGCGCCGTGATCTGCGCGAAAAAGTCTGGCGGGCGTTTACGGCGCGCGGCGCGGCAAAAAATCCGCAAATTGCCAAGGAAATCCTCGCGTTGCGCCATGAGCGCGCGCAGCTGCTGGGATATGAGAATTTTGCGCAATATAAGCTTGAGACCGAAATGGCGAAGACGCCGGATGCGGTGCGCGGGTTGCTTTCGGCGGTCTGGGCTCCGGCCAAGGCGCGGGCCGAAGCGGATGCCGAGATGCTGGAGGCGATGCTCCACGCGGACGGGATGAACGGCGATTTGGAACCGTGGGATTGGCATTACTATGCCGAGAAACGGCGCGCGGCAGAGTTCGATTTTGATGAGGCGGCGCTCAAACCCTATTTGCAACTCGACCGGATGATCGAGGCGGCGTTTTCCTGTGCCACGCGGCTGTTCGGGCTCGAATTTGCGCCTTTGGACGTGCCTTTATACCACCCTGATTGCCGCGCGTGGGAGGTGACCCGGAATGGCACGCATGTGGCGGTTTTCATTGGGGACTATTCCGCACGCGGATCGAAACGGTCGGGGGCATGGTGTTCGGCCATGCGCAGTCAGGCCAAGCACCCGAAGGCGCAAAGTCCGGTGGTGATCAACGTGTGCAATTTTGCCAAGGGCGATCCGGCGTTGTTGTCTTATGATGATGCGCGAACCCTGTTTCACGAGTTCGGCCATGCGCTGCACCAGATGCTATCGGATGTGACCTACGAGAGCATTTCAGGCACCTCGGTGGCGCGTGATTTTGTGGAATTGCCGAGCCAGCTTTATGAGCATTGGCTCGAGGTGCCTCAGGTTCTGGCGGAATTTGCGACCCATGCAGAAACCGGCGAGGCGATGCCGCAGCAGATGCTTGATAAACTCTTGGGCGCGGCGAATTTCGGGCAAGGCTTTGCCACGGTGGAATATGTCGCCTCGGCTTTGGTCGACTTGGAATTCCATGACGGGGCGGCCCCCGCCGATCCAATGGCGCGGCAGGCGGAGATTTTGGAAGGTATCGGCATGCCCCGCGCCATCGCCATGCGCCACGCCACGCCGCAGTTCGCGCATGTGTTTTCCGGCGACGGATATTCCAGCGGCTACTACAGCTATATGTGGTCCGAGGTGATGGATGCCGACGCGTTTGCTGCCTTTGAAGAAAAGGGCGATGCCTTCGATCCGGATCTCGCCAAGGCGCTTGAGGAACATATCCTGTCAAAAGGCGGGTCGGCCGATGCAGGCGCGCTTTACGAGGCGTTCCGCGGGCGGCTTCCGGGGGGCGAGGCATTGCTCAAAGGGCGCGGTTTGGCGGCCTAGCGGCACCGCAAGGGAAGGCGCGCCCGTGCCAATGGCACGGGCAACTGTTTTAAAACGTCTGGTCGTAATCGCCGACCGAGGGTTCGGTGCGGATCACGTCGTCGACCTCTTTGAAGATCGCGCGCAATTCCGCGTCGCTGACCGAGCTTTCGCAAACCACGACCAGATTCGGCGTGTTCGACGAGGCGCGCACCAATCCCCATGATCCATTGTCGAGGATCACGCGGGCGCCGTTGACGGTCACCACCTCTTTGATAGGACGGCCAGCGAATGTATCGCCGGCGTCGGCCTTGGCGACCAATTTGGCGACCAAACGGTCCAGCACATCGTATTTCTCAAGATCCGAGCAATAGGGCGACATCGTAGGCGTTGAATAGGTCACCGGCAATGCTTTGCGCAGGTCGGACATTTTCATATCGGGATTGCGGTCCATCAATTTGCAGATCTCGACCGCAACACGCATGCCATCGTCATATCCGCGGCCAACGGGTTCGGCCATAAAGTAGTGACCGGATTTCTCGAACCCCGCCAAAGCGCCCAATTCATGCACGCGGCGTTTCATGTGGCTGTGGCCGGTTTTCCAATAATCTGCCGTCACACCATTGGCGATGAGTTCCGGATCGGAAGCAAAAAGGCCGGTGGATTTCACATCTGCGACAAAGGTCGAGTTGGGATAGATTTTCGACAGATCGCGGGCCATGATGACCCCGACTTTATCGGCGAAAATCTCTTCGCCCTCATCATCCACCACGCCGCAGCGGTCGCCATCGCCATCAAAGCCAAGCGCGAAATCCGCGCCGGACGCTTTGACCGAGGCGCTCATGTCATGGAGCATTTCCATCGCTTCGGGGTTCGGATTGTAATGCGGGAAGGTGTAATCAAGGGTGTTGTGGCTCTCGACGACTTCGACGCCGATGCGTTCAAAAAGTTTCGGGCCATAGGCCGCGGCGGTGCCATTGCCGGTGGCGCAAACGACCTTGAGCTTGCGGCTCATTTTGAAATCACCAACAAGGTCATCCATATAGGCGTCAAAGACCCCGTCGACAAATTCGACCGACCCGCCGGCGCGTTTCACGCCCTTGTCGTTCAACACGATGTCTTTCAATTCATTCATCTCGTCGGGGCCGTGGGTGAGGGGCATGTCAAAGCCCATCTTCACGCCGGTCCAACCGTTGGGATTATGCGAGGCGGTGACCATTGCCACGCCGGGCACACCCAAATGGAACGAGCTGAAATAGGCCATCGGCGTGATGCAGGGGCCGATGTCTTTGACGGTTACGCCTGCCTGAACAAGGCCGAGGATCAGCGCGTTTTTGATGGTCAGAGAATAGTCGCGGTAATCGTTGCCCACGGCCATGACGGGATCGATCCCGCGCAGATGCATTTGCGTGCCGATCCCAAGGCCAAGCGCCGTCATGCCGGGCAGGTTGATTTCTTCGGGGTATTTCCAGCGGGCGTCATATTCACGAAACCCGGTGGGGGTGATCATCGGGTCGCGCAGGAATTCCCAAGTGTTGGGGGTGACGGTAGGCAATGGTTTGGTCACGGGATCAATCTCTCTTTGGTCAGTTCTTGACGAAAATCATAACGTGGAATGGTCGGGATTAAAGCTTGAGCGGGTGCGCTTTGGCCAAACGGTCGAATTCCATCAGCGTTTGCACCAGATCGGGCATTTGATCGAGCGGGATCATGTTCGGACCGTCCGACGGGGCCGTGTCGGGCGCCTCATGGGTTTCGATGAATACGGCGGCGACGCCGATTGCGACGGCGGCGCGGGCCATAACGGGGGCAAATTCGCGTTGCCCGCCCGAAGATCCGCCCATGCCGCCCGGTTGCTGCACCGAATGGGTGGCGTCCATCACCACGGGGTATCCTGTCGCGGCCATTTGCGGCAAGGACCGCATGTCAGCGACAAGCGTATTATAGCCAAACGATGTCCCACGCTCGGTCAACAGGATGCGGGTGTTGCCGGTGCTCTCGACCTTGGCGACGACATTGGCCATGTCCCACGGCGCGAGGAACTGCCCCTTTTTGATGTTGATCACCGCGCCGGTTTTACCAGCGGCGACCAAAAGATCGGTTTGACGGCACAAGAAGGCGGGGATTTGCAAGACATCGCAAACCTCGGCCACAGGGGCGCATTGCGCTTCGTTGTGGATGTCGGTCAGAACCGGCACGTCCAGCTCGGCTTTGACCGCCTCCATCACGCGCAGGCCCTCATCGATGCCAAGGCCGCGTTTGCCGGACACGGATGTGCGGTTGGCTTTGTCAAAGCTGCCTTTGAAAATGAACTGCGCCCCATATCTGGCACAGGCCTCTTTCATTGCGCGCGCGATCATCAAGGCATGATCGAGATTTTCCAATTGGCATGGGCCAGCGATTACAGTCAGCGGGCGGGTTTGGCCTACTGTCAAAGCACCGATTTTTACGTCCGTCATGTTACGAGGATACCTGTTCTCTGAGGATCGAAGAAGTCAGCGAGACCATCAGATAGATGCCCGAAAAGATCAAGAAGGCGAGGACGGTATTCTCAAATCCCTTGGGGTAGCTGGGATCTTCGGGCGGCACCGGGCGCACGGATGTGGTCAGGTAACGCACCTGCCGGTTGGCCTCCAACGCGGTTTGTTTTTCGTTCTGTAGCGCCGATTGCAAGAACAAATCGGCGGTCGCCAGATCGGCCTGTGCCATCTGGATTTGCGCGGCTTTTTCGGCCAGCGAACTTTCGCCGGTGGTGGCGTCGGTCATCTTGCGGCGCAGTTCGTCGAGCAGGGCTTGCAAGCGGCGCACATCGCCGCGCGCGCCCTCGACCTTGGCCGAATTGGGACGGGCATTGTCCAACATCGCAGCCAGTTGCAGCTCTTTTTCCTGCAGCTGGATTTCGACGTTGTTGATCTGTCCGCGCAGGGCGGTGATGATCCCTTCGGGGTCGATGAAGGTGCCTTCTTGCAATTGGACTAGGGCGGCTTGGGCGGCGCGGCGCTCTTCCTTGGCGCGGGTCAGGCTTTCGGCGGCGGTGGCCATACCGTCTTCGCGTTTGCGGCGCGACAGGTCATCGACACGCTCTTCGGCATATCGGATCAGATGTTCGGAAAACGTCGCGGCCACATCCGGTTCGGAGGCGGTGACTTCCATGCGCAGCACACCTTCGGTCGGATCATATCCGATCTTGATGTTCTTTTTGAATATCTTATAGGCATCCTCGATCGACGCATCAGGATCAAGCCGTTGAATCGGATCAATAAATCCCTGTTGGAAATGTCCGCGAAACTGCACATCGCCATCAAGGCGCAACATGGCGTCCTTTGATTGCAAATAAGATTGCACCGCGATGCTGTCTTGCGATGTGGCGAATTGCGTGCCGGACAACAGTCCGCCCAAACCGCCGCCGCCTTGGTTGTCGGCTTGCAAGATCAGAAATTCGGATTTTGCCGAATACATCGGCGTTGCGACGGCAAAGAAATAGTATCCGGCGAGCAGGGTCGGCAGGAACACGAAAGCCGAAAGGCGCGCCAGCAGCAGGGCGGATTTCCGGCGCCGACGTTTGGCGAGATCGCGTTGGATTTGCGCAATTTCCAGAGCACGGCGGTCGGCGGGGCTCATGTCGGCGGTGGGCAGGTTCTGACCGGGGCTCATTGCTTGGGGTAAGTGATTGCGCGCGGGTTGGGTTGCCGGCAAACCGGCCGCGCCTGCAGGGGGCACACCGCCACCATCGTCGCCCATTCCGGGCAGTGGACCCTGCGCGTCGGGATGGCTTCCGTCTTGGGGCACGACCAGTTCAAGCATATTGGCGCGTTGGAAGGGATCTATGCCCTTGGCCCGCAAAAGGCGCACGGCATCAAAATCGGATGTTGGCGCAAGGCCGTTTTTCTGGGCGACACGGCGGGCCATGCGCAATTGCCGTCCGGTCAGACCTTCCTTGCGGATCTCGTCAATGTCCAGGCTGACGTTTTGTTCACGTGCAGAGGCGAGATCGCCCTCACGCGCGGCGCTTGCCTTACCGTCTTGCTCCGCCGCAGGGGCGTTTTGCGCCGCAGCCGCTTGCGCCGCTGTGCCGGATTTTGCGGACGGCTGCGGGGCGGCGGTATTTGCATCATTGGCAATGGGTGCGGTGTTGGAGGCCGCCGGGTTTTGCATGGAGGCTTGGGACGTGGTTTGGGCCGTGTCTTCGGCCGCAGTTTGCGCGCGCGGGTGTCCCATGCCTTGCGGTCGTGGGGGCGCGCTCAAGGGCGTTGCCGGCTCTGCGGAGTGTGCGCCTTCTTGACCGGTTTGCGGTGGCGCGGCGGCGTAGTCCACGGGGTGCGGGGCGCTGTGACCTGTGGTCAGAGGCGCGGCGCGGCGGATGCGGAATTTTCTAGCTTTGGGTTTCGTAGTCATAGAGCTGTTTCGCTTCTTCCAAGCTATCGAACATATAAATTTGACCACCCATCAGAACGGCCGCCGAGCTGGCAAAGCGTTCAAGTGTTTTGGGCTGGTGCGAGACAATCACCACGGTGGTGGTGCGTAGACGTTCCTTGAGAATTTCGCCGGCTTTGCGGTTGAACTCTACATCCGTCGAGGAGGGCATGCCCTCGTCAATCAAGTAGATATCGAAATCCAGAGCGAGCATTAGCGCGAAAGAGAACCGCGCGCGCATGCCTTGGCTGTAGGTGCCGAGCGGTTGGTCGAAATATTCGCCCAAATCGCACATCCAGCGGCAGAAGGCTTCGACATAATCGGGATCCAGCCCGTAGAGGCGGGCAATGTAGCGGCTGTTTTCAAAGGCAGAGTGTTTCGACACAACGCCGCCCATGAACCCCAACGGGAAGGAAATCCGGCAATTGCGGTGCACCTCGCCCTCATCAGGTTTTTCCAAACCGGCCATCATATTGATCAAAGTGGTTTTGCCGGTGCCATTGGGTGCCAGTATCCCGAGCGATTTGCCAAGCTCAACCCTGAAGGACACGCGGTCAAGGATCACCTTGCGCTGCGTGCCCGTCCAAAAGGACTTGCTGACATTTTCGAACTCGAGCATTCACGCGCTCCGGTTTGCTGCTCACCCCCTGAGTTTTAGAAGGGGATTGTTAACTTTGTGTTCGTGAGCTTACGGAACAACATCGCCGCGTTGTCGCGGTCTGTTTGCTGTGCTTTTGCCCCTGTTGCCGACATATTATGCCGGAACAGGAAACAATAAAACATCTCACTGGGGCCAAAATATGGCGATGGGCATGAAAAAACCGGCCCGCGTCGGGGCCGGTTTTGTTGGTTTTTTTCGGTATATAGGGCGACGTGCCTTATATCTGCCGTTTCTCGACGCGGCAGACTAGGCCGGCCACAATCGAAATGCCTGCGGCGGCAAAGCTGAACAGCGCCCCCATTTTCGCGGCATCTTGTACCGGTCCGCCGTCAAAGGCGACCGAAGCAATGAACAGCGAAACGGTGAACCCGATGGCCGCGACACAGCCGATGACAAACAAATCAATGGTCCGCATGCCTTCGGGTAGACCCAGCCGCAGGATGCGCGCGCCGATATAGCCAAAGATCAAGATGCCCAAAGGTTTACCGATGATCAAACCGGCCAGAACCAACCAGGTCGGCTCGCTGATCGCGGAAAATTCGACGCCCGCGTTGACGAGGCCGAAGAAGAACAAAATCACTTCGACGGGGTGTTTGAGCAGATGCTCGACATGGTTCAAAAGGTCGGTGAGATATTGCTCGGCCTCGGAAAAGATCCCGAAGGCGCGATCGGCATGGGGCAAGGTGACGACAATCGGCAACAGCCCGAGCGCCGGGTGAATGCCCGAACGCATGAAGCTATACCAGCTGACACAGGCGGCCAGAGCATAGGGCCAGAACCCCAATTTCTGGCGCACCCATGTGGAATTGGGCCGTGCTTGATTGCCGCGATCCAGATAGCGCGGCAGATAGTTGGCCAAGCCGTAGACCAAAGCCGCAGCCGCAAAGGACAGGCCAAGCCATTCCGGCGCCAATTCGCCCGAGGGATAGAAAATCGCCAGAATGATCAGACCCGCCGCATCATCGGCAATCGCCAAGAGCAGCAAGAAACGCACGGCCGGGTGACCCGCGCCAAAGACGATCCGGCCAACCAGATAGGAAAATGCGATATCTGTCGCTGTCGGGATCGCCCAACCATTCGACACATTGCTATAGGTGTCAGGCCAGATAAACAGCGCCATACCAAGGTAGATGGCAATCGGTCCTATCATGCCGCCGAGCGTTGCGATCAAAGGCGTTGCGGCCTTTTTGCCGCGCAGGGAGCCATTTTTCAGGATGATCGCTTCCCAAACTTCTTTGGCGGCGATGGCAAAGAACAGCGACATCAACAGATCGTTGATGAAATAATGCAAGGTAAGCGTGCGGTGTCCGTCGTGCATATGCCCGATGGGGGCATCATCCCAAATCACGGTTTCGACGAAGTGGTGATAGCTCTCGGCATCGATATTTGCCCAGATCAGCGCCGTGAGGGCGCCGAAGATCAGCAAAAGCGAATAGTTGGTGAGGAAGTTCCAGACGCGATACATTTCAATAGGCCTGTTGTTGTTGTGCGTATAGGGGGAGGTAGGGCATTTGCGCGCGAGGGGCAAGGAAGCGGCGGGAAAAACCGGGGGCTAGAAAGGACATGCATGGGCCGTGCAGGGCGGGCGTTCGGGGGCCGTTCCGGGACCGCGCCGGACCTGCCTTGCATCCACCGGTTTCGGCTCGCGGCGTGATAACATGCGGGCATGGGGGCGGCGCGCCCATTGGACCCACGCGCGGATTACGCTAGATTGGTCACATGACCGACCGTCCCAATGTTTCCGATCCCATCGACAGATCCGCCGGTAAATCCGCCAGCGATCTGCGGGCCCGTGTCGGCGCCTGCCGGATTTGCGCGGCGCGGTTTGCTGCGACCAAAACCGCCCATGTACCGCGTCCGGTGCCGTGGTTCGCGTCTTCCGCACGGCTTTTGATTGCGGGGCAAGCGCCCGGCATGCGGGTGCATCAATCGGGCGTTCCCTTTGATGATCGGTCGGGCGACAGGCTGCGCGATTGGCTCGGGATCGACCGCGCGCGGTTCTACGATCAAAGCCGCATCGCCATCGTGCCGCAAGCCTTTTGCTTCCCCGGTTATTCTGCCAAAGGCGCCGATTTGCCGCCGCCGCCGATCTGCGCGCACACTTGGGCGGCCGAAGTTCGCGCGGCCCTGCCCAATATTGAAATGACGCTTTTGGTGGGCGGTGCGGCGATGCGCAATTATCTGGGCGGTAAACGTCCCGTTACCGAAACTGTTGCCAATTGGCGCGCCTTCGCACCACGCATCTTTCCCTTGCCTCATCCGTCGTGGCGCAATACCGCTTGGCTTAAACGCCACCCGTGGTTCGAGGCCGATCTTTTGCCCGAATTGCGCCAGCAGGCCGAAAAGGTTCTTCATGACTGATCTCACCGCTCCGCTTACCCCGCTTGATATCGCCCATGCCGCAATGGAGGCCGCGCCGGAGGATGACGCCGCGCGGCTCAGGTTCTTTGAGCGGCTGGCCGATAGCGAGATGTTCCTCTTGCTGACCGAGGAGCCGGACGGAGACAATATCACGCCGGACGTCTTTGAACTTTCGGATCATTCCTTTGTGTTGATCTTTGATCGCGAAGAGCGTTTGTCGCAATTCACCACCCGCCCTGCGCCCTATGCGGCATTGTCGGGGCGGATGATCGCGGGGCTTTTGGCCGGGCAAGGTATCGGGCTTGGCGTCAATCTGGAGGTTGCGCCTTCGTCGATTTTGATCCCGCCGGATGCGGTCGATTGGCTGATGCAAACCCTTGATAACGGCCCGCAAGAGGCGGAAGAAAAGATCGCGGAATTCACGGCGCCCAAAGGATTGCCCGAGGCGCTTTTGGGCGCGATCGACGCGAAATTGGCCAGTGCCGTGGGCATGGCGCGCATGGCTTATCTGGTCGGGGTGCGGTTCGAAAGCGGCGCGCAGGGGCATATGCTTGGCTTTGTCGATGCGCTGCCCCATGCCGAGGGCGCATTGGCCAAAGCCGCCGCCGAGGCGTTGACCTTTTCGGGGATCGAAGCGGGGGCGATGGATGTGGCGTTCTTCCGCGCGGTGGATGCGGCGGCGGGCAAATTGGCCAAGGTCGGATTGCGGTTCGATCTGCCGCAGCCCGACGAGAGCCTTGCCACTGCACGCCCCGCGCCCGGCTCGGATCCGAATAAACCGCCGATCTTGCGTTAATAGCCGCGCGCGCGGTCCACAAGATACAGCATCGGCAACCCCGCTTCGCATCGGCGGATGTTTTCGGCCACCACGCTTGCCGCCGTTTCGGGGCGCGTTTCCGACGCGATATGCGGTGTGACGGTGACATTGGGGTGCGCCCAATACGGATGATCTTCGGGCAGGGGTTCGATGCGGAAGACATCCAACGTAGCCTGTCCGATCTGACCGGTTTCCAGCGCGGCGAGAAGCGCGTCATCGTCGATGAGGGGGCCGCGCCCGGGATTGATCACCACCGACCCGCGCGCCATAGAAGCGAGGGTTTCAGCATTGATGATGTTTTCGGTCTCGTCGGTTTTCGGCAGCAACAGCACGGTGATTTCCGCGCCTTCAAGGGCCTGCGTCAACCCGTCTGCACCGTGGTGGCAGGCAACTCCCTCAATGCTCTTGGGCGACCGGCTCCATCCATGGAGGTCAAAGCCAAGTGCGACAAGCGCCGAGGCCACGGCTTGCCCCAATGCGCCAAGGCCTAGAACCGTGACCTTGCGGTGCCATGCAAGCGGCGGCACCTGCGGAGCCCAATTGGCACCGGTGTTCTTGATTTGCGCATCCATGCCAAGATGATGGCGCAGCACATGGCCAACGCACCATTCCACCATGCCTTGCGTCAAACCGGGATCGACCAAGCGCGCCGCTGGCACGGTCAAGGTCGGGTTGCCCGCCAGATGCTCGACTCCGGCCGAGAGGGTCTGCACCGCTTTGAGGCGGGAAAACGGCCTGTAATCGGTTGGCGCGCCCTTTGCTCCGACAAGCAGATAGTCGGCCTGCGCGGGATCAATGTCGGGGCTGACCAGCGCATCCAACCCCGCTGCGGTCATCGCGGTTTGCAATGGCGCGGCGTAGCTGTCCCAAAGGGCGGGGCGACCGGCGAAAAGAACCTGAACTGTCATCTGTAACCTTTTGCGCTGGGCTTAACGGGGGCGATGGACATGGGCGCTTTGGATTAAGCCAAAGCCGACCATCAGCACCAGCATCGCCGAACCGCCATAGCTGACCAAGGGCAGCGGAACGCCCACGACGGGGGCAAGCCCCATGACCATCGACATATTCACCGCGAAGAAAAAGAAAAACGTCGAGGCGAGGCCAAAGGTCATCAAGGATGAAAACCGGTCCTTGTTTGACATCGCCGAGACAAAGCAAAACACGAGGATCAACGCATAAAGCCCCAGTAAGGTCACCCCACCGATAAATCCGAATTCCTCTGCCAGCGTGGTGAAAATAAAATCGGTATGTTTCTCGGGCAGGAAGTTGAGCCGGCTTTGCGTGCCTTGCATGAATCCGCGTCCCGTCCATCCACCGGAGCCCAATGCAATTTTGGATTGGGTGATGTGATACCCCGCACCCAGAGGATCCGAGGATGGATCAAGAAACGTGTCTATTCGCTTGTATTGATAGTCTTTTAACAGTTGCCAGCCGGTGCCGCGCGACTTGAACACGGCGGTGACGAGGCCCACTCCGGTGGCGATCACGGCCGCGAAATAGGACCAATGCACGCCGGCAATAAACATCACCACACCGCCGGAAGCGATCAGCAAAAGCGCAGTGCCGAGATCGGGTTGTTTGAGCACCAAAACCGTCGGCACAAGGATGATCAGAACCGGCACAAAGACCCAAACCGGATGCGAAACACGTTTTGCGGGCAGCCAGTCATAATAGGAGGCGAGCAGCATCACGAGGGTGATTTTCATCAATTCGGAGGGCTGCAATCGCATGAAACCCAGATCGATCCACCGTTGGGCCCCCATGCCGACAGTGCCGAAAAGCTCCACCGCGACGAGCAGAACCAGCGCGATCAAATAGGCCACCCCTGCAGTGTTGCGCCAGAACCACGCAGGCACCATGCCGATGATGAACATCAATACCAACCCAAGGCCAAAGCGCTTCATTTGCGCCGCCGACCATGGATCGAACCCGCCACCTGCGACGGAATAGAGCATTAGAAAACCGGTGCTTGCCACCGCGATGAGCAAGAGGGTCAAAGGCCAATTGAAGTATAGGAACTTACGCAATCCCGTCGGCGCGGATTTGACCGAATACTCAAGATAACTCATGCGCGGCCATTCCCGTCACGGTCCGATGCGGGGCGGGCTTGGCGCAGACGCTTTTGCTGTGCTGCGATGCGGGCGCGATCCTTGGCCGGATAGGCCGAAAGGGGCGGATCTTCGCCATAGAGCGCTTGCAGCGTGATGTCGCGGGCGATGGGTGCGGCTGTCGTTGATCCGCCGCCGCCATGTTCGACCACGACCGCCACGGCGACCTTGGGATTGTCGTAGGGCGCGAAATCCACGAACAGGGCGTGGTCGCGCCGCTCCCAGGGTAAATCACGGTTGGAGCGCACGCCGGCGCGGCGTTCGGCGGCGGTAATATTGCGCACTTGGCTGGTGCCTGTTTTGCCGGCCATTTGCATGCCTGCGGCGGTGATACGGCTGCCATAGGCAGTGCCGCGACGGTTGTTGGAAACGTCGAACATTGCCTTGCGCACATGGCGCAGGTGGTTCTCGTTCAATCCCAGACTCTCACCCGCCCCCGACGGTTGCTCCACCCCGTCGATGGATTTCACCAAACGCGGAACCAACGCCCGCCCCGTGGCGATGCGCGCGCTCATCACCGCCAATTGCAAGGGCGAGGCAAGCACGAAGCCCTGCCCGATCGAGGCATTGACGCTATCGCCGATCACCCAGTCCTTGCCAAAGCTTTTTTGTTTCCACGCCTTTGTAGGGGCGCGTCCGGTGGCGACGGCGCTCATGGGGATATCGAATTTTTGCCCAATCCCAAGCCGCATCGCCATGGCCGAGATTTTTTCGATTCCGACCTCCAGCGCGAGGTTGTAATAATAGACATCACAGCTTTCGCGCAGGGAAGAAGCAAGGTTTACATGACCATGCCCGGCACGTTTCCAGCAATGGAACCTGTGCCCTGCGACCTCCGTATACCCGCCGCAATAATGGGTATCGAGCGGGGTAATGATACCGGCCTCAAGCCCGGCCAGAGCCGCCACCATTTTGAAGGTCGAGCCGGGGGGGTAAAGCCCCTGCACCGATTTGGTCGCGAGCGGGCGGAATTGGTTTTCGGTCAAGGCGCGATAATCGGTCGTCGAAATGCCGCGGACAAACAGGTTCGGATCAAAGCTGGGCGCGGAGGCGATGGCCAAAAGATCACCGCTTTCGCAATCGATCACGACGGCGGCTGCGCTTTCCTGGCCAAGCCGCGCCTGAACGTAGTTTTGCAACATGTGATCGACAGTGATCTGGAAATCCTGACCGGCGCGGCCCTCTTCGCGGTCCAGTTCGCGCATCTCGCGGCCGGCGGCATTGACCTCGACCTGTTTGATGCCAGCCTTGCCGCGCAGGTCTTCTTCGTGTTTTGCCTCGAGACCGATTTTGCCGATCTGGAACCGCGGGGTGAGCAGCAATTGATCGGGGTTGTCGATCTTGGAGAGGTCATAATCGCTGACCGGGCCGACATAGCCGACCACATGGGCCAAATCGCTGCCCAAGGGATAATGCCGTGACAGGCCCACTTCGGGGGTCACACCGGGCAGGGCGGGGGCATTGACCGCAACGCGCGACATGGCTTCGCGCGATACCCGATCCGCCACGGTGACTTGGGTGTCGCCGCGCAGAGTGTTCAACTCATCCAAGGCGCGGGCCATCTCGTCAGGGTCCAGTTCGATCAACTTCATCAACCGCCCGATCACGGCTTCGACGTCTCCTGCGTCTTCGCGGACCATAGTGATGCGGTAAGACGGGGCGTTTTCGGCCACGATCCGGCCATTGCGGTCGAAAATCTGCCCGCGCGATGGGGGGATCAGGCTGACCTTGATGCGGTTTTCTTCGGCCAGCAGGCGGAATTTATCAGCCTCTTCTACCTGAAGGTGCCGCATCCGCAGCGCCAGAAGGCCCATGAAACCAGCCTGAGCCCCGCCCAGAATCAACCCGCGCCGCGTCATCTTGCGCGTGGTTTCAAGACTATCTCGGGGGCTGCGCTTCATAGGCGTTGTCCTAACGCGTTTACCTCGGCGAGCGAAGGCCGCCGCACGCGGAATAGCGTGATCGTGATTAAAACCGCGATCGGGTAGCAGGCCAGCGTCATGATCAATTGGATCAAACTCAGGCCGAGCGGCGCTTGGTCCACCAAGAGCATGGCCAAAATGATGCGGTAAGACAGAGCGAGTATGATCAAACCCGATGTCACGGTGATCCATTCCACAATAAAGCTTTGATCGCGCAAGGATATGGCCCGTGCCCGTAGTCCTTCGGTGATCAGAACCATCAGCGCCGCCCATAATCCGGGCGGGCGTTGGTACAGAAAATCCGCCAGCAATGCGATGCTTGCGACCGCCAGAACCGGCACATATTCCGGCCTGCGCAGCACCCAGGCACAGGTGAATGCGGCCAGTAAATCCGGACCTGCCCATGCGCGCGGTAGGGTTTCAAGCGGCATAAGATTGAAAAATATCAAAAAGATACACAGCGCCAGATACATGGCGCGCATCGACCATAGCCGCCATAGAGGATGCTCACCCATCGGCGGGGCCCTCTGGTGTGGCGGGCACCGGGGGGCCGCTGGTGACGGCGCCGCCGGGGTCGGTGATCCTTTCGGCACCATGGTTGCGCAGCACACGCAGGAATTCGAGCCGGCCATAATCGGCAGCCAGCCGCACGCGCAGCCGCCCGCCCGGATCTTTGGCGACCTGCCCGATCAACAAACCGGCCGGAAACACCCCGCCATCGCCGGATGTCACCACGCGGTCGCCGGGGCGCACAAGGTCCGCGTCTTCTAAAAATGTCAAAGGCGGGGCCGCCGTGTTGTCGCCGCCGATTAACCCGTGTTGTCCCGAGGGTTGGATTGTCACCGGTACGCGGCTGGAGGTGTCGGTCAAGAGGATCACCCGCGCGGTGCTTTCCCCGACGCCAGAAATCCGCCCGACAAGGCCCAATCCATCCATCGCCGCCCATCCGTCGATGATCCCGTCGCGCGCGCCCACGTTGAGCAGCACCGATTGCCGGAACGGCGAGCCGCTGTCGGCCATAACAACGCCGGTGACATAGGTCAATTGTGGATCAAGCCGCACGTTGTTCAAATCAAGCAGCCGCGCGTTTTCCTGTTCCAATTGCAAAGCGGCATCTTTCCACGCCTTCATCTGTTGTAACTCGCGGCGCAATTCGCCGTTTTGTTCGACGATACGTTGATAGCTTTGAAAATTACGCAACAGATTCACGGTGCCGTTGACCGGTGCCATCGCCCATTCAAAGCTTGGCATTACCCGATCGACGACCTGTGCACGAAATCGTTCCACGCGCGGACTGTCGATCCGCCAGACGAGAAAAATCGCCATGAGGAATAACAAGAGCAGCCCGACAAGCATGCGCTTGAGCGGGCCGGTATATTCTTCGCCTTGGCTGCGATCCCGTGCCATGGGGCATGGACCTCTTGTGGTTACATGTTTGCGTGGCTGCCCCTCAGGGTGGGCGGCTTAACTGTCGTAGTCAATCGCGTGGCGCAGCTGCTTCTCGAACTCAAGCGCCTTGCCGGTGCCGAGCGCCACACAGTTCAGGCTCTCGTTGGCGATGGAAACGGCCAATCCGGTTTGCTCGCGCAGAGCCAGGTCAAGATCGCCAAGCAAGGCGCCGCCACCGGTCAGCATCACGCCGCGATCAACAATGTCTGCGGCCAGATCGGGCGGTGTCGCCTCAAGCGCGGTCATCACGGCTTCGCATATCTGTTGCACGGGTTCGGCCAGAGCTTCGGCGATCTGCGCTTGGGTGACTTCGGTTTCCTTGGGCACACCATTGAGCAGGTCACGACCGCGAATTTGCATCGATGTGCCGCGTCCGTCGTCGGGCATGCGCGCCGTGCCGATAGAGGTCTTGATCCGCTCGGCGGTGGATTCGCCCACAAGCAGATTTTGCTGACGGCGTAGATAGTTGATGATTGCCTCATCCATACGGTCGCCGCCGACGCGCACCGAACGCGCATAGACGATATCGCCTAAGGACAGAACCGCAACCTCTGTGGTGCCGCCGCCAATATCCACAACCATATTGCCGGTGGGGTCGGTGATCGGCATGCCGGCGCCAATCGCTGCGGCGATGGGTTCGGCGATTAATCCGGCGCGTCGCGCGCCCGCCGAAAGAACCGATTGCCGGATCGCACGTTTCTCGACCGGCGTCGCACCATGGGGGACACAGACGATGATTTTGGGTTTGGAAAAGGTCGAGCGTTTGTGCACCTTGCGGATGAAATGTTTGATCATCTCTTCGGCGGTGTCAAAATCGGCGATGACCCCGTCGCGCATCGGGCGGATGGCCTCGATCGAACCGGGCGTGCGGCCCAGCATCAATTTCGCATCCTCGCCGACGGCCAAAACCTTTTTCACGCCGTCTTTGACGTGATAGGCGACGACCGAGGGTTCGGCCAAAACCACGCCTTTACCTTTGACGTAGACCAACGTGTTGGCGGTGCCGAGGTCAATCGCCATATCGGCAGAGAACAGACTGGGCAGTTTATTGAACATCGACATGCGCGGCGGCCTCGTAGGAGCATAGAAAACGGCCTGCGACTCGTCACCGGTGCAGGCCGTTGTCTTTATAGGGCGATGGTTCGCTTTGTGAAAGGGCCGTTAATGGGCGCGGCGGCGGGGTTTCGCCGGTATCCGGGGCGTCTTCCTGCGCAGCGATGATTGCCAAAAACGCCGCGAACCGCCATATATATTGATAAATGAGGAGCGAGGCGCAAGATGCTGTCATACCAACATATTTATCATGCTGGCAATCTGGCCGATGTGCAAAAACATGCGCTGTTGTGCTCTGCGCTTGGCTATATGACGCGGAAAGACAAGCCGCTGAGCTATATCGAAACCCACGCGGGGCGCGGGCTTTATGATTTATCCTCTGACGAGGCCTTGAAAACCGGCGAGGCGGCAGCGGGAATCGCGATGGTGCGTGACAAGGGCTGGTTCACGGCAGAGCACCCTTATACGCGGGCGTTGGCGCGGGTGGCGCAGGTGCATGGCGAGGATGCCTATGCCGGATCGCCGGTTTTGGCTGCCGAGACGTTGCGCGATCAAGACAGCTTACATTTCGCGGAGCTGCACCCGCAGGAGTATGCGGCGCTGGAATATGTCATGTCGCCCTATGGGGCGAAATGCAGCAAGGCCGATGGATTGGCGCATGCGATGGCAATCTGCCCGCCGATGCCGCGACGCGGGATGATTTTGATTGATCCGAGTTATGAAATTAAATCGGAATATCAAACGCTTCCGTCATTCATTGGCAAGCTGCACCGCAAATGGAATGTCGGTGTGATTGCGCTTTGGTATCCAATCCTGACCAGCGGTGCGCATCAAGAGATGCTGGCGGTGCTCGAGGGCATGGATTTGCCAAATGTGCTGCGCCACGAAGTGCGCTTCCCTCCGGCGCGGCAGGGGCATGGGATGATCGGATCGGGCATGTTCATTGTCAACGCGCCTTACGGGCTCGATGTCGAAGCGGCTCGGTTGAGTGAGATGTTCTCGACGCTCTCCTGAGTAAATGTTCGAAATTGTAAATTCAATTTGGAAATTCTGTGGGTAATATCAATTTTGAAGTTGAGAAGACGGGGTTGGCGATGCGACATGTCCGCCGCCCAAAGCAATAAAGTCCGGCGCGGGGCCGGACTTTATCTTAGTCATCGTGCCGGGTTTCAGGACGGATCGGTGTAGGACACTTCGCGGCGATCCTCGCCCGGCGCGGATTTTTCACGCCGCACCAACAAGCGGTTGAGCGCATGCACATAGGCGCGCACCGATGCGACAACCGTATCGGTATCGGCGGATTGCCCCGTCACGATGCGCCCGTCCTCTTCCATCCGCACAGAAACCGTTGCCTGCGCATCGGTGCCTTCGGTGACGGCGTGCACTTGGTAAAGTTGCAGGCGCGCGCCGTGCGGGAAAAGCGCCTTGACCGCGTTGAAGGCCGCGTCCACGGGGCCGTCGCCGGTGGCTTCGGTCGAGGCTTCGGCACCGTCAATCATCAAGGTGAGTTCGGCGGTTTGTGGCCCCTCGGTGCCGCATACGACGCGCAGGCGTTTGACCTGAATACGGTCGTTTTCGGGGTCGTCACCGGCCCGCATGAGCGCAACGAGGTCGTCATCATAGACCTCTTTCTTGCGGTCGGCGAGTTCCTTGAACCGCACAAACACGTCTTTGAGTTGGTTGTCGGCGAGATCAAAACCGAGGTCGCCCATTTTGGCCCGCAAAGCCGCGCGTCCCGAGTGTTTGCCAAGCGGCAAGGAGGTACCGGCAAGGCCAACATCCTGCGGGCGCATGATCTCGAAGGTTTCGGCGTTTTTCAACATGCCGTCCTGATGGATACCGCTTTCATGGGCAAAGGCGTTCTTGCCGACGACGGCTTTATTGAACTGCACAGCAAAGCCCGAAACGGTGGCGACACGGCGTGAGATATTCATGATCTTTGTCGTGTCGATGTCGGTTCGGTAGGGCATGATATCGTTGCGCACCTTGAGCGCCATGACCACCTCTTCGAGGGCGGTGTTGCCCGCGCGTTCGCCAAGGCCATTGATGGTGCATTCGACCTGCCGCGCCCCTGCGTCGACAGCGGCAAGAGAGTTGGCCGTCGCCATGCCCAAATCATTGTGGCAATGGGTGGAAAAAATGACCTCATCGGCGCCGGGCACGCGGTTCAAAAGCATACGGATCAACGCGGCGCTTTCGCGCGGGGCGGTGTAGCCAACGGTGTCGGGAATGTTGATCGTCGTGGCACCGGCCTTGATGGCGATTTCCACCACGCGGCAGAGGTAATCTTCCTCGGTGCGTGTGGCATCCATCGGCGACCATTGCACATTGTCACACAGGTTGCGCGCGTGGGTCACGGTTTCATGGATCCGTTCGGCCATCTCGTCCATATTGAGGTTCGGAATAGCGCGGTGCAAAGGCGAGGTGCCGATGAACGTATGGATGCGTGGTTGCGCGGCGTGTTTCACGGCCTCCATGCAACGATCAATATCGGCAAAACTGGCGCGGGCAAGGCCGCAAATCACCGAGTTTTTCGAATTCATCGCAATCTCGGAGACAGCTTTGAAATCACCCTCGGAGGCAATGGGGAACCCGGCCTCGATGATGTCGACGCCCATTTCGTCGAGCAATCCTGCGATCTCGAGCTTTTCGGCGTGGGTCATGGTTGCGCCGGGGCTTTGCTCGCCGTCGCGAAGTGTCGTGTCAAAAATTAAGACGCGGTCTTGTTTGGTTGTATCGGTCATTTTGGGATCTCTTTTCTATGTCTGCTAAGCTTTTGGCGCGAAAGGCACATCCTCTGAGCGGTCGCGCCGAAAGGGCACGCTCAGAGGCGGCTTAGCAGCAGACGCAGGGCAATCGCCGCGCGCGGGTGGCGTGCGGTGGCATCGGCGCATGTGCGCGGTGCGGTCATGATATGGCCTGAAATCTTCATACCGCGATTTATACATCGCAGCGGGTAAATGAAAAGCGCGAATTTTGCTGTGGTGGATATTGATGGGAAATTGGCGGCGGTTTTGAGGGTCATACCGGGCTGCGCCCCAGTGCCAGTGCCGCGCGCGACAAGGCGGTCACATATGCGCCGCCCCGATCCGCCGCCGCAGAGATTATGCCGTTGTTAGCCGTCGCTATTCGGCGGGCGGGGCATCATCCGTGGCGGTATCTGTCGGCGTGGTTTCTGTAGGGGCGGTGTCTACAGGGGCAGCGGGGGCAGGGGCCGCCGCCGCATCTGTATCGCTTTCCAATGCGCCGTTGTTCCAATCGCCGCTGGCTTCCTGACCGCTGGCATAGCGCATGGTGCCGCTGCCTTGGCGTTTTCCGGCGCGGAAATGGCCCTCGTAGATGTCGCCATTGGCATATGTGGCAACGCCGGTGCCGCTGATCTCTCCGGCGTCCCATTCACCTTTATAGCTAAAGCCATCTGCCATTTTGATCGTGCCGATACCGTGGCGTTGGCCCCCTGCAAATTCACCCTCGTAAACGGTGCCGTCGGGGTAGGTGGCGCGGCCGCTGCCGTGGCGTTGGCCATTTTCCCATTCGCCTTCATAGCGATAGCCATCGGCATAGGTCATCACGCCTTGGCCGTGGTTTTGCGCGTTGTGGAATTCACCTTCATAGACAAGGCCATTGGGGTATTCGGCGCGGCCGGTGCCCTCAATGATCCCCTCTTTCCAATCGCCCTCATAGGTCGAGCCGTCTGCATAGGTGATTTTGCCGGTCCCATCGGCCAGATCATCGCGGAATTGCCCGACATAAACAGAACCGTCGGGGTAGGTGACTTGGCCTTGGCCTTCGATTCGGCCCGCAACCCAATCGCCAATGTATTGATATCCGTCCGCGCCGGTAAAGGTGCCCTTCCCCTGACGTTTGTCGTCGGCGAACTCACCCTCATATGTGTCGCCATTGGCGTAGATGACGGTGCCGTTGCCTTGGCGGCGGCCTTGGACCAGCGTGCCTTTGTAGACATCGCCATTGGCTTGGGTCAGTGTGCCGCTGCCGTTGATTTGGCCACCCTTCCATTCGCCTTCATAGACAAGCCCGTCAGGGATGGTCAATTTGCCGAGACCTTCGCGCGCGCCATTCGCGATGTCCCCCTCGTAGAGGGTGCCGTCTGGGTAGGTGATCGCGCCGGTGCCCTGTTTGACACCCTCAATCCAATCGCCATCATAGATATAGCCGCCGGGGCTTTGCATTTTGCCTTTGCCATGGTGCATGGCGTTGAGAAAGCCGCCTTCGTAACGCACGCCATTGGCATAGACCGCGATGCCGGTGCCCATGATCTTGCCGTCTTCCCATGTTCCCTCATAGGTGCCACCATCGGAAAAGACGATTTTGCCGGTGCCTTCGGGTTTGCCCTTGGCAAATTCACCGACGTAAACCGACCCGTTGGGAAACCGCGCCGTGCCTTGGCCGCGAATTTCGCCCATCTCCCAATCACCGGCGTATTCATAGCCATTGGGCAGGCGGTAGGTGCCGGTGCCATGTTGCAGCCCGTTCTTGAACGTGCCCTCATAGACCCCGCCATCATCATATTGTTTGGTTTGCACCTCACCGTCTTGGGCCATGACCGGCGCGGTGACAAGGCTGGCTCCTGCGGCAGTCAGAATGCAAAAGGACAATGTTTTCAGAGCGGTGTTCATGGAATCTCCAGACGAGAATGGCGGCTGTTAAACCTGTTTGAAATCTAACGCCCTCGCGGTGGCGGGGCAACTGGTTAACGCGCGGCGCGGGGGCGATGGGCGGTGGATCACTGATCGGGCCTCCGGTTTGCGGCGATGCCAGCGCGGGGCGCGGGGGCAATTGCGCTTTTCCTCGCGCGTCGATCTGATACATCAGGGACAAGACACCTTGATAGGATTGACCCCATGGCCGACCGCTTTCGCCTGACCCTTGCACAGCTGAACCCCACGGTGGGCGATCTTTCCGGCAATGCCGCAAAAGCGCGCGCCGCATGGGAAGAGGCCAAAACCGCAGGGGCGGATTTGGTGGCGCTGCCAGAGATGTTCATCACCGGATACCAAACTCAGGATTTGGTCATGAAACCGGTTTTTCATCAGGCGGCGATTGCCGAAATCGAAGCCTTGGCAGTGGCCTGCGCGGATGGTCCGGCAATGGGCATTGGCGGTCCGTGGGTCGAGGGGCGCGGGCTTTATAATGCGTATTACATCCTGCACGGCGGCACGGTCACGGCGCGGGTTCTCAAACATCACCTGCCCAATGAGACGGTGTTCGATGAGGAACGTTTGTTCGAACATGGGGATGTGACGGGGCCGTTTGTCGTCAACGGCGTGCGGATCGGCGCACCGATTTGCGAGGATGCGTGGCACGAGGATGTTTGCGAGACCTTGGCCGAGACCGGGGCCGAGATCCTGCTCGTGCCCAATGGTTCGCCTTATTACCGCAACAAATTCGAAACCCGCCTTAATCATATGGTGGCGCGGGTGGTCGAAACCGGTTTGCCGCTTGTCTATCTCAACATGGTTGGCGGCCAAGATGACCAAGTGTTCGACGGCGGCACCTTTGTATTGAACCCGCATGGCAAACCCGTGGTGCAATTGCCGGTGTTTGATGCGGTGATCAGCCATGTGGATTTCGCCCGCACCGAGGATGGTTGGCGCGCCGAAGACGGCGATTTTACCGCCCATCCCGACGCGATGGAGCAAGATTATCGCTGTGTTGTCGAGGCCTTGCGCGATTATATGGGCAAGACCGGGTTCAAAAAGGTGCTGCTTGGCCTGTCCGGCGGCATCGACAGCGCGATCGTTGCGACGATCGCTGCCGATGCGATTGGGCCGGACAATGTGCGTTGCGTGATGTTGCCGTCTGAATATACTTCGCAGGCCTCGCTTGATGATGCCGAAGCCGTGGCCAAGGCTTTGGGCTGCCGCTATGATTATGTGCCGATCAAAGAGGGGCGCGCGGCGATCACCGAGACGTTGGCCCCCTTGTTCGAAGGCACCACACCCGACACCACCGAAGAGAACATTCAATCGCGCCTGCGTGGTCTGCTGCTTATGGCATTGAGCAACAAGTTTGGCGAAATGTTGTTGACCACGGGCAATAAATCCGAAGTCGCGGTCGGGTATGCGACGATTTACGGAGATATGTCAGGCGGTTACAACCCGATCAAAGATCTTTATAAAACCCGCGTTTTTGATATTTGCCGTTGGCGCAACGCGCATCATCGTCCCGAATGGATGATGGCCCCGGCGGGCGAAATGATCCCTGCCAATGTGATCACCAAACCGCCCTCTGCGGAACTGCGGGACGATCAAAAGGACAGCGACAGCTTGCCCGATTATCCGGTTTTGGACGGGATTTTGGATATGCTGGTGGATCGCGAAGCTTCGGTCCAAGACTGCATTGCCGCCGGATACACCCGCGAGGATGTCAAACGGGTCGAGCATTTGCTCTATATTTCGGAATATAAACGTTTCCAATCGGCTCCGGGGCCGCGTTTGTCAAAGCGCAGCTTCTGGCTCGACCGTCGGTATCCAATCGCCAATCGCTGGCGCGACAACGGTTAGGGCGCCTATACACGCCCGCCAGTGCGGTGCAATATTGGTCACATGTGATGCGAGGCCGCCGGTAAAACCACCGGCGGCCTCGTCACGTTTAGCGGTCCATCAACAGTTGGTAGGATGATGGCACGTAATGGAACCCGTCGTTGCGCGTTTCGACATAACCGGTCGCAGGGAAGGGCATGTGATAGCCGACAAAGGGCGTGCCGGTGGTTGCCAGCATGTCCAGAACCCGGCGGCGGGTTGCCGCAGCGGCGGATTTATCCATGTCAAAATGCACTTCCCAATCGGGGTAGGCGAGAGACCATACATAGTGGTTGGCAAAATCCGCCCCGAGCAACATTTGCTGCCCGCCGCTGTCGAGCATGAAGGCCATATGGCCGGGGGTGTGGCCGAATGCCTCCATGCCGGTGATGCCCGAGGCCGGCGCGCCGCCTTCCCCGATGAAGGTCATCTTCTCGGCGAGGGGGCGGACTTTGGCTTCGAACATGTCGTCGCCGGCTTTGGCCCAATGATCGAATTCGACTTGCCCGGCCACATAGGAGGCATTGGCAAAGGTTTCGCCGCCTTCGCCCATCAGCCCGCCAATGTGATCACCGTGCATGTGGGTGATCACGACTTTATCGACCTGCTCTGTGCCGTAGCCGGCGGCCTCCAGGGCATTCACGATGCCGGCGGGGTGGGTGCCGGTGTCGAAGAGGACCAATTCCGATCCGGTGTTGACCAAAGTCGGTGTGAAGAAAAATTGCGCCACATCGGTGGGGATCATCGCGGCTTTTGACGCGGCGGCGAACTCTTCATCCGATGCGTTCAAGCCAAAGATTTTGTGCGGATCCGGCACGGTGTTGGTTCCGGCAAGCAAGGTGGTGACTTCGAAATCTCCGAGCTTGAAGCGGGTATATGGCGCGATGCTGGTTCCCATCATTTCGGCGGCCGCGCTGGCGACGGACGGTTTGAATGCCGCTGCCAAAGGCAGGCTCGCAGCGCCCAAAAGGGCGGCGCGGCGGCTCATGGTCATGGGGTGGGTTGCAGTTGCGGTCTTGGGTTCCGATGTCTCGGTCATGGCAGTCTCCCTGATATCGGGCATTTGATCCGGCATTATGCCGCAGCCCGTTACTTACCTCCCGACAAAATAGGGTGGCAGCATGTGCAATCAAACTGTCTCTTCGGGACTTCACGTAAAGGTGAGCGGGCGCGGCGCTGTTTAAGGCACCCCGCCCCTATCTGGACAAATTCGCCCGCCTGTGACATGGGGCAGACAACAGGAGTTTGTCATGACCACCACCCGTTTCGCCCCGTCGCCCACCGGTTACATCCACGTTGGGAACCTGCGCACTGCGCTCTTTAACTATCTGATTGCACGCAAATCCGGCGGGCAGTTTATTTTGCGCCTTGATGATACCGATCCGGAGCGGTCCAAACAGGAATATGCCGATGGCATCCAAGAGGATTTGGAATGGCTGGGGCTGACATGGGACCGGATTGAAAAGCAATCCGATCGGTTGGAGCGGTATGAACAGGCCGCGCAGGAATTGCGCGACAAGGGCCGGTTTTACGAGTGTTTCGAGACGCCGGTGGAATTGGATCTTAAGCGCAAAAAGCAACTCAACATGGGCAAACCGCCGGTCTATGACCGTGCGGCTCTGACGTTGAGCGATGCGGAAAAGGATGCGCTGCGTGCCGAACGCGGCAACGGCCATTGGCGGTTCAAACTGGATCTGGAACGCATTGAATGGACCGATGGTATCTTGGGCGATCTGTCGATTGATGCGGCGTCTGTCTCCGATCCGGTGCTGATCCGCGGCGACGGGCAATTTCTTTATACGCTTGCAAGTGTTTGTGATGACGTGGATTTCGGCATTACCCATGTTGTGCGCGGATCGGATCATGTCACTAACACCGCCACGCAAATCCAGATCATCAAAGCCTTGGGGGGCACGGTGCCGTCCTTTGCGCATCATTCGCTTTTGACAGGGCCGCAGGGCGAGGCACTGTCCAAACGTCTTGGCACATTGGCCCTACGTGATTTGCGCGCGGCCGGCGTGCATCCGATGGCTTTGCTGTCTCTGATGGCGCGTTTGGGGTCCTCCGATCCGGTTGAGTTGCGCCGCGATATGGCCGAATTGATCGACGGTTTCGAGTTGTCGCATTTCGGATCGGCACCGACCAAGTTTGACGAACAGGACCTCTTTCCGTTGACCGCGAAATACCTCAGCCAACAACCGCTTGAAGCCGTTGCGGGCGAGATCGCCGCACTGGGCGTGCCCGATGATCTGGCACCGCAGTTTTGGGAGGTCACCCGCGCCAATATCACCACGCTGGGGGATCTGGCCGGTTGGTGGAGCCTGTTTCGCGACGGTGCCGATCCGGTGATCGACGACGAAGACAAAGAGTTTGTCGCGCAGGCGATGACGCTCTTGCCCGACGGGCCATATGATGGCGACAGTTGGGGCGCATGGACCAAAGCCGTGAAAGAGGCCACAGGCCGCAAGGGCCGCGGGTTGTTTATGCCGCTGCGCAAAGCATTGACCGGACAGGCGCACGGGCCGGATATGTCGGCGGTTTTGCCATTGTTGCAAGTGATCCGCGCCAAGGAGTAATCCCGGCCCAACCTTTTATGTGGCCATCGCTATGGGGTCGCCGTCCTAACCCCCGTCCGCGTCGTGGGGCTTTTGGTTATGAGACAATGCGCAGACCTCGATAGCGCGGCGGAGCGTGTCGCGATCCGCATCGATCGGCAGGGCGGCATCGGCATAAGCTTGCGCTTTGCGACTTTGGGTTTTGGCGGCATCGGTCAAGGCGTCCAAAGGCGATTTGGACAAGTTTGACAGCGCCTCTTGTAGCCGCAATGCCACTTCGATTTGGCCCGCGCCGTCGCGGGAAACTGCGGCAAATGCACAGTGAAGCAATTCACTGGCCTGCAGTTCGGGCACGAAAATCGTCGGATAGATGATGTCCTGCGGGACGTCCTCTTCGGTGCATTTATGCGCCCAATTCCACAGCAGCCGTTCAGCCCGTCCGATCACATCGATGGCTGTACCCGGGTCATTGATCCCCGGCGAAAGCGCCCGCGAAGCAACCTCGCCGATGACCTTGAGGCCAAAGCTGGCATCCTGTTCAAAGGTGCGCGTGTCACCGATGACAAAACAGGCCCCGACCGCTTCGATTTGCGCGGGTGTCAATCCGGCGACATCGGCAATCGGCATCCCGTCTAGCACAAAGGCGCCGGGGCGCTGACGCAGGTAAACCTGCCCCGCGCGGCCGCTTTCATCCGTAATGCAGGCGTTGAGCCGGGGCAGATCGATGAATTGCAAATGGCCACAGGAACTGGCCAAAAGCGGCACGGCCCCGTCGGGCAAAATCGTGTCGTCAGACAAGGCAGAGGCGCGAAAATTAGGGGTTTTGGCGAATTGAAACAGGCTGGTTTTGGCCGCGTCCTCGACGCTGCGCAGGGTGGCGTCAATGCTGCCGAGCCCGCTGAGGTGTTCGATCCACCGCAGTATCGCAAGGATGACCAAAACCACGACAAACACCGTGACGCCCAAAACGATCACCGTCGCGCCGTCGGCATAGGCGTGGGATTTGAACAGGATGATGGCCGAAAGTGCGTAGACGAATGCACCGATGAAGGTGGCCAAAACCGTTTGCGTGGTGGTATCTTCGAGCAAGAGCCGTTGCGCGCGCGGCGTGGCCTGCGCCGAGGCTGCGCGGTGGGCCGAGACCATCACATTGAGCGAAAATGTCGATACCGCAAGCATCCCCGACGCAAGAATGGTGAGCACCGGCATGACGGTCTCGGGTTTGAACCGCTCGGATACCTTCACGGGAATATAGCCTTCGAGCAACAGCGTCGCGAGCGCGGTCACCAGGGCCAGAACCGCCATGCCCGACACGCGCACCCAAAGGCGGCGCAGCAAGCGGCGTGCGATCAAAAGAGGTTTTGAGAGGAGGTGGCTGTCGAGCAAGGAAAGACCTTTGGTTGGGGGTGTGCGGGCTCACCGGCCTGCGGGTTAACTCCACAGTAGCTCTGTCGCGGCGATTGGCCAGCCTCTTCGGTGCGTTTGAGTGCTTGCTATGCGCGAAGGGGGGCAATGCGATGACATGATTTGCGCCGAGCAGGCAGGCGCCAAACCGTAAAACATGCATCTGGTAGTTATTTTCTTGGGGCAAGCTTGATCCATATCAAGTCTTTTGCGGCGCTTCTTGCCCAAGTTACAGTATGGTAGTGGGGGTGAGGATTTCATGCGTATCACAAAACGAAGCAATATCGCGATCCGGGTTTTGATGTATTGCGGGGCGAATGCCGGGCGTCTGGTGACGAAATCCGAAGTGGCACAGGTCTGCAACACCTCGGAAAATCACCTTGCGCAGGTGATCAATCGGCTGGGACAGCTTCAATATCTTAAAACCCAGCGGGGCCGGTGCGGCGGCATCACCTTGGCCCACCCGATGGACGAGATCAGTATTGGCGCGATCTTCCGTGATCTGGAGCATCACGTGCCGATCGCGGAGTGTTTTGCTGATATTGATAATTCGTGCCCGCTGACCGATGCCTGCCGTTTGAAAGACGCGGTCGCAGCGGCGGCAGAGGCATTTTATGCACATCTTGACGGGGTGACGCTTGACGATCTGGTGTGCGGTAACACGGCACTGATGAAGATTATGGTGCCACTGGAGTGCGGCGGCGCATCGCCGGCCCCTTAAGTTGAGGCGCTGCACTGCGGTTGATTTTGCGGCGGTATTGCAACCGGCCTGAGGGCGCACAAGCTGCGCCGATTGCCCATTCAACCAGCAGATATAGCGGCACGCGGCGGTTTTGCGTCAATATGCGGCGGTTTCAGGCATCGTTTTTCTTGCGTGAGGGCGGTTTCACCTCTAGCACAGATGCAGATCGGGAGAATCGCATCTGCGATGCCGAAGGAGCAACCGCCCCGGAAACTCTCAGGCCCAAGGACCGATCACGACGCAAAACTCTGGAGAGAGGCGCCGCATGCGCCCGCCGAAGGGATAACGATCTCAGGCGCAAGGACAGAGGGGGCATCAGGGCGCGGCGGCCGGATTGATCCGGCCAAAAGCGCGAAATTGATGCCTGCGCGTGCTTTTTCAAAAGGCCGCGGCGGTGAGAAAAGGATGGCCAGTGACCGACCTACTGCACACCCCGCTTGTTGACTTGCACCTGTCGCTTGGTGCCAAAATGGTGCCTTTTGCCGGCTATGAAATGCCGGTGCAATATCCTCTTGGCGTGATGAAGGAACATCTGCATTGCCGCGCGGCGGCGGGGCTTTTTGACGTCAGTCATATGGGGCAGGTGATCCTGCGCGGGACGGATTACGCCCACGTTGCGGGCGCGTTGGAAACGCTCATTCCGGTCGATATTCTGGGCCTTGCGGACGGGCGGCAACGCTATGGATTTTTCTTGAATGATCGTGGCGGGATCGAAGATGATTTGATGTTGGCGCGGCGCGGCGAAGAGGTGTTCATGGTGGTGAATGCGGCTTGCAAGGGCGCGGATATCGCATTGATGCGCAGCGCGCTCGAGCCGCAAGGGGTCACCGTCGAAGAGGTGCAATCGCGGGCCTTGATCGCGTTGCAGGGTCCGCAGGCCGAAGCCGTATTTGCGCAAATCGTGCCCGAAGCCGCCGCGATGACATTCATGGATGTGGCTATCTTCCCCTCGGCTTACGGGCCCCTTTGGGTGTCGCGGTCGGGTTACACCGGCGAGGACGGCTATGAGATTTCCGTCGGCGCGGAAGAAAGCGAAGCCTTCGCGCAGCGATTGTTAGAGGACGCGCGGGTCGAGGCAATCGGCCTTGGCGCGCGCGACAGTTTGCGGCTTGAAGCGGGGCTGTGCCTTTACGGGCATGACATGGACGGCGACGTAACACCGGCATCGGCGGGACTGACTTGGGCGATCCAAAAGGTCCGGCGTGCGGGCGGGGATCGCGCGGGCGGCTTTGCGGGCGCAGATGTTGTTTTGCCGGAGCTGCAAAGCGGCGCTCCGATGCGCCGTGTCGGCCTCTTGCCCGAAGGCCGCGCCCCGATGCGCGAGGGGGTGTTGTTGTTCCTGACCGAGACGGACGCCGATCCGGTTGGCCGCGTGACCTCTGGCGGGTTCGGCCCCTCGGTCGGTGGCCCCGTGGCAATGGGATATCTGCCCGAAAATGCCGCGAAGATTGGCACCGTTGTTTACGGCGAACTGCGCGGCAAACGCATGCCTGTAGCGGTGGCGAAATTGCCCTTCGTTCCTGCGAACTTCAAACGATAACCCGATTTAGATACCTGACACCGCGGCGCGTCCGCATCTTGAGGAGAGAGATATGAAATTCACCGAAGAGCATGAATGGTTGCGCGAGGAAGACGATGTGATCGTGGTTGGAATCACAGAACACGCCAGCACCCAATTGGGCGATGTGGTCTTTGTCGAATTGCCTGATGTCGGGACCACCGTGACAAAAGACGACGAGATCGTAGTGATCGAAAGCGTCAAGGCGGCCTCTGATATCCTTGCGCCGATTGATGGTGAAATTGTCGAGGTCAACGAGGCTTTGGTCGAGGACCCGGGCAAGGTGAACGACGATCCGATGGGGGATGCGTGGTTTGTGAAAATCAAGGCCTCCGACGCATCGCAGATGGACGATTACATGGACGAAGCCGCCTATAATAAAATGGTCGGCTGATCTTTTTGGCGATGCGGCGTATTGCGGCCACTCTTGCGGTCACTTTTGCAACCATGGGGTTCCCCCCGAATGCGGCCTCCGCCCCGAATACGGCCCCGTCACGGAGCCTTTGAACGTCCGGCGGGGGATGCTGCGCCCGCCTGCCGGACGGCTTATCAACATCGTTTGCCACTGCGTTTGAACGCGAGGACACTGCCATGACCTTCACGCCCACCGACTACCTGCCTTATGATTTCGCCAACCGCCGCCATATCGGCCCCAGCCCTGCGGAAATGGCGCAGATGTTGGCGCTGCTTGAGGTGCCGGATCTGGACGCATTGATCGAACAAACCGTACCCGAAGGTATTCGCGCGGCACAGGCATTGGATTTCGGCAAACCGAAGTCGGAAAGTGAATTGCTGTTCCATATGCGCCGCGTGTCGAAGAAGAACAAGGTTCTGACTTCGCTGATCGGGCAGGGGTATTATGGCGCGATCACGCCGCCGGCGATCCAACGCAACATCTTGGAAAATCCGGCATGGTATACGGCCTATACGCCCTATCAGCCGGAGATTTCCCAAGGCCGTTTGGAGGCGCTTTTGAACTTCCAGACGATGATTTCCGATCTCACCGGATTGGAGGTCGCCAATGCCTCGCTGCTGGACGAGGCAACCGCCGCCGCCGAAGCGATGACCATGGCGCAGCGGGTGTCGAAATCCAAAGCTATTGCGTTTTTCATCGATGAAAATTGTCATCCGCAAAACATTGCGGTGATGCAGACACGGGCCAAACCGCTCGGCATCGAGGTCATCATCGGCGCGCCCGAAGATTTGGACGCTGCGGCCGTGTTCGGCGCGATCTTCCAATACCCCGGCACCTTTGGCGAGCTGACTGATTTTACCCCGCAGATGGAGGCCCTGCATGCCGCCAAGGCGCTTGGCATTGTGATCTGTGATCCGCTGGCGCTGACCCTTTTGAAAGAACCTGCGGCGATGGGGGCGGATATTGCCGTTGGATCGGCGCAACGCTTTGGTGTGCCGATGGGATATGGCGGTCCGCATGCGGCGTTTATGGCGACGCGCGATGCCTATAAACGCAACATGCCGGGCCGTATTGTCGGCGTGTCGATCGATGCGCGCGGCAACCGTGCCTACCGGCTGTCGCTGCAAACCCGAGAACAACATATCCGCCGCGAAAAGGCGACCTCGAATGTCTGCACGGCGCAGGCTTTGTTGGCGGTGATGGCGTCGATGTATGCGGTATTTCATGGGCCTGAGGGCCTTAAGGCGATCGCGCAAAGGGTGCATCGTAAGACCGAGCGTCTGGCGCGCGGCCTGACCGAGGCGGGGTTCCAAGTCGTCCCCGAAACCTTCTTTGATACGATCACGGTCGAGGTCGGGCCATTGCAATCGGCGGTGATGAAATCGGCGGTGGACGAGGGGATCAATCTGCGCGCCGTTGGCGAGACGCGTGTCGGCATATCGCTGGATGAACGTGCCCGCCCCGAAACCATCGAGGCCGTCTGGCGCGCCTTTGGCATCACGCGCAAGGATGATGATTTTACCGCGCGCTATCGGTTGCCTGAAAACCTGATCCGCACCTCGGCGTATCTCACCCATCCAATCTTCCATATGAACCGCGCCGAAACCGAGATGATGCGCTATATGCGCCGTTTGGCGGACCGCGATTTGGCATTGGACCGCGCGATGATCCCGCTTGGCTCTTGCACCATGAAGCTCAATTCCGCCGCCGAAATGATGCCGGTGACATGGGATGAATTTGCGCTTTTGCATCCGTTTGTCCCCGATGATCAGGCGGCAGGGTATCTCGAGATGATCCATGATCTTTCGGCGAAACTGTGCGAGATCACCGGATATGATGCATTGTCGATGCAACCAAACTCCGGCGCACAGGGCGAATATGCGGGGCTTTTGACCATTTCTGCCTATCTGGAGGCCAAGGGCGAGGGGCACCGCAATACCTGCCTCATTCCAATGTCGGCGCATGGCACGAACCCCGCATCGGCGCAGATGGTGGGATGGAAAGTCGTGCCGGTGAAAACCGCAGAAAACGGCGATATTGATGTGGTCGATTTCCGCGCCAAGGCCGAGGCGCATAAAGACACGCTCGCCGCCTGCATGATCACCTATCCCTCGACCCATGGGGTGTTCGAGGAAACGGTTCAGCAGGTTTGTGCGATCACCCATGAAAACGGCGGGCAGGTTTACATTGATGGGGCCAATATGAACGCCATGGTTGGTATTTCGCGGCCCGGTGATTTGGGCGGCGATGTCAGCCATTTGAACCTGCACAAGACCTTCTGCATTCCTCACGGCGGCGGCGGTCCCGGCATGGGACCGATTGGCGTGAAATCGCATCTGGAGGCCTATTTGCCGTCGCATCCGGCGCGTGGAAATGGCGCAGCGGGGCCGGTATCGGCGGCGCCTTTTGGCTCTCCTTCGATCCTGCCAATTTCTTGGGCTTATTGTTTGATGATGGGTGGCGAAGGGTTGGCGCAAGCGACCCGCGTGGCGATCCTGAATGCGAATTATATCGCGGCCCGTTTGCAGGGGGCATATGAGGTGCTGTATCGCGGCGGCAAAGGCCGCGTCGCGCATGAATGCATCATCGACACGCGCCCGTTTGAAGACAGCGCAGGCGTGACCGTTGAGGACATCGCCAAGCGTTTGATCGATTGCGGATTTCACGCCCCGACCATGAGTTGGCCGGTGGCTGGCACGTTGATGATCGAGCCGACCGAAAGCGAGACCAAGGCCGAGCTGGACCGGTTTTGCGATGCGATGCTGGCGATCCGCGCCGAGATTGCCGATATCGAAGAGGGGCGCTGCGACCGCGCCTCCAACCCGCTCAAACACGCGCCGCATACGGTCGAGGATCTCGTCGGGGCATGGGACCGGCCCTATGGCCGCGAGCAAGGATGCTTCCCCCCCGGGGCCTTCCGCGTCGATAAATATTGGGCGCCGGTCAACCGCGTGGACAATGTTTTTGGCGATCGGAATCTGATTTGCACCTGCCCGCCAATGGAGGATTACGCCGAAGCGGCAGAGTAACACAGCAGCGCGCGCGGGGATTACGCGCGCGCGCGCAACACCCCCGCAGGGCGGGCTTGTAGGGGCGCCCAGGCAAATCCGAGTGCGGCCAGAAGCGTGGCGACAATGCCGCCCGCGATGATGGCAATGGCCGAGGGCCAGATTACCTCGAAGTCGCTTTCCATGATGAAATGCATCACCGCCCATCCGCCGGTCAACCCTGCGGCCAATGCGACGACACCCGCGGCCGCGCCCAACAGACCAGCGCGCAGAGCAAAGCTCCATAGAATACGGGCGCGCGTGGCACCGAGAGTCTTGAGGATCGCCGCCTCGGTCCGCCGGGCGCCGGACCCAGAGGCCGCCGCCCCGATCAGCACCAAAAATCCGGTGACCAAAGTGGCCAAAGCGCCGTAGGAAATCGCCCCTGCAAGACCATTCAAAAGGGTCGAGACCCGTTCAATGGCATCGCGCACGCGGATCGCGGTGATATTGGGATAGGCCTTTGCCAGATCGCGCAAAAGCGGCGCTTCGGCGGTCTCGTCAGCGTAGACGGTTGCGATGAAACTATGCGGTGCGCCCGTAAGCGCCGCCTCGTTCATCGCCATGACAAACCCCATGCCCGCGGTGGAAAAATCCACCTCACGAAAAGAGGTGATCGTCGCTTCGACCTCGCGGCCAAGAATATTCACCGCCATCGTGTCGCCAAGGTGCAGGCCCATTTCTTCGGCCTCCTGCGCAGCAAAGCTGATCTGCGGCGGACCGCTATAATCGTCGGCCCACCATGTGCCTGCGGTGATCTTGGTGCCGTCGGGCATGGACCCCGCATAGGTGATGCCGCGGTCGCCGCGAACGACCCAATGCTCGCCTGCGACCTCTGCGGCGGGGCGGTCATTGATGCGGGTGATGACCCCGCGCAGCATCGGCGCGCTTTGCATCCGGCGCACGCCTTTGTCGCCGTCGACGCGGGCGGTGAACCCGTCCATTTGGTCCTTCTGGATATCGACAAAGAAATAGCTGGGCGCTTCGTCGGGTAAATCGCGGGCAATCGCGCCGCGCAGGTTGCCGTCAATCTGTCCGACGGCGGCCAAAACCGACAGGCCAAGGCCCAAGGAGAGCACGACGGGCACCGCATCCGAGCCGCGTCCGCCAATCGCGGCCAAGGCCCATCGCAGGGCGGGTGCGCGGCGCACCCGTGCGCGCGCATGCCGCGCGGCCCAAGCCATACATGTGGCGCAAAGCGCCAAGAGACAGAGCGCGAAGAGCAATCCACCTGCGGTGATCAGGGTTAATTTCCATGCGCCGCTGAAGAGGGCAGCAAGGCCGATAAGCGCGGCCAGAAGTGCGGCAATCACCGCGATCATCGCGGGGCGGGGCCATTTGTGGGCCGCGCCGAACGCATCGCGAAACAGAGCCGCAGCGCGGATGTCGTCGAGCCGCGACAGCGGCGCGAGGGTGAAGATTAGCGCAGTCAACGCGCCGTAAAGCGCAGCTTCGAACAAGGGCATCGGGTAGAGAGCAAAGGCGGCGGGGATCGGAAGCTGTGCCGTGATGATCGGCGCGAGCAGAAGCGGCACGCCGGCGCCGATCACAAGACCGATAGCAATGCCCAACACAGACAGCGCCGCGATTTGCAGGAAATAGATCATGAAAATCAGCCGTCGCTCCGCGCCCAGCGTGCGCAGCGTGGCAATAACGCCGGTCTTGCCAGAGAGGTAGCTGCTGACGGCGGAGGAGACGCCAATGCCGCCAACCGCAAGTCCCGAGAGGCCGACAAGTACGAGAAAACTGCTGAGGCGTTCAACAAACTGGGCAATCCCCGGCGCGCCGTTGCGCGCATCACGCCAGCGCATTCCGGCACCTGAAAACCGCGCCGTGGCTTCGGTTTTGAGGGTCTCAAGGTCGGTGCCGTCGGGCAGGCGCAGCCGATACTTGGTTGAAAACAACGTCCCCGCTGCCAAAAGGCCGGACCCCTGAAGATCAGGGCGCAAGACCAAGGTGCGCGGGCCAAGGCTGAAACCTGCAGAGGCGCTGTCCGGCTCGCCGGTGAGCGCGGCCATCAGAATAAAGGTGCCTGTGCCCAAGCGAAACGGATCGCCGGGCGCGAGGCCGAGACGGTCCATCAACACCCGTTCCATCACGGCGCCAGGGTGGTCGGCGGTGCCGGCCAAGGCGGTTGCCAAATCCATTGCCGGATCGAGAGACACCTTGCCGGTCAGCGGGTAGGCGTCATCGACGCCTTTGACCTGTGTGAGGGCGCGTTCGACGCTGTCGCCATCCCCGCGCACCGCCATGGACCTGAAATCCACGATTTCAGATGTGGCGGTGGCTGCATCGCGCATCCATCGTTTCTCGATCTCGGTGGCAAAGCGATAGGTGAACTCCATCTGCGCATCACCGCCCAAGAGCACCGCACCGCTTTCGGCCAGACCGGTTTCGATGCTGGCGCGGACGGTGCCAATGGCGGCAATGGCGGCAACGCCAAGTGCGAGGCAGGCAAGAAAGATCCGGAACCCTTTGAGCCCGCCGCGCAATTCCCGCCCTGCCAGACGGGTTGCGAGACGTAAGCGGCCCTTTGGCGCGCGGCGCGCGTTCATGTGTGGGCCTCGCGGGGGGCGGCGGTGTCCGCATCGGTGTCGCGCCCGCGCGCCGCAGCGGTTTCATCAGCTTCAATTTGCCCGCCGCGCAGCCGCAAAATGCGGTCACAGCGTGCTGCCAATTCCGGTGCATGGGTAACCAGAATTAAAGTCGCACCATGGCGGTCGCGTAGGTCAAACAATAGGTCCATGATCGCCGCGCCCGAGGCCTCATCGAGGTTTCCGGTCGGCTCGTCGGCCAAGAGAATCGCGGGGCGCGGGGCCGAGGCGCGGGCCAGCGCCACGCGTTGTTGTTCGCCGCCGGACATTTGCGCGGGGTAGTGGCCAAGGCGGTGGCCAAGGCCAACGGCCTGTAATTCGGCCTCGGCGCGGGCAAATGCATCGGGGGCACCTGCCAACTCCAGTGGGGTTGCGACATTTTCCAGAGCGGTCATCGTCGGGATCAGGTGGAAAGATTGAAACACCACCCCCATATGTTCACGGCGAAGACGGGCAAGGGCGTCCTCGTTCATGGCGGTGAGATCATGGCCAAGGGCGGTTATGCGACCACCGGTGGCGCGCTCCAGCCCCCCCATGAGCATCAGAAGCGAGGATTTGCCCGATCCGGAAGGGCCAACCAGCCCCAAGGTTTCGCCGCGGTGGACATCCAAAGTGATGCCGTGAAGGATATCAACAACACCGGCGTTGCCAGTCAGCGACAGCGCAACGTCATTTAGGGAGAGCACGGGAATGGTCATCGGCAGGGACTTTCACAATGGGCGGCGCGCGGGGCGCAAGATGTCTTCACGATATGGGGGCTTGGGCGCGCGGAGCAAGGCGCGCGGATGGATTGGAGCCACGTTTTGCGTGTTTATGGTGGCCGCCGGGTTAATAGGCACGCGGGCACAGGCCTTGGATGTGTTGGCTTTTGGTGACAGCCTGACCCAAGGCTATGGTTTGGCAGAGCGCGATGGGTTGGTGCCACAGTTGAGCGCATGGCTCGACGCGCATGACGCAGGCGATGTGCGGGTGATCAATGCGGGGGTGTCCGGCGACACCACAGCGGGCGGTAAGGCGCGGATAGATTGGGCCCTGACGCCGGACGTTGATGCGGTGATCGTGGAACTGGGCGCTAATGATTTCCTGCGCGGCATTGATCCGGCGCAATCGCGGGCCAACCTTGATGCGGTGCTGGCGTCGGCGCGTCGGGCAGAGGTTGAAATTTTGCTTGTCGGGATGCGGGTGCCGGCCAATTACGGTGCGGCGTATCAGGCCGAGTTCAACGCGATTTACCCGGAGTTGGCCGAGGCTTATGACACGCTTTATATGCCGGACTTCTTTGAAGGTCTCGCGCAGGACGTGCCGTTGACCTCATATCTACAAGCCGATGGATTACACCCCACGGCGCAGGGTGTGGCCCGCATTGTCGAGGTGTTGGGACCACAGGTGTTGGAGCTTGTGGCGCGGGCGCGCGAGTAGCACAAATGCAAAACGGGCCCGCAAAGAGCCCGTTTCAAAATCGTGTCGTTCAGGTTTAAGCCAAAGCGAGATTGACCGCAGCTTCGCGGCCATCACGGCCGGGCTCGATGTCGAAAGTCACTTTCTGGTTGTCAGAAAGACCGGTCAGACCCGAGCGTTCCACAGCGGAAATGTGCACAAACACATCTTTGCTGCCGCCATCGGGGGCGATAAAGCCGAAGCCTTTGGTGGTGTTAAACCATTTGACGGTGCCAGTAGCCATCGTCGTTTCTCCTTGTCGTCGCTGCCCGCGGAAGTGCGGCAGGTTGGCTCGTCAGTGCAAGATCGAGAACTGACCATAGAGGAGCAGGGTCGATAGTGGTAACGTCGCGGATTCCATATTGGCGGGAAGATTTTATAACGCAAGTGAAATTTCCATGAAGTAATATTGCCGGGGAAATGCGCGGAATTTTGCCGATATTTGCGCCGATACCCCTTTAAATGTTGGGCATATGTAAACATATAATAATAGGAATGTGACTAAGGGGAATGTCGATGTCGGGAACAAAAATCACCTGTTTGAACTGTGGGCAGGTCAACAGGGTGCCCTCAGGGAAGCCCGCCGCCGCAGCCAAGTGTGGCACCTGTGGGGGCCTCCTCGTAGACGGCAAAGTGCATGAGGTGGATTTCACCACCTTGCAAAAAGCGGCACGCAATGACGACCTACCTTTGGTTGTGGATTTTTGGGCCCCTTGGTGCGGTCCGTGCAGGATGATGGCGCCGGAGTTCTCCAAAGCGGCGGCTGTGCATGCAGGAGATGTGCGCTTTGTGAAGTTGAATACACAGGACGAACCCGCCGCAGGACAGCGCTATAATATCCGTGGTATTCCGACGATGGCCGCCTTCGCAGGAGGGAAGGAGAAAGCCCGACAGTCAGGCGCGATGCCGGCGGCAGAGATTTCGCAGTGGGTGAAGGCCAATCTTTAAGCTGGCGGGCTTAATGCCCGGTCGCCGCCTGCGACAACGGCAGGTCGTCTTTGTCCAGAATGTTCCGTGGTGCGCGCAGGGCATATCCGGTGATCATCAGCATCGGAAGCAGCACTGCCGTGCAAAGCCATATCAGCGCCAAACTGTTCCAACTGGCCCCAAAACCAAAGCCCGCAATGGATACGCTTACTGTGCTCAGCACCGCACCGAACAAGATAGAGATAATCGCCATTTCACCGCTCCAATTAACACCCGTTAATGAGCCTATGGGGTAGGAGTTAACGGATCGTAAATCGATGTGGTAAGAAAGGTTAAGATTCTAAATGTTAAAAAACCGACGATTTTCATCGCCGGCTTTCAGGCCGTAGCCAAATTCCATCCTACGTCCGCCAGAGCGGATCCGTTGGATTACTGTGTTGTCGTCGAGGAGTCGGAGTCGGCAATAGCTTGCCCAACGATGACTGTGACCATGGCGCCAGTGATGACGGCACCGATTGATGCGCCGGCACCCAGACCGCCAAAGCCGGTCAGGCCAAGGGATTGGGCATTTGCAGGAGCAGCGGCAGCAAGGCCGGCGGCGAAGGCAAGTGCGATAACTTTTTTCATAGTTGTATCCTTTACTAAAGTGTCGGGGTGACGAAACTCATGCCTGAACCCACAACACATGATGTCCTAAAGGGATGAGATACTAACCTCAGGCATCAGGTCAAACGTTTTATGGGTAGAATTTTGCCTTTTGCGGCTTTTGCCGTATGATTTTGCCGAATTGATGTAAGCTTGCACAGGGCAATGGGGTCTATGCCTCTATTCTGACCGACCTGAAAGACAATAAGAATCGGTTGGGGATGCTGTGACCGACCCAAACGGGGGGCGGTCACAGTCGGGCAATGCAGCTGTCAGGCGCGGGGCGTTAACGTGTAAACTTCTTGTGCTTGAGGCGCTTGGGTTCCAAGGCATCGGCACCAAGGCGGCGCTTTTTGTCCTCTTCATAATCTTCGAAATTGCCTTCGAACCATTCCACATGGGCATCGCCTTCAAAGGCGAGAATATGGGTGCAAATCCGGTCGAGGAAGAAGCGGTCGTGCGAAATGACCACGGCGCAGCCGGCAAAATCAACAAGCGCATCTTCAAGCGCGCGCAATGTTTCGACATCAAGATCGTTGGTCGGTTCATCGAGCAGCAACACGTTGCCGCCCTCGCGCAGCAGTCGCGCCATATGCACGCGGTTGCGTTCACCGCCTGACAAAAGCGAGACTTTCTTTTGCTGGTCGCCGCCCTTGAAGTTAAAGGCCGAGCAATAGGCGCGCGCGTTCACATCCGCATCGCCCAGTTTGATAATATCCAGCCCGTCGGCGATGGCCTCCCAAACATTGGCATTGGGGTCCAGATCGTCGCGGTTTTGATCGACATAGCTGAGCTTGACCGTATCGCCGTATTCGACCGTGCCCTCGTCGGGTTGTTCTTGGCCGGTGAGCATCCGGAACAGCGTGGTTTTACCCGCGCCGTTGGGGCCGATGACGCCGACAATACCGCCGGGCGGCAAGGAAAAATCAAGGTTCTCGACCAAAAGCTTATCGCCCATTGCCTTTTTCAACCCTTTGACCTCGATCACCTTGTTGCCAAGGCGTGGACCATTGGGAATGATGATTTGAGCGCGCGACAGTTTCTCGCGCTCCGACTGGTTGGCCATCTCATTATACGAGTTGATCCGCGCTTTGGATTTGGCCTGACGGGCTTTGGGCGACTGGCGCATCCATTCCAATTCGCGCTCCAGCGTCTTTTGCTTGGACTTGTCTTCGCGCGCTTCTTGCTCCAGCCGTTTGGCTTTTTGTTCCAGCCAGGCGGAATAATTACCTTCGTAGGGGATGCCGCGCCCGCGGTCGAGTTCAAGGATCCATCCGGTAATGTCATCGAGGAAATAGCGGTCGTGGGTGACGACCAGAATCGTGCCCTTGTAATCGATCAAATGTTGTTGCAACCAAGCGATCGTTTCGGCGTCGAGGTGGTTGGTCGGTTCGTCGAGCAACAGCATGTCGGGGGCTTCGAGCAACAGTTTGCACAGCGCCACGCGGCGTTTTTCACCGCCCGAAAGCGTGGTGACGTCAGCGTCATCGGGAGGGCAGCGCAGGGCTTCGAGAGAGATATCGACCTGGCTATCGAGATCCCACAGGTTTTGCGCGTCGATCTCGTCTTGTAATTTGGCCATCTCGTCGGCGGTCTCATCCGAGTAGTTCATCGCCAGATCATTATAGCGGTCGAGAATATCTTTTTTCTCTTTCACGCCCAGCATGACGTTGCCGCGCACGTCCAGGGATGGGTCCAGTTCCGGTTCCTGAGGAAGATAGCCGACCTTGGCGCCTTCGGCGTGCCACGCCTCGCCTTGGAAATCTTTGTCCCATCCGGCCATGATCTTCAAGAGGGTGGATTTACCCGCGCCGTTGACGCCAACCACGCCGATTTTCACCCCCGGAAGGAAGTTCAAATGAATATTTTCAAAACACTTCTTGCCGCCCGGGTAGGTCTTTGAAACCCCGGACATGTGATAGACGTATTGATAGGCCGCCATGAGATCGCTCCTTAGAGAAAAGGGATTTGCAGCGGTCTATCGTGATGTGCGCGTGAGGGCAATTGGTGTTAGGCAGGGAGCGAGAAGTTGTCGAACGGGTCGGGCGCAATTGCGCCTTCCTCCGCGCGATCAAGGGCGCATTTGCTTTCAAAGCCTTACTCTCAAACTCGGTGAAGTTCGGGGCGGGGTTTTGGGCGGTCAATTACAGGTCTGGCCCTCTTTCGTGGAGGCCGAAACCCGTGCGATTTTGTGTTGGAGATACAGAGCAGAGATGCCTGCCGGGCCTAGCGTTTGAGGCGCAGCAGTTGGCTTTCGCGGCGTTCGGGCATTTGCAACCGGTTTCCGGAGGCAATGAAATCGCGCAGCCAGCCTTCGACATCGGCCAAGGGCATGGGCCGTGCGAGGCCGTAGCCTTGGATCACAGGGCAGTTGATCTGATACAGCAGGTCGAGTTGTTCTTGGGTTTCGACGCCCTCAGCAACAACATTGACCCCAAGATCTGCGCAAAGTTCGGTGATCGCGCGGATGATGGTTTTGTTTCGTGGATCCCGGTCGAGGCGCATGATCATCGAACGGTCGAGCTTGATCGTATCGACCTTGAGCTTGGCCATATGGGCCAAGCCTGCGTAACCGGTGCCAAAATCATCCAGAGCCACTTCGATCCCCATATTGGAGAGCTTTTCAACGGCGTTGGAAATATCCATATCCCCGTTTTCCAAAATCGTGGTTTCCAGAATTTCGACGCAGATGCTTTCCACCGGAATATCACGCGACTGGATCGCCCAATCGAGCAGGTTCGGGTAGTTGATATCCCCGAGAATCGAACCGGAGACATTGATCGACATTTTCAGATCGGCGAACCCTGCTCGGCGCAGACTTGCGAGGGCATCGAGCGAATGGTTCATCGAGATGTAGTCGATGTCGGCAAGGATGTTGGCTTGCTCCGCCGCAGATAAAAAGGCGCCGGGCACCAGAATGCCGCGGGTCGGGTGCTTCCAGCGGATGAGCGCCTCAAACCCGATCACTTCGCCGCTGCGCAAATTCAATTGCGGTTGCAGGTAAACCACGAATTGATCTTCGAGCAGCGCGACCCGCAGGTCTGCGATTTGCTGTTGATGTAATACTAGGGTGCGGCCCAGTTCCTCAGTGTAAAGCAAAACCGGTTCGGTGCCGATCGCCTTGGCGCGGTAAAGCGCTTGCTCGGCTTGTTGTATCAACATATCGCCATCGACATCGGGGCTGGACATGCTGGCACCGATTTTAACCGAAACATGGACCGGATGATCCTCCCATACCAAAGGCTCATTGAATTTCCCCGCAAGCGTTTTCGCGGCGATCATCAAAGCTTCGGGCGCGGGCACATTCAGCAGCACCAGGACAAATTCATCGCCGCCGATGCGGCATGCAAGGTTGCCGCCTTTTGCGATGCCGCGCAATTGGGTTGCGATTTGCCGGAGCACCGCATCGCCGGCCTCATGACCAAGCGTGTCGTTGATCTGTTTAAAGTTATGCAGGTCGATTTGCAGTAATCCAACCGAGCCACGTTGCATCAAGGCGCTGATGATGTCGGAATTTAGAAATTCAAGCAGCCGCTTGCGGTTGGACAGGCCGGTGAGATCGTCATGATTGGCACTGTATTCGATTTGTGTTTTGGCATCTCGCAGGGCGAGTTCGGTGCTGACCTGCGTACTGACATCACGGCAGGACACAACGACCATTGGCTCGCTGCCGGTTTCCTCGGCGCCGATCATGCCAAAGCTGAGTTGGTTCCAAAACCGCGTCCCGTCCGCACGCAGGTTTTCGATCATTTCATAGCTATCGAATATGGGGCTATCAGGGGTGTATCGAAAAGCGGCGATGGTTTCTGCATCGGGACGTTGATCTTCGGGCACCGCGAATTCCAACGGATTGCGTCCGATCAATTCATCGGCGCGATAACCGAACATCGCTTCATACGCGGGGTTCACCGCGAGGATTTTACCTTCGAGGTTTTGCAAGACCATGCCGTCACGCGCGTGGGCAATCATCATTGAATAGGGGCCGGTGACATTGCTATTGGCGCCCACAGATGTTTCTACGGTAGGTATTTGGGCGTCGTTATTTGACAAGGTATTACCCGTTGTTCCTGTTGCATTCACCCGCCCTTGATGCCGAAAGATCCTTAATAACTTATGGCAATCTGATGTCGCGCCTGTTTAAAATTCGATATATTGAGTTGCTGGAACAGCTTATGGGCTTTGCCGCTCTTGGCGTGGCGCAAATACATGAGGGCCCATATGGCGCAGGACAAGACGAGAACGGAAGATGAGACCGGTTTGCGGGTGCGCAGTTTGCGCGCGCTTTTGCCGCGCGCCGCACCGGGGCAGGTGATCGGGCTTTTGGGTGGTTCCTTTGATCCGGCGCATGAGGGGCATGCCCATATCACCCGTGAGGCGCTGCGCCGGTTCGACCTGGATCAAGTTTGGTGGTTGGTCAGCCCGGGCAATCCGTTAAAGCAAACAGGTCCCGCACCATTGTCCAAAAGGATGCAACGGGCGCGTCAAGTGATGCAGCATCCGCGTGTTGCGGTTACGGATATCGAATGTGCCATTGGCACGCGCTATACCGCGCAAACCTTGCAGACCTTGCAAGCGGTGCGGCCTGATTTGCGGTTTGTCTGGTTGATGGGGGCGGATAATCTGGCGCAGGTTGATCAATGGCAGGATTGGCGCTGGATTTTCGATCATGTTCCCATCGGGGTGCTGGCACGGCCCGGGGATCGGGCCGCCGCGCGTGGCTCTGTCGCGGCCAAAACCTACCAGTTTGCCCGTTTAAGGGGACGAGAAAGCCGGTTGCTGGCGCAATCTGTCGCTCCGGCGTGGTGTTTCGTCAATGTCGCGATGAAGGACGTCTCGTCGACCGAAATCCGCGCAGCGGGCGGTTGGGCCAATGGGGCCTCTGCCACGGATTAGCCGCGTGCCCTACGGTTCCCCAAAGAGGCGGACCACAGTCCGGCAACAAGCACCAATCCCAATCCGGCAAAGCTCCACCCGTCAGGAATATCGCCAAAAACCGCATAGCCAAGGACTGTGGCGCTGACCAATTGAAAATAGATCAAGGGGGCAAGACGGGTGGCGGGGGCCATGCTGTAGGCGGTAAGCAACAGCAGATTGCCGATCATCGAGCCAAGGGCGCTGATCAGAATTGGCGGGATAATTTGCAGTTCGGGCGCGGGCAGGTGGAGCCATGCGACGGGGGCGGTCAACATGGCCCCGATCACCAATTGCGAGGTTAAAAGGTCGCGCGCGGGCGCCAGCGTCGACAGCCATCGTGCTGTGGTCAGATAGAGCCCATAGCTTATACCGGCAAGCGCCGCCCATCCCATGCCCACGTTCATGTCAGGACCGGGACGCACCACGATCAACACGCCGATAAAGCCTGCGGCAATCAACAGGCTTTGCATCCGCGAGACGGGTTCGCGCAAAAGCCACGCCGAGAAGACGTAGCTAAGCAGCGGGCCGATGAAGAACGCTGCAAAGACATTCGCAAAGGGCGCGGTGCTGAGCGCAATCAAAATAGCGTTGATTCCGACCACCAATGGCAAGGCGCGTAGCCAAACCCGCCAGTTGCTCAAGAGCCGCAAGCCTTGCGTGCCAAATATCACAATCGCCACGATGGCCCCGATCGCAAACCGCGAGCCGGCAACAAAATAGGAGGAGACCCCCATGTGCGCGCTTAATACTTTACCGGCGCTGTCCCCGAGCGGAATCAACGTCATGGCTGTGAGGATGAGGAAAACTGCGGCGCGCATGGGGTCTTGTTAGCAATATTTTCATGGCGCACAAGTTGATTGGGGATTGGTTGTCGGGACAGCCCTATGTGCGGATAAGTTGAGCGTGCAGTAACCGAGGGCTGGGCTATGATTTTTCAGGCCTGCGACAGCAGGCCGGGCAGCACGCTTGTCACGATGATGGGTTTATCGGTAGGAATGAGGCATGAACGACGGGACACAGAGACGAGCATCACGGCGTGCATTTTTGCGCGGCGGCTCGGCGTTGTTTGCCAGTGCGGCCACATTTACGGCGATGGGCAGCGGCGCGCTCTGGGCCGGCGCGCCGGCCGTGTCCCTGCACCCCAAAGCCCGTCCGCATGATTTCCACAAACGCCTTGTTGGCGGCGCTGAGGAACTGATCAATGCATCCGGCTTGCGGGGGCGGGTGGCCTATGCGGTGGCGCATGTAGACAGCGGATTATTATTGGAAAGCCGCGATTCCGCCGTGGGTCTGCCGCCTGCGAGCGTGATGAAAACGATTACCGCGCTCTATGCGCTCGAGGCTTTGGGAGAGGCCTATCGGTTCAAAACCCGGCTTGCGGCAACGGGACCGATTTCGGGCGGCGTGCTGCAAGGTGATCTGGTGTTGCTTGGCGGCGGCGATCCAACGCTCGACACTGATGCACTGGCCGATCTGGTGACGCAATTAAAGGCCGCTGGTGTGACGCGGATCACGGGGCGACTTCACGTTTTTGGTGGTGCATTGCCCTATCAACGTGAAATCGACAAAGGCCAACCGGATCATGTCGGGTATAATCCCGCGATCAGCGGTCTGGCATTAAATTATAATCGCGTGCATTTCGAATGGCGACGCGATGGCAATTCTTATGGCGTGGCGATGGATGCGCGCTCGAAAACACAGCGTCCTGCGGTGACCATGGCGCGGGTGCGTGTGGTCAATCGCGCCGCGCCTCTCTTTACCTATAAGGATGGCGGCGGGCGGGATGACTGGACCGTGGCCAGCGCGGCGCTGGGCACGAGGGGATCGCGTTGGCTTCCGGTGCGCAAACCCGAAATTTACGCAGGCGAGGTGTTGCGGGCGCTGGCGCATGCAAAAGGTGTCACATTGCCTGCGCCGGCGGTGACGAAATCTCTTCCCAAAGGCACGGTGATCGCTCAGGTACAAAGCGCCGAGCTGCGGGTGATATTGCGAGATATGTTGAAATATTCCAATAACCTGACCGCAGAGATGTGCGGGTTGGCCGCGACGGTCGCACGCGATGGGCGCGCGGTATCGATTTCCGCCTCTGCCAATGCGATGGCGCGCTGGGCCGAGGGGGCGTTGGGGATGCCGCGGGCAAAATTGGTCGATCATTCGGGATTGGGTGCGGCATCGCGGGTGCAGGCGGGAGATCTGGTGCGGGCGTTGAACGCAGCGCGCAAAACCACGGTCCTGTCAACGATATTGAAACCCGTCGCGATGCGTCACAACAACGGCAAGGTGAACAGCGCCCATCCGGTCAAAGTGCGTGCCAAAACCGGAACTCTCAATTTTGTTTCGGCTTTGGCCGGCTATATGACCGGACCGGATGGCACCGAATTGGCCTTTGTTATTTTCACGGCTGATGAGGATGCGCGGGCACGCATTGCGCGCAAAGACCGCGAACGCCCGCAAGGTGGCGGCGCATGGAACAAGCGATCAAAGCGGTTGCAGCAAAAATTGATCGAACGCTGGGGCACGCTTTACGGCAGTTAGCTGCGGGGCAAACACGTGCGAAAGGGCGCAGGTGATGCGCCCTTTCTCGATTGTTTTGTTATGCTGCGGGGGCCGTCGCCGCGTGCGGGATGGGTTAAACCGCTGCACGGCCGCCACGTGGACCGGCCACCAGCCAAGCGATGAAGCCCAGAACTGGCAGAAGCAGGATTGCGAGAGTCCAGACGATTTTGGCTGCGCCAGAGGCGCCAGAGGTCAAAACAGCATAGATCGCATAGAGGTCGGCGATCAAAACGAGAAGTCCAATAAGACCATATTCCATGGTGAATGCCCTTTGTATTGTTTTGCTCTTTGTCGAGAGCGTTCTGACCAAACAACGTGCCGGGCGCACAGAAAGTTCCACTATTTTTTAGGTGGCGTCCCACGTGGGACGGGATCAGCCCGCGCTATCCGGCCAAATGTCGCGCTCGTGCGCCGCGTTCAATCGCTGCGGCATGGAGCCGGTCGAGATCAAGTTCGTAGCGAATTTCTTCGAGCAGGCGCAGTTCGGTTTCTTGCAACGTGCCATCGGCGGCGGCCACATCACAGGCCAAAGCATAAGCCGTTTCAAACAGATGTGTCGGCAGGTTGTCACGGATCAGGCCAAACAGCGCATCAAGCCCTTCTTCCTCGCCAAACAGATCGAAGACGGTTTGCGCCATGACATTCATCCGGTCGAGATCGTAATTGGCGAAAATCGGCAGGTTATTCACCGCACCTTCTATTTTGACCAATTCCGCCGTGCGGATATTCTCGTCAGAGGCGGAAACCGCGATCATGATAGCGACGAGGCAATCTTGTGGGGTGAGGGAATGGGGGATCTGTTCGGTCACGGGGATATCCTTATGAAACAGCTCTGTTGCAGTGCAGAATATTGACTGCGCCGCCGCGCCGCAATAGGGAGTGGCGGTCTGCCGCGCATTGGGTGCGGCGCGATCCCATCCGGAGTTTGATATGTCTGATCTGCGCGACGCCGCCCTTACCTCGAAAGCTTGGCCCTTCGAAGAGGCGCGCCGCCTGCTCAAACGGTATGAAAAACAGCCGCCCGAGAAGGGATATGTTTTATTTGAAACTGGATATGGCCCCTCGGGGTTGCCGCATATCGGCACCTTTGGCGAAGTGGCGCGGACGACGATGATCCGCCGTGCCTTTGAGGAAATTTCCGACATCCCGACGCGGCTTATCTGTTTTTCCGACGATCTGGACGGAATGCGAAAAGTGCCCGAAAATGTGCCCAACCCCGAGGCGTTGGCCGAGCATTTGCAAAAACCGCTGACCTCGGTGCCCGATCCTTTTGGTGAATTTGACAGTTTTGGCGGGCATAATAACGCCATGCTGCGCCGGTTCCTCGATACCTTTGGGTTCGACTATGAGTTTTATTCGGCCACGGAATTTTATGGTTCGGGGCAGTTTGACGAGGTGCTGCGCCGCGCCGTAGATAAATATGATGAGATCATGGCGGTGATGCTTAAATCCCTGCGTGAAGAGCGCCGCCAGACCTATTCGATCTTCCTGCCGATCCATCCCGAAACCGGCCGCGTGATGTATGTGCCGATGAAATCGGTGAACCGCGATGATTACACCATCAGTTTTGATGATGAGGATGGCCGCGAATGGACGCTGCCGGTCACCGGCGGCAATGTGAAATTGCAATGGAAGCCGGATTTTGGCGCGCGCTGGGCGGCATTGGGCGTCGATTTCGAAATGTATGGCAAGGATCACAGCACCAATACGCCGATTTATGACAACATTTGCCGCATTCTTGGCCAACGCCCGCCAGAGCATTTCACCTATGAACTGTTCCTTGACGAGAATGGCGAGAAAATCTCGAAATCCAAAGGGAACGGGTTGTCGATTGATGAATGGTTGACCTATGCCAGCGCCGAAAGCCTGTCTTATTTCATGTATCAAAAGCCCAAAACCGCCAAGCGGATGTATTTTGACGTGATCCCCAAGGCGATGGACGAGTATCATCAACAATTGCGGGCCTATGCGGGCCAAGATGCCAAAGCGCGGGTAAATAACCCGGTTTGGCATATTCACGGCGGCGATGTGCCGCAAAGCCAAATGGTTGTGCCATACTCGATGCTCTTGAACCTCGCCTCGGTGGCCGGTGCCGAGCAGAAAGACCAGCTTTGGGGTTATATCCAACGCTACGCTCCCGAAGCCAGCGCCGAAACCCATGCGGATCTGGATGCAGCGGCGGGTTATGCGGTGCGCTACTACAATGATTTTGTGAAACCTTCCAAGGTTTTCCGCGCCCCAACGGATCAAGAGCGGGCTGCGCTGGCGGACCTTGCTACCGCGTTTCAGGATGCAGATGCGGCTTTGGATCAGATCGCACGCAAGAACGCCGCAATGGGCAATGACGATCCACTCCCGGAAGCGGATTTTACCGATGGCGACTTCTTGCAGTCGGTGGTGTTTGCGGTGGGCAAGAACCACGGGTTCGAGAACTTGCGTGATTGGTTCAAGGCACTCTACGAGGTGCTGCTTGGCGCCTCCCAAGGCCCGCGTTTTGGCAGCTTTGCCGCGCTCTATGGCGCGCCCGAGACCGTGCAGTTGATCAAAGACGGACTGGATGGAAAGCTCGGCTGAGCCAAAGGTTTTTGATTTTGGGGCTTAGGGGCCGTAGTTCGGCCATCCAAGGATAGCACATCCCTTAGGGTGCACTGTCCCGCGCCGCGCACGGCGGGTTGTATGGTCTGTTGGATTTGCCCGACTGCGCTGTGGCAACTTGGCGCCGTGCTCAGAAGCGCAGCGGCACGTCGCGATGTCGCCCCGTGCAAGATCAAGGCCGTGTGAGCGGGCTGTATGAGGGCGGCGTCCACCTGTGCCAGCCCCGATTGCAGCCCTCTTCTGTTGTGCCGGAGTATTGCGGGCACATGGGGTGGGACGGTGATCCATGCCACTGATCCGCAGAAAAAGCGGGGCCTGATGCAGGGCGAGCACGGCGCCCTGATCGTGTAAGCGGAAGTTTGTATCGGTGCGTGTATCATCTGATCGCGCCCAACTCTGCGCGACCCGTTACTCATGCAGATATCCATCCTATGCTTGATATGGCCTCATAAATACATTGTTTTCAAGGCATTGCTTTAAGTGCCCGAGGGTGCGCGAAGGCACCGTCACGGTGGTCTGAGGCTTCGTTAACTTGGCGTTGATACCTCTTTGCACATCGGGTCAGCCCCGGTTTGGCGAGACATGTGACAATCGAGCATTGGCCGCAGGGCCCCGCGTTTGGCGCGGGGGCTGCGCCCATGTGGAAAGGGACTTGGATGAACAAGGCGATTACGGATGGGGTGGTGTTTATGCCGCCCGAATTTTCGGTGGGACTCGACGTTTGGTCGAGCGGCAATGGCACCCCCGGTTCGGATACTTATGACAACGCGGCCAATGCGGCTTTTGTGCCAGCAGATCAGGATTTCGGCGGCTGTCTTGAGGTTCAAACCATCTCCAGCACAACCAAGCTGCGTTATATGGGCGAAACGCCGATGTTGCCGGGATGTTATCTGCGGGTGACGGCGCGGGTCAAAGTGGTCAGCGGCGCGTTGCCCGATGTGCGCATCGCCGGTTGGGCCGGTGGGGCGGGTGGTAGCCATGTCGGCGGCCTGCTTGAGACCGGTCCGGCAACGACGCTGGATAGCTACGGCAAGGTTTTTGAAGTCTCTGCAATTATCGGATCGGGGCAGCGCACCGGTGTTGATATGGTTTGGGGCAGCGTGCCGCTTTACGGGCATTTCGGTTTGGACCTTGTCGGGAACGTCGGATCAATCGTGCGGATCGACGATATCGTTATCGAAGATGTCACCTCGGTGTTCCTGCGTGATATGATGAATTGGGTCGATGTGCGCGATTTCGGCGCGGTTGGTGATGGAACGACCGATGACCAGCCCGCGTTCGAGGCCGCCGATGATGCTGCGAACGGGCGGCGTGTGCTGGTGCCGGCGGGCACTTACTACCTTGCCGATAGCATGACCTTCGAGAACCATGTTGAGTTCGAAGGCACGATCACTATGCCGGACGACAAGATTTTCTCGACCACCAAAGATTACAGCATCTCGACATATATCGATGCGTTTGGCAGCGAGGAATTGGCGTTTAAAAAGGCGTTCCAGGCTTTGATAAACAACTCGGGACATGAATCGCTTGATCTGGACGGGCGGCGCCTATCGTTTTCCGCGCCGATCGATATGCAAGCGGCGGTCGCCAACAAAAACTCCTATGCGCAGCGCCGTCATATTCACAACGGCCAGTTGATTGCCGAAGGGACGACGAATTGGGAGACGGATGTTTACACCTCTCAGGCCAGCTATAATCGTTCCGATCCGAAACGGCTGACGAATGTGGTGAATGTGGCCAATATTCCGGTCGGATCATTGATCGAGGGCAATGGCGTCGGGCGCGAAGTCTATGTGCGCTCTAAAAATGTGGCGGCGCAAGAGATCGAGCTTTCGGCTCCCTTCTTTGATGCGGATGGCACCCAGACGTTTACCTTCAAGCGGTTCAAATACATCCTTGATTTCAGCGGTTTCGACTATCTCGATAAGTTGACGATCTCGAATGTCGAGTTTCAATGCTCGGGTGTTGCGAGCGCGGTGCTCTTGTCGCCTGCAGGTTTGATTTATCACTTCCGGGACTGCTTCTTCACGAAGCCATTGGATCGTGGCATCACCAGTCACGGCGAGGGGTGTCAGGGGATGCTCATCGACCGCTGTCAATGGCTGTCAAATGAAAGCGGCAAGCTTAGCCAAGAACGCCAATCGATCGGGTTTAACACCAACGGCAATGATGTGAAAATCCGCAATAACCGCGCCGTGCATATGCGCCATTTTGGTGTGATCGGGGGGTCCAGTTCGGTGATCACTGGCAACCATTGGTTCCAAGGGGACAGCGCACCGGCAGGCACGCGGATGGCGGGGATTGTTTTGACGCGGACCAATTGCCGCGCCACGATCACCGGCAACTATGTCGATAACAGTTTTATCGAATGGGCCAATGAACATGACCCCGACCCCGACTATAATTCCGAATATAGTTTCTCGGGATTGAATATTTCGGGCAACACCTTCCTTGCGGGCTATGTCGCCAGCTGGTTCGGCTTTATCGTGATCAAACCGCATGGCCCCGGCCATTATATCAACGGGTTGAATGTGACCGGCAATGTGTTCCGTATTTTGGGCGGTACTAAGATTGACCAGATCGAGCGTGTTGATACGACCTATGCCGATCTTAGCTATGATCAATTGTCGAATGTGACCTTCGCCGGCAATATGTTCAACGCGATCAAGAACCCGACATTCAATCCGCTCACCCTCCGGCATGAGGAAAATACCCTTAGCCAGACATGGGTGGTTGATTGCGCGCCGCTTTTGCCATTCCACGGTTGGGCAAAACTGGTCGAAGGATTGACCTTCGAGGGCAAGATCGCGACCAACAACAACACCTCGCACCATGAGGTGCCCTATGTGAAGATCAAGCAGGGGGCTAACAGCGATCAACTGAATCTTGTCTGGTCGCGTGACGTGACCGGCACCGTGGTGCTCAAGGTCCGAATGGACAACCCTCTCGATTGATCATGAGAGATAGCAATCTCGGGCGTCCCATTGGGGCGCCCGTTTTGTTATGGCGGTCAGAAATCCCGCCACATGCCGACCTTGAACCCATAGTTATTGTCCCCGACAAGCCCGACGGCCAGCCCGACCTCGATGTTGGTTTGCTCGCCGGTCTTGAATACGAAGGACGGGGCAAACCGGGCGAAGGGCGGGTCGAGGGCCGAAATGCCGGTTTGCAATTGCAAAATGGTTTTCATTGTCGGGTGATAGGAAAGGCCAAAGGTGATGTCGCTTTTGAGGTCGACCCGCCCGGTGGTAAGTGTGTATTCCATCACGGTATCGACGGCGACCCATCCCGAACCTTTGTCGGTGCTGAAGCCTTTGCCATACGAAAGACCAGGGCGGATGGCGGGTTCACCGGCCAGATATCCAAATCCCAGATCAACGCCAAACTTATGGCCATTGTTCGTGCTTAACAGCGGATGGCTGGCAAAGAGGATCGTCTTGTTTTTGCCCGACACGCCGCGGCCTGTATCGAGGCCGAGGGTGATTTTATCGGTGACACCATATTCAAGATACAGGGCGGTATATGTGTTGACGGGCGGCAGGAAATCCCGGTCGGTCAATTGGAAGCTGACGGAGGCAAATCCGTTGCCCTGTCCGCGCGGCCAAGCGCCCGCAAAAAGCGGGTTCGCGAGAAGCGCAAACAAAACGACCAACCGGAGCATACCGCCTCCTTTATGCGTTAAGGTTAGTTAAAACTGGTAAACGGGATCTTAATATATGTGGGGTGGGGCGATATCCTGCGCAGAAGAGCTGTGGCGATGGGTGGTTTCGCCTTGGCGGCACGCGCGGTTATCCGCGCCTTTTTCACTGTAGGAACAGGCGTCCATTGATGTGGCCTCTTGTGGCGCGATCCGGAACCCGCGCGCAACGCGTGTGGGGAACACCTCCTCTGTTGCGCCCAATGCGGCCATTTTCGAGCGGATGCGACCGAGATGCACATCAATCATGTTGGTGTCTGGTTTTTCTTCCCATGCGCCGAGTTGCGACGTGATCGTTTCGCGGGCGCTCAAGCTGCCGCCGCGCAGGGTTAGCATTTCAATCACTTCATATTCAAAGCGGGTCAACTGCATGGGGCTGCCGTTGATTTGGACCGATTGGGTGGTCAGGTTGACCTCCATATGGCCGGTTCGCACGATAGGGGTGCTGAACCCGGCGCTGCGGCGCACATAGGCTCGCAGCTGTGCGGCGATCACGGCGGGATCGGTATCATGACGGATGAGAGTGCTTGCGCCGAGATCCATCATCATGCGCTGCGTCTCGATGTCCGCCTGTGCGGCCGTGGCGCAGATTGGTGTATGTGGCAAGATTGCGCGGAGGCTGTGCAAAATCTCTTTGCCGCGCATGTCCGGTAGGTCAAGATCAAACAAAACAGCATCCTGCATACCGTTGCGAGCGATCTCGATCAGCTCTGCTCCATCATTGGCAATTGAGACGTAAAACCCGGCGGACCGCAGGTCATGGGCGATGGTGCAGGTGGCCCAATTGGTGTCTGAAATGAGAATACGCATGTTTGTGCTCTTATCCGTTGTCCCGACAAGGGATGGGCGCGCAGGGATGCGTCGGAGGAAACCCGCATCTTGCGGCCCATACCGTGTCAATCATGAGAAGATCGTCAAAGCAGCGGACCGGAGAGAGACGGCAGGCGTGTCTTTACGTCTGTCATCCATTGTAGGGGATGCGCGTCCGGCGGTCACTTATACGAAAGGGTAGAAACCCCTTGTTTGTAGGGGGTTGGTTAACTGGTTAACCGGATTTGATGCGGAGGTGGGTCTTTAAACGGTGGCGTCCGGATCATGTTTGAGGGCGCATCTTCGCCCACAAGCACGGTGCGCCTGACCCTGGGTGGGTGCGCAGCGCCCTCCCGTGGGGAGGGTCGGGCGCTGTCCAAATCACAGATTTGGGCATGGGGTTAACGTGGAACATGTGGCAGCTTCAAAGGGATAAAATAGTAGTAGGTGTCACATTGAATTACACATTGTTTGTCGATGAGAGTGGGCAATCTGGGATTACCAAAATTAGAGATGAGATGCGTGGTGGTGCCTCCCCGTATATGACGATGGCTGGCGTGTTGATCCCAAACAGTAAACTGGTCGAGTATCGATTGGACTTGCAACGTTTGGTCGACGAGTTTGGCAAGAAGGACTTGCATTGTTCTAAACTCAACCATGTCCAGATTGTCAGGTTCGCAAAAGTGTTAGCGAGCTGCAGGGTCAAAATTTTCGCCGTTATCTCAAGAAAAGAGACCCTAGGGGAATACCGCGAGGAGATTGGGAAAAACGATAAAATGTATTACAATAAGTGTGCCCAATATCTACTTGAACGAGTTGGGCGATTTATGGCCACGCATGATCTCAAGGAAGAGCATTTGGAGGTCATTTTTGAGGATGGCGGTTTTGATTATGGTAAGCTTCGAGCCCTGATCTCAAAGTGCAGGCGGACCCTTCGGAATGCTGGTACTGAATATTTGAGGTACGTAAACCCTTATTCCATCCAAGCCAAAGCAAAGGGCGAGGAACCGTTGCTACAATTTGCTGATCTTGTTGCACATGGATTTTTCAAATGTGTGGATGACGGTCCATCTAGCTTTGGTGTGTTTGAAACACGCTACGTCGCAGAAATTAAGGATAAGATCTTTGCGGACCCAAAGAGTGGTGATCCTCTCAAATGGGGAATCTTTCCTATCCACAGTTGGTGTGACTTGAAGTTGAACGAGGAAGTGCTTGGTTTCTTTAAGGGTTTACGGGTAGAAAAAGCCAATACATCCTAACGCTTCGCGCGCCTCGGCTTGCCACCCCGTTGCCCGCCGCGTCCGCCGGTGGAGCGCCCGCGTTTGGCGGCGGATTGTTCGACGGCGGCTTCGACCGCCGATTGCCGTGCCAGCGGGTCGTCGGAGACCACCAAATCGACCGCCTCCAACCGTTTGACCTCGTCGCGCAGGCGGGCGGCCTCTTCAAATTCGAGGTTCTCGGCGGCTTTGCGCATATCTTGGCGCAGCCCGTCGAGATGCGCCTCCAGATTGGCGCCATGCATCGGTTTATCGATGGTGGCGGTGACGCGGTTCATATCCACATCGCCTTTGTAAAGGCCCGCCAGAATGTCCTCGACGTTCTTTTTCACCGTTGCCGGGGTGATGCCGTGCTCCTCGTTATAAGCGATTTGCTTGGCGCGGCGGCGGTCGGTTTCGCCCATGGCGCGTTCCATCGATCCGGTGATGCGGTCGGCATACATGATCACGCGGCCTTCGGCGTTACGCGCGGCGCGGCCAATGGTTTGGATCAATGAGGTTTCAGAGCGCAAAAAGCCCTCTTTGTCCGCGTCCAGAATGGCCACCAAACCGCATTCGGGAATGTCCAACCCCTCGCGCAACAGGTTAATCCCGATCAGCACATCAAACGCCCCGAGCCGCAAATCGCGCAGGATTTCGATGCGTTCAATCGTGTCGATATCCGAGTGCATATAGCGCACGCGAATCCCCTGTTCATGCAGATATTCGGTCAGGTCTTCGGACATGCGTTTGGTCAACGTGGTGACCAAAACGCGCATGTCTTGGGCCGCAACCTTGCGGATTTCATCCAGTAAATCATCCACTTGGGTGTTCACCGGACGAATTTCGATCATTGGATCCAAAAGCCCGGTGGGACGGATCACCTGTTCGGCAAAAACGCCGCCGGATTGTTCCAACTCCCATTTCGATGGGGTGGCCGAGACGAAAACCGACTGCGGGCGCATCGCGTCCCATTCCTCGAACTTCAGCGGGCGGTTGTCCATGCAGGACGGCAAGCGGAACCCGTGTTCGGCCAAAACCGATTTGCGCCGAAAGTCACCTTTGTACATGGCGCCGATTTGCGGCACCGAGACGTGGGATTCATCGGCAAAAACGATGGCATTGTCGGGAATGAATTCGAACAGGGTGGGGGGCGGCTCGCCGGGTGCACGGCCGGTCAGATAGCGCGAATAATTCTCGATGCCGTTGCAGACCCCCGTAGCTTCGAGCATCTCTAGATCAAAAGTGCACCGCTGCTCCAACCGCTGCGCTTCCAACAATTTGCCCTCGTTCACCAATTGGTCGAGCCTCTGGCGCAGCTCTTTCTTGATACCGATGATGGCCTGATTCATCGTCGGTTTTGGCGTGACGTAATGCGAATTGGCGTAGACGCGGATTTGATCGAAACTGCCGGTTTTCTCACCGGTGAGCGGGTCGAATTCGGTGATGCTTTCCAATTCCTCGCCAAAAAACGACAATTTCCATGCGCGGTCCTCAAGGTGGGCGGGAAAGATCTCCAAACTGTCGCCGCGCACACGAAAGGACCCGCGGGTGAAGGCGGCGTCATTGCGGCGGTATTGCTGCGCAACCAGATCGGCCATGACCGCGCGTTGATCGTAACTTTGCCCAACCTTGAGATCCTGGGTCATTGCACCATAGGTTTCGACCGAACCGATGCCGTAAATGCACGACACCGAGGCGATGATGATCACATCGTCACGCTCCAGCAGCGCCCGCGTCGCCGAATGGCGCATGCGGTCGATTTGTTCGTTGATCTGGCTCTCTTTTTCGATGAACGTATCGGAGCGCGCCACATAGGCTTCGGGTTGATAATAGTCGTAATAGGAGACGAAATATTCCACCGCGTTGTCGGGGAAGAAGCCTTTGAATTCGCCATATAGCTGCGCCGCGAGGGTTTTATTCGGGGCAAGGATGATCGCGGGGCGTTGGGTGCCCTCGATGACTTTGGCCATGGTAAAGGTTTTGCCGGTGCCCGTCGCGCCCAGCAGAACCTGATCATGCTCGCCCTCTTTCAACCCGCCGGACAGTTCCGCAATCGCCGTGGGTTGGTCCCCTGCCGGTTCAAACTCCGTATGCAAAACGAACGCTTTCCCACCCTCCAATTTCGGGCGGTTCTTCACATCCGGTGCAGCGGCGTGCATCATCGGCGGCAGGTTGTCGTTATGGGCGTAGGACATCGGATTTCCCTTTTTCAGACCTCTTAACATGATCTGTCTTTGTTCTCATACAACCCCCTTGTGGGCGCTTGGCAACCCTTTGGCACGATGGATTGGCGGGAAAGCGCAAGATTGCGGACATATCCCGGCATTTCGCACCTTGCCGAGCGGGGCGGCATTTGGGATAACCACAGCGCATAAGGAGAGTTGCCATGCCTGCGCGTATTTACAAGCCTGCCAAATCAGCCATGTCCTCGGGCACGGCCAAAACCAAACATTGGGTGTTGGAGCATATGCCTGCTTCGGCGCGCGAGGTCGATCCTTTGATGGGGTGGACGTCATCCACAGACACGCAAGCGCAGGTGAAGTTGAAATTCGACAGTAAAGAAGAGGCCGTCGAATATGCGCTTGAGCATGGGATCGAAGCGACGGTGATCGAACCGAAGGTGCGCAAACCCAATGTGCGCCCCGGTGGATATGGTGAGAATTTCGCCACGAACCGCCGCAGCGTTTGGACGCACTAAGCCTGTGTAAATCGGGACAAGGTTGTCGCGAAATCGGGGTGAAGATCCCGCGAAGATGATCTGATGCCTATATGCCGTGGTTCGCCTTGGTTGCGCCGCATGATAAGGATTGCCCCGGAATCCCGCGCATCCCCACATTCGCATCGACCTGACGGGCGGCCTCATTGGTCGCCCAAATTACTTTAAATCCGGCTGGAGCCTGCATCTGATGACCATCACCCACCTTGTCACCCATTCCGGTGGCTTCCATGCCGACGAGCTTTTGTCCTCGGTCATCCTGACACGGCTGTTTCCGGAGGCCGAGCTGGTCCGAACGCGGGACAAGACGTGGATCACACCTACCGAGAACAGGATTATTTATGACGTTGGCGGCGATTTTGATGCCGCCGCGCAGATATTTGATCACCACCAGCGGCCCAATCCGCTGCGCGAAGATGGCCAGCCCTATAGCTCGTTCGGTCTGATCTGGGCGCAATATGGCCGCGACTATTTACGTGCGATGGATGTGCCCGAGAAAGATGTCGAGGCGATTCATGCCTCCTTCGATCGCGGTTTCGTTCTACCGGTTGATCTGGTCGATAATGGTGCCGTGAACACCTCCGAGGCGGGGCCGCTGTTTTCGGGCATGACACTGCCGGTCCTGCTCGAAAGCCTGAAGACCGTGTTTGATGATCGCGAAGAAGGTGCCGATGATCGCGCTTTTATGGCCGCCCTGCCGGTGGCGCGCGCATTCGTCGAGGCGCAGATCAAGCGCAAAGCCGCAAAGTTTCGGGCCGAGGCCATGGTGATGACGGCCATAGAGGCCGCTGGCGAAGGCCGGGTTCTGGAGCTGCCGATGGGCATGCCGTTTCGTGCGGGCGTCGAAAAGGCAGGCGCCGATCATTTGTTGTTCGTCATCCACCCGCGTGGCGATGACTGGGCGCTGACCACGATCCGCGTCGGCGATGACACGTTCGATAACCGCGCTGATTTACCAGCCGCATGGGCAGGGCTGACCGATGCGGCGCTTGAAGCCGCCAGCGGTGTGGCAGGCGCGAAATTCTGCCACAACGGCCGCTTCATCGCCGTGGCCGCATCGCGTGAGGCAGTCCTGAAAATGGCAGAGATTGCAGTGACCGAAGCCTTGGCTGAGTAAGCCGCAGGGGTGGCACCTGCAGCCGGCTCGAAGTGACTATTCAGAAACTGAGCTTGGCTGGCCTTGTGCTGCGGAGTGGGCGGATTGCGGACCTTCGCTGCGTACGTAAACTAAATTGGACAACTTGAAAAAGGAGACGTTCAGTGCGGCGGTCCAGTTTCTCGATGTACCAAAGCCGTCAGTTGAATTTTGTCCGTTCCAATTGGAATTTGCCTGAAAGTAAACGGTGCGAATAGGGTTTTGAACACAGAGTGATCAACCGACAGAAACGTGTTAAAGGGCTGAAAAAACAGTCGTAGTCGAGGGGGCTTGGCTGTTTTATCTACGTCAGTTTCTCCATGGCAAGGCAGGCGTCTGCCAAAGGTTTCAGGTTTCTCTACGCTATAGAAACCTAATTTAGCATGTCAGCCCATTCGGGGTGTTTACGAAACTGAGAAGCGGCGAACGGGCATAGTGGCACGATCTTTTTGCCTTGTGAGCGCATGTCAGTGACAATGTGTTCCATCAGCACCTCTCCGTACCCGAGGCCACGCAGGGCGTCGTCCACTTCGGTGTGGTCGGTGATGACGATCTTTTCCCCAGCTTTGGAGAACGTCGACACGGCCTCGCCGTCCTTGGTGCGGATGATATAGCGCCCGCTTGTCCAGCCGTCTTCAAAATCTACTTGCATGAGGAACTCCGTCAAATTCTGGTCTGAGATTTATCGGTTCAAATGACTCCAGACCGCACTCATCACAACCGACCCTTCGCCCACCGATGACGCCACGCGCTTGACCGAGCCGGACCGCACGTCGCCCACTGCAAAAATGCCGTGGGTCGATGTTTCGAATGGCGACCGGCCACCGTTTTCGGTTCCGGTCAGAACGAAGCCCTTGTCATCCAGCGCAGCATGTCCGGCCAGCCAATCAGTATTGGGCGCAGCCCCCGCCATGATGAAAACCGCGCGGCTGTCATAGCGATGTTGCGTGCCGTCGGCTTTGTTGTTCACCGTCACGGCGGATAGCCTGTCGTCGCCATGCAATTCGGCAATTTCGCTTTGGTAGTGGATCGTGATCCTTGGGTCGGCCTCAAGGCGCGACGACAGATAATCCGACATAGACGCGGCAAGGCTGCCGGAGCGCACCAGCAGATGCACGTGCGCCGCCGCGCGGCTGAGGAACATGGCCGCTTGCCCCGCCGAATTACCGCCGCCCACAATGATGGCCTCGGAGTTGCGACAGAACCTCGCTTCCATCTCTGTGGCGGCATAGTAGACGCCTGCGCCCTCGAATTCTTCCAATCGCGGGATCGGCAGTTTGCGATATTGCACCCCCGTTGCCACGACGATGGAGCGCGCACACAAGACGCGCCCGTTCGAACAAGTCGCATAAAAGCGGTCATCGCGACAGGCCAATGCCTCGATCCGCAATGGCATGGCAAAGCGGGTGCCGAACTTCATCGCTTGAACCTCGCCGCGCCACACAAGGTCACCACCAGAAATGCCCGTTGGAAACTCCATGTGGTTTTCGATCCGGCTGGAGGTGCCAGCCTGCCCACCGATGGCAAGATCTTCGGCGACGATTGCGGTCATCCCTTCAGCACCGGCATAGACCCCCGCAGCCACGCCCGCGGGCCCGCCCCCGACAATCAGGACATCGACCACTTCGTCGTTCGGGATCACCAGCTCAAGCCCCAGGGTCCGTGCGAGTTTTTCCGGGGTCGGACCGTCGATCACCTTACCGCCGAAAATCACCGCAGGGCCACAGCCTTGCAAATCACAGCTTGTGCGTTCCGCGTCAGCTTCGGCGCTTTCAAGATCAATCATTTGCGCCGCGATCCGGTTGCGCTGTGCAAAGATGGCGATCTTCTGATTGCTCTTGTCGACATCCGCGCCGATCAATTTGAGCTCGGTTTGTCCATGCTCGACGTTCCCGCGGCGTCTGGCGGCAAAGACAGTCAGAATAATATCGCTCATCTCGGGGATGCGGGACATCAGTTTAATCAGATCGGTATTCGTAACGACGATCACCGTGGAGTCTTTGCACGCTCGCATCTGGATCATTGACACCGCACCGGACAGCGTCCCGATTTCACCGGTAAACTGCGATGCTCCCATCGTGGCCGCGATTGTCCGGTCCTGCGTAATCGGATGCACAACCTCTGTCTCCCCGCTTTCAATATAAAGCAGTTCCTCCAGCGGATCACCGGGTCGAATGATCGTGTCGCCTGCGCCATAAGTCCGCATCGTTCCAACCTCTCGTAGCGCTTCGACATGGTCCGCCTGCAGGGGCGTCCGCTGCATCTGACTAAGATCGTTGGCAAAGCTTTCCATGCTCGGCGTCCTTTTTAGCTGTTCGTTGATTGCTCCTGTCGCGTCGCATCTCTGTTGATGAGGATAGACGCAAGATGCACAGACGCTCAATGCATCTTATATTACAGGTGTGCCGCAAGTTATTCCCCTCGCACATTCGGGCGACCTGAACCGCCCGAATGTGTCGCTATCTTAAGGGACAACCCGGCCTTAGAACGGCGCGAAGTTGTCAAATTCTTCCGTTGGTACCGACCACCTGTCTTTGGCCGAGATTTGCGGCGTCGGGATGCCGTCATGCGGGATTTGTCCGTGTTGACCATACAGCCACAAAACAAAGTTATAACGTTCGCCTTCAGTGATCGGCTCGGACGCATGGGGGACGCTGCCGTGGTGGATCAGGGCGGTACCGGGCTCAAACGTCAGTTTTTCAACGCGGCGTGAAACCGGATCAATGAAGCTGACGGCAGAGCCGGAATAACCTTCGCCTGGCAGGTTCAGGTTGATATTCAATGTAACCGCAGAGGCATCAGAATGGGGGCGCAAGGATGTATCCTTGCTGGCCTGCCACCGGATAGAGAATCCGAATGTCTGTGTGTCGTAGCCCACAACGTCAGGAAACAGCAGACGAGACACGGGCCGCATGTAGGCGTCCATCATCTCGCGGTAGAAGCCTTGAAACCCGGGCGCGGCAAGATACCCTTCGGAGCGAGGGTCAAGCATAGCACCACCGCGGTTCAACACGATCCCGTAAGGGGGGCGCAATGGGATGTCCGCATCGGCAACGCCATCAAGGTATTCACGCAGGGCGGCCAGGCGTTCAACATCAAAAAATTGGGCGCGATAGACGCCGGGGAATACTTCTTCCCAAAGGTTCTTAACCGCACCTTCGGCTGTCGGGTCCGCCCAAGCCTGTTCCACGGCCGCGCGCAGTTTCGGATCGAAAATGGAGCTGTCCAGCTGGGGCAGCTTGGCCTCATTTTCCGCCTGCCATTCCGCCCAGGCGCTTTCGAACAGATCGCGGTTCTGGTTCCAGAAATGTTGGACAGAGATATCACGGTTAAGCATTTCTTCCCGGGTTGGGCGGGCAACGGCACGGGCTTGGTTAAGTGAGGTAAGGGACATTGGATGGCATCCTTAGTATGTTGGAGCAACTTTGCTGCACAACACTTATTGATATGCATCCGCGTGATAAATGGCCGTATTTAGTAATCAAAATTCGGTTAATGTATATAATTGACGGTTTGGGTTGGGGCGCAATTTTTCTTTGAAGTCCTATCCCGGAAAACGAATGGCGCAGCGAACCGAAGCCCGCCGCGCAATGCCGAACGCGCCTTGTGGAGCGTTATACGTCTACGATCACCTTGCCGATTGCCTTGCCGCTGGCAAGTCGGTCATAGGCTGCACCGACTTCTTCAAGGACAAACCGAGGCTCATCCACCACCGGTTTCAGTGCGCCGCTATCTACCAGCTTTGCCAGTTCGGCCAGGATCGTACCGTGATCTGCACGGTCTTTGTCGTGCAGCATCGGGATCAGCATGAATACGACATGCAGTGAGGCACCCTTCAGGTGGGCGGGGGACAGGTCAAGCTCCGCCAGCGCGAGGGTGGTGGCCACGTGGCCGTTCAGGGCGACCGCGTTGAATGAGTTCGTCAGGTTGCCAGCGCCGACTGTATCCAGCACCGCATCAAAACCTGTGCCGCCTGTGTGTTTGGCGACATAATCCTCGACGGTTTCCGCCTTGAAATCGATCGGTTCGGCACCAAGGTCGCGCACAACGGAGAGGCGTTCATCGCCGCTGTCGGTGGCATAAACCTCCGCCCCCAGTGACCGGGCCAGTTGCACGCCGATGTGCCCAACGCCGCCGGAACCGCCATGGACAAGCACCTTCTGGCCTTTGCCAACGCCAGCGCGCTTGAGCCCCTCATAGGCGGTGATCCCGACCAGCGGGATCGCGGCCGCTTCGCGCATGGACAGGGACTGCGGCTTTTTCGCGATCAGCCTTGCATCCGCGGGCATGTATTCGGCCAGAGCGCCCTGAAGATCCGCCAGACCACCGGCACAGCCATATACTTCGTCGCCTACGGCGAACCCGCTCACACCCTCGCCGACCTCTTCGATCGTGCCGGCGAAATCCATGCCCAGAACAGCGGGGGCGGCGGGGGCAAAACCAAGGTCCGTGCCCATGTTGCGGATCATCGTGTCGATTGTGTTGATGCTAGTTGCCTGCACGCGGACAATAACCTGACCGGCGCTCGCGGTTGGTTTGGGCAGCTCGGTCAATGCAAAGGGGGAGTCGGGTCCGTATTCGGAGAGGGCCATGGTTTTCATCGGATTTTCCTTTCGATGTGTTTGTTGCCACTGAGCTAACACGTGTTGTTTTGCGGGGTAATTGGTAGAAATCGGAGTTCAGTTTTCGGATTTTGAGGGTAATGGCGCAATCCACGCGAGGAGGGCGGCCAAACAGAAAGAACCGCGCCATGAAAACCGGCGCGGTTCCTGAGTGGTGGCCTCGCAGAGGAATTTAAGTGATGTCTTGAACCTTCATGACCAGTTCGCCCCAGTTGCGCTGGTTCTCGATGTCATGTTCCAGGCCTTGGTCATCCGCAATTTGGAACCGTTTGACCGCAGGCGTTTTGCTGGTTGCCTGATAGAGCCAGTAGGCCTCCGCTTTCAGGGCCTCATCGATGGGCTTGTCGATGGATTCGTAAACCATCTGTTTGCAGGCATTGATCGACTCGGCTGGGAATTGGGAGATGCGTTGGGCCAATGCGTCAACATATGGGCCGATCTCGTCGGGCTCGAGCGCCTTGTTTATTGTGCCGAACCGTTCCGCATCATCTGCGTCGTAATCATTCGCGCTTAAGATGATTTCCAGTGCTTTGCCCAGACCAGTCTGTCGGGCCATACGCGATGCGCCGCCACCACAGGGCAGAATGCCCATGCCGACTTCCATTTGCATGAATTTGAATTTTCCGCGTGCGGCGAACCGCATGTCGAGCGCCAGAGCCAGTTCATGGCCGCCGCCGCGCGCAAAGCCTTCGAGTTTGGCGATCGTCGCTTGGGGGGCTTTGCTGATCCGTTCGCAGATGGCTTGGAGGTCCAGCAGCTGCGCGTCCTCGCGTGACACGGCCTGTGTCGACATGTCTTTCAGCAGTTCGGTATCGTAGTGCGCGACCCAGATTTCTGGGTGTGCAGATTGGAAGACGACAACCTTTGTATCCCGGTCTCGTTCAAGCCGCATGGCAAGGCTGTTAAGGTCGGCGAGCATCTCTTGCCCCTGAACGTTGGCTGATCCGAAATCGAAGGTCACGGTTAGGATCGCGCCGTTCTGGTTTGCAGTAAAGGTCTGGAAGTTTTCGTATTTCATTGTTTCTCTCCGCTGTTATGCCCTGTTTTGCACAAGGCTTGAGTTGTGAACCGAGGAAGTCGATTTCCTCATGCCCTAGACCTTGAGTTAACTTCGTATCCAAATAAAGATACTAAAGATTGGTTCAGTATTCGGATTTTGTATATAAATGAGTGTGGCGCTATTGATTCCCCTCGGACGACGGGCATTGCCTGCGGGGCGCAAACCGCACCGCCACTTGCCGAACTTGCGTCACGCTCTGGCTCAATGTGTCTCAAACTGTCTCACGGTGAGACAGTTTGCGCGATCAAGCCCCGCGTGGGCGTCAGCACCGTTGTTTTGCGGCCTAACAGGATCAATCCTAACCATAGCGTTAATGCGGCAGGGAGATGCCGTGCACATGGGAGGAGGAATTCATGTCACCAACACGTGAAGAACAACACTGGATGTATCGCAATATGGTCACGAGCCGTCGGTTCGAAGAGGCCATTGCGAAGATCTATTTCGAGGGGAAATCACCGGCGTTCAACATGGCCAATGGGCCGATCCCGGGTGAAATGCACCTGTCCGACGGGCAGGAGCCAGTGGCGGTGGGGGTTTGTGCGCACCTGACTCCCGAGGATGTGGTCACAGCCACCCACCGTCCACACCATCAGGCTATCGCCAAGGGCGTTGATCTGGATAAAATGGCCGCCGAGATTTTCGGTAAGAAAACCGGTCTATCTGGCGGTCGCGGCGGGCATATGCATCTGTTTGATGATGATGTGAACTTTGCCTGTTCCGGCATTATCGCGCAGGGCATGGGGCCTGCGGTGGGGGCCGCGTTATCGCGCAAGATGCAGGGTAAGCCGGGTGTTGCCGTTGCCTTCGTCGGTGAAGGTGCGGTGAATCAGGGCGGCTGGCACGAGGCGATGAACCTCGCAGCCGTTTGGAATCTACCCTTTATCTGCGTGGTCGAGGATAACGGCTGGGGCATTTCTGTCGCCAAGAAAACCGCCAGCAGCATCGCAAGTCATGCAGACCGCGCGGCGGCCTACGGCATTCCCGGCAAACGGATCGAGGGCAACGACCCCTACGCCATCTTTGAAGCAGCGGGCGAGGCGATTGCACGGGCGCGCGCGGGTGAAGGTCCATCGCTGCTGGAATGTGAAACCTACCGTTTAGCGGGTCACTTTATGGGGGACGCCGAGGCCTACCGCCCTAAAGGCGAAAAAGACGCGCTATTTGAGAAGGATCCGATCCCCAAAATGCGTGAAAGATTGCTTGCCGATGGTGCCGCCAGCGAGGCGGAACTGGACACGATCGAGGAAGAATCTGCCGCACGCGTTGACGCAGCGATCAAATTCGCCCGCGAAAGCGATGATGCAGCACCTGAAGACGCGCTGACGCGTGTGTTCGCAGCATAATTGGGAGGAAAAGACATGACCAAATCGAACGAAAGAAAATTGACCATCGCCCGGGCTATGGCCGAAGCCACCGCACAGGAAATGCGCATCGACCCCTCCGTCTTTGTGATGGGCGAGGACATCGGCCCCTTGGGCGGCGTCTATGGCAACACCCGCGGATTGATCGAGGAATTCGGGGCGGAACGCATCCGTGACACACCGATTTCGGAAACCGCCTTTATCGGTGCCGCCGTCGGTGCGGCGCAGGATGGCATGCGCCCAGTGGTCGAGCTGATGTTCGTCGACTTCTTTGGCGTCTGCTTTGATGCGATCTACAATCTGATGGCCAAGAATATCTATTTCTCCGGCGGCAACGTGAAAGTGCCGATGGTGTTGATGACCTCAACCGGTGGCGGCTATTCCGACGGTGGCCAGCATTCGCAATGTCTGTACGGCACCTTTGCCCACTTGCCGGGGATGAAAGTTGTGGCCCCGTCCAATGCCTATGACGCCAAGGGGTTGATGACGGCCGCCATGCGCGACGACAGTCCGGTGGTTTACATGTACCACAAGGGCCTGCAGGGCATGGGCTGGCTTGGCACCGAGGCGGGCGCGACTGTGCATGTCCCAGAAGAACCCTACACGCTGGAAATCGGCAAGGCCAAGGTCGTTCGCGAAGGCAAGGATGTATCGATCGTCAGTTGTGGCATGGGCGTTCATAATGCGCTCAAGGCGGCCAAAACGTTGGAAGCGCAGGGCGTCAGTGCCGAGGTTGTCGATCTTGTCAGCCTTGTGCCGTTGGACCGTGACACCATCCGCGCCAGCGTCGCCAAAACCGGCAGGCTGATTGTCGTGGACGAGGACTACATGAGCTATGGTCTGTCCGGCGAAATCATCGCATCCGTGACCGAGCATGATATCTCGGTTCTCAAGGCCGCGCCGAAACGCGTTGCCTTCCCTGATGTGCCGATCCCATTCGCGAGGGTGATGGAGCAATTCTGCCTGCCCAACCCTGACAAGATCGTCGCCGCCTGGGACGAGATGCAAGCGGCCTGAGCCAACACATACCCACCACTCACAGACCAACGGGGGCGCCTGAAGCGCGTCCCCGAACAGGAAAGGACACTCCAAATGGCAACAGATATCGTCATCCCATCCGACCTCTGGGAAGAGGACGAAGAAACAGTGATCACCGGCTGGCTTGCCAATGATGGCGCAACCGTCGAAGAAGGCGCGCTGGTGGTCGAGATCATGACCGCCAAGGTGCAATACGAGATCAACGCACCGGCCTCTGGCATCCTGCGGATCAAGGAAGAGGCGGATACCGTTGTGCCCAAGGGGGCCGTCATCGGGTCGGTCGAATGACCAAGGTCGTCCCCCTCAAAGGCGTGCGCGGCATGATCGCGGATGCCATGACCAAAAGCCTTGCGACAGCCGCGCAGCTGACCCACCACGGCAGCGCCGATGCGACAGCCCTGAAGGCGGAGAAAGTCCGTTTGGGCGAGGCAGGCACCAAGGTCTCGGTTGAGGACCTTTTGATGCTGGCCGTGGTACGCGCCCTGAAAAAGAACCCCGACGCAAATGGCCGGGTCGAAGGACGCGAGGTGCATTTGCCTGATGCGGTCGATCTGTCGGTTGCCATTGCCTTGCCCGGTAATCTTTTGGTCGCACCTGCCATGTTTGGCGCTGATGAGATGGATGTGACCGAATTGCGTGCGGCGCGGCAGGATTTGGCCGCGCGGGCCAAGGTGAACAAGCTGACCGTGACGGAAATGACGGGCGGCACATTCACCGTCTCGAACCTTGGCCTGACGCGGGTGGAACATTTCACGCCGATTATCAATGCGGGGCAAATCTGTATCCTTGGTATCGGGCGTCTGACGGATCGCGCAGCGCGGGGCGCGGATGGCGGAATTGAGTTGCGCCCTCATGTAGGCCTGTCGTTGACCTTTGATCACCGCGCGCTTGATGGTGCACCGGCGGGTGATCTGCTGACCTCGATCTGTGAAGAGATCGAAGGGATGGCGGTGTGAGCGCAGCCCTTACATATGTGGAGGGCGTGGCCGAGGGGCTTGCCCTTGAGGCCGCGGCGTTCAGGGCGCAGGGCGCTTTCACCTGTCTCTGGAGCCCGCGTCGCCGCGCGCTTGTTTGTCCGGCGAGCCTCCGGCGCAGGCCCGGATTTGACGTGGCGAAACGCGATTCAGCCACGCGCGGCTGGCCGTTGCATCTGCGCCCCACGGGCGGCGGTGCGGTGCCCCAAGGACCGGGGGTTTTGAACCTCGCGCTGGCGTTTACGGCTGATCGGACATTCACCATCGAGGACGGATACCGCCTGATTACACAGATCATTCAGGATGCAATCCCTGCCGGTTGGACCACGGGTGCGACCCCGAACAGCTTTTGCGACGGCGCATGGAACCTGTCCCTGAACCGCCGCAAAGTCGTTGGCACGGCACAGCGCATACGCCCAGTTGGCAATGGACAGCGCCGCATTCTGGCCCATGCGCTGATTTTGGTGGAGGGCGATCTGGCCGCCGGGGCAGCAGCCGTCGATGCATTTCACCGTGACCTTTCCCTTGGCCCAATCGATGAGAATGTTCACACGACGTTGGACAGGGCCATCCCGTCGCTGCGTGATCCGATGAACACATTGGCCGCTTCACTCAATGAAATAGCACAGCGCGACATCCTGCGCGCAACACAGCATTTCGGTCGCCGAGCGGCCTGAACCCAGGCCCGTGTGAACGACAAGGGCAATCGATACCAAAGAGGAGGATCCAACCCATGACAGCCTATTCAGTACTGGCCGTAACACCCACCGACGACAGCTGGATCCCCGGCTATATCGAGCCGGTCGGCGAGATCATCGCCAAACATGGCGGCAAGTATATTGCGCGCACAACCAGCCACGAACAGGTCGAGGGCGAAGACCAGCCCGCAGCCCTGCGCGTGATCCTTGAATGGCCAAACACGCAAGCGGCTCATGATTTCGTAAACGACCCCGACTATGCGCCCTATCTTGAAGCCCGCCACAAGGGATCGACCAGCGTGCATTTCATTATCGACGGCAAGGATGATCTTGCCTGACCACCACCAATAGCGGCGGTGTCCTTGCTGACGCCGCTGCCGACGACTGTCTTTAAGGAGCCCAAGAATGACCAGAAAGACCTATAATGTGATCGTGATCCACATTCCGTCATACTCGGCATCCGAGGCTTAGCGAAATGAAGCACAAACGTTTTTTTGGCCGCTTATGAAAAGGCGAGCCACATTTAGGACAAGGCAGGCCGGCCAAAGTTCAGGTCGGCCTCCGGATTTCGTATAGCTTTAGTTTCCGGTTGATTGTCGCTCGCCCCATGCCAAGCATCCGAGCGGCTTCGCTGACATTCCACCGGCTGTTGCTGAGCGCATCAAGAATCATGCTGCGCTCGTCATAGACAGGCACCAGATTGGCAGGTGCGGTAGCGCAGGCCGGCGCGAGTATGGCAGTGGACAGAGGGGCAGCTATCGCGGATTGTTGCAAATCAAGCAGGTTGATCCGGTTGTCCTGTGCCGTGGCCAATGCGTTTTGAAGCGCGCCGCGCATTTCGCGGACATTGCCATGGAACGGCAGGCGACAAAGCGCATCTTTGGCCTCGGCACTGAAGGTGACGTTACGACCAGTCAGCTGCGCGCACAGGGCCTGTGCCAGAACCTCGGGATGTTCACGCATGCGGAGGGGAGGTAGGAAAACCTTTGAGCCTGTTAGAAGATAAAATAGGTCGTCTCTGAAATGGCCCGCGTTGACGGCGTCTATCAAAGGTTTGCGGCTGGTGGAAACCACACGCAGGCGGCTGTCCTGGCCAAGGTCATCCGTTTGGTGGCGGTGTTCTTCCTGTTCATTCAGGAAACGTCGCAGCTCTGCCTGCGAAGCGCGCGGCAACTCGTCCACATTGTCAAACACCAAGGTTGTGCGAACGGCGTTGCCATAGGACATTCTTGAAACGACGCGGGCTTGCTCAATGACCCTGCGCAAATGGTCTGTGTCGGCGTCACAGTCGCCAAGCGTCGCACAATCCAGATCAAAAACCGGTGCGTCAGGGGCATCGGTTTGCAGCAATGCGGCCGCAAGCGCGGATTTCCCGGTTCCGGTTTCGCCTTCGAGGTGCAACATGGCTGTGTTTTCCAACATCGCTTGCGCGCGGCGACAGGCGGCAGCCATGCTGTGACTTCCGGTCGCCAATTGCTGTAGCGATGGTGGCAAGCGCCGTTTGCGCGCAGGGCCGGACGACAGCGGCTTGGACACCCGTTGGGGCGCGGCGGTCTTTGGCAAAGCAACCGTCAGGTTTACGTTGGCCCCATGATTGCCTGGTATGGAAAGCACCCTTTCAGGCACATTCACCAGCCGATTGCTATCGACGCTAAAGATTGCCTCGAACGCCTGACCTTTCAGCGATGCCGCGTTTGCGCCGTCAAGGCAGATGGAAACCGTCGAAGTGGCACCGATAATCATCCCTGCCTCATTCACCGCGACCAGAGCATCATCTGACAGGACGTGATCGCGCCCCCCGCGCGAGACGGTGACAAGCATCGCGTCGTTAAATTCCTTTTCAAACAGGTTGCGCTGAATGCGATGCGCGGTCTTTGCCAATAGCTGCTGGCCGAACAGATAATCTGCGCGATTACCCCGATCGACAGAGACAAGATTGATTGCACCAATCATCCCCCCGTTGGCATCCAGTATCGGAACGCCGGTACAGGCGAACTGCCTCAGCGTCGAAAAGTAATGATCCGCACCACGCACGGTGACTGCGCTCCCCGTCCGTAAGGCCATGGATACACCGTTTGTACCGGCCAGGCGTTCGTCCCAACATGACCCAAGGGCGATGCCATTCCAGCCGTCAGAGCCACTCGTCGCCCCGCTATGCTCAATCCGAACAGAGACGCCATCGGCGTCGGTAACAACCAGACAATGACCGATTTCGCCCGCGACCGAAGCGAGATGTTGAAAGAAACCTTGCCTGCCGCCGGTGCTCTCGACGATCTGTTCAAGTCGAGGGGCCACTTCGGAGGATTGGAGGCGCATGATAGGCCGCCCGGTATCGTGCCGCAGGTTATACTGCCGCGCACACCGATCCCAGGATGCGGCAATCGCATCCGTTTGATTTGAGGTAATGAAACCTCCCATCACGTCTCCTCCCGACTCTTATCTTTATGCGCAATCCCCTTGATCGGCAAACGTTTTAAGACGCCTCAAGCGCCAGCCAACTCACTAATAGCCGCCATCAGTTGCGCAACATGTGCGCGGTCGGCGGCTGCGGGATGGGGCCGTGCGATGCGTCCTGCATCGTTGTCGTAATATTGCCCAGAGGCGTTGGCGAATTCATCGGACACTGCCGCACGGCGCAGGATGTCAGCCCCGATCCGCAGGTCATTGCCCGCCATTCCATAGGATTCCTTGACCATTTTTGTGGCAAGAAGAGACCCCGGGTTGACCGAGACAAACATCGGCCCGTCGGGGTGTTCGCGCGCCAATTCCTGCGACCAGATTGTCAACGCCAGCTTGCTTTGCGCATAGGCCTCGTTGTGGCCAAGTTGTTGCTCACCGCGCATGGCCTTGATGTTGACGGGGGCTTGCGCGGCTGACGAAAGGCTTACGACGCGACCGTCTTTGGGGACGATTGGCAGCAGGCCAACGGTCAAAGCCCAAGGTGCGATTGTGTTGACCATGAAACGCACATCCAGCCCGCTGTCCGTGTGTGTGTTGGGAACCTTCAGAACCCCGGCATTGTTGATCAACACATCCAGGGTGTCATGTTTGGCACGGACATCTGCCACCAAGGCGTTAACATCCTCCAGCAGCGAAAGGTCAGCGCGGAAGGTTTCCGGATTGCCCCCGACCTCGCGTGCCGCGGCTTCCAACTTGTCCGCGCTGCGCCCGTGCAACAGGACGTTGTGGCCCTCAGCAGTCAGCGTCTTGGCTGTCAAAAGGCCGATCCCGTCCGTCGCGCCGGTGATAAGAATTGTCTTGGTCATGTGAATGTCTCCTCGGTTGTGCAAGGCGCGGGTTGGCGCTCTTTAATAGCGAACCAACGTACGGCTCTCGATGCTTTGGCGGGGCGTCGTGACTGTCGGGTCTTCGACCAGATCAATCGCACTGTGGCCAACGCAGGGGCGGCCGGAATTGTCGTAGATGTTGAAAAACGCGACCTCGTCAGGCGTCATCCGTGAGCGGTAAACCCATTCATGCCCAGCGTCTTTTGCCAACCCCATCACCTGCCCCTTGCGATCGGGGTAGATCAAGTCAATCACGATCCAATCTGCGTCTCTGACCGTCGACGGCCGAATAAAGCCAAGAGGTGCAGAATTGATCGGGTTCGCGATCGGGCGCCAGACGTTGATAAAGGCATAATGACCCTGCGCCCATTCATCGGCCTTCTCAGGGCCAAGAATATCCACAAGACGCCTTTCCGCACCCTCGCGGCTATAATCGCTGTGGACGTGGCGGGCCGGGCGGCGCTTGGCCTGCGGATCATCGATGCGTACTGTATGGTCAAAGGTGATCACCTCTTTTGCGCCAACTTCCTGTTTCAATAGATCGGCCAGTTCGGCATCATATCGGCTCTGCCAATTGTCGCCTTTGAAATTCGATATACCCGTCTGCGTGCTGGCAAAAGCAAAGCCATCCTCTGCAAAATCCGTGGCGGCCTCGCAGTTCCGTTGATCCTTCAATGCGATTTTGGCAGCGAAAAACTCCGGCTCGATGAGGTTGCCAGCAATGCCATCCACATCAATTTCGAACGCCTGCCGAAACGGCTTGTGGACGTGATAATTTACGGTTCCGGTCTGTGTCATCAGAGACTCCTTTCCATCATGATCGGGCCAGTCTGCTCGGCGGATTACCGCAAAAGCCTTGAGTTGATGTCATCCTTAGGATGCGAATTTATACCTTGTGTTTCGCGCAATAAACTGCCGATAATGGAGTTCACTTTCTTGATTTTGGGTATAATTGATGGAAACTGATCACCTTCGTCTGTTTGTAATGGCGGCAGAGCGGCTAAATATCAGTGCTGCGGGTCGTGAACTTGGCCTTGCCCCTGCCGTGGCAAGCGCGCGCCTTGCCAAATTGGAAACCGAGCTTGGGGTGGAGCTGCTACGGCGCACCACCCGCAAGGTTTCATTGTCACTGGAAGGGGCGGATTTTTTGCCCTATGCTCGGGAAATTCTTGCGCAATCAGAGGCCGCACAGGCGGCGTTGGGCGGCAAGGATGTCGGCGCCCAAGGCACCTTGCGCTTTGCCGCGCCCAGCAGTTTCGCACAGTTGCACATCATGCCGCTCTTGCCCGAATTCCAAACCCTTTTCCCCGATTTGACGCTGGACCTGCGCCTTTCGGATACCAGTTTTGATGCCATCGAAGGCAGTTTTGATCTGGCTCTCAGAAGTGCCCCACTGGCGGACAGCAGTTTGAAGGGTCGGAAGCTGTCGGATGACACCCGTGTTCTGTGTGCATCGCCAAGCTATCTGGAAACCCACGGTACTCCCACGCACCCGTCCGACTTGTCAAACCAGCGTTTCATTGCGTGGTCCAACCTTGAACCACGTGAATTGCTTAGCACCGAGGGTGAAATTGCAAAGCTTGATCCCCAAACCATGACATGCCGGACAATCGTCGATGACGGCGACGCGCAACGCGAGGCGACGGTATCAGGCATCGGAGTTTCAATCAGCTCGCTGTGGAATATCGAACACGAAATCGCGGCAGGACGTTTGGTTCATATACTTCCGGATTGGTCCTTGAACGAGCGCACACTCCTATGGCTTGTCTATCCCCGTTCCAATGTTTTGACTCCCAAAACCAGGATATTCATTGATTTCCTGATCAAACGGTTGGGAAACCGATCTGCCTGGTCGATATGATACCGAGGCCCTTTGAGGCATGGTTACAATTCACTAATCAGAAGGCATTTCGGTGAACTCGCGCTTCCTGAGTGTGGGGTATTGACAGCACGGTTCAGAGGCAAAACTTCCTATACGTCACCTTGAAATAGAATGCGTACTTACCCGGCATGGGACAAATATCATGTGGCGATGCGGTGCGATCTGAAAGCGCAAACTTGGTTCTCAGTTAACTATTGCATTTCGGAAGTAACACCATTGCGCTGGTCAAACCTCTCGAGGCCTCTTCACGGTCTCTCCGACGAATTGACTGGCTCAGACCCAGAGTTTGCCGCTGCGGCTCATTCGAACCTGATGGTTCTTACGAATTGAGCGAATGTCTCCTTTGAGTGGCCGCATCGCAGCATCGGGAGTGCGTGCTGAGAGACCGGTATGGGCCGGTAGCGGCGATCGTTTCCGAACGGGTGGATATCCTAAGCCAAAGCGATATCAGTTGCGCCTGTTCAGAGAGCTTGTTCGCCCGTTCGGACAGATGCGCCTCATCGGCCTGATGCTTTTCTGCATGGAGGCGATAAACACGGCGCATGATTTTGCAAAAGGCGCAAAAAGGGGACGTCGGGCCATCTGCGCGCGGTTGCTTCCGGCCTAAGCGCCCGGCGCGTCCGTCTTCGCCTGTTTCGGCCCAAGTGGGCGCGCGGGAGCGGGCGTCATCAACCTGACCCACGCTTTAGGCACCTCTCAGTTGATCAGTGCCTTCACCAAAAGCGTTGCAGCTGCCGCAAGGTAAATGCTGTCTCCATTCACGACATAGACTTCGTTGCGGCCGGGGCGCGGAAGGCCACGTGCGCGCCAATTGTTGACTACGACCACCTCCTGTTTGCGGAACCGGTGCCCGACGGCATGCCGGTGCTGCTGTTTGACCACCTTCACTTTGGCGCCGTGATGCTGGGCGCTGTGCTTTACGACTGTTCTGTCCGCCATGGCGGTGATCGGCATGACAGCTGTGGCGGTCGCCAAAACAAAAATTGCTGCGCATCGTTTCATTCGGTTCTGCATAGGATCCTCCTCATTTGCACTTCTTATTTTACGTTGGTGCTGCAGGTTTCCGTCGCTGAAACATCTAGGCGATGTGTGATCATCCGCGTTTGGGTGGGCGATCTTGGACGTCAGAAGGCTGTAATATTGACGCGGGCAAACGTCGCCCGCCGTGGGGCGGCGGCGCTCAATGGGGATTGCAGGGTATCTCTTGGATCGAAATCAAGCCGGAGAGGGCGGGGGGCATTGCCTGCCGTGCGGGGGGGCAGGCTGTCGTTCTGGAGGTGCTATGAGCGTGCTTTACCGTCTCGGTGACGCCAGACATTTTGCGAGCCGGCGCACCGGATTTCACGCTCCAGGATTTCAAAGAGCTTGCGGCCCGCCGGATGGGTTTCTCTCGATCCGCCCAAGAAGGCACCAGGACGGAAAGAGCCATGCGCGACCCTTCGCAGATGCCATGGGCCAGACCAACGGCGGCTGGTCTTGATCCGGGTCGCCGTGACCTTCTCCAAAGCCACCTTGGCTTCGGCTCCTGCATGATACGGCGCTATGGGCGCGCAGTCGCCTCGACTTCGGACCGGAGTCTTCGCGCCGCACTCCCCGGTGCGCTGCCCCAGATGGTGATCCAGCGGTAGAAGATCGGCGTCAGGAAGAGGGTGAACACCGTGGCAAAACCCAAGCCACCAACGATCACCCAGCCTACGGCGATGCGGGCTTCGGCACCCGCGCCGGAGGTCAGGATCAGGGGCAGGCCACCAAAGACCGTTGAGACCATCGTCATCATCACCGGCCGGATCCTCAGGCGCAGCGCGCCTCGGATGGCGCTGTCGATGTCCTCACCCGCTTCGCGCAGCTGGTTTGCAAACTCGACGATTAGGATGCCGTTTTTGGCCATGACCCCGATCAGCATGACAAGACCGATCTGGCTGTAGTAGTTCAACGATCCGCCGGTGATCGAGATTGCCAGTAGCGCGGCGGCAAGGCCGAAGGGCACCGTCATCATGATGACAACCGCGCTGGCAAAGCTTTCGAATTGGGCCGCGAGGACCAATAGCACGACGATCAAAGCCACGCCGAACACCATGTAGATGCCGCCTTGGGAATCGTCCAGCGTTGCGGCCTCTCCGGTGAAGGTAATGCCCATGCCGTCAGGGAGAACCTCTTCGGAAATCGTAAGCAACCGGTCCATTGCGGTCGACAGGTCCACACCCTCGCCTAGGTTCGCCTGCATGGACACGGACAAGGCGCCGCCCAAACGTTCGATCTGCGCATCACTCACCACCATGTCCAGAGACGCGACGGTAGAAAGCGGGATATAGGCGCCGCTGTCGAGGCGGATAGACATGGATGCAATGTCGGAGGGATCGTCAATTGGTGGCCCGCCGGGGACCACATTCACGTCTGTCTCTACATCGTCGGAAAAGACGCTGACGGCCACATCGCCTTGGACCATGGCGCTCACGAGCGCGGTAATATCGGCGGTTTTAAGCCCCATGTCGCCTGCGGCGCTGTCGTCTACCGTCACTTCCAATTGTGCATTGACGCTGTTGTTCGACAGTTGCGGGTTCAAGAAGGTTTGATCTTGCGACATTGCGGCGGCAAGCGTGTCGGCCGCTTCGGTCATATCGGCGAGGTTCGTGCCGGTTACCGCGAAGCTCAGCCCGCCGCCCGCGCCGCGAATGTTGAGGCTGTTGGTGGAGCGGGCGCTGACCTGAACACCGGGCACTGCGCTCAGTTGGCCGCTGATCTTTGCAATTAATTCTTGCTGGGTGAAGTCGCGCTCGGCCCAATCCGGCAAGCGCACCACGATAAAGGCACTGGTGCCGCCACCGACTCCGATGAGGCTCTGCACCGTTTCGATCTGTCCGCTCTCTTGGTAAGGGGCGAGGATGTCTTCGACCAGCAAGACTTGCGTGTCGAGATAATCAATCGTGGTGTCCGAGGCACCGCGCGCCTGCACGAGGAAAAAGCCACGGTCTTCTTCGGGCGTGACCGTGGAGGGCAGCGTCATCGCGGCCCCCATGGCGATGATGGCGAAACCAATGGCGACGGACAGAACCAGCAAAGGCGTGCGGATGGCGAAATCCATCACCCGGTCAAAGGCGCGGGACAGGGCGCCGGGTTCTGATGGTGCCGCATTGGCCTGCGTCTTGCCGGGGTCCAGAAGGGCCGACAGGACCGGCGCGAGGGTCAGCGCGGTGATCGAAGACAGGGTGACCGCGAAGGCCAGCACAAATCCGAATTCCGAAAAGACCCCGCCCGCCTGACCGGGCAGGAAGGAAATCGGGATAAAGACCGCAGCGAGCGTCGCGGTGGTGGAAATGACGGCGAAGAAAACCTCGTTGGTGCCCGATGCGGCGGCAGCGAAGGCTCCCATGCCTGACTTGCGCTTGCGCACGATGTTTTCGACCACAACGATGGCGTCATCCACCACCATTCCGGTTGCCAGAACCAGTGCGAGCAAGCTGATCGTATTGACGGAAAACCCCGTGAGCCAGATCGCGGCAAGCGTGCCGATCAAGGCCACCGGGATCGTGACCGCAGGGATCAACGTCGCCCGCGGGGAGCGCAAGAACAAAAAGATCACCGCCACGACGATGCCGGTGGCCATAAGGATGGATTTGACGACCTCCGTGATGGATCCCTCGATAAAAACTCCGTCATCGGAGGTGACCAGCAGCTGCACACCGTCGGGCAATTGATCGCGCAACTCCTCCACGGCGATTGCAACGTCGCGCGAAATCTCCAAAGTGTTGCCAACCGATTGTCGGGTAATGTCGAGGCCAATGGCCGTTTCTCCGTTCACACGGGTGTAGACGTTCGCCTCTTCAGGGATCAGTTGGACCAAAGCGATATCGGCCACTTGGGTCGTGTCGTTGATCGGCAGTTGGTTGATCGCCGCGACAGTGACATCCGCGTTGCCGACCCGCAGCGAGAGGGTCTGCGATTCGCTTGAAAGCGCGCCAAGGGCGGTGTCGTCGCGCAGCTGCGTAAGCGCGGTCGACACGTCAAAGATGGTCAGTCCACGGCTTAAGAGGGACGGCATGTTCACCGTCACCCGGAATTCGTTGGCACGGTCGCCGCGCACCGTCACTTCGGCGATGCCGTCGATCAAGGAGAGGCGTTCGTAAACCGTGTTTTCAGCAAGGTGGGTCAGCGTGTCGAGGCTGGCATTCCCCAATAGCGCAAGACGAATGATCGCGTCAGCGTTGCTGTCACTCTTACTGACGCTGGGGTCATCGATATCGTCAGGCAAAGACCGCAGGGTGCCCGACACGATCTCGCGTGCCTCATTGGCGGCCACGTCAACATCCGTGCCATCAGAGAGGTCGATGGTGATACGGCTCGATCCGGTGCTGGAGGTTGATTCAATAAAGGACATGCCCTCAAGCGCGCTCAGCGCATCTTCGAGGACCTGGGTGACTTCGGTGTCTACCGTGCTCGCCACCGCGCCGTCATAGGTGGTCCGGACGGAAATCACGGGGTTGTCCACATCAGGCATTTCGCGGATATCGACGCTGGTGAGCGCCGCAAGACCGGCGATAATGATCAGCAGGTTCAGCACGATCCCAAAAATGGGCCGCGCAACAAAAACATCGGCGAAACCGGCTTTATGTGCCCTTTTTTCGAAACTCATGCGCCCGGACCTCTGCGTGCGCCGGCGGCGGTGACCTGCGCGCCTTCACGCAGCTTGGATGCGCCTTCGGCGACGATCTGCGCGCCAAGGGGGGCATCTGTCTCAACCCAAACCTGATCTCCCTCGCGGTAGCGGATGGTCACGGGAAAACGGCGGGCTTTGCCGTCCTCGGCGGCCCAAATGCCTGCACCGGTGCGATCCCAGGTGATTGCTGTTGCAGGCACGACAGGCAGCGGATCGGTGTCTTCGGTCATGCGGATGGCAAAGGTCATGCCCGCAAGCAACACGCCTTCTGGGTTTTCGATTTCCGCCTGCACGGTGGCGCTGCGGGTCACGCTGTCCAGCCGACTGTCGAAAGCGGTGATTTCACCTTCAAAAACCCGCCCCGCATAGGTCGGAGTCGAGACGAGAACCCGCTTGCCTTCCGCCAAAAGACCGATGGAGCGTTCGGGCACTTCAAATGTGGCGAGCAGGCTGCTGGTGTCATCAATCGTCACGATGGCATCCCCGCTCGACAGGCGGTCCCCGACGCTGACGTCGCTGAGCCCCAATTGACCGGAAATCGGGGCCACGATGGTGCGATCGTCGAGTGCGACCTCGGCCAGCCCCACATTGGCTTCGGCCAACCGCAACGCTACGCGCGCCTCCGAAAGCGCCACGTCCGTCACGACGGAACTGCCATTGCTGCGCAGGCCCTCATAGCGGGTGACCGTGGCTTGGGCCTGATCTCGGTTGGCCTCAGCGATCTCAAGCGCCAGCCGTTCGGTGCGATCATCCAGACGCAAAAGAACGTCGCCCTTTTCCACTCTTTGATTGGCCCGCAGCGCGGTTTCAATCACCTCGCCCGCATCGGTCGCGGTGACTTCGGTGCGGTGCAAGGAGACAGCGCTGCCAATGGTTCGCAGAACAAGCGTGTATGCGCGCGCTTCCAGCGGGGTGAGAACAACTGTCGTCGCCCGGCCTTGCCCCCGCCGCCCGTCTTGCGCGCTTTGGGGGGCAGCGGCTGTTTCGGTGGCGCGGCCGCCCCAGAGCTGTGTAACTTGCTCGGGAACACCGAACCCCACGCCATAAGCGCCCGCGATGATGGTGAGGGACAGGATAGTGAAAATGAATTTTTTCAATGTCTTTTGGCTCCTAAGGGGCGCTGTCTATGCGAAGATGTGACCGCAGTTGCTGCGCATTTGGCGACCGCGCCGGAACGCTGCCGTGCCGAATAAGGACGTGGCAGGCGGTGGCTGAAACCAGTCAGGGGCGTCGCGAAGCGTTTTGTCATCAAGAGGGTCCCTGCGGTGTATATGCTTCTTGTGATACGGTCATGGAAACGCATTCCGTCGCACAAGTTTGGTTTTATTATAGGGGGTGTCCGCAAACCGTGTTGGTTCACTTCGTTTTAATCTGAAAGGGCCTATATTACCTCGCTTTTCCAGCGGAGGATGCCCTTGCTACACTACGACTTTCGCCGTTTTCTCGATGCCCTCGACGACTTGAACCCGGCCCAGATCGAGGACGCCCAAACAAAAATCCGTGATCTCCGGCGAAAGACGGAGGCGATTTCGGAGATCGAAGCACGGACAAACCAAGGACACAAGTGTCCGTTTTGCGGCGGCGAGCGACGCCAGAAGTGGGGCCGCACAAGGACCAAGGTTCAGCGTTACCGATGCACTGACTGCCAGAAGACCTATTCGGGCCGGACAGGGAGCGCCATTGGCCGCATCCATCGTCCTGACCTGTTAATGGTCGTGCTGAGAGATATGCTGGGCTCATCTACGCCGCAGTCGGTTCGCAAGCTCGCGAGGCAGCTCGGGTTCAACAAATACACGGTCTGGCGCTGGCGTATGTTGGTTTTCTTGATCATCGGTAACAGCACCTCATCGGCGAGCTTCTCCGGGATTATCGAGGCAGATGAGACCTACCAGCGGGAGTCTCGAAAGGGATCGCGCGAGTGGGTCCGTCACTTCGCTGACCCACTGAACATCCCAAACCCGCCGCGTCCGCGATGGGAGGACTTCACGACGCAGGGGTTGAAGATGATGCGCGGGCTGTCGAGGTGGCAGCTCCCCATTCTCACCGTCACCGACCGTGGCGGTTCTCTTCTCTTCCAGCGGCTACCGAACCGTAAGAGCGCAACGGTGGAGCGCGCGATGAGACCTTTGGTTCCGGGCGATGCCGTGCTCTGCTCGGACGGAGGGAACGGTTATAAGAACCTCGCGGCTGCGCGCGGTCTCGAACACTTCGTGGTCGGCAGCAAGCCAGGCACACGTGTGGCCTCAGGCTGTTATCACATCCAGAACGTCAACTCGCTCCACGCCCGCCCGCTACGGAACCTTCATCAAGCCGTTCTGCGGTCCGGCCACCAAGAACTTGGCCAGCTATATTCGATGGCTGGAGGTGCGGCTGATAAAGATGCGGCCAGCGGATGTGATCAAGGCGTCATAAAGCCGGGGCTGTTAAACGGGATGCTGCCTGCGTCGAAGCGTGGCGACCGTGCAGATCCCATCTGTCGATTATAGTGTCGCCGATTAGGAGCCGTCGTTTTTCAGCACGCTGTTCCTTGATGGAAACGAAGCTGCCAACGATCCTTTATCTGGGTCCACAGCGATGAACGGCGTCCTATTTCAAGGTTGTCACCATACCGAACTTCGCTCGTATAAGTCGCGAGAGCCACACCCGGGGCTATCAGGTCTACGGAGTAGCCAGGTAGAGGAAGCGTAGCATCAATGACCGCGCCTCCATCAGGCTGGAACAACAGCTCGGACCTTTCGTAGCAACGACCGGAGCGGCCCACTTCGGAGAAATCCGGAGCAAATGTGCGATCCATAAGAGCGGGGTCATACCGCGTTTCCACTCGCCATAGAGATTCCTCAAGATTCTTGAGCAAACTGCGGTCTTTTGACGATAACTCCATAGATTCCTACTTCCGGTTTCAGGTTTTGTCTGCGGCGAGGCCGTCAGGCCAAGCGGGCATTCGCGGCTACACAGAATGTATCTGGTTCTTCGGCGCGTAGCCAACCAACACGATTTGCGGACACCCCCTTATTATAAGGCAACAGGGAATTGCTATTCACCAGTGTGAGATCGGTGACACATAGCGCGGGCCGAGCACGACTGTTGAAGCCTGACGCAAAAGCAGGCGCCTTTACCACCGAAACCCGCAGAAACCGCTATGAGCCTGAGGCTTTTGCGCTGTATAGGCGCAGTTTCACCTTCGCGCGTATCCTTTGAGCACGGATTTCCGGCCCGTTTGAAGGGACAGACAATCGCCGCGTGCCTGAGACAAAAAACGTTTGCGCATTGTGGCGGTGGGTGATGCCTCTGTATCTAACGTTCGGAGCAAATCCATCATGTTGGATGTGTTGCATTGCAACATGCCGCAAATATTTTACATCGCCGGCGCGCGGAGCGTGCCACGTGGAAAGCCCGGTGCGCCGCTGCTATTTATCGGCACTGGCCTTGGCCGGGCGGCGCAAACCTCGCGTTGTGATGGCCTGACGGGATTATGGGGTGGGTAGGCTATGCTCGATCAAGCCGCCGGCACCCTCACCCGGTTTCGAGCGCATGCGCAACATGGCAAGGCTCTCCTCCAGATCGGATTTCGGTATGTCACGCGCGATTACGACCACGCGGCTTGTGTGATTGCCTTCCGGCCAGTTTTCCAGCGGCACGGGCGGCTCGAAAATGTGCTGCACCCCATGGAACACAAAGGGCCGCGGAACATCCTCGATATGCACAATCCCCTTCATCCGCAGGATGTCAGGCCCCCGAAGGGCAATCAGTGTATCCAGCCAGAAGTCAAAAACCTGAGACGGGATCGGGTCATCCAGCGTGATCGAGGCTGTGGCAATTCGGTCGTCAGACGCATGATGCGAGGGGCCGGCGAGTTCGACCAGTGGATCTTTCTTCGGTAGGGTCATTCCGGAAAGACCAGCGAGCGGATCGGGTGCCGGAGCCGCCAGCCAGTTCAGGGCATGATCTGGTGCCATGGTGCGGCGCAATGCGCCAAGTCCGAACAGCATACCGGAGGGCACCGCACCTTTATCGGCTGTAATTCGCTGTGTGCCGGGGCTCAGCTGATCAAGCCGCGCAGTCAACGCTTTGATCGTCGCGGTATCCGCCAAATCGCATTTTGTCAGAACAATTCGATCGGCCATTGCGACCTGGGTTTGTGCTTCTTCGTGGCGCAAGAGCGTCGCAGAGCCCAGAACCGCGTCGACAGCGGTTACAATTCCGTCGAGTGCGTAGTTTGGCGCCAACACCGGATCAACCAGCAGTGTGTGATGGATCGGACCCGGATCGGCCAAGCCCGTTGCTTCGATCACAACACGGTCAAAGGAGAGTTCTTTTCGTGCGCGCCGTGCGAGAAGGGAAATAAGTGTCTTTGATAGGTCGCCCCGGATTGTGCAGCATATACATCCGGCAGACATCAAAACAACATCTTCTGCGGCTTCCTCAATCAGATCATGGTCGAGCCCTGCTTCGCCAAACTCGTTCACCACCACCGCCACACGTCCTGCGGAGGGATCATGCAGCAGGCGGTTCAAAAGGGTTGTCTTTCCCGCACCAAGAAAGCCGGTCAGAAGGGTGACGGGGATCGGATCGATCATGCGGTGGCTCCGGGGTTGCAGATTTCCGTTGATCGTGATTGTTATAGTATAACAAGACAAACAACAAGGCCTGCCAATGCCAAGAATAGAGTTCCACGCCCGCCGCACAATCGAACAGGTCGAAGAGGGCACGCAGCTTGCGCCCCGGTTCGGAGAGGATGGCCTGATCCCCTGTGTCACGACCGACGCTTCCACCGGTCATGTCCTGATGTTGGGCTGGATGGATGCGGATGCCTTGCGCCTGACATTGGAGACGCGCGAGGCGCATTACTTCAGCCGGTCACGACAAGCGCTCTGGCGTAAGGGGGCGACATCGGGCCTTGTGCAGCGCGTAATCGATGCGTGGATTGATGATGATCAAGATGCGCTCTGGCTCAGGGTCGAGGTCGCAGGTTCGGGCGCGTCGTGCCATGTGGGCTATAGGTCCTGCTTTTATCGCGCAGTCCCAACGGGCGCAGAAGCTGGTCGCGCGTTGAGGTTCACTGAATCCGAATTGGTTTTTGACCCGGTGACTGTCTACGGCGATGCGCCGAATCCAACGCAGTTATGAGCTTGGCCTTCGATTTCCGGCAAAAAACCACTGTGCTTTGGCATGTCCAACGGGTCAAACGCATGGTGCGCGAAATGGGAGGGTTTGGGCCGCACATGCTTGTTTCGGTCACGGAAATAAACTGCGATGATCCGGCTTGCCCTGGACCCGCGACGCAGATCACAGTCCTAGGCCTCGATGTCCTCCGCCGCGTGTTCGTGATCCATCGCCCTGTCGCAGAAGTGACGGCTGCCGATTTAGGGATATTGAGACATTGAAGGGCTGATTTGCCCGCCCCGAAATTGACCTCACTTTGAAAACGGGCCTCACTGTAATGTGGAATGTGTTCGGCTTTCGAAGAGGCAAGCACATGCGGCAGAAGCGTTTTAGCCAAGCCTTGAGTATCGGGAGGTGAACTAAGGACATGACGCTGAGATGCAGACAGCGAAGCTGTGCCGCAGGCATCCGGCCAGACCCGCCAATCATATCTATGGGTGCGGGCGGCGCCGTGCCACGCCCGACGCCGGGTATAATTTACGGCGTGTCCGGCATGTGCGGGGGGCGGTGCCGGAACGATACGATTTTGCCCGCCACAAAGAGTTGAAGGCAAAGGCAAACAAAACGGCACCTCTCTGGTCGCTTTGGCTTTCTCTCCGCCAGATCTCTGCTACTTTTCGCCCATGAATATTATGCTCATCACTGCCGTTATCGCATCGCTCTTTCTTGTTATCGGTGCGGCCGAACCTTTGGCGGCTCGGTTACGGCTTCCCTACAGCGTTATTTTGGCTCTTGTGGGAATGCTCATTGGCGCGGGCGCCATTTTCTTTCTGCGCACAGACCTGACAGATGCATTGAATCCGATTGCAGAAGCGATTCTGGGATTGCCGATCCGGTCAAATGTATTCCTCTACGTCTTCCTGCCAACGCTGCTTTTTCAGGCAACGTTGGGAATGAACCTGAGGCGCATGCTTGACGATTGGGTTCCTATTTTGGTGCTTGCCGTCGTGGCGGTGGTCGTTGCGACATTGGGGGTTGGTTATTCCCTGGCTTGGGCGAGCACATTGCCGCTTGCGGCGTGCTTTTTGATCGGCGCGATTGTGTCCACGACGGATCCTTCTGCGGTGGTGTCGATTTTCCGGTCGATCTCTGCGCCGCGCAGGCTGGCGCGTATCATCGAAGGGGAAAGCCTTTTGAACGATGCTGCCGCGATCGCACTCTTTGGCCTGTTCATGGGGTTTGTGATGTTGGGGGTGTCCGATCCGACCTTGACCGATGCCTTGCGGCAATTTCCGTTGCTGATCGCGGGGGGGGCCATTGCCGGGTGGTTCGCGGCGCGGGCTTCGGTCTGGATCATGTCAAATTTTGTCCACCATGAGCGGGCGCAGATTTCCGTGTCCGTGGCGCTCCCATATCTTGTCTATATCGGCGCCGAACAACTCATCGGGGCTTCGGGTGTGATTGCTGTTGTCACGGCAGGGCTGACGATGAACCTCTCCGGGCCTCGCCGTTTGTCGCCGCAAACCTGGGCGAACCTTGGTGAGGTATGGGACCTGTTGGCGCATTGGGCGGGGGCGTTGATCTTTATTCTGGCGGCTCTTCTTATCCCAAGGCTGTTGGAAGAGGTGCGCTCCGAGGATGTCATTCTGGTTGGTGTGGTTATTGTCGCGGCGGTGACGGCACGGGCGGTCATCCTGTTTGGATTGCTGCCGCTGCTGACTGCGCTGCGGCTTTCTCCGGTGGTTGAACGTCCTTACCGCACGGCCATTCTTTGGGGGGGGCTTCGCGGGGCCGTGACCCTTGCGCTTGCTCTGGCGGTGACCGAAAGCACGCGCGTGCCGATTGAGGTGAAACGTGTGGTCGGGATCCTGGCCACGGGGTTCACGCTCTTTACCCTATTGGTACAAGGCACGACATTGAGGGCGGTTATCCGGTGGCTCGGGCTCGACCGGCTGTCGCCGATCGACGAGGCGCTGTCGCGGCAGGTTGTCGCCGTGGCGCTGCAAACCGTGCGGGAAGATGTTGAGCGGACCACCGAGAACTATGAGCTGACGCGGGAAATTGTTCGATCCGAGGCGAAGCATTTTGCGGAACGTTTGGACAGTGCTGTTCAAGCGACAGAAGATGGCGGCGATATTTTGGACCGTGATCGGATCACCTTGGGCTTGATCGCTTTGGCGGGGCACGAACGCGATACCGTGCTCGACAGGATGCGAGAGCGGACAATTTCACAGCGCATGGCAGAACAGGTTCTGTCGGATGCGGATCGTTTGATCGAAGGGGCGAGGTCCGGCGGACGGAACGGATATCAACGGGCGGCGCGGCAAAGCGTGGCCTATGGTCAGGGGTTCAAGATTGGCGTGGCGTTGCAGCGCCGGTTGCATTTGTCCGCCCCGCTGGCGCGAATGACCGCCGACCGGTTCGAATTGTTGCTTTCGCAAAGGCTGATCCTACGTGATCTAGATGCCTTTATCGACAGACGCATCCGGCGTCTTCACGGGCGGCGGGTGGCGGATCTGCTGCACGATTTGTTGGCGCGCCGGGTAGAGGCGGTGGAGACGGCTCTGGAAGGGTTGCGTTTGCAATATCCCGGCTATGCAGAAAAGCTTGAACGCCGCTTCATCCGGCGTACTGCGCTGCGTCTCGAGGAACGTGAATACACCAATATGCGCGAAGACGGGTTGATCGGAGCAGAGGTGTACACGTCTATCATGCAAAGGCTCAACATGCAGCGCGCCGCAAGCGAGAAACGTCCGTCGCTCGACATCGCCATTCAGCGGTTGGAGTTGATCCAGCGCTTTCCATTGTTTGTCGGGATGGACGATGCCGCGCTCAAGCAGCTGGGGCGTGCGCTCAAGACGGTCTATGTCAATTCCGGCGAGCTGATCGTTGGTAAAGACGATCCCGCGCAAAGCGTGTATTTCATTGCATCCGGCGCGGTCGAGTTGGAAAGTGCCGGCCAAACATGGCGGCGTGGCGGCGGCGAGATGTTCGGCCAAATGGCGATTCTGACGAAAAAAGCTGTCCGTGCACAGGTGCGGGCGATTGCGCCCTCCACGTTGTTGGTGCTCGATGCCGAACGGTTCCGGCGGCTGCTTGCCCGCAGACCCGCGATACAGCAAGCCATCCGGGCAAGCGCAAAGGAGCGCAACATAGATCCCGAGGCCCTCATTGCAGATGAACAACAGCCCTCTAAGCAATCGGAATAATGCGGCGCGTGGCCCGATGAATGCTTTGGCGTGCCTCGCGGTCGGGTAGAGGCCGCATCGCGGCTCAACAAACATTGGGCGGCCCCGCATGCTGCCATTGACGAGGCGCCAACACCGCCTTGAAGTTCCATCCACTTCACGTGTATCAGCTCGTGCTGTCCCTGCGCCGCCCTACTGGCGCTATTGCTTGCCAGCCAAAGAGCATCCGGCGCAAACGAATGGCGCGCCAGCCCCCTCAAGGCACCGGATGGGCGGCAGGGGATGTCGGCACCCGATGGACGGCACGGGGCGCGCAAAACAGAGTGCGGCCTGTGCTGTGACCGCAGGCGCAAAGAAGATGTTGGCGCCGCTCCAACACTTGATCATGAGAAGGCCCCGCCATGGCAAGCAATACACAAGATAGCACGATGCGTATTTCACAACAGCGTTTCAAATTGCGGGTTTGGATGACCTCCCGGCTATGGGCGCAGGTTATTCTTGGCATGGTTCTCGGATTTGGTCTCGGCTTGTTGCTGAGCGAGCCTGCGGGCTTTGTCCCTGCGGACACCGCCGAGATGGTCGGGCATTGGTTGGCATTGCCAGGGCGGATATTTCTGGCCTTGATCGCGATGGTTCTGGTGCCGTTGATTTTTTCTTCGATTGTCGAAGGGCTTTCCGGGGCTGGGTCCGGCGAAGAATTGCGGTCGGTCGGTTTGCGGCTTGCGGCGTTCATTCTTGCAACCACGACAGTGGCCTCGGTCATCGGTGCGGCGCTTGCCCAATGGTTGCAGCCCGGCGTGGGGCTTGCCGGTTTTTCGCAAGCACCCTCTGCGCCAAGCGTGCCGTCGCAGATCGGTGATACAGCCGATTTGCCCGTGCCGGGCGATCAGGCATCGGTGCCCGATATGATTGTCGAGATTTTGCCCACAAACCCCACCGCCTCAATCGTCCAAGGCGACATGCTGGCAGTTGTTGTTTTGGCCTTGTTGGTTGGCATTTCGGTCACACAGGTTCAGCCCGAACGCGCGCGGCCTTTTCTGGCCTTGATGGAAGCGCTGTTGTCGATCTCGATGAATATTGTGAAATGGGCCATGTTTCTGGCGCCTTTCGCGGTGTTCGGTTTGATGGCGCAACTGGTGATGCGTATGGGATTTGAAACCATGATCGGCATTTCAGGATATGTCGGGACTGTGTTGCTTGGGCTTGTGATCCTGTTGGTTCTCTACCTTCTGATCGCGCTCGTTTTTGCGCGGATCACGCCGCTGCGGTTGATGAAAGCGGCAGGCAGCAATCTGATATTGGCGTTTTCGACATCAAGCTCGTCGGCCGTGATGCCGGTGACGATCCAATCGGCGCGCGAGCTTGGTGTGCCTGAAAATATCGCCAATCTGGTTGTGCCGCTGGGGGCAACAATGAACATGGCCGGAACCGCCCTCTATCAGGCGGTGGCCATTTTGTTCCTCGCGCAGCTCTCGGGTGTGGAATTGACCACGGTTCAGATCGCTGTGGTGGTTGGGACGCTTGTGGCCTCCAGTATCGGCGCACCCGGCACACCGGGGGTCAGCATCGCCATTCTGGTCAGCGTCGCCACAAACATGGGCATCCCTGCCGAGGGTATGGTGATCATTCTCGGCGTGGACCGCTTGCTGGACATGTGCCGGACGGCGGTCAACGTCACGGGTGACCTTGTGGCTGCGGTCTTGTTGCGCTCGGTCGGGCGTGACCCCGCGCAGTCCTCCTGAGGTCGCTTTGTGGTGGCGTGATCCCGGCGCCGGATCGCTGGTGCCATTCTCTTTGCGCGTCCGAAATCGCAGGGTCATCGGTCAGCCCGCAGGGTAAATTTTCAGGCGAAAAAGTCGGCCGGTCCTGCGTTTGGCAGCCCACCGTGTGACAGCCCGGCGTTTGGAAGTCCGCCCTGTGACAGTTGGGCGATTGAACTGGCGGGTGTCTATGCGGCGCCTCTAATGCCGCTTTCTCTGTATCCGGCTACAGCGTCACAAAAGTTTTGCAGTTCCGTCACATCCCGTTGATAGATCTGCCGTTATGTCCCCCGCAACACCAAGGGGGACATGATGCTCGAATTGAAGAGCCTGACAAAGTGCTTCGGCGCGAATATGGCCGTGGACAACGTGAGCTTTCACATTGATCGCCCGATGATGATCGGCATCATTGGCGCGTCGGGGGCGGGTAAATCCACCCTGTTGCGGATGATGAACCGCCTGACCCCTGCCACCAGCGGTGCGGTACGGTTCGAGGGGCAGGATGTTCTTGCTCTGCGCGGGGCCGGGATGCGCAAATGGCAATCCGAATGCGCGATGATCTTTCAGCAGTTCAACCTCGTACCGCGCATGGATGTGGTGTCGAACGTCTTGCACGGCACGCTCAATCGCCGCTCGACGGTCGCCTCCCTATTCAATCTATATCCGCAATCGGACATTCACCGCGCGATTGATATCCTCGACCGGCTTGGCATCGCGGGGCATGCATCGAAACGGGCCGAGGCTTTGTCCGGTGGACAACAGCAACGTGTCGCCATTGCTCGCGGGTTGATGCAGGATCCCAAGATTATCCTCGCGGATGAACCGATTGCCTCGCTTGATCCGATGAATGCCCAGGTCGTGATGGAAGCGCTGCGCCGTATCCACGACGAAGACGGGCGCACCGTGATTGCAAACCTGCATACGCTCGACACAGCGCGCCGGTATTGCGACCGTGTGATCGGGATGCGCGCGGGCCGCGTCGTGTTTGACGGCAGCCCCGAACAGCTGACCACCGGTGCGGCGCGTGACATATATGGTGCTGACGCCGGATTTTCCGAATCCGCAACCAGCACCAGCATCGACGCATTGGAACGCCCGGACAGGGCACCGATCCCCGCTTAACGCCCTTTCAATTCAGCACTCGGGGCGCAGGAAATGCTCCGGGTTTCACACCAACCGGAGAGACCGACCATGAAAAAGCTGATTGCTGCCGTATTGGCAACCACCGCCCTGACCACCCCCGCCTTTGCGCAAGAGATCAATGAATTCCGTATCGGGATCCTTGGTGGCGAAAACGCTCAAGATCGCTTGAACAGCAACGAATGCCTGCGCGAGAAAACCGCTGACCTGCTTGGCGTTGAAACCAAAATCTTCGCGCCCGCCGATTACAACGGTGTGATCCAGGGGCTGCTTGGCGGAACCATCGATATGGCATGGTTGGGCGCATCGGGGTATGCCAAGGTTTTCTTGTCGGACCCCGAAGCGGTTGATCCCGTTCTCGTCAAGGTCAACAATGATGGGGGCTATGGCTATTATTCGGTCGGGTTCGCCCGCAAAGACAGCGGCATCACCTCGCTTGATGACATGCAGGGCAAGACCTTTGGCTTTGGCGATCCCAACTCCACATCGGGTTTCCTGATCCCTTCGATCGAGATCCCGCAAGCCACCGGCGCTTCCATGACTTCGGGTGACTATTTCGGTGAGGTCAAATTCTCGGGCGGCCATGAGCAAACCATCGTGGGCGTCAACAATGGCGATTTCGATGCGGGCGTGACATGGGCCGATGGTCTTGGCGATTGGGAAGATGGTTACAGTTCCGGCGCGTTGCGCAAAGCTGTGGATGCCGGTTTGATCGATATGAACGAATTGGTCGAGATCTGGAAATCCAAACCGATCCCCGAAGGCCCTATCGTCTTGCGCAAGGCGCTGCCCGAGGACGTGAAATTGAAAATGACCGCCTTGATGGCGTCGCTCAAATCCATGGATGCCGATTGTGCCTATGGGGTTTTGCAAGGGGATGCCAAAGGCTTTATGCCGATCACCCATGAGGCCTACGAAGTGATCATCGAAGCGCGCAAGTTGAAGTCCAACTAAACCGGCTTTCCTCCCCAAGCGGGCCTCGCATTGTGCGGGGCCCGTCGTTTTACTGGCTGATGTATAGGCTGATCCCGACATGACCGATCTAACCCGCAACGTGGATGATATCCGCGCTGAGTATCTCGCGCTGACACGGCGCAAACGCAGCTATGACACCATTATTCTTGTGTTGTTCATCGCGATCATGGTCGCGGGGTTCCACACCGCCGATGACCGCAATGCAGGCGGATTTTGGAGCGGTTTGCACCGGTTGCTGGATTTTCCGGCCGAAGTCATCGGCGAGGCGTCACAAAAGCTGGCCGAATTTCCGGCCCATTTCATGCATTTTCTTCCGGCGTTGAGCGAGACGTTGAACATCGCAGGGGCCGCGACGCTTTTGGGTGCGATCATCGGCATCGTCCTGTCGCTTTTGGCGACGCGGGGCTTGGCGCTTTGGCCGCGCGCGATTCCTGTTGTGCGGCGGATCATGGATATCATGCGCGCCATCCCCGAGATCGTTATCGCGCTGATCCTGATCTTTGTGCTGGGTGGCGGGCCGGTGCCCGCGATGGTCGCTATTGCGTTTCACACCTCAGGTGCGCTGGGCAAACTGTTTTCCGAAGTCAATGAAAACGCCGCGCTTGGCCCTGTCGAGGGGTTGCAATCCACCGGCGCCACATGGGTGCAACGCATGGCGCTGGGCGTCTTCCCGCAGGTCGCGCCCAATTACCTCAGCTATGCGCTCTTGCGGTTCGAGATCAACATCCGTGCTTCTGCGATCCTCGGGTTCGTCGGGGCAGGGGGCATCGGGTATGAATTGAAAAACGCCATGTCCTGGGGCACCGGCAAATATGACGAGGCCGGCGCAATCTTTGTCTTGCTCTTCGTCACCATCGTGATCGTCGATCAAGCCTCCTCGGCGCTGCGTGACCGGCTCACCCATGGCAACCGCAAACTGGAGGCCACGCTATGAGCACCGCCGCGACCAATATCGATATGCTGCACGGTCAGGCCGCGCGCGTCATCTCCCGCAAACGGATGATCGGCTTTGCCCTGCCTGCGGCAATCGTGGCCTATTTCATCTATATCTTCTTTGCGTTTGATATCGCGGGCCTAAGCGAGCGGGCCAGTCTCGACAATGCCCGCACCTTGGTGGCGGACAGTTATAGCTATAAAACCCACGTCACCCGCAGCACTCGCGACGGAGGCATTTCCGTCGCCATTGAGGGCGAACGCAAAGGCGAATACTCCGAAGGCACCGCCCCCGAGTGGGTCACATTGGGCACCGATGGAGCGCCGACGCTCGTCGATCTGGGGCGCGGCAATCTCGTCTCTTTGGGCGATGTCACCACATGGACCATTCCCGATTACGGCGTGATCTCCATTACAGCCAGCCGCGCGAACGGCGTCGATGTGACATTCCCCAATGATACCGTCCCCGCATGGGCCAGCGTGTCAAAATCGCGCGTGGCCATGACCACCGATGCGGGCCGCCTCAACGTCACCCGCACCAAAGCCGAGGTGTTCAAATATCAGGCCGGGTGGGAATTGTTCTTCTTCACCTTGCAAAGCCCCTATCACGGCATGCCTTTGGGCGAATTGCTGCGCCGCGCGACATCGGGCGAAGCGGGTGCGATCTGGAACGATTTTTTCCACAACCCTATGTGGCATCACGATATGGTCGCGGGGGCGTTGTTCGAGACGATTTTGATGGCGGCGCTGGGCACCTTCGGGGCGGCGATTGTTGCGCTGCCGCTGGCCTTTATGGCGGCGAAAAATTTTGCGCCCTTGCGGATAGTGCGATTTGCGGCGCGGCGGGTGTTTGATTTTTTCCGCGGTGTGGATGCTTTGATCTGGACCATCGTTTTGGCCCGCGCCTTCGGGCCGGGGCCTTTGACCGGTGCTTTGGCGATCCTGATCACCGACACCGGCAGTTTCGGCAAAATGTTTTCCGAAGCTTTGGAAAACACCGATCGCAAACAGATCGAGGGCATTCGATCGACCGGTGCCAAACCCTTGCAACGCTACCGCTTTGGCGTGATCCCGCAGGTGACGCCGGTGTTGTTGAGCCAAGTGCTGTATTTTCTGGAATCCAATACCCGGTCGGCCACGATCATCGGCGCAATCACCGGTGGTGGTATTGGTTTGTTGCTGACCCAAGCCATGCTGACCCAAAAGGATTGGGAAGAGGTCAGCTATTATATCATCTTGATCGTTCTGATGGTGATGATGATGGATTGGCTGTCGGGCAAATTGCGCGCGCGGTTGATCAAGGGCAAAGACGAGCGGTCCCATGACGCGGCTTGATGCAGATACGCCCTTTGTCCATCCCGATTGCGAGATTGGCAACGCTACCTTTGGCCGCTACGTCGAAATTGGCAAAGGCAGCCGCATATCGCGGGTGCAAATGGGCGATTATTCCTATTGCGATCGCTATGCCGATATTGCCAATGCGGAGATCGGAAAATTCGCCAATATCGCCAGCTTCACCCGCATCGGCCCGACCGATCATCCGATGGCGCAGGCCTCTATGCACCATTTTCTCTATCGGTCCGGCGACTATTGGGACGGGGCCGGGGCGGACGCGGAGTTTTTTGATCGCCGCCATGCTCGCACCGTGTATATCGGCCATGACACATGGATCGGCCACGGCGCAGTGATCCGCCCCGACGTGACCATTGGCCATGGCGCGGTGATCGCATCGGGGGCGGTGGTGACCAAAGATGTGCCGCCCTATCATATTGTTGCGGGTGTTCCGGCGACGCCGCTGCGGGCGCGGTTTCCCCCGCAGATCGTAGATCGGTTGATGGCATTGGCGTGGTGGGATTGGCCGCATGCGGTCCTGCGCGAGCGGTTGGATGATTTCCGGTCCGCGCCGATCGAGGTATTTTTGGACAAATACGAGACCGCTGAATTTCCCGCATAAAGCCTGCATAAAGAATGTGTCCCCTCGGGGATCATTCGGGTGTGATGGTCAATGTCACCCGCTCGCCTGCAAACCATGTGGTGCCATGTTCGACAGGTACGCCGTGCGCGTCGACGTTGATCGCCACGGATTTCATTAACGCATCCCCGTCGCGCAGTCGCAGGTGTAGGGCCTGCGTGGGGCTTGCGATTTCTGCGGTCAAACGTGTTTCGCGCCGGGTGAAATCCGCCACTCCGTTTTGGCGCAGGGCTTCGGTGACCGATGTGATGGTCGCGAATGTCTCGGCGATATCAGGAAAGCGCCCCAAGGGGAAAACCGATATGAAATGTGCCAAGGGCGCGTTTCCGGACATCGATAAACCCTCATAAACCACGACCCGTTCCCCCGCAGCCAATTCCAAGGCCTCTGCTTCAAGTGTGCTGCTGGCGCGGGTTTCGATCCGCAGGCGCTCTTTGGCGGGAAGCCGTCCCGAAGCGGCGATGTTTTGGTGAAACCGCACGCGCCGCCCGATGGGATAGTCTGTTGGCGGCGCTTCGACAAACACCCCCGCGCCGCGTCGCGACCGAAGCAATCCGCGATCCGCAAGATCGCCCAAGGCCCGCCGCACCGTATGGCGATTGACCCCGAAGCGCGCGGCCAAAGCAGCCTCGGTCGGCAGCTTGTCTCCGGCTGTATAAAGCTCGGCTGCAATTTCGCTCTCAAGGGTGGCGGCGATAGAGGTCCAGATCGCGGTTCGGGTCATGTGTCACCAAATCTTCATAGTATTGTTGTTGCCGCTCTCACAGGCGGCCGCTAATATTTGTCTAGTTGTATATTAACTTGGACAAACCAGCAAGGTGTCTAGATGAGCATTGCGCACACCCCCGGATCTTCGGATCACGCCCGCCAGCAAAGTGGCCAGCCGGCCAAAGCGCCGGACGACCCTCGCCAATCCTCGCCCCACGCCGCGCGCCAAGCATGGATGGGGCTTTTGGCCAAATCCTCCGCCGTGGATCTGGCCGCAAAGGTCGAGGCATATGCCGAAGAAGCAGTGTTGCCGTCCTTCACCTGGCTGCGCGCGCCGGAGATTGGCGGCGTGATGGTGCGGGGCCGGATGGGGGGCACCGGCGCGGCCTTTAATTTGGGTGAAATGACTGTGACCCGCTGTGCTTTGCGATTGGACACCGGCGAGACCGGCCATGGATATGTGCAGGGCCGCAGCAAGCGCCACGCTGAACAGGCCGCGATGGTGGATGCCCTGATGCAAACCGCCCGCGCCGAAGCCGTGCGCGCCGCCGTCTTGACGCCACTGGAGGCCGGCAAACAGGCGGAACAAGCCGCCCGCGCCGCAAAAGCCGCCAGAACGAAAGTTGATTTTTTCACATTGGTACGAGGAGAAGATTGATGTTGGATCACGCATTGGAAGGCGGATTCGCACAGGCCCCTCAACAGGCCGCCGCCGGATTTCGCGCGGCGCTTTCGGCCTTGGCGCGGCCGGGCCGGATCGAAACGATAGAGGGTGCAACCGGCCCTGCGCCGATGTCTGTTGCGGCGGCGACGTTGGTTTTGACGTTGGTGGATGCGGAAACGCCGATCTATCTGGGCGCAGGTCACGATAGCCCCGCCGTGCGTCAGTGGATCGCGTTTCACACCGGCGCGCCGATTGTCCCCGCCGCGCGGGCTCATGAGGCGATGTTCGCCTTGGGCCACTGGGAAGATTTGATGCCGCTCGGGCAATTTTTCCATGGCACCGCCGAATACCCCGACCGCTCTGCCACGTTGATTGTCGAGGTCGAGGCGCATGCCCCGCCCACACACCATTTGACCGGACCGGGCATCGAGATCAGCGCCGAAATGCGCTTGCCCAGCGGCATCGACGCGCGGCGTGACATGGCCTTTCCCTTGGGGGTGGATTTCTATTTCTCGGCGGGGCACCACATCTCCGCTCTGCCGCGCAGCACTCGCGTGGAGGATCTGTAGATGTATGTTGCAGTCAAAGGCGGCGAGAAGGCGATTGATAACGCCCATGCATGGCTTGATGAAGAGCGGCGCGGTGACTTGGGTGTGGCGGAACTGTCGCTGCCGCAAATCCGCGAACAATTGTCCCTCGCAGTGAACCGTGTCATGGCCGAAGGCTCGCTTTATGATCCCGATCTTGCGGCATTGGCAATCAAACAAGCGCGCGGCGATTTGATCGAGGCGATTTTCCTGATCCGCGCCTATCGCACCACATTGCCACGCATCGGACACTCCCATCCGGTCGAGACTGGCAAAATGGCCTGTGATCGGCGGATTTCAGCGACTTATAAAGATGCCCCCGGCGGGCAGGTGTTGGGACCGACCTTTGACTACACCCACCGTTTGATTGATTTCAAACTCGCCGCAGAAGCAGAAGCAGAAGCAGAAGCGGGAGCCGAAGAAAGCACCCCCGCTGCCGCGACTGGCGCGGCCGAAGGTGGCGACATGCCCCGCATCACCGATTTCCTCAATGACGAAGGCTTGATCCAGACCGAGGCACCCTGTGATACGACCCCGCCCGATATGACCCGCGCGCCGATGGAATATCCCGCAGGCCGCCCTTTGCGCTTGCAAGCTTTGACACGCGGCGACGAAGGATTTGTGCTTGGCATGGCCTATTCGACCCAACGTGGATATGGCCGCAACCATCCCTTTGTGGGCGAATTGCGCATTGGTAAAGTGCCGGTTGAAATGGATATTCCCGAGCTTGGGTTCGCCATCGAAATTGGCGAGATCACCCTGACCGAATGCGAGACGGTGAACCAGTTTGCCGGATCGAAAACCGAACCGGCGCAATTCACTCGTGGTTATGGATTGGTCTTTGGCCAAACCGAACGGAAGGCCATTTCCATGGCTCTGGTCGATCGCGCCCTTCGGTGGGAGGAGCTTGGCGAAGACAATGTGGGCGTCCCTGCGCAGGACGAAGAGTTTGTTCTGGCTCATTCCGACAACATTCAGGCCACGGGGTTCTTGGAGCATATCAAGTTACCCCATTACGTTGATTTTCAATCCGAGTTGGAATTGATCCGCAAACTGCGCGGAGATGCGATGGCGACACAGGCGCAGCAGACACAGGAGGCCGCAGAATGAGTGCTGCATTTCTCACAGTCGGGCGTGACGCAGGTCGCTGTGCCGACTCGCAGAAGGGCATAGGCCGGACCCGTGCCACCTCTCATGAGGATTTGAAAACAGCGCAGGGTTTTGTGCAGATCGGCGCGGACCACACAGAGCATATCTGCCCCGCGCCCGATCGCCTGACTGATAACTCTACGCAAATGGTGGCTTTCGATGTCTGATTACAACTTTGCCTATCTTGACGAACAAACCAAACGGATGATCCGCCGCGCCATTCTCAAAGGGATTGCCATCCCGGGATATCAGGTGCCCTTTGCCAGCCGCGAAATGCCGATGCCCTACGGGTGGGGCACCGGCGGCGTGCAGGTCACGGCGGCGTGCCTGACGCCTGATGATACCCTCAAGGTCATCGACCAGGGCGCGGATGATACCACCAACGCCGTGTCGATCCGCAAATTTTTCCAGCGCACCGCACAGGTCGCCACCACCGAGAAAACCGGCAAGGCCAGTGTCATCCAAACCCGTCACCGCATTCCCGAAGAGCCGCTGCGCGAGGATCAAATCCTCGTTTACCAAGTGCCGATTCCCGAACCTTTGCGGTTTTTGGAGCCGCGCGAGACCGAAACCCGTAAAATGCACGCGCTTGAGGAGTATGGGCTTATGCATGTCAAACTCTACGAGGACATTGCGCGCCACGGTCATATCGCCACCGCCTATGCCTATCCGGTCAAGGTCGAGGGGCGGTATGTGATGGATCCCTCACCGATCCCGAAATTCGACAACCCCAAATTGGAAAGCGCCGCGATCCAATTGTTCGGCGCGGGGCGCGAGCAAAGGATTTACGCGATCCCGCCCTTTACCCGCGTTGTCAGCCTTGATTTCGAGGACCACCCGTTTGAGGCATCCAAGGCCGCGCACCCATGCGATCTTTGCGGGGCGACGCATAGCTATCTGGATGAGGTGATCACCGATGATGCGGGGGGGCGAATGTTCGTTTGCTCGGACACCGATTATTGCACAACGCGGCAAGAGGCCGGTCATCGTGGCCGCCTGTCGCCGCAGGAGGACGCCGCATGACCGCGCCTATCACACCGCTTTTGTCTGTGCGCGACCTGCGCAAAACCTACGGGCACCGCATCGGCTGCGCGGATGTAGGTTTTGACCTATATCCTGGCGAAGTTCTTGGCATCGTGGGGGAATCCGGGTCGGGTAAATCCACATTACTCAGCTGCCTCGCCGGGCATTTGGAACCGGATCAAGGCGAAGTGGTGTTTGACACCCGCGCCGATGGTCCCCGCGACACCCGCCGGATGTCCGAGCCAGAGCGCCGGATGCTAGGCCGCACCGATTGGGCTTTTGTGCATCAACATGCCCGAGACGGGTTGCGCATGGGGGTCTCGGCGGGCGGCAATGTCGGCGAACGCTTGATGGCCGTCGGGGCGCGCAACTATGGCAATATCCGTAATGAGGCGATTGATTGGCTGGGCCGTGTCGAGATCGACGAGACCCGCGTCGATGACCGCCCCTCGGCGTTTTCCGGCGGTATGCAGCAGCGGTTGCAAATCGCCCGCAATCTGGTGACGGGCCCGCGATTGGTGTTCATGGATGAACCGACCGGCGGATTGGATGTCTCGGTGCAGGCGCGTTTGTTGGATCTGTTGCGCGGTCTTGTGCGCGACATGGGTCTTTCGGCGATCATCGTGACCCATGATCTGGCGGTGGTGCGATTGTTGGCGCATCGCTTGATGGTAATGAAATCCGGTCATGTGGTCGAACACGGCCTCACGGATCAAGTGCTCGACGATCCGCAGCATTCTTATACGCAACTCCTCGTGTCTTCAATTTTGCAGGTGTAACTGATGATCCGGCTTGAAAATGTCTCAAAATCCTTCACCCTGCACAATCAAGGCGGCGCGGTCATTCCCGTTATGGAGGGGGCCACATTCGACGTCGCGCGCGGCGAATGTATTGCATTGACCGGCAATTCGGGGGCGGGGAAATCCACGTTGATGCGCATGATCTACGGCAATTACCTAACGGCATCCGGCACATTGAAGGTGGGGGATGTTGACGTCGCCCGCGCCGCGCCGCGCGAGATCCTGACCCTGCGCCAGCATACATTGGGCTATGTCAGCCAGTTTTTGCGCGTTGTGCCCCGGGTGGCGACATTGGATGTGGTGGCCGACCCTTTATTGAGCGTCGGGGTGGCGCGTGATGAAGCCCATGACCGCGCCCGAGATCTGCTCTCGCGGCTGAATATTCCGCACACCCTGTGGTCTTTGTCGCCCACAACCTTTTCCGGCGGTGAGCAACAGCGCGTCAATATCGCGCGCGGCTTTGCCCATGATTTTCCGGCGCTTTTGCTTGATGAACCTACGGCTTCCTTGGATCCGACCAACCGCGAAACCGTGATGGGGTTAATCGAGGAGGCAAAGGCGCGCGGCGCTGCTATCATCGGAATCTTTCACGACAGCGAAGCGCGCATGCGCGTGGCGGACCGCGAGGTCAACGTTTCGCAATTTACGCCCCGGCGTGTGGCATGACTGCGCCGCTTTATACGGTTGTCGGTCCCTCGGGGGCGGGCAAGGATACCGTGCTTGGGGCGTTGAAAGACCAGATGCCACAATTACAAATCGTGCGCCGCGTCATCACCCGTGACGCTGCGGCAGGCGGCGAGGATTTCGAGGGTGTCAGCCAAGCCGAATTCGACCGTCGCCGCGCGGCGGGGCGCTTCGTTCTGCATTGGCACGCGCATGGCCTCAGCTACGGAATCGAGCGCAGCATCGAGAGGCTGCGCGCCGGCCCTGCACCGGTTCTATTCAACGGCTCGCGCGGTATCCTGCCGGAGGCCATCCGTGTTTTCCCTGATTTGCAGGTGATCCATATCACCGCCGCACCACAGATCTTGACCGCGCGTTTGCGGGCACGCGACCGTGAGAGCGCAGCCGAGATCGCCGACCGTGTGGCGCGGGCCTCGCTGCCTTTACCCCTAGGGATCGAGGTGATCGAGATCGACAATTCCGGCGACCTGAGCCTTGCGGTGGACGCCCTTGCTGCGGTTTTGCGCCGTGCTGGAGCCGCCGCATGAAACTGCCGGTCAATTCACCATACTCCAGCCATGATGACATGGCTCAAGCCGCGCTTAACCCAAGGAAAATCCGATGACCGATGTAACGCTGGCCAATGCCTGCCTTGTTCTTGATGCGGAGGTGATGCACGGCGGTCTCACCATGCGCGATGGTCGTATTGCAGACGTGTTTACCGGCACGGCAGTGCCCGCAGGTGCAATTGATCTGCAGGGGGATTTGATCATCCCCGGCCTTATTGAGTTGCACACCGACAATCTGGAACGTCATATTCAACCGCGCCCACGGGTGGATTGGCCGCATGCAGCGGCGATTCTCGCCCATGACGGCGAATTGGCCTCGGTCGGGATCACTACGGTGTTTGACGCGATGCGGGTCGGATCGATCCCCGACAGCCGGACCGGATACAACAAATATGCCCGCGATCTGGCTACGGAATTATGGGAGTTGCGCGCTGCCGATGCCTTGCGGATCAACCACTATTTGCACTTGCGGGCCGAAGTTTGCTCGGCCACATTGGTCGAAGAGATCGCCGAGTTCGGCGTCGATGACCGCGTTGGCATCGTTTCCTTGATGGATCACACGCCGGGGCAAAGGCAATTTCGTGATCTCGACAAGTTGCGCGAGTATGTGCAGGGCAAAAAAGGTCTGACAGATCCGGAGTTTGACGCCCATGTCGCACAGCTTTTGTCCCTGCGGCAAACCTATGGCGCGCAGCATGAAAAAATGACCGTGGCCGCCGCCAACCGCTTTGGCGCGGTTTTGGCTAGTCACGACGATACCACGGCGGATCACGTCGCGACCAGCGCCGCACATGGTATCCGTTTGGCGGAATTTCCGACCACTGCCGAGGCCGCGCAAAGCTGCCGCGCGGCGGGAATCAAGGTGATGATGGGCGCGCCGAACCTCATTCGCGGCGGGTCGCATTCGGGCAACGTCGCGGCGCATGAACTGGCCGAACTGGATCTTTTGGATATTCTGTCGTCGGATTATGTGCCGTCCTCGTTGCTGACGGCGGCCTTTCTTCTGGCGGATCTTTGGGATGATTTGCCCCGTGCCATCCGCACCGTTACGGCCGCTCCGGCTGGCGCCAGCGGATTGACCGATCGCGGCCGGATTGCCCAAGGATTGCACGCGGATGTTTTGCGCATCGCCCGCATTCAAGGCACCCCGGTGATCCGGGGCGTCTGGTGCCACGGGCGGCAAGTGGGGTAGGGCGCGCCCTGCGGTCCGCCAAATCAGAAAAGAGCACGCGCAATCGGACCGCAGGCCTATGCCGGATCGGGCGGCACAAACGGGTGCGCGGTATGTCCACAGTTTTGCCGATGTGATGAACGGCACGCAGTGACCGAAGGCCCGAATAGGCGCCGCAGCGCCGGCCGCGAAAGGCATCGGACCCTTCCGAACCCCGAGCGACGGGCGACGATGATTTGGGGCGCCGCTCGGTTGGCTTACGGGCGCAGGCCTGATGTGTTTTCCTGTCGCGGCACGCCCCGTTACAATGCCTTTTATACGCGTCCGCCCAAGGCTGTCATCAGGTCGTCTGCCGCCTTTTTGACCTGCGCGCCGATGACTGCGATGCGTTCCGGCGTCAGCCGTGCCGCAAGTCCGGAGACCGAGATCGCGCATGCGGCATCGCCTTGCGGACCCTGCACCACGGCGGCGACACAGCGCAATCCCGTGACATGTTCTTCGTCGTCCACGGCATAGCCAAGGGCGCGCACCCGGGCGATATCCTCCATCGCCGTGTCCAAATGGCGGTGCGAGCGCGGTGTCAGCGGATGGAAGCCCCTGCGCGCAGCAAAGGCGGCGATTTGGTCATCTGTCCAGGTGGCGAGAATCGCTTTGCCCATGCCGGAGCAAAACACCGGAACCCGGCCGCCGGGGGGAGAAATGGCGCGCATGATTTCGCGGCTTTCGACTTGTGAAACCGTGACCAATTGATCGTCATCCAGTAGACCCAGATTGGCGGTTTCGCGGGTTTGATCGCGAAGCCTGCGCAGGAATGGCAGAGCCGGAGCAATAAAATTGCGCCGTTGGGTATAGGCCGCCCCGACGGAAAACGCGGCGCGGCCCACGTGCCAAAGAGCCTCGTCGGCGGCAAATTGCGCAAAGCCGCTTTGCTCCAGCGTGGTCAACAACCGGTGCGCGGTGGAGACGGCCAGCCCCGCATCGCGGGCCAGATCGCTGACCCGCTGCCCTTCATCAGATTGGCTAAGCAGGGTCAGCAACCGCAAGGCACGGGTGACCGATTGCACCCCTTCGGATTTCTGAACATGCATGATGGCGCCTTTGTGCTGATTTTTCGCGCGGTCTGGCCGCTTAGGGCGCGCGGCTTTCCACATTGTGAAAAACTTATTCCCAAAACGAGAAGTTCTGCAAGTCCTGCCATAGAAACGTGGCAACAAAGGAGATTGCCATGACTGATTACGTTGACCGCCACGGCCTTTCGGTTGCTGCCCCACTTGCGGATCTGATTGAACGCAAGGTGCTCTTGGGGGTGACGCCCGATGCGTTTTGGTCCGGCTATGCCGCGATGCTGCGCGATTTGATGCCCGTGAATGCCGCGCTCTTGGCAAAACGTGAAGAGTTGCAATCGCAGATCGACGCGTGGCATTTGGCGCGTAAGGGGCGCGAAATCGATGCGGAAGACTATCGCGCCTTCCTGACCGAGATCGGATATCTTGAACCCGAGCCCGCGCCCTTCGAAATATCGGTCGAGAATGTCGATGCCGAAATCGCCAGCATCGCAGGCCCGCAATTGGTCGTGCCGGTGATGAATGCGCGGTTCGCGTTGAATGCGGCGAATGCGCGTTGGGGCTCGCTTTATGATGCGCTCTACGGCACCGATGCCATCCCCGGTGCGCCCGAAGGCAAAGGATTTGACGCCGCGCGCGGGGCCAAGGTCATCGCATGGGCACGCGCGCATCTGGACAAGGTCGCGCCTTTGGCCGGCGGGAGTTGGGCCAATGTCGAGGCCATGGTTCCAACCGGCGAGACGGTGTTGATCACCACCGGCGGGTTAGAGACCGGCCTTGCCGATCCGGCGCAATTTGCCGGAACCACGGCGGGCGGCGGTATCATGTTGCGCAAAAACGGATTGTTGATCGAGGTGGTCGTGGACCGCACAAGCCCCATCGGCAAAAACGATCCGGCAGGGATCAGCGATGTCCGCCTCGAAAGCGCAGTGACAGCTATTCAGGATTGCGAGGACAGCGTTGCAGCGGTGGACGCCGAAGACAAATGCGTGGTTTACGACAATTGGCTTGGCCTGATGGACGGCACATTGCGTGACAGCTTCGAGAAGGGCGGGGCAGTTATGACCCGCCGTTTGAACCCCGATGTGATCTATACGGACCCGAATGGTCAAAAGGTCACCCACCCGGGCCGCGCGGTTCTATTGGTGCGCAATGTCGGGCATTTGATGACCACAGATGCGGTGATGATAGACGGCAAGGAGACCCCCGAAGGGATGCTTGACGCCGCCGTCACCGTCGCCGCCGCGATGCATGATCTGGCGCGCAATGATCGCAAAAACTCGCGCGCCGGATCGATCTATGTGGTCAAACCCAAAATGCATGGCCCCGAAGAGGTGGCCTTTGCCGATCGGCTTTATGGCCGTGTTGAACAACTCCTTGGCCTGCCGGCGCATACGGTGAAATTGGGTGTGATGGACGAAGAGCGCCGCACCTCAGCCAACCTTGCCGCCTGTATCAAGGCCGTCAAACACCGCTGTGTTTTTATCAACACCGGTTTTTTGGACCGTACCGGCGACGAGATCCACACCTCGATGCAAGGCGGCGCGGTGATCCCAAAAACCGAGATGCAGGACGCGGTGTGGTTGGATGCCTATGAGGCGGGCAACGTCGATACCGGATTGGCTTGCGGTTTCGCCGGACAGGCACAGATCGGCAAAGGCATGTGGGCGAAACCCGACATGATGGCCGAAATGCTCGAGGTGAAAATCGGCCACCCGAAAGCCGGTGCAAACACCGCGTGGGTGCCCTCGCCCACGGCGGCGACATTGCATGCCACGCATTACCACCAAGTCAATGTCGCCGCCTTGCAGCAGCAGTTCAAAACCCGCGAGAAAGCCTCGAAAGAGGCGCTGTTGACCCTGCCTTTGATGCATGGTCGTAACCTGTCGGATGATGAGGTCACGCATGAATTGGACAATGCATGCCAATCGATCCTCGGCTATGTGGTGCGCTGGGTCGATCAAGGTGTGGGTTGCTCGAAAGTGCCTGATATCAACGATGTCAGTTTGATGGAGGATCGCGCCACCTTGCGGATTTCCTCGCAATATCTGGCCAATTGGATGTTGCACGGGGTGTGTTCGGGCGATGAAATTGATGCTTCTTTGCGCCGAATGGCACCAAAGGTTGATGCGCAAAACGCCGATGATCCGGCCTATATTCCGATGGCTCCGGGCTTTGACGGAATTGCCTTCAAGGCGGCCCGTGATTTGATTTTTAAAGGGATGGCGCAACCCTCCGGCTATACAGAACCGCTTCTGCACGCGGCGCGGCGTGCGGCCAAAGCCCGCGCAGGCCAATATCGGGATGGCCGGTGAAGCAAGAGCCAGTACAAGAGACCGATTACAGGATCGGAGGGGCGCATGCAGGCCGGCCTTAGCCCCTCCCGCTGTTGGTGACTTCCAGGGATTATTTCTTGCGTTGAAACGCGATCATCGCCAGCGCCAACAGGCTTGATCCCAACATCAGCAACAGCGACACCGCATTGAGCAAAGGCGTTGATCCCTCTTTGAGGCGATCAAACATCGCAACGGTCAATGGCGCATCCGATCCGACCAACATCAGCGTGGTGTTGAAATTCTCGAAGCTCATCAAAAACGCCACAACCACGGCGCCGATCACCGCTGGCATCAAATAGGGCAGGGTGATCGTGCGCACCGCCGTGAGCCGCCCCGCCCCAAGGTTCAACGCGGCCTCTTCCAAGGTCCGGTCGAATTTTTGCAACCGCGCCGAAATCACCAATGTGGCGATGGTGGTGATGAAGGAAAACTGCCCCAAGATCACCAGAACCAACCCCGGACGCAGCGCCTCGATATCGATCTGCGCCGCATCCCATGCCGCATTCGCCACCGTCGATGAAAACACCAAAATCGAGATGCCCAAAACGATGCCGGGGATCACCAGTGGCAAAAGCATCAACACATACAGCACGCCCTTGCCGCGAAAATCATAGCGGTTGAACAAAAACGCATTGGACAGGCCGACGGCGACCGACAGGATAGACACCATCAATGCAATGAAGGCCGATGTGCCGATAGCGCGCAAAATCGGGCGCTCGTGGAATACGCCAATTTTCGGGCGCGTGTCGCCAAAGAACCAATCCCATGTGAAACCCTCCCAAGGCAGGGAGGGGAATTGGCTGTCGTTAAAGGCAAAACCGGCAACGACGCTGAGCGGCAGCGCCAGATAAAGGAAAAACAGCGCGATATAAGCGCCATAGAGGGCGCGCAGGGATCGAGATTGCGGAATGGACGGAATCATAGAACCTTCACCCCATTGTCTTCTCTAAGGTCTGGCCGGTCAGTTTGAGCATGCCCCAAACGATTATGGATGACAGGAACAGCAGCATAAATCCAAAGGCCGCGCCCAATTCCCAATTGAACCGCACGATAAATTGCGAATAGATCAGTTCGGTGAACCAAAGGCTGTCTTTGCCGCCCAACATTGTGGGCGTCAGGTAATTGCCAAGCGACAGCATGAAAACCACGATTGACCCCGACACGATGCCCGGCGCGGCATGGGGGATGACGATTTCGCGCGTCACGCTCCATGCGTTGCCGCCCAAATCATACCCCGCCTCGATCACCGCATCATCAAGGCTTTCGAGGGTGGTCACCAAGGGCACCACCATGAACAGCATCGAGGTGTAAACCAACCCGATCATGATCGCCGCATCGTTATACAGCATCTCGACCGGTTGATCGGCCAATCCCGCCCATTGCAAAAGGTTCGACACGATGCCGGTTTCGCGCAACAGGATCATCCACCCGAATGTGCGCACCAATTCCGAGACATAGAACGGGATCAGGCACATTAAGAACAGCGTCGACTGGAGCCGCCCTTTGGCGATTTTGGCGATGTAGTAGGACACCGGAAAGGCGATCAGCAAAGTGATCACCGTGGCGACCACCGACATCACTGCCGTGCGCAAAAACGTCCACAGATAGAGCGGCTCGGTCAGGAATGTGTGATAGTTGGCAAGGCTTGTGTCGTATTGTCCGACCCCCACCCGTTCGCGCAGCGAGACCAAAAACATATCCACATGCGGGATGAAAATCAGCAGCGTCAGCCACAACACCAAAGGCGTCAGCAGCAAGATAAACCCAAGGCGCGTGCCGTCCCGCATTAGGCCTCTCCCGCCGCAAAGCAATTGGCCTGTGCGGCTTGCCATCCCAGATGCACGCCGTCACCTTTGGACAGACTGGCAAAGGCCCCCGATTGCGGCAGGGTGACCTCGATATCCGCGCCGGTCTGCGCCTCGCGCACGATGATCCGGCTGGCCGCGCCATTAAACAGCAGGCTGGTGACCACACCCGACAGGACATTTTGCGCACCGCCAAGTCCATCCGTATCGGCGGCAAGGTTGATGGCTTCGGGGCGCAAGAACATGTCGGCCTGTTGCCCGATGGCAGGGGCGGTGCCGGTCATCGTGCCGCGCAGGGTCAATCCCTCGGGCGTTTGCATTTCGATCTCGCCGCTCTGGATGCGGGTGATCGCGCCGCGCCATCGGTTTGCCTCGCCAACAAATCCGGCCACAAAAGCCGTGTCAGGGCGGTAATAGAGATCGCGCGCGGTGCCGACTTGTTCGAACACGCCTTGGTTCATTACTGCGATTTGGTCGGACATCACCAAGGCCTCGGATTGGTCATGGGTGATGTAAACAAATGTGGTATCAAAGGCGGCCTGTAACGCTTTCAACTCGACTTTCATATGTTCGCGCAACTTGAGATCGAGCGCGCCAAGCGGTTCATCCAAAAGCAAAACATCCGGCTCCAGAACCATACAGCGGGCAATCGCCACACGCTGCTTTTGTCCGCCGGACAATTCGTCCACCTTGCGCGTGCCGATGTCGGGCAATCCGATCCGCTCCAACGCGTCGCCGACTTTGGTGGTGATTTCGGATTTTCCCATCCCGCGCCGGCGCAACCCATAGCCGATGTTTTCGGCGATATTCATCATCGGGAACAAAGCCAGATGTTGGAACACCATATTCACGGGGCGTTTGTTGGGCGGGACGTTTAAAACCGACCGGCCTTTGATCGAAATGTCGCCGCTCGTCGGCTCCAAGAACCCCGCAATCATCCGCATGATTGTGGTCTTGCCGCATCCGGACGGGCCGAGGATCGAAAAGAACGATCCCGCAGGCACGGTGAAAGACACGTTGTCCACCGCCCTCACATCACCAAAGCGTTTGGTTAAATCGGTGCAGGTCAGGTCGGGCGTAGCATCAAGGGTCATGAGAGGTCCGGTCGTCAAATGGGATGCGGCACCCGCAGGGATGCGGATGCCGCTTTGGGTCTGTTGGGCGGTTTACTTCGCGGCTTTCACACGGTCCAAAACGCCGCCTTCGATCGCTTCAAGTCCCGCAGGCACAGGCGGATACCAATTGATCTTATCCACGGCTTCTGGCGGAAAGGACGCCTGATAGCGGGCTTTAAGATCGGCAGAGACAAAGGCATCCGCGCCTTTGGAGGCGGTGAAATTGCCGGCGGCATTGGTGATCATCGCCGCGATCTCGGGCTTCATCACGAAATTGATCCACGCATAGGCGGCATCATCGGATTTGCCTTTGGCGGGCAACACGAATGTGTCGATCCATCCAAGCGCACCGGAGGCAGGGGCCACAAAGGTGATGTCGGCATTGTCGGCGTTCAATTTCCAACCGCCGGTGTCCCACGCCATCGATGCCACAACTTCGCCGGACCGCATCAGACCCATCAATTCGTCGCCGCCACCCCAATAGGTTTTGACGCCGGGTTTGCAGTCGGTCAACTTGGCTTCGACCTTACCCATGATCTCTTTGTATGCGGCTTCGTCGCCATAGGCGGCAAAGGGATCAAGACCCATCGAAAAGGCAAAACCGATCAAGGTCGGGCGTTTGAGGCGGTAGGACACTTTGCCCGCGACATCGGCATTGCACAGGTCGGTGTAATCCTTGACGCTGCCCGCATTGGCCGTGTCGGTTACCAATCCCGAGGTGCCCCAAACATGCGGGACGCCATAAACCGCGCCATCCACGGTGGTGTTGGCGATGGTCGCACTCAGCATCGAGCCGATGAATTGCGTTTGGTCCAGTTTGCTGAGGTCCATCGGTTTGTAGATGCCGAACTCTGCTTGCGGGCCTGCGATGCGGTCTTGGCTCGGCTGGGCAAGGTCAAAACCGCCGCCGCCGGTCGCACGCAACTTGGCGATCATTTCTTCATTGTTGGATTTTGTCACCTCAACGGTGTGGCCGGTTTCGGCCTCGAACAGTTCGACGACCTCTTCGGGCGCATATCCGCCCCATGTCAGCAACCGCAATGTGTCGGCAGAGGCGGTTTGCGCCAGCCCGGCAAACACCAAAGCCATGGCCGTGGTGGCGTGTTTCATCTGTGTCGGGATCATTTTTGAGAGTCCTTCCTCTAAGGTCTGAGCGAGATCTTTGCAGGTATGGTTAACTTTGATGACACAACCATGAAGGATTTTCCCGGCTGGTCAAATTATTTCGGAAATTATTTCGCTGTAGCAAAACACACAAGCGTCGATCCGGCCGTGCGCCGGGGGTTTGCTTGATCTTACGGCACAGGTGTCCATATTTCCCCTTGGGTCGCGGCAGATTTGACGCCATATATGGCCGGTACTCTGGCGGTATATCCGTCGCAACGCAGGCCAAATACCCGATGACCAAGAACAGCGACGATCGCGCAACGCCCTCTGTCAAGCAGCGTCTGTCTGTGTGGGGTGAGACCGCCGTTGGTGTCGTGCTCATCGGGGTGCTGGAATTGATCCGGTTGCTGCCCTATCGGTGGCGCATCCCGTTTGGCGGTTGGTTTTTTGCGCGGGTTTTCGCGCCCTTGGCCGGATATCGCAAGCGGATCGAAAACAACCTGCGTCTGACTGGCATCGATCTGCCATCGGAGGACATCGCGCGATTGGTCCGTGCCGTGCCTGACAATATGGGCCGTGCGGTGCTTGAAATGTTCTCTCCGCGCGAGTTGCATAAGGTGGCTTTGCAAACGCCGTTTTCCGGACCGGGGGTGGACGCGGTAGAGCAAGCCCGGGCCAAGGGACAGCCGGTCATTTTTGTTTCTGGTCATTTTGGCAATTACGATGTGATCCGCACCGGATTTGCGGCGCGGGGCTTTCCGCTTGGGGGGCTGTACCGCCGGATGAACAATCGCGTGTTCAATGAGCGCTACGTTGCTGCGATTTCCACCGCAGGCAGCCCATTGTTCGAACGTGGCCGCCGGGGCATGACGCAGATGATCAAACACCTCAAAGACGGCGGATCTTTGGCGCTTTTGATTGATCAACATATGGGGGCGGGTGCGCCGCTCAGCTTCTTTGGTCAAACCGCCTATACCGCAGTGTCGGCGGCGCAAATGGCGTTGAAATATGATGCTTTGGTGATCCCCTGCTATGCCATTCGCCAAGCCGACGGGATGAGCTTCAAGGTCGAACTCGAAGCCCCGATTGCCCATACAACCGCCGAAGATATGACACAGGCGCTCAATGACAGTCTCGAACGCCGTGTGCGTGAGAACATGGGGCAATGGCTGTGGATGCATCGCCGTTGGAAGGGGGCGAAGCAACCAAAGTAGGGCGCGGCCCTTTGGGTTGTGTGTTGCTCCTGTCCGGAGGGCTGATAAACTTGGCCCAAGGCAGAGCCGTGCCAAAGCGCGCCTTCGGATGATAGGGTAAAGAGAGATCAGTCCATGAACCAATATTTCTTGATCGATATGCTGCGAGCGGCATCTGATGACTGAAGCCTTATCGCCACCTGCGGTTGCCATTCTTCCTGCGCGCGGCGGGTCAAAACGTATCCCTCATAAAAACCATCGTCTTTTTGCGGGGCGTCCGGCGATGGGGTGGCCCGTGGCCGCCGCCCAAGACAGCGGCCTGTTTGCGCGGATCGTCGTCACCACAGATGACGCCGAGATTGCCGAAACTGCGCAAGCCTTGGGGGCCGAGGTGCCCTTTATGCGCGATGCGGATTTGGCCGATGATTTTACCGGCACCACTGAGGTGATCCGCGATGCGGTGAACCGGTTGGACCTCGCGCCGGATGTGCCGGTGTGTTGCCTCTACCCGACCGCGTTTTTCGTCACCGCGCAGGATTTGCGCGAGGGGATCGATTTGATGCAGGGCGGCGCACGCTGGGTTCTGGCGCTGGGCGAATATCGCACGCCGATCCAACGGGCCTATCGCCGCACGGGGCAGGGCGCGGATGTTGTTGCTATCGATGCCGATATGATGCCGAAACGCTCGCAGGACCTCGAAACCGCATTTTTTGACAGCGGGCAGTTTTATTGGGGCAGCGCAGCAACGTGGCGCGACGACCAAGCGCGGATTTGGGACGGTGCGGCGGGGGTTGTTTTGCCGGCGGATCGCTGCGTCGATATTGATACGATGGCCGATTGGGATTTCGCCGAGAAGCTTTTCGCCCTGCGCGGGCGGAATTGAGCCATGCGATTGCTGATCCGCGCTGATGGTGACGCGCGCATAGGCGGCGGTCATGTCATGCGCTGCCTGTCGTTGGCCGATGCGGCGCAGGCGGCGGGGCATCATGTGCATTTCGTGATGATCGCGGCAGATGGCGGGATGGCCGATTGGGTGCGCGCGGCGGGGTATGGGGTAACCTTGATGCCTGCGGCCTCCGGCCGTGACGGTGTGCAGGGGGCAAATCGCGCCGGTCCCGCAGACGCGGTAATCCCCATGGGCGATGGGCCTGAGGGGTACACCGATTGGCTTCGTCAACCGATGGCCCGGGACGCGGCGCGCACCGCTGAAGTGGCACAGACCATGCGCGCGGATTGGGTGATCCTGGATCACTACGGTGTTGACCGTAGATGGGTTGCGACTTTGCGGGAGGCGTTACGACCCGGCGGTGCGGATGTGAAGCTGATGGTCTTTGATGATCTTGATGATCGCGATTGGGCGGCGGATATGGTCCTTGACCAGACACGTCTTGGGCGCGCTCCGCGCCGACAATCCGCCTTGGCGCGGCTGAGCGGTCCGCAGTTTGCATTGCTACGTCCCGAATTTGCCAAAGCCCGCCCCGCCGCGCTGGCACGGCGGGGCGGCACCCCGCGCCGCGTCATGATCGCCCCCGGTATGATGGACGCCGCAGGGCTTGCGCCTTTGGCTGTCGCGGCCATCACCGCCTACAATGCGCAAAAACCACGGGCCGATGCGCTGGTTGCCGAGGTGGTGATGGGATCGGCCAGCCAGAGCCGCCCCGAGGTCGAGGCCTACGCTGCGAAGGAGCCGGCGATCACCGTGACGTTGGATGCCACTGATATGGCCGCGCGCATGACGGCGGCGGACCTGTGTATCGGGGCCGGTGGAACCACAAGTTGGGAACGCTGCTGTTTGGGGCTGCCAACCCTGTCGGTGTCTGTCTCCGCAAATCAAGAACCGGGCGTGGCCGCTTTGGCGCAAGCCGGGGCCAGCGTAACGCTGTCGCTTGCACAGGCGCGGGATCAAAGGCGTTTGATCGCGGCGTTGCAAGAGGTCATAGCATCGGCCCCGATGCTTGCACGCCGCGCGGCCGAGATTTGCGATGGCACCGGCGCGGCGCGGGTGGTGTCGGCGCTGGATAGGGTGCTGCGTCCCCTGCGCGAAGAGGATGCCGCGCGCCTTTTTGAATGGCGTAACCAACCACATATCCGGGCCGCCAGCCTGACGTCCGATCCGTTGGTTTGGGAGGATCATCAGGCATGGGTGCGGCGCGCGGTGCAACGCGACGATGGGGTGTTTTGTATTTATGGCGAAGGCGGGCGCGATTTGGGCGCGGTCTCTGCGATTTGCACAGGAGCAGGGGTCTGGCGGTGGAGTTTCTACATCGGGGCGCCGGAGTCCCCCAAAGGCGCAGGACGGCGCATGTTGGCGGCCTTCTTGCGCGAAATGGCTTTGCGCGAGGATGTCAACGAGATCGAAGCCGAGGTCTTGCCCGAGAATGCCGCCTCGATCCACTTGCACCGCGCACTTGGATTTGCCACCGCGCCGCTGCCGGAAAACAGCCCCGCGCTTGCTTTTCGCCTGTCCACATGGGATGTGCGGGAGAGGTTGGCGCTGCCCCATGATGCGCCGCCGCCCCCGATCGGGCCGCAACCATGAGGACATGACCGTGAGCGCAGACTTTCACATCGCCGGACGCCCCATCGGGGCCGATCATTCGCCCTATATCATTGCGGAATTGTCCGGCAACCATAACGGCGATCTGGATCGCGCTCTGGCCTTGGTCGATGCCGCCGCCAGCACCGGTGCGGATGCAGTAAAATTGCAAACCTACACCGCCGATACGATCACCATCGACGCTGATGCGCCGGAGTTTCGTATTTCCGGCGGGCTGTGGGACGGGCGTAGCCTTTATGAGTTATACCAAGAGGCCAGCACCCCATGGGATTGGCACGCGGCATTGTTCAAGCGCGCGGAAGAGCATGGATTGCATTGTTTTTCTTCGCCTTTCGATCACACGGCAGTGGATTTTCTAGAAGGGTTAAACGCGCCTGCCTATAAAATCGCCTCTTTCGAATTGGTCGACACGCCACTGATCCGTAAGGCGGCGGGCACGGGAAAGCCGCTGATTATGTCCACGGGCATCGCCAATTATGCCGAGATCGAAGAGGCGCTCAAAGCGGCCCGCGCGGGCGGGGCGGAATGCGTGGCGCTTTTGCATTGCATCTCGGCCTATCCGGCCAAGCCCGAAGAAATGCGCTTGCAGACCATTGAAGCTTTGGCTGCGGCATTTGGCGTCACGGTCGGTCTGTCCGATCATACGCTGGGCTCTGCGGTGACCGTGGCCAGCATTGCACGCGGCGCGACAATCATCGAGAAACACCTGACTTTGGCGCGTTCGGACGGCGGGCCGGATGCGGATTTCTCGCTGGAGCCGCAGGAGTTCAAGCAATTGGTTGATGATGCCCGGATGGCCCACGCGGCGATGGGCGCACCGCGCTATGATCGTGCCGGTGTCGGCGGAAGCAACGCGCAATTCCGCCGCTCGCTTTATGTGGTGGATGATGTGGCGGCGGGCGCGGAATTGACACCGGAGAATGTCCGCTCGATCCGTCCAGGGCACGGGCTGGCGCCGAAACACTATGATACCGTGCTGGGCCGCACGGCCGGGCGGGATCTGAAGCGCGGGGAAGCGCTGACATGGGATATGTTGGGCTGAACCTAGTGGCCTAAAACCTGCTGCTCGATGATTTCGGCGGCGCGCGTCAGATTGCTGTCAAAATCGCCAAACCGTGTGCGCACATCGTCCATCACCGGATCGGGTTTTCCCATAGAGGCGATGAAGGCCTCCATGCTGGCCAGATCGCTGATCTGCGGCAATTCGGCAAAGACATCGACATCTTCGGCAAAGACCGCCGCCGGTTTTCCCGAGTAAATGCAATCGAGCACCGTGGTTGACGTGGGCGAGACCATGCCGTCGCAAAGATCAATGGCATCATGGATCGTCGCCTTGGCCAGAGGGCCGGAATAGTAGTGTGAAAACATTACGTTGGAATGTTTTGCGGCTAAGGCATTGTCCAAAGAACGGTGGTTTTTACGCACCTTCCCGCGGTGCGAACGGATGATGATCCCAAGGTCCGGATGACGGGTCAAAACCGCATCCATCAGGTCATAGAAATGTTGGATATGATCCGCGCTATAGCGCCCGCCGCCCCAGCGAAAGGATTGGCAAACCAGCAAGCGGCGCGGATGCCGTGCGACCCAATCGTTTAACTCCGGCCCCCAGGTGTTGGGCGGTAGGATATTTTGTTTGGTAAAGCCGCAGATCTCGATTTTTTCGGGGACATCGGGAGTGAACAGTTCGCGATTTTTGCCCAAGGGTTCCCAAAACAGAAGCTTTTGCGAATAGTAATTTTGCGGGCGATCCACCAACGGTGCGTTGACGCCCAGCTGATAAGCGCCGTGTTGCAAGTAGATGCATTGCTGGCCGATTTTAAGGATGTAAGTGCCGCGTTGTTTGCGCGTGGTCGTGTCCCAATAGGGGTCCGCGATGGTCAATACCGCGCCAGCCCGGCGAATGTCGCGTTGATACAGCAATTTCATCCGCAGTTTTGAGGCGGGTTCGGGCATGAACCCTTGGGCTTCGAAGGCCTCGGTCAACCGCTGTTCCTTGCGCAGGAGCTTGGAATATACCAAGGCTTTGACCTTGAGCCGCCCCCGCGCATGCACCCGCGCCAACACCGGATAGGTGCTTTCGACATCCGGCATTCCGTTGAGATAGGCCAAAAGGGTCGGGGTCTCAGCCATCAAGTGCGGCCTTCAAAACCGATTTGACACTGTCCTGATCAGCCTCGGTGAGACCGGCGTAGAGCGGGATGCTGATTGCGTGGTGGTAGTAGTGTTCGGCATTGGGGAAATCGCCCCGTTTGAAACCAAGGTCGCGGTAATACGGCTGCGTATGGACCGGGATGTAATGCACGTTCACGCCGATGCCATTGTTGCGCAGATGGGCAAAGACCTCGACGCGGTCTTCAACCTGAATAGGGTAGAGGTGATAGGCCGAATAGCTTTCTCTGCTTTGCGCAGGCAGGGTGATGGGAAGGTCGCAAAGTAGCGCATCATAACGCGCGGCCAATGCGTTGCGACGTGCGACAAAGGCGTCCAGACGGCGGGTTTGGCTGACACCCAAAGCGGCCTGCATTTCGGTCATGCGATAATTATATCCAAGCGCGACCTGCTCGTAATACCACCCGCCTTGATCCTCTGCGTCGACCATCAAATCCGGCGCGCGGGTGACGCCATGCGAGCGGAACAAATCCATCCGCTGCGCCAATGCGGCGTCTTGTGTGGTGGCCAACCCGCCTTCGGCGGTGGTTATGATTTTTACCGGATGAAAGGAGAACACACAGATGTCGGAATGGGCACAATTGCCTACGGGTGCGCCTTGATAGGTGGCGCCGATTGCATGCGAGGCGTCCTCGATGACATGCACGCCATAGCGTTTGGCCAAAGCACCAATCGCCGCCATGTCACAGCTTTGGCCCGCAAAATGTACCGGGATGATGACCTTGGGCAAGGTGCCGGAGATCTCCGCCGCGGCGAGTTTTTCCGCCAAAGCTTCGGGGCACATGAGGTAGGTATCGGGCGTGATGTCCACGAAATCGACCGTGGCACCGCAATACAGCCCCACATTGGCCGAGGCGACAAAGGTGTTCGGAACAGTCCAAAGGCGGTCGCCCTTACCAAGCCCGAGGGCAAGGCAGGCGATATGCAACGCCGAGGTCGCCGAATTGACCGCGACCGCATGGTCCGCGCCGCAATGCGTGGCAATCGCGGCTTCGAATTGTGGCACCGCAGGCCCTTGCGTCAGGAAATCAGAGCGCAGCACCGCCACAACGGCGGCGATATCCTCTTCGGAAATATCCTGCCGACCGTAGGGGATCATCAGAACTTACCGATCTTTTCGCGATTGGCCTCGACCCAGGCCGACAATTCCTCGGGCTTCATCCATTCGGCATTATTGTCCGAGGCATAAGTGAAATCTTCGGCCACCTGTTTGCCGTCCTTGATCCGAACGGGGTCTTTTGACCAATTGTGGATCGCGGGGATGATTTTGAAGTAATCGTCGTATTCATAGGTGTGTGGTGCGTCCTCGGGACCGATCATTTGCTCGTGCAACTTCTCGCCGGGACGGATGCCGATGACTTTTTGTGCGGCGCCGGGTTTGACGGCCTTGGCGATGTCGGTGATGACCATCGACGGGATCTTGCGCACATAGATTTCGCCGCCCACCATATCGTCAAACGCGTGCCAGACCAAATCGACACCTTGCTCCAATGTGATCATGAAACGGGTCATGCGCGGATCGGTGATCGGCACTTCGCTGCCGTCCGGCAGGGTCAGGAAAAACGGAATGACCGAGCCGCGCGAGCCCATGACATTGCCGTATCGGACCACCGAAAACCGGCATTTATCCGCCCCCGAATAGCTGTTGCCCGAAACGAATAATTTGTCGGACGCCAGTTTCGTGGCGCCATAAAGATTTACGGGGCTCGATGCCTTGTCAGTCGAAAGCGCGACACAGCGTTTCACACCTTTGTCGATGCAGGCATCAATCACGTTCATCGCGCCGTTGATGTTGGTTTTGACGCATTCAAACGGATTATATTCTGCCGTTGGTACGATTTTCGTCGCGGCCGCATGAACGACGTAATCCACACCGTCCAAAGCCCGATAAAGCCGCTCGCGGTCGCGCACATCGCCGATGAAAAACCGGATGCGCGGATCGTCGCCATAGGCCTTGGCCATTTCCCATTGTTTCATTTCGTCGCGCGAATAAATGATGATCCGGCGCGGGTTATATTTTTCGAGCGTCATAGGCACGAAACGCGATCCGAACGAACCTGTGCCGCCCGTGAGAAGAATTGTTGATCCGGTCAGCACTGGCCTTGCCCCTAATTGCTATTTGGTTTGTCGCTCAGGGCGCGTGCCCCGTGTGTTCAGGTAGGTTTTACGCGCGCCTGCCGTGGTTGTAAATCATCGCGCCGCGCGATGTGGGCCGTTAAGCGACCTGCCGTCCAAGCACCAAGACTTGCGAGACATAGCTGCCCGTGTCGTTCATTTCTCCGTAAACGAAGGCATCGGCGGCCAGAGTCTCGAAGCCATGGAATTGGTCTGCGATAAATCCGGTTGTGACCTGTTCGAAAACTCCGATATCGCCGGCCTTTTGTGCGATTTTCTTGCCCACTGCGGTGTTGCGCGTAAGCACATGCGCCGCCGTAAGAGGCGCCACCAAAGAGATGTAATTGGCCACCACATCGGGTTCCATCTCTTGAAACGACATGAAATTGGCAAAAAGATCGAATGCGCCTTTGAGCTTTGGCAATTGCCAAGGGCAGAGCACCACGGCCTTGTAGCGCCCTTTGAGGGCCTCAAGGTCGATCTCTTCCATCTCCCGGCTGTCGGTGTAGGTCAAAACCTGATCCGCGCCGAATACCTGTTGCAAGTAATAGGTCGACACCGCCGCTACCGGCGGGATGTCGACGTTGACATAGATGCTGTCTTCCGGCCGCGCCTTGAGCAATATCTCGCCCAAGGTGCCATACCCGCCGCCAATTTCCAGAACCGAGCGGATGCCCGAAGTGTCTACCGTCTTTTTTAACAGGTTCAGCGCGCGCATGTAGTTGAGCATCGACCGGCTGTAGCTTTTGCCGTCAAATTCGAACCGCTCGCCGCCGCCGGCATCGCTTTCGCTGACACTGTCGATATCGAGCCCACCCGCGACAGAGGTGGCGCGCAATATCCGATAGTCGAGCCGTGCACGGTCCGAGCGCGTCAAACGCACCATTGCCTTGGCGCGTTTGCGCGGGCGCATCCGGTCTACCACGGGCAACAGGTATTTGCCGTATTTACGCAGAGTGTTCGACGCATAGACCGGCACATAGAAAAACGCCGCAGAGGGATGGGTGCGGAAATTTTCCATCCCCTCGGCTTCGATGTCTTTGACGATACTTTCCAGGCCGCTGTTCCAGAAATTTGTAGGCTTATAAAGGTCGGGCGCGGCCTCCATATCCGTTAGCATATGGTTCAAACCGCCATCAGTCGTGGTCATGGATTACCCTGCCTTTGTTCGTTGCTGTCATATTGGGGTAAATGCCTGCACGGTCAACCGGAGACAACGGGCGTCAGCGCAGGGCAGCCGTGGCGCGCGCCGTTCAATCCGCCGGCAATTGATCAAGGATCGCCGCAAGGCAGGCGTCGGTCGCAGCTGTGCCGGAGCCAAGCACCTGTGCCGCTGCGGCCTGTTGCCCGGTGCGGGCCGTCTCGTCGCGCAGCGCGCTAATGGCTTTGGCAATCTGATCCGCCGAGCGCGCGCGCGCTACGGCACCCGCCGCATCCAGACGCGCGTAAATCTCGGCGAAGTTGCCCACATGGGGGCCGGTGATCAGCGCCGCACCAAGTCGGAGTGGCTCATAGGGGTTGTGCCCGCCGATTTCGGTCAAGGATCCGCCGATAAACGCGATCGGTGCAAGGCGATACCATAGGCCCATTTCGCCCAGTGTATCGGCCAAATAGACTTGCGTTTGTGCATCTGGGAGTTCCCCTGCGCTGCGTCTGGCGGTGGCGAGCCCTTGCGCGTGCAGTATCGCGCTGATCTCATCGGCGCGCTCGGGATGACGCGGCGCGAGGATCATCAACATGTCTGGCGCTGCGTTCAAAATGATCTTCTGGGCTGCGATCAAGGGCATCTCTTCGCCCTCATGGGTTGAGGCCGCGAGCCAGACCGGCCGGGGACCAATGGCCTTGCGCAGGGCCGCAAGCGCCTCTGCCTCCGCATCGGGGGGAGGCAATTCCTCTTTGAGCGATCCGGTGACGGTGATCCTTGCACCCGCCACACCAATGGCGCGCATGGCCTCGGCGGTGTCACCGGTTTGGGTATAGATATGGGCAAAAGGCGATAACAGCGCCGCCGCCGTGCGCGGCATTTTGTGCCACATCCCGGCGGTTTTTTGCGACACCCGCGCATTGATCAAAAGGGCCGGAACACCGCGCGCTTCCACTTCGCAAAGTAGCCGCGGCCAAAGCTCGCTTTCGGTGAATACCGCCACATCGGGCCGCCAATGATCCAGGAACGCCCGCGTTGCGGCGGGGGTATCGACGGGCGAATATTGATGTCGTGCGCGCGGCGGCAAATCGCGTTGCAGCAATGCGGCGGAGCTGCGGGTGGTGGTGGTTACCAGAACCTCGATGTCCGGCGCCGCGCCAAGCAAACGCCGGATCAACTCCAATATGGATTGGCTTTCGCCGACGCTGGCCGCATGGAACCAGACAAGCCGCCCCGCAGGGCGCGGCGCGTTGGTGCGGCCATAGCGCTCGCCAATCCGCGCGGGATCTTCTTTGCCGGCCGTGATCCGGCGACGGTGCACCATCTGGTAAGCCCCGCCCGCGATCCGCGACAGGCCAAGATAGAGGCGAAGAAGAGGGGGCAGGGGCGTCATGATGTCCGGCGTGTATGGGTCGAGTTGAGATGCGGGCAGAATACGCGCCGCAGGCCGCAACGCCCCCTTCGCCTATGCTGCGCAGCGAGGAGCGTCAAGTTGGCCGCTTTGGCCGCACGGGCGGCGCGGTTACGAGCGGTTCCACAATGGTTTGAAGCTGGCGCGCACGGCGGCTTGGTCGTAGTGATCGGCAAACCAATCGCGAATGCCCATCGGGCCAAGACGGGCCATGTCGGCCTCGTAACAATCCAGAATATGATCGAGCACACCGGTTTTCGTTGATTTCAAATGCAAAAATCGCAAGCTGAGTTGCTTGCGCGCTACGTCGAGCGGGGCGTTTTCCACGTGAAGCAAATAGAGTGCGGCGACCAATCCGGCGCGATCTGCCCCCGATTTACAATGGAACAGGAACGGTTTTTCAAGCCGGTCCAACAGGTCGATGACCTCCAGATAATTTTCCTTGGGCAGGGCCGCGCGGGCCGCCAATGCAATGCTGACCAATTCGATCCCATGCGCCGCGCAGGTTTCTTCTTCGAGAAGATAGTGGCTGACTTTGGGCGTGCCGCGCAGGTTCAAAATGGTTTTGATCCCCATTTTCGCATAACGTTCGATGCGCGCGGGTGAGGGTTGGTTCGACCGCCAGACGCCCGGTGCGATCTGTTCCAGATTGGTCCACAGACCGCGCAAAATCGCGTGGTCGAACAAATGGAAATGCCATAATGCTGCCCTGCGGTTCTCGGGCGTGGAAATGTCGTTGCCAAAGCTGCCACGCCGCCCGCGTTCGAGGTCGTTGAAGGCAGCGGCGAGTTTCTTTAACATGGCGTAATCCAACCCCGTTTGTAATGGGCGAGGGATACGCACTCCATGGCCGCAATGCAAGGCGGTGCCGGATCCCTGCTTGTCGCGAGTGCCGCCCTGCTTTTTACCGGTGAATGTCTCTTGCGGCGCGGCTCTGGCGCATTACTGTGCGCCTGACTTTGACATTTGCTTGCCCGAGGACGCCAATGGCCCGCATCGTTTTTGATCTCGATGGCACGCTGATCGACAGCGCCCCCGATCTGCATGGCATCGGCAATCAGCTGCTTGAAGCCGAGGGTCACGCTCCGATCTCTCTTGCGGATACGCGTGCATTTGTCGGCAATGGCGCGGCGGTGTTTGTCGAAAGGATGCGTGCCGCACGCGGCATTGCAGATGCAGAACAAACGCGGCTTCTCGCGGCCTTTCTTCGCCAGTATGAGCAGGCGGTTGAATTGACCAAACCATACGAAGGCGTCGGGTCGGCGCTTACCGCCCTTGCACGGGCGGGGCATCGCCTCGGGATATGTACCAACAAACCGATTGCCCCCACCCGCGCCGTTCTCAACCATCTTGACCTCGCCGGTTTTTTTGAAGTGGTTTTGGGCGGCGACAGTCTGGCCCTGCGCAAACCCGATCCGGCCCCGTTGCATGCGGCCTTTCAGGCTCTGGGCGCAGGGCCGCAAATCTACGTCGGGGACAGCGAGGTCGACGCACAAACCGCGCAGCGCGCTGCCGTGCCGTTTTTGCTGTTTACCGAAGGATACCGGAGATCCTCTGTCGCCGATATTGCGCATCACGCCGCATTCTCCGATTTTGCGCGGTTGCCGGATTTGGTCCGGCAGACCCTCGCGGGGATGCTGTAACAGCGGTCGCCGGATCGCCGGTGACGGGCTCAAGGCATCGCCGCAGGGCGCGCAATAGCAAGCAATAACATGGCGCAAGTTGTCGAAAACCGACCGCAACCTCTATGGGGCCGCGCCCGTGTCAAGCAAGGCAATCCCCGCTCTGACGCGGTTTTATTGACCGAACGGGGCATATGTCGTGCATTGACCGCATGGCTTGACGCCGCGCTCAATCTTTCATGGGCGGGCATACATGCGCTCGGGAGCCGAAAACGACCATATCGCCGACAGGGACCACATCAGTGTCGTTAAACGTTACCCCGCGATGCCGCGCTGTGACGCATCACGTGCAAGAGCCGCGCCAATCGATCTGTGCCAATGCGTGCCATTGGGGTATTCCTGCGCCGTCCAGTTTGGGAGGGCGGATTAAAGGCGTATGTTCAGACCGCATGCACAATTTCAGACACCAATGCAGCGGTGTTTTTGACGTTGAATTTACGCATAAGACGGGCGCGATGGACCTCGACCGTGCGGTGAGAAATCCCCAAAGCTTCGCCAATTTCACGCGATGTGCTGCCATTGACCAGATGATGCGCCACCTCCCGTTCACGTGGGCTGATATCGACGGAGCGATAGGATTTGTGAGAGATTTTTTCGAAACTCCAGATCATCAAGGCGAAGGGATCCTCGGGGGTCAGGGTCATGCCTTTGGCGCGCACCCAGAAGATTTTCTGATCAAAGGTCTGCATGAAGCGTTCATCTTCATAATAGCTGTCGCCGGTCGCGCGCATCCGCATTTCACACCGTTCGCCGATCTGGTTGAAATCGGCGGTCGTGGGATAAAGCCGCTGCACTGAGCGGTTCGCCAATTCCTCGCGGGGACACCCGAACAGACGTTCGACCGCCTTGTTGGCTTCAATGATCCGGCGATACCGCACGACGATCTGTGCCACCGGTGATTCCAGAAAACCAAGCATTGCCGCCTTTTGCGGTGTCGATGTGTCCGTCGTCGATGTGTCGATCATGGGTCATTCCCCTTGGGGATCTACGTATAGCCACGTAGCACAATACGTAATTCTACCAATAGCGCCATAGAAACCTAGCGTTATTGTAATCTGACACTTTGGGGGAGAACATCATGAGCACCGGAATTTCCATCGTCGGCAGCGGCCACACAAAATTTGGTCGGCTGCAAGAAAATCTCGAAGATTTGATCGTCGCAGCAACACGCGAAGCCGTCGAGGAGGCGGGCATTGATCCTGCCGATATCGACGCGGTATTCTTGGGGCATTTCAATTCGGGTCTGGTGACGGACGGATTTGCCTCTTCATTGATCCATCAAGCCTATCCGCAATTGCGCTTCACACCGGGTATGCGCGCGGAAAATGCTTGCGCGTCGGGGTCGGCGGCGATCCATGCGGGGATCCATGCGATAAAGGCAGGCAAGGCCCGCACCGTTTTGGTCGTCGGAGCCGAGAAAATGACCAACCGGTCAACCCGCGACGTGACACAGGCGCTTGCCGGTGCCGGCTATCAGAACGATCCGGCCGAAGCCGCGCTGAGCTTTCCACAGGTGTTCGGTGTGGCGGCCCGCGATTATGACGCACGCTATGCCAGCCCGCTGGATGCGATGGCGCGGATCGCGGTCAAGAACCACGCCAATGCGATGGCTAACCCGTTGGCGCAGATGCATAAGGAATTTACCTTTGAGCATTGTAGCACCACCTCCAACTCCAACCCCGAGATCGCGCCGCCTCTGCGGCTGACCGATTGCTCTTTGGTGACCGATGGGGCCGCCGCATTGGTTATGACGATCAACGACAATGCGGCAAACTTCGCCAAATCCGTTGGTATCCGCGCCGCCGTGCATGTGAGTGATTTCCTGCCGATGTCGCGCCGCGATTTTCTTGCTTTCGAAGGACCGGAGCGGGCCTTCGCCGAAGCCTTTGAAACCGCTGGCGTGACGCTTGGAGACATCGATTTCGCCGAAGTTCACGACTGTTTCACCATTGCCGAATTGCTGACCTATGAGGCGATGGGCCTCGCGCCGAAGGGGCAGGGGGCACGCGCGATTGAGGAGGGGATCGTCTATCGTGACGGGGCGCTTCCGGTGAACCTCTCCGGTGGCCTCAAGGCCAAAGGGCATCCGGTCGGTGCCACCGGTGTGTCCATGCATGCTTTGGCCTACCGGCAATTGACCGGTCAGGCCGCAGATATGCAAAAGCCAGGCGCCGCTCTGGGGTTGGTCTTCAATATGGGGGGATCGGCCGTGGCAAATTATGTTTCTGTTCTCGAAGCGCAAGAGGGATCCGTTGCATGAATATTGCAAGTTGGCTTTATCAAACGGCGCTGGCCTGTCCTGAAACGCCGGCGATCCGCTTTGGCACCCGGCTGCACGCGACTTATGGCGGTTTTGCAAGCCGCAGCATAGGAATGGCGCAGTATCTGGCCGATGTGCTCAAGATCAAAAAAGGCGATCGGGTGGCGGTGTTCATGCACAACTGCCCTGAATATCTCGAAGCGCTCCATGCGGCGCTCTGGATTGGCGCGATCGTCGTGCCGATCAATTACAAACTGCATCCGCGTGAGGCCGCGTGGATCATCAGCGATTCCGGCGCCAAGGCCGTGATCACCGAAACCGGCGCGGTTTATCCCGATGCGGACGATCTTGAAGGCGGGTGCATCGAATGCGGTATCGGCGAGTCCGGTCTGGTAGAGGCCGCAACACAGGGCGCAACTGTGACGCCTCCCGTAGAAACCGCAGACGACGATGTGGCGTGGTTGTTTTATACCTCCGGTACCACCGGCCGCCCCAAAGGGGTCATGGTGACACATGGCAACATCGTGGCGATGTCGCTGGCTTATGCGATGGATGTGGACGCGGTTTCGGCAGAGGATAATTCGCTCTATGCTGCCCCGATGTCGCATGGTGCGGGGCTCTATCATTTTCCGATCGTGCGGGCCGGGGGCTGTCACATCATACCGCCGTCCTGCGGGTTCGACGCCGCAGAGATTGCCGGGCTGGCACAGGAGCTGGGCAATTTGGTGTTCTTCGCCGCGCCCACCATGGTCAAGCGCCAGATCGCCCATGCTGCTGAAACCGGATATAATGGTGAGGGCATCAAGACGATCATCTATGGCGGCGGCCCGATGTATCTGGCCGATATCGAAGAGGCGCTGAGCCGTTTTGGATCGCGGTTTGTCCAGATCTACGGCCAAGGGGAAAGCCCGATGACGATCACCGTCTTGCCCCGCAAACTGGTGGCCGATACCACACATCCCAATGCAGATGCCCGCCGCGTCTCGGTCGGGTTTGCACAGGTCGGCGTCAAGGTGCGGATCGTGGATGAGAATATGCGTGAAGTGCCGCGCGGCGAGGTGGGCGAGATCGCGCTCGCCGGTGATACGCTGATGAAAGGCTATTGGCGCAACCCCGAGGCCACCGCTGCCGCGATTGTGGACGGATGGCTGCGCACCGGGGATTTGGGGTCCATGGATCCGGATGGGTTTGTCACCCTGACCGACCGCTCCAAGGATGTCATCATTTCTGGCGGCACCAACATTTATCCCCGCGAGGTCGAAGAAACGCTTTTGGCCCATGATCAAGTGTTCGAGGTTTCCGTGATTGGTAAACCGAGCCCGGAGTGGGGCGAAGACGTGATTGCCTTTGTCGTACTGCGTGAGGGATCCTCCTGCGATACGGCGGAGCTTGATCGCTGGTGCAAGCAGCGGATGGCCTCGTTCAAGAAGCCGAAGCAATATCATTTTGTGCAGGATCTGCCCAAGAACAGCTACGGGAAGGTTCTGAAAACCACCCTGCGGGAACGTGTCGCCCAGGATTAAAGACGAACGGGCGGCATGGGCCAACAGGAACAACCGGGCCTGTCCCGATATGATGGGTCCGCAAACAAAGGGAGAGAGACATGAAACGCAGAACATTTATCACGTCAGGGGCGGCCGCCGCGTCGGGTGCCTTGGTCATGGGGGCACCGTCGCTCGCGCGGGCGGCAACCTCGCTGAAATTCGACAGCTACGTGTCGGAAACCGCCGGCCCGTCCTGGATTGACCGGTGGTATCTCGATGAACTGGAAAAACGAACCGAGGGTGAGGTGAATATCCGCCGGTATTGGTCCGGATCGCTGAACAAGGTTGGCGAACATCTTGCCGCCTCGCGCGATGGAACTTCGGAAATGACACTCATCTCGCCGGGATATTATCAGGCCGAGCTGCCGGTGACCCGTGGCCTGGAATGGTATTTCCGCATGAACCGCGCCGATGCGTTGCAGCAGGTCTGCCGCGATGTCTATGAGCAATTCGATCCCCTGCGCGCGGAATGGGAAGACCGTCATCGCTCTAAGGTGTTGTATTGGACCAATTGGAACTATGCGCCGATGATCCTGCGCGAACCGATCAATTCCATCGAAGATATCAAGGGCAAGCGCATCCGCGCCTATGGCGTTTCCGCCGATGTGGTCGAGGCGCTGGGCGGCACTGCGATTCCGATGGCGGCGCCCGAGGTTTATCAGGCTCTGGAACGCGGTATTCTCGATGGGGTCTACGGTTTTGATTTCGTGACTGCGATTGCCTACAAATTGCACGAAACCGCGCCAGAATTCTATGACATCGGCGATGGCCCGCACGCGCCGGCAACCACGATCATGAACAAGCAGGTCTATGACGGATTGCCCGGGGATGTGCGCAAGGTTTCTGACGGAATCGTCGATGAAATCTATGGCGGTAAGTTCAGTGCTATCTACGAAGAAATTCTCGCGAAATACGTTAAGATTGCCGAGGCAGAGGGTGTGACATTGCACACCATTCCGGACGATCAAAAGGCCCTGGCCAGAGAGCTCGTCCAGCCCGCGCAGGTCAATGCCTGGCTGGATGGTCCGGCGAAACAGGCCGGCATCGACGGCGAGAAAATGCAGTCGTTGATTGATGATGCCATCGCCAAATATGACGCAAAGGCCACGTTGAAGCGCCCTTATGAAATCAGTCAGGCCTCCTGATGGAGCGTGGCGACCGTACCAAGCGAAGGACTGGATGATGCAGTTTTTGAACAGGATCCTTAAATGGGTGTCCGACGTGCTGGGTGCGGTCGCCATGTTGTTTCTGGCTTTTTTGATGTTTGGAATCACGCTGGACATCATCACCCGCGCCGTCACCGGAAGCCCGATTTCCGGCGTGTTCGAGTTCACCGAACTTGCTTTGGTGATGATCGTCTTTCTCGGCGCGGGTTGGACGCAGCGCGATGACGCCCATATCCGCGTGACGGTGCTGACTGACAAACTCCCCCGGCGGTTGCGCTCCGGGGTGGTTGGTGCTGGCTGGGGCCTTGGCGCGCTTGGATTGCTGATGTTGGCAATCCCGGCGACCAACGAGGCGATCTATTCGATTTCAATCCTCGAATTTCGCTGGGGTTATATCAAGATCCCGATCTGGTGGACCAAGGCCAGTCTCGCGATCGGACTGTGGTTCGCCTGCATTCAGATGGCGGTCCAGTCCCTGCAAACCTTGCTCTTCGGTGAACCGGAGCAGCAAGCCGGCACCGAACCCGGCCCCACCTGACCTAAGGAAAAACGATGGATCCCAATTTCGCCCCGTATATCGCCGTGGCAATGATCTTTGTGTTGATGGCGCTTGGCACGCCGGTGTTTGCGGCGCTGGCCCTCTCAGGGGCCGCCGGTATCATCATGGTCGAAGATCTGCACTTTTTGATGACCCGGCTCAAATCGATTTCCTATTCGACGACTGCGGTTTACACGCTGACCATCATTCCGCTGTTCATTCTCATGGGCAGCTTTGCGCAGCACGCCGAAGTCGGCAAGAAACTGTTTGATGTGGCCAGCCGATGGGTGGGGCATCTTCCGGGTGGTTTGGCGATGGCGTCGATCCTGACCAGCGCCGGTTTTGCCGCGACATCCGGATCCAGCGTGGCGACCGCCGCAACGGTTGGTTCGGTGGCGATTCCGGAAATGAAAAAAGCCGGTTATGCTGGCAGCCTGTCGGCGGGGGCCGTGGCTGCGGGTGGGGTTCTCGGCGTTCTCATTCCGCCCAGTGTCTTGTTGATTTTCTATGCGGCGCTGACCGAAACCTCTGCGGGAAAGATGCTGATCGCGGGATTTCTGCCGGGTCTGCTCACGATGTTTGTTTTCATGGTCGGCATCTATATCATTGCCCGGCGCGGTCCGGCGCGCGCGGCTGTTTCCCCGCGCGCCTCTTGGGGGGTCGCGGTGCGCGAAACCCGCAAGGCGTGGCAGGTTGCGGTGCTTTTCCTCGTGGTCATGGGCGGCATCTATCTGGGGCTTGTGACACCGACCGAAGCGGGCGCATTAGGGGCTTTCGTTGCCTTTCTCATGCTGCTCTCGCATCGGCCAAGTTGGCCCGGCATGATGGGGCGGATTGTCGAAAGCTTCCGTTCGACAATCGACACGACGGTGATGATCCTGTTTACAATGGTCGGAGCCGCAATCTTCAGCTATTTCCTAACGCTGATCCAGGTGCCCAACCAATTGGCGCAGGCGGTGGTGCAGTCCGGTTTGGATCCTTACCTGATCGTTGCGATGCTGCTGCTGGTCCTCGTGCCGTTGGGTATGTTCCTCGATGCGTTCTCGATGATGGCGATCACAATTCCGATTATGTTTCCAGCGGTGCAATCACTGGGCTTCGATCCGATCTGGTTCGGGATCTTGACGGTCAAGATGTGCGAAATCGGGCTGATCACGCCACCTGTCGGGCTTAACGTCTATGTCATCGCCGGTATTGACCGGGAAACGCCGTTGCCCGAGGTGTTCAAAGGCGCGTTCTGGTTTGTCTTGATGGAGATCGTCACGATTGCGATCCTGTTTGCCTTCCCGGCAATCATTACCTGGCTTCCCCGAGTAATGTCCTCGTAATCCGGTGAAGAATTGATGTTCGATGCCGTGGCCCAAATGGCATCGGACATGAAGGCGCCGCACTGCGGTTCTCATTGCGCCTTGTGATTCATCGGTACGATTTCGGTATTGCCCACTCTGTCATCTCGTCGCGCGACACACCGGGTCTTTGCCTTTGGCGGGTTGCCTTCGCCGGTCTGGCGCCCGCTAAATAAACGCCACTTGCCATGCGACGCGGCGGGTGCCTGCCGGAGGACGCAGGCCAAACGCCATTCTCGGGGGCAATAGCAGGCGCAGCGGCGCGAAAGCCCGTTGCTATTGTGGCCCGCGCCGGTGATCCGGGGCGCCGTACTCACCCAAGGTTCGGTGCTGTCGCGACAGAAAAACGACCCGCGCAAATGCATTCCGTAACCGACCATTAGCCTTAAGGCATGTGCGATAGGTTGGCCGTTAACTTGTGAAAAATTTCCCGGGCGTGCGTCCGGTTGTCCGTTTGAACATGTTGATAAAAGCGCTTTGTGACCGGTAGCCCAGCTCATAAGCGATTTCGGTGACACTGCGCCCTTCCGACAATCCTTTCAGCGCCGCGATCACCCGCGCCCGTTCGCGCCACCTGCCAAAGGACAGACCGGTTTGTGTGATGAACAGCCGCGACAGGGTGCGCGAACAGCTGCCCACTTCCTCGGCCCAAGTGTCGAGCGACTGCGTGTCGGAGGGATCGTCCAGAAGCCCGTCGATGATGGGTTTCAGCCGGGAATCACTCGCCACTGGCAAGAATAGGGGTTCGGCGGGGAGATGGCTGACCTGATCCAGAATGACCGAAATCAGGCGCTCGGACGCGTCGGCCTCCAGCGTGTCGACCGACCGTGTGGTGTAGAGGATCAGCTCTTTGAGCAGCGGGGAAATTGTGACCACGCTGCAGGTGTCGAGAAATTCGGCGCCGCCAGAGGTGTTAAAAAACAGGCTGTGCATGGTCACGCTGCCGTTGCACATAACATCGTGCGGCACGCCTGCCGGCAGCCAAAAGGCCTGACCGTTGGGCACCACCCATTTGCCGCCGTCAGTGCGCACCTGAAGAAATCCGGTTGTGGTATAGAGAAGTTGCGGGTGCGCGTGGCTATGGCGTGGCACGGCCGTGAGGTTCGCACATTGGCGCACGGTAAAGGAGATCAGCGCCCCGGGTTTGTCGTAACTGTTCGGTGGGAGGTATTGCATGAAGGCGGCCTTTTGTCTGAATCGCGTTATTCTATGTCCAAACGCCCAGTAGCGCCATCTTCTTTGCTGTCCCTAGACTGCTCCGACGTAGTGGCCGTGACTCAAGTGCAGGAAGACACGGACGGCCAGTGTTTTGACACTATTTGGAGAAAAGTAATGCCCAACGCCAACAAATGCCGACTTACGGTTGCAGACGTGACAGGAATTTGGGGAATTATCCCCTCATGCAGCACGCCTGAAGCGGCCGACCCGCTGTATGACGGTGTCGCCATCGATGTTGAAGAAACACGCCGCGCCGTCAACCAGATCATCGAAGATGGCGTGGACGCCATCCTGACCAACGGCACCTTCGGCGAAGAAGCCACGCTCACCCCCGAGGAATGGAAAGTCTATGTGACTGCGGTGGTCGAAGAGGTGGCCGGACGCGTTCCTGTTTGCATCGGGACGACCATGCAGAGCACACGCGAAACCATCGAACGGATGAAGTTTGTCCGCGACCTTGGTGCGCAGGGAACCATGCTGGGGCGGCCGATGTGGTGCCAACTGGCGCCGGAAGCGATCGTGCAATATTATCGCGACGTGGCCGAAGCCGTGCCGGAACTTGGCATCGTGATCTATGACAACCCCGAAGCCTTCAAAGGGCGGATCACCCCGGAGACTTGGGGCCAGCTTGCCGAGATCCCTCAACTCGTTGCCGCCAAGACCATCGGCGTGGATGATATCTACGCACGTAGCCTTGAGGCCGTGAAGGGGCGCATCCGGTTGTTGCCGCTGGAGCGCGATTGGCTGAAAGCCCGCGAAATCGACGCCGATGTATCCGTGGCGGCCTGGGCCGGATCTGCAAGCTGCGGCATGGCGCCCTGCACCAAACTGCGGGATTTGATCACCGCCGGTGAAGACGAAATGGCGCAGAAGCTCACAGATCGGATCACCTGGAGCTATGAGACCTTCTTTCCCAACGGCGATTTCCGCGAGTTTTCGAAGTATAATATTCCGTTGGAAAAGGAACGGTTCAACGCGGCGGGTTACATCAATGCGGGCCCGACGCGGCCTCCGTTTGATCTGATGCCTAAAGCCTATCTTGAAGGCACCGTGGAAGCTGCACGCAGATGGAACGCCGTTTCGGACGAGGTCAATCAGGGCTCATTTGACCGCTGAAGCACTAAAAAGCAGGTGAACCGGCCGTAAAGGCCGGACACCACAATCATTCAAAGGGAGGAGAATACCATGTTAAAGGCTCTGAAGAGGAACACTGTTGCGGCCTTGTCGCTTCTGGCGTTGTCAGTTCCGGCAATGGCCGAAGAGGTAACAATCCGTGCTGTGAGCGGCTGGACCGCCGGATCGATCATTGCATCGCGCTATGAGGACTTTATTGACAAGCTGAACGAGCGCGGCAAAGGGCTTGTGCAGATCGACTATCTGGGCGGTGCGCCGGCCATCGGTAGCCCGGTGCAGATCGTCAAAAAGGTCAAGGGCGGCGTTTACGGCATGGCCTACGTCACCGGCGGCTGGTACACGAATGTTCTGCCTGAGGCCGACTTTTTTAAGTTGTCCGAGGTGGATATTGCCGAGCTTCGCCAAAATGGCGGGTACGAATATATTCAAAAGTTGCATGCCGAAAAGGGCTTGCACTATCTGGGCCGCACCTATGACACGTCGCCCTATTATCTCTACCTGAACAAGCCAGTGGATTCGGCCGATCTCAGCGGTATCGATATCCGCGTGTCCACAGCTTATCAGGCGTTTTTCACAGAACTCGGAGCCTCGACACACTCGGCGCCTGTGCCCGAAGTTTACACGCTCATGGAGCGCGGCGTTGTGGACGGCTTCGGTTGGGTTGCTGAGGGGATCTTCGATTATAGCTGGGATCAGGTGACAAAATATCGGGTCGAACCGGGGTTCTTTACCGGTAACGGCCACGTGCTGATGAATCTCAAGCTATGGGAAAGCATGTCGGAAGAACAACAGGCGATGCTCAACGAGATGATGCTTGAACTTGAACAAGGGAACTACCTTGTTGCCGAAAATGACGCCAAGGAAATTGCGCGGCAGACGGAAGCGGGTATCGAGACCATCGTGTTGCCGCCTGACCAAGCCAAGATCTGGAGCGAGACGGCGCGTCGTGTCGGTTGGGAAGAAGCCAGAAAAATCAATGCGACGGTCGCGGACGAAATTCGCGGATTTATTACCCGGCCATGAACCCCCGCACGTGGCGGCATTTTGCGGCCACGTGCATGTCTCATGTGATCGCGTGCGGCCGCACGCGATTTTGCCAAGAATATAGGGAGGTGTCTGAAATGTTGCGACATGTTCGCGCGGTACACGATAGTGTGCTGAAGGGGTTTGTGTTGTTTTTTGGTGTTTTGGTGGGTTTTATCGCCGTCACGGTGTCGATGAATATCGTCTTACGGCTGATCGGTGTATCCACGGTTGAGTGGGTGGGCGAGGTCGCAGAATACTCGATCTATGTGGGGGCATTCGCCGCCGCACCTTGGGTGCTCCGGCTTGGACTTCATGTCAAGATCGATATCCTTTCCAAGACTTTGCCGCGTGCGGGCGCGCGGGCGCTTGACATGTTCGCCGATTTTGTCGGTCTCACGGTGTGTCTGTCCATTGCCTATTTCAGCGCGGGCGCCGCTTACAACGCCTTCGAAAGCAATAGCGCCATCTACAAAAGCCTGGTGATCCCGGAATGGCCGCTTTTGGCGGTCATACCTGCTTCGTTCTTGCTTATGGCCATCGAATTTGTGCTGCGCATCGTCGACAGTAAACCGGATGCCGCCGATGCGGCTCCTGTCTCGGGAGGGTTCTAAGCATGGAGTGGTATCTCGCGCTCTTGTTGATGCTTGCCATCATCGCGGTTGGTATGGCTATCGGCTTGCCGGTCGCCTTTTCTTTCATTGGTGCCAATCTGATCGGCATGGTGGTGTTCATGGGCGGCACCGGATCTTTGGAATTCTTGTCCGGAGAAATGTTTGAATCCGTGGCCAAGTTTTCCTTCCTGCCTGTGGTGTTATTTTTGCTGATGGGGGAGATCCTGTTTCAGTCGAAAGTCGCTTTTCGGGCGATCAATGCCGTCGATATTCTGATATCGCGGGTTCCCGGCCGCATGTCGGTCGTGGCCATCACTGGCGGCACCATCTTTTCATCGCTCACCGGCTCGACCATTGCCAATACGGCTCTGATGGGCGGCGTTCTTTTGCCGGACATGCTCAAAAGGGGCTATGATCCGGGCATCGCCATGGGTCCGATCATGGCGACCGGGGGGATTGCCATGCTGATCCCGCCCTCGGCGTTGGCGGTGCTGCTTGGCAGTCTTGCCTATATTCCAATCTCGTCGCTTCTTGTGGCGGGGCTCATGCCGGGTATGTTGATGGCCGCGCTGTTTTTGGGGTATGTGCTGATCCGTTGCACCATCAATCCCGAATTGGCACCGGTTCAGGAAAGCGTAGAAACCCTGACGCGCCGCGAAAAATGGCGCCCGTTCCTGGTTTACGTTTTGCCGCTGATGTTGATTTTCGTGGCCGTTGTGGGCAGCATCTTTGGAGGCATCGCATCGCCAACCGAGGCCGCCGCGATTGGCTGTGTGGCGGCGGTGATCGCAGCGGCAGCCTACCGGTCGCTGTCTTTCGATGTCCTGAATACCGCGCTTTCGGAAACGGCCAAGGTTGCTTCGATGATCTTGCTCATCGTGGCCGGCTCGACCACCTTCTCCCAACTCCTGTCCCTGTCCGGGGCCATTCAAGGGATGCTGGGTTTTGTGGACGGGCTGAATCTGACCGCCTTTGGTGCGGTTTTGATGATGCTTTGTGTGTTGATCTTTCTGGGCGCGTTCATGGATCAGGTCAGCATGCTGTTGGTCACTCTGCCTTTCTTCTTGCCCATTGCACATGCGCAAGACGTGAACATGCTTTGGCTTGGTGTCCTGTTTCTGGTGGTGATGGAAGTCAGCCTGTTGACACCGCCCTTTGGACTTTTGCTGTTCGTGATGCGCGGTGTGGCGCCGGAATCGATCTCGATGCTTGCGATCTACCGCGCGGCGATTCCGTTCATCTGCTTGGAGGTGTTGGTGCTGTTCGTGCTGTTCCTCTTCCCGGAACTGGCTCTGTGGTTGCCCAGCTTCTTGTAGCCAGGGAACTGTCTGTCAACGCCAGTCAGATCGCAGGGTAACGCCGAGCGAGACGACCGCGAAAAAGATCATGGCGCGCGCCGACAAAAGAGTTGGCGCGCGCCATGACGCGTTCTCCCCTATGGCCAATTTCGCGTCGGGAACGGCGGATACCGCTTCCTTTGTCGGGATAGGGGCACAATTCGGCATTGGTCGCGCGGCGATCGGCTCAATGGAAGATGTGAGCGCATATGGAACGGCAGGCTGCCGGCGCGGATCGGTTGTCAGAGGCTGCTTTTTTGAAGCGCACCTATGATATGAACGGACCTGTGCCGGCATCTATTGACTGCCAAGTTTGCAAGTATAAGCTGAAGCGCGGTAAAGTTTTCTTATAAATCAAGGTGTGTGAATGGAAGTCTGGGGGGAATGATGATCGCGCAAGAGGACGAGCAGGCGCTTTTGGACACGATTGACAGATGGGTCGAAAAAGACGTTCGGCCTGTTGTCAAAAAGTTTGATCACGCGGATGAATGGCCCGAGGAGCTTGTCGCCCAGATGGCTGATTTCGGCTTGTTTGGTGCAACCGTCAGCCCTGCCTATGGCGGGTTGGGATTGCCTGCCGAGACCTACGCCAAAATCGTCATGAAAATCTCCGCCGTTTGGATGTCGATCACCGGGATTTTCAATTCCCACCTCATGCTGTGTCTTGCGATCGAGAAATTCGGAACGGAAGAGCAAAAACAGCATTGGCTGCCCAAGCTTGCGAGTGGCGAGTTGCGCGGTGGCCTCGCCCTGACGGAGCCCGATGCGGGAACTGACCTACAGGCGCTTCGCGTGACGGCCAAGCGTACCAATACGGGGTATATCATCAACGGCACAAAGACATGGATTTCCAACGGAATTCATGGATCGGTTTTTGCCCTTCTGGTCAAGACCGACACAGACATCGAACCTCGCCATAAGGGCATGAGCTTGATGATTGCGGATAAACGCGAGGGTTTCACCGTGGGCCGCAAGCTCGAAAAGCTTGGCTACCAATCGATTGATTCCGCAGAACTTGTTTTTGACAACTATGAACTGCCGGCGAACCAGTTGATCGGCGAAACCGAAGGGCAGGGGTTCTATCAGGCCACCGGCGGGCTTGAGCTGGGCAGGATCAATGTTGCGTCACGCGGCGTCGGGATCGCCGAAGGCGCGCTTCGATTGGCGGTCGACTACGCCAAGCTGCGCAAGACATTTGGCAAACCCATCGCAGAACACCAAGCCATTCAATTGAAATTGGCAGATATGGCGACACGCGCACAGGCCGCGCGCTTGCTAACCTTGGACGCTGCACGAAAATTCGATTCCGGCCAAAGGGTGGATATGGAAGCCGGCATGGCCAAATATTTTGCATCGGAAGCTGCCTTGGAGAACTCCATCGAAAGTATGCGCGTCCACGGCGCCTCCGGGTATTCCAAAGAGTATGATATCGAACGGCTATATCGAGATGCTCCGCTGACCTGCATTGGTGAAGGCACAAACGAAATGCAGCGGATTATCATCGCGCGGCAATTGGTCAAGCGGAGCGAGGCATGACCGGCACGGGCCAAGTGCCCTTCTTCAAGCCTGTGTTCGGAAAACATATTGTGACGGCAGACACCTATGGCAGGGACAACCAACGCAAGGCCGCCGCCAAAGGCATTTCCGCGTGTGTTGGCGCGTCTATTATGAATGTCATCGCCGGCTTACCGCTTGCGGTTGGCGTTCTCACCGCGATTGTTTGGCGAAGGGAACTGACGTCGATTATGATGCAGACACGCCGCATTTTGACGTCGGCTGAAAAGTGTGAAGATATATTCGTTTAGCACAGGGTATTGCTACACAAGGCACATCTAGGAAAAATAATTTGCCTTGTTTTGGTGCCTGTGACATCTGCGTAGAGGCCTTTGGAGGGCAAGCATGAGAGAGATCGCGCCACGAAGATTCCGGGCTCAGATTGGGCTATACTACGATGATTTCGAAGTGGGTGACGTATATGAGCACCGGCCGGGGCGCACGATCACCGATGCGGACAACACCCAGTTTTCATTGCTGACGATGAATTACCATCCGCTGCACTGCGATGCGCATTTTGCCTCCCAGACTGAGTTCGGGAAAATGTTGGTGAACAGCGGGCTCACAATCGCAATCGTGTTGGGCATGACCGTGCCAGAGGTTTCCGGGCAGGCCATTGCCAATCTCGGCTTTCAGGACATCAAACTGCTCGCACCGGTGTTCTCTGGCGACACAATATATGCCGAGAGCGAGGTTCTCGCAAAACGGCCCTCCAAATCGCGGCCCGGGCAGGGGATCGTGACGGTCCGGACAAAGGGTCTGCGTCAAGATGGAGTTGTCTTTATGACCTTCGAGCGCAGCGCCCTGATCCGCAGTCGCGCCGATGCAGAGGCAAATCCAACCAATTATTGACCAAAACCCCCGCGTGGGCATCCAATGATAACGTCGCAATGAGCGCCTTTGGAACAGCGCCCGTTGCGATGGTCATGGGCTGCGGTTGCTTGGTGGATCCTTCGGTTGGCGCGGGCTTGTGTGCCAACCGGCTTAGCAGCTCTTTATGCCACGCGTAAAACCATAGAAATGCACGGAAAGGGACAGTCCGAGCAGGACGTTGCGCATGCCCTAAAAATTCCGGACGATGCGTTGTAATATATGCGTTGTGATAAACACCTATCTCACTCACGGTTCGGCAGGCCATGCAGCGCATGATCCTGAAAGGGGGCGCTGTAACGCGCCGTGTGCGGCCCCGTTTCAAAATGGCCCGCGCTTTTGCCGCGCGGGCCACTTCATGCTTTAAATGCTTGATCTTATTGGCTTGTTCTGCCGCCTTGATCGGTGGGGCGACCACTTCGCAAGCCGCAGCTTCCATGTGTCGGGCGATCTTTTGCTCGTCCCCTGAGGTTCAGCCACTTCGCTGACCGCAGGAGCCACGCTTGACACACTGTGCCACAGCGTCCTGATTAAACTATTTCGGAAACTGTGTTCCCTCGGTGGTATCCGTCTCTTCTTGGTGGCAAAATCCCAAGCCAGGCGTCTACATATCCAAGGGCCCTTCATCGCCCGCCGTTTTGCGCGGCAGGTCTGTCATGGCATAGCCCTAGAAGCGGTAAGCAACGCCGATGTTGAGGATTGTCGGATCCACCGACACTTTGCCGTTGACGGGCGCGCCTCCGAGGGTGCCAGAGATATCTGTTTCGAAGGGCGTGTAACGTATATCCGCATTCGCAAACCATTTTTCGCTCAGTTGATAGCGCACGCCAACTTGTAGCGCGGGCGCCCAAGCGTCTTTCAGGTCAAGATCGGCCACTGCATTCCCTTGTTCTTCCAAAAACAAGATCCGAGCGATGCCGGCCCCCACATATGGGCTAAAAGACGATTTGGTTTCAAAGTGGTATTGGAGCGACAAGATTGCAGGGCCGTATTTTGTTTCGCCAATGGGCGTTCCTGCCAAACTACCTGCGCCTGTCAAATTGGCCGTTGCTGGCAAACCGCCAAAGAAGTTGATCGCTACAGAAGACTCCAAAAAGTAGGAGACATCGAAGCTCAGTGTCGTGTCGTCTGAGATATCAACACCCGCTCCCGCTATCGGAGCGCCACCTGCGCTGATTGAATCCAGAGTTTCTTCGGTAAATACCTTTGCTGCGTTCACGCCGATAAGCCAGTCTCCTTTGGCGTAAAGCGGGTCCGCATCTGCGGTGTGGGGCGATACGAAGCCGCCAATTGCCATGATCGCCATGACGCCTGCGGCATAAGGCGCTTTTGACACCAGATCAGTGTGTTTCATTTATTCCTCCCTTTGGTTGATTTTCTGCGCTTGACGCGCGGCGACGTGCAGGCGGAATATGCGATATGCCTTCCGCCTGCATGTTTCAGGTTACGACAGGAGCATATCCCCATAGCTCTCGCGCAACTTATTCTTCAGCACTTTGCCCGTGGCGTTTCTCGGAAGTTCTTCCACGAAAACAACGGCATCGGGCATTTGCCATTTGGCGACCTTGTCAGAGAAGAAGGCAATGAGATCTTCTTCCGCCAGGTTCGTACCGGGCGCCCGAACCGCAATGAGAACCGGGCGTTCATCCCATTTCTCATGCTTGGCGGCGATGGCGGCGGCATCTGCGATTTCCGGATGACCGACGGCGATGCCCTCAAGTTCAACGGTGGAAATCCATTCGCCACCCGATTTGATGATGTCCTTGGAGCGATCGCGAATGGTCATGAAACCATCGGCATCGATCGAGGCGACATCGCCGGTTTCGAACCATCCATCGGCTTCCAAGGTCGTGCCAGATTCAGCGCCGAAATAGCTGTCTACGACCCAATGACCGCGGATACGCAGATTGCCTTGGGCTGTGCCATCCTCGGGAAGCGTTTCGCCTTCGTCGTTGACGATTTTGAGCTCCACGCCATAGGGTGGGCGGCCTTGGCTTTCGCGCACTTTCGCTTGCTCTTCCTCGGTCATGCCAACATGGCGTTCAAGCAAGGCATTTGCCGTTCCGAGAGGTGAGGTTTCGGTCATGCCCCAAGCGTGCACAACTTCGGTGTCGTATTTGTCGCGGAATTCGGCAATCATCGAGGGTGGGCACGCCGTCCCGCCGACAACTGTTCGTTTCAGCGAATCGGCTTTAGAGCCAAGCTTTTCGAGCGAGACAAGCAGCCCCTGCCAGATCGTGGGAACACCCAGTGCGACCGTCACGCTTTCGGCGTCGATGAGCTTTGCGAGGCTGTCACCATCAAGGCCCGGCCCCGGCAGGACCAGTTTGGCCCCGACCATCGCCGCAGCATAGGGCGCGCCCCAAGCATTGACGTGGAACATCGGCACGACCGGCATCATTACTTCACGCGCCGAAAAGTTCAGCGTGTCAGGCAAGGCAGCGCCCAGCGAGTGCAGGACAGTCGAGCGGTGAGAGTAGAGCACGCCCTTGGGGTTGCCCGTGGTGCCGGAGGTATAGCAAAGGCTGGAGGCGTCTGTTTCGGCAACATCCACCCAATCGGCATTGTCATCCCCTGTGGCGAGGAAATCTTCGTAAAACACAAGTCCGGGGATTTTGCTCGCGGCCTCTTCGTCACGCTCCGACATAAGGACGAAGGTGTCGACGGTCTTTAGATTGTCTTTGATCCCTTCGATGATCGGCAGGAACGTCTTGTCGAAAAAGATCACCCGGTCTTCTGCGTGGTTGATGATATATACGAGCTGCTCGGGGAAAAGGCGCGGGTTGATCGTGTGGCACACCATTCCGCCGCAAGAGATGCCAAAGTAGCACTCCAGATGCCGAGAGTTGTTCCACGCGATCGTCGCTACGCGATCCCCTTTGGAAAGCCCCAGCTTTGCCAGTGCAGAACCGAGTTTCCGCGACCGGTCGGAGATACCTTTCCATGTGGTCTTTGTCTTAGAGCCATCCGTTTCCACTGACACAATCTCTGTGTCACCATGGTAGCGCGCACCATGATCAATTAGAGAGTGGATCGTCAGCGGCATTTCCATCATTTGTCCGTGCATTTGGCTTCCTCATTAGATTTTGGATTTTGATCTGTGTTCCGATCGTTCTGGAAAGCCTGTAAGCTGTCGGTTGCGGCTTGAAGTTTCTTGCAGCAAACGCCATCACATCCGTCACACATATGTGTTTCTCTATGCTTTTCATCGCGCTTAGGCAACGGACTGCCTCCGCTCGAGAATACGCACCTGGCCCAAAATGATCGCCGCCGCATTTTCGGCAATGACCATGGTGGGGGCGTTGGTATTTCCCGCGACAAGGCTTGGCATGATGGAGGCATCGACGACCCGCAATCCGGACACGCCGCGTACTTTCAGTTCGGGGTCGACAACCGATGCTTGATCCGCCCCCATCCGGCATGTGCCGACCGGGTGATAGATCGTCTCGGCGCCTTCGCGGATGAATGCCGCGATTTCATCGTCGGTCTGCACGGATTTTCCGGGCTGAACTTCGTATTTGCTATGCGCGGACATGGCCGGAGCTTCGAGGATCCTGCGCCCTGCCTTGAACGCGTCGATCATTGTTTTCATATCTTCCGGATCGCTCAGATAATTCGGCTGAATCAGCGGATCATCCATCGGATCGGGGCTTTTGAGGCCGATATGACCTCGGCTTTTGGGCAGGACATCGCAAATGTGAAGGGTATAGCCATAGCCAAGGGCGATCTTGCGGCCATGATCCTTCAGGTAGGTCGGCAAGAAGTGAAACTGGACATTCGGCCTGTCGCGATCGGGCGAGGATTTGATGAACCCGCCGCTTTCCGCCACATTCGAGGTCAAAAACCCCTTGCGCCGGAAGATGTAGGAAAATAATCCGCCAATGCCGCGTGGCAAAAAGCTGAGCGCGACACCGATCGGGCGCCGCGAGCTTGCGGAATGCATGATCGTCACATCAAGGTGGTCGGCCAGATTCTTGCCCACCTCGGGAAGATCGTGAACCACCGAAAGGCCATGACGTTTGATTTCCTGCGCATCCCCGATACCGGACAGAAGCAGAAGCTGCGGTGAATTGATGGCACCGCCGGACAGGATCACCTCGCCACCATCATTCAGGCGCAATTGGCGATATTCGCCGCCGATCCGCAGGGTGACGCCGGTTGCTGTTTTGTCCTCCATGACGACGCGGGTCACGCGGGCGTCGGTGAATATTTCAAGGTTGGACCGGGATTCGGCCCCGCGCAGAAAGGCCTGCGCCGAACTCCAACGCCGTCCGTCCTTTTGCGTGACCTGATACATGCCCAGGCCCTCTTGGGCGCCGCTATTGAAGTCGCCATTATGGGGAATCTGCAACTCGCGTCCGGCCTGCACGAAGTCGCGGCTGATGGGGTTCACGGTTTTCAGCTCGCTCACCGACAGCTCGCCGCCCTTGCCATGGGTGTCGGTGGTCCCGAACCGATGGTTGTCTTCAATCCGCTTGAACAGCTCTGTCATGCGGTCCCAGCCCCAGACATCCGTGCCTGCCTCTGACGCCCAATAGTCGTAGTCGTCCTTGTGGCCGCGAATATAGACCATGGCGTTGATCGATGACGAACCGCCCAACGTTTTGCCGCGGGGCCAGAACAGTTTGCGGCCATTCAGGTGCTCTTGCGGTTCCGTGTCAAAGGCCCAGTTCAGCTTTTTGCTGTTGGCCAGCAAGGCGATCCCCAATGGCATGTGGATCAGGGGGCTTTTGTCCTTTGGGCCCGCTTCGATAAGCGCGACGCGTTTGGCCGGGTCTGCCGACAGCCGGTTGGCCAGAACGCAACCGGCGGATCCGGCTCCTACGATGATATAGTCGTACATTTCTTCTCTCCCTATTGGTTCGCAGCGGCGTTAGCCGAGCACCCGAACCACGATGTTGATGAGGCGGCGCACAAACCCGGTGTAAGGCGGGAAAAGCATGTGCGTGATCGAGTGCTTTTCCTCGAGTACGGCTTTTTCATGGGAAAAGGCCTTGAAGCCGTATTCACCATGCGCCGCCCCGATGCCCGAGTTGTTGACGCCGCCAAAAGGCAGGTTCGGATGCAGGAAATGCACCACGGTCAGGTTGACGCCCACCGCGCCCGAAGAGGTCCGCGAGACGATTTGATTTACGAAGCTCTTGCTCTTGTCGAAGATATAAAGGGCAAGCGGCTTGGGGTTTGCGTTGATCTTGTCGATGACCTTGTCCAGATCGACATATTCGATGATCGGCAAAATTGGCCCAAAGAGCTCTTCTTGCGTGATTTCCATATCGTCCGAAACCTCGGAGATCAGCGTTGGGGCAACGAAATTCTGGCTGGCGTCAGTCTGCCCCCCCTGAACGATGCTGGCGCCTTTGGAGCGGGCATCTTCAATCAGGTTGCGCACCCGGTCAAAGTGCCGGTCATTCACGATCCGGCAATAATCGGGCGTTGCTTTTTGCGCCTCGGGCGTTTTGCCATAAACCCGTCCAACCTCGGCCTTCAGCGCGGTCTTGAACGCCGCAGACACATCGCGGTGCACATAGACATGATCCGGTGCGATACAGGTCTGCCCGTTGTTCGAGAACTTGCCCCAAACAATGTTGCGGGCGGCCTTTTTGATATTGGCATTCGGGCCAACAATGGTCGGTGACTTGCCACCAAGTTCCAAAGTGACCGATGTCAGGTTTTTCGCGGCGGCCTCCATCACCACCTTGCCGATGGCCGGGCTGCCGGTGAAAAAGATATGGTCAAAAGGCAGCGACAAAAGTTCCTGTGAAACGGCGGCGTCGCCTTCGATGACCGTGACCAGATCCGGCGTAAAGGCCTCTTCCACGATGTCGATCACGACTTGCGCCGCATTCGGCGTCATCTCGGACGGCTTGATAATCGCACTGTTGCCAGCGGCAATGGCAGAGACGAGCGGCCCGAGCGAAAGGTTTACCGGATAGTTCCACGGCGCGATGATCAGGCATATCCCCTTGGCCTCGGGACGCACCCGTGCCTTGGTGCCAAATACGCCCAAAGTGGCGCGCGCGCGTTTGCCGCGCATCCACGATTTCAGATGGTGTTTGGTGTGCCGGATTTCCTGAAGGACAGGAAAGATCTCGGTCAGTTTCACTTCTTCAGCGGGTTTGCGAAAATCGGCGGCGCAGGCCGCGATGATTTTGTCCTCGTTCCGTTTGACGGCGTCTGCCAAACGATCCAACTGTGCAATGCGCGCCTTGCGGTCGAAGCTGGCCCGCCGGGTAAGCTGAGCCTGCATCTGGGTGTCAAATGCGGACCGGATGGCATCCGCATCGATGGTGTTGGCAGGAAATGGTGCAACCTGGTTCATGCTCTCTCTCCTATTTCTCTTCATAGAGGACATAGTCCTCTTTTGTGGCGCCACAGTCAGGGCAGCACCAATCATCGGGGATTTGACTGAACAGAGTTCCGGCAGGGAAGCCTTCATGTTCGTCGCCAAGGGCTTCGTCATAGATATGACCGCATGTGATGCAGAGCCATTTCCGGTAGGCCGTTCCAGCGGCAACAGGGGCCGGCTGCGCGGCGGGCGCAGGCTGTGGCGCAGCGGGGGCGCTCGGTGCAGCAGCCACGGGCGCAGGTTCAGGGATCTGTGCCGCAGGTGCAGGTGCAGGTGCGGCGACCGGCGCGGGGGCGGGTTCAACCGCCTGAGCAGGCGCAGCCTCGCCGGACGGGGCACCGCCGATCAGGACAAAGTCTTCCTTGTCGCGCACCGCGCAATCCGGGCAAGAAAAGTCGTCGGGCACTTGCGACCAAAGTGTTCCGGGTGGGAACCCTTCGTGTGGGTGACCCTGAATTTCGTCATAGGTGTATCCGCAATCCGGGCATTGATATGTAGCCATTTTTCATTCCTCCCTTACACACGCGCGCTGACAGGCGAGCATGGGCGTCTCGTTCTTGTTTTAGGTGGGTTTTTCCTGCGGTCTTGCCATCGGATGAAAGCAAGATGTGCGGTGGCAGGGCGGGGTTGGCCCGATCGGGGCCAACTCCAATGTGTCATGCAGTATGCTTGGGCCTTATTCGGCAGGCATAGCGGCAGGTTGCGCAGGCTCGACCGATCCGAATTTACGCTCATAGTGTTCGCGCATGCCGGGTTCGATCTGAATTCTGTTCAGATCACCCTTGGCCCAGTCGAGGACACGATGGTCCATGATCGACCGGAACCACGACGGAAGCAGAGCCGCGAAGAACATTCCGGGATAGCCCGAAGGCAATGCCGGCAAGTCCTTGAAATCGCGCAGCGATTGATAGGACCGCGTGGGGTGCGCGTGGTGGTCCGAGTGCCGCTGCAAGTGGAACAGGATCAGGTTCGACATGATGTGGTTCGAGTTCCACGAATGGTGCGGTTTTTGGTGCTCATACTTGCCGTTGGGCAGTTTTTCACGCAGCAGGCCATAGTGCTCAATGTAGTTGGCCGAAGTGAGCTGCCACCAGCCGTAGGCCATCTGAATTGGCAAGAACACAAGCATGATCGGCCCGAAGAACGCCAGCAGACCGGCATAGAGAACAGCCGTAAGGATCAGCGGTTGAAGGATCTCGTTGTCCAAGTTCCAGACGCTTTTGCCGCTTCTCTTAAGGCGAACCTCTTCAAGCTCCCAAGCCCGTTTGAACGCGCCGGGAATTTCGCGGGTCGAGAAGGCGTAGATGCTCTCACCCATACGCGACGTTGCCGGATCGTTCGGGGTTGCCACATCGCGGTGGTGCCCTTTGTTGTGCTCGATAAAGAAGTGGCCATAGCCAACGACGGCCAGCACCAATTTGGCCATCCAGCGGTCAAAGGTTTCCTTTTTGTGCCCCAGTTCATGCCCGGTGTTCAGCGCCAATCCGTTGACGACACCCAGCGACAAGGCCAGCGCGATGAATTCAAACGCATTGACCGATTGGGTTGCGACCCACCAGCAGCATCCGATCAAAGCGGCGTAGTGCATGGGCACGGTGAGATAGGTGAGCACGCGGTAGTAGCGATCTTTTTCAAGATCAGCCACGGCCGATTCGGGGGGATTCGAAAAATCCTCGCCGAACATCGCATCTAGCAATGGCACCGCCAGATACCAAAGGATCAGGACAGTCCCGTACCAGATGCTCCAGCCCGTTGTAGATACCAGATAAAGCCCGATCAGCGGCGTCGCCGGCCAGAACACGGACAAAATCCAGAAATATCTTTTCTTGTCGACATATGCTTCGACGGTTCCGGCCTCCGCCGTGCCCGTTTCATTTAGATCCTTCATCAGTCGTTTCCTCCCTTGGAATACCATCATCACGTCTGGCGGCGGTCCAATACCTATGCGCGTCGCATCGTTGTTCCTGCTGTCAGACATTGAACGACAGAAATCGCGCCGACCCCGATTCCGCGCAACTACACGTTCGTGTAGTTTCGGGTTTTGTGTGTTAAAGCTATGAGGTTTGGACGCCGACGATACATCACTTTCGGGGAGGGAAGGATGATCACGACCCCCGATGCAAATGCCAACGATGTTGCCGAGTTTCTCAAACGGATGAGCATCCGTCAGAAACGGTTGATCCGGGGCTGCCTGAAACGTGACAGGTTGGACTTTGCCGAGCATTCCGGTGCGAAATGCTTGCTGTTCAGAGCGCCCCGAGGTTTCGGAAAATCGGTTCAGGTCGCCTTATGCGCCCAAACGGCGATCGATCGCGGAGAAGACTGTATCTATTTGGATCTCTCGTCGTTCTGGCAGGAGGGCGCCTCTGAGGCGGATCTCATTGCCAGCGCGATTGTCGCGGTGCTCGCGCCTCAGGAGCTTCCGGCCAAGACGCCGGGGCGCAGCCTGAAGACCGTCGCGTTGCATCATCTTTTAGGACACCAAAAGCCCGTTACAATCTGTCTCGATGGGGTCACGGATTCCACCACAATCCAGAGGTTCTTGAAAACGATTACGTTGGAAACGCCAGAAACCACCCGGTTGGTGGTGAGCCAACGTTTCCCGGGTACGTTGCTCTCTCTGTCGGTTCTGTCGGATGTCGTGACAATCGGCCCTGCCGAGTTGAATTTCACCCGCGACGAGACCTGTTCAATCCTACCGTTGGAAACCGATCGGGCGGAAAAGATATTCAATATGACGCAGGGTTGGCCGCTTCTTTGCGCATTGGCCGGCAAATCGAATACATCCAGCGAGGCAATCATTCACCTGCCGGAGATTCAGGCCTATTTCGAAACGGACGTGCTGGCACAGATCGCAGAGCCGCTTCGGGACTGCCTGATCAACGCCAGTTGGTTGGAGGAAATTACCGCAGAAGCCAGCGACTATGTCTTCAAGATTGACGATTCCGGTCATAAGCTGGCTGAACTTGCATCACGCCACGGGCTTTTGACGTCCAGCGCTGACAAGCCCAGCCGCTATGAAATGAACCGGGCCTTGCAAGAGTATCTGCGCAATCGTTTCATCGAGAAATACGGGCCACGTCGATCGTATTTCCTGAAACGTATCGCTTTTTGGCATTGGCGAAGGAAAGAATATCGTGTCGTCGTTGAGGTGGGCCTGCGGGCGCATGATCACAGTTGGGCCCAAAGGCTGACGGATCAAGCTTTGTTGGACCTTGCTTTGAGGCAGGGCGAGATCGAAGCGTTGACAACCTGGTTCACCGGCATTTCCCGCAACAAGCTGTTTCAAACCCCGTCGTTGGCGATTGGCTATGCTTGGGTTCTGTATTTCAGCCAACGTGCCGGCGAAGCGCAGGACCTGCTTGATCGGTTGAAGGCCTTTTGGGACACTGCTTCGACAGGTCACGAAGACCCCAATGGATGGGCCGAACTGGTCCGTGCGATTGGCTTTGCGACACATGATGAGATGAAGCAAAGCGACGAGCGTTGCGCGGAATGGATTGACACTTATGGAGTGGTCAACCCAGTCGGACGGGCCGCGGCGCAGACCTGCAGAGCGTTCATCGCCGCCTCTGACAGGCAGTTTGCGGCCCTTTCGGATCACATTGCCTCTGCCACGGTCGTGAGCGGCGCGGTCCGTCAGCGCTATGCGTTTGGTTGGCTTGCGGGCGCGCAGATTCTGGCCCTTCTGTTGATGGGCGACATTCATGGCGCGCGCCGCGAAACTCGGCGGGCGCAGGAAAATGAAGACGTTGCCTATGACCGCACGCCCTTCGTCAAGGGCATGATCGCGTCTTTGGAACTTCAGATACAGGCAGAAGACGGGGCGATCACACCAAGCGAGAGCACCGTGCAAGAGGCTCTGAACTTTGCACTCCATTTCGGAGTAACGGATGTGGTTTGGAGCACCGTCCGAAGCGCCGCCGAAATCTACATCCGTCAGGGCGATAAATCGCGGGCGTTTTTGTTGCTTGAACGTTGCCGGTTGATGGCCAAAGAGCGTGGGTTGAAACGGTTGGACATGCTGGTTCGGCTGGGCACCGAAGTCTTCGCCATGGGAACCCGAACCAAAACCGCTCTGAGGGAGGAGCCTCTCCCGTCGGACGATGATTTGCAGTTTTTGCCAAACCAGAACCGCGCCCTTCAGGCGGAAATCGCATTGTTGCAAGCCTCACGGTTTTTGCAAGACCGCAAATTGGGGCTGGCGGAACGGCACGCGCGCAAAGCCATTTCGGATTTCACCGCAGTAAGGGACGAAATTGGCGGCATGCGCGCCCAATATACCCTTGCGGCGACGCTCTATCTCATGGGTGCGGAAAAGCAGGCGCTGAAACGTATCGCCGACGCCAATCAAAAGGCGGAACAACTGGGTAGCGCCAGATCATTGCTAAACAGGCGCCACTTTTTGCGGGCCATTTGCCCGGAGACGAGAGCCCTCTTGGATCAAACAGTGCCCGAAATTTCCAAGATTGCAAAACCGGCGAACGAGGGGCAGGGCGACCAACGCCCCACTGTCGATAGCGCCGCCCCGATCAGCCAAAAGCAAGTCGGGGTCTTGCAAAATGCGGCGCTTGGTTTGAGCAACAAGGAAATTGCAGCGCGCCTGCATGTCACGGAAGACACCGTGAAATGGCACTTCAGGAAAATCATGCAAGGCCTCAAAGCCGGCAATCGTACCGAAGCGGTCCTGATCGCCCGGTCGCTTGGCCTTATCTAAACGTTCGACATACCTAAGGAGGAACAGGAACATGGACACAACTGTCATCATTGGCAACGGAGTAGCGGGCACAAATGCCGCCGCAACCTTGCGAAAGAATGGATATGAGGGCGCAATCAAGCTTATTGGTGAGGAAGTGGCGCTCCCCTATCAGCGCCCGCCTCTCTCTAAGGCCTGGCTGCGCGGATCGGACAGACCACAGCCCACGCCGATACGCCCACTTTCCTTTTTCCAAGACAATAACATCGAACTGATGCGCGCGCGAAAAATCGTCAAAATTGACAGAACGAAGCGAAGAATTCGCTTTTCAGATGGTAAGACGACGAAATTCGATACTCTGATTCTTGCGACAGGCGCCACGCCGCGCCGTCTTGATGTGCAGGGGGCGGATTTGAAAGGAATTCATTATCTGCGGCACCTTGGCGATTCAGCAGGTTTGCGTCAGGCTCTGGCCGGCGCCGACTGCAACGACGTTGTCATCATTGGGGCCGGCGTGATCGGTCTCGAGGTCGCCTCTGCCGCAGTTGATCTGGGAAAGACGGTCACGGTTATCGAATCTGCCGCGCGCGCCATGGCCCGCGTTGCCTCGCCTGCAACAACCAATTTCGTCACTCAGTCGTTGGCAGATGCGGGTGTGAAATTCCTGTTCAACAAGAAAATCGAAGGCTTCGGTGCCGCAGGTCAACGCATTTGCGCGGTCAATCTTGGCGATGGAACCGAGGTGAAGGCCGATCTTGTGTTGGCGGGCATCGGTGCCACCCCCAATGTCGCGCTTGCCGAAGCTGCGGGTTTGGAATGTGACAATGGTATCTGCGTCGATCTGGATATGCGGACATCCGACCCAAAAATATTCGCAATCGGCGATTGCGCCCGCGGTGACAATATATATGCGCCCGGAAAGCTGCGCATCGAAACCGTTCACAATGCCATCTCGCAGGCACAAATTGCGGCAGCCGCGATTTGTAACAAGGAACGTCCCGCCCCGGTGCCGCCACGGTTTTGGTCTGATCTTAAAGGCATGAAGGTTCAGGCGCTTGGGATCGCGGCCGGTTACGATCTGGTGCGCAGCGATGCGACACAAGATCCATCCGCTTTGGAGGTGCATTTGAAATGCGGTGACCGGCTTGTTGCTACTGAGACTGTGAACCTACCCAATCGTCAGAGCACCCTTGCGAAAGCGATTTCTCCCGCAGCTTTGATAGGTGTCTAATAAGGATATACCGCATTTGTGGCAGTGAGGTTTTAACGGGAATGCCATCGCAGATCTTCTGTTTTGCCGCCGGACACAAGGGCAAGAAACCGCATCGTCGCACATACATCCCCTTGTGTAGGATTTCTCCTCTCCAACCTCCCTGTGGACACCCCCCTGGCGGCATCGGTCCTTTCGATGCCGCCGCCTTTCGACACTCTACTGAGCGGGCGTTTCCCAAAGGCCCCAAATAATGACCTGACCCTGTCGCAAGGCTTTCGCGCCAGCCAAGGCCTGTGGGGTATTTAAGCTGCTGGAACACCGGCCTCTTGGTCTATGCGCATCCCGATGCATGGCCGGGTCAAAACGGTTCCGCCATAGCTTTTTCCCGTCGGGCGTTGATCAAACTCTATCTTGATGGGGTAGGGGGGCGGATCAATTGGGATGTGGTGACAGCCGAAGGCAACGGAAATCCAGTGGATGAAACGCTCTGTGGATTGCGCCGACGCGTTGTGGACGGGCCGGGGCGGATGCCGGACGTCACTGACCAGAACATGTGGAGATGTTGCCTTAACAGGAGCAATATCCGTCAAATACCTCGTTCCATAAAATCTGACTTAATTGCGCCGCGAAAACGGTGTTCTGGCATGTTGTCCATGGGTAATCCTCCCCGTAAGGGAGAGTGTATATTTTATACACAACCACAAGGCATCGTTATGCAGTTACGAGATTTCGCCGATTTCAACTTCGCCCGCTTCGAAGCGCAAAAGGCCGCGCTTACGAAGGCATACCTCAAGAAATCAGGCGTTGAGGCACTTTCGCCCAAGACCCGACTCGGGCGCCACGCGCGGTTGATGGTGGTCCAATCAGCATCCATCACGGCGGGTGTCACGGCGGTTTCATCTTATACGAACCTTCTCGCGAACACGACTGTGCCACCGGCAAGTTTCACGACCACACCCGAGAAAACGCCCGGGATCAACGATCAAGAACTGCAACAAGCCTACCAGGTCTTTCAAGAGCAATATGCCGCGATGCAAGGCACCGCGAGTCAATGGCTTAGCAGTCCGGGGGGCGGGGCCAGTATATATTCGCAATTGTCGAGCGTTCCGGCAGGCGTGCAAAATATCGACCCGACGGTGCAATACTATCTTGATCAGCTTGCGGTTCTCCTGCCCGGAAGCGCCGCGTATGAAGAGGATTTGAATAATCTGAATGCGCTTGTTGGTACCGAGGTTAACGCAGTCTCCAATTATTCGACATTGATTGGCGACTTCGGCCAATCAATGGGGCAACAGACGGAGAACATCGTCTTGCAGTGCGAGACGGGCACCATTGCAGAGATCATCGATGCATATTCGGACGAGATCGGCAGCTTGAACGACAGTATGGCTGCGCTGCAAAAAGAAATAGCTGACGATAATAATAAATTGATTGGCGATTATGTCGCGATCGCGGCTGAAGGCACGACCGCTATCATTGGCATCGCGAATTGGTGGAACCCAGTGGGCTGGTTCACCATGGGAATGGCAGCCTATGGCCTGTACGAGACCAGCACCGACATCATGGCGCTGAATGCAGAGATCGCGATGGACGAAACCGCCCTCAACCAGCAGAGCAATGCGGTGGCTGCAGATACAAGTCAGGTATCGCAATTGCAATGCTTTGCGACGCAGGTGCAGGGGTTCGATCAAATGAACGCGGTCGCCCAACAAGAGCTGATTACGTTGACCAACCTTTACAATGAGTTGGTCGAATTGTTGCAGGAAATGACCGATGATCTTGAAAATGAAGATATCGCGGCCGCAAGGGAAGAATGGACGGCCATCATGGCTGCGGCCGGAGAGCTCGCTTTGACGACGCTCTACACTTGGCCGCCGCGCAGTCAAGTGTATCAGCAGAACACGACAGCCCCATTTGACGGAGGCGTGTTTGTCGTAAAACCCTCCGGTTCCGTCATGTTCAGCGGCTACAACCAGAATGGCTGGACCGACACCGGGCAATGCGCCGTAAACATCGTCGCGGCTGGCGAAATCGCACTGACGATCAACGCCGCGCCTCAAGACGGTTCAGCCATCGCCCAGAGTTATAACAGCGATTACTACCTATACCTATACAGCCAAGGCGCCTGGGGCCCCATAAGTGATTTTCCAGTGTCTAACATGGCAACGGATGGGACCCGCATATTCTGCTCCAAGTATGACACGACCGGACAATTGATGCCCTACGTCTTCCAGTACGATGGCGCCTCCTGGACCCAACTTCCGAAATTCCCCGTTGAAAACGACTTTCCGGCCGCCTTGGCGGTGTCGAAAGGCGTGCTTTATGCGCGCGCTAATAACTCGGGCGCAATTTATAGCTATGATGGATCCTGGAGCCCGGTGACGCCTCCTGATCAAAGTGCCAGCAGCTTGACAGGGTCCAATTCCGCGAGCGGATATTTGGGATATATCGGCACCGACCAGACCCCCTATTTGTACAACGGATCGATTGGCGAGGCCGAGGTTTCCGGCAACCTGAACACCATTGTTCAGGCACAAAGTGTTGCTGGTGCGCAGTATCAGATATCCACAGATCAGAACCTGTTTTACTGCATCGTAGAGGGCGGCAGTCCGGTGGACACGCAGGTTGCAACCAATGCGATCTATGTGACCGCGTCCCCTGACAGCGGAAAACCGGTCTATACCGACGGCACCGGGCAGACATATTACCTGTCAGGAAGTCCCGGTGACCCGAATTCCAACTGGATAGCATTTCCGGCGATACCGGATCAGGCCAACATCACGGGAGCAAACGCATGAACGGATTGGCGCGCACGGCCCAGGACACGGTCATCCCATTTTATAATTCCATCCTCAAGGTGCAGGCCTACTTGACTGCGACGAGGGCCGTCGTTCTCCCCGCCCAAATCACCGGCGATCCAAGTTATGTCCAGCTTGTGAACGACTTCAACGCCTGGCGAGAGGGGCTTTGGGATTCGTTCTGGAGCGCGCTGCTGAATGCGCAGGTCGTTTCGCAGGTGCACCAGATATCCCAACTTTTCTCCCAGAACGAGATCGCGCCGGTGCCGGACGACATCTTTCAAAGTGAGTGCCGGAAGGTGTTCTTCAGTGACAAAACAATTTCAACTGTGCAGGTGCAGGCGGTGAAGCTGGCATCGGGGGTAGGGGAGGGCCAGACCTATCTGAGCCAACTCAGCTCCATCGTGACGACGTTCACGCAAGTGGACAAAGCCAAGGTCGCGGCGGCGTTGAAGCTGGTCGAAGAGCTTAACACTCAGTTTCAGGAACAAGAGCAATCCCTGAATGCCGATATGCTGGCCGCCGATGTGGCCTATGCAACAATGGCGATCAATGTCAGCATCAAGATTGGCGAGATGGCCGCCGGCGATGAGGCGGCTGATCCGATCACACCGCTGATCGAGGGCGTCATCAAAATTGGACAGGATGTCGGCAAGGCGCTTCAGCTCACGGGCGAGATACAAGATACGCTGACTGCGTTGATGGAGGCCGTCCAAGTGTTGAACGCAGATGAGTATCAGCTGATGCAGATCGAGATTTGCCGGTCTCAGCTCGCCAAAGTGACCGAGGATTCGGGGCCGGCACTTCAAGGCTTGGCCCGGATTGAGCGCCTTTGGGGTATCTCGGCTGGCCTCACCAAGGAAGATATTGACATCTGGAGCGCGCGCGGTGCCGAAGATTTATCGAATTGGGCGGCGCTTTCATCGTTGTTGAGCTTTGAATTGCCCACAAGTCAGACGATTCAGCCGTCGTCCTCCGGGGCTTGGTCAATCACGCCATGACGTCGAAAGATAACGGGATGCGGCGGGCGCGGTTTTGGCCCATGGACCGGCGCATCCTTTTCCTATCCTTGAAATTTGCCCAAACATCATAGGGTATTTGGGTTACAGCAAGCATGGCTTAGGGTCTATTGAGGTGGAGGCGCCCCACGTGCTCTAAACTCTTTTGGGGGCAGTTGAACTTAGATGAAAGATACAGGTAAAATGAACGACTTAAGAGATATGACGGCCGAAGATTTTTCCAAGATGGAAGGGTCTGTGTTTACCGTTACCTCAATAGATACAAAGCTTGATCTTGAACTCATTGAGGTCAAAAAACTCGGTTCCGGAGAGAGAAATGGCGGCGCCTTTTCCCTGCTTTGGCAGGGGCCTTCCGAACCGGCACTTCAGCAGGCCACCTATTGTGTGTCACAGGCCGCAATCGGTTCGCATGATGTGTTTTTGGTGCCTGTAGCGGAGAAAGAGGCCGGATATCAATATGAGGCCATTTTCACCTGAGCAGAGCAGGATGATCCGTTAGAGTGACGGGGTCCAGCGTAACAGGTCGTAGACGCCTTTGTCTTCGACCACTGTAAATCCCATACGCCGATACAATGAGATAGCCGGATTCTGTTTCTCAACGTGAATGCCGATGTTTTTTCCACCGTTGGCCGCTGCATCCTCCATCAGATCCGACAGAATAGCACCGCCCAGTCCTTTTGCACGTGCTTCGGGGATCAGGGCGATATCAATAATCCGATGCTCAGTGTCCCAGCGTTCGAAATAAAGCCGCCCAATCTGAGTGCCCCCCTGCTCGATGATGAGCCACAGCGCATCAGGATAGTGTTTCTGGTAATGCTCGTGCTGTGCAGAAAACTGCATGTTGATGAAGGCCTGTTTTTCCGGCTCGTCCCATGGTGTGCGAGATAACTCGTCCTCACGCGTCGAACGGTAAAGCCGCGAGAGAAACTCCATATCGCCTTCGGCCATTTCACGATAATGAATCCCGTAACGGGACGCGTGTTTCGTCGGTGGTAAGTGTGGTGGGCATGCGTTGGCCATCTGGATCATTTCTTTGAGGAGGGCGATACCGTCATTTCGTGCAATAATTCAGGCGTGTCCGGCATGGCGGTGTCAACTGGCATTGATCATCCTTCATTTGTGCCGCGTGCCCCTGTGGATCGCCAAGAGATAGGCCTCTTGGATCGTCCGACATTTCATCACAAACGCCCCGACCTTACTTCCCACAATATGCTCTGCACTTAACCGCGCGAGGGATATAGCCCGGCCAGTGCGATAATGAAATTCATCACGAGAAAGGGCTGAAGGTTCGTGTGGGCCTGCCCGCCACCAGCTGAGCTCATGGATTGCTCCGCCATATCAACAAGATTGGTGCTGGTATTTGTTTGATATATCGGGTGCGGTGGAAAACCACCCGGTTGTGCAAGTGATGTCGTGGTGTCCGGAGCCACGTTTGTATCCGCGGTGTCCGTTGTTGCTCTCAGCGTATGGGTATGCGACGGGATTTGCGCCTCAGTCAAAGTAACCGTTTCGACGCCGGTCTTCTCCCCCAGACGGCGGGACCTTAGGCAGGGTCCGCGTCCGGGGTGCATCGGCGCGCGCCCCTGAAGGTTGGGCAGAGCGGTTGTGCTGCGCCCGTCGCCGCCGTACGTCGTGCCGATCAGTGAAAACAAAGCTGTATTGTTTGCTACGGGCAGCAATTGGCCATCGCAAAAGGCCCAGCCCCGCGGCGCAAAACTACCGGCGAATATGCGAATTTCGGCAATGAAGGGTTCCGACATATCTGGTCTCCTAATTACGACTTGGATAAACGCCGTACAAAGCGATTATGAAGCTAACGCATAGCGTTGGCATGAGGTTGACGTGAGACTGCGTTCCACCGGTGTTTGTAACTGCGGAATATGCCATGCTCTCGTTTTGACCTGCTGCCTTATAAAAAGAGACACCAACGCCTTTTGCGACCACGGCTCCCATGGGCTGCGCTGCGGTGGCATCTTCCGTATTGGCATTCAGGCTGTGCGAATGGCTGGCCATTTGATTGGATGTAATCGTCACGTCCTCAGTGCCGCCTTTGCTTCCCAAACGCCGCGGACTTAGCCCCGGCCCGCTACCTTGGTGCAGCGGTACGCGACCGCGCATGTCCGGCAGCGCAAAGGTCGTGCGACCATCGCCGCCATAGGTCGTGCCAAGGAGGGAAAACAGGGCGTCGTTTTGTGAAACGGCGATCAGTTGCCCATCGCAAAAGGCCCAGCCGCGTGGCGCGAAGTTACGGGCAAACATCCGAATTTCGCCAACAAAAGGTTCTGACATATTGGTCCCCTGAGACTAGTTGCGGGAGGGAAAGAGGCCCTGCAGCGCGATGCAGAAACTCACGGTGGTGTAAGGCTGCATATTATTATGCGCCTGAACGACAGCATTGATCCCTCCGTTGCCGACAGCGTGACGATCACCGTCACGGCTCCGACGGATACAGAGGCCCCGGTCATTGGGGCTATCGCGGATATTGCGGTGAACACAGATGCAGGGGGCAATACGGCATCGGTCGTACTGACTGCGCCGATCACCGACAATTCCGGTGAGACTATTGCTCCGGTCTTCTCCATTCTCGGGAGCACCATCACCAGCCCCATGATTTTCCGGTCGGCACCACGACTGTTACGGTGGATGCGCAAGACAGCGCGGGCAACCAAGCAACCCAGCGAAGCTTTGTCGTGACCGTGACGGACACGACCCCCCCGAATGCGCCCGTCATTGGGACAATGGGCGCCACTCCGGACAGCCGCGTCGGTCTTGAGGGCACTGCCGAGCCGGGCAGTGCCGTGGCCATAACGTTCCCCGATGGCAGCACCCAGAGTGTTATAGCGGACGCTGGTACAGGAGCGTTCACCGTTACCTCCAATACGCCGCAGCAATCGGGTGTGGTCACACTTGTCGCAACAGATGCAGAGGGGAACGATTCCGTACCCACGACGGCCGGTTTTACTGGTGATGACACCCCGCCGACGATCTTGATCGGTGCGTTAAGCGGGCCGACCAGTGGCACGTATATCGCCGCGATCACCCTGTCCGAAGACAGCACTGACTTTGACGCTGCCGATCTGACTTTGACCAATGCAACAGCGACTCTCACCGGCTCGGGAAGCGATTATACCGCGACATTGACCCCGGCCGCCGACGGCACCGTTTCCCTGTCTGTTGCTGCGGGTGTTTTCACTGACGCTGCGGGCAACAGCAACGGAGCGTCGAATACAGTGAGTGCCGTTTTTGCAGGGGTTGCGCCAACAGTTAGTATTTCAGGCGCACCCGAAGCTCTTGCGGGCGGCAGTTCGTTCACGGTCGCCATTGCCTTCTCTGAGGTCGTGACGGGCTTTGTCGCGGCTGACATCAGCGCCACAAATGCCACTGTGACCGCTCTGACCGGCGGCGGGGTATCCTATGTCGCAACGGTGCATGCGTCAGGGACCGGGGATGTTAGGGTTGCTGTCCCTGCCAATGTCGCTTTCGGCGCTACCGGGCATGGCAATCTGGCTTCCAGCCAAGTTGTTATTGCCGACGTCAGTGTGCAACAGACACAAGAGCATATTGCGTCCTATATGCAGACCCGGGCCAATCAGTTGATCAGCAACCAGCCCAGTTTGATGTCGTTCCTGTCGGGAGAACCGCGTGGTAAATTCAACTTCGCGGTCACGCGAGGGGCCGGCAGTTTCGACGTTGCCACCGGTGCCACCGGTGCGCGCTATCCCGTCTGGGCGCAGGCCAACGGATCGTGGACGAACGATGGAGACAGTGAAAGTGAATATGTGTTCGGTGCATTAGGTGGCCACCAAACCATAAGCGAAAATCTGCTGGTTGGTGCGATGCTTCAATTCGATCACCTGAGCGAAGATGAAGGCGTAGCTTCGGTCCGTGGGACCGGGTGGATGGTCGGGCCCTATTTCGTCGCCCGAAGCGCCACACAACCGCTCTATTTTGAGGGTCGATTGCTCTATGGTGAGACCAGCAACAAGATTTCGCCGTTCGGAACCTATGAAGATAGTTTCGATACGACGCGTTTGCTGGCGCAGCTGAAAGTTGCGGGAGAGCTTTCCTATGGCAGAACTCTCCTGACCCCTTTCATGGATGCATCTTATTCCACCGATGACCAACACAGTTATGTGGATAGTTTGGGCAATACTATTCCCGGACAGGACATCGCTCTTGGCCAGATCGAGATTGGTATGGATTTCAGTATGATGCTGCCGGTCACCACAGGAGACTTGGAACTCTGGGGTGGAATCTCGGGCATCTGGTCACATATCGACGGTAGCGGATACGCCTCCACTGTCACCCCTGATTACGAGGGAGGACGGGCGCGGGTCGAGTTGGGCATCAACCACCAAGATTCCGCAGGTCACAACTTTACTGTGGGAACGTATTATGACGGTATCGGCGCAAACGGTTACGAAAGCTATGGGCTGAGTCTGGGCTATGAGATGCAGTTTTGATCTATGAAATGGCTTTCGCGTTGTTTTTAACGATGTGCCGAAATTAGGAGGTCGTCACGGTACCTTGTAGCATCGCCGCTTGCGCTCAAAGGTTCAGCGAAACCCACCGCATCGCTATGCTTTTGATGTCTGGAATGTCCCGTGAGGGTGAAATTCAGGGGCTTCTTTGGGGCGAGCTTTGATCGCAATCGCGAACCAAATGGCACGCGGCGCGCCAATGTCAGCAGCATCGCCGGCTTTCTGATCCAGTACCGAATTGGGGGCAATGGCTTGTCCGCCCGCATTCACGGGCACTTGCGCCAGCGTAAGCTTTTGTTGCCTACCGGTGCGATCGCGTTTCAATGGTTCCATCCGGGCGGCATAGGTATCTGTGCGCGCGGCTAAAGCAGATTGCTTTGCCGCAGGACCTGCGGGTCGCTGCGTGCGAGCCTCTTATTGTCACGTCAAATTGTCACACCAAAACTGAAGACGCTGCGCGCGCCGCGCAAATCGCGTTCCCGAATTCAAGCGCCTTTGATTGTCGCGCGACGGCCCAGTGCCGCAAAGGCTGCTCCGCTTTGATATTGGCGGAAGTGCATGCCTTGCATTTCGTGGGCTTGGGTCGATGCGGGCTTGCGCCGCGCGCTTGATGAAACCGTCAGGCCCGCGTGATGGCGCGGGTGCCATCGGCGCGATCGAGCCACCGGCAATCGCCGGTGCCAACGAGGTAGTTGGTATGGGCAAGCACTTCGGTAAAGGCAAAGCTCATCTCATGCGGGGTGAGGTCACGCGGGAACATCACCGGCACAAGTTCGGCTGCCGATTTCGGTCCGGTCGCGAGGGCCGCACGGATAATGTCACAACGCTCATGGTGGTGGGCAATCAGCGCGGTGCATCGGTCATGCAAACCATAAAACGGCATTCGGTGACCGGCCAAAACCAACACATCGTCGGGCAGGGTGCTGCGCAACCGGTCCAGCGAATGCAGAAACCCGCCCAGGGGATCACCGCCCGGTTCGAAGGCCATGACAGACACGTTGGGGCTGATCTTTTCGATGACTTGATCGGCGGCCAGAAGCAAATTCTCTTCGGGCAGATGTAGCATCAATTGTTCGGAGCAATGGCCATCGCCGCTCAAAACATGGAACGCGCGCCCGCCTAGGGTCAATACATCGCCGTCGCGCAGACGCCGGTAGGTGAAGGGCGGTTTCGACAGCATCCGCATATATTCCTGCCCCTGCGTGCTGACCAATGCCGCGACCTCGGGTGTCATGCCGTGGCTGGCGTAAAACCGGCTATAGGCCGTTGCCGCCAGAAGTTCGGGCGAATTGTAGAAGTTCATTGCCGACAGGAACGCCGTTTGGCTGGTCAAAAGCGGGATGTCCAGTTTGTCACAAAGCCAGCCTGCCAATCCGATGTGATCAGGGTGATGATGCGTAACGAACAGCCCGTTGAACCGATAGCCTTTCAAAGCGCCGTCAAAAAGAGCCTGCCATTGCGCGCGGCCGGCTTTGTCGTCAATGCCGGTGTCCACAATGATCCATCCGTCTCCGTCTTCGATCAGGTAGATATTCACATGATCCAAACGGAACGGAAGGGAAAGCCGCACCCACAAAAGACCGGGGCGGATGGTGAATACCTCGCCGGGGGCCGGGGCGGTGTCATAGGGGAAATCCAGCATAAAAAGGCCTTTGCGTCATGGGCAATTGAAACGTGTGGGGTGCCGTTGCGGGAAAGCAGCACTGCTTTGCGCGATGTCGGGTGTCGAGGCCGGCTATGATCCGCGCATCGTCACGGCGCATGTGCTTTGCCAGACTGCTTCCCGGGCACGATACTTGCTGCTTTATCGCTGCTAATCCGCCCTTGGGCAAGCCGGTAAGGCGATTGGTTTTACTGTAAGGTCTGGTTTTTAATGCATTTGCGGCATTGATATGGCGGCTCTAACCGACCGTCACGGCCCCCGTCGCGGACCGGCGGCGAGGTATCGGGCGGCGGGCGGATAGGGGGAGGTTCGCCTGACACAGGCATGGGAACATCATACGTTGGGGGCGTTATCGCATTGGAGCGGCGGGCGGCAGGTGGCCGCATATGGCGGCCATATCCGTGAAGGCAGCGAACGGCAGTTATGGTGTGAAAATACCCACAGACATTACTTGACAAAAATAATCAGATAAACGTAGAAGGGCGGCAGAACCGCAAGCGCCTCTGGTTGCCAGCCGATACCTGACATCCAAGGGGACTTTTATGACCACGCAAACGAGCCTGCGCGGGCTTGCGGCGGCTTTGGCCGTTGCGCCCGTTTTCGCAACGCCGGTTTTTTCGCAAGAGGCGGGTGAAACCGGCTATGGCGATTTTATCGGCACCGTCACATTGGGCGAAAGCCGACGCGGTATTCAAACCCAAACCGCCACATCCGAAACTGTGATTTCTCAAGAGGAATTGGACGAACGGCAGGCCACCTCGATGGGGGAGTTGCTTGATAGCGTGCCCAATGTGACGTTGGTGAACGGGTCATTGCCGCAAGGCGCGGGCGTGTCGATCCGCGGGCTTGGGGCCTATGGCGGCACCTATGGCACCGATGGCAAGGTTTCAGTTGTCATCGATGGCGTCGCCAGCGGCGCCGAAGAGGTGTATCGCAACGGTTCGATGCTCGCGTTAGAGCCGGAATTGTTCCGTGAAATCACCGTCACCCGCGGCCCCGCCGAAAGTTTCCAATATAGCTCTGGTGCGATGGGCGGCACGGTCGAGGCCGAAACCAAGGATGCGACCGATTTCCTCGAGGATGGCGATACCTTCTCGTTCCGCCAGAAATTAGGATTTGAGAGCAACGGCAACGGTGTGGTGGCGACCTCGATCCTGTCCTTTGCCCCCGATGACAGGTTCAACATTCTGGCCTTTGCCGGATACCGCGATGTCGATGCGCGCAAGGATGGGGCGGGCAAGGAGCAGGACGCCACCGGTTTCACGGCGCCTTCGGGGTTGCTCAAGGCCAACTACCATTTGACCGATGCCAGCACGCTGACCTTTTCGATGGCCTATAACGAGATCCCCGAAGATGACGTGCCCTATAACGCCTATGATCCCAGTTGGACCGACGTTTTGGTGGATCGCTACACCCGCGATACCACAGCCTATGCCGCCTATCGTTACAACCCGGCGGGCAACGATCTGATCAATATCGAGGCGCGGTTGACCTACAAAGACGAGGCGATGGAAATCACGTCGGTGGATACCTCCAGCGACCTCTACAACGCCGATCATGATACAAAAACCGTGGCCCTGCGGGTGAGCAACGAAGCGTTGTTTTCCGCCGGCACAGTGGCGCATACGTTGAGCACCGGTATCGAATTGAAAAAGCGCGAGCGTCAATCGACCAGCACGGCAGGCAGCAATGTGGGATATAACGATCTATCCGCGCCGGGCGGGACGGACGAATCCATCGCGGTATGGATCGCGGACGAGATCGCCTTTGGGGAGCGGTTCACCTTGACGCCGCAATTGCGGTATGAACGTCAAACCCTAACCTCTTATGACAATATTGACGGCGTGCAATGTTTCGGGCCGACCACATGTATCGTTACTCCGGGCTTGGCCGATGGCACGTCCTTTACCTCCGAGGCCTTCACCGGCGCGGTATCGGGGCGGTTTGCCCTGACGGATGATATCGCGGTGTTTGGGACATTGGCCTATAACGAGAACCTGCCGATCCTTGATGATTTGCGCAATGCAACCTACCGCACTCAAAAAGAAAAGGGCCGTACCATAGAGTTGGGTCTGTCTTACGACAGCGTGGGCGTGTTCACCGGCGAGGATGCGCTGAAGGCCAAGTTGACCGGGTTTCACACCCATATCTGGGATGGCACGACCTATTCCGGCGCGGCGGTGGTGGATCTGAAAGGGGCAGAGTTTGAATTGTCCTATGTGCATCCGGCATTTTATGCTGATTTCAACGTGGCCCGCACCCGCGGCACGGTGAATGACACCTCTGATCCGTTCAACTGGGCCCCGTCGGACAAGGCGCAGTTGACCCTCGGCAAGCGGTTCTTCGATGATCAATTGAACCTTGCGGTCGAGGCGGTGCATGCTTGGGAAAACACCCGCACGACCGGCACTTCGGGGGCGACCGCGCCCTCGGACAGCTACACGATCTATGCGCTGACGGCGGCCTATGTGCCCAATCATGGTGCGGCCAAAGACGTGGAATTCCGCGCCTCGGTCGAGAACCTGTTTGATGCCGAATATCGCCCCTACCTGAACACCCGCAACGGGCTTGGGCGCAACATCAAATTCTCGATCGCCAAAACCTTCTGACCCGATCTGCGCTGTCGCGGATCTACTCCACAGCGCTTCATTTCGTTCGTTCACAAGAAAGGAACTTATCATGTCTGATACATTGACCCCTACCGATATGACCCCCGCCGCCCTGTGCGCCGCGAAAACCGAAGCCACCGGCATTCGGGATCGGGATCTGGCTGAAAAACTCGGTATCTGCGAGGCGCAGCTTGTCGCTGCCTATGTTGGCACCCATGAGGGCCAATCGGTCACGCGCATCGCCCATCACCCCGATGATGTCATGCCGCGTTTGGTTGATCTGGGCGAGGTCATGGCGCTGACCCGCAATGCCTCCTGCGTGCATGAACGCAACGGGACGTTTCTAGAGTATCACACCGGCGCGCATGCGGCGATGGTGCTTGGCCCCGACATTGATACGCGAATTTTCCCCAAACATTGGGCCTATGGGTTTGCGGTGGAAACCACGACCGACAAAGGCGTGCGAAAATCGCTCCAGTTCTTCGATCAGGCGGGGGATGCGTTGCAGAAAATCTATCTGCGCGAGGGGTCGAACCATGCGGCATGGGGGCCGCTTGTTGCTGCGCTGAAGATCGAAGATCAATCCCCGATGCTCACGGTCGCACCGCGCAAAGCCTCCGAAGGGGCCAAGATCAACGAGGCCAACCGCAGCGTGCTTTTGGAGGAATGGGGCAAAATGTCAGACACCCATCAATTCAACCGCCTTGCGAGCAAATTGGGCATGAACCGTTTGGGTGCGTATCGCGCGGTGCGCGGCGAAAAATGGGTGCGCCGGATCGAGCCAACCGCCAGCGAAGCGTTCTTGAACGCGGTTGCAGCGGCGGGGCAAAAGGTCATCCTCTTTGTTGGAAATCCGGGCAATATTCAAATCCATTGGGGCAAATTGGAAAACATCAAGGTCATGGGCCCATGGCTCAATGTGCTGGATGCGACGTTTAATCTGCACCTGCGTGCCGATCACGTGGCCGAGGTTTATGTGGTTGAAAAACCGACAAAACGCGGTCCGGCCATGTCATTCGAAGCTTTCGATGCCAAGGGAGACTTGATTTTCCAATGCTTCGGTCAGCGGGATGGCGACGGGGACGATTTGGCCAAATGGCATGGCATTCTCCAAGATTTGCCTTCCTATGACCGGGTGCCCGCATGAGGGCGCTGCTTTGGGCATTGGTGCTCGGCCTGCCGCAGGGCGCTTTGGCGACGGGTTATCGTGATGCGTCGTCCATCGTCTCCATCGGCGGTCCGGTGACTGAAATTGTCTATGCTTTGGGCGCGGGAGACCGCGTGGTGGCGCGCGACACCACCTCGCAGTTTCCCGAGGCGGTGCAGGCATTGCCGGATGTGGGGTATATGCGCCAATTGTCGGCGGAGGGGGTGCTGTCGGTCGGGCCTGATTTGATCTTGACCCGCGACACGGCGGGACCGCCCGAAGTTCTGGAACAATTGCGCGGCTCGCAAATCCCGGTCGTTGCGGTGCATGACGGCTTCACCAAAGAGGCGGTTTTGGCGGCGGTTGACACGGTCGGGGGGGCGATCGGCGCGCTTGAGGCTGCAGCGGCATTGCGGACGAGGATCGAAGGCCAGTTCGCGGCGCTTGAGCAGCGTATCGGTGAGCAATCTGCACCGCCACAGGTGCTGTTTATCCTGTCGAACCAAGCCGGTCGTTTGAATGTCGCGGGGCGCGGCACCGGCGCGGACGGGATTATTTCTTTGGCAGGCGGGGTCAATGTCATGAGCGAGGCCTACGCCGGCTATAAAATCATGAACGCCGAAGCCTTGATCGCCGCCGCCCCTGAAGTCGTGGTGATGATGCACAATGAAGAAGAACATCAAGGCCGCGCGGATGAGGTCTTCGCCCTGCCTGCCTTGGCTTTGACGCCTGCCGCGCGGGCGGGGGCCTTCGTGACCGTTGATCCGGCGGCTTTGGGCTTTGGCCCGCGCACGGCGGAATTTGCCTTGGCGTTGCATCATGCGCTTGATGCGGCCGCAAAGAATGCCCGTTCCCGTCCCCCTGCCGAGGCGCAAAAGGAGTAAGCCGATATGACGGATGCTGCATCTGTGAACGCCGCACCGCAGGCCGTGCCGGCGCGCCATTTCGGGGACCGCAGCGCGCGGGGCCGAACGATCCAAGCGGGTCTGGCGCTCTGTCTGGGCGTGGTGATGCTTGTGTCGCTCGGTTGGGGGGCGGCCTCGGATATTGATGTGATCGCAGCGCTTTTGGCGAAACTCGGAATGGGCAGTGCCAGCGCGCGGGACATGACGATCATCTGGGACATCCGGATGCCGCGCATGGTGACCGGCGCGTTGGTCGGTGCGGCGTTGGCGGTGTCGGGGGCGGTGATGCAGGGGCTTTTTCGCAATCCGCTCGCCGATCCGGGGCTTGTCGGGGTCAGTGCGGGCGCAGGATTGGGTGCGGTTTCGGCGATTGTTCTGGGCGGGCTTTTGCCGCTTGGGGTGCAGGCCTTCGCCGGCCCTTATTTGATCCCCTTTGCCGCGTTCTTGGGGGGCTGGGCGTCGACCTTGGTGCTCTACCGTATTGCCACCAGCGGCGGGCGCACCTCGGTGGCGACGATGCTTTTGGCGGGGATCGCTTTGGGGGCTTTGACCGGCGCGATCACCGGTTTCATCGTGTACCGCGCCACCGACGATCAACTGCGCGATCTGACGTTTTGGGGCATGGGGTCGGTTGCCGGGGCCACTTGGGTCAAATTGATGGCGGCCGGTCCGATTGTCATTTTGACGTTGTTGACCGCGCCGTTCTTGTCGCGGGCTTTGGATGCTTTGGCCCTGGGGGAACCGGTCGCGGTGCATCTTGGCATCGACGTGCAGCGGATGAAACGCATCGCGGTGATGAGCGTCGCGGCCTCGGTCGGGGCTGCGGTGGCGATCACGGGCGGCATCGGCTTTGTCGGCATCGTGGTGCCGCATCTGCTGCGGCTGCTGCAAGGACCAGTGCATCGGATGTTGTTGCCCAATGCGGCGTTGCTTGGCGCGATCATTTTGCTGGTCGCGGATATGATCAGCCGTACGGTGGCCGCTCCCGCCGAATTGCCGATCGGGATCATCACCGCGACGTTGGGTGGGCCGTTCTTCTTGTGGATCCTATTGAAAAATCGCGCAATTTTGGAGGGATAAGATGCTGAGTGCAGAAAATATCACCGTTGATTTCGGGGTGCGCCGCGTGTTGGATCGCGTCGATTTTGCTGCCCGTGCAGGCGAGGTCACGGCCATCGTCGGTCCCAACGGATCGGGCAAGACCACGTTGCTTAAAGCCATCACCGGCGAATTGAAATCCGGCGGCACGGTGTGGTTCGATGGGCGGGATATCCGCGATATGAAAGCGGCAGAATTGGCCACCCGCCGCGCCGTCTTGCCGCAATCGGGCAATGTTGCCTTTCCCTTCACGGTGCTCGAATTGGTGCGTTTGGGATTGACCAACGGGTGCGCCACTGCGGATCCGGCGCAGCTTGCGGATCTGCCACGGCAAGCCTTGGCGCGGGTCGGGTTGGCGGGGTTCGAGGCGCGTTTCGTGCAAGAGCTTTCAGGCGGAGAGCGTCAACGGGTGCAGCTTGCCCGCGTACTTTTGCAAATCTGGGAGCCGGTGTTGGACGGCGCGGCGCGGTGGCTGTTCTTGGACGAACCGGTGTCGGCGCTCGATATCGGGCATCAATTGGTGGTGATGCAGATCGCGCGTGATTTTGCCCGCGCCGGGGGCGGGGTTGTCGCGGTGATGCATGATCTCAATCTGACCTCGATGTTTGCCGATCAAGTGAGTTTGCTGGATCGCGGCGCGGTCAAATCTGTCGGAAGCCCGCGCGAGGTGTTCACCGATGAACATCTGTCCGCTTGCTATGGCTGCGCGCTGCGCACCAATACGCCGCCGCCGCAGGGCGGGCCGTGGTTGTTGCCGCAAGCAGCGATGCATGTGGCGGGCACCCTATGAGGGGCGAAAGGCAATGCAGATATGATCGACAACATTACAATTTCGCTGCTGCGTTCACCGGATTTAAAGGTGCCGGCGGTGTTCCATGCCGGCGTGCCCGCGTCACTTAATAAAAGGATATCATGATGTTACGCATTCTCTGCACGGTCATGTGTATGAGCGCGACCAGCAGTGCCGCGATTGAACGCACGGCTGTGGATCTCAACGGTGCGGCGCAAAACGGCGCGGCCTGCCGGTTGACATTTACGGTTTCTGCGCCTGTCGGGTTGGCGGCGCTTGAAACTCAAACCGTGCTTATCGACAAGGCGGGCAGCGTGCGCAGCTTCAGCTTGTTCGACTTTGGCTCTGTGCCGGTGGGCGGGCTGCGGGTGCGGCAATTCGATGTCCCGCACATCACATGTGGCGAATTGGAGTTGGTTCTGTTCAACGGCGTGGAACGATGCGTGGCGGCCGATGGCGCGGCCTGCGCGGGGTTGGCCTTTACATCGCGGGTCGATGAGTTGGAGGTGCAGCAATGATCGGGGACGTGAGCGAACGGCTTGGCGCGATCATTGCGCTGGGCGGGCCGGTCGTGGCCATATTGGTCGGATTTTCGGTGCTATCTATGGCGTGTATTTTGTGGAAAGCGGCGGTCTTCGCCAAAGAAGGGATCGGTGGGTCGGTGACGCGCGGGTTTTCCCGTGAGGCATTGGCGCAGGTGCGTGCAGCGCGGAGCGCGGGCGCCGAGTGCGAGGAACTGCGCCTTCGGGCGCAGGCGCATTTGGACGTTGGGTTTGCACGGGTAGGGGCAGGATTGCGATTGCTCGACGTGATCGCACAGGTCGCACCGCTCTTGGGTCTTTTTGGCACGGTTTTGGGGATGATTGACGCCTTTCGCACCCTGCAAGAGGCGGGCGGCACCGCCGATCCGGCGATTTTGGCGGGCGGGATTTGGGTCGCTTTGGTGACCACGGCAGCGGGATTGGTTGTCGCTATGCCGACCTCTATGGCGCTGTCGTGGTTTGATGCGCGGATTGATCGCCACGAACGGGCGGTGATGGACGCTCTGGAAGAAATGTTCACGCCCGATGTTTTCGCACGAAGGGATGCGGCGCAACCGCAGGCGGGACAGGCGGCCCATGCCTAAGCGCGGTGCCACGCGGGCGCGGCTTTCGTTGACCTCGCTGATTGATGTGATCTTTTTGCTGTTGTTGTTCTTCATGCTGTCTTCGACATTCTCGAAATTCGGTGAAATCCCGTTGCGCACCAGCAGTGGCAATGCCCGCACAGATTTCAATGATGCGCCGATTGTCTTTGCGCGTTTGACCGCGCGGGGCGTGACGATCAACGGGCGTGCGGTGGCATTGGACCGGTTGGAGACGGCGGTGGCCCCGATGCGGCGGGACGGCGATTTGCGGGTGCTTTTGTCGGTGGCAGAGGCCGCGCAGGCGCAGGGATTGGCCGATGCATTGCGGGCGTTTCAATCACTGCCCGACGCGCGTTTTGCGATATTGGAGTAGAGGATATGGCAGGGTCTTTATCGATGCGGGCAAAGGGGCGGCGGGCAACGCGGGCCGAACCAACCCTGCCGTTGATCAACGTTGTCTTTTTGATGCTGGTGTTTTTCCTTGTGGCGGCGCAGGTCGCCCGGCCATTGGACGGGGCGCTTGATCTGGTGAAAACCGATGATCCGCAGATGGTGCCGCCCGCCGATGCATTGGTGTTGCATGCTGACGGGCGGCAAACATGGCGCGGTGCGCAGAGCAGTATGTCCGCGATGCTCGAAGGGCTTGCCGCCGAAGGTTATGACGGCCCTGCACGGATATTACCGGACAGGAACGCATCCGCAACGCAGGTGTTGGATCTGGCGCGCACGGTGCATGGGATTGATGCAGAGCGCCGGATCGTGATCGTGACGCAAAGGGCGCTGCCATGAAGGGCAGGGTCGCGGCTTTGATTTTGTCGCTTGCGGTGCATGCGGGGGCGGTGGCCTATGTGCCACAGGCCACCGCGCCGGTTTTGGACGGCGGCGTCACCACGGGCGAGGTTGCGCTTGGGCTTGGGTTTGATGATCTGGTCGCGGCCTCCTCGTCGGCGCAACCTGCGCCCGTGGCACCGATATTGGCGGCGCATCCGCCCGTGGTCGCCGCGACGCAGGCGCATCCGCGCACGAACACTGTTCCGGTGACGGCGGCGGCTTTGGCCGAGACTGCAGCAAAAGTCCCGCCGGTTGCGGCGCTGCGCCCGCTGGCAAAACCGCAGCAGAAGATCCGTGCGACGACACCGCCGGAGCCGCCGGTTCAAGCAAAGCCCGCAGCGTCCGCGCCGAAGAAACAGGCGCAGCCCCCGCAAAAGAAAGCGGAAAAAACCGCGCAAAGAGGCAATGCCAAGATCAACGCCCGCAAAGGTCAAAACAGCGGTGCCGTGACGGGCAAGCAAGCCGAGGCGGCACGGAAGACCGGAAAAAGCAAAGCGAAATCCGCCGGCGACGGGGCGCTTCGGTCCTATCAAACGGCGGTTTTGCGCAAAATTGCGCGGGTGCCAAAACGCGCGGCCGGCGGGCGCGGCAAAGCGTTGGTCGGGGTGACGATTGCCGCCTCCGGTTCTATTCACACCGCGCGGATCGTCAAAAGTTCCGGCCATGCGGGGATCGACCGCACGGCCTTGGCACAGATCAAACGTGCAGGGCCGTTCGGGCCGACACCGAGCGGAAAACCGGTGAAGGTGGTGGTGCGGTTCGACAGTAAAAGTTGATGATTTGATGCAACCCGCGACATCTCAGCGGCAAAGCGGGCGGCGGTGGCCGCGCCGGATGCGGCAGGTCTTGACGGCGCCTGCGGGTTAGGAAAGAAACGGAGAATGCCTTGGACCGCGCCGGTTTCGGGCGAAAGGCCGCGCCGGCCACAGTATGGTGCGCGCCATTGGCTTCTGACCCGTTAGGAGAGCCCTATGAAGTTCCGTTTCCCCATCGTGATCATCGACGAAGATTTCCGGTCTGAAAACTCCTCTGGCTCCGGTATTCGGGCCATGGCCGAGGCCATCGAAAACGAGGGCTTCGAGGTATTAGGCGTCACCAGCTATGGTGATCTGTCGCAATTTGCGCAGCAGCAATCGCGCGCCAGCGCCTTTGTCCTGTCGATTGACGACGAAGAGTTCACCCCCGGCCCCGATCTTGATCCGGCGGTGGTGAACCTGCGCAATTTCATCGAGGAAGTGCGATGGAAAAACGAAGAAGTGCCGATCTACGTTTACGGCGAAACCAAGACCAGCCGACATTTGCCCAATGATATCCTGCGCGAGTTGCACGGGTTTATTCATATGTTCGAGGATACGCCGGAATTTGTGGCGCGCCACATTATCCGCGAGGCCAAGCAATATCTCGAAAGCATACAGCCGCCGTTTTTCAAAGCGTTGCTCGACTATGCCGAGGACGGATCTTATTCGTGGCATTGCCCGGGTCATTCCGGCGGGGTGGCTTTCTTGAAAAGCCCGATCGGGCAAATGTATCACCAGTTTTACGGCGAGAACATGCTGCGTGCGGATGTGTGCAACGCGGTCGAGGAATTGGGCCAACTTTTGGACCACAACGGCGCAATTGGCGCCTCTGAACGCAATGCGGCACGGATTTTCAACGCCGACCACTGTTTTTTTGTGACCAACGGCACCTCGACCTCGAATAAGATGGTGTGGCATCATACCGTGGCGCCCGGCGACGTGGTGGTTGTGGACCGCAATTGCCACAAATCCATCTTGCATTCGATTATCATGACGGGTGCGATTCCGGTGTTTTTGAAGCCGACACGCAATCATTATGGTATCATCGGTCCGATCCCGCAGTCCGAGTTCGAGATTGAAGCCATTCGTGCCAAAATCCGCGCCAATCCATTGCTCGCAGGGGTGGATGCGGATGCGGTGAAACCGCGCATCATGACGCTCACACAATCGACCTATGATGGGGTGTTATATAACACCGAAACCATCAAGGGTCTGTTGGATGGCTATGTTGAAAACCTGCATTTCGACGAAGCATGGTTGCCGCATGCGGCCTTCCACCCGTTTTATTCCAGCTTTCATGCCATGGGGCGCAAACGCGAGCGCACCGCACATTCGGTGACCTATGCCACGCAGTCGATTCACAAACTGTTGGCCGGTATCTCGCAGGCCAGCCATGTGTTGGTGCAAGACAGCCAAAAGACCAAACTGGACCGGCATCTGTTCAATGAATCCTACCTGATGCACACCTCGACCAGTCCGCAATATTCGATCATCGCCAGTTGCGATGTCGCCGCGGCGATGATGGAGCCACCGGGCGGCACGGCTTTGGTGGAGGAAAGCATCGCTGAGGCGCTCGATTTCCGCCGTTCGATGCGCAAGGTTGATGAAGAATACGGCGCCAATGATTGGTGGTTCGAAGTGTGGGGGCCGGATGGGGAGCTGGGCGATGAAGGCATCGGAAGCCCCGACGATTGGGTGTTGCAAAAGACCGATGCCGACGGTGTGCAGCCCTCGGACGGCGAGGATTCATGGCACGGGTTCGGAGATATGGCCCCGGGCTTCAATATGCTCGACCCGATTAAAGCCACATTGGTTACTCCGGGGTTGAACCTTGATGGACGGTTCCAACCGTGGGGCATACCGGCGTCGATCGTGTCGAAATACCTTGCCGAACACGGCGTTGTCGTTGAAAAAACAGGGCTTTACAGCTTTTTCATCCTCTTCACCATCGGCATTACCAAGGGCCGTTGGAACACCCTTGTCGCGGCGCTTCAGCAATTCAAAGACGATTATGACAAGAACCAACCGTTGTGGCGGACGATGCCGGAATTTTGCGGCAAGCAACCGCGCTATGAGCAAATGGGCCTGCGGGATTTATGTGCGCATGTGCATGCGCTTTATGCAAAATATGACGTGGCGATCCTGTCGACGGATATCTATTTGAGTGAGCACACGCCCGCGATGAAACCGTCGGAAGCGTTTTCCCATATCGCGGCCCGCACCACGCAGCGGGTGCCGATTGACGATCTCGAAGGGCGCATCACCACCAGCCTGGTAACCCCCTATCCGCCGGGCATCCCTTTGCTTGTTCCCGGTGAGGTGTTTAACAAGAAAATTGTTGAGTATCTTAAGTTTAACCGAGAGTTCGCGCGTGAATGCCCGGGGTTTGAAACCGATATCCACGGGCTGGTGCAAGAGATCGCAGCGGACGGGACAATGCATTACTTTGCCGATTGCGTGGCGGCATAATCGGGCATCCGGTTCGATCACCTATTGGCGCTCCCCGTGGATGCATCTCGTCACGGTGGGTAACAGGAGGCGGTGACAGGAAGGGGCCGGTATCGGGCCGGTAAGAGATTTACGGCCCATCTGTTTTTCCGATCGGGCGCGTGGATGGGATCTGGGGGCGAAATACCATCTCAGGATAGGTGCCGCCGTTGCCGGCACGGTGGATTGCGGGCCATCAGAACGGGCAAAATCCGTACCGATGAGATGGCCCTGCTGGATGAGGTGGCCGCGAGGTTCGGGGGGCATATGGCTCCCATCTGCGGCCAATGGTTGAGTGCGGCGCCGTTTGCGCGCCGGAGTAGCGTTGTGATAACATGGGCTTCTCTGCGAAAACCGGCGGGGGCCTCTTGCATCCTTTGCAGTTTGGCGTCCTATAGCCGCAAGCCAGATATATACCAGCCGGAGATCCGACACGATGACGAATACCCCTATCACCCCCACGTCCGAAGAGCTTGTGGATGGGCTGCGCCGCATTTTGAACGTGGAGCGGATTGAAAACGATTTCTATCGTGGCATCGCCGCCCCGAACGGGCGTGGCCGCTCCTTTGGCGGGCAGGTGATTGCACAGGCTTTGATGGCCGCTGCGGAAACTGTTGAACCCGAACGCAAGGCGCATTCGCTGCATGCCTATTTTATGCGTCCGGGGGATGCGACAGCGCCGGTCCTCTATCAGGTGGAGCGCGATTATGAAGGCCGCAGCTTTGCCACCCGCCGGGTGATTGCGGTGCAAAACGGACGTCCGATTTTGAACCTTGCGGCTTCGTTCCATTTTGATGAGGCCGGGCTGTCGCACCAGGACGCAATGCCCGAAGGCATCCCCGCGCCGGAGGAGCTGGAGAACGAAGAGCAATTGGCCGAGCGTTACACAGGCAAGTTGCCAGAGGTGTTCTTGGATTTTTTGAAGTTCAATCGCCCGATTGAATTGCGTCCGACGGTCCTGCGCGCGCCTTTTGTGGTCGAACCGCAAGAGGCCAAGCAGGCGGTTTGGTTCCGCGCCAAAGCCTCGATCGGGGACAATCCCGCAGTGCATCGCGCGGCTTTGGCGTTTGCTTCGGATATGGGGCTTTTGGGCGTGTCGATGTTGCCGCATGGCAAAAGCTATTCGGATGCGACGATGCAGGTGGCATCGCTGGATCATGCGATGTGGATTCACGAAGATATCCGCATCGATGATTGGCTTTTGTATGTGATGGATAGCCCTTGGGCGGGCGGTGCGCGCGGGTTCAATCGCGGCAAGGTGTTCACCCGCGACGGCAAATTGGTTGCGAATGTGGCGCAAGAAGGTTTGATACGCTACCGCGCTGAAAAGCAAAAGTAATCCGGCGCGTTCGGCTCTTGCCTCTTCGGGGCGGCCAAGGGCGCGGGCGGTGCGGCGCGCAGGGTGGGTTTTTCGATCCTGCGGCGATCATGGTTTTGATCCGGGGCGGCGTTACGGTTGCAACAAAGGCGGTTTGCCAAGGATGCCAAAGGTCAGCACCGATCCATAGAGGTGGATGGCGTCTTCGCGGGTGCGGCGGGCCTTGGCCCACGGCAGAAAATCGATAGCGGCATTCAGCGAGGAAATCAGGCATTGGCTGGCGATCATCGGGTCGATGTGGCGGATGGTTCCTTCGGCCATGCCATCGACCATCATGCCTGCAAAACGCTGCGCCATACGGTTCGAACGCCGGAGGACGCCGCCGCGCAGGTCGGCAGGCAGTGCTTGCAATGCCGTGGTGCGCAGCAGTGGAAATTCGGCGTTGAATTGCACCTCCAGAAGGCTCGCGGTGCTGGAGGTGATCCGCGTCCACGCGCTGTCATCGCTGTCCAATGCAATCCGTTGTGCCCGGCTGACCCGCGCATAGGAACGGTCGAAACATGCGAGGACCAGATCGTCTTTGCCTTTCAGATGGTGGTAAAAGCTGCCCTTCGAGACGTTGAGTTCGGCGGCGATCCGTTCCACCGAAGAGCCGCGGTAACCGCGTTCGTTGATCAAATGCGTGGCGGCGCGCAGAAAGGTTTCGCGCGAAATCTCTCCGGCCTGTGCGTCACCGCCGTCGATGTCATAGATCGTCGGCGCCCATATCGCCCCCTTTGGGGCAAACCCATGCGCCAAAAGGTCATACATGCGAGCTTGGACGCGGGGAAAATCGGCGGCGGAATATTGCGGTAGCCATGCAACCGCCCAGCGGATTGCTTCCAGCAGAACCTGCGCCCGCGCGATGTCAAGTGCCCGCGAGGTCGACCCGTCATCGGGGCGCAACGCGGTTGCCAGATCCGTGACAATCGTGATGCAGTCTTGGATAAGCGTGCTGCGCATCGGTTCTTTGAGGGCGCGCAGGTCAGAAAGATTGGTCAGCGGTTGCGCTTGATTCAACCGGATGCGGGTGAACAAATCAAAAAACAGCGCCAAGAGTTTGTGCAGGCGGGTATCGACCGTGGGCGCATCCGCGGCGGCGCGGATGATTGTGCCATAGCGAAGGATGGCGTGTTGCAATGTTTCGGCGGCGAGTATCTCTTTGCGTTTGAAATAGTAGGTCACCGATGTCGTGTTGAGGCCAACCGCATCGGCCACGCCGACAAGGGTCAATCCCTTCAGGCCACGCGCGTTTATCTCGGCGGCGGCGGCTTCCAATATCCGGGTGCGCTTCTCTTGAAACCGATCCGAAGGAGCGAGCGACGCGGGCGGGATGTTACGGGTGACGCTATCCATAACGGGAGTGATAGCAAGGCGCGGCGGCGCTGTCACTTTGCTCGCTTGTGTCACATGCGATTGCCGTCTTTACTCTTTGCGGATTCAGCTATTTTACTGCGCAGCAAACGTGATGGAATGAGACGCCGCCGCCGTTGAGGTGGGGGGCGCGAGGAGACGGCACAATGATCGATGCAAATCAGCAAGGCGACGCGGGCCGGGGGCCAAAACGGCGCGAGGATGTCCGTTTGTTGCGTGGGCAGGGACGCTATACCGATGATTTGACTGCGCAGATGAAGGGGCACGGGCCCGAACCGGGGCAGGCACAGGGCGAATTGGTCGCGGTGTTCTTGCGTGCGCCCGTCGCGTCGGCACGGATCACGCATCTGGATCCTTCGGCCGCGATGGATGTGGCCGGGGTGCGGGCGGTGCTGACCGGTGCGGATTTGGTCGCCGATGGTGTCGGTCCTGTGCAGACGCCGATGGAGGTCACAGGGCCGGATGGCACAGTCTACGGTGCCAATCCACGGCCGCTTTTGGCCACAGATACCGTGCGCCATCTGGGCGAGCCTGTGGCCATTGTTCTGGCCGAGACGCTGCATGCGGCGATGGACGGCGCCGAAGCGGTGGAGGTGGATTACGACGATCTGCCGGTGGTCACGGATCCGGTCGCGGCGCTTGATGGGGCGGCGGCGTTGGTACACGACACTTGCCCCGGCAATCTGAGCTTTGAATGGCAACGTGGTGATGTCGCCGCCGTCGAGGCATCGCTGACACAGGCGGCGCATGTGGTGCGGCTTAAAACCCATATCAGCCGCGTCACCGCCGTGGCAATGGAGCCGCGCACCGCCCGCGCCGCGCCTTGGGGGGAAAGCGGCATCGCGATCACGGCCTCGGTGCAAAATATGCCGGTGCTGCGCGGGGCGTTGATCGGTGCCTTTGGCATGGCCCCCGAAGAGGTCCGCGTGATCGCCCCCGATGTGGGGGGCGCATTCGGGATGAAAGCCGGTCCCCTGCGCGAGGAGATGTTGGTGTTTTGGGCGGCAAAGAAAATGGGCTGTGCGGTGGCGTGGCGGGCGGACCGGTCCGAAAGTTTTCTGTCGGACGAGGCCGGGCGCGATTGGCATGTCGAGGCGGCTCTGGGCCTTGATGCGGATGGCAATTTCACCGCGCTCCATGCCGATGTGGTGTTCAATTGCGGCGCTTACGGGTCGTTGCGGTCGATGATCATGGTGACCAATATGGGCGGCATTGCGGGGATGTATCGCACCCCTGTGGTCGCGGCGCGGGTGCGCGGGGCGTTGACCCATACGGTGCCCACGGCGCCCTATCGGGGGGCGGGACGTCCCGAGGCAACGCTCATCATCGAGCAATTGATCGACAAGGCAGCACAAGAGACCGGGCGCGATCCGGTGGACTTGCGGCGGCAAAACCTGATTCAACCAGAGCAGATGCCATGGGCCTCACCGTTTATCTTTGACTATGACAGTGGTGATTTTCCCGCCGTTCTGGAGGCCGGGTTGGCTCGGGCTGACGTGGGCGGCTATGCCGCGCGCAGAGCCGCGAGCGAGGCCGCAGGGCGCATTCGCGGTTTCGGTCTGGCGCTATGCGTCGAAACAGCGGGCGGAATTTATGGCAATCCGGGGCAGGATTGCGTCGAGGTGGTTTTGGAAGGCGATGGCACATTGCGGTTGGCAATTGGTGCGTTTGATGCCGGTCAGGGGTTGGAAACCGCGCTGAGTGAATTGGCCGCCGCCGCGTTGCAGGTGTCGAGCGAGCGTATTCGCTTCTTGCAGGGCGATAGCGATGTTTTGGCCGCAGGCAAGGGGATGGGCGGCTCTTCTGGGTTGATACAGGGCGGGGCTGCGGTGCTCGACGGCGCGGAAAAATTTATTGCGCAGGCGCGCGATCTGGCTGCCGAAGAGATGGAAGTGGCGGCGCAAGACGTGGTGTATCAAGAGGGCGTGTTCCGGATCGCGGGCACCGATCGTGCGCTGGATTTGTCGGCTTTGGCCTCTATTGCGGCGGCGCGCGGCGTCACGTTGATCGGGGCGGGCGGTTTTGCCCCCGAGGCGCCCACTTTTCCCAATGGATGCCACATTTGCGAGGTCGAGTTGGACCCCGATACCGGGCAGATCCGGTTTGACCGCTATGCGTGCGTCGAGGACATCGGTCGGGTGATGTATCCGGCTATGGCCGAAGGGCAGGTGATGGGCGGCGTGGCGCAGGGCTTGGGGCAGGTTCTATGCGAAGAGCTGCACTATGACAGGGACGGGCAGTTGCTCAGCGGAAGTTTTATGGATTATGCCATGCCGCGCGCCCGTGATCTGCCGTTTTATCAATGCGACTTTGCCGCGACCGATACGGCGATGAACCCCCTTTCGGTGAAAGGTGTCGGCGAGGCGGGCACGGTTGGTGCAATGGCGGCGGGGTTTTCAGCGGTGCGCGATGCCTTGGCCCAATGCGGCGTGACCGAGTTCGAAATGCCGGCCAGCCCGGGCAGAGTGTGGCAGGCTTTGGCCGACGCGCGCGGGTAAATATGGCCTGCTGCGGGCTGCGCGAATTGGCATGATTTTGGCCTATCGCGGCCCTATGCGCCAAGATGCGGCGCGAGACAAAGCATCCCGCGCCGGTTGGCCCGATTCCACCGGCGGCCTAGGGGAAAAGCGCACAGAAACGCACGCGCCCGGCATGTTCGGTCTCTAACCACGGCATACCGGGGTTTCGATGGTCGGATTTCGGGCGCTGCTTTCGGGGGGGTGGCCGCAGCGTCGGCTGCGCGTCGGGCTGCGCGGCGCAATGGGCTTTTGTGGCCGATGCTGAAGTGCGCGCGCGCCGCCACCGATGTGGGGCTATAGTTCCGACGCGCGGCAGTTGCGCCAAGGCGCTTGGCGGCCCAGGAAATCCGGCAGTTTCTATCAATGTGCGCCTCACCATCACCCGTTCCATGTCGCACATGATGCGGTTTTTGCTGAGGGGCGCGGCCATGATGCTCGCAGCATTGCGGCGGTTTTCTGTCCTCTTGCTCTGCGGGCCATGTTGGCCAGGTTTTCCACGTGCTTGATCGGTATTCGCTATGTCAATAAGCCTATTGACGCAGGTGGGGACATGGTCTTAGCGTGGTGTGGCGCGGGGGGAGAGGAGGCCCTTCGCGCAACGTGCGAGGGGCGCTTTGGTGTCTCCGCCGTGCCGGGGCGGTTCGCCGCGCCGGAATATGGGAGGAGCTTTAAGTGCAACAACGGCACAGGTGCTCAGGGTCTTCGACGTTTGGTGCGGGCCGCCTCGCAGGGCCTGGACTGCATGCGTTTGGCGTCGCGTGCCGCTGTTGCGCCCTATGATCGCCCTGCGGGGCGACGGCGGTGTGAGCGGTGCGGCCTCGCGCATGTTGCGTCATGGCGCCAATGCCGCCTTGCAAGGCCGCGTCCCGTTTCGTTGAGTGATGTAGGGTTCCATACCCAACCCTTGAAAGCTCCTCTGGATCAATGGGTGCCGGTTTGCGCACCGCGCTGGGCAGACGGGCAGATGACACAGAAACGGACGGCAAAGCGGCCTATGCCGCCGACCGTTGCGCGTAAAAGGAGATTTGATATGAGTTTACCACTGACCCCGAATTCCCGCCCTTGGATGAAACACTATGCGGCAGGTGTGGCGCATGATTTTGACCCGCCCGCGATGACATTGACCGCGATGATCAGCGCGGCCTTTGAAACCTACGGGCCGCAGGTTTTGATCGAATACTATGGCACGGAATACACCTTTGACCGGATGAAGGCGTTGACCGCGCAGGTGGCTGCGGCGCTCAAGGCCGAAGGGATCGGCAAGGGTGATCGTGTGGCGCTGCATCTGCCCAATTGCCCGTGGCATCCGGTTTTTTTCTTCGGGACGATCGCGGCGGGGGCGGCGGTCACACATCTTAGCCCGTTGGATGCGGACCGCGAGATTGCCCATAAAATGAAAGACAGCGGTGCCAAGCTTTTGGTGTCCCTGACGACGCCGGAATTTTCCAGTCATTTTCCGGGATTGATCGCTTCGGGTGAGGTGCCGAAGTTGATTTTATGTCCCGATCCCGTGTCGGCCAAGGGCCGTGAATGTCCGGTGATCGACGGGGCGATGGCGGCCGAGGCCTTTCTTGCGCCGCATCACGGGGCGGCCTTTGCCCCCGAAGCCGTGACGCCGGATGATATGGCGTTGCTACAATATACCGGCGGCACCACCGGCGTGCCGAAGGCGGCTATTTTAACCCATCGTAACCTGACGTCGGCGGTGCAAATGTATAGCGAAAGCGCCAAAGGCGAGGCGAGCCAAGCGCCCGAAGCGGCCAACCTTATTTACTCGCCGCTGTTTCATATCATGGGGCTAACCGCGACCTTGCTGAAGCGGACCCACGAAGGTGGGCGGCTGCATTTGCGTTTGCGGTATAACCCCGAAGAGGCGGTCAAAGAGATCGAGGAAAAGAAGATCGCGGCCTTTGCCGGCGTGCCGACCACATGGATCGGCCTATTGGCTTTGCCTGATATCGACAGCCGCGATTTGAGCTCTCTGGTCTATGCCGGATCGGGCGGCGCGCCTTTGCCGGTGGAGGTGTATAACCGCGTCAAGCAATTGACAGGATTGAAAATTCGCGGTGGGTGGGGGATGACAGAAACCTCACCTGCGGGGACCAATGTGCCGCGCAATATGCCGGATGACAAATTGGGCACCATCGGTGTGCCGTTGCCCGGATTGGACATGCGGATCGTTGACGTGGAAGACGCCAGCCGCAGTTTGGCTCCGAATGAGATTGGTGAAATGGCCATCATGGGGCCGAATGTGACGGCGGCCTATTGGAACAAGCCGAACGAGACCGCCGAGGCCTTTCACGACGGTTGGTTTTTGACCGGTGATATCGGCTATATGGATGAGGACGGCTATTTTTTCTTGGTGGATCGCAAGAAGGATATGATCCTCTCAGGGGGCTTCAACGTCTATCCATTGATGATTGAAAATGCGGTGCATCAACATCCCGATGTGGCCGAAGTCATGGCGATTGGCGTGCCGGACGAATATCGCGGCGAGAGCTGTAAGGTTTTCGTGACGCTGCGCGCGGGCGCGAAAGAGTTTAGCCTGACCGAGCTGCAAGATTTCCTTGCTGATAAACTGGGACGTCACGAGATCCCGCGCCAGTTGGAATTCCGCAGTGAATTGCCGCATACGCCTGTGGGCAAATCGGACCGCAAAGCGTTGAAGGCCGAGGAAGCCGCGAAGCGCGAGGCGTTAGAGACCGCCAGCTAAGGCAAACGAACAGCATGCCAAAGGCCGCTTGGCGGGGCGGCCCGAGGGGGCAATGGGCGGTTAAACCGACACCGCTTCGACCAATTCATCGCGCGTCAATTCCGCCTTGGTGCCGGATTTAAGCACAGCGCCGCGCCGCATGACGACGAATTGATCGGCCAGCCCATAGGCAAAGTCGAAATACTGCTCGACCAGAACAATCGCCATATTGCCTTGGTCACGCAGATATTCGATCACGCGGCCGATTTGTTGGATGATATTGGGTTGGATGCCTTCGGTCGGCTCGTCCAAAAGCAACAGTTTCGGCTTGGTCATCATCGCGCGGGCGATGGCCAATTGTTGTTGCTGCCCGCCCGATAGATCGCCGCCGCGCCGGTGCAGGAATTCCTTGAGGATCGGAAACAATTCAAACACTTCGCCGGGGATATGATGTTCGGACCGCGGCAAGCAGGCATAGGCGGTTTCCATGTTCTCTTTGACCGTCAGCAGCGGGAAGATCATCCGCCCCTGCGGCACATAGCCAATGCCGCGTTTTGCCAAGGCGTGGGCCGGCAGTTTGCCAAGGTCTTCACCGTCCAGATGCACCGCGCCGCCGGACCGCATATGCGTGCCGGCAATGGCATTCAAAAGCGAGGTTTTGCCCACGCCATTGGTGCCCATCACACAGGTGACTTGCCCCACATCGGCGGCCATAGAGACGCCATGCAAAATCTGGCTTGATCCGTAATGCAGGGTGAGATCATCAACTTTGAGCATGGCTTAACGTCCTAGGTAAACGTCTATGACGTCTTGGTTTTTTGTCACATGATCGAGGCTGCCTTCGGCCAGAACCGACCCCTCGTGCAAGACCGTGACCTTGCAATTCAGGCGGCGCACGAATTCCATATCGTGTTCGACGACGACGACGGCCCGGGTTTTGGCGGCCTCGCGCAAAATGTCGGTGGTTTGCTCGCGTTCGGACAATGTCATGCCCGCCGCAGGTTCATCCACAAGCAAAAGCCGTGGATCTTGCGCCAAGAGCATGCCAATCTCCAACCATTGTTTTTGGCCGTGGGACAGCTCGCCGGATTTGCGTTTCAACTCTTCTTCAAGTCCGATTTCGGCGGCCAATTCTTCGACCCGCGCGAGGTCGGCAAAGCCGGGCCGGTAGAACAGGACCGAGAAGGGCGCGCGGTTGTTTTTGACAGCCATCAAAAGGTTGTCATGCACGGATTGGTCTTCGAAGACGGTGGGGCGTTGGAATTTGCGTCCAACGCCGGCTTGGGCGATTTTGGCCTCCGACATTTTGAGCAGGCTGACGGATTTTTCACCCCATAGAACGCGGCCCTCTTGGGGACGGGTTTTGCCGGTGATGATGTCCATGAATGTGGTTTTTCCCGCGCCGTTGGGGCCGATGATCGCACGCAGCTCGGCAGGGCCGATTTGGAAGCTCAGGTTGTTGATGGCTTTGAAGCCGTCGAAGCTGACCGAGACGCCGGAGACTTCGAGAAGCGTGGCCATCGCGGTGGCGGGCGGGGTGGTTTGGGGACGGGCGGCGTTCATTATTCTGTCGCCTCCTTTTCTTGCAGGCTGCCCTTGTCGGGGCCGAGAGCGGCGCCGTGACGGCGGGGGCTTCTGAAACCCGCAAGCCGGTCAAAGAGGCCGCTGATGCCTTGGGGGGCCAAAAGCGTGACGGTGACGAAGGACAAGCCCAGCAAAACCAACCACCAATCGGTCCAGAGGATTTTGTAAAAGCCAAGGTTGATGTCGGGGGCGCCGCCGCCGGTGAACCATGTGGAGATAAGGCTGACGAAGGCCGCGCCGATGACGGCGCCGTAGAGCCGCCCGCGCCCGCCAATGGCGACCCAAACCGCGAGGTAGATCGAGGCGATTGGGGCCACCTCGGCGGGGTTGATGATACCGGCTTGCGGGTAGTAGAGCGCGCCGGCAATGGCGGCGATGATTGCGGTGAGGGTGAAGACGAAAAGCTTATACCCCTCAACGGAATAGCCAAGGAAGCGCACGCGGGCCTCATCATCGCGGATGCCGCGAATAACCGACCCGAATTTGCCCGACACCACCCATGCGGCCAAGAGATAGCCAAGCCCGAGCGCGAGGGCAGAGCCCCATAAGAACCACATCGATACCGTGTCTTGCGAGGCGGTGACTCCGGGCAGGTTTTGCAAACCCGACAGGCCGTTGTTGCCGCGAAGGCCACTATCATTCTGGAACAGGTAGAGCGCGAGGGCCAGCGTCATGGCTTGGGTCAGGATCGACAGGTAGACGCCGGTGACGCGGCTGCGAAAGGCGAGCCAGCCAAAGACCAAGGCCAACGCGCCGGGGACGAGGACAACCAGCACAAGTTGCAAGAAGAGGCTATCGGCAAAGGCCCAGATCGCCGGAAATTCCGAGGACCCGACGACGCCGAAAATCTGCGTGCCGATGGCGTCGGTGACCTCTTGCGCGGTGGGGGGGATCGGCGCGTTGGCCAGCGACGAGATGACGATGGCTTCGGTGCGCGCATACATCAACCACATGCCGATCATATAGCCGCCAAGGCCGAAAAAGGCGAAGTGGCCAAGGCTCAAGATCCCGCAGTACCCCCAGACAAGATCCATCGCGATGGCGATGAGGCACAGGCACAGGGTTTTACCCAAGGTTTTGACAAAACTGGTGGAAATCAGCCCCGCGCCGAAGGCTTCGCTCATGAATGTCACCGCGATGGTGAAGAGCGCCAGCAGGGCGAGGAAGATCAGCACCGAGGGGTTGCGCGTGATGAAAGAGGATTTCATGGGCGGATCTCCTGAGCGGCGTGGTCGGCCGCGAGGGCGGGGATTGCGGCGGGGGCAAGGAGCCTCCGGCGGGGATATTTAGGGAAAGCAGAAAGGGGCGGCTTTTTCATGATCAATCTCCTGCCGCCCGGCCTTTGAGGGCGATGATGCCACGGGGCCGGAATTGGATGAAAATGATGATGAAGATGATCATATAGGTTTGCGCCGCCAAGGTGTTGGACGGGTTGAACCATTCGATGCCCTTTTGCAGGAAACCGATCATCGTGGCCCCCAAAAGCGTGCCCCAGATATTGCCAACGCCGCCGACCACCACGGTCATGAAGCTTTGCACGATATAGTCGGCGCCCATTTCCGAGGTGACTTTGGCGTAGAGCCCAATGGCGACGCCTGCGATGCCGGCAATGCCGGAGCCAAGGCCGAAGGTCAGCATATTCACGCGGCCGGGGTTGATGCCCATTGATCCGGCCATGCGCGGGTTTTGTGTCACGGCGCGGGTTTCCAATCCGAGGCGGGTTTTCTTCATGATGAAGAGGAAGACCGCGAGGAAGATCAGCGCCAGCACAAAGATCGCAATGCGGATGTATGACACGCCGACCACGTCGTTGAGCACCCATGCGCCATCAAGCCATGCCGGTGAGGTCAGCGGGCGGGCCTGTGTGCCAAAGATGTTTTTCGCGAGCTGTTGCAGGGCGATGGAAATGCCGAAGGTGGCGAGCAGGGTTTCCAGCGGCCGGTTGTAAAGCCAGCGGATCACCAAACGCTCCATCGCGACACCGGCGGCGAAGGTGACCATGAAGGCCAGCGGGATCGCGAGCAGGATCGAGACGGTGTAATTGGGCACGAATTGTTGCACCACATATCCGGTATAGGCGCCCATCATGATGAATTCACCATGCGCCATATTGATGACGCCCATGACGCCAAATGTAATCGCAAGGCCGATGGCGGCGAGAAAATAGATCGAGGCAAGCGAGAGCGCATCCAGCCCCAGATCAAGCGCCTGCATGGTGCCGACATTGAGGGCGATGGATTTCAATGCCTTGTTGGCGGCCTCTGTGACGGCGGGCGAGGGATCGGCATAGGCGTCAAAGAAGATATGATCGCTCAGTGCGGTTTCGACATCTTCGCTCAGCGCGGTGGGGGGAACGGTGCCGGCGGCGGCGAGGGCGGCGTAGGCTTGCTCGCGCTTGGCCGGATCATCGAGTTGCGCGACGGGAATGCCGCCGACCTTGCCCTCGGTGATATGGGCGGCCAAGGCATTGCGAATGTCGTCATTGCTGATCCGTGCGGGCGCGAGATCTTTGGCGACCAAAAGGGCGTAGGCTTCGTCGCGCGGGAAGTCCTCCGCGCCGGGTGTAAGGATGCGGGCGACGTTGATATCGCCGGCGATATCGCCGGCCGTGACATCGCGGCGGGTTTGCACCAGCGGGTTGAGTGTGGCGCGTACATCGCGGTCCAGATCGCCCGAGACGCTTTCGATGGCGGCAATGCGCGCGGTCTCATCCTTGGCGTAACCGATGGTCAACAGGGTGGCGAGACGGACCTTGCGGGCACGGATGTCGGGGTCCGGTTCGCTGTCGATTGAGGCGCGCAGCGGCGCAAGATGGGCGGCTTCGGGGTCACGTTGGATCGAGGTCAGCGCATCAAGGCGCCGCGCGGGGTCGGGATCGGAGAGTTGGAACTGCACAAGTGCCGACCCGATCAGGGCGCGAATGCCGCTGTTGGGTTTTTGTTGGTCGAGGGTGGATTTGTCGGCCTCGCCCATGGTTCGGCCGCTGTCAAAATCGGTCAGGCGATAGGTTTTCTTGTCGATCTTCTCGGCTTTGAAGAACAGGCCGTCGGCCTCGCGTTGCCACATGTCCTTGTCCTGCCATGCTTGCAACACGGCTTGTGCTTGCGGCAATCCGCTTGCGGCGAGGGCATCGATGGCGGGTTGGATCGTCTTGCGCGAACTTTTCTCGATCAAGGCGCGATGCGTTTGCAGCAGGTCTTGAACGGGGGTTTCTTGGGCAGACAGGGGAAGGGCGGTGAGCAGGGTAAGGGCTGCCGCGAGAAGGTGCCGGATCATCATGGGCCTGTGCGGATTGGCGAGGGCGGCACATGCGCGCCGGTCGCGGGGGCTTTTGGGAGGGGAAGCGGGAGGCGGGGCGACCGCCCCCCGCGAAGGTCAGGCGTCGATTAGTAGTTCGACTTCAGCTGCACACAGCTTTCGGTTTCGGTGTTGTACATGCCGCAACCCAGGTCTTTCCAATCGGATTTGAGAACCGCGGAGGCCGGCAGGAAATCGGTCCATGCATCGCCGGGGACTTCTTTGGTCTGGCTGATGATGTCAAATTGACCGTCTTCCTGGATTTCGCCGATCAGAACCGGTTTGGCCAAGTGGTGGTTCGGCAACATTACGGCGGTGCCGCCGGTCAGGTTGGGCACTTCGACGCCGATCATGGCTTTTTCAACCGCGTCCACATCGGTGGTGCCTGCGGCTTCAACGGCCTTCACCCACATGTTGAAGCCGATCACTGTGGCTTCCATCGGGTCATTGGTCACGCGCTCTTCGCCCATGCGCTCTTTCCATTTGGCGACGAATTCTTCGTTCACATCGCTTTCGGCGCTCTCAAAATAGTTCCACGCGGCGAGGTGACCGACGAGGTTGGTGGTGTCGAGGCCCGAAAGCTCTTCTTCGCCCACCGAGAAGGCCACGACGGGGATGTCATCGGCAGAGATGCCAGCAGCGGCGAGTTCTTTGTAAAAGCCGATGTTCGCATCGCCATTGATGGTCGAGATCACGCCGACTTTTTTGCCGTCCGCACCCAATGCCACAACGTCAGCGACGATTTTCGACCAATCGGAATGACCAAAAGGCGTGTAGTTTACGAAAATATCCTCTTCCGCGATGCCTTTGTCTTTGAGGTAGGCCTCAAGGATGTTGTTCGTGGTGCGTGGATAAACGTAATCGGTGCCGAGCAGCGCGAATTTCTCTACGCCAAGCTCTTCGAGGAAATAGTCCGTGGCAGGAATCGCCTGCTGGTTGGGGGCCGCGCCGGTGTAGAACACGTTTTTAGAGCTTTCCTCGCCCTCATATTGCACAGGGTAGAACAGCAATCCGTTCAATTCTTCGATCACCGGCAGAACCGATTTACGCGAAACGGATGTCCAGCAGCCGAACATCACATCGACGTTTTGCACGGTCAAAAGCTCGCGGGCTTTTTCCGCAAACAATGGCCAATCCGAAGCGGGGTCAACAACAACCGCTTCCAATTGCTTGCCCATCACGCCGCCTTTGGCGTTTTGCTCGTCGATCAACATCAACACGGTGTCTTTAAGCGTGGTTTCCGAGATCGCCATCGTGCCGGACAGCGAATGCAATACGCCAACCTTGATGGTGTCGTCTGCGGCCCATGCCGGTAGCGCGCTCAGGCCAAGTGCAGTCGCACCGGCAAGTGTGGATTTCAAAAGGTTCATGAATGTCTCCCAAGGCGGGGTCATGACGGCGGTTCCCTTGAAACAGGGTGTGTCCCGCCTTACGTCATCCCCCGCAACAGTTGTTGTTGCACTCTATGGCGGCCGGTTTGAGGTCCAAGTCATCCGGTCGCCGTTTCTCCGGCCTGTGTCCCCGTCGTTTAGAAAGCGTCGTTGCAGGCTCGCGCCGCTCGGTCGTTTCGGTCACGTCAGCTCCGTAGATCAGGCGGGAGTAGAAAGCGCCGTGCGCGGTGCGAAGGTCTATCTGATCTGCGTGAAATACTGGAAAGGTCAGAGGGGTTGCGCATTTTTTACGCATCAACTCTGGTTCTGCTTGAATATTGAGCGTTTGCGAGTCGGGATTTCACCTGAAACGTTACAAATTCTTCACATGTGGTGAACATAAGACCCGCCAAGCGCCCGCCGCTGTCACCGCCGCGAGGTGGTCGAGTCGTGCGCGATTGCGTTAGCGTGGGTCGCCGCCTGCGAAAGGATCATCCGCATATCCGACCCCGGCCAGATACAAACCCTGCGGCGGGCACACCGGACCGCAGGCGGCCCGATCCCGCGCCTCCAATGCGGTTTTGACGTTCTCGGGCGGCATCGCACCTGCGCCGACGCGCTCTAACGTGCCGACAAAACTGCGCACTTGGTTATGTAGGAAGCTGCGGGCCCGCAGATAGAAGCGGTATTCGCGCCCGCCATTGGTTGGCATTTCTTCGATACGCAGCGCATCAAGTGTTTTGATCGGGCTGTCGGCCTGACATTGGCTGGCGCGGAACGTGGTGAAATCATGCCGCCCAATCAAATGCGCCGCGCCGGCCTGCATCAACCCTAGGTCCAGCTCATGACCAACCTGCCACACCAATCCCGCATCATGGGTCGCGGGGGCGCGCCGCGACAAAAGCCGGAACACATAGCGCCGCTCATGTGCCGAAAACCTTGCGTGCCAATCATCGGCCACGGGGCGTAGATCCAAAATCGCCACGGGCTGGGGCTTGAGATGAAAATTCAGCGCGCCCATCAATCGCTCCGGCACCCAATCACGTTCCATATCGCAATGGGCGACCTGCGCCAAAGCATGCACGCCGGAATCCGTCCGGCCCGCCGCCGCAATGGTATGGGCGCGCGGCTCCAACTTGGCGAGGGCGTTCTCGATGGCGCCTTGCACTGTGGGCAATCCATCCTGACGCTGCCATCCGGCAAAGGGCGCGCCGTTATATTCGATTTTCATGGCGTATCTGGGCATGCGCTGCTCATATCTGCCGCGCCACTGCCAATCAATCCCTGACGGCCCCTCGCCTGGTGCAGGTCCTGCATATAGGTGTAGGTCCTGCATATATATGACGCGCCGGGTTTTCTGCTTTCCAAAAATATCCCCGCCGGAGGCTCCACCCGCGCCGCACCCGTTCCCCTTGGCGCATCGCGCCCCCTAGCAACCCGCCGCTCTACCCCTTATCTTTGGCGCAAGCGCCGTTGCGCGCGGCGGATATAGGGATAGGCAATTGGTCATTGGCAGGCTGGCAGAGGGGCTGACGCGCGGCGTCGAGACGGTGACAGACGGGATTTCCGAAACCCTGTTCGAACCGGTGATCCGCCTTGGCGTGACCGGTCTGGCGCGTTCGGGTAAAACCGTGTTCATCACGTCATTGGTTGCCAATCTACTCGACCGCGCCCGTATGCCCGCGCTTGTTGCGCAGGCTGAGGGGCGGATCTCGGCGGCGTATCTGCAACCTCAACCCGACGACACGCTGCCGCGGTTTGATTATGAAACCCACCTTGCCGCGCTGACATCGCCCACGCCGACATGGCCGGACAGCACCCGCGCGATTTCCGAATTGCGGCTGACCTTGCGGGTTAAACCTTCCGGCTTGCTTGGTGGCCTACAAGGTCCGCGCCGCATTCATATTGATATCGTCGACTACCCCGGCGAATGGCTGCTTGATCTGGCGCTTTTGGACAAAAGCTTCGAAACCTGGTCGGATCAGGTGCTGACCCGCATTGCCCCGCGCGTTGAGGCGGCAGAATACCTCGCGCTTGCCGCTGAAACCGATGGGGCGGCGAAACTCGACGAGCCAAAGGCGCAGGCATTGGCGGCGGCTTTTACCGGCTATCTCAATGCGGCGCGCGATGCCGGATATTATGACTGCACACCGGGGCGGTTCTTGCTGCCCGGTGATCTTGCGGGCTCTCCGGTGCTGACCTTTGCGCCACTGACGCGGCCAGACAGCTATAAGCGCAGCGCGCTGTGGCGCGAGATGGAGCGGCGCTATGAGGCCTATAAATCCCGCGTCGTCACGCCGTTTTTCCGCGATCATTTCTCGCGCATCGACCGGCAGGTGGTTCTTGTTGATGCCTTGGGTGCGATTCACAAAGGTCCGCGCGCCGTCGAGGATATGCGCCTTGCCATGGGCGATATCCTGTCGGCCTTCCGCCCGGGCCGCAATGATTTTCTGACGCGGCTTTTGCGTGGCAAGCGGGTCGAACGTATCCTGTTCGCCGCGACCAAGGCGGACCACCTGCATCATCGTCAACACCCGCGACTGACCGCCATTATGGAGGCTTTGGTGCGCGAGGCGCGCACACGCGCGTCTTTTGCCGGGGCGACATCCGAAGCGCTGGCGATTGCGGCTCTGCGCGCCACCACTGAAGAGACGGTGATGCATGACGGGCAGGAACTCGATTGTGTGCGCGGCACCCTGTTGGACAGCGGCAAGCGCGCGGCTTTTTATCCCGGTGAACTGCCCGAAGATCCCGCAAGGCTTTTGTCGGCGGCGCATCAAGGGGCTGAAAGCTGGCTGGACGCCGATTATGAATTTATGCGGTTTGCGCCTGCACCGCTGACGTTGCGCGCGGGCGAGGGGCCACCGCATATCCGTCTGGACCGCGCGGCACAGTTTTTGATCGGTGATAAAATATGATCGGGGCGCGGCGGATCGATACGGCGGAGGCGGCGGACGCAGGGCAGCCGGCCGCTGCGCGGATTACCGATGTGATGGCGATCGCGCGGATTCTTTGGGCGTTCCAGAAAGAGGCGGATTGGCTTCCCCGTGTGCGCCGCCCGTGGACCGAACTGCGGGTGCTGGCTTGGGCGGTGCTTCATGATCGCGTGCGCGTCGTGCGCCGCGTCGATGCGGTGTCCGCCGATGCCAAAGTCGAAGCTTTTATCATGCGGCGCGGCGATACGGTGCATGCGCTTTATACTGCGGCCTCGGCGCGGCGGGCCGGTTTTGGCCGAATGCTCGTAAATGAGGCCAAAACAGAGGTGGAGAACCTGCGGCTTTGGGTTGCGCAGGACAATGCCGAAGCACGGCGGTTCTATGCGGCGATGGGGTTTCGCGAAGTGGCGCGCAGTGACGGGCGCGGCAATGACGAGGGTCTACCGGATATTTTGCTGATCTGGTCGCGCGCGCCCAGCGGGATTGCGCGGATGGAGAGCCAGGAGCGGTCTATAGAAAGGGCCGGATATGAGTGATGAGAAATCCGGGGCCAAACGCGGCCCCATGGTGTTTGAAGACGACAATGCTGCGCCGCCCGTCCATCGGCCGGACGCCCGAGTGCAGGGGCCGGTTCTGATTGAATTGGAAGATGCGCCGGAGGGGGCAGACCGGGTCGGACCGGACCGTGCACCGCCGGTGCCGGATGGGGGCGGTGATGTCGGACCAAAGGGCCGTGCCATGCAGATGGCGGCGACACTGGCCGCGCGCAAGCCGTCGAAATTGGGGCGCTGGTTTTGGGCGCTGACGGCGGCGTTGTTGTCGACCCTCCTATCCTTGGCGGCGTGGTCCTATGTCACGGGGTTGATCGCCAGCGTGCCGCTGTTGGGTTATCTGGTGGCGGCGCTTTTGACGGCGTTTTTGGCGGTGCTGGGGGCGATTGCCCTGCGGGAATTGGCGGCCTTCGGGCGCCTCGGGCGGATCGATGATTTGCGCCGCGCTGGTGATGCGGCGCTGGTCAGTCAGGATACCAAAGCCGCCAGCGTGGTGGCGGAAAAAATCATCGCACTCTATGCCCGCCGTCCCGATACCGAATGGGGCCGCGCACGATTTGCCGAACGGCGCGGCGATGTGTTTGATGCCTCTGCGATCCTGGGGTTGGCCGAACACGAAGTGCTTGTGCCGCTTGACGCGCAGGCGGTGCGCGAGGTCGAGGCCGCCGCGCGCCAAGTCGCAACGGTGACGGCATTGGTGCCGCTGGCTTTGGCCGATGTTGTGGCGGCGCTGACGGTGAATATCCGCATGATCCGCCGAATTGCCGAAGTCTATGGTGGGCGTTCGGGCACCTTTGGCAGTTGGCGTTTAATGCGTGCCGTGATGACCCATCTGGTTGCCACAGGGGCGGTCGCGGTTGGCGATGATATGTTAGAGCCGATCATTGGCGGCGGGATTTTGGGCAAACTGTCGCGCCGCTTTGGCGAGGGTGTGGTCAATGGCGCTTTGACGGCCCGCGTTGGCGCGGCAGCGATGGAGGTGTGTCGGCCGCTGCCCTTCACCGTGACCAAAAGACCAAGCGCCGCCAGCATCGTACGCCGCGCTCTTGCCGGATTGTTCTCCAAAGATTAACCTCCCGTAACTTTTAGGCCTTTTCGCGGGAGTGGTGTATTGGAAAGTGTGCTTGTTCTGGTGGCTTGTGCGGTTATTGCGATCCCGGTTATGAGTATTTGGGCCTTGGTGCGGGCCAGCACTTTGCGCGCAGAAATGGCGCGGTTGGAACATGAGCGGGTGACCGACCGGGAACTGGTTTCGAATTTACAAAAGCGGATGGCGAAGCTTGAAGCTGCGGTGCGGACGACGGCGGATGCAAGCGCGGCAGACCTGCCCGAGGGGCCAAAGGCCGCACCACCCGTCGCGCCGCCGAAACCCACCGTTCAGCCGCCGATTGTGGACCCTGCGCCCGATGTAATTCCCACGGTCGATGCGCCGGTTGCGGATGCTGGGGATGGGCCGCGCGGGCCGGAGACGATTGCGGCGCGGATCGAGGGGGCGGACACCGCGCAGGATCATAAAACGGTTTGGCCAACGGCCACAGGAGGTCGCAGCGCCGCAGCAGAGCGCCGCGCGCAAAAGACCGATCCCGCAGAACCATCCGGTCCGTCCTATGTCGATAAGGCCATGGAATGGCTCAAGGAAAATTGGTTTTTGGCGGCTGCGGCGGCGTCTTTGGCTTTATCCGGTTTGTTCCTCATTCAATATAGCGCACAGCATGGGCTTTTGTCGCCGGCCGCACGTATTTGGGCGGCGCTGGGGCTTGGGCTTGCGTTGATCGGTGGGGGAGAGATTATCCGCCGCCGCATGGGGGCAGGCGATGAGGACGCCACCGGAGGCGCCAGCGATTATTTGCCTTCGACCTTTGCGGGGGCAGGGCTCTTCACCCTGTTCGGGGCCTTTGTGGCGGCGCGGCATATGTATCATTTGATCGGCGCGGAGCAGGCTTTTGCTGGCTTGATCGCAACCGCGCTTTTGGCGGTTCTGCTGGGGTGGTTCTACGGGCCGTTGCTGGCCTGTGTTGGTATTCTGGCCGCTGCGATTGTGCCGTTTATCGTGGGGGGTGATACGGGGCCGGAACCTGTGTTGTTCGCCTATTACGCGGTTTTGGCGATCGCGGCCTTGGGCGTGGATGCCCTGCGGCGTTGGGTGTGGGTGTCCGGTTTGGGCGTCGGGGGCAGCATTCTGGCCAGTTTCGCATTGTGGTTTGCATGGTCTCAGACAAACGGTTCCCCCGTGGATACGCCGTTGCATTTATGGCTTTTGGGGACGCTTGCGGTCATCACATTGGCCGCTGCCGTGGCCCCGAAGCACAGCTTTACGCCCGTATATGAGGGCGCCGTGTTGCACGACCCCGATGCGCGCGTGTTCATCGGCAGCGCCCTTGCGTTGGGGTTTGCCACGGTTTGGGTCGCGGCGGTTTCGTCGCAGACGACGGTGTTCTGGACGGCGCTGGCGGTACAAGCCGCGATGGCGCTGGGCGTGGTGATCTGGCTCAAGCGGTCGGCGCCGCTGGCGTGGATGTTGGGGGTGCCGATGGCGGCCTTCACGATGGTGGTTTTGGCTTGGTCAGACCGCTATGCGTTGGTGCAAGGCCTGTCCGGTCCGGCGGGCGACAACATGGCGCAGATAGATGCCGGGCGCGCGGTGCCGCAATGGATCGGGCAATTGTCGGGCGTTTTGCCGGCGCTGCTGCTTGGTGTTGCCGTGTTCTATTCGGCGGCGGCGTTCGTAATGATGCGGCGCAGCGGCACGCAGGGGGGCGGTTTTGCGATCCCCAAGATGCCAGGCTCCGAACCAGAATTGGCCATCGCCGCAAGGCTTAACCGCCGCGTGGCTCAGATGTTTGCCGCGATGAACGGGGCATTGATTTGGGCGTTGGTGGCCGCATGTTTCGCGCCAGTGGTTGCAGGGGTGCTCGAATTGATCTGGGCACCTGCAGATGTGATGGGGCGCGGCCCCTGGGCGGCGGCGGTGATGGGGGTTGCTGCGGCAATGGTCATTTTGACCGAGCGCAGCCTACATGGCGCGCCAGAGGGGGAGGCGGCGCATGATCCATCGGGCGCAATCGCTTCGCCGGCGCATCAACGCGCCGCGCTTTTCGCAATTGCGGCGCTGACGATGATCAGCCTGTCGTTGACGATTGTGCTCTCCGATATGGCGCTGTCGGTGTCTTTGGCGGTGATGGTGGTTTTGGCCGCGCTGGCGGACCGGAAAATGAACCTGCCGGCTTTGGCGGTGTTCGCGCAGGCGGGGACCATCATCATCGGTGCGCGGTTGACCTCCGAAGCCTTGGGTTTGGGTATTTTTATCACCTCGCCTCAGGTCGGATTGGGGGAACTGTTGCTCTGGTCCGGCGTGACGATGGCGTTGCTCTTTGCCGCGTGGAAAATGTTGCAGGCGCGCGCCCGCAGCGCCGCGCGCATCACCATCGAAAGCGCATTGTTCGTATTGGGCGCGGTGCTCGCGTCGGAAACCGTCGCGCGCATTTGGGGCGATATTTTGCCCGATCACGCGCAGGCGGGGTTGAACGCGGCGCTCTTCTTTGTCCTGCTCGGCGCGCAACTGTGGCGCATGCAAATCGGCGGAGAGATTATCCAATGGGTGCGGCGGGGTTTGGCCGCGTTGTTTGCGCTTGGTGGTGGTTTTGCGCTGTTTGCCGCCTCTGTCGTGCTGAACCCGCTGTGGTTGCCGCAAGAACGGGTCTTGGGACCGTTCTTGCTCGATACTGCTGCGATTGGTTTGGCCTTGCCCGCCGTGATTTTGGCCTTCTTGGCGCGCCTTTTGCCGCGCGCGTTGAAGGAGGCACCGCAAGATGCCAAGCTTGCGCTTTATGGGGTCGCGGGGTGGTGCGGGGCGGCCTATGGGTGGATCGAATTGCGCCGGTTGTGGCACGGGCGCGATGTCGCCTTGGGCTTTGGTGTTATGCAAAGCGAAATGTATGTCTATACGGTGCTGATGCTGATCGCGGCGGCGGCTCTGTTTTACATCGCATTCGCGCGGCGCTCTGTGCTGCTGCGTAAGGCGGCGACGGGATTGGTCGCGGTGACGATCGCCAAGGTGTTCTTCTTGGATGTGGGAGGATTGGACGGGCTGTGGCGGGTGGCCTCTTTCCTCGGTCTGGGGCTTGCTTTGGGGGGCTTGGCGTGGCTGACTCGATTGATGAGCGCACAGTGGGAGCGCGGCGCGCCGGCAGATGCAATCGCCGGTGACGACGGGGGCGGCGATCACAGTGATGGCCCGCAGGATCCGCCGGAGCGGCCCGAGACGTAATCCGCGCTTTACGCCTCATGCGCGCGGGCCTATAACGCGCGCATGATATGGCTCATTTCGACATGCAACCGCGCGGCGGGCATTATTCGAATTACTGGCCCGGCGCTCTGATACGAGCCGCCGGGACAAGGCGCATGAGCGATCCGCGCCGACCGCCAACCCGAAATTCCGATTATTCGAAGGACGCTCCACATGTGCGCCGAAACGACCGACCAAACACCTGATTACAAATCCACGTTGAACCTGCCGCAGACGGATTTTCCGATGCGCGCCGGTTTGCCCAAACGCGAGCCGGAGTGGCTCGAAAAATGGGCCCGCATCGGCATCTATGACCGCCTGCGCGAAACCGCAGGGGACCGTAAACCGTTCATCTTGCACGATGGCCCACCCTATGCGAACGGCAATTTGCACATCGGCCATGCGCTTAACAAAATCCTCAAGGATTTCATCACCCGCTCGCAGCAAATGCTGGGCCGTGATGCGCGCTATGTTCCCGGTTGGGATTGCCACGGTTTGCCGATCGAATGGAAAATCGAAGAGCAATACCGCGCCAAGGGCAAGAACAAAGACGACGTGGACGTGGTGGATTTCCGCCGCGAATGCCGCGCCTTTGCTGACAGCTGGATCGACGTACAGCGCAATGAATTTAAACGCCTTGGCGTGAGTGGCAATTGGGCCGATCCCTATTTGACGATGGATTACCATGCCGAAGCGGTGATCGCGGGCGAATTCCAGAAATTCTTGATGAACGGCACGCTTTACCAAGGCTCCAAACCCGTGATGTGGTCGCCGGTCGAGAAAACCGCATTGGCCGAGGCCGAGATCGAATATCACGACCATAAATCGCATACGATCTGGGTGCCGTTCCGCGCGGTGCGCGGGCCGAAATCCTTGGCCCACGCCAAAGTTGTGATCTGGACCACGACCCCTTGGACGATCCCGTCGAACAAGGCCGTGGCCTATAATCCCAAAATTGCCTATGGCCTTTATGAGATCACGGCGCGGCCCGAAGAATGTTGGTGCAATATCGGGGATCGCTATGTTTTGGCCGATACTTTGGCCGAAGAGGTGTTGACCAAAGCGCGGTTGGAGCCGTCGATGTATCGCCGCATCGCGGATGTCAGCGCCGCAGAACTGGCCGAGGTCACGCTGGCGCACCCGTTCAACGGGCTTGAGGGCGCAGACGGGTTTTGGGATTATGACGTGCCGATGATCGACGGTGATCACGTCACCGATGATGCGGGCACGGGGTTTGTGCACACCGCGCCCAGCCACGGCGCGGATGACTACGAGTGCTTTGTCAAACGCAACTGGATCGACCGGATGACCCATAACGTCGGCGAGGAAAGCGAATTCCTGCCGCATGTGCCGTTCTTTGGCGGGGCGATCCATCCGATGGGCGGAGAAGGCAAACCTTTGCAAGTCTTTGACCGTAAAGGCAAAGAGGGCAAAGCCAACAGTGCCGTCATCACCAAATTGGTCGAGGCCGGCGGCATCATCGCGCGCGGGCAGGTGAAGCACTCCTATCCGCATTCGTGGCGCTCCAAAGCGCCGGTGATTTTCCGCAACACGCCGCAATGGTTTGCCTCCATCGACCGCGAGGTCGGCGACGGGCAGGACACCTATGGCAAAACGATCCGCACCCGTGCGTTGACCTCGATCGACGAGTTGGTGCAATGGACGCCGAAAACCGGCCGCAACCGCTTGCATTCGATGATCGAAGCGCGCCCCGATTGGGTGCTTTCGCGTCAACGGGCGTGGGGCGTGCCGCTGACCTGCTTTATCAAAAAAGGGGCTCTGCCAACCGATCCGGAGTTTTTGCTGCGCGATGCGGCCGTGAATGCGCGCATCATCGAAGCCTTTGAGGCCGATGGCGCGGATGCGTGGTATCTGGACGGCGCGAAAGAAAAGTTCATCGGCGATGCGGCCAATCCGGACGATTACGAGCAGGTTTTCGACGTGCTCGACGTGTGGTTCGACAGCGGATCTACCCATGCCTTCGTCATCCGCGACCGCGCCGATGGCAGCCCTGACGGCATTGCGGACCTGTATTTGGAAGGCACCGACCAACACCGCGGTTGGTTCCATTCGTCGATGTTGCAAGCTTGCGGAACCACTGGCCGCGCGCCTTATCGCGGCGTGCTGACCCACGGGTTTACCTTGGATGAGAAGGGCATGAAGATGTCCAAATCCATCGGCAACACCATCGTGCCAGAGACCATCGTCAAACAATATGGCGCCGATATTCTGCGCCTTTGGGTGGCGCAAACCGATTACACCGCCGACCAACGGATCGGGCCGGAAATCCTCAAAGGTGTCGCTGACAGCTATCGCCGGTTGCGCAATACCTTGCGGTTCATGCTGGGGGCTTTGTCGGCCTATACGCCCGCCGATGAGGTGGATATCGCCAACATGCCGGAGTTGGAGCAATTGATCCTGCACCGTTTGGCGGAATTGGATGTCGTGGTGCGCAAGGGCTATGATGCCTATGATTTCCAAGGCGTTTTCCAGGCGCTCTTCCATTTTTGCACCATTGATCTATCGGCCTTCTACTTTGATGTGCGCAAGGACGTGCTTTATTGTGATGGCGACACGCCCGAGCGCCGTGCCGCGCGCACGGTGATGATGCGGCTCTACGAGCGGCTGACCACATGGCTTGCGCCGATCCTGACTTTCACGATGGAAGAGGTCTGGCTTGAGCGTAATCCGGGCGAGGACAGCTCGGTGCATTTGCAAGACATGCCCGAGACGCCCGCCGCATGGCTCAACCCTGCGCTGGCCGAGCGTTCGGCCTCGGTGCGGATGGTGCGCCGCGTGGTGACCGGTGCGCTCGAAGAGCATCGCCGCGATAAGACCATCGGCTCGTCGCTGGAGGCCGCGCCGGTCGTGCATCTGAGTGCGGATTTGGCGCAGATCATCACAAACCCCGACACATTTGCCGATCTGTGCATCACCTCTGCGGTGACGTTGACAACAGATCCCGCGCCGGAGGGGGCCTTTGCTTTGCCTGACGCCGAAGGCGTGGCGGTGGTGTTTGCCAAGGCCGAGGGTGAGAAATGCCAACGCTGCTGGAAAATCCTGCCCGATGTTGGCATGCATACCCATGATGCCACATGTGGGCGTTGTGATGCGGCCCTGACTGAATTGGGTGTGTAACACTCTCTTAAGGTTTTGAATAAGGAAGGCGGGGTAAGCGATTGCTCCGCCTTTCTGATTCCGATTTATCCACAGGGCACAGGGCACAGGGCACAGGGCACAGGGCACAGGGCACAGGGCACAGGGCACAGGGCACAGGGCACAGGGCACAGGGCACAGGGCGCTGGCATGCATGGCTTGCATCGGCGGGGCCGGCATTGCACCTTGGGCGGATGCAAAGACATAGTTTTCATTGCCCGCTTGGTGTCATGACGCTTGAGGCGACCGATGCGGCTATCACGCGGCTCTATTGGGAGGCGGGCGTGGTAGATGCTGCGCCTGCGCCGACAGCGTTACTGGCACAGGCCAAAGCGCAGATCGCCGCCTATTTCTCGCAGGATTTGAACGTGTTCGATCTTCCGCTTGTGGTGGAGGGAAGTGCATTCCAACGCGCGGTCTGCGCCCAGATGAGCGCCATCCCCTTCGGCGAAACCCGAACCTATGGCGATCTGGCCGAGGCGCTCGGCGTTCCGGCACAGGCCATCGGGCAGGCTTGCGGCGGCAATCCGATCTCCTTGATCATTCCCTGCCACCGCGTTTTGGGCGCGAACGGGCTTGGCGGGTTTTCCGGATCGGGCGGGGTAGAGAGCAAAGTGCAGCTTTTACGCCACGAGGGCGCAGCGGGATTACTGATTTAGAAAATTGTTTTGATTTGGTGGTTTTGGGGTCAAAATCTGTGGATATATTGCCGACAGAGTTCCTCAATTTTCATTTTTGACCGGGATGACTTGCTGCGCAATTCCCGCAAACAGCAGGTAAATGCTGGTCACAATCAATCCCCAATGCGCCCAGCTTTGCGGGTCAAAGGCAACCCATGCGGCCCATCCGGCAAAGAACGTCCAACCCAATGCCATCGGCAGCGAGACGCTGCGCCAGCGTTCTGTGCGCACCGGATGGATGAATTTTAGCGGCAAGAACATTGCCACCGAAAGCACCGCCACCAATGTAAGCGTGACCCAATAATTCGGGTCCGTCGCAAACAGAACCAACACCAGCATGTTCCAGCATCCCGGAAATCCTGAAAATGAATTATCTTTCGTTTTCATGCGTGTATCGGCGAAATACATGGCGCTGGCAAAGGTGATGATGATGATCGCAAACCACCCGGTCCATCCCGGCAAGAGGCCGGATTCGAACAATGCAAAGGCCGGGATGAAAACATAAGTCAGGTAGTCGATGATCAGGTCCAGCAGCACGCCATCAAAGGTCGCCGCATGGGTTTTGACGTCATATTTGCGCGCCAATGGCCCGTCGATTCCATCCACCGCAAAGGCGACGACCAGCCACAAGAACATCATCGGCCAATCTTCGTTCACCGCTTCGAGCAGCGCCAACATGGCGAAAACCGCCCCCGTCGCCGTGAGAAGGTGCACCGATAAGGCTTTCATTTCTTTGGTCATTTCTGGTCCTTTGAAAGTGGCCTTGCGCGGCAATTTTTATCGCGCCCGCGGGTGGCTTGCCTCGTAAACCTCCATCAGGCGGGCAGTGTCAACCGCTGTGTAGGCCTGTGTCGTGGACAGCGAGGCATGGCCGAGAAGCTCTTGAATTGCCCGCAGATCGCCGCCAGCGTTGAGCAAATGGGTCGCAAAGCTGTGGCGCAATGCATGGGGCGTCGCCGTGGCCGGTAGACCCAATTGCGCGCGGGTGTCGGCCATGACCTGTTGGATGATCCGTGGGCTTAACTTGCCGCCGCGCACGCCGCGAAACAGCGGCAGCCCCGCATCAAGAGGATGCGGGCAAAGACGCCGGTAGGCTTCGACTGCGACGCGGGCGGCGGGCAAAACCGGCACGATGCGCTCTTTGCCGCCCTTGCCCAAAATGCGCAACACATCAGGCAGCGGTGCATCGCGCCCCATCAGCCCGAGCGCCTCGGAGATCCGTAACCCGCACCCGTAAAGCAAGGTTATCACTGCGGTGTCTCGGGCTGAAACCCACGGCTCGCGCGATTGAAATTCGGCGGTTTCCAAGACTTTGCGCGCTGCGTCTTCGGCCAGAGGGCGGGGCAGTTTGCGTTGAAATTTTGGGCTGCGGGTCGACAAAACGGCGGTGGCGTCAAAGCCCTCGCGTTCGGAGCGCCAGCGGAAAAAACTTTTGACCGCCGATAGTTTACGCGCCAAGGACCGCGCGCTGATCTCGCCTGAGCGCGCTTCGGCCATCCATGCGCGCATGTCGGAGATGCCCACCTCTTTGAGCGGGGAAAGCCCTTGGGATTCTCCTTTGTGTTGGTTCAGGAAGCCAAGAAATTCTGCGACATCCCGGCGGTAGGCCTCAATGGTATTGTCTGCCGCACCCTTCAAGGCGCGCTCGGCGTCCAGCCAGTCCATAAGCGCGGCATTGGCCCCTGCGGACGGCAAGGTCATGACAGCCAGCGGCGCATCGCACGTTCAAAAACTCCGCCAAAAAATCCAAGTAAATCCGTGCCTTGTTGCGGCGTGAAGTGATGTGGATCTTCGGATCCCATGACCAACAGACCGGGCAGGCGCCCGTCGCCAAAATCAAGCAACAGGCAGGCTTCGGACCGCATATAGCCCGCAGCGCCGCCGTAAATCGCTTCGGTCCCCTCGCTCAGTTGGCGCAGGGTGACTTGCCGTGCCGGGTTGCCGCGCGCCTCGCCAAGGTAGTTGGCGATATAGCCCGGTTCGGCCACGGACAGCACATCGCCAAGACGCTGCACGGCGGGATCATCTTCGTTTTGTAGGGATTCGAGCACCAATTTGACGCAGTCGACGCGCAAAATCTCGGCCACTTCCCCGCCAAGGTCGCGCAGGAATTCTTCGAACTGCACCGGGTCAAGCATGCGCAGGATTGCGCGATGCACCTGATTGGTACCGGCGAGGTTTTCATAGGCGGCGGCAATGACGCTGCGATGCGTGTCTTCAAGGCGGTCGAGCCGCGCTTCGAGCCGTTCCATCGCTATGCCGCGCAGATCCACGATATTGCCGCCCATCGCGCGTTCATTCGCGGCAATCAACGCATGCATAACGTCTTGGTTTTCTAGGATAAGGCTTGGCTCCGCGATGATTTTCTCGCGCAGCTTTTCTTCTATTTCGGGGGTGCTGCTCATGCTCTGTCTCGATGTATTTTGTGTTTTTTAGGGGGTTTATAACACGCTCAGGAGGAATTTAGAGGTGTTTTTTCGGCCTCGGCGAAAAATGCCGCAAGACCCGCTTCGGTGTGAGGGTGATGTGCCAAGGCGTGGAACACATCGGGCGGGGCCGCTGCGCAATGGGCTCCGTTTTGGGCGGCTTGGCTGATGTGCTCGGCGCTATGGGCGACGGCAATGATTTGCGTGTCATAGTCATGCAGCGCGTATAGCGCGGCAATATCGTCAATTGATGGGGTGGGGACATCGCCGCCTGTCGGGGTCGCAAGCGAGACGAATGCGGCACCGGATTTGGCCGCCAAAAGCGCCTGACCGGCGGTGAAACACAGGGTTGCATTCACCATTATGCCATCGTTGGAGAGGCTGCGACAGGCGCGCAGGCCCGCAGGGGTAATCGGCAGGGTGATGGCGATAGTATCGGCAAGGGCGGATAAAGCGCGCGCCTCCCGGATCATCGCGGGGGCATCGGGGTGGGTGATGTCGGTGAACACAGGTCCGTCGATGTCCGAGGCTATCATGCGCAAAATCTTGTGGCGGTCTTTGGGAGATTGGCACATCTGCGCGGTCTGGGTGATGATCCCGTCCACCGCGCCCAGATCACGCAATGGGGGGATATCGTTGATCTCGGCAGTCAGGGCGAAGAACTTCATCGCGGGCTCCTGTGGTGGGGAAATATGGCGATTGGGGCTTGGGATTTTGCCCGTCACACTTTACGTCATAGCAATGGGTGCGAAAACCCCAAAGCCGTGCGGAGCCGCCGTTGATTGATCCAGATTTCTTTCCCGAAGGGGCGCTCGTTGGTGTGTTGACGGCGCAGCCATTGGACCGGCTTTTGGATTACAAAGCCCCCGTGGGTGGGTGCCAATTGGGCGCGTTCGTCGAGGTGCCGCTTGGCCCGCGCAAGGTGTTGGGTGTGGTATGGGGCAAGGGGCGCGGTGATTTCGATATCAAACGTGTGCGCTCGGTGATCCGTGTGTTGGACGTGGCGCCGATGCGCGGCGAAATGCGCGATTTTCTGCGCCGCGCCGCTGATTACACGTTAACGCCGATGTCGGCGATGCTGCGCCTTGCGACCCGCGCACCGGGGCTTGGTGATGCGCCGTCGATGCGCAAAGTCTACCGGATGGGGCACGGCAATGTGAGCCGCGAGACAGAGGCGCGCGGGCGCGTCATGGCGGCGCTGCGCGATTACGGCGGGCTGTCGTTTACGTTGGGGGAATTGTCGGACATGGCCGGCGTGACCACATCGGTGGTCAAAGGATTGGTCAAACAAGGCGCCGTGGTCGAAGAAGACAGTCCGCGCGATTTGCCCTTTGCGCGGCTTGATCCCGCATATGGCGGTAAGGCCTTAACCGCAGATCAAGCGGCGGGGGCGCGGGCTTTGGCCTCCGGCGTGCGGGCGCAGAAATATGCCACGACATTGCTGCGCGGGGTGACCGGATCGGGGAAAACCGAAGTCTATCTGGAGGCGGTGGCAGAGGCGCTTAAGATCGGGCGGCAAGGCCTTGTTATGTTGCCCGAAATTGCGTTGACGGCAGAATTTCTAACCCGCGTCGAGGCCCGTTTTGGCACGCGCCCTGCCGAATGGCACAGTGGCGTGACCATGACCGAACGGCGGCGCGTATGGAAAATGGTCGGCGAGGGCGAGGCGCAATTGGTCGTGGGCGCGCGTTCCGCGTTGTTTTTGCCCTATCGCGATCTGGGCTTGATCATCGTCGATGAGGAACATGACACCTCTTACAAGCAAGAAGACGGGGTCTTGTATAATGCCCGCGATATGGCGGTTTTGCGGGCCTCGATTTGCGGCGCACAGGTGGTTTTGGCCTCTGCCACGCCAAGCCTTGAGACATGGGCCAATGCCGAGGCGGGCAAATATAACCGCATTGATTTGGCGTCGCGCTACGGGCCTGCGGTGATGCCCGCGATGCGCGCGATTGACATGCGCGACGAGAGCCTGCCGTCGAACCGGTGGATTTCCCCGACCTTGCAGCGCGCGGTCGAGGCGCGGCGCGCACGGGGCGAACAATCATTGCTATTCATCAACCGCCGTGGCTATGCGCCGGTCACGATTTGCCGCGCCTGCGGGTATCAGATCGGATGCGATCATTGTGATGCGCGCATGGTCGAGCACCGGTTTCTCAAGCGGCTCGTGTGCCATCAATGCGGCGAGACGAAACCAATGCCCGACGTGTGCCCCTCTTGCGAGGTCGAGGGCAAATTGGCCGCCGTTGGGCCGGGGGTGGAACGGTTGTCCGAAGAGGCGGCGCAGGTGTTTCCCGAGGCGCGGATTGCGACATTGAGTTCCGACATGTTCGGGTCGGCCCGTGCCCTCAAGGCCGAAATCGAGGGGATTGCGGCGGGGGCTGCGGATATCATCATCGGCACGCAACTTGTGGCCAAGGGGCATAATTTTCCGTTGCTGACATTGGTCGGCGTGATCGATGCGGATCTGGGCTTGCAAGGATCGGACTTGCGCGCCGCCGAGCGCACGTTTCAATTGATGCGGCAGGTGGCAGGGCGGGCCGGGCGCGCCGAGAAACGCGGCGAGACGATGCTTCAGACATTCCAACCCGAACATCCGGTCATTCGCGCTATTCTGGCGGGCGACGAGGAAGGGTTCTGGAGCGCCGAAGCCGATGGCCGCCGCCACGCGGGGGTGCCGCCGTATGGGCGTTTGGCGGGGATCATCCTGTCATCGCCGGATGCGCAGGAAGCCTTTGATTTCGGGATGGAATTGGCGCGGCGCGACGGGCCGTTGCGGCAGGTCGGCGCGCAGGTGTTCGGCCCCGCGCCCGCCCCCATCGCCCGTGTGCGCGGGCGGCACCGTGTGCGGCTTTTGGTCAAAGCTCCCAAAGGCGTGGCGTTGCAGGGGGCTGTGGCGGCATGGATCGCGCAGATGTCGCCGTCCAACCGCTTGCGGCTTGCTGTCGATATCGATCCGCAGACATTTTATTGAGGCCTTTTAGTGAGGTTTGGTCAACGGCGCGCATCGGGGCGGGGCCTAGCGCGCCACACGGCTGAAGGCCAGCGGGGTGGTGTCGTGGCGCTGCATCACGCCTTTGGCTTCCAGGTCGAGCTGCACGCATTTTTGCCACCACTGGGCGGTTTTGCCTTCGGGGAAAAATAACGCGTCCAGATGCGGCAAGAGCGCCTCTTTCAACTCCGCCGCCGTCACCGGCGCGCTGCCTTCGGGCAGGGCGGCAAAAATCGCGGCGCGCATGACGTAATATTTGTCTTTATCGACGTTGTGGGTTTTGCCCGGGTGGTTGATGTTCTCGACTTCGATGGTCTCTGGGTCTTTGGCCATGATGCGCTCTCCTGTTTGGATCGGGTGTAGGGCGCAGGGGCGGGTGGCGCAAGCCTGCTCAGGCAGGAGCGAGGTTGCGTTGATCCAGAAAAATATCGGTCGCCATCGCGCCGATCCACATGCAAAAAAGCGCGAGCCATGCGGTGCCGGCAAAAATCGATCCGCCGGTGACGCCCGCACCTATGGCGCAGCCACCGGCCAGCATGCCGCCAAATCCCATGAGCGCCGCGCCCATCATCGCGCGGCGCATATTGCGTTCGCTTTCAAAGCCTTGGAAGGAAAATTCGCGTGCAAGGATCGAAGCAAGGAACGAGCCGACGACCACCCCCGGCACAAGCCCGATATCAAATTCGAGGACCGCGTTGCGATCAAGAAAATACATCAAAGTATGTGCTGACGGTCCTGTAAATGTTGCGCTTTCCACTTGCACCGGTTCAAAGGCGATCTGGCTGAGCGTGAAGGTCAACACCCATCCGACCGCCACAGCAAAGCCAACGCCGGAGGCAAAAACAAGCCGCGCCGCGCCGATGCGTTCTCGCCGCGAGATGATCAGGGCCAGTACCGCAATCGCCAACCCCAAGGCCAATCCGGCATATGCAGGCAGGCCAAACGCCGCGATCAAATCCATGTTGCGGCCGCCCGAGGTGATCCAAAGCCCGGCAAGCGTGTCCCGCAGCGGCGCGAGCCATCCGCCGAGGCTCATTTGTGCCACCACCGCAAAGATCAATCCCGACACCACCGAACGCAGGTTCCCCGTCGCCGCCAGAACCAGCAATCGCCCCGAACAGCCCCGCGCCATCACCATGCCCGCGCCAAAGATCAACCCGCCGATGATCGCGCCGGACCAACTGCCCGGCACGGCCATCATCCGCGCGTCTTGGGATTGCATGAGGCCCAACAGTTGTGCGCTTTGCACCCAGACCACCGCCGTCGAAAAGGTCAATAGCCAGACGGCAACACGGTCGCCCATTTGGCCACGGGCGAATTCAACCGTCGCCGCGCGCAGGCAAAACCGGGATCGTTGTGCGGCAATGCCAAAGATAAGTCCGGTGACAAGCCCCATAAGGGCCGCTGTCGGGGCTTCTCCGATACGTTCGACAAGGGGAAGAATATCCATTGGCAGTGTCCAATCGGGGCAGTGTGGGCGCGTGGCTGGAAACTGATAGCAACAACATATTCGAATTTCATTGATTCAGATCAGATTGCACCACTCGGATGCGGGCCTCCTGGGGGGCACGTGGGGCAACACGGGCGCGCGTGGGGTAGCGGTTCGGGCACCGATGAGGCCCACCAACAGTGGGGGGTGTTCCGATCCGGCGGGTGTGCCAATCCGGCACCGCGAAGGGCGCGCTGCCTTTGGGTTTTGCCGCAGATTTCCGGCGGATTGAGGCGGGGTCTTTACGGCCTCGTCAAGCTGGCGGTTTGGGCGTAATCAAACCGCATGAGTCGTTCTTTTCCCCTTTCTGATGCGGCAGATTTGCCGCGATGGCGCCGCCCGATGACTTTGTTGTTCGTCATGGCAGCGCTCATGCCTGTGGCGTTTTCCACTTGGTCGGCGCTGCTCAATAACTTTGTGATCGAGGTGGCGGATTTTGACGGGCAGGACATCGGCATCTTGCATTTCGTACGTGAAATACCGGGGTTTTTGGCGATCGGCGTGATTGCCATCATCATTTTCATCCGCGAACAGGTGGTGGGGATCGTGTCGTTGATCCTTCTCGGGGTGGCCACGGCGCTGACCGGTTTCTTCCCTTCTTTGGGGGGGATTTTGACCCTGACCATGCTCAGCTCGATCGGCTTTCATTATTACGAGACGGTCAATCAGTCGTTGCAATTGCAATGGCTCCCCAAGGACCGCGCGCCACAGATTTTGGGGCGGCTCTTGGCGATGGGATCGGCGGCGACGGCGGTTGCCTATGTGCTTATTGTGATGACCTGGCGGACATATGATTTGAGTTATAGCACGGTGTATATGGTCGCCGGCGGGGTCACGGCGGCGGGGGGCTTGTTTTGCCTGATCGCCTACCCCGTCTTCGAAAGCCCGCATCCGCAGGTCAAGAAAATGGTGCTGAAGCGGCGCTATTGGCTCTATTATGCGCTGCAATTCATGGCCGGTGCGCGGCGGCAGATTTTCATGGTCTTCGCCGGTTTCATGATGGTCGAGAAATTCGGGTATGAGGTGCATCAATTGACCTTGCTTTTCCTGATCAATCTGGCGGCAAATATGGTGCTTGCGCCGGTGTTCGGCCATGTGGTGGCGCGGTTTGGCGAGCGGCGGACCTTGATGTTCGAATATACCGGATTGATCGGGGTGTTTCTTGCCTATGGCGGTGTCTATTATTTCGGCTGGGGCGTATTGGTGGCGGCGGGCCTCTATGTGGTTGATCATATTTTCTTTGCGCTGGCTTTGGCGCTTAAGACCTATTTTCAAAAGATCTCTGATCCACAGGACATCGCCCCCACGGCGGCCGTGGCGTTTACCATCAACCACATTGCAGCGGTGGGGTTGCCGCCGGTTCTGGGGTTTATGTGGATGATCTCGCCGGTGTCGGTTTTTGTCACGGCGGCGGTGATGGCGGGCGTTTCCTTGGTTTTGGCGGTCTTGATCCCGCGCCACCCCGAAAAGGGCAATGAGACGGTGCTTAGCAAATATATTTCGGCGCCTGCCGGATAAGCGCAGCCGTTCTGGCCACCGCCATGGCGCCCACCATGGGCAGACATCCTTGCCCATGGCGGGCTGTTCGCCGTGGCTGTCGCAACGGATATGTGGCGGGCGAAGCGTGGAAGTGGAACAGGGCAGAGCCTGCGCAGATATGCCTGCAAAAGGCAGCGGGCAGTTGACCCCGCGAGCGCATCGGCCTAGGCGAACGACAGAGCATTCATTCGCCGGAGAGAGCCATGCCGACCTTTACCGCCCTGACCACCCTGCTTGGAAAAGAGCCCGCCGAAGCGCTGGGCCTTGCGATGGAGCGGTTGAGCCCCGAACCCACCGGAGTCGGGGTGTTCGAGATCGAAGACGATAGAGGTCTTTGGGAGGTCGGCGGATATTTCACGCAAACGCCGGATGAGGCAGGGTTGGCCTTGCTCGCGGCGGCCTATGGCGCGAAACCTTTCGTGGTGTCGGAATTGCCCGAAACCGATTGGGTCGCCAAGGTCAAACGCGAATTGTCCCCCGTCGAAGCGGGCCGGTTTTTTGTCTACGGCAGCCATGATGCCGATCAGGTGCCAGCAGATTGCGAGCCGCTGCTCATCGAGGCGGCGATGGCCTTTGGCACCGGGCATCACGGCACCACGCGCGGCTGCCTTGAGGCGCTTGACCGGCTGGATACCGGCGGATTCACGGGGCAAAGCGTGGCGGACATCGGATGCGGCACCGCCGTGTTGGCGATGGGTGCGGCGCGGATCTGGCCAAACCCTGTGATTGCATCGGATATTGACGAGGTGGCCGTCGAGGTGGCCGATGCCAATGTCATTGCAAACGATCTGAAAGACCGTGTGATTTGCGTCGAGGCCGCAGGGTTCGGGCATCCGGATTTGGCCGCCCGCGCCCCCTTTGATCTGGTCTTTGCCAATATCCTCAAAGGTCCGTTGATCGACCTCGCCCCCGACATGGCGGCACATATGACGGATGGGGGGTATGCGATTCTGTCGGGGATTTTGCATGCTCAAGCCGATGATGTGATCGAGGTTTATGCACGATCTGGCATCAATCTCATCCACCGTGCAGAGATTGGTGACTGGACGACGCTAACGCTGCAAAAAAACGCCTGACAGAAACCTGTATTCGGCCTAACTCTCAGGGAATGACACATTATTGCCTCATTCTGACGTTACCTACGGTTAAGTGATAATTGTATGTATGTCCGGTTTTTTTTACACGGGAGAGAAACATGGCTGATAGTTTTGCAGATTTTGATACACGACTGAGAAAAATTGATCGCACCCAGCGCAAGATGCAGGGTGGCTACACGACCCATGTGGGGCGAGACGGGTTGATCGTGGTGCGTCCGCGTCGGAGCGGTGTGCGGCTCCCGCTCAAGGGGATGATGATCCTTGCGCTTGGTTTCTTCGGATTTAAGGGTGCGCTATTGGCACATCTTGGCCCGCAAACCTATGCCGATAAAGTTGCTGTTCTCGAACTTGGATCGCCCGTGGAGCAATTTGGCGCTTGGGCGATGGTGTCCGATCCCGCAACGCAGGTGATTGCCCGCACGTTGAGCCCCTATTTGCGCTAGAAGCTTTGCCGCAGAGATGCCGCCCCGTGAGCGGCGCGCTGTGCAACGTCATACTTGATCTCGGGTCTTCATTTGTGCCTGACATATTTAGCCCAGATATAGAGCCATAAAAAAACCGCCCCGGCCAAAAGCCGGAGCGGTTTTTTCGTCCAAGATCGCGCTGTCGCGCGTGGACGTCAGAAGATGGATGTTCGGGAGGTGATTTCGGCGCGGGACAGGCCGATATCATCAAGTTGTTCGTTGGACAGGGCCAACAACATGGCGCGGGTTTTGCGCGCCTCAAATACGTCGCGGATCAATGCAACGCTGCGCACGGCGACATAGGCGGCGCGAGAAATCGAACCCGACAGGGCGGTGGCGTTTGTGTGCGTGGCCGACATGGGACAGCTCCTTTAAACTATATGCGAAAACGCGTCTTGGACGATGCGTAACGCCCACATAGGCGCGCGTCTGGCTTTCCACCACTCGTTGTTTTCGCATATCGCCCATGCGTTGTGCGCATTGCTCAAAAATGAGGCATTTGCATGAATTTTGCTTTATTTTATTGAACGCAGGCGCGATGGCGTTCTGCGGCGGTTTTGCGACATGTTCATTCGCCGATCTCACGATATGCGCAATTTTCTTGGCCTATGTTCTCGTTTCGTGCTAACGCGAAGTTGCAACGTCACTGTGCGCATCGGTCCCCTTGGGCGCCTTGGTGCGGATAGGGGGCGGCATAAGCAAACGCACGCGTAAATCGCGGCAAGGGTAGGGCAGAATGATCAGGGTTTTGGGCATTGACCCGGGATTGCGCAACATGGGCTGGGGCGTGATCGACGTGGACGGGAGCCGTTTGAGCCATGTGGCGAATGGCACCTGTCATTCGCTTGGAAAAGATCTTGGCGCGCGGCTTTTGTCCCTGCATACGCAATTGACCGATATTGTTGGTCGCTATCGCCCCGATACGGCGGCGGTCGAGCAGACCTTTGTGAACAAAGACGGTGCGGGCACGCTGAAGCTTGGCCAAGCGCGCGGCATTGCATTGTTGGTGCCCGCGCAGGCGGGGCTTACGATTGGCGAATATGCACCCAACTCGGTAAAGAAAACCGTGGTTGGCGTTGGTCACGCCGCCAAAGAACAGGTGCAGCATATGGTCAAAATGCAGCTTCCGGGGGCCGATCTAACCGGCCCTGATGCGGCGGATGCTTTGGCGATTGCGATTTGCCATGCGCACCACACGGCGTCCTCCGGTGCTTTGGCGATTGCAATGGCGGCGGCGGATGCGAGGGTGCGGGCATGATTGGCAAACTATCGGGCCGCATAGATCACCGCGCCGAGGATCACATTTTGCTCGACGTGCGGGGCGTTGGGTATTTGGTCTATTGTTCGGACCGGACGATGGCGGCGTTGCCGGGTGTGGGCGAGGCCTGTGCGCTCTTTACCGATTTGGTGGTGCGCGAGGACTTGATGCAGCTTTTCGGCTTTCCGACGTTGTTGGAAAAGGAATGGCACCGGCTTTTGACCTCCATTTCCGGCATCGGGGCCAAGGCGTCACTTGCGATCCTCGGAACACTTGGCCCCGAAGGTTTGGGCCGCGCGATTGCCTTGGGCGATTGGAATGCGGTCAAAGCCGCCAAGGGCGTTGGCCCGAAAACCGCGCAGCGCGTGGTGATGGAGTTGAAAGACAAAGCCCCCAGCGTCATGGCAATGGGCGGCACCTTAATGGCGGCCCAAGGCGAGGAAGCGGCCGAGGTTATCGATGCGGGGGATGCGCCGGTGCCGAAACCTGCGGCTCCACCCCAACCCGCCGCCGGCAGCGCCACGATGGCGGCGCAATCCGAGGCGCTTTCGGCGTTGACAAACCTCGGCTATAGCCCGTCCGAGGCGGCGCGCGCGGTGGCCGAAGCGGCAGGCGAAGCGCCCGATGCGGCAACGCCGGACTTGATCCGCGCTGCGCTCAAGCTATTGGCGCCGAAGGGGTAAATTATGGACGCACCGGACCCGACATTGCGCCCCGAAGGATTGGCCGACGACAATGACCGCGCCCTGCGTCCGCAGGAATTGGATGCGTTCATCGGCCAAGAAGAGGCGCGGGCAAATTTGAAGATTTTCATCGCATCGGCGCGGCAACGCGGCGTCGCGATGGATCATACCTTGTTCCATGGTCCTCCCGGATTGGGTAAAACCACATTGGCGCAGATTATGGCGCGCGAATTGGGGGTGAATTTCCGCATGACCTCGGGGCCGGTTTTGGCCAAGGCGGGGGATTTGGCGGCGATCCTCACCAATCTTGAGGCGCGCGATGTGTTGTTCATCGACGAAATTCACCGGCTCAACCCGGCGGTGGAAGAGGTGCTTTATCCCGCGCTTGAAGATTTTGAATTGGATCTGGTGATCGGCGAAGGGCCGGCGGCGCGCACCGTGCGGATCGAGTTGCAGCCTTTCACCTTGGTCGGGGCGACGACGCGGATGGGATTGTTGACGACGCCTTTGCGCGACCGGTTTGGTATTCCGACACGGTTGCAGTTTTACACGGTTGATGAGTTGCATGAGATCGTGACCCGCAATGCCATCAAGCTGGGTGCGCCATCGGACAGCGGCGGGGCGCGCGAGATTGCCAAACGGTCGCGCGGCACGCCGCGGATCGCGGGGCGTTTGCTGCGCCGGGTGGTGGATTTTGCCATTGTCGAAGGTGACGGGCGGGTGACGCAAGAGATCGCGGATCACGCATTGACGCGGCTCGGGGTGGATCATTTGGGTTTGGACGGCGCGGACCGGCGGTATTTACGGCTGATCGCGGAAGCCTATCAGGGCGGGCCGGTGGGGATCGAGACGCTGTCGGCGGCGCTCTCGGAAAGCCGTGATGCATTGGAAGAGGTGATCGAGCCGTTCTTGTTGCAACAAGGGTTGATCCAACGCACCCCGCGCGGGCGGATGCTGGCTCAGGCGGCGTGGACACATTTGGGTATGGCGGCGCCACAGGTACGCGGCGGCGGGGATCTGTTCGACGGCTAGAGTTGCTGCGGGTGGGCGCCAAAGTACCGGGCGGTCTATTGGGCGGATGCCGGAGCCTCCGGCGGGGATATTTAGAGAAAGCAGAAAGGGGCGGCGGGTTTGCGGCCACTTGAAGCGCTGCGCGGATTTGCGGTAGAGGGCGTGCATGGATGCATTGATGACCCCCGCCGAAGTTGAGAGCCATTTTACCCGCAGTGACGGCAGCTTTGCCTTTGCCCGTTGGGGGCGGCCGATTGTGCCGATTGTGTTTGGCGTGGATGATGCCAGCCTGTCGGTGATCAAGGGCGCGGTCGAGGCGGTGGTTGCGTTGGCCGGGCATAAGATGGCCGAGACCGATCCCGAATTGGGGGCGAACCTGCTGTTTTTCTTTGTGGCGGATTGGAGTGAGCTTCGCGGTGTCAAAGACCTTGGCGAAATGATCCCTGACCTGACCTCTGTGGTGGCGCGGCTTGAGGCGGCCGGAGCGAGCCAGTATCGGGCGTTCCGGTTTGATGCCGATGGGGCGATCCGCGCCTGTTTTGTGTTTTTGCGGATGGATGCAGAATTGGCGGCGATGCCGGCAGAGGATTTGGCCTTGGGGCAAGCGGCGCAGGCGATTTTGCTTTGGGGAGATCGCGCTTTTGCGACGCGCGCGCCCTTGGCGCGGCTTGAGGACGGGCGCACGGTTTTGCGGCCCGAGGTCGGCGCGATGATCAAGGCCGGATATGATCCGGTGTTGCCGAATGCGGATGCTGACAAAAGCCTGGCGCTGCGGCTTTATGCGCGGATGATGGCGGGGTGAGAGAGGCGGTTATGGACATGCTGCGGTGCGGGGCTTACCGTTAGGCCAAGACATATTTCGCCACAGGTCCGCCCATGCATAGTTTTCCGATCCGCGTCTATTACGAAGATACCGATATGGCCGGTATCGTCTATTATGCCAATTATCTCAAATACATCGAGCGGGCGCGCAGCGATTGGGTGCGCGATTTGGGCATTGACCAAAACCAGATGCGCGAGGCCGAAGGATTGGTTTTTGCGGTGCGGCGTGTCGAAGCGGATTATTTGATGCCTGCCAAGTTTGACGACGAATTGCAGGTGACCACCTCGATGGGGCAGGTCACGGGCGCCCGATTGGTATTGGAGCAACAGGTGTTGCGCGATGGCGCGCTGTTGTTCTCGGCGCAGGTGACGCTTGTGGTGATCAACGCGGCGGGCCATGCGGCGCGTCTTCCGGCGAATATCCGCCGGAGGGTGCACTAACCGCGCCAAAGCGCGCGGTTATGACGACATCGTGTTGGCTTTCCCCGCTGACATGCGCTAATCTTCCTGCATAATAAGGCCCGTAAACGAGGCCGCAAAAAAGAGCAGGCAGATGGAAGCAGAAACTCTGGCTTTGGCGCAGGAGATTGATTTCTCCTTGTGGGCCTTATTCGCACGCGCCACAATCACCGTAAAACTTGTCATGCTGTTGTTGATCGCGGCGTCCTTTTGGTCGTGGTCAATCATCGTGCAAAAATGGCTTCTCTACCGCAAGGCGCGCAGTGAGGCCGAAGAATTTGATCGGGCCTTTTGGTCGGGCGAGCCGTTGGATGCGCTGTTTGATGACATCGGGGCCGATCCGGAGGGGCATGCGCAAAAGGTCTTTGCCGCCGGCATGACCGAATGGCGGCGCTCGCATCGTGAAGATGGCAATTTGATTGCCGGGGCGTCGGCACGGATCGACCGGTCGATGGATGTGGCGATCGCCAAAGAGGCGGAAAAACTGCAAAGTGGTTTGACGGTTCTGGCGACGGTCGGATCGATTGCGCCTTTTGTGGGTCTGTTCGGGACGGTCATGGGGATCATGAATGCCTTTATCGAGATCGCAGCGCAGCAAAATACCAATTTGGCCGTTGTCGCGCCGGGGATTGCCGAGGCGCTTTTGGCGACCGGGCTTGGGTTGCTTGCCGCGATTCCGGCGGTGATTTTCTATAATAAGCTCACCTCGGATGCCGATCGGTTGATCGCCGGTTACGAGGCCTTTGCCGACGAGTTTTCCACCATCCTCAGCCGCCAGTTGGACAGCTGATATGGGGGCGGGTGTCATGCAAAAAACGGGCGGCGGCGGGCGGCGGCGGCGTGGTCGCGGACGGTCGCGCCCGATGGCCGAAATCAACGTTACGCCGTTTGTGGATGTGATGTTGGTGTTGTTGATTATTTTCATGGTCGCCGCGCCGCTTATGACGGTTGGGGTGCCGGTGGAATTGCCAAAAACCGCCGCCAAGGCTTTGCCCGGCGAGACCGAAGAGCCATTGACCGTAACCATCACAGCAGAGGGAGCGGTCATGTTGCAAAAGACCCCCGTTGCGGTGGGGGAGTTGATCACCAAGCTGACCGCGATTGCGGCGGAGCGCGAAGGCGACCGGGTGTTTTTGCGTGCGGATGGGGCGGTGCCCTATGCGCAGGTGGTCGAAATCATGGGCGCGATGAATCGTGGCGGATTTTCCAACATCGGTTTGGTGACGGAAACCGGCGGGCCGACGCTTACGGGCGACGCGGGAAACTGAGGCGCAAAAGGTGCTGCATAAAGAGCATATCGGCTATTATATCTCCGGTGCGGGTCATATCGGCCTGATCGGGTGGATGGTGTTTGGCGGTTGGCTTAGCCCCGCGCCGGAGCCTGTGGAGGTTTCCGAGGTCTCGGTTATTTCCGGGGCGGAGTATGCCGCATTGGTGGCCGAGGCCGCCGCACCGAAAGCGGTGTCGGAGGCTCCGCAAACGCCCAGTCCGGCTACGGCAGAGACGGCGCCCGAGGTGCCGCGCGAAGATGTCACAGAGGTGCCAAATGCGGTGCCTGAGCAGATCCCCGCGCCCGAGCAAGACACGGCGCCGGATGTGACGCAGATCGCGCCGCCGCCTGCGGCCGATGCGCAATCGGAGGCGCCTGATGCGCCGGCTTCTCCGCCGGTCGATATCGCGGTGCTCGCCCCCGATATTTCCCCGCGTCCCGCGCCGCGTCCGGTGCCGCGTATCGCGCCGGAGCCGGTCGCACGCCCCGCGCCGGAGACCGAAATTGATGATGCGGTGCGCGACGCTGCAGAGCCGCAAGAGCAAACGGAGGCCCCGGCGGAAGACCGGCAAGAGGCGACCGCCCCCGAAGAGGCCGCCGTCGAAATCGCCGTGGAAAACGAGAAGCCGCAAGCCGCGCCTTTGACGTCGTTGCGTCCGAAACCGCGTCCGCAGCGGACAGCTGAAACACCGGTCGAATCATCCGTAGACAAGCCTGCGGAGACCGCTGCCAAACCGGTTGTGCGCGATGCGGTCAGGGATGCCTTGGCCGAAGCCATGGGCGCGGCGGGCGCAGAGGGTGGGGCAACTTCGGACACAGGTGGCAGCGGTTTGGCCGCGAACGGCCCGCCCCTGACAGCGGGCGAGCGCAACGATCTGCGCGTGGCGGTGTCGAGCTGTTGGAATGTCGGGGCTTTGTCGTCGGATGCGATGCGCACCACGGTGACCGTGGCGATGTCGATGTCCGAAGATGGCAAACCGGTGATGAATTCGATCCGCCTTGCCGGGTTCGAGGGCGGCACGTCGGCGTCGGCGAACCAGGCCTTTGATGTGGCGCGGCGGGCGATTATCCGCTGCACCAAGAGCGGATACAACTTGCCACGGGACAAATATGCCCAGTGGCGCGACATTGAAATGACCTTCAATCCCGAGAAGATGAGGCAAAGATGAGTAGACTTATTGCGATATGGTTGATGGCGGCGGCGGTGTTCATGGCACCGGTGGCCCATGCGCAAACCGGTCCGCTAAAGATCGAGATTACCGATGGGGTCATCGAACCTTTGCCCTATGCGGTGCCGGATTTCGTGCCCGAAAGCGGAGCGGCGTCCAGTATGGCAAAAGAGATCGCCCGCGTCGTCGCAGCAGATCTCAGCGGCACGGGTTTGTTCCGCGAGGTGCCCAAGGAGGCATTCATCAGCCAGATCACTTCTTTTGCCTCGCCGGTAGAGTTCTCCGATTGGAAAGCGATCAATGCACAGGCCTTGATCACCGGCGCGGTGGATGTGGCATCGGGCGGCAAATTGGTGGTGAAGTTCCGGGTTTATGATGTCTTCGCCGGACAGGAATTGGGCGGCGGATTGCAATTTGTCGGCACACAGGACGGATGGCGCCGCATGGCCCATAAGGTCGCCGATGAGGTCTATAGCCGGATCACCGGCGAGGGCGGGTATTTCGACAGCCGCGTGGTGTTTGTGGCCGAAAGTGGCCCAAAGAATGAACGTAAGAAGCGCCTCGCTATCATGGATTATGACGGCGCGAATGTGCAATATCTGACCGACAGCCGGTCGATTGTTCTGGCGCCGCGGTTTTCGCCCACGGGCGACCGCGTGCTTTACACCAGCTACGAAAGCGGTTTCCCGCGGATCTATGTTCTGGATGTCGCCTCGGTGGGCAAACGCGTGTTGGAAAGCCAAGAGGGCACCATGAGTTTCGCGCCGCGCTTTGCCCCCGATGGGCGCACTGTGGTCTATTCGCTGACCCAAGGCGGCAACAGCGACATTTATACCATGGATATCGCCAGCGGCGCGTCGCGGCGGTTGACCTCAGCGCCGTCGATCGAGACCGCGCCGAGCTATTCACCAGATGGGCGCTCGATCGTGTTTGAAAGCGACCGCAGCGGCAATCAGCAACTTTATATCATGCCCGCGACGGGCGGCGAAGCGAAGCGGATCAGCTTTGGTCAGGGGCGCTATGGCACGCCGGTCTGGTCACCGCGCGGTGATTTGATCGCCTTCACCAAGCAAAGCAAAGGCCGGTTCCATATCGGTGTGATGCGCACGGATGGTTCCGAAGAGCGGCTTCTCACGGCTTCGTTCCTTGACGAAGGGCCGACATGGGCGCCCAATGGCCGCGTGATCATGTTCACCCGTGAAACCCAAGGGGCCGGCGGGCAAGCGAGCCTGTATTCGGTGGATATCACCGGGCGGAACGTCAAACGCGTGCGCACCGAAGGCGGTGCATCCGATCCGGCATGGTCGCCGTTGCAAAAGTAACGGTGTGGGCAATCCGTCCCGACCGGGGCGGGGCGGCACCGGGATTTTGCACGGGATCATGTGCGAAGTTGGCGTTTTGAATGCTGCTTTGGATGTGGTAAACAAGGTGAAACCGCTGCGGCGCCGCAGGTCAGGTCAGGTCAGGTTAGGCCGGAGCGGGACGGCGCAATGAGACGAACGACACATGCGGCGGGCCGGTGGGGCGCGCTGCGGTAATGACAAAGCAAAGACCTATGTGGGGCACAGACATGAATTTCTTGAGCAAAGCGCTTTTCTTGACGCTGGGGCTGTCTTTGGCAGCTTGCACCAATCCGGACCGGTTTGGCACAGATGACACCGTGAACTTGAATGGAAACGGCGCTGCGGTCGCGGGATCGGCATCCGATCCGACCTCGCCGCTGTATTTCCAACAAACTGTCGGGGACCGCGTGCTCTTTGAGGTGGACCAAGCCACGCTCAATGCCGGCGCCCGCAGCGTATTGGACGGACAGGCCGCGTGGCTTTTGACCAATAGCGATTATGCCGCCGTGATCGAAGGTCATGCCGATGAGCAGGGCACCCGCGAATATAACCTCGCGTTGGGGGCACGGCGTGCGGAAGCAGCGCGTGAATATCTCGTGTCTAAGGGGATTGCTGCATCGCGCCTCAAGGTGCTGTCCTACGGTAAGGAGCGCCCGATCGAGATTTGCAGCGCCGAGGCCTGCTATGCCAAAAACCGCCGCGCCGTGACGATCCTGTCGTCCGGTCTGTCGAGCTAGGGGCGCCTTCCATGACCCGTTTTTACGGCTCTGCCGTGGCTTTGGTGTTCAGCGCGGTGATCGTGCTGGGCGTGCCGGTGCCGGTTTCGGCACAGCAAGCCGATGCGGCGACTTTGGCCGATATTCGCCAAGAACTGACCGTGCTTCATGTTGAGATGCAAAAACTCAAACGCGAGTTGAGCACCACCGGAACCGCCAGCGGCGCGGTGGTCGGTGGTGGCGTGTTGCAACGGGTCGATGCGATCGAAGCCGAAGTGCAGCGGTTGACCGGAAAAACCGAAGAATTGGAATTTCGGATCAACTCGGTGGTCAAAGACGGCACCAACCGCATCGGTGATCTGGAATTCCGTTTGGTCGAACTCGAAGGCGGCGACGTCAGCAAACTGGGCGAGACCACAACACTGGGCGGACCTCTGCCCGAAGCGCCGATTGTCGATGACGGCGGGTCGGGCGATGTGACCGTGGATGAGGGCGCACAAATGGCGGTCGGTGAGGTGGCCGATTTCGAGCGCGCCGAAGCCGCGCTTGCCGAAGGTGATTATGCCACGGCCGCCGAGTTGTTCTCGGTCTTTGGTGAAACCTATTCCGGCGGGCCGTTGGGCCTCAAGGCACAGGTTCTATTGGGCGAGGCGCGCGAAGGCATGGATGATCTGACCGGCGCAGCGCGGGCCTATCTGGCGGCGTTTTCCGCCGCGCCCGATGGGGTAGAGGCGCCGGATGCTTTGTTTCGTTTGGGCCGCACCTTGGGCCGCTTGGGGCAAACCGAAGAGGCCTGTGTGACCCTGTCCGAAGTGGGTGTGCGGTTCCCCGGTGCGCCGAGCGTGCTTGAGGCACAATCGGTGATGCGCAATCTGGGCTGCCTTTGACCGGCACGGACCTCCTGCTCATCGAGCGGGTGCGATCTGCCTTGCAGCCGCGCCCGCCGTCTCGCATCGGGGTCGCGGTTTCCGGTGGGTCCGACAGCGCCGCCTTGCTGCATTTACTCCATGATTTTGCCTGCGATGAGACTGCCCATGGTCGGCACATTGCGTTGCGCGCTGTGACCGTAGATCATGGGCTGCGTCCGGAATCTGCGCAAGAGGCCAAGGCCGTAGGCGAGATGGCCGAGGCGCTCGGGGTTGCGCATGATATCCTCAAATGGACCACATGGGACGGGACGGGTAACATGCAAGATTGTGCCCGCCGGGCGCGGTATAGATTGATGGCCGACTGGGCGGCGTCCCATGATATTCACCACATTGCGCTTGGCCATACGGCGGATGATCAGGCCGAAACCGTTTTGATGCGGCTTGGCCGCGCGGCGGGTGTGGATGGTTTGGCCGCAATGTCACCTCGGCGGCGGATGGGCGGCGTGACTTTGCTGCGCCCGCTCTTGACGGTGCGCCGGGCGGCATTGCGCAAACACCTGCAGGCGCGCGGCATTGCGTGGATCGACGACCCAAGCAATGACAACCCGGCCTATGAGCGGGTGCGGGCACGGCGCGCCCTGCGCACCGGCGAGGCGGGATTGAGCGTCGAAGCTCTGTGCACAGTGGCGCAGAATATGGCGATGGTGCGCGAGGCCTTGGGGTGGCAATGCTTCACCGCCGCGCGCAATCACGTGCGGTTTGATGCGGGCGATGTGGTGATTGCGCGGCAGGGGTTTCGTGCGCTTCCGGTCGAGGTTTCGCGGCGGATTTTGCACGACGCCCTGCGTTGGGTCTCGGGGGCGGAATACGGCCCGCGTGGACCGGCGATGGGCCTGTTGCTGGAGGCGCTGCGCGGCGGCACGGTCATGACCTTACACGGCTGCCAGATTGTGCCAAACGGCACAGAGATCCGGATTTTCCGCGAATTTCAAGCGGTGCGTGCCTTGGATCAGGGCTTCGATCCTTCGGGGCAGGCGCTATGGGACGGGCGGTGGCAATTGAATGCTCCGCAGGGCGTGTCTGCCGATGGGCTTCGTTTGCGTGCTTTGGGAGAGGCCGGGCTTGCCTATTGCCGGCGGTGCCGTGCCAAGGCGGAAACGCAGGCGCGGGCCGCCGGTCAGGTGCCGCCGCCTGCGCCTGCTCGCCCCCATGCGGCCCTCATCGCCAGCCCCGCTGTGTGGCGCGGCGACGCGTTGGTGTCGGCCCCGTTGGCGGGATGTGCCGAGGGCTGGACCGCAGAGCTGCGCCGCGAAACCGAAAGCTATTTCACCGGCTTTTTGGAATGATCCTGTGAGGGGGGCGAGATGAAAACGCTTGCGGACCCTGCGGACATGCGCCCTGCAGGCAGCGATTGTTTGCGACAATCAGCCGCGAAGGGCGCTCGTTTGGGCAAATAGACACTGTTGTGCGGCCTGCCGCATTGAAGATGGCGTGATGATCTCTATTTATCATCCAAGCCCCATGTGATAGGCGCAGGGTTAAGAGATTTCTGAGGAGAGTGTCGTTGGGCAACGCGAAAAATATCGCCTTTTGGTTGGTTCTGTTCTTGCTGATTTTGGCGCTGTTCAACCTGTTCAGCGGGTCGGGCAATACATTGCAGAGCCGTGAGAGAGGCTATTCCGAATTTGTTACGGCAGTGGACAGCGGTAATGTCGCCCGCGCGGTGATTGATGGGGAGCAAGTGCGATGGACCGGATCGGACAGCAGTGATTATGTCACCATCGTGCCCGAAGGCACTGATGTTGCTGATAAACTTCTCGCCAAGAACGTGCCCGTCACGGCCAAGAGCCAGGAACAATCAACCTTTCAGGCCTTCTTGCTTTCGATCTTGCCGTTCCTTTTGCTGATCGGGGTGTGGATTTATTTCATGAACCGGATGCAGGGCGGCGGCAAAGGCGGCGCGATGGGGTTTGGCAAATCCAAAGCCAAGATGCTGACCGAGAAATCGGGCCGTGTGACCTTTGATGATGTCGCGGGCATCGATGAAGCCAAGGAAGAATTGGAAGAGATCGTTGAATTTCTGCGCAACCCGCAGAAATATTCGCGCCTTGGCGGCACGATCCCCAAAGGCGCGCTGCTTGTTGGCCCTCCGGGCACGGGTAAAACCCTTTTGGCGCGGGCCATTGCCGGCGAGGCGGGCGTGCCCTTCTTTACCATTTCCGGTTCGGATTTTGTTGAAATGTTCGTGGGTGTCGGCGCAAGCCGTGTGCGCGATATGTTTGAACAAGCAAAGAAAAACGCGCCTTGCATCGTCTTTATTGACGAGATCGACGCCGTTGGCCGGCATCGCGGTGCCGGATATGGCGGCGGTAATGACGAGCGTGAACAAACGCTCAACCAATTGCTGGTCGAAATGGACGGCTTTGAGGCCAATGAAGGCGTGATCATTTTGGCGGCGACCAACCGCCGCGATGTTCTGGACCCGGCTTTGTTGCGTCCGGGCCGGTTTGACCGTCAGGTTACGGTGCCGAATCCCGACATCAAAGGTCGCGAGAAAATCCTTTCGGTGCATGCGCGCAAAACGCCGCTTGGGCCGGATGTGGACCTGCGCCTTATTGCGCGCGGATCGCCGGGGTTCTCCGGCGCGGATCTGGCCAACCTCGTCAATGAGGCGGCTTTGATGGCCGCGCGCGTGGGGCGCCGTTTTGTCACGATGGTGGATTTCGAAAACGCCAAAGACAAGGTGATGATGGGCGCCGAACGCCGTTCGATGGTGTTGACCGCCGATCAAAAAGAGAAAACCGCCTATCATGAATCCGGCCATGCGATTGTGGGGCTGACCTTGCCGAAATGTGATCCGGTTTATAAGGCGACGATTATTCCGCGCGGTGGTGCATTGGGCATGGTGGTTTCCTTGCCCGAGATTGACCGCTTGAACTGGCATAAATCGGAATGCGAGCAGAAGTTGGCGATGACGATGGCCGGTAAGGCCGCCGAAATCCTCAAATACGGCGAGGATGAAGTGTCGAACGGCCCGGCCGGCGATATCCAACAAGCCAGCAGTCTGGCACGCGCTATGGTGTTGCGTTGGGGCATGTCCGACAAGGTCGGCAACGTCGATTACGAGCAGGCGCATGAAGGCTATAACGGCAATGGCGCTGGTGGATTCTCGATCTCGGCCGCGACCAAAGAGCTGATCGAAGATGAGGTCAAACGGATGATCGACGAGGCCTATGCCACGGCCTATCGCATTCTGACCGATAAAAAGGACGAATGGGAACGTTTGGCGCAGGGCCTGTTGGAATACGAAACCCTGACCGGCGAAGAGATCGAACGCGTGGTGCGCGGCGAGCCGCCCCACAAAGGGTCGGATGAGGATGACAACGGCAGTGCGCCCTCGGTGACTGCGATCCCGAAAACCAAATCCAAACCCAAGGCGACGCCGCCTGCAGGTGATATGGAGCCAGATCCGGCCTAATCGTCTGATCACGCGCATAACGATTTTAATCCCGGGGCCTATTATAGGCTCCGGGATTTGCGTTTGTGCCCTGCGCCGGATTTGATCGGGGCGCGGTGGAGCCATGTAATGCGCGGTGCCTTCGCGTCTGGTCCAATTGAAGTATCGAAGGCCGATGCGCGAATGGTGGGTGTTTTGCCGTTCTGGCGCTGCAGTTGGCGGCGCGCGCGGCGGATACCGCCAAGATCATGTTCGACCGGCATGGCGGCAATCACGTTTCGGCATTGGCATTGCGCAGGTGGACGGTCTAACCTTGGCACATTGTTCAATATTGGAGCTATCTATGCCGGCGCTATTGCCCACTGATTTTACCGCGCGTGTGACATGGATCGGCCGTGTCACCGATCGCAAGGCGCGGCTCGCCTCTGCCCCCCTGCAAGAGGCGCAACTCGTCTTTGGTGGCATCGAGGGAGAGGCCCATGGCGGGATCACCCGCCCGTCCTGCAGCCGCGTCATATCGCAATATCCACGTGATACCGAGATCGCCAATGTGCGGCAGCTTTCCGTTGTCTCCGCAGAGGAGCTGGCCGCGACGGCAGCAGCAATGGGGGTGGACCATCTTGAACCAGCGTGGATTGGGGCATCGATCTGCCTTGAGGGGCTGCCGGACTTGACGGCGTTGCCACCGTCCTCGCGATTACAGGCGCCGTCGGGGGCGACCTTGGTGATTGATATGGAAAACCGTCCCTGTATGCTTCCGGCCAAAGAGATCGAGGCTAGTTATCCCGGTAAGGGAAAATTGTTCAAATCGGCGGCCAGGGGGCGGCGCGGTGTCACGGCATGGGTCGAGGCAGAGGGGCAGTTGCGACTGGGCGATGAGCTACGTTTGCATATCCCCGACCAACCGGTTTGGCCTCATCTGGCCGCCGCGCGGGCGCGAACCGCATAGGGCGCAGCCAGGTCCAGGTGTTGCGCGGTAGGACGGCCGTTCGCGCCGGATTTTTAGGGGGCACCCATCTCTCGCACGCCATGCCGCGAGACAAAAAAACGCCGCAGCACCGAGGGATGGCGGGCTGCGGCGTTGAACGCGCGGGGCAGGGTGTTTTGCGGGTCAGGGTCGGGACAATCCTGTAAATGCCGCGCCCCCGCGCGGTGACGGGGAGACAATTACACCAAGAGCACCAGTGCAGATGCACCAAGGCCCAAGGCAAAGCCGGTGAAAATCGTGACGGTGGCGGAAGACATGGTGTTTCCTTTCTTGTTTAGGGCGGGGCCAATGCATCCTATCGCAGGCCCGTTGTTGAAATAGAAACGTATCCGCGCGGTAAAAAGTTCCATTTTTGCAAAAATAATTCTCTGCTGGCGCAGTTAGCGCCGCATGAAAACACGTAGGCCTGCACCTGCGCAGCGATTGGTCGGCGGGGTGGCTGCTGCACGGCTATGGGTTTGCCGCGTGAAAGGGGAGGCTTGCGGGTTGATATGCGCCGCGTGATGGCGCAAAAGGGCGGCGTATCTCGCACTGCTCTGCGATGATCCTGCTGCCGATTTGCCTTTGCGCTGCGCAGGGGCCTGCCAAGGAGATGTCCTTCATGACCACCACCCCCCACCGAACCGCACATAAAATCGATGGCAAAGCCTACGCTGCCGCCTTGCGCGAAACCATAGCGACCCATGTGGCGTGGCTAAAAGAAGTGCATGGGGTGACCCCCGGTTTGGCGGTGCTTCTGGTCGGTGAAGACCCGGCCAGCCAAGTTTATGTTCGCAACAAGGGTGTGCAAACCGTGGAGGTCGGCATGAACAGCTATGAGCACAAGTTGCCCGCAGATGTCAGCGCGGCCGATCTTTATGCGCTGATAGACCGGCTGAACGCGGATCCGGCGGTGCATGGAATCCTGTGCCAATTTCCAGTGCCGGAGCATTTAAGCGAGACAGAGATCGTGGCGCGCATTGATCCGGCCAAGGATGTGGACGGGCTGAGCGTGGTCAATGCAGGTCTGTTGGCCAGCGGGCAAAAGGCGATGGTGTCCTGCACGCCGCTTGGATGTTTGATGTTGTTGCGCGATCACTTGGGGTCGCTGTCCGGAAAATCGGCGGTGGTGATCGGGCGCTCGAACCTTGTCGGTAAGCCGGTGGCGCAATTGCTGCTGCGCGACAGCTGCACCGTGACCATCGCCCATAGCCGCACGGCGAACCTTGAAGAGGTGGTGCGCGGGGCGGATATCGTTGTGGCGGCGGTGGGGCGGCCGCAAATGGTAAAGGGCAGTTGGCTCAAACCCGGTGCGACGGTGATCGATGTGGGTATCAACCGCATTCCGGCACCCGAACGCGGGGCCGGAAAAAACCGGCTTGTCGGAGATGTGGATTACGACAGCGCCGCACAGGTTGCCGGAGCGATCTCGCCGGTGCCCGGCGGGGTTGGTCCGATGACGATTGCCTGCCTTTTGGCCAATACCGTCACCGCCTGCTGTCGCAGCAATGGGTTGGCCGAACCCGAGGGATTGTCGGTCTAAACAGCGTCCGCCCGCTGCCTTTCGGCCTGACGCTGCGACGCGCGGCGCAAGGGCCGAGGGGACAACGCGGCAGGCGTATTGCCCGCCGGTGGGCGCGGGGTGAGTGTGCGCTCATTTTGGCGGTACACACCCGCAATCGCCTGCCACCGCCGCGCTGGGGCGACGGGGGGCACGATGCTTTGAGGAGCGTGGCAGATTTGATGTCCCGGTCAGCCGTAGAGTCCATAAAGATTGCCACAGGATTTATCGTCAGGGGTGGTGAGCCCGAACGATTGCGGCCACGAGCGCGCGGGGCACGTGCATGGGGATTGGTGGCATGTGGCGATCGGTAGGTTAGTCACCGGGAACCGGCACCATTGTGCCTTGCAATAGGGCGATCAAGACCTCTTTGCCATCCTGATGCGCGAAGACTTCGGCTTGCGTGATCATCAAACGGCGACCGGCTTTGACGACCTTTCCGACCGCGCGCAGCGGCCCACCGGTACAGGGCGAGAGCAAATTGATCTTCATTTCGGCGGTCAGCACCTCCATGCCATCCTCTATCATGCTGAGGCAAGCATAGCCCGCCGCCACATCCCCCAAGGCAAAGGTCAACGCCGCGTGGCCAAAGCCATGTTGTTGGCGCAGGCTTTCAACGATGGGGCACTGTAAAACGCAATGCCCCTGCGCCAGCTCATTGATCTGCGCTTGCATCGTGGTCATCATCGTTTGCGCGGCAAAGCTTTGTTCAATCTGGGCGCGTTTGGCGGTGCTGATAGGGGTGGGCATATCCATGGCAATTGGTCTCCTTGTAGGGCGGATTGGCCGATTATAGCCGTATGATTACCGTTGCGTCACCGGGGAAACGAGGGAAAAATATGAATCTCTCGGGTTGTATCTACTTAGCGTCACGTGCAGATTAATGAACGTGAATATTTCTTAAGGCCTTTGGGTAAGGTACCGTTTCGATGAAGTTTTTTTGGGACGACTTGCTAAACCGTCTGACATCCCGTTTGGCGCTTGCGAGTTGGCTAAGCCTATCATTTCTGGCGGCGGTGACGGGGCCGTTTGGCACGTTTTTCATGATGAGCGCGCCGCGCCGCGCCATTTATTGGTTCACGGTTATTGGCGTATCGATCGTGATTGCCACAGCGGTGCGCGTGTTGGCCGGTCAGCTGTTTGGTCACGAGCGCCGCACATTACGGGATGTCGCCGGAATTACTGGAAATATGGTAATTTTTGCTCCCGCATTGATCGTTTTTAATCACACATTATTTCCTGACACGGCTCCGCATCTAATGGATATGCGGATGCTGTTGATTTATGTGGCGGTGATCAGCATCGCGGTGACGGTCATGCGCCGGCTGCATGAAAGTCGCAGCTTTCAAGACAACGAAGCGGGGGGCGTCGGGCTTTCCCTTGCGGAGGATGCCCCGCCGAATGCCCCAGAAAAGGTGCATTTCTCTGTCCCTGCTGCGCCGCCGCATTTGCCGCGACTGGCCGAACGTTTGCCGCAGGGCAGTGATTTGGGCGGGATCGTTCGTTTGACGGTTGAGGATCATTTTGTCGATGTGATCGGCCACACGGGCCACGAACGGCTGCGGATGCGGTTGGCGGATGCAGTCAAAGAGATGGAGCCGGTCCATGGCTATTGCACCCATCGGTCGCATTGGGTCGCAGCCGAGGAGATCGACAGCGTGCAGCGGATCGATGGCAAAACCTATCTGCGGATGAGCAACGGAGACGATGTGCCGGTCAGCCGGAAATTCCGCCCAGATCTGGAAGCCGCTGGGGTATTGTGAGGCCGGGCGTTGCTGGTGTTTGGCGTGTTTCACCCCCCGAGCGGATGATCGGATAGTCTCGGCATTTCGGGCGGGGGATGTCGGGCCGCGCATGCGGTCTGTGTGACTGGTGAGGTTGTGAGGCAGTCAGCAGGGTGCCGCCCGTCCAAAGGATAAACCGCGCCCGTTGCAGGATTCCACTGCTATCCCTCTCAGCGCCACCGACTATACATGATAGGCGTTGCTGCTGCGCGACGGTGTGTGGTCCCGATATGGGCGCGGCGATATGTGTAATAGAATTCGGGATCCTCACGGGGAGCGCGGCGGCGATCAGCAGGCTCCGCGTCGCGGCGACGCACCGGCAGGACCGGTTCGGGGCGACCAAGCAATTTTGCGGTCCAAAGCAGCGTGCTTTCGTCTGCCCCTGCGCGCGTACCACGGGGATCAGCGTGTCTATACTCTGCTTGAAACAGGGTATGCCGCCGGTAGCATGTGGGGAAATCTTCGGGGCGAGATCGCGCCGGACCGTTCGGCGGGCGGTTGGCTTCTGATCGTGATGTATCGACGGGCGCATGCGCCGACCCGCTGCCGTTTGGAAGAAACTTGGTGGTCGCTTTGTCTTGTTGCGCGTCGCCCACTCCTTTTGGCACCGCTGGAACGATGGCGCGGCAGGTGCGAAAAGAAAAGTGGGACAGATCCGACATTCACAAGGCTCCTATGACCAAAGAACGGAGGGGCGGGCGGCGGGTTGGATTATCCGCAGTGCTTGCGGCGTGCGGACCAGCCCAGCAAACCCAGCCCTGCAGCCAACAACGGCAGCGAGGCAGGGAGCGGCACGGGGGCGTAAATTTCGCTGGCATAGGTGATATTATCCACCAACAGGTAGGGGCGCGAACCACCGGTGATGCGCATGTCGATCTCGGTTTGGACCTCGTCAAAGATCACGCCGAAAAAGCCCTGCTCGGCGCCGGCACGCTTCCCGCCAAGGCGCAGTTTTGTGCCGGAATATGGCCCGGGTTGGCCGTAATCGAACCCGAAGCCGATGACGGCGGTGTCAAAGCTAAAGGTCTGCCCGCCGCGATAGGTCCACAGATATCCCGGATAATCGAACCCGTCGGCGCTGTTATCATAACAGCCGCCAGTGACGCAGCCATAGGCATCGCCGGACAGCGTGTAATCACCGCGATCAAGGCTGGTTGAGTATCCTTGCGACAATGTGCTCAATGTGTCGGTGGTCTCTCCGGCCAACGCGGCCTCAAATGCGGCGCGATCGGTATAGGTAACGACAGCGGCATTTGCGGCGCTGGTGGCAAAGCCAAGCGTGGCAGCGAGAGAAAGGGTCATAAATGATTTCACTGGTATTCTCCTAAAACTTTATTAATCGGGGCTGGCAGCGCCCATGTGTAGTGGGGATAAATGGCGGGTTATTTGATGATGACCTCGTCTTTGACGAACATATTGGCCCAAGCGCGATCAATAAGATCGGGGGTCATTTGATAGGGGATGCCCTCGAATTCACAGATGGCGCGCATCTGATCGATCAAGAAAATCGGTTGATAATTCGCATAGACGTTGCCGATGGTGGGGTATTTATTCTGCAGCAAATGGATGAGGGTGGCCTCGTCCAAGGGTACATTACGTTTGCGCGCGACCATGGCGAAAATCTTGAGAAAACCTTCTTGTTCTGGTCCGTCGATTTTGATTTTAAAGAAAATCCGGCGCAGGGCGGCAGTATCGAAAATCTCGTTCGGGTGGAAGTTGGTCGAGAAAATCACCAGCGTGTCGAAAGGGACTTCGAATTTCTCGCCCGACTGCAGCGCAAGAATATCCTTGTTTTCTTCAAGCGGCACGATCCAGCGGTTGACCAAAGCCTGCGGCGATTCTGCCTGACGGCCAAGGTCATCGACGATGAAAATACCGCCGGTGGCTTTCAATTGCAGTGGCGCCTGGTAGGTGCGCGCGGTGGGATTGTAAACCAGATCAAGCATCGACAGAGACAATTCACCGCCGGTGATCACGGTCGGGCGTTCGCAGCGCACATAGCGTGTATCAAAGGTCCGCTTGCGGCGTAGGGAATTGGGATCATCGACCTCGACCTCGGCGGCGCTGTGCACGATGGGGTCATAGACGGTGATCACCTGACCGGCATATTCAATGGCGCGGGGGACATAGATCTTGTCGCCCATCGCATCGCGGATGCCATTGGAAATTGAGGACTTCCCGTTGCCCGGAGGGCCATACATCAGGATCGACCGGCCTGCGGAAACCGCAGGGCCGAGATGGTCGAGCAGCGCCGGCGGCAAGATCAGATGCCCCATCGCATTGGTCAATTGTTCGCGGGTGATTTGCAAATTTCGGATGGATTGGCGTTTGATTTGCTCTCGATACACATCAAGCGGCACCGGCATTGCGCCGAAATATTCCGATTGCGCCAAAGCATCCAAAGCGCGCGCTTTGCCCGCCTCGGTCAATTGATACCCCATCTCGTTCGAGCTGCTCGTGGCATTCAAGGTGCCCGTGGCTTCGAGCAGACGTTGTTCGCGCGCCATGTCGATCAATTCTTGCGTCACTTGCAAAGGCAGGCAAATCGCCTCGGCCAGATCGGAGGCATGGTTGGTGTTCTTGCGAAACAGGGTCTTGAGCAGGATGTCCCGCATCATCACGATAGGGAGCTGCATCTCGCCCAAGGTTTTTGGGGGAGGGGGCGGTTGCACGCCGCTGGGCGGGGTCACTTGCATGTTCATCGGGTCGCTCCGTTTCGTCTTTGCCGTCTCCGGCCTGCTCGGCCACAGGAATCGGCCCCCTGACAGAGGGCTCTTGGCAAGGATTAGAGCGCGAAAGCGTGGCCGAATAAGGGCAGGATGGGGGTGCAATGACGGCAGGGAGGGGACGTTTTCAAAGCGGGCGCGGCAAGGGGAAAATGCCTTTGGAAACACCGTGCGGAATTTCAATAACGGCGTGTAAGTCTATTATGTGCCGTAATAAATTCCCAAAATGAGGTAGATCGCCAAGGTGCCGCCAAGGCATAGGCCCATGGGGAATTTTCCGTGGCGTTGCCAGCTTTCCCAGTCGGGAGCCAATCGCGACAGGGCGGTGTATTTGACGCCGCGATGCGTGGCGATGCCTGCGGCGACATTGGCCATGAACAGCCACAAAAGTTGATTGAGATCATCGAATGCAATGAAAGGCGCGGCGGCGGCGGCGAATTTTGCATCGCCCGCCCCCAAAAGACCAAGCGCGTTGGCGCCGATCCCGATGATCAAGACCACCACGAGTTGCACCAACCGCAGGCCGAAGTCCGGCAGCGGCAATACAAACAGGCCGAGCACGACAAAGATCAACGCCAGAACCAAGACCGATTTATTCGGGATCTTCATCCGGCTCAAATCGCTATAGGCGGCCCATGCGCAGACCGGCAGGACGAAGGGCGCGAAAAGCGCCGCCTCGGCGGTCGTGATGGCAAGGCTCAAATCAATACTGATCGCCATGAGCGCGGCTTAGGTCGTCTTTTCCAGCGCGCGCAGGCTGCGCACGGCGGATTCGAAATGCTGCGGGTGGGTGTCGATGGCTTCGCGTAGCAAGCCTTTGCCGGTCTCGACATCGCCCTGTTTGATCGCCGACAGGCCCAGCGTGTGCAGAAGTTGCGCGCGCTCGATCTGGTTCATCGGGATCACAGGCAGGTTGTAATTGCGCTGTGCCCCGCGGGCGAGGATTATGTTGTTTTTTGCGGTGAAGAGCGTGTCATCTTGATTGATTGCTTCGGAAAACAACCGCTCGGCGCCGGCAAAATCACCGCGGCTCAATTTGGAATAGCCCCAGTTGTTCATCACACCTGCCGGACGGGTGGTCAGGCCTACGGCGGTTTCATAGAAACTGTCGGCCTTTTTCCAATCCTTGTTGCTGTCCGCGACCATGGCTTCCAAACGGTAACGTTTGAAGGTCTCGACTGTCGGCGGGATGGTGTCGAGTGTGGCTTTTGCGCTCTTCCAGTCGCCTGAACGGATCAATGAATCGGCCAAATCGACCTTATCATCGGGGGTGCTGTCTGTGTTGGCGACAACTTCGGCCCATGCTTTGGCGGCCTCATCCATGCGTTTGGCGCGGATCAGCGAGGTGGCCAAGCCACGTTGCAAATCAATGCGTCCGGGGTTCTCGCCAAGGGTGCGGCGGAAATAAACCACCGCCTCATTGGGGTCCGCAACGGTCAACATGATGTCGCTCATGTTGCTTTCGTCGATGACGTTAACCGCTTGAAAAGCCCGGGAAACTTCTTTTTCGCCTGCCTTTTGACAGCCGCTCAGTGCAACCGTGCCGGACAGGCACAGGGTAAGAAAGATAGATTGGCGCATTTTTCTGCGTCCTTTTACTGCCTTCGCCTCGATATCACTGGATTGTTCGGATCAGGTAGGTATTGCTCCCGCGCCGGACCAGTTTGTAGTCTTGTTCTTGGACCTCATCATAGGACGAAATTTCCGATTTTGCGAGAGCCAAGCGTAAATTATCGCGAATTGAGTCACTTTGGCCATTATCCAACGCATAGGCCCGCTCAAACATCTTGGCGGCCTCGGGAAGTTTGCCGCGCTCCATCAGCACAACGCCAAGGTTGTTCCACACTTCGGGGCCGGCTTCGTCGGTTTTGATGGCGCGGCGCAGCAGGCTTTCGGATTGCCCCATGCGACCCAGTCCAAGGTTCGCAGTGCCAAGCGCCGAAAGCGTGTCAACGGTCAAACCCTCGCGCGCGGCAGCGCGGGTAAAGGCATCGAGCGCCAGTTCATATTCGCCCGCCTCCATGAGGCGGTGCCCGACGAGCAATCCGTCCACCGGTTCCGCATCGGCCAAACCGGGGGCAAAGGGGCCGCGAGACGCGCCGAGGCCGCCTGCGGAGCAAGCGGCCAGAGCGGGTAGCAGTATGAAAAGCAGCGCAGTTGTTCGCGCGGCTCGGGAAAGGTGCATTTAATGCAGGCCCCCCATGTTGCCCATCTGAGTGATCCCTTGCACCGACGGCCCGACCAGAATGATCAAAAGCGGCGGCACGGTGAACATCATTGTGGCAAGTGTCATCTTGGTAGGCAACTTGTTTGCGGCCTCTTCGGCGCGCATCACGCGTTTGTCGCGCATTTCCCCCGCATAAACCCGCAAAGCATCGGAAATCGAGGTGCCGAAGGTCGCCGATTGCACCAGAACAGTGACAAAGGAGGCGACGTCCTGAACCCCGCAGCGCTCGGACATATCCCCCAGAACATTGACCTTGTCTTTGCCGGCTTTCATTTCATGGGCGACGATCTGGAACTCTTCGGACAGCGCAGGATAGGAGGCGCGCAATTCGCCCGCCACGCGGTTGATCGATTGATCCAACGATTGCCCGGCCTCAACGCAGACCAGCATCATATCAAGCGCATCGGGAAACCCGTTGGTGATTTCTTCCTGACGGGTCTGCACCCGTTTGGTGACCCAATATTTCGGGAGCATATAGCCGACGCCGCCGGGGCCAAGGATATACATCGCCATTTTTTGCGTGCTGGTTTCGCCGCCTGACAGATTGACGATGTAGTAAATCACACCGGCCGCCAGAAAGCCCAGACCCAAGGCGAATTGCGCAAAGTGGAAATAGCGCACGGCGTCCTTGGTCCGGTATCCGGCACGGATCAATTTGAGCCGCGCCGCGGAATACTCCTCTTCTGAACTGGGTTCGAGGAACGAGGCGTAGCGATCGAGTTTCTGGTTGCGCGTGTCGGTGCGCAGGCGGTCGTTGTCCTTGGCTGATTTGCTCAGCGTCCGGCTGGCTTTCAATCGGTCCAGCGGATCAGCCTTCTTGTTCAACATCACCGGCAGGGTGACGATGATCATGACAAGGCCGAGAAAACCGACCGCCAACAACGGGCCGAATTCACCGAATTGGGCCACGAGAAGCTCTTGGATTGGCGCGAGAATATTCATTGGTCGTCCCCCTTAAACCTTGATGTTCACGAGCATGCGCATGACGAAGAGATTGGTGGCCAAGAAGCCGCCCACCGCAAGACAAGCCGGAATAAACAGGGCGTGGTCTTTGACATCATCATAGTAATTCGGATCGAGAATGTTGATTGCGATCAAGGCCACAATCGGGAAGGCCGAGAGGAATTTTCCCGACCATTTTGCCTCGGCGGTGATCGCCTTGACCCGGCGGAACAGCCGGAAGCGGGCGCGGATCACCTTGGCCAGACCTGCGAGAATTTCGGCGAGGTTACCCCCCGATTGCTGTTGAATGGTCACGGCCACGGCGAGGAAGCGCAAATCCTGCATGTCGATGCGCTCGGCCATATCCTTGAGCGCTTCGCCCATGTCGCGGCCATAGGCGGCTTCGTCAGCGATGAAACCGAATTCTGAGGCCAGAGGATCGCCGACCTCTTTGGCAACAATCGAGATTGCCGAGGAAAACGGGTGCCCCACGCGCAAAGACCGCACCATAAGCTCAACCGCATCGGGCAATTGCTCCTCGATCATCGAGATGCGTTTGTTGGCCTTCATCGAGACCCACATATACACCCCGCCAACGCCCATGCCGACGCTGACCAAAGCGCGAACCGGCGCCGAGGTTTCGGTGCCAACCGTCATGCCGATAAACGCCACACCAGACAGGCCGGCCATCACCATCATCAATTGCTTCGGGGTGAAGGCAATGGCCGCCTTTTGCGCCTTATCCGCGAGCAGAGAATAAAGCGGGATGGTGCGGCTTTTGCCGTGTTGGTTCATCTCTTTGCGAAGCTTGGCCATGACCTCTTCGCGGCGGTTGCCTTTCTCGATCATCTCGAGGCGGCGGTTGACGCGGTTGTTGAGGCTGATCGATTTGCCAAACACCGTCAGGTAGATGCCTTCCACGAGCGCCAACACGCCCAAAAAGATGAGCGCGTAAATAATGGGGGCTGAGCTGATGACCATTTTGATTACTCCGCAACGGGTTCGAAGATGGCAGGGGGCAGATCGTATCCCCACATCCGGAAGCGTTCGGAGAAGTGCGAACGCACGCCGGTTGCGGTGAAGTGACCGATGATTTTATTGTCAGGCGTCAGGCCAACACGTTGGAAGCGAAAAATTTCCTGCATGGAAATCACATCGCCCTCCATGCCGGTGATTTCGGTGATCGAAGTCATGCGGCGCGAACCGTCTTGCAGACGCGAGGCCTGCACAATCAGGTTCACAGCCGAAGAAATCTGGCTGCGCACAGCTTTGAGCGGCATTTCCATACCGGCCATGGCGATCATGTTCTCAAGGCGCGAAATACCGTCGCGTGGGTTGTTGGCGTGGATTGTCGTCATCGATCCGTCGTGGCCGGTGTTCATGGCCTGGAGCATGTCGATGACTTCTTCGCCACGGGTTTCCCCGACGATGATCCGGTCCGGGCGCATCCGTAGGGCGTTTTTCAAACAATCGCGCGGGGAAACTTCGCCTTTGCCTTCGACGTTCGGCGGACGCGATTCCATCCGGCCGACGTGGATCTGTTGCAGTTGAAGTTCGGCGGTGTCTTCGATGGTCAGGATGCGTTCGGCATTGTCGATGAAGGAGGACAGCGCGTTGAGCGTCGTGGTTTTCCCCGACCCTGTCCCGCCCGAGACGATCACATTGAGGCGCGTGGCGACGGCGGCTTGTAAATAGGCGGCCATTTCTTCGGTAAAGGCCCCGAATTTCACCAGATCGTCGATCTGGAGCTTGTCCTTTTTGAATTTCCGGATCGAGACGAGCGAGCCATCCACGGCCACCGGCGGCACCATGGCGTTGAAGCGCGAGCCGTCTTGCAAACGCGCATCGACGTAGGGGTTGCTTTCATCGACACGGCGACCCACAGCGGAAACGATTTTGTCGATGATCCGCAAAAGGTGTTTTTCGTCCTTGAAGGTCACATCGGTGAGTTCGAGCTTACCGGCGCGTTCGACGAAAATCTGTTGCGGGCCATTGACGAGAATATCGTTGACGGTGTCGTCTTGCAGCAATGTTTCGAGCGGCCCAAGGCCGCGCACTTCGTCATAGAGTTCTTTGGTCAGCTGGGTGCGCTCATCGCGGTTCAAAACGATGGTTTGCGTATCAAGATACTCGGCCGTGATTGCGTTGATCTCGGCCCGCAGATCGTTTTCCGTGGCCTTGTCGAGCGCCGCAAGGTTGAGATTGTCGAGAAGCTCGCGGTGAAGCTCCAACTTGACCTCGCCCATGCGTTCCTTGCGTTTAAGCTCTTTGTCCGCAGGAGCCACCCGGGCGTCAACGGGCATAGGTTTGCGCATCGATGCGGCTTGCGCCACCGGCGCGGTTTTCGGCGCGGCTGCTGCGGCGACAGGTTTGGCCGCCGGGCTGGAAGTGCCATCTTTTTTGTAACGCGAGAACATCTGGTAATCTCTTTTCTACTTACGCTGCGGCGGCTTCGGTTTGACCAAGCTCGTGCAGTGACTGTGCCAATTTGGCGATTTCTTTGCGCAGCGGATTTTTCGGCGTCGAACTGGCCAGAGGCAGACCGTGATCGGCCCCTTGGGCCACCGGTTTGCCGCCATCGGGCAGTTGCAATTCAAAGCTGACCTCAAGGCTTTCGGCCATGCGTTTGACGCGGGCCTTGCCGTTCAGATCGGTGAATTTCGGTGCGCGGTTAAGGCAAAAACGCAGGCGCTCGACCGGCAGATCTTCGGCCATCAAAGCACGTTTGAAACGCAAGGTGTTTTGTGCCGATCGCATGTCCAATTCCGTGGTGCAGAAATAGATATGTGCGGCGTTGAGCACCGCCTCGGTCCATTGCACCAAGGTTTTAGGCATATCGACAATCACATAGTCGAAGTTCTGCCGTGCGGTTTCCAACACGCGGTTGACATCCTCGGAGGTGATCAGATCCAATGGCAACATATCCGAGGGGGCGGTCAGCACCTGAAGCCGGTCCTCGAAAGATATCAACGCGGAATTGAACACATCCGAATCCATTGTCTCAGTGTCCGAAAGCATTTCATAGACAACCTCGCGGCACGGCAGATCGAGATAGGTCGACACCGCGCCGAATTGCAGGTCGAAATCAATCAAGCAGACCTTTGGCGGATTGTTCTTGTCCAACATGGCCAATTCCCAGGCGAGGTTCACCGCCAATGTGGTCGCGCCGGTGCCACCGGACAATCCGTGCACGGCAAGGATGACGCCGTCATGGGATCCGGCTTCGGTTTCGGTCTTGGCTTTTCTGCGCGGCGGCTCGGCTGGTGCGGGGGGCGGGGCTTGCAGGCGCTCAATCGCAGCGGACAATTCGCCCTCGGGCAACGGGTAGGGGACAAATTCATCGGCCCCTTGGCGCAACAACTGGTGCAAGGCGGCGGGGCTGACATCCTCGGCAATAAGGATGACTTTGATATTATGGGCGCCGGCGGCAACGATGATTTCGCCCAGCATGACCAATTTGTCATCATCGCTTTCATCAATGGCGATGGCAACAAATTCCAAATCGGCGGCCTCGGGCTGACTGAAAAAGGTCAATGCCTCGCTAAAGCCCAAATCGCCCCAGCTTTCGCCCAGAGCGGCCTCCATATCCTCGATCAGTAGATCGAAGTTTTGCACATCACGGCTGATTGTGCAGGCTCTCAGCGGATTGGGGTCCGGTTGTAATGTTGCTGTACTGGTCATGGCCTCGGTCCTTTTGTAAATCGGGCGTAACAGGTTTCTTATGCGGCGCTGCCGGGGGCTCGATCCTCGCCATGCGTCACCGTCCTGCGGGTGCCCGCGTCCGACTCGTCTCGGACGCACTACTCCCATTGGCGTTAGAATTGCCGCCAATCTGGGCAACATTTGGGCCAGAATGCTGCCTTTGTTTGGTTTCTTGATACAGAGTTGATGGGATTTGGAAACAGAAGGCGGAACGCCAATTTGATTTAATGTTTTGATTGTTAACGATAATTGTGGATTTTTGGGGTTTTCACGCTTTCGCCTTCACAAGGCAGTGGCCCAGTGCAAAGCCAGTCAGGCGGCCCCATTGGCGTATGTGACCCGAGCGCAAAGCCGTGCGGACACCTGCGCGATGGCGCGCAAAGAAAAACCGCCAGAGGCGTGGCCTTGGCGGTTTTGAGATCTGTTTTTGTCTGGCGCCGGGATCAATCGGTTTTGAACGAGTCGCCTGAAATACCTGTTAGACCGGAGCGAGGTACGGCCGAATTGACATATTCCCGGTAGACGATGGCGGCATATTTACCATCGATCACCGAGGGGTGGTCTTCCACAAAACCGGACACTTCGGTAACCGTGCGGCGGTTGCGGCGTTCGCGCCCTTCGGTGACAATGATGGGTTGGGTTTCACCAAAGGAGGCCACGGCTTCCAGACGGCTGCGCGAGATGCCTTGGCTGGTCAGATAGGCGACCACGGCATTGGCCCGGCGCATGCCAAGCGATTTGTTGTATCTGTCCGATCCGACCGCATCCGTATGGCCATAGACGCGGAACCGTGCTTCGGGAAATTGCCGGATCCAACGGGCTTGTTCGCGCAATGTGTCCCGCGCGCCCGCATCCAGTTGTGCCGAGTTGAAGGCAAAATTGACGTTGGTCAGCACTTCTGCGGCAAACCGCGACGCCAGCTCATAGGTGTAGCTGCGTTCGCCGGACATGATCATCGTGTTGTTCATGGTCGCATTGCCAAACGGGCCGGCGGTGGAAATGAAGCCGGCCTCACCGTAAGAGCTGTTGCTTACATAGGAGCCTTGCCCGCAGGCGGCGAGAGCCGCAAGGCCCGTTGTTGCCAGAATTTTTTTCATGTGCCCACGCATTACATCAATCCATCACATACCCATAAGACCCGCTGAAGTCCTGATTGGCAACCTCTCCCGCAGCGCCACGTGTCGGGGTGCGGCTGTTGGCAACTTTGCCAAAGAGGAACAAGTCTTCCTCGGAGGGAGGTTTAACCCGATCTGTCGGCAGTGCAAAGGCCTCGCCGCGTTTCGGGGTCACAAGATGTGCGGTTACGATGATCACCAGCTCGGTTTGCTCGCGTTGATAGTTGGCCGAGCGGAACAATGCGCCCAAAACCGGCACATCGCCAAGCCAAGGGATCTGACCGTTCACGTCCAAGAAGTCATCTTGCAGCAAACCCGCAATGGCAAAGCTTTCGCCATCGCGCATCTCGACAGTGGTCGAGGTTTCGCGGCGGGTGAAGGCGTCGATCTTGAAGGCGTTGATTTCAAACCCGTTATTCGGGTCGATCGCCGAAACAGAGGCGTTCATTTCGAGGTTGATCAAATCGGCATCAACCACGCGCGGGATAAAGTTGAGCGCCACACCGAAGGGTTTGAATTCCACGGTGATCGCGCCGTTGTCTTGTGCCACGGGCACCGGATATTCGCCGCCTGCGAGAAATTTGGCTTCCTGGCCGGAGAGGGCGGTCAGATTGGGTTCGGCCAAGGTGCGCACGACGCCCTTGGTTTCCAGGGCTTCCAGAAGAATGCCGACCTCGACCGCGCCAGCGTCAAAGCCGAACAGCATCGCGCCGTTGTTTTCGTTGGTGGCCGGAATGGAGCCACCCAAAGAGGTGCCGAGCGCGCCAGAGTTGTTGTTGGTGCCGTTCCCGCCATTGACGCCGACATCGCCGCCGAAAATCGACCCGTTCAGCGCCAAAGAGGAGCTGAGCGATTTGGACACGTTCCGCTGCATTTCGGCAAACCGGACTTTGAGCATGACCTGCTGGACGCCGCCGACGCTCATCAAATTCGACACCCGTTCGGGGGCGTAGCGTTCGGCCAGATCCATCGCCCGTTGCAGCCGCGCCGCAGAGGACACAGTGCCGGACAAAACGATGCCGTCATTGGCGGTGCGCACTTCGATCTTTTCGCCGGGCAGGATTTGCCGCAGGCGTTCTTTGAATTCACTGATATCGGCGGCGACCCGTACATCGACATTGGTGATCAACTGTCCGTTGCCATCCAAAATCGTCAATGTGGTCAAGCCCGGGGATTTCCCCAATACATAGATCGACCGATCCGACAGGGAGGAAATATCTGCAATCGCGGGGTTGGCGATGCTGAGTTCGGCGAAGGGGACATCGCTTTCGACGACCACTGCGCGGTTCATCGGCACCTCCAAAGTAGAGGACATGCCGCGTTGTACAACGTGGAGGTTTTTAGCTTCGGCCATAGGAGCGGCGACACCAATACTCAACGTCAGGCCCAAGAGGGCCGCTTTCAAGAAACTGCTCTTATACATGTGACCTGCCTTTCTGATCACGCCTCAATTTCGGGTCTTTGCGCCCGGATTTTGTCGCTACCATGCGTTAACTTCGCTTTTATTGCAAGAATCAATGACTTCGCGGCCAGCGTTTATGTGGATATGTGGCAACAGGGCGAAAATCATTGTCGGGCACATGCGGTGCAGTTCAACGCAAACAGGCGCCCCGTTGCCGGAGCGCCCGCCGTGTCCCGAAAGGGAAAGGGACATGTTTTTAACAGTTTAGTTTGTACAGGCGATCGGCATTTCGACAACCTCTGCGCCGCGGCGGATGCGGGTGGTGCAGATTTTTTCTTCTGCCACTTCGGCGACCACGGGGGCGGCTTCGATGCCGAGCAAGGAGCGTTGGTCAACCTCGATGGCTTCGGCTACGGTGTCATCTTCATTGCCTACCAAGGACAACGACAGACGCCCGGAGGATTGCGCTTGTGCCAAGGCCGCGACCTGTTGCGGGGTGGCGGCCACGGTGACGGTGCGGGCGATCATGGTTTCAGAGGATTCGCCGCTGCTGTCTTGGTCAACAGCGATCAGTTTGACGCCAGTTTCGATCAATTTGGTGACATCGCCACGATCGCCGTTGCGGGCGCCGGTTTCGATGGCGCCGGTCCAATAGACATCAACACGGTCGCCCGGGCGCAAGAAACCTGACACGCCGGAGGCCACATCGACCTTGATCGCAAAGGCGCGTTTGCCGCGTTCCAATTGCGAGGTCAGACCGGCACTTTCGCCCGGTGCGGTGACTTTGACCTCCATCATAGCTTCGTTTTTCTCGATGGTGCGCAACGCGGTGCGCAGCACGTTTTCACCTTTGGGGAAGAAAGCCGCTTTGCTGGTGAATGTCCCTTCGGGCATTGCATCTTCGGGAAATTTCACCACCCGCAGGTCTTCTTCGGTGATGACATCGCCATATTTCAATTGTTTGTCGGCGACATAGATGTCGATCATCGTGGCGGCGGAGGCATTCATCGCGCGCTCTTGGGCGAGGGCGGTTTGATAGGCGGTGATGTAGTTTTTGACCATATAGGTGGCAAATCCGGCCAATCCGAGGCCGACGATCAGCACCAGTCCAAAGACCATACGCATGTGATTTCCCTTTCGTGTGTTTCCTGTGCGTTGCGGCGCTTTGGGCTCAAACGCACAGAACGGCCCGTTGGCCGCTGCTCTAGGGGAAATTACATGCCAAATGTGGCCAAATCTGGGAGGGCGTGTGAATTGTTGATGATTTGGTAGGCAATAGGGAGGTTTGGGCCGGATTGACCCACAGATCCCATGCGGCGTGACTTAGGTCGGTCCCAGGCGCTGCGCATTAAAAAACCCCCGTCGTGGGACCACGAGGGAGGGGGAACACAAAAAACATAATGGACCATCAGGCGCCGGCTTAAGCGGCGCGTTCTGCGCCTCCCGTCTGGCGGGGCCTTTGGAAGAAGTGGAAAGGGCCGGAGGCGGCGCTTGCCGTTCGCGACTACGCTAGATCAGAAGGTCCAGCTTTGCATGAATGTCGTCGTGCCGTCGGCCAGATCGGTCGCGCCCTGACGCATCATATAATACCCGCCAGCCATCAGGCCGACAACGGCAGCAGTCAGAACAACCCAGTCGACGGTGACTGCGCCATCTTCACGCTTGTAGAAACGGGAAAAACGAATTCTCATAAAGGACCTCGGTGTTACTCTTTGGGCTGCCTATGAGGGCATCGGGCCATGTTTGGCCCGCGTTATGCGACAAAAAAAAAGGGGCCGTGTCCGCGAAGGACACGGCCCGCTTTGTCATCGCGCGGCCCCGGTGTGGAGCCATCAGGTCAACTTAGAAGCTGCCCGGAGTTTGCGCCGCCATGTATGTGTTGGTCGCTGCGGTCATGTCGGACGCGCCGGTTTTGATCGACGAGTAAGCTGCAACAGCCAAGCCAACAACGGCGGCGGTCAGAACAACCCAGTCAACAGTCACGGCACCGTCTTCGTCTGCGCGGAAGTTTTTGATAAAGTTAAGCATGTTAGTCCCTCCAAAGGATCAGTCATTTGTTACATTCGACCGCGTCGTCAACTTGGTGAGCCGTTCTCTCTCATTGGCTCGTTGCCGCCGTGGTATGCACATATATAGCCCCGTGATTGGGGCATGAATTTGGCACGAATAGTGCCTTTTTCGAGCGCCTTAACTTTTTGGTGATGAATTCGCTCAAGTCTCTGTTTTCGCGCGTTAAATAAATAGATAGGTTTCTTAATAAAGTGTCTCTATCGTGACTTTCGCGGCAATTATGGCGCATTTGCCTTCAAATTCGGTGGGTTTATGGCCCCACCGGGGTGTTTCATGCGATAGAGGTTGCGAAACACCTGTAAAACACGGGGCAGTAGGGCGGTTCGCGGATCATGCGGGGCTGGAACATATATATCGGCGCAGTTTGCGCGGTGGCTGTTATGGGTGCCTCGGCCGCCCTGGCGGATTTCAAACGCGTGACGCCGCCCAAACCCGGAAGCACTCAAAAACGTATCACCGTGCAAATTGATCCGTTGGAACAGGCCGCGATCCTGTCACGCAGCCCCAAACCTTCGGAGCAGGATAAAGCGGGCGAGGTGGGCGATGAGGGGGCTGCGGCCGCGCCCAAGCCTTCGCCGGGCGGGCGCTACGGATGGTTTTGGGAAAGCATCTCGCCGGACTTGGCGCAAACCGGGCCGGGGCGGTTGCGCTTGGCTTTGGACAAACTCGGCAATCCCCCCAGCGGCGAAAGCGCCCCAAACCCGCGTTTGGCGGCACTGGGGCAGATTGCACAGGCGCAGGGGGTGGCGATTTTGCGCGCGACCATCGGTACCGAGGTCTCTCCTGCGCTGGCATTGGCAGTGATCGCGGTGGAATCGGCGGGGCGGGCGGATGCGGTCAGCGGCGCAGGCGCGCAGGGGTTGATGCAGTTGATGCCGGACACCGCCACGCGATTTGGGGTCGAGGATGCCTTGGCCGCAGACCAGAACATCAAAGGCGGCGTGGCATTCCTCGATTTCCTGATGAAGAAATTTGACGGTGATCCGATTTTGGTTCTGGCGGGATATAATGCCGGTGAGAATTCCATCGGTAATCACGGCGGTGTGCCGCCCTTTGCCGAGACCCGCGATTATGTGCCAAAGGTTTTGGCGGCCTTCAAGGTTGCGCGCGGGCTGTGTTTGACCCCGCCGGAATTGGTGTCGGACGGCTGCGTATTCGTGAAGATCAAAGGATAGGCGGTTCAGGCCTTCTCCCGCCCACGCCTCGGGTGGGCGCGGCGAACGGTTCGCTGCCACGCAAAAGGCGCCCCGAAACGGAGCGCCTTTGTGGTGTGCGGCTAGGCGTGGATATTACCCGACGATCGTCGCCTCGGTCGCGGCGCGCAGCTCTTCTTCGCTGACGCCATCGGCCAATTCGACGATCTTCAAACCGCCCTCGACCACATCCAGAACGCCCATGCCGGTGATGATCCGGTCAACGACGCTTTTACCGGTCAATGGCAGGGTGCATTCTTTGAGAACTTTGCTCTCGCCATGTTTGTTGGCGTGATCCATGACCACGACCACACGGCCCACACCCGCGACCAGATCCATCGCGCCGCCCATCCCTTTGACCAGCTTGCCGGGGATCATCCAATTGGCCAGATCGCCGTTTTCGGCCACTTCCATTGCGCCAAGGATCGCCATGGCGATTTTGCCGCCGCGGATCATGCCAAAGGAGGTGGCGCTGTCGAAATAGGAGGTCTGCGGCAATTCGGTGATGGTTTGTTTGCCCGCATTGATCAAATCGGGATCTTCTTCACCCTCAAAGGGGAAGGGGCCCATGCCGAGCATGCCGTTCTCCGATTGCAGCGTCACTTCGATGCCTTCGGGGATGTAATTCGACACCAACGTCGGAATCCCGATGCCGAGGTTCACATACCATCCGTCTTGAAGCTCTTGCGCCGCACGTGCGGCCATTTGGTTGCGATCCCAAGCCATTATACAGCCTCCTTCTTGCGGGTGGTGCGGTTTTCGATCCGCTTTTCATGATCGCCCTGAATGATGCGGTGCACATAAACACCGGGCAGGTGGATGTGATCGGGGTCCAAAGATCCGGTTGGAACGATCTCTTCGACCTCAACGACACAGACCTTACCGCTCATCGCGGCGGGCGGGTTGAAGTTGCGCGCGGTTTTGCGGAACACAAGATTGCCGGTTTCATCGGCTTTCCATGCTTTGACGATTGCCAGGTCGGCAAAAATGCCGGTTTCGAGGATGTATTCCTCGCCGCCAAACTCTTTGACTTCCTTGCCGTCGGCGATTTGCGTGCCGACACCGGTTTTGGTGTAAAACCCCGGAATGCCGCAGCCACCGGCGCGCAGGCGTTCGGCCAATGTGCCTTGGGGATTGAATTCCAATTCCAATTCGCCCGACAGATATTGGCGCATGAATTCGGCGTTCTCGCCCACATAGGACGAAATCATTTTCTTCACCTGCTTGGTCTGCAACAAAATGCCGATGCCGAAATCATCGACGCCCGCGTTGTTGGACGCAAATGTCAGATCCTTGGTGCCGGCTTCCTTGATGGCTTGCAGCAAGAGTTCCGGCAAGCCGCACAGGCCAAATCCACCCGCAGCGATGAGCATACCGTCGAACAGCAGCCCATCGAGCGCTTCGGCGGCAGAGCCATAGATTTTCTTCATGTCTGTCTCCCTAAGTGACGTCTTGGTTGTGGTTTTGGGCCGGAGTGCGGCAGCTGTCAATGATATGCGGGGGGCATAGGGTTACTACGTAAGACATTACGCATTTTTGCCGCAGGATACAGACCGCCCTACGAAAAACGCCCTCCCCGACGGGTCGGGAAGGGCGGCGTGCGCATGGTGGGTGCGCCAATTTGGTTAGGCGTCATCGGCCTTCTTGGCCGGGGCCTTTTTTGCGGCGGGTTTCTTCGCCGCAGTCTTCTTGGCGGCCGGTTTCTTTGCTGCGGCCTTCTTGGCCGGAGCCTTTTTCTTTGCGGGGGCTTTTTTCTTGCCGCCCTTGGCGGCCTTTTCCGCGATCCATTCCACGGCCATGTCCATGGTTACGTCTTCGGGTTCGGTGCCCTTGGGGATGGTCGCATTGATTTTGGCCCATTTCACGTAGGGCCCATAGCGGCCTTCCATGACATTGACCGGACCGCCCTCTTGCGGGTGCTCGCCCAATTCCTTGAGCGGTTTCGCCGCAGCACGGCCCGCGCCGCGCGTGGCCAGTTTTTGTGCCAAAACTTCCACCGCGCGGTTCATACCGATGGTGAAGACCTCATCGACTTCCTTGAGGTTGGCATAAAGCCGGTCGTGTTTCACAAACGGGCCATAGCGGCCAATGCCCGCCTCAATCATCACGCCATCATCGGGGTGGGGGCCCACCTCGCGCGGCAGGCTCAAAAGCGTCAGCGCCTTTTCCAGATCAATCGAATCCGGCGTCCATCCTTTGGGCAGCGAGGCGCGCGGCGGTTTTTTATTGTTCTCTTCGGTGGCTTCGCCGCGTTGCACATAGGGGCCAAACCGGCCCTTGCGCAAAGAGATCTCGTCGCCGTTGTCCTCGCCCAGAACCCGATCGCCGCTGTCGTCTGCATCGCCGTTGATCGGGCGGGTATAACGGCATTCGGGGTAATTTCCGCATCCGACAAACCCGCCGGTGCGTGAGGTCTTCAGGTGCAGTTTGCCTTCGCCGCATTGCGGGCAAATCCGCGGGTCGCTGCCGTCTTCACGTGGCGGGTAAAGTTGCGGCGCAAGCGCGGCATCGAGCACGTCCAACACTTCGGTGATGCGCAATTCGGAGGTTTCCGAGATCGCAGCGGAAAAATCCTTCCAGAAGTTTTCCAGAACGTTTTTGTAATCGCGGTCGCCGGCGGACACGTCATCGAGCTGCTCTTCGAGGTCGGCGGTGAAATCATATTCCACATAGCGTTTGAAGAAATTCAGCAAGAAAATCGTCACGATCCGGCCTTTGTCCTCGGGGAACAGGCGGTTTTTGTCCTTGCGGACATATTCGCGGTCCTGAATCGTGGTGATCACCGAGGCATAGGTGGACGGGCGGCCAATGCCCAATTCTTCCATGCGCTTGACCAATGTCGCTTCGGTGTAGCGGGGCGGCGGTTGCGTGTGGTGTTGTAGGCCCAAAACCGCATCGCCGTCGGCCAAAACCGCATGGGCATGCTTTTTCACACCTCCCGCGGCCTCAATTGCGGCATCGTCGTCTTTGGCCTTGGTAAAGGCCTGAGCAAGCGATCCGGAAAGCTTGGCGGTCTCGCCCTCCATCACCTGCGGCAGACGGTTGTCATCTTCGCCTTCGGGTTCGTCGCGGCCTTCTTCGTAGACACGCAGGAAGCCGTCGAACATCACCACCTGACCGGTGGCGCGCAATTCGACTTCGCCGTCTTGGCTGGCGATATCGACCGTGGTGCGTTCGAGACGCGCAGCCTCCATTTGGCAGGCAATCGTGCGCTTCCAGATCAAATCGTATAATTTGCGTTGATCGGCTTCGGAGATTTTCAGCGTCGCCGCGTCTTTGGTCATATCCGTCGGGCGGATACATTCGTGCGCTTCTTGGGCGTTTTTGGCTTTGTTCTTATACATGCGCGGGGATTTCGGCACATATTCGGCGCCATAGCGGTCGGTGATCGCATCGCGCGTGGCCATGACGGCTTCGGGCGCCATGTCGATGCCGTCGGTCCGCATATATGTGATATGACCGGCTTCATAGAGGCGTTGCGCGGCGTTCATCGCCTGACGTGCGCCCATGCCGAATTTACGGCTGGCTTCTTGTTGCAGGGTCGATGTCATGAAGGGGGCGGACGGATTGCGCGTGGCCGGTTTGGCCTCCACCGATTTGATATGCATGGCCCGCGCGGCCACGGCTCCCACGGCCAATTCGGCCGCCGTCGCGGTGGCAATGTCGAATTTCTCCAACTTCTTGCCGCCCAGAACCGTCAGGCGGGCCTCAAAATTTTGCCCGCGCGGGGTTTCGATCATGGCCTTGACGGACCAGTATTCTTGCGGATTGAAGGCTTCGATCTCCATCTCGCGTTCAACGATTAACCGCAGGCACACCGATTGCACCCGTCCGGCGGAGCGCGCGCCGGGCAATTTGCGCCACAGCACCGGCGAGAGGTTAAAGCCGACGAGATAGTCAAGCGCGCGGCGCGCCAGATAGGCATGTACCAAGGGCGCATCCACCTGCCGCGGGTTTTGCATCGCCTCGGTGACGGCGGATTTGGTGATGGCGTTAAACACGACGCGGCTGACCGGTGTGTCTTTTTTGATCACCTTGCGTTTGCGCAGGGCTTCTTCAAGGTGCCACGAGATCGCTTCGCCTTCGCGGTCGGGGTCAGTCGCGAGAATGAGGTTATTGTCGTCGGCCAAGGCATCCGCGATGGCTTTGACATGTTTGCGGCTGTCGGTTCCGATCTCCCATTTCATTTCGAAATCATGCTCGGTATCGACCGATCCGTCCTTGGCAGGCAGATCGCGCACATGGCCATAAGAGGCAAGGACGGTATAATCCGGTCCTAGATACTTGTTGATTGTCTTGGCCTTAGCGGGAGATTCAACAACGACAACGGGCATGGAAATCCTTTCGACTCGGCACATAATTATGGCGGCGGACCATGCGAGGCTTCGGGGAGGCTTGTCAACGCGCTCTCGTCAGCGGCCATGGAGTTTAGCAAGAAATAGGCCCCATCAGCGGGAGCATTCGAGACCGTGCGTATATATAAGGAGTGGATTTGGGAAGGGAAGACTGCGGGGAATTTGCCGCAGGCGGCGTCTTTGCCGGTAAGGGGCGCGGTGATTACGGTGTTAAGAGGTTCGTTTTTAGCGAGGCAAAAGGCGCGCCGGTCGGGTTGATTAAGACCAAAGGAATCGGAACCCATGTAATTGCAGGCCGCAAGGAAATCGCGGGCCGCAAGGAACGAGACCGTGTGGTTGTGGGCGCCGCCCTGGATGCGCCTTGCCCTATCGTACGGCGAGCAGCCCGCCACTTTGGCGTTCGATCCGGCCGTCCAACTCCAATTCGACAAGCACGGGTGTCACATCGGATGCAGGTGCGCCCAGATCGCGGATCAACTGATCCTCGGCCAAAGGCGCGGGGCCGAGGCGGCCTAAAATCTGGCTGTGCAGCGCCGCAGTTTCACTTAGCCTGCGGGTTTGGGGCTGTGCCATCTCCATGATGGTCGTGATCTCGGCAGGAGAAATGGTGCCGCCGGGCTGGGCCTGCGGCGGGGGTGTTTGCGCCGGCGCAGGCGCGGGCGATGGCAGATGCGGCACATCAGAAGAATCATCCTGCCTGTTGGGGGCGGCAGATGTGGGGGCGGGGGAAATCGCGTGCAAATCATAGAGCGGGCGACGTGGCGGCGGTCGATGGTTTTGATCGTCGAGCGCGGCGGCTGGGGGCAGGGCATCGATCACGTCACGGGCGGTGCGGACCAAAACCGCCCCGTCACGGATCAGCATATTGCACCCCGCCGCGCGCGCATCAAAAGGATGCCCCGGCACGGCAAGGACTTCGCGGCCTTGGTCCAATGCCGCGCGGGCGGTGATCAACGATCCGGATTTCGCCCCTGCCTCGATCACGACCAGTGCACGCGCGAGGCCGGAAATAATCCGGTTACGTTTGGGAAAATGTCGGGCGCGCGGCGCCATGCCCATGGGTTGTTCTGAGAGCCGCAGCCCGGTCTCCAGCATTTGCGCGGCCAGCGCGGCGTTTTCCGCCGGATAGATTACATCCACCCCGCCGGCGAGCACCGCAATCGAACCATTTTCGACCGTGGCCTTATGTGCGGCGGTGTCGATCCCGCGCGCGAGGCCGGACGTGATGCAATATCCCTCATCATCCAGTTGTTTGGCCAGAGCACCGGCCATGCGCAGGCCGAGCGACGATGCATTGCGTGCGCCGGCAATCGCCAGCCGCGGGCGTTCGAGCGCCGCCAGATTGCCCACCGCCCATAAGAGCGGCGGCGGATCGGTGAGGGAATAAAGATCGGCAGGATACATGTCGTCGCCATAGCAGAGCATGGTGGCCCCCGCAGCGCGGGCAAGGATCATTTCCTTGACTGCCATGGCTTCACTGCAGGGCTGATAACGGCCGAGCCCCGAAGCGCGCGCCATATCGGGTAAGGCTTCGAGTGCCGTGGCGGCGTTCTCGTGCTTTGTCAAAAGCCGGAAAAACGTCTGGATACCGATGCGATGGGATCGCAATAGGCGGAGCCACGAAATCCGATCATCTTCCGTGGTGGGTGGGAGTGGGGGGTGAGTGGAAGGATGTGAACACTCGGCCATCGTAACTCCGCCTGCTTGCAATAACAGGTTAGCGTTTGCTTGGTTAATGATAGGTGAATCCGTGCTCGGGAATGGTGAATTAAAACTATCTTCGACTTAAGGTATTGAAAGTTTGTCCTTTAATTTTCGCACCTGTCGGCTTCCGTCGCGGAAATTTATGTGTTTTCCGAATCAGATCACGCGTCGCGCCATGTTCCGTTGCCTAATCCGGCAATGGAATATTCGCCGATCGACAGGCGGATCAACCGCAGCGTCGGCAATCCGACGGCGGCGGTCATCCGGCGCACTTGGCGGTTGCGCCCTTCGGTTAGGGTGAGTTCGATCCAATGATCCGGCACGCTTTTGCGATAGCGCACCGGTGGGGTGCGCGGCCACAGCCAATCGGGCGGTTGCGTCAGGCGCGCCTTGGCGGGGCGTGTCGGGCCATCTTTGAGCATCACACCTTGGCGCAGCAGGGCGAGCGCCGCCGCATCCGGGGCCCCTTCGACTTGCGCAAGGTAGGTTTTGGGGGCTTTGTATTTCGGATCGGCAAGGCGGGCCTGCAATTTGCCATCATCGGTCAACAACAACAATCCTTCGCTGTCGCGATCCAAACGCCCCGCAGGATAGACCTGCGGCACGTCGATGTAATCGGACAGGGTTTGACGGCTTGAGGCCTCAAGGCTGCGGTCGGTGAATTGCGACAGCACGTTGAAGGGTTTGTTGAAAAGGATCAGGCGGCTCATGTCCCGTTCATGCCCGAGGGCGCGAAAAGGAGCAAGAGCCGCCCGTTATGAAACAGGTTGCGGTTTATGTTGCCGCGCCGCCCACGGTCAGCCCGCCGATCAATACGGTAGGTTGGCCGACGCCCACGGGCACCCATTGCCCTTGTTTGCCGCAATTGCCCATGCCGGGATCCAGTTCCATATCATTGCCAAGCGCGCGGATTTGTTTGAGCGCGGTGGCGCCGTCGCCGATCAAGGTCGCGCCTTTGACCGGCGCGCCGACCTTGCCGTTCTCGACGCGGTAGGCTTCGGTGCACGAAAACACGAATTTGCCGTTGGTGATATCGACCTGTCCGCCGCCAAAACCCACGGCATAAATGCCGTCCTTCAATTCGCTCACGACCTCGTCGCGGGTGGCATCCCCGCCAAGCATATAGGTATTGGTCATGCGCGGCATTGGCGCATGGGCATAGCTTTCACGGCGACCATTGCCCGTGGCGGCGACCCCCATGAGGCGCGCGTTCTGGCGGTCCTGCATATAGCCGACCAAAACCCCGTCCTCGATCAATGTGTTTTTGCCCGAAGGCGTGCCTTCGTCGTCCACCGAAATAGACCCGCGGCGGTCAGGGATGGTGCCATCATCCAGAACCGTCACCCCTTTGGCCGCGACCTGTTGCCCCATGAGACCGGCAAAGGCCGAGGAGCCTTTGCGGTTGAAATCGCCCTCAAGCCCGTGGCCGATGGCTTCGTGCAGCAAAATACCGGGCCATCCGGGCCCAAGCACCACATCCATCACACCCGCGGGGGCAGGGACGGCTTGCAAATTGACGGTGGCAACGCGCAGCGCCTCGCGGGCTTTGGCCTGCCAATCGGCGGGATCAATGAGGCCGTTCAGGCCGATTCGCCCGCCGCCGCCCGCCGTGCCGCTTTCGCGGCGGCCGTTTTCCTCGACGATAACCGAGACATTGACGCGGGTCATCGGGCGCACGTCGCGGACCGAATGGCCCTCGGGGCGCAGGATTTCGATTTCCTGATGCGAGGCGGCGATGGTGGCAGAGACCTGCACCACGCGCGGATCGAGATCGCGGACAAAGGCGTCAATCTCGCGCAATGTGTCGATTTTGACCGGAAAGGGCGCGCCCATGATCGGATCTTCGTCGGTATAAAGCCGCGCATTGGTGTGTTGCGGCGCATCGGCCAAGGTGCCGCCGCCTGCGCCCACGGCAAGGCGGGTGGTATCCACCGCGCGTTTGATTGCGGCTTCGCTGATCTCGGTGGAATGGGCGTATCCGACCACTTCGCCGCGCACCGCCCGCAGGCCGAATCCTGTTGACGCATCGTAGGACGCGGTTTTCACCCGCCCGTCATCAAATACCAAGGCTTCCGAGCGGCGGCGCTCGAAGAACAGCTCGCCATCATCCGCCCCCGCCACGGCATTGCGCAGCAGGCCAAGGGCGGCCGCGCGGTCGACCATATCGTCGAGCGGGCGAAAAGGAGTATCTGTCATGCGTCTATTCCGTTCTTTTCAGGGGGGCGTTTTTGATCTAAATCAAAAAAGCGACCGTTTGCCGCTGTCCGTATTCTTGTCACATGTGACAGAATATGATTTCTAGCGGCGACAAAACAACCGAGATTCCCGAAAATTGGGTAATTTCGCCTCATAGAATTGAACTGCCGCAACCGATCAGGGTGACCCATGCGTAAATTTCTTAGCCTTCTGGCCCCAACGGCCGCCACTTTGGCCGCGACCACTGCACTTCCCGCTTCTGCGCAGGAGGCATTGGAGACGGTGGGTAAACCGCATCTTGGCGGTGTGGGTTTCCAGCCCGCCGCAACCGAACTTGCGCGCGACTTGCAATGGCTGGATGGAATGCTTTTGTGGATCATCGGCGTTATCGTGGTCTTCGTGTGCGTTTTGCTTGTCGTGGTTATGCTGCGCTACAACCGCCGTTCGAACCCGACGCCGTCCTCTTTCACCCATAACACTCCGATCGAGGTGGCGTGGACTTTGGTTCCGATCCTTGTGCTGGTTGTGATCTGCGCGTTTTCCTTGCCGGTGTTGTTCAAACAACAAGAAATTCCCGAGGCCGACATCACCATCAAAGTCACCGGATACCAATGGTATTGGGGCTATGAGTATGTTGACGAAGGCTTTGAATTCGAAAGCTTCCTGCTTGGCAAAGACGAATTGGCCGAAAATGGCTATGCCGAGGATGAGTATCTCTTGGCCACCGATACCGCAGTGGTTGTTCCGCTCGGCAAGACCGTGGTGATGCAGGTGACGGGCGCCGATGTGATCCACTCCTGGGCAATGCCTGCCTTTGGTGTGAAGCAAGATGCCGTGCCGGGACGTTTGGCGCAACTTTGGTTCGAAGCCGAGCGTGAGGGTGTCTACTTCGGTCAGTGTTCCGAACTGTGCGGCAAGGATCACGCCTATATGCCGATCACTGTCAAAGTTGTCAGCCAAGAAGCCTATGACAAATGGTTGGCAGAGGCCAAAGACGAGTATGCCGCAGTGGGCGACACCCCTTATAAAGTGGCGCTTGCTCACTGAGGTGGCGCTTTGGTCGCGCCACGCCGGATAGGCGGCGGGGCGCGGCAGGTCGATGATCCTGCGCCCGGTTCGGGGCGAGGAGCGGGTGCCGCCGATGCCGGATGTGCGCGCTGCCGCGCAGAAGGTCACGTCGCCACCAAGTCGCGGCACCAAAGGGTGCCCCGCACCAGATTTCGGGCAAGGCGGTCGCGCCTTGTTGATGCGATATAGCCACCCGCCTCGTTGTCGAGGCGCTCCTATGCCGGAACATGATCCGCGCACAGGTCAACACCCAAAGCACGGGGGCAGAGGCCGGCGCCACATGGCCGCCCCGAGACCCGAGTTGAAAACGGAGCCAGCATGAGCGACGCGAGCCTCAATACCACGACCCAAGACGGCGATGCCGGATTTGGCGATTTCTTTGCCCTGCTTAAGCCGCGGGTGATGTCTTTGGTGGTGTTCACGGCCTTGGTGGGCCTTTTGGCCGCGCCGGTGCCGGTGAACCCGATTGTTGCATTCGCGTCGATCCTGTTTATCGCAGTGGGCGGCGGAGCGTCCGGGGCGCTGAATATGTGGTGGGACGCGGATATCGACCGGATCATGAAGCGCACCCAAAGCCGCCCGATCCCTGCGGGCCGGCTGAGCGAAGGCGATGCTTTGGGGCTTGGCGCGACCCTGTCGGTTTTCGCGGTTGTGATGCTGTTTCTGGCGTCGAATATCGTCGCGGCGGGGCTTTTGGCCTTCACGATCTTTTTCTATGTGGTGATCTACACCATGTGGCTCAAACGGTGGACCCCGCAGAACATCGTCATCGGCGGTGCGGCGGGGGCATTTCCTCCGATGATCGGCTGGGCCGTGGCCACGGGCGGTATTTCAATCGAATCGGTGCTGATGTTCACCATCGTCTTTATGTGGACGCCGCCGCATTTCTGGGCGCTGGCGTTGTTCATGAAATCCGATTACCGCGACGCGGGCGTGCCGATGTTGACGGTCACCCATGGCCGCACATCCACACGCAAGCACATTCTCGTTTACACGCTGCTGTTGGCCCCGATTGCGATTGGCACGGCCTTCACCTCGATCGGCGGGCCGGTTTATCTGGCGGCGGCTGTGGTTTTGAATGCGCTGTTCATCAAAGGTGCCATCACGATCTGGCGCCGCGACGAGACGCAGGCCGAAGCAGATGGTTACCGCACCGAGAAACGCTTTTTCGCGCTGTCTTTGGTCTATCTCTTTGCGCACTTCCTCGCGATTCTGGCCGAAGCGGGCCTTGGCCAATTTGGTCTTGGGGGCTGGGCATGAGTTTCGAGAAAGTCGAACACGCGCTGCACAAGCGCCGTAAGAGCCGCAACATCGGCCTTGGCGCGGTGTTGATCGGGTTCGTGGCCTTGGTTTTCGTCCTGACCATTGCAAAGGTGGTGGATGAGGGCGATGCGCAGCGGGCCGAACAAGCCCTACGCATCAATCCCCCGAAAGCGAGTGAGTAATGGCGATGACTGGACCTCAAAAAACCGTGACACGATTGGTGGGTGTTGTGCTCGTCATGGGCGCGCTGAGCTGGGCTTCGGTGCCCTTCTATAGCTGGTTTTGTGCGGTCACCGGATTTGGCGGTGTGACACAGACGGCGAATGCCGGATCGGATATGGTTCTGGATCAGACGATCAAGGTCCGCTTTGATGCCTCTAAAGAACGCGGCATGCCGTGGGAATTCACCCCGGTGCAACGCGAGATGGAATTGCGCATCGGCGAAACCGGATTGGCCTTTTACGAGGCCTACAATCCGACAGACCGCCCTGTTGCGGGCCAAGCGAATTACAATGTCGCACCTTTTTCGGCCGGCGGGTTCTTCACCAAGATCGATTGTTTCTGCTTTACCGAGCAGGTTTTACAACCCGGCGAGCGGGTGCAGATGCCCGTGACCTTTTATGTCGACCCCGAAATCGTCACGGATCGTGAAGGAAAGTTTGTTCATACGATCACGCTGTCCTATACGTTTCATGAAATCGACCTGCCCGAAGCGCAAGCCGCTCTGGCGCAGGACGTGAAAACAAACCTAAACTAAGGCCTTCCAACGAGGGAATATCTAATGGCGCACGAGAAAAATCACGACTACCACATTCTACCCCCATCGCTATGGCCGCTTCTGGGTGCCGTTGCAGGGTTTGTCATGTTCTACGGTGCGGTGATGTATTTCGCCGATCACGGTCCGTGGATGTTCTTTGCAGGCTGTGTTGGCGTGCTCTATGTGATGTTCGGATGGTGGTCCGAAGTTATCGCGGAAAGCCAGGTCGGCGATCACACACCGGTTGTGCGCATCGGCCTGCGCTATGGTTTCATCTTGTTTATCATGTCCGAGGTGATGTTCTTCGTGGCGTGGTTCTGGAGTTTCTTCAAACACGCGATGTATCCGATGGGCCCGATGAGCCCGATCAAGGATGGCGTTTGGCCACCTGCGGGCATTGAAACCTTTGATCCGTGGCATTTGCCCCTGATCAACACGTTGATCTTGCTGTGCTCGGGCGCGGCGGCAACATGGGCGCACCATGCGCTTGTGCATGAAAACAACCGCAAAGACATGGCCAATGGCTTGATCCTTTCGGTCGTGCTCGGCCTGATCTTTACTGTGTTCCAAGCCTATGAATATAGCCATGCGGCCTTCGGGTTTTCGGGCAACATCTATGGCGCCAACTTCTTTATGGCGACGGGCTTCCACGGCGCCCATGTAATCATCGGCACGATCTTCCTGTTCATCTGCTACTTGCGGGTGCGGCGCGGCCATTTCACGCAGGAGCGTCACGTCGGGTTCGAAGCGGCGGCTTGGTACTGGCACTTTGTTGACGTTGTCTGGCTCTTCCTCTTCGCTGCGGTTTATATCTGGGGCGGCTGACCGGGCCATGTCTTGCCGGATACCCGAAACGGGTTGAAGGCGGGGGCAAAAACGCATTATCAGAGCGCGGGCGGCATTCATGTGCGCCCGCGTTTTCTTTATCGCGGAGAGGGCCTTTGCGCCGGATCATCATCCCTTTAATTTTTGGCCTTGCCGGTGCGGCGATCTTGATCTCGCTCGGCACATGGCAAGTGCAGCGGCTGACCTGGAAAGAAGCGGTTCTTGCCGATATCGAGGCGCGCATTTCTGCCGCCCCGGTGGAAATCCCTGCCGCACTTGAACCCGAAGCGGATCGCTATCTGCCGGTCACCGCGACCGGCACCTATGGCGCAGAGCGCATTCGTGTCCTGTCAAGCCGCCAACTATACGGGGCCGGCTACCGGGTCATTTCCCCCTTTGACATTGGCGGGCGGCGCATCCTCATCGACCGCGGATTTGTGCTGGAGCGCGACGCTATTCCGGCCCCGCCTGCAGGCGAAGTGACGCTGACAGGCAATCTGCATTGGCCGTCTGAGACCGACAAATATACGCCCGCGCCGGACCCCAAGGCGGATATCTGGTTTGCCCGCGATGTGCCCGCCATGGCGGCGGCGCTTGATACCGATCCGGTGCTTTTGGTGCGGCGCACGGGGCCGGACGGGGCCGATGTTACGCCTTTGCCCGTTGATACCGTGGGCATTCCTAACAATCATCTGCAATATGCGCTGACTTGGTTCTCTTTGGCCTTTATCTGGTTGGGGATGACGGGTTACTTCATCTGGCGCATTCGCAATCCGCTGAAAGGCAATTGACGTGAAATATATCTCAACCCGCGGCGCTGCGCCGATCCTGAGTTTTGAAGAAGCGATGTTGTCAGGCCTGGCCCGTGACGGTGGCCTTTACCTGCCCGAAAGCATCCCGACGTTGAGCCATGGCGATATCGCGGCCCTGTCCGGTTTGCCCTACGAGGAAATCGCCTTTCGTATCATGCGGCCGTTCATCGGCGAGACCTTTACCGATGACGAATTTGCCGAGATCATCGCCAAGGCCTATGCCGGTTTTGGCCATGACGCCCGCGCGCCTTTGGTGCAATTGGCTGAAAATCACTTTTTGCTCGAATTGTTCCACGGTCCGACCTTGGCGTTCAAAGATTTTGCCATGCAGTTGATCGGCCAATTGTTCGAGGCGTCCCTCAAACGGTCTGGCAACCGGGTCACCATCGTCGGTGCGACCTCCGGCGACACCGGATCGGCCGCGATCGAAGCGTTTCGCGGATTGGAGGCGGTGGATGTGTTCATTCTTTATCCGCATGGCCGCGTCTCCGAAGTGCAGCGCCGCCAAATGACCACACCCAGCGAAAGCAATGTGCATACTTTGGCGATGGACGGGCATTTCGATGATTGCCAAGCCCGCGTCAAAGACATGTTCAATGATTTCGATTTCCGCGACGGGGTGCGTTTGGCAGGGGTCAATTCGATCAACTGGGCGCGGGTTCTGGCGCAGGTGGTCTATTATTTCTCCTCTGCCGTGAGCCTTGGCGCGCCGCATCGCAAGGTCAGCTTCACCGTGCCGACCGGCAATTTCGGTGATATTTTCGCAGGCTACATCGCCAAACGCATGGGGCTTCCGATTGAGCAACTCGTCGTGGCGACCAACCAAAACGATATCTTGCACCGCTGCCTTGCGACTGGCGACTATCGTCCCGATGGTGTGATCCCCTCGATCAGCCCCTCGATGGATATCCAAGTCTCGTCCAATTTCGAGCGCGCGCTTTTCTACGCCTATGGCGGCGATGGTGCGGCGATCTCGGCCTTGATGGATGAATTGAAAGAGGGCGGTTTCAAGGTCAGCCAAGGTGCCCGCGAGGCGTTGTCGGAAACCTTTAATTCGGGCCGTGTCTCGGAAGAGGACACTTTGGCGACGATCCGCAACACCTTTGCCCGCACCGGCGAATTGTTGTGCCCGCATAGCGCGGTCGGCGTCCAAGTCGCCAATGCTCAGCGCATCGGCCATACCCCGATGATTACGCTGGCCACGGCGCATCCCGCCAAATTCCCCGATGCGGTGAAATCCGCATCGGGCGTGCATCCTGCATTGCCGCCGCGTATGGCCGATTTGTTTGACCGCGACGAGCGCGTCACCCGGATCGGCAATGACCTTGGCGCTATTGAAACCTTGATCCGCGAGCGTATTGCCCTTTGACCGTCGAATTTCATACCCTCTCCAACGGGTTCCGCATTGTCACCGAAACCATGCCGGGATTGGAAAGCGCGTCGATCGGCATTTGGGTGACCGCAGGTGGGCGTGACGAGCGCACCGAGCAAAACGGCATCGCGCATTTTCTCGAGCATATGGCGTTCAAGGGCACGGCGCGGCGGACGGCTTTGCAAATTGCCGAATCCATCGAAGATGTCGGCGGCTATATCAATGCCTACACCAGCCGCGAATCCACGGCCTATTACGCGCGGGTGCTGCGTGCCGATGTGCCGCTGGCTTTGGATGTGATTGCTGATATTTTGCGCAATCCGGCCTTTGATGCGGATGAAATAGAGGTCGAACGCGGCGTGATTTTGCAAGAGATCGGGCAGGCATTGGATACGCCGGACGATGTGATTTTCGATTGGTTGCAAGAAGAGGCTTACGGCGATCACCCGATGGGGCGCACGATCCTTGGCCCTGCGGAGCGGGTGCGGGCATTCGGGCGCGGCGATCTGGAAGGTTTCGTGGCACAGCATTATGGACCCGGCAATATGATTCTGGCGGCCGCAGGCGCGGTGGATCATGCGGCCTTGGTTGCCGAGGCGGAAAAGCTTTTCGGCGATATGGCACCGGTGGCGGTTTCGACCCCCGAGGCTGCACGCTGGATTGGCGGCGAGAAACGCCAGGAAAAGCAGCTCGAACAAACCCATTTCGCTTTGGGGGTTGAAGGGCCGGATTACCGCGACGAGATGATCTATACCGCGCAGATCTATTCATCTGCTTTGGGCGGCGGCATGTCGTCGCGCTTGTTCCAGGAGATCCGCGAAAAACGCGGGCTGTGTTATACGATTTTCGCGCAGACCGGCGCGTATTCCGATGGCGGGATGATGACGATTTACGCCGGAACCAGCCCCGAGATGATGGGCGAGTTGGCGGGCATCACCATCGACGAAATGAAACGCGCCGCCGATGATATGAGCGCGCCCGAAGTGGCGCGGGCGCGGGCGCAAATGAAGGCGGGTATGCTGATGGGTCTTGAGGGACCTTCGAACCGCGCCGAACGTCTGGCGCGGATGATTCAGATTTGGAACCGGGTGCCTGAACTCTCGGAAATTGTTGAACGGATCGATAATGTGACCACGGGTGATGTCAAAGCCTTTGCTGCCGAGGCCGCCACATCGGCAAATCTTGCTTTGGCGCAATACGGGCAGCTGGGGCATGCGTCGACGCTTGATGATCTCGAAATGCGGCGTCGCGGCTGATGGTGTTTACGCGGCGTAAAATCCGCATCGAGACCGAGCGTCTCACCTTGCGCACACCGCAGCATGGCGATTTCCGCCCATGGGTCGAGGCGCGCATCGACAGTCGCAGCTTCCTGACGCCATGGGAGCCGGTTTGGGCCAAAGATCATCTGACCCGCAAGGGGTTCACCAATCGGGTCTATTGGGCACAGCGCTCGGTGGCGAGCGGATCGGCGGTGCCGTTATTTTTGTTCCGCCGCGAGGATCAGACGCTTTTGGGGGCAATCACCCTCGATAATATCCGGCGCGGTCCGGCACAGGCGGGCACATTGGGGTATTGGGTTGCCGCGCAGCACGCGCGGCGCGGTTATATGCGCGAAGCTCTGACCGCCATGGTGCACCACGCTTTTACACAATTGGATTTAAGCCGTCTGGAGGCGGCGTGCTTGCCGGAAAACACACCGTCGCGTGGGCTTTTGGAAAAGTCCGGTTTTAAGTATGAGGGCGTGGCGCAAAGCTATTTGCAGATTGATAACCGCTGGCGCACGCATGTTTTATATGCGGCGCTACGGATGGATCGGCGTGGGCGCACCGACGCCGGATAGGGCGTGTTTGACGGCTCTGGTCCGGCATGACCGGGCGCGCTAGGCTGACCAAAATTTCAGGGAGCCGACCATATGACCCAATCGCCGCTGAATTCCGTTGATGACGGTTTTTTGGACGGGCTGCGTGCGCAATTGCCCGCCGCGTGTTTTCGGCCGCTGTCGCCCGCCTATCTGGAGGAGCCGCGCGGGCGGTGGATGGGACATGCGGCTGCGGTTCTGGCGCCGTCGACGGTGCTCGAGGTGTCGGCGATCATGGCGGCCTGTCACGGCGCGCGCATTGGCGTGGTGCCCTATGGTGGTGGCACCGGATTGGTCGGCGGGCAGGTGATGCCCAAAGGCGGCCCGGCGCCGGTGTTGCTTTCGCTGGAGCGGATGACAACGCTGCGCGCGGTACATGCCGACGAAAACGTTATGGTGGTCGAAGCGGGCGCAATTTTGCAAGACATCCATGTGGCCGCCGAAGAAGCAGAGCGGTTGTTTCCGCTGACCATCGCGGCGAAAGGATCTGCGCGGATCGGCGGCAATCTGGCGACCAATGCCGGCGGGGTGAATGTGCTGCGCTACGGCAATGCGCGCGATCTCTGTTTGGGGTTAGAGGTGGTTCTGGCGGACGGGCGGATCTGGAACGGGCTGTCGCGTTTGCGCAAGGACAACACCGGATATGACATGCGCAATTTGATGATCGGGTCCGAGGGTACATTGGGGGTGATCACGGCGGCGGCGCTTAAATTGGTGGCGCGTCCGGCGCGGGAAGGCACAGCGCTCATGGCCGTGCGGGACCCGGCGGCGGCCTTGGATTTGCTGGCACGGGCGCGGGCGCAGATGGGCGAGGGCATCAGCGCATTTGAATTGATCCACCGCGCCGGATTGGAGTTTCTCACCGAAACCTTGCCGGATGTGCGGTTGCCCTTTGCCCAGATTCCCGAATGGTTGGTTCTGGTCGACGTCGGATTGGCGGAAGGGCTTGATCCCGCGACGGCGCTCGAGGCGCTGTTCGTGGCGGGGCGCGAGGCAGGATGGGTCATGGATGGCCTCATTGCGCAGAGCGAGGCGCAACGGCATGCGTTTTGGAACCTGCGCGAGAAAATTCCCGAAGCCAACCGCCGCATCGGTGCGATTTCCAGCCACGATATTTCTTTGCCGCTGGGGGAAATCGCCGCGTTTATCCCGCGTGCCAAGGCAGAATTGGCCAAACTTGGCGGGTTTCGGATCAATTGTTTCGGGCATTTGGGCGACGGGAATTTGCATTTCAACGTCTTCCCGCCGAAGGGCGGCGATAAGGCTGATTATGCCGACCTGCGGGATGCGATCAAAACCTGTGTGCATGATCTGGTAGATGTGATGGACGGGTCGGTCAGCGCCGAACATGGCATCGGGCGGCTTAAAACCGGCGATCTGGAACGCTATGGTGATCCGGTAAAACTGGAGATGATGCGGGCGGTTAAAGCGGCGCTTGACCCGCGCGGTATTCTCAATCCCGGTGCGGTCCTACCGGCGGAGGGGCGTTCACGTTTAGGATAAGCTTTGGCGCGCAATCTATTGATATGACACTGTTTGCGCCCCGCCTCGTAGGGTAGGCAGGGCGCAAAGTGATCTCGAGGATCGCGCAAGCAGTGCCGATTCCCGACCGGCAAGGCTCTTATGAACGATCAATGGTTAACGCCCTGTGAGGATGGCCGTTATGCACCGGAATAGCTGCAGAGGGCTTCGATCTCGATCCCCATGGATTCGAGCCGCGCGCGCCCCCCGAGATCGGGCAAGTCGATGACAAAGGCGCATCCGACGATCTCGCCGCCCAGGCGTTCGATCAACTTGATGCCGGCTTCGGCGGTGCCGCCGGTGGCCAAGAGATCATCGACGACGAGGATATTTTCACCGGCTGTAATTGCGTCGTCGTGCAGCTCGACCGTCGCCTCGCCATATTCCAATACATAATCTTGCGCGATCACCTTGCCGGGGAGTTTTCCGGCCTTGCGGATCGGTACAAACCCCACCGACAACTGATGCGCAATCGCGCCGCCGAGGATGAAACCACGCGCTTCAAGCCCGACGACCTTGTCGATCCGGCGACCGGCATAGGGGTGCACCATTTGATCCACCGCCATGCGGAACCCGCGCGGATCGGCAAACAGGGTGGTCACGTCGCGGAACATGATCCCCTCATGCGGAAAATCGGGAATGGTGCGGATATAATCTTCTACGGATGGCATCGCGGTGTATTTTCCTTAAAAGGTGAGGTCGGATTTGGCTATCATGAGCCAGAAGATGCTCGCAAGGCCGATGAACGCAGGTCGGCCGCGCGCGAACCAAAGTTGAAATGTTCCTTCCGCTGCAACGTAGAAATGCCTCACATAGTGTGACGTGAAAATGGATGTGACGTGAGCGGGGCTGGTCCCTGTGGAGCCACCATCAGCGCCGGGCAACATCCCCAGCAGATCTATCCGTTCAAAATGCGGCCCGCGACGGCATCCAGTTTGGCGACAAGCGCCGGATCCCGCGCCTCGGGGGCGGTCATGATTCCGTATTCTAGCGCGCGGTCACAGCCGTGTGGGCAGGGCGCGCGGGCCGCGCCAAGACGGGCAGGCATCCGGGCAACCAGATCGCGGGCCTTGGCGGCATTGCCGGTCAGCGTCGCAATGATTTGAGCAATATCAACCGCGCCGTGGTCCGGGTGCCAACTGTCGTAATCGGTGATCATTGCGATCGACGCGTAACAGATTTCCGCCTCGCGGGCGAGCTTGGCCTCGGGCATATTGGTCATGCCGATCACATCGGCGCCCCAAACCTCGCGGTACATTTTGCTTTCGGCGAGGGTGGAAAACTGTGGCCCCTCCATTGCAAGATATGTGCCGCCCATGTGGACCGTGATGCCCAGTGACTTCGCCGCCTCATAGGCCGCGTCGGACAGGCGCGGGCAGGTTGGGTGTGCCAAGGATACGTGACCAACGCATCCGGTGCCGAAAAAGCTTTTGTCGCGGGCAAATGTACGATCAATGAATTGATCGACAACGACAAAGTCGCCCGGTGCCATGTCTTCGCGAAAGGAGCCGCAGGCCGATACCGACAGGATATCCGTGACGCCGAGCCGTTTGAGCGCATCAATATTGGCGCGATACGGCACGGTCGATGGCGCATGCACATGGCCGCGCCCGTGGCGGGGCAAGAAGGCCATTTTAACCCCGTCAAGCACCCCGGTCAGGATGGCATCAGACGGCGCCCCCCAAGGGCTCTCGACCTGCCGCCATTGTGCATTTTCAAGCCCGTCAATGTCATAAAGCCCCGATCCGCCGATCACCCCGATCACTGTTTCGCCTGCTGTGTCTGACATGGTGCCCGTCTCCCGATTGGTTGATACCCTGTTTTGGCGCTCTGCTGCGGGGTTTGCAAGCTGTCGTACTCAAGCGTCACAGCCATTTGACCTGCCCTCTATGCTTTCGCAACGCTTTGCGTTAAACGGCGGACAAGCGAACAACCCCATATGATAGGTGCCCTTTGAAACGAGCCATTCTGGCAAGCTTTGCCAACCGTCTTGCCCTGCCTGATTTGCGGCTGATGCCGGATGAAAAATTGACCCCCGCGCGGCTTCGGATCGAGCTTTTGGCGGGGCTGACTGTGGCTTTGGCCTTGGTGCCCGAAGCGGTGGCGTTTGCCTTTGTGGCGGGGGTGCATCCGTTGGTCGGGCTTTACGCGGCCTTTTTGGTCGGTCTGATCACCGCCGTTTTTGGCGGGCGCCCTGGGATGATCTCAGGTGCGACGGGGGCCTTGGCGGTTGTGATGGTGGCTTTGGTCGCCGAACACGGGGTGGAATACCTGTTTGCGACCGTTGTTTTGATGGGACTCATACAAATTTTTGCCGGGGTGATGCGTTGGGGGAAGTTCATCCGTTTGGTGCCGCATCCGGTTATGCTGGGCTTTGTGAACGGCTTGGCAATTGTGATCTTCCTTGCGCAATTGACGCAGTTTCGCGTGCCGGGCACGGTGGTGCAGGGCGATCATGGCACAACCGGCGGTGTGTGGTTGTCGGGCGGACCGCTTTTGATGATGCTGGGCCTCGTCGGGGTGACGATGGTGATCATTTGGGTGATGCCGAAGATCACGCGCATTGTGCCCGCGCCTTTGGCCGGCATCGGAATCACGGCGGCGATTGTCATCGGTTTCGGGTTGGATGTTCCACGGGTGGGTGATTTGGCCTCGATTGAAGGCGGGTTGCCAATGTTCCATATTCCGATGGTCGAATTGTCCTGGGAAACCTTCCAGATTATCCTGCCTTACGCGGTGATTTTGGCGGCGATCGGTTTGATCGAAAGCCTTTTGACCTTGAACCTTGTCGGGGAGATGACCGGCAAACGTGGCGGCGCCAGCCAGGAGTGTATCGCCCAAGGTGCGTCCAATGTGGTGACCGGGTTCTTTGGCGGGATGGGCGGTTGCGCCATGATCGGTCAATCGATGATCAACGTGAAATCCGGCGGTCGCACACGGGTGGCGGGGATCGCGGCGGCGCTGTTCTTGCTCTTGTTTATCGTTGTGGCCAGCCCCGCGATTGAGCAAATCCCTCTGGCGGCTTTGGTTGGGGTAATGTTCATGGTGGTGATCGGCACGTTCGCTTGGAACTCTCTGACCATTTTGCGCCGCGTGCCTTTGAGTGACGCCTTTGTCATTGTTCTCGTGACCATTGTGACGGTGTATTCCGACCTCGCCATCGCGGTGGTGGTCGGGGTGATTGTTTCGGCGCTGGCCTATGCGTGGAACAACGCCAGCCGTATCCATGCCAAAACCTATGTCACGCCGGAAGGCGCGCGGGTTTACCAAATTCAAGGACCCTTGTTCTTCGGTTCGGCCGAAGGGTTCAATGAACTGTTTGACGTCGCGGGCGACCCTTCCATGGTGATTGCGGATTTTGCCGACAGCCGTGTGGTGGACCAATCGGCATTGCAAGCGATCGAAGCCGTGGCAGGTAAATACGAAAATGCGGGCAAAAAACTGCAACTGCGCCACCTGAGCCGCGATTGCCATGGGTTGTTGACCAAAGCCGGCCATTTGATGATCGATAGCGACGATGATCCCGATTATCAGATCGCGGCGGATTATTCCGTCAAAACCGGTATTTTGGGCGGCCATTGATCGCCTTACGGGCCCATTAAAGGCCCGAAAAAAAGTGCCGTCAGAAAAAGAAAACGCCCCGCAGGTCTGCTATGACCTGCAGGGCGTTTTGCCGTTTTGCTCCGGTGTTTTAATCAGGTGTCTTGATCAGGCGCCGGATTTGGCTTCGTCGGGTCGGATCAAGGAAAATACGTCACGGATTACCGCGTAGTCTTTGTATCCAAGCCGGGTGAGCGGTTGGAACTTGGTCACGTCGAAGACACCGTCAGCGAGGCAGTCGGGGCGGATATGCACGCCGACAACTTCGCCGATCACCGCCCAATTGTCTGCGCCCTTGAGGCGGATGATCTCGGTTACGCGGCATTCCAATGTGGCGGGGGCATCGGCCACGCGGGGACAATCGATGATCGAGCATTCGGCTTTTTGCGCGCCGGCATGGGAAAATTCATCGACCTCCGGCGGAAGGGTTTCCGAGGAGGCATTCATCACGTCACGGGCAGCATATTCAACCACATTGGCGCAAAAAACGCCGGTGGCGCGTAGGTTGTTCAAGCTGTCTTTGGTGTTCCCCGACGAGAACATGACCTGTGGCGGCACATAGGCGACGGCGTTGAAAAACGAATAGGGGGCAAGGTTGTCATGGCCGTTCTCACCACGTGTAGAGATCCATCCGATCGGGCGCGGCGAAACGATGGCATTGAAGGGGCTGTGGGGCAGGCCATGCCCGTCTTTGGGTTCATAGAACATGAAATTTGTCGTCTTTCCGGTCAGTTGCGGGCATGGCTTAAGGTCAGTTTCGCGGTGGTTTATAAGGAAATTGGCGCGAGGTCCCTGTGCTGATTGCCCCTCAACTAGCGCCGTGCTAGCCCTGTTTCTAGCAAAATCGTGAGGCATTTGCATTGTTTCAGCTTAAACCCGAAGCACCCGACGACTGGTGGGAGGTCGAGGCTCTCTATGATCTGTGCTTTGCGCCGGGGCGCGAGGCGCTGTCCTCCTATCGTTTGCGGGACGGGGTGCCGCCGGTGGCGGGCCTGTCGACTGTGGCGCGCGATGCATTGGGGATCGTGGGCGGTGCGATACGCTATTGGCCGGTGCATGTGGCGGGGCAGCCTGTGCTTTTGCTTGGTCCTGTGGCGGTCCATCCGGTGCACCAAGGCGAGGGATTGGGCGCGCTATTGATGCAGGCGAGCATGGAAAAAGCGGCTGCGCTTGGCTGGCAACGTATTCTTTTGGTCGGGGATGAACCGTATTATCGCCGCTTTGGATATGCCCGGATCGAGGGGGTCGAAATGCCGCCGCCCACCAACCCCGACCGTATTTTGGCCCATAGCTTGCAAGAGGGCGCTTGGGACGGGGTGCGCGGTGCGGTGGAAAAGGCCGGATGAGGCGGCACCGGCGCGGAGGCGAAATCGTGCCGCCAGTGCCGTCGCTTGAGCGCGCGCCTTGAAAACGGGCCTGTGCCCGCCGATCTTTCTTATAGGCCTGCGCCGCCTATCTGTTGTTCCAAGGGAGCGAAAATGTTGATCGAAGACCAGAATGACCTGCAGCCCGTCGATGTTGCCGCACAGATCACGGTTCTGGCCAAGCGCTATAAAACAGCGGGCGGTGTTGGCATGCAGGTGCTTAATCTCATTGGCGGTCAGGCCGAGGGTCTTTTGGACCGATTGCCCGACGCCGTACGGGTGCGGCTCGACGAAGCCACGCGCGGCGCATTGCAAGTGGCGCTGAAAGCGGCAGGCGGATCGCGTCAGCATATTTCGGATCAACCGGCGTGGTTGAACACGGCGGCGGCCACGGCCATGGGGGCCGCAGGCGGGTTTGGCGGGTTGCCCGCTGCGATGGCTGAATTGCCGGTGACGGTGACGGTGCTTTTGCGCGCCATCCAAAGCGTCGCGGTTGAGTACGGGTTTGATCCGGACGAAGACAACGTCGCGTTTGACTGTCTGGAAGTCTTTGCGTCGGCGGGGCCATTGGCAAAGGATGATGGATCGGATCTGGCATTTCTGGCGACGCGTACGGCGCTGACCGGCACGGCAGTGAATGCGATTTTGGCGCGGATTGCGCCGCGACTGGCGGCCGTGATGGGACAGAAACTGGCGGCGCAAACGGTGCCGGTGTTGGGCGCGGTGGCCGGGGCCGCGACGAATTATGCCTATACGTCTTATTATCAGGAAATGGCCCATGTGCATTTTGGGCTGCGCCGCTTGGCGATCGAGGGCGATGTGCCGCATGATGAATTGGTCGCGCAATTGGCCGATGCGATGAAGCGCCTGCCACGCCGATAGTCGTGATTTCATACCCACGTCGCAAAAACGGCGTCCAACCGGTGCTTGCGCAGGCGCTCGCGGCGCTTTTTCGTTAAATATTTCGCCCGGTTGGCCCTAATTTGGGATGGTGCAAAGGATTGGCATCGATGAATTCTGCCGGTTTTCGGCGTTCCTCGGCGACACCCCGCCGCTTTTTGCCTCACGCCGCTGTCACGCGCAGTTGACCCCGCGCGACAGGCTTTGAGTTGCGCATAATTCTACCTACATTAGGGTAGCGTTATAGACGGCGGCCAGTTGGCCCGCCCCGCTCATCACATCAAAGAGGAGATACGGGAGTGAGAGAACAAGTAGTGTCCATCCCGATAGAGACCCGCAATTCGGTTGCCGCGCGTGCCTTGCGCGGCATGTGGCTTATGGCTTTGGCGATCATGCTGTTGCTGGTGCAAAGCATCACAGCAGCGGCCCGCCCCGACAGCTTTGCCGATCTGGCCGAAAGGATCAGCCCTGCCGTGGTCAATATCACCACCTCCACTGTGGTCGAAACCAATGTCGGCCCCAACCCAATCGTGCCGGAAGGCAGCCCCTTCGAGGACTTTTTCCGCGAGTTCCAAGACCGCAATCGCGGCGCAGATGGCACCCCGCGCCCCCGCCGGTCCTCGGCGCTTGGGTCAGGTTTCGTGATTTCCGAGGACGGTTATATTGTCACCAACAACCATGTGATCGAAAGCGCCGACGAGATTATCATCGAATTCTTCTCCGGCAAGGAATTGGAAGCCAAGGTGATCGGCACCGATCCAACCACCGATATCGCATTGCTTAAAGTCGAAGCGGATGTGCCTTTGGATTATGTCAGCTTTGGCGACAGCGATATCATGCGTGTCGGCGATTGGGTCGTGGCGATGGGCAACCCGTTGGGGCAAGGCTTTTCGGTCTCGGCCGGTATTGTGTCGGCCCGCAACCGTGCATTGTCAGGCACTTATGATGATTACATCCAAACTGACGCGGCGATCAATCGCGGTAACTCCGGCGGCCCGTTGTTCAATCTCGACGGTGAAGTCGTCGGTGTGAACACCGCGATCCTGTCGCCCAATGGCGGCTCGATCGGCATCGGGTTTTCCATGGCCTCCAATGTGGTGACCCGTGTGGTCACGCAGTTGAAGGAATTTGGTGAAACCCGCCGCGGCTGGCTTGGTGTGCGCATTCAGGACGTCACGCCGGATATGGCAGAAGCAATGGGGCTTGAAAAAGCCGCCGGCGCGATGGTCACCGATGTGCCCGATGGTCCCTCGAAAGAGGCCGGGATCAAGGCCGGCGATGTGATCATTGATTTTGACGGCCAAGAGGTTGCGGATACCCGCGGTTTGGTCCGGCAGGTCGGCAATACCCAAGTTGGCAAAGCTGTCCGCATTGTGGTGTTCCGAGATGGGAAGACCCAGACACTCAAGGTCACGCTCGGTCGCCGCGAGCAGGCTGAAGGCGCTGTGCCTGCGGTGCAGTCGGGTGAGGGCGCGGAGCCTCAGGTCAAACCGCAAGAGATGCTGGGTTTGACATTGGGTCCCGTGACAGAGGAACTGCGCGAGCAACTGAGCCTTGGTGACGAGGTGAGCGGCCTTGTGGTTCTGGATGTGGATGAGACCGGCGATGCCTATGAAAAGGGCCTGCGCGCCGGGGATGTGATCACCGAAGCCGGACAGCACAAGATCGGGTCTGTTGCTGAGCTCGAAGAGCGGATCTCGGCGGTCAAGGAAGCGGGGCGCAAATCGCTTTTGCTATTGGTGCGCCGCGCCGGCGAGCCACGTTTCGTCGCGCTGAACCTGGAAGAGTGACCGGTTGAAATTCGGACCCTGCGTCAAGAAAAGATCGCCGGTTGGCGCATGCGAAAGGGCGTCCGAACGGGCGCCCTTTTTTGCTCTCGTTGTGTGAGCAGATGCGGTTAATCGCCGGACCGGGCCACGGCGACCAATCCCAGTTTGCGCGCGGCGGCGAGAGAGAGCACCGCACTATCAAGCCCTTGGGCCGCTTGATAGGAGCGCACGGCGCGCAGGGTTTTGGGGCTCATTTCACCGGTGGGCGCACCCGAATAATGCCCGCGTGCCGCCAAGGCGCGTTGCAGCGTGGCGATGAATTCCGGCGTCATGACATCGTCACAGGGGCGCTCGAACCATGTTTCACGCCGCTCACGCAGGATGTTCTGTCGAATTTCGGTTTTGAACACAGCCGGGGAGAGCACCGTACCGTCACTCATCACTTCGGCGGGCTGCAACATGATTTGCTCGGTGACGGTTTCGATCACCGCCGGCACCGCATGTTGGCCCCAACAGCTGCCCGGTTTCGCGCCAGGCGGAGCGGGGGCAAAGGTATGGCTCAGCTGGGGCGCGGGGGGCGGCAGAGAGAGTTTGCACCCGCCCAGCATCGCACAGACCGACACCGCAGCCCAAAGGCGCAAACCGGCGCACCCGACGGCGGCACGGCGCGGAACAGCGTGATATTGCATTGCTCATGCCTCGCGACTTGCGGGGCTTTGCCCGCTTTTGCGCTACCTTAACGGCTTGGGCCGGTTTGGGAAAGCAACCATGCGCCTCGCGCAAAAGAGACTGGAAACGCTGCGCCGTGGCGGGTAGGACTGCGGGCAAGTTAATTTGAGCTGAGGAGCACGCAAGCGATGGCGAAAATCACCTATGTCGAACATAACGGCACCGAACATGTGGTCGAGGTGGCTGCTGGCATGACCGTGATGGAAGGTGCGCGGGACAATAATATCCCGGGTATCGAGGCCGATTGCGGTGGCGCTTGCGCCTGTTCGACATGCCATGTGTATGTCGCGCCCGATTGGGTCGAGAAGCTCCCCGCCAAGGATGACATGGAAGAAGACATGTTGGATTTCGCCTATCAGCCTGATCCTGCGCGGTCGCGGTTGACGTGCCAGATCAAGGTCACCGATGCGCTCGACGGGTTGGTGGTGAATATGCCTGAAAAGCAAATTTGATGGCGCTGCGCGGCGGGCTTGCTGTGGTCTGCGCTTTGCTGTGGCCCGCTGTGGCCTGCGCCGCGCCGCATATCGTTTCGGCGCAGTATTCCGGTCCGACGCAGGCCTATGATCATGGGATATTGGGCGACCGGACGGAATGGACTGAGCTGTCCTTACGCCTTTCCAATGGCCGCAAACGGGTGATCCATCTGCCAAGCCGCCATGTGTTTGAGGACACTGCGCCGCGTCTTGTCGATGTCGACGGGGACGGCGAGGCCGAAGTGATCACCGTCGAAACCAATTTCGATCTCGGGGCGCGATTGGCAATTTATGACGAAAACGGTTTGCACGCCGCCGCGCCTTTTATCGGGCGCACGCATCGGTGGTTGGCGCCGTTGGGAGCGGCAGATCTAGACGGAGATGGCGCCGTTGAGATCGCCTATGTCGACCGCCCGCATCTGGCACGTGTGTTGCAGGTATGGCGGTACGAGTCGGGAGAGTTGTCCCGTGTGGCCGAGGCTGGCGGGGTGACCAACCACCGGATTGGCGATGCGCAAATTTCCGGTGGTTTGCGTGTATGTGGCGCGGGGCCTGAAATGATCACATTGAATTCTGATTGGTCGCGGATCATCGCAAGCCGTCTGGTTGCGGGCAGGATCGAAAGCCGCGATATCGGCCCGCATCAAAATGCGCAGGCATTGGAAATGGCGATGTTATGTCGTTAGGGATTCGTTAATATTCTGATCTGATTCAGTATTTTGCATGTAAAAGCTCATGTGATGGATGAGCTTTTATTGCGGCTAAATATCCAGATATGCTTCGACGGCGCTGCGCACGGATTGCTCGCCGCGATCTCGGGCATCATGGATCACATCGCGCAACCCACCCAAGTCCGTGCGCCGCAGAAGCGATTTCACCGGCCCGACCGATGCCGGACGCATCGACAGGGACCGTAACCCGATGGCCGCAAGGCAGGCAGCTTCGACGGGACGGCCCGCATCCTCCCCGCAAAACGACAGCGGCGTGTCGGTCTGTTCACAGCGTTCGACAATGTTTTCTAGGAAGCTCAAGAAGCTGACGTTCAAGGTGTCATAGCGCCGGCGCACCCGCTCGTTTTCCCGATCTGCGGCAAAGAAGAATTGCTTCAAGTCGTTGCCGCCAATGGAGAGAAATCCGACCTCTTCGAAAAACTTGCGCGGGGCGAAGGCGAGGCTGGGGGTTTCCAACATCGCGCCGACTTGCAAATCCTCGGGCACCGGATGGCCAAGCAAACGCTCGCGGTGCTTGGCTTTTTCCAGCGCGAGGCAGGCTTGGTTGTATTCTTCATACTGCGCCACAAAGGGGAACATGATCGACAAGGGCCGGCCCTTGGCCGCCCGCAAAAGCGATTGCAACTGCATGCGCATCACGCCCGGTTTGTCGAGCCCGACGCGGATCGCACGCCATCCAAGCGCGGGATTGGGTTCGTCGTTGGGCTTCATATAGGGCAGGACCTTGTCCGACCCGATATCGAGGGTGCGAAACACCACGCGCTTGCCTTTTGCGCTGTCGAGAACGCGGCTGTAGAGGGCGGCCAGTTCGCCACGGCGGGGCATCTGGTTGCGCACCAGAAACTGCAATTCGGTGCGGAACAGGCCAACGCCCTCGGCGCCCGAATTTTCCAGGCTGGGCAGATCGGCCATCAAACCCGCATTCATCGTCAATTGGACGGTGTGACCATCGGTGCTGATCGCTGGTTTATCGCGGATCGACGCATAACGTTCGAGCGCCTCGGCCTGCATCGCAATTTTATCCTGAAAGGCGACGACAACGGTGTCGTCAGGGCGCAAATGCACGATGCCGTGGTCACCATCGACCATTATCCGGTCGCCATTGAGCGCCTCTGTGGTCACGCGCGCGGCATGGATCACCAATGGGATCGCGAGGGCACGGGCGACAATGGCGGCATGGGAGCCAACCGAGCCTTGCTCAAGCACAATTCCGCGCAAGGAGCGACCATAATCAAGCAATTCCGCAGGGCCAATATTGCGGGCGATCAAAATCGGATCGGCGGGCATTTCTGCCCCGGTTTCAGAGCCTTGTCCGGTGAGGATGCGCAAAAGGCGGTTCGATAGATCATCCAGATCATGCAAGCGCTCGCGCAGGTATTGATCGTTCACCGTCGACAACCGAGCGCGGGCGGTGGATTGCTCTTTCTCGACGGCGGCCTCGGCAGATAGACCGCGCGAGATGTCTTCCTCCATGCGCCGCATCCAGCCTTTGGAATTGGCAAACATGCGGTAGGCTTCGAGCACCTCAAGTTGATCGGTGTTGTCGCCCACCACTGCTGTATCGAGCATCCGGTCAACGCCGACGCGCAATTCTTCAACCGCGTCTTGCAGGCGCAAGAGCTCCTTATGCGGATCTTCGGCGATCGGGTTGGTGACGACAACGCGCGGCTCGTGGAGCCAAACATGGCCCTCGGCGGCGCCTTCCTGGGCTGTCGCGCCGCGAATGAGAACCGGATGTTGATGCCGCGCCGATAGGGCCGCGCCTTCGCCTACAAAAACACCCAATTCGGTCATCTCGGCCAGAACCATGGCGACGACTTCCAACGCGTAAACTTCATCGTCCGAAAATTGCCGCGCGGTTTTGGATTGCACGACCAAAACCCCGAGCATCTCACCGAGCCGCTGGATCGGGATGCCGGCGAAGGAGGAGAAAATTTCCTCGCCGGTTTCCGGCATATAGCGGAAGCCCTTTTCAGAGGGCGCGTCGGCGCTGTTGATGATGTTACCGGTGCGGCCGACGCGGCCCACAAGACCTTCGCCAAGACGCATCCGGGTTTCATGCACCGCAGCAGCATTCAACCCGTGGGTCGCGCAAAGTTCGAGGGTATCCTCGTCGCGGAAGAGATAGACAGAGCACACCTCGGTGCGCATTTCGTCGGCAATCAGTTGCGTGATCTGGTCGAGACGCTCTTGACCGGCGCTCTCCACAGCCATGGCTTCGCGCAAGCGGCCGAGCATTTGTCGGCTGTCGGTCTGAAAGTCCTGTGCCATATGCTGCGCGTACCTGCCTTATATTTCTGCGCCCCGTCGGAGGATCCCGACCCAGATATGGGCCGGTCCGCGTTCAGGTTGCCTTGTCGAGTTCGAAGGCATCATGCAGGGCTTGGACGGCAAGTTCCATATATTTCCGGTCGATTAGTACGGAAATTTTTATCTCGGAAGTTGCAATGACCTTGATGTTGATACCTTCATCGGAAAGTGTTTTGAACATCTTGGCTGCCACGCCTGATTGGCTGCGCATGCCGATTCCGACGGCAGAAACCTTGCTGACATTGGTGTCGGCGACAAGATCTTGAAAGTTAATTTCGCCAGCGGATTTGGCTTCATCCATCGCCTTTTGGGCGCGGGCCACTTGTTCGGTCGGGCAGGAAAACGTCATATCGGTGCGCCCGTCTTCCGAAATGTTTTGAATGATCATATCGACATTGATCCCCGCATCCGACAGCGGGCCAAAGATCGCGGCGGCAATGCCGGGGCGGTCGGCGACGCTGACCAAGGTCATTTTTGCTTCATCGCGGCTATAGGCGATCCCAGAGACGACATTGCTTTCCATGATTTCATCCTCATCGCAGACGAGCGTTCCGGCGTCGTCAGATTGTTCCTCAAACGAGCTCAAGACCCGCAGTTTGACCTTATACCGCATGGCCAATTCGACCGAACGGGTTTGCAGAACCTTGGCCCCAAGTGAGGCCAGTTCCAACATTTCCTCAAAGGCGATTTTGTCGATCTTGCGTGCTTTGTCGCACATGCGCGGGTCGGTGGTATAGACACCGTCAACGTCGGTATAGATATCGCAGCGTTCCGCTTTAAATGCAGCGGCAAAGGCGACGGCGGTGGTGTCCGATCCGCCGCGCCCCAATGTGGTGATCCGGCCTTCGGGGCTGACCCCTTGGAAGCCGGCGACCACGGCGACGCGCATGCCTTCACCAAATTTGGCCATGATGTTTTCGGGCGGAATATCTTCGATTCGGGCGGCGGAATGGGCCGAGGTGGTTTTGACCGGCACTTGCCATCCCTGCCAGCTTCGCGCCGGCACGTCCATTTCCTGTAAGGTCAGCGCCATCAGCCCGGCCGTGACATTTTCGCCCGATGAGACCACGGCATCATATTCGCGCGCGTCATAAAGCGGCGAGGTCTCATTGACCCAGCCGACGAGCTCGTTTGTCTTACCTGACATGGCAGAGACAATGACGATCACGTCATAGCCTTTGGAGACTTCAACACCGACACGTTTTGCGGCGCGTCTGATGCGGTCAAGCGTGGCGACAGAGGTGCCGCCGAATTTCATCACAAGAACGGGCATGGAGGTGTCCCTTGTAGGCAGATGTCTTGGCCATTGTTTGGCTGTGCTCGGTCACACAGCGCTGGCAATGGCCGTAGGTCCGCGCGCGGTTTATGCGAGCAGTGGCGGCGTGGCAAGGGCGAAACGGGCGGCAAAGCCACGCAGGGCAGGGCGCAGGACCGAGACATTCGTCGCGTCTGGCAAAGACCGCGCGCGCCTTGTGAGGGTGAGGCGCGGTATAGGGTGCGGGCCGGGCGTGGGCCGCCGTTGCCGCCATGATTGCTTGCGCGATGTCCGGCGGCGGGCGTTAGAAGGGATGCGCCCGTCCGTCCCATGTCTCGAAACATCCGGTGGTTTTCAGGTCAAGCGCATCAAACCGGGCGCGCAATCCGGCGGCGGCCTCGGCGGGCGTGATTTCGGCGCTGTTGCCGCCCATATCGGTTTGCACCCACCCCGGATGATAAATGCCGACGGCGATGCCCAGCCCTTTGAGATCCTGCGCCATATTGCGCCCCAGATTGAGCGCTGCCGCCTTGGAGGCGCGGTAAGCATAGGATCCGCCCGGCGCGCGGGTGTCGCTGGCCATTTGTGATGAAATGATCGCGATTTTGGCCCCGTCGTGCATTTGCAAGTTGGGCAGAAGGTTGCGGATGGTGAGGAAAACACCTGTGACATGTACGGCGAAGGATTGCTCAAATGTATCAATGGTATAGTCGTCAAACCTCATGCCTTTGTCGAGGTAGACACCGGCGTTGCACACCAACAACGAAAGCGGTTTGGCATCCAGCCGCGTGGCCAAGTCCCTATGCGCGGCCTCATCGGTCACATCTAACGGCAGATAGGGCGCGTCGCCCGTGCGCGAGGTGCCGATCACCTCTGTGCCCGCAGATTGATATTGACGAAGCATTTCCTGGCCGATGCCACGGTTCGCGCCGGTGATGAGAACGGTCATAAGGGGGATCCTTTTGCGCTGAGCGGGAGATGTCGGCGCGATCAGTTGGTTTTGCGGTTGGGGCGGAAGGGCAGGGCGGCGACCTCTATGCCATCGTCGACCAACTTCTTGGCTTCGCCTAAATCGGCTTCGCCATAGATCGGGCGGTCAGGGGCCGCGCCGTCGTGAATGGCGCGCGCTTCTTTGGCGAAATCTGTGCCGACATATTCCGAATTGGCTTCGACATGGGCACGCAAAGCTTTGAAAGCTTGTTCTGCGGCGCTTGGTGGACCCGAAAGCGGGCGCGGCCCCTCGGCCTTTTCGGTTGTGTGTGGATCGGTATTTGGGGGGCTATCCGATGCGGCCTGCGCCTTTTGGGGGATGGTGTGATCGACGGCGGGCTGTGCGGCGTTGCGTGCGGGACGTACACGCGGGGCCATGATGGCCTTTTGAACCTCGGCGCTGCCACATATGGCGCAGGTTACCATGCCGGCGGCGTGCAGCTTGTCAAAGGCCGCAGCCGATTGGAACCAGCTGTCAAAGCGGTGATCTGCGGAGCATTTAAGGTCAAATCGGATCATTGGGTTGGCTCATCAGGGAAAAGGTCAAGGGAAAGGGGATATGCGCGGCTGGACCAATTGACCTGATTGTTAGGCACAAATCAAGCCGCGTAGCGCGCAAGCTTAATGTCGGTCTTTCGGGCGAAACCGCGCGATCAACTGTGCCAGTTCGGGTTCGCGTACTTTGCGTGCGGCTTTCTTCGGGCTCAACCATCGGCGCTTGCGTTGCCCTGCTTCTGGAAACACTGCCGCCTGGGATTTCACCCGTAATGGGTAAACAACGACAATACACCGATGCCGGTTGCCATTTCCCATAAGTTTTTCATAGGAATAGAGCCCGATGCTATGATCCGGTCCGCTGCCTTTTACCCCCGCTTCTTCCCATGCTTCGCGCGCTGCAGCTGCCGCAGGGGTACGGTCATGCATGGGCCAGCCCTTGGGTAATATCCAACGCCCGCTGCCGCGGGAGGTGATGATCATGACCTGTAGTTTACCGTCTTTGATGCGGTATGGAAGGGCGGCAAATTGGGTGCGAAGCTCGCTTTTGCCCGTGCCTTTGATCGACAAAGGCGGTTGTTTGGTGGTCAGCTGATACATGGCTCGAATGATCCCATCGAACGGTGTTTGCCCGACCATAGCCAGCATGACGAAGTGAAGCCAGTGGCCCGTTGAATTTTGTCGATATCGCCTGGGAAAGGATGAAATATTGCGCGGTATTAATTTCCATTATACATCAAAATTTGATCACTTGTGCACGTAAATTACATATTTACTTGCGATAACCATACTATTTCGGAGAATTCACTGATTTCCATGCCGGAGCATGGCGATCAAGGGGCTATTGGCCGTTCAGCGCTAGGGCGCGATTGCGCAGGACAGATGGGCGACGGGCATTGTAGCTTGAGCATATTGTTGAGCAATGGGGTGGCGGAGGTGATCGGAACGGACCTGAACCCTGCACCGGATCGACGGCCATGGTTGCTCATGCCTGCCGCACGTCTGCCATTGTCCATGGTGTCGGTGAAACGTCCTCATATCGCAAAGGAATAGAGTTTTGCGCCTGTCTCATGATCCGATGGGCGCGGTGATGTTCTTTGGAAAACCAATGGCCGCAGCACTGTAGGTTGATTAGGGGGTGGTGTGTTATCTGCGCGGGGTCAGATCGCCGCGCGGCCCTCAGTATTCGGGCCAACATTCCGCCTCATAGGTGTAAATTGTCTTTCGAGGGCAAGCTGTTATCCGGTTATGCTGGCCTTGGCGACCGAGACGGCCTTGAGTATCGCAAACACCTTTTGGCCTGCACATAGGCCGAGATTTTTCACCGAACGCCGGGTGACGCGGGCAAGAATGATATGACCATCAGCATCCAGTTGCACCAATGCGCCGGGGCCTTGACCGATGCGGATTTCGCGCACCGTGGCCGGCAGAACGTTGAGCGCCGAAATCCCGTCGGGGCGACGGGTGGCAATCATCACGTCTTGGGCCTCGATATGGACGCGCAAGGGGGTGCCAACCCGGCCACCCGCACGCGGTACCAACAGGCGCAAATCGCCCATGGCAAGTTCGGTGAGGCCATCGGCGTGATGCGCAATGATGCGCGTTTCAATCATCGCGCCTGCCGCGCGTGGCCCCATCGGGGTGACTTCCGGATCGCCCAGAACCTGCGCGGCGGGGCCGGCGCGCAGGACCTTGCCGGCATCAAGTGCAACCACCGTTGTAGCCAATCGCGCGACCTCGCTGGGGGCGTGGCTGACGTAAAGGATCGGGAGTGTCAGCGCATCACGGAGCCGCTCGAAGTAGGGCAGAATTTCATCCTTGCGCGCTTGATCCAACGCCGCCAAAGGTTCATCGGCGAGGATCATCTGTGGCGCGGCCAAAAGCGCACGGCCAATGGCAACACGTTGACGTTCCCCTCCCGATAGGCCCGCAGGGCGGCGGCCCAGAAGATGACCGATGCCGAGCATCTCGGTGATCTCGTCCATGTTCGGTTTTATGGCCGTTTTGGGAGCGAACCATGCACCATAGCGCAGGTTTCCGCGCACCGAGAGATGTGGAAAAAGCCGCGCGTCTTGAAAGACATATCCGATGCGGCGACGGTGCGGGGGCAACCAGATGCCGCGCCTTGCAGTGCGCCGTGCGCCGATCTCGGGCTGCGCGGTGCTATCCGTGCCCGTATCGGCTAATGTGACCCCGTCGACTGTGATCTTGGCATGATCGGGGCGTAGCAATCCGGCCACGGCGTTGATGATCGTGGTTTTGCCCGATCCCGAGGGGCCGTAGAGCACGGTCAGCCCTTGCGGCGCATCAAATTGTGCATCGAGCGTGAAGGCGCCCAGGCGGTGATTAAGAGAAACCGAAAGGCTCATGATCCCGCCACCCGTTTGGCCAATCGGCGCGCCAGAATTTCGGAGGCGAGCAACGCCGTCATTGCGATGGCGACCGAGATCAACACCAGACGCAGCGCGGCGGATTCACCATCGGGCACCTGCAAAAAGCTGTAGATCGCCGAAGGCAGGGTTTGGGTTTGTCCGGGGATATTCGAAACAAAGGTGATGGTTGCCCCGAACTCCCCCATGGCCTTGGCAAAGCCGAGGATCGTGCCGGTGAGTAGGCCCGGCGTGATCAGAGGCAAGGTGACGGTGGCAAAGACCATGGATTTGCGCGCACCAAGCGTGGCGGCGGCGGCCTCTAGTTTCGGATCAACGGCTTCGATGGATAGGCGAATAGCCCGCACCATCAAGGGAAAGCCCATGATGGCGGCGGCCAATGCCGCCCCGGTCCAGCGAAAGGCGATGCTTGCCCCGATCTGGTCGAGGGCAATGCCAAAGGGGCCGCGCGGGCCAAAGCCCATAAGCAGCAAATAGCCGGTCACTACGGGGGGCAGGACCAGCGGCAGATGCACCAGCCCATTGAGTAGCTGTTTGCCAATGAAGTTTTTGCGCGCGAGGATATAAGCGATCCAGATACCAAAAGGCAGCGACAGCAGCGTCGCCCAAAACGAGACCTTGAGTGAAAGCGCAACGGCGTGCCATTCTTCGGGACCAAGCCAATCCATATGTTATTGCTCTGCCCTGCTGAACCCGTGCCGCATGAAGACGGCGTGGGCTGCGGCGCTGCGTAGGTAGGCGAGAAAATCCAATGTGTCGGGGCGGTCGTTCAACGCGGCGGCGGGGTAGGTGATGGCGGGATGCGCGGCCACTGGGAACGTGGCGATCACAGTCACCCGTGGGTCGGCGGCGGCGTCGGTGGCGTAGGTGATGCCGAGCGGTGCAGCCCCTGCGGCGACCAAAGCCAGAGCGGCGCGCACATTATCGGTTTGAGCGACCTGTGGCGCGATGCTGTCCCAAAGGCCGAAATGCTCTAGCGCGGCTTTGCCATAGATGCCGGCGGGCACGGCGTTCACAAGGGCCATCGCCAACCGCCCTCCCTTTAGCAGCGATTCGAGATCTAGGTTCTCGTCGATCGTTACCGGCGCATGACCGGCGGGCGCGACCAACACCATTTGATTGCCAAGCAGGTCAAAGCGGGTGCCGGGCGCAATCCGGTCTTCGGCGTCGATCCGGTCCATCCATGCCGTATTGGCGGAGATGAACAGATCGGCAGGCGCACCGAGGCGGATTTGTTGGGCAAGGGTTGAGGAGCCTGCGAAGGATAGGGTGATGTTGCTGTCGCTTTGCGCCTCATAGGCGCGCGCCACCTCGTCCAGAGCGGTCATCAGGCTGGCGGCGGCAAACACGGTGATGCGCGGAACTTCTGCGACCGTGGCGCGCGCGCCTAAGGGTGACAGCAAAGAGGCCACCAGAGCTGCGCGGCAGAGCAAGGCAAGGGTGCGGCGGATCATGGGAATGGCTTGACCTTTGATTTCATACGCCAAACTATCGCCGCGCGGATAGGGACGATGCAAGCCATCTTTTCGGCGTGACGCTGGCACCGGTGAGACCCAGGCGCGCGCCGACCCGTTCGCCTGATCTAGCACGCGCAGATACCACTCCGGGGCTTGGCCAAGCTGAAACGCTTCTTCGGTGGCAAGAATAGTGGTGCAGTAGACATACAGGCAAACGTTGCTTCAGGTGTTGCACCATATCCAACACAGCACGCCCTTGGCCGGGCAGATGGATCCGCAATGCGCTACCATGCCACGACGGGTGCGGTAATCAACGAGCGCAAACGGCGCGGCTTAAACCATATAAGAATGTGCCCCAGACGACGTCGCACAGGGGTTGCATCCCTCGAACCGTCCCGCTAAAGAGCGACGACCACAGGGCTCGGCGAGTTGGCGGAGTGGTTACGCAGCGGATTGCAAATCCGTGTACACCGGTTCGATTCCGGTACTCGCCTCCAATAAAATCAATGACTTGCGTCATCCTACCTCTCCTTCACTGCCATTTTTGAAACAACCGTTGAAACTTTCACGTTTCGCTCTTGCTTCGTTCCATTTGATTTCTCACCTCTTGAGCGCGCTTCGCGAGCTCCCTTTGCCGGATCGGCCCGCCGTATTTTTTCAGCATCTCAATGCCTGAGTGCCTGGTGACAGCCTTGACCATCTCGTCATCACATCCAGCCAGATACAGCTCGATCGTCGCATTTTTCCTGAGCCCGTGGGTTTTGTAGTAGCTCGCCTTCTCGTGCTTCATCTTCTTTTTGATGGCACGCATTTCCTCCGCAATGATCCGATAGCTCACTGGTCGCCCCTTAGCGTCGGTCACAACAGTGCTGTCCGTTCGTGCGAGCCCGTCGAGATGAGCTTTCAGGCGGACGGTAAGTGGGATCCACAGCGGCTTGTCGGTTTTGCCCTGCGTGAAGTCGAATCCTTCGTCAGAAAAGTGCGCCCACTTCAGGTAGAGTTAGATCCGACAAAACGCGATACTCGTTCTCATCTAAGATCGACGTCAGAGCTTTGTGGACCTGACGTTCGCCGCGTGCGCCTATGCGTTCCGGCGTATTAAAGCTCGCTTCGATCGACCGAAACGCAGATCTTAGAATAAATTTTAGCATCAGCCGTCACAATTATAGATTTCATATTTGTTCTGAATACAATTTTTGACGCACCATTGTCGAACTTTGACTTCACAATGAGAATGTCTGTGACCTGCCCCCTGAGGCTCCCTCATTCATAATGAGAGTCTGCCATAATGAGAGTCTGCGGGTCTGGGTTTCATATTCATCGGTTTCGGTTTGGGCAAGCGCGCCGGGCGCGGAGCCCGCATATTGCTCAAGCGCTCATCCACCGCCGGCAGTGATTTGCCCTGCAAGCCGCGAGAGCGCGCTTCAACGGGTGTTTGGTGTTCCGGTGATGATGTGCGGTCTGAGCTGGTTGCACTCGCATCACCGATAGGGGGATAGAAAGGTCAGGCAAACCCCCGGGGGGCATAGATCCCAAAATACGGTTCAGCGTGGTTTCCCCTTGGTCCGAGAAAGGGGCGGGCAGGGGCAGATAACTTGATTTTACTGAGAATTTTTAGCGATGATGGTCGGGGTGTGCGGTGTTTGCGCCAAGGCCAGGGTTTTCGCGGTCTAACCCGTTGCCGTGGCTGGGCTTCTATGGCACATAGGGGGCTTAGGGAATCTGAACGGATGAGTTTAGTAAATGACAGACTATAACGCCCGCCGGACCATGATGGTTGACACTCAAATTCGCCCCTCCGATGTGACGAAATTTCCAGTGATCGATGCGATGCTTGATGTCGCGCGTGAGGAATTCGTTCCGGCAGAGGCACGTGAAGCCGCCTATGTTGGCGAAAACATTCTGCTTGGCCCCGAGGGGCGCGTGGTTCTGGATCCGAGGGTGCTGGCGAAAATGCTCGACGGCCTCGATATTCAACCCAGCGAGCTGGTGCTCGATATTGGCAGCGGCCTTGGATATTCTTCTGCGATCATTGCGCATATGGCAGAAGCCGTCGTCGCCTTGGAAGAGGATGAGGTGCTGTGCAAGGACATGCAGGCCGCCTTGGGACAGAGCGGTGTGGATAACGTCGTGTCGCAATGCGGCCCGCTGGTGCAGGGTGCGGCAGAACACGGACCCTACGATGTCATCGTGATACAGGGGGGCGTCGCGGTTCTACCTGATACGATTTTGGACCAACTCAAAGAAGGCGGCCGGATCGGCGCGATTTTCATGGAGGGTAACCTTGGTGTCGCGCGGATCGGATATAAGATCGACGGCAAGATCAGCTGGCGGTTTGCATTCAATGCAACGGCACCGGTTTTGGCCGGATTTGAACAAGAGCAGGCTTTCGCGTTGTAATCACGGGCACCCTAACGGATGCGAAACGTGGAAGCGAAAGGTATTGAGGCGCGCCATGTGCGTCCTCCTGATATGACAGAGGGAGCAGGGCAGATGCCTTTGCAATTTAAGCGCGCGATGCGTTATGGAACAACCAAGCCACTGCGGTTTGCCGGTGCGGTGGCTTTGGCTTTGGTAATAGGGGTTTCGACCTCCGCAGGGGCACGGGCCGAAACGCTCGCGGATGCGATGGTCAGCGCCTATAAGCACTCCGGTCTTTTGGAGCAAAATCGTGCCGTGCTGCGCGCCGCCGATGAGGGCGTGGCGCAAGCGGTTTCGGCGCTGCGACCGGTTCTGTCGTTTTCTGCCGGCGTCGCCCATAATTATGGCGAAGGCACCTCGATCCAAAGCAATGTTTTGGTCTCTGGCGGCACCGTAAGCAACACGGGGTCGATGGGGATCACCGCGCAATTGGCGCTCTATGCCGGTGGCAAGAACAAGCTCAACGTCGCCCTGGCCAAAGAAGCCGTTTTGCAAACGCGGCAACAGTTGATCAATGCCGAGCAGATCGTTTTGCTCAATGCTGTCAGCGCCTTTATGGAAGTGCGCCGCCAGTATGAAGTCGTCAATTTGCGACAGAACAACCTGCGTTTGATCCGCGAAGAATTGCGCGCCGCGCGTGACCGGTTTGAAGTCGGCGAAGTGACGCGCACCGATGTGAGCCTTGCCGAGGCCCGTCTTGCGGCCGCGCAATCCGGATTGTCCGCCGCGCGGGGCGCGTTGATGCAGGCGCAAAACTTATATGCGAACGTTGTCGGCCATAAGCCGGGCAACCTGTCGCAGCCCCCCGCCGTTCCCAAAACGGTTTCAAGCATGGAAGAGGCCAAGGCTCTGGCGACCCGCAATCATCCGTTGATGATTGCCGCGCAACACGGTGTCCGGCAATCCGAACTGAACGTGGCGGTGGCCGATGCCGCGCTTAAGCCTCAGGTTAATCTTGAAGCAAGCTATGGCAAAAACGGCACCTTCGGCTCTGCGGTCGAAAGCACCGGCGGTTCGGTTTCGCTCGGGGTGGCACAGCCGCTTTATCAAGGCGGGCGGTTGTCCTCCTTGCAACGTGCCGCGATGGCGCAGCGCGATCAAGCGCGCGCCTCTTTGCATATCACGCGCCAAGATCTTGCGCAGAGCGCCGCCGACGCATTCGCCGGCTTGCAAGTCGCCCGCGCCAGCCGCGAATCCGGCATCTTGCAAGTGCGTGCCGCGCGGGTGGCCTTCCGCGGTGTGCGTGAAGAGGCAACATTGGGCGCACGCACCACATTGGATGTGCTCAACGCCGAACAAGAATTGTTGGATGCACAGGCTTCGTTGATCTCTGCCGTGGTCGATGAACAGGTTGCGGCCTATTCGGTTTTGGCGCGTATTGGCGCGCTGACCGCCACGGCGCTGCGCCTCGGGATTCAGGAATATGATCCCGCCGATTATTATAACAAAGTGCAATCGGCACCGGCAGGTTTGTCGCAACAGGGCCGTGATCTTGACCGTGTTCTGCGGGCGATTGGGAAAAATTAAAATTTCGCGGATAGCATTTGCAGCGGCGGTTGTGAGAATCCTGACGTGCGGGTAACATGACCCGAAGGCAAGAGTGGTGCAAATTATGTCCGATCCGGTTACCAATATCGAAATCGAAGATGTTCTGTCGTCGATCCGTCGTCTTGTTTCTGGCGAGGCGGGCAAAACTGCGCGCGGCACGCAGGCTTTGGCCACCGATCCTAGGGCGGGCCGGGCGGCACAGCCCGGGCCGGAAGGTGCCGCACAAACACCCATGACGGAAGCCGCAATGGCCGCCGAGCGCGCACAGCTGGGTGAGGTTTCTGCGATTACATCGCCCGAGGCGGACGCCGCAGATGATGTTCCGAATTTGGATTGGAGCAAGCACCTGCCGCCTGAACGTTTGGCGACGTTGGAGCCGGTTGACCCGCAAGATCGGGCCGATCATTCGGCTGTCACAGAATCGCAACCGGAGCGTCTGGTCCTGACAGAAGCATTGCGGGTCGATGCCGCACCGCAGGCGGAGACGGACGCGCCTGCAGCGATGGGGAATGATGCGGCTGAAACCACGGAACCGGCGACCAGTCATACGGATGTGGCGGTAACCGATGCCGACGTTGATGCCGAACATGGCGTCATATCGGACAAGGCCGAGGCGGCGTTGCAAAATGCGTTTCGCGCCGATGATCCCTTTGTCTTCGATGGCAAACATCGCTTGGCCGATTATGCCGAAGATGCGGAGGTCGGTGCCGGTGATGAAACCGGGCCTGCGCTTGCGGCGGATGATACTCCTGCGGGGCAGGGCAGTGCTCAAGAGGACATGGCCACGGATGCAGCCGTTGCATCGCAATCGGATGTGCCGGCTTTTGAAATTGCGGTGGAGCCGGAGCAGGATCCGGCATTGGCTGTGGATGATCATGTCGAAGGGTTTGATGTTGAGGATGAAGTCTCATCTGTCGACAGTGCTTTGGCCAATGATACCGCGGCGGCCAATGATACCGCGGCGGCCCATGAGGATGCGGTTGACCCGCTGCTGCGGGCTCGCGTGGCGGCCTTGGCTGCGGCGGTTGCCGGGCAGCACAGCGCCGACCTTGAACCCGATGGCGGCGACGAAAGCCTGACCCCCGAGAACAGCTCGTTGCAATGGGAAGATCATGTGGCCGAGCAAGAGCCCGATTTTGTGCAGGCTGAAGAGGATGCACGGGGCACAGGGCCTGACCCCGAACCTGCGCCCACAAATGTTGAACCGTTCGCGCCGGTGCAATTTGATGAGGATGCAAAAGATCCTGCGGCGTCAGAGCATGATTACGACGACAGGCCCACCGCATCCGGCGAAGACGAGGCCTTTTTGGACGAAGAGGCTCTGCGCGAGATGATCAGTGAGATCGTCCGGCAAGAGTTGCAGGGCGCGTTAGGGGAACGGATCACGCGCAATGTGCGCAAACTGGTGCGGCGAGAGATTCACCGTGCGCTGACCAGTCAGACGCTGGAATAGGCTTTACCCCAAACGGTTAGACCGTTTCTGCAAGTGCCAATAGGCGATCAAGATCGAGATGCGTTTCGAGGTGATCTGCGAGCGCGTCGAGCACCTCTTCAACCCCATCGTCATAGTGCATTTGTGAGGTCGCGCCGAGTGTGGCGAGATAGGTCGCGCGGAAACGGTCAGCGCTGAACAGCCCGTGCAGGTAACACCCTTTGACCCGTCCGCTCGCATCCGCCGCACCCTCGCGGCGGGCTTCCTCGCCAATCTCGAGCCATGCGCGGGCGCAATCCGGCCCATGGGTGCTGCCGATATGGATTTCATACCCTTCCACCGCCATACTACTTTGTAGATCCCGCGCCCGGGTCAGAGCCAGCCGCTTTTCCGGCTTCATTTCGGTGGTGATATCCAGATGGCCTAGACCGGCGACACGGCAGGGGGGGCCTTCGATCCCCTCTGCATCAATGATTTCGCGGCCCAGCATCTGATAGCCGCCGCAGATGCCCAACACATGCCCGCCGCGCCGGATGATCGCGGCAAGGTCGATGTCCCAACCTTGGGCGCGAAAATACGCCAGATCGGCGATGGTGGATTTGCTACCGGGGATCAAAACCAGATCGGCATCAAGCGGCAAGGGCCGGCCGGCCTCGATGATGTCAATGGTGACATCCGCTTCGGCGGCAAGAGGGTCGAGGTCATCGAAATTGGCGATGCGCGACAGCCGTGGCACGACGATTTTACATGCGCCGCCCTTGCGCGACGCGATGTCTATCACATCCTCGGCGGGCAAGCGCCAGCTTTGTTCGAACCAAGGCACCACACCAAGCGCCTCCCATCCCGATAGATCGGCAGTTGCCACAAGGCCGTCCTCAAACAGCCGCACATCGCCGCGAAACTTGTTGATCGCAAACGCTTTTATGCGCGCGGCATCGGCGGGCGGCAGTACGGATTTGGTCCCTACGATTTGGGCGATCACCCCACCGCGATCAATGTCGCCGATCAAGATCACCGGCACGTTCGCGGCCTCGGCAAAGCCCATATTGGCGATGTCCCCTGCGCGCAAATTGATTTCGGCGGGGCTGCCTGCGCCCTCTATGATCACCAGATCGGCGGTGGCGGCAAGGCGGTGAAAGCTCTGTAGTACCGGCGTCAATAATTGTGGTTTGGCTTTGGCATAATCGCGCGCCTTGAGGGTGCTGACCCGTTTGCCTTGCACGATGACCTGCGCGCCAATATCGCTTTCGGGTTTGAGCAGAACCGGATTCATATCGGTATGAGGCCTGCGCTGCGCCGCGCGGGCTTGCAGCGCTTGGGCACGGCCTATTTCGCCGCCGTCTGCCGTCACGGCGGCATTGTTGGACATATTCTGGGGTTTGAACGGGGCGACGGACAGCCCACGGCGCAGATAGGCGCGCGCCAATCCGGCCACCAACATGGATTTGCCGACGTTCGAGCCTGCACCCTGAATCATGATCGCCTTTGCCATGCCGCTTCACCTTTGGGATAATGCCTTGGTGTTAGCTGCAAAAACCTTGGTTTGCAAAGCCCTGTGTGCCGTAAGACCGTCAGGGCAGGCGCAAAAAAACGCGCCCTGCAGAAGGACGCGCTTTTTTTTACAATTCGCTTGCGCGAAAGGTTTTATGCTGCTTCGGCTTGCAACGCCGCAGTGCGACGTTCGCTTTCTTCGCGTGACAGTGCGACAGAGGTGCGCACACCCTTGCCAACAAAATCCATCAGACCGCTCACAACCCGTTCGTTGGGGTCGATTCCGGCACAAGAAAGCACCTCACGGCCATCGCGCGAACGCGCCCAACGGGCGATCTGCTCGGGGCCATTTCCGTATTTCTTGTCATCAGCAATTGCATCATCAAGTGCCGCCAATACGACGGCAGCAAAGAGTTTACGAGCACGGTTGCCCTGTTCATTATTGTAGGCCGTGCCGTCAACGAAATCTCGCATGTTTCGTCCTTTTGTTATTGGTCTTGTGTTTCGGGCGTGACGCTGGTTATGACGCGTTCGAAGCGATTCGAATAGGCCTCAGATGCAAGCCTTCTATGCAATTTATGCATGGCTTGTCTAAAATTGACCAAGATCTCGTTGCCTTGCCATAGGTCACTCCCCCAGATATAGGGGCGGATACGTCTTGTTCAACCTTTTGCTCAGGTTTTGCCATAATGCCAAAAATCAACGGAAATGAAATTCGCCCCGGTAATGTGCTGGAGCATAACGGTGGTCTTTGGGCCGCTGTTAAAGTCGATCACGTCAAGCCCGGCAAGGGCGGTGCCTTTGCCCAGGTCGAGTTGCGCAACCTGCGCAACGGATCGAAATTGAACGAACGCTTTCGTAGTGCCGATAAGGTCGAGCGCGTGCGTCTGGAACAAAAAGATATGCAGTTTCTGTTCGAAAGTGACGGAATGTTAAGCTTTATGGACACGGAAACCTTTGATCAGGTTGAATTGCCAGCGGAATTGTTGGGTGATCGCCGCCCGTTTTTGCAAGATGGCATGACCATCGTGATGGAATTTCACGAGGATGAGGCGCTCAATGCGACGCTACCGCAAAAGGTGGTCTGCAAGATTGTCGAGACCGAGCCGGTGGTCAAAGGCCAGACCGCAGCCAACAGTTTCAAACCCGCGATTCTCGACAACGGGATCAAAGTCATGGTGCCGCCCTTTGTCGGAAATGACGAGGATATCGTCGTGAACACCGAGACAATGGAATATGCCGAGCGCGCCTAAGCCGGCATGTTTGGATCTTGCTAAGTCACAGCATTGTGAACGCCCGTTTGCCTAAGTGGCAGGCGGGCGTTTCGCGTTTAGCGCTTATTTGGCGTAGGTGATACGTGCGCTCTCGGCCGCCATATCGCCGCCCGCACGATCGAACCGCAGGTAGGCCAAAGCCGCGCTGCCCGATTGGGTGAAGAGCGCGCCCGCCTCTTTGCCACCCGCCATGATCGGCGTGCCGACCGGGGCGCTTCCGTCGATACGCACCTTCGCCAAACCTTTGCGCAGTTCTGTTTTATGTTTCATCCGCGCGGTCACTTCCTGGCCGACATAGCAACCTTTGCGAAAATCCACCCCGCCGAGTCGTTCAAACCCCATTTCGAGGATATAGCTGTCAGGGGTCAATTCGACGCCGCTTTGCGGAATCATATGTTGCACATAAAGATCGGTCCAATCGGTGCCATCATCGGGCTGCGCATCGGCCCCGTAGAACCTCCATCCAAGCGCCGGATCGCGCGGATCGGGGAGGGCACCAGCGGGCGCGGGGCCGGTGCCGCGCGACACCTGCAGCGGTGCGGGCGCAATGGTTACATCAGCGCGTAATTTATACATGGTCAGCCGTTGGACCAGCATCGGTGCCAGCGCCGCATCCACGTCCAGAAGGTAACCCTCGGGGGTCGCCGTAAGGAAAAAATCCGCCAGATATTTGCCCTGCGGTGTCAAGATCGCCGCATAGCACAGCCCGCCTGTCGCGCGGGCAATGTCATTGCTGATCAGCCCTTGCAAGAAATGTTCGGCATCCTTGCCGGTGATCTGGTAAAGCGCGCGATTGCCGCCCGCAGATTGTCCATCCGTCATTTTCAACTCCCGTCCTGCGCAAGGATGTCATATAGGAACGCGCAGAACTGGCAACAACGGAGAGTGCCATGCGCGCCCCGATCAGCGTGATCATACCGGTGCTCGACGCCGCTGCGGCTTTGCCGGCCTGCCTTGCCGCCTTGATGGAGGGGCTGGAGGCAGGCGTGATCCGCGAGGTGATCCTCACAGATGGCGGCAGCACCGACGACAGCCAACGCATCGGCGATGCAGTGGGCGCGGTTTGGGTCACGGGCGCGCCCTCGCGCGGCGGCCAATTGCGGCGCGGTGCGGCTGCGGCGGCGGGCAATTGGTTCATGGTGCTGCATGCCGATACGGTGTTGCCCGATGGCTGGAGCGCGGCGGCCTTGACCCATATGGAGGGGGCCGGCGGTGCGGCGGGGTATTTTGATCTGTCGTTCGACGCAAAGAGCCTTGCGCCGCGTCTGGTCGCGGGCTGGGCCAACCTGCGCGCGCGCCGGTTCGGATTGCCCTATGGCGACCAGGGTTTGCTGATCTCGCGCGCGCTCTACGATGCCGTGGGCGGATATGGCGACATGCCTCTGATGGAGGATGTTGCAATGGCGCGGGCGTTGGGGCGGGCGCGTTTGCGGCCCTTGGGGGCGGTGGTTAGAACCAGCGCCCGAAGATACGCGACAGAAGGCTACCTTCGCCGCGGGGGCCGGAACCTGATTTTGCTTTTGCGTTTTCTTTGCGGCGCTGATCCGCAGCGGCTTGCGCGCGCGTATCGGCCGAAGGACCGCTCGTCTTGAATTGCAGCGCGTGCAGATCTGCATAGATGCCGCCACGGGTCAAAAGCTCGTCATGGCGGCCTTCGTCGACAACGCGGCCACGATCCATCACCACGATCTTATCGGCACCATGCACGGTCGACAGGCGGTGCGCGATGACCAATGTGGTGCGGCCTTTGGCAAGCCGGTCCAAGGCCTCTTGCACGACCTTTTCCGATTGCGCATCAAGCGCAGATGTCGCTTCGTCCAGCAAGAGGATCGGCGTGTCGCGGAGCAGGGCACGGGCGATGGCGACACGTTGGCGTTGCCCGCCCGACAGGTTCGATCCGCGCGGACCGACCGGCGTGTCGAGGCCTTGGGGTAGTTTGGCGAGGAAATCGCTGACATGGGCGGCGTCGAGCACCTCTTTGAGGCGTGCATCGCTGACGTCGTCGCGGCCCAACAGGATATTCTCGCGCAGGGTTTCGTCAAAGAGGAGCGCGTCCTGACTGACCACGGAATACAGCCCGCGCAGTTCTGCGAGGTCCATTTCATGCGCTGAGGTGCCGCCGATGTCGACATCGCCGGAGACAGGATCAACAAGCCGCGTCAAGAGATTGAAAACGGTGGATTTCCCCGCGCCGGATGCCCCGACAAGGGCGGTGGTTTTTCCCGCCTCTGCGGTCAGTGTCGCCCCATCCAGAACCCGCGCGTCGCCGTAATCCAATACCACATTGCGCAGGGCCACTTGCGGCGTGCCCTCGGGGGCGGGTTTGCCGCCTTCGGGGGAGGTGACGCGCGGAACTTCGTCCATCAAGGCTTTGACCCGTTCGAGCCCCGCAGCGGCAACCTGCCATGTGCCCGACACCGCGCCAAGGCGGCGCAAAGGCTCAAAGGCAAGGCCGATGGCGGTGAAGAATGTCATGAAATCACCGACGGTTTTCTCGCCGGCAATGATCTCGGCGCCGCCGAAAATCAGAACGCCGAAAAATCCCAATCCCGCCATGATATCAATCATCGCAGGGATCGTCGCTGCGCCGGCTTGGGCGCGTACTTCGGTATGGACCAACTTATCGGTCAGAGCGGCATATTGTTGGCTTTGATAGTCTTCGAGCCGGTTCAATTTGATCGGGATAATACCATGAAAGACCTCGTCCAGGCGGGTGGCGAGTTTTGCGCCTAAATCACGGGCCCGGCGTGATTTTTTACGCACGAACCGTTGCACCAAGGTCGACGGTAGCACCAGAATTGGCGCGCCGAAGCAGGCCACCAATGTCCATTTCCAATCGACCGAAACCGCCACACCCAAAAGCACCACCAAGGCCACCGCATCGCGACCTGCGCCGGTGATGATGGCGTTCCACACCTGATTGATCGAGGCGACATCGGTTTGCACCCTTTGGATCAAAAAACCGGGCGGATGGGTTTGGTGAAAACTGCCGTCCAGACGCATCAGTCGCGCCAGAAGGTCCTTGCGCAGATCCGCCGCAGAACCTTGCGAGATCAGCGCAAGGAAGAATTTTTGCGCGACCGAGGCGACGGCGCGGATGATGAAAATCGATAGGATGGCCATCCCCACCCACCACAGCGCATCGGCGTCCCCGGCGACAAAGACCTGATCGAACATCGGCTTCATGACCCGCGCCAAAGCGCCCAGCATCGAGCCTTCGAGCGCCATGAAGAACATCGCCGCCAAGAGCAGCCACAGCCGCGAGCGCAGGTAGCCGCGCCAGAGCCAGCGCAGCAAAACGCCAGATGTTTCTTCGCCATTTTGGGCGGCAGTGGCCGTCGAAAGTTGCACCGTGGGGACAGGTGCGACCGCATTCGGGTCGGACGTGGGGGAAGGGGCGCTATGGCCTTTGGGAAACTCGCTCACAGGTCGGGCGGCTTTCGGTTTGGGGCGCGGGCGGAGCCGCTGGGTTGGCCGATGAATAGGCTTTGGGGGGCCTAAGGGCAAGTATCACACGCAAGTGCTTGGTCATTATCCCCAAGGGACACCGTAGGACCACGGGGAACCCCATATGCGGTATCGGCAGTGATTGACGCCCCGCGTTCTGAGGCTAATGCTGGGCATGATTGATTTGCCCGGCGCTGCTTGCCGATGCGTTCAGCTGCCCCAATCTACCGGAGATCCGCCAATGACCCTTGCCCACGGCCGTCCTTACCTCGCGATTCCCGGCCCGTCGGTGATGCCTGATCGTGTGTTGCAGGCGATGCACCGTCCGGCGCCGAACATTTATGAGGGGGCGCTCGAAGAGATGGTCGACGGGATGATTCCCGACCTCAAGGGTGTGGCGCGCACGGGCGGGCGCGTGGCAATCTATGTCGCAAACGGGCATGGCGCATGGGAGGCGGCCCTGGCCAATATCGCTCTCGAAGGGGCGCGGGTGTTGATGCCGGCAACCGGACGGTTCGGACATGGATGGGCCGGTGTGGCACGCGGATTGGGGATTGGGGTCGAGATGATCGATTTTGGCCGCGCCGCGCCAATTGACCCGGCGCGGGTCGAGGCCGCCTTGCGCGCCGATTTGGCCGCAGGCGGGGCGCCGATCACAGCCGTGATGGCGTCGCACGTGGATACCTCAACATCAATATTGAATGATATCAAAGCTCTGCGTGCGGCTATGGATCGGGCGGGGCATCCGGCGCTGCTTATGGTTGATTGCATCGCGTCTTTGGGATGCGATCGGTTCGAAATGGATGAGTGGGGCGTCGATGTGATGGTCGCGGCCAGCCAAAAGGGCCTTATGGTGCCGCCCGGATTGAGTTTTGTGTTCTATTCCGAGAAGGCCGAGGCCGTGCGCGCGAAGGTGCCGCGCGTCAGCCTTTATTGGGATTGGACCCCGCGCGGTCAGCCAGATGCCTTTTATCAGTATTTCGGCGGTACGGCACCGACGCATCACCTGTATGGGCTGCGAGAATCCTTGGATATGTTGGCCGAGGAGGGGCTTGAAAACGTATGGGCCCGTCACCGGACCTTGGCGCGCTCGATCTGGGCCGCAGCAGAGGTTTGGGGACAGGGCGGCCCGCTGACGCTAAACGTGGCGGATCCAGCTTTGCGCAGCTCTGCGGTAACGGCTTTGGGGCTTGGTGGACGCAACGGGCTGCGGTTGCGCAAATGGTGCGAGAGGCATGCGGGCGTGACGCTGGGCATTGGTCTTGGCATGGACACGCCCGAGGATCCGAAAAGCGAAGGGTTCTTTCGCATCGGCCATATGGGGCATCTCAACCCGCATATGATTTTGGGCTTGCTCGGCAGTCTGCAAGCAGGCTTTACCGCTTTGGACATCCCGTTTGGAAGCGGCGGGTTAGACGCTGCGATCTCCGTGATTTCCAATGCCTCGCAGGAGGAGAACGTCGCCCCGGCGCAGGATGCTGGGTGCTGCATCTAGCCCTTAGCGGCGCGCTTGGGCGAGCGCTTCGGGAAGGGCGCGCGCGAAAGCCGCAAGGTCTTCAGGGCGACCGCAGCTGACGCGAATGCATCGGTCCTGCGGCGCGGCAAAGGGCATGCGCACAAAGATGTTGCGAGCCACCAGACCGGCCAGAACCCGGCGGGCAAAATCGCCGTCCGCGCCGCAATCCACCGCAACGAAATTTGTCGCGGAGGGCAGCGCGGTGAGGGCGTTCTCGGTTGCGATCCGGCTGATGTCTGCGCGCGCTTGCGAGACTTTTTCGCAGGTCTGGGTCAGCCAGTCTTGATCCCCAAGCGCCGCCAATGCACCGGCCTGCGCCGCGCGGTTTATGCCAAAATGGTTGCGGACTTTGTCAAAGGAGCGGATCATATCCGTCGCCCCGAACGCATATCCGATCCGCGCGCCTGCCATGCCGTAGGCCTTGGAAAAGGTCCGCATACGTATGATGCGTGGATCCTCGATGGCAATATCTGGCAGGGCGTCTGCGGGAGCAAACTCGGCGTAAGCCTCGTCGAGGATCAGCAAGCAGCCTTCGGGCAAAGCGTCAAGTGCCCGGATGATATCCGCGCCGCGCGTGTAGCTGCCCATCGGATTGTCGGGATTGGCGAAATAGATCAGTTTCGCACCCACCTGTGCCGCCTTGTCGATCAGCGCAGGCAGGTCTTCGGCATCGCCTGCATAGGGCACTTTGTGCAGTGTTCCGCCGAACCCGGCGACATGGTAGTTGAACGTCGGATAGGCGCCGTCCGAGGTGACAACCGCATCGCCGGCCTCGACCAACAGTCGCACCAAATACCCCAAAAGCCCGTCAATGCCTTCGCCGACCACGATATTGTGCATCTCGCACCCAAGATGCGCCGCCAATGCGCTGCGCAGATCATAGCTTTCGGAATCGGCATACATCCAAATCTCATGCGCGGCGGCTTGCATGGCGGCCACAGCGCGGGGCGCGGGGCCAAAGATGTTTTCATTCGCCCCAAGCCGGGCCTCGAACGGCGCGTGGCGCGCACGCTCCTGCACTTCGGGTCCGACAAAGGGGACCGAGGCGGGCAAAGTGGCGACGAGGGCGGTGTAACGGGCATATATCTTTTCCATGTCGCCAGATAAGCCCAAGCTTCCATCTCTGGCAAGGCGGTAGCACATCGCCTCATGCCCCGCATTGTGACGAAGGGGGAGCAAGGCGCCAATATGCCGGATGTTACGCGCCGCTGGCGTCATGTGGCATCTTGCGGATAATGCCGCTTTGCGCAGGCGGGGGTGCATCAAATCCCGCCGCGCGCGGCGTTTTGACATTGATCTCGGCCCCGAACAACGGCGCGATAAGCTTGGCACAAAAGGGCGGCTTAAATTCGGCCTTGCATCTGTGCCGCCACGTTGGGCTGGATTTCCGGGGCGGCTATCCACACAGTCGCCAAGCGAACCTTCGGAGGAAAGAGACAAATGGCCCGCGTAGACGTTACAATCGAAAATCATATCGCCCGTGTCACCTTGACAAGAGGCGACAAAATGAACGCCGTTGACCCGGATATGGCACAGGCGATCATCGCGGCGGGCGAGCAAATTCTCGCCTCCACCGATGATATCCGCGCCGTTGTCATCTGTGGTGAGGGCCGTGCCTTTTGCGCCGGTCTCGATGTGGCCTCCTTCGCCACACTGGCCGGCGAAGACCCCGTCGCACGCATCATGCCGCGCACATTTGGCCCGTCAAACGACTTTCAACATCTTGTCATGGTCTGGCGCAAAATCGAAGTGCCGGTGATTGCGGCCGTTCATGGCGTCGCCTTTGGCGCGGGCTTCCAATTGGCGTTGGGCGCCGATATCCGCATTTGCCACCCCGACACACAATTGGCGATTATGGAAATGAAATGGGGCCTCGTGCCGGATATGGGCGGCATGGCAATCTTGCCGCATCTGACCCGCACCGATGTGATCCGCCGCATGACCTATACCGCCGAACCCGTTGGCGCGCAGCAAGCCTTTGACTGGGGCCTTGTCACGGAACTCAATGATACACCGGCCGAAGCCGCCATGGCATTGGCCACTACGATTGCGTCGAAAAGCCCGTCGGCCATACGTGCCGCCAAACGGTTGATCACTGTGGCTGAAACCGCGGATGAAACGCTGGCGCTTCATGAGGAAAGCCGCGAGCAAGCCGCTCTTATTGGCGGCAAGGATCAGTTGGAAGTCATCGCCGCCAACATGCAAGGCCGCGCGCCGGATTTCGGCTAAACCCAAAAACACCCTGACCCAACGAAAGGGGCGGCCAAAAAACGCCGCCCCTTTCTGCTTTCTAAAATATCCCCGCCGGAGGCATCCCGCATGCTCCCCATGCGCTGCCATCGGCGGCTTTGGCGCCCTAACCGATCTCGGCCAAGCGCGCCAAAGCGGCTTTCAAGGCCGCGTCTTCTTCCTCGCGGGCTTCCAAATTGGCGCGCGTCTCGGCAACCACCTCTTCGGGGGCACTTTGCGCAAACTTCGGATTGTTCAAGCGTCCGCGCAACCCGCCAAGTTCCTTGGCCAGCTTGCCGATGGATTTCTCCAACCTTGCCTTTTCCTCATCGACGTCGATGATGTCCGCCAAGGGCAAACCAAACACGCCGCCCGCCACGGGGATCGTCGCCGTGCCTTTGGGGAAATCGTTGACCTCGGTGACGCTCTCGACCCGCGCGAGGCGCAAGATCATCGTCTCGTTCTGCGCATAGGCGGTGCGGCCCGCCGCGTCGAGTTCGGTATAAAGCATCGGCACTTTGAGGCCCGCTGGCACATGCATTTGTGCCCGCGCCGAACGGATGTTTTCGATCAATGCGATCACCCAATTCATCTCGGCGTCGGCCTCTGGCGTGATCAATTCCGCGCCGTAAGTCGGCCAATCGGCGTGGATCAACATCTTGCTGCGCGGCGCGCCATTGGCGGCGGTTTCCCCCCAAAGCTCTTCTGTGATGAAGGGCATGATCGGGTGCAGCATGATCATTGATTGATCCAAAACCCATCCCATGACCAATTGCGTCTCTGCTTTGAGAGCGTCATCCTCGCCCTGCAAGAGCGGTTTCGACAGCTCGACATACCAATCACACACCTTACCCCAGACAAAGGCATAGAGCCCCAAAGCCGCGTCATTAAACCGGTAGGCGGCCAGAGCCGCGTCCACTTCGGCGCGCACTTTGGCGGTTTCGCCGATGATCCATTGGTTCACCGTGGCAGAGGCCGCTGGCACATCGGCCGCCGGCGCCCCCTTGTCGTAGACACCGTTCATCTCGGCAAAGCGCACGGCGTTCCAGATTTTTGTGCCAAAGTTGCGATAGCCTTTGATCCGCTCTTCCGAAAGTTTCAAAACCCCGCCAATCGCCGCCATGGCGGTGTTGGTCATGCGCAGAGCGTCGGCGCCGTATTCGTCAACGATCTCAAGAGGATCAATGACGTTGCCGGTGGTTTTGGACATCTTCTTGCCCTTCTCGTCGCGCACGAGCTGGTGCAAATAAATGGTGTGGAACGGGTCGGTGTCCATAACGGCATGCGACATCATCATCATTCGTGCGACCCAAAAGAACAGGATATCCTGTCCGGTGATAAGCACATCGGTCGGGAAATAGGTTTTTAGTTCCGGCGTCTCTTCGGGCCACCCCAAAGTGCCGAACGGCCAAAGACCGGAGGAGAACCATGTGTCGAGCACATCGCTATCGCGCCACACCGGATAGACCAGATGTGTCGGATCTTGCGACGCGGTGTAATCGGCCAAAGAGGATGCCAGCAGATGTATCGCGGCGCTGCGGTCTTCGACCTCGACAATGCGCGCGGTGCTGATCGGCATGGGGGTGTCGGCCAATTCGCCTTTGAAGGCCTCGGTGACGGCGTCGAAGTCGGGCGCGCAATGCATCACGTTGCCCGCGTGCAACATGCCGCCATCGTTGAGCAAGCGCAGCATTTCCACCAGATCAAGCGCGCCGTCGCCCTCGTCATCGACAAAATCCGGGGCCGAGAGGTCAAGGCCATACCAAACCGGAATTTGATGTCCCCACCACAATTGCCGCGAGATGCACCAAGGTTCGATGTTCTCGAGCCAATGGTAATATACTTTTTCGCCGCTTTCGGGCATGATTTTGACGCGGCCGGATTTCACCGCATCCAAGGCTGGCCCGACGATTTTTTGCGTGTCGACAAACCATTGATCGGTGAGCATCGGTTCGATCACAACCTTGGAGCGGTCGCCAAAGGGCTGCATGATCGGTTTGTTTTCGACATAGGGCACGGTTTGGGTGACGTCGCTCTCGTTGCCGTCGTCGTCTTTGACCTTGCGGGTCACTGTGGTCATCACCGCGAGGCCTTCATCGGTGATCTGCTGCACCACGGCTTTGCGCGCCTCGAACCGGTCCATCCCGCGCAATGCCTCGGGGATCAGGTTCAACGTGTCGATCTCGGCCTCGGTGAACGCCGCGCCTTTGGATATTTCACCCGCGCGGGCCGCGCAGTCCTCGTAGGAGGCGCCATCGCTGCGCATCGCGCCGCGCGTGTCCATCAGGCGGTACATCGGCAATCCGCCGCGTTTGGCGACCTCATTGTCGTTGAAATCATGCGCGCCGGTGATCTTCACCGCGCCGGAGCCAAAGGTCATATCGGGGTATGTGTCGGTGATGATCGGGATCAAGCGCCGGTGCTCTTTCGGCCCCACCGGAATTTCGCACAATGTGCCAACGATGGGCGCATAGCGTTCGTCGTCGGGGTGCACGGCCACCGCGCCATCGCCCAACATGGTTTCGGGCCGCGTGGTGGCGATCGAAATGTAATCGCGGGTCTCGCGCAGGGTGACATTGCCGTCTTCGTCTTTCTCGACGTATTCGTAGGTGGCTCCGCCCGCGAGCGGATATTTAAAGTGCCACATATGGCCGGGGGTTTCGATGTTTTCGACTTCCAGATCGGAAATCGCGGTTTCGAAATGCGGATCCCAATTCACCAAACGCTTGCCGCGGGTGATCAATCCGTCCTCGTACATTTTGACGAAAACCTTGATCACCGCATCGTGGAAATTGCCTTTGCTGTCCGCGTCGGGCGCACCGGGCGCACCGGACATGGTAAAGGCGTTGCGCGACCAGTCACAGGTCGAGCCAAGGCGTTTGAGTTGGTTGATGATGGTATCGCCATATTGGCCTTTCCACTCCCACACCTTTTCGAGGAATGCCTCGCGGCCCAAATCGCGGCGGCCCGGCTCGCCATTGGCGGCCAGCATTTTTTCGACCTGCAATTGCGTGGCAATGCCTGCGTGGTCCTGACCCGGTTGCCAAAGCGTGTCAAAGCCCCGCATCCGGTGCCAGCGCACCAAAATGTCTTGCAGCGTGTTGTTAAAGGCGTGGCCCACATGCAGCGCGCCGGTGACATTGGGCGGCGGGATCATGATGGTAAAGCTCTCGTCGCGCGATTTATTCGCACCGGCTTTGAATGCGCCGGACGTTTCCCACGCCTCATAGATGCGCTTTTCGGCTTTTGCTGCGTCGAATGTCTTTTCCATGGCCATGGGGCGTGCCTTTCGGGTCGGTCAAACAGGGTTGCGGCGGGTTTACCGAATGTATCGGCCAAGGGGAAGTGCGCGCAGGTCTTTTGGGGTGCGTTTGCGCGGCGCTGTGCAGGATTTCGCATCTGTAGAAAAACACTGAGCAGTTTGCGCGGGCGGTGCCTTTACAAGTGCGGCGGCTGCTTTACGCTGACACGCGGCAGGATCGCCCGCCATAGTGCGGGGGGATGCCTGCGAGCATAGGGGGCGCCAGCCATGGAAAAATTCGGAAAAAGCCAGCCGGTGAAGCGGCGCGAGGATTTGCGCTTGGTGACGGGGCACGGTCGCTATGTGGATGATATTGCGCCGCAAGGGGCATTGTTTGCGATGTTTTTGCGTTCCAGCGTGGCGCATGCGGTGCTCAAATCTGTGGATGTCTCGGCGGCGCGGGACATGCCGGGCGTGCATTTGGTCGTAACCTCCGGCGATCTGTTGGCGGCGGGGATCACTCGCGGTCTTGACGGGGCGACGATGCCGAACCGCGATGGCACCATGGGCACGGCCCCGAAGCGGCCGATTTTGGCCGAGGGCAAGCTGCGCTTTGTCGGCGAGGCGATTGCCATGGTCATCGCCGAAACCCGCGCGCAGGCGATGGATGCGATCGAGGCCATCGAGGTCGAGTATGACGATTTGCCTGCTGTGCTGGCGCTTGTGCCCTCTGATGTGCCGATTCACGACGAGGCCCCGGATAACCGCGCCTATGATTGGGAAATCGGCGATGCCGCTGCGACCGAGGCGGCGATGGCCCATGCCGCCCATGTGGTGCGGATGGAGGTGGACGACAACCGCGTCATCGTCAATGCAATCGAACCGCGCGGTGCCTATGCCGAATATGCGGACGGGCGTTTGCATTTGGCCGTGAACGGGCAGGGGGTCTGGGGCGTCAAAGCCTACCTTGGCAAGGTTCTCAATATGCCCGCCGAGAATATCCGCGTGACCACCCCCGATGTCGGCGGCGGTTTCGGCATGAAGGGGATGAGTTATCCCGAATATATCGCCCTTAGCCATGCGGCGATGGTTTTGGGCCGTCCGGTGCGGTGGATGTCGGAGCGCACCGAAGCGATGCTGTCGGACAATGCGGGGCGCGATTTGACCCATACGGTCGAGATGGGGTTTGATGAAAACCACCGCATCACCGGATACCGCGTCAACACCCGCTGCAATCTTGGGGCCTATAATTCGCAGTTTGGCCAAGCCATTCAATCGCATCTCTTTGCCCGCGTGGTGATGGGCACATATGATTGTCAGACGCTTTATATGAACACCCAAGGGTTCTATACCAACACCACGCAAGTCGATGCCTATCGCGGCGCGGGCCGGCCAGAGGCGATTTACCTGCTGGAGCGGGTGATGGATATGGCGGCGCGCGAACTCGGCGTCGATCCGTTTGACCTGCGCCGGATCAACTTTATCAAAGAGGGCGATTTTCCCTATACCTCGGTCACGGGCGAAACCTATGACGTTGGCGCATTTGCGCGCCTTTTGGACCGCGCCGAGGCCAAAGCCGATGTCAAAGGATTTGCCGCCCGCCGCCGTGCCGCCGAAAATAGAGGCAATTTGCGCGGTCTTGGCATTTGTTATTATATCGAAAGCATTATGGGCGATCCTTCGGAGACCGCGAAAGTGGAATTTAACGAGGATGGCACGGTGAGCATCTATGTCGGCACGCAATCGGGCGGGCAGGGCCACGAAACGGTCTATGCGCAGTTTCTGTCGGATCAAACCGGTATTCCGGCGGATCTGATCGGCGTTGTGCAGGGCGATAGCGACCGGATCAAAACCGGCGGCGGCACGGGCGGGTCGCGCTCTGTCACCACGCAAAGCACCGCGACATTGGCGACGGTCGGCACGATGGTCGAAGCCTTCAGGCCTTATTTGGCCGATAAAATGGGGGTCGAGGCGGCGCAGATCACCTTTGACGCTGAAACCTTCCGCGCGGCAGGGTCCAACATGACACCGACGCTTTTGGAGGCCGCCGAAATGGCGCGCGATGACGGGCGCATGGATTTGTTGGTGCATGAGGAAACGACCACTTTGCCGGGGCGCTCATACCCCAATGGCGCACATATTTGCGAGGTCGAGGTGGACGGCGAGACCGGCGATGTGGCGGTCAAATCCTATACGGTGGCTGATGATTTTGGTAACCTTATTAATCCCATGTTGGCCGAAGGGCAGGTGCATGGCGGCGTCGCCCAAGGCATCGGACAGGCGTTGATGGAACATGTGGGATATGACGGCGACGGGCAATTGCTCACGGCAACGTTCATGGACTACGCCATGCCGCGCGCCGATGATGTGCCCATGTACGGGTTTGAAACCCTGCCGGTGCCCTCGACAGCCAATCCCATGGGGATGAAGGGTTGCGGCGAGGCGGGTACAGTCGGGTCAATGGCGGCCACCGCAAATGCGGTGCTGGATGCGCTTTGGGTGCGCGGGGTGCGGCGGGCAGACATGCCCTTCACCCCCGTGAGAGTATGGAAGATGATGGAAGATGCGGTGGCGACAGCTCAATAAGGCGCTTTTTGCGCATCTATGGCCCGGACGGCGGCGCGGCAAATCCCAACCCGCCCGTGCGGGGCGTGCGCCTATGGCCCATGTGGTCATATTGGACGGAACGATGTCCTCGCTCGACGTGGGGTTTGAGACGAACGCGGGGCTGACTTACCGGCTTTTGTCCGGCACGGGCGCGAGCGTCTATTACGAGGCGGGGGTGCAATGGGCTGATTGGCGCTCCACCCCCGATGTGCTTATGGGGCGGGGGATCAACCGGCAAATCCGCCGCGCCTACGGGTGGCTCGCCAGCCGGTATCAGGACGGCGACACGATCTATTTGTTCGGCTATTCACGCGGCGCCTATGCGGTGCGCAGCCTTGCGGGGGTGATCGATACGGTGGGATTGTTGCGCAAGGACGCCGCGAACGAACGCAACATCCGCGATGCATATCGTCATTACCAAGGTGCCGTCGGTGGCGCGGCGAGTAAAGCGTTTCGTGCCGCCCATAGTCATGCGACCTGCCGGATTGAAATGGTCGGGGTTTGGGACACGGTCAAGGCGCTGGGCCTGCGGTTGCCGATCTTGTGGAAATGGACCGAAGAGGCGCATGCGTTTCACAATCACGAGCTTGGCCCTTCGGTGCAGCGCGGTTTTCACGCGCTGGCGTTGGACGAGACGCGATTGGTCTTTGCGCCCGAACTTTGGGACAGCCGAAAATGCGCGGCGGGGCGCATTGAACAGGTCTGGTTCCCCGGCGCGCATGGCGATGTTGGCGGGCAACTGAGCGGGCGCGACGCCGCGCGGCCCCTGTCGAATATACCGCTGGTCTGGATGTTGGAGCGCGCCGAAGCTTGCGGGTTAAGCCTGCCGCCGGATTGGCGCGGCGGTTTCGAGGTCAACCCCGATGCCCCCTCGGTGGGCACGTGGCGCGGGTGGGGCAAGTTGTTCTTGCTGCGGCGGCGACGGCAAATCGGGCGCGATCCGTCCGAACGGCTTCATGGCACCGCAATGGGCCGCGATGTGCAATTGGGCCTGTTGCAACGGGCCGAGGTGCAGCCGGCACCCGAACCGATGGCGCAGCATACGGACGCTACAAGCCTGACGTTGAGGTCGTTGCCGGTTGCGGAGTTTTCCGGCCTGTTGGTCCGAATGCCGCGCGGCGTGCTGTCCGCAGCGGCGGTGCTGGGTCACGAGATCGGCGCGGTTCTGCGTCGCAGGCGTTAGCCGACCTTCATGATGATGCAGGTCGTCGATCCGGTGGCGTATAGTTTGCCATCCTGTGCCCCGCGAATTTCACCATTTGCAACCCCGGTGGACCGCCCGGCGTGTTGAACGTTGCCCACGGCGATCACTTCTGTTCCGACGGGAATGGCGCGGGTGATATTCACCTTGTATTCCAATGTGGTATAGGTCGATCCTTGCGGCACCATGGTCATCACCGCGCAGGCCATGCAGCTGTCCAATATGGTGCCATACCACCCGCCATGAACCGTGCCCATCGGATTGCAATGGGCAAAGAGCGGCGCACCGCGAAACACCACGCGGCCCTCTTCGACGGTGTCGATGGCGTAATTCATACCCTCGGAAATCGGTGGCCCTGCGGTTTCACCGGCCATCATCGCTTGCATGGATTCCAATCCCGATCGCGACAGGGCGAGGCTCGGGTCCGGTAAATCGGCAGGGCTTTTGGCGTAGTTGCGCGTGTTCGGGGCGATATAGGGGGCATTGGTCATGTCTGCGTCATTCCTCGTGGCGACGGGGCGCGCGATGATGCCAAAAGCAAACCGCGCCGCCCCAAATTGCGCGCCAGAGTGGCGGGCGGGGCGGCGCGGTGCAAGATGTGGAGGCGTCGGGGCGGTATCCCGTTACGCAACGTTTTCGAGAGACGCTTTCGGCATCACGCCAAGCGCATGACACACATCACGGGTCAGAGCCGGTTTGTTGAGCGTGTAGAAATGCAAATCCTCAACGCCGCCCTCCAAGAGATCGCTGCACAGTTCGGTGCATTGCGCCGTGGACAAAAGACCCTCTTGCCCCTGCGCGGCGGCATTTTCAAAGGCATCGTCGAGCCATTGCGGCACCGAGGTGCCACAGCGACGGGCAAAATTGCGCGTGCCTTTCCAATTTTCAATCGGCAAGATGCCCGGAATGATCGGCGCGTCGATCCCGGCCTTCACGCAGGCATCGCGGAAGCGAAAGAAAGTGTCGGCCTCAAAGAAAAACTGCGTGATGGCGCTATGGGCGCCCGCGTCGATCTTGCGCTTGAGGAATTCCACATCGGCGGCGGTGTCGCGCGCTTCGGGGTGTTTTTCCGGATAGGCGCCGACGCGCAGGCGGAATTTTCCGGTCTCGGCCAAGGCTTCGATCAACTCGATGGAGTTGTTGAACCCGCCCGGATGCGGTTCGAACCCAGTGCTACCCTTGGGGGGATCCCCGCGCAGCGCAACGATTTCTGTCACACCTGCGTCGGCATAAGAGTTTGCAATTGCAAGGGTTTCGTCGCGCGTGGCCGAAACGCATGTCAAATGCGCCGCCATGTTCAGCCCATAGTTTTTATGGATCGTTGCCACAGCATCATGGGTCAATTCGCGGGTCGTGCCACCAGCACCATAGGTCACCGATACGAATGTCGGGTCTAACGGGGCCAATGCGCGCGCAGTATCCCAAAGCCGGAAGGAGGCTTCGAGGTTTTGCGGCGGGAAGAACTCGAAACTGATGTTCGGCGTCTTGGTCTTAGCGGTCTGTGTCATATGGCACCTGATATAGATTTTTCATCTTGTCGCATAGATACGATTGTGAAACAATTTCATAAATCTCAACACGAAGATGAAAGTGGCTCATACGTGCATATCGAATTCCGGCATTTGCGCACCATCCGTGCCATTCATCAGGCGGGCGGTTTGGCCCGGGCAGCGGACCAGCTGCACATAACACAGTCCGCCCTGTCGCACCAGATCAAGGGGCTCGAGGATCAGGCAGGGGTCGAATTGTTCGTGCGCCGCTCCAAACCTTTGAAGCTTTCTGCGGCGGGAATGCGGCTTTTGCGCCTTGCCGAAAAGATCCTGCCAGAGATTGAAGCGTTGGAAGGCGAATTTTCCGGCCTGCGTGACGGATCGGTGGGGCGGCTTCATATCGCCATTGAATGCCATGCCTGTTTTGAATGGCTGTTTCCGGTGCTTGAAAAATTTCGCAAAACATGGGGCGATGTGGATGTCGATATCCGCCCCGGTTTGGCCTTTGACGCGCTGCCTGCCTTGATGAAAGAAGAGGTGGACGTTGTTGTCTCCTCCGATCCCGAAGATCTCCCCGGCGTGACGTTTAGTCCGCTGTTTGACTATGCGCCGGTCTTCGTCGCCTCGGCGCATCATCCATTGGCGCAAAAGAAATATATCGACGCCGAGGATTTTCGCGGCGAGACGTTGATTACCTATCCGGTGGATCGCGCGCGGCTGGATATTTTCTCGGAACTCCTGACACCGGCCAAAGTCGAACCCGCCGCCGTGCGTCAGGTCGAATTGACCGCTGTGATCTTGCTGCTCGTGGCATCGAACCGCGGCGTGTCGGTTTTGCCCGATTGGGTGGTGCGCGAGGTGAAATATTCCTCCGATTACATCACCCGCCCGCTGACCGAGACTGGCGTGACCAAACGGCTTTATGCGGCCACGCGCACCGATGATCTGAATAAGCCGTTTATGGCCGATCTGATCCGGTTGGCGGGGATCGAGGCCAAGAAACTGCAAATGGCATAGCGCGGGCAAAGCCGCCTTAACCCAAAGGCCAATCAATGCCTTGGCAAGCGCGGCGCATCGGCGTATACGCGCGCCCTGATGCAAAGGAGCAAGTGACATGCAGAGCGCCAACCTCAATGTGATGATCAAAGCCGCACGCAAGGCGGGCCGCTCCTTGGCGAAAGACTTCCGCGAAGTCGAGAACCTGCAAGCCTCGACCAAAGGCGCGGGCGATTTTGTCAGCCGCGCCGATATCGCCGCCGAGAAGATTATCAAAGACGAATTGATGACCGCGCGCCCGACCTATGGATGGCTGGCCGAAGAAGAGGGGCGCGAGATCCCGGGGTCGGATCCGACCCGCCGCTGGATCGTGGATCCGCTCGATGGCACCACGAATTACCTGCATGGTTTGCCGCATTTCGCAGTGTCGATTGCCCTTGAGCATAAGGGAAATATCGTTGCGGGCGTGGTGTATGATCCTTGCAAGGATGAATTGTTCCATGCCGAAAAAGGCGAAGGCGCTTGGCTCAACGAAAGCCGCCTGCGTGTGTCGGCCCGTCACCGGATGATCGAAAGCATTTTCGCCACTGGCCTGCCTTTTGCGGGGCGCGCAGATCTGCCTGACACCTTGCAAGACCTCGCGCGCCTTTTGCCGGCCACTGCCGGCGTGCGCCGCTTTGGCGCGGCCTCGCTTGATCTCGCCTATGTGGCGGCCGGCCGCTACGAAGGGTTTTGGGAGCGCCGCTTGCAACCATGGGACCTTGCCGCAGGCATCTTGATCGTCAAAGAGGCGGGCGGTTTTGTTGAACCCATTGATGCGGGGCGCAATATCGTGGATGACGGCCAAGTCATCGCGTCGAATGAACCGATTTTCGACCAGTTCGCCAAAGTGATCCGTAAAGGCTGATCCCGGCCTTTCTGCTTTCTGAAAATATCCCCGCCGGAGGCATCCTGCCGCTTCGACCTATGCGTCCTATCGGTCGCTCGGATGGTGGATCCCGTCCACCCATGGCACAGGATCCAAGTCGCGCGGGTTCACGCCCTCGAGGCAACCGGCATTCACCCCGTATTCATTCGGATTGGACCGCCTTTGATGGTGGGTGTAGTTCCCGCAATGTTTACAAAAATAGTGTTTCGCGGTGCCGGTCCCGAATTGGTAAAGCGTCAAGGCGTCCTCGCCGCGCAAGACCTTGAGCCCGTCCAATGGCGCAGAAACCGCCATCGCGCCGCGCCGTCTGCAGAATGAACAATCGCACCGCCGCGCCGTGGACAGCCCGTCGCTGAGCTGTACCGATAAGGCCACCGCGCCGCAGTGGCATGTGAGCGTATAAGCGTGAGACATATCCGGCCTTCCGATCTTTTCCATTGCGTATGGTGTTTGATTGGCGTCCAAAGGCCGCGAAGCGCCCGCGCCCTATTTGCGCTTTACCCGCGGAATGGCGGTGCGCCGCATTTCATAGGTTGCGTTGGGATGCGGCGGTTGGCCTTGGGTTCGGTTCCAGTATCGCCTTCCGCCGTAACGCACAAACAGCGGCAAGGTCAGCCCCACACCAATGAGAAATCCGCCCGAATGCGCCCAATAGGCGACGCCGCCTTCAAGCGGGTTCGATCCGAAGCTGGAGACCAGTTGCAGCCCGAACCACAGGCCGAGCATCAAATAGGCAGGCACGGTGATGACCCTGAAAAAGATGATGAAGATCAAAAGAATGTCGACCTTGGCCTTGGGGAAGAGTAACAAATACCCGCCCATGACCCCGGCAATTGCGCCCGATGCGCCGACTGTAGGTACCGCAGAACTTGGCTCGGACAACACCTGCGCCAGCCCGGCGCCGATCCCGCAGACCAGATAGAAGGCCAGATAGGCCATATGCCCCATCTTGTCTTCCAAATTGTCGCCAAAGATCCACAAGAACAACATATTGCCCGCCAGGTGCATCACCCCGCCGTGCAGAAACATCGAACTGATCAACGTGTGATAACCTAGGCCATCGCTGATCTGGTTGGGGATCACCGCCCAGGAATAGAAGAATCCCGCCAGCGCGCGCTCGTTAGAAAACAATCCCCAATAGGACAGGAAAATTGCGACATTCATCGCAATCAGCGCATAGGTGACATAGGGCGTGCACCCTGATGGGTTGTGATCGCGGATTGGAAACATGCCACCACGCTGCGGGGGTTTGCATCCAAGGTCAAGACGTCAGAGCGCCAGTCCCGACTTTGTGTTTAAGACATTGTGCTTATGACATGGCGCTGAGCAAGGCGGCATTGCCCCCGGCTGCGGTGGTGTCGACGCAAAGATGCCGTTCGTGGACCACATGGGCCAGATCCGGCCAGGTGGTGATCAACGGCAGGATTGGCCCCGCGCGCGTCGCCAAAGTCTGTGCATAGGCGCGCGCCTCACCGGCGGGCCCCCAGAATATCACCGCGCTGAATCCCTCCAAATCGCAGAGCATCGCAGGATCAATGCGGCCCGTTGCCGGAGCGGCACGGCCACCAAGGCGTGCGATGGCGGCGGCTTGGGCGGCGGCGGCGGCGGGGCTTGGCCCAAGGCAAAGCGCTGGAAGGCGCGCGGCAAATCCCAGCCGGTTCAGTTCGCCGGTCGGACCTGGCAGCCGCTGTGGATCTGGCAGGGTGATGGCGGCGGCGGCGGCCTCTTGCAAGGCTTTTACAACCTGTGCGCGCGGCATGGAGCGTTCCCACGCTGCGGTATTGTTCTGAGTTATGGAATGCGGGGCAAATCGCGGCAAGTAGAGTGGTCCGCCAGCTTTTGGTCCAGTGCCGGATAGCCCCTCTCCGCCAAAGGGTTGGCTGCCGACGATAGCGCCGATCTGATTGCGGTTGATATAGGTATTGCCGGCATGGATTGTGCTGGCAATGGCATCGACACGGTCGTCGATCCGGCTGTGCAGGCCGAAGGTCAATCCGTATCCGGTGGCATTTATATCGTCGATAACGCGGGTCAAATCGCAGGCGCGGAACCGGGCGATATGCAGCACAGGTCCGAAAACCTCGCGGTTCATATCGGTGATGCCGTCTACTGCGATAAGGGTGGGCGGGATGAACCGCTGCGCCGCCGCCGCAGGCAGATCGCTGGACACTCTGCCTTGGTGGAGCAGCCGGCCTTCGGCGCTGGCGGCTTCGATGTAAGCGCGGATATTTTGCGCGGCCTCGTCGTCAATCACCGGTCCGCTGTCGGTGTGCAAGTGCCATGGGGCGCCAGTTTCCAACAGGTCCATTGCACCGGTGAGCATTTTGGTAAACCCGTCTGCGATGTCGTCTTGAACATAGAGACAGCGCAGGGCGGAGCAGCGCTGTCCCGCCGATTGAAACGCGCTTTCGATCACGGATTGCACCGCCTGTTCGGGCAGCGCGGTGCTGTCGACCAGCATGGCGTTTAATCCGCCGGTTTCGGCAATCAACGGTGCACCGGCGGGCCCGTGGGCGGCCATCGCGCTGCGAATTTTCAATGCTGTGGCGGTCGATCCGGTGAAGGCCACACCGCCAAGACGGGCATGGGCGGTAAGCGCGGCGCCGACGTCCGGCCCGCCGGGGAGCAGTTGTAATGCCGCCTGCGGCACGCCCGCTTGCAGCAACAGGCGCACTGCCAGATCTGCGATCAACGGGGTTTGCCCTGCGGGTTTGGCGATCACCGCTTGTCCCATAGCCAGCGCGGCGGCGATTTGGCCGGTAAAAATAGCCAAGGGAAAGTTCCATGGCGCGATGCAGGCAAAAATCCGCGCCTCGCCGGGGCGATCGGTTGCCTGCGCGGCGTAATAGCGCAGGAAATCAACAGCTTCGCGTAATTCCGCGACCGCATCGGGTTGGGTTTTTCCCGCCTCATGCGCCAACAGGGCAAAGATTTCGCCGAAGTGCATCTCGAAGAGATCGGCGGCTCGATTCAATGTTCCCTTGCGTGTGGGGCAGGGCACGTTCCATGGGGCGGCCCCTGCAAATGCGGCGGCGATATCGGTGCGTGTGGCGGCAGCGACATGGCCGATTATTGCACCACTGGCGGGGCTGTGGACGGGCATGGTTTTGGCCACGTCTTGAGAGGGGCCCTCCGCCAGTCGCGGCGCGGCGGTCCACAGCGCTTGCGCAAATGGCGCGCGGGCCGCTTCGATGGCAGCCAATGTCGGGCGATGGTCCAAATCCCAACCCTTTGCATTGGCGCGTTCGGGGGCAAAAAGATCGCTGCCACGGCGCAGGGCGTGCGCGGCGGTCGCACCGGACGTTATGGCGGCAAACGGATCCGCAGCCACGGTTTCGGGCGCGACATCTTCATCGACGATTTGGTTGACGAAGCTGGAATTGGCACCGTTTTCCAAAAGCCGCCGCACCAGATAGGCCAGCAAGTCCCGGTGTGCACCGACCGGCGCATAGATCCGGCAGGCGGCGCCCTCGTCGCGGTGCAAAAATCCATGCAAGGCCGCGCCCATCCCGTGCAGGCGTTGAAATTCGAATTCGGTTTTTTGCACGCCAAGGGCGGTGGCCATATGTAAAACTGCGGCGGCGCTATGGGCGTTATGGGTGGCGAACTGTGGATACAGATGCGCCCGTGCCTCAAGCAATTTGCGCGCGCAGGACAGGTAGCTTACGTCGGTTTGGGCTTTCTCGGTCCAGACCGGAAAACCGCTAAGCCCCTTGACCTGTGCCCATTTGATTTCACTGTCCCAATATGCACCTTTGACCAACCGCACCATCAGCCGGCGATTGTGGGTTTTCGCTTGCGAGCATAGCCAGTCAATCACCGTGCTGGCGCGCGGCGCATAGGCTTGGACCACAACGCCGAATCCCTGCCACCCTGCCAAAGCGGGGTCGGCCAGTGCGGCTTCGATCACATCAAGCGAAAGCGCGAGCCGCGCGGCTTCCTCGGCGTCGATGTTGAGGCCCATGTTGGCCGATTTGGCCGCAACGCATAGCGCAATAACCCGCGGCGTGAGAACGGATAAAACCTTTGCATGTTGTGCCTCTTCATACCGGGGGTAGAGGGCTGAAAGTTTGATTGAAATGCCGGGGTTCTGGCGCGGATCGTCGCTGTCACATGCCGAAGAAATGGATTTTATCGCCGTCAGATAGGCGTCGAAATAGGCTTGGGCATCCTGGGCGGTACGGGCGGCTTCGCCGAGCATGTCGTAAGAATAGCGATAGCCGTTTTCTTCGTCCTCGGCGGCGCGGCGCATGGCTGCGGTGATGGTTTCGCCCAATACAAATTGCCGCCCCATTTCGCGCATCGCGCGGCCGACGGCGGCACGGATCACCGGTTCGCCCAGACGCCGCAACGCGCCGCGCAAATGCGCCACGGGACCGCCTGATGCGGGGTTGAGCACCCGCCCCGTCAACAGCAGCGCCCAGGTCGAGGCATTGACCAGCGGCGAGGTCGAGCGCCCCAAGTGGCCGGCCCAGTCGGAGGGGGCGATTTTGTCCTCGATCAGCGCATCAATGGTCGGGCTGTCCGGCACGCGAAGCAGCGCTTCGGCCAAACACATCAAGGCGATGCCTTCGTCGGTCGACAACCCATATTCCGCGAGGAAGACCTCCATCAATCCGGGGCGTGCGGTGCTGCGGATTTTGCGCACCAATGAGGCGGCGCGTGCGGCAATGGTGGCGCGGTCATCGACCGAAAGATTGGCCGCAGCGATCAGCTCCGCCAGATGTGCGTCGGACGTGTCGAAGGTTTTGCTGTCAATGGCGGGGCGGGCAGGGGGGCGATGCATGATTTGGCTCCAGTCATTTTTAGCATGATAGCGCGAATATATGTTGCTAAATTTCCGTGATGATCGAATATTGTAGGGAATTAGACTGAATAATGGGCAGAAAAGATGCAAAGTGATTTTTCAGACATGGATCGGTTTGATCGGTCGATTCTTGCGGTTCTGGCTTCGGATGGGCGTATTTCGATCACTGATCTGGCCAAACGCATCGGGTTGTCGAAATCCCCGACCCAAGCACGGCTGCGGCGACTGGAAGAGGCGGGGGTGATCACCGGATATCGGGCCATGGTCAATCCGATCCGGCTCGGGTTCGATCACATTGCCTTTGCCGAAGTGCGGCTCACTGACACGCGCGAGGCGGCTTTGGCGGCGTTCAATGCAGCGGTCTCCAAGGTCGGCGCCATCGAACAAGCGCATATGATTGCAGGAAATTTCGACTACCTGCTCAAGGTGCGCACACAGGATATGGCCGAATACCGCAGGGTTCTGGCGGAAGATATTTCAACCTTGCCGCATGTGGCGTCGACTTCGACCTATGTGGCGATGGAGGCAGTGAAGGAAACTGCCCTTGGTGACCGGCTTTAACGCCCGGCACCTCTCGACCTTGGCTGTCGGGGGGGGTATAGGGAGAATGATGCGGGCGTGATGGAATGGTAGACATACCAGACTTAAAATCCTTGCGTCTGTGCAGAGATATGCTTACGGAACAAGGCGTTGCGAAGACGAGACGGTTTCTAGGCCCGATATAGGCCCGAAACTGAAAATTGAAGAACAACGCCAGATGCGGGCGTGATGGAATGGTAGACATACCAGACTTAAAATCTGTTGGGCGAATGCCCGTGTGGGTTCGACTCCCACCGCCCGCACCAAATCTTTCAATTATACCTGTTGGTTACCCGGATTGCTGTAAAGCCCAAGAGCGCGTCTGTTATGTGCTTCAATAAGATTATGCGGGCCGATCCGACCGTCGGAAAAGAATATCCGTGATTATCACCGACAACATCTCCATATGACCTCGATCCAATTTGTCAAAGTGACTGACACCAAACTTAAGAGCAGTGCCCACTCTTCCTGCCGCGGAGAGAACAAGATCGGGAACGTCGTAGTGGCCACATGCGGCCTGTTCAATCATGTGGCCCACGAAATCCTTATCAACAAGCTGTCCTGTTTTGCCGGACCACTTCAGCTCAAGACGCTCCAAAATCTCTCGTTGTTGCATGTCTTGGTTCCCATGGGTTGATTGACATGCTTTGATTTTGTATCGGTAGCGATCTCATGTAACCCATTGCTACTTGTTACAAAAGCAGTTTGAGTTCGTTAAATAATGTTTCTAATGCTTTGTCGAGAGTGGGCTTCTGCTCTCCATGAATATCGATGATGACGCAATGATAGTATGGCTGGATGTACAATCTGCCATTGAGGGAGATGAAAGGTGAGAGAAGGCGTATTTTTCGTTTTGATTAATGTTGGAATATCGTGGGTGCTTAAACTGGGGCAAATCACTTTTCCAGATACGGTATTTCGCGCGCTACCTGTTTTTCTTGTTGTTGTTGGGCTAATTCTCTCTCTGAACTTATATCGAGCACATGCAGCGCCGCAAATGCGGGTCCCTTACTCTGTTATTTCTGTTCTTAATGTTCTGACAACGGTTGGGATCGGAAACAGTGGTTTTCTTACATCGATCCCTTCCATTTACCGCATCCTCGGAAGTCTTATCTAAAGGTTATTCTAGCATCGACATTCTGGGTGGACCTGTCACGCTTTTGTGCCGCTCCAAGTGCTCGTTTAAGCCACTTTCCGTTCAAAAGCGACCGGGCTTTTCCAGCCTAATGCTGAGTGTCGGCGGCGCGGATTGTAGAACCCGTTAATGCATTCGAAGATCGCGATCTCTGCCTTCCGCCGTGTTTCCCATGAATGCCGCCAGATCAGTTCTGACTTGATGGTTTTGAAGAAGGTTTCGACAGCCGCGTTGTCATAGCAGTTACCCTTGCCGCTCAT
>NZ_KZ826484.1 GCF_003205515.1 Litorivita pollutaquae
ACCACCGTCCACACACAAGCCTCGCTGGCCTGACGCCAGCAGAATATGCTAACCGGTCAAAGGAAGACCAAAACCTGAACAGAGCTAACCTAAATTAGCGGACTCAATGGGGAGCAGGTCAACAACTATATATTTGACCAACGAAAGGAATAAGGATCAGTGACGAGGAAACGCTGCTGCTCATACTGATCGTTGCAAAGGAGCCGCCAGACCGGGTAAAAAGCGGCCTGTCAGAATTACGGCCAAAGCCCGGCCTCGACGCCCCAGCCCAACTTAAGAAGCCTAAGAAACTAAGCTTGGAAGAAAATGGATGAGCATAGAAAAATCCCAACGAGACTGCTTCAAAGAGGCCGCCCACGAGATCGGGACGGACGACGACAAAGCGCAGTTCAACGAAAATCGGGTGAAGCCGACGCCAGAACCAAAGAGTGACGGCTGATGGAAATCGTAATACCACTGCTATCTCTTCCCATTGGCATTTGGATTATGTGGACCTTGTTTGTTATCGTTGGGGATATGGCTGAGATACGTGGCCAAGATCGCCTGTTGTGGCAAATTTCTGCACTTTTCATCAATCCTTTTGGGGCGATGCTACTTTTGGCCTTGTTTTGCGGCATCAAGGATAGTTCACCCGATCCTTAGGCTGGTCTCAGCCGTAACCGTGGGTTTATAAAGCAAATAATCGCCTCTAAATATCCCCGCCGGTGGCATCCCGCCACGATCCAACCGCGTGGAAAAATCACGGCGCGCCTGCCTTAGCAGCTATCCCAGATACGCCCGCAGGGCCGGCGGTGGATCGGCCAAGAGCACAGAGGTGTCTTGCGGCGCAAAGGCCCGCCCTTCGGCGACCAACACCGTCTGCGGACAAAGCCGCGCCGCATCATCGGGGTCGTGACTGACCATCAACAGTGTCGCGGCCTGCTGCGCCGCCATTTGCGCCACCAGATCAAGCATTTCGACCTTGAGCGCGGGACCCAGCGCCGCAAAGGGTTCATCCAGCAAGATCACCGGACGGTTTTGCAACAAGACCCGCGCAATGGCCACGCGACTTTGTTGCCCGCCCGACAGCTGCGAGGGCTTACGCGGGCCGAGCCCCTGCAATCCGACCTGCTCGAGCGCACGGTCCACCGCGCCGCGCTGCGCCGTGCTCAACCGAAGATCAGGACGCAAGCCAAGCCCGATGTTTTGCGCCGCCGTGAGGTGCGGAAACAGGTTGTGGTCCTGAAACAGCATCGCAATCGGGCGCACCGCAGGGGCAGCATCGGTCAAATCTTGCCCCTTCCATGTGATCCGTCCCTTGGTCAATGGCACAAATCCCGCCATGGCCCCCAGAAACGTCGACTTGCCCGCACCAGAGGGGCCAACCACCGCCACGCGCGCGCCCGCCGCGATGCTTAGATCGGCGGACAGGGTGAAATCGTCTTGCTGAATACATAGGCCCTCAAGCGTCAACATCGCGCCGCCCCCTTTGATCGAAAATCCAGAACAACCCAAGGCTCAACGCGAGCAACACCACCCCCGCACCGGAAGCCGCTTGCATTTGATACGCCCCCATCAGGCGATAAATTTGCAACGGCAAGGTCGCCCATTCGGGATCGGCAAACAACACCACCACACCCAGATCTCCCATCGCCAAGGCCGCGCTCAACCCGGCGGCAAAACCTAGGGCGCTGCGGCTGCGGGGCAGGATCAACAACCGCAGCCGCGCCACGCCCGTTAAACCCAGTTGATCCGCCAGAACGCCAAAATCCGTCTCGGCGCGGCGCACGGCCGGGGCAATGACCCGCACCGCAAAAGGCAACGCCATCAAGGCATTCACGGCAACGGTCACCGGCAAGGCAAGACCCGCCGGCGCAAAAAACGGATTGATCATAATAAAAAGCCCGGTTCCGATCACCAAAGGCGACACAGCCACACCCAAGAGCCCAAGCCCCTCTGCCCAGCGCCAGCGTGCCATTGAAAGCCCCAAGGCCAACGTCAACGTCAACGCCGTTGCCAAGAGTGCGATAACCAAGGAATGACCGCTGGCGGCAAGGACCGACGCCCAGACATCGGCGCTCATCTGCGCGCTGCCCCATGCGCCGCGCCAGAGGATCATCGCCACCGGCCCGGCCACAAACAGCGTGGCCAGTGCAACCGTCAACGCGTCAGCAATCCGTTGCATCCAGCCGCCCGCATCAAACCGCTCGACCCGCCCGTCCATGCCCCGCCCGAATCCGTCCGCCCGCGCCACAGTTGCCGCGCCAAGCGCCGCAATGCCCACAAGACACAATTGCACAAGCCCCAGCCCAGCCGCCCGCGCCAGATCAAAATCCAAGGTGAAGGCTTGGTATATGGCCAACTCCAATGTGGTCGCGCGCGGTCCACCGCCAAGGGTCAGCGCCACAGCAAAGCTCGACAGGCAAATCGCAAACACAATCAATGCCGCGCCCGGAAGATAGGCGCGCAACATCGGTGCCTCGATCCGCCAAAACACATCGCGTGGGCGGAATCCGAGAGAGGCGGCAAGGCGGAAATGTTCCGCCGGTATCGCTTGCCAGCCCTGCAAGATAATACGTGTGGCCAACGGTAGATTGAAGAAAACATGTGCCAAAACCACGCCATGCAGCCCGTATATTTGAACGGCAGGTAGGCCCAATGCCGCCAATCCTGCGTTCAACAAGCCGCCGCGCCCGAAAATCGCCAAGAGACCAAGGATCGCCACGATCACCGGCAAAATGAACGGGGCGCCGAGAAGCGTGATCAAGGCACCGCGCCCCCAAAACCTGCGCCGTGCCAACGCCCGCGCGACCGGCACCGCCAAAGCGATTGAGAACAACGCTGACAACCCCGCTTGCACCACGGTGAAGCGCAAAGCGGCAAGATCGCCAGCCCCGAACCGCGCACCGGATTCGGCGCGCAGAGCGACAGCAACCAGAGGGGCGAGGATCATCACCACGACAAACCCTGCCGCCGCGATCCCCGCCCCTGCGTTCAAATCAATGCGCTTTATTGGGACAGCGCCGTGAGCCATTCGGCCAAAGCCTCCTCACGCATTTGCGGCGCATCGGCCAGAGGTGTCATCAAGGCTTTGTCCGGTGTCACAAGCGTTTCGAACCCTTCAGGCAGTCCGCCGGTAGGCGTGATCGCCGGATACATCCAGTTGGTCGTTGGAATGATGGTTTGGAAGGCATCCGAAAGCATGAAGGCAAGGAACCTGTCGGCCAATTCCGGTTGATCCGTGCCGGCGATTTTTGCGGCCACTTCGACTTGAAGATAATGGCCTTCGGAGAAGGCCGCGACATTTTTGCTGTCATCCTCTTCCGCAATCAAATGGTAGGCGGGCGAGGTGGTATAGCTGAGCACCATGTCGGATTCGCCTTCGAGGAACAGGCCGTATGCCTCGGACCAACCTTTGGTCACGGTGACGATATTATCCGACAGCGCCTCCCAAACGGCGGGCGCGTCGTCACCATAGGCCGCTTTGACCCACATCAACAAACCAAGACCCGGCGTTGACGAGCGCGGATCCTGAATGATGATCTTCAAATCCGACTCTGCCAGAGCCTTGAAATCGGTGGGCGCATCGAGGCCCGCATTTTTCACGAAAGCGAAATAACCCCAGTCAAACGGCACAAATGTGTCATCCTCCCATTTGATTGGCAGAGCATAATCGGCACTAATCCCGGAGGGGGCAAAAAGACCGCTGTCACGGGCGGCCGCGATCAGATTGTTGTCGAGGCCCAGAACAACGTCAGCCTTTGTCCGTGCGCCCTCCAATTTGATCCGCGCCAAAAGCGATGCGCCATCCCCTGCCGCGACAAATTGAAGATCGCACGCGCAGACCTCCTCAAAGGCCGTCTCGACCGCAGGGCCGGGGCCCCATTCAGTGTCAAAGCTGTCGTAGGTGTAGATGGTCAATACGGGCGTTTCGGCCAACGCGGTGCTGGCTGCGAAAAGCCCCGTAGCGAGTGCAAGATACTTCACGGCATCCTCCTAATTTCTATTGGGCGGAATGGGTGCGTGGAGCATATCCAAACCTTCCCTCCGCCGGTCTTAACCGGTTCAGGTTCAACGGGTTCGCAGAAGTGCATCTCAGCCGCATATGCGCGGCACCCCGAGGCAAGGCGGAATCTAGGCGGCGCGGGGCGCGGTGGCAAGGGGATTTCCCGTGCCACCGCGCCCCGTTTGTTGATGTGCCGTGCTAGTGCGGCTTGGCGTATTGCGCAAGCTCCGCCTCGGCAGCCTTGTCAATATCCAGATCGTCGCTGGTCAGGATGCCTGCATCGGGATCATTGAATATTGCCATATCAACCTTACCCTCGCTTTTGGCGACGATGGAGGTGACGACCGCATCGCCGGTGATGTTGACCGCCGTGCGGATCATATCCATCAACCGGTCCACCCCGAGGATAAGCGCAATGCCCTCGATCGGAAGGCCCACCTGCCCCAATACCATGGTCAGCATCACCAGACCCACGCCCGGTACGCCCGCCGTCCCGATAGACGCCAGAACCGCCATAGCAATCACCGTTACATAACCGCCAAGCCCCAGATCAATGCCATAGACATTGGCCAGGAACACCGTGGCGACGCCTTGCATAATGGCGGTGCCATCCATGTTGATCGTCGCGCCAAAAGGCACGCAGAAGGAGCCGACCGAATTGTTGACGCCGACCCGTTCCGTCACGCAGCGCAAAGTCACGGGGATCGTGGCGTTGCTCGACGCGGTGGAAAAGGCAAAAATCTGCGCAGGGCGAATTTTGCGCATGAAGGTTAGGGGGCTAAGCCCCGAAAGCAATTTGAGCATGATCATCAGCGTCACGAAGAGATGCACAAACAGCGCCAAAACCAAGGTGACAACATAGGCCAACACCGGCAGGAACAATTCGATCCCCTGTTCGGTGAAGGTCTTGGCGATCAAACAAAACACGCCAATGGGGGCAAAGGCCATGACGATGCCGACGACCTTCATCATCACTTCGTTCATATATTCGCTGGCTTCCACAAACCCTTTGGATTTCCGGCCGAGCATCAAAACAGCCACCCCCAAAATCACCGTGTAAAAGATGATTTGTAGCATCTCGCCATTGGCGAAGGACGCGACCGGATTGGTGGGAACGATCCCCGCAAAAACGTCCCAAACAGTGGGGGCCTCGCGGCCCGTCACACCGGAGGTGTCGATGCCATCCATGACAAACCCTTTGCCCGGCCCAATCATCGAAGCAAGAATAATCGCCACGGCAATCGCAATCGCCGTCGTGGTCAAATAAAGCACAAAGCTTTTGCCGCCGACACGGCCCAGAATGCGGATATCACCGATCCCTGTCACGCCGCAGATCAAAGAGAAGAACACCAGCGGCACCACCAACATTTTCAAGGCGTTGACGAACATCTTGCCGATCATGGCGAACAGTCCGCCGACAATATGGGTATTGATGAAATCGGACCCGATCTTGTTAAAGATCACACCAAGGATCAGCCCGCCAAGCATGGCCAACATGATTTGCGTCGTCAGGGACATTTTTGACGGCTTGCCGCCACTTGCCCCGCTTTCCGTTTCGCGTGTCATTGTCTTTCCTTCCTGTTGCTTATGTGAGGAGTTTTGCACGCTTTGCGTGAAACGCAAAATTTATGCACGCTTTGCGCGAAACAACGCGGAAGATTGCCTCTGACATGAGCAGTTGATAGAGCAGGTAAAAGAAAATGCGAGCCGCCACAGGAGCCGCCTATGTCGCTAAATTCATTCGGACATCTTTTTCGCGTCACCACATGGGGCGAAAGCCACGGCCCTGCATTGGGCGCGACGGTTGACGGGTGCCCACCCGGCGTAGCCGTGGACGAAGCCATGATCCAACATTGGCTCGACAAACGTAAACCCGGCACCAGCAAATACACCACGCAGCGGCGCGAAGCCGATGAGGTCGAAATTCTGTCCGGCGTGTTCGAAGGGCAAACCACCGGAACGCCGGTACAATTGATGATCCGCAACACCGATCAGCGGTCAAAAGATTACGGCGACATCGCCGAAAAATTCCGCCCCGGCCATGCGGATATCACCTATTGGCAAAAATACGGCATCCGCGATTATCGCGGCGGCGGGCGGTCCTCGGCGCGCGAAACAGCCGCGCGGGTGGCCGCAGGCGGATTGGCGCGGGCGGCCTTGAAATCGCTTTTGCCCAACGTCGAGATCACCGGATATCTCACGCAAATCGGCCCGCATAAAATCGACCGCGAACGGTTCGATTGGGCCGAGATCGGCAACAACGTCTTTTGGTCCCCCGATGCGATCGCCGCCGGTGAATGGGCCGATTACATGGATGCCCTGCGCAAAAGCGGCAACTCGGTCGGGGCGGCGGTCGAGGTCGTGGCGCGCGGTGTGCCCGCCGGTCTTGGCGCGCCGGTTTACGGCAAGATAGACACTGATTTGGCTGCCGCGATGATGAGCATCAACGCCGTCAAAGGCGTCGAGATCGGCGAAGGCATGGCAGCCGCAGAGCTGACCGGCGAAGAGAATGCCGACGAGATTTTCATGGGTAATGACGGCAACCCCGTCTATTCATCCAACCACGCGGGCGGGATTTTAGGCGGAATTTCCACGGGTCAGGATCTGGTTGTGCGCTTTGCGGTGAAACCCACGTCATCGATCCTGAAGCCGCGCCAGACGATCACCAAATCCGGTCAATCGGCCGAAATCATCACCAAGGGCCGTCATGATCCCTGTGTCGGCATTCGCGCCGTGCCGGTGGCCGAGGCGATGATGGCCTGCGTGATTTTGGATCATGTGTTGCTACATCGTGGCCAAATTGGCGGCGCCGCAGGCGAGACACGCGGCAAGATCGGATAATCCGGCGGGCGCCCCCTGTGCCCTCCTCACCCCGCCGGTTTTAACGCTGATCGGGCGGGGGTTTTTCAAGCCGTTTACCCCGCGCATAGATGCACTGCCTTGACGCGATGCGATGCACATCCGTTGGGCGGCGCGGTTGGTCTCTAGACGGCGTGCTTTGCCACCCTCTCGGCACGGCTCTATGCCTTGGCCTGAAGCACGGGGGGCTGCTGCTTCGACAACTGCACCGCCAAAATTCCCGCCGCAATGATCCCCACGCCAATGACATCACGCAAGCCAATGCTTTCGTTGATGACCACCGCAGCAATCGCCACACCAAAAAACGGGTTGAGGAAATGGAAGGTTGCGGCTTTGGTTGCGCCGATCATGCCAACCAAAGTGAACCACACCCATGTCGCCAAAAGCCCCGGCACCAAAGTGGTATAGATGAACGCGATGACCAACGGCGCGGACCATGTGACCTCTAGCGTTTCGGTAAATCCTGACACCACAGCGAGACAGGCAGACCCAACCAGCATTTGCAGCCCGACGATCATCATCACATTCCCGCCCGACACCGCGCCGCGTACCGACAATGTCGCAACGGTCAACGCCGCCGCCGCAATCAGGCAAAGCAGCAAGCCATAGCTGTCTACTCCGCTTTGCAACCGCGCGCCCATGATCAACGCCACGCCTGCCACACCTGCAATCAATCCGATCACCGCCATGCGCGGCAAACGGTCACGAAAGATGACCCAACCGGCCAACGCCACCATCAAGGGCATGGACGAGGCGATGATCGACGCAAGCGATGCCTCAATGGTTTGCATCGCGACAAAATTCAAACCGAGATAGAGCGCGTTTTGACAGATCCCGAAAATCACCGTCGCACGCCATTGGCTGCGGGTCAGGTTAAACCGTTGACCCATCGCAAATGCAATCGCCACCCCAATCAAACCCGACAGCAGAAACCGCAACGACAAGGATGCCAATGGCGGCGCATAGGCCACGATCACCCGCGCCGACGTAAAAGCCGAAGACCACATCAGGGCAAAGGCCAGCCCCATCAACATCGCGCGCAGGTTCATCGTGTCTCCAATCCGATCAAGAGAAAGCGCCCAAACGCAAAAAGGCCGCCTTACCGGCGACCCTTTCGAAAACTTGGCAAAGATGCAAGCTTAGCCGTTGACGCTGTCTTTGAGCGCTTTGGCGATGGTCATTTTCACGACCTTGTCAGCTTCTTTCTTGATCTGCTCGCCGGTGGCCGGGTTGCGCACCATGCGCTCGGGGCGCTCACGGCAGTAAATTTTGCCAACGCCGGGCAGGGTCACAGCGCCGCCAGCGGACACTTCTTTGGTGATGATTGCAACGATCGCGTCGAGCGCGCCACTTGCGGATTTCTTATCGCTGCCCATTTCTTCGGCCAGAGCGGCAACAAGCTGGGTTTTAGTCATTGGTTTCGACATTCTGTGGTCTCCTTCACTTGCCCGATCTATGGGGCCTCATTGGCGTTATATAACCTTATGTTGCGTAGCTACACAACGAATTGTGGTGCGAAACAAGTGGAAATAACACATTTTGGGAAGTTTATCCCTGATCACAGGAAGGCCGTCTCGTCAAATGAGCGCAATTTGCGGCTGTGGATACGCTCCAGTGGCATTTCGCGCAGGCTCTCCATCGCCCGAATCCCGATCATCAAGTGCCGTGCCACTTGGGTTTTATAGAAATCCGAGGCCATGCCCGGCAACTTCAATTCGCCATGCAGGGGCTTGTCAGAGATGCACAGAAGCGTTCCATAGGGCACCCGAAACCGAAACCCGTTGGCAGCGATCGTCGCGCTTTCCATATCAAGCGCCACGGCGCGCGATTGGCTCAGCCGCTGCACCGGACCGGTATGGTCACGCAATTCCCAATTGCGATTGTCGAGGCTGGCCACCGTCCCGGTCCGCATCACACGCTTGAGATCATAGCCCGCGAACTCCGTCTCTTTCTCGACAGCGGTCTCAAGCGCGATTTGGATTTCCGCCAAAGCGGGGATCGGCACCCAGACCGGCAGATCATCATCCAACACCTTGTCTTCGCGCAGATAGGCATGTGCGAGAACGAAATCCCCCAGACTTTGCGAATTACGCAAACCCGCGCAATGTCCGACCATGATCCATGCATGCGGGCGCAAAACCGCGATATGATCGGTGGCGGTTTTGGCGTTCGACGGGCCAACCCCGATGTTGACCAGAGTAATCCCGGACCCATCGGCGCGCTTGAGATGGTAGGCAGGCATCTGCGGCATTTTCATCGTCGGCGGGATCGGCGCATCGGCATGGGTGATTTCGACATCTCCGGTGCTGACGAAACTGGTATATCCACTGTCCGGATCGGCCAGAACGCTGCGCGCAAAGGCTTCAAATTCCGAGACATAGAACTGGTAATTGGTGAACAACACATGGTTCTGGAAATGTCCCGGATCGGTGGCGGTATAATGCGCCAGCCGCGCCAGTGAATAATCCACCCGTTGCGCCGTGAAAGGGGCCAAGGCGCCCGGCCCGCCCTCGGTGGGAACATAGGTGCCGTTGACGATATCATCATTGGTCGTGGTCAGGTCCGGAACGTCGAACACATCGCGCAGGGTAAATTTCGCCGCGCCTTCCTGCGGGACGGTCATGCCCCCCGTTCCCGCCACAGCAAAATGCACCGGCATGGGCGTTGTCGAAGGGCCGATTTCGACCGGCACTTTGTGGTTTTCAAGCAAAAGCCCGATTTGCTGCTCAAGGTAGGATTTAAACAAATCCGGCCGCGTGATGGTTGCGGTAAATGTGCCGGGGCCGGCGACATATCCAAAACTCAGACGGCTATCGATTTGGGCAAAGCTGCGGGTGGTGACGGATATTTGCGGATAAAAGGCGCGCATGCGGGCGTTGGGGTGGCCGTTTTTCATCGCAAGGCGGAAGTTGTCGCACAAGAAGGCCGTCGCCTCCTCATAGAGCACGATCAAATGTGCCACGGCCGCCTTGGCATCGTCGAAGCTTCGCGGGGCGGAGGGCGTGGGTGTCAGCACCGGCAAGCCTTGTTTGTCGTCGTTCATGCGTTATCCACCATCAGATCAGTCAATTCAAAACGGGTCACATCCACCAACCCCAAATCAGAAATACGCAGCTCCGGAATAACCACAAGCGCCAACAACGAATGTTGCATATAGGCGTTGTTCAATGTGCATCCGCAGGCCGCCATCGCCGCCATCATCGCGCCTGCATCGGCGGCCACCTCGGCCGCAGGCGCATCCGACATCAACCCCGCGATCGGCAATTTGACAAGCGCTAGTTCGGCCCCGTCCTTCCAAATGGTGATGCCACCGCCGACCTCGGCCAAACGGTTCGCTGCTGCCGCCATCATCTCGCGGTCTGTGCCGACGACGATCATATGGTGGCTGTCGTGGGCGACGGTGCTGGCCATGGCCATGCGGCCGTTGTATCCGAAACCCGACACGAACCCGTTCACAACACCGCCGGTGGCGCGGTGGCGTTCAACCAAGGCAATTTGGCATATATCCTGCGCGCCATCCATTTCAACGCGCGACTCGCTGACCTTTAGATCAGCGGTCAGGGCTTTGGTCGGCGCTTGATTTTCCACCACGCCAATGACGCGGGCGGTGACGTGATTGGCGCCCTCCGGCGCGGGGATATCGAAATCCGTCTCGGTCAGGGCATGACCCAAATGCACGGTTTGCCGCGCCGTATCGGGCCACGCGTAATGCGGACAATCGACGAGGCATTTACCGTCCTTGGCTACGGTTTTGCCGCGCGCGATCACCTGTTCAATCGGCAGGGTTTTGAGATCCGAGGTCAGGATCATATCCGCCCGCCGCCCCGGCGCGATCGAGCCGATCTCGCGCTCCAACCCGAAATGCGTGGCGGTGTTGATCGTCGCCATTTGCAGCGCAATCAGCGGATCACAACCACAATCAATCGCATGACGCACCACGCGGTTCATATGGCCGTCCTCGACCAATGTGCCGGAATGGCAATCGTCGGTGCATAGGATAAATCCGCGCGGATCGAGCCCCTTTTCAGTGATCGCAGTGATCTGCGTTTCGACGTCATACCACGCCGAGCCGAGCCGCATCATCGCGCGCATGCCTTGGCGGGTGCGGGCGATGGCATCGGCCTCGCAGGTGCCTTCATGGTCATCAGCAGGACCGCCCGCGACATAGGCGTGAAAGGCAGGGCCCAGATCGGGCGAGGCATAATGCCCGCCAACGGTTTTTCCCGCACGTTGGGTTGCGGCGATCTCGGCCAGCATCTTAGGGTCGCCATTGATCACACCCGGGAAATTCATCATCTCGCCAAGGCCGATAATCCCCGGCCATGCCATAGCCTCGGCGACGTCGTCGGGACTGATCTCTTGGCCCGTGGTTTCCAATCCCGGCGCAGATGGGGCGCAAGACGGCATCTGCGTGAAGATATTCACCGGCTGCATCAAGGCTTCGTCATGCATCATCCGCACCCCGTCGAGGCCAAGGACATTCGCGATCTCATGCGGGTCGGTGAACATCGACGTGGTGCCATGCGGGATCACCGCACGGGCAAATTCGGCAGGGATCAACATGCCGCTTTCGATATGCATATGCGCGTCGCACAGACCGGGGATCATATAGCGGCCCTCGGCCTCGATGATTTGCGTGTCCGGCCCGGTGCAATGGCTGGCATCCGGCCCGCAATAGGCAAACCGTCCGCCCGCAATGGCGATGTCCATATTGTTCAGAACCTCGCGGGTGTGGACATTGACCCATCGCCCGCCGCGCACAACGGTATCGGCGGGGGCGCGCCCTGCGGCAACGGCGACGAGAGTGGGGGCCATATCGGCCCAGCTTGGAAAATCTATGCTCATAAGAACAGCTTTTCCCCATTCACGCCGAGGTGCAAGGGGGAACCTGTCATACAGATGGTTGCGGAGGCTTCTATGGAATGTGTTGACCCATCTGCGATGTAACACCGGGCGATCAGGCCAAACCTGCCCTTGCCTTGGCCGAGCGGCTCGGCCAAACCTGTCACCATGACAGAGCAACACGGCAAAATTCTTTTTTCATACGGTCATGGCTATAGCGCACAGGCTTTAGCCCGCCGCCTCGTGCCGCAGGGCTGGACGATCTATGGCACCACGCGCAGCACCGATAAAACGGATCGGCATTGGGCCGACGGCATCACGCCCTTGGTCATTGGCGCGGATGATTTGACCGCGCCGCTGTCGCGCGCCAGCCATCTGTTGATCAGCGCCGGACCTGACGCCGAGGGTGATCCGTTTTTGCGCAACCACCGCGCCGAGATCACCGCCCGTGCGCCGCATCTGACATGGGCAGGATACCTGTCGACCACGGGGGTTTATGGCGATCACGGCGGTGATTGGGTCGATGAGACGACCCCCCTCTCCCCATCAACGCGGCGCGGCAAATGTCGCGTGGCGGCCGAAGCTGATTGGCAAACCATCCGCGATCTGCCGCTGCATATCTTCCGGCTGGCGGGGATCTATGGCCCCACTCGCGGACCATTTGCCAAAGTGCGCAATGGCACTGCGCGGCGGATCATCAAAGACGGGCAGGTGTTCAGCCGCATCCATGTCGAGGACATCGCGCAAGTGCTCGAGGCGTCCATCCAAGCACCGCGTGCGGGCGGTATTTACAACCTGTGCGATGACGACCCCGCCCCGCCGCAGGATGTGATCGGCCATGCGGCGGAGCTCTTGGGGCTGCCGCTTCCTCCTGCCGAAGCCTTTGAGACAGCAAAGATGACCCCAATGGCGCGCAGCTTCTACGCCGAATCCAAACGCGTGCGGAACGATTTGATCAAACGGGAGTTGGGGATACAGTTGCTTTATCCAACGTATCGTGACGGGCTGCGTGCCTTGCTGGATGCGGAAACCACCGCAGAAGAAAGTTGAACCCCATGCAGGAAACCGTCACGCCCCGCGTCGACACCCCCTCCCCGTCCCTGCGTAGCCTGAGCGACATTCTCGATGCTGTTGAGGCAGCCGCAGAGGGCGGCACGGCCTCGGTGGAGGATATTTTGACCGAGGTGGGCGAACGGTCGTTCTCTCCGATCATCCTGGTGCCGGCGCTGATCCTTGTCTCGCCGTTGTCGGGGATCTTCGGTTTGCCGACAGTTGGTGCCGTTCTGATCTTTCTGACCACGGTGCAAAAGCTGTTCGGGCGTCCGCATGTATGGTTGCCCAGCGTGATCAAAAAGCGCAGCGTGAAAGCCGAACGGCTGATCCGGGCCGTGGGGTGGCTCCGCCGCCCAAGCCGGTGGATCGACGCGCGCATGGAAAAACGGCTGACCTGGTTGGTGACGCGCGGGGCGAATATCGCGACATTGCTGACAATCATCGCCATCACCATGGTGATCCCGCTGCTCGAAGTCCTGCCATTTGTGACATCCTTTTTGGCCACGGCCATCGCGTTTTTTGCCATTGGCCTTTTGGCCCGCGATGGCGCGTTTATCGTGCTGGGCTATGTCTGGACCTGCGCCAGTTCCGCCATTGCCTATTGGTTGATGATCGAAACAGGTATAGCCGGTTAGGCGCGGTCTGCTTTCGCATCCAATCGCACCACGCCCAGAACCTCCAACACCTTTGCCTCGATATCCGCCGCCGATAGAGCCGCCGTGCGATACATGTCCTCGGGCGAGGATTGGTCGATAAACGTGTCGGGCAACACCATTGAGCGATATTTAAGGCCGCTGTCAAACACGCCTTCTTCGGCCAGCATTTGCGCCACATGGCTGCCAAACCCGCCCACGGCACCCTCTTCAATCGTAATCAGGGCTTCGTGGCGCGCGGCCAGATCAAGGATCAGATCCCGGTCCAAAGGTTTGGCAAAACGCGCATCTGCAATTGTCGGAGTAAAACCGCGCGCGGATAGGGCTTCGGCGGCTTTTTCGACCTCTGCCAAACGGGTGCCAAAGGACAAAAGCGCCACGCGCCCGCCCTCTTGGATCATCCGGCCTTTGCCAATCTCCAATGCCGTGCCGCGGTCGGGCAAATCAACACCCACGCCTTCGCCACGCGGATAACGGAAGGCAATCGGGCCATCGTCATAGGCGGCAGCGGTGGCCACCATATGCATCAATTCCGCCTCGTCCGCCGCCGCCATCACCACCATTCCCGGCAGATTGGCAAGAAAGGCCGTGTCGAAACTGCCTGCGTGGGTGGCGCCATCGGCACCGACCAATCCGGCACGATCAATGGCAAACCGCACAGGCAAACGTTGGATTGCAACGTCATGCACCACTTGGTCATACCCCCGTTGCAAAAACGTCGAATACATCGCGCAAAACGGTTTCATTCCGCCCGCCGCAAGGGCCGCCGAGAACGTCACGCCATGTTGTTCGGCAATGCCGACATCGAAACAGCGCGACGGGTAGCGTTCGGCAAACAGTCCAAGCCCGGTGCCATCCGGCATCGCGGCGGTGACAGCACAGACCTTGGCATCGGCGGCAGCTTCGGCCAGCAACGCACGCGAGAATACAGACGTATAAGAGGGTGCATTGGATTTGGCTTTGACCTGTTTGCCGCTCACCACATCGAATTTTGCGGTGGCGTGGCCCTTGTCGTCGGCGTTTTCAGCGGGGGCATACCCTTTGCCTTTGACGGTGTTGATGTGAATAAGGATTGGGCCGGTGGCGCGCTCTTTGACCGTGCGTAAGACCGGCAGCAATTGCCCCATATCATGCCCGTTCAATGGGCCGATGTAGGAAAATCCCAATGCCTCGAAAAGCGTGCCGCCCACGGTCATGCCCTTGAGCATGTCCTTGGCGCGCTTTGCGCCCTCGCGGAAGGGCGGCGGCAAAAGCGAAACCGCGCCTTTGGCGGCGGCTTTCAATTCCTGAAACGGCTCGCCCGCATAGAGCCGCGACAGGTAGGACGACAGTGCCCCCACCGGCGGGGCAATCGACATCTCGTTGTCGTTGAGGATCACAATCAGACGTTTGCCCAAATGGCCGGCATTGTTCATCGCTTCGAATGCCATGCCCGCCGACATCGCGCCATCGCCGATCACCGCAATCGCATCGCCAAGCCCACCGTCGCAGGCCCCACCCAGATCGCGCGCCACAGCAAAACCCAATGCCGCGCTGATCGAGGTCGAACTATGCGCCGCGCCAAAGGGGTCATAGGGGCTCTCGGAGCGTTTGGTAAACCCCGACAAGCCGTCCTTTTGGCGCAGGGTGCGGATACGGTCGCGCCGCCCGGTGAGGATTTTATGCGGATAACTCTGGTGCGAGACGTCCCAAATGATCTTGTCCTTGGGGGCATCGAAAATCGCATGCAGCGCCACGGTCAATTCTATAACGCCCAGCCCTGCGCCCAAATGCCCGCCGGTTTCCGATACCGCCGAAATGGTTTCGGCGCGCAGTTCACCCGCCAGCGTTTTCAATTGAACATCGGAAAACTGCTTTAGATCCGCCGGTGAGGCGACCGTATCGAGCAACGGTGTGTCAGGTCTGGACATCGTAGGGCGCTCCTTGCGGGGGCGAATTGGCAACCACGCAGGTCAGGCGCAGCAGGCTAGCTTTGACGCGAGATAACGAAACGCGCGGCTTCTCGCAAGCCATCTGCGCCTTTGCCGTAAGGGGAAAGCGCATCACAGGCGGCGTCGGTCAACTCTGCGGCGCGGGCTTTTGCCCCGGCGAGCCCCAAAAGCGAAACGAATGTGGCTTTGCCCGCACCCGCGTCTTTTTGCAACCGCTTGCCGGCAGTTTTCTCGTCCCCTTCTACATCTAAGATGTCATCGGCGATCTGAAAGGCAAGGCCAAGAGCCTCGGCATAGAGTTGCAGCGCTTCGGTTTTGGCGCGCGCCATGCGCGGCCCCGCCGTGGCGGACCATGCGATCAACGCGCCGGTTTTGCCGTTTTGCAAGCGGGTTATCTCGTCCAAGGTCAAGGCCCGATCTGCCGTTTCCGCAGCAATATCAAGTGCCTGACCCAAGACCATGCCGCGTGCGCCGGCGGCTTGGGCCAATGTCAAACCCAGTTCTGTCCGTGCCTCCGCCGACTGTGCACCGCGTGGATCAAGCGCCAATTCAAAGGCCAAAGATTGCAAAGCATCTCCCGCCAAAATCGCGGTGGCATCATCCCATGTGACATGCACGGTCGGCTGGCCGCGCCGCAGATCGTCATCATCCATTGCCGGAAGGTCATCATGAATAAGGCTATAGGCATGCATCGCCTCAATCGCCGCAGCAGGCCAAATCGCGCGCGCCGGATCGACGTCATGCAATGCCGCCCCTTCGAGTACCAGATAGGCACGCAAACCTTTGCCGCCACGCAGACCATACCGCATCGCTTCGATCACGGGCTGATCGCCCATCGGGGCCAAAATGCGCGTCAGATGCGCCGCCGCCTCAGCCGCCCGCGCGCTCAGGTCGTTTTGAAACACTCACAAACCCTCGACCGGGGTCGTGCCTTGCGGATTACCGGCACCATCAAGCGTGATTGCCGCGACTTTTTCCTCGGCTTCTTTCAACTTGGCCTCGCAGCGTTTTTTCAACTCTGCACCGCGCTCATAAAGCTTGATCGAATCCTCGAGCGCCACATCGCCGCGCTCCAACTGGCCGACGACCTGTTCCAATTCGGCCATGGCCTGTTCGAATGTCATTTCCGAAACGGAAGGGGCGGTGTCGCTCATGATGCGTCCTTTGCGGGTGGCGATTTTGGCGCGATCATAGCGGCGGTCGCAGCGGGGTTCAATCACGCAGGCGACTTGCACCGCCGGCGCGAATACCGCAAGATTCGCCCATGCAAAACACCAACCCCGACCACGATGACGCCATTGAGGCCGAGAGCGCCCTACGCGACCCAAAGGCGGCGCTGCGCGCGACCGAACGGCTTGAAGCGGCAGCTGCGGAACATGCGGCGCTTGCATCCATGGTTCTCGACGACATTTTACGAATTGTGCCGGAAAAGCGCGCGATTTTCACCGGCACCTTGCACGGACAAAACGCCGTGTTTCGATTGGCGCTGTGCGATGCCGAACGGCGACAAAGCGCCGAACAATGGGCCGAGCTTAGCCGGATTTATCCCTATATGAACGCCGGTGCCTATCGCGTGGCCGAGCCGTTGTTTTTCGACGAGGCGGACGGCATTACCGCAATCAGCCATGCGGCGGGGCGGCCTTTGATGATGCATCTGTGGTCCTTGCCGCGCGACGCGCGCCTGCCCCATATCGCCCAAAGCGCCGGTTGGCTGGCACAATATTGCGCGCCCAGCACCGCATGGCGTGGGGTGGATTGGCGCAATTGGGCGCGGCGATGCGAGAAGGCCGCCGCGCAGCAACATTTCACACGGCTGCAAAACATCGAAAGCAAAATCTTGCAAAAGACCAAAAAACTGGGCCGGATGATCAAGGAGATGGAGTGGCGGGTCGCCGTCTGCCACGGGGATTTCCACCCGCTGAACCTGATCATTGCGCCCGATGAGACGCGGTTGACGGGACTGGACCTTGGCTCATCGTTCTTGATGCCGATCTACCGCGATATTGCGCGATATCTGATCTATAATGCGCGGCGGCATATGTGGGCGGGCGATGGGCGCCGCTATGGCGTTGACGGCGCCGCGATTGATGCCTTTGCCGATGCATTTGCGATGAGCGCAGACGAAAAACGCTATTTCATCCCCTATATGATCGCGGTCGAAACCCTGACGCGCGTCGAATCCAAAACCGAGGTCACCACGCGGCTGAACAACAGCGTCGAGCTGGCGGAGGCATTGTTCGAAGATCTACGCGAATTGACGCTTTAAGCGGCCATCAGCGCGCCGACATGGGCGGCGGTGGCATCGGCCAATGCCTCAAGGTTATACCCGCCTTCGAGGATGGAAACCAGTTTGCCCCCGCAGTGGCGCGCGGCGAGGGCGCATAGGTTTTCAGTCAACCAGACATAATCATCCGTTTGCCAATTCAGCTGCGCCAAAGGGTCATCCGCATGGGCATCAAATCCCGCCGAGACCAATATCAGCTCGGGTGCAAACGCATCAAGCGCGGGAAAAACGCGGTTTTCATATGCGGCGCGCATCTCGGTCCCGGTGCTGTGCGGTGGCAATTCGATGTTCATCACATTGCCATGCGCGCCGGTTTCTGTGGCACGGCCGCTGCCGGGCCAAAGCGGCGATTGATGCGAGCCGATAAACAAGGCACGGTCCTCGTTCCACAAAAGGTCTTGGGTGCCATTGCCATGATGCACATCGAAATCGACGATGGCGACACGGGCCAATCCGCGCCGTTCCATCGCGTGACGCGCGGCAATGGCGACATTGCCAAACAGGCAAAACCCCATCGGTTTGGCTGTTTCGGCGTGATGACCCGGCGGGCGGGTGGCCACAAAAGCTTTGCCAACGGCCCCGTCCAACACCGCATCCACGGCGGCAATCGCGCCGCCAACGGCACGGCGCGCAGCACTCATCGAGCCCGGCGACAGCCATGTGTCCTCGTCCAATCGCGCGAGGCCGGTCTGCGGCACGGCGTCTTTGATCCGGTCAACATAGGTCTGCGGGTGGCATAAGCCTATGTCTGCATCATCGCATTGCGGCATCGTCCGGCGTTCCAGTGCATCAAAGGCCGGAACCGATAAGGCCCGCGCAATATGACGCAACCGCGCGACCTGCTCGGGATGACCCTCGGGCGTGACGTGGTTCAGGCCGTCGTCATGCATATAAAGTGCAACGCTCATGGCGGTCCCTCCGATCCGGTTTGGCATATCCTGACGCCAGATTTCGTGCCGTGCAAGGATGCTATTCGGGGCTGAGCATATAGCCTTCCCCGCGCACGGTTTGTAGGTAGCGCGGTTGTTTCGGATCGGCTTCGATCTTACGGCGCAGACGGGTGATTTGCACATCCACGGCGCGGTCTTGGGTGGTATCTGCGTCGCGGCCAAGATCCTCCGCCAAAGCACTGCGCGAGATTGCTTCGCCCGTGCGGGCGGCAAATATTTTCATCAACTGGCTTTCCGTCGCCGTCAGGCGCACCAATTCTTCCCCACGCCACAATTCTCCGCGCTCGATATCGTAGCGCACCGGGCCAAGCTGCAAGAGCTTGGGGGCCAGATCTTGCGGCGCTTGGTCCGGCATGCGCCGCAAAATGGCATTGATCCGCAGCAGCAATTCCTTTGGCTCGAAAGGTTTGGCAAGGTAATCATCGGCACCTGCCTCCAATCCTTCGATCCGCTCCGAGGTCTCACCTTTGGCGGTCAGCAACAGGATCGGAGAAGAGATCGTTCCGGCCAAAGCCCGCGTCAAAGACACCCCATCCTCGCCCGGCATCATCACGTCCAGCACGATCAAATCGAATTCGAGGCCGGCCAAAATCCGCCGCGCATGGGCGGCATCACGGGCGGCCGTGACCAAAAACCCGTGCCGTGTCAGAAACTTTTGCAGCAATCCACGAATGCGCTCATCATCATCAACAACCAACAGATGCGGGGCCAAATCGGTCATGATCTGCCGTCCCTAAGGCGCAGATAGCGGCGGCGCATTTCACCATCCATCATCGCTTCGAGCACGGTGCGAAATCCGGCGACCGCCTCGGGACCGGCGGCACGATATGCGGCGCGCATACGGCTGCGTTGCGCATCCGAAAGCTTGCGCTCCAAGGCTGTGCCTTGTTCAGTCAAATACAGGTTGCGTTCACGTTTGTCAGAGGTGCCCACACGGCTTTCGACCAGCCCGTCCTCTACCAAGGTCCGCAGCACCCGGTTAAGTGATTGCTTGGTGACACCCAGAATAGCCAGGAGGTTGTTCACAGTGGTTCCGGGCGCGCGCGCAATGAAATGCACGGCGCGATGATGGGCCCGCCCATACGCCATCCCCTCGAGGATACGGTCGGGATCGGCAGTGAATCCACGATAGGCAAAAAACATCGCCTCAATGCCTTGGCGCAATTGCTCATCAGTGAGAAACAGTAGACTTTCGCCCCCATGCGCATCTGACATATTTCCCTCCTTATGTTCACAATTCGCCCCGATTTCGAACTAGCTTAAGTCAGCTATGTTGACATTCCAAGTGCTAACTGGTAGCGAAAGTCGATTTTAAAGCAATATTATGTCCGCACCGGCCATAGGTGCGCAACAAATGCAAAACAGCGGCAAGGCCGCGCTAAGAAAGGAACGAAACCATGACGGGCGCATATGATGATCGCGACGGCAAAATCTGGATGGATGGCACACTTGTCGAGTGGCGCGATGCAAAGGTCCATATTCTGACCCATGCGCTGCATTATGCTTCCTCGGTCTTTGAGGGCGAGCGCTGCTACAATGGCAAGATTTTCAAAGGTGTGGAGCATTCGGAACGCTTGAAACGCTCTGCCAACCTGCTTGATTTCGACATCCCCTATTCCGTCGATGAAATCGAAGCGGCAAAATACGCGATGCTCGAAGCCAATGGTTGGACAGATGCCTATGTCCGCGCGGTCGCATGGCGCGGCGCGGGCGAAGACATGGGCGTTTCGGCCAAAAAGAACCCCGTGCGCCTTGCCGTCGCCGGATGGGAATGGGGCAATTATTATGGCGATGCCAAAATGAAGGGCGCCAAGCTCGACATCGCAAAATGGCGCCGCCCGGACCCCGCGACGATCCCTTGCGAAGCCAAGGCCGCCGGTCTTTATATGATCTGCACCATGTCCAAACATGCCGCAGAGGAAAAAGGATGCTCAGACGCGTTAATGTATGACTATCGCGGCTATGTGGCCGAGGCGACGGGCGCGAACATCTTTTTCGTCAAGGACGGCGAAGTGCATACGCCCAAGCCCGACTGCTTTCTCAATGGCATCACCCGTCAAACGGTTTTGGGCATGTTGGCCGAACGCGGTGTGACCGTGCATGAACGCCACATCATGCCCGAGGAGCTGGACGGCTTCGAGCAGTGCTGGTTGACCGGCACCGCCGCCGAAGTCACCCCCGTCGGGCAGATCGGCGATTATACGTTTGAGGTCGGCGCATTGACCCGCGACATCGCGGAAAACTATGAGAAGCTTGTACGCTTGTAAGGCCTAGCATTGGTACAAAATGAAAACGCCGCTCGGGGTGACCTGCGCGGCGTTTTTGTCTGGGTCATCGTCTTGGCCCCGCTTACCCCGGGCTCATGCCCCGCAACCGCTCAGAGCGACGGCGTAAGAGTTCCAGCGTGGTGAGCAGGAGCACCGAAATCACCACAAGAATCGTCGCCACCGCCAGAATGGTCGGGGAAATTTGCTCGCGCAGGCCGGTGAACATTTGCCATGGCAAGGTCTTTTGCGCGGCGGAGCCGACGAAAAGCACAACGACGACTTCGTCAAACGAGGTGATAAAGGCGAAGAGCGCGCCGGAAATCACACCCGGCAAGATCAGCGGCATTTGCACACGAAAGAAGGTGGTCACCGGCCCCGCGCCCATATTCGCCGCCGCGCGGGTGAGCGAACGGTCAAACCCGACAAGCGTCGCCGTGACGGTGATGATCACGAAGGGAATACCAAGAACCGAGTGGGCCAAAACGACCTTCACATAACCGACGAAATTCTTGTTCATGCCAAGGCTGTTTTCCATCCAATTGCCAAGCGTGGAGTAGAAGAAAAACATGCCCGTGGCAGAGATGATCAGCGGCACAATCATCGGTGAGATCAAGATCGCCATGATCCCGCGACGGAACGGGACATGACTTTGGCTGAGGCCGATGGCAGCCAGCGTGCCAAGCGAGACAGACACAATCGTCGCAATCGGCGCGATGATCAGCGAGTTCTTGAAGCTATGCTGCCAATCCGAGCTGGAGAAGAAATCACGGTAGTGTTTGAGACTATAGCCATCCGGGTCGAGCTTGAGCATTTCCGGTGTGAAGGTGAAGAAATCCTGCGCATTGAACGAGAGCGGAATGATCGTCAGGATCGGCGCAATCAGGAAGAAGAAAATGCACCCGCAAATCACGCGAAAGGCATAGAACCAGATGCGTTGACCGGTGGTGGCATAGGGGGGAAGGCTGCTCATGATCTTATCCCAACTTCACGTTATCGATGCCGACGATTTTGTCGTAGGCGTAATAGAGGATCAGCACCGCCGCCAAAAGGATCGCGCCCAGCGCCGCCGCCAGCCCCCAATTGAGCGAGGTCGAGATATGGAAAGCAATCCGGTTCGAGATGAACACGCCTTTGGTCCCACCAACCAATTCAGGGGTGATGTAATATCCAATGGCCAGAATGAAGACGAGGATCGAACCGGCGCCAATGCCCGGAATGCTCTGCGGGAAATAGACCCGCCAAAAGGCGGTCCAATTGGTCGCGCCAAGAGATTTTGCCGCGCGCAGGTAAGTTTCCGGAATGGTCTGCATCACCGAATAAAGCGGCAGGATCATAAAGGGCAACAGGATATGCGTCATGGCAATGATCGTGCCGGTGGCGTTGTTGATCATCACCAATCGGTTCGCATCATCGACAAGCCCGATCCAGACCAGCAAATCATTGATCACGCCCTGCTGTTGCAGCAAAACCTTCCACGCGGATGTGCGCACCAAGAGCGAGGTCCAGAACGGCAAGAGCACAAGGATCATCAAAAGATTGGCTTGGCGCATGGGCAAATTCGCCAAAATCCACGCAATCGGGTAGCCCAGCAAAATACACGATCCGGTAATCATCAAGCTCATCATCAAGGTGCGTTTGAACAAGGTGACATAGATTTGTTGGTTTTCGGGTCGGGCTTCGATGCCGTCGGGCGACACCTGCATATCCACCGCATTCAGAAAATATCCGGGGGTATATTTGGGGGAATTGGCCTTGATCGTGACCCAGACCTCGGGATCAGCCCACTTCTTATCGAGGGCGATAAATTTGTCCTTAAACGGCCCATCGTTGGCCAGGTCCCATTTTTTCACACCGCGTCCCGATTTGCGGAACAACGACGAAATCCCGTTCATTTCATAGTTGAGCCGTGTGCCGAGGCGCGTATGCGTCTTCTCTGCGACGGCGATTTTCATATCGGCGGCCAATGCGGCAAACACTGGCTCTTCTGGCACGGTGCCCGCCTCGCTGTCCCACTCTTGCAGGGCGACAACCGTCTTCGGCAGGGTCTCTTGTACGATCTGGTTCTCGACGGACCGGAACAACATATCCCCGATCGGCACGATGAATGTGATCAGAACAAACAACAAAAGCGGCGCAATCAGCAAAAGCGCGCGGATTTTCTGGCGGCGCAGAGCACGGGCGAGACTGACCTTAAGCGGCTTGCCGTCGGCGGCCAATACCGGGCCGGAGTTGTCGTGGGCAGTGGTGTCAGTCATGGATCGTGTCCCCGTTTATCGCGCGTTTGCCGCGTCTCGTATCTGGGTCCGGCGGGCGCGGGCGCCCTGCCGGAATTTGCGAGCGGGCCGGTGATCCGGCCCACTGCCTATGCTTAAAAATGGCTTACTTGGCCAACCACGCCTGGAATTTTGCATCCAGATCGTCGCGGTAGTCCGCCCACCACATGTAGTTGTTTACAAAGGTGTTTTCGGCATTCGACGGCTCTGTCGGCATATGCGGTGCCATTTCGATTCCCAAATCGGCGTGGGTCGAAACCAGCGGCGCAGAGGAAGCGCGCGCAGGACCGTAAGAGATGTATTTCGCCTGATCGGCCAAACGCTGGGTGTCGGTTGCATACATCACGTAATCTTTGACGCGCGCCAGACGATCGTCGGCCAAACCGGCGGGGATCACCCAACCGTCAAGGTCAAACATCTGCCAGTTCCATGCCATGCCGATGGGCTGATCTTTTTCGACAATCGCCGAAAAAAGGCGGCCGTTATAGGCCGATGCCATGAAGACTTCACCGTCAGCCAACCATTGAATCGGCTCGGCGGACGCAGACCACCACAGGGTGTCGGCCTTGATGGTGTCGAGTTTGGCAAAGGCTTGCGCTTGGCCCTCCTCGGTTTCCAGCGTGGTGTAAACTTCCTCATATGCAACACCGTCGCAGAGCAACGCCCATTCCATGTTGGCAATCGGGTTTTTGTTCAGCGCGCGTTTGCCCGGATATGTCTCGAGGTCAAAGACATCGCAAGCACCGCTCGGCGCATCGACGCCTTCGGGAACCTGATCGGTGCGGTAACCGAAGGTGGTCGAGAAAACGATCTGCGGGATGAAGCAGTCGGACACCAGCATATCACCAAAGTCATCCGCAGCAGATGTGCCATCAGGCGCCGGCGCCAGATCGGTCGCCGGATCGATTTCCAACGCAAGGCCTTCGTCGCACAGACGGATCGCATCAGCGGCTTCGACGTCCACCAGATCCCATGTGACATTGCCCGCTTCGCTCATCGCGCGCAGTTTCGCCACAGCTTCGGACGAGCTTTCATCATTGATGATCTTGATGCCCGTTTTTTCCATGTAGGGCTCATGGTAGGCTTTGATTTGCGAAGCCGAATAGGCGCCGCCCCACGACACGATGGTCATTTCGTCGGCCATATGGCCGTCCGCACCGGCCACACCTGCTGTCATCGCAAGCGCGGTGGTGGCCAGAAGAGTTTTTGTCAATTTCATAGCTTTCTCCCAATTGGTTCCCGTTGTTCTCTGCACACCATAGGTAACGGGCCTAACCGTCATGGCTGCGGGGTGTATCGCGCGGGCGATGTGGCAGCGCGCGCGAATCTCATGCGTCACGCGTCGAGCGCGTGACAATCCTCTGGCATCCAACCGATTTCGATCTGCTCACCCGGCTTCAACCGGGTTTGGTCGGGGGCGTTGCGGGTCTTGATGATGAATTCATCATTGCCCGCCACACGCAGGCGGGTGCGGAAAATATCGCCCATATAGATGAACTCCAACACCTCGGCCTTGAGGGTATGAGCATCAGCATGCAGGCGTTCTTTGTTGTATTCGACGCGCTCGGGGCGGATCGACACACGGGTGCGTTCACCGACCTTGGTGACGTTCACCGGCTTACAATCAATCAACTCGCCACCATCCAATTGCACCAAGGCTTTGCCGTCGCTGATCTGCGTGACAACGCCTTCCATGGTGTTGTTCTCGCCAATGAACTGCGCAACAAAACTGTTTTCCGGCGATTCATAAAGTTGATCCGGCGGGGCCAATTGTTGAATGCGGCCATCTTGGAACACCGCAACCCGGTCCGACATGGTCAAGGCCTCGGTTTGGTCGTGGGTCACATAAACCACGGTGATGCCCAGATTGTCAGCGATCGCCTTGATCTCGAATTGCATCTTTTCGCGCAGCTGTTTGTCCAGCGCGCCGAGCGGCTCGTCCATCAACACCAGTTCGGGTTCAAACACCAAAGCCCGCGCCAAGGCGACACGCTGCTGTTGCCCGCCCGAAAGCTGCGCCGGACGGCGGCCGCCAAAGGTGCCCATTTCTACCATGTCGAGGGCGCGCTTGACCTTGGCCTCACGTTCGGATTTGCCAATCTTGCGCACTTCCAACGGGAAGGACAGGTTTTCGGCAATCGTCATATGCGGAAAAAGAGCGTAGTTTTGAAACACCATGCCGATGCCGCGTTTGTGCGGCGGGATGTTGTTGATCGAGGTGCCGCCAAGGCGAATATCGCCGTGGGTGGCGGTCTCGAACCCCGCAAGCATCATCAGACAGGTGGTTTTTCCCGATCCCGACGGCCCAAGCATCGTGAGAAACTCGCCCTTTGGCATCGAGAGGTTCAAATCTTTGACGACGAGTGTTTCGCCGTCATAGCTTTTTTGCACGCGTTCAAATTCGACAAAGGCGTCGTTGTTCGCAGTATCGGCCAAAAGAGGCTCCCTGTTTTCGTCCAGCGGGTTTTCCCGCTCGTTATGGTCAAACTAAAGCGCCTCAGGCGCTGTCTTGCAACCGGATCGCGCCCTTTTTGGGCAAAAACCGGCAGTTGCGGGAAAAACGGGCAGCAAATCAGCGTTTTAAAGTCGATCTGACTGCCTCATTCCCATGCATCAAGCAGCTTCCGCAGAGGAAGCGCTGCGCTTATGCGGTCCCCAGAACGCTTTCGACAGCGCGTTTTGTCTTGGTTGCGATTTCATCCGCCTCGGCCCGACTCAGGCAGAACGGCGGCGCGAATCCGAGAATGTCGCCCTGCGGCATGGCGCGACCAATCACTCCATCTGCGGCCAGCGCCGTGGTGATTTGCACCCCGATTTTTTGGTCCGGATCGAAGGGCCTGCGGGTTTCGGCATCGGCATCAAACTCGATCGCCGCGAGCATTCCCTCGCCCCTGATCTCGCTGACATTCTTATGCCCGCCCAGCGCATCGCGCAGTGCAGCATTCAAATAGGCACCCACTTCGCCGGCGTTCTGCACAAGCTCTAGCTCATCGAGCAGCTTGAGGTTCGCCACCCCTGCCGCCGCGCCAATCGGATGCGCCGAATAGGTCCAGCCGTGTCCAATGGGACCGTTTTCATCGGTGCCCTGCTCCAGAACCTTCCACATCTTGTCGCCCACGATCGAGCCAGACAGCGGCGCGTAGGCCGAAGTCAGACCCTTGGCGATGGTGATCAAATCAGGCTTGATCCCATAGTGATCCGAACCGAACATCGTGCCGAGGCGGCCAAAGCCGGTGACCACTTCGTCAGCGATGAGCAGGATGTCATGTTTATCCAAAACCTCTTGCACGGCGGGCCAATAACCTTCGGGTGGCGGCACAATGCCCCCGGTGCCAAGCACCGGCTCGCCAATGAAGGCCGCGATCGTATCGGCACCCTCGCGCTCAATCAGCGCCTCCAATTCCGCCACGAGATGCGCGGTAAATTGCGCCTCTGTCATGTCCGTTTCGGGGCGGCGGTGATAATAGGGCGCTTCGGTGTGGATGACTTGGCTCAGTGGCAAATCGAATTTTTTGTGAAAGCCCTCAAGCCCGGTCAGCGACCCGGTTACCAAACCCGATCCGTGATACCCGCGCCACCGAGAAATGATCCGTTTCTTTTCGGGGCGGCCTAGAATGTTATTGTAATACCACACCAATTTCACGTTGGTCTCGTTGGCATCGCTGCCCGATTGACCGAAGTAAACTTTGGACATGCCCGCAGGCGCACGGTCGAGAATCATTTTCGACAGGGTAATTGATGCTTCGGTGCCGTGACCGACATAGGCATGATAATAGGCCAATTCGCGCGCCTGATCGGCGATGGCCTCGGCAATCTCTTGGCGACCATACCCGACATTGACACAATAAAGCCCCGCGAAAGCATCCAGCAATTTGTTCCCGTCACGGTCTTCAATATGACACCCTTTGGCGGTGCGGATCACACGCGTCGCCGTTTCGCCGCGCGCGTGTTGCGCCAGATGCGTGGAGGGGTGAAAGAAATTCTCGCGGTCCCATTGGGCGAGTTGGTCATTGGTCAGCATTGCAGCATCCTCGGGTTGGTCTTTGACGTGTGGGTATTGGGTAGTGTTGGCGGTGGGCGTCACGGCGGTAAACCGTCAGTAGCCCGTCAGGGCCCACACCACCACAGTTGTGCACAACTTTGCAGCATGGGCAATCCAGACCACGATAGGCTGCCTAAATTTTAACTGATTTTCTAAAAGCGACATGGCGGCGTCGCTTTCGGAGCGGACGAGTTGTGCACAAATCGGCTTGATCATCTTATTCCCGCTCAAAGAGGCCGCCATGCCCCCTATCTCCCTTGCCTTCACTGCCTCCGAATATGACCGCCGCCTCGGCCTGACCCGCGCCGCCATGGATGCGCGCGGCATCGATGTGCTTTTTGTCGAGGATCCCTCGAATATGGCCTGGCTGACGGGGTATGACGGTTGGTCCTTCTATGTGCATCAAGGCGTAATTTTGACACTGGAGGACGAGCCGGTTTGGTGGGGTCGCAATATTGACGCCAACGGCGCGCGGCGCACCTCATGGCTGGGCTCCGACAACCTGCGCCCCTACCCCGACCACTTTGTGCAATCGACCGAATTCCATCCGATGCAGCATTTGGCGGGGGTGATCAAAGACATGGGGTTTGAACGTGCCCGCCTCGGCGTCGAGATGGAGAATTACTACTTCTCGGCCAAGGCCTACACCACGCTATGCGCCGAACTGCCGGACGCCGAGATTGTGGATGCGACCACATTGGTCAACTGGCAACGCGCGGTGAAATCCGCCGAAGAAATCGCCTTCATGCGTCGGGCCGCACGGATTTCGGAAAAAATGGTCTATGGCGCCATTGAGCGGGCCGAAGTTGGCCTGCGCAAAAACGAGATGGTTGCCGAGATTTACCGCGATGCGCTATTGGGGGTCGAGGAAGATTGGGGGGACTACCCCGCATTGGTGCCGATGGTGCCCTCCGGAGCCGATTCATCCGCGCCGCATCTGACATGGGATGGCTCGCCTTTGACCCCCGAACAATGTACATTTTTCGAATTGTCCGGCGTTTACCGCCGCTATCACGCGCCGCTTTGCCGGTCGGTCTACCTTGGTTCACCGCCCGATGATGTGCTGCGGGCCGAGGGCGCTTTGATCAAAGGTCTGGAGGCGGGGTTGGACGCAGGCCGCGCCGGCAATCGCGCTTGCGATATTTTCAACGCGCTCGCCGTACCTTTGGAGGCTGCGGGCATCGAACGCAGCGCGCGCTGCGGCTACCCCATTGGGCTCAGCTATCCCCCCGATTGGGGCGAGCGAACGATCTCTTTGCGTGACACCGACCACACGATCCTGGAGGCGGGGATGACCTTTCACTTCATGCCGGGGCTTTGGACCGATGAATGGGGGTTGGAAATCACCGAGAGCATCTTGATCACAGAAGACGGCCCCGCCGAAACCTTTTGCCACGTGCCACGTAAGCTTTTCATCAAATGAGCGCGCATTTGGCCCAAACAGAGACGATTTTGGGGGATTTGATTGCCTATCCTACCGTGTCGTCCGACAGCAACTTGGCAATGATTGATCACCTCGCCGGACGGCTTGAGGATGCCGGCGCACGGACCGATGTTTACCGCAGCCCCTGCGGGACAAAGGCCAATTTATTTGCCACGCTCGGGCCGGATCGAGACGGCGGCATCGTCTTGTCGGGACATAGTGATGTCGTACCGGTAGAAGATCAAAGCTGGACCAGCGATCCGTTTCAGATGCGCCGCGATGGCGACCTGCTTTACGGGCGCGGCACATGTGACATGAAGGGGTTTATCGCCGCCTGCGTCGCCATGGCGCCGGACTTTGCGGCGCGGGACTTGAAGCGCCCGATCCATTTCGCATTCACCCATGATGAAGAGGTCGGATGCCTTGGCGCGCGGGCCTTGGTTCCGCAGCTTGAGGCGCGTGGCATCCGCCCTGCGATGGCGTTGATCGGCGAACCGACAATGATGCGGATCATCGAAGGCCATAAGGGGTGCTGCGAATATCGCACGCAATTTCAAGGGGCCGAAGGGCATGGTTCGACCCCCGATTTGGGGGTGAATGCTGCGGAATACGCGGTGCGCTACGTCAACCGTCTGTTGGAATTGGGCGAAATGTTGAAAACCCGCGCACCGCAGGGTTCGCGGTTTGATCCACCATGGAGCACAATCAACATCGGGCGCATTGCAGGGGGTGTTGCAACCAATGTCATCGCCCCGCGCGCCGAGGTGGAATGGGAAATGCGCCCCGTGACGCAGGCCGATCAAATCTTTGTAAAAGCCGAGATCGACGCCTATGTGGCGGATTTGGGTGCGCGGATGCGGGCCATCGATCCGGCAGCGGGCATCACCACTGAAATCATCGGCGAGGTTTGCGGATTGGAACCGATGGCACAGAATCTGGCGCGTGACTTGCTCGCCGCGCTGACCGGCGCGAATGGGGCCGATGTGGTGCCGTTCGGCACCGAGGCGGGGTTGTTCCAAACGCTCGGCTGCGATGTCGTGGTGTGCGGACCCGGCAGCATTGACCAAGCCCACAAGGCGGATGAATTCATATCGCTGAGCCAGCTGGCAAGCTGTCTCTCCCTGCTTTCCGGCATCGGTGATCGCATGGTATGACCCAAGCATAACCCGAAAGGCCCGCAAGATGGACGCAGACAATCCGACACTTTCCGGCGATGCGAAAGAGCGTTTCGAGCAGCTCTCGGATTGTCTTCTGCGGCGCATCTGCCTATTGGATTATCCGCCCGGCACGCGCCTGTCCGAAGCCGATCTGGCGGCGGAATTCGGCACCTCGCGCACGCCGATCCGGCGGGCTCTGGCGCGCCTCGAAGACGCCGGATTGCTGCAAAGCCAACATGGCGTCGGCACATTAGTCACGGATGTCTCTTTGACCGAGATGGCCCGCACCTATGAATTACGCTGTGAGTTGGCGGGGCTTGTCGGGCGGTTGTCGCCGGTCACCATCACCACCGCACATCAAAAGCAAATCACAGAGTTCAGCCAGCGCGCTGCGGCGCTGCTCGCGTCGCCGGATGCCCGCCGCTTTGCTGCGTTGAACATGGATTTCTTTATTTTCGGCACCGAGCTGACAGAAAACCAAGCCCTGCGCGACATGTCGTTGCGCTTATATTATCATACTGCGCGCATCTGGCTTCAATCCATCCCCCAACTGGATCTGGCACGGGAAACCGCCATTTTTTCCGGTGAAATCACACAGATCGGTGAGGCGATTGCCGCATCGGACCCATTGGCCGCCGCGATGATCCGGCAGGCGCATATATCGCTATGTGTGGTGCGCCTAAAGAAGTTTGCCCAAGGTTAGAGCCTGTTTTTGGCATTCCTCAGGGTCGGGGTCCCACGCGCTTCCGATGAAAAACCTTACGGCGCTTTTTGGTTTTAGCTATTTTGAAGCGCCGGTTTCTATCCTAACCTCTGCCCCTGCTACCCCGATCTTGGGGGGCCGTTCGCAACGCATGACGGCGCGGTGAACGGATGGAATTTCTGAGGAGACGAGAACATGGCCCTGCCTGCAATTTTTGACAGCCTGCGTTTGCCGCTGATTGGTTCACCGTTGTTTATCATTTCCAATCCCGATCTGGTGATCGCGCAATGTAAGGCGGGCGTTGTCGGGTCGTTCCCGGCGCTGAACGCGCGCGAAAAAGCCGGTGAGGACATTCAACTGGAGCTTTGGCTCAAGAAGATCACCGAAGAGCTTGACCGCTATAACCAAGCCAACCCCGACACCCCCGCCGCACCCTATGCGGTGAACCAGATTGTGCATCGCTCGAACGCGCGTCTGGAGCGGGATCTGGAGATTTGCCACCGCTACAAGGTGCCGATCTGGATCACATCTCTTGGCGCGCGCGAAGAGGTGAACCAAGCCGCACATGATTGCGGCGGCCTTGCCTTGCATGACATCATCAACAACCGGTTTGCCCATAAGGCGATTGCAAAAGGGGCCGATGGTTTGATCGCCGTTGCCGCCGGTGCAGGTGGCCATGCCGGCGCGCAATCGCCGCTCGCCTTGATTCAGGAAATCCGTGAGTGGTTTAACGGGCCGCTGTTCCTGTCCGGTGCGATTGCTACTGGCGACAGCATTCTGGCCGCACAGGCGATGGGGGCCGACGGCGGCTATGCCGGATCGGCCTTTATCGCCACGACCGAAGCAAACGCCGACGCGGCCTATAAAGATATGATCGCCGAATGTGGCGCCGAAGATATCGTCTATTCAAACCTCTTCACCGGCGTTTGGGGCAACTATCTCAAACCGTCGATTGCCAAAACCGGCATGGACCCCGACCGTTTGGAAATCTCCGACGCCTCGAAAATGGATTTTGGCGAGAACCGCGAAAAGCCCAAAAGCTGGAAAGAGATTTGGGGGTCGGGTCAAGGCATCGGGGCGATCAACGAAATCGTCCCCACCGCCGATTTGATCGCACGTTTGCAACGCGAGTATGTCGCGGCACAAGAGCGGCTTGCGGCACAACTCGGGTGGAAACGCGCCTGATCAGAGACGACCTTGCGATTGTTGGGGCGCTGCATGAACTATGTGGCGCCCTTGGCATATGGTGCGGTTGGGCCTTGCCCGGAGATCTGCGCCGCACACAATCCAGCCCTTGTTTACGGGCGTATGACCGGATGAGAGTAAAGCGGACCGCTGGCCCATGCCGCAGGGCATGACATCAATGACATCGCCCTTTCGGGTGCGCTTTGGGCCACGGGGCCAAAGGATGGCATGCCGGTCCCTCCTTTGACTCTATTGGGCGAGTTCGGAGCCGGTGGGATGCTCTTGACCTTTGGCATGGTCGCGGCCCTGCTGCGCGCCGCTAGGACCGACAAAGGCGATGTGGTCGATGCGGCCATTGTCGACGGGGCCGCATCGGTGATGGGATTCATCTACGGATTTCTCGCCAATGGCGGATGGGAAAACGCCCGTGCGGCCAACCGGCTTGACTGCGGCGCACCCTTTTACGGCGTTTATGAATGTAGCGACGGCAAAAGGATATCTCTGGCCCCTCTGGAGCCACAGTTTTTCGCCCTACTGGTGTAGATGCTTGATCTGTCCGGTACGGCGGTAGAGGGGCGTAACAATCCCGCCCATTGGCCTGCACTTCGGGCCGAATTAGAAACTGTTTTCCGTCAGAAAAGCCGCGACGAATGGACGGCTGTCTTCGAGGGAACGGATGTGTGTTTCGCTCCGGTTCTGGATCTTACGGAGGCCCCGCATCACCCGCATAATACCGCAAGCGCCGGATATCCGCAGCCTGTGCCTGCGCCGCGCTTTTTACCCAAGCCAAGCCGCAGATGCCCGCCCCCGGCGCCCGAAATCGGCGCGGACAATGCCACCGCATTGCAAGGATGGGGATTTGATCAGGGCGAGGTTGACGGGTTGCTCGCGAAGGGCACTTTATCGGCGCGCTGACGCACCTATGCGCCGATGAAGAACAAATAAAGCGACAAGAGCGCCCCCGCCACCAGCGAGAACCGCAGGTTCCATCTCAGCCCGATTTCGGCGGCTTCGCGGCCGATCACCCGCGCGGACATGCGCACCGAGGTGGAGAAGGGTGATAGTCCGATGATGACGGCCCATGACATCATCACCATATGCGCAATCCCCAGTTCACTCAGTGCCAATCCGGGCAGGTTCGGCAATATTTCGATCGCAATCGTCGCAGAGATGATTGGGTTGATACCGACCATCAACGCAAGAGCGATGCCCCAGAAGGACAACACCAAAACGCCCCCCGCCGACAAACCCAGCTGCGCCACGGTGCTGCCGATAACGTCCAAATTTAGAAGAGGCGGGATCAAGATCCCAATAAAGGCCGATCCGGCAAAAATCCCAACCTCGGAGCGCAGGGATGGCAGGGACGGCAATACATCCCGCATGATCCATGTGCCCGAGGCGCGCATCGGATGTGAATCGCCCGCGCCACGCATCTGGATAAAAATCCACCCAAACGAAATGAACGGCACGGTCACCAACAACGCCGCAATCATCGACAGGCCGAGTACTTCCGCCACCACATAGGCCACGCCGGGGATCAAAATGACCAAACCGACCAATGGTAAAAGCGTGGTAAGAGGCGCGCCTTCGGTGCGGTTTGCGCCACTGGGCCTAGGGTAGGTGAGACGGTCCGTGATCCAACCTAAGACCAAAAACGCCACCGTCGCCGCAAGGCCAAGCGGCAGAATATCAATCCAGCGTAGCGACGGCAGGCCTGACAAGATAATCGCCAACGTCATGGTCGTGGGTGACCACATCGGAATTGTAGAAAACCCGCGTAGCATCGCCAAAGTCATCCGTTGCATACGAATTTCGCTGATCCTTGGTTCGGTCGACCCGCGCCGCCCTTCCACACCGCTGACGATGATAGAACCCAACAGCGACAGCGTGCCGAGGCTCAACAAAACGCCGAACAGCGCCCCGCCGATGGTGAGCACGGTGTAGCGCCGGCCGGGGGGCTGTTCGACCAATGCCTCACCACAGTTGCGGATCATCGGCGAGCGCCCGCCCGCGCTTTGCAGCAAACTCAATGCCGTGACGAAAAATGCCAAAAATGCCGCTCTGTCGATCGCGCGGCCAAGAACGGCAAGGTCGATCTTTTCAGCCAACAATAACATCCCGGAACCGAGCAGGCTGATCATCACCAAGATCCGCGCCATCCGTGCCAGATGCCGCCATTCGCGCAAAAAGAACAGCAACAGCGCCGGTCCCGCAATCGCCGCCGTGAAGGGCGGCGCGGCGATTTGCGCGGCGGCAGCGCTCAGACATATGAGGATCAGCAGAAAAGCAGAGACTTCGGGGCGGCGCGGCTGCGGCATCAACGCTGCCTTTCTGAAGGATCAAGTGAGAAAAATCAAAGGCGGCGCGATGATCCGCGCCGCGCCTATGTGGTATTATCCAATAGGCTGCGGTGCAAGGATTTGCCGCAAGGCCCCGTCCAAGGCTATTTTGCCACGCCCTAGGTTGATCTCATCCGTAGCCGATGTTCATGCCGATATCGCGGGCGATCAAATGATCCACCGATGTGCCCAATGCCGCCGGAACCCGCAGGTCGTCTTGATCAGGCCATCGGTGGATTTGGACACATCGAGGGAGACGCTTTGACCTCTGGCAGGCGGCAGCTGGCAAGGGATGCTGCCCAACAGACCGCGCGCAGAACGGCCGCGTGGCGCGAGGGGATCATCGCCTTCCGTCGCTGGGATGACAAATGTGAGCTATGGCCCAGTTGTAGTCCTTAACCCATTCAAAACGCATCGTTGTGCGCCATACCGTTCTGCAATCCGCGCAAATACTGATGTTGCTTTGAGGAACTTCCGCCAACGCCCAAGCGTTTGCAGCACGCAAGATCCTTTCAAAACACAATAAAAACAATATGTTGTACCGGCGATCAAGGTTGGTACGCTGCGGGTGCCTGTGCCAAAAATTCGGCCTCCTTGCTTGCATGTCGTGCGTGCGGCGTTAAGAAGAATATCAAATGAATACGTGTGATGCGTGCCATCAACTTGAACAACAAGGCACGGGTACGGGCGGCAAAATGACAAGCGCCGCTGATGACCGGGGAATACAATGAAGATTCTATACTACAACTGGGTTGATTATCTGGATTTTGAAAAGCGCGGCGGCGGTGTCACCGTCTATCAACGCAATGTCATTGAAGCTTTGGACAAAGAACCGAACGTAGATGCCTGGTTCATTTCATCGGGGATTTCCTATGATGTGGTGACGCAAAAACCGCGCTGGGAACGGTTAAAGTATAACGCCTCTGCCCATAAAGGTCGCCGGTTCGAGATCGTAAACTCAGGGGTGTTGGCCCCCGCGCACCATTCCTTTGGCAGTGTGGAACAGCTAAGCCATCCGGCGACAGAAGAGACATTTTTCGATTTTATCGATAAGAACGGTCCCTTTGACGTCGTCCATTTCAATAACCTCGAAGGGCTTCCAGTAGATGTCCTGCGGCTGAAAGAGCGGTGGCCCGAAACCAAGGTGATTGTGTCGCTACACAACTATTATCCGATCTGCCCACAGGTGAACCTGTGGTATGATGAACGCGAGAATTGCACCAACTTCGAGAACGGCAGCAAATGCGCCTCTTGCCTACAGCACCGTCCCGATACGCGGATTGTGAAATTGGCCAATGGCGTCGCCTATAACTTCAAACGCAAAGGCATCAAACCGGGCACCAAGCTGTTTGACAAAGGATTCCGCCCCGCGATGCGCCTCGCAGGGCGCTCCACAAATGAGATGATCAAGCTCAAACACAAGATAAAGGGCAATCCGGCCAAGCCCGAAGACGGCAATACGCAACCCGCACATCACGCTTTCGTTGATCGCCGGGCGCATTTCGTCGATACGATCAACCGCTATGCTGACAGGGTGCTTTGCGTGTCTGAACGTGTGGGGGTGGTTGCAGCCTATTTCGGGATCAAACCTGCATTGATCGATACCAGCTATATCGGCACCAAACAGTCGCAAAAATACGCCGAGACCAAGCCCAATAAAACCATCCTGCGCGAAGATGGTACGATCACTTTGGGTTACATGGGCTACATGCGCCGCGACAAGGGCTTCTTTTTTCTGCTCGATGCCCTCGAAGCTTTGGACGCCAAAACGGCGAAGAAAATTCGTTTGGTGATCTGCGCCCGTCGCGGCGATCATGCGACGATGGAACGTGTGGCCGCGCTCAAGGAAAAATTCCTCGATCTGAGCTATGCGGATGGTTACACCCATGAGCAGCTCGACAAAATTCTAAAGAATGTCGACGTCGGCGTGGTTCCTGTCTTATGGGAAGACAACCTGCCGCAAGTTGCGATCGAAATGCACGCACGCCACATTCCTTTGCTGACCTCGGACCTTGGCGGCGCAAAGGAATTGTCATCTTGCGCCGATATGGTCTTCCGCGCGGGTGACACCGCCGGGTTGCACGGAAAGCTGCGCGACTTGCTGGCCGGGACGATCACCCAAGAAGCCTATTGGAAAGACGCGATGGCGCCGTTGTCGATGAAGCAGCATATTGACGAATTGATGGCCTTTTACGCCTGATGTTCCGCGCCAACCACATTAGATAACGGTGCCCTCTGCGGCGCCGTTTCTATGTAAAGAATGGCTCTAATGGTTGGTTTCTGTCGCTTCGACCGTGAAGAAAAATTCGTCCTGCGGATCGCGCGCCACGACCTCGGGCGGAACGCAATCGGGGCCGGTCAGGAACACCGCAGATCCGAAATGCACATGTAGACGGCTGAGTTTTTCCAAACGCGGGCTGGTGAGTTCGGCGTAAAAGGCTGAATATTTTTCGGTCGCCTTCAGGTCGTTGATCTTGGCGCGATGCATTGCAACCGCATGCTCATGCGCGGCGCGTATTTCCGGATCGCTGAGCAATTTTTTCAACTCTGCCCGCATCATCGGCAAACGTTTCTGGATCGACAGATCTTCTTCGAAATTGTTGTTCATGCGAAACCAGTAGGCGAGCCCCTGATCGCGGTCGACGTGGTTCACCCGCCCGCGATCGCGTTTGACCAAAAAGCTTTCGGCGCTGCGCACCGCATAATGGTTGAGCTGCACCAGATCATAGCCATAGGTATCCACCGTCGAGCGCCAACCATTGCGGAACATTTCCTTTGGCATTGGCGCGCCGGACCCATTGACCCAATTGATCTCTTCCCACAGCTGCGGGTTCAACCCTTTGGGTCGGTGAACGCCGAGTTTCTTGAACAGGCCGATGTTTTTGAACAGGGTCTTGAAGCCCCATGCCTGATGCGGCTTTCGGGCCAATTCCGGCGCGGCACGGCGGAAAATCTCGGTGATCGGCCGATCTTCGAATTCATGCACATCCGCATTGCCAAACAACCGCCACGTCATCGCGATCATATTGGCATCGGGCACGACCTCAAACAGGGCGTCCAATGTTCCGTTGCCGACCTTGATGTTCACAAATTCATCAACATCAATGCAGGTCACCCAACGGGCATTTCGAATGACGTCTTCGTTGTCACCATCTTGCAAGGCAGCGTGTTGTGGCTTGAGGCCGGATTCCTTGAACGGATTGTCCTTGTGTTGCACCACGCCCTTGGAGGCGAGAAGATCCAACATCGTGTCCGTGCCATCGGTGCAATCATTGGTGTAGATCAGAAAATCATCGAACCCAACGGCGCGGTGATAGGCCAACCATTCAAGGATAAACGGCCCTTCGTTTTTCATCGTGGTGATGATCGCAGCGCGGCCGCGCGTGTTGTCCTCTTCTTCGGCAGCGATCTCGGGCATCCGCACCGGGTTATGTTTGAAGCGTTTTTTTGACAGCTCCAATAGCGGCTCATACTCGATCAAACTGGTCTTCGGCACAATTTTCGACACCGACTCCGCCGGATGACGCAATGCCATATGCCGGTAGAACAACCCCGCACGATCCGTCGCCGTAGGAGCGCGGCCCACGCGAACCAACCGCCAAACCGCATCATCGGGCGCTTTGGCCGGCGCAATACACCACCGTTGCTTCAATCCTTGGGCGTCGAATTGAACACAGATGTGATCGGCGAACTGCGTGGCGTCGCCTTTGCGCACCCGCCACGGATAGCAATGCCGTCCGAGCACAGAGATCAAGCCCTCTGGCGCATCCACAGCCGCATCAAACACATTGCCCTGCGGCCCCGGCACCAAAAGGTCATACACGTCGATGTTCACCACGGCCCGCGCCGCGCCAAGAAACCGCGCGCGGCAGATTTCATAGGTCAAGATCGCCACCAAGGGCGCCGACCATGGATCGGACTCGGGGTGCTCCATCCGGTCCTTGCCCGGCGCTTCGGGCACACAGATTGGATGCGCTTCGGGCGCACCGTCGTCGTCACCCAAGGGCGCATCCGCATCGAGGACCAGAACGGTCATATCATGGTCGAGCTTTGCCGCCATACGGGCGAGTTTTTTGGCAAATCCGTCGCGCGATTTCGGGTTGGCGCGGTTGATGATCACCGCTCCGCTCATACCGTGTTCGGCGGCGTGATACGCCAACCAGTCGCGGACAATTTCGGGGCTTTCGCCGTTGCGGGTGGCCAGCGCACAATTGCGCGCCTCAAAAAGTTTCAATTCCGCAGCAACCGGCACCACTTCGAAACTCTGCCCTGCGATTTTGAACTGAACCGGGCCGACGACACTTTGCACATCACAGGACACCCATGGCGCGCCGCCGACGGAACGGACCTCGGTCACCGTGGTGCCGCCGCCGCCCTCAATTAGCGCCGCATCGGCACCTTGGCGAAAAAACAGCATTACTTTGCGCGCGCCATCCTCGAAGCGTTCGACCGCACAGAGCAGCGTCACCCCCGCGTGGGTGATGGTTTCTAACCGACGGTTCAGAAATACGATATTGCCCGGCGTCTTTGCGGATTTGGCCTTGCTCATGCGCTGCCCTTTGCTTGCATTTGCGCCGCGATAAATTTGCGCATCGTGGCTTCGTCCGGCGGGGTTGATCCGGTCAACAGGCCCAACCGCCATAGGGTTTTGACATGCGCGATATCCGCCTGCAATGCCGCCCGCCGCGCGGCATGTTCCGCGCAGGTGTCGGCATGGGCTTTGGCAACCACAGAATTCGACAAAAGCGTCTCTATCATCGCTTTTGTCGCAGGGATCATGGGCAGAATACCACGGTCCTCAACAGAGTTGAAATTGCGCTCCGCCCAGTAATTAAGGTCGATTTTGCGATCCATATGATTGGGCAATCCACGCATGGATTTGAGAATGAATTCCTCCGCCGAGCGCAGAGAATAATGATTGAGCCGTGCCAGATCGGGGAACCGCTCTGCATCACGGTGACGCCCGTAAAGCGAAATCAATGCTTCGTTCTGGGCAAAGTCAGGCGATAAGGCTTGTCCCGTTGACGCCGCCCAGCGCGGAAGAGTGCCCTTTTTATTGCGAGGCCGGTGGACGCCAAGTTTTTGAAACTCACCCGGTCGGATCAGCGATTTGTAAAGATGTCCCATCGGATAATGCAGATCCTCAGGCGCCGCCCGTGTAAACCGTTCGGGAGTCAGTCCTTCGCCAGCCTCGATCCTACCGCCCGATCCGAACAACCGCCAAGGTATAGCGATCGCATCCGGTGTGCCGCAGGCCCGGACGAGACCCGAAACAGTCTCTATTTCACCTGAAAAGCACAAAAATTCATCGCAATCGAAGAACATTGCCCAATCGGCGGCGCGGGTGCGCGGGTGGTCCCCGATCCGTTTGAGCGCCTGCCATTGTACCGATTTGCTGCCCTCGGGGATGAAGGGCACGTGGGTTACATATCCGGTGCCTGCCAATGCATCGAGCAGCGCCACCGAACCGTCATCGCAATCATGGCTCAACATCAGCATATGCGTGAATCCCGCCGCCAGATGATGGGCGACCCATTCAAGCACATAAGGCCCTTCGTTTCGCAATGTGGTGAGGCCGAGAATATCCAAACGCCTGCCTTATCTTGCTGTACTCGCACGGCTTTAACCGGCTTTTGATCCACGTTACCCCAGCGCGCCGCACAGACATAGAGCCCGCACCGGTTGCTTTAGGGTATCCTCAAGCTGATGGTGCAGCCATGCAACGCCCGCGCCCGCAATGCCGGGCAAAGCTCGGGCTTTGGCAATATTTATGGCGTTAGGATCAAAACGAGATTAATTTCAGCCGCAGGCCTGCATCAGACTGGCAATATATAGAGGCCATGCGCGGCAAAGCGCTGCGAGGAGATTACCATGAGTAAAGACTATCAAATCGCCGCACTCTGGATGCAGGGGCCTCTCAGCTTTCTTGAGCAGCTGTGCCTGAAATCCTTTGTCGATGCCGGGCATCATGTGAAGCTGTATCATTATGGCGCGTTGCAAAATGTGCCCGATGGTATCGAATTGGCCGACGCGAATGAGGTTTTGCCCGACTACAATGTTTTGACCCATGCGCGCACCGGTAGCCCGGCGCTGCATTCTGATATCTTCCGTTATAAGATGTTGGAACAAAACACCGACACAATATGGGCCGACACCGATGCCTATTGCGTCAAGCGGTTCGAAACGCCGAACGGACATTTTTACGGATGGGAATCGGACAAGCACATCAATGGCGGTGTGCTGGGTTTGCCCAAGGACAGTGACACATTGCGCGCGTTGTTGGACTTCACCTCGGATGAATACGCCATTCCCGAATATTACGGCGAAGACTACGTCAAGGAATTGGAAGACGCGCGCGATGCGGGCCATCCGATCCATGCATCAGAGCAGCCCTGGGGCGTTTGGGGCCCGCATGCGGTGACGCATTTTCTGCATAAAACCGGCGAAGCAAAATACGCATTGCCGCAAGAGGGGCTATATCCGTTTACCTTCCGCGATCGCAGGATGATGTTGAAACGGAACTTCGACACCTCGCCCTATGTGACCGAGAACACCTATTCGATCCACCTTTATGGCCGCCGGATGCGGGCACGATTGGTCGAAAAGGAAGGCGGCGCGCCGCATCGTAAATCACTTTTGGGTCAGCTTTTGATCAAGCACGGAATCAACCCCGCCGATGCGCCTTTGCCCCCTTCAAAGGCCCAAATGGCCGCCGCAGCTGCGGAAGCCGCAGAAACACAATAATCCGGCATAAATAGGGACTGTTCCACGGGAAATCGGGGCCAATCATAGCCCGGTTTTCTATCCGCGCCGCGCGTCTGCGGGGACCATTTCAAAATATTGCTCTATCGCCGTCGGATTGGTCAAACCGCGCGATTGCAATTGTTCCAACGCATAGAGCGTCAGGTCGAAATTGCCCATGATGCTGTCCGCGATCACCGCCAGCTTGCGGATCTGGTCATCAGAATAACTGTTCACCGCGCGCATGTTGCGTAAGAAAAACGCATCGCCATCGACGGCTTGGGCAAATTGGCTGCGCTTGAGGCGGCGCTTGAATCCTGTAGCGAGGCAGGCATGTTTCAACGAGGCAAAGCGTAGAAATTCGAACCCCTGATCGACCAATGCGGCCTCAAGTTCGCCATAGCGCGGCTCGCCTTCATAAAGCGGGAACATGCGGACCTCGGTTTGCACCGCCATAGCCTCGGCCAGCTTTTTGATGCCGTTGCTGATGATCGCGGTCTCGCTGCCCTGCACGTCGATTTTCAAGAAATCAACTTTCCCCACGGGTTTGAGGCTGTCCAAACGGCGGGTCGGCATGGGAATGACCTGTTTTTCGGTCATGCCCTTTTCGAAATTCAGGTAGGCGGCGCTGGCCGCATCGGCGGGAAAAATCGAGGTAAAGCCGGAGGATTGGTAGATGTGCAGATTCTTTTTCTTCCCATCACCCAAGGCATGCGGCAGGTAAGTTTCGGCATCGGATTTCCGTGCATCCAACGCCGCCAATGCCTCTTCTTGCGGCTCAAAACCGGTGACATTGGCATATCCGCTATCGAGTAGGGCTTGATAGGACACCTCGCCCTCAATCGGATTGGCGCCGATATCCAGAACCTCGATTTTCCCGTCAAGCGCCGTGATGTCAACAAGCAGGTCAAGACGGTTACGGCTGATATCTTTGGGCATCACGACGCGCCTTTCTCCTCTAACGCGGCCTTGAGCGTACGGCGCATGTCGCGCGGTGCTTCGGCCAAAACACGGCGCAAACGATGACGGTTATAGTTCTTTTCGCCGCTCGCAATGCGCGCCTTTACCGTGGCATAGGTCACTGTAGGATGAAAGGCTTTTGCCGGATCGGGCGCGGCAATCTGTGCATCAAACAAATGTGGCGGGTTGGTATCAAAGCTGCTGCGCGCGAACATGTCCGGCAGCAGCGCCTCAAGCGAAATATGGCTCAAACCATATTCGAATGCGGCTGCGGCGAGAATGGCTTCGTCGTTGATTTTATCGCTGGGGCGCTCTTTGATTGCGCGCAGGCGTAGGGTCTTCATATGGTCCACGGCACGGGCAGACGCCCGCGATACCGGAAAGATGCAACCCCAATGCGGATCAAGTCCCATCGACTCCAACCCGCGCGAATAGCGTTTTGGCGCAGCATGTCGATCGAGCTGCGCGGCAATGACTTCGGCCCCATCGGCTTCCATCGTGGCGACAAAAGTTTGGGCCGCCTGCGGCCCGATAAAAACATCAGATTCGAGCAACATGTAGCGATCATAATCAGGATAGGCTGCCGCCGCCGCATAATAACACATATCACCGCATAGCCATCCCCATTTGGCGGGCAAAGGCGCAAGACCCAATGCGCCAAGCCGCGCCTCGGTTAGGGAAATCTTTTCATAGGGCGCGGTCACCACCGCGCCTCGGGTTTCGTCGCAAACAAATATGACTTCGGCGCCCGCAGCGCGCAGGTTCTGCGCAAGGCTGCGCGCAACGTCATCAACCTCAAGGGCGCGGATCAAAGTCAAGGTGCGGGGCATTCGGGCCTTCAAGTGCGGGGAATTCAAGCAGAGATGAGCGTCACGCCCTCCATTGCCGCAATCACTTCCAAATCGGTTTCATAAGTTTCGGTCATCGCTTCATAGGTGCCATTTTTCCACCCAGGCAAATCAATATCCACCGCAATTTGATCGGGGCGGGCAAATTTTTCCATGAAAATTTCGAGCACCCGTATACGCGCATCCTCGTTTAATCCCGGGTGATCGGCCAAATAGGTTTCGAGCCGTGTGTGACCCTCTGGCGTCAGAATCGCGCCAAGAGGGTCGAGCGCGCCCTCAAGCTCCGTGGCATCGCCATCTCCCAAAACCGCCCGCATAATGCGCGGCCAGACAAAGGGAATTTCCTCTTTGGTCCAAAGGATCAACGGAACATCGGGGTTTTTTGCGCGGATGCGCGCGATCACATCGGACCATTTCAAAGAGGTCAGTGCCGCGCCATCGGTGATTTCTTCATAGGTGCCGTAAGCGCCGCTGTGCACCAATTCGGCAATCATCATCGCCGGATTGCTCAGGCCCATGAAAAAGCTAAACGCCGCTTGTGGGAACAACGCACGGGTCCAGCTTGGCATATCCCCGGCAGCGCCAAAAAATACACCGTCGTCAAATGCGGTGTCGGCGCTGCCGATCTGTTCGGTGCTGGCAAAAAAGATCCGCCCCGCGTTGCTCTCCAGGCCCGCATAAAGCAGGGTGTCTTGCGCCTCGACCGGGGCGGGATTGCCCCGCAGCGTTTCGGCCAAACGGGTCAACGGGCGGCGGTAAAACTTCGGGCGCGGCACCACGCAATCACGTGCGTCAAGCAACGGTGCATTCTTGCGCAAGGACCAAATCAGACCATCACTGCCATCCATCGGAGACCCGATTTGCAGCGCCACATGCACGTCATTGGTCATTTGACCCGCTCCCTCAATCATCCGCAAAACCTCATGGTTTTCGCATGTTAAGAACCTAGCATGCCGAATGAACCCAGCGCAACGCGCCGCGCCTTGCGGGCGATGCGGCTATTTGGTCAGGATCAATTTGCCCGCACGGGTGATGCGCAATGTATAGGTTTGCTCGCCAAGCTGGATATAGGCGAGGTTTCCGCCTCCGGTTAACGTTTTGGCGGCATGCACGGGATGGTGGTCGGGAAAAGCGGCGGCGCGCGTAGATTGCGCGCCATCAGGGGCGGTGTCGGTCCAATTGGTATGCAACATGTAAGGCGTCCTTATACAGGGAGGGGTTACGGGCGTCTGGCTACGCTGGAGCGCGGCTGGTTTTAATTCTTAGTAATTTAATCGGATATGTCAAGTTGAGTATTAAACTCAGGTTTATTGTGCCGTGCCTCAGGACCCACCGGCACGGCCGTAGTCACAGGCGGATCAACCTTGGCATGCGAAACGCATGTGCGCCTCGATTTCAGGTAAGTTGCGCCGACATGGCAAGGCCTGCCCATCGCCGATGGCGCGGGTTTGCAAAGCTTTGCCCGCCTATTTTTTCCACATTTTCAAAAAGAAACGATATCAAGGCCCTTATGATAAAAAGCACCGGCGCGCACGCGATGTAACGAAGGGACCGCCGCTGTTATCGATGATCGCGATTCTCTTGATCTGACCGCATAAACGTCGGGTATAGAGTCGGGCTTTGCCGTGGCTGCATTCATTAGGTCGCCGATCAATCCGCATCCGCCGAGCCGCCCGTGCGCTACGGAGCCTTAATCACGGCGTCGGATGACAATAAACCAAGCGGGTCTTGCTCAAACATGATGATACCGGATTTGCGCCCCGATACGATGGCCGCAGCAGCACAGAAGACCAGCGGCCATCCCATCGCAGCATCCGCGCATTACACCCTTAGTCGTATTTGCGCATCCCGTCGCAGCGCATAGGCTACACTTAGAAATCTTCAGGGAGGATACTAAGATGGCTTGGACGAAACCAAAAGCAGTCGAAATCAACTGCGGTATGGAAATCAACATGTACGGCCCTTCGGACGATGATCGCGGCGCAGAACGCGACCTGTTTTAATCCGTAAGGATCTATAGCCTCCGTGTTCATTACCATACTTGGCGCGGGCGCGGGCGGCGGCCTTCCGCAATGGAACTGTGGCTGCCGCAATTGCACAGACGCCCGCACGGGTCGCTTGCCACCGATGACGCAATCGTCGGTGGCCGTTTCCGTGAATGGGGTAGACTGGGCGATTTTAAATGCCTCGCCCGACATTCGCGCGCAATTTGCTGCCAATCCGTCGATGCATCCGCCCTCTTTGCGCGGGAGCCCGATGCGTGCCGTGGTTTTAACCAACGGTGACATCGACCATGTGGCCGGTTTGCTAACCCTACGCGAGAAGACGCCCTTTACGGTCTATGCTACATCCGAAACGCTTGGCGTTTTGGATCATGACAGCGTGTTTTGCGCGCTTGATCCGGCCTTGGTCACCAAGCAACGCATCACGCTGGATGCCGCGTTTCACCCGCTTGCAGGGATGGAGATCACCCCCTTCGCCGTTCCGGGAAAAGTCCCGCTCTATATGGAAGGCGAAACCGTCGATACTGAAGCCATGGGCGAAAACACCGTTGGTTTGCGGATCGCGGGCGGGGCCAAGGTGCTCTACTATATCCCCGGCTGCGCGACCTTACCCGATTGGCTTTTGGATCGTTTGGGCGAAGCGGATATGCTCTTGTTTGATGGCACGGTTTGGGAAAACGACGAGATGGAGCAAACCGGCACCGGCGCGAAAACCGGCGCGCGGATGGGGCATATTTCCATGCGCGGCGATGCGGGCAGTTTGGCCCGCCTGAGCGCCCTGACCGACACGCGAAAAATCTATATCCACATCAACAACACCAATCCGATCCTGCAACCGGACGGACCGGAACGGGCCGAAGCCCTCGCCCAAGGATGGCAGATCGCGGCAGATGGTATGGAGCTTGAACTATGACCCACGCCGCCCTCACAGCCCCCGACAGCGCCGCCGATTTCGAGGCACGCCTGCGCCAGATCGGCGCCGAACGCTATCATGACAAACACCCGTTTCACCAATTGCTGCATTCGGGCGGCTGCAGCATCGACCAAGTGCGCGCATGGGTGATCAACCGGTATTATTACCAAACCCGCATCCCGATGAAGGACGCGGCGTTCATGTCGCGTGTTTCTGATCCGGACTTGCGCCGTGTCTGGCGCTCGCGCATCGAGGATCACGATGGCGGCGTGAACGAAGGCGGCGGCATTCGCCGTTGGCTCAAACTGGCCGAAGGCGTGGGGCTGGACCCTGATTATGTCGCCTCTGAGGTTGGTATTTTGCCCGCGACCCGATTCGCCGTCGATGCCTATGTGCGCTTTGTACGCGACGCGCCTTTGCTGCCCGCGATGGCCTCATCCCTGACCGAGCTATTCGCGCCGACCATCCACAAAACGCGGATCGCGGGGCTTTTGGCGCATTACGATTTCGCCAATCCCAATACGATTTCCTATTTCCAACACCGGCTGACCGAAGCGCCGAAAGACGTGGCCTTTGGGCTCAAATGGGTGATGGACCGCGCGATATCCCGCGCCGATCAGGACGCGGCCGCAGCGGCGCTGATTTTCAAAACCGAGGTTCTTTGGGCGCAACTTGATGCGCTGCATTCGGCCTATGTCGCGCCCGCGCGCATCCCACCGGGCGGTTGGCAACCCCACGAAGGGCTGCTGTGAGCAACGCGATCCCATACCTGCCGCGCGGTGTGCGGACACATTATGATCGCATACGCGGCCGCAATGTATTGTTGGGCCCCGAGCGTGCTTTGATGCTCGATGAAATTGGCCATGCCATTATCGCGGAATTGGACGGCAAACGGACCGAAACGCAGATCGCCGCAGACCTCGCCACCCGTTACGGCGCGCCCGTTGAGGCCGTTAGCGTCGATGTGGCCGAGTTTCTCACCGACCTTGCAGACAAACGCCTAGTTGAGAGAAGAGATCCGTGAACGCCGCCGCCACACCTCGCCCAAATCCACCGATTGCAATGTTGGCCGAACTGACGCATCGCTGCCCGTTGTCGTGCCCCTATTGCTCCAATCCGCAGGAACTCACCACGATTTCCGCCGAATTAGAGACTGATCAATGGGCGGACATCTTCCGGCAAGCGGCCGAATTGGGCGTCTTGCAATTGCACCTTTCGGGCGGCGAGCCGGCCTCGCGGCGCGATCTGGTCGATCTTGTCATCGCTGCGCGCGAGGCGGGGCTTTATACGAATTTGATCACCTCCGGCATTGGTTTGACGCCGAAACGGCTTGAGGCGCTCAATGATGCGGGCCTTGATCATATCCAATTGTCCGTCCAAGGCGTTGCACCGCAACTGGCGGATTGGGTTGGCGGATACAAAGGCGGGTTCGAGCGGAAAATGCACGTTGCCGAGCATATCGCGCGGCTTGGATTTCCCCTGACACTGAACGCGGTGATGCACCGCCATAACCTTGATGATCTGCCCGCCACGATTGAACTTGCGCTAAAGCTTGGCGCGCGGCGAATGGAGGTGGCTTGTGTGCAGTTTCAAGGCTGGGCCTTGGAAAATCGCTCGATGCTTCAACCCACCCGCGAACAGGTAGATGCCGCCAAGGCCTTGGTCGCACACGCGCGCAAAGAGCATCGCGGTACTTTGGTGATCGATTTTGTGCCGCCCGATTACTACGCTGATTTTCCCAAAGCCTGCATGGGCGGTTGGGGCTCGACGGGGTTGAATATTGCGCCGGACGGCAAGGTTTTACCCTGCCACGCTGCCGAAACCATCCCGCATCTGACATTCCAACACGCACAAGACGTGCCCTTGGCGGAAATTTGGTATGACGATCCGGCATTCCAAGCCTATCGCGGTACAGATTGGATGCCGGACCTATGCCAATCCTGCGACCGGCGCGACGTGGATTTCGGTGGCTGCCGGTGCCAAGCCATGGCCATCGCCGCCGATGCGGGCGCCACCGATCCGGTGTGCCGTAAATCGCCACATCGTGGATTGGTCGATGCGCTGCTCGAAGCCGAATTGGGCGCACAGGCGCAGCAAGACTTCATTTATCGCAAACCTCCCGCATCTGTATAATTACAAAACCAGAGCCTGTTTCACCCTAAATCCACGGGTACCGTGGTCGCGAGAAACGCTTCAAGGTGGCGCGCATCAAGCGGTTTGGCCATCAACTCCACCTTCATCTCGGCGCAACTTTGACGCAACTCCGACGATCGGTTGGCGGAAATGATCCGTGCGGGGATATCCCCATACGTTTGCCGCAACCGGGCCACCACATTCAGACCGTTTTCACCATTGTCGAGCTGATAATCAATCAACATCGCATCTGGCTTGATCTGGATTTCATCCAGAAGTTCCATCGCCTCGTCGCCGGAATGCACATCCAAAACAGCGGCATTCCATTTGCCAAGCAGCAGGCTGATCGCACGGCGCACTTCGGCATCGTTTTCGACCAATAGGACAATCAATCCGCTTTCGGTCAGTTTACGTTCGCGGCGCGGCGTCGGCGCCGCAACCGGCAGAGCATTGTCGCCCTCGAAGCGTTGCATGTTCACAAAAAAGCCAGTCCCCTGCCCTGGCACCGACCACAGGCTAAGCTGGTGCCCCAGGCGCGTACAGGCACGTTCGACAATGGCAAGACCAAGGCCAAGCCCTTCGGGGGCGCTGGCCGACGTATCAAGACGGTGGAACTCTTGAAAGATCGCGCTTTGATGTTCCTCTGCAATGCCCGGTCCGGTGTCCCACACCTCAAGCCGAACCGAACCGCCATTACGCCGCACCCCGACCAACACCCGACCGCTTTGAGTATAGCGGATCGCGTTGGCGATGAGATTTTGCAAAATCCGGCTGATGAACAGCGGATTGGAGTAGACCATTGCCGATGTCCCGACGACGCGGAAATCAAGCCCCTTCATCTGTGCATGTGGCGCGAATTCGTCACGCAGGCGGGCAAGGACGCGGCCCAAGGGGACGGCCGTTTGTTCCAACCCCGCAGTGCCCGCGTCGAGTTTGGAGATATCCAACAGCGCCTCGATGATGTTTTCGACACTTTCAAGCGCACCAAAGGCCTTGCGCACCGTATCCTGTTCAATCGGATCGCGGTCGGTTTCCGCCAGAGACGCAACATAAAGTTTCGCCGCTGACAAAGGTTGTAACAGGTCGTGACTGGCGGCGGCGACAAACCGCGATTTCGACGCATTGGCGCGTTCGGCCGCACTCAACGCATGTTCCAATTCCAGCGTGCGTGCGGCCACGCGCTCTTCGAGCAAAGCGTTGGCCTCGAACAGGCGCTTTGCCGCCTCCCGCTCGGCGGTGATGTCCGTGAGCGACACCACAAACCCGCGATCAGGCATTTCTTGCGCAAAGAAATCCAAAATGGCGCCGCTTTTGTGTTTCAGCTCGAACGACAGCGCGCGGCGTTTTTTGGGCGCGTTGACCCAATCGAGAACCGCCTCGCGCGGCATGGTTTTGGGAAAGATCAGCCGGTCCTGCATCCGGTCAAACAAAGTGTCAAAATGCGCGCCGAAGCGGAATTGTGATGCAGGCAGCGCCAGCAATTGCCCGATCCGGTGGTTCCAACCCACCAGATGGGTGTCCTTGTCAAAAATCCCGACGCCTTGGTTCAAATGATCCAATGTGGCGCGAATCATGATCGCCTGTTGGTCCATCAACTTATCACGGGCTTGACGTTCCAACCGCATGATATCGGTCACATCGGTTTGCAAGATCACCGTGCCGCCATCGGGTGTGCGATGCGCAGACACCTGCACCCACCGATTTCCAACCAATTTGACGTTGAAAATCGCGTGTTCATCCTTGTGCCGTTCAAGGCGCATTTTGCGCCATGCGATGCGTTCCTCTGCGCTGCGCAAATCTATGCTGGTGCTGGAACTGACCGCATCGACATATTCCGCGAAACTCATACCCGGGAAGAGCTGCTCTTTGAGGTCGCCCAAATGCATCGAAAAACGCAGGTTATAGAGCACCAGAAGATTGTCGGGGCTGAAAAGAGCAAAGCCTTCTTCGACAGCTTCAATCGCGGCGGTCAAATCCGAACGCGCCGCTTCTGTGGCCCGGTTGGCCTCGGCGAGGCGGGCGTTGGATTCATTGAGCAGATCCAGCACCCGTTCAAGATCCTGAGTCCGCTGGCGCACCTGACCTTCAAGCAATGCCGCGCGTTCAAACTGTGCATAGGCCGCGCCGGAATCATTGGTCACCTGCTCCACCCGCCGCATCAATGCATCCGTGATTTGCAGCAATTTTTCATGCTGGCGTTCCAGCGAATCAGCAGGGTCGAGCAGAGTATGAACCATCACAGAGCCTTCAGAGGTTTCTTCGATCACGATTCGGGAAGGTAAATCGCCACACCGGTCATTGTGTGGTTCACGTGTTTGGCGTCAATCTGTTCGCCGTAAGTCGCAAAACCAACAACACGGTTTTCTTTGAAAATCTGCGAAATCTGGTTGGTTTGCTGTTTTTGTGCCGCCTCCATGCGGCGCAGCAAACAATCGCAGACAAAAATCGTGTCGAGCGATCCCGCCTCGGCCAGCCCCCGCAATTCGCGCTCCAGATGCACGGCAATATCGTCGGGTTCGGCAAGTGTCAGAACCAAACCTTCGTCGATGGCAGAGAAGAACACCAAATCGTCGCTGTCTTCAATACGTTGAATGGCGCGCACATGATGGGCACCACCAATGCGCACCACAACCGGATGGGCGGCAAAGGTAAAGGTATCGAGCTGCTCGGGCGACTTCCCCAAAATGCGGGCGTATTCGCGCGCGGCGGGTTCGGCATTGATCTCATGCACGATCCGGCGCGACGGATCGGCACGGGTCACCACCATGCGGGTCTCGGTCGGTGTCAAATGCGCGAGACTAAAGACCTTAACCGGGCAGTGGGTGCGCACCATGGTTAGCACACCGGCGTTTTGATAAACTACGCCGCCGTAAGACAGATAGGTATTGGCAAAATCCTCACCGTCGGCGGCAGAACCACCAAACAATTGCATTGGCCCGAGACCGGGCGCGAGGGCGCTCATCAATTCGTCTTCTTTGCGCGACAACCCATCGACAGTCAGAAAGGCAAATTCATATGCCATATCGCGGGCGTCATGGGTCAATTTGGCACGCGCGCGGATTACATCGCCGATCAATGTCTGTGGATCGATTTCGTCAAGTTCCTCGATCAACAAGGTTTCGATTTGGAACAATCGGGCACGGAGCGCCACGGCGACGATCTCTCGTTCGGTATAGCCCTCGGTCGATATTTCGCCCGCCGTGCTGCAACAGACCACCGGCGTCTCCCCGAAACATTCTGCGGCCCGCTGCACGATACTGGCGAAATCCGCCACGTTAGAGACGAACAGATACACAATCGACATATCTTCGTCGCCCAGCGCATCACGCAAATCGCGCACCGGATCCGCCGCATCACACGGAGCATGGGCCGTCAACAATGACGAACCGGCTGCAAAAGCAGGTGGTTTGAGTTGGCCCATTCTCCTCCCCGATCATAGGCGCGATCTTTTTATGGCAGTTTAGAAGCTGCTCCCTTCTCCCTGTGCAATGCTGGAAAACCGCGCTTCTTGCGCGATGAGCACGGCCTGTGTGCGGCTTTGCACCCCCAGCTTTCGCATAATAGCGGTAACATGCGCCTTAACTGTCGTCTCTGCAATCGAAAGATCATAGGCGATTTGTTTGTTCAGCTTACCCTCGCAAATCAGATTGAGAATCCGCGCCTGTTGATTTGTCAGGCTGGAGAGCCGCGTCAGCGCAGCCTCTTGTTCGCCTTCGGGGGCCACGTCCTCGTTCGGCATATAAAGACCTTCGGGCACGAACACCTCGCCTGCGCTGATCGCGTCAAAAGCGTCGCGGAATACACTGCGCTGGCTATGTTTGGGGATAAACCCGCGCGCACCGGCGCGGATCGCCGAAGCAATAATGCGCGGTTCGGACATGGATGACACAACAATCACCGGCACCGAGGGAGCCGCGTTGATCAGGCGCAAAAGCCCGTCGAGCCCGTTGACATCCGGCAAGTTCAAGTCGAGGAAAATAATATCCGGTGACAGGCCCTCACCAAGCCGTTCCAGCGCGCCTTTGAGGCATTCGGCGGTTTTTACGGTCTGCACTTCAAGCACCGCGCGCAATGTCATCGAGAGCGCATCGCAAAACAGCGGATGGTCGTCGATCACCATCGCCGTGTTCAACGCCTTGTCAGACGTCCCCCGATCATCGGGGCCCCTTTCGGTCGAGCGGGCGTGAGCCATACACATATCTCCTGAACAGTGGTGTTCTCAGGCTAGCAAATTGCGCGCTCTGTCACACTAGCCAATAAGTCGGGGGTCATTTTCAAACCACCTGCGCCTCTCTACCCACGGAAAAACGCGCGCCTCGGGGGGGACCGAGACGCGCGCTGCCGGATAGTTAAAGAAAAGGCTTATTTCACTTCGGCCAATTGCTTGGGCAATTTGAACGTCCACAACATGCCACCTTGGTTCAGGAAGCTGACCTTTTTGGCCACTTCACCACCCCAAAGAGGAACCGCGCCACCCCAACCGGAGATCACCGAAACATATTGCTCGCCGTCCATTTCCCATGTGACGGGCTGACCCACGATGCCGGAGCCGGTTTGGAAAGACCAAAGCTGTTCGCCGGTTTCATCATCAAAGGCGATGAAGTCACCCTGCGGTGTGCCGGTAAAGACAAGTCCGCCAGCCGTGGTCATTACGCCACCCCAGAGAGGGGATTCGTTTTTGAATTCCCACTTCCATTCGCCGGTTGCCGGGTCGATGGCTTTGAGGCTGCCGATGTGATCTTCATACATCGGCTTGATGGTGAAGCCGGAACCAAGATAGGCCGCGCCTTTTTTGTAGGTTACAGGCTCATTCCAGATATCCATGCCCCATTCGTTGGAGGGCACGTAGAACAGGCCGGTTTTCTGACTGTAGGCCATCGGCATCCAGTTTTTGCCGCCAAGGAAACCGGGGGCCGAAAAGACAACATCGCCTTTCTTGCCATCCGCCGCATCCGCCGGATTGCCCGGACGGTTGTCTTCGTTAAAGATCGGGCGGCCGTTTTCATCGATGCCCGACGCCCATGTGATGTCCTTCACAAACGGCGTGCCGGAGATGAAGCCGCCGGTTTCACGATCCAGAACATAGAAGAACCCGTTCCGGTCCGCCGTGGCGTACCGCTTGTTGCCGTCTTTGTCGGTAAAGGCGACGACTTCGTTCACACCGTCATAATCCCAACCTTCGCGCGGCGTGGATTGGAAATGCCATTTGATCTCGCCCGTGGCAGGGTCGATGCCGATACGCGAGGCCGCATAAAGGTTATCGCCCGCGTTGCCTTCGGTTGGCACCCCCGCGTTACGCAGATGGCTGTTCCATGGGGCGGGGTTACCGGCGCCAAACACGATCGTGTCTGTTTCGATATCATACGATCCGCCAAGCCAGGTCGCACCACCGCCGGTTTTCCACATGTCGCCCGGCCATGTCGCATTCAGCGTGCCGGTCATAGAGGATTCTTCGCCGTTCAGCGTGCCCATATGGCCTTCGATCACCGGACGGGTCCAAACCATTTCGCCGGTTTCGGCGTTGCGGGCCTGAACTTCGCCCACGATACCAAATTCACCACCGGAGTTGCCGGTAATCACAAGGCCATTCACGATCAACGGCGCCGCGGTATAGGAATAGCCCGCTCTGTAATCCGCGATTTTCTTGTTCCACACGACATCGCCAGTCTTGAGGTTCAACGCCACCAAGCGCGCATCAAGCGTGCCGAAAATCACATTATCGCCGTAGATCGCGGCACCGCGATTGACGACGTCACAGCAAGGTAAAATGCCTTCAGGCAGACGCGCGTCATATTGCCAAAGCTCTTTACCGGTGCGCACGTCAATCGCATAGATGCGCGAATAGGAGCCGGTGATATACATCACGCCATCATAGACCAACGGCTGTGTCTCCTGGCCGCGCTGCTTTTCACCGCCAAGTGAAAATGCCCATGCCGGCATCAGGTTTTTAACGTTGTCTTTGTTCAGTGTCTCAAGCGGGCTGTAGCGCTGCAAATCGCGCCCCATGCCGTTGGTAACAATCTGGCTCGTATTGGTCCGGTCGTTGGCCAGATCTTCTTCGGTCACTCCGGCGACAGCGGCCCCTGCCGCCATCATGCCGATCGCGACGGATGCGATAAAGCGATTCATTTCGGTAATCCTCCCTGGGTTCTCCCCGCCGCGCAGGCAGGTCCACCACGCGTTTCGCACGCATGGGTTGACATGAGGCTAGGGGAAGCGCGGCGCCCAAGGTATAAGCCAATAGTCGTATTTCAAATTCCGTCTGGCTGCGGGCCAAGTATCAATCTGGCGGGTTCTCGAACATCGAACGTGCGGGCGTCCAACGCCACAGCGCCCGCGATCCAACGCGACATCATGACAATCCCGCGCGGGCGCAGGGATTAGTCTTTGGTCAATTTCTCAGAGACAGCCGCGCCATCACGCGTGGTGATCGACCGCAGATAGGCCAGAATGAAATCCTGCACAGTGCGATCCTCGATTCCCACATGGCGCATCTTGGTGCCCGGCATAAAACCAGTATTATCCTCCATCCACGCCCGCAACGCGGCTTCGGTCCACACAATGCCAGAGGCCGCCAATGCGATAGAATAGTCATAGTTTTCGACCGTCCCTGCGCCCCGCCCGATAATATTTTCTAACGGCGGGCCGTAAGAGACATCTTCCGATTCATTCGCGTGGCACCGGTGACATTCACCATCATACAAGGCCTTCCCCGCATCGATTTTCACTTGGTTGTAAAGCGCGGCGCTTTCGGCAGAAACCGGGCCACTCATCGCACAAGCAACAAGCGCGGCAAAGGTTGCAGCACAAATAATGCGGGTCATATCATGATCTCCTGATTGGTTGACCCGATGCTACGCCGCGCCGCATGAGCCGGAATTGATCGACATCAACAGGTCGCTCCTCCTTTGGTCGTAGGAAACGCGGGCAAGATGCAGCAGATATCCGGCGCCGGCGCACGGCTTCCCCGCCGATCAAAACATCGGACGGTATTTCCAATTGTCCGCGTCTGGCGTCACCTCGTCCAAATCATAATCGGCACGCTGCATCCGCTTCGCAATGGCCAACCCCTGCGCCGCCGCATCGTCAACCATGGCGCGGCCGGCTTCTATATCTTGCGAAACACCGCGCCCCCGCATCAACGACAGACCGTAATTAAATTTGCCTACAGGATCGCCCGCTTCGGCCGCGCGGCGGCTCCATTCGGTTGCTGCGTCCGGGTTTTCCTCGCCCCCCAAACCGTTGTCATCCATCTGGCTGAGCCATGTCATCGCGCCAGTATATCCAGCCTCGGCGCATCGTTGGAAAAGCTCGCGCGCCGCCGTGTGGTCGCCCTTTTTCACCATCAGGTATCCGGTGGCACAGGTGACCATATCGGTTTGGCCGCGCCGGACATTCTTCATCACGCGGTTCAATGTCATCTCTTCGGGGTTCACACTCCCGCCGCCGCCGTCATCCTCGCTTTGGCACAAGGCGGGTGTGGCCAATAGGGCCGCAGCGAGGGTCAATCGTATCAACATTGGGGCTTCCTCCTGCGGCCAAGCCTACCAAAATAGGGTGCCTGCGTCATTGCGCGCATGGTCGTAGGATAGGTCACCCCTTGCGCCGTATCATCCCGCGGGCCGGATCATATCCCCAAAGCGCCAGCGCCAAAAACACCATCCCAGCCGCACAGGTGACCGCCATGGCCCCGAAATTCACCTGTGCATAAAGCGCGAAACGGATCATTTCGACCGCATGGGTGAAGGGGTTAAAAGCGCAAATATCATGCAAGATCTCTGAGCTTTCCGCCATTCTCCACAGGGGATAGAGCGCAGAAGACAGGAAAAACATGGGAAAGATCACGAAATTCATCACGCCGGCAAAATTCTCCAATTGCTGGATGAAACTCGACAACGCCAACCCGAGCCCGCCCAACATCAATCCGGCCAGAAACAGCGCGGGCAAGACAGCGACATATCCCGCCAGAGGCATGGTGATGCCGAACAAGGCCGCAATCACAAGAAATGTGTAGACCTGCAAAATCGAAATCAACGTCGATCCAATCAGCTTGCACACCAACAACCACCACCGCGGCATTGGCGAGGTCAGGAGCAAGCGCATCGACCCCATTTCACGATCATAGACAAGGCTGAGCGAGCTTTGCATGCCGTTGAACAAAAGGATCATCCCGCACAAACCGGGGATAATATAGGTCTCGTAGGTGACATAGGTTTGGTAAGGCGGGATAATCGACATGCCCAAAGCGGCCCGAAACCCTGCGGCAAACACCAAGAGCCAAACCAAAGGCCGCACCAAGGCGGCGACAAATCGCTCGCGTTGCCGGACAAATCGCAATGCCTCACGCGCCGCGATCGCCCGCAACACCAAAACCGCGCCCCTCATAACGCCACCCCCGCATCTTGCGCCGCGCCGGTCAGCTCCAAGAACACCTGCGTTAATGGCCGCCCCGCCGCAATATCGCCGGCCATGCCATTTTTCAAAATGCGACCCTGATCCAGCATAATCAACCGGTCTTCAGCGCGAACTTCATCGGTCAAATGCGTCGCCCAGAGGACACAAAGCCCCGCCTCGGCCAGAGCATGCACATGCGCCACAAGCCCCTGCCGCGCCGCCACATCAAGTCCAACAGTCGGTTCGTCCAAGAGAAGCACTTTAGGGTCATGGATCAAAGCGCGGGCAATCTCGGCACGGCGGCGATGCCCGCCGTTGAGGTTGCGGGCCTTTTCATCGGCCCGTTCCCGCATGTTAAGCTGATCCAAAGCCGCATCAATCCGGCGCGCGGCATCTTTGCCGCCAATGCCTTGCAGCGCAGCAAAATACGACAGGTTGCGCCGCACTGACAAATCAAGATCAAGCGTGGTTTGTTGGAACACAACCCCCATTTGCGCCAAGGCCGCACGGGGGCGGGTGGCCAAATCCGCACCAGCGATTTTGATGCTGCCCTGCGGTGCCGTGAACAGCCGCGTGAGCAATGAAAACAGCGTTGATTTTCCGGCCCCATTGGGACCAAGCAGAGCGCAGAACTCTCCGGCGGCGACGTCAAAAGACACGGCGCTCAACGCTTGTTTCGTGCCGTAGGAAAAACTCAGATCCCGCGCCTCAATCCCGCTCATCAGGGCACAGGCCGGGCTTGCGGGGCTGTGGCTTTATTCAATCGTGATCTCCAAACGCTGCGTGTCTCCGGTCGTGCCCGGCACATGCAGGTTATACGTTCCCGGCTTGAGCGCAATAAATCCGATCTCCATGGTGCCTGCCTCGTCAAATTCGACACTATCAAGGCCCAAAGGTCGAATTTCCAGCCCCTCAATCACGATCTCGTCGATCCAGATCGCGCGAAAAAACTCCGGCCCGGCCAATGCCAATTCCTGACTGCCGTCGGCGGTGATTTCCACCTCATAATAGCCACCGGATTTCAACACCCAAGGCGCATCGGCCAAAGGCATGCCCGACGAGAGGATCACTTCGGGCAAGTCGTGCTTGTTTTTATTCGACAATAATCCTGCAAGTCCGAATGTTGGCGCATCGTCGTCATCCGCCAATGCGGGCAATGCGCCGCCGCCAAGTGTCAGTACGGCGAGGGTTGTCAGGGTGAGAATCGATTTCATGTCAGTCCTCCAATAGATTTACGGGCGCAAAGCCGCGCCCCAAGGGAAGCGTCCGACTTTGATGGTTTTGATGGCTTTGCGTTTGGCAACGTCAACGACCGTAACATCCCCCGAAACGCCGTTGGTGGTGAACAGCAGGCTTTTGTCGGTGTTGAATGCCATATGCCAAACCCGCCGCCCAACAAGAATATAGTCCTCGACCTCATAGGTTTCGGCGTTGACCACGGCAAGATGGTTGGCCGGCCCGAGCGCGACAAACGCGGTCTTTTCATCATCCGTAAATTCAAAGCCCACGGGCTGTATACGGTCCTCATGAACGCCGTTGACGGCAAAGTTGATTTTAGCAATTTCGGCCTGATCAGAGACGGAAAATACCGAAACTGTGCCGCCAATTTCGGCGCTGACCCAAAGTTCGCGACCATCCTTGGCAAATTCTGCATGACGGGGACGAGAATCAACCAGCGTATTGGCGAACAGTTTTTGTGTTTCGGTATCAATCCAATGGGCCATATTGGTGGTCTCGGAGGTGGTGATCGCGATCTTGCCATCTGGCGACACGGCCATCCCTTCGGGTTCGATCCCGACGTCGATCTGCGCCACAACGCGGCGGTCCACAACATCCACCACGGTGGTGATCGCATCATCCTCATTGGCGATATACAGATGGCGATCATCAGGATGCAAAACAAACTGTTCGGGGTCTTCACCGGACGGAAGATCATAGAGAATTTCGCCTGTATCCGGATCCATCACCTGCACCGTGTCGCTGTCCGAGGCACAAATATAGACCCGCGAAAAATCATGGCTAAAGGTGATCCCCCGCGGCCGCTCTCCGGTCGGAATCGTGCGGACCACCTCCATGGTGGTCGTGTCGATCACACTAACGGTGTCATCCTTTTCATTAGTGACCCAAATCTCTTCGGCCTGAGCAAGGGTCGGCACGGACAGGGCCGCAAATAATGCGGGCAGGATAAAGCGGGGCGTCATAGTTAGTTTCCTCCAAATGCGCGGCAGGTGCTTTCGGGCTCGTCAACCCCGAGGCTGTCGAGTTCGTTACTCTGGTGCAAGAACCCTTCGAGCGGCGCAGTGACAACCACAGCATCGTCGTGAAGCAAGGGGATGGGTTGGCGCAATTGGCCGTTCCAACCGCGATAGGACAACGGGCGACCTTTGAAGCCTGCCAATTCGAAATTATCCGATAGGATATAGGATTGAACTGTCTCTATTTCTGCGGAATTCATGCGGGTCATTGCTTCGCCCAAGCTGCGCAGCGCAGCCCATGCCGCGTAATCGCGCGGCTGCATATCGCGTCCCGCACGCTCCGAAAACCGCGATTGCAATTGCGCCGCACCCCATTGTTCCACCACGCGACCCCAGGCGGCGGGACGCAAACCGACCGAACCGGCCACCGGTCGCGGGAGCCATGTGTTATATACGATATAGCGGGCAAAATCATTGGCCTCATCTGCAACAAGCAGCACGTCATGTTCACCCAGCTTTTGCGTAAACAAAGGCACCTCTTGGGCGGCAGTACGGCGCATGTCCGCCTCAATCCCCCATTCCGCCCGCGCGCCGGGTTTAAGCCCGAACTTCGTCAAACTCGTCTCTAACGCCGCAGCAAAAGCCTGATCCTCTGGTGCCGGACCTGCAATCAATGCAGTCTTGCTCCAACGTTTGAACAACAAAAACTGCGTCACCGCATCGGCCCGCATCGCGTATGACGGGGCAGTATGCAGCAAGTTGGCGCGGCACTCGGCGCTGCGCAGCGCCGAATGGGCGGCCCCGACATTGAAGATCAAAGCGTCCTGCGCTTGCGGCAAATCCGCAATTCCGAGCAAAACCTCCGGCGCGGCATCTACGATCAGATAAGGCGAGACAGCCAACGCCTCCCGCGCTGCATCAAGCGCCTCTTCAGGTGAAACAGTGACGGTTTCAAGGTGGTAGTGATGCCCCAAAAATCGGCCGGTGGTGGCGTTATCCTCTAGACCAAGCGCAGCCCCCGCCGCGCCCAAATCATCAGGCACCGGATCGAGGTTCGATAAGGTGGGGGAAGCTGGCGGGCGCGCAGACAGATAGGTCATCGCCATATGCAGCCCATCCTCAGAGGCCGCATCAGACAGCGCCACGCTCGCACCGCCAAACAGGCCTGCCTGGACTGCCAACACCATTACCATACGAAAAACCCGGTTCATCGCCTTCTCCCTTGCGCCGAGCCTAGAGCAGCGGTTTTCCTATCGCTACTACGACCAACGTCGCGCCCGATAAGTGTGTAAACCAAAGTCCAATAGCGATAGCCTCACAAGACATCCTATGACACATGTCGAACAGGTATTTGGGAGGAAAACCACATGTCATCTTCGCGCAAACTGTCGGCGCGCGCCGCTCTGATTGCACTTTGCACACTGGCTGGAGCCGGCGGTGTTTATGCTCATGGCGATGTTGCACCGCAGCCGATGAACACCGATGCGCTGCCCGATGTGGGTGATGAATGGTTGATTGAAAACCCCTACCGCGATCAGGGCGAAGAGGTGTGGACCACTGCCATCGAAATCGGAGCATCGGGGTATAACCAGAACTGCGCGCGCTGCCACGGGCTTGAGGTAATATCGGGCGGTTTGGCCCCCGATCTACGCTATCTTGAGGCCGAGGAATATGGTGACGAATGGTTCGCCGAACGGTTTCGAACCGGCTACACCCAGAATGGCACCACGAAAATGCCTGCCTTCGAAGAGGTTCTCGGGCAAAAGGCCAGCTGGGCCATTCGCACCTATATCGAAACGCGGCCGGATCAGGACATGCTCGATGAATATGCCGATGAATTGCACAAGATGCGCGATGCGCTGGCCGATGGCAGCGCCGATGTGGCGACGGTCAAACCCCGCCTTGAGGACATCGCCGGCAAGATCGAAACACTTTCCGGCGCACCCGTGGCTGATTCCATCGCCTTTCGCGCCGCTAAACAGCTCGATGGGTCAGAGGACAGTATGAAACAGGCCGCTGAAACGCTGACCATCGGGCTATCGGTCGCGCATTAACATGTGGGACGCGATACGCAAAACGGCTCTCGGACTGATTGCCTTGGCCTGCCTTGCGGGGCAGGCTGCGGCGCGCTGCGAAGATTATGTGCCGCAACCCAAACCGCAGAACGCCAGCCGTGACATCATCGGGCAGGATCTTGACCAGATCGTCGCGCGGGGCTGGGTCGACATCGCATTGTTTGAAGAGTTTCCACCCTACTCCTACGCAGAGAACGGCAAGCCCACCGGCATCGACGTAGAGATCGGCGCATTGATCGCGCAGGCGCTTGGCGTAGAGCCGAAATTCCGGTTGGTCGGCGCAGGTGAAAACCTCGATGCGGATCTGCGCAACTGGATCTGGAAAGGTCCGGTGACCGGCGGGCGCGTGGCGAATATCATGATGCATATTCCCTACGACAGCACGTTTGCCTGCCGCGCCGAACAAGTCGTTTTCACCGGCCAATACGCCACAGAGAGCATCGCGATTGCCTATGCGCAATCTGCCTATCCCGATGGCGAGGCGCCGGTGCCTGCGTATTTCCGGTTTGATCCGGTCGGAGTGGAGAATGATTCCATTTCGGATTTCTACCTGACAGCATTTCCGGGCGGGCAATTGTCCAAAAAAATGGCCCGCTACCCCACAACCGCAGATGCGATGGCCGGCTTGGCCGCAGGTGAGGTGAAGGCGGTGATGGGGCCACGCACGCAGCTTGAGGCCGGTTTGACCGATGGGCTCAAAGTGCACCAACCTCCCCTGCCCGGATTTGCCGTGGGTCAATGGACGCTCGGGACCGCTGTGAATTTCCGCTACCGTGCGTTGGGATATGCCGTGGATGATGCGATATTCGCGGCCATCGAAGACGGGCGCATCGCCGATATTTATGCCAAATATGGCGCCACATGGCAGGCGCCAGAGCGCTAAAACCTAAGCCTGCCTTTGCGCAACTTCGCCGGCGTGGCTGACAAGAATGGCGCGCGCGACATCTGGGCGGCGCGCCAAGGTGGCGTCGATTTCATCCACTGTCATATGACACATCGCGGTTGAAAGCGCATCCGCCACGGCGGCGGTCGCGGCCTCGACCGTGACAGAAGACCAACGCGCAGGCGACAGACCAAACGGATCCAAAATGTGGCTCTGTTCTGGCCCAATGTTCATTACAGCGGGGCTAGACGTGGCCAAAGCCGCGCCGTTCAGGCTGCGCCAACCATGCAGACCCAAGACCGGATCGGACAGACCCAAACGGAACGGGCCGCCGAGGCTGCGAAACTCGCCTATGTTGATCAGAACCTGCGCCGCGCCCGCAGCCCGCAGATGTTCGGTGACCCGATCCGTGGCGTATCCCTGCGCAATACCGTTAAGGGTCAATGCTTGATCGTCGCCAATCGAAACGGAGGCCGCGCGACGGTGCACCCTGTGCATGCCTATCGCGGCGCGGGCGGCATGCGTATCGGTACCCGCCGCCAAAGCCAACCAAAGCGGTTGCACCGTGGGATCAAAATGTCCCGATGTGACGCCATGCATCTCGTGGCATAGGCTGATCAAATCGGTGAAGTCCTCTGGGGCATGATGCACGGTTTTGGCAGTATTGAGCCGAGCGAGTGTCGATGTATCATCGTGGAGACTGAACAACTTCTCGATGTCTGCCAAAAGGTTCGGAATGTCGCGCAACGCCCCGCCCTCCATGCCATAGAGCGTCACTTCGGCCTCGGCACCCAAGGCACGCCCACGCCAGGATGCGGGCGCGCCCCGCGTGTGGCCAACCGTGCCCAGCGCCGTCGCAGCCGCAGTGATCGACAAAAATCTGCGCCGGTTCAGCCTCATGCGGCGATCTCCCGTTTGTCTTTGCGTGCCTTAAGGATCAATGGCACGCATTGCGCCGGATCATCATGGATGGTCACGCAATCAAGGCATTGAAAACACTCCGAGTAATCAATCGCGCCGCTTTGTTTGATTGCGCCGTATTGGCATTTAACCTTACACAATTGGCAGGGTGATCCGCATTCGGCGCGGCGCTCGATCCATTTGCGTCCGCGCAAAAGCCCGCCGATGGCCATCACCGCCCCAAGCGGACAAACATACCGGCAGAACCCTTTGAACGTCACCATGCCGAGCAACAACCAGAACGCCGCATAGGCGACATAGTACCATTCGCGGACGAAATAGACGGTGATCGCGGTTTTAAACGGCTCGACCTCGGCGACTTTATCGACGCTGGCGGGATTGTAGAACACGGTTCCGATCATCGCGGCAAGTACGACATATTTGACGGATTTAAGCCGTGCATCCCATTTCACCGAGGGTTCGAATTTAGGCAGGCGCAGCACACGACCAAGCCGGTCGGCGAACTCCTGCAGCGCGCCAAACGGGCACAGCCAACCGCAGAAAAACCCACGGCCCCACAGCACAAAGCTGACGATCACCACGGCCCAGATCATCAAGGAAAACGGATCATAGAGCAGATAGGCAAAACTGCCGCCCTCCCATAATGTGCGCATCGTCGCCAGCACCGTAACGATGCTGAGCTGTCCCTGCCCGTGCCAGCCGACGAAACCAAGCATCACAGCCAGAACGCCCAAGCGGATGGCGCCATATCTGGGGTGGGCGGCGAGACGCTTCATGCCGAATGCCATCCCAATGCCCAGCACCATCAAACCCACCGCCAGCAGGATCAAATCAGTGCTGCGCCCGCGCAAGGCCTCTACCCATGGCGGCACAGCGCGCGGCACGATGTCCTTTTTGTAAAACCGCGCATCCGTTTGCAGTTCGAGCGGAAGATTCTGACTGCCGATCTGCGGTTGAAACATCCCATGCGCCCGCGCCGCCTGAAGGGTAAGCGTCCAGGGACGCGATGGATCAAACCCGAGCCGCCGATCCGATCGCAAGATGATCATCGCCGCGTCTTGTAAATCCTCGGGCATATCCGCGTGCAGGGTGATATATAGATCGGCATCCCGTAGTGCGATCGGCAACCCATCTTGCGTCGCGGATATCCGGTCGGGCGCGGTATTGCGCACGAAATCGTCCGACACCAACCCGTGACGCCCCGCATCAATCAACAAGAGCGGTGCGGCATTGGGGGTCACGGCTTGAAACCCTGCAAGTTCGGCCAAGGTCTCCTCGGAAAGAACGGCATTGGCAATGGAGTGCGGTCCCAGATCAACCACATATAGGTCGAGATATTGCCCGCCCGGATCGCTTAACGCCTCGGGATCATCCCCCTCCCAAAGCGTGCCTGCAAAGAGTGTTTCAACATCGGCGTTCGAAACTGTGAGACGACCAACAAGGCCTTGATCAAGCAAATCTGCCCATGTGAGATCCTCTTTTATGTCGGGATCGGGATATGCGGGCGGGCCGATGTTCACGCCTTGCATTTTTTCACGGGCGACGGCGAGGGTCGCGGCAAGAATGCTTTCATGGGCAATGCGCACGCTCGCCGTGGCTTTGGTCACACCGTCAAGATACACCAAAGCCCCGCCCGCATCCCCACCGCCATAGGGGGTGCCGACAACCAAAGGCGTGCTGATCGCATGGCCGCGATATTGTTCGACAAATTTATGAAACGGCGCTTGGCCCAATCCGGAGACGAAGATTGGCTCGTTATGATCCAAAAGCTGCACGTCGATAAATTTGCCTTCAGCGTCGAGAATTACCAACAGGTTGATCGGAGCGCCGGAAAACCCCGGAAGCGGTGCAAGCGGTTCGGTTTGAAAGACAAATCCCGCCTCGGCCCCGCCGGAGTTGAGCAATTGATAAACGCCGTTGTCATTGACCAATTCACCCAAGGAGTAGGGCGGCAGCACGTAGGGTTCAATCGCCGCGCGATCCAGAACCTCCGCCCGCAGCGGCGCAGACAGCAGCACCAGCCAGAAAATTAGAATTGATAGAACCACCCTCATAGACCGCAGATTGGCGCGCGGCGCGGGCGGTGGATATGCGACATAGGTCTGAGAAGACGCAACATATACCGCATCGGCTAGACATAGCCGCGCGCACAGCCAGACCGCAGGAGCTCATTGGCCCCTCAAGGGTATCGCGCGGGGCATCCGAGCGGAATTATGGGCCGGTTTGGCGGGGTTTGGCACGAAAATGCGGAGGAAGGTGGTCCTATCGAAAACCTGAGTGGCGGCGGCATGAGGCGGCACATCGTTGCAACAATGGGTATTGATGTCCCGAGCGCCGGGTTGGTCGCCGGTTGGAGCTTGGCGCAGCCTTCTTCATGCTGGGGTTCGCATTGATATTGGCGTTGAGCCGGATGGACAGCAGCAATGCCATTTCCGTCAGCGATGCCATTCTGAGTGAGAGGTAAGGAATGCCTGCGCGACAAAAAACGAAGGGCCTTAGCCAAATGCCAAGACCCTTCGTCACCCCACGTGCTCCCTACACACCACACGCGAATTCGAATTTTGGGTCCGGCCGTCCTGACTCGGATTACTTATGTGTAGCTTATCCTTGGCCAATCTCAAAATCGCAAATAGGCACAATGCGCCCCAATAAAGAAACGCCCGCTTAAGGAAACGGGCGTTCTCATTTAATATCAGGGATTTAGCCGTAGACGGATTCTTTGCCGAAATGTTTGGTCAACATATAATAGACCACGGCGCGGTATTTACTGCGCTCGGATCTTCCATAGGTTTCTATCACGCTGTCGATTGCATCCATAAGATCGGGGCTGTCTTTGAGGCTGAGTTTCTTGACGAGGAAGTTGTTTTTCACGGTTTCCAACTCGGATTTGTCACTGCCCGCGACAGTCGAGGCATCGTCGTTATAAATCGCCGGACCGCACCCGATCGTCACCTTGGTCAAAAGGTCCATGTCCGGCGTCATGCCACATTTGTTCTTCAAATCATCCGCGTATTTCGCAATCAGATCGTCACGTTTTCCCATTGGTTTTCTCCCACCATTCGGCCCGTCGGGCCATTACTCCACGACGCCCGGTAAGGGACGCTCAAGCAAAGCCTAGCGGCTAATTGGGCCGATACAAAAGAAAATTTTGGTCCGTTGGCCGAATACGGCCTAACGGCAACTGTTCCAGCCGGTGTTTTGCATATGAAAATGATCTGCGTGCAATGCGTTGTAGCCGGGGCCAAGCACGGTGTTGAACCACCGGCATGCGCCGTCTTGCGCCGCGTGCAAGAATGCCGCCTCTGCCGCCGCCCCGTTCCAATCCTGTTTTAAGGTCAATCGCTTACCACCTTCAAAGTCAAATCCCGCCACGTCGATCGCATCGGCGGTAGCGTGGGTGCTCATGCGCAGTGCATGTCCCGATGGCTTACGGATCCGGCGGCAATTGTAGCTGGCGTAATGCCGGATGCGAATTAGCGGACTGCCGATGTATGCCGTTGCGGCAGGTTGCAATGCGTGGCGCTCCCACATCGCCATGCGCAGGGCGATGGCGCATCGGGTTTCCACCGGAGCCATCACCGCCGCCCCGACGGAAGTCAGGCGCACGCGGCCGCGAATATGACAAATGTCACTTTGCACGAGATCCGGTAGGGGCGTTGCGATGGCGGCCCCCTTCAATGCAGTCAAGCAAAGCCCGGGATCGCCCAACGCACGGGCAAGTTTCCATTTGGTCAACGCCGTGACGGAGTCGGCAACCCGCAGGGGTTTGACCGGATTCCATTCGGCGCGCAAAGGCGTGCGCGGATGATGCAGCGCCTGATATCCACCCCAAACCACACCGCCAAACACCGCCAATGTCGCCGCGATGCGCCCCATGGCCAGCATGACGCGCGCCAGCCTGCGCAAAAACAAAACCGCCCGAGACGGGCTCGGGCGGTCAGTATCATGATTGTGGTCGCCCATAGGACGTATTTAGTACCGGTAGTGCTCGGGTTTAAAGGGCCCTTCGGGGGTCACGCCAATATAGGCCGCCTGTTCAGCATCCAATTTGCTGAGCTTCACGCCAATGCGGTCCAAGTGAAGACGTGCGACTTTTTCATCGAGGTGCTTGGGCAGAATATAGACTTGGTTGTCATATTCGTCACCACGCAGCCAGAGCTCCATCTGCGCCAGAACCTGATTGGTGAAGGAGGCAGACATCACAAAGGACGGGTGCCCCGTGGCATTCCCGAGATTAAGCAAACGTCCTTCGGACAGCAGAATGATGCGATTGCCGGAGGGCATTTCGATCATATCCACTTGTTCTTTGATGTTGGTCCATTTGTGGTTCTTCAGGCTGGCCACCTGAATTTCATTATCGAAGTGGCCGATGTTGCCGACGATTGCCATATCCTTCATCGCACGCATGTGTTCGATGCGAATAACGTCTTTGTTACCGGTGGTGGTGATGAAGATGTCGGCGCTATCGACCACATCTTCGAGCAAAACCACCTCAAACCCGTCCATTGCCGCTTGCAACGCACAAATCGGATCGACCTCGGTGACTTTGACTCGGGCACCTGCACCGCTCAGAGACGCGGCACAACCTTTGCCCACATCGCCATAACCGCACACGACAGAGACCTTACCGGCCATCATTGTATCGGTGGCACGGCGGATACCGTCCACGAGGCTCTCTTTACAGCCGTATTTATTGTCGAATTTCGACTTGGTGACAGAATCGTTCACGTTGATCGCAGGGAAAGGCAATTGGCCTTTTTTATGAAGATCATAAAGGCGGTGCACACCGGTGGTGGTTTCCTCCGAAACACCTTTGATGGCGTCACGGGTTTTGGTGAACCAACCGGGGCTTTCGGCCATGCGCTTTTTGATCTGGGCGAAAATCGCCTCTTCCTCTTCCGAGGTCGGCACTTCGATCAATCCGGTTTCGCCCGCTTCGACCCGCGCGCCAAGCAAAACATATAGCGTCGCATCGCCGCCATCGTCGAGGATCAGGTTGGCCCCCTCGGGGAATTGGAACGACCGGTCGAGGTAATCCCAATGCTCGGTCAATGTTTGGCCTTTGATGGCAAACACCGGCGTGCCACCATCAGCAATTGCAGCGGCGGCGTGGTCTTGGGTCGAAAAAATGTTACACGAAGCCCAACGGACATCCGCGCCCAGCGCAACCAGCGTTTCAATCAAAACGGCGGTTTGGATCGTCATGTGAAGCGAGCCAACGATGCGCGAGCCTTTGAGCGGCTGGCTTTCGCCATATTCGGCGCGCAGGGCCATCAGGCCGGGCATTTCGGTTTCAGCAATATCCAGCTCTTTGCGGCCAAAAGCGGCGAGGCTGATATCTTTTACAATATAATCATTGGTCACGAGCGGTTTCTCCAGATGTCTCATGCGCGGACCTACCAAACTCGGCAGGTTTTCACAAATCAAACCGCCCACGACGCGCCATTATCTGCATCTGCGTACGGGGTTGAAGATGAAGTCAACCTCATAGAACCCGCCAGCGCGTGGCGGACACTGCGGCAACAAGATATCGCCTGCAGATACCATTGGCACGGGCGAATCACCCCTACGCCCTATTTGTGCTGAATTGTAATTTTAACGGAATGTTAACCAAAATTTTGGAAACAATAGGAATTGTGGCAGAAGATTGGCGCCCAAGTGAAGTTAATGTCACATTTCCACCCTGTTTTGTTTGTGCTGACACAGCAAGTCATGTCAAACAGACGTGTGACCATCGTTTTTTGCGTTTCGCGCTGCCAAAGTTCTAAGGAGACATTAATTATGTCCGTTTTTTCTAACCTGAAGTCCTACGCTCTTGGCGTTGGCCTTGCCCTCGGCGCTCTAGGCGCCGTTTCGCCCGGCGCAGCTACAGCTGCGACTGTAGATGCTGATTTCACCATGTCCGGCGATTTCGTATATGATGCCGATGTTCCTGCCCTGACGCTGACCGGCTCGGGTGCGGCGGCCTATTACGTGACCGATCCGTCCGTAGTTAAAAACTACGCTTTGACCTTCGGCCTGACGCTCTACCCTGATGATGCGAGCGGGCCGCTTGCGATTTCGGACACCTTCACCGTTGGTGCGACTTCTGTTGCTGAAGTTATGGACGCCCTGTCATTCATTTCGGCAGGCGGCATCTATGGTTCGATCTCGGATGGCCTGCAAATTGTCCACACCGGTTTTTACACCTCCGCGCCTTCGGCTGGCGTGATTGACGTCATCACCGTGTTTTTCGGCGAAGTCTTGACCACCGAGCTTGCATTTGCGCTGACCGGCGAGGTCCCCACGGAAGACGGTTTCGGTGGTTTTGATCTTTCGGTCGAAATGTCGCCTGTGCCGCTGCCAGCAACCCTGCCCTTGCTGCTCGTTGGCTTTGGTGGTTTTGCCGCGCTGCGTCGCCGCAAGTCGTAAGGCTTGCGCCGGTCAAATCGTCCGGCACACCGCATAATAATTTTGAGGGGCTATCTTCGGATCGCCCCTTTTCTTATGCGCGGATTTGCGGTCTCTAGGGGGCATGAAACAAACACGCGCCTGGCAACGAATGCTATCGGGGCGTCGGCTCGACCTGCTAGACCCGACCCCGATGGATATCGAAATCGAAGACATTGCCCATGGGCTTGCCTTTGTGGCGCGATGGAACGGGCAAACCCACGGCGATTTCGCCTATTCCGTAGCAGAGCATTCGCTTTTGGTCGAAATCCTTTATCGGCGGATGACCCCCACGGCACCGGTGAAATGGCAATTGGCCGCGCTGTTGCACGATGCGCCGGAATATGTGATCGGCGACATGATTTCGCCGGTCAAAGCTGCCGTGGGCGACGGATATGGCGTGCTGGATGACCGGCTTACCGCCGCGATCCACATCCGCTTTGGCCTGCCTGCGAAAATCCCAGTTGCCGTGAAGCGACAAATCAAGAAAGCCGACCGGATTTCTGCGTGGATGGAGGCGGTCGAAATCGCCGGTTTTTCCAAAGCAGAAGCCGATAAGATCTTTGGCGCGCCGGATCCTGCCTTGACCCAGGGTCTTTCGATCCGCCTGCGCCCGCCCGTCGAAGCGCGGCAAGACTTCGTCTCCCGCCATGCGGAACTGCTCGGCGCAATGCCGTAGTTTTCATTCCGTTCACGCCACAATTCATCCCTCTGCCCTCTTGTCTCACCTGCCCTGCTGCAACATGCTGGGCACAACGATAGGGAGAAGTAGGATGACACCACTGCACGGATTTGACACCGCCCGCCTCGACCGCCTTGGCACATGGATGGAGCGCTATGTCGACGAACGGAAATATCCCGGATCATCGGTCTTGCTGCACCGTCACGGTGAGGAAGTTTATCACCACGCCTGCGGGATGCGCGACATTGAAAAGGCGCTGCCGTTCGAGCGCGACACAGCGGCGCGGATCTATTCGATGACCAAACCGATCACTTCCGTGGCTATCATGATGCTTGCGGAACGCGGATTGTTCCATCTTGATGCGCCGGTCTCCGATTTCCTGCCGGAATTTGCACAAATGCGTGCGCTCAAACCCGGTGCCACGTCGATTGACGATACCGAACCCTGTGCCACGCCAAACTTGCAACAGCTTTTGACCCATACCAGCGGGTTGAGCTATCCGTTCAACCCTGGCGTCTTGCCGCGCGAAATGGAGGCACAGGGGATCATCTTTCGTGCCGATGACGCGGTGCTTGAGGAAACCACCAAACGGCTCGCCGCCCTGCCCTTGGCGTTCAAACCCGGAACCAAGTGGGAGTATTCGGTGTCCATCGACGTGCTGGGCCGGATCGTCGAAGTGGTCTCGGGCAAAGACCTGCGGACATTTTTCCGCGAAGAGATTTTCGCCCCCCTCGGGATGGAGGAAACCGATTTCCATGTGCCGGCCACCTGCCGCGACCGTTTTGCCGCGCTTTACACGCCTTTGTCCGGCAATCCGATGGAATTGAACGCCGCCAAAGGGGATTCTGACACGTTGCGCTGCGTGGACCGGCCGGAAAAATCGATCTTCCTTGAACCCACGCTCTATTCCGGTGGCGGCGGATTGATCAGCACGCTTGACGATTACATGAAGTTTGTCGAGATGCTGCGCCGTGGCGGTATGGCGGATGGAGGGCGCTTGCTCTCGCCGAATACATTGAAATTCATGATGCGCAATCATCTGGATGGCGACATTGCCGCGATGGGGCCATCTAGCTTTGCAGAGCAGCCGATGCGCGGCACCGGCTTTGGGCTTGGCGGTTCGGTGGTGTTGGATCCGGGCCGGGTCGGCGTGCCGGGCAGTGTCGGAGATTTCAGCTGGGGCGGCATGGCGTCGACCTTCTTTTGGATTGATCCGGTGCTTGATCTCACGGCAGTGTTCTTCACACAGCTCACCCCTTCAAGCAGCTATCCCAGCCGCGCCGAAATGAAAGCCATCGTACATGGGGCATTGGTCGCATGAGCGGGCCGGCGCAAGACCGCCCGATCCTCTGGACGCCCAGCGCAGAGCGGGCGCAGGCTTCGACGATGGCGCAATTCACACGATTTTTGGCGGAAAAACGCGGGCTGTCCTTTGAAGATCACAAGGCGCTTTGGGAATGGAGCGTCGATGACATCGACACGTTCTGGCCCGCGATCATCGAATTTTTCGATCTGCAATTCGATGCACCATGGCAAGCGGTACTGCCAGAGCGCAAAATGGAGGGGGCCGATTGGTTTCCCGGTGCCCAGCTGAACTATGCCGCGCAGGTGTTGCGCCACGCCGAAACATATCCGGACAAGCCGGCGCTGATCAGCCATTCGGAGACCTTCGGGCGGACCGAATTGACATGGGCCGAGCTGCGCGATCAAGTGGCTTCCTTGGCCTCGCATCTGCGCGAGATGGGTGTGGAGATGGGTGACCGCGTGGTGGCCATCCTGCCCAATACCTCCCCCGCATTGGTCAGCTTTCTCGCCGCCGCCAGCGTTGGTGCGATTTGGTCTTTATGTTCGCCGGACATGGGCCATGTGGCGATTTTGGACCGGTTCCGGCAAATCGAGCCAAAGGTGCTCATCGCTCAAGACGGATATACCCACGCCGGAAAAAGCCACGACCGGCGCGACGTTGTCGAGCAAATCGCGGCGGCCCTGCCCAGCCTTGTGGCGCGGGTGTACATTCCCGTTGCTGACGATTTGCCTGAGGGCGCTTTGGATTATGCGACCCTGGTGCAGCGCAAAGCCCCTCTTGTGATTGATCCGGTGCCGTTTTCGCATCCGATCTGGGTGGTCTATTCCTCGGGCACCACGGGCAACCCGAAACCTATCGTGCATTCCCATGGCGGTGTATTGCTTATCGCCTGTGCGCAAAGCCTCCACATGGATTTGGGACCGGATGACCGGTTCTTGTGGCTGACCTCTTCGGGTTGGATCATGTGGAATTCCCAATGGACGGCGCTTGCTCTCGGGGGGACGGTCGTATGCCATGACGGCGCACCAAACCATCCCGATTTGATGGAACTGTGGCGAATTGCCGACACCGAAAAGCTGACCTTCTTTGGCGCCGGCGCGGCCTTCTATATGGGCTGCCAAAAGGCAGGAATCACCCCGCGCACTGCGGTGAACCTGTCGGCTCTGAGGTCTTTGGGCTCGACCGGATCGCCTTTGTCGGCAGAGGCCTATGAGTGGATTTACGCGGATGTAAAACCGGATGTCTGGCTTGCGCCGATCTCTGGCGGCACCGATCTTGCCAGCGCATTTGTGGCAGGGCACCCCGAATTGCCGGTGCGCGCGGGCGAAATGCAGGCGCGTGTTTTGGGCAATGCCGTGCGGGCCTTTGACGAGGCCGGGAATGAAGTGATCGGCGAGGTCGGGGAATTGGTTTGCACCGCACCCCTGCCCGCGATGCCGCTTTATTTTTGGGGCGACGAAGACGGAAGCCGTTTTCACGAAAGCTATTTTGATACCTACCCCGGTGTTTGGCGGCACGGCGATTGGATTGAAATCACGCCTGAGGGCGGCTCGATCATCTATGGCCGCTCGGATGCGACCATCAACCGGCGCGGATTGCGGCTTGGGTCCTCCGAGATTTATCGCGCGGTCGAAGCCTTGCCGGAAATCGCGGATTCTCTGGTTGTCGATCTGGAATTTCTGGGGCGCGAAAGCTTTATGCCGCTGTTCATTGTGCTCGCGAATGATGTGACGATGGGCCCCGACATCGAGGCCAAGATCAAAGCCGCCGTGCGCGAAAACGTGTCAGCCCGTTTTGTGCCGGACGAGGTTGTGGTGATGGCAGAGGTGCCGCGGACGATATCAGGTAAAAAGCTGGAAGTGCCGGTGAAGAAGCTGCTTTTGGGGGGCGATCCGGCGACGGTCGTGAACCGCGACTCCATGGCCAATCCCGCATGTTTTGATGCCTATATTGCCTATGCGGAAAAACACGCGGCATCGACGTAAAAATCGAAGATGCGGCGAAACAGAGACTGTTTTCCCGCATCCCAACGCCTAACGCGGTGAGCGTTTCGCCAAAATACGTTGCAAGGTCCGGCGGTGCATATTGAGCCGCCGCGCGGTTTCCGACACGTTGCGATCACAAAGCTCGTAGACCCGTTGGATATGCTCCCAACGCACGCGGTCGGCGCTCATCGGGTTTTCCGGCGGCGGCGGCAATTCATCGCCCGTGGCCAGCAACGCATTGGTAATATCGGTGGCATCGGCGGGTTTGGACAGGTAATCCGTAGCGCCGATTTTGACCGCCGCCACGGCGGTGGCAATCGCACCATATCCGGTCAAGACAACCACGCGGCAATCGGGGCGTTTTTCGCGCAGGACTTCAACCACATCAAGCCCATTACCATCGCCAAGCCGCAGGTCACAGACCGCATAGGCGGGCGGGCGGGCCGTTGCAATCGCCTTACCGGCGGCGACGGACAGAGCGGTTTCAACCTGAAAGCCGCGCTTTTCCATGGCCTTGGCCAAACGGCGCAAAAACGGCTCGTCGTCGTCGAGCAGCAAAAGCGTCTTATCTTCGCCGATCTGTGCCAATTCCTCTGCCATGCCTGCTCCCCTCGCGCGCAAATATTAGATCGGTTCTATATAGCATTGCGCGAGGCGTCAAACGTCGACGCGCCGAGGCAAATGGCTTATTTCGCTGCCTCGACAAAGCATTGGATGCGGTCGGCCATAACCTCCGGCGTATCGCCGCGTTTGAAAAATTCGACAAATCCATGCCCCGGCAGGACAAGATAGCTTTGGGTCGAATGATCCACGAGGTAGAATTCTTCGTCGCCGTCTTCGGGTTCATGCGCCTTGTAATAGGTGCGATAAGCGCGGCTGGCGGCGGCAACCTGTTCAGCCGTTCCGGTCAGGCCAAGCATCCGCGGATGCAGATTGTCTGTGAAGTCGCGCAGCACCTCCGGCGTGTCACGTTTCGGGTCGATCGAAATGAACACCGGTTGCACAATTGTGCCGCGTTCTTCGAGAATTTCGATGGCTTCGGCATTTCGGGCGTTGTCGAGCGGGCAGACATCGGGGCAAAACGTATAGCCAAAATACAGCAGGCTGGGTTGATTGATCACATCGGTGTCGGTCACGGTGTTTCCGGTTTCGTCGATCAGTTCAAACGGGCCGCCAATCTCCGCCCCGGTCGCAGAGGCGCTGCAGGCGGCAAAGATGTCATCATCATTCATTGTGGTTTTTCCGAACCCCAAGATCCAGAAGACGGCCAAGACGGTCACCATCACAGCCGCCGCAATCAAAGCATAAATACGAGTCATTTCAGCCACTTTCCTCAGCTTGGCGCTTGCAGCGCGTCGCCCGTTATCTAACATGCGAGGCCAATCTTGCAACGCGATACGAGCGCCACATACATGTCAGACACCCAACCCACACTCTATGTGACGAACCAACGCGGCAACTGGATCCGGCTACGGACCCTAATTGCGCTACGGTGGGGGGCGATTATCGGACAATTGGCCGCCCTGATCGCAGCCAAACACCTATATGGGCTGAATCTGGAATTCGGGCTTTGTTATCTGGTGGTCGGGGTTTCGGTAATCGCCAATGTGGTTGCAATGTTCATCTTCCCCGAAAGCAAACGGCTGACCGAGGTGCAAAACCTTGCGATGGTGATGTTCGATTTGCTGCAACTGGGATTGCTTTTGTATCTCACTGGCGGGCTGCACAATCCGTTCTCCATCCTGATCGTTGGGCCGGTGACGGTCGCGGCGGCGGCCTTGACCCTACGCTCTTCGATTCTGGTCGGGGTGACGGCCATTTTGATTGTCACGCTGCTGTCGCAATATCATCTACCTCTGCGCACCGATCAGGGGTTTGTATTGCACATCCCCGTTGTGTTTGTCTTCGGCACATGGGCTGCAATCAGCATCGCAACAGTGTTTATGGGGATCTATTCGCGGTGGATCGTGACGGAAATGCACGCCATGTCGGATGCTTTGTCCGCGACGCAAATGGCCTTGTCGCGCGAGCAGAAATTGACAGATCTGGGCGGTGTCGTGGCGGCGGCGGCGCATGAACTGGGAACACCTTTGGCGACGATCAAGTTAACCAGTGCCGAATTGATCGAGGATTTGGATGATTTCCCCGAAATGCAAGAGGATGCGCGTCTGATCCGCGCCCAGGCCGACCGCTGCCGCGATATTTTGCACTCCATGGGCCGCGCCGGCAAGGATGACCTGCACCTGCGTCAGGCCCCCTTGATGGCTGTTATCGAAGAGGCCGCCGAACCGCATCAAAACCGCGGCAAAACCGTGATGATCACCGAAGGTGGCACCGCACCCCAGCCCGCTATCCTGCGCCGTCCCGAGATTATTCACGGGCTGCGCAATCTGATCCAAAATGCTGTCGATTTCGCCCGCGCGAATGTCTGGATCGAGGCCACGTGGGACGAGGGCCGGGTTGGCATCCGGATCATGGACGATGGTCACGGATATCCTGCGCATGTGCTTGGAAGAATTGGCGATCCCTTCATACGGCGCAGCACAGGGCTACGGGATCAACGACCGGGATATGAGGGCATGGGACTGGGCCTTTTTATCGCCAAAACCCTGCTTGAACGCTCCGGCGGGGAACTCACCTTTGCCAATGGCTTGGATAACAGCCGTGACCCGAAAGTGCCGCCAAGACCCTCGGGCGCCGTAGTCGAGGTGACATGGCCACGCCATGTGATTGATGCGCGCGACGGGGCAAATGCGGTGCCGCTTGGGCCAAATGAACGTATCGAAGTTTAACTATTTCGTCACCAATTAATCTGGAATTAACCAATTCGTTCTGTTGTGATGGGGGGACCCAATAGGATATTCCAATGCTCGACCCGATCTATCTTGAATATGCTGGCCTGATCTTAATTGCCCTTTCGGTGGCGATTGCCGCATTGTGGATCGTTTCTGTCGCCGAACCGCGCCGACGTGATCGCGAGGTGCCGGCCCCCGATAGCCAGGACGGGCGTCAGGTGCATTTCGTATTTGACGGCGATGCCCTCTACGAGGCGTCTTTGCCCGCCGAATTGATGCTCAACAGCAAGCCCACCCCACCGACCGATTGGGCCGGTGTCCGTGAGCATCTGCTCGCACGCTTTCCGACCCTGCCCGAGGATTGGCGTTTGGTGCAAACCGGCATCACCATGAACGTGCATGCCGACGAACCTGCCGATTTGGGCGAAATCACCTTGGCCCGCAAAGGCAACCGATTGCGTATGACATTGGTCGAGGCGCTCGGCAGCGAGCCGGAACACCGGTTGGACCTGTTGGAGCAGGAATTGCAAACCCTGCGCCAAGCCGCCCAAGGTGCCCCCTATCCGATCTGGCAAACCAACGATCAAGGCACGCTCTTGTGGTACAATGATGCCTATCGCACGTTGTTTGCCCGCGTCACCTCCGGTGACAAAGACCCGATGAAGGCAGACCCGTTGTTCGATCTCGATTTAGACGAAAACCGGCGGCGGCTGCGGCTGCGCAATTCGCTCAGATCCGAGGTCTCCGACGAAATTTTCTGGTTTGATATCAGTTCGTCGCGCTTTGATGATATCTGGATGAACTATGCGATTGATGTGAACGCGGTGGTCAATGCCGAGATCGCGCAACGCAATTTTGTTCAGACCCTGACCAAAACCTTTGCGCAGCTTTCCATCGGCCTTGCGATTTTTGACCGCAACCGGCAATTGGCGCTGTTCAACCCCGCTTTGATCGACCTGACGTCTCTGCCCGCCGATTTCCTCAGCGCGCGGCCCAATCTATTGTCGTTTTTTGACCGGCTGCGCGACAAGCACATGATGCCGGAGCCAAAGAATTACTCGACCTGGCGCGAACAAATTGCAGATCTTGTCGCGGCGGCGACCGATGGGCGCTATCACGAAACATGGACCCTACCCGCAGGTCAGACCTACCGTGTAACCGGGCGACCCCATCCCGATGGGGCCGTGGCATTCTTGTTTGAAGACATTAGCGCCGAAGTTACCCTGACCCGCCGTTTCCGGTCGCAACTGGAGTTCGGGCAAACAGTTGTAGATAAAATCAGCGAAGCCGTCGCGGTGTTCTCGCCCACGGGCGTTCTCGTCCTGTGCAACAGCGCCTACCGCAAGCTGTGGGGTATTGATCCGGACAATAGTTTTGCCGAAATGACCATCAGCGATGCGGTTGGCCATTGGAATGAAAAATGTCCCTCCGCAACCGCATGGCCGCGCGCCCGGCGCTTCATGACGGCCTTTGGCGAACGCAGTGCATGGACCGTCACCGAAAAAACTGTCGATGGCACGGATTTGACGTGCCGGTTTGAACCGCTGGTTGGAGGGTCGACCTTTGTCTGCTTTGAGATGGACGGCAATGCGCGCCTTGCGGCTCCCACCGATATTGAAACCGCCGAAAGCTAATGCGCGGCGCCCTTCTTGGCTTGCAGCGGCGGCGCGGTAGGGTAATCTCGCGCCATGTTGCGCAGTCCCGTTTCCTTTTCCTGGTCAAGCCCGGAGGCCACCGAAGCCTTCGCACGCGCCCTCGCGCCGCGTCTCGATGCGGGAGATGTGATCGAGTTGGAAGGCGGAATCGGCGCGGGTAAAACCCATTTCGCCCGTGCGCTGATCTTGGCACGTCTGGCCGCGCCCGAAGACATCCCCTCCCCGACATTCACACTTGTGCAAACATATGATTGCGCGGACGGAATCGAGATATGGCATGCCGATCTCTATCGCCTGTCGCACCCGGACGAAGCCATTGAGCTTGGGTTTGACGAAGCTTTCGAAAATGCGATTTGCCTGATTGAATGGCCGGATCGATTGGCCGACCTTCGCCCGACATCAGCCTTGAGATTGAAGCTGGAGGCGTCAGACGCCGCAGGCGAACGGTTGGCCGTTGCAACATGGCGCGATCCGCGTTGGGCAAAAAAACTGGAAGGGCTGTTACCATGACGGACCGGCACGCATTGGCGTACGCATTTCTAAAGCGCACCGGGTGGGATCAGGCGGCCCGCGCCCCTCTGGCGGGGGATGCGTCGAACCGGAAATACGAACGCCTGTGTCACCAAGACGGGCGTGCTGCCGTATTGATGGATGCGCCTACCGAACGCGGCGAAGACGTGCGGCCATTTGTGTCGATCGCACGGTATTTGTCGGGATTGGGGTTGAGTGCGCCGGAGATTTACGCGGAAGATGCACGCAATGGGTTTTTGCTGCTCGAAGACCTCGGGGATGCCCTGTTCGCGCGGGTGATGGCGGATGATCCGGCACTCGAACGGCCGCTTTATGAGGCCGCGACCGACGCGTTATTGCACTTGCACCGCGCGCCGCCGCCCACCGGTTTGGCGGCCTATTCGCCGCAGTATATGACCCAAATGGCGGCTTTGGCCTATGAGTTCTATCTTGCCGGCGCGGCCGAGCATGCTGACGCCGAAACAGCGCAGCCATCACAAGCCTTTGCGCAGGTATTCGAACCCTTGCTGGCCGCGCGGGCTGCTGAAGCCAGCGTTTTGATCCAGCGCGATTATCATGCCGAGAACCTGCTGTGGCTGCCGGAACGATCCGGTCCGGCGCGCGTCGGATTGCTGGATTTTCAAGACGCTTTGGCCGGGCATCCGGCCTATGATCTGGTCTCTGTGTTACAAGATGCGCGGCGCGACGTGCCCGAAGCGATAGAGGCCGACATGATCACCCGTTACATTGCGGCCTCGAAACAGGATGCGGCAAGTTTCGAGGCCGCGTATCACCTTCTTGGCGCGCAGAGAAACCTGCGGATTTTGGGGGTGTTCGGACGGCTTTGCATGCGTGATGGCAAGGCGCATTACATCGATTTCATCCCTCGGGTCTGGGGCTATCTGATGCGCGATTTGGCCCATCCTGCCTTGGCGCCTGTCTGTGATATTTTGCGTCGCGATCTACCTGAACCCACTTCCGAAATCCTGCAAAGGCTGAAAGATAAATGCGCGACGCTCCCGAAGCCTTGATGTTGTTTGCGGCCGGTTTCGGCACGCGCATGGGTGCGCTGACCCGGTCACGTCCCAAGCCATTGGTCGAGGTGGCAGGCCGCCCGTTGATTGACCACGCGCTTGATCTGGTTACGCCTCTGCGCTTGCCGCGCGTGGTGGCGAACCTGCATTATTTGCCCGAGCAACTTGCAGCGCATCTGTCGTCCAAGGCTGTCGCGCTTTCGGTCGAAGCACCCGATATCCTCGAGACCGGCGGCGGACTACGTCATGCCTTGCCGTTGCTGGGCACCGGGCCGGTATTCACGCTCAACACGGATGCCGTTTGGCATGGCGAGAACCCATTGCAAAGGCTTTTGACACAGTGGGATCCCGACCGCATGGATGCGCTGCTCATCTGCATACCCAAAACTCAAGCGGTGGGACACAAGGGCGCCGGCGATTTCATTTTGGACGAAACCGGACGTGCCGCGCGCGGACCCGGATTGATCTATGGTGGGGCGCAAATCATCAAAACCGATCTGCTGAGCGAAGTGGAGGACTCTGTGTTCTCGCTGAATCTTCTTTGGGACCGGATGCTTGAGACGGGACGGCTCTATGGCGCGCAATACGGCGGCGCATGGTGCGATGTTGGACACCCGCAGGGCATCATCGACGCCGAAGAAATGATCGGATACCGACATGTTTGAAGAAGCCGCGCCACGTGTTTTTTACCTCGCGCCGGGCGTGGATTTTCCGCAAGGCGTGGTCGAGGGGTTGCTCGCACGGTTTGGCGATGGACCGCCCGAAGCCTTGGCGCGAGTGCAGTTGATCGTCAACACCAAACGCATGGCGCGGCGGATACGTGCCCTGTTTGACGCCGGTCCCGCGCGGTTGCTGCCCCGGATCGAATTGCTCGGCAGCTTAGGGCAAAGCCTTGAGGTGGCAGATATACCGCCTGCGGTTCCGCCCCTGCGGCGGCGGTTGGAATTAACGCGGCTGATCTCTGAATTACTGGATGCCGATCCCAGCCTTGCCCCGCGCGCGGCCCTGTTTGATCTGGCTGATAGCCTTGCCGGATTGATGGACGAAATGCAGGGTGAAGGCGTGCCCCCCGAAGTGATTGCCGCATTGGATGTCAGCGACCAATCCGGCCATTGGCAGCGCACGCAATCATTCTTGGCCATCGTCGAACGGTATTTCGGCGCCACGGACGAAGCCCCCGATGCGGAGGCACGGCAACGTATGGTGATCGAGCGGCTCGCCGCGAGTTGGGCAGAACATCCGCCCACGCATCCCGTCATTCTTGCCGGCTCTACCGGCTCGCGCGGAGCAACGCATTTGCTCATGCAAGCGGTTGCAAAACTGCCGCAGGGCGCCGTAATCCTGCCCGGATTTGATGATCACATGCCCGATGCGGTTTGGTCGGTTTTGGATGAGGGCGATGCAGATGACCCCGCCGCGCGCGCTCGGAAAATGCCCGCCGAAGACCATCCGCAATTCCGGTTTCGCAAGTTGATGACCGCGCTCGCGATCGACCGGAGCCATCTAAAACCGTGGCATGACACCGCCCCGGCGCATCCGGCACGCAATGCAGTGATTTCACTGGCGCTACGTCCCGCGCCGGTCACGGATCAATGGCTCGAAGATGGCCCCAAGTTAACCGATATCGACGCGGCGATGGCCGAGGTCACGCTGCTTGAGGCGCCCGATGCGCGCAGCGAAACCTCTGCCATTGCGATGCGGCTGCGCCTAGCTGCGCAAGAGGGACAGACCGCCGCGCTGATCACACCGGACCGGATGCTGACCCGGCGGGTGACAGCGGCCTTGGATCGGTGGGGGATCGTGCCTGACGACAGCGCCGGCATGCCATTGCAGCTCAGTCCACCGGGGCGGTTTTTACGCCATGTTGCGGCGCTTTATGAGGCCCGGCCCAGTGCCGAATCCCTCATGACATTGCTCAAACACCCACTGTGTCACAGTGGCAGCGCCCGCAATCTGCATAACCTTTTGACCCGCGATCTGGAACTTTACATCCGCCGCAAAGGATGGCCCCACCCCGATTCCGATGGTTTGATGGCGTGGGCGGCCACGCAAAAAGATACGGATGCGGCCCTGCGCTGGGCACAGTGGATTTGCGAATGGTTATTGCGCGATATACCGATTTCCGATGACCACCTCACGGCGCGGCTTGATCACCACATCACCCGCGCCGAAGCCCTCGCACAGGGACCGGAGGGCACCGGCAGTGGTGCGCTTTGGGACGAGGCGGCAGGACGCGAGGCCGCCAAGGCCGTCGCGGACCTACGTGCGCAGGCGCCCTATGGTGGATCCATTGGCGCGCGGGACTACCAAAACCTCTTTGGTGCGATTTTGGCGCGCGGCGAGGTGCGCGCACAAGACGACCCGCATCCTCATATCCTGATTTGGGGCACACTTGAGGCCCGAGTGCAGGGTGCGGACTTACTGATTCTTGCCGGATTGAACGAAGGTAGCTGGCCCGAAGCGCCAACACCCGACCCATGGCTCAACCGCAAAATGCGCCATGATGCCGGTTTGCTTTTACCTGACAGGCGGATCGGCCTGTCGGCGCATGATTTCGAACAGGCCGCTGCCGCGCCAGAGGTGTGGTTCACCCGCGCCAAACGCTCGGATGACGCCGAAACCATTGCCTCGCGATGGCTCAACCGGTTGACCAACATGCTGGGCGGCCTGCCGCAACAGGGCGGTGTCGCAGCGCTTGAGGCGATGCGCGCGCGCGGCGCGATCTGGCTGTCGAAAGTCGCGGCATTGGAAAACGTGACGCCTGTGCCACCTGCGCTGCGGCCCTCGCCCAAACCGCCCGCCGCTGCCCGGCCCCGCACCCTATCTGTCACGGAAATCCGTCATTTGGTGCGCGATCCCTATGCGATCTACGCCAAACATGTGTTGGGATTGCGCCCGCTCAACCCGTTAATGCGCGCGCCCGATGCGATGATGCGCGGCACGGTGATCCACGACGTATTCGAACAGTTCGTCAAAGAAAGCCGCGATGATGAAACGCTGCGCACACGCGCGCGGTTGCTGGACATCGCACGTGAGGTTCTGCTGCGTGATGTGCCATGGGGTGAGACACGCGTGGTCTGGCAATCGCGCATTGCCCGTGTGGCCGATTGGTTCTTGCAAACCGAAGCCGCGCGGCGTGCTCTTGCGCGGCCTGCCGGATTTGAAATCAGTGGCCAAGCAATGATTGCGCCGCTTGGATTCACCCTGCGCGGCAAGGCCGACCGGATTGATTTGGATCCACGGGGCGCGGCGCATATTTATGACTATAAGACCGGCAGCCCACCCAGCAAAGCCCAACAGAAACAATATGATAAACAACTTCTGTTAGAGGCCGCCATGGTCGAGCGCGGTGCATTCAAGGATCTTCAGCCCAAACATGTCGCGCGCGCGGTTTATATCGGATTGGGGGCAACGCCCTCAGAGGTCGAAGCGCCGCTGGACGAAACATCGGCCGCACAGATATGGGCCGAATTCGAAGAGTTGATTGCCAGCTACCTCGATGAGAACCAAGGTTTCACCGCCCGCAGCGCGATGCCAAAAACCGATGACGTCAGCGATTATGATCTGCTGTCGCGGTTTGGAGAATGGGATATCACTCAATCCCCTGACGGGCGAAAGGTGCCGTGATGCAACGCGATGATGCAACCTTGCGACAGATCGAGGCCGCGCGCCCCAACGCCTCGACATGGCTTTCGGCCAATGCCGGATCGGGCAAAACACGGGTGCTGACCGACCGCGTGGCGCGGTTGCTGCTCGAACATGTGGAGCCGCAACACATCCTGTGCCTGACTTATACCAAAGCGGCGGCGAGCGAGATGCAAAACCGATTGTTCAAACGCTTGGGCGATTGGGCGATGTTGGCGGATGATGATCTGCGTGCGGCTCTGGATGATTTGGGGGTCACCGGACCACGTGACGACGCCGCTTTGCGTGCGGCACGGCGATTGTTCGCCCGCGCCATCGAAGCCCCCGGCGGTTTGAAAATTCAAACGATCCATTCATTCTGTGCCGCTCTTTTGCGGCGGTTTCCTCTCGAAGCGCAGGTCAGCCCGCAATTCACCGAGATGGATGATCTGAGCATTACCATCTTGCAAAAGGATATTTTGGAAGAGATCGCTTCGGGCCCCGAGGCGGAGGTTTTCGAGGCGTTGGCGTTGCAATTCACCAGCGACGAGATGGACAAATTAACCGGAGATATCGTCCGGCACCGCGATGCATTTGCCGCACCGATGACGCACGCCGAAGCGCATGCGTTGCTTGGCTTGCCCGATGATGCAAACTTTGAGACACTGAGGGCGCAAGTGTTCTTGGGCGGGGAGGCGCAGATGCTGGCGCGGCTGGCCGAGGTTTGCGCCACGGGCAGCAAAACCGATATGGCGTTGGCGCAAAAACTCCGCGCGCTCACATCGCTCGACCTGAATGCGCTGCCCGCGCTTGAAGAGTGCTTTCTCACAAAAGCCGATGCCAAAGCCCCTTACACAGCGAAGCTGGGAAAAATCCCGACCAAGCCCACGCAAAAACACATTCCCGATCTGTTGGACGCGCTAGACGGTTTCATGTTGCGGATCGAGGCCGCGCGGCAAACACGGCTTGGCTTGATGGCCGCCGCGCAAACCCTCGTGCTCAACCGGTTCGCGCAGGTTTTTTTGCCACGTTATGAGCGCGCCAAGCAATTGCGCGGATGGCTCGATTTTGATGATCTGATCGTCAAGGCACGGGATTTGTTGATTGATCCGCGCGTAGCAGAATGGGTGCTCTACCGGCTTGATGGCGGTATCGACCATATTCTTGTGGACGAAGCGCAAGATACCAGCCCAATCCAATGGCAGGTGATCGAGCGGTTGGCACAGGAGTTTACCGCTGGCATCGGTTCGCGGGCGGACATTCCGCGCACGATTTTTGTCGTTGGCGACCGCAAACAATCGATCTACTCGTTTCAAGGTGCCGATCCGCGCGAATTTGACCGGATGCAGGCTGAATTTGCCGATCGTCTCGACGCGACCAACACGCCACTAAACACCCTTGAACTGGAATATTCTTTCCGGTCGTCTCGTGCAATTTTGGATGTTGTCGATGCCGCCTTTGAAGGGCACGGCGCGGCGGGTTTTACATCGGAGAATCCGCACCGTGCCTTTAAGGACGCAATGCCAGGGCGGGTGGATTTATGGCCGTTGGTGGAGCCCGCGCCGAAAGAAGAAGAAGGCGATTGGCATCGCCCCGTCGACCAGCTTGGCCAAAGCCACCATACGGTGATCCTTGCCCGCCGAATTGCCGCAGAGATCAGCCGCATGTTGGATCAGAAGACACCGATTCCCATGGAACAGGGTCGAAATGGTACCTATGCCATGCGCCCTGTGCGCGCTGGTGATTTCCTCATTCTAGTACAAAGTCGCGGTGCACTTTTCGAAGCGATCATCCGCGAATGCAAGGCGCTGTCCTTGCCGATGGCGGGGGCGGACCGGCTTAAGGTCGGGGGTGAAATGGCAGTGCGTGACCTTAAGGCGCTCCTGTCGTTTTTGGCATTGCCCGAGGATGATCTGTCGCTGGCAACCGTGTTGAAATCCCCGCTTGGTGGGTGGGATGAGGCCGCGCTGTTTGATCTGGCACAGGGGCGCGGCAAGGGGCCGCTATGGCCGATATTGCGCGGACAGGACAAGGCGCACCCCCAATTGCTCGCCATGTTACGTGACCTAAGCGCACGCACTGATTTTTTACGTCCCTACGATTTGTTGGAACGGATTTTGACCCGCTGGGACGGTCGCAAAAAGCTTTTGGCGCGTTTGGGTGACGAGGCCCAGGATGGCATCGACGCCTTGCTCAGCCAAGCGCTGGCTTACGAACGCAGCGCGGTGCCCAGCCTGACCGGATTTTTGACATGGATGGAGAGTGACAACCTTGAAATCAAACGCCAGATGGAAAGTGCCGGCGACCGTATTCGCGTAATGACCGTGCATGGATCGAAGGGACTGGAAGCCCCAATCGTCATCCTGCCCGAGACAATCAAAAAAGACCGCGCGATTGATGCCAAAGTGTTCGAAACCGGTGGCCGCGCCGTGTGGTCACCGGCAGTATCTGCGGCACCTGACGCGATTTTGGCACTGCGCACCGACTTGACGGAGGCGCAACAGGCCGAGAAGGAGCGCTTGCTGTATGTTGCGATGACGCGCGCGGAAAAATGGTTGATCGTCGCGGGTGCGGGCGCCATGCAGGCACAGAATGCCAAATGGTACGTGATGGCCGAAGGTGCGCTCAAAGCCTGCGACGCCGCCGAGCACGATTTTGGTTTTGGCGTTGGATTGCGTTTGGAATACGGCGATTGGGCGGGAACAGAGACTTTTTCAGAGGCGGCGTCCATCCCGAGCCCGTCCATCACACTGCCAGCATTTTTCGCCGAAGCGGCCGCGAGGCCATTGCCGCTTCCCACGACGTTGAGCCCCTCGGATTTGGGAGGGGCAAAAGCATTGCCAAGTGAAGACGGTTTGGATGAAGAAGCCGCCAAACGGCGCGGGCGGCAGGTTCATACATTGCTCGAACATCTTCCGTCCCTTCCTCGCAACGATTGGCCGGTAAAGGCGCACAGGCTGCTCAATGCCGGGGGGGAAAGCGTCACCGAGGCCGAGGCAACGCCTCTATTGGAAGAAGCGTGCCGCGTGTTGGATGCACCGCGTCTCGCGCCGGTTTTCGCCGCCACGACCCTTGCCGAAGTTCCGGTCACCGCCGTTCTACCCGCACTCGGCGGACAGAGGATCCACGGGGTAATCGACCGATTGATCGTGTCGCCCGACCGGGTGATGGCAGTGGATTTCAAGACCAACATCGCCGTCCCACAGGACCCCGCGCAATGCCCCGAAGGATTGCTGCGCCAAATGGGCGCCTATCAAGCTGCGTTGGCGCAGATTTACCCGGACCGCGAGATTGTGACCGCGCTTTTATGGACGCGGAGCGCCGAATTGATGATCCTACCACATGATATTGTGATCAATGCCCTGACACGCACCCAGATATCTTGACGTTGCCCTCTGTGGTTCTTAGGTTCACAGCCAAGTTCCCAGCTTTCAGGAGATGCTGCTATGGCCACCGTTGCCGTTACCGATGATACCTTTGACGCCGAAGTGCGCCAATCCGATCTGCCCGTTGTGGTGGACTTTTGGGCCGAGTGGTGCGGCCCGTGCAAACAAATCGGTCCTGCGCTCGAAGAGCTGTCGGCCGAGATGGAAGGCAAAGTGAAGATCGTCAAAGTCGACGTGGACAGCAACCCGAACGCGCCGTCGCAAATGGGCGTTCGCGGCATTCCGGCGCTGTTTATCTTTAAAAACGGCGAGGTTGTCTCCAACCGCGCAGGCGCGGCGCCCAAAGCCACGCTGCAAAGCTGGATCGAAGACGCTATCTAAGCCCGAACAACATCTAAAGTGACACGAAAGAGGCGCCAACGGGCGCCTCTTTTGCGTTTGGACGTCGCGAACGTCAGACCGGCCAACCGTGCCGGCGCAGCGTCGTTTGGATTTTATCCGATGCGGTATCAAGGCTGGCGTTGATCGACATCTTTTGCAAAAACCACCACACATAGGCCGCATGAGCGATCGAAACATCCGGCGCGCGGGATATGGCATCGGCAACGCCAAGAGCCGGCACATTCAAAGACCCGTGATGAAAATCGATCTGCGCGAAAAGAACGCTGTTTTTCTTGAAGAAATGCGCTGCAAAAGCGACCGAAGAATTTTCACACACCACATAGTCACAGCCCGCAAGCAAGACCTCCATATCACCCATACGCACCGACAGGCGCGGATGCGCATCCGCCAGCACTTCGAGCGCCCCCAGTTCTGCGGCGCTATATGTTTCTTTGGGATGAAGCCCGGCGATCACCGAGCGATTTGGATCATGTTCCAATACCGCCTCGATCATGTCGATGGGCGATGCAGTTTGAAAGCTCCGACGCTCCAAAATCCGGCCCTGGAGCGGGATATAAACAAACCCATCGTGGGTGATATCTGGCGCTCCGAACAGGCGTTTTCGCCAGCGGCGGTAGAAACTTCCGGCCTCCTCTGACGGCACCTGCGCGGGATCAAACTCGGCTTGCGCCACACGCCATTCCCACCGCTTTGCGCTCGTCTCGATATGCCAGAACGGATAATAAAGATTGCGACGAATGGTCAGGGCACGGGTGTGAAATGGATCATCCATATGAAACAGGGCATAGCCATCAAAGCGGGCCGAAGCGAGACGGTTTTCGAGACTGTTCTGGCGGAAAACGCTGCGCAGCCCTGCCTCTTCGAGCACCGAGACGAGTTTGGCCAAGAACGGGTGTTCGCCCGCTTCGGCGCTGGCACGCATCTCGTCATCAAGGAAAAACTGAACAGTTTGGCTCTCATACATATGGGCAGGCTATCGCGGCGACAGAGTGCGGGCAAGGGCCGGCTCTGGCACCCGCACCCTTGTGCCGGACAGGGCAAGGCTCCATATATTGCCACAACACAGGAGGCAGTCATGGCAGACAATCAATTCCCCGGTTGGCACGGCACAACAATTATCGGCGTCAAAAAAGGCGGCAAGGTGACGATTGCTGGCGACGGGCAGGTCTCGCTCGGCCAAACCGTGATCAAAGGCACCGCACGCAAGGTGCGCCGGCTTAGCCCTGGCGGCTATGACGTGGTGGCCGGATTTGCCGGATCAACGGCGGATGCTTTCACGTTACTCGAACGGCTAGAGGCCAAATTGGAAGCCACGCCGGGACAATTGGCGCGCGCCTCTGTCGAATTGGCCAAGGACTGGCGCACGGATAAGTATCTGCAAAAACTCGAAGCGATGCTCATCGTCACGGATGGCGACGAGTTGCTGGTCATCACCGGCGCCGGCGATGTTTTGACCCCCGAACACGACGTCACAGCCATCGGATCGGGCGGCAATTTCGCCCTCGCCGCCGCGCGCGGTATGATGGACAGCGACAAAAACGCCGAAGAAATCGCCCGCGCGGCCATGGCGATTGCCGCTGATATCTGTGTCTATACCAACGGAAAATTGACCGTAGAAAGCATTTCGAAATGACTGATCTGACCCCCCGCGAGATTGTCTCAGAACTCGACCGTTTTGTAATTGGACAGGCCGATGCCAAACGCGCCGTGGCCGTGGCCCTACGCAACCGATGGCGGCGGCAACAATTGGCCGATGACCTGCGCGACGAGGTATATCCCAAGAACATCCTGATGATCGGACCAACAGGTGTTGGTAAAACTGAAATCTCTCGCCGTCTGGCCCGCCTTGCGCGTGCGCCCTTCATCAAGGTCGAGGCAACAAAATTCACCGAAGTCGGATATGTCGGCCGCGATGTCGAACAAATCATCCGCGATCTGGTGGACAGCGCCATTGCCATGACGCGCGAACAGATGCGCGAGGATGTCAAAGCCCGCGCCCACGCCGCCGCCGAAGAGCGCGTGATCGAAGCAATCGCCGGCACCGACGCCCGCGAAACCACCCGTGAGATGTTCCGCAAGAAACTCAAATCCGGCGAATTGGACGACACAGAAATCGAAATCGAAGTCGCAGATAACGGCGGATCAGGCATGCCAATGTTCGACATTCCCGGTCAACCGGGCGGGCAGATGGGCATGATGAACCTTGGCGATATGTTCGGCAAAGCCTTTGGCGGAAAGATGACCAAACGCAAGGTTACCGTATTGGACAGCTATGCCTTGCTGATCGGAGAAGAGGCCGACAAATTGCTCGACGATGAAAGCGTCAACCGCGCGGCTTTGACCGCTGTTGAGCAAAGCGGCATCGTGTTCTTGGACGAGATCGACAAAGTTTGCGCCCGTTCCGACGCGCGCGGCGGCGATGTCAGCCGTGAAGGCGTGCAACGCGATTTATTGCCTTTGATCGAGGGCACAACGGTTTCGACCAAATTCGGGCCGGTGAAAACCGACCATATCCTGTTCATCGCTTCGGGTGCGTTCCACATCGCCAAGCCCTCGGATTTGCTGCCGGAACTGCAGGGTCGTTTGCCGATCCGTGTCGAATTGCGCGCGCTGACCGAAGAAGATTTCGTGCGCATTCTGACCGAAACCGACAATGCGTTGACCCGCCAATACACCGCGCTGATGGCAACCGAAGAGGTCACCGTGACCTTCACCGAGGACGGCATTGCCGCACTGGCGCGGATCGCGGCGGATGTGAACCAATCGGTCGAAAACATCGGCGCGCGCCGGCTTTATACCGTGCTCGAACGGGTGTTCGAGGAGCTGTCCTTTTCTGCCCCTGATCGCGGCGGCGAGGACATCACCGTGGATGCAAAATTTGTCGAGGAAAACCTCGGCAGCCTGACAAAGTCAGCCGATGTGAGCCGCTATATGCTCTAAAACCTCTGGTCAACGCGCGGCGACATGGTACATGTTAGCAGCGGTTCACTTGGGAGCGACCATGCTGCGCGTTTTTGCTGTTATACTATTGGTTCTGGGAACGGGCTGCGCTGATCGTACCATGACCACATTGGTGCCCGAGGCGCTGGAAATTGGCACGGTTTATCCCGTGTTCGTGGCCACATCCCGTGCCCGCGATGATCGCGGCGTTTTTGGCAAAGACCGCAGTCGGACATTGAATTTCACCGAACTGAAGGTCTCTGTACCGCCTGAGCACGAGGCAGGAAAAATTCGCGCCGCCTCGACCCGCCCCGACCCACAGCGTCAGTTTACCATCGCCGCCGAAGACGATTTTGACGGCGAGAGCGAATTTATTAATGCCCTGTCTAAGCGCATAAAATCACAGCCCAAGGGCAACCGCGAAGTCACAATCTACGTGCATGGCTATAACAATAGCTTTTCCGATGGGGCCTTCCGAATTACGCAATTGATGCACGACATCGAACTGCCCGGTACGGCGGTGCATTACTCTTGGCCCTCGGCGGCAAATCCTTTGGGCTACACCCATGACCGCGACAGCATGCTGTTCGCCCGCGACGGGTTGGAAAAGCTGTTGCGCGATGTGCAAAAAGCAGGGCCAACCAGCATCATTTTGATTGGGCACTCGATGGGCACGCTCTTGGTGATGGAGGCCCTGCGACAGATCGAAATTGGCACCCCTGGATGGTCAGAAAACCGGTTGAGCGGTGTTATCTTGATCTCTCCTGATATTGATCTTGATCTCTTTCGCACCCAAGCAGACCGTATCGCGGACCTGCCACAGCCCTTCGCCATTTTCGTCTCTGAGCGCGACCGCGCATTGCGGCTTTCTGCCCGACTGAACGGAAGCTCAAAACGTTTGGGCAATCTGGAAGACCCCGATGAGCTGGCCGAATATCCGGTCACGATCGTGGATGTCAGCGAATTTGCGAACAGTGCAGATGGACACTTCACCTTTGGCACCTCGCCGACTTTGATCGCATTGCTCAAGGGGGCCGTCGATTTGGAAAAAGCCTTCCAATCGGATCGTGCTGGTATGGCGGGGCTATTGCCCGGCACGGCCCTCAATGTGCGCAACGCGACACAATTGATCCTGTCGCCGGCCTTGGCATTGGCCTTGCCCAACACCCAGTAAATCAGGGCCGACCTTTTCCGCCCGCGCCGCTAACGCCGCTGAAGGTAAACGTAATACGCGCCGCCTCCGCCGTGCTTCAGATGTGCTTCGGAGATTTGCAAGACCACCGAAGACAGGGGCGCCATCGCCAACCATTGCGGGACGTTGTGGCGCAAAACGCCGTGGCGCACGGGGATCGGCCCGCCGTCATCGCGGTTTTTGCCCTTGCCGGTCACCACAAGAACCAAGCGTTTGCCATCGGCATGCGCGGTCAGGATAAACCGCGTCAACGCGGGATGCGCTTGCGCCATTGTCATCCCGTGCAGATCAAGTTTACCTTCAGGGCGCATTTTGCCACGCTTGAGACGCGCAAAGGCCTTTTTGTCCATGCGCAACGGCGCGGCGGCAATCCGGTCCTGTACCGGCGGTAGCAAATCATGCCCGGCCGCATGCCTTTGTGCCTTTGCTCCAAGCGTGAAATCCTTATGGGGCTGGATGGTCCGTTGCGGTTTTGGTTTCGGATGTGGCGGGTGCGGTTCCGGTCCCTTTGTCGCGCGTTTTGGAGTCAAGCGTTCCGCTGTATCTGCCACCTGTTGCCAAAGCTCGATCTCATCGGGGCGCAGCCGGCGACGGGTCATTGGTATGCCTCCGCCAACCCGGTTGCCATTGGTTTGGGCAGCAATACCACCATACGCCCGCTGTCGTTCAAACGGCCTGCGGCATGTCCGGCCACCTCGCCGGTGCCAAAAAAGAGATCGGCGCGCTGCGCGCCCTTGATCGCAGATCCGGTGTCTTGCGCCACCATCAAGCGGCGCACAGGATGGGCGCCGTCTTTCTCAACCCACACCGGCGCACCAAGCGGCGTGATCGCCGGATCAACAGCAATGCTGCGATGGGCCGTGACCGAAACCCCCATCGCGCCGATCGGGCCTTGGTCTTCGGACACCTCGGTGACGTCACGGAAAAATACATAGGACGGATTGTGCAGCAACAGCTGCGCCCCCTCCACTGGATGGGCCCGCAGCCAGATTTTTAGAGCATCGGCCGAAAGGTCGGCAGCCGCAAACGTGCCACGCCGGACCAATTCGCGCCCGATCGAATAATATGGATGGCCATTTTTGCCCGCATAGCCAAGACGCATATAGTCACCGTCGCCAAAATGGATGCGCCCCGAACCTTGAACTTGCAGGAAGAAATGATCGACAGGGTCTTCTATCCAGGCCAGTTCCAACCCGCGATTTTCCAATACGCCGCTTCTCAATATCTCGCGGCGGCTGAACCATGGGCCGTCGGTTCCCACCTCAGGCGGCAAAGCATAAACCGGATGTGAAAAACGCGCGGACGGCGCCCGAGCACCGTCGATCTCCGGCTCATAATAACCGGTAAACAACGGCGGTTTGCTGTCACGGATAAGGGTCGGGTGGAAATGATCTTCGAAAAATGCGCGGGGATGTGCCGCATCGTCTGCACCGGCGCATATCGCGGCCCAGTCTGGCGCTACGAGCGCATCGCAGCTGTTCTTAAAGATCTGTAGAGCGACAGCATAATCGTCCTCGCCCCACCCATCCAGATCATCGAACGATAGGATATCATAGGATATTCCATTTGCGCGCTGCACGGCATCACCAAAAGCAGCAGGGGCGATAACGGCGGCGGTACAAAGCCCCGCCGCGACCGCCCGCCACGTCATTCACCTGTCGCGACAAGTATCCAGTTCGGATCGTCCGCGCCCATGTGCCGCTCAAAGCTCCAGACATCACGCTGGCGTTTGACCTTGCCGTCTTTGCCTTCGATGATATCGCCTTCGTTGTCGCGCACGATTGAGGTCAATTCGCCGGTGAAGCGAACATCCAATAAGGCGCGCCCTGTTTCTTCTTCGAAGAGCGCATCTTCAAGCCCCATTTCGCGCAGCCCGACAAATTCCGCCTCGATGGTCAGACCCTGCGCCCGGCGTGCTTCGACAACCTCGGCAAAGGTCTCGTAAACCTCTTCGCTAAGAAACGGTTTGATTTCAGCAAGTTCACCACGTTCAAACCCCATGAGGATCATCTCGTACGCGCCGCGTGCACCTTGCAAAAATTCACCGACGTTAAAGCTCGGCTCGGCGGTTTTCATCGCGGCCAGAGCCTTGGCAGCGGCGCTGTCTGCGGCAACGTGATCGGTGATATCGCGGTCGGGTCCGCCTTCGATGACTTCGAAATCGGGGCGTCCCGATACCGCATCGGCGGTTTTTGGCAACACCGGCTTCTCGAAACCCTCGCGGGTGCCGAGCACATTTTTCAGGCGCAAAATCAGGAAGATGGCAATGCCAGCCAGAACCAGAAGCTGAATGATAGGGGCGTTCATGTGATACCTCGTCTAGGGGCAGGGCATGGAAACCCGGCGTGCTTGCTCCTATGTAGGGATTGAGCGGGGCCAAGTCCACCATGCCAGCGTAAATGAGGCCCGCGTAATTGAGGAGAGTCCCCATGTGGCTATTGATTGCCTTTATCGCCGTGCCCCTGATTGAGATCACATTGTTTTTGCAAGTTGGTGGAGTGATCGGGACATTGCCAACGCTTGGGTTGGTGTTACTGACCGCTGTTGTTGGACATCAGTTGATGAAACAACAAGGTGCATTGGCGATGGGTGATGTGCGCAAATCCTTGGCCGATATGCGCGACCCAACCGAACCTTTGGCGCATGGGGCGATGATCCTTGTGGCCGGGGTCTTATTGCTAACTCCGGGGTTTTTCACGGATGCGGTTGGCATTGCATTGCTGCTGCCGCCGGTTCGGCGGGCGGTGATGCGCGAGGTCCGCAAACGGGTGAAAGTGGCACAATTCGATATGGGCGCCGCTGGCATGGGCGACTCCGGGCCGGTCAACCGGGGACCGGCGGCGCAAGGCGGTGACATTATCGATGTAGAATTTACCGAGATCGATCCCGACAAACGCCCGACGCATCGGCCTTCGGGTTGGACCAAGCATTGATCGCTTTCGGTTGAGACAGTGCGGCCATCCTGCTAAGGCTATAGCGATTTTATCAAAACCCCTTGGGAGACGACAGCAATGGCCGAAAATGGCAACGGCGCGGCACCGGAAATGCCCCAGATCAAAATGAACATCCTGACCCAATACATTCGCGACATGTCGTTCGAAAACGTGTTGGCGCAAAAGGGTGGCAAGGGCAACGTGCAACCGGATGTTCAGGTGCAAGTCAATCTTGACGCGAAACCGCGCGAAGCCGCCAATCAATTCGAAGTTGTGACCAAATTGGTTGTGACCTCCTCTGATAAAACCACTAAAGACACGCTGTTCCTCTTGGAAATCGAATATGCCGGTGTGTTCAACATCGAAGGCGTGCCCGAAGAGCAAATGCACCCGTTTTTGTTAATCGAATGCCCGCGCCTGACGTTCCCGTTCTTGCGCCGCATCGTATCGGATGTCACACGCGATGGTGGCTTCCCGCCGCTGAACCTCGACAACATTGATTTCGTGCAACTCTACCGTGCCGAAATTGCGCGCCGCCAACAAGAAACGGCACCTGTGTCCTAATTGCTTTAACCCGTGAACCGTGACCGTTCCCGTGTTATTTCAACCACATCGCGCCGTCGCCCATCGCCTCGATAAAGGCTGCATGGGCGGCGGCTTCTTCGTCGGTGAGGCGCGAGGGCAGGGGCACAGGGCGCGGGGTCGGTCGCCAATCGCTTTGGGTTTGCACCCGGTCGTTGTCATCGCGCACCGCGCCAAGCCCGAAATCAGGTTGCCGCCCGCCGATTAATTCAAGATAGACCTCAGCAAGAATTTCACTATCGAGCAACGCGCCGTGCAATGTCCGATTGGAATTGTCGATGCCGAAACGCCGACACAGCGCGTCCAGAGACGCAGGCGATCCGGGGAATTTTTTGCGCGCAATCGCCAGCGTATCGAGCGATTGACTCATCGGCAAAAGCGGCAGGCCCATCCATTTCAATTCCGCATTGAGAAATTTCATATCAAAGCTGGCGTTGTGGATCACCAATTTTGCATCCCCGACAAAATCCAGAAAATCCTGCCCGATTTTGGCAAAGACTGGCTTGTCACGCAAAAATTCGTCTCCCAATCCGTGCACCTCAAAGGCGCCTTGAGGCATGGAGCGTTCGGGATTGATATATTGATGATAGGTCTGGCCAGTCGGCATATGATTATAAAGCTCGACACACCCAATTTCGACAATCCGGTCGCCGCTTTCGGGCTCGAAGCCGGTGGTTTCCGTGTCCAATACGATCTCACGCATCACGCATCCGCCTTTTTACATCGGTGACAATATCTTGCACCTGCGCGCGCGCATGCTCAAGCGTATCGGTGATGATCACGTAATCGCTGCGGGCGCATTTTTCGTCATTGGGCATCTGTTTGGCGCGGATCGCTTCGAATTGCGCAAGGCTCATCGTGCCGCGGTCCATAACGCGTTTTTGTTGAAGTTCCGGTGATACAGAGACACATGCAACCGCATCCATCCGTTTTTCACCTCCGGTTTCAAACATCAACGGAATATCGTAGACGAGGATTTCTGCCTCGGCATTTGCGGCAAAGGCAGCCCGATCCTCAGCCAAAAGCGGATGCACGATTTTTTCGATCCGGGTAAGGGCAGACGCATCGGCTGCGATGATGTCTTTGAGACGGTTGCGCGACACTGCGCCCTCTTCAATCGCCGCAGGGAAGGCTGCCGCCATGGGCGCAACCGCTGCGCCGCCTTGGGCATAAAGACGGTGCACGGCGGCGTCGGCATCCCAAACCGCGCAGCCGGCCTCGGCAAACATTGCCGCAGTGGTAGATTTGCCCATTCCAATGGAGCCGGTGAGACCAAGACGGAAGCTCATCGCAAAGCCGCCGCACGCGCTGCGCTGTCGACCTCGGGGCGTTGCCCGAACCACCTCTCAAACGCGGGGACGGCCTGATGCAGTAGCATTCCCAAGCCATCGACCGTTGTGCATCCGGCTGCCTCTGCCTCCAATAACAAATGTGTCTTGAGCGGCGCATAAACGAGATCGGTGACCACAGCGGATTTTTGCAACCCGTCAAGCGGCACGCGCAAGTCGGGCTTACCCATCATTCCAAGAGACGTAGTATTGACCACAAGGCTTGCATCTTCAAGAATGTTACCCGCCTGCACCCAATCGACCACGGTCAAACGTTTGCCAAAATCATCTTGCAGTTTTTCCGCGCGGACCTTGGTCCGGTTGGAGATCAGGATTTCGGGCACACCAACGTCGAGCAAAGCCGCCACAACCGCCCGCGCCGCGCCACCTGCACCCAGAACCGCCGCCGGTGCGGCTTTGGGATCCCAATCCGGTGCGCCTTGGCGTAGGTTTTCGATAAAGCCAAAACCATCGGTATTGTCGGCGTGAATTTTCCCGTCCTTCCGAAAAATCAACGTATTGGCGGCGCCGATCAATGTGGCCCGGTCGGTGATCAAATCGGCGATCTGCATTACATGCTCTTTATGCGGCACCGTAATATTAACCCCGACAAATCCCATTTTAGGTAAGGTTTTCAACACGTTTTCCAGATCGTCAGACATCACATCCATCGGAATGTAATAGCCCTGTAACCCATGCATTTTGAGCCAATGTTGATGCAACTGTGGTGATTTTGAATGGGCTATCGGATGGCCAATCACACCGGCCAATGGGATACGATTCATGTTAAGTCTCCAGATCGCCGCGCAGGCTGAGATAAGAAAGCAGTTCAAGCAAAGGCATGCCCAGCACTGTAAAATAGTCGCCATCAACACGGGAAAACAAGCGCACGCCTTCTTCTTCGAGCTTATAACCGCCGACACTATGGCGGATGCTCTCCCAATTTCGGGTCAAATATGCGTCAAGGTATGTATCGGAAATGTCGCGCATTTGCATTCGCACCACACCGATATGTCGCCAAAGCGGTTTGCCATTCTCACATATCACCGCAGCCGAAAGCAATTGATGCTTGGCACCAGATAACGCCCGCAATTGCGTCTTCGCGTCTGCGCGGTCTTTGGGTTTGGAATAGAGTGTTCCCGCGTGATCCAACACTTGATCCGATCCGATCACCAAGGCGTCGGGGTGCTTTTCGCTTACCTTTCGGGCCTTCATTTCGGCCAATGTGTCGGCAATGTCGCGCGGGCTGGCCCCTTCGGCCAATAATGCATCGCGGATCATATCCTCGTCGATCCGCGGCTTAATCACCTCGAAGACAGCACCGGCATTGCGGAGCATTTTTGCCCGTATGTCCGAGCCCGACGCGAGGATGATTTTTACCATTTCATATGCCTGCCCATATCATCTGTGTATAACTCAGTGGAGGAGTGAACGGACTGTTTACGAATACTTAGCGTATAAATCTAGGCATGCTGTCGCTCTGTGGACAGACCGAATGTTTCAGCCGGTCCCAACCGGGTTTTCCAACAGGGGTAAGAGTAACTTTGTCTATGTGAACGAAGTGCTAATTCCGGTCTTACCCCATAGATTATCCACAGATGGATCCTGAATTTAAGTAATATATTTCAATTTCATACCCTCAGGTAATCGCAATATATCCCATGGTATAGCGCAACAGTTCTCCCGATGTGGAGAAGCCTTGTAGAACGCAATAATCCACTGCTTTGGGGTTTCCCTACTTCATCATCATCCTTTTTCTTTTCTTTATTTATTTATATGGAGATCCCGAAAGGGAGCTTTGAAATGATCGGTGATTTTCTAGCAGGGATCTATCCCTGGACCAAAGCGCTACACGTCATGTCAGTGATATCTTGGATGGCAGGATTGTTTTATTTGCCGCGTTTGTTTGTGCATCACACCGAACAGATTGCCAAAGGCGACAAGGCCGAAGAAGTTTTCATCGGAATGGAAACCAAACTGTTACGTGTGATTATGAATCCGGCGATGATTGCGACTTGGGTGTTTGGGTTGATGTTGGTGTTTACCCCCGGAATCGTGGATTGGTCGATGGTCTGGCCGTGGACCAAAGCCGCGTCGGTTCTTGTCATGACCTGGTTTCATCATTGGCTTGGCTACCGACGCAAGGATTTCCTTCGGGGTGAGAACACCGTGAGCGGTCGGCACTACCGAATGATGAATGAAGTTCCAACGCTGCTGATGATGGTAATCGTGCTTTCGGTTATTGTGAAATTCTAAGCGATGCTCTGCTTTCGTTGACTTGGCCTTTGCAGCCGCTTATGTAGCGATCAACCAGCCCGTCCGGGCATCGTGTTTTTCCAGATCAAATTATGACGCGCCATCGTTACGGGTGGTTTACGTGTCGAGGTATGCCCATGAGCGAAGAAGCCATTGTTGAACGTCTGAACCTGTCGGACCTCAAAGCCAAAAGTCCAAAAGACCTGCTGTCGATGGCAGAGGAATTGGAAATCGAAAACGCCTCGACCATGCGTAAGGGCGAGATGATGTTCTCGATCCTCAAGGAGATGGCCGAGGAGGATTGGGAAATCGGCGGCGACGGGGTGCTCGAAGTGCTCCAGGACGGATTCGGGTTTTTGCGTAGCCCCGAAGCGAACTATCTACCCGGTCCCGATGATATCTATGTTTCTCCGGATATGATCCGCCAATATTCGCTGCGCACCGGTGATACCATCGAAGGCTTGATGGCAGCGCCGTCAGGGGATGAACGATATTTTGCATTGCAAACCGTCAGCCGGATCAATTTCGAAGATCCCGAACGCGCCCGTCATAAAATTGCCTTTGACAACCTGACGCCGCTTTATCCTGATGAGCGTTTGAACATGGAAATCGAAGATCCGACGGTCAAAGACCGTTCGGCGCGGATTATCGATTTGGTCGCCCCGATTGGTAAAGGTCAACGGTCGCTTATCGTGGCCCCGCCGCGGACTGGTAAAACCGTGCTGTTGCAAAATATCGCTCATTCGATCGAACAGAACCATCCCGAATGTTATTTGATTGTTTTGCTGATCGATGAACGTCCCGAAGAAGTGACGGATATGCAGCGATCCGTGAAGGGCGAAGTCGTGTCTTCGACCTTTGATGAACCCGCGACCCGCCACGTTGCTGTATCGGAGATGGTAATTGAAAAGGCTAAGCGCCTTGTTGAACATAAACGCGATGTGGTGATCCTGCTCGATTCCATCACACGGCTTGGCCGCGCGTTTAATACCGTTGTGCCGTCCTCTGGCAAGGTTCTGACCGGCGGTGTGGATGCGAATGCCCTGCAACGTCCCAAACGCTTCTTCGGTGCCGCGCGGAACATTGAGGAGGGTGGATCTTTGACGATCATTGCCACCGCATTGATCGATACAGGATCTCGTATGGATGAGGTCATCTTCGAAGAATTCAAAGGCACGGGCAACTCGGAAATCGTTCTTGACCGTAAGGTGGCTGACAAACGTGTCTTCCCGGCGATGGACATTTTGAAATCGGGCACTCGCAAAGAAGACCTTCTTGTGGATAAAGTCGATCTGCAAAAGACCTTTGTTTTGCGCCGTATTCTCAACCCGATGGGAACCACGGATGCCATCGAATTCCTGATCTCGAAATTGAAGCAGACCAAAACGAATTCTGACTTCTTCGATTCGATGAACACCTAATTTTCGCACGAAAACAATAGGTTATGTAGTGGACACGATCTTCGCCTTGGCAACGTCGGCGGGCAAAGCTGGCGTTGCAGTGATCCGAATATCCGGACCGTCAGCCTTCGCGGCGGCGGGTTCTATTGCGGGTGGTTTGCCCCGACCGCGGGTGGCGGGATTGCGGCGGTTAACCGGGCCGGATGGTGTTATGCTTGATGAGGCGCTGGTGCTTTGTTTTGCAGAAGGGGCGAGCTTTACTGGTGAAGAGGTCGTCGAGCTGCAGCTTCACGGCTCCATGGCTGTCGTTGCTGAGGTGATGCGGGTGCTCTCGGAACTACCTGATTTGCGGCTTGCCGAGCCAGGCGAGTTTACCCGCCGGGCTTTGGCGTCCGGGCAGTTGGATTTGGCACAGGTTGAAGGTCTTGCCGATTTGATCGATGCGGAAACCGAAGCGCAGCGCAAACAGGCATTACGCGTGCTTTCAGGTGAATTAGGGTCGAAAGCTGAAGAATGGCGGCGAGATTTGATCCGAGCGGCGGCGCTTCTCGAGGCGACCATTGATTTCGCCGATGAGGATGTTCCTGTCGATGTATCTCCGGAGGTGACCACGCTTTTGACCCGTGTTCGGGCATCCATGGCCACTGAAATCGCGGGCGTTGCGGCTGCTGAACGTATTCGTAGCGGGTTTGAAGTGGCCATTGTCGGCGCGCCGAATGTTGGAAAGTCCACCTTATTGAATCGTCTTGCTGGACGTGATGCGGCAATTACCTCTGAATACGCTGGTACGACGCGCGATGTTATCGAAGTGCGCATGGATATTGCCGGATTGCCTGTGACGCTTTTGGATACGGCGGGTTTGCGTGAAACCGAAGATCACGTTGAGGCGATCGGCATTTCGCGCGCGCGCGCCCGTGCCGAAGCAGCCGATTTGCGGGTTTTTCTGATCCATCGGGGTGAGATGCCCGAGCTGTCGATAGAACCGGACGACATTGTTATGTTGGCGAAGGCCGACCTATCCGGCGAGACATGCGGGGCGATTTCCGGTGTCACCGGTCAGGGGGTGGATGACCTTGTTTCGCAGATCGGTTCTGTCTTGTCGGCGCGCACGCTAAATGTCGGAATTGCCACGCGTGCCCGGCATCGTTCCGCTATGATGCGTGCAGACGAATCGTTAATGGCCGCTGAAGCCCATATTGCGTCGGCTTTCGAAGAGTCGGACATTGTGGCTGAAGAATTGCGTAGCTCTGTGCGGGCTTTGGAATCTCTGGTCGGACGTATTGATGTGGAGAACCTGCTGGACGAGATATTCTCCAGCTTTTGCCTCGGAAAGTGAGGAGTGTTTCACGTGAAACATTTTGATTTTGACGTAGTCGTAATTGGCGGCGGTCACGCCGGTACGGAGGCAGCACATGCCGCTGCACGTATGGGCGCCCGCACTGCGCTTCTGACTTTGAAACGGGATGGCATTGGCGTGATGTCGTGCAATCCTGCTATTGGCGGACTTGGCAAAGGCCATCTCGTGCGAGAGATTGACGCATTAGACGGGGTTATGGGTAAGGTCGCGGATCGCGCCGGCATACAATTTAGGTTGCTGAATCGCCGTAAAGGCCCCGCCGTGCAAGGCCCACGCACTCAAGCGGATCGAAAGATCTATCGCGAAACTATGCTTTCCTTTACCGAAGCGCAGGACGGATTAGAAATTATCGAAGGCGAAGCCATTGATTTCGTGATTGAGGACGGCCACGTTCGCGGCGTCTTGCTTGACGGTGGTCGCGAAATCAGCAGTGCAGCCGTGATCCTCACCACGGGAACCTTTTTGCGGGGTGTGATTCATATTGGTGATGTGTCTCGCCCGGGCGGACGGATGGGTGATAAACCCTCAGTGAAGCTGGCGGAGCGGATTGACAGCTTTGATCTTCCTCTTGGTCGGTTAAAGACGGGGACACCGCCGCGTCTGGATGGTCGCAGCATTGAGTGGGACGCACTGGACAGCCAGCCAGCGGATGATGATCCGGTGCTGTTCTCGTTTATGTCGAAGGCTCCGTTTGTAAAGCAAATTTCCTGCGGGATCACACATACAAATGAAGCAACGCATCGCATCATCCGTGATAATCTCGAACGATCGGCGATGTATGGCGGGCATATTTCCGGCGTTGGTCCGCGATACTGCCCCTCGATTGAGGATAAGATTGTCCGTTTTGCAGACAAAGAATCTCATCAAATTTTTCTCGAACCAGAGGGGCTTGACGATCACACGGTGTATCCGAACGGGATCTCGACCTCTCTTCCCGAGGATGTGCAACAGGCCTATATTCACTCGATTGTTGGGCTCGAGAAGGCGGTTATCCTGCAACCTGGCTATGCAATTGAATATGATTACGTAGACCCGCGGGCGTTGGATGCGGCGCTTCAGGTCAAAAAAGTTCCAGGTCTGTATTTGGCGGGGCAGATAAATGGCACCACCGGATATGAAGAGGCTGCCGCACAGGGCATGGTGGCAGGACTAAATGCCGCTCTCAGCGCTTCGGGCCGCGATGCCTATCATTTTAGCCGTGCCGAGAGTTATATTGGCGTGATGATTGATGATCTCATTACACGAGGCGTGACAGAGCCCTATCGTATGTTCACGTCGCGCGCGGAGTTTCGTCTGTCATTGCGCGCGGACAATGCCGACCAAAGACTTACACCGGTCGGAATCGAGTTGGGTTGCGTCGGTGAAACGCGCCGCCGGGTATTCTTGAATAAATCCTCACGGCTCTCCGAGGGCCTTAGGTTGTTGTCGGAAAAAACATATACACCACAGCAACTTGCTAAGACAGGTGTGTCCCTTGCCCAGGATGGGGCGCGGCGCACGGGATTTCAGCTTCTCTCCTTGCCGGAGGTTGGGTTTGATGTCTTGTGTCGCTTGGATGAAAGTCTTGCGTCGATTGACGCCGAGATCGGCGACCAGCTTGCGAAAGATGCCCTTTATGCGAATTACATCGAGCGACAGCAACGCGATGTTGATGCCATCAAGCGTGATGAGGCACAAATCATTCCCGCAGGACTTATTTATGAGGAAATTGACGGGCTGACCAGCGAGCAAAAGATTAAGCTCGCGAAGGCGCGGCCTGGAAATCTTGCACAAGCGGCGCGCATTGAGGGCATGACGCCGGCGGCGCTCACTCTCTTGATGTCCAAGCTGCGGCAGATCAAGCGGAGCAAAACAGCATGAGGCCAGCGATGAATGTTTCACGTGAAACATTGGAACGACTTGAGATCTACGCGTCACTTCTCGAAAAGTGGAATCCAAAGATCAACCTCGTATCGAAGGCGTCGCTTGAGCACCTGTGGGAGCGCCATATCCGGGATTCAATTCAAGTTGCACAGGCCATACATCACCCGGTGAAACATTGGGTAGATCTGGGCAGCGGCGGCGGTTTCCCGGGCCTCGTCGTGGCCCTTATGGCGTCTGATATAGGTGTAGATCAGGTGACCTTGATTGAAAGCGACCAGAGGAAATGCGCATTTCTGCGGACGGTATTGCGCGAAACCTCCGTGTCCGGTGAGGTGATTCAGGAGAGAATCGAAATCGCACCTCCACAATCGGCTAATGTTCTGTCTGCACGTGCATTGACGGATCTGTCGGGCCTCCTTGGATTTGCGATGCGGCACCTCGCTGAAGGGGGCATCTGTTTGTTCCCAAAGGGAGTGAACTGGGAAAAAGAGGTGGAAGCGGCCCGCGAAGAGTGGCAGTTTAGCGTTGAAGCCGTGCCCAGCCAAATCGAGGCGGGCGCTGCGATTTTGCGAATCGGAGAAATCTCTCGTGTCTGACCCGTCGCGGCCGAATGGCCCCCGAATTATTGCCGTCGCAAATCAAAAGGGTGGCGTAGGCAAAACCACCACGACTATAAATCTTGGCGCGGCCTTGGCGGAACGCGGGTGCCGGGTTTTGGTTGTTGATCTGGACCCGCAAGGCAATGCTTCCACTGGATTGGGAATCGATCCGGAGGCGCGTGACTATACCGCTTATGAATTGCTGCTCGAAGATGTGCCTCTTGATGATGTAATTTTACCGACGAGCAGCGACGGTCTATTTATTATTCCGGCGACAGTGGACCTTAGCTCGGCCGACATCGACTTGATCTCAAACGAAAAAAGAAGCTTTTTATTGCATGACGCTTTGCGGCAAACGGCAATGGACGCGTTTGAACTCGACTATATATTGATTGATTGCCCGCCGTCTTTGAACCTGTTGACTGTGAACGCGATGGTCGCGGCACATTCGGTTCTTGTGCCACTTCAAAGTGAGTTTTTTGCATTGGAAGGTCTGTCGCAATTGATGTTGACCATCCGCGAGGTGCGCGAGGCGGCCAATCCCGCGCTACGCATCGAAGGGATCGTTATGACGATGTATGACGCCCGCAACCGTTTGTCTCAGCAGGTAGAAATGGATGCACGTGACAATCTTGGCGATCTCGTTTTTCAAACGATTATCCCACGCAACGTGCGGGTCAGCGAGGCGCCCTCCTATTCGGTTCCGGTTCTGAGCTATGATTCAAATTCAAAAGGAGCTGCTGCATATAGAGCGCTGGCGGCTGAATTATTAACGCAACATGCGCCGGTCGCGGCATAGGGGGCCTTATGAGTGAGAAGATGAAAAAGAGCCGGGGGTTAGGCCGCGGTTTGTCGGCGCTTATGGCAGATGTAGTGGTCGATCCAGCAGTTGACGCTCAATCTGGTGTAGTGCAGAGCCCTGATATGATGGTGCCAATTGAAAAAGTGGTTCCGAATCCAGATCAGCCGAGGCGCCATTTCACCCCGGAGCAGCTTGAAGAACTTGCGGCTTCGATCAAGGAAAAAGGTATCATCCAACCGCTGATCGTGCGGCCGCGTCCGCATGGCGACGGTGAGTTTGAAATCGTCGCGGGAGAGCGTCGCTGGCGTGCCGCTCAGATGGCGCAACTTCACCGTATTCCGGTTTTGGTGCGCGAATTTGATGATACCGAGGTTCTCGAAGTCGCGATCATTGAAAATATCCAACGCGCGGATCTAAATCCAGTAGAAGAGGCGATGGGCTATCGTCAGTTGATGGACAAGTTTGGGCACACGCAAGAAAAACTGGCGCAGGCGTTGGGCAAAAGCCGTAGCTACCTCGCCAACCTCATGCGGTTGCTACAATTGCCCGATGAAGTGCTTGTTTATCTGCGCGAAGGGCAGCTTTCAGCGGGTCATGCCCGAGCGTTGATTACATCCGATGATCCCGTCGGGCTTGCTAAAAAGGTCATTAAAAACGGCTTGTCCGTGCGTGAAACCGAACGGCTGGCTAGGCAGGCCGGTGCGCCAAAGATTGGCGCGCGGCCGCAGAAAACGGTTTCAGCGCAGGTTGAAAAAGACGCCGACACGCGGGCGCTTGAGGGCGACTTGTCTGCGGCTTTGGGGATGAAGGTGTCGGTTGATCACAAAAGCGGCGCGGATGCAGGGCAATTGGTGATCAAGTATGAAACGCTTGATGAGCTGGATGAACTTTGCCGGATTTTGAGCGCTACGCGTTAGGCCGTGTCCATAGGAAAATAAGCACAGCAGTTAGGACAATGCCTTGAATGATAAGAATATAATTTGCAACGCCCAAGGCAACCGACAATCCAAAGGCCAAGCCAACTGATAGGGTCGCCAATTGTTTGCCGCGCCGGGATATTGCGCCCGTGGATTGCCAGTCTCCGATCGGCGGGCCAAACTTGGGGTGGCTTAGAAGCCAGTTGTGCAATCGTTCTGATGAGCGGGCAAAGCAAAACGCCGCAAGCAGGAATAGCGGCACCGTTGGAAGTAGGGGCAAGACGATACCCATGATGCCAATGGCCATCGAGATCAGCCCGCCGACGACCCAGAGCAATCGCATTTTTTACCCCGCAAGCAATGTTTCAAGCACCGCATTCAGGAGCAGGCGCCCTTTGGGCGTTGTCTGAATTCGCCGCCCGAGAGCCTCGATCATGCCGATGTCTTGCAGGTGCTGCAAGCTTTGCGGATCTAAACCTTCACCTGCGAGGGCCGCGTAGCGATCGGTGTCGATCCCTTCGGATAAACGAAGTCCCATCATCAGGTATTCACCGGCTTGATCCACGGGGTCAATCGCGGTTCGGCTCAACTCACCACCGTGTTCTTCGGCTTGTGCGAGCCAGATCGCGGGGTTGTGCACCGTATCCGTAGCGTAACGGATCCCGTTTTGGGTCAGCCTTCCGTGCGCACCGGGGCCAATGCCGATGAAGTCACCATAGCGCCAGTAGATCAGGTTGTGCCGCGATTCTGCACCGTCTTTGGCATGGTTAGAGACTTCATAGGCGCTCAAACCGGCCGCGCCACAGATGTCTTGAGTGGCGTCATACATGTCGGCGGCAAGGGAATCGGCAGGAAGGCCACGCAACTTCCCGATCGCATATCGGTCACCAAAGGCGGTGCCTTGCTCAATCGTGAGCTGGTAAAGCGATAGGTGATCTATGGCGAGGTCGAGAGCTTGGGTCAGTTCTCGCTTCCATTCAGGCAGTGTCTGGTCCTGCCGGGCATAGATCAAATCAAAACTGACGCGGTCGAAATGGTTGCGCGCGATGTCAAAGGCTTTGTAGGCCTCTTCAACCGTGTGGCGGCGGCCCAGTTTTTGCAAATCACGGTTGTTTAGAGACTGAATTCCCATCGAAACGCGGCTAACACCGGCTTGGGCGTAACCGGAAAAACGGCCCGCTTCGACCGAGGTTGGATTGGCCTCTAGCGTGATTTCAAAATCATTTGCCGTAGGCCAATGTGATTTGATCCGTGCGATGATCGCCGCAACGACATCGGGATCCATCAAGCTGGGCGTGCCGCCGCCAAAGAACACCGAGGTCAGGATGCGGCCTCGGGTTTGTGCGGCGTAGCGGTCGATCTCCGCAAGGTAGGCATTCAGCCATCGCGTTTGATCGATATGCTGCGCGACATGGCTGTTGAAATCGCAATAGGGGCATTTGGCCTGGCAAAAGGGCCAGTGCAGATAGAGGCCAAAGCCCCCCTGTTGCCAATCGTCAGGCAAAACAGCCCGCGACCAATTTGGCGAAGGCATCGGCGCGGTGACTGATGCGGTTTTTCTCGTCCGACGCCATTTCAGCAAAGGTTATGTCGTACCCTTCGGGGATAAAAATCGGATCATATCCGTGGCCGTTGTCGCCGCGCATGGGCCATGTGACTTGGCCGTCCATTTTACCGGCGAATACTTCGTCGTGCCCGTCGGGCCATGCGAGCACCAGGGTCGAGCAAAACCGCGCGGTCCACGGTTTGGGTTTGGCTGATGCCAGGAGTTTGTCATGGGTTACGGTCATCGCCATAACAAAATCGCGACCCGTCTCTGTTTCGGCCCAATCGGCGGTATAAACCCCCGGCGCGCCACCTAATGCGTCGATTTCAATACCGCTGTCATCGGATAGGGCGGGCAGGCCGGTGGCCTGCGCCGCAGCATGGGCCTTGATGCGGGCATTGCCGACAAAGGTTGTTTCGGTCTCCTCGGGTTCGGGCAATCCAAGGTCACCCGCCCCAACCACTTCGATCCCGAAAGGCGCAAGCAGTTCGGTGATTTCGGACAGCTTGCCCTTGTTATGGGTTGCAACGAGGAGTTTTTGACCGTCAAACTTACGCACTTGCTGCGGCCTTTTGCGCGGCAACCAATTCGGTCACGCCTTTTTCCGCAAGATCCATCAATTGGTTCATCTGATCGCGCGAATAGGTCGAGCCTTCGGCGGACATTTGCACTTCGATCAATTTCTTGGTGCCGGTCATGATGAAATTGCCGTCAACGCCGGCTTCGCTGTCCTCGGGGTAGTCGAGATCAAGCACTGGTTGTCCAGCATAGATCCCGCAGGAAATCGCAGCGACCGGATCAACCAAAGGATCAGAGATTACCGCACCGGTTTTCATCAATTTGTTCACCGCAAGACGCAGAGCCACCCATCCGCCGGTGATCGACGCGCAGCGGGTGCCGCCGTCGGCTTGGATCACATCGCAATCGACGGTGATTTGACGTTCACCCAGCGCGACGCGGTCCACGCCAGCGCGCAAGCTGCGGCCAATCAGACGCTGAATTTCGACGGTGCGGCCGCCTTGTTTTCCGGCGGCGGCCTCGCGGCGCATCCGGCTGGTGGTCGAACGGGGCAACATGCCGTATTCTGCGGTAACCCAGCCAAGACCAGAGCCCTTGATAAACGGCGGCACGCGGTCTTCGATGGTTGCGGTGCACAAAACATGGGTGTCACCCATGCGGATCATGCAAGACCCTTCGGCATGTTTGGTCACGCCGGTTTCGATGGACACATCGCGCATTTGGTCTAAATTTCTTCCCGAAGGCCGCATGGTTATTCCCCTTTGCTGTTATGCAGGGGATACAAGGGGCCGAGGCGCAAAAGCAACCCCGATTGACCTTTCGCTCTGGTCATCTTTAATGAAGACAAGCATCGAGGAGCTGATGACAGACAGTGCAGGCATATTTGAACAGATGAACGAACGGTCACGCGAAGTATTTCGTCGCGTGGTTGAGGGATATCTGGAAACCGGCGGGCCAGTGGGCAGCCGGACGTTGTCACGCACGCTGAGCGAAAAGGTCTCGGCGGCGACGATCCGCAATGTGATGCAAGATTTGGAATACCTCGGGTTGCTCGATAGCCCGCATATATCCGCCGGCCGTGTTCCCACGCAGCAGGGGCTGCGGATGTTTGTCGATGGGTTGTTGGAGGTGGGCGATCTAGAGAGTGGTGATCGCCAGAAAATTGATGCGACTATGGATGACAACTCGTCCGATGTTTCCGGTATTTTGGATCGCGTGAGCACGGCCTTATCGGGCGTCACCCATGGGGCCTCCTTGGTACTGACCCCGAAACACGAAGCACCAATCCGCCATATCGAATTTGTCTCGCTCGCGCATGACCGCGCCTTGGTGGTTTTGGTGTTTGGTGATGGCCATGTCGAAAACCGGGTGTTTGTTCCGCCGGTTGGCCAAACGCCCAGCTCGATGCGCGAGGCCGCGAATTTTCTCAATGCGATTGTCAGCGGCCGCACGTTGACCGATCTACAAACGGTAATCGGCAAAGAAATCGCCGCGCGCCGGCAAGAGATCGACCGGCTGGCACATGATTTGATCGCCTCCGGTCTTGCGGTTTGGGAGAATGCCGGCGACCGGAACGAGCGTCTTATCGTGCGTGGCCGGTCGAATCTGCTTGATACCGAAGGGCGCGATGAGGATGTCGAGCGCATCAGAACCTTGTTCGACGATCTTGAACGCAAGCGTGATATCGCAGAATTCCTCGAACTGACTGAAGATGGCGAAGGCGTGCGCATTTTTATTGGCTCAGAGAACAAACTTTTCTCACTTTCGGGTTCCTCTTTGGTGGTGAGTCCTTATATGAACGCTGATCGAAAGATCATTGGCGCGGTCGGGGTCATTGGCCCCACGCGCCTGAATTATGGACGGATCGTGCCGATTGTGGACTACACGGCGCAGATGGTCGGAAAGATCCTCTCCGACCGCGGGTAAAGGTGGATAAGATGGCAGAGCCCAAGAACGACGATTTTCTAGATGACATTGATGATGCCGAAGCCGAAGCATATGCCGAGGAAATGGCCGAAATTGATGACGAAGCGCTTGAGCTCGACGAGCTACGGGCCGAACGGGACGAATATAGAGACCGCTTTATGCGTGCCTTGGCGGATGCCGAGAATGCGCGCAAGCGGTCGGACAAAGACCGCCGCGAGGCCGAAAACTATGGTGGGTCGAAACTGGCCCGCGATTTGCTTCCGGTCTATGACAATATGAAGCGCGCGCTTGAGGCCGCGACCGACGAGCAACGCGAGGTGTCCGCCGCATTGCTCGAGGGTGTGGAGTTGACCCAGCGTGAATTGATTTCGGTGTTTAAAAAGCACGGGATCGTACCGATCACGCCGGTTGTGGGTGATTCCTTTGATCCGCAGGTGCATCAGGCAATGTTCGAAGCGCCGGTGCCGGGCACCAAAGCCGGCGAGATCATTCAGGTTGCCGCCGAAGGCTTTATGTTGCACGACCGTTTGCTGCGTCCTGCGCAGGTTGGGGTGTCGTCGACGCCCGCCTGATCTTTGACGCCTTGTTCAACGTGAAACGCCCGCCCTCGAACAGAGGTGCGGGCGTTTTTGATCCTGCTGCGGTGGCATTGGCTCTATTCCGTCTTTGCGGCATCTTTCAATTCGTACAGCATTTGCAGCGCCTCGCGGGGGCTCATGTCATCGGGATGCATTTCTGCCAGACGTTTTTCGACCTCCGATGGTCCGTTGGTTGCGGGCGGCGGCGGTGGGGCGACCGAGAATAACGGCAGGTCGTCGATGACGGCGCGTTTGGCGCCGCTGCCATCGCGTTCGCCCTTTTCCAGCGCGTCCAAAACCACACGTGCGCGGGCAACCACGCTGTCGGGCAATCCGGCCAGTTTTGCCACTTGTACGCCGTAACTGCGATCTGCCGCGCCTTTGATCACCTCATGCAGGAAGATCACATCGCCGTCCCATTCCTTGACGGTTACGGTGGCATTTTCGACGCCGGCTAATTTTGCCGAAAGCGCTGTCATCTCGTGGTAATGCGTGGCGAAAAAGGCACGACATTTGTTGGCGTCATGCAGGTGTTCAAGCGTTGCCCAAGCAATCGAAAGCCCGTCATAAGTCGCGGTGCCACGCCCGATTTCATCAAGGATAACAAGTGCCCGATCATCTGCTTGGTTGAGAATCGCGGCGGTTTCAACCATCTCGACCATAAAGGTCGAGCGCCCGCGCGCCAGATCATCCGAGGCCCCGACGCGACTGAAGAGTTGACTGACCAAACCGATGCGCGCGGTGCGGGCCGGGACAAAGCTGCCCATTTGCGCAAGCAGTGCGATTAACGCATTTTGCCGCAGGTAGGTCGATTTACCGGCCATGTTTGGACCGGTCAGAAGCCAGATATGCGCCCCGTCGCCGCCATGTACGAGATTGGCATCATTGGCGACAAAGGGCGCGCCGCCCTGCGCGCGCAGGCTTTGCTCCACCACCGGATGACGCCCGCCCTCGATCACCAGATCGCGCGAATTGTCCATTTCTGGGCGACACCAATTTTCCCCCTGCGCCAGATCCGCCAAGGCGGCGGCCAAGTCAAATTCCGACAAGGCGCGAGCGGTCGCGTTGATCCGGGCGGCTTGTTCCAAAATTGCCTCTCTTAGGCCGGAATAGAGACGTTTTTCGATTTCCAACGCCCGCCCTCCGGCGTTGAGAATTTTGGTTTCCATTTCGGTCAATGCCGGGGTGGTGAAGCGCACTTGATTGGCGGTAGTTTGGCGATGCTTGAAGCTGTCCGACAGAGGTTCGGACAGCATCTTTTCCGCGTGGGTTGCTGTCACTTCGACAAAATACCCCAACACGTTGTTGTGTTTGATTTTCAGCGTCGAAATGCCGGTCATTTCGGCATATTCGGTTTGCATTGCTGCGATGACGCTGCGGCCTTCATCGCGCAATTTGCGGCTTTCGTCCAATTCCGTGTCGAAGCCTTCGGCGATGAAACCGCCGTCGCGGGCCAAAAGTGGCGGTTCGGCGATCAGCGCTTGTCCAAGCAATTCGATGAGCGTGTCGTGGCCTGTCAGATCCTGTGCGGCAGATTGCAGTAACGTCGGCAAGGCGGCGCCAGAAAGGGTTTCACTGATTGCTTCTGCTTGCTCCAACCCATTGCGGATGGATGCCAGATCGCGCGGCCCGCCACGGTCGAGCGCCAGACGCGACAGGGCACGATCAAGGTCGGGCACCTTACGCAGGCTGTCGCGTAAATCCATACGTAATCGAGACTGTTCCAGCGTAAAACCGATCGCATCATGGCGATCGGTTATCACATCTAAAACGCGGGAAGGGGAGGACAGGCGCCGTTCAAGCAGCCGCGCACCGCCCGACGTTACGGTCCGGTCAATCGCGGCCAATAGCGATCCGGTGCGGCCACCGGACAGCGCATGGGTGAGCTCCAGATTGCGACGCGTGGCGGCGTCAATTTGCATCATCCGCGCTTCTGCTTCGCGCAGCGGTGGGCGCAGCAACGGCAGCTTTCCCTTTTGCGTCAGGTCGAGATAATCGACGATTGCGCCCATGGCCGAAATTTCAGCACGGGTAAATTGGCCATATGCCTCTAAGGAGCCGACTCCAAAGAGAGATGTAAGGCGTTTCTCACCGGCTGCGCTGTCAAAGGAGGCGCGCGAAATGGGGGTGACTGCAGCGCCGGATTCAGAGACTGTTTCGGCTAAATCGCCATCTACCGCTTCGTTGATCAAAAGTTCCGCAGGCATCAGGCGCGCAAGTGCGGGGCCGACCCGAACAGGTGGCAGCGCCGTGACGTGAAACGCACCGGTGGAGATATCAACCCAAGCCAGCGCCGCATCGTCGCGGACCACGGCAAGCGCAGCAAGATAATTGTGCCGGCGGGCTTCCAGAAGGCTTTCTTCGGTCAGGGTGCCGGGCGTCACAAGGCGCACGACATCGCGCTTGACCACCGATTTGGCGCCGCGCTTTTTGGCGGTGGCGGGATCTTCGAGTTGCTCGGCAATGGCAACGCGAAATCCTTTGCGGATGAGCGACAGAAGATAGCCTTCGGCGGAATGCACCGGCACCCCGCACATGGCGATATCTTCGCCCAAATGTTTACCGCGCTTGGTCAACGCGATGTCGAGGGCTTCGGCGGCGGCCACGGCGTCATCGAAAAACATTTCGTAGAAATCACCCATCCGGTAGAACAGGAGTGCATCGCTGTGCCGTTCTTTGATCTCCAGATATTGCGCCATCATTGGCGTTACCGCAGCCGTGTTCACGCTCGTCCCCCATCACAGTGTTCCGGCGAAACCTAAACGCAGGCGCGCGCGCGCGAAAGCCCAAAGCGCGAAGTTGTTGAGGCGCGGCACGATGGCGTGTAGAAGGCGCAAGCCCAGATAGGAACAGAGCCGCACATGTCAAAAAATAAAGTCACCGCTGAAGAGGCGCTCGCTTTTCACCTTGAACCCACACCGGGGAAATTCGAGATAACGGCAACCGTGCCGATGAGCACGCAGCGCGACCTGTCGCTTGCTTATTCCCCCGGGGTTGCGGTGCCCTGTGAAGCCATCGCAGCCAACCCTGAAACAGCCTATGATTACACCAACAAGGGCAACCTTGTGGCGGTGATTTCGAACGGCACGGCGGTTTTGGGTCTTGGTAACCTCGGGGCGTTGGGTTCAAAGCCGGTGATGGAGGGTAAGGCAGTTTTGTTCAAACGTTTTGCCGATGTGAATTCCATCGACATCGAATTGGACAGCGAAGACCCCGAAGCCTTGATTGCGGCGATCAAATTGATGGGCCCGACCTTTGGCGGTATCAACCTTGAAGATATCAAGGCGCCGGAGTGTTTCATCATTGAGCAGCGCCTCAAGGAAGAGATGGATATTCCGGTTTTCCATGACGACCAACATGGCACGGCGGTGATTTGTGCCGCCGGTTTGATCAATGCGCTGCATATTTCGGGCAAGAAAATCGAAGATGTGCGGATCGTGTTGAACGGTGCGGGCGCGGCGGGGATCGCTTGTCTTGAATTGCTCAAATCCATGGGGGCAAGGCACGACAACTGTATTATGTGCGATACCAAAGGTGTGATTTACCAAGGGCGCTCCGCTGGCATGAACCAATGGAAATCCGCCCATGCGGCGAAGACTGATGCGCGCACGCTTGAAGATGCGATGAAGGGCGCGGATGTGTTCCTTGGTGTGTCGGTCAAAGGGGCGGTGACCCCCGCGATGATTGAGGGCATGGCTGACAATCCGGTGATTTTCGCCATGGCGAACCCTGATCCCGAAATCACCCCCGAAGAGGCCCACGCCGTGCGCGCCGATGCGATTGTCGCCACCGGCCGATCCGATTACCCGAACCAGGTGAACAATGTATTGGGCTTCCCTTACCTGTTCCGCGGGGCGCTTGATATTCACGCCCGTGCCATAAACGACGAGATGAAGATCGCTTGCGCCGAAGCTTTGGCCGAATTGGCGCGCGAGGATGTGCCGGATGAGGTGGCTTTGGCCTATGGCCGCTCACTGAGCTTTGGCCGTGATTACATCATTCCGACGCCGTTTGATCCGCGTTTGATCTATCGGATTCCTCCTGCGGTCGCCAAGGCGGGCATGGAAACGGGTGTGGCGCGTCGCCCTATCATTGATATGGATGCTTACGAGATTTCATTGAAATCACGGATGGACCCAACAGCATCGATCTTGCAAGGCATCCACGCTCGTGCCCGCAATGCCCAAGCGCGAATGATCTTTGCCGAAGGCGATGACCCTCGGGTGTTGAGGGCGGCGGTGCAGTATCAGCGGTCTGGCCTAGGCAAAGCGCTGGTTGTTGGCCGCGAGGCGGACGTGAAAGCAAAACTTGCCGCTGTCGGTTTGCCCGAAGCGGTGCGCGAGCTTGAGGTTGTGAACGCTGCAAACACGCGCCATTTGGCCCAGTACAAAGAGTTCCTCTACCAGCGCCTTCAACGCAAAGGTTATGATCGCCAGGACATCCACCGTTTGGCCGCGCGCGACCGCCATGTGTTTTCAGCGTTGATGCTTGAGCACGGGCATGGTGATGGTTTGGTGACCGGCGCGACGCGCAAATCGGCGCATGTTCTGGAGCGGATCAATCATGTGTTTGACGCCGAAGCCCATCAAGGTGCGGCGGGCGTGACGGCACTGTTGCAAAACGGCCGGATTGTTTTGATCTCGGATACGTTGGTGCATGAATGGCCCGACGAATACGATTTGGCGACGATTGCCGAACGTTCCGCCGATGTGGCGCGTCACCTTGGATTAGAGCCACGCGTCGCTTTCGTTAGCTTCTCGACCTTTGGTTATCCGGTGTCGGAGCGGGCGCATAAAATGCATGTCGCGCCAAAGGTTTTGGAAGAGCGCGGCGTTGATTTCGAGTTTGAAGGCGAGATGACCGTAGATGTGGCGCTGAATGTGAAAGCACAAGAAGCCTATCCCTTCTCGCGCCTCACGGGCCCCGCGAATATCCTTGTGGTGCCGGCGCGGCATTCGGCCTCGATCTCGGTCAAATTGATGCAGGAAATGGGCGGCGCGACGGTGATCGGTCCGATTCTCGCAGGTGTTGACGCGTCGATCCAGATTTGTTCGTCTAATTCGACGGTGAATGACATTTTGAATATGGCGGTTCTGGCGGCGTGCAAGGTCGGCTGATCCCGCAAGGGGATACCGATGACCATCTATAGCTTTGGCTCGATCAATGCCGATCACTTCTACCGGCTGCCGCAGTTGCCGCAGCCGGGGGAAACAATCGCGTGCAGTGACTATTCCACCGGCCTTGGCGGCAAGGGCGCGAACCAATCGGTTGCGGCGGCGCGGGCGGGGGCGCGTGTTGTGCATATTGGCGCCGTCGGGTCGGACGGTGTCTGGATGCGCGACCGTATGACGGAGTTCGGCGTGGATTGTACCCATGTTGTAATTCTGGATGCGCCGTCGGGTCATGCGATCATCAATGTGGACGCAGACGGGGAAAATTCCATTGTGGTTTTCGCAGGGGTCAATCGCGCATTGACGATGCCGCAGGTCGAGGCGGCCTTGGCGCAGGCGAAAACCGGCGATGTGCTCTTGTTGCAAAACGAAACCAACCTAACCGTCGATGCCGCCCGTTTTGCGCAGGAACGGGGTCTAAATGTAATCTACTCCGCTGCGCCCTTCGATGCGGGCACTGTGCGTGAAATATTGCCTTTTGTGTCGCTGCTGCTGGTCAATGAGGGGGAGGCGCGCGATTTGCGCTTTGCCCTGGGGTTGACCGATGCGCAGGTCCCCCTACCGGATATGGTGACGACGCGCGGTGCGCAGGGCGCGCTTTGGCAATCAAGCGACGGCGCGCATTTTTCCGTGCCCGCACTGAAGGTTGCGGTCCAGGACACCACGGGCGCGGGCGATACATTTGCAGGGTATCTTGCGGCGGGTTTGGCCGAAGGGATGGTGCCGCAGGACGCAATGCAATTGGCCACAGCGGCGGCGGCTCTTAAGGTCACACGGGCCGGAACAGCAGATGCCATTCCCGCCCGCGCAGAGGTTGACGCGTTTTTGAAAAATCAGTGACCGACAAAGGGCGCGGCATCGCCCCAAAGCTGTTTGACGCGCGCATCGCGGCCACAGCCCTCGCGGTATTTTTTATAGGCTTTGGATTGTTTGATCGGACCAAAACGGGTCACGACCAAATTGCTGCCCTTGTAGTAATCTTGATGATAGTCCTCGGCGTTATAGAAGGTTTTGGCATTCAGGATCGGGGTGACGATCTTTTTGCCAAGTGCCGATTGTGCCTCGGATTTTGCGGCCTCTGCGACGGCGTTTTCCGCCGAATTAGAGACGAAAATGGCCGAGCGGTAGCTTTCTCCGCGATCACAGAATTGACCGCCGGCATCGGTTGGGTCAATCGAACGGAAGAACAGATCAAGCAGGGATGCGCGGCTGACCTGTGTGGGGTCAAATGTGATTTTTACGGCTTCATAGTGCCCCGTGCCGCCGCGACCAACTTGTTTATACGTCGGGTTTTCGGTGGTGCCGCCAGTGTATCCCGAAACGGCGGAGGTTACGCCTTTGACGCTCTCGAAATCGCTTTCGACGCACCAGAAGCATCCGCCTGCAACAACAAGCGTTTCGCTGCCTGCGGCTTGGGCGCGGGTGGATTGCAGCAAGAGCGCCAATCCGATCAGCGCCGATAGGGCAAGGGGTTTGATATGGTCTAGGACGTTTGGCATGGCGTACCTCCGCGCGGGATTAGGGTGTGTTTTTCCGACTGTGGCGCGGGGCAGGGCCTTCTGCCAATCCCCATGTCAGTCATGTCACGCAGAGGTGAGTGGAATTTACTGCGCGCAATGCCCCAAAAGAAAGCCCCCCGCATTACTCATGCAGGGGGCGAAATAGTCTCTAATCATGCGAAAGCCTAGTCTTTGAGGCGGCGATCCCGTGCACCGAGCAACTTGAGCCGCAGCGCGTTCAATTGGATAAAGCCTGCCGCATCGGTTTGATCATAGGCGCCCGCATCGTCTTCGAAGGTGACATGCGCTTCGGAATAGAGCGAGTGATCGGACCAGCGGCCAACGGTGGTTGCCGCGCCTTTGTAGAGCTTCAACCGCACCGTGCCGGTGACGTGTTCTTGGCTCTTGTCGATGGCGGCTTGCAACATTTCGCGCTCTGGCGAGAACCAAAACCCGTTGTAGATCAACTCGGCATAGCGGGGCATCAGGCTGTCTTTCAAATGACCTGCGCCGCTGTCGAGGGTGATTTGTTCGATGCCGCGATGCGCTTCGAGCAAAACGGTGCCACCGGGTGTTTCGTAGATGCCGCGGGACTTCATGCCGATAAAACGGTTCTCGACGAAATCCAAACGGCCAATGCCGTGTTTGCCGCCCAATTCGTTCAGCTTGGTCAGGATCGTTGCGGGGCTCATCGCTTCGCCGTTGATCGACACGGCGTCGCCGCGTTCAAATCCGACCTCGATAAACTCGGGCGTGTTCGGCGCGTCTTCCGGCGCGACGGTGCGTTGGTAAACGTAATCGGGCGCGGCCACGGCCGGATCTTCGAGAACCTTGCCCTCGGAGGAAGTGTGCAAAAGGTTCGCATCGACCGAGAAGGGCGCTTCGCCGCGCTTGTCTTTGGCGACGGGGATCTGGTTTTTCTCGGCGAATTCCAACAGGCGGGTGCGCGAGGTCAAATCCCATTCACGCCAGGGAGCGATCACTTTGATATCGGGGTTGAGCGCGTAGCAGGCCAATTCGAACCGTACCTGATCGTTGCCCTTACCGGTGGCGCCATGGGCGACCGCGTCGGCACCGCAAGCGGCGGCGATCTCGACCAGACGTTTGGAGATCAGCGGCCGCGCGATCGAGGTGCCGAGCAGATACAGGCCCTCATACAGGGCATTGGCGCGGAACATCGGGAAGACGAAATCGCGCACGAATTCTTCGCGGATGTCCTCGATATGGATGTTCTCGGGTTTGATACCAAGCAACTCTGCCTTGGCGCGCGCGGGCTCCAATTCTTCGCCCTGGCCCAGATCGGCGGTGAAGGTGACGACCTCGCAACCATATTCAGTTTGCAACCACTTCAGGATGATCGAGGTATCAAGACCGCCGGAGTAGGCCAGAACAACCTTTTTCGGGGCAAATTTTTTGGGCGCGGACATATGGGTTTCCCTTCATCGGATATCGCTGCGCCGATAGCGCTTTTTTTACCGCAGGGCAAGGGATTGGGCTGTTCGGGACCTTTTCTTTGCGGTTCCGATGGGGCAGGTTCGCCAATAACGTGTGTGAGGAGACTAAAGATGTCGGGATTTAAGATTTTTGCCAAGGCGATTGATCTGGTCGTCAATAACCGTAAAGCGGCGATGCAAATTGTATTGGTGCCGTGCTTGATCGCTCTGGGCGTCTCCTTTTTGATGTTTGGGTCGCTGGCGTCCCAAGTTGTCGGAACGTATCAATATTCACCGTTTCTCTTCGTGGGAACGTTGATCATTTTTGTGATCTGGCTGTGGATCGCCGTGGCATGGCATAGGTTCATTTTGCTTTCTGAATACCCGACCGGCTGGGTGCCCGCGATCAAGCTTGACCGGATCGGCAGCTATTTTGGCCACGGCCTGTTGTTGGGTTTGGCGATGCTGGTGGTTATTATTCCCGCCATGCTCGTGATCTTTACTGCGGCGAGCGGGGATGGGGGTGCCTTGGGTGTGGCGGTTTTCCTCGTGCTCTATGCGCTTGCCACTGTGCTGTTTTATCGTCTTTCGCCAATCCTTCCTGCGGCTGCTATTGGAAAGCGGCTTTCGTTGAAGCAAGCGTGGGCGGCGACCAAGGGGCATGTGGGCACCTTTGTGGGCCTGTTCATTGCACTCAGCATTTTCGGTGCAGTCATTGGTTTAATCCTGACGCTTTTGGGATCTGTCCCATTGATCGGACCTCTCGTCCAAATCCTGTTTCAAGTGTTTTCGATCCTCCTCGGCGTCAGTGTTCTCAGCACGATTTACGGTCATTTCATCGACGGCCGGCCTTTGGATTGATATCTGAGCCGTATTTACGGCCCCTTGCCCTCTTGCTTTGACGGGATGCTTGCGCCACTTCATATTGCATGGACAGCTTTACCGATAAGGCCCGTGCGGCCACCGCCGAGATGCGCGCTGTGTTTGACGCAACGCCTTTACAACGCAACGCGCATTTGAGCGAACGTTTCGGCGCGGATATTTGGCTCAAGCGCGAAGATCTGACGCCGGTGCGGTCGTATAAATTGCGCGGGGCGTTCAATGCGATGCGCAAGGTTTTGGCGGATGATCCCGATAAAGCGGTGTTCGTATGTGCCAGCGCCGGTAATCACGCACAGGGCGTGGCCTATATGTGCAGCCATTTCGGCGTTAAAGGCGTGATCTTTATGCCGGTGACGACTCCGGCGCAAAAGGTCAACAAAACGCGGATTTTTGGCGGGGACGCGGTCGAAATCCGGCTGGTTGGCGACTACTTCGATGACACTCTCGGTGCGGCGCAAACATGGTGTGCTGAGGCAGGCGGGTATTTCCTTGCGCCCTTTGATGATGCCGATGTGATCGAAGGTCAGGCCAGCGTTGCGATTGAAACGCTCGATCAATTGGGCCGCAGGCCGGATCACATTGTTTTGCCTGTCGGCGGCGGTGGATTGGCGGCGGGAGTGCGGTCAGTTCTGGGACCGGATCAATCTTGTAGCTTTGTCGAGCCAATGGGTGGGATGAGCCTTTCTGCAGCGGTGAAGGCCGGCGCGCCGCAGACTTTGAGTAAAGTCGACAGTTTCGTTGATGGTGCGGCTGTGGCGCGGATCGGGGCGCTGCCCTTTGAGCGGCTCAAGGACATCGACCCGCGCGATATCCTTGCCGCGCCGGAGGATCGAATTTGTGTCACGATGCTTGAGATGCTCAACGTCGAAGGTATCGTTTTGGAACCTGCGGGAGCTTTGGCAATTGATGCGCTGGGCGATATTGCGCAGAGTATTCGGGGTAAAACCGTGGTGTGTGTCACCTCGGGCGGGAATTTCGATTTTGAACGCTTGCCAGAGGTGAAAGAGCGGGCTCTGCGCTATTCGGGGCAAAAGAAATATTTCATTTTGCGCCTGCCGCAGAGGCCCGGCGCGCTGAAGGAATTTCTTGGGATTCTGGGGCCGCATGATGATATCGCGCGGTTTGAGTATCTGAAAAAATCAGCGCGCAACTTCGGGTCGGTGTTGATCGGGATCGAAACGGTGGATTCAGCGCATTTTGACCGGTTGTTTGCAGCGTTGGACGCGGCGCATTTTACCTATCAAGACATAACCAATGACGAGATTTTGGCGCAATTCTTGATTTAGCCGGATGCAGTCGGCAAGCATCGAGGATGCTTGTCAGCGGCCTCATAGGGTCGGCTAGGCCGCAAGTCGCTTGCGTAATTCGGCTTCAAAGGTTGATTTGGACTTTGCAAAGCTATCGCATATCGCCCCGAGGTCGATGCCCTCGGTTTGACCGGCTGCCGCGCTTTTTTCGCCTGCTTCGCAGAGTTTGGAAAAATCCATAAATCCGAGATTCAAGGCGCTGCCCTTGAGAAAATGCAATTCTGATTCAAGCGCGCCAGCATCCAATGACGGACGAAGCCGCTCGACGCCCTCGCCGACCTCGTCAAGAAACAAGTCTACCACTTCGGCAAAATCTTCGTCGCCAATTTCGTCACGCAATTCGGTTACGCGGGCCCAATCAATCATGGTCTGTCCTCTGAGTCGTCATTGTTTATAGTGAAGGCGATAAAGGTTAATATCCCATACATGTCCGCAGGGGGAACCACCCAGACCGATCAGATTTTGATCAATTTTTCTATTTCACGGCTTGTTAAATCCTAAGGCGGTATCGCTGTTCTGTAACGAAGCAAAGTCGCGCTCTGCGGCACTTAGGATCAAGCGTGACAGCTGCACAGGACACCAACATCATCGTGTCGGACATCGCCCCAAAAGAGTGCGCAATCAAACGTGTGTTGGTCGTGGACGACAGCCGTTTGCAACGCCGCATCCTCAGCGCCTCGTTGAACAAATGGGGGTTTGAGGTCTGGGAGGCGGAGTCCGGCGTTGAAGCCTTGGAAATCTGCCGCAAGGCACCGCCGGATTTGGTGGTGTCGGATTGGATGATGCCGGGGATGGACGGGCTTGAGTTTTGTCAGGAATTTCGCGCGATGGCGCGCGAAAGCTATGGCTACTTTATTCTCCTGACATCGAAATCCGAAAAAGGCGAAGTGGCACAGGGGTTGGACAACGGGGCGGATGATTTCCTCTCCAAACCCGTCAGCGCCAGCGAACTGCGGGCGCGAATCACTGCCGGCGAGCGGATTTTGCGTATGGAACGGGAGTTGACCGAGAAGAACCGGTTGATCACCGAGACACTGGATGAATTGCAGGCGCTTTACGATTCTCTCGACAGCGATTTATTAGAGGCCAAAAAGCTGCAGCAAAGCCTTGTGCCGGAGCGGCATCGCAATTTTGGCACGGCGGATGTGTCTCTATTGCTGCGCTCGTCGGGTCATGTGGGGGGCGATTTGGTCGGATTTTACCCGATCAGCGAACATCGCATCGGACTGTATGGGATCGACGTTTCGGGGCATGGGATCAGCTCGGCCTTGATGACGGCGCGATTGGCCGGATATCTGTCTTCTTCCTCGCCCGAGCAAAATGTTGCGATGCAAAAGCAACCTGATGGCAGCTATGCGCCATTGCCGCCCGAAGAGGTGATCGCCAAGTTGAACCAACTGGTTCTCGACGAGATGGAGACAGAACACTATTTCACGCTGCTTTTGGCCGATGTCGATTTGACCACGGGGCGGGTCGTGATGGCGCAGGCCGGGCATCCGCATCCGGTGGTGCAGCGTGCCGATGGTACGATTGACCAAAGTGGGCCGGGCGGATTGCCGGTGGGGTTGATCGAAGGCGCAAGTTTTGAGCAATTCGAGCGCCAATTGAACCCTGGCGACAGGTTGCTGATCCTGTCCGATGGGGTGGTGGAATGTCCTGATGCCCAGGGCAACCTTCTGGACGAAGACGGGTTAGAGGGGCTGCTGCATAATCTCAAGGATGTGGGGGGCACCAACCTTCTTGAAGCGTTGATCTGGAAGCTGACGGAGTTTGCCGAGGGCAAGGATTTTCCCGACGATGTGTCAGCGATCTTGCTGGAGTATCAAGGCAGCGCAGAGGTTTAGGCGCCGCAATATGGCCCGTGCTAATGTATCTATCGCCGATGTCCGGGTCGCATGGGGCCACCCCTCCGCGATTTGGGGTGTGTTGTGTCACAATAGCAAAGACGCAAGAAAATGGCGGTCGCCGGCATTGCCAAGCTCACAGGCCGCCAATCGCGCGGGCATCCAGATCGCCAAATGTCCCGGTTCGGTGGGTTCATGGATCTGTCGCACCGGACGGGCGATATAGACGGTGCACAGTTTTTCGGCCCAAATCTCGTAATCCGGCATGAACGTGAACCGGCGAAACGCGCCAATACGGCGGGGACGGTCGATCGAAAATCCGGTTTCTTCGAGAACTTCACGATAGAGCGCTTGCAGCGGGCTTTCGCCCGGATCGATACCGCCACCGGGCAATTGCAGGTCAGGAAAGGGTTTGGATTGATGGGTCAGCAGGACATCATCGCCCTGCGCCAGCACTGCATAGACGCCGGGGCGGTGGATGTAATTGCGTCCGGTTTCGGGGGCCTCGCCAAAGCGTCTGATCATGATTGTTCCTCACTTTACTCATGTGATCGGGCATATTTGCCCATATGAACCCTGCGTTTCATGGGGCGCACCCCTTGGCCCGCACCTTGTCGAGACTATATAGTCGCGGTATGCCAAGCCAAGGCCTTGAAGGAAACCCCATGACACTCGGAACCAAACTCGCTTGGGACGACACGGTATTGCCGTTCCAGCTCGACAATGCAGATATTCGTGGCCGCGTTGCGCGGCTGGACGGGGTGCTTGATGGCATTCTCAAACAACACGCCTATCCCGCGCAGGTCGAGGCATTGGTCGCGGAAATGGCGCTGTTGACTGCTTTGATCGGACAAGCGATCAAAGTGCGGTGGAAATTGTCGCTTCAGGTGCAAACCAAAGGCGCGGTGCGCATGATCGCCACGGATTATTATGGTCCCGACGATGAAGGCCGCGCCGCCCGTATTCGCGCTTATGCCAGTTATGATGCTGACCGCTTGACCGATGCAGAGCCGTTTGCGCAATTGGGAGAAGGCTATTTTGCCATTCTGATCAACCAAGGTGACGAGGGCACGCAGCCCTACCAAGGCATCACGCCGCTGGATGGCGGATCGCTTGCCGCCTGTGCCGAGGCCTATTTTGCGCAATCGGAACAATTGCCAACGCGATTTTCGCTGTCCTTCGGGCGGTCCACGGAAAGGGGCGGGGACGAACATTGGCGTGCGGGCGGCATGATGTTGCAACATATGCCAAAAGCATCGCCTTTCGTTGCCGCAGGTGAAGGGACGGGCGATGGTGGGTTGCTGCGCCCTGCGGATTTGGTAGAGGGCAACGCCGAAGAAAACTGGGGCAGGGTCAATATCTTGCTCGATACGGTCGAGGATCTGGAATTGATCGGCCCGAGCGTGCCGCCCACGGATCTTCTGGTGCGCCTCTTCCACGAGGAAAGCCCGCGCGTGTTCGACGCGCAATCGGTGCGCTTTGGGTGTTCGTGTTCTGAGGAGCGCGTGCGGCAGAGCCTGTCGATCTATTCGGCAAAGGACATTGAAAAGATGACCACGCCCGAGGGCCGCGTCACCGCAGATTGCCAGTTTTGCTCGGCGCATTATGATCTCGACCCGAAAACCGTCGGCTTCGAGGCCGAGATACCCCCCGAAGGTCCTTCGTCGTGAACGATGGCGCCAGCAACAACCGTCCTGCGATTTTCGCGCCGGTGATGCGGGCGCTGGACCGGGCGGCAGTCCCGTCGTCGGATTTCGACTTCGATTCGACGACACGGGTCCCCGGGCGGGAGTTGCGCGCAGCCGGTGTCTTGGTGCCGCTGATCGAGCGGGCGAACGGGTTGCAGATGATCCTGACAAAACGCGCGTCGCATCTCAAACATCATCCGGGGCAGATCGCCTTTCCCGGCGGCAAGCAAGACCCAGGTGATCGCGATGCAATCGACGCGGCTTTGCGTGAGGCGGAAGAAGAGATCGGATTGACACGCCGCAAGGTGGACGTCTTGGGGGTTTTGCCCACCCATGAGACCGGAACAGGGTTCTTAATGACCCCGGTTTTGGCGCGGGTGACCGAGAATTTTGTGCCTGTTCCCGAGGCGGGCGAAGTCGAGGTGGTATTTGAGGTGCCCTTGGCGCATGTCGCGGATCCGGCACGGTTCGTTGTGCAATCACGATATTGGGGCGGGACATTGCGGCAGTATTTTACTGTGCCCTATGGGCCCTATTATATTTGGGGTGCAACGGCGCGGGTCTTGCGCAGCCTCGCGGACCGGATGGGCGAATGAGCTTAGAGCTGGCCGGCGCAGAGTGGTTGACCGCCGCACCCACGCAGGCGGTATGCGCGATGTTGGAAGGCGCCGGGTATCAGGCTTTGTTTGTGGGGGGATGCGTGCGCAATGCGCTGATTGGTGCGCCGGTTTCGGATATTGATATTTCCACCGATGCGCGGCCTGATCGGGTGATGGAATTGGCCGAGGCCGCCGGTTTTCGCGTCGTGCCCACGGGAATCGCGCATGGCACGGTGACGGTCATCCACGGTGGTATCCCGCATGAAATCACTACGTTTCGCCGCGATGTGGAAACCGATGGTCGCCGGGCCGTTGTCGCCTTTGCCGAGACGGTCGAAGCAGATGCACATCGCCGTGATTTCACCATGAATGCGCTGTATTGTGATGCGCGCGGCACGGTGATTGATCCACTTGGTGGGTTGGCCGATCTGGTCGCGCGGCGCCTGCGGTTCATCGATGATGCCTCCGCGCGCATTGAAGAAGACTATTTGCGCATCCTGCGGTTTTTCCGGTTTCATGCTTGGTATGGTGATGCAAATGCGGGAATGGATGCCGATGCCTTGGCTGCGATCGCGGTGCATCTTGATGGTCTTGCGGGCCTGTCGGCGGAACGCGTGACATCCGAATTGCGCAAACTACTGACAGCACCGGATCCCGCGCCAGCCGTCGCCGCGATGCGCAGCACAGGCGTTTTGGCGCGTGTTCTTGAAGGGTGTGACGACCGTAGCCTGTCTTTGCTCGTGCATATCGAAGCGGACGTAGGGGCCGCGCCGGATCCGATGCGCCGCTTGGCGGTATTGGGCGGCGCCCCAGAGACGCAGTTGCGGCTTAGTAAAGCCGAAGCGGCGCGGTTGATCCGGTTGCGCGATGCGATTGGCGCGATGATGGACGGGGGCGAGATGGGGTATCGGATGGGTGTGGATATGGCCCGCGATGTTTTGTTGTTGCGTGCGGCCACGTTCGAAAGCCCATTCGATCATTCGGCTATGAGCGCTGCGCAAGGCGGCGCAGAGGCCGAGTTTCCGGTCAGGGCGCGGGATTTGATGCCAGACCTGCAAGGCGCGGCATTGGGCGCGCGTTTGGCGGAGCTTGAAACGCGGTGGATCGCATCAGGGTTTTCGCTCTCTCGTGCGGCGTTGCTGGGCGCTTAGGGCTTTCGCGGCACGGGTTTGCGCGCTATGCGGAGCGGATGAGCGAATATAAAATCCAACGATTGGGCCATCAAGGTGATGGCATTGCCGCCGGCCCCTTGTTTGCGCCCCTGACCCTCCCGGGGGAGGTGGTCACAGGGACGGCAGTCGGCACGCGGTTGACTGATATGCGTATTGTCACGCCGTCGGCGGACCGTGTTGCGGCACCGTGCCGGCATTTCAAATCCTGCGGTGGATGCCAGTTGCAGCACGCCAGCGATGAATTCGTTGCTCAGTGGAAGGTTGACGTGGTGCGCCGCGCCTTGGAGGCACAGGGATTGGAAGCCGAATTCCGCCCGATCAAAACCTCGCCGCCGCAAAGCCGCCGGCGCGCTGGATTTTCGGTGAAACGCACCAAAAAGGGCGCGATGGCGGGATTTCATGCGCGGGCTTCCGGTCTTGTGATCGAGATCCCGGATTGCAAACTGTTGCACCCTGATGTGATGGCGATGCGTCCCGCTGCCGAGGCTTTGGCGGTGCTGGGCGGATCGCGCAAGGGCGAGATGACGGTGATGGTCACGCGCTCGGTGGATGGGGCGGATATTGCGGTCACGGGCGGTAAGCCGGTTGATGATGTCTTGCGGACTGGCTTACCCGCGATTGCCGAGCAATATGATTTGGCACGGCTGACATGGGACGATGAAACGATCGCCACCCGTCGTCCGCCGCGTCAGGCCTTTGGTCGCGCGTTGGTCGTGCCGCCCGCAGGTGCATTTTTACAGGCGACAGATGCCGGCGAGGCGGCGTTGGTGCAGGCGGTGCGCGAAATCGTTGGGGATGCCGCGCAGGTGGTCGACCTGTTTGCCGGATGCGGCACCTTTGCCTTACCATTGGCGGAAGGTGCCGAGGTGCACGCAGTTGAGGGCGATGCAGCGATGGTCGCGGCTTTGGATCGCGGGTGGCGCGGTGCGCAGGCGCTCAAGAAAGTCAGCCATGAGGCGCGCGATTTGTTCCGCCGTCCGTTGATGCCGGACGAGTTGAAAAAATTTGACGTGGCGGTGATTGATCCGCCGCGCGCCGGTGCCGAGGCGCAGGTGGCTGAATTATGCGCCGCAACGGTGCCGCGTATCGCATTCGTATCCTGTAATCCGGTCAGTTTCGCCCGTGATGCCAAGGCCTTGATTGATGCGGGATATGTCATGGAATGGGTGCAGGTGATCGACCAGTTCCGCTGGTCTGCGCATGTGGAGCTTGTGGCGGCCTTTCGCCGGGCGTGAAAAACCTTGCTGCGTGGCTGCGGCTCGGGCTTTGCGAATTCCGCAGGGTTTGCTATGAGCGGGTCAAAACAACAGCGTTGATTTTCGATGCGAGCGGGCAAACATCATGGCAATTTTTCGGGCATTCTTTCTTTTGGTTGCGCTTTTCGGACTGGCCTCTTGCGGCGGGCTGCGCGGCTACAATGGTCCCGAGGTGACGCAGGTTTTAGTCTATAAACAGAACCGGACGATGTATCTGCTGCATCACGGTGAGGTGTTGAAGAAATATGATATCGGGCTTGGGTTCGCACCGGATGGCCATAAGGCTCAAGAAGGCGACGGGCGCACGCCGGAGGGCGATTACCTGATCGACCGGCGTAATCCAAACAGCGAGTTTCACCTGTCTGTCGGGATCAATTACCCCAATGCCACCGATATTGCGCGGGCTGAAGCGCGCGGCGTTTCCCCCGGCGGCGACATATTTATTCACGGGCAACCGAACCGTGCCAAGGGCAATAAATTGCCGCGCGCTGATTGGACCGCAGGGTGTATTTCCGTGCGCAACCGCGAGATCGAGCAAATCTATGCGATGGTCAATGATGGCACGCCGATCCGGATTTACCCCTGACAGCTGAATACCTGATGTATGCATGCCTTGCATAGCGCCCGAATGAAAACGGCCGCCTCGAAAGGCGGCCGTTGTTTTTCTGCTGTGCTGCGGGTTAATCGCCCATGATTAATGTCCACCAGATTTTGCCATTGCTTTCCTGATGCCATGCAAAACCCATATTGACCGCGCGTTTGTCGAGAACCACGTCGCGGGTATCGGGTTGCTCCATCCAAGCGCCAAGTGTTTCGACTTCGGTCTCGTAGGTTTCCGAGATATTCTCGCCGAGCATCGTGCCAGTATATCCGACGCGGCGCACCCGGTCGATTGGCGAAGAGCCATCAGAGCCGAAATGCCACGGACGGTTCTGGATCGACATATCGCGCGAATGGGTGGCGGCGGCGGCGGTCAGCTGTGGGTCAAGCGTAACCGGCTGCGCGCCAGAGGCGCTGCGCAGGGCATTGACCGAATCAAGCATGCGATACTGCATCTTGGCTTCGCCGGTGTTCGGGATGCGATAAAGACGCGGTAGGGGTTTGCCATCGGGGCCGAGGGTCGGCTCGCTCGGCGTACAGGCCGCAAGGCTCAGCGCAGAGATGAGGGCAATTGCAATGGGTCGGATCATAGGGCTCACCTGAATCTTGTGTTCACCAGCCTTATCCTGCGCGCCGTTGCGTTTCAAACCCACATGCGCGTGAGAATGCGAGTTAACAGTTGTTTGATTTGCGACTGCGGCTTTCGCGCCATATATCAGGAGGCAATTGAAAGCGTCCGGTCCGGAGATCACGTTATGAATACCAATAAACCATCCAGCCGCCGCGCCTTTTTGGCGGGTGGTGCTGCATTTTTGGGCACGCCGGCCCTTGTCGGGCGTGCTTTTGCACAAACCACCGACGTGAACGGCGATGATACCGTCGAGCTAGAGCATGATGTCACCGAGGTTGTACGCCGCAATATTTCCAGCTTCCGTTCGCTGGACTGGCGGCCGTATTTCTCGAATTTGAAGAATGGCGCGGTTTTGGTCGATATTACGTCGCGGGCCTTGCATTATTGGTCCGAGGACGAAAGCATCTATAAGCTTTACCCGTCCAGCGTGCCGCTATCCGATGATTTGACCCGCCTTGGCCGCACTTCGGTGATCAAAAAGGTCGAAGGCCCAAGCTGGCGCCCGACGCCGTCCATGATCAAGCGCAATCCAGAATGGCCGCCGTATGTCGGGCCGGGGCCGGACAATCCGCTTGGTACGCATGCGCTTTATCTCAGCTGGACATACTACCGGATTCACGGCACGCATGACACGCGCAAAATCGGGCGTCGGTCGTCCAATGGCTGTATCGGGCTTTATAACGAGCATATTGCCGAGCTTTTCGGCCTGACCAAGGTCGGCACCCAAGTGTTGCTTATTTGACAAACTTCCGTTGAGTCGGCAGGTTAGAAATAATCTAGTGTTTGCAATCAAGAATGTTTGATGGTTAGAAAACGCTACGAGGTTTAGTCTTGGGGCCTGTCCGTGTCATGTTTGGCCGGTATGCAGGCGAATATCTGGAGAACACTACTATGAAAAAGATCGCACTCGCCGCCGCTTTCGCTGCTGCTGCAACCACCGCTTCGGCAGGCAACATGGCAGAGCCCATGATGGACGCGCCGGTTATCGTTGAAGAAACTGCTTCCTCCTCGGCTTCGGGCATCTTGATCCCGCTGCTGGTTCTGGCAGTTGTCGCAGCGGCCGTTGCAAACGACTAAGAATTGGCCCTTCAGGGCAGATTCGAAAGGCGGAGGGTTTTCCCTCCGCCTTTTGCGTTTTATGGCCGGATGACAGCGCCGGTTTTTTGCACCCCGTCAGGGGTGCCCAATATAGAAAAAGCGCCGCAGCTCCTTGAAGCGCGGCGCTTTTCTCATGGTTTCGAGCAGATGAGCGTTACGCCAACCAGCCTGCCAGGTTTTCTTCGATAACACCGCAGAGGGCGCGAATATGCCCCGGATCATCGTTGAGGCAGGGAATATAGAGAAACTCCTCACCGCCTGCATGTACGAAGCTCTCGCGAATTTCTTCGTTGATCTCTTCGAGCGTTTCGATGCAATCGGCGGCAAAGGCCGGGGCAATGACGGCGATGTTCTTTTTACCCTCTTCCTTGGCCAAACGCGCGACTTCCTTGACGGTATAGGGTTTGAGCCACTCTTCTGGGCCAAACACCGATTGGAAGGTTGTGGTGATTTGTGTCTCGTCCCATCCCAGCCGTTCACGCAAGAGGCGCGTGGTTTTCTGGCATTTGCAATGATAGGGATCGCCTTGCGTCAAATAGCGTTCCGGCATGCCGTGGTAGGAGACAACCAAGAGGTCCGGCTTTTTCGTGGCTGTTTCATAGGCACGTTCGACAGATGCGGCCAGAGCATCGATATAGTCGGGGTTTTCGAAGTATTCGGGCACCGTGCGTGCCGCCGGCTGTGCCGTTTGCTTCATCAGCGCGCGGAAAAATTCATCGTTTGCGGTGGCGGTCGTGGCCCCCGCGCATTGCGGATAAAGCGGGAAAAACAGGATTTTGGTGCATCCGGCTTTGACCATTTCGTCGACTTTGGATTTGGTCGACGGGTTGCCGTAGCGCATGGCGAAATCCACCATGACCTGATCGCCGTAGCGCGTATGCAATTCGGTGCGGATCGCGGCCGTTTGATCCCGCGTGATGGTCAACAGCGGGCTTTCATTTTTTTCCGTGTTCCAAATGGATCTGTAGGCGGCACCTGATGTAAAGGGCCGCTTGCTCAAGATGATCAGTTGAAGCAGCGGTTGCCATTTCCATTTGGGGTAATCAATGACCCGTTGGTCGGACAAAAATTCGTTTAGGTACCGGCGCATCGACCAGTAATCTGTACCGTCTGGGGTGCCGAGGTTGGCGATAATCACGCCGACTTTGGCTGCAGGCACCTTCGGATGGTCCTTTGGCGCATGAGCGGGGCAGGTGGCGTGGATGGATGCATCCGGCATCGGGCTCTCCTCGTGGGTGGCGGTAACGGCATACAGGTTTCACCGGACATAGTGGAAACGCCCGATGGTTCAACATTTTTCACCGCAGGTGCGTCGATCTATGCAGCGCTAAAGGGGTGTGAGCGGCGTTTCATCGGTTCCCAAGGCATCGGCAAGGCGTTGCGAAGCGGATCCCGGGCGCAGGGGTTTTTGTTGGCTGTCGTCCGGGGCCCATCCGGTGAGTACGGTCAATTCGAACGTGGCTTTGATTCGTTTGGTTTGGGCGGCAGCTATGGTGTTTACGGCACCCGTAGCATCCTCTGCGGCGAAATGCTGTGCATAGATTTCTGCCGCGCGGGTGAAAACGGCGCGCCGTGTCGGGCGGCGCAATCGGGACGTCAGCGCGTTATTTTCCCCCATTGCCCGCAGATCATGCATCAAATGCAGCGCCGATTTATACGTCACAGTGAGCGGCACGCTATCTGCGACCGGCAGCGCAAAACCGGCCCGTTGCAACAATCCGCCAAGATCGCGAATTTCCCCCATCGGGGCGACGCGCGGGCTTAGCCCGCCGGTCACCTCGCTTTCGGCCTGCGCCAGAGCCGCACGCAATTCTGACAGGGTTTGGCCGCCGAAAAACACCGCGAGGAATAGCCCGTCAGGGCGCAGGGCGCGGCGCGCTTGCACCAATTGCCCGACCGGATCATCGGACCAATGCAGCGCCATCGCATGCACCACCAGATCATGCGCTTGCGGGGCGAGGTTCAAAGCGTCTTCATCGGCGACGATTTGTGCAGTGTCAAAATTTTGTCGCCAAAATCCGTCATGACCGGTGACAAGGGCCATGTCGGTAAAGGTTCTGTTAACCATCGCGAGTCGATCATTAATCTCCTCTGCGGCGGATTCGTGCAGGAAGCTGGCGAATCCCTTTGCGGCGCGCGTGCGGTTGCGCAAGAGGGCGGTCCGGTCGGTGAGAGATGGGTTTTGCGTCATGGCGCGAACCATAGGAGGGGGAGCATGGGAATTCAAACGGCATTGCGTGTTGTTTACCCGCCACGGTGCCTCAGTTGCGGCGATGCGGTCGAAAGCGATTTCGGCCTATGTGGTCCCTGTTGGCGCGACACGCCTTTTATCATTGACCCGTGCTGTGATGCCTGCGGCGCGCCCTTGCCCGAAGGGCTGGGGGATGTATCCGGTGCGGTGATGAAATGCGACGCCTGCCTTGATCATCCGCGCCCGTGGGTGCGGGGGCGGGCGGCGCTTTTATACGAAGGCAAAGGCCGCGATTTGGTTTTGGCGCTCAAACATGGGGACCGGCATGAAATCGTCCGGCCGGCGGCGAAATGGATGGCGCGGCGCGCGCATTTCTTGTTGGCCCCGCAGATATTGGTTGCGCCGATCCCGTTGCATTGGACGCGGATGCTCAAACGGCGGTTCAATCAATCGGCGCTGCTGGCCGAAGCTTTGGCACATGAATTGGGTCTCGCTTATTGCCCCGACCTGTTGCAACGCCCGACCCGTACCGCGCAACTCAAAGGCATGGATCACGCTGCGCGGTTTCAGGAATTGGAAGGCGCCATCACCGTTCATCCCAAGCGGCGCCACCGAATAGCGGGACGGTCGGTGCTATTGGTGGATGATGTCTTGACCTCTGGCGCGACGCTTCACGCAGCAACACAGGTTTGTTTACAAGCTGGTGCCAAAGATGTGCGCATCGCGGCCCTCGCACGCGTTGCAAAAGAGGCCTAAATCTCCGACAACGAAACAAAACCGGAGAAACGCGATGAACCCTGTCTTGATATACACCACGTCGACATGTGGCTTTTGCCACGCGGCGAAACGCCTTTTGAAAGAAAAAGACGTCAACTTTCAAGAGGTTGATGTGACAGCCGACCCATCACGGCGCGCCGAAATGACGCAAAAGGCCAATGGCGGGCGCACCGTGCCGCAGATTTTCATCGGGGATACCCATGTCGGCGGCTGTGATGATCTTTATGCCATGGAAAACGCGGGTAAGCTCGACGCGCTTTTGGCGGGTTAGGCGATGAAAACCGCGCTGTTGCAGATCACGTCGTCGGATGATCCCGCGCATAACCTTGCGATGATGCGGGCCATGCTGCGCGAGGCGGCGGAGCATGGCGCGGGTTTTGCTTTGTTGCCAGAGGTGTGCAATTGCCTCTCGACCTCTCGTAGCCATCAAAATGCGGTGCTGCAGCGCGAGGAAGAGGATTTGGTTCTCGCGGGCTTGTGTGACACGGCGCGGGCGCTGGGTATTTGGGTGCTGATCGGATCTTTGGGGTTAAAGACCGGCGATGCAGGCGGGCGGTTTGCCAACCGGTCGTTTGTGGTCGATCCCGATGGCGCGGTAAAAGCCCGCTATGACAAACTGCATATGTTTGATGTGCAGGTCAGCGAGACAGAGACCTTTCGCGAAAGCGACGGTTACCGTCCGGGAACACATGCACAAATCTGCGAAACGCCCTTCGGTGTGCTGGGCCTGTCGATCTGTTACGATATTCGCTTTGCCTATCTGTACCGCGCCTTGGCCAAGGCGGGCGCGCAGATATTGACCGTTCCGGCGGCGTTTTCGCCCGTAACCGGCGCGGCACATTGGGAGCCATTGCTGCGCGCCCGCGCGATCGAGACGGGGAGTTATGTTTTGGCCCCCGCGCAGGTCGGCGCGCATGATATCAGCCGTGGTAAACCCCGCAGCACCTACGGGCATTCCATGGTGGTGGCACCGTGGGGCGAGGTTTTGCTCGATATGGGAACTGAAACGGGCATCGGGTATGTCGATTTGGACCTTGATGCCGTGACCAAGGCGCGGGCACGAGTGCCGGCCTTGACCCATGATCAGGGCTTTCGCGGGCCTTGACGCATGGCGCGCGGGCGTTAAAGCAGTAAGTGTTATGAATGCTACCGCAAATAATGCTCTCGCTGTTGCCTTGTTCAGCGAAATCCTGACCGCCGATCAATTGGTGCGCAATCGGCTCAGCCGTGTCTTGCCCAAGGGGATGGAGATCTCGCATTTTTCGGTGCTCAACCATCTGGCGCATGCGGGGGCGGAACGCAGCCCCGCGCAATTGGCCAAGACATTTCATGTCACCCGAGGCGCTATGACAAATACGCTGCGCAAACTGGAATGGGCGGGCTATGTGCATATTCGCCCTGATTGGGACGATGCGCGGCGTAAAATGGTCGCCATCAGCCCCGCAGGACGTCAGGCGCGCGAGGCGGCGCTTGCGGCGATTTCACCGATGATCACGGATTTGGTCCATGATCTGGGCGGTGAAAAAGTGCGGGCGGTGCTGCCGATTTTGCGCGATCTGCGGGCCAAGCTTGAATAGGGTTAAGACGTCGGCTTGAGGCTGGCGGTGACGTAATTGACGCTCAAATCGCGGTCCGACAGGGACCATTTCCATGAGATCGGGTTGAACACGAATCCCTTGCGGTCCACCGGTTTCAATCCGGCAGTCTCGATCAATTTATAAAGCTCGTCCGGCGTGATGAATTTGCTCCACTCATGGGTGCCTTTGGGCAGCCAGCGCATGATCACTTCGGCACCGACGATGGCGACGGCGAAACTTTTGGGATTGCGGTTGATGGTCGAGCAAATCATCAACCCGCCGGGTTTGAGCAACATCCGGCAGGCGGTGGTATAGGCCTGCGGGTCGGAGACATGTTCGACCACTTCCATATTCAGCACCACATCGAATTCTTCGCCGTCATCGGCCAAGGATTCGGCGGTGACATTGCGATAGTCGATAGTGAGGCCAGAGGATTCGGCGTGGACTTGCGCGACGGGGATGTTGCCTGCGGCCGCATCGGCGCCAACGACTGTCGCGCCAAGGCGGGCCATAGGTTCGCTGAGCAATCCGCCGCCGCATCCGATATCCAAAATGCGCAGTCCCTCAAACGGGCGGGCCGTCTCCAGATCGCGACCAAACTCGGCGGCGATTTGCGCCGTGATATAATCCAACCGGCAGGGGTTGAGCATATGAAGCGGCTTGAACTTGCCGTTCGGATCCCACCATTCGGCGGCCATGGCTTCGAATTTTGCGACTTCGGCGGGATCGACGGTGTTTTGGGCGGTTTGCATTTTGCTCTCCCTGTGATCTTCTGGGGTCATCGCAGGCGCTGGTGCGTCAAGCTTAGGGCTCTATATAGGACAGTCATGGACAGAATCTCAGGCCAAAAGAGCGCAGTGCAGTATTTATATCCACCGATCGAGCCGTTTGATCAACGGATGCTGGATGTGGGCGATGGACATAGCATTTATGTCGAGCAATCGGGCAACCCCGACGGGCGGCCTGTTGTTGTGCTTCATGGCGGTCCGGGCGGCGGATGCAGCCCCGCGATGCGGCGGTATTTCGATCCCGAAGTTTATCGGGTGATTTTGTTTGATCAACGTGGCTGCGGGCGCTCAAAACCCTATGCCAGCGTGACCGACAACACGACGTGGCATCTGGTCCGCGATATCGAGATGATTCGCGCCGCGCTGGGCATTGATGCCTGGGTGGTTTTTGGCGGCAGTTGGGGCGCGACGCTCTCGCTTATCTATGCGCAAACCCATCCCGAACGGGCGCAACATCTGGTGCTGCGCGGCGTGTTCACGATGACGCAGGCCGAATTGGATTGGTTTTACGGCGGCGGCGCAGGGCAGTTTTGGCCCGACACATGGGACCGGTTTTGCGCACCCATTCCCGAGGATGAGCGCGGCGATATGATCGCCGCCTATCACAAGCGGCTCTTTAGCGGTGATCGCGCCGAAGAGGTCAAATTCGGCAAGACATGGGCGGCGTGGGAAAACGCGCTCGCGACGGTGAACTCCACCGGTTACAGCGGCGAGGGTGCCGGTGAATATGCCCGCGCCTTCAGCCGTTTGGAAAATCATTATTTCACCCATGCCGGATGGCTTGAGGAAGACGGGCATATCATGAACCGGATGAGCCGTATTTCGCATATTCCGGCACATATTGTGCAAGGGCGGTATGATATGATCTGTCCGCCTGTGACGGCTTACCGGTTGGCAGAAGTATGGCCGGGCGCGGAATTGCGCATGGTTCCGGTTGCGGGACATGCGTTGTCAGAGGTCGGGATTTCCGCAGAATTGGTGCGAATCATGGATCGGATGGCCTTGTCCGGTGGTCCGAAAGTGGCGGGATAAGTCGATGGCGGGTAAGGGCAGCGGGTTTTGGAACTGGATGGCACCGCGATATGCGCGCGCCAAGATCCGTGATGAAGCTTCCTATCAACGCAAGCTGGACGAAACGCGCGCGGTGCTGAATGACGGGATGCGGGTGCTTGAGATCGGCTGCGGCACCGGCACCACGGCGGTCGCGCATGCGCCCTTTGTGCGTTCGATCCTCGGGATTGATTACTCCGACAAGATGGTCGAGATCGCGCGGGGCCGTGCCGCGGATGCCGGTGTCGAGAATGCGCGTTTCGAAGTGGGTAGCATTGGCGCGCTCAACGCCGGACCGGCAAGTTACGAGGCGGTTTTGGCGATGAATATCTTGCATCTCTTGCCGGACTACGCGCAGGCGATCGAGACGGCCTATAAGGTGCTCCCGCCGGGGGGCTATTTTATTTCCTCCACCGCCTGCATCGGGCGCGGGTTCATGCCGATCAAAATCCTGCTCACGGTTTTGTCGCGTTTGGGGATTTTTCCCAAGGTGCAATATTTGTCGCAAGACGAGCTTTTGGGCGAAATGCGCCGAACGGGATTCGAGGTGATCACTTCATGGAAGCCCCCGTCAAGGATGGCCGCGACATTCGTCATCGCGCGCCGCCCCTCTGCCGCCTATTGAACCGCGCCGGGGCCATGGCACCGCGCATGGCGCGGTCTGCCGTGGGGCACTCTGACAAAAGCCTTGCACATGGGGCATCATCGGCATATATCGCTTGCAACAGCGGCGCCGAGAGACTTCGAGGCACCACCGAGAACGATCAACGGGCCGCGCGCCCGTTTTTTTGTGCTTGCTTCACCGACCGGCGTTCAAGCCGGATCGAACGAGACGATAGATTGACATGACGTCCCATGTGGGGCGCAACCGATAGGACCAGCAGGGCCGATATGAGCAACGACCTGATTGCCAAAGCAGCGATGGACCGGCGACTTGCCGAGATCATTACCCCCGTCATCGAGGACATGGGGTATGAATTGGTGCGCGTGCGCTTGATGAGCGGCAAGACCAATATTTTGCAGATCATGGCCGACAAACCCGAAGGTGGTATCGAGGTCGATGATTGCGCGAAAATCTCGACGGCGCTGGGCGCGGTTCTGGATGTTGAAGACCCGATCAGCGACGAATACGCGCTTGAAGTCTCCAGCCCCGGCATTGACCGCCCGCTGACGCGGCTCAAAGATTTTGATATGTTCGAAGGTTATGAGGCCAAAATCGAGACCGGCGAATTGATCGACGGACGCCGCCGTTTCAAGGGCGTTCTGGCAGGGATCGAAGGCAACGAGGTTTTGATCAACCTTGAAGAGGGCAAGGAAACCGTGACCGTGGGGTTGCAGTTTGATTGGCTGAGCGATGCGAAATTGGTTTTGACCGATGAGTTGATCAAAGAGATGCTGCGCCAGCGCAAGGCGGCGGGCGTATTGAATGAAGACGGTTTTGACGAGATCGAGACCGATGCCGACACTGAAACCGATTTAAACGAAGAGTAACGCCGCCACGGCGCATGTTCCGAGGAGAACCTGAGAATGGCAATTACATCTGCAAACCAGCTTGAGCTGCTGCAAACAGCCGAAGCGGTTGCCCGCGAAAAGATGATCGACCCCGGTTTGGTGGTTGAGGCGATGGAAGAGAGCCTCGCCCGCGCGGCCAAGAGCCGTTACGGCTCGGAGATGGATATTCGTGTTGATATCGACCGCAAGACCGGCCGCGCGACATTCACCCGCGTGCGCACTGTGGTTGAAGATGAGGAATTGGAAAACTACCAATCCGAATTGACCGTTGAGCAGGCCAAGCAGTATCTTGAAAACCCTGTTGTTGGTGACACTTACGTTGAAGAAGTGCCGCCCGTCGAAATGGGCCGGATCGCGGCGCAATCGGCCAAGCAGGTGATCTTGCAAAAGGTGCGCGAAGCCGAACGTGATCGCCAGTTCGAAGAATTCAAAGATCGTGCCGGCACCATCATCAACGGTGTGGTCAAACGTGAAGAATACGGCAACGTTATCGTCGATGTGGGTCGCGGCGAAGGCATCTTGCGCCGCAATGAAAAAATCGGCCGCGAAGCTTATCGCCCGAATGATCGCGTGCGGTGCTACATCAAGGACGTGCGCCGCGAGGCCCGCGGCCCGCAGATTTTCCTGTCGCGTACGGCGCCGGAATTCATGGCCGAATTGTTCAAAATGGAAGTGCCGGAAATCTATGACGGCATTATCGAAATCAAGGCCGTGGCCCGTGATCCCGGATCGCGCGCGAAGATCGCGGTGATTTCCTACGACAGCGGCATTGATCCCGTGGGCGCATGTGTTGGTATGCGCGGCAGCCGGGTGCAGGCGGTCGTCAACGAGCTTCAGGGCGAGAAAATCGACATCATTCCGTGGAACGAAGATCAACCGACCTTCCTTGTGAACGCATTGCAACCCGCCGAAGTGACCAAAGTGGTTCTCGACGAGGAAGCGGAACGTATCGAGGTTGTCGTCCCGGACGAGCAGCTGTCGCTCGCCATTGGTCGCCGGGGTCAAAACGTGCGTCTGGCATCGCAATTGACCGGGCTTGATATCGACATCATGACCGAGGCCGAAGAATCCGAACGTCGCCAGAAAGAATTCGAAATCCGCACCAAGCTGTTTATGGATGCTTTGGACGTGGATGAGTTTTTTGCGCAGCTTCTTGTATCTGAAGGCTTCACCAACCTCGAAGAGGTCGGGTATGTCGAATTGGACGAATTGTTGGTCATTGACGGTGTGGATGAAGACACGGCGCAGGAACTGCAAACCCGTGCGCGTGAAACGCTTGAGGCTGCTGCCAAGGCGGCGCTTGCCCATGCGCGCGAGTTGGGCGCCGAAGACAGCCTTATTGAATTTGAAGGCCTGACCCCCCAAATGGTCGAAGTGCTGGCCGAAGACGGGGTGAAGACCCTCGAAGATTTCGCCACATGTGCGGATTGGGAATTGGCCGGCGGTTGGACTACCGACGGCGGCGAACGCATCAAAGACGATGGTTTGCTGGAAAAATTCGATGTCAGCCTCGAAGAGGCACAGAACATGGTCATGACCGCGCGCGTTATGCTGGGCTGGGTGGATCCGGCCGAGTTGGAAGCTGCCAAAGCCGAAGCCAGTGAGGCGGGCGAAGGTGAAGGTGATGACACCGCGACCGAGGAGGCCGAGGCCTAAGGGTCTCGGGACTGGAGCCACGCATGGGTCGAGCCGGTGTAGATAAATCCCGCGAAGACGGGCCAGAGCGGAAGTGTATTGCCACGGGCGATACCCATCCTACCTCTGACATGATCCGTTTTGTTGTCGGGCCGGACGGGCAGATCGTTGCGGATGTCATGGGTAAATTGCCCGGACGCGGGATTTGGGTTCTGGCGACCCGTGATGCGCTGGAGGTCGCGGTGGGCAAAGGTCTTTTTGCGCGCGCTGCCAAACAGGCGGTCACTGTGCCGGAGGACCTTATCGTGACGCTCGAAGCGCAATTGGCGCGGCGGGTGATTGACCTTGTGAGTTTGGCCCGTAAGGGGGGACGCGCAGTGTCGGGATATGAAAAGGTGAAAGACTGGCTCTATAAAGACGATGCCAAAGTGCTTTTGCAGGCCTCTGACGGGTCCGAGCGCGGCAAGTCAAAACTGAGCACGCCCGAGGGCGGAAAATTCATTGGATGGCTGACAGCGGATGAGCTGGGTCAGGCATTCGGGCGCGAAACCACAATCCACGCCGCACTGGGCTATGGAGGTTTGGCGCAACGTGTTGTAGAGGAAGCGGCAAGGCTGAAAGGCCTGCGCGTTTCGGACGGCGGGAAGGCTCGCCGGAAAGGGAAGTAGACCACATGAGCGACGACAACGACGGCAAAAAGACTTTGGGAGTCCGTGGTGGCCCCCGCGCGGGCAACGTGAAGCAAAGCTTCAGCCACGGCCGGACCAAAAACGTCGTGGTGGAAACCAAACGCAAGCGCGTTGTGGTGCCGAAGCCCGGTGCTTCGAAACCTGGTGCCACTGGCAATCCTGCGCTTGGAGATCCCTCCAAACGTCCCGCAGGGATCACCGACGCCGAGATGGAGCGCCGTTTGAAGGCGTTGCAGGCTGCGAAAGCCCGCGAGGCAGAAGATGCCGCGAAACGCGAAGCCGATGAAAAGGCCCGCGACGCAGAGCGTCAACGCCGCCGCGATGAAGCGGAAGCCAAAGAGCGCGAAGAGCGCGAGCGCGAAGCCGCGCTGAAGGCCAAAGCCGAGGAAGAAGCGCGCGCCAAACGTGCCGCCGAAGATGCGGCCAAGGCCGCTGCCGAAGCTGCTGCGAACCCGCCTGCGGGCGAGCCCGCCGCGCCGCGCGCGCAGCGCACTGCGCCTCCGGCCGGGGGTGCTCCGGCGCGCCGTCCTGAAAAAGAAGATCGCCAAAACCGCGGCAAAGCTCGCGATGATGGCCGCCGTTCGGGCAAATTGACCTTGAACCAGGCCCTGCGTGGCGGTGAAGGCGGGCGTCCGAAATCCATGGCGGCAATGAAGCGCAAGCAAGAGCGCGCGCGTCAAAAAGCAATGGGCACGCAAGAGCGCGAAAAGGTCGTGCGCGACGTGCAATTGCCCGAAGCCATCGTGGTGTCGGAATTGGCAAACCGTATGGCAGAACGTGTCGCGGATGTTGTCAAAGCCTTGATGAACAACGGTATGATGGTGACGCAGAACCAAACCATTGATGCCGATACTGCGGAATTGATCATCGAAGAGTTCGGCCACAAGGTCGTGCGCGTGTCAGATTCGGATGTTGAAGACGTCATCAATATCATCGAAGACAAGGACGAAGACCTGCAATCGCGCCCACCGGTCATTACGATCATGGGTCACGTTGACCATGGTAAGACGTCGCTCTTGGACGCTATTCGGAACGCGAAAGTGGTGTCCGGCGAAGCCGGTGGCATCACGCAGCACATCGGTGCCTATCAGGTGAAAACCGAAGGTGGCGCGCTCTTGAGTTTCCTCGATACGCCGGGCCACGCGGCCTTTACCTCGATGCGGTCACGCGGTGCGCAGGTCACCGATATCGTGGTTCTGGTTGTTGCGGCGGATGATTCGGTAATGCCGCAAACGATCGAAGCCATCAACCACGCCAAGGCGGCGAATGTGCCGATGATCGTGGCGATCAACAAATGTGACAAACCCGAAGCGGATCCGATGAAGGTGCGCACCGAGTTGTTGCAACATGAGGTGATCGTCGAAGCCATGTCCGGCGAAGTGCAGGATGTCGAGGTTTCGGCCCATACCGGCCAAGGTTTGGATCAACTGCTCGAAGCGATCGCGCTTCAAGCTGAAATTCTCGAACTTAAAGCCAATCCAAATCGCGCCGCACAGGGCGCGGTGATCGAGGCGCAATTGGACGTGGGCCGCGGACCTGTCGCGACGGTTCTGGTGCAAAACGGCACCCTGCGCCAAGGCGACATTTTCGTTGTTGGCGAGCAATACGGTAAGGTCCGCGCGCTTATCAACGACAAGGGCGAGCGCGTGCAAGAGGCCGGCCCATCGGTTCCGGTCGAGGTTCTCGGTCTCAACGGCACACCGGAAGCCGGCGATGTGTTGAACGTCACCACCACCGAGGCGCAGGCGCGCGAGATTGCAGAATACCGTGAGAAAGCCGCGAAAGATAAACGCGCGGCGGTCGGGGCGGCAACGACGCTTGAACAATTGATGAGCAAGGCAAAAGAAGACCAGAACGTTTCTGAGTTGCCGATCCTCCTCAAAGCCGACGTGCAAGGGTCCGCCGAAGCCATCGTGCAAGCGATGGAAAAAATCGGTAACGACGAGGTTCGGGTGCGGGTTCTGCATTCAGGCGTTGGTGCGATCACGGAAAGCGACATTGGTCTGGCGGAAGCCTCCGGCGCGCCGGTCTTCGGCTTTAACGTGCGGGCCAATGCGCCTGCGCGCAACAGTGCCAACCAAAAGGGTGTCGAGATCCGCTATTACTCGGTGATCTATGACCTTGTGGATGACGTGAAAGCAGCGGCCTCGGGCCTGCTCAGCGCGGAAATTCGCGAGCACTTCATCGGCTATGCGCAGATCAAAGAGGTCTTCAAAGTCACGGGTGTTGGCAAGGTTGCCGGTTGTATCGTCACCGAAGGCGTTGCGCGCCGTTCCGCCGGCGTGCGGCTCTTGCGTGATGATGTGGTGATCCATGAGGGCACGCTGAAAACGCTGAAACGCTTCAAGGATGAGGTCAAAGAAGTCCTCTCCGGTCAAGAATGCGGTATGGCTTTCGAGAACTACGACGACATTCGTCCCAACGATGTTATCGAGATTTTCGAGCGCGAAGAGGTGACGCGGACCCTGAGCTAAGGGTCACGCCCCATTTGGGGGCGCGCAACAAGATACGGAAAAAGGGGCTTGGCAAAATTGCCGAGCCCCTTTTTCTTTCCCACTTTAATTGTTGGGGCGACAATGATGGGCGCTGCCAGTCCGATCAAGGCCACTTCGCCAACGTGGGAAGCTCGTAGTCACTGTTAAATGCTGGGCGCAGATTGTGCCCGAACCATGTAGTATGAGTGGTGTCGTAAGTTGCGGCTCAGGCCGCGTCGGACACGGGCTTTCCGGTAAAGGTTTTGTCGCCGACACGGACTTCGACTTTGCCGTTCGGAAGGGCGCGAACAAAGGTTCCCTGAACGGATATATAGCTGCCCATAACGATAGTGCGTAGCATTTCGATTCTCCCCAATTACGAAATGTAGTGGTTAAAGTCCCGAGTCAAATTGTCCCCAACTCAGCATCGTGGTTAATGTTGTTACAAATTTGAGAAACAATATGAAGTATTATATTTGCAAAAAATGCAGAAATATTGTGCAAATCCCCATTTTCGTGGAAAATATCGGGCATATTCTATTGCATTTGGAAACAGTGGCAGGGCTAAAGCCAATCTCTGAGGATTGCAATCAGAGGTATATCGGCCGGTGGCATCGGGTAATCGCGCAGGTTCTGAGGCGCGACCCATTTCAGAGTTTGCCCTTCGCGTGGCTGCGGAATGCCCTCCCATTTGCGGCAGGCATACAGCGGCATCAGCAGATGGAAGTTTTCGTAGCTATGCGAGGCAAAGGTCAGCGGTGCGAGGCAGGAATTCCAGGTTTCGATGCCCAATTCCTCGTGCAATTCGCGCACCAAGGCGGATTCGGGGGTTTCCTCGGGTTCAACTTTGCCACCGGGGAATTCCCAAAGGCCGGCCATGGTTTTTCCTGCGGGGCGTTGAGCGAGCAGAACACGCCCGTCGCTGTCGATTAGGGCGACAGCAGACACCAGAAGCACGGTCATGAGCGGTAATCGGCATTGATGTCGATATAGCCGTGGGTCAAATCGCAGGTCCAAACCGTTGCCGTGCCAGAGCCAAGCCCAATGTCGACGCCAATTTTGATGTTCTCGCCTTTCATATGGGCGGCGGCATCGGCCTCATCATAATCAGGGTGCACCCAACCGTTTTCGGCGACGCGGACGTTGCCAAAGCTGATGCCCAGCAAATCGCGGTCAGCGGCCGCGCCGGATTTGCCAACCGCCATGACGATGCGGCCCCAATTGGGATCTTCGCCTGCAATGGCGGTTTTGACCAAGGGGGAATTGGCAATCGAAAGCGCATGGGTGCGGGCATCGGCATCATTGGCCGCGCCGGAAACGGTGATTTCGACGAACTTGGTCGCGCCTTCGCCGTCGCGGATCACTTGATGTGCAAGATCAAGCATGACGTCATGCATGGCCGTGGCAAAATCCGCATTGCCGGTCACATCGATGCCCGAGGCCCCCGTTGCGCAGGCGATTAATGTGTCCGAGGTCGATGTGTCGCTGTCGACGGTGATGCAGTTGAAGGTGTTTTGGGTATGGGCCGAGATCAGCGATTGGAGCGCCGGTCGCGCGATCTTTGCATCCGTGAAGATATAGACCAGCATCGTCGCCATATCCGGTGCGATCATACCGGAACCTTTGGCAATCCCTGCAATTTTGACCGTTTGGCCATCGACGGTCACCTGCGCTGATGCGCCTTTGGGGAAGGTGTCCGTGGTCATGATGGCGCGGGCGGCGGGTTCAATCGTGTCTGCTGCGAGACCCTCTTTCAATTCCGCCAGTTTTGCGGTGATCCGTGTGTCGGGCAGAACTTCGCCGATCACCCCTGTGGAAGAGGAAAACACCCGCGCTTCGGGCAGGCCCAGTGTGTCGGCTACGGCGGTTACTACCGCCTTGGCGGCCTTGGCGCCGTTGGTGCCGGTAAAGGCGTTGGCATTGCCGGAATTGACGATGATCGCCGCGCCGCTGCTGGCGTCGCCGCCGATCTTTTCTTGGCAATCAAGCACCGCCGCCGAACGCGTACTTGAGCGGGTGAAGGTGCCGGCAATCGCGGTCCCGGGGATTAATTCTGCCAACATCACATCGGTGCGTCCGGCGTAGCGCACCCCAGCTTGGGTCGTGGCAAAGCGCACCCCGTCGATCACCGGCAAATCGGGAAACCGCGTGGGGGCCAGAGGGGATTGTGTGGTGATCTTGGCCATATCAGCGGTCCATGAGGTCCGGCTTGCTCAAGACGGCAGGATCAATTTCTGTCTCGGCGCTGCGGTCAATTTCCGCCTCGTTGGTCAATTCTGCAATGCGGGCTTCGACAACCTCTTTGCGGATTGTGTCTTCCAGCTCGGCGCGCACGGTTTCAAGGCTGGGTGCATCGGCAAAACGTTTTTCATTCAACAAGATCACATGCCAACCAAATTGTGTTTCGACCGGTCCAGAAACATCGCCTTCGCTGAGGTTTGTCACCGCATCTTCGAACGGTTTGACCATCATACCGGCGCCGAACCATCCCAAAGATCCGCCGTTCGGGCCAGAGGGGCCGGTCGATTTTTCTTTGGCGAGGGCGGCGAAATCGGCCCCGGCCTCGATTTCTTCGATCAAGGCTTTGGCGGCCTCTTCGGTTTCGACGAGAATGTGCGAGGCATTGTATTCGGGTGCTGGATCGGCGCTGCCGTAAACTTCGTCATAGGCGGCTTTGATGTCGTCTTCGGTGGCGGCTCCGGCCAACAGGCCGTTAATCACCTCGGAGGCAAGGAGCGAACGTTTCTGGTTTTCAAGCACGATGCCGACATATTTCGGCACAGGCCCGTCGAAGGATTGCGACAACACGGTTTGCTGGACCAATTGGTCTAGGATTCCGGTGAACAGAACGTCATCGGGCAATTGTTTGTATTGTTCGGGCAGGCTTGACCGCGCGACGACCATTTGGCCCAATGTGATGTCTTCGCCGTTGATGGTGGCAACAACGGTATCGGCGTTGGGCTCTTCGGCCCGAACAGGCGCGCCCCACGCCAATGTGATGGCAAGAGTGGACGCGAGCGCAGCGCCAAGAAGCGTGCGAGGGGCAAGACTGAGGGTTCGGTGCATCGTTTGGTCCTTCAAGAGAGGCGCCAAGGCCGCGCGGCGTTGACACGGGTTTAGTGGCCCCTTACATCGCCTTGTGAACAAGGCCAAGAGCGCTGTTTGCACCCGTTGTAGGGCGCGGCGCGAAACGGGGCAAGCACCCAAGAGGCCACAATATCGTCAACGACCGGAACGGATAGAGAATGCTGGGACTCGGAACACTCGCCAAAAAGGTTTTCGGGACACCGAATGATCGTAAAATAAAGGCGACGCGCCCGATTGTTGAGAAGATCAACGCGCTCGAGCCCGAGTTTGAAAAACTTTCCGATGAGGGCATCATCGCCAAAACCGCCGAGTTTTCGGAGCGGGCCAAGAACGGTGAGAGCCTTGACGCGCTTTTGCCGGAAGCGTTTGCCAATTGTCGTGAGGCGGCGCGCCGTGCCTTGGGGCTTAGGGCGTTTGACACGCAATTGATGGGCGGGATCTTCCTGCATCAAGGTAATATTTCCGAGATGAAGACCGGCGAGGGTAAAACCCTTGTGGCGACCTTCCCCTCCTACCTCAATGCGCTGACGGGCAAGGGCGTGCATATCGTCACGGTCAACGATTACCTTGCCAAACGTGACGCCGAATGGATGAGCAAAGTTTATGGGGCATTGGGTCTGACCACGGGGGTTGTTTATCCCGGCCAGCCCGAGACCGAAAAACAAGCCGCCTATGGCGCCGATGTCACCTATGCGACGAATAACGAGCTTGGCTTCGATTATCTGCGCGACAATATGAAGGCCGAACTTTCGCAAATGTTCCAACGCGGGCATAATTTTGCGGTGGTGGATGAGGTCGACAGCATCCTGATTGACGAGGCACGCACGCCTTTGATCATTTCCGGCCCGTCCGAGGACCGTTCGGAGCTTTATAAAACCATCGATACCGTGATCCCCGAATTGACGGATGAGCATTATACGATCGATGAAAAAACCCGTTCGGTGACCTATACCGAAGAGGGCAATGATTTCCTCGAAAACCTGCTGTTGTCGCGCGGGCTTCTCGAAGAAGGCACGACGCTTTATGATGCGGAAAACACCACCGTGGTGCACCACGTCAACCAAGCCTTGCGCGCGCACAAGCTGTTCAACAAAGACAAAGATTACATCGTGCGCGGCCAGGATGTGGTGTTGATTGATGAATTCACCGGACGGATGATGGCCGGACGCCGGTTGTCCGAAGGATTGCATCAGGCAATCGAAGCCAAAGAAGGCGTGACGATTCAACCGGAAAACACCACATTGGCGCAGGTGACCTTCCAAAACTATTTCCGTCTTTACGATACCCTGTCGGGCATGACCGGCACGGCGGTCACCGAGGCCGAAGAATTTGCGGAAATCTACGGGCTTGGCGTGGTCGAAGTGCCGACCAACCGTCCGATCCAACGGGTCGATGAAGACGATGCCGTCTATCGCACCGCGCGCGAAAAATATGCGGCCATCGTCGAGACGATCAAAGAGGCGACCGCAAAGGGGCAACCGATCCTCGTTGGCACCACGTCGATTGAGAAATCCGAGGCCCTGTCGCAGATGCTGGATACGGCGGGCATCAAACATGACGTGCTCAACGCCCGTCAGCACGAACGTGAAGCGCAGATCGTGGCCGATGCGGGTAAATTCGGCGCAGTGACGATTGCCACCAACATGGCCGGTCGCGGGACCGACATTCAACTTGGCGGCAACGTCGAGATGAAGGTTCTTGAAGCCCTTGAAGCCGATCCCGAGGCGGATCCCGATACCGTGCGTCGCCGGATCGAAGCCGAACACGCCGAAGAAAAACAACGGGTTCTGGATGCGGGGGGACTGTTTGTTTTGGCCACCGAACGCCACGAAAGCCGCCGTATCGATAACCAATTGCGAGGTCGCTCCGGCCGTCAGGGTGATCCGGGGCGCTCGTCGTTCTTCCTTTCGCTCGAAGACGATTTGATGCGGATTTTCGGCTCTGAGCGGTTGGAAAAAGTGCTGTCATCGTTGGGCATGAAAGAGGGCGAGGCGATTGTGCACCCTTGGGTGAATAAGTCGTTGGAACGGGCGCAGGCCAAGGTTGAAGGCCGCAACTTTGACATTCGTAAACAGCTTTTGAAATTCGATGATGTGATGAACGAGCAGCGTAAAGTTATCTTTGCGCAACGTCTCGACATCATGAAAGCTGAAGACCTGTCGGAGATCACCGAGGATATGCGCGAGCAGGTCATTGACGATATGGTCGATGAGTTCATGCCGCCGAAAACCTATGCGGATCAGTGGAATGTCGAGGGGCTTTATGCCGCCGTGATCGAGCGGCTCAACCTTGATCTGCCGGTGATCGAATGGGCCGCCGAAGAAGGCGTCGATGACGAAGAAATCGCGGAGCGTCTGGAAAAGGCCACAGCCGAGCAGATGGCGCAAAAGGCCGAGCGTTTTGGGCCGGAAAACATGCGCCAGATCGAAAAGCAGATCTTGTTGCAAACCATTGACGGTAAATGGCGCGAGCATCTGTTGACGTTGGAACACCTGCGCTCTGTGGTGAATTTCCGTGCCTACGCGCAACGGGACCCGCTCAACGAATATAAAAACGAAGCCTTCCAATTGTTTGAAAGCATGCTCGACAGTTTGCGCGAGGATGTGACCCAACGCTTGTCGCGGGTTGAACCGATGAGCGAAGAGCAGCAACAGCAGATGTTGGCGCAGATCGCCCAGCAGCAGGCCCAACTGCAAGGTGCGGCGGATGCAGCGCAGGCCGCAGCGGACGCGCCCGAAGGGGCCGCATTAGAAGGTTTCGACGAAAGCGATCCCGCGACATGGGGTAACCCCGCGCGCAATGATTTGTGTCCGTGCGGGTCCGGTAAAAAGTTCAAACATTGCCACGGTAAACTGCTTTAGAATTTTGACTTTTAAGCAAGCAGGCCACGATGCAGGGGTGCGTCGTGGCCTGTTCGCGTTCGTTGACGACCCTGCGGGGCCACTCACTCGGACATGCGATTCGTTAATTTTGCCTTAATTTTGTCGGAATGACTCCCCGCGCATGCCATATGCAGACCGCTTTTTGCGCCCACATTGGGCCTTGTTAAGAGTGAGCTCATGGTAAGAGTGGCCTTGTGGAGGGCGAAACGATGAATGTGAAACGCTATGGAATAGTCGGGGGTACATTTGCCGCCGCTTTGGGAATCGGGTTTGTTATGCAGCATGGCAGCGATCCGGCCCCGCGCGGCGTCCCGCAGATTGTCGCGCAATCTATGATCCCGAAAGGCCCTGCACCACGCACGCAAATGCTTGATATCGAAGGGATAACCCTCACGTCGGCGCTTTCTTCGACTCCCCAAGAGGCGGCGAATGTGGCGCAGGTAAAGCCCGCGCAAGGCACAATGGAATTGCCATCGATGCCTCAGTTGCGGCATGCGGCATTGCGTGATGCGCCTGTGGGGGAATTGCCGAAGGACGAGCCAGCCCCGAGCTTTGGTTGCGAAGTCGCTATGACCGTTGAGCCGACGGCGGCGGCGATGGTCGAGTTGAACCTTGATGCGCCTTGCCTTGGGAATGCGCGGCTGACCATTCACCACAGCGGCTTGATGATCACGCAGGTAACGTCGGAAGACGGCAAATTGTCGGTGACGGTGCCTGCCTTGGCCGAGGATGCGGTGTTTATCGCCGCGTTCGCCAGCGGCGAAGGCGCGGTGGCCAATACCGACGTGTCTTCACTGGCCTTTTATGACCGTGTGGCCGTGCAGTGGAAAGGCGCCAGCGGATTGCAAGTCCATGCCCGCGAATATGGCGCAGACTATGACAGCGAAGGCCACGTTTGGGCGGAGCAAGCGCGCGATATGGCGGCGGCGGCACGTGGTGTTGGCGGGTTCATTACGCGTTTGGGCGATAGCGCAGCAGCCGAACCCTTGATGGCAGAAATCTACACGTTCCCAACCGGCACGGCCTTGCTCGAAGGGGATGTGGCGCTCAGCGTCGAAGCCGAAGTGACGGATTTGAATTGCGGGCGCGTGGTCGATGCGCAGACCCTGCAATCCGGTCGCGGCACGTCATTGAAGGTGCATGATCTGAGCCTGGAAATGCCGTCCTGCGATGCTGTGGGTGATTTTGTGGTGATGCGTGGCCTGCTCAATGATGTGACCGTGGCACGCAACTGATCCGCTTTTGCCTTCGGGCGGCCTTTGTAAAAACGCGCGGCCCTTTGGGGACCGCGCGTTGTCGTTTCCGTATCCGACTGGCGGATTAGAGCCGCTCGATGGCCAGGGCGATACCTTGCCCGCCGCCGATGCACATGGTGATCAAGGCTTTGCTGCCGCCGATACGCTCCAATTCATAGAGTGCCTTCACCGTGATCAACGCGCCGGTCGCACCGACAGGGTGGCCGAGAGCAATCGCGCCGCCGTTGGGGTTGACCTTGGCAGGATCCAATCCGAGCGCCCGGTTCACGGCCACGGCCTGTGCGGCAAATGCTTCGTTGCTTTCGATCACGTCGAAATCAGAAACGCTCATGCCGGTGCGCTTCAGGAGGCTTTCAATCGCGGGGATCGGACCGAGGCCCATCACTTCCGGGCGCACGCCCGAATGGGCATATCCAATAATCCGCGCCAGAGGTTTCAGACCTGCCTTTTCGGCGGCCTCCGCACGGGCAAGCACCAGAGCCCCCGCACCATCATTGATGCCCGAGGCGTTGCCCGCAGTCACAGTCCCGTCTTTTTTGAAAGCAGGACGGAGCCCCGCGAGTGCCTCGGCGGTGGTGGCTTTGGGGTGTTCGTCGACCGCAAAAGCAACCGTTTCGCGCTTAACCTTAACCTCGACAGGGACGATTTGCGATTCGAAGTGACCGGCGGCAATGGCGGCTGCCGCGCGCTTCTGGCTTTCCAGCGCAAAGGCGTCTTGATCTTCACGGCTGACATTGTGTTCGTCAGAGACATTTTCGGCCGTGACGCCCATATGCCCGCTGCCAAAGGGGCAGTTCAGGGTGCCGAGCAGCATGTCGCGCGTGCGAACGTCGCCCATTTTCGCGCCCCAACGTTGGTCTTCCACGATATAGGGCGCGCGGCTCATGCTTTCGGCGCCGCCTGCAAGGCCAAAATCGGCGTCCCCCATGAACAGCGATTGGTAGACCGAGACAATCGCCTGCGCGCCGGAGCCGCACAACCGGTTGACGTTCATCGCGGGGGTGGTGTTCGGAATACCCGCTTCGATTGCGGAGACGCGGCTGACATACATATCGCGCGGTTCGGTGTTGATGACATTGCCGAAAACCACATGGCCGATCTGGTCGCCCTCGACACCAGCGCGTTCCAATGCGGCGCGGGCGACTGTGGCGCCCAAAGTGGTGGTCGGTGTGCCAGCGAGCGAGCCGCCGAAGGTTCCGATTGCGGTGCGTGCTCCGGACAAAATGACGATATCTGACATGATGGATCTTTCCCTTAATTCCAGTTGGCCGCATTATGCAGAATTGGCTGCGCTTTGTCACAAAAACCTGCCGTCATATCCCTTGAAAACCGGCGCAAAGATCTTTGCATTGCCGCGTGGGTCATGGCAGTCTCTTGTGCATGACATTGGACGCGTTTCATCCGCTTTTGCCCGCCGAGGAACAGCTATTGGCTGAATGCGAAGGGTCGGAACGGATCACAGTCGGCACCGGTGAGTGCCCCGTGGACGGGGATGAATTAGACACTCTTTCGGCGGAAATACGTGCGGACGTATTGCGCCTTTTGATGTTGGGGCGTCTTGGGAAGACGCTCTTGCCGGAAAAAGGGTTGCGCTTGCGGGGCGCTTTCATCAGCGGCGTTCTCGACCTTCAGGGCGCGGTTTTACCTTATGATCTCAGCTTCACGGACTGCCGTCTGTCGCATCCCATCGAAATGGTGAATGCGCGGGTACGCGGGTTGTATTTTTCAGGCTGCGTTCTGGTGGGGTTATCGGCGGACAATGCGCATTTCGATGGGTCGCTTTTCTTGCGCGGGGAGAGCGTCGTGAATGGTGACATATCCCTGTCGGGGGTGCGGATCGAAGGAGACATGCAGTTTTGCGGGTGTACCCTGCACACGCCGGGACAGGATGCGATTTTTGCGCCGTCGTTGCAGATTGATGGCTCTTTGTTTTTGGGCAACTACCCCTATTCCAACGATGAGACGACGCTCGAGGCAGACGGGGCGTTGTTCCTGTCCTCTGCCGAGATCGCCAATGATGTTTTTATTACCAATTGCGCTGTGGCACCGCGGCAGGATCTACCGATTGACCAGATATTTTCATCCAGCGAGGAGCATGGTGCGGATATCGCAATATCATTTGCGCGGGCGCGGATTGGCGGGATTCTCTATTTCAAGGACAACCAAATCGCGCGCGGCACAGTCAGCCTTGCCGGGGCAAGCGCGGGCCGGCTGCGGGACGAACCCGCAGGACCGGGGGCAACTTACCGCATTCGGCTTGACGGGTTTACCTACGATGATTTTTCGCGGCATTCGGAAACCGGATTGGTTGCGCGGCTCGAATGGTTGGAGCGGCGGCCTCGCGATACGCCCTTTACCGCGCAGCCCTATGAGCATCTGGCGCGGGTGTTGATGCATATGGGGCACCGCACGGATGCGCGAACGGTTTTGATGCGCAAGGAGCAAATCATTCGCCGCGAAGATCGCCGTATTCTACGGCAACAGGGTCGAAGTATGCGCTTTGGCCTCGCGGTTTGCGGTGATGCGGTGATGCGGTTCGCGGTGGGATACGGGTATCGTCCGGGGCGGGTTTTGGCGCTGGCTTTGGCGATGATTTTCTCGCTGGGTGTGTTTTTCCACTACACATGGAAAGCCGGAGACATGACGCCAAATGCGGCGCCGATCCTGATATCCAAGGATTGGATCGCGGCAACGCGCAGCCATCCGGATAATCCGGGCGCCTATTGGTCGCAGGTTGGCCAAGCGGGGCAGGATTGGGAAACTTTCCAAGCCTTTGCCTATGCTGCCGATCTGGTGATCCCGATTGTATCGCTCGGCCAGGAGGATGCATGGGCGCCCTCGACATCGCGGTCCGATTTGGGGCGTTTGGCGTGGTGGATCCGCTGGTTTGCAAAGGCACTCGGGTGGATCATAACGGCGCTTGGCGCGGCGGCGGTGACCGGCGCAGTTCGGCAGGATTAGAGACGGTTTTCGGGGCGCAACGCGCGCCGACCGTTGTCTTCGAGTACCCAGCATTGCGTGCCTTCGAACACCGCTGCGGTCAGCGGGCGGCCATACCCCGCGCCGCTGTCCAGATCGACGCGATTGCCGAAATGCGTCGGGGTTTCAAGCGCGGTGTGCCCATGCACGACAAGCCACGGATGCGGGCCGGTATGGGCGAAAAACGGATCACGTATCCACATCAAGTCTTCGGGCTTTTGATCGTGCAGCGCCACCTCGGGGCGAATGCCGCCATGCACGAACAAAAGTTCGGGAGTTTCGTGCCAATAGGGCAGCGTTGAGAGCCAATCAACATGGCTGCGTGGCACGGCGGCCACCGCTTCGTCGCGTTGCGGGTGGGCCTCGTTTGCGGCGACGCCATAGGAGGCCAATGTTTCGGCCCCGCCAATCCGTGGGTGCAACCAAGACAGGCGCGATTTGATCATTGGTGACATCATCGGCCCACCGGAGAGGAAATCGAGAAAAAGCTGATCATGGTTGCCGCGCACAACCGTCCAATTTCGACCCTGTTCCTGCCCAAGGCGCAGCAATTCAATGACGCTTCGACTGCCTGGTCCGCGGTCCACGAGATCGCCGAGGAACACGATATTCGCATTGGGGCCACCATCGGCATCGATGCGCTGCAACGCCGTGTGAAGCATGTCGATCTGTCCGTGAATATCGCCGATGGCATAGATGGGGCGGTCGGTCATGGCAGGCTCTTTCGTGGTAAAACGCACTGCGCCGCCCCCGTTCGAAACAGGAGCGGCGCCAATTTTTACTAAAGCCGTTTTAGACGTCGAAGGATAGCGGCTTGATCTGTTTGAACAGGTTGGTCGCTTGCAATGCCTCGACAACCTTGGGATCCACCACACCGTCCACATAGAGCAAAGCAATTGCTTCGCCGCCGGTCACGGCGCGGCCAAGGGTAAAGTTGGCGATGTTGACTTCGTGTTCGCCCAAAATCCGGCCCAAGGCACCGATGATGCCGGGAACGTCATCGTTGGTGGTGTAGAGCATGTGCTCGCCCACTTCGGCGTCGATGTTGATGCCTTTGATCTGGATGAAGCGCGGTTTGCCATCCGAGAACACCGTGCCTGCGATGGACCGCGCGCGCTTGGCGGTTTTGATGTCGACTTTGATATATCCGTCGAACACGCCTGCGGCATCTTGGGTGGTCTTCGAGATCTGCACGCCGCGCTCTTTGGCGATCACGGGGGCAGAGACCATGTTCACGTCGGGGTTCGACGCTTGCATGATGCCTGCAATCGCGGCGCATTCGAGGGCCGAGAGGTTCATTTCGGAGGCGACGCCATCATAGGTGATATTGACCTCTTCGATCGGCTCGTCGGTCAATTGACCGATGAAAGAACCGAGGTGTTCGGCCAATTTGACCCATGGGCCCATGACTTTGGCTTCTTCGGCGGTGATCGACGGGGTGTTAAGCGCATTGGATACGGCGCCGGTCAGCAGGTAATCGGCCATTTGCTCGGCAACTTGCAGGGCGACGTTCTCTTGGGCTTCGGTCGTTGCCGCGCCAAGGTGCGGGGTGCAGACCACATTCGGCAGACCGAACAGCGGGTTTTCTGTGGCGGGTTCTTGCGAGAACACATCAAACGCTGCGCCGGCAACATGGCCAGATTTCAGCTGCTCGGCGAGAGCGACCTCATCAACCAAACCGCCGCGGGCACAGTTGATGATCCGCACGCCTTTTTTGGTTTTGGCGAGGTTCTCGGCGGAGAGAATGTTGCGGGTGCTATCGGTCAATGGGACGTGCAGCGTGATGAAATCGGCGCGTTTGAGAAGCTCGTCGAGCTCGACCTTTTCAACACCCATTTTGTCGGCTTTTTCTTCACCAAGATAGGGGTCAAATGCCACGACTTTCATTTTCAATCCGCGCGCACGGTCGCAGACGATACCGCCGATGTTGCCCGCGCCGATGACGCCAAGGGTTTTACCCGTCAATTCGACGCCCATGAATTTCGACTTTTCCCATTTACCCGCATGGGTCGAAGCAGAGGCTTCGGGGATTTGGCGCGCCACGGCGAACATCATCGCAATCGCGTGTTCGGCGGTGGTGATCATGTTGCCGAACGGCGTGTTCATTACGATCACGCCCTTTTTCGATGCCGCCTCTTTGTCGACGTTGTCGGTGCCGATGCCGGCGCGGCCGATGACTTTGAGGTTGTCGGCCTTTTCGATCAAAGCGGCGGTGGCTTTGGTCGCGGACCGGATGGCGAGACCGTCATAGTTGCCGATCACTTCGGCAAGCTTTTCTTTGTCTTTGCCAAGTGTGGGTTCAAAATCGACGTCGATGCCGCGGTCGCGGAAAATCTGAACGGCGGCTTCGGAAAGGCTGTCGGAAATAAGGACTTTGGGTGCCATGGGATAAGGCTCCTGTGTTTTGTGCCTGCGCGGATCGCGCAAAATATGGGGGAGGCGGCGCGCCGGAACGCACCGCAAATAGAGACGATTAAGCCTTACAGAGCCGCGATCTCGGTCTCGAAGGCATATTCGAGCCATGGCAGCATTGCCTCGATATCCGAGGTTTCAACCGTGCCACCGCACCAGATACGCAGACCCGCAGGCGCATCGCGATACGCGCCGATGTCGAGGGCAACGCCTTCGGCTTCCATGCGTTTGGCAACGGCTTTGGCAAAGGTCGCGCCATCGGTGATGCGATCATCGGTGAATTTGAGGCACACCGAGGTGTTCGAAGCGGTCGCCGGATCATTGGCCAGATTGGCGATCCAGGGCTTGGCCGCGCAAAATGCGTGGATCGCACCCGCGTTGGCATCGGCACGGGCGATGAGGCCCTTGAGGCCGCCGATGGATTTCGACCATTCGAGTGCCTGAAGGTAATCCTCCACTGCGAGCATCGAAGGCGTGTTGATGGTTTCGCCGCGGAAGATACCGTCGATCAATTTTCCGCCTTTGGTCATGCGGAAGATTTTCGGCAGAGGCCATGCGGGGGTATATGTTTCAAGCCGTTCAACCGCGCGGGGGCTGAGGATGATCATGCCATGGGCCGCTTCGCCGCCGAGAACCTTCTGCCAAGAGAAGGTCGTCACGTCGAGTTTGTCCCAAGGCAGGTCCATCGCGAAAGCCGCTGAAGTGGCGTCGCAGATGGTCAGGCCTTCGCGGTCTGCGGGGATCGCATCGCCGTTCGGGACGCGCACGCCCGATGTGGTGCCGTTCCATGTGAACACAACGTCGGTGTTGAAGTCGAGCGAGGCCAGATCAACGATATCGCCATAGTCGGCGGTTTTGACTTCGGCGTCGATTTTAAGCTGCTTGACCACATCGGTGACCCAACCGGCGCCAAAGCTTTCCCATGCGACCATGGTGGCTTTGCGTGCGCCGAGCAATGACCACATGGCCATTTCCATCGCGCCGGTGTCGGACGCGGGCACGATGCCGATTTTGTAGCCTTCGGGGATGCCGAGGATCTCGCGGGTGTTTTCGATCGCGTCTTTCAACTTGGCCTTGCCAATAGCTGCGCGGTGCGAACGGCCCAAGGCAGCGTCCGACAGGCGATCCAGTGTAAATACGGGGGGTTTGGCACAGGGGCCGGACGAAAAACGCGGGTTTGCCGGACGCGTGGCCGGAGCGGTAATAGCCATTTCTGGTATCCTTACAGATAAATGCCTCTCGTTGGGGAGAGGTGTCCCGCAGCCGGACATAAGCGCGAATATATAATCGGGCAATGCCCAAAGTGACGCAGATTGAAGATAAAGCGCCGCAGTGCTCCCTCTGGTCATGGTGGGCGCGGCGCGGTATGAGGCGGCAAAAGCGGCTCTAACCGCGCGAAAACCGGAGATTTGCCATGTATATCGCCACGCTTGTGACCAATCCTGCGGCCCCTGCGCTTGACCGTGCGATGGTCGAAAACCTACGCAACGCATGGGGCGGGGGCGATGCCATTTGGCTTGCGGTGGGCGAAGCGGCGGAATTCGCCATGCAGGATATGCCGGCGAATCGGTGGGACGTTTGGGCCGATTTACAGGCCGCTGGCGTTGATTTGATCGTGCAACCTGCAGACGGACGCACCAAGAAGATGCTGCTGGCCGATATGGATAGCACGATGATCCAACAAGAATGCATCGACGAATTGGCCGATGTGGCCGGCGTTGGGGAACGGGTCAAAGAGATCACCGCCAAGGCGATGAATGGCGAATTGGATTTCGAAGGCGCGTTGAAGGAACGGGTGGCTTTGCTGGCTGGCCTGCCCGAAAGCGTGATTGCCGAAGTGATCGAGGACCGCATTACTTTCATGCCCGGGGGCAAGGCCTTGCTTGCCACGATGAAGGCCCATGGCGCCTATTGCGCGTTGGTTTCGGGGGGCTTCACGGCCTTTACCGGTCATGTGGCGGCGGCTTTGGGTTTTGACGAGAACCGCGCCAATACATTGAACGTCGAGGATGGCACGTTGACCGGCACCGTGGGCATGCCAATCCTTGGCCGCGAAGCCAAGGTGCAGGCGCTCAAAGAGATTTCCGCGCGGCTTGGTATTGGCCATGATGACGTCATGGCCGTGGGTGACGGGGCGAATGATCTGGGTATGCTCGGCATCGCGGGCAGCGGCGTTGCGCTTCACGCCAAGCCGTCCGTTGCGGCGCAATGCGATATCCGCATCAACCACGGCGATTTGACCGCGCTGTTATATATTCAAGGCTATGCCAAGACAGAGTTTGCGGCGGGTTAGAGCCTGTTTGCGCCCCATCGCGTGATCGGGCGCAAAGGCTGTATCGCTTAGGCTGCGACGCTCGGCGCGTTCATTTTGGCACGGGCCTCGCCAATCATCAAAGCGGCGCGCGCGGCCTCGCGGCCCTTCTCGACGAAATGCGCGGTGTAGATGGCTTTGTGATGCTCGGTCTCTTGGAAATGATGCGGAGTGAGCGAGACCGACAGGACGGGTACGCCGCTGTCCAGGGATGCGCGCATCAACCCGTCCACCACGGCGGCGGCGACGAAATCATGGCGGTAGATCCCCCCATCCACGACCAATGCGGCGGCGGCCACGGCCGCGTATTTTCCGGTTTCTGCCAAATCGCGCGCCAAAAGCGGCATCTCGAAGGCGCCGGGGACATCGAAAACGTCGATTTGCGCCATTGGGATCAGTTCGGCGAATCCGGTCAAGGCCTGATCGACGATATCGGCATGCCAATTGGCTTTGATAAATGCGTAGCGGGTGTGTGTCATTTGCGTTTCCTCTCTTAGCGTTACACATCACCCAGAGCGAAAGACGACCGTTGAAGCACCGGTAAAGGCGCGTCAATTGTCGTTCTCTTCCATCCGGACTATGACCGTCGGCTCTGGAATCGCACCAGATCTGCTGACCCTTTGCTCCAATGACTTGGTTGCAAAGGCGCTCGCGGGCTTACGCTTTCGCGCTTACCGCCGGTGGGGAATTGCACCCCGCCCTGAGAACCGGCCCAGTTTGGCAAGGCGCGACAGGTTTGGCAAGAGGGCGGCGCACTCAAATATGCGGGGTGCCGCACAGTAGATGTGCGCGGCACGTGCCGGTCCCCCCGTCATACCTGTCTCACGCAAGCGCCGCCGCAGGGCGCAAAATACCGGTTTCAATGCCGCGCCAATTGCGGATCGGCGCATTCATCCGTTTGCGCGTGGCGGGATGGTTCGCATCGAGCACGCCCAATTTGACGAGGATCGCAGCAATCGCGCATTCGGCGCCGCGTGTGGACCCGTCCACGACCTTGAGTGCGACGCCCAATCCTTTTTCGGGGAGGATGGCCACGTAATAGGCTTCGGCGCCGGTTTTAATCGCCACGCGGCCGTCCATCGCGCGCATGAGCTCGGTGCAGGCACGGCCTTCGCCCGCGACCAATTCGGGATAGGCACAGATCGCATCCCGCAGCCGTGCAGCAGCGTTTTGCCGTGTGTTAGAGCCTGTTTTTGCGCCTGCAAAATAGGCCATGGCGCGGGCCATACCGTGGACGGTGGTTGCGTGATTGGGGGCCGAGCAGCCGTCGATCGCATAGCCGTAGCTGTCCGCGCCGGTGAGGTCTTCGAAGGCCTCAAGCGCCGCCTTTTGCACGGGGTGATCGGCCTCGACATATTCACTGCCGCCACCAAGATGAGCGTTCAGCGTCAAGAATCCCGCATGTTTTCCAGAGCAGTTGTTGTGCAACTGGCAAGCGCTTTCGCCCGCGCGGATCAGGCGTTCGGCCTCGGGAACATCGGCGGCCGGTTGCACGCCGCAGCGCAGGTCACTTTCGGATTTTCCCAGATGCTCCAGCCACGCGGCCACGCGGCTGGTGTGGATCGCCGCACCTTGGTGCGAGGCGCAGGCTAGGGCCAATTGCGCATCGGTCAATCCCGCCGCATCCGCCGCGCCGCTCTCGATCAAGGGCAAACCTTGGAGCATCTTCGACGACGACCGCGGCAAGACCACCGCATGCGGATCGCCCCATGCCATGACGATCTCGCCTTGCGTGTCGCACACCACCGCATGACCCATATGCACGCTTTCCAAAAACGGCCCGCGCCAGATTTCGGCAAAGGGGACCGGCGCACCGGCGGGCGCGGCGTTTGTCAGAGTCTCTGGCTGTGTCATCGGGTGCTCCTGCTCACTTCTGTGCGAAAATCCGCCAATTGGTCTTTCGTCAGTGGCGAATTTCAGTGTAATATAGCAATGTCGAGACGAAAACGTCATGACGCTCTTTAAAAAGCCGTTTTAAGGCTGGGCGCAGATGACATTGAGGCAAAGAGACAGCTGGAGGCTGCAAGACATGGTATCACGTATCGCAACGGGTTTAATGCGCGTTGGATTCATCGGGGCGGTATTGGCAGCAAGTCCCGCATTGGCGCAACAAGCAAGCACCAATCAGGTGGCTGCGAAAACCGCGTGGAGCGTTTTCGAAGAGGCCAATCCGAAAGAATGTTGGGCGGTGTCGGCTCCGGCCGAAACCGTAAACACCAAAGATGGCCGTGTCGTTGCCGTAACGCGCAGCGAGATTTTGTTGATGACGTTCTATCGCCCGAGTGCGGGTGTGAACGGGCAAGTGACCTTCACCGGCGGTTATCCGTTTGCCAGCGGATCCACGGTGAATATGACCATCGGCGGATCGCAGTTCGAATTGTTCACCGAAGGCGAATGGGCATGGCCTGCCTCTGCGTCCGATGACAGCAAGATCATCGCGGCGATGAAGCGCGGGGCGACGGCGGTTTTGACCGGGCGGTCCGGTCGTGGCACCCAAACCAAAGACGAATTCTCGCTCTCCGGCTATACGGCGGCGTTGGAAGAGGCCGAAAAGCGTTGTAAGTAAGCGCATGGCTACAGATTTGCGCCTCGCGGCCCCGTGATGGGGCGGCGGGGCGTTTTCTTTGGCAAAAGCTCTGCGAATCCTGTAAAGCCGCAGAAATCCCAAAAGGAATAGATCCATGACGGCCACGGCTCCGATCACGCAAGACGTTCACACGATCCCGCGCAAACTGCCCGAGGGTCCGGTGAACCTTGTCGGTATGACCCGCGCGGCAATGCGCGATGCTTTGATCGGCGCGGGCGTGACCGAGAAGCAGGCCAAGATGCGGGTCGGGCAGATCTGGCAATGGATTTACCAATGGGGCGTGCGCGATTTCGCGTCGATGACCAACCTGTCGAAAACCCTACGCGCCGATTTGGCCGAACGGTTCGTGATCGAGATCCCCGAAGTCGTCTCGAAACAAGTGTCCGAGGATGGCACGCGCAAATATCTGGTGCGGATCGCAGGCGGTCACGAGGTCGAGGTGGTTTATATCCCCGAAGAAGGTCGTGGCACGCTTTGCGTCTCAAGCCAAGTCGGTTGCACGTTGACCTGTTCCTTTTGCCATACGGGCACGCAAAAATTGGTGCGCAACCTGACCGCCGGCGAGATCGCCGGACAGGTGATGATGGCGCGCGATGATTTGGGCGAATGGCCCGAGCCGGGCACCCGCAACGTCGAAGAGGAAAAGCGTTTGCTTTCGAACATCGTCCTGATGGGCATGGGCGAACCTTTGTATAATTTCGAAAACGTGCGCGACGCGATGAACATCGTCATGGACCCCGAAGGCATTTGCCTGTCGCGGCGCCGGATCACTTTGTCGACCTCTGGTGTGGTGCCGGAGATCGCACGCACGGCGCAAGAAATCGGGTGCCTTTTGGCGGTGTCGTTCCACGCCACGACCGACCCCGTGCGCGATACATTGGTGCCCATCAACAAGCGGTGGAATATCGAGACGCTTTTGGACGCTTTGCGCGCCTATCCGAAGGTGTCCAATTCCGAACGGATCACCTTTGAATATGTCATGCTCGACGGGATCAACGACAGCGACGAAGACGCCCGCCGTTTGGTCAAATTGATCGAAGGCATTCCGGCCAAAATCAACCTGATCCCTTTCAATGAATGGCCCGGCGCGCCTTATAAGCGCAGCTCGAACAATCGCATCCGCGCTTTTGCCGATATCGTGCATAATGCGGGCTATTCCAGCCCCGTGCGCCGTCCGCGCGGCGAGGACATCATGGCCGCCTGTGGGCAATTGAAATCCGCGACGGAACGCGCCCGCAAAAGCCGCAAGCAGATCGAAGCCGACGCGGGGATGTAACCCCCGCTCATGCCGAATGCTGTCTCTGTTCCGGCTTGAAACGCGGACCTATCGACCGGAGGGGGCGCTGCGTGTCTTGCCTTTGCCCTCCCAGGTGTCCATTGCTTCGATGGCCTCTTCGGCGGTTTCGACAAACCGGAACAATTCAAGGTCGCTGCGCGCGATGGTGCCGGCGTCGGCCAAAGCCTCCCAATTGATGATCCCCTCCCAAAAGGCACGACCGAACAATAAGAACGGCACGCGTTTCATGCGGCCGGTTTGGATCAAGGTCAGAGCTTCGAACATCTCGTCCAATGTGCCGAACCCACCGGGAAAGGCGCAAATCGCTTCGGCGCGCATCAAAAAATGCATTTTGCGAATGGCGAAATAGTGGAAATTGAAGCATAGGCCGGGGGTGACATATTCGTTCGGAGCTTGCTCGTGCGGCAGCACGATGTTGAGGCCGATAGAATGTCCGCCGGCGTCCATCGCGCCACGGTTTCCCGCCTCCATCACGCCGGGTCCACCGCCGGTGGCGATGACATGTCGACGCCCGCCCGTGGCGTTTGAGCGTTCGGTCATCATCCGCGCGAAACGCTGCGCTTCGGTATAAAAGCTCGAAAGGTTGCCAAGGGTTTCGGTCTTGGCCGTGTCTTTGTTTTCGGGCGTCGGGATGCGCGCGCCGCCAAAGAGCACGATGGTGGTTTCGATCCCGGCCTCGTCCAACAGCATTTGCGGTTTGAGCAATTCCAGTTGCAACCGCACGGGGCGTAATTCATCACGGCACAGGAATTCATCATCGGCAAAGGCCAGCCGGTAGGATGGTGCGCGGGTTTGTGGCGTGTCCGGCACTTCGCGGGCGGTGGAAATATCGGCGTGGGCGTCTCGAAATGCGGTGGGGGGATGGTCTTCGGTCATCTGCTCTCTCTTCGGCGCGCGCGCCGGTTATGTATCAAGGTTGCGCTAGAGGTATCGCGTCTGTGGCGGGTTTGCCAGACGCCAAAGCGGTTGAGGAATTGCGCCGCTTGGCGCTTGGCTCTATAGCCGTTGCGAATGAAATTGATTTGAAACGGAGACGCCCCATGTCCAACGCTCAATTGGAAACTGCCATCGAAGCCGCGTGGGACGCGCGCGACACCATCACATCCGCCACCACGGGCGAAACCCGCGATGCGATTGAAGACACATTGGCCGCGCTGGACAGTGGCAAGCTGCGCGTGGCGGAAAAACAATCCGACGGGTCGTGGCATGTGAACCAATGGGCCAAAAAGGCCGTGCTCTTGGGGTTCCGCATCAAGGATATGGAAGAGCAATCCGGTGGCCCGCAGGGCTCCGGTTGGTGGGATAAGGTCGACAGCAAATTCAAAGGCTGGGGCGAAGCCGAATGGAAAACCGCAGGTTTCCGCGCCGTGCCCAATTGCGTCGTGCGCAAATCCGCCTTTATCGCGCCCGGTGTGGTGTTGATGCCGTCTTTCGTGAATCTCGGCGCCTATGTTGATGAGGGCGCGATGGTCGACACATGGGCCACGGTTGGCTCTTGCGCACAGATCGGCAAAAACGTGCATTTGTCCGGCGGCGTTGGCATTGGCGGCGTGTTGGAACCGATGCAGGCCGGCCCGACCATCATCGAAGACAACTGCTTTATTGGCGCGCGCTCTGAGGTGGTCGAAGGCTGTATCGTGCGCGAAGGATCGGTTTTGGGCATGGGCGTGTTCATCGGCCAGTCGACCAAAATCCTCGACCGCGACACCGGCGAAGTATTCTACGGCGAAGTGCCCGCAGGATCGGTGGTTGTGGCCGGCTCCATGCCGTCGAAGAACGGTGTGCACCTCTATTGTGCCGTGATCGTGAAGCGCGTGGATGCCAAAACCCGCTCGAAAACCTCGATCAACGAGCTGCTGCGCGACTGATCTTTGTGGGGTTTAAAATAAGGGGCTGGCCGAGGGCAAGCCCCTTACCTCATGTGTTGAAGACCCACGCATGACCCCCTGTGCAACACGAATTTAGACGGACGAATGTCCTCGCAGAAATCTGCGGGGACGGTTGCGTCGTCCGGAAGGTCGGCTGAACGGACAAAGCTTCCTTCCATAACACGTGGGTCAATGTTTAGTTGAGCGAACCGTTAAACAAACGGTGTTTTTTGGAAGGCCGTGCAGCCGCCAATCTTTTAGCCAAGACGAAGGCGGCGGCCAGCCGCTTGCCGGGCCAAAATCGCTATTCTTGGTGTAGCGCTAACAAATTACATTTCTTGCTCGCGTTACACGCCACGTTAGCCCCGAAGGAGCGGAGGCCCGCTCTCGGGAGGGGCTGGGGTGCTAGCGCGAACGGTTCACCACTTCTGAAATCATGTGGAAGACCTCAGAAGCCGCTTGTTCAGCCTGGTTGACTTCGAGATTGCTGAACGAGATCAAACAGGCGCTGACGTTGCGTTTTGCACCTTTACTTGAGTGGTTATTGAAGATTTCGATTGCTTTGGAGACGATCTCTTCGCGGTTATCCTTCAGAATGTTATCGACCGGTTTATCGAATGAAATGTAATCGAAATCTACGTCTGCCTTGGTCCTCCTGCGCTTGCAGATGACATAAGGCTCTTGGGCCTTTTTGCACTCTTCATAGTGCTTATTGATGCTGTCGATATCGTCTTTTTTGACAGACAGGTGTCCCATTTAAACCCCTAACTTTTCATGCTTCTTGAAAAAATGATCGCACCATTAAACCGTGGGATCAAACACCTAACTATCTTAAACCGTGGGATTAAACACCTGATTATTTGTCTAACTAGGAAGTCTGCACTTCGATAACGAGGAAGGCAACTAAGTCCGTTCAGCTGACCTTCACGATTGTTCAATTCGTTCTGAGAATTCTGCTAGCCGATCACAAAAGAGACGCTCTTCGTCCAACTTTTTAGCCAACTTTACTTCTTGCTTTAAGTTTTCGAACGGGTACGAATATCCCAAAATTCCAGACGGCCACTCGTGATCACAATAGGTAAAATCTTGTAATAGGGCTTCCAACAATGCCTGCCGGTACTTTTGTGAAGTTGGAACTGCAAAATACGCAGTTTTCAGAAGCTCTACACGAGAGACAAATTCAATTCCGTCAAGGCGTCCCATGTAGTTTAGGAGGTTTTGGTAGCTCATGCCCATAAGAAAACAGCACTCTGGGTCCCTACGTTTGTATCCGTCGAGCAAGACGGGGAAGGCGATGAGGTCATAGATTTCATGTCTAACGCTCGATGCTCCATTTCTATCGACCGTTAGCAAGTTTGCATACGTCCATGCCTGCTTGTCCGCAAACGATGACAGCGATTCTACAAAACGTAAGATAGATTTTCGCGCTTCAGCGCGAAGGCCGAGGCGTGCATATCTGATATATTCCTGATAATAACCTAGGGCCATAGGTTACCATCCGTTGCGACAGTCTGTTAGCAAGTCCTACAAATCTCTACAAGTTGGGTTGTGATACCGCTGCCAGACTGAGACGCGTATTTGCGCAGCCAGCCGATTATGAAGTCCACGACCATCACGGGGACCCGCATGGTGAACAGAATGCGTCGGAGCATCAGATAGAGAAAAGCCCCACAAGAATACCCCGCGAGGGTGTTGGTTGGCGCAAATGCCGCACTACTTTGTCAGGTTATGGCTCGATAGAGATGTTCATGCGCGCTTTACCGGCTTTTCCCCCACCGCGCCGCCCGCCGCTTTCCACCCGGAAAACCCGTCGGTGATGTGGCTGACGTTTGTTAATCCCATCTCTTGTGCGGCGCGGGCCGATAGGGCAGAGCGCCAACCAGAGGCGCAATAGAAGATGAAATGATCGCCAGTCTGAAATTGCGGTTTGGCATAGGGGCTTTCGGGATCGATCCAGAATTCCAACATCCCGCGCGGGCAATGAAATGCACCGGGGATCATGCCCTCACGCTCCAGTTCACGCGGGTCGCGCAGATCGACAAAGGTGACGCCTTGCGCCCCGTGGCGCGCCATCACTTCGGCGGCAGGGGCATGGGCGACAATCTCGTTGGCCTCAGCCACCATATCCTTGATCCGCTTCATCTTGCGCTCCTTTGCTTGACTTCGTGCCTGCGCTCGCGCACCAAGCGGCCAGCGGAGGATCCTAATATGGTCGACGAAAAACCCAAAAAGCGCAATCGCCAACAGGTCTATACTTTGCTGGTCGAGATTGGCCGCAAGGACGGCGACGGGCTGCCCGAAGGGGCGACTGGCGCGGCGTTGATGGTCTATGCCTCTGGCATCGACGAGGCCGAAGCTGTGCGCGAAACCGTTGCGATCCTTAAGCAAGCCGATACCGCGCCGCTGGATGTGACCGGATATGGCACGTTGGATGAGCGGCTCGCGGAAGGTCACGATATCTCCGACGAAGAGCGCGCCTTGATGGGCCGTGCTTTGGCGGAAAATTCGGTGATCGTGGCACAGATGACGCCGTTTTTTGAGGATACCCCGCGTGCCGAAGGTGGCGCGTTGCATTGAGATCGCAGCTACGATCGCAATAGAATCAAGGACGAAGCGCCGGCACAGATGACGCAAGGACAGCCTCGCCCGTTATATTGTGCTTAGAATTTGGTGAGGGCCACACCACATCCGCCTATAATTTAATCAAACTTGGCTTGGCCGCGTTTTGCCGATGCTGCAGTGCAACAAAGGTGTTGCGGCATGGTGGAAGCTGCCTAATGCTGATTTTAACGGGGCCGGTTGGCAGACGCCAATGCCCCTCGATACCGCAATGGCGCGGTATATTTCCGAATACATGCCCCTGATGGGCCTTGCAGCAACGGCGCTGCGATTTCGCTGACCGCATTCGCGGTTCGGGAGACCGTAAGTTGTGCCCAATTGCACCCCACGTCTTCCATTTGATTTCGCTGCTGCGCCGGAGAGGTCCGGTTTGCACCCCCGACCCCGGAGATTGAAATGACCCAAGAAAAACAACGCCTTGTGATCGTCGGTAACGGCATGGCCCCTGGCCGGATGCTCGAAGAATTGTTTGATCGCGCGCCCGATGTGTACGATGTGACGATTTTTAACGCCGAGCCGCGCGTGAATTATGACCGGATCATGCTTTCGCCGGTTCTGTCGGGCGAGAAGACCTTTGAAGACATCGTGATTCATGACGATGCCTGGTATGCGGAGCGCGGCGTCACCCTGCATCGCGGCGAGAAGGTCGCCAAGATCGACCGCGCGGCCAAGATGGTGACCTCCGAGGGCGGGCTTGCCGCGTCTTACGACAAACTTGTGATCGCAACGGGGTCTTCGCCCTTTATCATTCCGGTGCCGGGGCACCAGTTGCCCGGCGTTCTGGCCTACCGCGATCTCGATGATGTGGACGGGATGCTGGGCGCCTGCGCCAAGGGCGGACGCGCGGTGGTCATCGGCGGTGGTTTGTTGGGTTTGGAGGCCGCAGCGGGCCTCAAGGCGCAGGGCATGGACGTGACGGTGTTGCACCTGATGCCAACCCTGATGGAGCGTCAATTGGATGCGGCGGCGGGCTATCTTTTGCAACGTGAATTGGAAAGCCGCGGCATTGATGTGCGTTGCGGTGCCAACACCAAAGCGATCCACGGCGAAACCTGCGTCGAAGCGGTCGAATTGGAAGACGGCACGATGATTGATGCCTCTTTGGTGGTCATGGCCGTGGGCATCCGCCCAAGCGCCGATTTGGCCAAAGAGGCGGGGCTTGAGATCGGGCGCGGGATCGTGACCGATGCGACGCTGCGCACCTCCGACCCTGACGTGTTTTCCGTCGGTGAATGCACCGAGGTTGATGGCCGGGTTTATGGGCTTGTTGCGCCGCTCTACACCATGGCAAAGGTCGCGGCCGAGCATTTGACCGGCCCCTCCGAGGCTGCATTCAAACATGCCGAGACCCCGACCAAATTGAAGGTCACGGGAATCAATCTTTATTCCGTCGGCGAATTTGGCGACGCTGAAGGCACCGAAGACGTGGTTTTGCGCGATGCGATGCGCGGCACATACAAGCGTGTGATTCTCAAGGATAACAAGGTGATCGGCGCGGTGCTATACGGCGATGTGGCCGATGGCATGTGGTATAACGAGATGCTGAAATCCGGCGAGGATGTCTCGGAATTCCGCGACACGCTGATCTTTGGCCAAGCCTATCAAGGCGGCGGCGGGGCGGACCCCTTGGCGATTGTCGCCAATCTGGCCGATGATGCGGAAATCTGCGGTTGTAACGGGATTTGCAAAGGCGACATCGTCAATGCGATCACGGAAAAGGGTTTGGCTTCGTTGGATGGCGTGCGCGCTCATACCAAGGCGTCGGCCTCTTGCGGGACGTGCACGGGATTGGTCGAAGACCTGATGACCCTGACGCTCGGCGATGATTTTGCGGCGGGGGCTCCGGCGGGCATGTGCGGATGCACCACCCATAGCCACGGCGATGTGCGCCGGTTGATCAAAGCCAAAGAATTGAAATCCATCCCCGAAGTAATCCAGGAATTGGAATGGACAACGCCGGAAGGCTGCGCCAAATGCCGCCCTGCGCTAAACTACTATCTGGTTAGCGATTGGCCCGGTGAATATGTCGATGACATGCAGTCGCGGTTCATCAACGAGCGCGTGCATGCGAACATCCAAAAAGACGGCACCTATAGCGTTGTGCCGCGGATGTTCGGCGGCATCACCACGCCGGATGAATTGCGCGCCATTGCCGATGTGGCCGATAAATTCGAAATTCCCACGGTCAAAGTCACCGGCGGTCAACGGATCGATTTGCTCGGCGTGAAGAAAGAAGACTTGATCCCGGTTTGGGATGACCTGAACAAAGCCGGGATGATTTCCGGCGCGGCTTACGCCAAGGGTCTGCGCACGGTGAAAACCTGCGTCGGGTCGGATTGGTGCCGGTTCGGGACGCAAGACAGCACCGGTTTGGGCATCAAGCTTGAACAACTGTTGTGGGGCGCTTGGTCGCCTGCAAAACTCAAACTGGCGGTGTCCGGTTGCCCGCGCAATTGCTCGGAAAGCACCTGCAAGGACATTGGTATCATCTGCGTCGATAGCGGGTATGAGATCCTGTATGGCGGCGCGGCGGGGCTGCACATCCAAGGCACGACCATGCTCGGCAAAGTGCCCACAGAACAGGATGTTTTGGAAACCGTTGGCGCGCTTACGCAATATTACCGCGAGACCGGGTATTACCTTGAACGGATCTACAAATGGGCCGACCGGATCGGATATGATCACATTAAATCAGTGATTTACGACGATCTGGAACAGCGCGCAGCCTATTTTGACCGCTTCATTTTCTCGCAAAAATTCGCACAAATCGACCCATGGGCCGAACGGGTGGCCGGCGCCGAAGCGCATGAATTTGCCCCCCTGGCCGATCTGACGCTGGAGGCAGCAGAATGAACATCCAAGTATCCGCAGACGCCGTGCAATGGACTCTTGTCGGGGCCGTGACCGACATTCCGCGCCAAGGTGCACGCTGCGTTAAACGCGGCGATATGACTGTCGCCGTGTTTCGCACATCGGACGACCGCGTGTTCGCGCTCGAAGACAAATGCCCGCATAAGAACGGGCCGCTCAGTCAGGGGATCGTGCATGACGGATGCGTTACATGCCCCCTGCACAATTGGGTGATCTCGCTGGAAACCGGCTCAGCCCAAGGTGCCGATGAAGGGCAGACCGCCAGCTTTCCCGTCAAAGTCGAAGACGGCCGCATCTATCTCTCTCTTTAGCAGAGCGCCCGAAAGGGCACAGTGAAGAAAGGCAATACACATGTCCTATATCCAACCTGCCGAGTTCGCATCGAAAATGGTCGATGCCGGAGAATCCAAGATTTTCATGGCCACCAAGGATACGCTGATCCGCGCCTATATGGCCGGTGCGATCCTTGCATTGGCGGCTGCATTTGCGGTGACCATCGCGGTGAACACCGGCAACTTTCTTGTGGCGTCCCTGTTGTTCCCTGTCGGGTTCTGCACGCTTTATCTTTTGGGGTTTGACCTGCTGACCGGTGTGTTCACGCTTGCACCCTTGGCGGTGATCGCCAAACGTCCGGGGTGCACTTGGCCCGGTGTCTTCCGCAATTGGGGGTTGGTATTCGTTGGTAACTTTGCCGGTGCCTTGACCACGGCGGTGATGATGGCGATCATTTTCACCATGGGCTTTAGCCAAGAACCAAACGCCGTGGGGCAAAGGATCGGACAGATCGGCGAAGCGCGCACCTTGGGTTATGCCGAAGCGGGCGGCGCGGGGATGTTGACGGTTTTTGTGCGGGCTGTGATGTGCAACTGGATGGTGTCAACCGGCGTTGTCGCGGCGATGATGTCATCGTCGGTGTCGGGCAAGATCATGGCCATGTGGATGCCGATCATTGTCTTCTTCTACCTCGGGTTTGAACATTCGATCGTCAATATGTTCCTCTTCCCCTCGGGCATCATGCTGGGCGGTGAATTCACATGGGTCGACTATTTCGCCTATAATGAAATCCCTGTTGTTTTGGGCAATCTCGTGGGCGGCCTGACCTTTGTTGGCGGCATGATCTACGCCACCCATTTCAAGGAATCCCCTAAGCGTAAGCCGATCAAGGACGCCTCGACCGTCGCAGCCGAGTAAATCATGAAGAAGGCCCGGCCATGGGTTTGGTCGGGCCTTGTTTGTTTGAATTTCGTTTGATCAGGACGCCCAATGCCCGAGGATGCCGTGACGATCTCGCCGACCGCGACCGCCTTGCAGGGGGACAAACCATCCGGCTTGCAGTTGAGCATTGGACAATTTTCGAGCGCGGGCGTTAAAGCCGAAAACCAAGATGTCTTAGGGGCGACCATTCCCCACGGCACGGCGCTGACCCTCAAGGGGGCGGCCTTTGCCATTGCGGATGGGATCAGTTCCAGCCGTGTCAGCCGCGAAGCCGCCGAAGTCGCGGTACAGGGGGTGATGGGGGATTATTATTGCACCTCCGACGCTTGGTCTGTGAAAACCGCCGCCACGCAGGTGATCAGTGCCAGCAATGCGTGGCTACATGCGCAAAACCGCCGCGCCCATCTTGAAGAGATCGACCACGGGCGGGTTTGCACGCTGTCGGCTCTTATTTTGAAAAACCATACCGCGCATCTGTTCCACATTGGTGACAGCCGGATTGCACGTTTAGCCGGAAGATCGTTGGAACCTTTGACCGAACCCCATCGCGTGGTGATCTCGCCCGGGCAAAGTTACCTCGGGCGCGCGATGGGCGCTGAAGCACGGGTCGAAATCGACTACCGCGACTTGCCGTTGGCCTTGGGCGATGTGTTTGTGATGACCACCGATGGGGTGCATGAACATCTCACAGACAAAGATATCGCGGCATTTCTGGCCGCGCAGGGGGATCTTGATCTTGTCGCGCGCCGGATTGGCGAGGCGGCTTTGAGCGCCGGAAGCGATGACAATCTGACGGTACAGATCATCCGCGTTGACGGATTGCCCGAACGCGATGCGGGGGTTTTGGAGGGGGCGGATCAATTGCCAATTCCGCCTTTGCCCATGGATGGCGATGTGATCGACGGGTTTCGTATTTTGCGCCCGATCCACAGCAACGCGCGCAGCCATATCTACCTTGCTGTCGCCCCCGGCGGCGATCAGGTGGCGTTGAAAATTCCGTCGATGGATTTGCGCGAGGATCCGCAATATCTGCGCCGTTTCGTCATGGAGGAATGGATCGCCCGGCGAATAGACAGCCCGCATGTCTTGCGCGCCGCCCCGGCGCCAGAGACGCGCAGCGCGCTTTATGTGGTGACGGAATATGTCGAAGGTCAGACCCTTCGCCAATGGATGACGGATCATCCTGAACCGGATTTAGAGCGGGTGCGCGATATCCTGGAGCAGGTGGTGCGCGGTCTGCGGGCCTTTCATCGTCGCGAGATGTTGCATCAGGATTTGCGCCCCGAGAATATCATGATCGACACTGCCGGCACGGTGCGGATCATTGATTTCGGGTCAACTTATGTCTCTGGCGTGCAAGAGGCGATGCTTGATCCAGACACGGCGATTTTGGGAACAATGCAATATACCGCGCCGGAATATTTTGCCGGCGAGCCCGTGAATTGGCGCGCGGATTTGTTTTCGCTCGGGGTGATCGGATACGAGATGCTGACAGGGCGTCTGCCCTATGGGCGCGATGTGTCCAAAGTGCGCGCGCGGCGCGATCAAATGCGGCTCAAATACGCGTCGGCGCGCGGCGGGGAGCGGCCCGTGCCCTATTGGATAGATGCCGCATTGCGCCGTGCGGTGCATCCCGATCCGATGCGGCGCTATCCGGTTTTGTCGGAGTTTATCGCCGATCTGCGCCGCCCCGGCGATGCCGCCCGCGCCGAACGTCATGTGCCGTTGGCGGAACGCGATCCGGTGCGATTTTGGAAAACTCTATCGGGGCTTTTGGCGATTTTGTCATTGGCTCTGGGATTGCAACTTTTGAAATGACCCTGACGAAAAGAGAGACCAACAAGGCCCGAAAAGAGGCCGAATTTGCCAATAGAAAGGAAAAAACATGGATGTATTGACCCGCGAGGATGTGACTGCCTTGATCATTTCCGCCAAGAAACAGGCCGGATTGACATGGGAGGGGATCGCCGAAACCATCGGCATGTCGCCGGTTTGGACCCATTCGGCGGCTATGGGGATGAACGCGATGCCGGCCGATAAGGCCGCTGCATTGGTCGCGGCGCTTGGTTTGCCACAAGAGGCGCAGGGGCTTCTTGAAGACAGCCCGACAAAGGTTTGGGAGCAAACCGTGCCGACCGATCCGTGTATTTACCGGCTCTATGAAATCGTGGGTGTTTACGGCCCGACGATCAAAGCCTTGATCCATGAGAAATTTGGCGATGGCATCATGTCCGCCATTGATTTTGACATGCAGCTGACGCGCGTGGAACATCCCAAAGGTGACCGCGTCAAAATTGAAATGTCCGGCAAATACCTTGGCTACAACAGCTGGTAACCGCATCCGTGCTTATCCTCTTCGCACGGTTTGTCCGTTCGCTGCGACCATTTCAGTTTCTGGTCGCGGCGGGCGGGCTTTGATTGTATCGAAGGGGGATGAACACATCTGATCCCTTTGAAATTTTCCTCGCCTGCGCTCCTGGTTTGGAGACTGCATTATTGGCTGAAGTGCGCGCCAAGGGCTTTGCCAATCCGGTGGCCACGGGCGGTGGCGTGACGATTGAGGGCCATTGGCCGGATGTCTGGCGCGCCAATCTGGAATTGCGGGGGGCAGGGCGGGTTTTAGCGCGGTTCGGCAGTTTCATGGCCTTTCATTTGGCGCAACTCGACAAACGCAGCCGTAAGTTTGATTGGGGTGCGGTGTTGCGCCCCGATGTGCCGGTGCGGGTCGAGGTGACGACCTCAAAAAAGTCAAAAATCTATCATGCAGGTGCGGCGGTGCAGCGGATCGAAAAGGCGCTTGTCGAAAGCTTCGCTGCGACGCTTGCCGCCGATGCGCCGGTGTGCGTCAAAGTGCGGATTGACGACAATAAAGTGCAGTTTAGTGTCGATACCTCCGGTGAAAGCCTGCACAAACGCGGTCATAAACCGGCGGTGAACAAAGCCCCGATGCGCGAAACTTTGGCGGCCTTGATGTTATCGGAATGTGGGTATGACGGGTCCGAGCCGGTCTATGATCCGATGTGCGGATCCGGCACATTTGTGTTGGAGGCCGCCGAGAAGGCGCTTGGCCTCGATCCGGGGCGAACGCGGCATTTTGCGTTCGAACAACTGGCGACATTTGATCCGCAGATCTGGTCCCAGATGCGGAGCAGTTCAGGCGTGTTAGAGACGGATCTACGGTTTTACGGTTCGGATCGTGACGCCGGTGCGGTGCGGATGAGCACGGCCAATGCCGAAGCGGCAGGGGTGGGCGGGATCACGTCATTCGAGGTCAAACCGGTTAGCGATATCGCCCCGCCCGAAGGGCCAAAGGGCCTTGTGATCGTCAACCCGCCCTACGGGGCGCGGATTGGCAACAAAAAGCTGCTCTTCGGGGTTTACGGCGCCTTGGGCAAGGTCTTGATGGAACGGTTTTCGGGATGGCGGGTCGGTATTGTCACCAATGAGGCCGGATTGGCCCGCGCCACGGCCCTGCCCTTCTTGCCTGTTGGCGCACCGATTGCTCATGGCGGGCTAAAGGTGCGGCTGTATCGCACCAATCCGTTGCCCTAAGGCGCGCCCCGCACAGGCGGGCAACGCATCATCGCGGAGACGAGGCGCGGCTCACTTCCAAATCCAAAGCCGTCCATTTGCTTTGACGCGGCAATACGTGCCGATTCCGGCTTGTTTTGACCCAGCTTCCAAGTGCCATCAATCGCCGTGACCGCCATGCGCACCGGCACGACTTGGCGCAGCATTTTCGCGGTGATCTCTTCAGGCATCTTATCCATCGTCCAGGGCGTTTTAGGCAGGAGTAGAGCCTCATTCTTCGCGGAGATCCGATCCAGTATTCCGGAAATTTCTTCCTGTTCCACCAATTCCAATGTGCCGGTCACATGCACGGCGACATAGTTCCATGTGGGCACTTGGTCGTCGAGCTCATACCAATCGGGCGAGACATAGCTATGCGGACCAAGCACGGCGATAGATGCGGGCAAGGGGCCGGATTTCAACGCGCGGGCAATGGCGTTCGAGCGGATGAGATGCATTTCAGCCGACGTGCCATCTTCGGCCAGAATAAAAGGTATATGCGCCAGAACCGGAGGCGCGCCAGCGGGGCCGTTCACACAAAGCATGCCAAATCCCGTGCTGCGGGCAAAGTCGATGTTCTGCGTCCTGGTGGCTCCGCGGAAAATGGGATTGGGATACATAGGGTCGCTCCGTTGGTTGCGGCCGGCCCTTGCGCGCCTGCGCATGCGGAGGGTGCCAGCAGTTTATGCGGTCAGTTGGCCGGCGCGGGTTCCGGTGATCGTTGCGGTGACGATCTGCCCCTCGGGTTGGGGCACATCGAAATGCACCTCGGTGAATTGTTCGGTGCGTCCCATATGTGGGTTTTCCATGAGAATCTGGTGGCTCTTGCCGATCTGGTCTGCGAGGTGACGCGCCACGCGCGCATCCCCGGCCGCCCGTAGGCGCGCTGCACGCTCTTTAATCGCGCGGCCATCCACGGCGGGCATACGCGCGGCGGGGGTGCCTTGGCGCGGCGAATAGGGGAAGACATGCAGCCACGTCAATTCGCAATCCTCGACCAGCCGCAGGGAATTTTCGAACATGGCTTCGGTTTCGGTTGGAAAGCCCGCGATAATGTCGGCCCCAAAGGTCATGTCAGGGCGCAGGCGGATCGCTTCTTTCGCAAAGCGGATGGCATCATCGCGCAAATGGCGGCGCTTCATCCGTTTGAGGATCATGTCGTCGCCGTGTTGCAGGCTCAAATGCAGATGCGGCATGAGACGCGGTTCGGTGGCAATCGCCTGCATCAGGTTTTCATCGACCTCGATGCTGTCGATCGACGAGATCCGCAAGCGCGGCAGATCGGGCACCAATTTGAGAATGCGCATCACCAGATCGCCGAGCTTCGGCGCGGCGGGCAGGTCGCCCCCCCAAGAGGTCAAATCAACACCGGTGAGCACGACCTCGTTGAACCCCTTGTCCACCAAACGTTTGATTTGATCGACCACAACCCCCGCAGGGACAGAGCGCGAATTGCCACGGCCGTAAGGAATGATGCAGAAGGTGCAGCGGTGATCACAGCCGTTTTGCACCTGCACATAGGCGCGGCTGCGGGTGCCGAACCCGTCGATCAAATGGCCGGCTGTTTCGGTGACGGACATGATGTCATCGACCGCGACACGTTCGGTTTCACCGATGAAATCGGGACCGGATTGGGCGGCAAGGCGGGACCATGTGTTTGCCTGCATCTTTTCGGTATTGCCGATCACGCGGTCCACTTCGGTCATGGCGGCGAAGGTTTCCGGTTCGGTTTGCGCGGCGCATCCGGTGACGATGATTTGCGCCTCGGGGTTGCCGCGGCGCAGCTTGCGGATTTCCTGGCGGGCCTTGCGCACGGCTTCGGCGGTGACGGCGCAGGTGTTGACCACAACCGCGCCCTCCATGCCCGCCTGTGCGGCGAGATCTTTCATGGCTTCGGTTTCATAGGCGTTAAGCCGACATCCGAGCGTGGTAAATTTGGGCGGGCTATGCATCATAGTGAGGCAAGAAACTGTGCGGTGAACGTGCCGTTTGCGACATGCATCGTTGCGCCGGTCATCCAAACCCCATCCTCACGCCAGTCAATTTCAAGGCTGCCGCCGTCAAGTTCAATCAAAACGCGCCGCCCTGTCAGCCCGCGCCGCGCGGCGGCAACGGCCGTGGCGCATGACGACGAGCCAGAGGCCATGGTGATGCCCACGCCCCTTTCCCACACCCGCATACGCAGGTGGTCAGGTCCAATGATCGAGGCAACTTGCACGTTCGTGCGTTCAGGGTAGAGCGGATGATGCTCGTAGCGCGGTCCGAACTCTTCGAGCGGTATCCGTCCGGCATCTTCAACGAAAAACGTGCAATGGGGGTTGCCCATGCCCGTGGCGGTCGGCGCGCCTTCGATGGGCAATTCCAGCGTATCCATGTCCTCGGCCAAGGGAATCTCGTCCCATGCCAATTGAGGCGCCCCCATATTCACCGAGGTGAGGCCATTTCCGGCATCGACGGCATAGAGATCGCCGCGCTCGGTGGTCAGGTGCAGAGTGCTTTTGTCACTCTCGTCCATAAGATACCGCGCGATGCAACGGGTGGCATTGCCGCAAGCGCCCGAGCGCGATCCATCGGAATTATAGAACACCAGATGCGCATCGGCGGTCGGGGCGGTTTCGATCACGGCCAATTGGTCGAATCCGATTCCCGTGTGACGATGCCCGACGGCCCGCACCAATGCTTCCGTAACGTCATAGACGTGCGTGCGGGAATCAATGACAACAAAGTCGTTTCCCAGCCCGTGCATCTTCATAAAGGGCATATCGATATGGTTTTGAGCGCTCATGAGACCGCATATAGACCCGCCGGATTGATGAATCCAGCCAAGCGATGACAAATCTTGGTTTTTCGGGGTTGACCCTGCCCGCCGGTGTTTCTAGAAGCGCCTCCAGTGGGCCTGTAGCTCAGTTGGTAGAGCAACTGACTTTTAATCAGTAGGTCTCCGGTTCGAACCCGGACGGGCTCACCACTCATAACAATGTGACGAATGACGATTGATCGTTCTAGTGGTTACCTTATTGCCAGAGAGCGCAAAAATAAATTTGGAATATCAGCCAATGCTGCGCGTCTAGACGCGGTTTGCGAGATATTCGGAATGCTAACCGCACGCATTCGCGTGGCTAGTGAAAGATATAGGCCCCCAAAAAATAGAAGATCATAATCTTTTTGGCGTCGCAGTGTTGGACCCTGAATGATAACTGGTGTGTGATGTGAAGAATGGGATGTGAGCATGATAGTTGCTGAAAATGGGGTAATTGAAAACTTCCAGGTTATCGCGTGTATCGTATCTTTTTCTCTCTTTGTCTGGGGGGCAAAAGTTCAGTTCGGAAAAAACAACTTAGATTGGGCGGCGGTGTCGCTCTTCTTCAGTTTGATTCCGTTCGTTGGCGCAGGACGCGAGTTAAGCTTCGGTGCGGTTCTTAGTCTTCATGGAACGGGTTTGCTTTACACGAAGTATTTTCTATCAGTGGTTTTAGTATTAATGCTGTCGCTGTCTTTGATACTTTTGGTTGTGGCCGCCCGTAGGAAAAAACTGCACTGGAGGCAGGCACTATCGGGACATGTGTTTTTGGTTTTTGCGATTTTGAGTATTATAATTGCGCAGATGTTCGAAAAAGGTCAGTTGGGTTTTCCAAAGAATCAAATCCTCGAAGAGCTAATGGAACTCTTGGCGTATTTGCTTTTGGTGTACCTATCTTTCTATCGGCTTAAATCCACGAGATAGGGACTATCATGCGGAGGTGGCTCTTCCACACGCCTGCGAGCCTTGCGGGATAGATGGCAGAACAGAAAATAGCCTCTTCCCATCACCCTCTTGACGCGTTCTGGCCGTTGGACACACGGTCAACCTTTACGCATGGTGGATGTGAGTTTCCTTTGAAATCCTTGGCCTCTTTGTGCTCCCGCCTCGGGTGACGCAGGTTATTTCAATGGAGCTTCACGCCGTTCGCCGGTCGTGTGAACACGGCATCGGCAATGGGATTTCGATGAAAAATTTGATCACGACGGCAGGCATGGCGATCTTCATGCATGCATGTGTTAAAGGCATTTTGTCCTGCGCCCGGCGGTTCGCAAATTCCCGTTTGAGGCGTGAGGGGGAACCTTCGACCACGACTTGTTTTTCACCGGTTACATTTCCCTACGCCGCCGTCTAAGCGCGGCGCTTGCCATGGCCAGCGGCCAGCCGATGTTTGCGGGTAGGGGGGTTAGATGACGCGGATAACGTCTTTGCCGACCGATAACATATACCCGCGTCGGGCGATGTTTTTGACTAAAAGCTCACTGACCATTTGATTGCCCAATGTGTCACGCAGCCGTTTGATCCGCGTTGCGCCTGCGGCTTCTTCGCAATCTGTCGCGGCGCGTCCGGAGATCACACCTTCGATTTCCGCGCCGGTCATGACGTCGTCATCCATGCGCGCCTCTGCCAGAACGCTTAAGGTTTCCATCGCGGCGGCGGTCAGCTTGAACCCCATATTGTTGAGGTAGACAGTGTTTTCCTCGCGGCTGATCAACAAAGACGACACCTGAATGCCGGCGCGTTCAATTTGTGCCATGCGGCGATTCATCGTCACCAACATCACCAAAAATACCAATGCCGCGACCAATAATGCGGCGGCAAATAGCATCAGCACGAAGATCACCGTGCGATAGCCCGCCAATGTGTCGGAAAACGCCGTGCCCGATTGGGCGAGAATCTCAAGCAACTTGATCTCGGCCTGTGCGGTTAAATCGGCGTTCTCGACAAACAACTGCTCGACTCGAGCGTTGAAGGCATTGGCGCTGGGCAGGGCGGCAAAGAGCACGGCGGCGGCGGCGGTCAACGCCAGAACAATCGCCGTGATGCCACCATAGATGATGCGGCTTCCCGAACGCCGCACGTCAGAAGCGGAGGTAGTACGGTCCGGCATTGGCCTTCCTTTTCTCGAGGTCTGTGGCATCAAACACCGACAGGATGGTGAGCAAGGTCCAACCGTTTTGGCCCAACCGTGCGGCAACTTCTTGCGTGGCAGATTCTTTGGAGCACGCGCCGCGCAGCGCCATGACGCCGTAATGTAACTTCAAGGGCGATTCTTGCTTGGCCTTATAGTCGGCATAACATTCTGCGGCCCGCGCGGGCGCGGCGGTCAGACTTAAGCCAAGCCAAGCAGCACCGGCCAGAAGGGCAAGGCGCGATGCCGCTTTGCGGTGGGGAAAATATCTATGTGTCATCATGCGGGGCACTTTGCGCGCCGCCGCAGTGATATTCAATAACCAAGGGAAAATTGGCCGGATGGACGACGTTGATATCCGATAACAACCCGGCGTTATTGCCTGTCTTTACCCGCCGCGCCCATCGTTGGTCATCATCGACCCCAGTGCATGACGCACCAACATGGAAAGGACACCCTATGTCCCGCAAATTCATCTCTGGCATTCTTGCCGCTTCCATTGCCATTTCGGCCCTGTCTGCCGTTCCTGCCCGCGCCAATGAGCGTGATGCGGCGCGGGTTGTCGCCGGGCTTACCGCCTTGTTTATTCTTGGCAAGGCGATTGAAAATGGCCGCCGTGACAAAGCCACCGTGACCCGTCACCCGGGCCCTTCGCGGGCCGAGATCCTGCGCCGGCAGCGCGAACAAGAGCGCGCCCGGGCGCGTGCCCGTGAACGTGACCGGCAGCATGGTCATGGCGCATGGCGCGATCACGATCATCACGCCCGCAAAACCCAGCCGCGTAGACATATTCGCTAAGGTGGCCTGTCCCTGTGGTTGGGTGCCGTGACAGTTGCCGGGGTATATATCCGGTGATCGGGATGGCCCGCCGCCGAGCAGAGCACATATAACGTGCCGGCGGGCGGGAGAGGCGGCTTTGACGGGCTGCCTCTCCCCTTGCGATATGCGCCCTTGCCAATGTGGGCATGCTGCGCTTTGACAGGGGGATGAACACGCAGCCCAAAACCGCCCCCGATTATTCGTTTGAAACCCTTGCACAAGAGAACGGCCATTTGATCGTTGCCGGTGTGGACGAGGTCGGGCGCGGTCCTTTGGCCGGTCCTGTCACGGCCGCCGCGGTGGTCCTCGACCCTGCTGATATCCCCGAGGGTCTCAACGATTCCAAGAAACTATCGGCCAAACGTCGCGAGGCATTATATGCGCAGATTATGGCGGGGGCCGAGGTTTCAATCGCCCACGCATCCGTCGAAGAGATCGACGACATGAATATCCTGCGGGCCTCGCATTTGGCGATGGAGCGGGCCGTGGCCGGATTGCTGCGCCGCCCCGATCATTTGCTGATTGACGGAAATATGATCCCGCGCGGTCTCACGGCGGAGGGATATTCCACCGAGGCGATCATCAAGGGCGATGCCCGTTCTGTGTCGATTTCGGCGGCCTCAATCATGGCCAAAATAAGGCGCGACCGCATCATGTGGGATTTAGCGCAACAGTTCCCCGGTTATGGGTGGGACACCAACGCCGGATACCCATCAAAAAGTCACAGGTTGGCGCTCCAGAAATTAGGGGTAACCCCACACCATAGACGTTCGTTCAAACCGGTCCACAACATCTTGTATCAATCAAAAAAACTAAGTGACTGATTCAAAAAAGAATTTGACCGCGAATCGTCTTTGACTCATCCTGACCTCAACCAAAGAGCGCAAACAATTGCGCCGGTACCAGAGGCAGATATGAAGACAATGACCCAAGCAAAGAGCGCGCCTGCGCTCCCTCTCAACACGATTCTTGATGGCGATTGCATCGAGGCGATGAACTCTCTCCCGGAGAATTCTGTCGATCTTATTTTCGCCGATCCTCCCTATAATCTCCAACTCAAAGGCGATTTGCACCGGCCCGACAATTCGCGGGTTGATGCGGTGGATGACCATTGGGATCAATTCTCCTCCTTTGCCGCTTATGATAAATTCACCCGCGATTGGCTCAAAGCCGCGCGGCGGATTTTGAAACCGAATGGCGCGATTTGGGTGATCGGCTCATATCACAACATTTTCCGTGTTGGTGCGGCGTTGCAGGACGCCGGATATTGGATTCTGAACGATGTGGTCTGGCGCAAATCCAACCCGATGCCGAATTTCCGTGGCAAACGGTTCACCAATGCGCATGAAACGATGATCTGGGCCTCTAAGCAAGAAGGCGGCAAATACACCTTCAATTACGAGGCGCTGAAATCGCTCAACGAAGGTATTCAAATGCGTTCGGATTGGGTTTTGCCAATTTGTAACGGCGGTGAGCGGATCAAGGATGAAAACGGCGAAAAAGCCCATCCAACGCAAAAACCCGAAAGCCTGCTGCACCGCGTTCTGGTCGGATCGACCAACCCCGGCGATGTCGTGCTTGACCCGTTCTTTGGCACCGGCACCACCGGTGCGGTTGCCAAGATGCTCGGCCGTGAATTTATCGGGATCGAGCGCGAAGAAGCCTACCGCAAAGTGGCGCAGAAACGTATCGCAAACACCCGCAAATTCGACCGCGAGGCCTTGCAGGTCTCGACCTCGAAACGCGCCGAGCCGCGCGTGCCCTTTGGCCAATTGGTCGAACGCGGCATGTTGCGCCCCGGTGAGGAGCTCATGTCGATGAATGGCCGTCACAAAGCCAAAGTGCGGGCGGACGGCACGTTGGTTGGTGATGATGTCAAAGGATCCATCCATCAGGTCGGTGCCAAACTCGAAGGCGCGCCCAGTTGCAATGGCTGGACCTACTGGTGCTTTAAACGCGATGGTAAAACCGTGCCCATCGACATTTTGCGCCAACAAATCCGCGCGGAAATGGGTTAACCCCGCCGCGCGCATCCCCCAGTTTTATCGGAGTTGTTCTTGGGAACACCGCCGGTGCTTGCGGCTTGGGTCGCGGCACCTACTTGCCTCGCCTTTATTGGCGGGGCTTTTTTGCCTGTAGCTATGTCGTGCCGTGATCGCCGGTTTTATAAGGCTGCCAATCTGCAATCTCGGGGTAATGCTGTTTGCGCCACGCCCGCACGCGCGGGTTCATCTGGCGACGCCACAGCGGCGGGACCATCGCAATCGATGCCATCAGCGGATAGCCGAAGGGCAATTGCGGTGCGGCGTCCGCCGCGTAATTTTGCAGCAAGGGAAACCGTCGGTCGGGTTTGTAATGGTGATCCGAATGACGTTGCAAATTGATCAAAAGCCAATTGGACGCCCGATGCGCCGCGTTCCATGAATGATGCGGTTTCACGTGTTCGAATTTACCACCGCCGAGATATTCGCGCGTTAAACCATAGTGCTCGACATAGTTCGTTAGCTCCAGTTGCCAGACTGCCGAAAACGCCTGCCAAAGGAACAACAAAAGCCCGATCCAACCGCCCAGAACAACTGCGATGGCAAGCATGGCCAGTTGCAGGCCGGCATAGAGCCAGAAAGGATTGCGCCGGTTCGTCGGGCCACGACCCAGACGGGCGAGCATCGCAACCTCTGCGGCCCACGCCGATTTCGGACAGGCACGCAAGACCCGCCAAAAGAACCGGTGGAACCCTTCATTATAGCGTGCGGTCACCGTATCACGGGGCGTGGCGACATGGATGTGATGCACCAGCAAATGCTCGGACCGGAAATGTGAATAAAGCACCATGGCCAGCAACAAATCCCCAAGTCGCCGCTCCAGCCTGTTTTTCTGATGCAGCAATTCGTGGCTATAGACGATGCCGATCGAGCCGGAGATCACGCCGACCCCAAAGAACAGAACGATCATTTCTAGCGCGTTCAAATGATCGCTATGCGCGACATAATAGATCAAACCGAACACGGTCACGAACTGCACCGGAAACCAGATCATCGTGATCGCGCGATACCAAAACAGATCTTCGGTTTTGGTTTGCGGATCTGCGTTTTCAAGGTTCAGCCCGGTCAGCGCATCCAAAAGTGTGAACAACCACCAACCCGACAGCGGCAACAACAGCACCGTCCATCCGCCAAAGATCGCGCCAACCCACGCCAGAGGCACCAGACCGAGCGACAGCCAGAACGGCGCAGCATTGCGAAAACGACGAAGAGTGGCGGCCGGGATCATCGGGTCTGTCCATACATCACGATAGAGTCAGGGCAGTGTCACTCTTTGCGGGCCCCAAGTGCAAGATCAAATGCCTTACGCATCACCGTCGGCAGATCAGAGGCGCGAAACGCATGCGGGGCGATGAATTGCATCTCGTCGGGCGCCTGCGCCATCGGCAGATCCGCGACCCTCACCGCAAGGCGTAGATGAAAATGCGTAAACGTATGGCGGGCTTCTTCAGATAAGGCGCGCCAATCGGCCTTGATGGGCGGAGCTTCGATAAATTCATCGCCCCAAACGGCCCCAGGCCATCCGAGCATCCCACCCAAAAGCCCCGTATCGGGGCGACGTTCCATCAAATAGGCGCCGTCACTGCGCCGTCCAATATAGACCACACCAAGCCTCAGGGGTTTGGGTTTTTTCGGGGTTTTCTTTGGCAGTTGCGCCGCCGTGCCCCGCGCCCGCGCCGCGCAGGGGCCACGCCATGGGCATATGCCGCAGGCCGGAGATTTTGGCGTGCAAATTGTCGCGCCCAAATCCATCACCGCCTGGGCGTAATCGCCGCAGCGCTCCGGCGGGGTCAGTGCCGCAGCGCGTGCCATCAATTCGGGTTTCGCAGCGGGCAGGGGGGTGTGAATATCATAAAGCCGTGCCATCACGCGTTCGACATTGCCGTCCAACACCGTTTCATGCCGATCAAAGGCAATCGCAGAGAGGGCAGAAGCGGTATAGGGGCCGATGCCCGGCAGTTTCAAAAGCGCGGCATGATCGGATGGAAAGCGCCCCGCGTGCTCGGCCGTCACCACGCGGGCGCATTTGAGCAAATTGCGCGCACGCGCGTAATATCCAAGCCCCGCCCATTCCCCCATCACATCACCGTCTTCGGCAGCGGCCAAATCTTCCACGCGCGGCCACCGTGCGGTGAAACGGGCGAAATAATCTTTGACGGCCGCGACGGTGGTTTGTTGCAGCATCACTTCGGACATCCAGATCAAGTAGGGATCGGGGCGCACCCCGTCGCGCGATTGTGCGGGCGGCACGCGCCAAGGCAAATCGCGCGCATGCACATCATACCAAGCCAGTAACCCATCGCTGAGCTTCTCATGATTGACGCTGCTTTCTATCATCTCACGTAATCTTTATGCCTCTGCCGCGTTTCGGGGCTGTTTTGCGGCGCCGCTGCCACTAGAATAGCGTTCACACATAGGATTCAAGTCATGGCCGACCGGCGCAAACCGACCACACGAGGCTTCGCACAGACCTCTAGCCTCTTGCAGGACCGGATCCGCAAGGCGGGCGAGACGCGCGGATTCGCGGTGACGCGGCTTTTGACCCATTGGCCCGAAATCGTCGGGGACGACATCGCCGCCATCGCGCGGCCCGTGGATGTCAAATATGGCCGCAGTGGATTTGGCGCAACGCTCAGCCTTTTGACCACCGGCCCCCATGCGCCGATGCTGGAAATGCAAAAAGAGCAGATCCGTGCCAAGGTCAACGGTGTTTATGGCTACAATGCGATCTCGCGCCTGCGGATCACCCAAACCGCGCCGACGGGATTTGCCGAAGGCCAAGCCGAATTCACCTATCGCCCGAAACCCAAACCCAAACCGGAGCCGAAACCCGAGGTTGTCGCCGAGGCGCAGAGCCTCGCCGCGCCGGTGGGTGACGACAAATTGCGCTTCGCGCTTGAAGCACTGGGCCGGAATATCTTATCCAAGACGAAACGCTAGAAAGGGTTTGTTGATGAACCGTAGAACGATGATGGTCGGGGCCGCAAGTGCGGCAATTGTGGCAGGTTTGGGAGGCTGGATCGGCTTCGCGGGCCGCGGTGCGGGCACGCCACCGAACCCGCTTGGCGCGGCCAATGCAGCCGATGACACCGCCGAGATTGACACCTCCGGCATCAAGGAAATGACCCTGGGCGATCCGAATGCGCCAATCACCGTGATTGAATACGCCAGCTTCACCTGTCCGCATTGCGCCAGCTTCCACGAAGACGTGCTCAAGCCGTTCAAAGCCGAATATGTCGATACGGGCAAAGTCTACTTCATTTATCGTGATGTCTATTTCGACCGCTTCGGCCTTTGGGCTTCGATGCTGGCGCGCTGTGGTGATGGCATGCGCTTCTTTGGCGTTGCCGATCTTTTGTATGCGCAACAAAAACAATGGCTCGGCGGTGGTGATCCGGTGTCGATCGCCAATGCTCTGCGCAAGATCGGGGCGATTGCAGGGTTGGACGAAGACACCGTGACCCAATGTCTTGAGGATGGAGACAAGGCGCAGGCCTTGGTCGCATGGTATCAAAAGAACGGCACGGCTGACGATATCACCGGCACGCCGACCTTGATCATTGATGGCGAGAAACAGGCCAATATGAGCTACGGTGAACTCAAGACTTTGATCGACAGCAAGTTGAGCGATTGATGCCTAACGCAATGCCTGCGCCATTGGCTGGCGTCAAAGTCATCGAATTGGCCCGCATTCTGGCGGGTCCATGGGCGGGGCAAACCCTTGCCGATCTGGGCGCGGAGGTCATCAAGATCGAATCCCCTCACGGCGACGATACCCGCTATTGGGGGCCGCCCTTTGTGGAACGCGATGGCGACAAAAGCGCCGCCTATTTTCACGGCTGCAATCGCGGTAAAACCGGCGTGACGATTGATATCTCGACCCCCGAAGGTCAAGCGCAGGTGCGTGAATTGATCCAGGACGCCGATATCCTGATCGAGAACTTCAAGGTCGGCGGATTGGCCAAATACGGTCTTGATTACGCCAGCCTGAGCGCGGTGAATCCTGCGCTGATCTATTGCTCGATCACCGGCTTTGGCCAAACCGGCCCCTACGCCCACCGCGCCGGATATGATTATATCATTCAGGGCATGTCGGGTTTGATGTCGATCACCGGAGAGCCGGATGGCGCGCCGCAACGGGCGGGTATCGCGGTCACCGACTTGTTTACCGGTGTCTATTCGAGCACGGCAATCCTCGCAGCCCTGCACCAACGCGGCAACAGCGGACAGGGGCAACACATCGATATGTCGCTGCTCGATACGGCGGTTTCGGTGACGGCCAATCAGGCGATGAATTACCTGACCACCGGCACCCCTCCGGGGCGGACGGGGAATTACCACCCCAATTTGACACCCTATCAGACATTCGAAGTCAGCGATGGATACATCATCATTGCCACCGGAAATGATTCGCAATATCAACGGCTTTGTCGTATTTTGGGGCTGCCTGAAATGGCCGAGGCACCGGAGTATCTGATCAATCAGGACCGTGTTGCGAATCGCGAGGAGATGATCCGCCGGTTGTCCGAGGCCTGCCTTGGATTCACCCGCGACGCATTGTTGGCCGCATGTGAGGCCGAAGGTGTTCCGGCCGGACCGATCAACCAGATGGACGACGTGTTTGCCGATCCACATGTCAAAGCCCGCGGGATGCAAATTGAGCTCGACGGCATTCCCGGCGTGCGCTCGCCGTTCCGCTTTTCCGGTGCGGATCTGGTGCTGAACCGGCCAAGTCCGAAATTGGGCGAAGGCAACGGTTAAAGAACGCGGCGCGCCGAAAAGAGCTGGAAGAACGGGCCGCGCCTATCGCGCGGCTCGGAGCCTCCGGCGGGGATATTTATGGAAAGTGGAAAGCGCGGCCCGAACAGGTGGGGCCGCCGTCTCACGGGGCGGGCGTATCGTTGGGGTGTAGTGCTCGCGCCTAGGGTTTAGGGCAGGATCCTGTCCAATGCCGCATCGAGCGCCGATGTGTCGGGAATGTCGAGCCGCACGGGCAGGGTGAGCACCTTTTGCCGGAAGCTGGCGGGCAGGCGCACCGCGTCTTTTTCGGTGGTGACCATCTGTGCGCCAAGCGCCTTTGCCTCGGCCTCGAGGCGCGCCATCAATGCTGGCGTCAGCGGTTGGTGATCGTCCAAAGCTTCGCTGCGCAGCAGGGTCGCGCCAAGGCCGCGCAGAGTCGCGAAAAACTTCTCTGGATGGGCGATACCGGCAAAGGCCAAGACCTCGGTATCTTGCCAATCCAATCCCATTTCCAAAGGCCGCACCGCGCCGGTGACATGCGGTATGGGGATCGCGCCGCGCCATGTTGCGGCAAAGGTTTCTTGCGGGGCGGATTCCCCCAGTGACAGCAGCAGATCGGCGCGCGGTAATCCGTCGCTCACCCTCTCGCGGAGGGGTCCGGCCGGCAGGCATCGGCCATTGCCAAAGCCTTTGGTCGCATCCACGACGACGATCGACAGGTCTTTGTGCAGTTGCGGATTTTGGAAACCGTCGTCGAGAAGGATTACATCCGCCCCCGCTTCGGCAGCGGCGCGCGCGCCCGCTGCACGGTCCTTTGCGACCCATGTGGGCGCGAAGGCGGCGAGCAATAGCGGCTCGTCACCGGTTTGATCGGCCTTATGGGTGATGGGATCGACGCGGGCGGGACCGGTGAGCGATCCGCCATACCCGCGCGACACCACATGCGGCGCCAGCCCGCGCGCTTGCAGATGGGCGATGAGAAAAATCGCGGTCGGGGTCTTGCCGGTGCCGCCCGCATTGATATTGCCGACGCAGATCACCGGAACCTTAGCCCGGGCGCCCGCATCCGCCGCGACCCTGCGCCGTGTCAGCGCGCCATAGATCCACCCGAGCGGCGCCAGCAGGCGGGTTTGCCATGCCGGTTGGTCGGGCGGGCGATACCAAAACAGCGGTGCGCGCATCATCCGGCCTCCATCAAATCGAGCGTGTCTTGCACCAGATCGAGCACCTGATCAGTCACTTCCGCGCCTTCGGTGGCCACCCCCCACGCGGCAGCCGCCATGGAGGCGGTTTGATCCGGTGCCATTAACCGGCCAAGAGCCGCGGCGAGAGTTTCGGCATCTCTCACGATCCGCGCGGCCCCTTGGGCGGCAAAGCGTGAATAAGCGCCCAGATAGCGACCGATATTCGGACCATAAAGCACCGCAGAGCCAAGCGCGGCGGGCTCGTATGGGTCGCGCCCGCCAGCCCCGCCCACCAAGGAACTCGCCATAAAGGTAATGGGCGCGAGGCGATACCAAAGCCCCATTTCACCGCGCGTGTCGGCCAGAAGGATTTGCGTGGTTTCGGTCGGCCCCTCGCCCTCGGACCACACCGAGACGCGCCAGCCGTCGGCGCGCAGCCGGCGCAGCATCTCCGGCCCGTCGCTTTCGTCATCGGGGACGAGGATCATCAAGAAACGCGGCGCATAGCGCGAGGCGCGCCGGTGCGCATTGGTCACCACCTCCAGCTCTTCCACTTGGACCATCGCGGCGAGCCAAACCGGACGCCCGGTGAGATCCTGTGCCATGTCCTCGCGTTCGGTTTCGTTACACGGCAGGGCAGTGCCGCCCTGTTGGAGTGGGCCGGACACTTCGATCTCTTCGGCCGCCACGCCCAACTTGCGTAAGCGCTGCGCAGCATTGGCATTGGTGGCGAAATAGGCGCTGAACAGCTCCAACAGCCCGCGACTCATGTCAGGCAGCCAGCGCCAGCGGGCCTCTTCAAACCCGCTTTCTTCGGCATCCAGAAGGATCATGGGAATGTCTTCTTCGGCGGTTTGGGTGACCAAAGCCGGGCGTAGATATCCGCCGGTCCAGAGGCACAGGTCGGGCTGCCAATGGGACAAGAAATGCTCCACGTGGTCCACGTATTCCGGGGGCACCTGTTGCCATATCATCCCGTCACGCAAATGATCCGGCGCCGGGATACCATCCGATGTGGTCAACAACAGCGCCAGATCGGGCCGTTGCAGCTGTAGCCGGTGGAGCAATTGCATAAGGGCGGCAGCTTTTTCAAGGCTTGTCGCATGGCCCCAGATCAATTCGCCGCTGGGCCGCGGCACAGTGATCGGTTCGGGCCGCTGCGGCGCGCGCGCGGCAAGCGCCATATAGGCCTTGAGGCTGAGCGAACGCGCCATAGAGGAATTTAGCCGACAGGTTCGGTGGACGACGTTTCGATTTCCTCGTCGTGCAACCGATGAATATGCGCCAGAAAATACCGCATATGGGCATTGTCCACGGTGCGCTGCGCGTTTGATTTCCAAGCGTCATAGGCCGAGGCGTAATCGGGGAACATGCCGACGATATGGATGTCTTTGACGTCCTTGAATGTGGTGCCCGAAGGGTCAACCAATTCACCGCCGAAAACGAGGTGGAGCCGCTGTGTCATAGGGAAAATCCTTTTGGGTGCGTGCGGGGCGCAGGGTATCTCACCGCGCGCCAGCGTCAAGGTGACGATCGGCGCGACAGTAAGGCCGATGACATGAAGCCGGTGAGGTTACGGCGTTTATTCGGGCAACTGGGGGGCCAATGCGTCAACCAACGCGCTGTGGATATTCGGACCGGCCGACACCACACCGTTCAAAAGCGGGCGGGCATTGTTGAACAACAATGGCGTGCCGGTGCGGTCCGAGGTCCGCGCGCCTGCCTCGCGGCCAATCAAGTCGCCGGCTGCGATGTCCCATTCCCAACTGCCGCGCAGGGTCAGCATCGCGTCGAACCGCCCCTGCGCCACAAGGCTCATGCGAAAGGCCAGCGAGGGCCGGTAATGGCGGCTTAAATCCGGCACACCGTCGCGCCAATTGCTGCCGTCATAGCTGGGCTTGGCGGCCAAAACCCGTGCCCCCGGGAGGTCGCGGCGCGCCGAGGCGGTCAGGCGCTCGCCATTGAGTGTCGCGCCTTGGCCCTTGGCGGCCAAATACATCCGGTCGAGCACCGGCAAATAGACGGCGGCGGCGATCACCTCTCCGCGTTCGGCGATGGCAAGGGCATGCGCCCATGTGTCGTCGCCTTTCATAAAGCTGCGGGTGCCGTCGATGGGATCAACGATAAATACCCGTTCAGCGTGCATGCGCTCTTCGTCGTCTTCGCATTCTTCTGACAGCCACCCGTAGTCGGCGCGTGCGGCGCGCAGATCGGATTTCAGCATTGCATTGACCGCCAGATCGGCTTCGGTCACCGGCCCTGCGCCATCAGGTTTGTCCCATGACTGCGCCGCCCCGCCGGTATAGCGCATGGCGATTTTACCGGCCGCCCGCGCGGCCTCTTCGAGAAGTTGCAGGTCAGTCTCCGGCAAGGGTCATCCCTTCGACCAAGAGCGACGGCACCACGGTCGACAGATATCCGCGCGCGTCATTGGCGGGGATCAGTTTGCGCAGCATATCGCGCAGGTTGCCCGCGATGGTGCATTCGTTGACGGGATAGGCAATTTCGCCATTTTCGACCCAAAACCCCGCCGCGCCGCGCGAATAATCGCCGGTATTGGGGTTGATCGTTGCGCCGATCATCGAGGTGACCAAAAGGCCGGTGCCCATGTCGCGGATCAAATCCGCACGGCTGGCTTTGCCCTGTGTGAGGGCAATATTATAGGTGCCCGGATGCGGCGGGGCGCTTGGGCCGCGCATGGCGTTTCCGGTCGGGGCCATGTCCAATTTGCGCGCGGTGGCCAGATCCAGCGTCCATCCCATCAGCACGCCGTCTTTGACCACGGCGCGTTTGGCGGTGGGCAGACCTTCGGCGTCAAACGGGCGCGATGCGCGGATGCCGGCGCGGTGCGGGTCTTCGATCACCGATAGGCCTTCGGGCAAAACCTGCGCGCCCAGATCGTCGCGCAACCACGATCCGCCGCGTGCGATGGCGCTGCCGTTGGCGGCTGAAAGCAGGTGACCGATCAGAGATGAAGAAATCCGTTCATCATAAAGCACCGGAAAGCTACCGGTGGGTGGGCGGCGTGCGCCAATGCGCTCCAAGGCGCGGGCAGCCGCCGTTTTGCCGATCTCTTCGGCAGAGCGCAGGTCCTTGCCGAAAATCCGGCTGTCGCCATCGCTGTCGCGCTCCATGCCGGCACCGGTGCCGGCAATCGCCACCCCGTAAAGATGACGTTCCGAGCGTGCGTAACCGCCGGAGAATCCGTTGCTGGCGGCGATATGCACCGCAGTGCGACCGTATCCGGCGGCGGCGCTGTCCATTTGGGTGATGCCCTCGACGGCCAATGCGGCCTCTTCAATGGCGCGGGCGTCTGCTTCGAGATCGGCGGGGGAGGGTTCGCCGGCGGGATCGAATAATTTCAACGCCTCGGCGTCCCAATTGCGCGCCAATTGGTCGTCGCTGGCCAAACCGATATGCGGGTCTTCGGGGGCTTCTTTGGCCATGGCCACGGCGCGTTCGGCCATGATGGTCATGGTCGCGTCCGAGGTGTCCGACGACGACACGCAGGCTTGGCGTTTGCCGACGAATACCCGCAATCCGATGTCGGTGCCTTCGGAGCGTTCAGCATGTTCCAAGGCGCCTGCGCGCACGTCGATGCTGATGCTGTCGCCGGAATAGGCCATAGCGTCGGCCTCATCGGCACCGGCACGGCGGGCGGCGTCCAAAAGCGCATGCGCAAGATCATCGAGGGGCTGGGTCATGGGGTACTCCGCGTAGGGTCTCAAGGGAGGTAGACCGCGCAAGCCCTGCTTGCAAGGGTCGGGCGGTGATCAAGGCAGATCAAAGCAAAGGCCGCGCCCGAGATACAGGCGCGGCCCTTCATTTGGGTAAAGATCGGGCAGGGCCGCCCAGCAGGACCTATTTGAGGCGCTGCCCGTTGGCCAAGACATGACCTTGATCGTTGACTTCGATTTTCGATTTCAACGTATCCTCACCATCGCCCGGCACCGCGAAAAGGCCCATCATCATCCGCGCGCCCATGGCTTTGTCGGCAGGCAAAAGGCCAATTTCGATCAGATTGTCGATCAGAGCATTGGCACCGGTCAGTTTCAAATCCACCGAGCCTTCGGGCGCGGGCGTGCCCGGAAAGCTGGAGGTGTCGGTTTTATCAAAAGTGAAATCGCCCGATCCGGTCAATTCCGCCCCCGCCACATCCAAACGCAACGCATTGATGGTCAGGCTTTCCGGTTCGCCCACTGGGCCGGTAAAGCCCTTCATGGCTTCGGGATTAAAGATATCGGCAAAGAGTTTCACCTTGCTGCTGACATCCACCAAAAGCGTCGCCGGATCGCGAGGCAGTTTGCCGGTCGGGTCGAACAGACCCCATAGCATTTCAGACATGGTCAGATCGGACAGGCCGACCCGCAATGCGGCATCACGGGCCTCGTCGCCGGGTGTCGAAGGCATGGCAAGGGCGAAATCGAACGCGTTAAAGGCAACTTCGATCGGCAGAGGGAAATCCGACGAAAGCGCCGTGGTCTTGCCACCTGTGCTGCCACCGGCATAGCGCAGACCGTCGGCATCCATCGCGACGCTCAACCTGCCGGTTGCGGATTGCGATGTCATGTCGATGGTTTTCTCACCGGTTTCGGTGATCTTGGCGGCTGATTGACCGTCCGCATAGGCAAAGTCACCGGTAAAGGCGAAGCCTGCCGCGAGCATTTTGGACAAATCGGTCGTGTCGAAGGCGTTTGGGTAGGACCCTTCCCCTGCGAAGGTCAACGTGTTCAAGCCGCCGGATACTTTAAACGCTCCGCCCTCGGCTTCGGGCAACACCATATCCACGTCATAGGCCATGCTTTGCGCGCTCAGGCGTTGTGTCATATTGCGGATATTGCCGGTCGTCATCGTCGACAGGCCTTCAAGGTCGGCCATCGTTGCTTCGGCTTTGTTGATCTTAACCGTTTCGCGGTCGGCAGTGACTTGATTCAGGCGGACGGTGACGGCATCGGCGGAATATGTATATGCCATTTGCGCGGCATCGCCGGATACGATCATTTCGAAATCGTCGAGCAGATAGCTCAGCCCAAGTTGCACAGCTGCGCCAGTCTTGGGTGTCATATTGGCCGTCATCGGCATCGTCTCGGCGAAGTCTACCGACACGCGGCCATCCCCCAAATTGCGCAGGTGAATATCCCCCACTTGCATTTCGACGGTGCCTTCGCCTTCGGGAAGCTCCATGCGCATGATGGTATCGGAGACGGTCAATGTGTCGCCGGAGGTGCTTTCGGTGCCGGTCAGAGTATAGCCGTAGTTTGTGATATACTCCTGCCAGTCGATCCAAACCTGCTGGGCTGTGACATCGGCCAATGTGGCCGCAGGTGTCATCAAAAATGCGAGGGCGGATACGCTGCCCAGTTTCCGTAGTCCGGTCATAATGACCCCCTTTTTACAATGTTGCTCTATACTTCGGACCTCATGGGCGCGGGGTCAAGGGCGCAAGCGGCTGGACCCCGCGCGATGAGCGGTTTACCACAAGGGGAAATCGACACAGGGAGTGTGACAATGGCAGACCCGATATCTGACATGGGCGGCAAATCCGTATTGATCACCGGTGCCAGCCGCGGCATCGGAGCAGAGGCCGCGCGGGTGTTTCACGCGGCGGGGGCCAATGTGGCGCTGGTTGCGCGCAGCAGTGCCGCGACAGAAGTCCTGGCCGAAGAGTTGAATGCCAAAGGTGGCGCCAAAGCGATGGCAATCCCCTGTGACGTTTCCAATTTCGCGCAGGTCGAGGCGGCGGTGAATACCGCGAACAACGCCTTTGACGGGCTCGATGTGTTTATTGGCAATGCGGGCGTGATTGATCCGATTGATCCCATGGCCGAAGCCGACCCCGCAGCATGGGGCCGTCTGATCGACATCAACCTCAAGGGTGTGTTTTACGGTATGCGCGCGGCGTTGCCGGTTATGACCGCCGCAGGGGGCGGCACGATTTTGACCGTGTCCTCGGGCGCCGCCCATGGCCCTGTTGCCGGATGGAGCGGATATTGCGCCTCTAAAGCAGGGGCGGCGATGCTCACCCGGTCGGCGCATTTGGAATATGGCGGCGCGGGCCTGCGGATTATGGGGTTGTCGCCCGGCACCGTGGCCACACAAATGCAACGCGACATCAAAAGCAGCCGCGTCGACAATGGCGTGCGGCGATTGGAATGGGACGACCACATCCCCGCCGATTGGCCCGCGCGGGCGCTGTTGTGGATGTGCAGTGCCGCGAGCGACGGGCTTTGCGGCGAAGAAATTTCATTGCGTGATGAAGGCATCCGCAAACAGGTGGGCTTGATATGATCGAACTGGATAAAACCGACGGCCTTTGGACCGTAACGATCAACCGTCCGGACAAGGCCAATTCCCTGACCGAAGCCATGTTGACGGAATTGGTTGAGATCGCGGAAGCGGCGGGCGCGGCGCGGGCATTGATCCTGACGGGGCGCGGCAAGGTTTTCTCGGCGGGTGCGGATCTGGAGGCGGCCAAAGCCGGCCTCGCGGTCAGCCCGTTGTGGGAACGCCTGTCTTCGGCCATCGCGGCGCTTGACGGGATCACCGTGGCCGCGCTCAACGGCACTTTGGCGGGCGGGGCGACGGGCATGGTCCTTGCCTGCGATTTGCGGATCGCGGTGCCGACAGCGAAATTCTTCTATCCGGTGATGAAGCTCGGCTTCTTGCCGCAGCCCTCCGATGTGGTGCGTATGAAGGCCCTGATCGGGCCGGCGCGCACCAAGTTGATCCTGATGGGCGGGCAGAAAATCACGGCTGAAGACGCCTTGTCCTTCGGGTTGATCGACCGGATTGTCGAGGGTGAGGTATTGCATGAAACTGCGCGCGCTCTGGCCGCTGATACGATTGCCGCCCGGCCCGAGATCGCGCATGGGATCAAGGCGATGTGCCAATCTTGAGGGTGCCGGGCCGTTGCAACGGCGGCTTTTTCTTGAATACCTCTGCCTGCGCGGGTCTTATCGCGCGGGCAAACGGGGGATGGCACAGGTGAGAACGGTGGGTTTGGGATGAACGGTCAATCTGAATGGGTGCAAAAGGCGCTGGGCCTTGTCGAGCAAGGTAAGGAGCTGGCGTTGACATGGTTGGTCAGCCCCGCCGCATGGTCGCAATTCGGCCTGTTGGTTCTGGCTTATCTGGCGGCGCTTGTGATCACCCGCCGCCTGCGACCCGTCGCCATGCGCCTTTTGACGCCGTCCGCAGACAGCGCGCATATCCTTGCAAAGTTGCGCCGCTTCGGTTTGCTCTTTGTGCCGCTGCTCTTGCCGCTTATTGCCTATGTCCTCACCGGCATCGGGGAAAGCGTGACCCGCTCGCTTTTCGGCTCTGGCGCGGTGATTGCCTTTGGCAAGCGGCTGTTTTTGTTCCTCGCCGCGCGCATTCTGGTGCGCGAGATCATCACCGAGCCGTTCTTGAAAATGCTGGGCAAATATATCCTGATCCCGGTGATGGCGATTTATACGCTGGGGCTGCTTGATCCGGCCATCGCCAAATTGTCAGCCACGATGATCAACATTGGCAATATTTCCTTTTCGGTGATGTCCTTGGTGCGGGGCGTCATCGCCGGATCGCTGTTGTTTTGGTTCGGACGCTGGTCGAACGACCAATCCGCCGCCTATATTGGCAAGAATGAAGAAATGCGCCCCGCCACGCGCACCTTGGCGATCAAGACGGCCGAGATCCTGATTTTCGGCATCGCCTTCTTGTTGTTGATGAACATCATGGGCATTTCCTTGACCTCGCTGGCGGTTTTGGGTGGTGCGATTGGTGTCGGGTTGGGGTTCGGGTTGCAAAAGATCGCATCGAATTTCATCTCCGGCGTGATCTTGTTGCTCGAAGGCCAAGCGACTGTTGGCGATTTTGTCGAGTTGGACGGCGGCGAGGCAGGGACGATCGTTAAAATGACGGCCCGTGCCGCAGTTTTGGAAACCTTCGATGGTCGCTGGGTCGTGGTTCCGAACGAAGATTTCATCACCACGCGCGTGGTGAATTACTCTGACAGCGGGTCGGCCAATCGCTATGAAGCGCCATTTTCCGTCAGCTATGACACTGATATCAATCTTGTACCCGCGATCATCGAAAAGGCCGTCGCCACCCACCCTGATGTGCTTGACGCGCCTTATCCGCCCGATTGCGAATTGCGTGGCTTTGGCGATAGCGGCATAGATTTTGCCGTCGAATTTTGGGTCAATGGATTGGATGACGGGCCGAATAAATACTCGTCCGATGTGCTGTTCCTGATCTGGAATGCGCTCAAAGATGCCGGTATCGAAATCCCCTATCCGCACCGCGTTGTGGAATTCAAAAACGGTCTGCCGACCGCAGATCCCAAGGCCGGTCCGGTGTGAGCAACGCACCACAGGCATTGGTGATCGGCGCGGGACCGGCGGGATTGATGGCCGCCGAAAGCTTGGCGCGCGCCGGCGTCGCCGTGACGGTGGCAGAGGCCAAGCCGTCGATCGGGCGCAAATTTTTGATGGCGGGTAAATCCGGCCTCAACCTGACCAAAGACGAATCTTTGGACGATTTCATCGCCGCCTACGGCGATGCGGCGGACGCCCTTGCGCCGATGTTGCGCGCCTTTGGGCCGCGCGAGGCGGCGGCTTTTGCCGAAGGGTTGGGACAAGAGATTTTTACCGGCACCTCCGGTCGCGTGTTTCCGCGCGCGATGAAAGCCTCGCCCTTGCTGCGCGCCTGGGCGGGGCGCTTGGCGGAGATGGGCGTGGCGGTGCGCACCCGCTGGCGGTGGAGCGGATGGGACGGTGATGCCTGTCTGTTCGAGACGCCCGAGGGCGCGGTGCGCGAGGCACCCGACGTCACTGTTTTGGCCTGTGGCGGCGCAAGCTGGGCGCGGCTCGGATCGGATGGGGCATGGGCGGCGTGGATGGGCGATGTGCCCATTGCCCCGTTCCGGCCCGCCAATATGGGATTTGTTATTGATTGGTCGCCGCATATGCGCGCGCATTTGGGGGCGCCCGTGAAAGGCGTGGCATTGCGCGCCGGCGCGGTCCGTTCGCGCGGCGAATGTGTTTTGTCACAGCGCGGAATTGAGGGCGGCGGCATTTATGCGGTCGCCGGCGCCATGCGTGATGGCGCGCCGCTGACGTTGGATTTGTTGCCGGATTTATCCGAAGCCGATATTCGTGCGCGCCTCGCCCGTCCGCGTGGTAAATCCAGTATGGGCAGCCACCTGCGCAAAACCCTTAAATGGTCTCCTGTGAAGCAGGCCTTGTTGATGGAGTTTGGCCGTGCAGATGGCGCTTTGCCCGATGACCTCGCGCCCTTGATCAAGTCGCTTCCGATCCGCCACCAAGGGCCGCGCCCGATGGATGAGGCGATCTCGACCGCAGGCGGCATTGCTTTTGAGGGACTGGACGAAAACTTGATGCTGCGCGCGCGCGTAGGCGTGTTCGCCGCCGGGGAAATGTTGGATTGGGAAGCGCCCACAGGGGGGTATTTGCTGACGGCAAGCATGGCCACGGGGCTTTGGGCGGGTCAGCACGCGGCGCAATATGCCGGACGCTGACCCCCTGTATTGTTGCGCGGTGATTACTTTGCCGCCGCGCGTTTGAACGCATCGCGGTCCTGCATCCGGCTCTTGTAAGCCAGAAGGGTTTCGTCCTCGACAGCGAATTTGGCATTCTCGGCCCAATTGAGGCAATGGGTCGCCAGAATATCCGTGATCGTCATTTCGTCACCCATTACAAACTCCCCGCCGTTTTCAGCGAAGATCGTGGCGAATTTGGCGATGTTGCGGGCAAATTCGGCCCGCAGGGTCGGGCGAAGCTCCGGCACGCGCTCGGCTTCGGGCAGGACGAAGGCGTGCCGCGCGGCGGCCCATAGAATGCCTTCCAGATCGTCCAGAATCATATGGGTGACCGAATCCTGTTTGGCCCGTGCGATGGTTCCGGCAGGGGCGGTCAGTGCCCCGTGCTTATCCGCCAGATAGGTCACGATTGCCATGCTGTCACGGATCGCGTCATCGCCATCCAAAAACACCGGAATTTTGCCCAGAATGCTGTGCTTGCGCACGGTTTCCCCATGCGGGCCTTCATTGATATGCGTATAGTCCTGCCCCAATTCTTCGAGCATCCACAACACGCGCAGGCCGCGAGAGCCGGCCATTCCGATGACTGTATACATGAGCATCCTTCCTTATTGTCTCGCGCCGAACAGACCCGAGCCATGCGGCGAAATCCACCCCTCATGTCGCTGGCGACGTAAGGTCAATGCGACAATGTCATCGGTCGTCAGCGTTTGGACATCATTGCCAACCGGATCATCATCCGTTCCACCAAGGCCATGGCCGGTGCATGTTGCCCCGCAGAGCGCAGCGCCAGATCGGTGTCGGTGAGAGTTTGCAATGCATCTTCAAGGCGTTGCACACGCCATCCCTGAGCTTGGCGGATCATCCGGTCGCGGCGCGGGCCAAAGACCGGCGGGCGCAATTTTGCGACCCCGCTTGACGCGCCTTGCGGATCGCTTGCCGCCGTGTAGAGCATCCGAAAATGCCGCATCGCCATGATGCAAAGCGCGACGGGCTGCACGCCCTGACTTTTTAGACGGCTCATGATCGGGCCGATTTCGGCGGCTTTGCCTTCGGCCACGATATTGAGCACATCATCCAACGCCGCCTCGGTCGAAACGGGGGCGCAGGCGAGGATATCGGCGGCGCAAAGCGGGGCGTCATCACCGATTTTATAAAGCGCCAGCTTTTCCATCGTTTGGCGAAAATCACCCGGATCAATCGTGCGTGCCAAGGCGGTCAGATCATTCATCACCTCGCCAGAGGGTTGCGGCAGGCCGGATTTGGCGATGATGGCTTCGATTTCGGCGCGGCCGGGCGGCTCATCATAGATCGCGGCGGCATAGGCGTTGGGATGGCTTTCAAAAAACTTGCGCAGCTTTGAGTTGGCTTTCAACGCGCCTGCGGTGATCACCACCTGCGCGTCCCCTTCTTGCCAATCGTCCAGCGCAGAGAGGATTTTCGCCGCCAAAGCTTCGGTCGCATCCTCGACAAAAGCCACGCGTGGACCTGGGAAAAAGCTCTGGGCCTTGATTGCATCATTGAGCTGCGCGGGATCTTTGCGCAATTCACTCGCCGGTATCCGCGTCAGCCGCATTTCTTCCTCGCCTTGCGGGCCAATCAATGCGGCAATCACCTCTTGGCGGCGCAGCGCCACGCGCATGGTATCCGCGCCAAAAATCAGCAGACCGGTTTTGCGCCCGTCCGGTTTTGCAAAATATCCGGCCGCATCGCGGGGGCTGAGCTTCATTGCGACCTCGGCGCGGCAAAAGACGGCGCGGCGGCGATCAGTTTAGCGGTGATCATATCCGCCAGAATCACCATCAACCGTTCGCGCGCATCGCGGCTGGCGGCCATGGTGGCCACCGTGGTGCTGGTGGCGGAATAGCCGGTGAAGTTTTGCACTGTGCCGGTGTTCACCACGGCGCCGGTGGCCAGATCGCGCAACGCATAGGTGGCTTTGCCAGTGATGTTAAAGCGCAAGGTGATGTTATCGGCGCGCACCGCCTTGCGGGTCTCGCCGGTGGTGATGGCGATCGACAATCCGTAATCCGCCACCGCACCGCGGCCCAGTTTGCTTTCGATTTGCTGCGTCATCAAATAGGCGTCGCGGTCCAGCGGATCATCGACCCGCAGGCGGTCTTGCAATAAGGACGCGCCGCCCTGAGGGCCGTAAGACGGCGTAAAGCCGCAGGCCGCCAAAGTCGCGAGCCCGCCCAGAGACAAAAGGCGCAACGCGCCGCGCCGGTTAGATGACCACATTCACAATCCGCCCGGGGACGACGATAATTTTTTTGGGCTGGGCCCCGTCCAGCGCCTTTTGCACAGCATCCTGCGCCAGTGCGATTTTTTCAACCTCTGCCTTGTCCATATCTGCCGGCACGCTGATTTCCGCGCGGCGTTTGCCATTGATCTGGATCGGCAAGACGACCTCGTCATCTTTGAGCATGGCCTCTTCCGCCACGGGCCACGGCGCAGAGGCAACAAGCCCCGTCCCGCCCAAAAGCGCCCAAATCTCCTCGGCCAGATGCGGCGTCATCGGTGACATCAATTGCGCCAGAGCTTTCGCCGCCGTGCGCTTGGCCTCTCCGCCGGCTTTGGATTTCGCCAATGCGTTGGTAAAGGCATAAAGCCGCGCGATCGAGGCGTTGAAACCAAAGCTTTCTACGCCGCCGGTCACGTCATGTATGGCCTTGTGCATTTCGCGCAGCAATGCGTCATCCGCGCCATTCGCGGGACTGTCGTCACTCGCGATTTCGGCGCAGATGCGGTGAACGCGGCTGAGGTGTTTGAAGGCGGCTTCGGCCCCCGATGCGGTCCATTCCACGTCGCGTTCGGGCGGGCTGTCGGACAGAACAAACCACCGCGCGGTATCGGCGCCATATTGCGAGACGATGGCATTGGGATCGACCACGTTGTTTTTGGATTTCGACATTTTGGCCGAAGGAATGACGTCGACCTCGGAGCCGTCCTCTTTCAACACGGTTTTGCCGTCGCGCTGTTCGACCTGTTCGGGGTAGAAATAGACCGGTCGGCCATTCGCGCCCTGCTTTTGGTAGATCGCGTGGGTCACCATGCCTTGGGTGAAAAGCGCGTTGAACGGCTCTTTGGATTTTTCCGGCAGATGGCCGGTGATGTTCATCGCGCGGGCAAAAAAGCGCGAGTAGAGCAGGTGCAAAATCGCGTGCTCGATCCCGCCGATATATTGATCGACGTTCATCCAATATTCGGCCTCGGCCAAATCGGTCGGTGTGGTGGCATGGGGCGAAGTGAAACGCGCGAAATACCACGAACTATCGACAAAAGTGTCCATCGTGTCGGTCTCGCGGGTGGCCGCCGCGCCGCATTTGGGGCAGGTGCAATTGCGCCATGTCGGGTGCCGGTCAAGCGGATTGCCCGGCACGTCGAACGTCACATCATCGGGCAGGACAATCGGCAGGTTTTCCTTGGCCTCCGGCACCACGCCGCAGGTGTCGCAATGCACGACCGGAATGGGGCAACCCCAATAGCGTTGGCGCGACAGACCCCAATCGCGCAGACGGAATTTGGTCACGCCCTGACCGACGCCATTGGATTCGCAAAATGCGATTGCGCTGTCGACACCCGCGTCGCCGGTTTGCACCGTGTCTCCGGCAAAGCCACGCAGATATTGAACCTTTTCGGATTTCATCGGCACGAAAGCTTCGGATAATGGCGCATCATCCGCGCCTTCCGGTGCAAACACGGCAGGGATTGGCAGGCCGTATTTTGTGGCGAAATCAAAATCGCGTTGATCATGGGCGGGGCACCCGAAGATCGCGCCGGTGCCGTAATCCATCAAGATGAAGTTGGCGATATAGACCGGCAATTCCCATGATGTATCGAACGGGTGGCGCACCGTGAGGCCGGTATCAAAGCCAAGCTTTTCGCCGGTCTCGATCGCCTCTTCTGTGGTGCCGCCACGGCGGCATTCGGCGCAGAATTCCGCGATCTCGGGATTGTCTGCTTCAAGCTGTTTTGCGAGCGGGTGATCTGGCGAGATGCCGACAAAGCTGGCGCCCATCAACGTATCGGGACGGGTGGTGTAGACTTCGACGCGGTCGTGACCGGCGATTTCATCCACCATCGAGAATGAAAATTGCAGCCCGCGCGATTTGCCGATCCAATTGGCTTGCATCAATTTGACCTTGGCGGGCCAATCATCCAACCCGTCCAGATCGGCAAGCAGTTCTTCGGAGTAATCGGAGATTTTGAAGAACCATTGCGTCAATTCGCGCCGTTCGACCAATGCGCCTGACCGCCATCCACGCCCGCCTTCGACCTGTTCATTGGCCAGAACGGTCATATCAACCGGATCCCAATTCACCACTGCGTTCTTGCGATAGATCAGTCCCTTATCGAGCATATCGATGAACATGGATTGTTGTTGGCCGTAATATTCCGGATCGCAGGTGGCAAACTCGCGGCTCCAATCAATCGACAGGCCAAGCGGTTTCATCTGCGTGCGCATGTCGGCGATGTTGGAATAGGTCCATTCTTTGGGGTGGCCACCCGACGCCATTGCGGCGTTTTCGGCAGGCATGCCAAAGGCGTCCCAGCCCATCGGATGCAAGACATTATGCCCCGTCGATATTTTGTAGCGCGCGATCACGTCGCCCATGGTGTAATTGCGCACATGGCCCATGTGGATGCGCCCCGACGGATAGGGGAACATTTCCAACACGTAATATTTCGGCTTGTCCGCGCTGCGCACTGCGCGGAAAATATCGGCTTTGTCCCAAGCCTGTTGCCATTTCGCTTCGATCTCGGCGGCGGAATATCGCGACATGAGAGTGTTCAACCTGTCTGTAGAAAATCTGTTGCAAGCGGTGATAGGGCCGCGCGCCCTGCGGGTCTAGGGCTTTGGCGCGAAAAACCGCTTTTACGCGGCGGGGCACATGGGGCTATAGTCCGGAAAAACAATTGGCAGAGCAGTATGAATATTCTTTTCATCCACCAGAATTTTCCTGGGCAATTTAAAAACCTTGCGCCGGCTTTGGCCAATGAGGGCCACCGTGTTGTGGCGCTGACCCTGCGCGTCAAGGAACCCCTGACATGGAAGGGTGTGCGCATCCTGCCCTATGACATCAAACGCAAATCGGGGCAAAATGTGCACCCGTGGCTGGTGGATATGGATACCAAGGTCACCCGCGGCGAGGCGTGTTATCACGGGGCGATGGCGCTCAAGAAGGCCGGTTTTAACCCCGAGGTGATCATTGCTCATCCCGGGTGGGGCGAGTCGCTGTTTCTGCGCGATGTCTGGCCGGAGGCGCGCATCGGGCTGTATTGTGAATTGTACCATGAGGGGGGCTATCCGCATGTGAACTTCGATCCCGAATTTCCCAGCCGCGAAGGGGGCGCCGAACCCTTGCGTATCCGGTTGAAAAACCTTAATAACCTTATGCATTTTCAGATCGCGGATGCGGGGGTCAGCCCGACAAAATTCCAAGCGGACACTTTTCCGCCAAGCTATCGCAACGAGATTAGCGTCATTCATGATGGCATTGACACCGACCATGTGGTCGCCAAGCCCGATGTGGTGTTCGAGGTTGAAGGTGGTCCAACGTTGAGCCGTGATGACGAGGTGATCACTTTCGTCAATCGCAATCTGGAGCCCTATCGCGGCTATCACATCTTCATGCGGGCGCTGCCTGATTTGCTGAAACAGCGCCCCAACGCGCAGGTTTTGATCGTCGGCGGCGATGACGTCAGCTATGGCGCGCGTCCGGCCAAAGGAAAGACCTGGAAGCAGATCTTCATCGACGAAGTGCGCGATCAAATCCCCGACGCCGATTGGGCGCGGGTGCATTTCTTGGGGCGCATTCCCTATGATAAATTCATTGCCCTGCTGCAAGTCGCGCGGGTGCATGTCTATTTGACCTATCCCTTTGTGCTCAGCTGGTCCTTGTTCGAGGCTATGAGCGCCGAGGGTGCGATTGTGGCCTCTTCGACCGATCCGGTTCTCGAAGCGATCGAACACGACGTAACGGGGCGGTTGGTGGATTTCTTTGATCCTGCGGCCATGGTGCGCGAAGTGTGCGAGTTGCTTGATGATGATGCATCGCGGGCGCGATTGGGCAAAGCGGCGCGGGCACACATCACACAGAACTATGATCTAAAACGCATTTGCCTGCCGCAGCAGATGCAATGGGTGGCTGATCTGGCTGCAAAAACACCGCGGCCGATCCCGGAATAGTCGCGCTGGGCTGCCGGGTTCGCGCGCCTAGGTGAGGCCACTATTCCAAACACAAAAACGCGCGCAGGTCTCCCTGCGCGCGTTTGTCATCTGTGAATTCGGGAAGGGCTTTACAGCTTGCCGTCGGCAATCCGCAATTGTCTGGCGCGGGCCAGGATCGCATCTTCGACCGCACGCTGGGTTCCGGCCGCCACCGGCCCGCTGCGGGTTTGCAGCGCCACATTCAAAGATCGCGCATCCAAGGACGGGTCTTTGATATAGATCGTGGCGCGATACGCGCGTCCGCCGCCGGGCGGTGTGCCGTATCCGGTGACAATCACGCCAGTGAACGGATCAACCGATTCAATCGGCAGGAAGTTCAATGTCTCAAGCGAGGCGTTCCAAAGATACCGGTTTACCGAAACTTCGGTGCCGAGGTTTTTCTTGCGGAAAGCATCCCAAATCGTGGTGCGCCCCTGTTGCGGGTATTCTTCGGGAAGCTCCACTTCGGATGTGCCCTCGCCAATGCGCAGCAAATTCTTGCCGCTGCCACCGGATCCGCCACAGGCAGACAGGGCCAAAGCCATCGAAAGAGTAACCGCCGCGCGCATCATAATATATGTCTTGGTCATGTCCTGTTCCTGCATGCCGCATCCGAAAGGGCCGGACGTCAGGCTCTTTTTGTCCTACCCAAGCCTTGATGGGGAGGCAAGGAATTAGTTGCGCAGTCGCGCGCATCCCACCTTATGACGCACTATTCATAGTGTATAGGGCGGCGTCCGTCTATTCGCGCCGGCGGCGTGTCCCGGCCTGACGGCACTGTGGCAAAGCTGCACCAATTTTTCCGGACGGGCATGTCGGGTTTTTGTGATGCTTGCAATTGCACCCTGAAACGAGCGAGAGAAGGGCATACCCAACTGGATGACCCAGCTTGGGGCATCTTTTTAAACCGAGGGAAAAACCATGAAAAAGATTCTCTTTGCAACAACCGCACTCGTTGCGACTGCTGGTGTTGCTTCCGCTGACGTATCGTTCTCCGGCAACGCCGCGTTCGGCGCGCTGAAAGTTGCTGGCGCAGACGATTTCGAAATCGCGCACCGCATCGACCTCTATGCTCGCGGCACAGCCGAAACCGACACCGGCCTGTCGTTCCACGCCATCGTTGAATTCGAGCAACTCGAAAACACAGGCGTTGCAGCCGACAAAACCGGCGACAACGACACCACCACAATCATTGGCATGTCCGCCGGCAACGTGACCGTTCAGTACGGTAACACCGATGGCGCAATCGACAAAAACACTTCCGAAGCCTACCGTATCCGTGGTGTGGATTTCGAAGGTTGGGGCGGTCGTGTTGACAACAAAGACGACGGCGAAATCTTGCGCATGGACTACGTCATGGACGCACTGCGCGTGTCCTTGTCCTACGCTGACACAGACGAAGCAGCCGGCATCGGCTTCTCGTACACTGCTGACCTCGGCGGCACGTCGGTTAACATCGGCCTCGGCTACGAAGACGGCGACCAGGGCGACCTCGCAGCCATCACTTTGGGCGCACAGTTCGGTGCCTTCGGTGCTCGCATCGGTTACTGGGACGGTTCGGAAGACAATGCTGAGCAAGTCGACATCTCGGTTCAGTACCAAGCCAACGATCTGACCCTCTGGGCAGAATACCTGATGAACGAAACCGCCGACACAGACAACTACACTGTTGGCGCGACTTACAACCTGGGTGGCGGCGCAACCGTTTTCGCTCAAGTTGGTACACGTGACACAGCCGCTCTCGGCGACGAGCAAGAGTTCGCTTCGTTCGGTGTTGCATTCGGCTTCTAATTCCCGCAACGGAATTACAGTCTAAGAGAGGGCGGGTCTTTGGACCTGCCCTTTTCTTTTTGTCCGATCTGGTGTTCTTTGCAACGACCCTGCCTGATCCCGCGACCGGAGCCACCATGACCCTTGCTGATATCAAATCCCGCATTGCCACTGCTGAGGAAAACGCCGGACGCGCGGCCGGATCGGTGCAATTGATCGCCGTGTCCAAGGTGCAGCCGGATGAGCGGGTGCGCGGGATTCTTGCCGAAGGCCAACGCGTGTTTGGTGAAAATAAAGTGCAGGAAGCCGCTGGCAAATGGCCCGACCTGCGCGCAGGGTTTCCCGGCGTTTCGGTACACCTCATCGGGCCGTTGCAAACCAACAAGGCCCGTCAGGCGATGGCGCTTTTTGATGCGATACACACGCTTGACCGGCCCAAATTGGCGGCCACCCTTGCGCGTCTGGCACAAAAAACCGGCCATTGCCCGGATGTTTTCATCCAAGTGAACACAGGCGAAGAACCGCAAAAGGCCGGCATTGCACCGCGCGAGGCCGATGCTTTTATCGCCGAATGTCGCGGCTTGGACCTGCCGGTGCAGGGCCTGATGTGTATCCCGCCGGTGGATGAGGAGCCCAGCTTGCATTTTGCGCTTTTGGCGAAAATTGCCGCGCGCAATGGCCTGAGCGGTCTATCCATGGGGATGAGCAGCGATTTTGAACGCGCGATTGCCCTTGGCGCGACGCATGTGCGGGTCGGGTCTGCGATCTTTGGCGCGCGCGTGCCGCCCGCCGCAGGTTAATCCACGATCACCCGCGTGCCCGGCGCCACCTGCGCCGCGACGCTGCGCAAATCGGCCCGCGACAATGCGATACAGCCCTCGGTGGCAAATCCGCGCCGCCGCCATTGGTGGATGAAAATCGCCGACCCGAAGTGGGGCGCGGCGGGGCCATAATTCCAATCCAGCACCAAAATGAGATCATACATCGGATCGGCGCGGCGCAAGACCTCGTGGCTTGCCCCATAGGGCGCGCGCACAAGGCTGTTATAATCAGGGGCATCGGGCGCATCAGACCATAGATCGCGCGGCCCAATGGGGGTGGCCCAGACCGCTGGCGATGCCATCCGATCGGGGCGGTAAAGCATTGCCTCGATATGATGCACCCCGCGCGGCGTCGCCCCGTCGCCTTCGCGCTTGTCTGAGCGCACCCCGCCTTTGCCGATCGTACATGGATAATGGCGCCCGCCGCACCAAAGCCCGCGCCGGCTGAGCCGCAGATCACCCGCCCGTTGAAGGCGGCGTGGGATCAAAGCAAATGCCCGGATTTGGCCGCCTTGGTGGCAAGGTAGGCTTGGTTATGGGCATTTTCGCCGACTTTAAGCGGCACGCGCTCGGTCACGCGCACGCCGGCCTTTTCCATCATCGCAATTTTGGCGGGGTTGTTGGTCAGCAACCTTACGGCCGTAAATCCCATGGTCTTGAGGATTTCCGCCCCCAAACGAAAATCGCGTTCATCATCCTCAAAGCCAAGGCGGTGGTTCGCCTCAACGGTATCAAAGCCTTGGTCCTGCAAAGAGTAGGCGCGCATTTTATTGGCCAGGCCGATGCCGCGTCCCTCTTGATTGAGGTATAGCAACACGCCCGCGCCCTCTGCCCCCATTTGCGCCATTGCTCCGCGCAACTGCGGGCCGCAATCGCATTTCAAAGATCCCATCAGGTCGCCGGTAAAGCAGGCCGAGTGTAGCCGTACCAGCGCCGGTGTGTCGCGGGCCGGATGTCCGACTTCCATCGCGTAGTGTTCCTCGCCGCCATCCTCGGGCCGGAACACATGCAAGCGCCCGGCCTCGGAGACGTCCATCGGCAAGCGCGCGGACACCACCGGATTCAAATGTGAGGTGACCGCGAGCACAGGGGCGGCGTGCACCGCATCAACGCGGGTCAGATGGTTTTGTTCCGCAAAGGTCGCGCCGTCGGGCAAATCCAACATCACCACCGCCGGCAAAAGCCGCGCGGTTTTGGCCAATGTGATCGCCATCCGGTGCAGCACCGCATCGCCGCCGCGCGCCGCCCGCAGCGGCCCCTTCATCGGGGTTTTGAGATCGTCTGCCGGATCGGCCACGCCCAAAATCCATGCCAAATTTGCACCCGCATCGATCAATATTCGCGCCGTGTCGCCGTCATAGGCCACGGCCTTGAGCGTTTGTGCCCGCCGTGCCGTAATCGCAAGAACCGGCGCGCCCCCAAGAGCATGCAGATCCGCAAGCCGCTGCGCATCAAGCGTTTCCGCCGCCAGAACCAAGGCATCGCCGTGTGCACCGGACAACACAACCGGCACCCCCATACGCAAATCTGCACGGGCGCGAGACAAGGTTTCGGTGATGTCGGGGGCAAAGCTCATCGTAGCGCTCTTTCGTGGTTCTGGTCGGGTATCCTATGTTTCATGTAACCCTTGTCGACATGTATTGAAACAATGATGGCGGGTTTTACACGAGGCCGTGAGCGAAGTGCCACAAATCTTGCCGATGCCATTGGGTCGCCTCACATGATATCGCAATAACGTGAAAAGGAGGCCCATCATGGGACAGCTTAAGAAAATTCTTCTGGTCGATGACGATGACGACCTGCGCGAGGCGCTTGGCGAGCAATTGGTGATGACCGAGGATTTCGATGTCTTTGAGGCGGCCGATGGCGCCGGGGCGCTCGAAAAGGCCAAGGAACAGATTTACGATCTGGTGATCCTTGACGTTGGCCTGCCAGATACCGACGGGCGCGAATTATGCCGCTTGTTGCGCAAGCAGGGTGTCAAAAGCCCGGTGGTGATGCTCACCGGCCACGACAGCGACGCCGATACCATTCTTGGTCTCGATGCCGGCGCGAATGATTACGTCACCAAACCATTCAAATTTCCGGTGCTTTTGGCCCGGATCCGCGCGCAGTTGCGCCAGCACGAGCAAAGCGAGGACGCGGTGTTCCAATTGGGGCCGTATACTTTCAAACCCTCGATGAAGATGTTGATCACCGAGGATGAGAAGAAAATCCGTCTTACCGAAAAAGAGACGAATATTCTGAAGTTCCTCTACCGCTCTTCCGAGGGCATCGTGCCGCGCGATACGCTGCTGCATGAGGTTTGGGGATATAACGCAGGGGTAACGACTCATACGCTTGAGACGCATATCTATCGCTTGCGCCAGAAAATCGAGCCCGATCCTTCAAACGCACGGCTGCTGGTCACGGAAAGCGGCGGTTACCGTTTGGTGGCTTAAAACATCGGCGCGTTTTCTTTCATCACGTGGCGCGCGTCAGAACCGGATTATGCGGGGTTTATCTCGGTTCATTCCGGGACCTGCCTGCCCACATGAATGCACCTCTTCTATGGTTCCGGCGCGTTGTGCCGGTACCATAGTTCTTTAAAAGGATGCTTGCCGGTTTACGGGGGCGTGCGCAGCGGGCCGCAGCTTAGAATTTAAATTCACGCTTTTTGAAGAACGGGTAGGCGCTGCGCAGCATATCGACATGGCCTTCGGATTGCACCCGCATCAGATACCATGCGCCGCCTTCCTTGAGCGCCAAGAGGTTTTGCGGCGCATCGACGGTTTTGCCACCCGCCGTGACCACAACCTGCGCCGGTACAAAAGTATATAATACCTCTGTCCCGTCGGGCATTTTACCGGTTTTCGCCTTCAGCTCCGACAGATCTGTGGCAAAGGTATCGACCGTGGATTGGCCCATGACCTGTGCGCTTTGCGCTGCGAGCATCTCACGCAGTTGCGCGGCGGGAACGCCGACTTGCGCGGCCATCGCATCAACCAATCGTGGCGGCAACGTGTCGATCACCTGTTCAAAATCGTTGCTTTTCATTGCGGTGGAAAAGCTTTCTACCGTTTGAGACAGCATGGCATGTTCGGCGTCTTTTAGCCCTTTGGCCACCAACGGAAGCGGCGCAGACAAAACCGTGGCTGTGAGGAGCGTGGCGAGAAAAAGACGCATGGGTGATATCCTTTCGGTCCATTGGCAGGGCAGATTTAGGCGCAACCTCACATACCGGTTGTAACAGCGCAAGCGGCCCGCCTGTTGCGTCACGCCGAGCGGCGCGGCCCCGCCGCGCAAAGGGGCGAAAGCCGTTTGCATATTTCGGCCCGCTCCGGTCTAACTGTGCGTGTATCTTTGAGAGGGATCGGCATGGCGTTTACATTGGCAACTTGGAACATTAACTCGGTCCGATTGCGCGAGCCGATTGTCTGTAAGCTGATGCAAGAGGAATTGCCCGATGTATTGTGCTTGCAAGAATGCAAATCCCCCGTTGATAAAATCCCGCTCGAGCAGTTCCACGCGCTTGGCTATCATCACATGGTGGCACGCGGGCAAAAGGGATATAATGGCGTTGCGATCTTGTCGAAATTGCCCATCGAAGAGGCGGGCGCCGAAGATTTCGCATCCCTTGGTCACGCCCGCCACATTGCCGGACGGCTGGAGAACGGCGTGACGATCCACAATTTCTACGTCCCTGCGGGCGGCGACGAGCCGAACCGTGAGCGCAACGAGAAATTCGGGCAAAAGCTCGATTACCTGACCGAGATGCGCGACTATTTCCACGCGCAAAATCCCGAAAAATCCATCCTCGTCGGCGACATCAATATTGCGCCGCGCGAAGATGATGTGTGGGATCACAAGAAACTTTTGAAAATCGTCAGCCACACACCGATTGAGGTCGAGCACCTCGCGCAGGTGCAAGATAGTGCCAATTGGGTCGATATCACCCGTCAAGATATCCCCGAGGGCTTGCTCTATTCGTGGTGGTCCTACCGCGCCAAAGATTGGGATGCGGCCGATAAGGGGCGTAGGCTTGATCATATCTGGGCGACGCCGGATATTTCGACGGCCGCGCACGACAGCCGTATCGCCCGCCATGTCCGTGGATGGGAAAAGCCCAGCGACCACGCACCGGTTTTCGCCAGTTTTGACCTTTGAATTTATGCCTGCCGCCCTCATATAAGGGCAAACGAACCTAAGGAGCCACACCCATGTTGGAACTCGGCCAATCGCAAAATGCCCCAGCGGGCGACATCATCAAAGACGTCTCTGAAGCCACCTTTATGGCGGATGTTGTCGAGGCCTCCAAAGAGGTGCCGATCATTGTTGATTTCTGGGCGCCGTGGTGCGGGCCGTGCAAAACGCTGGGCCCACAACTTGAGGCCGCTGTGACCGCAACCGGTGGCGCGGTGCGCATGGTCAAGGTCAACGTCGACGAAAATCAAGGTATTGCGGGGCAATTGCGCGTGCAATCCATCCCCACGGTTTATGCGTTTTGGCAAGGCCAACCCGTTGATGGTTTCCAAGGCGCCGTCGCAGGATCCGAAGTGACGGCATTTGTGGAGCGCACGGCGCAATTGGGCGGGGACGGCGGATTGGCCGATGCAATTGCCGCCGCCGAAGAGATGCTCGCTGAGGGCGCTGTCGCCGATGCGGCGCAAACCTTTGCGGCGATTTTGGAGGAAGATCCGAACAATGCCGCCGCCTACGGTGGGTTGGTCCGGTCCTATGTCCTTGCCGGGGATTTGGACCAAGCCGAAGCCACATTGAACGGCGCGCCCGTAGAGATTTCCACAGCGCCGGAATTGGAAGCCGCCCATGCGCAATTGGAACTCGCCCGCCAGGCCGAAGGCGCCGGGCCGGTGGATGACTTGCGCGCGGCGGTCGACGCCAATCCTGACGATATGCAGGCACGGTTCGATCTTGCTCAGGCTTTGCACGGCGCGGGTCAGGTCGAAGAAGCGGTTGAGGCGCTGCTCGAGATGTTCCGCCGAGATCGGGATTGGAATGATGGTGCCGCCAAAGCGCAGCTTTTCACTATTTTTGATGCTCTCAAACCCAATGACCCGATTGTGCTCAACGGGCGGCGTAAATTGTCGTCAATGATATTTGTCTAAAGGCGCAGCGGGGCTAGATAGAGGAAGATGAAAACTATCATTCTGCCCGACATCATCCCGGTTTTTCCTTTGCCGGGCGCGCTATTGCTGCCGCGCTCGCGTTTGCCGTTGCATGTGTTCGAACCGCGATATCTGGCGATGCTGGAAGATGCGCTCAAAACACCGGAGCGGTTGGTCGGGATGATCCAACCCATCGCCCGCCCGCCCAATCAAATCGCAGCGGAAGGCAGCACCGGATTGCATCAAATCGGATGCGCGGGCCGTGTGACGCAGTTTTCCGAAACCGAAGACGGGCGTTATATGATCACGTTGACCGGTGTGTCGCGGTTCCGGCTTCTCGAAGAGGTCCAAGGGTTTACACCCTACCGGCGGGCCCATGTGGATTGGCAGGATTTTTCCGCCGATCTGGGCCGTGTGGAAAAAGATGACGGTTTTGATCGTAGCGGTTTTCTGCGCCTGTTGTCGCGTTACTTCGACGCGCAGGAGTTGGACACCGATTGGGATGATCTGGACGCGGCCGACGACGAATTGTTGATTAATTCGCTCTCGATGATGTTGGAGTTCGAGCCCGAAGACAAGCAGGCGCTTTTGGAAGCACCGTCCTTGCGCACCCGGCGCGAAACCTTGGTGACACTGATTGAATTTTCCCTGCGCGGCGGGGATACGGAGGAGATATTGCAATGATGGATGACACCCGTAGCGCCGAGACGCCGGAGGTTGCGCGCGAGCTTGGCTTTGATCCCAAGATGCTTGAAGCTTTGGTCTGCCCGCAAACTCAATCTGTGCTTGAGTATGACGCGGCGGCGCAGGAGTTGATCAGCCGGTCCGCACATCTTGCCTATCCGATCCGCAACGGCATTCCGGTGATGTTGGTGGATGAGGCGCGGCGTCTGGAGTAAAACCTACCCGCGCATCAAATCGGGCAGATCGCCGGTCAAACCGGCGGCCTCCCGAATGAAGCTGCGCCTGAGGGCCGGTAACGCATTGACCACGCCCATGCCAATATCACGCCCCAATCGCAGCAGGGGATTGTCATTTGAAAACAATTTATTGGTTAAATCCGTGGCCATCGCCAACGTCGCCGTATCAAATCGCCGCCACGATTGATAGCGCGCCAGAACCATCGAAGATGCGATGTCTTCCCCGCGCCGGTTGGCGTCGCGCAAGACCTGCACCAATGCTCCGACATCGCGCAGACCGGCGTTTAATCCCTGGCCTGCAATCGGGTGCATCCCATGGGCCGCATCTCCGACCAAAGCCAGACGTTCCCCGATGAAGCTGTCGGCAATGGTCAGCGCCAGCGGGTAGCTGAATCTTTGACCGGCCAAGGCAATATCGCCAAGAAAATCGCCAAATCGTGGGCGCAGGGCCGCCATATATCCGGCTTCATTCAACCGGTTCAGTGCGGCAGCGTTTTCCTGACTTTCGCTCCATACAATCGACGACCGGTTGCCGAGCAGCGGCAAGATCGCCAAGGGCCCCTCGGGCATGAAGAACTGATGTGCGATGCCGTGATGCGGCAGCTCATGCTCAATCGCACAGACCAGCGCGGTTTGCCCGTAATCCCACCCCGTCCGGGTGATACCCGCCCGCGCCGCTGTGCCTGATGCGCGCCCATCGCATCCAATGATCAACCGCGTGCGGTGCACATTCCCATCCTCAAGCGTCAGCACCGCGCCCGTATGCGAGACCTCTTGGGCCACAACGCGGGCCTGAATTTGTGTGACACCTGCTTGGTCATCCAGCGCATCCAAAAAGGCACCGCGCAAATGGCGATCCTCCATCATGTATCCCATCGGGCCTTCTTCGATCTCGGCGTGATCGAAATGCAGGCCGAGCGGCGATGGCCCCGCACCCGCATGCCCGTCGGACACTTTGATCTCTAACATCGGTTGGGCGTGGTCTTCGATCCTCTCCCAAATGCCGATCCGATCCAATAGACGCATCGACCCATGGGCCAACGCATAGGCGCGCCCGTCGAAGTCTTTGGCATGTCGGTCGGGGGCCGGGAGGGCATCGATCACCGTGACCGAAAACCCCGCTTGGGCCAAGGGCAAGGCCAAAGCAGGACCGTTCAGGCCACCACCGACGATGGCGATATCGCTGTCATATGTCATGCGTTTCAATATGGCCGCGCGCGCGGGATTGTCCATGCGGTTTTGCGCCGCTACGTTGATATTCGACGGATACGGAAGGGCGGACAATGGACAAGGCATGGCAAGAGATGAGTGCGGCGGATCTGGGCCGCGAAATTGCGCGCGGTGAACTGGACCCGCGCGAGTTGACGGCGTATTTTCTCGACGCGATCGCGGCACATGATTTTGGCCCGCGCATCTATGCCCGCACCACGGAAGACCGCGCAATGGCCGAAGCCGAAGCGGCCTTGAAACGCGCGAAAAACGGTTTGCGGGTGTCCCCCTTGGATGGCGTGCCGGTCTCATGGAAGGATTTATTTGACAGCGCCGGTGTGGCGACCGAAGCAGGCTCGGCCTTGCTCAAGGGGCGCAGGCCAGAGGCCGATGCCGAAGCGCTGCGCAACGGGGCGGCGATGGGTTTGATTTGCCTTGGCAAAACTCACATGAGCGAATTGGCGTTTTCGGGGCTGGGCCTGAATCCGATGACTGCGACGCCGCCTTGTGTAAATGATTTGGCCGCCGTATCGGGCGGATCGTCCTCGGGGGCCGCGACCTCTGTGGCCTTTGGATTGGCGGCGGGGGCCATTGGGTCGGACACCGGCGGCTCCGTGCGTATTCCGGCAGCCTGGAATGATTTGGTCGGGCTTAAGACAACCTCGGGACGGGTCTCTCTCAAGGGCGTGGTGCCGTTGTGTAAACGGTATGATACAGTGGGGCCATTGGCGCGTACGGTGGAGGACGCGGCATTTTTGCTTGCCGCCATCGAGGGCGGAAAGCCCGCTGATTTGCGCGGTGCATCGCTGAAAGGCGCGCGGATTGCGGCCTTGCAAACCGCCGTGCTGGATGACGTGCGCGGCGCGCCGATGGCGGCGTATCGTTCTGCGGTGGAGCGGTTGCAGGCGGCCGGCGCCGTCATCGACAAAATTGACGCGCCCGAAGTCGCCCGTGCGCTCGACCAGTCCGCCGTCAGTTTCACAGCAGAGGCCTATGGGCTTTGGCGCGAGGCCATCGAGGCGGCACCAGAGAAAATGTATGGCCCTATTCTTGAGCGGTTCCGCTCCGGCGCGGCCTTCACCGGTGCCGATTATGTCGCCGCGTGGGAGGTCCTTGCCGAATGCCGTGCGGTATGGAATGCGCGGGTGGCGGGATATGATGCAGTGCTCTTGCCAACCGCCCCGATCCTGCCGCCGGATATGGCCCGTTTGGAAACCGATGAGGGTTACTATGTCACTGAAAACATTTTGGCTTTACGCAACACTCGGGTGGCAAATGTTTTGGGGCTGTCGGCGATTACGCTGCCCACCGGCGTGCCATCATGCGGGGTGAGCTTGATGGGAAAACCCATGGGTGAAGAGGCTCTGTTGCGGGTGGCCTTCGCGGCCGAAGCCGCGCTGTCGTAACGGCAGGGGAGGGGACGAAGCTCCACGTTGCGACTTTTCTGTCACGCTCGGTAGGGGTCCGTCGATCAAAATGCCACAAAAACGCGCCTGACCGCTTCGGCATGCTGGACGGAGCGGCGGGGGGTGGTGTAGTTTCGATTCAAACGGGACGCCAATGATCCCGAAATTGAGGCAGTTATGATGTTCCCCGAGCGGTTTTCGAACCTACCGGCCTATGCGTTTCCGCGTTTGCGGAGCCTTCTGGACGCGCATGCGCCCGGAGGTGAAGTCATGCATATGACCATTGGTGAGCCTCAACACGCCTTTCCTGATTTTGTGCCGCAAATTTTGGCCGACAACGTGGCGGGATTTGCCAAATACCCGCCAAATGACGGAACGCCCGAATTGCTTGAAGCGATTTCTGGCTGGTTGAAGCGTCGTTTCGATGTGGCAATTCCCGACACCCAGATTATGGCGCTGAATGGCACGCGCGAGGGGCTTTATAACGCCTTGATGGCCCTTTGCCCCGAGCAGAAGAACGGCAAAACGCCGGTGGTTTTGGTGCCAAACCCGTTTTATCAAGTCTACATGGTCGCCTCCCTCGCGGTTGGGGCCGAGCCGGTCTTTGTACCCGCCACCCGTGACACCGGATTTTTGCCCGACTACGTCAGCCTGCCGAAGGAAATTTTGGAGCGCGTTGCGGTTGCCTATATCTGCACGCCGTCGAACCCCCAAGGCGCGGTCGCATCGCGCGACTACCTTGAGGAATTGATCGGGCTGGCCGAACGTTACGATTTTCAGATTTTCGCCGACGAATGTTATTCTGAGATTTACCGCGACACGCCGCCGATCGGTGCGCTGACGGTGGCGCGTGATATGGGCGCGGATCCCGAACGTGTGGTGGTGTTTCATTCGCTTTCGAAACGCTCGAACCTGCCGGGATTGCGGTCGGGGTTCATGGCGGGTGGGGAGCAAAGTATTGCCCGGGCGCGGCAATTGCGCGCCTATGCCGGCGCGCCCTTGCCCTTGCCGTTGCAGCGCGTGGCTGAAGCCACGTGGCGCGACGAGGCGCATGTTGATGCAAGTCGCGCGCTCTACCAAGAGAAATATACCGTCGCCGACACCGTGTTTGCGGGGCTTGACGGATATCTGCCGCCCGAGGCGGGATTTTTCTTGTGGTTGCCCGTTGAGGACGGCGAAGAGGCGGCGATGAAGGCATGGACGCAAACCGGCGTCCGTGTGCTTCCGGGGGCATATTTGAGCAAAGACACCGGTGCGGACACGCCCGGTCAAAGATATATCCGGGTCGCAATGGTGGCCCCAAAAGACGAGATGGAGCGCGGCCTGATCCGCCTGCGCGACTGTCTCTATGAGTAAAAAAGGCGAGGCACGAATGGCTTATCAGGCACGCGGACGTGATCCGCTTTTTGACAGCAACATGCAGGCGGCGATTGAAAAGCGCGGTAAGGAATTGCTGGGTCTTGGCTTGATGTTTGTCGGGCTGTTGGCGGCTGCGATGATTTATTCCTATTCGCCCGACGATCCCAATTTCATGATGGCGACGGATGCGCCGGTGAAAAACTGGCTGGGCCGGATCGGTGCGTCGATCGCTGCACCGCTGTTGATGATTGTTGGTCTTGGGACATGGGCTGTGGCCTTGGTTTTGCTGGCATGGGGCGCGCGATTTGCGCTGCATCGCGGACAGGAGCGCGCCATGGGTCGCGTGATTTTCGCGCCGATCTGGATCGCGGTTGTGTCGGTCTATGCCGCAAGCCTGACCCCGGGAGATCTCTGGGGGCAAACCCATGATTTCGGTCTTGGCGGTCATTTTGGCGATACGGTTCTGAGCGCGCTTTTCGTGGCGCTGCCGTTTGGAAATGTCTTTGCTGTCAAACTCCTGTCGCTGATCTTTTTCGCGGCAACTTTGACTGTCGGTGCCTTTGTCCTTGGCTTTACCAAACTTGAGCTGGCCCGCATCGGCCGGTTTCTCTTGGTAGGCTTGATTATGTCCTATGCGATGTTGTTGAACGCATTGGGGCGCGGTGCAAAAGGTGCACGTACTGCGGCTGCGGCGTTGAAAGAGAAAACCGCTGCCCGCCGTGCCGCACGCGCCGAGTGGCGCGCAGAAGAGGCCGCATGGTTGGCGCAGCAAGAGGCTGAAATGGCGGCTGCGCATCCGGCGCAAACCCAAGCGGCCCCGGCGGTGCACCGGCATGCTTACGGTGCTGAGGCTACGGTGCCTTATGGGGCGGACGACGGGACGGGCGGTTATGATGACGGCTCGTTAATCGAAGAATCCGCACCGCAACGGGCGGAAAAACCCAGCCTTCTGTCGCGGATGCCAACATTGATCAAACGCGCCGACCCCGCGCCGATGCCGGAACCTGAATTGGTCGAGCCGCAGGCGCTTGAGTATCACGATATGGACCCGGCCCAAGGGGATGCGCGCATTAAGGCGAAAATCGCCGATGCGGTGAAAAGCCGCGTGCGTTCTGGCGGCGCGCTGACCCCGCCGCCTTCCGCGCCGTTGACCCGTGGCCGTGGCCACGGTCCGCAACCGTTGTTGTTGAACGCCGGTTCCAACGGTCCGCAGGCCGGATTGCCGCCGGAGCCGCCTTTGACGGCGGCGCATGTGGCGGGTCATGCCGCGACGCAGGCCGCCGCGCCAATGGCAGCCGATGCTGCTGCCGGTCCTTTGTCGATGCAGATGACACCAGCCGCCGATGCGCCGATGGGGCAGGATGCGCCGTTGCAAGAAGCGGTGCCGACAGAACGCTACGCCGAGGCCACGCCGCGCATTTATGATGGTGGGTATACGGACGACATCGCGCCGATCCCTGCCGATACGGTGCCTGCGCCCCATGTGCCCGAAGACCATCACAGCTTTAGCGCGCAGGGCTATGTCCCCGGCGCGGCGGGCACCGATACCGGGCCGATTCCGGTGCCGGAAGCCAAGAAAGTTGTGCAGCATACGCCGCGCAAAGCCCCGCAAAAATCCACCCGTGCCAAAGCCGAAGCACAGCCGTCGTTGCAATTCGAAGACAGCGGCACAGACTTCGAATTGCCGCCTTTGCAACTTTTGTCCAACGCCCAACCGACAGAACATCATCACCTTTCTGACGAGGCGCTGGAAGAAAACGCGCGGATGCTGGAAAGTGTTCTGGATGACTATGGCGTCAAAGGCGAGATCGTCTCGGTGCGGCCCGGCCCTGTGGTCACCATGTATGAATTGGAACCGGCTCCCGGTTTGAAGGCCTCGCGTGTTATTGGTCTTGCCGATGATATTGCCCGTTCGATGAGCGCCCTATCCGCACGGGTGTCGACCGTGCCGGGGCGGTCGGTAATCGGGATCGAATTGCCCAATGATCACCGCGAAATGGTTAGCTTCCGCGAGATTCTGTCGAGCCGCGAATATGGCGACGGCACCCAAAAATTGCCGCTGGCCTTGGGCAAGGATATTGGCGGCGATCCTGTGGTCGCCAACCTTGCCAAGATGCCTCACCTGTTGATTGCGGGGACCACCGGTTCGGGGAAATCCGTGGCGATCAACACGATGATCCTGTCGCTTCTTTATAAGCTGACGCCGGATGAATGCCGTTTGATCATGATTGATCCCAAGATGTTGGAATTGTCGGTTTATGACGGCATCCCGCATCTTCTAAGCCCCGTTGTGACCGACCCGAAAAAGGCCGTCGTCGCATTGAAATGGGTCGTGGGCGAGATGGAAGAACGCTATCGCAAGATGTCGAAAATGGGCGTGCGTAACATCGACGGTTACAATGGCCGCGTTGCCGATGCATTGGCCAAGGGCGAAATGTTCACCCGCACGGTGCAAACCGGTTTTGACGATGAGACCGGCGAGCCGGTGTTCGAGACCGAAGAAAACCAGCCCGAGAAAATGCCATATATCGTGGTGGTCGTCGACGAGATGGCCGATTTGATGATGGTCGCGGGCAAGGAAATCGAAGCCTGCATCCAGCGCCTCGCACAGATGGCGCGGGCATCGGGCATCCATTTGATCATGGCGACACAGCGTCCCTCGGTCGATGTGATCACCGGCACGATCAAGGCCAACTTCCCGACGCGGATTTCTTTTCAGGTGACCTCGAAAATCGACAGCCGCACGATCTTGGGCGAAATGGGAGCCGAACAATTGCTGGGCATGGGAGACATGCTTTATATGGCCGGTGGTGCGCGGATCACCCGGTGTCATGGCCCGTTTGTGTCCGATGAGGAAGTCGAAGAGGTGGTCAACCATTTGAAATCCTACGGGCCACCTTCCTATATCGGTGGCGTGGTCGAGGGACCGCCTGAAGGCCGCGAAAGCGATATTGACGCGGTGCTGGGTCTCAATACCGGCGGCAATACCGATGGCGAGGATGCGCTCTATGACACCGCCGTGGCGATCGTCATCAAGGATCGCAAATGCTCGACCTCTTATATCCAACGAAAATTGGCGATCGGATATAACAAGGCCGCGCGTCTGGTTGAGCAGATGGAGGACGAAGGTGTCGTTTCCTCGGCCAACCACGTTGGCAAGCGTGAAATTTTGGTGCCCGAGCAGCATTAAGCCGCAGGCTCACGTAGATATGAAAGGGCAGCTTACCCGCGCGGGGGGCTGCCCTTTTTCCATCCTGCGCGCCATGTCGCACATGTGATGAATTGCGAGGTGCGCAAGCCCGCACACCACCCTATATTGAGCCAAGCATAATTTTCCGGATCAAAGCCGGATCAAAGAAAGGGTCTGCCGATGGTATTTTTTTCCGCTCTTCGTGCTGCTGTTCTGGCGGTGCCTGCGGCCTTGATATTGGCCATGCCGGCGCAGGCTGATAAACTGCCGCTGTCGCGTATTTCCAACTACCTCAATGCATTGAAAACCGCCCAAGGCGATTTCACACAGATCAATGAGGATGGCACGATCAGCACCGGAAAAATCTATATCAAACGTCCGGGGCGCATCCGGTTCGAATATGCGCCGCCGCAAGAGTTGTTGGTTCTGGCCTCTGGGGGGGCTGTGGCGATTCATGACCCCAAGGGCTCGACCGAAACCTATCCATTGAACAAAACGCCGCTGTCTTTGATCCTTGCGCAGACGGTCGACCTTGGCCGTGCGCAAATGGTTGTGGGTCATACATCGGATGGCAAAACCACCACCGTGCGTGCCCAAGACCCCGAGCATCCCGAATATGGCAGCATTGATCTGATCTTTACCGATAACCCCGTGCAGTTGCGTCAATGGGTGATCCACGACGAAGGCGGGTCCGCGACGACCGTGGTCTTGGGGGAGCTGAAATCCGGCGTCGCGCTCGGCAGCGGGTTGTTTAATATCCAAGTGCAGACCCGCAGTATGGGCGGCCAATAGGCGGGGTCAAATCCAAAATGCGTGTCTGCAAGCACGCCTGCGGTGAGGAGCATCGAGAATGATTGCCTATGTCACTGTTGGGTCGGATGACATCGCGCGGGCGAAACGGTTTTATTCGGCGTTCCTGCCGGCTCTGGGTTACCACCTGAAGGAAGGGCCCGAGGGGTTGAGTTATGCGCTGCCGCGAAAGCCGGGGCAGCCTGTGACCCTGCCGGATTTTTATGTCAAGCCGCCCTTCGATGGACGTCCCGCCGCAGCGGGGAACGGGGGCATGACTGCATTCGAGGCACATACTCAAAAGCAGGTGCGCGGTCTACATTCTGCGGCACTTGCCGACGGAGGTTCGGACGAAGGCTCACCGGGTTTTCGCGCATCCTATGGCCCCCGATTTTATGTCGCCTATCTTCGCGATCCTCAAGGGAACAAGATCGCGTTGTTCTCCTGCAATCCAAACGAGCCCGGGCGCGACGATGATTAGCTTGTGGCGCAGCACCGGTTTTAAGCCTCTTTGGCACCTGTGCGTGCGCCGCTGACCGCGTCCAGGCCTAGGAAAAACATGAAAAAAGGGCCGCCGGAAATACCGCAGCGACCCTTTTATATGTGTAACCCTATCGGTGTAGTTCAGCGGCGATCAACGTCCCCGCACGCGGCAACTGGCCAATTGCTGTTCATAGGTGATGGACCGCGCACCGACCTCTCCGGCGACCCGCAATAGCCACGGTTTGGCATTGTAGGAGCCGCGGTTATATCCGGTGTGACCCTCGTGATAAGCGAGGTATTGCCCCCGCGCATCGTTAAGCGGGATGCCGTTGCGTTCGCGGGTCTGGTTCATATACCAACCCATGAAATCCGCCGCATCGTCGATCCGGTCGCGTTTGGAGCTGAAGCGGCGGGTGTCTGCGCGATATTCGTCCCAAGTCGCATCAAGCGCCTGAGAATAACCATAGGCCGAGCTTTGCCGCCCCATTGGTAGCACGCCTAGCACATAGCGGTACGGTGTGCGGGCATTGCCGATGAATTTGCTTTCTTGATAGATCATGGCCATCAAAACATGCGGCTGCACGCCCCAACGGCGTTCGGCCTGTCTGAAGGCACTCATATAGGTCGGGCGCTGCTTGAGGATTGAACAGGCATTGTCCAAATTGCGCGGCGCGGAAAAATTCCCGCCCCCGCATGAGGCCAACAAGGCAATCATCAATATCGCGCGAAGAGTTCTGCTCATCTGCCTCTCGCTTTTTGTCATGCGGTGTTTCCCCGCGTTTGAGGGGGTTATAGCGCAATTTTGGTGCGGTTGAAATCCTGTTTTGCGCAGCGCGGCGGGAATGTGCCGCGTCAGAGCAGCATCGCCAACAGCAGTGGAATCGCCAGCACCGACATCAAGGTCGAGACCACGACAAGCCCCGCCACCGCATCCGCATCGGCGCCGTATTTTTCCGCCAAGAGATAAGAGGTGACGGCGACCGGCGTGCCGACTTGCATCAACAGAACCGCAAAGGCGGTATCATCCAAGGCGAACCAACGTCCGACTCCCCATGCGATGCCAACACAAATTACCAGTTTGAGAGCCGATATTGCGATGGCCTGCAACGTCCGGCCGGGTGTCAAACGCGCCACTGCCACGCCAAGGGTGATGAGCATGATCGGGATTGCCATTTGACCGATCAATTCCAGCGTGTTGGTCAAAAAACGCGGTGTCTCCCAGCCTTGCCACAAGAATAGCCCGCCCAGAAGCGTGGCCCAAACCAACGGTTCTTTGAGCACTCTGGTCAGGCTGCCACCACCTGCGACGACCCAGATGCCAAAGGTGAATGACCAAATGGCCATGATCGCAAAAACCACCACCGCATAGCCAAGCCCGGTTTCGCCAAAGGCAAATAATGCCAAGGGCAGACCCAGATTGCCGGTATTGCCAAAGATCACCGGCGCCAGATAGGTGCGCATTTTCAACCGCAACAGCATCATCAACCCGGCCGCTGCGACGGTGATCGCGCCATAGGCCACAATCGAGGCCAAAGAAAGCGTTGCCAAAGCCGCCGGATCGACCTCGGTTTTCATCAATGCGGTGAAGATCAAACAGGGCGTCGCGAACGTCATCGCCAGCTGCGTGACAAATTCGAGGCGGTATTCAAACCCTGCTTTGACCCATCCAAAGCCGATGGTTGCCAAAATAAACACCGGAGCGGTGATTTCTAAGACTGTCAGAGCAAGGTTCACAGACTGTTTCCCTTAAAATTAGGTGAAATATTGGACATTACCCTTTGTAAATGATTACTAACACCTGTTAGGGGCTGCAATGCTATGTTGAAAACACGAGCCAAATACCACCTCGGGCAGGTTGTCCGGCATAAAAAACACCCGTTTCGCGGGGTGGTTTTTGATGTCGACCCGCAATTCAACAACACCGAAGAATGGTATGCGGCAATCCCCGAAGACAGCCGGCCACGACGCGAACAGCCGTTTTATCATCTGCTCGCCGAAAACGATCAAAGCTATTACGTCGCCTATGTGTCCGAGCAAAACCTTGTGGCGGATTACTCTGGCGAGCCGGTCGATCATCCTGACATTCCCGACCTCTTCGGTCCGTTCGAAGACGGGCTATATCCGCTGCACTTCCAACTGAACTGATGTCTGCGGGCGATCTGTGACGTCAGTTCGCCAAGGATGCGTTTGCCCGCGCGAGTGTTGAGGGCCAGCGTCCAAACCTGCCCCCCCCTATAAATCCGTGAGGACGAGCCGCATTGATCCGCGAAAATGCGCTGCGCATTCCTCCGATGGCGCGAAAGCCCTGCAGATCGAAAGCTCTTAGATGTTGCCATGTGGTGGCGCGAGATCTTTTTTGGGGGGGGGGTAAGTCCCCGGCGTCGCGCACTGGGTGGGGGCTGTTGAAACGCGACGCCGAGGGAAGCTATATGCAGCTACCCGTCCTATGTGGCATTTGTTTCGGGCGGGAATGCGAAGTGAATCGGGCCATTCTGCGGCGTTTGGCTTTTTTGCGGCCGCCGCGAAAGTTATCCAGCGCAGCGCCCAGATTGAAAGGCCATGCTGGTGGCGCCGCTTTTTGACGGCACAACATGCGGATAGAATAAAAAGCCCCCAAGGCTAAGCATGGGGGTTGGGCAGTCATTGACCAAGGGGCGGGCGTTTAATTGACCCGATGGTCGATACCGACAGAGATCCGGAACGACAAAAGATTAAGCCCGTCGTGGCGGCGATACTGCACATCTTTGGCCAGATCCTGAATCAGGAACCAGCCGAATCCGCCCTCAGGCAGCGCGTCGACGACATCGCTGATGTCGGGTCGCTGGCCAATAGGCAAAACCCCATCGGGTAACGGGCGGCCTTCGTCGCGCACCAGAAAATGCAATCCGTTAGGGCGATGCGCACAGCCCACTTCGATCCAGCCGGGTGTTTCATCGCCATAGGCATGCTCGACCACATTGTTGAGCACCTCTGCAAGCACCAATTCCACCGCGCCGCTTTCCTCGAGATCAAGCGATAGAAAATCGAGCCCCGATAAGACAGCAGTCAAGGCCTCGCGCACGGCAAATTCGCCGCTGGGAAAGGTCAGCAAGATATTCGGTGCATCCAGTGTTAGCGCTGTTGCGGAAGTTGTCATACCTGTCACGCCCTTCGTTGAAGTCTGCGGGTTAACCTGCATTGGCCGCAATGGCCGCTTTGGCGTTCTGATGAAGTTTGAAAACCGTGTCCATCCGCGTCAAGCGAAACACTTTTTCAACCGTGGGCGACAGGCCGGCAAGCTCCAACACACGTGCGCCACCCAGTTGTTTCATCGATGCGACAATCGCGCCAAGCCCGCTCGAATCAATGAATTGCACCGCGCTGAGATCAAGGACCACCCGTTTGGGGCCGTCCACGGTCAACTCACGCATACGGTCCTTGAACTTGATCGCGACGGCGGCATCAATGCGATTTTCAACGACGGTGACGATGCGCGCATCGCCGATTTCTTCGGTTTTGAGGTCCATATCCGCTCCACAGGTTTCGCATGGGTTACAAAACAGGCTAGACGGCAAACCTTACCATTCGGTATGCAAGATTAAGCATAGGAGGTGCATTATATGAAAGATGTGGTTATTGCGGGCGCGGCCCGCACGCCGATGGGTGGTTTCCAAGGGATTTTCGCCGGTACGCCCGCAGCAGAACTCGGCGGTGCTGCCATACGGGCCGCTCTCGCGGATGCGGGCACCACCACCGTTGATGAGGTTCTGATGGGCTGTGTTTTGCCCGCAGGTCAAGGCCAAGCGCCCGCGCGGCAAGCCGGTTTTAAAGGCGGCTTGGGTGAAGAAGTGCCCGCCACCACGCTGAATAAAATGTGCGGCTCTGGCATGAAAGCCGCGATGATCGGTTTTGATCAAATTGCCTTGGGTCATACCGATTTGATGATCGCAGGCGGCATGGAAAGCATGACCGAAGCGCCATATCTTTTACCGCAAATGCGCGCTGGCGCGCGTATTGGCCACCAAGGCGCCATAGACCATATGTTTTTGGACGGGCTTGAAGACGCATATGACAAGGGACGCCTGATGGGCACCTTCGCGGAGGAGTGTGCCGAAAGCTACCAATTCACCCGTGAGGCCCAAGATGAATATGCCTTGCGCTCGCTGTCGAATGCTTTGGCCGCACAAGAAAGCGGCGCCTTCGCAGGCGAAATCGCCCCCGTCACGCTCAGCACCCGCAAAGGCGATGTGACATGGGATGCCGATGAGCAACCGGCCAAGGCGCGGCCTGAAAAAATACCGACACTGAAACCCGCGTTTCGCAAGGATGGCACGGTGACGGCGGCGAACTCTTCGTCCATTTCGGACGGCGCTGCGGCGCTTGTGATGGCCTCGGAAGAGGCGGCCGAGGCCCAAGGTCTCAATATCCGCGCCCGCGTTTTGGGCCATGCCAGCCACGCGCAGGCGCCTGGACTTTTCACCACCGCCCCGGTGCCGGCTGCGCAAAAGCTGCTCGCGCGGCTTGGCTGGAACAAAGACGACGTGGACCTGTGGGAGGTTAACGAGGCCTTCGCTGTGGTTCCGATGGCTTTCATGCATGAAATGGGCCTCTCGCGTGACGTGGTCAACGTCAATGGCGGGGCCTGTGCGTTGGGCCACCCCATTGGTGCCTCCGGTGCGCGCATCATCGTGACATTGCTGAATGCGCTCGAAAAACGTGGGTTGAAACGCGGTGTTGCGGCCATCTGTATCGGCGGCGGTGAAGGCACAGCCATCGCGATCGAGCGGGTGTAACCAATACGGGCGGCGCGGGTGCGTCGCCGCCCGTATTTGCGGTCACAAGGTATGTTCTGTAACGCTTTGGGTACGGTCCGGCGCAAACAACAACAGGGGCAAAGCGCGTCTAGAGGCGCGCTCACCGATCGCTCATCCTATGCAAAGTCAGCACAGACGCCTGCCGCGTCTTACGCAGCGCGTTCAGGCAAAGCGCGTGATGACAAATCTTGCGATACGGGTGAGGAGCGGCACAAGGAAATAGGCTGGCGCGGGCACGGCGACGCTGGCCTATTGGGTCATTCTGCGGTGCGATTGGCCCAGGTTTGACTGGCGGTCAAGTCGTCTGAGCAGGGCTGCAATGTGAGCGCTATCATCTGGTTCTCTTCGCTCCGGCCGGTGCGGGTCTCTCCGGTTAGGGTCAGGCACATTTCGGGCGCGGATGCGGGGGCAATTGTGCCCGCACACAGACATCAAATTCTGGCGTGAACAGCACGCCATTGGCGAATTGATCAGAGGCAAATGCCTGATCAACAAAAATCTCGCCAGAGGGGCTATAGCAAGTGTGTGCCTGCAGTCCGTCATCGGGGTTGGCTTGTGCCCCCTGTCCCTTTGCGATGCCGAGGCAATATCCGTTTTGGATGTTATCGAGCATGTCGGTGGCGTAGATTTCTACATTTTCCGCGTGGGCCACGCTTGCGGTCAGCATGGCGATAAAACCGCCAACGGTTGATCTGAACATGGTTTTTTCCTTTAGTCTAATTGCAAATCAGCCGACTGTGAAACGGCAAAGCACGGTGTTGCTTTGTTCTAGGTCAGGACCCCAGATCAGCCGGGCAGTGTCACCCCATGTGATGTCGTTATACCTAAATTTGGGACCGACCGCTGCGGCGGTATAGACACGTGCTTGCGCCCAGCCGGAGGCCTCGAACATGGGCCTGTCCCATCCGCCAGGCTCTTCGGATATGTCAAACCCACAGGGCGCTTGACCGGCGACCGGGTGCCTCTCGCTTTCGCAAGATTTATCGAACGGCGCGGTGTGTATGACGCGGCATTGCCAGCTGTCATCGCTGACCACAACCGTTCCGCCGGTGGCATCCCGGATCTGTAGGATCACGCCACCATCCCCCATTTGTTGACGGGGGTGCCGATATATTCCAGCCCCGTGTCATTTTGTTTGAAGTCTTTGGCGACGAGGCCAATCACAAATGGCGGTTCTGCCTCGAACGAGAAGTTTTCCGCGTTGAACGAACGCTCGGTCGTGATGGGAACGCTGTCTTCGACCACTTGCGTGCCATTTAGGCGCATCTCAAACCAGTTGTCGGCCCATACATCCACGTCATAGGTTTCGCAATGTAGTGGCCCGCTGGATACGCATAATGTGGTCAGAACCATGGATAACATACACATGACACTCTCCGGGCTGCTGTCGATTAAACCTTACACGGTGCGTTTGCTGATTTCCGGCGGTTTATTGGCGTTGGCAGAAGGCGAATTTTGCGCGTATGCCAGCAAGGTTAGCGCGCAGCATCCTTGGGGCGGCCGTCGTCTGGTTAGGCGGTGGATTTGCCGGCGCGCCACATAAACCAGGTCGGGATCAGGGCGATCAAGAAGACGCCGCAGATGATCATAAAGCCATCCTGAAACGCGGCATTTGACGCTTGAATCACGACGGTCTGCCCCAGAAACGAGGCCGCAGCGGGCATCAGTTGGGCGTCGGGCACCCCTGACGCGTGCATCAGGCCAGCCACCTGACCCAACAATTCCATCGCGGTCGCGTTGTCACTGGTCTGGGTGGCCGCGAAGGCATCCGCGTGCATGATCGTGCGCCGCTCTATGAAGACGGTCAAAAGGTTGACCCCAAAGGCGCCGCCAAGCTGGCGGATGAAATTCACCGCGCCGGACCCCTGGCCGAGAAGATGGTGGGGCAAAACCATGAGGGATCCCGAGGTGATCGCCGGAAACACGAGCCCAAGCCCGATACGTGAAAGCACCGTCAACCACGCCAGCGTCCAGAAAGCGGTGTGCACATTCGCGTCGGCCATCAACCATGAGGACCAAGCGAAGACCGCCATGCCGATGCCGATCATGATCGCCGGCGTGACCTTGTCGGACAATCGTCCTGCGATTGGGAAAACCAGAAGCATCGCAAAGCCTGACGGCATCAGCAGCAGGCCCGCTTGCGTCGGCATCAGCCCCTGAATCTGCTGCACGAACACCGGCAGAAGGTAGGTTGATCCGAACAGGCCCGCCCCCATGATGAATGACACCACCGAGGCCGAAGAGAAGGCAAAGCTGGCGAAAAGTCGCATGTCCAGCATCGGTTTCGGCGTGCGTAATTCCCATAGGACGAATGCCACCGACGCGCTGGCGGAGACCGTAAAGCCCAGCAAGATGGTGTTCGAATCCCAACCCAATCTTTGCGCGTTGGACAGCGTGCTGAGCAGCACCGACAGAAAGATCGCAAGGATCGCGACGCCCACAAAATCAAAGGCGGGCCGCTTACCGCTGTCCTCACGGCCGGGAAGAAACAGGTTGGATAGAACGATTGCAATCGCGGAGAAAGGCAGACCCAGATAGAAGACGGACCGCCAGTCAAAGGCATCCATCAAGACCCCGCCGATCCAGGGCCCCAACGCCGGAGCCAACACCACCCCCACGCCATAAATACCCATGGCAGCACCGCGCTTGTCGGGCGGAAAAACCTTGAAAAGCAAGATCATCGCCATCGGTTGAACGACGCCGGCTGCTGCCCCCTGCACGACTCGCGCAAAGGTCAGAACAGATTCGTTCGGGGCGAGGCCGCCGATCACCGAACCGATCAGAAAGACCGCCATGGCAGCATTCATTGTCGCCCGCATGCCGAAGGCCCGGTCGGCCCAGTCGGCCAGAAGCATCGTTGCGGTCATCGCCGCGAGGAAGCCTGTCGAAATCCATTGTGCCTGAACCGCACTAATCCCGAAGGTCCCCATGACGGCCGGAATGGCGACGTTTACGATCGTCGTGGACAACACCACCGAAATGGTCGCCACCATGCTAGCGCCGGTCGCATACCATTTATAGGCAGGGCCATACCGTTCGAAGTAACGGTCAATCTGCGACATCAATATAGACCTCGACCATCATGCCGGGCCTTAGCTCAACGCCGTCGGCGTCGATCGAAAGCCGTATCGGCAGCCGCTGAGTCACCTTTGTGAAGTTGCCAGAGGGATTGGGGCTGGGCAGCAGCGCAAGCTGGCTGGTCGCCGCGCCGCCCACGGCAATCACCTCGCCATCGAAGGTCCGGTCAGGAATGGCGTCGACGGTGATGCGCGCCTTTGAACCGACCCGGATCTTGCCGAACTCTGTCTCTTTGACGTTCGCGTCGATCCATGTTCGGGCAGGGGCGTGATACATCAAAAGCCGCGTGCCCGGCGTCACGTATTCGCCGACATCCACGAAGGTGGCATCGACGATACCGTCAAATTCCGCAGTGAGCGTGCGGTGGACAAGGTCGGTTTCCTTCAGGCTCCGCTCGGCCTCGGTTCCGGTGCGGCCGGCCAAAACCGACGCGATTTGGCTGTCGAGCATATCCAACTGCGCAGCATCGGCTTCGACAATGGTCAGGCTGGCCCTTGCGCTTTCGATGGCCGCGAAGGCTGCGCGTTCCTGTTGCGCGGCGCTGTCAAAAGCCGCACGCGCCTCGTCAAGGCTCTGCTCGGACACGATGCTCTGACCGGCCAGTGTATTGACCCTTTCGTAGCGGCTTCGGGCATTGGTCAGGGCCGCCAGCGCCGCTTCGTGGTTCGCTTCGGCGACCGCAATGCCCGCCAAGGCCGCTTCGCGTTGCGCCGCCAGCTGTTTTTCAATCATTTTCTTGCGGGTTTCGATTTCGGTGACCTGCGCGTCGATGGCGGTAAGCTGTGAAAGCACGGCGGCGAGTTGCGGCTCTGAAGATGTGCGGTCGATCATCGCAATCACGTCATCGGCGGCGACGGTATCTCCGACCACGACGGGAAGGGATGTCACCCGCCCTGCGACCTCGCTCGACACGGTGACAACGCTGGCGGCGATCCGCGCGTCGTTGATGTGGACTTGGGTGAACCGCGCCATAAGCCATGGCGCGCCGAACCAGATCGCACCGCCGATGACGCCCGCGATGATGGCAACCCGCCCCCACCGTGTCCGGTTCCGTTTCGGCGATGCCGTCGACTTGGTCTCCGCCGGGGGCACATCGGCCGATGCCGGTGCGTCCGGCGTATTCTTATCCATTTTTGCCACTGTTCATTATCTCCAAACGCGCGAGGATCTGATTGAGGATCTGTGTGGACGCCCGTAAATCCTCCTCGGACACGTCCGTGAGGATCTGGCGCCTGTTTCCCGTCGCTATTTTCTTCATTTCACCAATTAGAGAGCTTGCCTTGGGGGTGAGCCGCAGCTTTTTGGCGCGTCTGTCTTTTTCGCAAGGCTGCCGTTCTACAAGTCCGCTGCCCTCCAGCCCGTCGAGCAGGCGGACCAGCGTCGCACCCTCGATCCCGAGAAGGCGCGCCAATTCGGTTTGCGTCACTTCTTCGTTTCGCGACAGTTCCAGAAGCACGCCCCAGCGCGCCTGCGTCAGTCCGAGTTCTCGAAATCGCAAGTCGATAGAACGCTTCCATTGGCGCGCCACCATTGCCAGTGATCGCGTGAATTCTTCCATGTGGTCGGGTTGATCTTGCATCAGTAGGGAAAACGTCGCTTGCATCTAATTAGGCACCTAATTAGTGTTGAACTAATGAATTGGCAAGTGACGAAATGAAGTAAAGAGACCATCCGATGTACACGACTATACTGCTTTGCTACGACGGCTCCCGCGAGGGGCGGTTGGCGCTTCGTGAAGGTGCGAAACTTGCCCAGATTACAGGCGCTGCGGTGTATTTGCTTGCCGTTGTTGAAAAGGCGTCGGGAAGCATGATGGCGCTGGCTGCGGACGCCGAGGCGCTGCGTCGTCAGCAAGCCGATTTCGAAGCGATCTTGGAAGAAGGCCGCCAGAGGCTGACAGCAATGGGGCTGGCCCCGGTGGTTCGTTTGGAATTTGGCGACCCGGTTGCCACGATCACAAGGATCGCGGGCGAAGTGGGGGCTGACTTGGTCATCGCCGGACACCATCGCGACGGATTCTGGTCGCACTGGTTAAGGCGCTCGATCACTGGCGGGCTTGGCGATAGTCTCGATTGCAGCCTGCTTCTCGCACAAAAAGTGGTCGAAGATTCAGAGCTTTTCCCGAAGAAATAGGCGAGGCTGCCAGCGCACGGCCTTTGACAGGACAACCCATGATCGGCCTTCGGATACGGGGCCTGTACTGTGGGGAGCATAGAGGGTGGAATACCTTGCTGTGCCCCGAAAAAACACCGAACGCGGCCGGGCCCAAATCGGGACGGTGCCAAGGGTGCGGGGCAAGGAGGGCGCAGACCTTCAGTCTGCGGATAGGATGACATCGTGGCACGGCGCAGGCGGGAAGCGAGCGATCCGAGATACGGCCCGGCCTCTTGTCAGGGCGCGCAGGGCATGCGATTTGGCAGTTATGCAAAGCGATTATAACCCTCCACAGGATCCGTTGGTGATCTTGCATGAAGACCACGAGTTGCTGGCCGTGGAAAAACCGGCGGGGCTTCTCTCTGTGCCGGGTAAGGGCGAAGATTTGGCCGATTGCCTGATCGCGCGCATACAAGCGGTGTTTCCACAGGCATTATTGGTGCACCGTTTGGATCGCGACACATCGGGCGTGATGATTTTTGCATTGACCCGCCATGCGCAACGGCACCTTGGATTGCAGTTCGAGAAACGGAAAACCCGCAAAACCTACGTGGCGCGGGTCGCGGGAATTTTGGAACCGCGCAAGGGTATGATCGATTTGCCGTTGATCGTGGATTGGCCCAACAGGCCACGGCAGATGGTGTGTCACGAGACCGGAAAACCGGCGCAAACCGAATATAAAGTTCTGAGCCACGGCGACAATGAAAGCCGCGTGCGGATGCATCCGAAAACCGGACGCAGCCATCAATTGCGGGTGCATATGCTCGCGCTCGGGCATCCGATTTTGGGTGATCCGTTTTATGCCGAAGGTCCGGCGCGGGATGCCTATCCACGGATGATGCTGCACTCCGAAGAGTTGCGTTTGGCACATCCCGATGGCGGTCACGGGATGAAATTCCGCGCGCCCGCGCCGTTCTAGGATACCGGCCACAGGGCAAAGAAAAACACCCGCAGCGTTCTGCGGGTGTTTTTGGTTTCTAGATATGATCTCGGATAATGCGGCCGTGGATCAGGCGTCGACAGACCAACCGGAGACCGCTTTGATATCGAGGAAATCTTCGATGCCGAAGACGCCGCCTTCGCGGCCATTGCCGGATTGTTTGATGCCGCCAAAGGGGGCGCCGGGGCCGCGGGGTTGGCCGTTCATTTCAACCATGCCGGAGCGCAGGACGCGCGCCATGCGGTTGGCTTTGGCACCGTCTTGGGTCTGCACATAGTTGGTCAGGCCGTAAACCGTATCATTGGCCATCTCGACGGCTTCTTCTTCACTGTCAAATGGCGAGATGCACAAAACCGGACCAAAGATTTCTTCGCGGTAGATGGTCATATCGGGCGTCACATCGGCAAAGATGGTCGGGCGCACATAGAAACCGCGATTGAACCCATCGGGGCGGCCCGGCCCACCGGTGACAAGGCGCGCGCCTTCGCTAATGCCCTTTTCGATCAAGCCTTGGATCTTGTTGAACTGCACTTCGTTCACAACCGGGCCGATGTGTCGGCCTTCGTCATGGGCGTTGCCGACCTGGACTTTGGCGACGGTGGCGGCGGCTTGCTCGACGGCCTGATCATAGATCGCACGTTCGACCAGCATCCGGCTGGGCGCATTGCACGACTGGCCCGAGTTGTTCATCATATGCATGACGCCGCGGCTCACCGCCTTGTCGTCTGCATCGGCAAAGATCACATTCGCGCCTTTGCCGCCCAACTCCAGATGAACCTTTTTCACAGTGTCAGCCGCAGATTTCGAAATCGCAGTGCCGGCGCGGGTCGAACCGGTGAAGGACACCATATCGACGTCCTTATGCGCGGTCAGCTGGGTTCCGACGCCTGTGCCGTCACCATTCACAAGGTTGAACACACCGGCAGGGATGCCTGCCGCATCGACCATTTCGGCGAACAACAGCGCATCAAGCGGGCTTTCTTCCGAGGGCTTCAACACCATCGTGCAGCCCGCAACCAATGCCGCCACGACCTTGAGCGTGATCTGGTTCATCGGCCAGTTCCACGGCGTGATCAATGCCGCGACACCAACGGGTTCATAGATGATGCGTGTGTCGTTGAATTTTTCGGACAAAGGCTTATTGAAGTCAAAGCCTTTGGCGGCGTTGATAAAGTTTTTCATGTGCGCCATGCCTGCGCCGACCTGTGCCGTGCGGGCCAAATCAATCGGCGCACCCATTTCCGTGGAGATCGCTTGCGCCATTTCTTCCGAGCGCGACATGTAAACTTCGAGAAGTTTCTCGATCAACGCGATGCGGTCTTCGGCGGGGGTGGCCGCCCATGCGGGCCATGCGGCCTTGGCGGCGGCGACGGCGGCATCGGTATCGGCCTGATCGCCCAAAGAGATCACCGCACACACTTCTTCGGTGGAGGGGTCAATCACATTGTGGTCGCGCGGCGCGGCGGGATTAACCCATGCTCCGTTGATGTAAAACTGGCGTTTTTCGATCATGATTTTCCTCCTAGGATGTCTGCCCGCCTGAACGTTCCACTCTGCGGGATCGTTTACCACGGGATTCGTGGGGCACTTTGTCACCCCACCCGAACAGTCGCAAGGGAGGGGGTGCAAATTTGCCTATTGGTGATTAGCTGAACGTAAGGTTACAAATCAGCAACGCAATAGGAGGGCCAGAACATGGCATTACGTATCAACGATATCGTCCCGAATTTCACGGCACAAACCGACCAAGGCGAGATCACCTTCCATGATTGGATTGGCGACAGCTGGGCGATCCTGTTTTCCCACCCCAAGGATTTCACCCCCGTCTGCACCACCGAATTCGGTGCAGTGGCGCAATTGGCGGCCGAATGGGAAAAGCGCGGCACCAAAGTGATCGGCCTGTCGGTGGATGGCGCCGATGAGCACAAGCAATGGAAAGGCGATATCGAAAGCTTCTCCGGCGCGACCGCCGGTTTCCCGATCATCGCCGATACGGATCTGGCGGTCTCCAAAGCCTTTGATATGTTGCCGGCCGACGCCTATCTGCCCGATGGCCGCACGCCCGCAGATAGCGCCACGGTGCGCTCGGTGTTTATCATCAGCCCCGACAAAAAGTTGCAACTCTCGATGACTTACCCGATGTCGGTGGGCCGCAATTTTGCCGAGGTTCTGCGCGCGCTTGACGGGTTGCAGCGCACCTTTGGTCAACCGCTTGCCACCCCTGCCAACTGGGAGCTTGGTCAAGACGTCATCGTCGCGCTGAGCCTTACGGATGATCAGGCGCGTGAGAAATTTGGCGAAATCGACGTCAAGCTGCCCTACCTGCGCATCGCGAAATCGCCAGCCTGACCCGGCGGCGTGACCGGATTGGGGCGATGCTCCCTTGTTCGGTAGAGGATACTTTGAATGCCCCGATCCTTGTGGTCGGGGTTTTTCATTGAGAGGTCGTGACCCGCCCCGCCCCGATACCGACATATCTCGCGGCGCTGCCGCACAACAAAAACTGCCTCACAACGAAAAAGGCTCCCGCACCTGCGGGAGCCTTTCAATTCTTGGCGATCAACCGATCAATCAGCCGTCGGATTTTTCCGCAGTGATCTCTTCGCCGGTTTCCTGATCGACGACTTTCATCGACAGGCGCACTTTGCCGCGATCGTCAAAACCGAGCAATTTGACCTTCACGTCCTGGCCCTCTTTGAGGACATCCGACGGGTGGTTCAATCGGCGGTTTTCGATTTGGCTGACGTGCACAAGGCCGTCGCGCTTGCCAAAGAAGTTCACGAAGGCGCCGAAATCGACGATCTTCACGACCTTGCCATCGTAGACCTGACCTTCTTCGGGCTCTGCCACGATCGAGTGGATCATGTCATAGGCCTTCTTGATGGCCTCGCCATTCGGGCTTGCGATCTTGATGATGCCTTCGTCGTTGATGTCGACTTTAGCGCCCGAGGTTTCAACGATCTCGCGGATCACTTTACCACCCGAGCCGATCACTTCACGGATCTTATCGGTCGGGATTTGCATGGTCTCGATACGCGGTGCGTGGACCGAGAAATCCGAAGCGCCGGTCAGCGATTTGGACATCTCTCCAAGGATATGCATCCGGCCGTCTTTTGCTTGCGCGAGGGCTTTTTCCATGATCTCGGGCGTGATGCCGGCAACCTTGATGTCCATCTGCAAAGAGGTGATGCCGTTTTCGGTGCCTGCCACTTTGAAGTCCATGTCGCCGAGGTGATCCTCGTCGCCAAGGATGTCGGTCAAGATCGCGTAGGATCCGTCTTCTTCGAGGATCAGGCCCATGGCTACACCGGCAACCGCCGATTTGAGCGGAACGCCCGCATCCATCATCGACAAGGAGCCGCCGCACACCGATGCCATCGACGAAGAGCCGTTGGATTCGGTGATTTCCGACACAACACGCAGGGTGTAAGGGAAATCGGTTGCCGCTGGCAGAACCGCCTGAAGCGCGCGCCACGCCAATTTACCGTGGCCGATTTCGCGGCGACCGGGCGAGCCAACGCGGCCCACTTCACCCACCGAATAGGGAGGGAAGTTATAGTGCAGCAGGAAGTTCGATTTATACGTGCCGTTCAGCGCGTCGATCATCTGCTCGTCATCGCCGGTGCCCAAAGTGGTGATAACCAAACCTTGGGTTTCGCCGCGTGTGAACAAGGCCGAACCGTGGGTCCGTGGCAAAAGGCCGGTTTCGCAAACGATTGGGCGGACGGTTGTGGTGTCACGGCCATCGATACGCTTGCCGGTTTTGACAACATCACCGCGCAAAACGCTGCTTTCGAGCTTCTTGAGGGCCGAACCGAGGTTCTCATCGGCCAATTGCTCTTCGCTGAGTGCGTCCTTGATTGCGTCTTTCGCTGCCGCAACAGCAGTCGTGCGCTCTTGCTTGTCGGTGATCGCATATGCGGCGCGGATTTTGTCCTCGCCTGCGGCTTTGACGGCAGCATAAAGATCGGAGTAATCCGCCGGTTGGAAGTCGAAGGGCTCTTTGGCTGCCGACTCTGCCAGCTCAATGATCAAATCGATCACCGGTTGGATTTGCTGATGCGCGAAGTTCACCGCGCCAAGCATTTCCGCTTCGGTCAATTCGTAGGCTTCCGATTCGACCATCATCACGGCGTCTTTGGTGCCAGCCACAACCAGATCGAGACGTTGCTCGGGGTTGTCGCGCAGCTTGTGCATATCTTCGACTTCGGGGTTGAGGATATATTCGCCATCGACATAGCCAACGCGGGCACCGGCAATCGGGCCCATGAACGGCGCGCCGGAAATGGTCAAAGCTGCCGATGCAGCGATCATCGCAACGATGTCGGGGTCATTGACGAGGTCGTGGCTGAGCACGGTGCACATCACCAGAACTTCGTTTTTGAAGCCGGGAACAAACAGCGGGCGGATCGGACGGTCGATCAAACGCGCGGTCAGCGTTTCTTTTTCCGTCGGGCGCGCTTCGCGTTTGAAGAAACCGCCGGGCACTTTACCCGCAGCATAGTATTTCTCTTGGTAGTGAACCGTCAGCGGAAAGAAATCCTGCCCCGGTTTTTGTTTCTTGGCGAACGTGACATTGGCCATGACAGAGGTTTCGCCCAGAGTGGCGATAACGGTTCCGTCTGCCTGACGGGCAATCTTACCCGTTTCCAGAGTGAGCTGTTCTTCGCCCCACTGGATCGATTTTTTCACTTCGTTGAACATCTAGATATCCTAATTGGGAGCACTCCCGACCCCTGCCGGGTCTCCCGTTTGCATGGCGGCCCCATTGCCGCCGACCTTTTCATCATCTCATGCGCCAAGGTCAAAGCGTCACGTCTCAGATACCGCGCCCATACAGGATTTTCAGGGGTTTGGAAAGGGGCGATGCGATCGGCCCGGTCACGTCAGAAGCGCGCCTATGGTGTAAATCGGCGCGGTGTGATGACCCAAAATTTGGCCGCTGTTTCGAGTGTATGAGGCCCATTGGTCCGCAGCAAGCATCGGTGCGCGCGTATATCGGGTGGCAATCGGGTAGAGCTGGGGGGACAGAACCGGTTTGGCCTGCTCCAAGAGGACGTGCGGGCCTGACCTATATGCACCGGGAGCATGTGAAACCGGCGTCTCAGTAGGGAGCGCAGGGGGAGTGCAACGGTCGGATCGGACGTGAAAAGGCCCCCGAAAATATCGAGGGCCTTTCGAATACAGGTATGATCGACGCTTAGCGGCGCAGGCCGAGGCGTTTGATCAGGTCTTGGTAACGCGCTTCATCTTTGGCACGGGTGTAGTCCAGAAGCTTGCGGCGCAGAGCCACCATTTTCAAAAGGCCACGACGACCGTGGTTGTCTTTTTTGTGGGTTTTGAAATGCTCGGTCAGGGTCGCGATGCGCGAGCTGAGAATGGCAACCTGAACTTCAGGCGAACCGGTGTCGCCTTCTTTGGTTGCGAATTCTTTCATGACGCGGGCTTTTTCTTCGGCAGTGATCGACATCGGGGTCTCCTTAGATTGAGGGTGGGGGCGCAAGCCGGGATGTCGTCCAGCAGGGTCCATAGAGGTCCGCACTCGAGAGGTGCAGATGCGCGCGTATAAGAGAGAATCGCTGTGAAGGAAAGAAAAATCGGATAGGCCCGCTTGGTGGAGGTTTAAACCATCAAATCGCCCGCCCGGCGCGTATCTCTTTACACCTGCCCCGGCTTGACGGATCTGCCGTTTCTTGGGGCACGCGAGGAGTCCGCGCCCTGCTTAGGCCGTTGCATTAGGCTGCGTAACGATCAAGGCGCCGAGTTTTCGGACAACCCTTGGTGATGTTGCTTGCCAACGGTGCGTAACCGCGCGGCACAGGTTAACCGGCCAAAAGCCCCGCTTGCGCCACCGATTGAGACATCAGTGTAATATCCGCCAAGGAGAAATCTTCGCCATTGCGCACCAAGACCACATCTGCGCCGTTCATTGTAACAATAACGCCGCCCGCTGCGTCAGGATCTGCGCGCAGTTCGATGTCCGGATCGGCATCGGGGTCGGTGCTGTCGTCATAGACGAGAACCAAAGTGTCGCTGCCAGCCGCAAAATCCATCACCTCGGCGCGCGCGCCATCAGGAATCCAATCGCCGGCGCAAATCACATCGGCCCCGTCGCCGCCGGTGACGATGTCATAGCATCCTGCCACAATCAGATCGTCGCCATCACCGCCATTGAGGTAATCGCCGCCATCCACATCGGAGATGTCATCAGGATCGGCATCGGCGTCATCACATAGGCCGGAAATGACGTCGTTGCCCGCGCCGCCGAACAGCGTGTCGGCCCCGAGGCCGCCATCGATGTAGTCGCTGTCAAGCCCGCCATGGAGCGCATCATTACCGTCGCCGCCGGTCAGCGTGTCGTTCCCGCTGCCCCCGTCAAGGGTATCATCGCCGTCCTCGCCGTAGAGGTTGTCATTTTCGTTATGGCCGTAAAGGAGGTCATTGCCGGCGCCGCCAAATAGGGCGTCTTCGCCATCCTCGCCGTGAAGCTCGTCGTCACCCTCATCGCCGGACAGGATGTCGTTGCCGTCTTCGCCATGAATTTCGTCGTCACCCGAAGCCCCTTCGAGCTGGTCGGCTTCCGCGCCGCCACGCAGCCAATCATCCCCTTGGGTGGTCACGTCTTCTGTCGCGGTCACGTCGTCGGTTGCCGTCGCATCCTCAATGGGGTGCTCGTCGGTGGCCTCAAGCTGCAAGTCCGAGGCAGCGCGGTCGTCGGCTGAATCGATCTCTTCAACCTCCGTCAGAAGATCGCTCACGTCCTGAACGGCGGCAGCGTTCGCGCCGCTCGGCGCATCGCTTTCTTCCGTGACTGCATCGCTTTCCTCGTCGTCCATGTTGACGAAGGCCGTTGCACCCACAACCATCATACCTAACAAACCAGCAAGCATTAACATCGTACATTTATCCCGTAATACACGCCCGACCATGCCACACAACGCGGCGCAGGTCAAACCTTCTGAGTGGAAATTGGTTAACGCAAAATTTGAAAAACGTTAACGAAATGAATGGGTTAGTCTATATGTTGTGGTGGCGTAACTTTGCCAAAACGTTAACGCACCGTTGGGCGAAGGTTGCTATCGGGGTGCGGATGCGGGCCAACGATCCGGTTGCTGCGCGTAGGCGATATAGAGCGGGTGTTTGGGGTGGCCTGCTTTGCTCAGGCCGAGGTGATAAAGCGGCTTGCCGGAGGCACGCAAAATCGCCTCAACCGCGGCGCCGCGCGCCAAATGCGCGCCGTGGGTGCCCCATGCGGCGATGACATCATCGGCCCACAGGCATCCCTCATGGATCGCCTTGTCATTCTCCGGCCCGATGGGGTCGGCTGCCGCACGCATCAATTTCGGATCCGTATCGCGCCATGCAAAAATATTGGTGACGCGAAAGCCGCCGTATCCCAATGTTCGCGCCCGCCGTTCGCAGCGTTCTACCGTGGGATCATTTTGCACTTCGGTCGCGGTCGAGGGGTTGAGCATTACAAAGAGCACGCGCTTGCCCTGCGCATCCCATTCCCGCGTGAGCGCATATCGGTAGCGTTCGCAATCGGAATAAATCGCGGTTGAGGGCGCGTCGTCTTTGGTATGGCTGCGGGTGATCATGGGGTTTCATGCCCTGATCCGACAGCGGGGTTCAAGAAGTTTTCCCCAATGCTCGGCAAAGATCACCGCATGCCGCAGTCAAACCGCTTTGCCTATTGCGTTGCGCGCACAAACACGCGGCTCGGATGCAATTCACCCGCCTTATAGACGCCAACGGCCACCGCCTCGCCATGCAGTGAGGCCCAGCATTCATCGCCGTATTCCACGTCCGATACGATCACCATGCCCGGATTGCCATTGCGCAGTTTCGCTGCGCCGCCTTCGGTGGTCTTGACCTCAGGCAGATCGGCTAAACCTTCTTCAAGCGGCAAAAGATGTGCGTCAATCTCGGGGGTTTTGGCCAATTCTTCGATCTTTTCCATACTGATCCCATCTTCTGCATCGAAGGGTCCGGACCAGACACGGCGCAGCCATTCTACATGGCCGAAACATCCCAATGCCGCGCCAAGATCACGGGCGATCGAGCGCACATAGCCGCCCTTGCCGCAGGTCATCTCCAAAATGACGTGATCCGCATCGGGGCGTTCCGCCATGAGCAATTCCTCGACATAAAGAGGACGTGCGGCGATTTCGAAATCCTCGTCACTACGGGCCCGTTTATAGGCCCGTTCGCCATCAATTTTCACGGCGGAAAACTTTGGCGGGACTTGCATGATATCGCCGACGAACTGGCCAAGGGCGGCCTTGATTTCATCGTCTGTAGGGCGCGCGTCCGAGGTGTCAGTGACTTCGCCTTCGGTGTCATCGGTGTTGGTGGCTTGCCCCAAACGTACCGAAAACCGGTAGGCTTTCATCGCGTCGGTGATATAGGGCACGGTCTTTGTGGCCTCGCCCAGTGCCACGGCCAAAACGCCGGTCGCTTCGGGATCCAATGTGCCGGCATGGCCGGCTTTCTTGGCGGAAAAGGCCCATTTCACCTTGTTCACCACGGCGGTCGAGGTGATGCCCGCCGGTTTGTCGACGACGAGCCAGCCGGAAATGTCGCGGCCTTTGCGGGTACGTGCCATAGAATGGGCCTCATAGGTTCAGATGGACTGGGTTCAGGATGGAATACGCATGATGTGAGGGCGCGGCCTACCCAATAGAGCGCCGCGCGTCAATTGCGATGCGCGGAGCACGGTTACTTGATCACCTCGACGGTGCCGACAATCGGGCCCAGATAGGTGCCAAAATTGAAGGCCGTCATGCCGCGCCGGTAAAGCCGCGAGATATTGCCGTCAAAGTAGAGCGCATTGGGCAGTTTCAGCACATCGCGGTAAAGCGTGCCAAAATCGTAAAAATTCACCGGGCTGCGCGAGATCGCAAAAACCGCGTGTTTGCCGTCTGCCGTAGTGCCGACGCCATTGCGGATGTAACGGCTGTCGCCGCCGTCGATAAAACGCGGGTGCAGCGTGCCATCAATCACCAACATCGGCCCGGATTGCGAGGCATAGCGGCATTTCGGTTTTGCGGCGATAAAAGATTTGGTTTCCATCACATCGGCGCGCCCATCGCGGATGCACAACACCCCATTCGGTAATAGACCAAAGTTGCCGCCGCCGCCGGTGGTTATCACCCGCATCGTTTCAACCCCGTCTTCGACATAATGGCCCACGGGAGAGCGATCCTCATGATACATGCCCGCATTCATCGCCATACCAAGTTGCAGGCCCTCTGGTTCCAGCATTTGGTCGATCCGTGCGAATTGGCCCAGAGGTTTGCCAGCACTGTCATTAAGAAACAGGCGCAATTCTTCGGATTGCAGATCTACGTCACAGACGGTGAATTGCGTGCCCTTGTGGGAGATGTCGTTGCAATTGGCCGCCCGGCTGGCCGTGCCCCATCCGATCGCCGCCGCCACAGTTCCCGCCACTGCGAAGCCTACCGCAGCGCGGCGGGGTTTATTCGTCGAGATCGCGGCGGACATTGTCTTGATCCAGCAGCGCGCGTGTCGCGTCCATCCGGTCAAAGGTGTCGTCAATCATGAACCGCAATTCCGGTACGTGTTTGAGCGTCATCTTGCGCCCAAGATAATGGCGCAGCTCGCCCTTGTTCTTTGCCAAAAGGGCAATCGCCAATTCCTTGTCGCCACCGCCGAGCGGCAGCGCATAGACCGTCGCAATCCGCAAATCCGGTGTGACGCGGACCTCGCCGATGGTGATCGACATACGGTTCAAATCCGGATCATGGATCTCGCCGCGCGAGAGCAATTCCGATAGCGTCCGCCGGATCAACTCGCCAACGCGGAGCTGTCTTTGGGAGGGGCCGGAGCCCTCATGATGTGCGTTCTTTGCCATGGGCTTCATCTAGTGCTTTGCAGGGGCTTTGCCAAGCATGCATTGCTCGGGTAGGAAGGCGCAAAGCCAAATCAGGAGACCAATGCCATGAGCGACAGCGCGCAGGATTTGCCCGGAATTGTAGTGACAGGTGCCTCGGGCCGTATGGGGCAGATGTTGATCGAGACGATTGCCGCATCGGATAAGGCACGTCTCGTCGGGGCGGTAGAGCGGAGCGGCCACGCATGGGTCGGACAGGATATCGGCGCGGCCATGGGGGGGGCTGATATGGGCATTGTGGTCACCGACGATGCGCTGGAGGCCTTTGCCAAGGCGCAAGCCGTGATTGATTTCACCGCGCCCGCCGCCACAGTCGAATTTGCAGCTTTGGCAGCTCAGGCCCGCGCCGTGCATGTGATCGGCACCACCGGTATGTCTGCGGAGGATCTTGCCGCGCTGGGCCGTGCGGCCCATCATGCGGTGATTGTGCGGGCGGGAAATATGTCTCTGGGTGTGAATTTGTTGACGCAGTTGACCAAAAAAGTCGCTGCGGCCTTGGATGACGATTACGATATCGAGATCATCGAATCGCATCACAACCGCAAGGTTGATGCGCCCTCGGGCACCGCGTTGATGTTGGGCGAGGCGGCCGCCGAAGGACGCGGCGTTTCACTTGAGGCGGTATCGGATCGCGGCCGCGATGGCATCACGGGCGCCCGCAAACGCGGCGATATCGGATTTGTCGCGGTGCGCGGCGGTGATATCATCGGCGAACATGACGTGTTGTTCGCAGGCACGGGGGAACGTATCACCCTGCGCCATGTCGCCTCGGATCGCTCGGTCTTTGCCCGCGGGGCACTCAAAGCCGCACTTTGGGGCCAGGGCAAAAAGCCAGGTGAATACGATATGCTTGACGTGCTGGGTCTGTGATCTGCAGGCGGATGCCGTGGGGCCCAGCGCCTGCACCAAAAACGCGCCACAACGTTTAAGTCTTGGGCCTTGCGATCAAAAATCGATAGCGAGGCCTTTTTTCTCCCAATCGCCATAGCGCACCGGCTCTGGTCCGTCGCGCCCGCCAAGTTCGGTGGGCATCGGCGCATCCATCTGGGCCAATCTGCGGCGTTCGGCGGCTTCGGCCAATGCGCGTTGGGCGGCGGCGGGCAGGGTCGGGTCAATGGCCGGCGTGTCTTGCGCGGGTCCTGTGGCGGCCACCTGCGGGGATTTTGCGCTATTGTCGCTCATGACTTGGGCTTCCTTTGCTTTATACCTGTTGATATACGCGCGCTTTAATCACGGGCAAGACCCGATCCATGCTGTAATCAAGGAATATGCCAATGACACCCGCCTCCAGAGATCCCCGTCGGGGGGGAAAGCCCGCAGGCACGCGAACGTCTGGTGGTGGTGCGGATCGCGGCACGGGCGGTGGAAAGTCGCGGCACGATACCTATAAAAAATCCCCGCCCCCGACGCCGCGTGTGGTGGCGGTGCGGCTTTTGGATGCGGTTTTGGGCGACGGGAAGTTGATGTCGGAAATGATCGGGGCCGGGGCGCTTGACCGGCTCGATCCGGCGGACCGCGCCCGTGCGCAACGATTGGCGTTGGATGTGCTGCGCGGGCTGGAACGGGTTGATAAGGTGCTGGCCAAACATCTCAAACGCGGCGAGCCGCTGTTGCATGCGATGAATGTGCTGCGCCTTGGCACGTTGGAATTATGCCTTGGCGGGGATGCACATGGGGTCGTCAACGAGGCGGTGAATATTGTTGGCCGCAACCCGCGCACCATGCAAATGAAGGGATTGGTGAATGCCGTTTTGCGCAAGGTTGCAAAGGACGGTCCGGCGGAATGGGAGATCCTGCGGGTGCCGCGCCTGCCCCGGTGGCTGCGCGATCCTCTGGCGGAGGCCTATGGCAAAGACGAAATGAAAGCGATGGAGGCGGCACATTTCGCAGGTGCGCCATTGGACCTTACTGTGAAGAATGATGCGAAGGGATGGGCCGAAAAGTTGGGCGCTGATATTTTGCCGACGGGGTCTTTGCGGATGGCGTCAGGGGTGCAAGTGTCGGCGTTGCCCGGATTTGATGAGGGCGCGTGGTGGGTGCAAGACGCTGCCGCTGCTGTGCCGGTGAAAATCCTTGGCCCGAAAGCCGGGGAGAGTGTGCTGGACCTATGCGCCGCGCCGGGGGGCAAGACGATGCAGATCGCCGCCAGCGGTGCCAAAGTCACGGCCGTCGATATCTCGGCAAGCCGTATGGCGCGGGTTTCTGAAAACCTGGCGCGCACCGGTCTTGAGGCTGAATGCGTGACCGAGGATGCCCTGACTCACACGGGCGCCTATGATGCCATCGTTTTGGATGCGCCGTGCTCGGCCACCGGCACGATTCGCCGTCACCCCGATTTGCCCTTTGCCAAAGATGGCAGCGAATTTGGCATGTTGATTGGCCTGCAAGAAGAGATGCTTGATCACGCGATTGGGCTTTTGAAACCCGGCGGGCGATTGGTCTATTGTACCTGTTCGCTGTTGCCCGATGAAGGCGAGTGTCAGGTCGAGGACGCTTTGGCGCGCCATGATGACATCACCGTCGACCGTGCGGCATTGGCCGTTGATGGCGTTGATCTTGAGTGGATCACCGAAGAAGGCGGGCTGCGTTTGCGGCCTGATTACTGGGCGGATCGCGGCGGTATGGACGGTTTTTATATCGCCTGCTTGGTGAAATCTGCCTGACACGCAGGCCGGGCAGCGCGGCCGGTGGCGTGGTGGCCGCAGGGGATGCCGAGGGCGCCAAACCTGACCGCGTGGGTTTGATGATTTTTTGAGCGGTGACTTGGCTGCGTGTTTTCGCTAATATGTCTCTCAAAGCGCCACAAGAGCGCAACGAGAGGCAGAGCAGATGGCCCAAGAAAAGTGGATGTCGCGCGGAACGCGTGCCCTGAATCGTGTGCATGCGCGTTTGAGCGCTTTGGCACGCCCTGCAACCGGTTTTGTGTCACAGCCCGAGCCGCGCACCATCGGTAGTTTTGCCCGGGGGCGGCAGCTGGTGGCGGGGAACCTGTTGTTCGCGGGGCAATTGCATCAAGATGACGGTAGCGGTCTTTGGGCCATTGGCGCCGGTGCGCCGCCTGATCCGGCGCGGGATGAAGAGACGCACGGCTTTGCATGGCTCGACGATCTGGCGGCTGTCGGGGACCGGCCTGCGCGGTTGGTGGCTCAAAAATGGCTCTGGGATTGGATCGCGCGTTACGGACGCGGTGGCGGCGCGGGGTGGACGCCCGAACTCACCGGGCGGCGCTTGATTCGCTGGATCCACCACGCGATTTTCCTGCTCAACGGTCAAGACACGGCCCAGTCACAAGCGTTCTACCGGTCGCTGGCGCGGCAAACGATTTTCCTGGGCCGCCGCTGGAAAGGCGCCTTGCCCGGATTGCCACGGTTCGAGGCACTGACTGGCTTGATTTACGCGGGGCTGTCGTTGGAGGGGATGGAGCGCCTCGTTGATCCCGCCGTCAAAGCTTTGGCCCGCGATTGCCGCACGCAAATCAGCGGCGAAGGCGGCATTCCGACCCGCAATCCCGAAGAACTCCTGGAGGTCTGCACTCTGCTAACATGGGCTGCGGCCGCCTTGCGCGAAGCTGGTAAAACTGTGCCGCCGGAGATCATGTCGGCCATCGAGCGTATCGCGCCGAGCCTGCGCAGCCTGCGCCATGCCGATGGCGGATTGGCGCGATTCCATGGCGGCGGGCGGGGGCTTGAGGGGCGGCTGGATTGGGCGCTTGCCAATAGTGGGGTCAAAACGCGCCACGCAGACGGATTGGCGATGGGCTATGCGCGATTGAGCGCGGGGCGGACATCGGTGATCATCGATGCCGCGCCGCCACCGGGCGGCAAAGCCTCTTTCGATGCCCATGCGTCGACGTTGGCGTTTGAACTGACGTCGGGGCGCCGGCCGTTGATCGTCAACTGTGGATCGGGCGCGCATTTCGGTGAAGACTGGCGCCGCGCGGGACGGGCCACGCCATCCCATAGCGCGCTGGCACTTGAGGGATATTCGTCGGCCCGGCTTGGCCGGATTGGTCCGCGCCGTGAAATGCTTGTGGATGCGCCGCGCGAGGTGCCGGTGCAGATCACCCATGCCGAGCAAGGCTTGCGGTTCGAAGGTGGACACGACGGGTATCTCAAAACGCACGGGTTGACCCATGCGCGGACATTGGATTTGTCGTTCGACGGGCGCGGGTTGAAGGGCGAGGATTTGCTGGTTGCCATCGAGGCCCCGGATCAGGTCCGGTTCGATGCGGCGATGGATGCGGCCGCCTTGCAGGGAATCCCCTATCAGGTGCGGTTTCACCTGCACCCCGAAGTTGATGCTTCGCTGGATATGGGCGGCGCTGCGGTGTCATTGGCGCTTAAAAGCGGCGAGGTTTGGGTGTTTCGCACCGATGGGAGCACCAAAATATCGCTGGAACCGGGGGTTTATCTGGAAAAAAACCGTCTTAAGCCTCGCGCTGCGCAGCAAATCGTATTATCGGGTCGCGCATTGGAGTATGCGACACGTCTGCGATGGACCCTGTCCAAAACCGTCGAAACGCCCGTTTCGATCCGTGATTTGAAGCAGGACGGGCCAGGCGCGCCGTATGCTCCCGAATATGAGGTAGAATAGAGCCCGCGTGAGACGAGCCCTACAACATATCCCCCGCGCGTTGGGTGGCATCACGCCGCCCGCGCATCTGCTTGTGCCGCAACAGGACGGCGCGGGTTTGCACATTGACTGCCATCATTTGGGATCTCGACTGATATGACCGACCTTTCGCCCCTGCGCCGCGCGCTAATTTCCGTATCTGACAAAACCGGCCTTGTTGAGCTTGGCCAAAAGCTGGCCGCGCGCGGTGTTGAACTGCTCTCCACCGGTGGCAGCGCCAAGACATTGCGCGATGCGGGGCTTGACGTGCGCGACGTCGCGGATGTCACCGGCTTTCCCGAAATGATGGACGGGCGTGTGAAAACTTTGCACCCCAAAGTGCACGGCGGTCTTCTGGCGCTGCGGGACAACAAAGGTCACGTTGCGGCGATGGAAGAGCACGGGATCGGCAATATCGATCTGCTCGTGGTCAACCTTTATCCGTTTGAAGAAACCGTCGCCAAGGGCGCGGATTATGATACCTGCATCGAGAATATCGACATTGGCGGCCCTGCGATGATCCGCGCCGCCGCCAAGAACCACGGCTTTGTCACCACGGTTGTCGATGTCGAGGACTACGATGCCTTGATCGCAGAGCTTGATGCCAACGACGGCCAAACCACATATGCCTTCCGCCAGCGTCTGGCACAGATCGCCTATGCACGGACCGGCGCTTATGACGCTGCTGTCTCGACATGGATGGCGGGCGCGCTGGGCGAGGATGCGCCGCGCCGCCGCGCCTTTGCCGGCACCATCAAGCAGACGCTGCGCTATGGCGAGAACCCGCATCAAAATGCGGCCTTCTACACCGATGGATCCGAGCGCCCCGGCGTGGCCACCGCCGCGCAACATCAGGGCAAGGAACTGAGCTACAACAACATCAATGACACCGATGCCGCGTTCGAATTGGTGGCCGAATTCGACCCCGCCGAAAGCGCCGCATGCGCGATCATCAAACACGCTAACCCTTGCGGCGTGGCCAAGGGCGCGACCCTGACCGAGGCCTATAAGAACGCCTTTGATTGCGACCGCACCTCGGCCTTTGGCGGCATTGTGGCCTTGAACGGCGAACTCAATGGCGAAACCGCCGAAGCCATCACCGAGATCTTCACCGAAGTCGTCATCGCCCCTTCGGCCACCGATGAGGCCAAGGCAATCTTTGCCAAGAAGAAAAACCTGCGTTTGCTGACCACGGGCGCTCTGCCGAATGTGCGCGACAAGGGCCTCACCGTGCGCCAAGTCGCGGGCGGTCTTTTGGTGCAGGACAAAGACACCGGTTTCATCAGCATGGATGATTTGAAGGTCGTGACCAAAGTCGCGCCAACGGACGAGCAAATGCGCGATCTTTTGTTTGCCTGGAAAGTCGCCAAGCACGTCAAATCCAACGCGATTGTCTACGTCAAAGATCAAGCGACCGTCGGCGTTGGCGCGGGGCAAATGAGCCGCCTCGATAGCGCGCTTATTGCTGCGAAGAAAGCCGAGCGTATGGCCGAAGCGATGGGATTGCCCGCGCCGTTGACCAAAGGGTCTGCTGTGGCTTCCGATGCGTTCTTCCCCTTCGCGGATGGCCTTCTCGAAGCCGCTGCGGCGGGCGCCTCATGCGTCATTCAACCGGGCGGTTCAATGCGCGACAACGAAGTGATCGCGGCGGCGGACGAGGCGGGCCTTGCCATGGTCTTTACCGGAATGCGCCATTTCCGGCACTAAACTGCGCGGCGCGTGGCAGATTGCCGCCTGCCCGCGCCGAATGAATTAAGGGAGAGGCTGATGCGCCTTGTGTTTTGGGTTGGATTTTGGACCTTTCTCGTCGATCAGGCGACCAAATATCTGGTCGTTCACGCAATGGATTTGCGCACTCTGGGCGAGATCGAGGTGCTGCCGCCCTTCCTCAATCTGCGTATGGCGTGGAACTACGGCATCAACTTCGGGCTGTTCTCGCAAGGCTCCGACATCGTGCGTTGGGTATTGATCACCGTGGCTTTGGTGATTTCCGGCGCGGTGCTGTGGTGGGTGCATAGTGAAGACACCGGCAAACGCGGCTTTATTGCTGCGGGTTTGTTGGTCGGTGGCGCGGTGGGCAATGTGGTGGATCGCATCTTGTATGGCGGCGTGGCGGATTTTCTGAATATGTCCTGCTGTGGGTTTGATAACCCCTATGCCTTCAATGTGGCCGATATCGCGGTCTTCGCGGGTGCGATTGGAATGGTTCTGTTTACAGGCGGAAAAAACGCCGCGTGACGGCGGTGCGGGGATGGGTTAAACCTACTCTTAATAGTGATCGGAGGACCGCGATGCGGACGGCGCGCGTTACACATATCGGGATCGGCCTTGGGCTTGCACTGCTGCTATCGGCATGCGGTGGTGGTGAGGGGCGTGACATCAAATTGCGCAACCTGAGTAACAATTCCGGTGGACCGAACGAGTTCGCCGTGATTCCGGGCAAGCCGCTGCAAGCGCCCGCAGATTTCGCAGCGTTACCGGAACCGACGCCGGGCGCGGGCAACATCACCGACCAAAACCCGAAAGCCGACGCTGTGGCGGCCTTGGGCGGCAATTCCGCGCGGCTGACGCCGGCGGGTGTGACTGCATCGGACACTGCATTGACCCGCCATGCCACGCGGTTCGGCACGCAATCGAACATCCGCCAGACTTTGGCGGTCGAGGACGAAGAATACCGTCGCCGTAAGTCGCGGTTTACCAAGCTCAAGATCGTCAAAGTCGACCGGTATCGCGAAGCCTATAAGCCAATGTCGCTCGACCCGCAGGCCGAGATGGAGCGGTTCCGCCGCTTGGGTGTGGACACGCCAAGCGCCCCTCCCAACAATTAGAGAACGGGTCGGCGCCACGCTCTTGAAGCCGGGCAATTCCATCGTATCTATCAAAAGTGAGCGGTCGTGACTGGCCTTGCTGCGCGTTTGGTGTTTTGTTCACCCTGCCCTGCGGGATGGTCCCGCACGATACGTGTTCGGCCCGAAATTTATGGGCCCAAAGACAGGATGGCCCAATGATACGGTCCTTGAAACGATCTACCCTGCACAGTTTTTCCGTTGCCGTTTCGACCCCTGCTGCGGTGGCATTGGCGGTCTTTTCCTGCGCCGCCTTCGGGCCCGCGTTGGTGGCGGCGCAAGACACGGCGACGATGGCCGCGTCCGAGCCATCAACCGAAGCCGTCGGAATTCACGATACGGTCACTGATTTTGTTTTGGACAACGGTATGCAGGTCATCGTGATCGAGGACCATCGCGCCCCCGTGGTTGTGCAAATGGTCTGGTATCGTGCCGGATCGGCCGAAGAACCGGCGGGCCGCTCCGGTATCGCGCATTTCCTTGAACACCTTCTGTTCAAGGGCACGGATAATTTGAAACCGGGGGAATTATCCTCGACTGTGGCTGCCAATGGCGGCAGCGACAATGCCTTCACAAGCTATGATTACACCGCCTACTATCAAAGGGTTGCTGCCGATCGACTTGAATTGATGATGCGTATGGAAAGCGACCGGATGGTCAATCTGCGTCTTGGCGAGGAAGAGATTGCGACAGAACGCGCGGTCATCATCGAGGAGCGTAATCAACGTACCGAGAATGATCCTGCGGCGCTCTTTCGTGAACAAAAGAACGCAGCGCAGTACCTTAATCACCGCTACGGCGTGCCGGTGATCGGATGGCGCCACGAGATGGAGCAATTGGGTCTTGAAGATGCGCTGAACTTTTACAAAACCTACTACGCGCCAAACAATGCTATTTTGGTGGTGGCAGGCGACGTGCAACCCGATGAAGTGAAGGCTCTGTCCGAGACATACTATGGCGTATTGCCCGCCAATCCGGACCTGCCGAAGCGTATCCGCCCGACCGAGCCGCCGCAAACCTCGGCGCGGCGCATGACATTCCATGATCCCCGCGTTGCGCAGCCCTATGTCGGGCGCTCTTATCTTGCGCCCGAACGCAACGCCGGCGCGCAAGAAGAGGCGGCGGCTTTGACGCTGTTGGCGGAGATTTTGGGCGGTGGGACCACATCGGTTTTGGCGGAAAAACTGCAGTTCGAAGCGCAAAAGGCGGTCTACGTTGCGGCCTATTATCGTGGCATGTCCCTGGATGCGACTACCTTTGAATTCGTCGTGGTGCCTGCGGTGGGTGTGAGTCTTGAAGAAGCCGAAGCCGCTCTTGATACCGCTTTGGCGGATTTCCTGACCGAGGGTATCGACGCCGATCAATTGGCCCGTTTGAAAATGCAAATCCGGGCCTCGGAAATTTACGCCCGCGATGATGTCGAAAGCACCGCCAACCGGTATGGCCGCGCCTTGACCCAAGGGTTGACTGTCGAGGATGTGCAGGCATGGCCCGGCATTCTCCAAGCGGTCACCGAAGAGGATATTCTCGCTGCTGCGCGGTCGGTTCTGGATAAACGCCAGTCGGTGACCGGTTGGTTGATGAGCGACGAGGAGGTTTCGCAATGAACAGGATGACCCACCCGCGCGGCGCCCGGGCCGTGGCCGTGGCAACCCCGGTACCTATGATCGCCCGTTTTGGCGCATGGCTTTTGGCATTGGCGATTCTTCTCGCAGCCTTGCCCGCCCGCGCTGAAATCCAGATTCAGGAAGTCACCAGCCCCGGCGGCATCACCGCTTGGTTGGTCGAGGATCACAGCATTCCCTTTGCCGCGCTGCAGCTCAGCTTTCGCGGTGGGGCGTCGCTCGATCCGGAGGGGAAAGCCGGTGTCACATCGTTGATGGGGGGGCTTTTGGAAGAGGGCGCGGGTGATTTGGACGCGCGCGCCTTTGCCCGTGCGGCGGAAACCCTTGCAACCTCGTTCAGTTACCGGGTGGGGGATGACTTCACCTCGATTTCCGCCAGATTCCTGACCGAAAACCGCGACGACGCCTTGGCCTTGCTGCGGAGCACCTTGATTGCGCCGCGATTCGACGCGGACGCCATCGAGCGGGTCCGGGCACAAATGTTATCGAACCTGCGATCGGACCTCAAAGACCCCAATGCCATCGCGGCGCAGGCGTTTTCTACGCTGACCTATGGCGATCATCCCTATGCCACGCCGCAAGACGGCACGATCGAGAGCATCACCGCAATGACCCGCGAGGATTTGATCGCGGCGCATAAGGCGGCTTTGGTTTTGAGCCGCGTGACGATTGGTGTGGTGGGCGACATTACGCCCGAGGACTTGGCGCCGATGCTTGATGCGCTTCTGGCGGATTTACCACAAGACGGCCCGCCCTTACCGGGCCGGGCCAATGTGACGTTGACCGGTGGCACCACGGTGATCGACTTCCCGACCCCGCAATCTGTGGCGCTTTTCGGCCATGAAGGTGTCGCCTTGGACGATGAAGATTTTTTCGCGGCCTATCTGCTCAATACCATTCTTGGCGGTGGATCGTTTGAAAGCCGCCTGATGACTGAAGTGCGCGAAAAACGCGGGCTGACCTATGGTGTGTATGCTTATCTCGTGGGCAAGGAAGAGGCGGACATCTGGATGGGGCAGGTGGCCTCGGCCAATGATCGCATCGCCGAGGCGATCAGCGTCATCCGTGCCGAATGGGCGCGGATTGCCACCGAGGGGGTAAGTGCCGAGGAATTGGAAAATGCCAAAACCTATCTGACCGGCTCATATCCTTTGCGGTTTGACGGCAACGGGACGATTGCCGGAATCATAACCGGCATGCAGGAAAACGGATTTCCCATCGATTATGCGTCGACGCGCAATGCACGGATCGAAGCGGTGACGTTGGAAGATGTAAGCCGTGTGGCCCGCGAGCGGTTGCGCCCGCAGGATCTGCGCTTTGTCGTGGTCGGGCAACCGGAGGGCTTGGAGGCGAACTGAGTTTCGCGCCGCCCTGCGTGTTGCACGCGTTTGGATGCCTCCGGCGGGGATATTTCAGGAAAGTTGAAAGAGGCGCGGCGTGTATATGTCCGCGCCTGTGCGCTTGGGGGCATGATGAGATCCGATTTGAGACGAAAGGCAATTTCCGTTTGCGATGCGAAGATTGCCAAGAAGGGCGAGGCGGTCGGCCTGTCGTTCTATGCGTTCTTTGCCAACCGCAATGAAGATCCGGAAAGGTTGATGGAGGCGGCCGAATGGTGGATTAAAACCCATCAACTCGATCATTTCGAGAAGGCAGTGAAAATTCGGGCGATGATCGCGGCCGGGCAATAGGCGCACGGTATCGGCCTTATTCGCCGTAGGGAATCCAGACGGTTTTGACCTCGGTCGCCGCAGCGAGGAAGCTGTTGCTGTCGGCGTGCGTCCAATCGCGCGCGTGGCCATTATTGACCCATGTGCGTTTTAGATTGCTCGCCGAGGCGCGCTCGATCTCACCGGAAATGTCCGAGGATGAAAAGCTCCACACCGCGTCGATATTCATATGTGCCGCCATCGGGGCCGCGAGGTCGAGATGCGAGCCGGTTAGGATGTTCACCGCGCCTGCTGGGACGTCCGAGGTGTCCAGAATTTGGTAGAAATCTGTGGCCAATAGCGGCGCAGGTTCGGATGCGACAAGCACCACGCGGTTGCCCATCGCCAAGGCCGGGGCCATGACGGAAATCAGCCCGAGGAGTGGCGCTTCGTCTGGGCAAAACGCTCCAATGATTCCCACCGGTTCGTGCATCGCAAGCGCCGCGCCGCGCATCGGAACACCATTGATCCGGCCCTCGTATTTGTCGGCCCATGCGGCATAGGTGAAAAGGCGGTCGATGCTGGCTTCGACTTCGGCCTTACCGGATTTTCCGCCCATGAGTGCATCAATACGGGCGGCCAGCTCATCCGCCCGTGCCGAGAGGTTCTCACCGATATAGTAGAGAATTTGCGCGCGCAGATGTGCGGAGGATTCGCCCCATCCGGCGGCGCTTTGTGCGGCTTCGACGGCGTTGCGGATATCCTTTCGGCTTGCCACGGGGACATGCCCCAAAATTGCGCCGGATTTGTCCAAAACAGCGCGGGAATAGCCGCTGTCAGGGCGGGTTTGTTTGCCACCAATATAGAGTTTCGGCGTGCGGTCGAGCGCCGCGTCGCCGGTGGTAGCATCACCGCCATGGGGGCGCTGCGGTTTGAGCGCCTTGCGGCGCCCTTTGGGGCGGGTGTAAGCGGTCAATCCGGCCCATCCGCCTTCGCGGCCAAAGCCGCTTTCGCGCACCCCGCCAAAACCGGCGGCGGCGTCGAACATGTTGCTGCCGTTGATCCACACCACGCCTGCGGCGAGTTTCGGCGCGATGTCGAGCGCGAGGTTGATGTTCTCGCTCCAGATCGTCGCAGCGAGGCCATAGCGGGTGTTATTCGCCATTTCGACTGCCTCGGCGGGGGTGCGAAAGGTCGCGGACACCAACACAGGGCCAAAGATTTCCTCCTGCATCAACCGATCGGCGGGTGCCAGATCGGTGATCAGGGTCGGTGGGTAAAAACACCCGGTCGCGGGCATGTCGCACGGTGGGGTAAAATGGGTGCCCGCAGGGTTATCTGCGATCATGCCTTGTACGGTTTTCAATTGCACCGGATCGGCCAAAGCTCCCATGTCGATGCTTTTATCAAGTGGGTTTCCAAGGCGTAGCTTGCCCATGCGCGCACGCAGCTTTTCATGGAATCGATCCGCGATGCCCTCATGGATCAAAAGCCGTGAGCCAGCGCAGCAGACCTGACCTTGGTTGAAGAAAATCGCATCGACGAGGCCTTCAACAGCGCTGTCGATATCGGCATCATCGAACACGATATAGGGGGATTTTCCGCCCAATTCGAGCGTCAGCGCCTTGCCAGATCCGGCAGTGGCCGTGCGGATCGCGCGGCCGACGGCGGTCGATCCTGTAAAGGCGATTTTGTCGATGCGCTCATGCGCGGTGATCATTTCGCCCACGGCGCCATCGCCGGTGACGATGTTCACCACGCCTTTGGGTAATCCGATTTGGCGGCAGATATCGGCGAACAACAGCGCGGTCAGCGATGTGTATTCGGCGGGCTTCAAGACCACGGTATTGCCCATCGCCAAGGCTGGCGCCACTTTCCACGCCAACATCAAAATCGGGAAATTCCATGGGATGATCTGACCGCATACGCCAAGCGCCTCCCGGTCCGGCATTTCATCGTCCATCAATTGCGCCATGCCGGCGTGGTAATAAAAATGCCTCTGCACCAAGGGGATATCGACGTCGCGCGCCTCGCGGATCGGTTTGCCATTGTCGAGAGTTTCCAGCACGGCAACGAGCCGCCCGTGTTTTTGCAACTGCCGCGCCAGCGCATAAAGATACCGCGCGCGGCCCGCGCCGCCGAGCTTTTGCCACTTGGATTGCGCTTTGCGGGCGGCGGCAACGGCAGCATCGACCTCGGGCAATGTGGCTTGGGTTAGGGTTGCCAAAATCTCGCCGGTGGCGGGATTGCGGCTTTCGAAATCATTGCGCGGATCGGTGAACGCCCCGTCGATGAAATGGCCGAAACGGTCGCCCTGATCCACCAGCCATGCCAAAGCTTCGGCAGGGGATTCCGGCGCAGTGCCATAGTCCATCGATTCAAAAATCTCTTTAACAGTCATAACTTATCCCATTGGATGGCGGTAGGCGGCGGAATAGGCGCCGGTGATATGGTGTTCGATTTGACGCTCGATATCGCCCAAGAGAGACGAGGCGCCAAACCGGAAGAGATCGGGCGACAGCCACCGGTCGCCAAGTTCTTCTTTGATCATCGACAGATAAACCAATGCATCCTTGGCCTTGGAAATTCCGCCTGCGGGCTTGTAACCAACGCGTGCGCCGGACCGCTCGTGATATTCGCGTATTGCGCGGATCATCACCAAGCTGACGGGCAGGGTGGCATTGACGCTTTCCTTCCCGGTGGAAGTTTTGATGAAATCGGCGCCGGCCATCATGCAAACCAGAGAGGCGCGCGCGACATTGCGCAGGCTGCCAAGCTCCCCCGTGGCCAAAATCGCTTTTACATGCGCTGCGCCGCAGGCCGCACGAAAGGCGCGCATTTCGTCATAAAGCGCCTGCCAATTGCCGGTCAAAACATGGCGGCGCGAGATCACGATATCGATCTCTTTGGCGCCTGCCGCGACACTGGCTTCGATCTCTTTCACCCGTAAATCAAAGGGAGACAGTCCCGCCGGAAATCCGGTGGACACGGCGGCGACGGGAATACCTGTCCCCTCCAGCGCTGCGACCGCAGGAGCGATCATTTCGTGGTAGACGCAGACCGCGCCTGTTGTCAGCCCCTGCATATCCAGCGCCTCCAAGAGGTCGGGTCGCAAGGGTTGCCGCGCTTTGGCGCACAGTCGCCGGACGCGGCCGGCCGTGTCATCGCCCGACAAGGTGGTCAGGTCGATGCAAGTCACGGCCTTAAGAAGCCATGCGGCTTGATATTCCTTTTTGACCGAGCGGCGGGTGCCGAGTTGCGCCGCGCGCCGTTCGATTGCGGATGTATTGGCCTGCGCGCGCATCACCCAGTCAAGGTCGAGGTCCATACCCGGATTGCGCGGTTCGACGGTCTGGGGGAGGTGCATCGGCGTGCTGCCCAAACAGCTGTCCGGCGCGGTCTTTGCAGTCTTTTGCGTCATCTGGCCCTCGCCTTCGCCCTCGTCGATTGGCGCAGTCCATCGCGCCCTGTGCACAGACCCGTTCAGGCCATATTTGTCAGGGTGTCACGGGGCCGCATTCTTGGCAAGTCGCGTCCCGGTGCGGGTCGCGGAGTTTTGCCGCTTCGGGTCGTCTGGTAACGCTCTCGGGGGTCATAGCGACGGTGATTGCGCAAGTTGCCTATTACAGGGGCAAATTCACTTGGGTCAGAGCGATTTGAGAAAATTGTCTGGTCTAGTTGCGAATTATTCGCATTTTGGTTGACGAAGTTGAGAATCATTCGCATATATGTCGCATGAAACAGCGAAAAATACCGATAGCGACGCGCCGCCACATGCTGACCTTGATGTCAGGGGCAGCAGGCTATGCTTTGCTGGGCGCGCGATCTTCATTTGCGGCGGAAACAACTGGGACGCAGATGGTCCCGCAAAATCGCTCACAAACAGAGCCGGACCCCCGCAGCACGCCGCTTGCCGTTGTGGCGACCACCGGCATGATCGCCGATGCGGTGACGCAGATCGCTGGGCCATTTGTCCAGGTGCGCGGGTTGATGGGGTCGGGCGTCGATCCGCATTCCTATCGCCAGACCCGCAGTGATATCGTTGCCATGGTGCGTGCGGATTTGGTGCTTTGGCATGGGTTATATCTCGAAGCACAGATGGAAGAGTTTTTGCTTAAACTGGGTCACCGGAGGGCGGCGGTGGCAGTGGCTGAATCCCTGCCGGCATCTGTTTTGATGCCCTATGGCCAATATGAAAACCGGTTTGATCCGCATGTCTGGATGGCCCCGATGTTATGGGCGGATGTTATCACCGCAGTCGAGGCGGCGTTGATCGCCGCGATGCCGCAGCACGCCGAGGCATTGGCCCAAGCGGCCGCCCGTCACCGCGCCGAGATCGCCGCGTTGCACGGCTATGCCACGGCCGCGTTGGACCAGATCCCCGATGCTGCCCGCGTTCTGCTCACCGCTCATGACGCCTTTGGCTATTTTGGCCGCGCCTACGGGTTGGAGGTGATTGGTATCCAAGGCATATCGACCCAAAGCGAGGCCGGATTGAACCGCATCGGGCAATTGGTCGATATGTTGGTCGCCCGCGATATTCGTGCCGTTTTTGTCGAAAGCTCGGTGTCGGATCGCAACATTCGCGCTTTGATCGAAGGGTGTGCGGCGCAGGGGCATCGGTTGGCGATTGGCGGCGAATTGTTCTCGGATGCGATGGGCCCGCCCGGCACCTATGAGGCGACTTATATTGGCATGCTCGATCATAACATTACCACCATTGCCCGTGCTCTGGGGGCCGACGTGCCGCCGCGCGGGATGAATGGCCAATTGGGAGGTCACGCATGACCCAGAACGATATACCTTCAATGGCGCAAAGATCTGACATTGCCACCGCCGCATTGGCGATCCGTGGCATGACGGTGTCTTACGGTGAGAAACCAGCGGTGTTCTCCGTTGATCTGACTGTGCCGCGCGGTGCGATGATGGCCATTATCGGTCCCAATGGCGCGGGGAAATCCACCTTGCTCAAGGCGGCGCTTGGCGTGGTGCCTACCCTCTCGGGCGAGGCTTACGTGTTCGGCAAACCCTTGGCGCAGATGCGGGCGCGCATCGCCTATGTGCCACAACGGGCGTCGGTTGATTGGGATTTTCCGGCCCGTGTGATCGACGTGGTTGCGATGGGGCTTTACCGCGAGTTGGGCTTGTTGGGGCGGATGACGGGGGCGCACCGTGCCCGCGCGGCCGAGAGTCTTGCACGTGTCGGCATGTCCGATTTTGCCCATCGCCAGATCGGTCAACTTTCCGGCGGGCAACAACAGCGGGTGTTTCTGGCACGTGCGCTGGCGCAAGAGGCCGATCTATATTTGCTTGATGAACCCTTTGCCGGTGTCGATGCCGCAACCGAAAAAGCGATCATTGCGGTGCTGCAAGCGTTGAAAGACCAAGGCAAGACCGTCGTCGCGGTGCACCATGATCTGGCCACGGTGAAGGATTATTTCGATCATGTCTTCCTGATCAACAAATCCCGGATCGCCGAGGGACCGGTCGAGGCGGCGTTCACGCCCGACAACCTGCAAAAAGCCTATGGCGGGCGCCTCGTTACGGCGCAGCTCGATCCCGCCTCGCAGATCACCCCTGTGGTGCCGCCGCGCAAGGATCTCGCGTCCGGCCTTGCGCCCAAGGGGTCTGGCACTGTCGGCGGAGCGGGTTGATATGACGGAGCTGTTCGCCGCTTTGAGTTTGCAAATGGGGTATAATGCGACGCTGGTCGCGGTGGGTGCGGCGCTCTTGGGCGCGGCGGCCGGGGTGACCGGCACGTTTTTATTCCTGCGTAAACGCGCGTTGGTCAGTGATGCAATCAGCCATGCGACATTGCCGGGGGTCGGCATCGCCTTCATGGTCATGGTGGCGCTTGGGGGTGAGGGGCGTAGCTTGATCGGTTTGATGACAGGATCGGCGATTTCGGCGGTGCTGGGCCTCTTGTGCGTTGGCTGGCTGACGCGGCACACGCGGCTGTCCGAAGACGCCAGTATCGGCGCGGTGCTGTCGGTGTTCTTTGGCTTTGGGGTGGTTCTGTTGACCGTGATCCAGACCATGAGTGCCGGACGACAAGCCGGATTGGAAAGCTTTTTGTTGGGCGCGACAGCGGGGATGTTGCGATCCGAAGCGGTGGTGATCGCCTTGGGCGGGTCATTGGCGGTTGTGTTGGTGGTGCTCTTGCGCCGGCCGATGACATTGGCGGCCTTTGATCCCGAATATACCGCAGGCGCCGGCTGGCCTTTGGCGCGGATTGATTTTGCCATGATGGGGTTGGTGACGGCCGTGACTGTGGTGGGGCTGAAAATCGTCGGGTTGATCTTGATCGTGGCGCTGTTGATCATTCCGCCGGTCGCGGCGCGTTTTTGGAGCGCCCGGTCGGGTCATGTCGCCGCTTTGGCGGGGTTGATCGGCGGGATTTCCGGCTTTGTCGGCGCGGCAATTTCTGCTTCTGCGCCCAGCCTGCCAACCGGGCCGATCATCGTCTTGGTTGGCTCGGCGATTTTCGTGGTCTCTTTGCTTGTTGCGCCGGAGCGCGGGGTTTTGGCGACACTCGTGCGGCGGCAGAGGTTTCACCGCGCGGTGCATCTGCGGCAGGGGCTGCTGTCACTGGCCAATGGTCAACCGATTTATGAACCGCTGACGCGGCGATTGTTGCAACGAGAAGGATTGCTGCGCGGCGACGGGGTGCCCACGGCCGCAGGCAGCAAAGCCGCATCAGAGATGGGCCGGGACGAGCAGCGTTGGCAGATTTTGCGCGCCGATCCCGCATTGGAAAGCGCTGCGGCGCAATATGACGGGTTGACCGATGTGGGCGCGGTTCTTACCCCCGATCAGATCGCGGCGATTGACGCAAAATTGCCCCGTGCCACGCCGGAGGTGATGCCATGAGCGGCGCAGAATTTGTTCCCCTGTCCCTGACCCCGCTGCTCATCGGCAGTTTCGCCGCAATGGCTTGTGCGCTTCCGGGAAACTTTCTGGTGTTGCGCCGTCAGGCGCTGATCGGTGATGCGATCAGCCATGTGGTTCTGCCCGGCATCGTCGTGGCATTCTTGTTGACCGGTATGGTGGCCACATGGCCAATGATGTTGGGCGCGGGGGGCGCGGCCCTGATTGCAGTTCTGTTGATTGAAGCCGTGCGCCGCATCGGCCGGATCGAGCCGGGCGCAGCGATGGGCGTTGTGTTCACCACCATGTTCGCCGGCGGGGTTTTGTTGCTGGAGCTTTCGGATACCTCTTCGGTGCATTTGGACGTGGAACACGCGCTTTATGGCAATTTGGAAAGCTTGATCTGGCTTGACGCCTTCGGGTGGCATTCGCTGTTTGAGGCCGAAGCACTGCGCGGAGTGCCGCCGGAGCTGTGGCGTATGGCGGCGGTTCTGGTTGCGGTGATCGGATTTATCGCGCTGTTTTGGCGGGCGCTTGCGATCTCCAGCTTTGACGAAGGGTTCGCCCGCACGCTTGGCCTGCGCACAGGCGCGTTGGGCGGGGCATTGGTGGCGGTCTCGGCCATTGCTGCGGTGGCGGCCTTTGATGCGGTTGGCTCGATCATCGTGATTGCAATGTTCATCTGCCCGCCCGCCGCCGCGCGGATGATGACCAACCAGTTGGGCCGTCAAGTCGCATGGAGCATGGTATTTGCCGTGACCTCGGCAGTGCTTGGATATGTCTTTGCCGGCTATGGCCCGCTTTGGCTCGGTTTCGATAATTCGGTCAGCGCGGCGGGGATGATCGCGGTCGTGTCAGGGATCATCCTTGCACTTGCAGCGCTCTTTGGTCCGCACCGCGCCCGCAGAGGTGCGCCTTTGGCGGGATAGGTTGCCGCACATTATCCGCCGCGCGGGTTGCGGTAGGCTGTCGAAGTGCACGGCATGGAGAGGTGCGCTGCGCCGAGGCCGCGCTCAGGCCACCGGGTTCAAGCAATCGTGCAGCGCAATAAACCCGTTTTGCGCCATTGCATCGGCATCGGTTTCGGTCACCGTCAATCCCTGCGCCGCCAGCGCAGCGCGATAGGCGCTGGCGCTGCGCCTATCTGCGATCAGGGCAAGGTTCTGTCCCAGCCAATAGGGTTTGCTGGCCGACAGTTCCGCCCCTAACAGATACCCTGCAATCGCCGCCTCATCGCCGGTTAAATCGGCGGATGACAGGTGCGCGGCCAAGGCTTCGGGCCGCGATTGGCTGTTGGTCAACGCCTTAATATCCGGCGCGGCGTCGCCCAAGGGGGCACCAAGGTTGGCCGCCAGCATCGGGGTGAGGAAACTGATCATACTGACCGCTTCGCCTGCGCTTAGATGCACCCAATGACTGCGCCCGTCTATGACAAGCAACACCACCCCGTCCCAATCAGGGTTCAGCGCCAGAAAACCGGCGATGCGCAGTCTTGCCGAAGGGGACAAGATCGCGGCAGGGGCGGTCTGTTCCATCCCGTTCAGGCTTGGGTTCTTTGTCAAATCTGCCGCGTCCGGCAGGATCGCCGCCGGCAGGGCCGTCAGCCCATGTGCGCTGTCGTCGGCCACAATCGCAGGCATTTTGGCAGGCACGCCCAGATGCTCCATCAGGCGGCTTGCCGTGTCGCCGGCGGCCTGACCAAGCGTGCTGCGCCCGCGATAGGCCCAACCGGTAAATGTGCCAGAGCCATGGCGTAGAACGCCAATCCATTCGGGGAAAGATGTTGTGCTTTGCATGCGCCACAGGTAGCCGCCGTGCGGGCCAAAATCAATGCCGCCGATACCGGCGCCGGTAAGTCACCACATAAACCGCGCAAGCGTGTATCTAACCGGCGTATATCTATACGTGCCGGACGCTTGCGTGGGTTATGCGGTGCCGTCTGCAGCCGTCTTCGGGGTCAAGGCCACAGCAGCATCATATTGCGATAAAAACACCTGCCCGGTCAGCTCCTTCAGGAACGGGCTGCGCGCCAATTTGTCCATCACCGGCCCTTTGACTTCGGACAGATGCAGCGCAATCCCCATGCCATTCAGACGGTGATTGATTTCTTCGAGGCTCTCCAACGCGCTCATGTCTATTTCGTTTACCGCTGAACACATCAACACCACATGTTTGATCGGCTGATCACAGACCACGCGGTCATATATGTAATCCTCCAAGAAACGCGCATTGGCGAAATAGAGGCTCTCGTCGATGCGGATCGCCAGAACGTCAGGGTGGGTTTCCACCGTATGACGTTTGATGTTGCGGAAATGTTGGGTGCCGGGAACGAGGCCGACCTCGGCAATATGTGGCCGGGAGGTTTTATAAAGGAACAGCAGGATCGATAGCGCCACGCCGGTTGAGACACCCACCTCGACGCCAGAGATCAGCGTGAGGAAGATCGTCGCAAACACCGCCGCAAAATCGACCTTGGAATAGGCCCATGTCTTGGTCAGGATCGAGAAATCCACCAAGGACATGACCGCCACAATGATGGTCGCAGCAAGGGTCGCTTTGGGGAGAAAGAACAAAAGCGGGGTCAGTAAAAGCGCAGCGAGCGCGATGCCGATGGCGGTGAAGGCCCCTGCCGCAGGGGTCTCGGCCCCCGCGTCGAAATTCACCACCGAGCGGGCAAAACCGCCAGTGACCGGATAGCCGCCCGATAGCGCGGCAGCGATATTGGAGGCGCCAAGGCCGACCAATTCCTGGTCCGGTACAATGCGTTGACGTTTCTTTGCGGCGAGGGTTTGGGCCACCGATACGGATTCGACAAAGCCGATGACCGAAATCAGCAAGGCCGCGACGAACAGCTGTGACCAGATGTCGGGGTCAAAGCTGGGCACGGTGAGCGGGGGCAGGCCGCTGGGCACGGCACCGACGATTTTGACGCCCGCTTCGTCAAGATTGAACAGCCAGACCGCCAATGTGGTGACGACGACGGCCCCGACGGGTCCGGCCTTGGCCAGAATATCTGCCAGACGCGGCGCCATCCCTGTGGCCAAAAGCGCGGGTTTGAGCCCCTTGCGGACCCAAAACAGGAACACCACCGTGGCCACACCGATGACGAGCGTGATGATGTTGGTCTGTGCGAGGTGCCCGACCAAGGAGGATAAGAGCTGGATCAGGTTGTGACCCTGCGCCTCAATGCCAAAGATATGTTTGAGTTGCGATGTGGCGATCAAAACGCCCGATGCGGTGATGAAGCCGGCGATCACCGGATGCGATAGGAAATTCGCCAAGAACCCCAACCGGAACACGCCCATCACCAACAAAATCACGCCGGACATAAAGGCCAACGTCACGGCCGCCAAAGCATACTCTGCCGTGCCTTGCAGCGCCATATTGCCCACCGCCGCCGCCGTCATCAATGAGACAACCGCCACCGGACCCACGGCCAATGCACGGCTGGTGCCGAAAATCGCATAGGCCACCAATGGCAGGATCGACGCATAAAGCCCCATCTGCGCCGGAAGTCCCGCCAGAAGGGCATAGGCAAGCGATTGCGGGATCAACATGATCGTTACGATGATTGCCGCAACCCCGTCCGAGGTGAGCGTCGCGCGGTTATAGGTCTTGCTCCACTGCAGAATCGGCAGGTGTCGTTCAACTTGGGCGCGGGAGGGGATCAGGCGGTTCATCAAAGGACCTTATCGAAGCGGTGCGTGCATGTCGCGGTGAGAAGAGATTTCTTATATATTCGGAAAATAAAATATGTAAAGAGCTGCGTAATCCGCGCAGCGTCTTCGGTCTAATGGTATCGGCATCCGAACCTGTGCCGGGATCGACTGGCAACAAGGCCGGAAGCGTAACGGTCTTAACCGGAATGCGCCCGGCTGGCCGGTATGTCAGACCCCGCGCGTTGACATTTGCGCCGGGGGCTGAGCAATTTGCGCAGGTGCCGCAATGGGTTTTGTCCCGCCGTTGGCGCAGGAGATTCATCACGGGGCTTTTGCTATGACCGATCGCAACACCGCATCACAGGCGCAGTCCATCACACCGCCCGCTTGGCAATTCTGGATTGATCGTGGCGGCACGTTTACCGATATCGTTGCGCGTCGTCCCGATGGGCAGATCGTGACGCATAAGGTTCTGTCGGAAAACCCCGAACGCTATAAGGACGCTGCCGTGCAGGGTATCCGCGATTTGATGGGGCTGGCGGCGGATGCGCCTTTTGCGGACGGGTCCATCGCCCATGTCAAAATGGGCACCACCGTGGCAACCAATGCGCTGCTTGAACGCAAGGGTGAGCGGGTATTGCTGGTGATCACCAAGGGATTTGGTGATCTTTTACAGATCGGCTATCAATCGCGGCCGCGCTTGTTTGATTTGCACATCAAGCGTCCTGAATTGCTTTATGAGCGTGTGGTCGAGATGGATGAACGCTTGGATGCCGAGGGCGGAGTATTGCGCCCCTTGGAGGAGGCGGCCCTGCGCACGGATTTGCAATCGGCGTTTGATGAAGGCCTGCGCGCCGTGGCGATTGCGGGACTGCATGGGTATCTCAATCCCGCGCATGAAACCCGCGCGGCCCGGATTGCACACGAGGTCGGGTTCACCCAAATTTCTACCTCGCATGAGGTCTCGCGCCTCGCCAAATTGGTCGGGCGTGGTGACACCACCGTGGTCGATGCTTACCTCTCGCCGGTTCTGCGCGGCTACGTGGATCAGGTCGCTGGCGCGCTTGATCTTGGCCGCGCCTGCGCGCGGTTGATGTTCATGCAATCCAGTGGCGGATTGACCGATGCGGGACGGTTTCAGGGGCGCGATGCGATTTTGTCAGGTCCGGCGGGCGGCATTGTCGGCATGGTCAAAACCGGCGAAGCCGCAGGGTACGACCGGTTGATCGGTTTTGATATGGGCGGCACGTCCACCGATGTCAGCCACTATGCCGGTGCCTATGAGCGCAGCTTTGAGACCGAGGTCGCAGGCGTGCGGATGCGCGCGCCGATGATGGATATTCACACCGTTGCGGCGGGGGGCGGCTCGATCTGCAGCTTCCGCGACGGGCGGTTTCAAGTCGGGCCGGAAAGCGCCGGCGCCGATCCGGGGCCGGCGTGCTACCGGCGTGGTGGACCGCTGACCGTGACCGATTGCAACGTGATGCTGGGCAAACTGAACCCGGATTACTTTCCCTCGGTGTTCGGCCCTGACGGGGATCAACCTCTTGATGCGGAGGCTGCGCGTGCGGGGTTTGCACGGCTGGCTGCCGAGGTCGCCGCCGCCACGGGACAACTGGCAATGCGCCCCGAAGATATCGCTGCCGGTTTCTTGCGCATCGCCGTCGACAACATGGCCAATGCGATCAAGAAAATCTCGGTCGAGCGGGGCCATGATGTGACCGGCTATACCTTACAATGCTTTGGCGGGGCGGGGGGACAACATGCCTGCCTTGTCGCCGATGCATTGGGAATGCGGCGGGTGATGTTGCATCCGCATGCGGGGGTGTTGTCGGCCTATGGCATGGGTTTGGCCGAAATCCGCGCCCTGCGCGAGGTGCAACATGACGGGCCTTTGGCCGACGTTGCGCCCGCCCGCGCGGGTTTGGAGGCCATCGCCGCCGAGGCCCGCGCCGAGGTCGAAGAGCAAGGCGCATCTTCCCCAAGGCTGCACCTGCATGCGCATCTGCGCTATGAGGGATCGCATCAACCGCTTGAGGTGCCCTTCGGCAGCGCCGATGACATGCGTGCCGCATTTGAAGAGGCCCATCGCCAGCGCTTTGGCTTTGCCTCGCCCGAGCGCGCGGTTCTGTTTGATATGCTCGCCGCCGAAGCCATAGGCCACGCCCCTGATGTGCCCGCCAACACCATGCCAGCCGGCGATGCACAGGCCGCCGCGATGGTGCCGCTTTATCTGGGGCAGGCATGGGGTGATGTGCCGCTTTATGACCGCGATACGTTGGGCCTTGGCACATGCGTTATCGGCCCCGCCGTCATCACCGAAGCCACCGGAACCAACGTGATTGAGGCAGGGTGGAGCGCCGCGCCCGACGAAGCCGGAAACCTGATCCTAACGCGAGACACTGCGGTCCCGCGCAGCGCGGCGGCGGGAACCAAGGCCGATCCGGTCTTGCTTGAGGTGATGAGCAATCTGTTCATGTCGGTCGCCGATCAAATGGGCGCAACCTTGGCCAATACCTCTTGGTCGGTGAACATCAAGGAACGGCTCGATTTTTCCTGCGCGATTTTCGATGCGCGCGGTGATTTGGTCGCCAATGCCCCGCATGTGCCGGTGCATTTGGGGTCTATGTCGGACAGCATCAAAGAGGTGATGCGCCGCAATCGTGATGTGCAGGACGGCGATGCGTTCATGCTCAATTCGCCGTTTTCGGGCGGGACACATTTGCCCGATGTGACCGTGGTGACGCCGGTGTTTGTGGGCGGGCGCGCGGCCTATTGGTTGGGCAGTCGCGGGCATCATGCCGACATCGGGGGCCGCACCCCGGGGTCCGGCCCGCCCGACAGCCGCCACATCGACGACGAAGGCGTGCTCATCGACAATATGCAAGTGATGAAGGGCGGCGCATTTTTGGAAGCCGCAGCACGCGATGTGTTGGCGTCGGGCAAATACCCCGCCCGCAACCCTGACCAAAATATCGCGGACCTCAAGGCGCAAATCGCCGCCAATGAAACCGGTCGCCGCGCGCTTTTGCAGATTGCGGCGCGCTATGGTGCCGATGTGATCACCGCCTATATGGGGCATGTGCAAGACAATGCCGAGGCCAGCGTGCGGGCCATTCTGGCCGATCTGCCGGACGGGCGTTTCACCTATCCGATGGACAGCGGCGCCAAAATAGAGGTTGCCCTTCGGGTGGACCGGACCGCCGGACGTGCCACGGTGGATTTCACCGGCACCTCGGCGCAGGACGCAGGCAATTACAATGCGCCCTTTGCGATTTGCCGTGCTGTGGTGCTTTATGTGTTCCGCACATTGGTGGGCAAGGAAATCCCGCTGAACGAGGGTTGCCTCAAACCGGTTGAGATCATCGCGCCCGAAGGCAGCATGTTAAACCCGCGTTATCCTGCCGCCGTGATTGCGGGCAATACGGAGGTCAGTCAAGCCGCCTGTAACGCGCTTTATGGGGCGCTGGGCGTGATGGCCGGATCGCAAGGCACGATGAATAATTTCATCTGGGGGAATGAGACCTTCCAAAACTATGAAACCATTGCCGGCGGCACCGGGGCGGGGCCGGGATTTGACGGATGCGGCGCGGTGCAAAGCCATATGACCAACACACGCATGACCGATCCCGAGATTTTGGAGAAACGCTTTCCCGTGCGGCTGGAGCATTTCGGCATCCGGCGCGGATCGGGCGGAGCGGGGCGCTGGCGCGGTGGTGACGGGGCCGAACGGCATTTGCGGATGCTTGAGCCGGTGACCGTAACCACGCTTTGTTCCCATCGCATTGTGCCGCCCTTTGGCGCGGCGGGCGGCGATGCGGGGGCGGTGGGTGAGAACAACGCGCAAATGCCGGACGGAACGCGGATCAGTTTGGAGGGCAACGCAGAAATTGACCTGCCTGCCGGCGGGCTTTTTGTGATGCGCACACCGGGCGGCGGCGGGTGGGGTCCTCAGGACACGTAGCCGGGATGGCAGAATGTCGCTTTAGGGCGGGCGGCATCCGGCACGCTATTGACCTTCCCACGACTGGAAGGACTATATGCCTGTCGAGATGATGCAAAAAGGCCGCCCCGATGCCCCACGATGATTCACAAACGCCCGCCCACACGGGCGATGACACGCCCCGTCACGTCGCCCCCGTTGGCGGGCACGATGCCGCAGAGCCGCGCAAGGCCTCCCGCGATGGGATCAGTTTTTCCATCGACGGAATGCATTGCGCAGGCTGCGTGGGGCGGGCCGAACGGGCTCTCGCAGGGACACCAGGCGTGGCGGAAGCTTCGGTTAATTTGGCCACCGAACGTGGAACCATTACCGCAAAGGCCGGTGTCGATGCGGCGGTTCTGACCCGGGATGTGGTCGCAGCTCTGACCAAGGCAGGATACCCGGCGCGCACCCGTGAGGTTGTATTCGATGTTTCGGGAATGAGCTGCGCCTCTTGTGTCGGACGTGTCGAAACCGCATTGCGCGGCGCCGAAGGGGTGGTTGAGGCCACGGCAAACTTCGCCGCCGACACGGCGCAGGTGCGCTACCTTGAGGGGGCCACCGATCCCGCGCAATTGGCGCGGATCATTACATCGGCGGGATATGAGGCGCATCCGCGGGGCGCGGCGGATGGCGCTGGCGCAGAGGAAGATGCCGGCGCGGCGCGGCGGGATGCAGAATTGCGCCGTGCGGCATGGTCGGCAGGCGTGGCGGGGGCGTTGGCTCTGCCGGTGTTTGTGGTCGAGATGGGCGGGCATCTATTCCCGCCGTTCCATCATTTCCTGATGGGCCTTTACGGCCAGGACGCCCTTTGGATGGGGCAGTTTATTTTGACCACGTTGATTTTCTTATGGCCCGGACGGGTGTTTTTCATCCGTGGTATTCCGGCGTTGCTGCGCGGCGCACCCGAGATGAACAGCCTTGTCGCACTGGGCGCAGGTGCGGCCTATGCGTTTTCGGTGATCTCGCTTTTCGCGCCGGGCATTTTGCCCGATGGCGCGGCAGCGGTCTATTTCGAAGCGGCCGCCGTGATCGTGGCATTGATCCTTTTGGGGCGCTGGTTGGAAGCCCGCGCCAAAGGCCGCGCGGGGGCGGCGATACGGGCGCTGATTGCCTTGCGCCCTGACGTGGCCGAGGTCCGGCGCGGCGCAGATTGGACCGAAGTGCCGTTGAGCGCGGTCGTCGTCGGCGATCTATTGCGCCTGCGCCCGGGGGCGCGGGTGGCGGTCGACGGCGTGGTGCGCGCGGGCGAGAGCTATGTCGATGAAAGCATGATGACCGGCGAACCGGTGCCCGTTGCCAAAACCCAAGGCGCATCCTTGAGCGCAGGCAGCATCAACACGCAGGGCGTGTTGCAATACGAGGCCACGGCTGTCGGCGCAGATACGGCTTTGGCCAAGATCGTCGCCATGGTCGAACGGGCACAGGGCGGCAAATTGCCGGTACAGGCACTGGCCGACCGCGTGGTGCGGGTGTTCGTGCCGGTGGTGATTGCCATTGCCCTGCTCACTGTGGCGGCATGGATGATTTTTGCCCCTGCGCCGGCATTGGGGTCCGCATTGGTCGCGGGGGTGTCGGTGTTGATCATTGCCTGTCCCTGCGCGATGGGTTTGGCGACGCCGACGTCGATCATGGTCGGGACTGGTCGGGCGGCGGCATTGGGCGTCTTGTTTCGCAAGGGGGATGCGTTGCAACGCCTGTCTGCGGTCAAGGTTATGGCTTTTGACAAGACCGGAACATTGACCGAAGGCCAGCCTGATGTGCGTGAGGTCCTGTGTACAGCAGGTTTTGAGCGCGCCAATGTGTTGCGCCTCGCTGCCGCCGCTGAAAGCGGATCGGAGCATCCCGTCGCCCGTGCGATCCTGCGCGCGGCGAAAGGGATGGACCTACCCGAGGTAGAGGCCTTTCGCGCGGTGACGGGCGCCGGGATCGAGGCCGAAGTCGAAGGCCGCGCCCTGCGCATCGGATCGGCACGGATGATGGGTGAAGCGGGGCTGGACCTTGCGCCATTTGCGAAGGCCCTGGCGGAAAGCGACGCAGCGGGCGCCAGCCCCTTGTTCGTGGCGATTGACGGCGCTTTGGCGGCGCTGATCAGCGTTGCGGATGCGCCGAAACCCTCTGCGGCGGCGGCGGTCAAAGCGCTGCATGCGCGCGGCGTCAAGGTTGCCATGATCACCGGCGATGCACGGGCCGCCGCCGATGCTGTCGCCGCAGATCTCGGGATTGATCACGTCGAGGCGGAGGTGCGCCCCGAGGACAAGGCCGCCGCGATTGTGGCCCTGCGCGATCGCTATGGCGCGGTGGCCTTTACCGGTGACGGGATCAACGACGCACCGGCCTTGGCCGAAGCCGATGTCGGATTGGCCATAGGCACCGGCACCGATGTCGCCATAGAGAGCGCCGATGTGGTGTTGGTCTCTGGTGATCCTGTCGGGGCGGTCACGGCGCTTGATCTGTCGCGCAAAACCATGCGCAACATTCGGCAAAATCTGTTTTGGGCCTTTGCCTACAATGCCGCGCTGATCCCCGTGGCGGCAGGGGTGCTTTATCCGGCGTTCGGCGTGACGCTTTCTCCGATGTTGGGTGCGGGGGCGATGGCGCTGAGCTCGATCTTCGTGTTGTCGAATGCGTTGCGCTTGCGCCGGGTGACGCCGGTATTGACGGACGTGCCTGCCATATCCCCCATCGCGAAAGGAGAAGCTGCATGAACATTGGAGAGACCGCCGAAAAATCCGGCCTGCCCGCCAAGACCATTCGCTATTACGAAGACATCGGGTTGATCGCGCCACTGCGCAGCGCCAATGGCTACCGTGATTTTGGTGCGGCGGATTTGCACAAGTTGGCCTTCATTGCCCGGGCCCGTGCCTTGGGGTTTTCGATTGAGGATTGCCGCAGTCTTCTGGCGCTTTACGAGGATGCGGGTCGGGCCAGCGCCGATGTGAAACGTATTGCGCAAGAGCATCTTGGCCGGATCGAGGAGAAGATTGCGCAGTTGCAATCCATGCAGGACACCTTGTCGGATCTGGTGCAGGCCTGCTGCGGCGATCATCGCCCCGATTGCCCGATCCTTGGCGATCTTGCCGGGGCTTTGACGCGCAAGATTTAGGCGCGGGTCAAGAGAGCATTGCCTAGGCATGCCGACCCACGCGGTTTGGTGATTCCAGATGCCCGGTTAAGCCACAGCGCGCGCCGATTGCCCCACGGCCGCAAGCTTGGCCGCAGTATCGAGCATCCGGTTCGAGAACCCCCATTCGTTATCATACCAGCTCAGCACCCGCACCATGCCGCCTTCGGTCACGGTGGTTTGTGCCTCGGCAAAGATCGAACTATGCGGATCGTGATTAAAGTCACTGGAGACCAGTGGTGCGTCGGCCACGTCCAAAATCCCCGCCAACGATCCTGCGCGGGCCGCGCTGCGGACCGCAGCATTGACGGTTTCAACCGTGGCAGGTTTGGCAGGCATAAACGTCAGGTCGATGACCGAGACATTCGGTGTTGGGACCCGTATGGCCGATCCGTCCAGTTTGCCTTTCAGATGCGGCAGAACAAGGCTGACGGCGCGGGCGGCGCCGGTCGAGGTCGGTATCATCGACAGGGCTGCCGCGCGGGCGCGATAAAGGTCCTTATGCGCGGCATCCAATGTCGGTTGATCGCCGGTATAGCTGTGAATCGTGGTCATATATCCGGTTGTAATTCCGAAAGCATCATCCAGCACCTTGGCCACGGGGGCGAGGCAATTCGTGGTGCAAGAGGCGTTCGAGACAATCACATCATCGGCGGTCAAGGTGTCATCATTGACGCCGAAAACGATGGTCTTGTCGGCGCCGTCTGCCGGGGCGGAAATCAACACTTTGCCCGCTCCGTTTTCCAGATGCGCCGCGGCCTTGGTGCGGGTGGTGAAAATCCCGGTGCATTCAAGTGCGACATCAACCCCCGCCCATGGCAGTTTCGCCGGATCGCGTTCTGCGGTGACGCGAATACGGTGGCCGTTGATCACCAAATGATCGCCATCGACCGCGACATCGGCGTGAAACCGTCCGTGAACGCTATCATACTTCAATAGATGTGCAGTGGTTTCGATCGGGGTCAGGTCGTTGATGGCGACAATGTCCAAATCAGTGCGGTTTGATTCAATTAAGGCCCGCAGAACACAGCGGCCAATTCGTCCAAATCCATTGATGGCAAGTGTGGTGGTCATGGCAGTCTCCTCTGGCGTGACGAGTCATGCTAGCGCTAACATAATTTGGAGGTTTTGACCAGTGGCTATGGTGGAGGGTGCCGGTGGGCGGTGACGGGCGGTGTGCCTGCCATATGATATTTTAATGGACGACAGCTGCGCGCGTCGCGCCCATGCCTTGCTTAAAGGCGCACAAGATGGTTGTCGAAGGCCAGATTATGCCTGCTCTGTGGTGTGAGGTCCGTGCCGTGCAATGCGCCGACCGCGCCGGTGCCGCTGGTCACGATCAAGCCGCGCCCGTGTCGTGCCACGCCGCAGGCATCAATGGCCTCCACTGGCGCGCGCGGGCGCCCTGAGGTTGCATCAAACAGCAACACCCGCCCGCCGCGCGGGCAGGTCGCGGCGATGATTTCCGCCGTAGGATCAAACGCAATCGACCCAATATAGCCATCGACATCGCGGTGTAGCTCTGTTCCCGCATCCAAAAGCTGCACGGCCCCGCCGCGCCGATGGACCGCGACCAAAGGCGGCACCTCGGTCATGTCGCCTTGCCATTGCATACCCATAGCCACCGCGCCCGCCGCGTTCACGTCAATATGGCGGATCGAGTTTTGATGCAGGTCCGGTGCAAGTGCAGCCTGTTCCAACATCTCGCCTGTCTCGGAAATATAGCTTAGATTCGGGGCCATGGTGGCGAGGTTGAGCTTGGCGCGACCCGCCTCAGGATGGGTTTCGATGCCGCCATTCGCGACGATCAATGTGTCTGTTTCGGGCAGGCGGCTAATCTCATGCGGGCCAATGCCACCGCTTTCGAAATGGCCGATACGTTTGTATCCGTTCGCGGCATCCCACACGCCAATCATGCCGCGGGCCGCGTCATATTGGTTTTCGGTGGTATAGAGCCGCCGGGCATCCCGTGAAAACACGCCATGCCCGTAGAAATGAAACCCCACGGGGGCATGCAATTCGGTGGTTACTGCGCCGCGTGCACAATCGATCACCATGGCGAAATTGCCGGGGCGTCGGGCAAAAGCCACGACCTCGGGGCGTTTGGGATGCGCTGCTGCCGCGTGGCCTCGGGCGGGGAGGGGCAATTGAAATACCATGCCGCCGTTCGTTGCGAGCCCGCACAACACATATGCGCCGTCCGGCAACCGCGCCGCCGACAAAAACGCCGGACTGCCCGCGTCCGCCCATGTCGGGATCGGGGTTAGGGACGAGGCGAGCATCCCCGCCAGAAAAGCGCGGCGCGATGTCATATCAATCGCCGTCCAAGGCATTGAACCCTGCCGCCACGCCAAGGCGCGGCCCGAGCGATCCGCGCACCACAGCGCGGGCGGCCTGCACCGATTGTTGCAAGATTTCGATCTTGAGCCGTCCGGTCGGGTCGATCACACCCGCAAACACCGGATCGTCGAGATCCCCACCAACCGTCAAAGCATGTTCGAACGCCCCTGTAAGATCATCGCCAAGCGCAGCGTCATCGCCGGCCAATCGCAGCGCAAGATCTTCGAGGCTGGCCACCGAGAGCATCACATGCCGCCAGGACCGTCCCGAACGTCGGGCTTCGGCGCGGGTCGGGCGCGGGCGTTCAAAGCTGCCCAATGGCCGGCCCAGACGGGTATCGGCGGTGAACTCCAGTCCTTCGTTCAGCACCTTGTAGAGCACCTGCACCGCTTCGGTGCGGCTGCGATACCGCGGCCCGTCGGTCATCATTTCCTCTGCGTAGCTGTCTTGCCACTCGGCGAGGATCGCCGCCGAAGTTGCCGCGCTGTCGGCGCTCATCGCTTGGAGCAACGCACAGCGATAATCGGCATTGCCCGCAACAGAAAGCGTGTCATCAAAGAGCAGCGCCTCCATCGCATAGAACCCGCGCGCCGCGATCGACACCTCGGCGTAGGCCGCAGGGCTTTGCACGGCGGGATCTTCGGCGGCAATCATTGCAGCGATGCTGCGCGGGGTGGCTCCGCGCGTGTCCGGCCAAAAGGCCAAAGCAAAAGCGCGTGTGTCGGTTTCCGTCGGGCCAAACCGCAGGTGGCTGGCCGAGATCCAGGCATCAAAGGCCGCGTCGTAAGCGGCGCGCAACTCGGTGTCCTGTGCCGTGCAATGCGCGCGCGCCACATCCGCCAGATGCGCGGTGGTCTCAGCCAATGCGGCAAAGCGCGGCAGGATATGCGCGTCGATGACATCGGCCACACGCGCGGCTTTTTCGGCCTCGGACAGAACCGGTGGCGGGGTTTCCTGCGCGGGAGCAGGCCGCGCCGCAAGCATCATCATGGCGGCGAGGGCTGCGACGGCAAGGGTTGCGGCGCGAGGGGCTCGGGGCAGGTGTCTGGCAATCATGCGTGGCATTTAGAGGCTTTCCAAAAAGTGGATCAGATCGGCACGGGCATCTGCGGGCAAGCCAGCGACGGCATCGCGGGCAGGCTGCGCTTCGCCGCCATGCCACAGGATCGCTTCGAGCAGGTTGCGCGCGCGCCCGTCATGCAAGAATTGCGTGTGGCCACTGACCCGTTCCGTCTTCCCAATACCCCACAAAGGCGGCGTGCGCCATTCGCGGCCCGTTGCGCGGGCCTCGGGCATATGGTCGGCCAATCCCTCACCCATATCATGCAGCAGGAAATCGCTATAAGGCGCGACGAGTTGAAAGCTTTGCTCCGGTTGGTTCTTCAACCGATGGGTGACGAAACGCGGTGTGTGGCAGGACGCGCAGCCCAGATCAAAAAATACCTGCTTCCCGCGCAATACCTGCGCATCACCCGCATCGGGGCGGGCGGGCACGGCAAGATTGCGGCTGTAGAAGGTCACCAGATCGAGCGCGGCATCATCCACCTCGAAGCCGCGCGCATCCCCGTCACCATGCAGCGCAGCGCGGCAATCGGTTTGAGCTTCGGTGCAATCGCCCCAAGGATCAGGGTGCAGGGAAGATGACAGGCCCATGTCGCCGGAAAACGCCCCTGCGGATTGTGACCGGACAGTGGGCTTGCCTGCCTTCCATCCGAACCGGCCCAACATCGGGCGGTCAAACTCGCCGGACCAGACCACATTGGGGCGGCCTGAAATTCCATCGCCATCCGCATCGTCGGGGTCAGCCAAGGCCAGAATATCCGAGGCGGGAATGGCTTCGATCAATCCCAGGCCGATCATCTGCGGCGCCACGCGGGGGCTGATTTGGGCATCCTTATGCATGGGGCCGTATTGAAGATCGCTTGCCTTATATACTGGGCGGCGCCGCGATACGGTCTCGCCATCGGCGAGCCTGACGGGTTCTTCGGTATAGGTGATTTCCATCCGGCCTTCGCCCGCGTGGCCGGTGCTGGCGAAATCCTGGAACTGCCCGCCATAGGTCGGATCGGGAAGCGTGGCGATATACCCTTCAATTGCGGCATTGCGCGCATCGGCGTCTTCGGCCTGTGCATCGGGCAGAGACACAGGCACGGGCACGGCAATGCGCAAGAACATCGAAGTGGCCAAGTCATCCGGCCCCTCGGGGGGATGACCGCGCCCGTCTTTGAGGTGGCACCTTTGGCACCCGCGCGCGTTATAAATCGGGCCAAGCCCGTCAGACGCCAAGGTGGACGAGGGTGAGGCAACCCAGAGTTTGCGAAATAGACCGTTGCCCAGTTTGAAGCGCATCTCGCTTTCAAAGGGCATATTATTCGAAAACTGCGAAAACGCATCCGCGCCGGTGCGCAGCCGGGTGGTTGCGGCCCCTGCGGGGTTTTCCTCGAAGGCTTCGGGTTTGGTGAAATCTGTCGGAGGGGCCGTGACCGACGCGATGCGCGCGGCCTCGGATTCGGTGCGCGGCACGATATCGAGATGCGGCTCGGTGGTGGCGATCTCTTGCCAAAACGGCGATAGGCGCGCGCCCTCCGCGTAGGCCCCGCCGCCGATCAAAGCGGCGGCGAGGCTGGCAGGGAGGATGAGGCCGCGAGCGGACGTGGCATGGAGCGCATCGCACATCCGGCGGGTCATAGGGGTCGGGGCCTTCATGGTCTTCTCCTTAGGCCGCCGAACGGGCGGCGGTGTGTTCGGCTTGAGCCTGCGGCTTACTGGAAAACCGCATCGGGGTTGTCGAGGCTGTCGGAGCCTTCGAATGCAATGTTGTCGAGACCCAGAACCGTGACGGCCCGTTCGATGGAACGGGTTTGATCGACGAGGGCATTCACACCGCCCATGATCAAGGCTTCGCCGGCTTCATTGCCGCGCTCAAGCATCTGGTCATAAGCAAAGCCCGCTTCGGCTGCGGTTTTGATCTGGCCCAATGCTTTCATCGTGGCGCTCAGCTTGTTGCGCATTTCGGCATCCAACGCCGGATCGGTAGCCCGCACCATATCCGACAGCGACGGGCCGCTGACCTGACGGCCATCCGCGCGGGTGTACTGACCCAGATAGACGTTCTGCACGCCCATACCGTCATAGTAATGGCTGTTGTGGGTGTTATCGGAAAAACAATCATGCTCTTCCTCGGGATCGTTGAGCATCACGCCAAGACGCATCCGCTCGCCGGCCTGCTCGCCATAGGAAAGCGACCCCATGCCGGTTAGCATCGCTGCCAACGCCGCGCCATCGGTGCCAAGAGCCTCGCGCGCCGCGCCGCCTTGCGCCCATGCGCCCGCCATATATTCGAGGTCTGAAACCAACAGATCCGAAGCGGCGGCCAGATAAGCGCCGCGACGATCGCAAGGCGCGTTGGTGCAAGCGTCGCCAGTTGCATAGTCGGTCCAGGGCCGGTTGCCCGCACCGGCGGCGTGACCATTCAAATCCTGCCCCCAGAGCAGGAATTCAATGGCATGGTATCCGGTGGCGACATTGGCTTCGATCCCGTCGGCCTCATGCAGGGTTTCTGCGAGGAATGCGGGGGTGATGTGCGATGCGTCCACCTCTTTGCCTGAAAGCGTAAAGGCCGGTGTTGCGATGACATTAAGACCGCCCAGAGCGTTTTCGTCCGTGGCCCCGCCATAGGAGGCATCGACATAGTCAATCAAACCCTCGTCTAAGGGCCATGCGTTGACCTTGCCTTCCCAATCATCCACCAGCGCATTGCCGAACCGGAACACTTCGGTCTGTTGATAAGGCACGCGGGCCGCCAACCATGCGGCACGCGCGGTTTGCAGGGCTTCGGCAGAGGGCGCAGCAATCAACGCATCAATCGCAGCATCCAGTGCCCGCGCGGTGATCAGGCTGTCTTCGTAGCTGGCCGCAGCAATCGCGGCATAGGTATTGGCGACGGCGGCGCTATCGGGTGTGGTGTCGGCGGATACGGCGAGCGGCGCAGCGCAAAGCGCCGCCGCGATCACGGCGCGGGTGTTGATCGAAATACGAGGGGTCATCATAGGGCAGGCTCCAAATGGGGTCTCTAGTGTCGGGCTGCGCGACTGCGGTGGCTGGACGGTGAATTACCCGACTTATTTACTCGGTTAAAGCGCGATTCCGCAAGGGGGCATCTGCCCTATGGTGTGGCAGGGCATCGGTGGTGCGGGAGCGAGCTATATATATTGTATACGTGTCTCCCGTTTGGCTGCGACTGGTGGCGGTGTGGCGGGTGCACAGAGGGCAGCCGGTGCAGAGGAAGAGATGCGCCCGCCAAAGCGGGCTTCGTATCTGTCCCATCCAATATGATTCCCCGAATTTGGCGTCGCGAGTCGCAAATCGGCCCGAACGCCGAGTCGAACCCATAGCGATTCCGCCTCAAACGCGCCTTAAACGGCACCGTTGCTTCGCTTATGCACGGTCAGGCTGTCTTTGAGCGTATATCGGTCACGCCCAGTGTCTGTTTAAGCCTCGGATTCGCGCGTAATCTGGCGACCAGCAAAGAAAATACGCGAGGCGGTCAAAATTTTTGCATAGGCAAAACGCCTTATTTTACTAGGGTATTCGGTCCTGTTAGCGCCGAAACGATCATGGTAGCCGAAAGAAATGACGGTTTTGCGAAAAAACCACTTGCGGGATTTGTTTGATAACACTAGAACCCCCTTCACCGGCAGCGACGATACGCTAACGGGGCGCCAGACGGGGCGGACGGGACGGTCACAGAGGTGGCGGAAGCGGACGGATAC
>NZ_KZ826485.1 GCF_003205515.1 Litorivita pollutaquae
GAAGTCCACTTCGATGCACAAACCTTCGCGATTGAAGTCCGCTCTCGGGACATCGCTGCGCGATACCCTGCCGTGCAGCGATCCAGAACGTTCAGTGTTCTGATCGACCGACCATCCGCAAGCTGGTCTGCCATGAAATCCCCTCTCGGCAGATTTGCTCTGCAAATTGCCTGCCGGGCAGCGATCGACCAAGTCTCATTGGGCCTATCAGGCACCGCCAGCGGTTCCGGCTTGTCGCGCTTCAGCCGTTTCTTGGGCTTGATCCGCAGGTTCAGCGCAAGCTCGCAGTAGATCCGGTAGACACGTTTGTGGTTCCATCCATAGCCCTGGGCATTGCGCAGATACAAAAAGCACAGACCAAAGCCCCAGCTACGCTTGTTGGTGGTCAGGCGTTCCAGCCAGTCCGCAATCTCTGCGTTCTCATCATTCAAAACAGGGCTGTAACGATAGCACGTCTCGCTGATCCACTGCCCGGCAGTCGAAACGCAGTTTCGATGAGAGGGTGGAACGCCCGGCAGGCCAGAGCGATGCTGACCCCATATTGCGCAACTGCATTCATGGCCATCCGTTGACCGGTAGGTGAATGGCACATTCACCGAGAGGTTCTCGCCTATGAGACGGCCTTAACGCTTTTTTCCATGCGCTTCCTTCAGCAGGTCGTTTTGCATGCTCATCTCGGCATACATGCGCTTCAGACGACGGTTCTCTTCCGCCATATCCTTCATCTCAGACATCAAAGACGCGTCCATGCCACCAAACTTGGCTCGCCATTTGTAAAAGCTTGCGCTGCTCATTCCGTGCTCGCGGCACAGCTCAGAGACCGGCACGCCACCCTCTGCCTGCTTCAACACGGCCATGATCTGTGCGTCGCTGTATCGTCCGTTCTTCATCGTAAATCTCCTCAGATATCTTGCCGAGAAAATTCTACTTTTGAACACCACTATTTTTAGGGGGATTACCCTTAGGATTGATGCGTTGGCGTTTTCTGGTATTCGCGATAGGCATAGTGTCATGCAGCCAGATTTCGCAACCATATTCCCTTTACGCCACGGGCGGGTCCATGAAGCCTGTGGACCTGCGGCGGCGGCTTTTGCAGCAGTCGCAGGCAGCGTGACGCAGGGTATGACGCTATGGATAAGTCAATCATGGGCGGGCGAAACGGTGAACCCTTTGGGTCTTGCACCTGTGCTGGATCCGGCGCTGCTTTTGAGTGCGCGCACAGATAATCAAACCGATAGTTTGGCCGTGGCAGAGGAGGCGTTACGCGATGGCGCGCTGGCGTGTGTGCTGATCGATATCACCCGTCCGCTGAACCTGCGCGAGGGGCGGCGATTGCAACTGGCAGCCAAAGCAGGTGGGACGACAGGGCTGTGCCTGATCCCGGAAGGTATGGGATCTAACGCCGCAGAAACCCGTTGGCGGGCGCGCCCATTGTTTGATCCAGATGACAATGACTCGACTCTGATGCAGTGGGAAATTATTAAGAACAAATCGGGAACAATGGGTACCTGGAATGTTCGATGGTCTCAAGAAGCGCGTCGTGTGTATGTGGTTTCCCCGGTTGGCTTCCGACCGGGCACTGAAGGCACGTCCTGTTGAGGCGCCATTCGCGCTTTCCCTCCATCAACAAAACACCGACCGGATTTACTGCCTGAACCAGCATGCCGAGGGGCTGGGTCTGCATCGTGGCATGAGCCTTGCAGATGCGCGTGCGTTTTGCCCAACGCTGGTTAGTCAAACCGCGCGCCCTGATCTGGACGCGCGATTCCTGGCAGCCCTGCGCCGATGGGCAACGCGCTATTGCCCTTGGGTCGCGCACGATGGTGCGGATGGTCTAATTTTAAATGTCACCGGCTCGACACATTTATGGGGCGATGAGGCGGCGATGCTACAAGATATGCGACAGCGCGCGCAACGGGCTGCGATCACACTCCGCTTGGGGGTGGGTGATACACGAGGCGCGGCATGGGCGTTGGCGCATTATGGAAGCACGACGGGCGCGTTGGAGCCGCTGCCGGTGGCGGCGCTACGGCTGGAACCTACCACGGTCACCGCGCTGCAACGTCTGGGCCTGGGCCGTATCGGTGATCTGGCGGCGACGCCGCGTGCGCCGCTGGCGCGCCGTTTCGGCCCCGAAGTGCTCCGCCGCCTCGATCAAGCCTTGGGCGACCTGCCCGAAAGCATCAATCCTGCCCCTGAGCCCCCCCATTATGGTGTCCGGCTAACATTTCCCGAACCAATTGGCCTGCTTGGTGATGTGATGGGCGCAACCGCGCGACTGCTTGATCCGCTCTGCGCCAAGTTGCACCGCGATGAGGCCGGCGTGCGCCGCCTGTTACTGACCCTACGCCGCGTCGATCGGGACAGCCAGCAGATCGAACTGCGCCTTGCCAGTGCGATGCGCGATCCGGTGCGCATCCTGCCGCTATTCGAGCGTGGCGTCGCGGCGGTAGATGCGGGCTTTGGCATCGACGTGATGCGGCTGGAGGCGGTGGGAGTTGAACCGCTGCCGGTGCAGCAAATCACCAGTGTGTCGCAAGACCAACCCGACCAGTTGAATGATTTGATCACCCGTATCGGTACCCGCATCGGGCTGGAAAATATCCAGCGATTCTTGCCCGCCGACAGCCACATCCCCGAGCGCAGTTTTACCATCGCCCCCGCCGCCTTCAGCGACCCCGACAAGGGCTGGGTCTGCCTGCGGCCCCGTCCGCTGCGGCTGTTTCCCCCCGAACCATTGACAGCGAAAGGGGCAGCGCCTCCCAAACGGTTTCGCTGGCGCAGTATGTCATTGACCACCGGGCGCGCCACGGGGCCGGAACGCATTGCGCCCGAATGGTGGCTTAGCGACGAAAACTGGCGCTCGGGATTGCGCGATTACTGGAAAATCGACACCCGCGAGGGCCGCCGCCTATGGCTGTTTTACACCCCCCAAGCTCCCGCATGGTTTGTCCACGGAGAATTCGCATGAGCTACGCTGAACTCTGTGTCACCTCAAATTTCACTTTTCTGACAGGGGCGTCGCATCCCGAAGAGCTGATGTTGCGCGCTGCGGAACTGGGGCTCAGCGCCATTGCCATCACGGATCGCAACACGCTGGCGGGCGTGGTGCGCGCCTTTAGCGCCCTTAAAACGCTCAAGGATGAAAACGAGGCCGCGCTGCGTCTCTGCTCCAGCGCGCAGACCGACACCTGTTCACGCCAAGAGGTCGGTACCCCGCAGGATTTGAGCCTTTCCCACCGCGTGCCATTGCCCAAGCTTATCGTCGGCACGCGGCTGGTGCTGCGCGACTGCCCCGTGGACTGGCTGGCGCTGCCCACCGATCATGCGGCCTATCAACGGCTGTCACGGCTACTCACCTTGGGCAAACGGCGGGCGGGCAAGGCCGAGTGCCATCTGGATCAGGCCGATCTGGTACAGGGGTGTCAGGGCATGATCATGATTGCCCTGCCACCACCTGACCTTGCCCAAGCGCTTGTCCCTCTTCAAACACTGGCCCGTCACTATCCAGGCGCCGTCTTTTTGGGCGTCGCGCCGCGTTATGACGGCTCCGATCAGGCGTGGTTTACCGCCTGCGCCGCTCTGGCTTTACGGGCTTCGACGCCGATGGTCGCGGTGGGGGATGCACTGATGCACCACGGCGCGCGCCGCCAACTCGCCGATGTGCTGACCTGCCTGCGTGAGGGGGTGACGATTGATCGCATTGGCACCCGCGCGCTGCCCAACGCCGAGCGGCGGCTGAAAGCGCCGGCCGATATGGCGCGGCTTTATCGTCACCATCCCGCCGCACTGCGCCGCAGCGTTGAGATTGCCGCGCGCTGTAGTTTTGATCTGTCGGAACTCAGCTATGACTATCCCAATGCACAGGAGGGCGCGGAAACGGCGCAACAGCGCCTGACCCGCCTTGCCCATGAGGGCGTCGCCCGCCGTTATCCTCGTGGGGCGCCTGCACGGGTCCACAACCTGCTCCAAAAGGAGCTGCACCTTGTGGGCGAGCTTGGCTATCCCGCCTATTTTCTCACCGTGCATGATATCGTTGCCGAAGCACGCGCGCGCGGCATTCTGTGTCAGGGGCGCGGGTCGGCGGCCAATTCGATCATCTGCTATCTGCTTGGGATCACCGATGTCAGTCCCGACATGATCGGCATGGTGTTTGAACGGTTCATTTCACGTCATCGCGGCGAGCCGCCCGATATTGATGTCGATTTCGAGCACGAGCGGCGCGAGGAAATCATCCAGTGGATTTACGAAAAATACGGACGCGATCGGGCGGGGCTTTGTGCCACCGTGATCCATTTCCGCTCGCGGGCCGCGATCCGCGAGGTGGGCAAAGTCATGGGCCTGTCTCAGGACGTCACGGCCGTTCTGTCCGGGCAGATTTGGGGGACCTCCAATGGTGGCGCGGATCCCGCGCGCATCCGTGAATTGGGGCTGAACCCTGACGATCAGCGCCTTGCGCAGACGCTCAAGCTGATCGGGGAAATCATCGGATTTCCGCGTCACCTCAGCCAGCATGTTGGCGGTTTCATCATTACCCAAGGTCGGCTTGATGAACTTTGCCCGATTGAAAACGCGGCGATGGAAAACCGCACCGTGATCGAGTGGGACAAGGATGACATCGACACGCTGGGCATCCTCAAGGTCGACGTGCTGAGCCTTGGGATGCTGACTTGCATCCGCAAGGCGTTCACCCTGCTGGAGCGGCATGAAAATCAACGTCTGACGCTGGATACCGTCCCGCAGGAAGACAAGGCGACCTATGATATGCTGACCCGCGCCGATGCGGTCGGGGTGTTTCAGGTCGAAAGCCGCGCCCAGATGAATTTCCTGCCGCGCATGAAACCGGCGACCTTTTACGATCTGGTGATCGAGGTCGCGATTGTGCGCCCCGGCCCCATTCAGGGCGGCATGGTCAAACCCTATATCCGCCGCCGTCAGGGCCTGGAGGCGCCCGAACCTTTTGGTCCCGCGCTGATGGAGGTCACGCGCAAGACGCTGGGCGTGCCGTTGTTTCAAGAGCAAGCGATGCAGATCGCCATCGTCGGCGCGGGTTACAGCGCCGAAGAGGCCGATCAGCTGCGCCGCTCGCTCGCTTCGTTTCGCCGGATGGGCACCATCGGCGCGCACCGCGACCGTTTTGTGGCGGGGATGATGGCCCGAGGCTATCCCCAAGAGGTAGCGCAAGCCTGTTTTGCCCAGATCGAGGGCTTTGCTGACTACGGGTTTCCCGAAAGCCACGCCGCCGCCTTTGCCATGCTGACCTATGTGTCCTCTTGGCTCAAATGCCATCATCCGGCAATCTTTGCCTGTGCCTTGCTGAATTCCCAGCCGATGGGGTTTTACGCCCCCGCCCAGATCGTGCGCGACCTGCGCGAACATGGCTGCGAGGTGCGCCCGATCTGCGTCAATCACAGCGCTTGGGACAACACGCTGGAACGCCGCACCGACGGGACGCTGGCGCTGCGGCTGGGGTTTCGCCAGATCAAAGGCTTTCGCGCCGAGGATGCGGGGTGGATCGTAGGCGCGCGCGCCAATGGCTATCCCGATCCCGAAAGCCTGTGGCTGCGCGCTGGTGTGTCGCCCGCCACGCTCGAACGTCTGGCCGAAGCGGATGCGTTTACAGGGATGAACCTCACGCGGCGCGACGCGCTCTGGGCTGTGCGCGCGATCCGCGCCCCCGCGCCGCTGCCGCTGTTTGCCGATCCGCTGGACGGCGAGGGCCTGCGCGAGCCGCAGGTTAGCCTGCCCACGATGCATCTGGGCGAGGAGGTGGTCGAGGATTACGTCGCGCTGCGCCTGTCGTTGCGCGCACATCCGATGGAGTTGCTGCGCCCGACGATGACGGGGCTGACGCCGCATGCCGAACTGGCCACAGCGCCTTTGCGCCGCACCTCGGTCTGTGGCCTCGTGATTACCCGCCAACGTCCCGGCACCGCGTCGGGGGTAATTTTCCTGACGCTGGAGGATGAAACCGGCGTGTCCAACATCGTGGTCTGGCCCAAGGTTTACGAGCGGTTTCGCCGCATCGTGATGGGCGGGCGACTGTTGCGGGTGACGGGACGGTTGCAGCGCGAAGGCGTGGTTGTGCATCTGATCGCCGAACAGGTCGAGGACCTGTCAGGGCGTATCGCCGATCTTGGCCACCCGATGGACGATGCCGTGGGCATCACCAACCCGCCCGCCGACGACGCTCCACGCCCGCCCCGCGACCAAGCCCGCGCCTATCACCCGCGCGATCAGGCCAAACGCTTATTCCCAAGCCGCGATTTCCACTAAGGTCTGGCACAGTGCCTTCGGCCTAATCTGGCCTCATTCCATCGCGGCGACGCAGGACAGAGCGGCAAACTCGGCATTGGTATCATCGTAGCCAACGACAGGAACGTCCCGCATCTTATCCGTTCACCCGTTTTGCCGCAAAGGAACGGATTTCTTGGGGTCTGCCGTTCGAACGCTGTGCGGCTAGAGCCCGAAGAGAGCCCAGTTTGACTGATGCTGCGCACTGACCCAATGTCTGCTATCAATTTATTTCATCGCTCAAGTATGAATCTGAAAAACTGAATGCCGTTCGTATGTAGTGCCGCGCTAAAGCCCTCATAATATCGGCAGCAACAGATAGCCTGCGCGTTTCGGAGGACATATCAGCATCGGACGCAAAATTTTTGGACGCGTGTGCTGCTGCGACGCGACAATTCTCATACACGTACTTTTCAACCACTTTTTCCTGCCTGTCTTCATTGAAACGCTTTAAGCGCTCCGGTAAGACATCCTTGCAAGCTTCGTCAAAAACGTCCTTTATCCATTCACGGGTGGTTCGCCCAATTTCTCTGCTATCCAAGTGTTTGAAACCTGTCTCAAAAACTTTGAAGAAGCTCAGCACTTCCTACGATGCAATTCCGGCCTCGGAAGCATTCAATCCTTCCCGGTAGTAGGAAAGGCAGTTTAACAATTCTTTATCCTCGGGCAGTGATCGATAGAACATCCAAATCAACATTGTCGAGGACGCCATATCACGCCTTGGCACGGGTACGGGTACAGGGTTTCCAGACCAACCTTCTCGCAGGATAGCGTGACGATCATCACACCAAGAAAGAACACTCAAAAAGCGGTTGATAAGAGTTCTGGCATCTTCGGTCGCAATACGCCTGTCCTGAAGGTCGATGCTGATTGAATGCGAGTTTTCATTGGTTTTGGGAAAAAGCACTAAATGATGACCGCCGAACTCTACTCGCGTTGGTTCCTTTGGCCAAGTGACAGTGGTATCTACGCCAAAGTTTAAGAAACTTGATCCTCTGCGCGCACCAAGGCCGTCGTGGAAAGCGTTACGCTCCTCTTCTGTTTCGTATTCTCGCCAATCTGTTTCCAATGGCCGGTTCAAATGACGCGAAATGTCGATGTCACGTTTTAGCTCATGAAAGAACTCTCGGTTGAGGACAAGTTGGCGGGTATTGCTCGACAACGGGCGGTCATGATCAAAGTTTTTTTCAGCTCCTTCAGCTGCCATAGTCAGAGCATATTTCGAAACATACGAAGTCGTTTTCCGTTGGCCCTCTTCTTCGAAAAGAAGCTTCGCTTGGTATTCATCGTTTCCAGGAATTCGGGCTATTGAAAGCGTAAGCGAAACAAGAGCATGGCAATTTGAGTCTTTGCTGAGTAGCGCGGCCATCGCCTCCTCGAGAGACGCCGCTTTCTTAAACGATGCAGCGACACCACCGACAGGCCGAAGATCGCCCATTATGAGTGCCACATGGCCGGCCCATCCGCTAAATGTCGGCACAAAACCTAAAACGGCCCGTGCGATCTCACTGTTGGTAAGACGCTGCGCGGCCCTTTCTCGCCCGCGGGGAAGTTGCCCATACCCCCGTAGGCTTTCAAATCACTTTAGTGTCTCGTCATATGATCGCGGTTCAGCAAGTCGACGATGAAGAAGAAGGGTCAGGTTTTTTGCATACATGGCTATTGCTTAAACTTGCGCACATGAATCATCAATAATGGTCTCAAGCAGACTTTGGCGCCGCCGCAGCGAATGGTGGCTTCGTCCGCACTCGACTAATTGGTGCAAGATGCGGCGAAAGGTCGGTTTGAAATCCACTGAGATCGACAACATTGAATGGCCGCTTCCGCGACTTAAGCTGCATCGCAGCATCAAATTGACTGCAACTGCGAGGAAATGCTGCGTCAGCAATAGCCGCGCGTGCTTAAGGCCGCTTTGTCCGCGTCTTGTTCTTTCAGACCTGACCTTGGTGCAATTCGCTGCGAAGGTGTCAGGAGAGCCCATACCGTGAATCTGGTTTTCATGCTGCTTGCGCTCGCAGCGCCGAAAATGCTGCGTCATCGTGAAAATTGGCGCAGCCGCGCAGTGGGGAAACCAGCCATTCATTCAGAGTACAGCAAGGGTCAGGGGTCAAATTCACAAACTGCGGACAAACTGTTCTTTCGCCGCAAGTGTCCGAATGTCCGCTTTGGCGCACCGTTTAACAGTCGTCTTTTTCGGGCATTGCAAGATATCGACGTCTCACGGATCACGGTACCTATCGATCTAAGTAATTGTTGAGTATACACGCGGCATCATGCGTTTATTGGCCATCCACAAATCAAAGCTACTCGTCGTCTTTGCACTCGTTTGTGCACTGGCAAGCACGGGCTTTGCGCATCGATTTGTGAGCCAACCGGTTGACCCCGCTCTGGCAGGTTATGTTTCTGCGGGTGGATCACTGGCGGATATCTGCGGGGAAACCGAAGGCTCGTCGCACCAGAATGTACAGACCTGCGAAGCATGTCGACTGGTGACCGCTGTTGTTCTGCCGGACCATGGTCCGGCTCGCAGTGTGCCCTTCGGCAAGCTGTCTACCGTTCAGGTTCCCGTTGCAGACTTGGATATGCAATCTGCCCCACTGGACCTGTCTCGTGCGGCACGCGGCCCTCCAACCGTCTGATCTTTTCCTTCACATATTAGATCTGACAACAGGCACCTCGCAGGGCGAGTGTGCTGTAATTGGAGAACCCTCATGGTTTCTATCGACCCTACACAGGTGTCGCAGGCCGCAGATACTGCGCCCGTCACCAATAAACTTTATCGTGCCGCATGGCGCTGGCATTTCTACGCAGGCCTTTATGTCATTCCCTTCCTCATTATGCTCGCTGTAACGGGCCTGCTTATGTTGTGGATCAGCGTGCTGTCTGGGCGTGATGGCGAATGGATAACGGTCACTCCGGCTGGCGATCCGATGGCTGTCTCTGTGCTGTCCCAAGCCGCTGTCGATGCAGTTCCCGAAGGCACGCTTGTTCAGTACGTCGCCCCCCGCGCGGCGGATCTCGCAGCAATCTTCCGCGTCGATGCGGGCGAGGATGCTATCATGGTTGCGATCAATCCCTACACTGGCGAAGTGCTGTCTGAAATGTCGCGCCGTGCCGGATGGTATGATTTTGCCAACGACGTCCACGGCACGATCCTGCTGGGTGTTACAGGCGACCGGATGATCGAGATTGCGGCCTCGTTGGCGATGGTACTGCTTGCAACCGGTTTGTATCTTTGGTGGCCGCGCGATGGCCAAGGGCTGCGCGTGCTTGTTCCCAATCTTGCCGCCCGGGGCCGGTCGCTGTGGAAAACGCTGCACGCGACGATTGGTGCGTGGATTTCCATTTTTCTGGTGTTCTTTCTGGTGTCGGGTCTGTCATGGGCCGGCATCTGGGGCGAAAAGTTCGTGCAAGCGTGGAATACGTTTCCCGCCGAAAAATGGGGCGCGCCCCTTTCGGACACCACCCATGCCAGCATGAACCACGGTGCCACCGAAGAAGTGCCTTGGGTGCTGGAACAAACGCCGATGCCCGCATCGGGGTCTGATGTTGGTGCAACCGGATTAGCCGACGGTGTTCCTGTTACGCTTGATACGGTTGTCGCGTTTGCACGGCAAATCGGGTTCGACAACCGGTTTCAATTGAATGTGCCAAAGGGGGATACTGGAGTTTGGACCATCAGTCGCGATTCCATGAGCAATGACAGCGCCCATCCCACAGACGACCGGACTGTTCATATCGACCAGTATACCGGCAATATCCTCGCTGATGTGAAGTTTGCCGACTACACGGTCTATGGCAAAGGTATGGCCGTTGGAATTGCGCTGCACGAAGGCGACATGGGCTGGTGGAACGTGGCTTTGAACACCATCTTTTGCCTGTTGGTCATCTTCCTCAGCATCAGCGGCGCCGTCATGTGGTGGATGCGCCGCCCGTCCAAGGCAGGGCGGCTCGCCGCGCCCCCCATGCCACGCGACATGCCGCTTTGGCAGGGTGCTATTTTCATCGGGCTTGCCGTCTCTCTTGCCTTCCCGTTGGCCGGACTGACATTGCTGGCGGTTCTGGCCCTGGATGTGCTTGTGCTTTCACGCATCCCTAAGCTGCGACGGGTTTTGTCGTAACCAGTAGCTGTACCAGCCTCCAAGGCTGGCACAGCAACCTTCGAGACCAGTCAAAGGCCGCTCGGCGTTGCGATGGTTAAACTGGAGACCATATTTTGTGGCCCTGAGCCCCGATCAAAACCAAAGCGAGGGTTGACGTGTCACGCCTCCCTACCGCTTCTTCGGCTGGGGAACAGTATCGATTGGCGCCTTGCTTAGTGGTATCGTCGTTGGGGTTGGAGAGCTGTTTCTTCTGACCTGCCCCCCTAGGCTCCCTCACTCATAATGAAAGTCTGCGGGTCTGGTTTTCATATTCCTCGGTGTCGGTTTGGGCAAGCGCGCCGGGCGCGGAGCCCTCAAATTGCTCAAGCGTCCAGCGCGCTTTTGCGGGCGTTTGGTTTCCGAGCGATGAGTGAGATCGGGCATTGTTGTAGTGATAGCGCCAAAGCACCAGCTTTCTGCACGCATCGTTCAGGTTGTCGAACACCTCCTCGTTCAGGAGCTCATCCATTGCCCGGCAGACGATTTGGCAAAGCCAAATCTGCCGAGAGGGGGTACAGGTTCTCACGGCAACAATCATCATTCACGCCAAGATGCGGAACCTGTGGGATGCGCCGCACGTGTCAGACAGAAAATCCAACGACCGGCGTTCGCCAGTCCTCAGTGCCTCCGCTATCGATGTGCGAGAACCTCGGGCCTGAACCTGTCCCGCTTTTGTGCCGCCCCAAGTGTTCGTTTAAGCCACCTTTCGTTCTAAAGCGACGGAGCTTTTCCAACCCAGTGCTGAGTGACGGCGGCGCGGATTTTAAAAGCCATTGATGCATTCAAAGATCGCCACCTCAACCTTGCGTTGGGTTTCCCTTGGGTGCCGCCGGATTAGTCCGGCCTTGATGGTTTTGAAGAAGGTCTCAACAGCCGCATTATCGTAGCAATTACCCTGCCAGACATCGATACCTTGAACCCATTCTTGCGCAGAATCTTTTAGTAATCGATAGAATGATATTGCGATCCGTCTGATGGATACGGCCTTCGGGTGGTTACCTGAACGCGGCGGCCATTTTCAGCGCCCCGATCGCCAGGTCGCGCTTCATCTGATTACTCACAGCCCAGCCGATGACGCGCCGGGAATGTAGGTCCAGTATGACAGCCAGATCCAACCAGCCTTCGCGGGCTCACACATAGCTGATGTCGCCAGCCCATTTCTGGTTTGGCGAGCCTGCTGTGAAGTCACGATCCAACAAGTTTGGCGCAATATTGCATTTGTGGTCGCTATCCCCTCTCGACAGATTGCTTTGCAATCGCCTGCGGGACAACGGTTGTCACGCGATGTTCAGCCGCTCAAGCTTGGCGTTGTCGTCTTCCAACGACCTCATCTCGGCAACGGCAGACACCTCATTACGGACATACCTGGACTTGTATTGGTAGAACGTGCCCTGACTGAAGCTGAGCTTACGACAAACCTCCGCTGTGGGCATTTCGGCTTCCTTTTCTTTGATCATCCCAATGATTTAGGCTTCCGTGAAACGGCCCTTTCGCATTCGTTTTCTTCTTCAAAAGGTTGAGCAAACTCTACATCAGAACGAGGGAAATTTCGGGGGGGGGGCAGGTCACGCCGGGGAAACCACGATAACTGCGGCATGGCCGCCAGCTCACTTTTGAGTGATTGCTCAATTATATATTTGAGCAATCACTCAAATACGTCTACTGCAGGTTCATCAACATGAAGAGCTACTCCTGAAAGGACCTATCATGGCCACCTTCACGATCCATACCATCGAGACTGCCCCCGAACCCGCTAAGCCGTTGCTGGAAACGTCATTTAAAAACAATGGCCGCATTCCGGGCCTGCACGGCACGATGGCGGCCGCGCCACCGGTGCTTGCGGCTTACCACTTTGCCCACCAACAGTTCATGGCAACCACCTTGACCGCCGAAGAAAAAACCGTGGTTTGGCAAACAATCAACGTTGAGAACAACTGCCATTACTGTGTGCCTGCCCACACCGGAATCGCGAAAATGATGAAGGTAGACGATGCCATCACCGAGGCTCTGCGTGATGAAACGCCGCTACCAACCGCGAAGCTCGAAGCTTTGCGCAGCTTTACCTTGGCGATGATCCGTGACCGTGGGTTCGTCTCCGACGCAGAAACACAGGCCTTCTTGGACGCGGGGTTCACGGAAACCAACATCCTTGAAATCATTCTGGGCGCGGCGCAAAAATTGATGTCCAACTACACCAATCATTTCGCAAAAACGCCCGTTGATCAGGTTTTCCAAAAATTTGCTTGGGAAAAGAAAACGGCGGTGGCTGCTGAATAGTAAATGGCCGGGGCGGGCGACCGCTCCAGCCGTTCATCCTTTGCCCATCTCGGCGCTCGATGCCAACAACAACGCATTTTCTTACGCTGCCCTCTGGTTGCATCCTGCCGCTTTGGGTGAGGGTTCTGTTGGATCGGCACCTGTGCCGGCCTTTGTGTTTCGCGCCTGCCCCATCGGTGCTTTTTGCGCCGCAGTTGCAGGGGTGATTTCTTGGTCGATGTCGTTACGCTCATCCGGCGGCGGGGTTCTACCACCCGAATGCCTGCGGGCCTTCTTCTCTTTTGGGTGCTATAGATTCAGTTACAGATATGCACTGGTCCTCTGGCAAATGGCACCCATGACACCTATCTGACGATACCAATGGTGGCGAACATCCTATTGCCAATGTTGGGTATCAACAATTCACGGCTAGGCTTGGCGATGAATGTCAGGCTTTCGGCCACGACCGGAGCACATAAAAATGACCGAACCTCTACGTATTGATATCGTATCCGATGTAATGTGCCCATGGTGCATCATCGGCTATCGTCAATTGGCAAAAGCACTGGAAGCGACCGACACAGCCCATGAAATTCACTGGCACCCGTTCGAATTAAACCCCGAGATGCCCGCCGAAGGCCAAAACACCCGTGAACATATTGTAGAAAAATATGGTAGCACCCCTGAACAATCCGAACAGTCACGCCAACACATGACCGCAGTCGGCCATGACCTTGGCTTTGAGTTTGCATGGGCAGAGGATTCGCGCATGCACAACACGTTCAACACCCATCAGTTGCTTCATTGGGCAGACACGCAAGGCCGCAGGCACGACCTCAAGCAGGCGCTTTTTACCGCACATTTCACCGAACGCCGCAACCTGTCGGACACTGCTGTACTGGCCGAGATCGCGGCAGAGAACGGACTCGATCGCGCGGAAGCCGAAGCTGTCCTCGCGGATCAGCGCTTTGCCAATGAGGTGCGCAGCGCCGAGCAATTCTGGCAGCAGCAGGGTATTACCGGCGTGCCCGCCATGGTGTTCAATCGCAAACACCTTGTCACAGGCGCACAAGGCGTTGAAAACTACACCAACATTCTCGCCCAGCTTGCCGACATGAAAGACTGACCCATGGCCCGTGCCACAAACTATGATCGTGATGCTGCCCTTGATGCGGCCATGGATGTGTTTTGGCGCAAGGGATATCACGCGACGTCCTTGAAAGATCTGGAAGCCGCGCTGAACATGAAACCGGGGAGCATTTACGCGGCCTTCGAAAGTAAAGAAAATCTATATCTACTGGCAATCGAACGCTACTTCGAAGCATCGCGTCATGGATTTCGCACGCATATGGCCAAGGCGAAAACGCCGCTTGCGGGGTTGGCGGCCCAATTTCAAAACTATGCAGGCCTGGCGCAGGGTCATCCCTCGCGGCAGGCCTGTATGTTGATGAAAACAATTGTCGACACGGCCTCAACCGATCCCAAAATTGCGGCGGCGTCGCAACATTATCTCGATCAAATGTGTGCGGAGTTTGCCAAGGCTTTCGAAGCCGCTGCTGCTGCAGGCGAAATACCGCGCGGTGCAGATCCGATGCGCCTTGCACGGCGGTTTCAGGCAAATGTATCGGCCCTTCGCATAGAATTGCAACGCGGAACCTCTCAGGACAACCTCTCTCAACTTGCCGCCGACATGGCGCAAGAAACGATGGCGCTCGGGGCGCCGCGTTAGGGCGACGGATGCAGCAGGCTCCTGCCCCGCCCTGCGTCAGAACTGTGGTCCCGGCAAACATCCTTCAGATGGTGCAAAACGCAATAGAGTGCGACAGACGGATCGCGCCGAAGAAGCGGCAGCACCAGCGCGGAACAAATCAAAATTTGCCGGTTTTCTATGTCGGCGGGTTCGCCGCGAACCCTCAGACATGGCCGACATTCAACCACTCTGCGCTGGGAACGCAATCGGGTGAGGGGTGACAGATGGTTGCGCTCTGCGATGGGCGCCTCGACCACTTGGCGGGAGTCCCGTACAACCGCCGATAGAGGTCGCTTTAGGCGCCAAGCGCCAATGTGATGAGAAACCGCTGCGACCGGCGCCATCCTGCCCTCTTGCGCAGATGCAAAATTTATCCGATGAACAAACTCGGCTAAACGATACCGCGCGCGCCAGCGCGCAATTACGGGTTGATTAACGGCACCCGTGGCACGACGCATTACAGAAAGGTCCCGGCACCAATGGCACAAAAGCTCATCTTGCATCTCCCGATCCACAAGACAGGTTCAACGGCCTTGCAAGTAACCTTGGATGCCAATGAAACGCTGCTGAACAAGCAGAATATGACCTACCTGCCCCGACACACCAAAGCGTCGCAGCATTTTCATTTGACGGAATTTCGTGGCGATGAACTGCAAAAATATCTCGCAAAAATGCGCTCCGACACACGCGGCAAGGATCTGATCCTGTCGTCGGAAAAACTGCATCTGCTGTCAACGCCGGATCTGCAGGATTTCTTCACCACGGTCGCCTCTGTATTCGACGGCTTTGCCATCACGGTCGTGGTCTATCTGCGCCGTCAGGACGATGCCATAAATTCCCTTTATAGCCAGATGGTTAAATATGGAACGCTGACCGTTTCGAGCAAACAATTCTTTGACCCTCGCAAACTCGCCTTTGATTATGAACACTACCTTGAGGTCATCTCCGGCAATCTGCCCGAAGACACCGAGTTGATGGTGCGCGTCTATGATCGCAACCAGTTGCGCGACGGCGATATCGTTGAGGATTTTGCCCATCTGGTCGGGATCACCGGCAAGCTGAAGCGCGGTCAGAAAGATACCAACCACAGCCTTGAGAAAAGTGTTTTCAAGATCAAACGCGCCATGAACAGCGAACTCCAAGGAGCGCCGCCCGATTTGCTGCAAAGCATGGCAGGCATATTGGCAGATGCTTCCAAGAATATGAACAACGGAAAACCCGATACCAATGTTCTATCCGATCTGGAACGGTCGCTGATCATGGAATTCTACGCCGAGTCAAATGCGCGCATCAGCGAAAAGTATCTGGGCGGAGAGACATTTTCAAATTCCACGCCCAAAACGCTGGATTACGAAAGCTCTTTCGAGGTGGTGTTCCCGCTCATTATGGCGCGCATGTCGCGGTATTTCCATTGGGTCTCGACGCGGCAGTGATTGCCTGCGCGGCCGCGATCGTTCTGCATGAAAGGGCCGCCGTGGCATCCACCACGGCGGCCCTTTTGCACGGCACGGCTCTGGTCAGCAGCCGGGAACCGGCATGCGCATCGCCGTCATGCCCGCCCCGCACCGGTCGGTTGAGATTGTAGCTTTGCCATGTGAAACCGGTCACGTTCCAACACCTGCCGTTCGTGGCGCGTCAGTTGCTTTTGCGCGGCGTCAATATCGCCTCCGGTCGCATGGAGAAACCGCTGCCACAGACGCAGCGCCGACGGGGCCGACCATGGCAAGGCAGCCTGCGCCAACCATGCTCTCAATGCCGGCGGGAGCCGGTCATATGCCGCCATCGGATCCCCCTGCCGCACACGCCGCTTGAGGGTGCTACGTGTGTTTCCCTGCCTGTACCCGCGGCGCATCATGCGACCTGCGGCGGAGCCGTGCGCCATTTCGGGAAGGGATCCGGCAATGCGGCCCATTCATCCGGAGCAAGCGTTGCGGCCTCCTCCACCAATGCCGCATCAAGCGCAGAGGTGATTGCGGCCTTGTCCATGCCGGAGCCGATGAAAACCAGTTCTTGCCGGCGGTCCCCGAATGGTTCCTGCCAATGGCGCTGCATATAGGCAACGGCCTGCGGATGGTCTGGTCGTTGATCGCGTGGCACTGTCGCCCACCATTGACCAAGCGGCCGGACGGTGCTCATCGCGCCCGCCAGCGAAAACTCGGCCAACCAATCAGGACGCGTGGCAATCCAGAAATGCCCCTTGGCGCGCAACACACCGGGCAAAGGCCCATTTAAAACATCATGCACCTTTTGCGGATGAAACGGTTGGCGCGCGCGGTACACAAAGGACGACACGCCGTATTCCTCGGTTTCGGGAACATGATCGGCAAACCCATAGAGTTCTTTGGCCCATAGGGGATGCTCTTGCGCAGTGTCGAAATTGAAAAGCCCCGTATCAAAAATACATTCTTGCGGGACGGCGCCATAATCGGTTTCAATGATCCGCGCATCAGGGTTCAAGGCGGTGACAATCTTGCGTGCAGCATCCAGCTTTTGCGCGCCTGCATCGCTGACTTTATTGAGAATGACGACGTCTGAAAACTCGATTTGATCGACCAATAAATCCACCAAGGTGCGGTCATCTTCGCCGCCCATCTCTGCGCCGCGATCCTTCAGGAACTCATGACTGGCGTAATCCTTGAGCAGGTTGACGGTATCCACGACCGTGACCATCGTGTCCAACCGCGCCACATCCGAAAGGCTGTCGCCCTGTTCGTCCCGAAAATCAAAAGTCGCCGCAACCGGAAGCGGTTCGGACACGCCGGTGGATTCGATCAACAGATAATCAAACCGACGCTCCACCGCGAGACGCCGCACCTCTTGCAGAAGATCATCGCGCAGGGTGCAACAAATGCATCCATTGCTCATTTCGACCAGCGTTTCGTCCACATGGCTCAGGTCGGCCCCGCCCTCGCGCAAAATATCCGCATCGATGTTGACTTCGGACATATCGTTAACGATCACGGCCACGCGCCGCCCCTCACGATTGTTGAGCACCGCATTGAGAAGCGTGGTTTTACCTGCACCGAGAAAACCGGAGAGGACAGTGACGGGAAGACGGGGATCTTGAGAGGGCATAGCGGTTCCGTGCCTTATTCTGTTTTGGAGGATATCGAAGATGCCGCACCGCAACACAGCGGCCGGACGGGATATGAAACGAGGGGTTAATGCATCTGTTCCACGATCTCTTTCGCGGTCAGCTTGGCGGGATAATAGGTCGGCCAGTTGGTCAGCTCTTTCAGTAAAGCCGCGCGGTCATTGCCCCAATAGAGATGGAAATGATCCGCCGCTGCCGGAGCGATCTTGTGATCGCTGAACTGGAAAAATGCCGGTGCATCGGCATCGCCGTTCACCTTTTTAAAGATATAACGCACGCCCCGATTGCCCGCATCATATGTCAAAACCTCAAAGCCATCGCTTTCATATCGGCCTTGTAGGGGCACCCCGTTGCGGAAGAATGTGGCGATATTTCCATCGAAATGGATGCTTTCCACATCGGTGGCATAGCCGGCGGTGTAATAGGCTTTGTATTCGTCAAAGGTTTTTGCGCCATGCTCCGCCTTGTGCTTTAGCACGCTATCCAGATCACCATGTTGCAAAAGCGGGTAAACCGACTGCCACTCGCCAGCCCAATCGGACAGGGTGCGCGCTTTGATCTGTTCGTCGCTGAAATAGCCTTTGTGAATGTCATCGGCACCGTGATCGTGGGCGTGTCTAGTGGCATCCTTATGGGCATCGCCGTGTTGCGCCGTTTCTGCGGCCACGGGTGCAGACAACGCGACCAGAGCGCCAAGGGCTAAGGCGCTGATCTGCTTTGCAGTTGTGATTCTCATGTAAACTCTCCGTTCATGTGGACATACCAGCTCGGCTTCTTGTTATGTTATAACATAACAATCCTACTGTTAGCTGATCATGAAATTCTCCGCAACTGCCGTTTCAACATGCGGATCACGGACAGCATGATTTTGCGCACAAATACCCTGAAGGGCACCAAGGTTGACCCCGGACCCCACCTGCACATCAGGCGAAAACGCATAAAAGGGCAGCGCCGTTGCCCTCAGCCACCCTTCGCCGCACGCGCGGATGCACCGAACGGTCGGCAAGAACAGCAACGGGATTGCCCCCTGTTACCCCATAACCAGATATTTTGGATGGACATCTGCCCCTGCGAGGCCGGCGTTTAACCGCCAGCCAATGTCGAGCAGCCCGTCATTCAGGCAACTCGTCATGCAGTGCGCCGCCCCAACAGCCGCTTGGCCCTGCAAAGCTGAGGACTGGCAAGCGCCTTGACGCGCCACACAGAAGGCCCGGCGCGCAAACTCCCTGACACAGCCTGCGCAGCCACTGAAACCCGCCCTCACAGATCCGGGCATGGCACAGGGGCGCAAGAGTCAGGTTTGAAACGCACCAGACATCAAACGCGGGACAAGGTGCGCCGGATTATTGAACACACCGGCATAGGAACATAACCGGCGCGCGCCGCACGCGGGTGCTACATCCCTTTGCTCATCACGGCTCTTGCACGCCACGGAACAAAGATTGCGCAGTATAGACCAAGATTGCCGCCCCGACAGCGCCCATCGCGGCGATCCCCAGCAGCACAATCACATCCACCGCCCCGCCCATGTCACGCAGGTCAGAATGCGTCATCGCCATCACAAAGATCACCGCAGCAACGGCGCCGAATGGCATCGACAATTGCGCCAGGAGAAACTTGCGCATGGACATAGTCCGGTCGCGGATGAGAACGTAAAAATAAGCCACGGTAATGACAACCGCCACCGCAACCATGCCCCAAAACAACATGCGGCCAAAGATTTCCTCAAACACGGCGACCATCGTTTCAAATGTCAATTGTTCCATGGTGTTTGCTCCTTATGCCTTGCCGCGCAGCATTGCATTATACGTGGCTTTCAACGCCACTTCCTTCATCAGCCAGCTGATCCATAGCTCTTCAAGCGGCGCGATCACGCCCGGGAAGGAGGGCGTCAGATTGTTGTGATAATCGAACTCGATCAACATCGCCCGACCGACACGGGTGATCAAAGGACAAGAGGTATACCCGTCATAGACAGCCGTGCCTTCCTGCCCTTCGATGGCGGCAATCAAGTGATCTTCGACCACAGGAACCTGCCATTTTACCGACGCCGCAGTTTTCCCCTTTGGCACCCCCGCGACATCGCCCAGCGCGAAAACCTCGGGATAGCGCCGGTGGCGCAGCGTTTGCATATCCACTTCGACCCAGCCTTGATCGGTCCATTTGTCAGCCCAGCTCAATCCGGACTGCCGGACAAAATCGGGGGCACGCTGCGGCGGAATCACATGGAGATAATCATATTCCATCTCGGTCTCGCCATCAGGCGTTGCAAAGGTTGCCAACTGCCGGACCGGATCGACTGCCGTGAGGACATGGCTATATTGCGGTGTGATCCCGCGATCTTCAAACAGCATCCGCACTTTTTCCGAAACGATCGGCACGCCAAACAGCGACGCATTATTCGAGGCGTAATGCATCTCGTGCTTGCCAGCGCCTGCGGTCCGGGTCGCGATATCTTCGATCAAGAACGTGTGTTTCAGTGGCGCGCCTGCACACTTCATTTCAGTTGCAGGGCGGGTAAAAATACCGACGCCGCCATCTTCGGTAAACTTCGATGCGGCCTGCCATGTTTTGGCAGCGTATTGCGGACCAGCATAAAGCGCACCAATCCCGCCGCTACCAACCAGATCCAGCGAAAAGCCCTCGATCGCGTCATGGTCCAACACCAGTCCCGGCGCGACGACCAGAAAATCATAGGGGATCGTTTGACCTTCGGTTGTGGCAACGGATTTGGCTTCGGGATCCACCGCAGCTGCCCCCGCCGGGATAAATGTGATGTCTTCTGGAAGCCAATCCACCGTTTGCGATTGGGTATAGGAGGCCGGTTTGAGCCCCGCCGCCACCAAAGACAAACCCGGTTGATAGAGATGCTGCGCGCTGGGATCGAGGATGGTGATGTCCGCCCCTTCCAACCGCGTCACCAGCCGGTTGACAAGCGAGGTGCCCGCCGCCCCCGCGCCGATAATAACGATGCGCGCCTTGGTCTGGATCTTGGCGGCCTTGGCCGGACGTGTCGCAAAGCCCGATGCGGCCCCTGCGGCCATGAGGCCTAAAAAGGCACGCCGTGATGGTGTCAGATTTTCTATAGTCGTCATCTATTGTCTCCTGTGGGGGCACGGCGGCACACCCGAATGGCGCCGGCGTCATACGCGAAACGCACACCCACGCAGTGCCGACGCGATGCGCCAATGCCAGATGCCGCGCCGATCATCTCCGGCGTCGCGGCGCATACGCCGTCCGTCCGCGTTAGGACACCTGGTCCGAGGTGGCCTCGGTCATTTTGCGCTCATCTTCTTTCAACTCGAGCCACATCGCGTTCATCACCGCAAAAATAGCGGCCAGCGGAAGCCCCAAAATCCAAGCAAAATACCACATGAAATTTCCTTTCTTCAGTAAACCGAATGAGAATTTTCAGAAACATCGGTCTCGGTGACCTTGCCCCAGAGCACTTTGTAGACCCATGCAGTGTACATCAGCACCAATGGCATAAAGATCGCGATGCTCACCAACATGATAAACAACGTCAAATGCGACGACGAACTGTTCCACACCGTCAGCGAGGACTGCGGGTCGCTGGAACTGGGCATGATGAAGGGGAACATCGTCAGGCCAACCGATGAAATCACGCCAAAAATTGCGAACTTGGACACCAGAAGCGTGGAAAGTTCACGCCCGGCCCGCAGGCCGAGAAATGTCAGCAAACCGCCAAGGACCCCCATCACAGGCGCTATGGCAATCCATGGACGTTCCGCATAGGCCACTAGCCAGCTGGACGTGCGCGCGACCTCGAAATGCAGCGGATTGGACGGCCCATCGGTGACATACTCCCCGACGATGCGGAATCCCTCGATCCCGACCGCCAACCACACACCTGCCACCATATAGGCACCGACCGCGATCAATGCTGCAACGGAGCCAATGGCGCGGGCGCGGGTCTGCACAATGCCTTCGGCCTTTAACGTCAACCACGCACTGCCATGCATCACCAGCATCGAAAGCGACACCACACCGGCAAGGACCGAGAACGGATCGAGCAGGCCGATGAATTTCATATACCACACGCCCTCATAGATGGTGTGCAAATCATCCGTGAAGCGGAAGGGCACCCCTTGGATCACATTCCCCACGGCGACCCCGAACAACAATGCCGGCAGGGCCCCACTGGCAAACAGCGCCCAATCCCATGTGCTGCGCCAACGCGGGTCGTCGCGCTTAGAGCGGTATTTAAATGCCACCGGACGCACGATAAGAGCGGCGAGGATGACGAACATCGCGAGATAGAAGCCCGAAAAACTCACCGCATAGAGCGGCGGCCAAGCGGCAAAAATCGCGGCACCCCCGACAATGAACCAAACCTGATTGCCTTCCCAAACCGGGCCGACCGTATTGATCGCAATACGGCGTTCAACATCCGATTTGGCGACAAAGGGCAAGAGCGCCCCTACCCCCATATCGAACCCATCGGTCAGGGCAAATCCGATCAATAGGATCCCCAACAACAACCACCAGATCACACGCAACAGTTCATAGCTCATAAGGTCATGCAAAATCATCGGTCTTACTCCCCAGGCGCGGCGAAGGCATCGCGCCCCGCCAAGCGATCCGTATGGCGTTTGTTCCAAGCTTCGGTTTCGGTCACATCCTGATAGGGCCCTTTCCGGATGTATTTCAGCATGAGGCCCATCTCGACGATGAACAAAATCGTGTAGAAGATCACAAAACCAGACAAGGTCAGGGCCACCTCGGTCATCGACAGCGCGCTGACAGACATTGCCGTGGGCAACACCCCGTCAACGGTCCATGGCTGGCGCCCGTATTCGGCAACAAACCATCCTAGTTCTGCGGCAATCCATGGCGCGGGGATCATCCACACCGCCAAATGCAGCGCAGGGCGCGGAAAATTCATCCCCTTGAACGAGGCGCGATAGAAGAAATAGGCCATCGTGGCAATAAACCCGAACCCAAGCCCCACCATCAAACGGAACGCCCAGAACAAGGGCCATACGGTTGGCACCGTATCATTGGCGGCGGCTTGGATCTGCGCCTCGGTCGCCTCCAATGGGTTGTCGACATATTTCTTGAGCAAGAAGGCAAAACCAAGGTCGGCAGAATGCTCTTCGAAGGTCGCCATCACGGCGGGGTCAGTCTCATCGCGATGGACACGCACATCCAATAGGGCCTCATATGCGATCAGTCCGGATCGAATACGGGTTTCAGCGGTCGCAACCAGATCGTTGATCCCCGGAATTTCGGTTGTCAAAGACCGGGTTCCAATCAGCCCCATCGCCCAAGGAATTTCGATTGCATAATGGGTTTCTCGCGTCTCTTGATCGGGAAACCCAATCAGATTGAATGGCGCGGGCGCGTCGTGGGTTTCCCACATGGCTTCGATCGCTGCGAGCTTCATTTTCTGGCTATGCGTGGCCGAGTAACCGGATTCGTCCCCCAACAGGACCACCGAAAACGCCGAGGCCAAACCAAACGCGGCGGCGACAGTGATGGAGCGGCGGGCCAATTCCACATGGCGACTGCGCAGTAAATACCACGCGGACACGCCGATCACAAAAACCGATGCGGTGACATAGCCCGCCGACACGGTATGGACGAATTTCGCCTGTGCGACCTCATTGAACAGAACCGCAAAGAAATCCGTCATCTCCATGCGCATGGTCATCGGATTGAATTCGGCGCCGACCGGGTTCTGCATCCAACCGTTGGCAATCAAAATCCAAAGCGCGGAAAAATTCGACCCGATCGCCACCAACCACGCGACAACCAAATGCGCCACCTTGCTCAGTTTGTCCCAGCCAAAGAAGAACAGACCCACAAAAGTCGCCTCAAGGAAAAACGCCATCAGCCCTTCCATGGCCAGCGGCGCACCAAAGATGTCCCCGACATAATGGCTGTAATAGCTCCAGTTCATTCCGAACTGGAATTCCATCGTGATGCCGGTGGCCACACCCAGCGCAAAGTTAATTCCGAAGAGCATCCCCCAAAATTTGGTCATCTGCCGCCATATCGGGCGGTTGGTCATGACATAAACCGTTTCCATGATCGCCACGAGGATCGACAGACCCAGCGTCAACGGCACGAAGAGGAAATGATACATCGCCGTCACTGCAAATTGCAGGCGCGACAATTCGACAATACCAAATTCCATTGATTCTGCTCCAGCTTGCTCGCGGCACTTCAGGACCGTCAAGAATTCCAACTTAAGAATGTGTGCGCCTAAAGCCGTAGGGAATCTTTGATCTGGATCAAAACTGATATCACAGATGCATCTTACATCAGGGGCACGATCCGCTCAGAGAACTCTACCTCTGCCTCGCGATGAGCTGCAATGAGAATGGCCGTATGCGGCAAAAAACCGCGAACGCCGTCGAGCACGCGCATGGCGGTCGTGTCGTCCAACCCTTCGGTCGGCTCGTCAAGCAACAACACCGCAGGTCGCCGCAACATCGCACGCGCCAAGGCCAAACGGCGGGATTCCCCGCCGGACAGCGCATCGCCGCGCACCCCGATCGGTGTCTCCAACCCCTGCCGCGCCCGCATCACCGACGCCAATTGCACCGCCTCAAGAACCTGCCACAGCGTTTCGTCATCACTGTCAGGCGCGGCAAGTCGCAACGCATCGGCAACAGATCCGGTCATCAATGCGCTGCGTTGCGGCAAAAGTGTCACCACCTTGCGCAACACCGCCTCTTCGCAATCAAGGACGGGGGTGTCACCAATCATAATCCGCCCCTTTGCAACCGGATGCAGCCCCGCAACCGCCAGCAGAAGCGTTGATTTTCCCACACCGCTGGGCCCCGTCAACGCAACGGTTTCTCCCGGCATCACGGCAAGGCTCAGGTGTTCGATCATCGGGACCGCCGAAACCCCGCGATTTAACGTAACCGACTGGATCCGCAGAGGGCCACCATGCATCATCGCGGTGCCCTGCAACATCGGCGGCGGCACCGCAACATCACGCGCCACCCGCCGCGCCGCTTCTGTCATCCGGCCAAGATCGCTTGCCGCCCTGCGCAACGGCGCGATGGTTTCCGCCAATGACAATGTGGTAAAAAACGCGAGTGCGGCAAAAGACGGCGCGAGGGTCCCCGATTGCGCCATCGAAAGACCCAGACCCAATGCCCCCGCAGACACCAACACGCCGAGCATCTGTAACGCGCCGCCTGCGCGGCGCTCTGCCCTGTCCTGTTGCCGGCGCAGGGCAAGCCGCCGATTTTCGGCCTCCAATGTCGTTTCAACCTGATCTTGCAGGCGACCATAGACCGCCAAGTCACGCCGCGCCCTGATCAGGTCAATCAACCGCGCGCGCAGAGCCTGCCCTGCGGCTTCGGCCCTACGTGACAAAGGCACCGTCTTGCGTGCGGTTCGCCAGAAAGTCACCCCGGATCCGGCGACGAACCCGATGAAAATCCACGCGGCCATCGGCAGTCCAACCAACCACCAAAGTACGAAGAACGCCACAACCTGCCCCGACACCCCCGCCAGAACCGGTAAAACCAAACGCAATGAAACCCCGTCCAACGCATCAACATCTGCAGTCAACCGGTTGAGCGCCTGCGCACCGCGCAGCCGGGTAATCCGGTGATAGGGGGCCGCCATAAGCCCCTCCATCAACTGCAAGCGCAGCGATTGCAGGGCGCGCAATGTCGCATCATGGGTCAGCACTCTTTCGCCATATCGTGCCGCCGCACGCCCAAGCGCCAGAAACCGCACCATCGCCGAGGGACGGAAAACGTCAAAAATCGCCCCCGTTCCTGCCAATCCAGCCGCCGCGGCCGCCGTTATAAACCAGCCCGACAGCCCCAGAAGCGCAGCGCCCATCGCAAGCACGACAAATCCAAGGAAAGCCCCCCGGATCAAGGACACGCGCTGTTCGCGTAAAATGCGCCGAAAGATCTGCCACAATGCTTTCATCGCGCCTCTCCCACCTCAATGACCCGATCCATCCGCGCCGCCAGCGTCGGATCATGGGTCGCCACAACCAATGTCGCGCCACGCGCCACCTGCGCCAAAAGCCCCTCGGTCACGGCATGGGCTGTCACCGCATCCAGATCCGCAGTCGGTTCATCTGCAAGGATCACATCAGGCGCCCCGAAGATCGCGCGCGCCAATGTCAAACGACGCGCTTCGCCGCCCGACAATCCGCCGCCCGTCTCACCGAGCCGCGTATGAAGCCCGTGGGGAAGGCGCGCCACCACCTCGTCCACGGCCGCCTGTTTGAGCGCTTCAGAGACATCCCCCTCGCGCCCCATCCGCACATTTTCGCGCAGGCTCGCGTTCAGGAAATGCGGTGATTGGGGCATCCACCCCACCCGTGCGCGCCAGCTGTCGGCGGTGTCGGCCGAGAGCCCCTGCCCCGCCACCCGCACCTGTCCTGTGTCCGGCGACATGAGACCCGCCATCAACCGAAGCGCCGAGGTTTTCCCCGCCCCGCTAGGGCCCATCAATGCAACGCTTTCACCGGCGGACACCTCGATGTTGTGCAAGGTATCACCGTTCGGCAGCACACATCCGCGCAGGGATATTTCGGCGCCGCCGCGCATCGGGAGGCTCGCCCCACCACGCCCCAACAGGCAGGTGGTCTCTTGCGCCTCCCATGTGCTGTATTCTTCCAAAACCGCATCTGCGGCTGCTTTGTCGTGCCAGGCCGCCGACAAATCCCGCAACGGCTGATAAAACTCCGGCGCCAGCAACAGCAAAAAGATACCAGACTGCGGCGTGAGGCCCCCCCAGGCCCCGAACTCAATCGCACCGAGCAAAGAAAACCCAACATAAACCGCGACCATCGCCACGCCGATCGCGGCAAACAGCTCCAACACTGTCGAGGACAGAAATGCCACGCGCAGCACGGCCATGGTGCGACGCTGCACGTCCTTTGCTTGCGTGGCGAACCTGTCGCGCACCACCTTCGACGCCCCCAAAAGCCGGATATCGGCAAGTGCCGACAACCGTTCAATCAACAGGTCGTTCAAATCACCGATTTCGACCAATTGTCGTTGGCTCGCCTCTTTGGCCGCCATGCCGACAAGCGCCATGAAGACCGGAATCAACGGTCCGGAAATCACAAGCACAAGCCCCACGGCCCATGAATGCCAAAAGGCCAAGGCAAGAATGACGGCAGGGATCACCATCACGCGCGCCCGCGCCGGCGCATAGCGGGTGATGAAGGGGGCCAGCAGATCCAGCTTTTCGCTGGCCAGAGCCGCGACCCCGCCGGCGCCGCCAAAGGGGCCATCCGCCGCGCGCCGCGCCTCTTCCAACACGATATGCCCGCGCGCGGCATGGATCACCGTCTCGGCTGCGGCTTGTGATTGCGCATCCCCTAAGACGGTCAAAAAACTACGCACGGCTCCAAGCGCGACATAGGCCAGAGCCACGGGCACCGCCGGTATCGGCACCCCCGCCAACAGCCCGCCAAGAGCATAGGCCACCAAGGCGGCCTGCAGCGGCCAAAGCACCGCCGCCAGAACCGACAGCCGACTGGCGCGGCGCTGCATCGCGGCCCCGGGTGCCATCAATGACATTCCCCCCGAGGCGCGCGCATGATCCGTTTTTGCATTGCTCTGTTGGTCGTCGGTCACGGGCGCGCCTTACAGTTTATTTCCAAAATCCGGCGCATTGACCCGGCATGGATCAAGTGCCGCCGTTTGCGGCAGCCTTCGGGCCCTAAACACCTGTTTCATGCAGGTTCCGGTGTTTGCCTACATAGTCAGTCAACCCGCGCCCGCATACCGATGTCTGCGACCACGCCTCAAGGTGTAGAACATCTCGAGACCATCGAAAACCTCCTGCGGCACGTGCAAGCCATGTTCTGCCTCGGGCGTGTTCGCGTGCCAAAAGATCGAAGGCGATTTTGACGAGCGTGTTATCGCGACACATTCGCCACCTCATCCTCTTGGCCTGCAAACTGAGTTTTCCATCGCAGGATTGCCACGCCTGTTTGGGGCGAGCGGCCCTCAGGGGCGTGCCTTCGAACCGCTCAGAACGGGCATCGGCGGCGTGGCAGCCGCGCGCCATCCCGTGATGAAGTGCCAGATGGGTTTGCGGTGCACAAACATCCCTCCACCTCGCATTTAAAAGGCCAATTATCACGATTTAGCGGTGCTCTTCTTGCGGCTGCTACGCCCGAAAATTTGCTCGCAGGTGGCAGATCATGCCGGACGGAACGCCGCGCGGCGCTTATTTTCCAATCATGCCTTCGGTCCTTGAATACTATGGACCGCTGCCTCCGTCAGGATAAGATCAGCAGGTATATCATAGGGTTGCGGGTAGATGGTTGCGAGTTTCGCCGCTTCAATGCCGATGCCAATGACAAAAGGCTTTGGCGAAAGAGCGGCGAGTGTCCGGTCAAAATAGCCCCCACCATAGCCCAAACGATCGCACTCCGCCGTCCAACCCACCAAGGGCGCAAGCACGATATCGAGCGAGACCGCAGGGGCATCCAACGGCGGAACAGGAATATTCAAACGGTCGCGTCCCATGCGGGTTTCGGGCGTCCAGTGGCGGAAGGTCAGCGGCGCGGCCTTGGCCTCGACCACAGGCAAAACAATGCGAACGCCGCAGGCGTGCAGCTCCGCCATAAATGGGCGCAGATCCGGCTCGCCGTTCATCGGCCAATAGGCCGCAAGCACCATCCCCCGCGCGCCTTCGAACCCGTCGTTCAATACCTGCCGCAGATGCCCCGCAATCGCGTCGGCATGATCTACGCGCGCCTTGGCAGACAGCGCCTGACGCTGGGCACATAGGCGGCTGCGCTCGGCCTTGCGCCAACGGGCCACATCGCGCGCCTGCTCAGGATCGACGCCCAGCGGATCAAAGTAATCCGGTGCGATCCAGGCGGCATAGCAGGGCGGTGAGGAAAATCCGCTGCGGCATCGAAAGCGATCGAATTTGTCATTCATGGGAGTGCTCGGCCTCCTTTGAAGTCGTGCCGATGAGGTGGTGCTCTGCCTGTGAGGCGTCCTATGCCAGTTCGGTCGCGGAACCGTCGGCTGGCCTCACCGATACCTTGCGTATCCACCGCCTTGGAAAAGCCGCGAAAGGCGTCTTCGGCATCCGGCGCCAAAACATGACGCCGATCGAGAAGCTCGCGGGCGGGTTTGGGAAAGTGACGCTCAGACATGGCCGGTGCCCGGCGTTTCGAATTGCGGGAACAACACATCGTTTTCCAACCGGATATGTTCGCCAAGATCGTCAAGGAATTCGTCAACCTCGGAATAGAGCCGTGTCCAGCTCCGGCAGGCCCCGTCGGGCAAGGTCAGCCCGTTGGTCAAACGCCTGATCTGTGCGATCTCTGCTTGGTGGTCATCATGGTCTGCACGCATCGCTGCAATCGGCGCATCCAACCGGGCCGCTGCATTGCGTATGGCTGGAAAGAGGATCAGCTCTTCCTTTTTCATATGCACTTCCAACACACCGATCATGCGGCGCAGCACTTCGGCCAATCCGGCGGGGACATCCGTTTGGCCCGCATGAACGGCCTCCACCTTTTCCGACAGCGCCGCCAACTGCGGCAACTGGGCGCGATGTTTCGCGTGATATTCCGCCTCAATGTGACGGGTAAGGCCTGCGGGGTCTGGCGGCGGCGGTGGCTTCGTCATGTCCGTCTCCTTTAATCAGAGCAGCGAGGGAACTGTTCGGGGCTGTGCATCTTCGACGGCAATATGCAAAGACCGCGCAATCCGCTCGGCCCGCGCGATAACATGCGCCGCTCCTTCGGGCGTGCAGATTTCTGTCGCAGTCTCCCGGAACAGGATCAACCAATGCTCGAAATGCCGCCACTCCACGGGCAGACCGGCATGCGCGGGCACCGGCGCGCCATGATACCGGCCGGTCATCAACGCCACAGACGACCAGAAGGCCACCATACGCTCCAGATGCGGGGACCAATCCGAAATGCGGGCGGCGAAGATCGGACCAAGAAGCGGATCCGCGCGCACCTTGCCATAGAATCGATGAACCAATTCGGTCAGTTTTTCCTCGTCCAGCCCCGTCTGCGCGGTAATTCTGGCGGTGACTTCCGGACGTGCGGACAGGGGCTGTGAATCGGTGGATCTCATGGAATCTTCAAAACTTTGAACTTGTCTCTCATGCTACATCTGTTAAATGGGTATTGTAAATACCAATTTAGAGGGCGCGAAAAGACATGAATCTCACCTCCTTCACCGATTATGGGCTTCGAATGTTGATGCGAATGGCCAGCGCCCCCGATCAAGCTTTCTCGACGGCCGACCTGGCCGAAGAGTTCCAGCTTTCGCGCAATCACCTGACGAAGATCATGCAGCGCCTTGCACAGGGCGGCATCGTCGAGACACGGCGCGGCGTGAATGGCGGGGCGTTGCTTCGGCGAACCCCGGCCGAAATCCGGCTTGGTGATGTCGTGCGGCTGCTCGAACAAGGGCAATCCTTGGTCGAATGTTTCGGACCGAAAGGCGGGGATTGCACCATAGATGGGTGCTGCCGCCTAAAGTCGCGTTTGCGGCAAGCTGAGAACCGCTTCATCGCGGATCTGAATGGCTCGACGCTTCTGGATGTCGCCCTGCCGCGACGGGCGGCAGCATAATGTAGAAAGGCGAGGCAAGATGACGACCACGCTTACCGTTTTTGAACGCCGTGTCGGGTTGCTGATGTCGGTCATGCTGGCCCCGACCGGCTTGACCATGGCCACCGCATGACACGGGGTGATGGGCTTGCAGGGGTGCTCCATGTCAGCCCATTGATGTATCCGGCTCTGCCGGCGATTTCGGGGTTCCTCATTTTCGGCCTCTTTCTGGCACTCGGGCTTTACGAGAAAAGCCGCCGTCAAACGCAAAAGCCACAGGTCGCATTGCGCGATATGCTCTTGTTTCGACCGGCATCGGTAGGACAGCTGGCCTATGCAGGATTGCTGCTCGGGTTACTTATTCTATTTTGGCTCAGGGCGGCGGATTTGCTTTATGCGCTGCTATTCGGGCTAAAACCCTTCCCCGGTGCGGCGGAGGCGCTGCTGAACGCCTTCACCACACCTCGGGGATGGGCGCTGATCGCAACAGGCACGCTGGTGGTCGGGCTGTTCGCAGCCTTCGCCTTTGCGATCAGCGTCTTTTCCATTCCGATGTTGGTGTCACGCAAAACGGACGCGCGAACCGCGATGGGGCTCAGCTTTGTCATGACGGTCCAGAACCTGCGCCCGATGATGGCGTGGGCCGGAATCGTTGCTGCCGGATTAGGAGTGTCCGCCGCAACCGGCCTTCTTGGGTTGGTCGTGCTGTTTCCGGTTCTTGGTCACGGCACATAGCATGCGTATCAAACAATTGCAGGGGACGAACAATAAGCTTGCTGTTGCTCATACCGCTGTCTATCGGCCTCGGCCTGCTGGGGCTTTGCGCCTTTATCTGGGCGCTGCGAAACGGGCAATTCGACGACCCGGATGGCGCCGCATGGCGTATTATTCCACCTGACAACCGACCTGAACCGGAAGGAGAGAAACATGACACACTGGCGACCGACACTACAAACTGCGACGCGCGAGGAGGGCTATGATCTCGCCGTCAAACTCGCACGGGTCACTGTAAAGCAGACCCAACCCGATACCGGAGTGCGGGACCGGTTGCGCCCGTCTTACGCTGAAAACCCCGATGCCCTGATCGCGGTGAGTCAGGTGGTCGCACCCCATTTCGCCACCGTATCTGCAGCAAATGATTTCTGGCGGGACTAGACATGGCCGAGGTCGAAAGACACGGGGACCAATTTATCGTGGATGCGCAGCTGCTGTCTGCGGCGTTTAATCTGCCCCTGGAAGAAACACGCATCCGGATGCAAAGCGGGCAAATCGGTTCTTTATGCGAAGCCGGCGAAGACGAGGATGCGGGCCGATGGCGATTGACATTTCGCCACCAAGGCCGCGCCCTGCGGTTGGTTGTGGACGCGCATGGCAAGGTATTGAGCAAAAGCAGTTTTCCGGTCGGCCCTACGGGTGCTGCCACAGGACCACCGCCTATCGCCAGATCGCACAAACCCGCGCCGACGGGAGGCAAGAAAACCTGACTGCGCCGGTTCTACGCCTCTGGATGGATCTGGCATCACGAAAAGACAATCATCTAAGCATATGATGCATGCGGCGACCGAAAAGAGACCTCATGTTCGCGGCGCGCCGGTTTTGCGCCCCTGCCTCGGCGGCTTTGCACCCTTGTTCAAAAGCAGACAAGGACAGCGGTGGCTCTTGCAATATTGAGAGACGACACCTTTAAACACCTATAGGATCACTCTAGCATGACTGTCAGGAGAACCGTGAGAACAAAGCGGCTTTGCCTCACAATTGTCCGGCCGCACGAGCGACCCTTGGCGCCGCGCTTCGGAGCGCCACCTACGATCCTCTTGTCCTTGAAAACCCCATCGTGCCGAGACCGCCAACCATGCGTATGGCCTGCACCTGCGACCATAGAGCAGCCATGTGCAGACGTTCTGGCGGGTCTCGCGCAGTGCTGCCAACGGCGCATTCTCGAGAGATGCCCGCACCGGCAGTCCACTGAAGCAGACGCAATATCTGCGGCCTAAGGTTTTCCTTGAGAGATCACCAATGCAGAGCAATCAGCCATGCGGAGCGCCAACCATCGACGCGGACGCCATATCACGGGCCAATGTCAGCTCTTTATGCACATGGTTTTTTGCTGCGCCAACCGCATGATCAAGGCTGTCTCCATTTGCCAGATGGAGGGCAATGGCACTGGCCAACCGGCAGCCGGTTCCTCTGAGCGTCGCGTCGATCCGGGGCGCTGTGAACGTCACACGCGGCCTGTCCGGGAGATAGAGATGATCCTCGCTGGCTTTGCCCTCTGCATGCCCCCCTTTGACCAGAACCGCACGGCATCCCTTTTGCAACAGCAATGCGGCACAGACGTGATGATCCTCATCCGCGCGCCCGAAACGTCGGGCCAGCGCTGTCAATTCCGGCACATTCGGCGTCAGCAGGTCAACTTTTGGCAAAAGCCGTTCCAGCAAGGCCGAAAGCCCAAGATCGTCAAGCAACATATGTCCGGAGCTGGACATCAGAACCGGGTCGAGCACGCAAGGCGCGCGAGGCAAGGCGGTGGCGACAGCCCCAACGATCGCTGCCGTGGCCAGCATGCCGATTTTGACCGCGCCCACCGAACCGGCCATTTCAATTTGATCCACCACAACATCGGCCGGCATCACATGTACGGCGCTCACGGCATGATCGTTCTGGGCTGTTACGGCGGTGACGGCAACACGCGCGACCCCGCCAAGCGCGCCAACCGTGGCGCTGTCGCGGAGCACCCCTGCCCCGCCACTTGAATCCACACCGCCGATCGCCAGTACCGCCTCTCTCATTCGCCCATCCCGATAATGGCAACGCGAGCGTGACCCTGCGCCTCAAGCGCCTTCGCCGCTCGCCAAGCACGCAGCCCGGAATTGCAAATGAACACCACACGTTGGTCCGGTGCCGGTTTGGGCACCGGCGGCGCTGCGCTGCGCAGGTCAACCACCAAATCTTGCGCGATGATCTGCGTCGAGGATAATATATCAGGCACCGCGCGGTCCGGCTCCGGCGCCCCGTCGAAGCGAAACCCGCTCACATGCCATTTCGACAGATCCAGCGAAAGCAATTGACCGAGCGGCGAGGGCATCAAGTTCAGCAAAACCGCCAGCGTCATCTGCGCTTGTAGCCCCGCAACGCTGGCGACGACCGGTCCCATCACGCCGGTGTCCGCACAGTTCCCCATCACGGCGGGCAAATCGGGGAACACCGCGCGCAGGCTCGGCGCACCGCCGCAAAATCCGCCCACATAGCCTTGCTGCGCCTGCGCGGAGGCGCTGATCAACGGCACGCCGCCCTGTCGGCAAAAATCCGATAGCGCATAGCTGGTTGCGAAACTGTCGGCCGCATCCACGACCAGATCCACATCCGTCAGCCACCCGTGCACAGAGGCAGGATCGAGCCGGCCGCGGTGCGGCTCCAAAGTGCAATCAGGGTTGAGCCCGGTCAGCGTTTCCGCAGCCACTTCGACCTTTGGCCGCCCCAAGTCCGCCATACGGTAGAGGGTCTGACGGTGAAGGTTGCTTTCTTCCACAATATCGGGGTCGAGAATGCGGATAAATCCAACCCCCGCCCCCACGATTTGCGGCAATACTGTCGCCCCAAGTCCGCCTGCGCCGACAACCGCAACGCGCGATTTGGCAAGGCGGGCCTGACCGGCCGATCCGATCTGTGGAAGGCACATCTGCCGGGCATAGCGGCTCATGACAGGTGGCCTCGCGTGGCCGTGATCCATTCGCCGCAGCGCCGTTCAGGATCGGCCGCAGTTGCAATATCGGTCACCACGGCGGCGCTGTCGGCTCCCGCGTCAAACAGCGCCGGCAGGCGTTCCGGCGTCAGCCCGCCGATACCAACCAACGGGGTTTGTCCGACGGCCTTTTTCCACGCGCGCACACGATCAAGCCCCTGTGGCGCCCATGCCATTTTTTTGAGGCGTGTGGGATAGACGGGACCAAGAGCGACATAGGCCGGATCGAATGACAAGGCGCGCTCCAACTCGGCCTCGTCGTGGGTCGAGAGGCCAAAAGAGACACCGGCACGGCGCAGCGCGACGAAATCCGCGCGGTCCATATCCTCCTGCCCCAGATGCACATGGGCACAGTTGAGATCGAGGGCCGCCTGCCAATGATCGTTGATCACGAGCCTTGTGCGATGCACGGCGCAAAAATCACGGGCGCGGCGGATTTGACGGCGAATTTCCTGATCGGGCTGGTCTTTGATCCTGAGCTGCACAAGGCGTACGCCTTGGGGGACCAGCAATTCGATTTGACTGACATGACCGACAATCAAGTAAAAGGGATCGATTTTCATGCCAGCAACTCCGCCATGCCAAACACTGGCGTTGACGCCTGTGCCATATCGCGTGCCGGCATGAGGCCGGCGCGATAGGCATCCAAACCTGCGGTGACCGCCTGCGCAAAGGCCCGCGCCATGGCGACCGGATCGCGCGCCTTGGCCACAGCGGTGTTCAACAGCACGCCGTCAAAGCCCAATTCCATCGCCAGCATCGCCTGCGACGGGGCCCCGATCCCCGCATCGACGATCAACGGCACCTTTGGAAAATGCGCCCGCATGGCCCGCAGCCCCCCAATGTTGCGCAGCCCCTGCCCCGAACCGATCGGCGCGCCCCATGGCATCAGCACCCGGCACCCGGCCTCGACTAATTTCTCACCGACGATCAGATCCTCGGTGGTATAGGGAAACACCTCGAACCCGTCCGCACATAGGATGCGCGCGGCTTCGACAAGCCCGAAGGGATCAGGTTGCAACGTATCTGCATGCCCGATGACTTCGAGCTTGATCCAGTTGGTGCCAAACAGTTCGCGCGCCATATGAGCGGTGGTCACGGCCTCGCGCGCGGTGTGGCATCCGGCGGTGTTGGGCAAAATCCGGCAACCGCTCTGACGAAGGATGTCGCGAAACCCCGCGCCCCCGCTTCCCTCGCGGCGCAGCGAGACGGTGATGACCTCAACATCCGAGGCGGCGATCGCGGCGCGCAACACCTCGGGCGAAGGATATTGCGCAGTCCCGAGCATCAGACGGTTTTTGATATCTCTGTCATAAAACATTCTAACCTCCCTGCATCGGCGCAAGAATTTCAACTTTCGCGCCTTGGATCAGCGGTGTTTCGCTGCGGGCGTCGCGGGGGATGAACGCCCCGTTGAGCGCCGTGGCAACCGCATCCGCCTCCGCACCGGTTTCGTCAATGAGACCTGCCAATGTCTGCGCTGCCGTCTCATATGATGCGCCGTTCAAATCAATGTGCATAAGCAGGCTCCTTTGCCAGAAGAGACACCAGATCAAGCGCCAGAGCAGGGGCCATCAAAAACCCGTGGCGATACATGCCATTGATGTGGATCACATCACCCACCCGCCGGAGTGCAGGCAGATTATCCGCAAAGGCGGGTCGCAACCCCGCCGCCGTAGCGATCACTTCGCCTTCGGCAAAACCGGGGTGAACGGTGTAGGCCGCCGACAGTAATTCCATCGCCGCCCGCGCGGTAATGCCCTCCGCATCGTCGCTTTCGACCATGGTCGCACCGACCATGTAGCGCCCTGCTCCGCGCGGCACGATATAGACCGGAAACCGCGGATGCAGCAGCCGCACGGTCCGGGAAAGCACCACATCCGGCGCATGCAGTTCAAGCATCTCGCCGCGCACCGCGCGCAGGTCGCGCAGAGCGGCGCGGGCTGCGATACCGGTGCAATTGATCACCCGTCCGCGCGGTGCGCCCTCACGAAAAACACACCCCGACGTCAAGAGACCGCCGCGCAACGCGGTGAGTGCGGCACGGGGATCGAGATGCGCCTCGGCCTCATAGAAAAGCCCGCGCGCAAACCGACCCGAAAGCGCGGGTTCAAGCATATCGGGTGCGACCCAGCCATGCCCCTCCGTCGCCCGTGCAAAGCGATCCAGCTCAGCCGCATCGCGCGGGGCGCTGAGCACAAGCGTGCCTCGCCGCGCCACATCGGGGACATGGGCCGCCCACCAATCAACTGCGGTTTGGCCGCGCGCGACGATCACCTGTGGCGCAGTTTCGCCTTCGCAAAACGGCGCGAGCATCCCGCCAGCGAGCCAAGAGGCCGGCGGCGGGCTATCGCGAGGTTCGATCACTTCGACTGTATGCCCCGCCTCCTGCAGGGCGGTCGCAGCGCAAAGCCCGGTTACGCCTGACCCCAGAATCGATATCATTCGGCCGGCTCCTTGGCGGGGTCGTCTGTCGGTATGTAAAGTTCACCGCCCTCACGGAACTTCTCTGCCATAGCCTCCATCCCCTCACGCTTTTCGGCCTCGGCGCGGATGTCGTGGGAAATGCGCATGGAACAGAATTTCGGCCCACACATGGAACAAAAATGCGCCACCTTATGCGCCTCTTTCGGCATGGTTTCATCATGCATTTCCCGCGCGGTATCGGGGTCGAGGCCAAGGTTGAACTGGTCCTCCCAACGGAACTCGAACCGCGCCCGTGACAAGGCATCATCGCGCAGCTGTGCACCGGGGTGCCCCTTGGCCAGATCGGCAGCATGGGCGGCAAGTTTATAAGTGATCACGCCGGTTTTGACATCGTCGCGGTCGGGCAGGCCGAGGTGCTCCTTGGGCGTCACATAGCATAGCATCGCCGTGCCGAACCACCCGATCATCGCCGCGCCAATGGCAGACGTGATATGGTCGTAACCGGGCGCGATGTCGGTCGTGAGCGGCCCAAGTGTATAAAACGGCGCTTCGTGACAGTGCTTCAATTGTTCGTCCATATTGGCCTTGATTTTGTGCATGGGCACATGGCCGGGGCCTTCGATCATCACCTGGCAATCCTTGGCCCAAGCGATTTTCGTAAGCTCGCCAAGCGTGCGCAACTCGGCAAATTGCGCCTCGTCATTGGCGTCTGCGATAGAACCGGGGCGCAATCCGTCGCCCAGAGAAAAGCTCACATCATAGCGCCGGCAGATGTCGCAGATCTCTTCGAAATGCTCATAGAGGAAGCTTTCGCGGTGATGATGCAAACACCACTTCGCCATGATCGACCCGCCGCGCGACACGATACCGGTCACGCGTTTGGCCGTCATCGGGATCATATGCAGCCGCACACCGGCGTGGATGGTGAAATAATCGACGCCCTGTTCGGCCTGTTCAATCAACGTGTCGCGGAACACTTCCCATGTGAGATCTTCGGCAATGCCATCGACCTTTTCCAAGGCCTGATAGAGCGGCACGGTGCCGATGGGAACCGGCGCGTTCCGGATGATCCAATCACGGATGTTGTGAATATTCCGTCCCGTGGACAAATCCATGACCGTGTCCGCGCCCCAGCGGATCGCCCAGACCATTTTCTCCACCTCTTTCTCCATTGAGGAGGTCACAGCAGAGTTTCCGATATTTGCGTTGATCTTGACCTTGAAATTACGGCCAATGATCATCGGCTCCAATTCACGGTGGTTGATATTGGCAGGAATGATGGCGCGGCCTTCGGCGATCTCTTGGCGCACGAACTCTGCCGTCACCAGATCGGGCAACTCTGCGCCCATCGGATCCCCGTCGCGGGTATAGGCCTCCATGCGCCCTTCGTTTTCACGGATGGCGACAAATTCCATTTCCGGGGTGATCACGCCCGCCTTGGCATAGGCCAATTGTGTGACAGCCCGTGTGCCAACGGCGCGCAGCGGATCACGATGTTGCGGGAAGACAGGCGTCAACCGCGCGCCGGTGGCGAAGCCATTGTCAGCATCGGTAACGACCCGCCCCGCATATTGTTCGACATCACCGCGCCCCTGAAGCCAGCCGCCGCGCACATCGGGCAGGCCCTCGGAAATTTCGATATGCGCCGCCGGATCGGTATAGGGGCCAGAGCTATCGTAAACCCGCAACGGCGCCTCTCCGGTCACCGAAATTTCTCGCAGCGGCACACGCAAGTCATGGGTCTGCCCATGGACATAGATTTTTTGGGATGCAGGCAAGGCACCTGTTGTGATTGTGGGGATTGTCTTGTTCATTTCGGTCTCCTCGTAACGATGAGACCCAAGTGAAACGGGTAGCAGACATGGACCGGCGCCCACGCGTGCAAACGCATATGGGCCATGCGGCCCGAAAGGACCGCCCTCGAGATAGAGGTGTACGGAAATGCCCTTCGGTCTTCCTACGCCAGCATCAACTGGGTCAGGTTCTAAGGGTCGCATCACCTCAGGCGGGTTTGCCCCGCCGTCAATCAGCCTCTCAGTCCCTTCGGCGGGACTCCCCTGACGTGGGGGTATTAACGAAATATCGGGTCACCCTGTCAACTGATAAATGCATTCACCCGATGGACAGCAACAGCGCAGGCACGGTGTCACGGGGTGGCGACAGCTGCCGCCGCCATAGATATGCATATGGAAGGCCCGCGATGGCCTTGAAGGCACCCATGTCAGACGACATTTATGTGCGATTGCAGCCGGTTAACGGCCTGACAGGTCAGTTATACCGCTAGAATTTGCGATCAGACAAACATCAAAGCGGATGCGCGTCGCACTCCGTCAAAAGCGATTTGCTAAAGAAGACCACAGGCCAGACCAGGTTGCCAAAATGACGGTCCCGCTTAGACGATATGCAGATCTACTTTTTGAAACGCGGCGATGGCACGGTCGGCGATTTCATCACAAAGACAAATTGCGTCGAAGTACCTCCGGGAGAACTGCTCGGCGTTGGGCGCGATGTCAAGCAGCCGCCCCTTCTCGCGCTTGGCCGCCTCCATGTCGCCTGCTTCCACGTGAAACCACATGAGAATGAAATGAAATGCAAAAAAACCGGGCATGGGCCTCTTGGTGAACTCTGCAATCGCTTCTTCAGGGCCCTGCGTCATCATCAGGAACATGGCTTTTGGCATATGATACCAATCAGGATGCAAGGGGTTCAGCGCAAGCGCCCGCTCCAGCAATGGGATGCCTTCGTCCCATTCTGCGCGTTCGACGAAACACAAAGCAAAGGTGGCCAGCATGTCCCCATGACCGGGATTGAGCTCCAATGCCCGCCGCACCGACGCCCGAAAATCTATGAAGCGTCGGGAATGAAAATACGCGAGCGCCAAGGACTGATGTGCCATTGCGCTTTGCGGGTCGAGCCGCACCGCGCGTAGGGCGTGACGCAGGGCCAGATCAAGTCGTTTCTGATCGCCGACCTCCTCCGACATGGTCCGGTAATGCTCGACTTCGATCATCGCAAGCGCTGCATGGGCTTCTGCCGAGGATGGATCCGCAGCCACAGCATGTTTCAAACCCGCCTCGATTTCGTCCCGGTCGGCCTTGTCCAATTGAATACCGTATTCGAAATACCGCGATAATGATGCGTAGGTTTCCCATTTGATCGCGTGCCTTGCCCCCTGCGCATGACGGGCAAAATTGCCAATCGGACCATCCACGGCAATCCGCGCCGCGATGCGCGCACACACCTCATCTTGCACGTCATAGACATGGTCTGGATCCATCCTCATATCGATTTGATATGTCATCATGATCGATTCAGACGCGGCGTCGATTAGCTTGATCCGGGTTTCGATGAGTTCGTTCCGCAAACGGAAGGTTCCTTCCAGAACAAAATCAGGGCGGAACCGCCGGAACATTTGCGCAATGCTCAATTGCTGTTTCTTCGCCTCTTGCGTCGTTGATCGCGAAAACACAGAGAAATATTTGAACCGCGACAGATCTGTGATCACGCCTTCGGTGAGACCAAGCGCCAAAAAATCGCAATCGCTTCCCAACCCGATACACTCAAATGGCAAAACTGCGATGGACGGTTTGTCAGATGCCGGAACGATCGGAGTATTTTCGCCACCGGCGGGAGTTTCACGCGCCGCGTCCGGCATGCCGTTGACCGAGTGCAAATAGAATTCGGGAAGATACCCGCCCTTGGCGATGACGATGTGCACAGGGTCATCCGCACCGTCCTGAGTGTAGTATTGATCGAGCTTTTGACGCAGCGCGCGCGCCTGCACCCGCACGATCGTGTCGGTTTGAGGGTCAAAATCTGTGCCCTTATCAAAAACCTCCAACCCGATTGTATACCCTTTGAGCTGATCAGAGCGGCCTGCAAGGCATTGCTCCACGACAAAGGTGAGAAATCGCGACAAACGGGGGGCGTTTCGGAATTGCCGGCTGTTGACGATGCGGACAAGTTGTGCCCGCACCAGATCGTGGGGCAATGATGACGCAAGTTGCAGGTTCAAAAACCACCCCCTATTGTTGTGTGCTCGACCACCTTGGCGTCTGGTACCCCTAACCTTTGGACTCTTGGACTCACTGTGAGTCACTTCATGCAACTTCCAAGCGGTTTATACTGGCACAGCAGAAGCATGATGCTGTTTCTCTTGCTTAACATCTGCATGCAAGTCGCGCCAGAACCAAACCGCAGGCGCGCCGCAGCCATGAGCAGAGTATCGCTCCAGAACGAGCCATGCATTGACCGGCAATACATCAGACAGGAGCGCACCCCATGAAAGATATGACTGCATTTCTGCCATATGCTTCGACGGCAAATCGGCCCCCCCTACGGCCAAAGCTTGCACCGTCCGGCGCAGGCGCCTCTGCCTACGCGACCGGACCAAAGGCCGCAAAACAAACCCAGACGTTGCGCGATAATGACGATACGGAACTGCTAACCTTGTTCCGGAACGCTTCATTTGAACAGCATTTCCAACCTGGCAGCACCGTTTTACTGCATGGGGATCCGGCGGATGCAATTTATCTTGTGGTCTCGGGCACGATACGTTGCTGTACCGTCGACTCCGAGGGCCGCCGTCAAATTTTCGCCTTCCCCAAAAAGGGCGATTTTGTGGGCGTTTCGGATATAGACCGTTGGCATTTTACGGCAGAGGCCGTCGACCATGTCATTGTGAAATCGATACCGCGCCTAACCCTTGAACAGGAACTCGCTGTCAATATTTCTCTGAGACTGGAAATGAGAACGCTCATGGGTGGACTGCTAGCACGCCGCGAACGTCAGATGCTCACTCTGGTCAGCACCAAGGGCCCCGAGCGTTTGTATCGGTTTCTTGAAGAGTTTGCCGCGACACGATCGGGTGGCGGACATATCGTGCTCCCCATGTGTCGGCGCGATATCGGCGATCACATCGGGTTGTCGATGGAAAGCGTCTGCCGTGCATTCAGCGATCTCAAGCGCAGAGGCCTGATTGATCTAAAGTCACACGAAAAATACAAACTTATCGGCAACGCTGGGCGCGATGCCACGCCCCTGCCCCTTCATGCCGATCTCTGATCTCACGTGACGGCGCGAAGACAAACGCCGGCACACACGCCCAAAATTACGCGGGGCCGCCAATTTCGGACGAGACCCCGAAACCGCACCTACAATCCGAACCGGCCATTCCGGCGGCTCGTTGGTCCACGGGCGTGGGTGCGGTCATGCCCATGCTCAGCCCGCCGCTGCCAAAAGCATAACCGCCCCCGCGCATACCGCTCTCATCGGGTTTTTCGAGATGACGTATTGAAGGTTTTGGTCGTCCCGGGTTGTGACCGGCGCCGGGGTTTCTTCAGGGCTTCAAACCCGATGATCACATCCAGAAGCTCGGTAGTGATACCGTCCTGACGCAGGGCGTTCGCGTCAGATCGAAGCACCTCCAGCCTATCCTCAACAGACTGATCCGCTTGCTGCATCAAGGCCAGCCGCGCGGCATTTTCAGTCACCATCGCTTCGGCCGAGGCTTTGAACAGGCTTGCGAAAACGTAACTGCGGACCAAGGCACGGAAAAGCGCCGCCGAGGACATCGTAAAGGTCGGCCGGCTGCGCGAAACCCAAGGCGTCTGCTTCAGGTCGTTCAAAACCGTCGCGTCGAGCGGGAGCAACGGCATGGTTTGCGCGGCTTGCACACCGCTGTCGCGCCGGGCGGTGAACGCCAAATCCACTGCTATCTCCGACGCATGGGAGCCGAGGCGCAGATCGTCGATATGCTGCGTCAGCAGGTTCGCCAACCGTCCGATCCCGTCGACCGACGCGGGCGGCAAGAATAACCGTTCGACGCCAATGGAGCGGTCGCCCAGCGCGTCAGCCATTTGAGCTCCGACACATAAAACGATTGGCGCGCGCCCTTGGGCAGCCTTCATATGACCTGCCACATGCGCCGCGAGAATCTCGTTATAATTGCCGCACAGACCGTGATCGGAACCGAAGACCACCATGACCTGAGAACCGATCCTTTGCGCGGAAAAATCCGGCAGACCGGCAGCGCAAAGAAACGCATGAAGGCCATCGCGCACGGTCTGATGATAGGCCTCGATGGCACGGTTGGCCTGTTCGTAGGGTGCGGAATTGATTACCGACAGCGTTTTCATCGTGCGCACCACACTATGGATGCTCTCCATACTGCCCATCTGGCGTGTCAGGGTTTCAAGTGTTTGGGACATGTCCGCCTGCCTTTTCATCGCGCAGACGGTGCCCGAGAGCGATCATCCGGCGTTGCGCCGCGTCATCCACCGCCGCGCCGTCTGTGATCTGCTTGGCAAGGTCCACAAAGTCGCGCCGCGCCTCGGCCCGCAGTCGCTGCATCACCGCATCCGCATCGCCTTCACTCAAATCATCAAAGACGCCCTCGTTCGCCGCCGTTAGAACAGTCAATTGCTCAATGGCGGGCATCGGATCGCGTTCGGCCTGTCGCAAGGCCCCACGAACCGCAGCGCCGCGTGTGAGGCGGGCACGGGTTGCGTCGTCAAGACGGGTGCCGAACCGGGCAAAATCCTCCAGTTCTTCGAATTGCGACAGGGTCACGCGCAGATTGCCCGACACGGACCGAAAGGCCGGGCTTTGCGCCTTGCCACCCACCCGGCTGACCGATTTCCCCAAATCGACGGCGGGAAACTGGTTCTTGCGCACAAGTCGGGGCGATAGATAAACCTGCCCATCGGTGATCGAGATAAGATTGGTCGGAATATAGGCCGAGAGGTTTTCTGCCTGTGTCTCAACCACTGCCAAGGCGGTGATCGATCCGCCCCCGACCGTGTCGGCAAACTGACCGGCGCGCTCCAATAGCCGGGCGTGGATATAAAAAATATCGCCCGGAAAGGCCTCCCGTCCTGGCGGCCGGCGCAACAGCAATGACAGCTCGCGATAGGATCGGGCGTGGTGGGTCAAATCATCAAACACAATCAACACGTCTTTGCCCTGCGCCGAAAAACTCTCTGCCATGGCCATGGCGGCATAGGGCGCGACATAGGACAGGCCCGCAGCCTCTTCGTCGCCGGCGGCCATGATAATGGTCCGGTCCGTCATGCCGCCATCGCGGATCGCACCGACAACTTTGGCCACCGCATCGCCCCGCTGGCCGATGGCGCAATAGATACAGATCACATCGGTGGAGCTCTGATTGAGAATTGCATCGACTGAGATGGAGGTTTTCCCTGTCTGCCTGTCGCCGATCACCAACTGACGCTGCCCAAGACCAATAGGCACGGCGGCATCAATCGCTTTGATCCCTGTCGCAAGGGGGCGTGAAATCGCCTTGCGTGCAAGAATTTGCGGAGCTTCCACCTCAACAGTATGCAGCTTTTCGGTTTTCAGGGGGCCTTTGCCGTCGCTGGGGTTGCCGAGCGCATCCACAACCCGGCCCAGCAGCTCTTCTCCGACCCTCGTGCTGACCACGCGGTGCGATCTGACCACCCGTTCGCCCACGGTGATCCGCTCGGACGGGCCCAAAAGAACCACCCCAAGACGGCCAGGTTCGAGGTCGAGCACAATGCCGCTGACGCCGCTCTCGAACTGCAACACCTCATCGGATAAGGCGCGCTCCAACCCGCAAACAATTGCAATACCATCGCCGACTTCGGCCACCTCTCCGACTTCGCTGAGCTGCGGCGCGGGGGACGGGCTTTGCAGCAAGAGGCGCAACACGTCGTCCGGCTCGACAGAGGGTATTTTGGTTTCAGGGTTCATTAAAATCACGCCCTCTGCTCGGCACCGACAACCAGTTGGTCGGCGATAAGGTCGTTCAGATCATCGATATAGGTGTCGACCGTCCATGCGAGCTGTGCGCCGCCAATACGCAAGATCAACCCGGGGGGTTGGCTCTGATCCGTGTCAAAGTGCACCTCGATGTCAGGAAACCGGTGCCGCAATTCCGCCGTCAGATCCTCCTGTATCGGGTCTGGCAAAGCCGCATGGCTGGTCACCACCGCATCATCGGGATGACCCGCCGCATGTTGTAGCGTGCTGTCAAATGAACCGATCTGGCGGGCAAGATGTGCCGCCATGCGCGCCTCGAGTGTCTCATCCGCGAGGTCAGCGAGCGCCTTGCGGGTCAGCTCAAGCAGCGCGTGACCACCGGCGCGCTGCATTTTGGCGGTAAAATTTCGCCGCTCGTCATCGAGATGCGCCTGCCAAGCGGTGCGTTCGCGTTCGACCCGCTCATGTGCCTCGGTCAACAGGGCATCTTTGTCCTGTTCTGCCTGCCGGCGCACGGCCTCTGTTGCCGACGCCTGCTCCGATTGAAGCGTCGACAGTTGCGCGCGATACTCGGCCTCTGCAACCCTCGCCTCCTCCTTGGCACGCATAGCGACCTGCATCCGGTCGGCGATCTCAGCCTCACGCGCGTCGATCCCATCCAGTATTGGACGATATAAAAACCGCTTTAGCAGCCATACGAGCACCAGAAAGTTTACGATCTGCGCCGCAACAGTGAGCCAGTCAATGGACATCGGATCAACCGCCCGCCGTGGATGCCGCTTCCACCGCCGCCGTCCAGAACGGGTTGGCGAAAATCAGGATCATCGCAACAACAAAACAATAGATCGCCGTAGATTCGATCATCGCGAGGCTGACGAAAAGCGTGCGCGACAGCGTCGAAGCGGCGTCGGGTTGCTGCGCGATCGAGTTGAGCGCCTGAGCCGCCGCCCTGCCTTCCCCCAAAGCCGGGCCAATCGCCCCGAAGGACACCGTCAAACCGGCGGTAAAAATAGAGATCGCTGCAATAATTGCGAGGTCAGTCATGGAGAATGCTCCTGTGTTGTGGATGGGTGTTTGGGCGCGGTGGCGCTCGAAATATAGACTGTTGCCAGGATCGCGAAGATATAGGCTTGGATCATACCGGTCAGCAGGCCGAGCAGATCCATAACCACCGGAAAGAAGAATGGCGCGACAGTCAGGAGAATGGCCGCGATCACCGCGCCGCTCATGATGTTGCCATATAGCCGGATGGCCAGCGAGACACCGCGCGAAAACTCCGAAATGATGTTAAAGGGCAGCATGATGAACGACGGCTCGACATAGGTCTTGAGATAGCCGCCAAGGCCCCGGCTGGAGATGCCGAAAAGGGGCACGGCCACAAGAACCGAAAGCGCCAGAGCCGTTGTCGTCGATAGCGAGGAGGTCGGCGGTTCAAACCCCGGAACGACCAGAAGCAGGTTCGAAACCGCCACGAACAAAAACAACGTGCCCGCGAAATAGAGAAGATGGCGGGATGGGCCTTCTGCGATCTCTTCGATCTGCGCCTGAATGCCCTGCACAATCACCTCCAAAGCGGTGCGCCAACGGTTCGGGGGCACATCGGCGCGCAGGTTTCGGGTGATGAGAAACGAGGCAACGGTCAGCACCGCTATCACAACCCATGTGAAAAAAATGGTCGCATTGATCGGGAAACCCAAGAGAATGAACAGGATTGTTTCATCCGGAGAAAGGCTCATTTTGCATCTCCAGACGGGAAAGATATTGCCGCGCATGTGGTTGCGGCGCGGCGACAGATGAAAAAGGCGATACCATATCCCGCGAAGGCCCACGGCCCGGCCTGCGTTACGACAACCCAGCCGATACCCAAGAACGCTGCAATTCTCACGACCGCGCTCAGAGCCAGAATTTTAATGGTGTATTCAGCTTGCAAGGCGCGCTGCATGCCAAACGCCAATCCGGCGAAGAACACCACACTCATGAAAGTCCCTGCCACGCCCCCCAACGCCAGAGCAGTCCAATCCACAGCCATCAATCCTCACCTCCTTCTTTGTTGACCCATGCGGCGGCGATAAACGCACCGATAACGACACCGCCAAGGATCAGGGCAATCGTCCATGAAAAATCTTGTGGGGCCACGCGGTTCAACCAAAGGCCCAAAAATGCACCGCCAACAGTCGGCACAGCGATGGACCAGCCGATCATCCCGAAGGTGCCAATGCCGCGCAGAGGGCTCGGAGCCGGATGATCCCGCGAGGATTTCATCCGCGCGGCGTGCCGTGCGATATCTTTCACCGATTTGTCGGGGTCACGGCTCATAACAGCGGCCTTTGCAATTCGGCGAAGCGGCGCACCATGTCAGCCTCGAGCCGGGACAAAGCAGATCGGGCTTGCCGTTCTTCTTCGTCCATCTGCATGAAACTTGTCTCCACCCTCTGCTGTAGGCTGTCCAGATCATCGCCGTAGACAGCGCGCAAAACGGCCACAGAGACATTGCGGCCTTTCTTGACAAGCAATCCTTCATCAATGCCGAAGATGGCCTCTGTTCCATCGGGCAGATGTAGCGCCATCACCGAAGGCACCAATGCCGTGACAAAATCGACATGGTTCGGCAAAATCCCGAAGGCGCCGGTCGGTGCAACAGCGGTCAAACGGTCTGCGCGACCCTCGAACAAGATCCGCGTCGGCAATTGCAGTGCCACGCTCATATCTGTGGCCATCGTCATCGGGCGGCCTCCAGATCATCCAGACCGCCGATCATGTAATAGGCGCTCTCGGGCAATGGAAATTCTGTCTGTTTCAGGATCGTCTCACACCCGTCGAGCGTCGCAGAGATCGGCACAGTTTGGCCCTTCATCCCGCTAAAGGCTTCGGTCGTCACAAAAGGCTGCGTCAAAAAGCGCTCCAACCGCCGGGCGCGGGCGACGGTGAGCCGGTCGGCAGAAGACAATTCCTCAAGGCCCAGCATCGCGATGATATCACGCAGGTCTTCGTATTCGGCCAGTGTGCTACGCACCGTGCGGGCGATATCGTAGTGCCGTTGGCCAACCACCGCAGGGGTCAGCATCACCGATGCCGAGGCCAACGGGTCAACCGCCGGATAAAGCCCCTCGCTCGCCCGTTTGCGCGACAGCACAACCGAGGCCGACAAGTGCGAAAAAATATGGGCGGCGGCCGGATCGGTGAAATCATCCGCCGGAACATAGACAGCCTGAATCGACGTGATCGCGCCCCGCTGCGTCGAGGTGATCCTTTCCTCAAGAGCGGCGAGTTCTGTGGCCAAGGTCGGTTGATAGCCGACGCGCGACGGCATCCGGCCCATCAACCCGGACACTTCGGATCCGGCCTGCACAAAGCGAAAGATGTTGTCGATCAGCAAAAGCACATCCTGCCCCTTCTCGTCGCGGAAATGCTCCGCCATGGTCAAAGCGGTATTGCCAATCAAAAACCGCACGCCGGGGGCTTCGTTCATCTGGCCGAACAGCATGACGGTTTTTTCACGCACGCCCGCCTCACCCATTTCACGGTAAAGTTCTTCCGCCTCGCGGGACCGCTCGCCAATGCCGCAAAACAGGCTGACGCCTTTGTGGTGCTGCACGGTGTTGTTGATCAGCTCGGTGATCAAAACCGTCTTTCCGACCCCTGCCCCGCCGAAAAGCCCGGTCTTTCCGCCGCGCTCGATCGGCGACAGCAGATCAATCGCTTTGATGCCCGTCTCCAAAAACGCCGAATGCAAAACGCGCGCGCGTAAGGGGGGGGGCGTTTGATGGATTGACCGGCGCAAATCGGTTTCCGGCGCGGGGCGTCCGTCGATGGGAGCGCCGAACACATCGAGCATACGCCCAAGGACAGCCTCGCCCACAGGCACCTCAATCGGGCCGCCGGTTGCCCGCACCCGCATGCCAAGGCCAAGCCCGCGCGCCGGGGCCATTGCCATCGCCCGAACGACCCCTTGCCCGATCAACGCGGACACTTCGAGCGGCACATCCCCCGCGTAAAGCAGGTCATGGATACGCGGCACCTCGGCTTCAAACGCCACATCCACAACACCGCCCCGAATGGCGACGATTGTGCCATCCGTCCGAGGTTCCGGCTTGATGTCGGTCTTCTCGATACTGGTGTCTGTGGTCATGTCTCGCCTCGATCAAGTTGAACCACCTGCGTGCCCGCCGAACCGCCAAGGATATGCACGGCATCACGCAACCGGCCGATCCCGGCCAAGCCTCCGGCCTCGGCAAAATCACATGCCGCCGTCAGTTTTGGCCCCATGGATCCTGCGGGCAGGTCCATCGCCCGGCCCTCGTCCGGTGTCAGGGTGGCAATCGGAGCGGCCCCTTCCGCGCCGAAATTCTTGTAGACCGCGTCGACATCGGTCAGAAGCAACAAAGCATCTGCGCCGATATCAGCCGCCAGAAGCGCGCTTGCAGCATCCTTATCGATCACCGCTTCGACGCCGATCATCGCGCCATCCGCGCGGCGCATCACGGGAATGCCGCCCCCCCCGGCACAGATCACCGTCACGCCTTGGTCCAGCAACAACCGCAGCACACGAAGATCGGGGATTTCGACCGGCTTTGGCGAGGGCACAACCCGGCGCCAATGATCGCCGTCCTGCGCGATAGCCCACCCTGCGGCCTTGGCGCGCGCCTCTGCCTCGCTGCGGGAATAGACCGGCCCCACGGGTTTGGTCGGGGTCTGAAAGGCCGTGTCTTTCGGATCGACGACCACTTGCGTGAGCAGGGTCGCAACCGCGTGATCGTGACCGAGCGCGTTTTCCAATTCCTGCTCGATCAGGTAGCCGATCATACCTTCGGTCTCGGCCCCCAACACATCGAGAGGGTAGGCCTCGTCCGGTTTATAGGCCGCCCCTTGCAAGGCCAGCAAACCCACCTGCGGACCGTTGCCATGGGTGACAATCAACCGATGCCCGGCGCGCACGATTTCGGCCAGCGCCTGCGCGGCAACCTTGACATTCGCGCGCTGCGTCTCGGCGGTCAACGGCTCGCCCCGCCGCAACAGCGCATTTCCTCCGATGGCGGCCACAACCAGCATCTCAGGCCCCCAAGGTTGCGACCAGAACGGCCTTGATCGTGTGCATCCGGTTTTCCGCCTGATCAAAGACGATCGAGGCGGGACTTTCGAAAACCTCTTCGGTGACCTCCATCGCATCGAGACCGAACGTTTCCTTGATGTCCGTGCCCACCGAAGTGTCCGTGTTGTGAAAGGCCGGCAGGCAATGCATGAAACAGGCACGCGCGTTGCCGGTCTTGGCCATCACCTCAGCCGTCACCTGATAGGGTTTGAGCAATGCGATACGCTCGGCCCATTTCTCCTTGGGCTCCCCCATCGACACCCAGACATCGGTGTAGATGAAATCGACGCCTTTGACGGCGGCGTCCACGTCCTCCGTGATGGTCAGGCGGGCACCGGTGTCTATTGCAATCGCCTTGGCCGCATCGATGATCTCCTGCACCGGCCAGCACGCTTTCGGGGCACAAAGGCGCACGTCCATCCCCATCTTTGCCCCGCCAATCAGAAGGCTGTCGCCCATGTTGTTTCCGGCATCGCCCAGAAACGCATAGGCCACTTGGTGCAGCGGCTTTTCGACGTGTTCCTGCATGGTCAGGAAATCGGCGAGGATTTGTGTCGGGTGGAATTCGTCCGTCAGGCCATTATAGACCGGCACACCCGAGAATTCGGCAAGCTGCCGGGCGACCTCTTGGCCAAAGCCGCGATATTCGATGGCGTCATAGATCCGCCCCAACACCCGCGCGGTGTCCTTGACGGATTCCTTGTGCCCGATATGCGTGCCGGTCGGTCCCAGATAGGTCACGCGCGCGCCCTGATCATAGGCCGCAACTTCGAACCCCACCCGCGTGCGTGTGCTGTCCTTTTCAAAGATCAGCGCAATATCCTTGCCTTGCAGTGTCGGCTGTTCGGTTCCGGCGTATTTCGCTACCTTCAGGTCCGCTGCCAGCTTCAGCAGAAAGGCGATTTCGCGCGGTGTGAAATCGCGGAGGGTCAAAAAATGCCGGTTCTTGAGATTGAAAGCCATTGTCGTTTCCTTTTCAGATCACACCGCATCACGAATGGTCGGGCAACTCATGCAATGACCGCCGCCGCGCCCGCGCCCAAGTTCGGCGCCGGGGATGGCCAGCACCTCGATCCCGGTCGCTTTGAGCGCGGCGTTGGTGTCGTCATTGCGGTCATAGCCGATGACGACGCCGGGCCGCAGGGCCAGCACGTTGTTGCCATCATTCCATTGCTCACGCGCGCGTTCTTCTTCGGTGCTGCCACCGGTCGGAACAATCGTCAGGCGCCTATAGCCCAGCACCTCGGCCACGATCTCAAATATCGGGCGCGGGTCATGGCGAAATTGCAGCGGCGCTCGGCCCTCACCCGGACGGATATCATAACAGACAAGCTCGTCCGCAACCTCCTTGAATGTGGTCACGACATCACCGCCGCATAGGGTAAAGACCGTATCCAGATGCATCGCCGCGCGCGATTTCGGGATCGCAAAGGCCAGAACCCTCTGCGCTGCGCCCGTGTCAAACAGGGCCTCGGCCAATTGGCCCACCCCTTGCGGCGAAGACCGCTCGCCCATACCGACGAGCACCGTGCCATCACCAACGGGCATGATGTCGCCCCCTTCGACCGTGGCCAGCCCATGGTCAACGGTCGGATCGCCAAAGTGGATCGTCGTCTTGCCGGCGAATTTGGGGTGGAATTTGTAGATCGCTGTGTTCAACAACGTCTCGGGACGCCGCGCGGGCCAATACATCGGATTGACCGACACACCACCAAAGATCCACGCGGAATTGTCCCGTGTGAACAAGGCGTTTGGCAACGGTGGCAAAATGAACCCCTGCGCGCCAAGATAGCTGCCGAACAATCCCGATGGCTTGAATGGAAGATCGCCGGTGGCAAGGCCGCCCAGCAAATGCTCTGCCAATTGCGCACCCGGCAATTCGTCCATCCAGGCCCGCAGGTCTGGCAACATGCCGACACCGATCTGGTCCGGCACGATCCGGTGATCCAAAAGCCAATCGCGCCCTTCCGGGATGTCCAAGGTTTGCGCCAACAGGTCATTGACATCCAGAACCTCGACCCCCTCATCGCGCATGGTCTGCACAAAAACGTCATGGTCTTTCTGCGCTTGCTTGACCCAGAAAACATCGTCGAACAACAGGCTCTGACAATTGTCCGGCGTCAGGCGGCGATGCGCCAGACCCGGGCGGCAAACGACGACTTGCCGCAATCTGCCGGTTTCGGAATGAACGCCTAATGGATGATCTGTCATGGGGTTGGCTCCGTCATACAAGTGCAGAGATGCTAAGTGCGAGTGAGATGAAAACGGTCAGGATCAGAAGCAGCGGCCAGACAAACACAAGCCATCGATCATAAGAGACACGCCCGATGGCCAGACCACCGATCACAACCGCAAAGGTTGGATTGATCAGGTTCACCAGTCCGTTTGCGGATTGGTAAGCGGTGACCACAAGGCTCCGCGCCACGCCTGCAAAATCGGCAAGCGGTGCCAGGATCGGCATCGATAACACCGCCAAACCGGAAGAAGACGGCACGAAAAAGCTCATCCCGACCTCGATCCAGAACATCAGGTTGATGAAGGCCAGGTCCCCCAGACCGCCCAGAGACTGTTCGGCACCGTGTAAAATGGTATCTGCGATGAGGCCGTTTTCCATGATGACAACGATGGCACGGGCAAGTCCCACGACCAGCGCGACACCGAGAAGATCCCGCGCCCCGTCGACGAAGTTTCCGGTGATCTGTTTCTCACCCATCCGCGCGATCAGGCCGATGACAACGGCCGATCCAAGGAACAGCGCGCCCATGCGTGCCATCCACCAGCCTTGCGAGGAAACGCCCCAGATCATCACCGCAAATGTCACCCCGAAAATGACAAGAACGATGGACTGTGTTCCGGTCAGGCTGGACGCCTCAGACGCATCAGGACGATCTTTCAAAAAAATCGCACGGTGCGCGGCTGCATGTTTGGCAACGACGGAGCGCGCAGGATCTGCCTTCACCCGAGAGGCATATCGCATGACGTATGCGGCGCAAATGACGAGACCACCGATCAACAAAATGAACCGCAAGACAATCCCGTCGGTGAAGGGGATGCCCGCCGCATTGGCCGCGATAACCGTCGCGAAAGGGTTGATAGTAGAGCCCAAAACGCCGATGCCCGCCCCGATCAATATGATCGAAATACCGGTCACGGCGTCATATCCGGCAGCGATCATGATCGGGATTAGAATGGCATAGAAAGCCAGTGTTTCTTCGGCCATGCCATAGGTCGTGCCACCAAGCGCAAAGAGCGACATCAGAATTGGAATCATCCAAATCTCACGCCCCTTGAGCCTGCGCATGACGGCCCGGATCCCTGTGTCGATTGATCCGGTGGCATTGACGATTCCGAGGAACCCACCAAGAAAAAGAACGAACAGCGCGACATCAATGGCGTTCGCGGCATAGCTGTCCGGGTCATAAAACCCCGCCGTCGGCGCGAGCATGACGTCCCAGAAACCCTGAGGGTTCGGCGCGACCTCCTGATAGGTGCCCGCGACGGCGATTTCGCGCCCCACGTTGTTGTCCAGAACGCGGTCGTAACTGCCCGCCGGAATGATCCACGTCAGGGCCGCAACCAATATGATAAGCAGAAAAAGGATCGTGTAGGCCGTCGGAAAACGCGACTGCGTCTGCGCCTCCGGGTTTTCTGTCGCTGGTATGGTATCCGGCATGTGGATCTCCCTTCACTACAATTCACCCAAAGGCGTCAATTGCCCTCGGTGGCTCTGAAATCCTGTAAGAGACGTGCCACGGCACCGGGGTTGCAAGATTGACGTTCGTCAATGCGCGGACATGCATCGGTTTTCACAGCAACCGACAAACCACGCGGCGGCCTGCAAGGGCGCAAGACAACGGTCCGCCGCAAGGATCGCAGCGGCGTGCTGTTCTGCGTTGACTATGACGCAGAACAGAAGAAATTGAACGAAGCAGGCGTCCGGGAAACGCGCGACACCTCACCGAAAGCAATCGTGCAAACGATCCCCTATGGGACGGGATCAACGCGGGCGCCACGTGCTCGAAAACGGCTTACCTGCCCGCAACTCACACACTTGGCGCGGACAAACGGGAACGGAACCAACGGGCGGGCCAGCCGTCTTCGGTTACGATTTAGCAGTGGTTTGGGCAGGGGATTGCCGATCCGGCGCCCGCCGCAAGACGATAAAAATCTGCCCGATCACCAAGGGCCCCAAACTTGCGCCCACCGCCAACAGCAACCCCGCAGGGCCCGGATCGGGCAGCTTCAGGACCTCTGACAGACCGGGCAACCAAAGTGCCGCCGCGATCAGCACGAGGCAAAATAGAATAGCCCCCCAAACCCAAGGATTTCGTGTCACTTCGTTCACGAAAAGACGCGCGGCGGGCACCCGCACGTTGAACACATTCCACAGCTGCGCCAACGCCAGAGTCAAGAAGGCAACGGTGACGGCAGGGGCATCATCCAGCTTCAGCCAATGCAGCGCCAGCCAGAATGCAGCAAGCGTCGCGAGGGTGATCGCGCCGCCCAGAACGGCGATGGTCATCCAGCGGTGGCGGTCGATGATCTGCTCGTCCGGATCGCGCGGGGGTTGGCGCATGACGTTTTCATCGCCCGCGCCGAGCCCGAGGGCAAAGGCAGGAAAGACATCCGTCACGAGGTTCAGGAACAGAATTTGCAGCGGCAGCAAGGGCATCGGAAGCCCAGCGCCGACCGCCAGTCCAACAATCAGAACCTCGCTGACATTGCACGACATCAGATAGATGACAAATTTGCGGATATTGTCGAAGATCACGCGCCCCTGCCGCATGGCCGCAATGATCGTGCCAAAGGAATCGTCTTGCAGCACCATACGTGCGGCTTCGCGGGCGACCTCGGTGCCGCGCTGGCCCATCGCGATGCCGATATCGGCTTTTTTCAATGCCGGGGCATCGTTGACGCCATCACCGGTCATCGCCACGATGTGACCGCGGCTTTGATAAAGCGTGGCAAGGTGGAGTTTGGTTGCAGGAGCGACACGGGCAAAGACGTCAGCGGCAAGGATACGGTCACTCAGCGCGGGATCAGGCGTTTGAGGGTCGAAATCGGTGAGCTCATCCCCCTCGATCACTGTCAGGTGGCCCTCATCCGTGCCCAATCCGGCCTGACCTGCGATCGCAGCGGCGGTGTCGGCATGATCGCCGGTCATCATCACCACCCGGACGCCAGCGGCGCGGGCCGCGGCAATGGCCCCGACGACGTCGCTGCGCAACGGATCGCGCAAGCAAACGATCCCGACAAGCGTCAGTCCCGCGTAAGGATCCTCATCGTCACGATCTGTTTCCTTCATCGCCAAGGCCAGAAGACGCAACCCTTCGCCGGCCGCCTGTCTGCTGCGGTCCTCCCATTCATGGCGTGACGTGCTGTCCAAGTCCTGCACGCCCTGCGGGCCGAGAACATGGCTACAGTTGCCGATCACCGCCTCTGGCGCGCCCTTGATGGCATAGAAGAACCCTTCACCGTTGCGATGCACGCTTGCCATCATCTTGGTGTCTTGGTCGAAGGAGTATTCACTCACCTTTTCACAACCGGTCAATAGCGTTTCGCGCCCCTGTCCAGCCTGCTGCGCAACCCGTAGCAACGCCAGTTCCATTGGATCGCCCGACGGCGGCTCGTCCCCCTGCCCCAATGACGCGCCGTTACAAAGCGCCCCGATCCGCAGCAAGGGTTCAAGGCGGACCTCCTGTTCGAGATCCACCCTGCGCCCATCGCGTTCGAAGTGCACAGCCTCTCCTTCACGGTCCAGATTTAGCCGCGCGTCCGCAACAAGGTACCCCGCAACCGTCATACGGTTTTCCGTCAAAGTGCCGGTCTTGTCGGTCAAAATCACCGTGGTCGCGCCCAAGGTTTCCACAGACGACAGGTTCGAGATGATTGCATTGCGCGCCGCCATGCGCCACATGCCCCGCGCCAAGCTTAGGGTGGCCACCACCGGCAGGCCTTCGGGGACGGCCGCAACGGCCAGTGCCACGCCGGTTTGAAGCATGGCAGCCACCTCATGACCACGAAGAATGCCCGCGCCGATGACCAAGGCGGCCAGCGCCAGCGTCAGCCAAACCAGCCGATGCCCCAAACGATCAAGACGTTTTTCCAGCGGCGAGGCGGCGGAATCGGCGGTCTGCACCAGATGACTGATATGGCCGAGCTCGGTGGCCATCCCGGTGGCGGTCACAACACCGGTCGCCGCCCCCTGGGTGATGGCCGTGCCCTTGAAGGCCATGCAGGACCGGTCCCCGATTGCCGCCTTTGGTGAAACCACACCCGTCTGCTTGGGCACCGGAACCGATTCGCCGGTCAGCACGGATTCGTCGCATTGCAGGTTCGACGCCTCGATCAGCCGCAGATCTGCGGTCACCACATCCCCCGCATCCAACAGAACGACATCGCCCGGCACCAGATCATGCGCGTCAATGTGCTGCGCGCGTCCGCCGCGCCTGACGCGCGTGGTGACCGAGGCGATGTCGAGAAGCGCCTCCATCGAACGGGCCGCACGCAGTTCCGTGACAAAACCGATCACGGCATTGATCGCCAGAACCACAACAATCGCAATGCCTTCGGCAATATCATGAAAATAGAACGACAACCCCGCCGCAAACGCCAACAGCCAAACGATCACGCCTTTGAACTGATGCGCAAGAATGGCAAAGGCGCTTTGTTTGGCATGGGCACGCAATTGGTTCGGACCATGGCGGTTGCGTCGTGCCACGACTTCGCTTTCATCCAGCCCGTATTCTGGATCCACCGCGAGCTCTTGGGTCACGATTTCAGCGTGTTTGGCAAACGCTTCGGTCTCATCGAGTTCTTTCATGCGGGCTTTCGCCTTTCTTCTGCGGCTCATGCGATCTTTTCTTCCAACAGGTCAGAAACTTTCAGTTTCTGACCCCACCCTTTCATCCACAGCAAACATCTTTCGAGCCCTCCTTTCCGGATATACCATTGGTTCACGGACAAAACCCATGGCCCGAGCGACCTTGGCACCGCTTTTGCCTCCAAGGCGGGGGAGTGTCGAAGCGCGCCGCCCCGACGGTTGCTTTTCCATCAACGGCCCGAAAAATTCTCCCGATGTTAGTCCGGGCAAAACCGGCGCACAATTCAACCGCCGCACATCCATGCACCGCCAGATCACCGGCAATGGTTCCGCACCAACGCAACCTGTCGCGCCAACCACGGTCCCTTCCGTACCCGACGCGAAAACTACATTTCGACTGGTTTCCAACCTCATCGTCGGCCTTGTCTTACCGGTCGGCACGCTTGCCTTCCTTTCGTTCATCCACATGACTGCGCGCAGGCCTGCGCCGATGCCGACACCAGCGGGCAAATGCCTTCGCGATGTTTCGCCGTTATTTCGGGATAACGCTTCATTTCCGCCTCCGCGCATATGCGATGAGGACAGTTTACCCGCATCGCGACGCCAGGATTGACATCCGTCAATCGGCCAACGCCGCCCCGTAAAACGCAGTCGCGCATGCAGTCAGAGAGAGCGCACGAGTGGATCTACCGGACTGTGGGCGCCTTTCCCAATGCCGTCCACGCGTGCGGGCATTCGAAACAAACAGCCGGTTTCAACAGCTCTAAGGCTAACCTCCCTTTCTCGGCAAACGGCGGTTGGGCGCTCTACTGGCTTCCGGCCATCGTTTGGCGAAACCGCATCAGCGAAATCGCAAAGAACACCGTACTCAGGATCGCCATCACCAGCATATCCGGCCAAACTGTGTCAAACCCCGCGCCGCGATATAGAATCGCTTGTGAAAAGGCGATAAAATGGGTCGAGGGCGACCCTTGCATGATCGCTTGCAGCCAGAACGGAATACTCTCAATCGGCGTCGTACTGCCGGATAACAGGTTCATGATCACCAGCACCGGCATCACCAAAAGCCCGAATTGCGGCATTGATGTCGTGAAGGTGGCCAACAAAATGCCGAGGCCTGTGACCGACACAAGATATAGAATTGTTCCGGCAACAAATAGCGGGATCGAACCGGCAATCGGCACCTGAAGCCACCCCTGCACCACGAGCCAAAGCGACAGGATCGCGCCGACGACAATCACCAGACCATTGGCACAGATCTTTGCCAACATAATCTCCGTCGCGTTCACCGGCATAACCAACAGGTGCTCAATCGTTCCATGTTCACGCTCTCGAATGAGCGCCGCCCCGGTCAGCAAGATGGCCAGAATGGTAATGTTGTTGATGATTTGCATCACAGAGTTGAACCAGATGGATTGCAGGTTCGGGTTAAAGTGGGCCGTGACCACAAGATCGATGGGCAGGTTGCTGGATGTGTCATCACCGGTCACAAAACGCTCGATCTCGGAGGCAATGATGGTTTGAAGGTAGACCGACCCATTGCCGGCCTGTGTCATCGCTGTCGCGTCGACATTCATCTGCAGCGATGGATGCGCCCCGGAAAGGACATCCGCCTCGAACCGCGGCGGGAAAGACAACACAAAAACGAACTCGCCCCGGTCCATGACCCCATCCACCTCTGAAAGCGCGATCCGTTGCGGTGCCTCGAATTCGGGGGGGAGGATGGCATCCACGATCCGCCCGGTCAAAGCCGATTGATCGAGATCGACATAGGCCACGGCGGCGTTGCCGATTTCGGTCTTTGCTCCGGTGGCAACGGCATAAATGGCGAAGCTGAACATGTAGAAGATCAGAAAAAGAAGAATCGGATCGGCGAACAGGCTGCGCAGCTCTTTGACGCCCAGTAGGTAGATGTTGATCAGCCAGCGCGACATTTCAATCTTCCTGCTTATTGAGCAAAAGGATGGCTGCCGTCACGAACACCGCCGCAAAGACGGTCAAAGCCACAAAATTCAACCAAAGCTCGGAAAAGCCAAGCTCTTTGGTGAATGTGCCGATGCTGATCTGTTGATACCAGGCCGCCGGAAACCCGCGCCCAACCAGACGCGCCCCGCCGGACAGGGATGAAACCGGAACCAGAAGGCCGGAGAAATTTACCGCCGGAATGATCGAAATCACAGCTGTTGCAAAGGTCGCGGCCACCTGTGTTTTTGTGAACGTCGAGACGAGAACACCAAACCCCGTGGTGGCCAGAACATAAATAAACGTCCCGAGAAAAAGTGCGGTCGCAGAGCCTTTGATCGGCACGTCAAACACAAAGTAGGACAACGCCAAAAGCGATAGGAAACTGATATAGGCAATGACCACATACGGCAGTTGCTTGCCCAACAGGAACTCTCCACGCGTGACGGGGGTGGAGCGGAAATTGGCGATTGCACCGGTTTCCTTTTCGCGCACCACACCCATGGCGGCCATCATCGACGGGATCAGCACCAGCATCATCATGATGACTGACGGCACCATTGCGTTTACGCTCTCAAAAGACTGATTGTAGCGAAACCGTGTTTCGATCCCCGCACCGGTGGTGTCGATCACTTCGCCATAGCTGCGCTCGACCTGATCTTGCATATACGACGCGACCAATCCCTGCAGGTAGCCGCGTGCGGTTTCAGCGCGAAACGGCATCGCCGCATCGAGCGCGACACGGACCTCAGGCACATCGCCGCCAAGCAATTCACGTCCAAATCCCGAAGGTATCTCAATTGCGATGGCGATCTCGCCGGCGCGCAAACGCGCGTCCAGCTCCTGCGCGCCAGAGGCGGGAGGGCGTTCCTCAAAGAAACGCGAGCCTGAGAAGGCCTGCAACAATGCGCGGCTTTCGGCGCTCTGGTCCTGATCGGCTGCGGCGTAAGGCAGGTTCTCGACATCGAAAGAGATCCCATAGCCGAAGGTCAACATCAAGATGATCGGTCCGAGAAGCGCAAAGGCAAGCCTGAGCGGGTCGCGCATGATTTCTGTTGTCTCCCGCCGTGCGAAGGCCCACATGCGCAGCGGATCGAACAGCACATCACCTTTGCCGGCCGCGCGCGGCGGCACGGCGGGAGCGGTGGACCCGGCGGCGGCATCCGTCTGCGGCTCCATGCCGGCGCCGTCTTTGGCCTCATCGTCGGCGTCGCGCAGGTGGCTGACAAAAGCATCATTCAGGTTTCCGGCGCCCGTTGCGGCAACGATCTCATCCGGTGCGCCGACGGTCAGAACACGGCCCGCGTGCATCAAGGAAATCCGGTCACACCGCTCAGCCTCGTTCATGAAGTGTGTGGAAACAAATATCGTCACGCCCTGCGCGCGCGAAAGCCCGATAAGAAGCCGCCAAAAGGCGTCGCGCGCAACAGGGTCAACCCCCGATGTCGGCTCGTCGAGGATCAACACCTCGGGGCGATGGATCACCGCGACCGCCAGCTGCAGGCGTTGGCGTATCCCCAACGGCAAACCATCGGGCCGATCATCGGCCTCCTCAAGCAGCTCGAACGTCTCCAGCATTTCGGACACCCGTTCCGCCCGCTCACTTTTGGGAATCCGGTAGAGTTCTGCGTGCAACTCAAGGTTTTGGCGCACGGTGAGTTCTGAATAGAGCGAAAAGGACTGAGACATATACCCGACGCGCTGACGGGTCTTCATATCGCTGGCGTCGAGATGTTCTCCAAACAACAGCGCCTCGCCGCTGCTCGCAGGCAGCAGGCCGGTCAACATCTTCATCGTGGTCGTCTTGCCGCAGCCGTTCGAACCGAGGAAACCGAATATTTCACCCTTGGCGATCTCGAAATCGACGCTGTCCACGGCAGTAAAATCACCGAACTTGCGCGTGAGCGATATTGCCTGCACCGCAGGGGCATCGCTTAAGGGCTCAAAGGGGGGAACAACGACGCCCTGCTGCTCGGGCCGGATGCCTTCCGGCAGCAGAGCAATAAAGGCACTGTCGAGGTTCTCTTGCCCCGTCTTCTCGCGCAGCTCTGCCGGCGTGCCGGTCGCCATGACCTTCCCGTCAGACATGGCAGCCAGCCAATCGAAACGCTCGGCCTCTTCCATGTAAGCGGTCGCGACGATGACACTCATCGTCGGGCGCTCGCGTCGAATCCGGTCGATCAAATCCCAAAACTGCTGACGTGATAACGGGTCGATCCCGGTTGTCGGCTCGTCAAGGATCAGCAAATCGGGATCGTGGATCAGGGCAGAACAGAGGGACAGTTTCTGCTTCATCCCCCCCGATAATTTTCCGGCGGGGCGATCAGGAAACGGATCAAGCCCCGTTGCCTCCAACAGATCGGCGATGCGTGCTTGGCGCTCCTCAAGGGGCTGCGCAAAGAGCCTGCCAAAAAAGTCGAGATTCTCGGCGACCGTCAGCGTTGGATAGAGATTCCGACCCAGCCCCTGTGGCATATAGGCGATGCGATGATTGCAGGTCTTGCGATGCTGCGGCGCGCTGATATCGCCATCCAAGACTTGCAAATTGCCCGACTGGAGCCGCCGCACCCCGGCAACCAGCGCCAAGAGTGTGGATTTTCCGACGCCATCCGGACCGATCAGACCCGCCATGCAGCCAGACGGGATCTGCAAGCTGACATCATCGAGCGCGGCAATCGGGCCATAAAGATGGGTGACGCCCGAAAGTTCGACAATCGGATCCGTGGTCATTGCGGCAGTCTGACGGCAAGCTCCGCCGGCCAATCAATGCCTGGGCTGACACGCACATAGCCCACCCCGGGAACGCCGGCGCGTGCGCGATCTTGGTATTGCGCCAATAGATCCGGCACGATGGTCAGGTTGACCCGGAACATAAGCTGCTCGCGCTCATCCCTTGTCTCGACAGAGCGCGGCGTGAATTGCGCGGTGCTGGCGACAAAGGTCACTTTGGCAGGAATTACATAGTCGGGGATAGCGTCAAGAATGATCCGCGCCTCATCGCCAACCGCCAGCCGTGCGGCGTCACGCGTTGGCAGAAAAATCGACATATACATCTGCGACAGGTTTGTGACCGTCGCAACACGCCCGCCCGCCCCCAGGATCTCTCCTTCCTGCGCAAGAACATATTGCACACGCCCATCGCGCGGGGCGGTCAACGTGGCATCATTGATCAACGCCTGCAATCTTTCGACAGAGGCCTCTGCCGCTGCAATCATTGCTTCTGCCAACGGTACGCCCGCCTCCGCCGCCGCAATAGCGGCCTCGGCCGTGTCCAGAACGGTGCGTTGACCATCCAGCCGCGCTTCGCTGGAAAATCCTTCAACAGCAAGTTGGGACACCCGTTCGAATTCGGCGCGCGCCGTTACAAGCTCGGATCTACGTTGGCGCAACAGCGCCTCTGCCTGAAGTTTCTGCTGCTGCGCCTGATGCACCGATGCCACCGCCGCGTGCAACTGGGCATCCAGCTCGATCGTGTCCATGCGTGCGATCACATCCCCGGCGTCGACCCAATCGCCTTCGTCGACGAGAACTTCGGTGATGCGGCCGGGAAGCCGGGTCGCGATCTCGATCCGTTCCGCCTCGATCCGCCCATTGGACGCGGCGATACCATCGGGGAGCGCTGATGTGACGGTGCTTTGCCACCAATAGATGCCCACTCCGGCGATGGCCAAACCCGCGATCACAAGCACTGTCCAAACCCATTTCATTCTATGTCACCCATCGCGGTCACTCCTGAAGCTTGGGGTGAACGTCACATCGCGCACCCGCTATTCTATAGCATCTTTCATCTACACTCGTCCGGGGATTGACGAACGTCAATCGCCGAAAGCCCCGCCACGATAAACAGAAAACAAAACGCGAGCCCATCGCGTCTCTCAGGATTCTCGGAAAGGTCACCCATGGCACGCGTCTCCACATTACATGATCCCTCCTCACCACCGACAGCGCCCCAACATGCGCCGCACGCAATAAATGCTGCCGCGCGCAGTGTGCCCCTGCCGCACGCCCATACGACCATGGAAGAGGCTCTGGACAAAGGCCTCAAAGCCATCATCGCGAAGTCAACGGCAGGACTATCACCCATTGCGCTGGCCGCAGCTTATTCGGATTGGGCACTGCACCTTGCCTCGGCTCCCGGCAAGCAACTCCAGCTTCTCGAAAAAGCGGCCAAGAAAACCACGAAATTGGCCCGCTACGCGGCCACCTGCGCCACCGTTGCGGATGCGCCGCGAACCTGTATCGATCCATTGCCGCAGGACAAAAGGTTCCGCAGCGAGGCGTGGACCCAATGGCCTTACAACGTCATTCACCAAGGCTTTTTGCTGAACCAGCAATGGTGGCACAATGCGACGACCGGCATCGCAGGTATGACCAAGCAGCACGAGAACGTGGTGGAGTTCGCCGCGCGCCAGATGCTTGATGTGTTTTCTCCGTCCAATTCCTTCATGACCAACCCGGATATTTTGCAAAAGACACTGCGTGAAGGCGGCTGGAACCTTATACGCGGCTGGCAGAATTTCGTTGAAGACGCGACGCGGCTGAACACCGGTCAGAAGCCCGCTGGCGCGGAGGACTTCGAAGTTGGCCGCAACCTCGCCACCACCCCCGGAAAAGTCGTCTACCGCAACCGGTTGATCGAGTTGATCCAATACGCCCCGACGACCGACAAAGTGCGCCCCGAACCGATCCTGATCGTGCCGGCATGGATCATGAAATACTATATTCTGGATCTCGGCGAGACGAATTCGATGGTCCGCTTCCTGACCGATCAGGGTTTTACCGTGTTCATGGTGTCATGGATGAACCCCCATGCCGAGGATCGCGATCTTGGTATGGATGATTACATATCGCTTGGGGTCATCGAGGCGTTGGACGCGGTGCAGGCCATCACGGCGCGTGAAAAAGTGCACGCCGTTGGCTACTGCCTCGGGGGGACGCTCCTGTCGATTGCGGCGGCCACCTTGGCGCGTGAGGGCGACACCCGCCTCAAAACCCTGACGTTGCTCGCCGCGCAAACGGATTTCACCGAAGCCGGGGAGCTGCAGCTTTTTATCAACGACAGCCAGCTCACCTTTCTCGAAGATATGATGTGGAATCAGGGTTATCTCGACACGACGCAAATGGCCGGAACGTTTCAGCTCTTGCGCTCCAACGATTTGATTTGGTCGTATATGATCCACGACTACCTGATGGGGGAACGCACCCCGATGATCGACCTGATGGCGTGGAATGCGGATGCGACGCGGATGCCTTACCGGATGCATTCCGAATATCTGCGCAGCCTTTATCTGAACAATGATCTGGCGGAGGGGCGATATCATGTCGGTGATCGGCCGGTGACCGTATCCGATATTCGCGCGCCTGTGTTCTTGGTCGGGACAGAACGGGACCACGTGGCACCATGGCATTCGGTCTATAAATTCAACCTGCTCTCGGACACGGATGTCACATTTGTGCTGACCAGCGGCGGGCATAATGCGGGCATCGTATCAGAACCCGGCCATCCCCACCGGCATTACCGGATCGCGTCGCAGGCAAAAGATGCGCCCTATATCGGTCCGGATCTTTGGATGGCACAGACCGCCCCGGTCGACGGATCATGGTGGCCAGCACTGACCGATTGGCTGGCCAAGCAATCGGGCGCGCCCACATCGCCCCCGCCCCTCGGGGCGCGCGACGCCGGATATCCCCCGCTCTGCGATGCGCCCGGCACCTACGTGTTTCAAAAATGAGAGCCGATGAATGACACTCCCGGGACAGGTGCCTGCGGGTGGACCAAGGCAATGCCCAGCGCCCATGCGCCAGCACGCGAGAGGCCGCCGGCGATGGGTGCCAAGGCGTTTTGTCGCCCGCGCCGCTGGAGGCCCGTTTTCTGCGGTGGTCGGGAAAACGCGCCTGAACCGCAGCTCGCCGCAGCCACCACGGGCAAGACGAGGCGTGGCGTGGAAATTCAACACACAGCGAGCGCGATGCAGATTTCAAGTCAGACCGCCAGAAGGCCGCACATATCAAAGGCAAATCCTCTGCCCTTGCCGCATTGCGCGCGGTTGCCGCATTCCGACCGGTTGAAACCCTCGCCGAAACATTCAAGGATAGGTTATCCGACGCTGATCCCGCGCTTTCAGGGGTCTGAAACCCCCGCAAAAACTGGACACCCCTCATGCAATTCATAGAAAACAAAACCTTCGACGAGCTTCAAATCGGTGACAGTGCGGAACTGACACGCAAGCTGACCGCTCAGGACATCGAGCTTTTCGCCGTGATGTCCGGCGATGTGAATCCGGCCCATGTCGACGAAGCCTTCGCCAAATCCGATATCTTTCACAAGGTTATCGCACACGGCATGTGGGGCGGCGCCTTGGTTTCGGCGGTCCTCGGAACAGAGCTGCCCGGCCCCGGAACAATCTATCTCAATCAGAGCATGAGCTTTCTACATCCGGTCGGGCTTGGCGATACTGTTACGGTTCGAGTGACCGTCCGCGACAAGGACGCCGCAAATCATCACGTCACCCTCGATTGCCTGTGCCTGAACCAAAGCGGCGAAACCGTGATTCAGGGGGAGGCTTTGGTCATCGCCCCGGCCGACAAAGTGCGGCGTCCGCGCGCGGTCCTGCCGGAGGTTCACCTGCATGAACGCGGCGCGCGGTTTAAGGATCTGATCGAGGCGACCGCCGCGCTTCCCGCAGTGCCCACAGCGGTTGTTCATCCCTGCGATGCGCTCTCGTTACGGGGGGCACTTGAGGCGGGATCGCAGGGTATTATCATCCCGGTGCTTATCGGTCCGCGCGCAAAAATCGAAGCCACCGCAGAGGAAATCGGCCACAAGCTGACCGACATAGAGATCATCGATGTCCCCCACAGCCACGCTGCGGCGGAAAAAGCCGTAGCGCTTGCACGTTCTGGCGAGGTCAGCATGCTGATGAAAGGCAAGCTCCATTCGGACGAATTGCTCGCGCCCGTGGTGGACCGGCAGACCGGATTGCGCACCGAAAAACGCATCAGCCACGTTTTTGTCCTCGATGTGCCGACCTATCCAAAACCGTTGCTGATCAGCGATGCCGCGATCAATATTTTTCCGGATCTGGAAGACAAATGCGACATCGTTCAAAATGCCATCGACTTGGGTCAGGCGCTGGGAATTGCTTGCCCGAAGGTCGCTCTTTTGTCGGCGGTGGAAACCGTGATGCCAAGCATTCCGTCAACCGTTGAGGCGGCGGCACTTTGTAAAATGGCGGCGCGCGGGCAGATCACCGGCGGGATGCTCGACGGCCCCTTGGCCTTCGATAATGCCATTTCCAAATCGGCGGCCGAAACCAAAGGCATCGTTTCCGAGGTCGCCGGCGACGCCGACGTTTTGATCGTGCCGGACCTTGAAGCCGGCAATATGCTGGCAAAGCAATTGATCCATCTTGCCGGGGCGGATGCCGCTGGTCTCGTTCTGGGCGCGCGGATACCGATCGTGCTGACCAGCCGCTCGGACGGGGTGATGTCGCGCCTCGCTTCCGCCGCTATGGCACAGCTTTTCGTGCACCGGCGCGGTGCGGAGTTCACGATATGACCGGCGATATCCTGACGTTGAATGCGGGGTCTTCGAGCATAAAGTTCGCGGTCTTTGCCCCCGAACATCCTGACAAAACAGCCCGCATCACGGGCAAGATCGCGGGCATCGGGGGGGCACCGGTTTTCACCGCGCAGGACCGCACAGGCACAGCCTTGCCTGCCGGCCCGCTCGACGCGCTTGATCCTTCCTCCAGCCACGAAAATTTGGTTGCCCTTTTGTTGGAATGGCTCGAGCAGCAACTTGCAGGGCAACCGCTCGGGATCGTAGGGCACCGGGTTGTGCACGGCGGGCGGACCTTCGGTCAGCCCGTCCGCATCACCGATGCGATTCTGGACGAGCTCGAAACGCTCGTGCCGCTGGCGCCGCTCCATCAGCCACACAATCTTTCGGCGATCCACGCCGTTGCAAACTGGCGACCAGACTTAACTCAGATCGCGTGCTTCGACACGGGGTTTCATCGCACGCAACACCGGCTGGCGACGCTGTTCGCCCTGCCGCGCGCTCTTAGCGACGAGGGGGTTATTCGATACGGGTTCCACGGTCTGTCTTACGATTATATGGCCCGTGTGCTGCCCGAACAGATCGGAGCCAAGGCGGACGGGCGGGTCATTGTCGCCCATCTCGGCAACGGGGCCAGCATGTGCGCGATGCAAAACCGCAAGAGCGTCGCAACAAGCATGGGGTTCACGGCGCTTGACGGTCTTATGATGGGACGCAGGTGCGGTGCATTGGATCCGGGTGTTGTGCTGTATCTGTTGCAATCGAAGGGCATGGATGCCGCACAGATCGAAACGCTCCTCTACAAAAACTCCGGCCTGCTTGGCGTCTCCGGCGTCAGCAATAATATGAAGGTCTTGGAAGATAGCGACGCACCGACCGCCCGCGAGGCCATTGACCTCTATGCCTATCGCGCCGCCAGCACGCTGGCGGGTCTTGTTCCCGCCCTTGGTGGACTTGATGCCCTCGTGTTCACCGCCGGAATTGGCGAAAATTCCTCGTGTATCCGGCGGGCGATCTGTGACCGGCTGCAATGGTTGGGGATCAAGATAGATGCCGGCGCAAACGACGTGAATGCCATCAAAATCAGCACGGAAACCTCTGCCGTTGATGTCCTTGTCTTGCCGACAAACGAAGAGGCCGTGATTGCAGATGCCTGCCGGACCCTGATGAATGCGCCGAGTGCGCAAACGCCGCAGCCCCACGAAAGCCCCGATAGTTGACCTGTGATCACGGGTCAAAGCGGCACCCGCAAGGCGCGGCGATCGGTGCACATGCCCTAGGTAACCTCAGCTTATCACAATCCGCTCTCAACCGGGTTGCGACGCTGCGGCCGCAGACGGGGTTCATCAAGGGGGGCATCTTGGCCGCCTCTGCGGCCTTGCAGCCTGTGGCTCTATCGGCTGCGGTCACGCATCGCTGTCAATGCCGGCGCGGTGCAGCCGTGCGCCATTACGACACTCAACAAGCCGCGCCCCCTGCCGACCAAAGTCGCGACCAGCCAGAGGCTTTCGACCAACTGTGTCCGCAGTTCATTGTGGCTTTGCTCAGACTGATGCTGGCGCGGTGGCTGTGGTGCCCGTCGCTTCGCCGAAGGCGCGCAACGCTTCGGCACCGTAGACAGAGGCCGGCCCGCCGCCCATGAGAATGGCAATCCCGATCATTTCCGTCACTTCCTGCCGCGTGGCACCGGCCTTGGCGACCGCTTGCGAATGATGCGCAATGCAGCCATCGCAGCGGACAGAGATCGCGATGGCAAAGGCGATCAATTCCTTCATCTTGGTGGACAGCGCCCCTTCTGCAGTCGCCTGCATCACCAAGCGCCCGAAGGCCGCCGTCGTGTCCGGAATTTCAATCGACAGATCCGCATAGCCAGAGTGATACTCGTTGGCGATCGTCGCATAATTTTTCACGTCATACTCCTTTCTCTGCGTCATGCTCTTCCCTTTCGTGATGCTCTTGCCCAATGCGCGGAGCGCATCAGGGGCTCATATCCGTCCTGTCACGCCTCGGGCCGGTACATCGGCCGGCGCCTTGGGATCAGGTGACCGAGCGCGCGGCTATGGCGATCAACACCATGGAAACGCCGGTACTGACAAAATCGATGCCGAACAGGACCCCGAGAAGCACCGCAGATGCTTCCGGAAGCGCCATGAGGACGAAGCCACCCAATGCGATACTGATCACCGCAGAGGCCAGAATCCATCCCCAGTTCGGACTTGGACGCACCCAGAATGCGAAGGAGGATTGTGCGATACCTGTCAGCAGAAAAACGATCCCCACCAGCACCGTCAGAGCAATCAGGCCTTGCGCAGGAAACACGAGCAAAAGCGCCCCCGCCACCAGCGGCACAAGGCCACCCATGAGTTGCCAAGCAAAAAGACCCGTTCCACGGAACGAAAAGGCCGAAGCAACCGCAATGATACCGCTGATGAACATCAGCCACCCGATCAGAATGCCAATGATCAATGAGCTGAGGACCGGCATCAAAAGCGCACCAATTCCGAGGGCGATCATCACGATGCCAGTCCAAAGCCAAATTTTTCTCATTCGGGCCAAAAGGGTTTCGGCCGGAGGGGTATGGGAAGGTGATGCCATTTCGATCTTGGCCTCCTTGAAAAGCAGCGCGGTCAGCGCCGGAGTTGCATTGCTGCGCTAAGCTGTCTCGGACGGGCCGATTTGCAGCGCTGTGAAAGCTGGTTCACCCATCCGCCGCAGGAGCGACACTTGCAGGTCCAGCCAAGCCATATGGCCCTCTTCATCCATTGCGGTGCGCTCAAAAAGAACGCGCGTTCCGATGTCATTGGCCGCATCCGCATCCCGCGCGGCCTGGGAATAGAAACGGATGGCGTCCTTTTCATCGGCCAAATCAACCTCGAACATGTCCTGCAAGGATTGCGCTTTCGCTGGAACTTTCGCGGGTTTCATTTCCGGAACACCCCCAAGGAACATCATGCGCCGCGCATATTCTTCGGCATGCCCAAGCTCTTCGAGCATCTCGGCACGCATCTTTTCGGCCAGTTTATCCAGCCCCCAGTCCTCGGCTGTCAGAATATGGAGAAGATACTGATTCACAGCCGCCAGTTCCATCGACAGGGCCGTTTGCAGATTTTCCAACGTTTTGCTTTTGTCGTTCATGGCTTTTCCCTTTTAGGTTTGGTGCCGCCCTCGAATGGCTATTCACTCCAACTGTGCAGGTGAACATCTCGACCGGAATGGCCCTTAAGGATCTTCACGGCCAGTTCCTCCTTGGCCTTATCGACGGTTCTCACCCAAAGCAGGATGCCGCCATTGCGGATTTGATCGGCATAATAGTCTTTGTGGTGCTGACCGACACGCCGCGCCAGAAGCGTTCCAACCACCGCAGCCGGTCCACCTCCGATCGCAATCGCTGCGATCGAGGCGGCCAGCGTCGACACCGGTGTCAGCATGGCCGCCATGGCGATGTAAGTCCCAAAAAGAAGAAACCGCCAGAAATCGCGCCTTCCAATTCGCCGATGGCTTCCTCAGAAACAAAAGCGGCGCGCGGAGCATCCGGGTTATCTTGCAAATCTTCGGCACGCCAATAGGCCGAGCCGAGTTTCTCCCGCATGGCCTCTTTGCTACCGAGCAGGCTGATGTCGGCGCGGCTGAACCCGGACATGCGCAGATCATAAATCGCCTGCTGCAGGGTCTCGAAACTGTCGAATACACCGACGGCTTCGGGAACATTGATATATGTGCTGTGGTGGGCATCTTGTGCGATGGTCATATCCGGCCTCCTGCGCTGTTATCGCTGTCTAGCCCGCCGCGTGACGCGGTGATTGACATTGATCAATCGTTGAACATGGCGGCAAAGAGCCATCTGCGCTAACGGTCTGGCCCCGATTGCCAGATCGGAAGCGTAACCTCGTGGTCGAGATGCGCCAGACGCCGCTTGAGGTCGGCGTTTTCCTCAACCAGCACCAGAACAACGGCGACCCCGGCGAGGTTGAGCGACAAATCCTTTTGAAGCCGCCGGACACGATGCACCACGGCGATACTTGAACCGTAGAACCGCCACTGCGCGGGGCCGGGCCCATATGGCTCCAGAATGCCCTCGTCGACCAATTCGACCACCCAATCCGCAGAGCACCCGCCGACCCGGCAGAGCTCTTTCAACGTGACCGTGGTGACCACTTCTCCTGTTGGAACCAATTCATTGTCTGAAGCCATTGTCCTACCCCTTCCGTCCCGCGCGCGGATCATAATCCATCTCGCGCGCCATCTGTTGGTAAAGCTCGCGCGCTTTCTCGGATTCCGTCGGTGGGATAACAATTTTGACCACCGCAATGAGATCGCCCGGCGGTTTGCCCGGTATGCCGCGGCCTTTAAGGCGCAGTTTTCGTCCCGATTGTGAATGTTTCGGCACTGTCAGTTGCACCGATCCACCGGGCGTGGCGTAGTCGACCCGCGCACCGAGCGCCGCTTCCCACGGCGTGACGGGCAATTCCATGATCACATCCCTGCCTTCAAGGCGGACCCCCGGCGTGGGTTTGATCGCCACCTCAAGATATAGGTCTCCCGCTGCCCCCTTGCCCAATCCGGGCGATCCCTGCCCCGCCAGACGGATATGTTGTCCATCGCAGACCCCTTTAGGGATGGACACCCGAATGGTCTTTTCGCCCAGAACCACATGACCGGAGGCGTCGCGTTCCGGTTTTCTCATCCCGACATCCATCGACCCGCCTTTGTATGCGGTATCAAGGTCGATGGTGATTTTCGCATGGTGATCCTGACCTGCTGCATGAAACTGTCCGCCGCCGCGCATGTCAGGCCGCGCCTGTCCGCGCCGGGCAAACAGCTCATCAAAGAACGCGCCAAATTGGTCAGGATCGGTTTCGGTATATCCGCCGCCAGAGAATTCGAACCCTTCGTCCCAATCGGGGGGCGGCCGGAACGCTTGGCCTTCTTTCCAATCTGCGCCGAGCTGGTCGTAAGCCGCGCGTTTCTCCGGGTCTTGCAGAACTTCATAGGCCTCGCCGACGTCCTTGAATTTTTGCTCTGCATCGGCAGCTTCGGGGCCGGTGTTCACATCAGGATGATATTTGCGCACCAGTTTGCGGTAGGCGCGCTTGATCTCCTCCTGAGAAGCGCCGCGCTCAACCCCGAGCGTCTTGTAATAATCCTTGTACTCCATGGTCATCTATTTCCTTTGGGTCCAAGTGCGGCACCCATAGGCGCACCGCGTCCGTTCATGCCAAGTTCAAAAGCGGCCTGCGCCCGCGCACAAAGTGTTGATCATCGCAGACATGGCGGGCCATGCTCCGGCGCAGCCTCTCCGCCGAGGCCGCAGCGCCGCACGTCAATCGTCCTTGCCCGCCGGATCGCCCGCGAACAGGACTTTATCTTTCAGGCGCATTTCAGCCTTGCGACTATGCGGATCGAAAGCATCACATGTGGCTTTGAGATCGTGCGCAGGCATTTTGGCACCTCCCTTTGTGGTTGGATGCCACGTTTGCCGCACGGCAGGATTGACGAAACGCAATTCGCGGATCGCCGCCAGCGCGCAAAGTGATAAGGCGACCTGGCGGGCCCAGGCCGAAACCGGGACACAGCCAACAGAGAAAGTGACGCCGGCCCTATATCCCACCCCCCTACATGAGCGATGGCAGATACGTCACAATACCGGGGAACACGATAAGAAGTATGATGAGCAAGGCATCCCCAAACAAGAACGGGGTGACGCCTCGAAAACCATCCTCGACTTTGGTGTTTGTTGCGCCGCAGGCCACGAACACATTCATCCCAAGGGGGGGCGATACCAAACCCATCTCGGCGGTTTTAGTGACAATGATCCCGAACCAGATCGGATCATATCCAAGCGACATCACCAGAGGAAAAATAAGGGGAAGCGTGAGGATTATGATCGCGATCTGGTCGATGAAAAATCCAAGCACCAGATACAGCAGGATGATGATAATCAGGATCCCCCAATTGGGCAGCGGAAGTTCAGAGACCCACAATATCAAAGTCTGCGGCACTTCGGTGATTGCCAAGAAGTAGCTGAACACCATGGCGCCGATCACGATGGCAAAAATCATTGATGTAGAGCCAAGCGTGGCACGGAAGGCTTCGACAAAACCGTTCCAGCGCAAGCCCCCGACAGCAATTGAAATGACCATGGCGCCTGTGGCACCGACGGCGGCAGCTTCGGTCGCCGTGATGGCCCCCGAATATATCCCCCCCAATACAAGCATGACCAAAGCCAATGCCGGCCATGTTTTTGGCAAGCTTTCCCAGCGCTCGGACCATGCGTGGCGTTCGGTCGGAGGGGCAATGTCGGGATTGCGGCGCACCTGAATGATGATGGTAACGACATAGACCCCAGCGGTGAGCAAGCCCGGAAGAACACCGGCCAAAAACAAGCGCCCGATCGAGGTTTCCGTGAGCACGCCATATAAGATCAACGGCAGGCTGGGCGGGATCATAATCGACAGCGTGCCGCCAATAGCAATGACGCCAAGCGCGAAGCGATCACTGTAGCCGTATCGGCGCATTTCGGGCATGGAAATGCGCGACATTGCGGCCGCCGCCGCCGTGGACGAACCAGAGAGCACCGCAAACCCGACACTTGCTGCGATGGCTGCCAGCGCAAGACCACCGCGAATGTGACCCATCCACAAATAGCAGGCGCGATAGAGATCTCGCACGACGGAGCCGCGCGCCAGAAGTTCGGCCATCAATATAAAGAGCGGGACGGTTGAAAGTAAAAAACTGGCGGCGGTGCGATAGGGCGTCGTTTGAAGAACGCCCAGCATCGCCCCCGAACCGGCTTCGATATATAAGCCGACGGCGCCGCATAGGATCAAAGAAAACGCAATTGGCATCCCGATGACAATCAGCACAACCAACAGCAACATGATGATGAGGGCAATCATGTATCACCCCCGATGGCGGAATGTGTCGTGGCGCCGCCCCCGTCATCCTCCCCGTTGCGCGGGGCCAGTAACGTATCGATCGCATCCACGCAGAGCCTCACGGTGAAAACCGCTGTCCCCAGCGCCACGATGAGCCACGAGGGGCCGGTCGGGATTGCGACCACACCGGTTGTCCAGCGATTCAAGGTGATATTCTTCCAACCGTTCTTTGCCGCAACATAGGCAACCAGAGCGAAAATGATGGCGGCCGACATCAGATAGGTAAATTCGAGAATGCGCGCCACCGAGATTGGCAATCGGTCGAGCACAAATTCAACCCGCACATGCGCACGCTTCCTCTGGGTATGGGCCAGACTTAAGAACACAATCGACACCATCAGGTAAAATTCGCTGATTTCATAGACGCCGGAAATAGGAGCGTTCAGAAAATACCGTCCGCCTGCATCTCCGGCCACGAGGACCATAAGTATGAACAAGGCCAAGCCGCCTAGAATGAGCAGAACATTTTCAAAAGCCGCAAGGAAACGCTTTATGGTCTTCATTTCTATTCTCCACCCGCCACAAAAATGCCCGGTCACGGATGACCGGGCAGTGTTCATTATTTGGTAGCCAGATCAGACCAACGGTCCAAGATTGCCTGTGCCGGCTTGCCTTGCTTCTCAAGGCTATCGACCCATGCCTGGCGCACTTCGCTCAGCTTGCTGTTCCATTGCTGCAACTGCGCCTGTTCAATCTGGTACACCCCACCACCGTTGTCTTCGAGGCCCTTGGTGAATTCGGAAATCCGGTCTTTGTCGGCTTGTACAACCGCAGGGATGACTTCTCTGGCCGCTTCGACAAGCGCGGTCTGGATGTCTTCCGGCAGCGTGTTCCAAACATCCTCATTGATCACGTAAAGCGCGGGAAAAAGGCCAAGGTTCATATTGTCCGTGGCGTATTTGATTTGCTCTTGCAATTTATAGCCAGCCGCCGTCGGAAGGTTGAAAAGGGTTCCGTCCACGGTACCGCGCTGCAAAGCCGGGTACAAATCGGGTGCGGGGATCGCGACAGGCACCGCGCCAAGCGCTTCGACACTGCGTTCCTGTACCCCGCCGGAAGAACGCAACTTGATGCCCTCAAGTTGTTCGACTGTCTCCAATTTATCGCCCCGGCTCATCACTTGATACGGGGCGGTCACCAACGATCGAATGGCCCGAACGCCCAGCGGCAGAATTTCAATGTCGTTAAGCTCGCTTAAAACAAGTTCGTTAAACGCATCATTGAGCGCTTGTTGGTCTGTGATATTGCCTATCAAGGGCAACGCGATCACTGTCGACAACGGCAGGCGGTCGGACAAATAAAGCGGCGGCGCATAAACGATATCGGCAAGTCCATTTTGTGCCGCGTCCAGCAAGTCCGCCGATTTCGCCAGTTGTTCGGCAGGGAAGTATTTGAACGCGATGCGCCCATTGGTTTTTTCTTCCACCAAGTCCAACCAATCCTGAGTGTTTTTTGAATACTGGTGTGTTGTTGGGAAACTGTCGGCAACGCGCAGGGTAAACTCCTGTGCGACGGCCGAGCTTGCGATCATAGGAAGGGCCAACGCGACCAATCCTGCAATTATTCCAGTTCTTTTCATTTCTCTCTCCCTAGTTGTTTTCTGTCACTCTCGCCTTTCAACGAAGCGCGCGACAGCCTCTCGATGGTCTTCTCCCAATGTCACGATGGCATAATGGGATGAGATCATATCCAGATGGGTCCGCAGGTCACTCCTCATCCCCGCGAGCACGGCGCGTTTTATCATGCGGACGGATTGTTGTGGGGATGCAGCAATCTTACGGGCCAACGCATCGGTCACATCCATCAAATCCGCATCATCGACGACTCGGTTGACCATGCCGATATCTTCGGCCTGTTCGGCGGACAGAAATTCAGCAGTCCAGAAAAGCTCAAGCGCCTTGGCTGTGCCAACCAACCGTGGCAAGAACCATGCCCCGCCTGCACCGGGCACGATGCCGACTTTGGTGTAGGTTTCGCCAAACGTGGCAGAGCGCGCCGCAATACGCAGGTCGCACATCAGAGCCAGATCGAGACCGGCGCCAGCGGCAGCACCGTTCATCGCGGCAATGACGGGTTTGTCCATGTCTTCCAATGCAAGAGGGATGCGTTGAACGCGATCAAACAGTTCGGCTTTGCGCTGGGCCGCTGTCTGGTCCATCCGGTCCATCATTTCGACAATATCGCCGCCCGCGCAGAACGCGTCGCCCGCGCCGGTAATCACCACGACCTTAACCTTCGGGTTTTTCTTTGAATCCTCTAACGCAGCGTGCCACGCGGCGATCATGTCAAAGGTAAAAGCATTCCGGCGCTCGGGACGGTTCAAGGTGATCCGCGCGATCCCGTCCTCATCAATGGTGAATGTTAGATCTTCTTGCATCAGCTTTTCTCCGCTGCACGGGCGGGATCAATGACCGGCCCCATTCCGATTTCGGTCAGTATCTCATTGGTATGCTGGCCAAGTTTGGGGGCGTGCCGCCTGACCGAAAACTCCGATCCGCTGAATTTGACGGGGCTGCGAATAACCTTGTAGCGGCCTTCCGTCGGATGCGTAGCGCCCTGAAACAAGTTCACGGCTTTGACGTGGGGATCCTCCACGATGTCTTCGAAGGACAAAACCGGCATACACGGGATGCTATGGGTATCGCAAAACGACACCCACTCGGCGGTGCTATGCGCACAGGCGTGATGTTCGATCATAGCATAAAGGTCGTCGATATTTTGCACGCGGGTGCTCAGCGTGCTGTACTTCGGATTGGTGGCCAATTCGGGGCAACCGACAAAATCATAGAAATCCCGCCAATTCTGATCGCTGTACGGCAGGATACAGCAATGACCATCCGAGGTGCGGAACGGTTTGCGGGTTTTACTGAGCATTCGTGAATATCCGGGTTTCCCGAGGCTCGGCTCGAACATAGATCCGGCCATATGTTCAATCATCATAAACTCGATTGAGGTTTCGAACATCGGGACTTCGATGTCTTGTCCACCCGCGCCTTTTTCACGCGCGAAGAGGGCCGCCAAGATGCCATAGGCGATTGCCTGCCCCCCCAATTTGTCGCAAAGGACAGTCGGCAGGAACGCGGGTTCACCATTTGCGCTGAGCCGCGACGAGATCGAGGCGATACCGGAACCCGCCTGTATAATATCGTCATAGGCGGCTTTGTCAGCATAAGGCCCATCCACGGAAAACCCGTATGCGCCACAATAGATAATGTCGGGGTTCAGGCTTCTGACCCGTTCGGATGCATAACCCAATCGCGCGATCGCCTTGGGCCGCAACGCATGTACAAACACATCGGCACCCTCAAGAAGCCGGTCCAACGCCGCACGCCCGTCAGCGGATTTTAAATCCAGAACGATTGATCTTTTGTTGCGGTTGAGATGCAGGAAAGCCCCTGACATATCCTCGGACCGCGCAGGAGGAAATCCGCGTACGCTGTCTCCATCAGCACTTTCAATTTTGACAACATCTGCCCCCATATCTGCAAGAATATGGGTCGCGAATGGCCCCATGATCACATTGGTCAAATCGATCACGCGCACACCGCTTAAAGGGCCCGGATTGGACGTATTGGTCATGCAACAGCTCCTTGGGTCACGGAAATAATCCTGTCCCAAAGGGCCGCGCCGCCGTCCCGACACACCTTGCGGCCGATGTATTCCTGCCAGACGGCATCGCTGCCGAATTCGTCTCGCCAAGACCACAGTCGCCGCGAAAAGAAATTGAGATCGTGTTCTTTAGTAAAGCCAATGGCGCCGTGAACCTGATGCGCGATCTCGCTTAGTTTTCCTGCGGCCTCTCCTGTACGCGATTTCGCAAGTGCGGCACAGATGGTGAAGTCAGGCCCACCCCAAGCTTCAGCGGCATTGTCCACAAGAGCACCTGCTGCGGCAAGTTCGCCTGCGGCGTCAGCAAGCATATGCTGCACCGCCTGAAATTTGGAAATTGGCCGGCCGAACTGCTCGCGATCCCGTGCGTAGGCAATCGACATCTCAAGGGCGCGTTGCATTGCGCCGCGCATTTGGGCAGCGCGCACCAAGGCACCGAGGCTGTCGAGATTTCCATCCTCGAGCCAAGGGGCCGGATCATGTGGCGCGCCATTTGCCACCAAAAGCGCATCGCGAGGCTCCCCTGCCAGATTGTTCCCGCGCTGCGATGTGATGGAAGAGGCGGGGGCCAGCAGCCACTTGCCATCCCGCGCAACAAGCACATGATCGGCGTCTGCGCCGTAGGCCACCTTAGGGTGTTTTCCGCCCGCACCGCCGGAGAGCGTCGCGGGACCGGCCAAGGGCGTATTCAACGCCCCGGAAACCACCATCGTTTCGCCAAAAGGCAAGGGTAGCCCAAAATAGCTGGCTGCGGTGATCAGTTGGAATGCGAGAACCGGATTCAATCCAATGCCGCCATTGGACTCTGACACCAGAGCAAGACAAAATCCGGACTTTTCAACAACCGCCCAGAGATCGCGAAACATGCTCTGACCATCGGCTTTTTCAAGCAGATCGCGATCAACGTGCGTCTCAAGAAGTTTTTCGAATTGCCCCTGTATGACCTCTCCGAAGTTTTCCTTCATCTCTACGTCTCCAGATAGTTTCAACGCAACCCGAGCCCGCGTGCGATCATGCTTTTGAGGATTTCACGCGTGCCGCCGCGTAGCGTGAAGGAGGGCGCGCGCAGGACCGTGTCCGCCATCGCTTCGGCGAAATCATCGTGCGCGATTTGACTTGGCTCCACCGGCACCAGCTTGCGGACGATTTCGGGAACCGAGCGTTCGAAAGCGGTGCCGAGCTCTTTAACCATCGCGGCCTGAACGGCGGGTTGCGCGCCTTGATCCAGCATTCCGGCAATCGACGCGGACATTTTGCGCAAACTTGCAAGCCTGCTGACCATTGCGCCGATTTCAATCGAAGCGCAACGATCAGGCGTGGGGCCGACTTGATCGACCAGCTCACGAAACAGCTGATAGTCGGATAGGAACCTGTCCGGCCCTGAGCGCTCGAACGCCAGTTCGCCGGTCACCAGATTCCAGCCCTCCCCCACCTCGCCCACGATCATGTCATCCGGGACGAAACAGTCATCAAAGAACACTTCATTGAATTCATGGTTGCCCGCCAGATCATGGATCGCACGCGGAGAAATCCCGTCTGACGTCATATCCACGACAAATTGCGTCAGGCCCTCGTGCCTGCTTTCGCCGCGATCCCCGGTTCTCGCGAGGACAATCAGATAGTCCACGCGGTGCGCGTTGCTCGTCCAGATTTTCTGCCCTGTGATCGCATATCCGCCATCGACTTTGACGGCTTTGGTTTTGACCGAAGCAAGATCAGAGCCGGAATTTGGCTCGCTCATACCAATGCCGAAGAAACTTGTTCCCGCTGCAAGCTGTGGCAGAATTTTGGTTTTTGCCTCATCAGACCCGTATTTAAGCAACTGGGGGCCGGACTGCCGGTCCGCAGCCCAATGGGCGCCACACGGAGCGCCTGCTGCCAGAAGCTCTTCGGTGATAGCGAAACGGGTCAATGTGGATGCCCCGCGGCCGCCGTATTGTTCGGGCCAGGTTACGCCGATAAACCCGGCGGCACCTAACCTTTGACTGAACCCTGCGTCGAAAGAGCTCCACGAGCAACGATGGGGCTCGAATCTTTTTTCGGCAATCTCGCGCTGTAAAAACTCGCGGATTTCAAGACGCTCTATCTCCGCTACTTTCGGCAGCGCGACGGACTGAAATTCGAACACTGACATCTACGATCCCCCCCGGTCGAGCTTGACGTTTGATTGAGGTAACGATGGATCGCGCGCATTGACAATGTAAATCACATATCCGATACAACAAATCATATATATGATGCGAGACATGGAATGACGCAAAGACCAGAGGACATACCATTTCAAACAGCGCCTAACGCCGGCCCCCTCGACACGCAAACCTCCGTCAAATCCGCATTGCGCACGCTGCATGTCTTTGAATTTTTCTTGCTAAACCGCCGCCATGCGACCGCGAAAGAGATCGCTACAGATCTCAATATTCCGCAGTCTTCGATGTCGATGCTGCTGCGGAGTCTGAAAGATCACGGGTATTTGGATTATAATGAAAGGGATAAGACCTACCTGCCGACACCGCGCGTCACGCTGCTTGGCGCATGGTTGGATCAAGGTCCAATCCGGGATGGCCGGCTTATTGATGCGCTGAACTGGCTGTCCGAGGAAACACGCGAAGCCGTGGTCGTCGCTACACGCATCGGGATTTATAGCCATTATATCTATGTCATTCCCGCAACCGGAAACCTGCGCTACCATATCCCAATTGGCTCTAGGCGTCTGGCGGCGACTTCGGCAACGGGTCAGATACTTCTTAGTCATTTGGATGATGAAGAAATTTCAGCGATTATCAGGCGCACGAATTCGGAGATCGCAGAGGTGCAGATTGATTTGAAAAAGACGCTGGAGACAATCCGCGCCGCAAGGGCCGCCGAGTATGCCTTTTCACGCGGCCAAGTGACTCCCGGCGCTGGCGCGATTGCTGTCACGCTTCCTCATTCAATAGAAACCGCAGGACGCCCATTGGCGGTTAGCATTGCCAGTTTGCTACCGACACTAGAGCAGCGGGAGGCAGAATTTGTAGAGAAGTTAACTATGGTAAGGGAGCAAGTTGCCGGCGCAAAAGACGTTTCATAGACCCCTTTGGCGTAGAATGCAGGATAAGCATCTACAAATCTATGGGGGCTTAGTCGGTGATACCGCAAGGCCACGATATGTGCACTAATCCATTTATTCAGCGTCGCCATCCCGACATCAAAATCACGCGCAACGTTTGCGCATAAGCTGACTGGTCAGCGCAAATCGCACCGAATCTTGGTGAAAATCGCCCGCCCGTCTCAGCCCCAGGTTCAGTCTCTTTTGTTGCCGAAAATACCATTTCGGGAGCGGAATTAAACTGCGAGGGGTCCACTACCCTTGCGCCGCGCAACAAAAACGCCGCCCCGCAGGACGGCGTTTGCAACGCATTACAAAGTCCGTAGCAAAGCTAAAAGTAACTGCGCACCAAGGAACTGGCGATCAGGCTCCAACCATCCGCGATGACGAAAAATGCCAATTTGAATGGCAAAGAAACGATCGCTGGCGGCACCATCATCATCCCCATCGACATCAACACCGCCGCCACAACCAAATCGATGATCAAAAACGGCAAGAAGACCAAGAAACCGATCTGAAATGCGCGCGAGATTTCCGACAACAAGAAGCTCGGCACCAGAACCGACAAAGGCGCATCCGGCCCTGCGACGATCTCGTCACCGCCAGGGCGCAAGGAGGCCATCGCTGAAAACGTGTCGCCGTCAAGACGCGCAGACATAAAGGTGCGGAACGGGGCGAGGGTGCGCGTAAACGCCTCTTCCACCTCGATCTGTTCATTCAATAGCGGATCGATGCCAGTTTCCCATGCGGTCGTGAATACCGGTTCCATCACGAAATAAGTCAAGAACAACGCCAGCGAAATGATCAACATATTCGGCGGCGACTGCTGCAATCCGATGGCTTGGCGCAATATCGACAACACCGTCACCAAAAACGGGAAACATGTCACCATAATCGCCAGACCCGGCGCGAGGCTGAGCACCGTGATCAACACGATCAACTGGATCGACCGCGCGCTTACCGAGCCGCCATCGCCAAGATCCAGCGAAAGTTCCTGCGCCGCTGCGGGCGCGGCGCTGAGCGCCATGAGGCAAACCGCGATCAGGGCGGCCCGCCAGAGTCCTTCTGGACTCCGTACAAAGGCTAGGGTCATTACAATCCGTTCTGCAAATCCGCAACTTCGGTCAGACGCACCGCCAATTGCCCGGCTTGATCGCCTTCCAGTTCTTCCAATTCGCCCCGCGCGATAAGCCGGTCCCCGACGAACAGTTCAACCGGGTCTTCGACGCGGCTGTCGAGCGGCAATACAGCATTGGCCCCCATCTTCAGCAAATCGCGGATCAACGGCCGCGCCTTACCCACTGAAATGGTGATCTCGATCGGCACCGAAGTGAACGGGCTAGCCAGATCGGCCCCGGCGATCTTTGGCGTTCCATTGACGTCATCCATTGACGACCTCCTTTTGATGTTCATGGAAGAATCCCGACACAGCCTGACCGATACCGGCCAGAACTTCGCCAAGGTCGATTTGTTTTTCGGTTTCGTCGAATTTCAGCAACGCCTGCGTCTCCGTCAGGGTCGCATCGGCTTTGAGCCGGACGGGAAAGGCGAATTCCTGTTTCAACAGGGCGGCGACGGCGGGTTGATTTGCCGGGGCCACCTGCACCTCGATCCCGCTGTCGCCCGACGTTTTGACCATGTCCTGCAATTGTTCGATCACTCGCATACCAATGGTTTGCTGCGCCATTTCCGGCAGAACCGCCTCGACGATCTGGCTCAGCAGCGGGTTCATCGATTTGATCACATGGGCATAGGCTTCGCGGTAGGTGAACGACAAATCCTGCAAATTACGGGCAAACTCTTCGGAGATCTGCCGGGTGGTATTGTTTTGCGCCTTAAGCGCATCTTCCCAGCCCGCTTTGTAGCCTTGCTCGAAGGAATCCAATCGTTGCTCTTCAAGGGTGGTATCGGTCATGGAAACCGTCGTCCGCACGGCGCTATTGCTGCCGAAATCCTCGAGTAAATGAGAAATAGACATCAGGCATTCTCCTCTTTGTCTTCGAGCCAGCTGCGCAGGATTTCAACAGTTTCTTCCTGTCGTTCGCCAATCATGCTGCGCAACCGTGTGACCGGATCGTCGCCGTTTATGCCCCCGCCGCCGAAATCACCCAGATCCGGCAGGTTCGCATCGTCGAAATCCGACATGGTCGCCAACGAAGGCAATTCGAAACCACCGTCATCTATCTCGCCCGTCAAACTGGGCAAATCGCCGGCGCTGCCCGCACCCTCACCGTCAGGCGCAGGCAAGGCGGCGGCGCCTTCGCTGTCGCGCGAGAGAACCGGTTTAATCACAAACAGCCCGAGAATCAGGGCGACAAGCGCCAAGACAACCATTTGAATGATCGACATGATATCGAGGTTCATATTATCGAACATCGAAGCTGTGCTTGCGGTGCCTGCGGGCGCGATCGGTTCGAACTCCATGGATTTCATCGTGATGACATCCCCGCGTTCGGGATTATATCCGACCGCCGCCGAGACCAACTCACGCAGCGCTTCAAGCTCGCCCTCTGGGCGCGGCATGAAAACTTCCGCGCCGGTATCATCAGTCCCCTTGGTTCCATTGACCAGAACCGCCAAGGTCAACCGTTTGATCGCACCAGGTTGACGGACAATCTCACGGCGGGTCTCTGACACCTCATAGTTGACGCGCTCACGGGTTTCGCTGTTTTGACTTTGTGAACTGTCGCCACCTGCGCCATCCCCTTCCGGCAAGTTCGAGGCCACGGTGACATCACCGCCGCCCTGATCCTTCGATGTATTCGAGCGCTCTTCGGTATCGGTGCTGATCGCAACGCGGCTTTCGGGATCAAACCGGTGCTCGGAGATCGATTCGCTTTCCGTCACCGTATCAACGCTGACCTCGACCACGGCGTTGCCGAAGCCAACCCGCGCCTCCAACAAACGCTGCACCCGCTCGCGCAGCATTTCTGCGCGATCCTCGCTGGCGTTTTGCGGGGCGGCGTCTTCAGCCGCTCCAATCAATGCGCCGCTGCCGTCAATCACCGAGACATCTTCGGGCGATAGCCCCGGAACCGCCGACGCGACAAGATATTTAAGCGCCCGGGCATGGCTGGCAGGCAATGGCCCGCCAGAGGCCGTCACCGACACCGATGCCGTCGGGCGCACATCGCGCTGGAACGGGTTCGATCCGGTATTCGCGATATGCACGCGCGCATTGGAAATATGGGGGCTGGAGACGATCGTGCGGGCCAATTCGCCCTCTTTCGCGCGCCAATAGGCCGCGTCGAACATTTGCGATGTGGTGCCAAACCCCGACAACCCATCCAACAATTCATATCCTTGGCTTGATTGCGTTGGCAAACCTTCGCTGGCCAATGTCATGCGCAGTTCATCGCGTTGTCCCGATTCGACGAATATCGCACCGCCACGCACGTCATAGACGACACCGCGTTGCTCCAAAGAGCGGACAACTTCGCCCGCCGGGCCGCTTTCCAGACCCGCGTAAAGCAAGGTCATGCTCGGCGCCGCAGCCATACGAGAGAGGAATAAAACCGCGGCAAACATCGCCAGCGTAGCCAGAACCACGGTCAGGCGGCGGCGCATATCGAGGGCGGACCATACATTGATGAGTTGCTGCAATTCTTTGCCTCCAAGTGTTCCGAACTTCTGCTCGGGTGCCCCATCTTTCGCTCATCAGACTTAACAATCGGTTAGTCCCTGACGGGCTATAGAAGGTTTATTGAGAAATGCAGGAAATCAGCATGGCCGAGACAGAAACAACCGAAGACGGCGGCGAAGACACGCCTAAGAAATCCTCCAAAATGCCTTTGATTATTGGGCTGGTGCTTGCCATCGCGGGCGGCGGTGGCGGATTTTATGCAGCCTCTTCCGGGATGATTCTCGGGGGCGACGCCCATGCCGAAGAAGACGCACATGACGAAGAAGAAATGCACAGCGAAGCCATGCCGAATGTGGCTTTTGTTGCGGTCGATCCGTTGCTGATTTCACTGAGCGGGCGTTCGGAGAACCAACACCTGCGCTTTCGGGCACAACTCGAAGTGCCCCTCAAGCACCAAGCCGACGTCGAGATGCTATTGCCGCGGGTTGTGGATGTGCTGAACAGCTATCTGCGCGCGCTGGAAACGGCGGATCTGACCGATCCATCGGCGCTGGTACGTCTGCGCGCGCAAATGCTGCGCCGCGTTCAAATCGTCACCGGCGAAGGCCGTGTGAACGATCTTCTGATTATGGAATTCGTCGTCAACTAGAAGGGTGACTACTTATGGAGATGATTGCAGATATTCTGCTGGTGGCCGGCGCGCTTGGCGCGGGCCTTTACTGTTATGTGCTGGCGCGCCGGTTAAGCCGGTTTAACGATCTTGAAAACGGCGTTGGCGGCGCGGTCGCGGTTCTTTCCGCACAGGTCGATGATTTGACCAAAACCCTCGCCGCCGCACAACATACCGCCGTGGCTTCGACCCGGTCTCTGGACGGTTTGACCGATCGGGCCGAGGGCGTGGCCAAACGCCTCGAACTGTTGGTCGCATCCATGCATGACCTCCCCGATCCTGCCGCCACACGCGCTGCGGCGCCTCAGTCGTTCGCTCAGCCCGAATTTGCACCCGCCGCCAGACAGCAGGCCCAACAACCGGTTCAACCCGCGCAACCCGCACCGGAGCCGATGCCCGAGCAGCCTATAGAACCCATCTTCAGACGCCATACCGCCACCGGAGGCCGATAATCATGCGCGCCGCAAAGAAATCCGCCAAGGCCGCACCTGTGGCCAACCCGAAACCCAAAGCGCGCAAGCGCCGTCGGAGGGGGCGTGGGATCTTGCTGTTGATTTCAAGCCTGCTGATCGGCTCGGCGATGGTGCGAATCGGAGGGGATGCGGGCCGGGCCTTTGCGGTCGAAAACAAACACGACACAGCAACCAACGACGCCCACGCCGCCACGCCGGCCAAAGGTTGTGCGCCGCCCCCGGACATGGCCGAAATGCTCAAGCTGTTCCAACAACGCGAAGACCGGCTGAAAACCCGCGAAGCACAGATGCAAGAACGTATGCAGGCGCTTGCGGTTGCGGATGCACAGATCGCACGCAAAATGGCCGAGCTGACCGCTGCCGAATCCGCCCTGCGCGACACCCTTGCTTTGGCCGACAGTGCCGCCGAAACAGATATCACCACACTCACGGCAGTGTATGAAAATATGAAGCCCAAGGACGCCGCCGCGCTCTTTGAGGAAATGGATCCCGATTTTGCCGCCGGTTTTCTGGCGCGAATGCGTCCCGATGCAGCGGCAGGTATCATGACCGGCCTTTCGCCAGCCGCCGCCTATACAATCAGCGTGGTTCTCGCCGGGCGCAACGCAAATGTCCCAAAAAACTAGAATCAGGTCAGTAATTTAGCCCGCGCAGAGGCTTTCTTAACGCTCGGCTGTCACAGTCGGATCAACCAAAATCGGGTGGAGCACCAGCATGTTCGGTATCATTGGCATCGTCGTCATTTTCGCGATGGTCTTCGGCGGATATATCCTTGCCGGCGGCAAGATGGGAATCATCCTCAAATCCCTGCCGTTCGAATTGATGATGATCGGCGGCGCGGCAGCCGGTGCATTTTTCATCAGCAACGACATCGCCGGCATCAAACATACGCTAAAGGATGTTGGGAAGGTCTTTAAGGGGCCAAAATGGCAGCATGACGATTACCGTGACCTTCTTTGCCTGCTTTTCGAGTTGATCCGCCTGGCCCGGCAAAACCCCGTGGCCATCGAGGAACATATCGAAGATCCTGAAAGCTCGTCGATCTTCTCGAAATACACCAAAATCATGAGCGATGGCGAGGCGGTCAACCTGATCTGTGACACCATGCGCTCGGCCTCGATGAATTATGACGACCCGCATCAGGTCGAAGAAGTGCTTGAAAAGCGGATGGAAGCAAACCTGCACCACGCGTTGCATGGCTCCCACGCCCTGCAAGTCATGGCGGATGGTCTGCCTGCTTTGGGGATTGTGGCGGCGGTTTTGGGCGTGATTAAAACCATGGCGTCAATCGACCAACCGCCTGAAGTTTTGGGTAAAATGATCGGTGGCGCGCTCGTCGGCACCTTCTTGGGGGTCTTCCTCGCCTACGGTATCGTTGGACCTTTTGCCACCAAAGTCAAAGACGTGGTCGAAGAAGACGGCCATTTCTACCAGCTCATCCGCGAGGTTCTCGTCGCCAATCTGCACAATCATGCAACCAATATTTGCATCGAAGTCGGCCGCCAGAACACGCCATCCCATTGCCGCCCGAGCTTTTCAGACCTCGAAGAGGCCCTCAAGGCGCTCAAATCGGAGGCGGCATGATCCGGGTTGCCCTCTTTATCGCGTCGCTCTTGTTTGCCGGGGCATCGCCCGCTGCCGCGCAGCGGGTTGACGTGCTTGGCGGGGAACATGCGGATTTCACCCGTCTGGTTTTCTACCTTCCAGACGCCACCGAATGGCGTCTGGAAAAAATGGGAGACAGCCGCCTATTGAGCTTTGCGCGCGAGGGGCTGAGCTTTGACACCACCAAGGCTTTTGACAAAATTCCGCGCAACCGTTTAAAGGCACTGCGCCCTATTGCGGGCGAAAGCGCGCTGCGTCTTGATCTCGCCTGTGAGTGCGCCATCGAAGGCTATTATGTCGGGCAACGCTATCTGGTGCTCGACATCTCCGGCGACGGCGCAGAGAACGAAACCGATACCACGCCAATTCCGACCGTGGCTGCGGCCGCCGCTGTGACCCCAAACACCAAGCCGCGCGAACAAAGCCGCGTCTCTTTCGGTGTCTTCCCGGTCGCCACCGACAACAGCCAAGTTCCGTTCCACCTTGGGTTCGGAATTTCCATGGGCGAGGTTGAAGAACCCGTAGTTCCGCTGCAACCCGAACCCGCCAGCACAGAAAACGCCGCCGACCGATTTGCAACCCTGCGCGACGAAGATCTTGGCCGGCTGCAGCGGGTCCAAGAGGCCCAAGACCGTTTGGTTGAACAAATCAGCCGCGCCGCAACCCAAGGCCTATTGGTGCCGCGCAAGACCACAACGCATGCCCCGCGCACTCATCGCGCGGAAAATGATGCGCCATATACGAAGACCACATCCGATGACGGACAAAACCCGCATGATGCGCTGATGTCCCCCGAAGAGGCCGCGCAGGAGGCCATGAGCCACATCAATCTCAAAGCAGAAACCAGCATCGATCGAGACCTGTTGCGGATGATCGGGGAGCTACCACAATCCCAAGACGGACAACGATGCCTTGATGGAGATGAAATTGCCGTGGGGCAATGGGGCGACCCGGATGTAAGTTTCGGCACCGCCATCGGCAAGGCGCGGGCGCAGCTATTGGGGGAATTCGACAAACCCAATCCCGATGCCGCGCGCAATCTTGTCCGTCTTTATCTTCACTACGGGTTTGGCGCCGAAGCACTCATCGCTTCAAAGATGCTCGACCCGCACGCCAAGGAAACCGACGTCTTGCGCGCTTTGGCGCAGATCATGGAACGCGGCTTTGCCCCCAACGAAGGGCTTCTCCACAGCCAGATGCAATGCGATTCACCCGTCGCTCTTTGGGCAATCTTGGCACATAAAACCCTGCCCTATGCCGCGCATCCCGATGTCGCTGCGGCGCTGCGCAATTTCTCCAGTCTTCCGCTGCACCTGCGTGCCCATATCGGACCAATGTTGAGCGAACGCTTTCTCTCTGCCGGCATGAAAGACGAGGCAGAGCAGGTCTTGCGCCTTCTGGACCGCGGCATTGATGTGCCTGACGCCAAGGCCCATATGGCCAAAGCCGATCTTGAACTTGCCAAGGGTGAAATCGAGCCGGCGGCCAAGACCCTCGACACTGTGGTCACCTCCAACACCGAGGATTCTCCCGAAGCCTTGGTCAAACTGATCGACACCAAACTGGCACGCCACGAACAAATTTCGCCTGAAATGGCCGATCTCGCGGGTGCCTATGCCTTTGAACAACGCGAGACACCCTTGGGGGATGAGTTGCTGAGGGTAAACACTTTGGCCTTGGCCGACGCAGGTAAATTTCACGAGGCCTTCAAACAGCTTCAACAATTTAAATCCGGTGCGGCTCCGGCCGCTTATCGTGCCGTTCGCTCACAAGCGGTTGGGATATTGACCGAAAAAGCTGCCGATATGATCTTTCTGGAGATCGCCATCGCGCAGCAATTCGATCATATCGAAGAGATCTCCCCCGACGTCGGCAATCGCGCCGCAGAGCGTTTGATCTCGCTCGGATTTGCGGCTCCTGCCGATCGGTTTTTGGAACCCAGCGCCGATGGCCCGGACGGAAGGGCGCGCCGCCTCTTGCGCGCCCGCGCCGCGCTTCTTGATATGCGCCCCCTGCGGGCCGAAGCTGATGTTATTGGCCTTGGCGGACCGGATGCCGAAGAAATTCGCGCCGAGGCGCGCGCCATGACCGGCGACCACGAAGCCGCCACCCGCGCCTTCCAAAGCATTGAAGACACCGAAAAAGCCAAACGCCAAGCCTGGCTCGCCGGCGCATGGGGCAACGTTCAAGACGCAGATGACGGCCCGATGGCAGAGGCCGCCGCCCTGATGGTTTCGGCGCAAACGCCCGAAGAGGATACAGCGCGCGCAGACCAAGGTGTCTTGGCACGCAACCGTGCTCTGCTCGAACAAAGCGCCGAAGCACGCGCGCTTCTTGATGGATTGTTGACCGATCTTCGCGTCGATCCGCTCAAGGCAGAATAATCCACAGAAAACGGCGCCCACCGATAGAATTACCCGCTTTTCTCGGCCCTTCGTTACCCATTGGTAAGACCCCAGACCTATCCTGATGCCAAAGCAGCAGAATGCGCATCAAGGATGGTAGAATGTCATCACTCCAGATCCGCGCCCCGTTCCATACGGCGGCGTTTTTCATCCCCCTTACAAAGGCCGCAATGGCCCGCGTTTGTGCGCGCGTAACCTTACTTTGCTTGGGGTCTGTCCTATGCATCGTGGCACCCGGCGGCGCACGTGCCTCAAACGAGATCGCCGCGATCTGCGATGCCGCTGCCAAAACCGTCAGCCGCGAATCGGGCGTCCCCATTTCGGTTCTGCAGGCCATTACACGTACGGAAACCGGCCACAAACGCGGCGGGAAAATCCGCCCATGGCCCTGGACGGTCAATATGGAGGGTGCAGGGAAATGGTTCGACAATGAGGACGAAGCTCGCGCCTATGTGTTCAAACACTTCAAACGCGGCGCGCGCAGCTTTGACGTCGGTTGTTTTCAGATCAATTACAAATGGCATCACAAGAATTTCAGCTCCATCGAAGAGATGTTCGAGCCGATCGCCAATGCCCGTTATGCGGCAAAATTCCTGACCGAACTGTATCAAGAGACCGGCAGCTGGACCAATGCTGCGGGTGCCTATCACTCCCGCACCCCGAAATACGCCAACAAATACAAAGCGCGCTTCGAACGGTTCCGCTCGGCGATGACCAACACCCCGCCGAACGTGGGTGAATTGCAGCCCCGCGACACCCGCGCCGACCCTGCTCCTGTCGCCATCGCGGATGCTTCGCCCGTGCGGCGACAAAAAACCCGCGCACCTAATAATTTCCCGCTGCTGCAATCGGGCGCAACCGGAGGGCTTGGCTCTCTCGTGCCCATCTCGCGCGGCGGAGCGAGCCTTTTCGCACAATCCACACCCGAAGGATAAATCATGCCAGCTTTGACTCTGCGGACGATTTTCCAACCGACGATCCTGCTTGCCTTGGCGTTGATGGCAATCATCGTAATGATGATTCTGCCGATGCCGGCCTTTGTGCTCGATATCGGACTGGCCGCCTCTTTCGCATTGGCGATCCTTATCTTCACCGTGACCCTGTTCATTGAACGCCCCCTCGACTTCTCAGCCTTTCCGACGATCCTTCTGGCCTCGCTGATGCTGCGACTGTCGCTCAATGTTTCCTCGACCAAGTTGATCATCGGTCAAGGTCACACCGGCACCGGCGCAGCGGGGGATGTGATCGAAGGTTTTGCCAATTTCGTCATGTCCGGCAGCGTCTTCTTGGGCCTTGTGGTTTTTGGGGTGCTGCTCATCGTGAACTTTATGGTGATCACCAAAGGCGCGGCGCGGATGGCCGAGGTCGGTGCGCGTTTCGCGCTTGACGGCATGCCCGGCAAACAGCTCGCCATCGACGCCGACATGTCCGCCGGCGCCATCGACCACGCCGAAGCCAAGGCCCGCCGTGAATTGGAACAGATGGAGACGACCTTTTTCGGGTCGCTCGATGGTGCATCGAAATTCGTCAAAGGCGATGCGGTGGCGGGCCTGTTGATCACCATGCTCAACCTTGTGATGGGGTTGATCATGGGTGTTGTCGTCCACGGCATGGCCATTGGCGATGCCTTTGAAACCTATACGATTTTGACTGTTGGGGATGGGCTTGTAACGCAAATTCCGGCGGTGATCATCTCCATCGCTTCGGCGCTTTTGCTGGCGCGTGGCGGCGACAAGGGCGCGACCGATCTGGCGCTGTTTGACCAGCTTGGAAAATATCCAGCCGCACTGGCCACGGTGGCTGTTCTGATGGCGTTGTTCGCGCTTGTCCCCGGCCTGCCTTTCGTGCCCTTCATGGCCGGCGCCGGCGTGTTGGGGGCTGCGGCTTTCTATATGTTCAAGAACCAGAAAACCGAAGCCGAGGCAGAACTCCAGCCCGAGGATTCGCCTGCCATGCCGGTAGACCGTCCGTTGGGCGATGTATTGAACCTTGATGACATCCACGTCGAATTCGCGCCGGATCTGGTCAATATGGTGCTTGACCCCGGCACCGGATTGGACGCGCGTATTGCCAATATGCGGACCCATGTGGCCACCTTCTTTGGTTTGATCCTGCCGGAAATCCGGCTCACCGATGATCCCGGATTACCCCCCGGCCACTACGTCATTCGCATTCAGGGTGTCGCGCAGGTGCGCGCGCGCCTGTCCCCCGATCAAGTACTTGCGTTGATCCCCGATGGCGGCGCCGGCCTGCCGCAGGGTGAGGATGTGCAAGAACCGGTCTATGGCGCCCCGGCCCGCTGGCTCAACCCCAAAGACCAAGAGGCCGCCGCCTTGTCCGGCGTCACCATCGTCACCCCGACCGAGGTTCTGGCCACACATCTTTTGGAAATCATCAAAAAGAACTTCCCCCGCCTGATGACGTTGAAATCCCTGCGCCGCTTGCTCGATGAAATGGTCAATCTGTCAGACCCGCATCGCGCCGAGGCAAACCGCAAAATGCTCGACGAGCTGATCCCCGAAAAGGTCCCGCTTGACCTCTTGCATCAGGTCATTCGCCTGTTGCTTGAAGAGCAGGTTTCCATCCGCAACCTGCCTTTGATCCTCGAAGCCACGGCAGAAGCACGCACCATCCACCATCAACCCGAAGCGATTTGCGAACATGTGCGCCAAAGGCTCGGCTTCCAATTGGTTGCGCAGATGCGCCGTGACGACGGCACAATTCCGTTGATCCAACTGGCGCCCGAATGGGAGGACACCTTCAGCACCTATCAAATCGACAGCGAACGCGGCGGGCTCGACGTGGCGCTGCCGCCCGATATGTTCAACCGTCTGGCCAATTCGGTCTCGGACCGGATCAATGAGGCCGGCGATCGCGGAATTTTTCCCGCAATTGTCACCTCGACCCGTCGCCGCCGGTTTCTGCGCACGGTGATGAGCGCCAAAAACATCTCCAATCCCGTGCTCTCTTTCGAGGAAATCGGGCTTGAGGCGCGCCCCGCTTTGGTCGGAGTGGTGTCAGCCTGATGGAAAATGCCGCCGCCCTGTTTGGATGGACAGAAGCCCTTCTCTGGCAGGGGTTTTTGGTGTTTCTGCGGGTGGGCCCGATGGTATCCTTATTGCCGGGATTTGGCGAACAATCCGTCTCGGTGCGGGTCAAATTGGGATTGGCGCTCGCGTTCACCTTGGTGTTGTCCCCGATTGTCGGCACGATTGACCCACAAGGCACCTATACCTTGCCGGCGCTCGTCCGCTATGCCGCGACAGAAACCACAAACGGACTGTTGCTCGGCATTGGGGTGCGGCTTTTCGTGCTGGCCCTGCAAACCGCCGGATCGATGGCCGCGCAGGCCACATCTTTGGCGCAGATTTTTGGCGGTGCAGGGGCCGAACCCCTGCCTGCGATTGGTCATGTCTTAATGGTGTCCGGCCTCGCTTTGGCGATGATGATGGGTCTGCATGTGCGAGTTGTTCAACTCTTGGTGCTGTCCTATGACATGCTTCCCGCAGGTCAATTTCCGGTGCCCTCGGTGGTCAGCCAATGGGGCATTTCACAAGTCAGCCGCGCGTTCTCCTTGGCCTTTACTTTGGCCGCGCCTTTCATCATCATTTCGGTACTCTATAACCTGACCCTCGGGGTCATCAACCGGGCCATGCCGCAACTCATGGTCGCCTTTGTCGGCGCGCCGGTGATCACCGGCGGAGCAATGGCCCTGCTTCTGATTATCTCACCGGTGATTTTACAAGTCTGGGTCGAGGCGCTGAACCTCTTCATGGCCAATCCGTTCACAGGTGCGCCATGAGTGGACAGGACGACGATACCGAAAAGTCACACGAACCCACGCCCAAAAAGCTGGATGAGGCGCGCAAAAAGGGCGACATCGCCCGTTCTCAAGATCTGACCACTGCTGCCGCCTATGGCGGGCTTTTGCTTGCCGTGGTCGCGGCGGGGCCCTCGATCATCGAAGGTATTGGCAATGCGTTGATGATGCTGGTCAGCCAATCACACGATCTGGCGCCACTGATGTTCGACGGATCGGCGCAGCCGGTATTTGCCGGTGTGCTCGGTGCCGTAGGTATCGCGGTCCTTCCGCTGTTTGCCCTACCCGCCGTCGCCGCGCTCCTGACACTTTTCGCCCAACGCGGATTTGCCTTTGCCCCCTCGAAACTGAACATGAAGCTCAGCCGAATTTCGATCCTGTCCAACGCCAAGAACAAATTCGGGCGCGGCGGATTATTTGAATTTGGCAAAAGTTTCGTCAAACTGACGATCTATTCGACGGTCTTGGGCCTGTTTTTGCGGGCGCGTATCGAAGAAATGGCGGGCACCGTGCAAACCAGCCCCGGAATCGCCACGATGATGCTGGCCGATTTATTCAGCCGGTTCTTTGTTGTCGTCCTGCTCATCGCCATCGTCATCGGCGTGGTTGATTTTCTGTGGCAAAAGATGGAGCACAATCGCAAAAACATGATGTCCAACAAGGAAATCCGCGACGAACACAAAGAAAGCGAAGGCGACCCGCATATGAAAAACCAGCGCCGCCAGCGCGGGTATGAAATCGCCATGGGCCAGATGATGCAAGACGTCCCCACCGCCGATGTGATCATTGTCAACCCGACGCATTATGCCGTGGCGCTCAAATGGAGCCGTATGCCCGGTGCCGCGCCGGTTTGCGTCGCCAAAGGCGTCGACGAAATCGCCGCAAAAATCCGCGAGATTGCCAATGAGAATGCGGTGCCGATCCGATCCGATCCGCCAACCGCGCGGGCGCTTTATGCGACAACCGATATCGGACAGGAGATCGCTTCGGAACACTTCCGCGCTGTCGCGGCAGCCATCCGATTCGCCGAAGCCATGCGTAAACGCGCGCGTTGGGGGCGGGGATGAGTCAGCAATTCAAGGAACTGGTGCAGGTCACCGATGCGCTTTATCAAGTCGAGTTGGCCAAAGTACAAAAGATCGCGGCCGAAGAGGCGCGGCTGCGTCAAGCTTTGGCGGATTTGGATTCACAGGCGCGCGATGCGATGAACGCCGCCCAAGACGATATGATGGCAGTGCGCGCGCTTGGCGCCGACCTTCTCTGGCGGCAGTGGGTCGGTCGGGCCCGCGCCGCGCTGCAAATGCAGCTGGCGCAGGTTCTCGTACGCAAGAACGAAGCCATGGTCAAATTACGCCGCGCCTTCGGTAAAACCACAGTGGCTCAAGACCTGTTGGAGCAAGAGTTACATAAAGTGGCCAAGGAACGCGAGGCCAAGCGTATCGTCACGGATCTCGAGCAACTCGCCCAATGACCGCAATTCACCTGGCCCCGCAGATCGCCGCGCGATGGCCCAACCGCGCGGACAAATTTGTGCTATGGATCAGGACAACACCGTTCCGTTGCGCATACGCCGCCATGTGCTGCCCCTGCTGTAATAGGGTTCTGCCCCCTCAGGCGCATCCGTGACAAAAATGACTGCACCCTGGCCTTGGGTCGTAGCTGACGGAAGGGTCGCCATCGTGTATATTGGCAAGTTGAACCGGCTGGTTGCATTTATCGACTCTGCAAAAACATCTACTCCAAATGTCGCAGACCCGACCGTGCCGTCAAAGCGCAGCACATCGGTCCAGCTGGTGCCATCTGAGCTGACCTTGAACGCCAAATCATCATCACCCATCAAGCCAATCTCGGCGCGGCCTGACCAATTGGTTTGAAACAACAGGCTGCCGGTATCGCCACTGGCATTTTTGTTCATCTTCATCTGATGACCCGCCCCTTCATGCGTGAAGAGACTCGCCTCAGCGGACACAGCAAGGCGATTGCTGCTATCGGCCGAGGTGTTAATTCCAACCTCGGGCAGGTTTTGCAACTGCGTCCCGGCGTCCTGCCACAGGGTGCCATCAAAGCGCAGCGTCATACCCGAAGACAGAACCTCGGCACGCCAGCCTTCTTTTGGCGCGTAGAACATCCAAAGGTCGCTATCATAAACAGCAATGGTATGGTCATAAGTGGCCCAAAGCCCTCCGGCACCCGGGGCGACAATATAGCAATCACCTTCATTCGGTACGGCGGGCGGCGCGGTAAGCGCATTGTCGAGCGCGACGAGTTGAACGATGGCATCCAGCTTGCGCAAGGCTTCGTTATGAGTGACGTGTTTTTGCGCTTGGGAAGGCGCAATGTATGGAAGAGATAGGATGGGTGATTGATCGGGCATCAAGAAATCCTCTGTCAAAGTCAGGCCACGCAGCGGGCGATAGGACAGAGTTATCCTCGCAATTGATGTGCAACCGGTATCCTTGCCGTACGGTGGTGTTGCACCGCGCACTCGTCATGCGAATGCCGCAGCGCTCGGCCACGGCATTTACATCGAAGTCAGGCAGAGTCTTAAACGTCCTGGCGCGCGATCTCGGTAATCAGAACATCGGAAATTGTATCCCCGATGGCCTTGCGCGCCGCCTCGTTCAAAGCATTGCGCAGCACATCCATATTGTTGGCATTCGTAAAAGCTCCGCGGAATCCGCCCATATTGGCATGGTCGAACAACACTTGCAGAAACGAATCACGCAACTTCGGCTCACGGGCATAGACCAACTCTTTTTGCCCTGGCCCGACCTCAACGCTGAGCGATAACACTACCAGAGCTTCGACCTTGCTTTCAGTCACAACCGGCACAACGAATTGATTATTGAGCTTCACATATTCGCGCAGTTCACCCTCGGGACCTGTGGATCCTTCGTCACCATGATCCGCGCCGTAGTCATCGCCGTGAGCCGCAGACTTGGCGATGTCTGAGCCATCCCCGCAGGGCTGGATCTCGACCACCTCGGCGGGCGGCGGACGCAGCATGACCCCCGCGCCAATTCCGCCTCCAATCCCGATCAATGCCAGCAATATAGGTAAGAGTTTTTTCATTAAATCAATTCCTTAGAACGGCAGTATCGTGTCGAGAACCTGTTGGCCGATCCGCGGTTGTTGCACATCGGTGATCTGTCCACGCCCGCCATATGACACCCGCGCTGAAGCGATTTTGTCATACGTGATCTCGTTCTGACGCGAGATATCGGCAGGGCGCACATAGCCAGTGACCAACAATTCGCGGATTTCGAAGTTCACCCGCACCTCTTGGCTGCCGGAAATTTCCAGAACCCCATTGGGCAACACATTCAAAATCGTCGCCGCGACCCGCAATGTCAGCTTCTCGTTCCGTTTTACCGACCCATCACCGGAGGAATTCGACGAGGAATTCAAACCCACAGCATTGGCCATCGACGCACCTTCGGGCAGGCTCTCGTCAATACGCTGTGGTATGCCAAACAGGTTCGGCACGCCCATGGACTCCGACCCTCCGCGCGAGCGGGCCGTCGAATTGGAAATCTCGGCCTTGTCATTGATCTCGACCACCACGGTCAGGATATCACCGCGCTGCATCGCGCGCCGGTCTCCGAGCAAAGATTGCCGACCACCATCCCATAAGGACGCGCCATCAATCATCCGGCGGCGTTCCACCGTTTGCGGCAGGCCCGCATTCACCATCGCACTCCGCTCAGCCGACGTATCGGTCGGGGTAAAGCTTGGGGCTTTGCCCAAATGGTCAATCCGGTCCGCGCAGCCCGCGCCCGCCGCCAAGAGCACGCAGCCCGCGATCATTTTCAAAGGATTCATTCTTAACTCCTAATTGGTCCGCGCGATGTCAATTCGACACGCGCACTGTGCCGTTCGCTTGGACGGTGCCGCTGACTGTGGTGCGGGACGACATGTTCATTACACGCACATGATCGCCGATGCCCGCGCGCGACAACGACCGGCCTTCGGCAATAATTTCGAGACCACTGCTGACGTAAACGAGGGTGATAATCTGGTTGCGGTCCACCACGGCGGGCGGGCCGACATCTTGCACACGCACGGGGCGTCCGGCGTAAAGGGCGCTGCGCGCTTCCTGGCCGACCACCTGCTCGATCGCCGTGGCCGCTCCGGGCACCGTGGCGGTGCTGAGCATCACATCGGCAGCGGTTAGCACCGTCTGCGCGCGCAGGGTGCGCACCGCCACGACCGTATCGGCACCCGCCGGCAGCGCTGCAATTGATGCGGCAAAAATTGCCGCCGCCCGTGCCATATGATGAACCCGTGCCATCACCGAATCTGCGTGGTTGCGCCGAGCATCTGGTCGGCGGCGGAAATCACTTTGGCATTGAGCTCATAACCACGCTGCGCCTCGATCAACTCGGTCACCTCGCGCACCGCATCGACAGAGCTGTCCTCAAGATACCCCTGCCGCAACGTGCCAAGCCCGTCCAAACCCGGAGTGGCCACCGTTGCGGGGCCGGAGGCTTCGGTTTCGGTGAACAGGTTCGATCCGATCGCCTCAAGCCCTTTGGCGTTGGTGAAATTGGCCAAGGTGAATTGCCCCAAAAGCTGCGCCTCGGTGGCCGTATCAAAATAGGCGTAGACCTCGCCATCGGCATTGATGGAAATGCTACGGGCATCGTCAGGGATGACAATTTCCGGCGCGACGGGAAAACCGTCCGAAGTCACGATCAACCCTTCGCCCGTGCGCTTGAGTGCGCCATCGCGGGTATAGGCCGCCTGCCCAGAGGGCAACGTCACTTCGAGATAGCCTTTGCCATCAATCGCAACGTCCAAATCACCGCCGGTGGCCGACAAAGACCCCTGCGCCAAATTGACCGACACAGCCGACGGGCGCACTCCGAGGCCAAGCTGCACACCGGTGGGCAATACCGTGCCGTCAGAGGCATTCACCGTGCCGGCGCGCGCCAGCTGCTGATAGTGCAAATCGGCAAATTCGGCGCGGCGGGTGTTATACCCCGTGGTCGACATGTTTGCGAGGTTTTGCGAAATGGTTTCCACCCGCATCTGTTGTGCGGCCATACCCGTGGCGGCGATTTTTAGGGCGCGCATGAGGCGTCTCCTTTTCGGTTAAATGACAGGCCTACGCGGATCAGCGCAGGAAGGTTTTCAACGCATTGCGCATGCGTTCATCTTCGGCATCAAGGAAGCTTTGACCCATCTCATAGGCCCGCTGCACCTCGATCATGCGGGCGATTTGCCCGACGGAATCGACATTTGAGCTTTCCAGAAACCCTTGCAGCACCGATGCGTTTTCGGCCGGCTCATGTCCGGCTTCGGCCAAGAACATCACACCATCCTCGCGCACCATGTTATGCCGCTCGATCGGTTGCACGATGCCGATTTGTGACAAGGGTTTGCCATTCGAGCTGACCGTGCCGTCGGCCGCAACCGACAGATCCGTCGCGTCAGGCGGAATGAAGATCGGTGCGCCGCCCGCATCAAGCACGCGAAACCCGTCATTGGTGACAAGATCGCCTTCGGCGCTTGGACTAAAGCTCCCGTTTCGGGTCAAACGCTCGCCCTGCGGCGTCTCGATAAGGAAAAATCCCTCGCCCTCGATACCAAAATCGAACTGGCCGCCGGTTTGGGTCAACCCGCCCTGCATCATCGAGGTCATACGCACATTGCCCGTTGCCATCGAAATCGACGGCTCGCCCTCGACGGACTTGACATATTCACCGAACACCAATCCCTCTTGGCGAAAGCCGGTGGTCGCCGCATTGGCGATGTTATTCGCGACGATCTGCATCTCGCGCATCAATCCGGTTTGGCGGGTCAATGTGGTATATGTTGCGTTTTCCATGGCTCTGTCCCTTTACCGTTATCCGCTGATGATCAGCGGAATGAGCCGGTCGTGAAAAAACGAGACCAGCGTTTGTGTCATGAACCCCATCGACATCCAGAACACCGCGACAATCGCCGCGAGTTTGGGAACAAAGGTCAGTGTCATTTCCTGGATCGATGTCAGCGCTTGAAACAGGCCAATCACCAGACCGACGACCAAAGCCACCGATAGGATCGGCACCGATGTGATCAGCGCCACCCAAAGCCCCTGACGGAGCGTGTCGAAGAAAATTGCCTGTTCCATGTCTGAACGGCGGCCTTACACCGGCATCCGCAGGATTTCTTGATAGGCTTCGACGACTTTGTCGCGCACCGTCACGGCGGTTTCGACCGCCAACTCGGTTTGCGCCAATGCCTGCACCAAAGCATGCGGATCGGCATTGCCCATCATGGACGCTTTGGCCGTGGCCTCCCCCTCTTGCAAGGTGGCGGCGAAATCCTTGGCGAGACCCGCAAAGGCCTCGCCGGCCCCGCCGGTGCCGAGCGTGGGCTCGGTCGCCGGACGGGAGGCTGCATATTTCTGGGCGGCAAGTGATTGAATATCCATTCTGGATCTCCTTTAGGGACAGACGCGCGTTTTAGCGGCGGAGAAGTTCAAGCAAACTGGACGACATTTGCCGTGCCTGATCGAACATTTTGAGGTTCGCCTCATAGCTGCGCTGCGCTTCGCGCGCGTCAGCAATTTCAATGACAAGGTTGACGTTCGAGCCGTCATAGTGACCGGTTTCATCAGCCATCGGATGACCGGGATCATAGATTTGCGACAGATCGGACCTGTCGAGTTTGACACGGCCGGTTTTGACCGTCTCTACATCACCTGCGGCCCCATGCTCGTTCTCGAACGAGACGGTTTTGCGCCGGTAGCCGGGGGTATCGGCATTGGCGATGTTCTCAGAGACATGCCGCAAGCGCTGCGCCTGTGCGCGCAGGCCAGAGGCCGAAACAGAAAGGGAATCAGTGAAATCAGCCATAGGGTTCTCCTAGCGACGACCAATGCTGGTGCGCAAAAGGCCCAGCGACGATTTATAGATGGCAAGCGCGCGGTCATGTTGACGTTGCACCTCGACGGCTTTCATCATCTCTTCTTCAACAGAGACGGTGTTGCCGTTCGGGTTGGCGCCCTCATCGCTGCGAATCATCGCAACCTGATAGGGACCTTCGGCACCGTTGAGGTGGCCGGCGCGAGTCGCGCGTTGCGCCCCCTCGCCCGCCGATGGCGCGAATTGCTCGGCAAAGGAAGCAACGTCCTTTGCGCGGTAGCCAGGCGTGTCCGCATTGGCAATATTTTGTGACACAACAGTTTGGCGGGCCCCTGCATGGGTCGCCATCGCATGTGCCATGCGAAAGATTTCGAGTTTTTCAAACATCGGGGCTTCTCCCTCGATTAGCTTCAACCAAGGCTTAACCCTGATTCCTTTAGAAAGAGTTGCAGAGACTTTATGGAGAGTTCGATGAACCAGTCCGACTTCGACAGCCTTACCGCAGAAATTTCGACCCTCAGCGCCGTGCGCACCGTGGGGCGCATCTGCGCGGTGGAGGGCAATACGCTGCGCGTCTCCGGATTGGGCCACGCCGCCCGCATGGGGGATCAGCTACAAGTTTACAGACGCGGCGGCGAAGTGCTCGGCGGCGAGGTTCTGCAATTGGCACAGGACAGCGTGGTGATGCTCCCCGACGCCGCGCCGGACGGGGTGTCCTTGGGAGATCGCGTTGCGCTGTTGGATGCCAATACGATTGCCCCCTCCGACGCCTGGATCGGGCGGATCATCGACCCCTACGGCAAACCTTTGGACGGCGCCCCCTTGATGCGCGGGGCGCGCGCGCGGGCATTGCGCGCCGATCCCCCTGCGGCCGCCACACGCCGCGCTATGGGTGAACGGCTTGAAACCGGCATGGCCGTTTTCAATACACTCTTACCCGTGGTGCGCGGTCAGCGGGTGGGGCTTTTCGCCGGTTCAGGCGTCGGCAAATCATCGCTTCTGGCGCATCTGGCCCGCAATATGCAGGCCGATGTCGTGGTCATCGCCTTGGTCGGGGAACGGGGCCGTGAACTGCGCGATTTTGTCGAGAACGTTCTGGGCGAGGAAGGCATGAAGCGCTCGGTCGTCATCGCAGCCACCTCCGATCGCTCGCCGTTGGTGCGCCGCCGCTGCGCGTGGACTGCGATGAGTGTCGCAGAACATTTCCGTGACCAAGGCAAACACGTGCTGTTCTTGGCCGATTCGATCACACGCTTTGCCGAAGCCCACCGCGAAGTCGCCGTGGCCTCGGGCGAAGCCCCGTCTTTACGCGGTTATCCGCCCTCGACCGCCCATACGATCATGTCGCTTTGCGAACGTGCCGGGCCGGGCGCCGGATCCAGCGGCGATATCACCGCAGTTCTGTCGGTGCTCGTTGCCGGATCGGATATGGAAGAACCCATTGCCGACATTTTACGCGGGGTGCTCGACGGCCATGTGGTGCTCGACCGGAAAATCGCAGAGCGCGGGCGCTATCCTGCGGTGGATCTCTTGCGTTCGGTCTCACGGTCCTTGCCCGACGCCGCCAGCCCCGAGGAAAATGCATCCCTCACAGAGGCGCGCCAATTGCTTGGCGCTTATGCACAATCTGAAATGATGATCCGCGCGGGGCTGTATTCCGAAGGCTCTGACCCAATGCTCGACAGTGCCATCAAAGTGCAGTCGGACCTCGACGCCTTTTTGGCCGAAAAGGAAAGCCAAGACAGCAGCCACAGCTTTAGCCGTCTGCAATTGATCCTGCGCCGCGCACAATCCGCAGGGCGCAGCGCCGGACAAAAACGCAGCAACGTGCCAAACCGCGCGGCGCCATCGGCTCCCGCCCCCCGCCAACGCGCCAGTGGCGGCGCTTTGACCGTCAATCCCGCCGTGCGCGGTGCTTCTGGTGGGCAATTACCTGCCGAATAGATGGCAAAACCCACAGACAAGAAAATAAAACCGGCGCAGATCACCCTGCGCCGGTTTTATCATAAGAGCCTTGGCAATGCCGCAAACAGATCGGTTTAGTAGTTCGAGCTCTGCAACAAGGTCAGCGCAATGTTTCCTGCCGACGTGGCTTGGAAATCGGAAATCTGGCTGCGCACCAGAAAATCCCTGATCAATTTTTCCTGATTTTCCGGCTGGGCAAACTGCGCGACGCTGTCATCGCCGAAATACTGTGTGGCGCGGTCTTGAAACACCCCGAGCTGTTGATCAAGATCGAGTTGGGCAAAGCTGCTTGGCAAATTGAAAGCCGTTTGAAACACCTCGCGCAAAGCAGGCGTGCCCATAATCTTGAACCATTTGGTGTCTTCTGTGCTGTCGCCGACTGCAATCTCTCCAAGGCTGCGCTCGGTGTACATCGCCATACGCATGTTTTCATCTTGCTCACCAACCGCGACCTCGAATTGCTGTTCGCGGAATTTCCCAATAATATCATCAGCAAAGGTCGATATTTTGGTGTGCGGCGTGCCCAGATCAAAACCGAAAGAGCTGGCCAACTCCTTATACCGATCATCCGCCAGCCGGTTGGCCAAAGCCCCATCATCAATGGTGCCCTCTTCGAGAATTTTTTTAACAAAATACTTGTTATTGATGTCATCCCCGAGGCCAAACGCCCCCAAGGCAACACGCAGCAAACGCCGGTCATTCACCAAATCCTCGGCGGTCTCGACCTTACTGATATTCTCGGCAAAATACTCCGTATCACGGGTGATCACCGTGGATTTCTGAAAGGCGGCATTTTGCGCCTCATAGGTCCGCTCCAGGAATTTCCATCCGACCAAACCGCTTGATGGGATGATAGGTTGAAAGCTCATGGTATTCCCCTTTGCTCAGCTAAGTGGTGTCGCCAAAAGGCGGTCTTCGCGGGGCAAAAGCGACCGCAGCGCCTTGAGGCATTGATAAAACTGTCCGCCCAAAACCGCATCGGTCGCGGCAGTCAAATGCGCGCGGCTGTCAGCGTCGGTCAGAACCTGGCTCAGTTCTTCGATCGACCGCAGCAATTTGTGGCGTGTTTCTGTGGGATCCGCATCGCCTGTCAGAACCAATTGCGCCACATAGCACACCCGCCGCACCGGCGTGTTGGCTTCTTCGGGGTGGATCGCATCACGCAACCGCAAAATATTCGCATTGGGTGACACGATCGACAGGCGCGAACGACGCTCCCCGTTTTCAATCACTGCACCATTAATCAACACGCGCTCTTTCGGGCTGAGTTTCAGGACAAGGCCGCTCATGGCTGGACGCTCCCGCTTCGCAGGCCGCGCATCATCGCGGCGTTAATTTCAATCAGTGCAGCAGCGGAGGCTTCGCTTTTCAACACCTTGCGGCTATGCACCTGGGTAAATTCCGCCAGATAAAAAATCCGCGCCCGAAGATCGTTGGGCAGACCATTGTCATCATCAGCCACGTCGGCGGCGAGCATGGTCCATAATTTGCGGTTGTCGTGAATCGCCGAGGCCAGCGCGGGAAATCCCATCTTGCCTTTGCGCGCGGCGGCGTTGAGGCGGTGGGTGATCTTGGCAAAGACCTCGTATTCCGTGCCCCGCGTTGTTCGAATGGGGGCGGCTTGATTGGTATAAGCCTGACGGGCCAAATTTTGAGCGTTCACGTGAAATCCTTCCAGGTGGCATATATGCTATTCGTCTGTAATCAGGGGCGCGGTTCCCGCGCCCCTGAAGCTGGCCCTTAACGGAACAGCGAGAGCAGAGTCTCAGGCGCCGAGTTGGCAATCGACAGCGATTGCACACCGAGCTGCTGCTGGGTTTGCAACGCGGTCAGACGCGCCGAAGCTTCTTCCATATTGGCGTCAACCATCGCGCCGATACCGGATTTCAGCGAGTCCGACAGGTTCGACACGAAATCGGACTGAATTTCGATACGGCCTTCAACCGAACCGAAAGCTGCCGCCGCATCAATTGCAGTGCCGATCAAAGTTTCGATCGACCCCAAAGCCGCGCTCGCGCCGCTGGTCACATCAATGGCAGCCAACGCGCCAAGTCCACCGGACGAAGCGTTGTTGAACTGGCCGGAGATGTGCAAGCCATCCGTGGTATCCGCGTTGGTGATGGTCACACGGCCTGGAGTGGTCGTGTCATAATCAACGGTGACATTGGCACCCGATGCTTCGATCGCAGATTTCACACCAACCGCGATCACGTCTTCGGTCGCTGTGGCATCAACATCTTCTTGCGTGATCGTATAGGTGACTGTGTCATCACCCAAGCGGATCGTAACCGAATCGCCTGCGGCCCATGCGTCTGCAGCAGCAGGATCTTCAAATTCGATCGTACCCGCGTCTACCGTACCACCGCTGGCATCCAGAGCGAAACCGAAGGTATCCGCGCCATCCGCCGACACACCATCTGTATTGGTTGTGTCAAACACAGCTTTCGCTGCGTAGCTGCCGGTCGAAAGGTTTTGCTTGGTCACGGCAATATTAGAAGCCGTCACATTGCCCGCCGCGTCCCGGTCAAGCGAGCCGAGAACATTCACGGTACCTGCCGAATCGACAAGGTTCAGACCATTGAACTGGGCCGCGCCCACAACGGTTGTGATCTGATCACGCAAAGCGGAGATGTCTGCTTGGATCTTGACTTTATCGACGTTGTCTTCTTGCGACGCGACGATCTTTTCTTTCATATCCGTCAAGAGGTCGGTGACAGTCTCAGCAGCCTTACGGCCAACAGAAACAGTCGCTTCACCAAGCGAAAGGCTATCGGAAATCGCCTTAAAGCCTTTCACATCCGATTCCATCACTTTGGAAATCGCCCAAACGGCCGAGTTGTCTTTGGCCGAACCAACAGACTTACCCGTTGAGATTTGCGATTGCACATCCGACAGGTTCGAGTTGATGGATTTCAGGGTTTGCAGCGCAACCATTGCGCCATTGTTGGTCAGAATGCTGGACATAGCATTTTCCTTAAATCAGTGGGCGCTTTGCACCCAGTTATCATTCCCGCCCCTATTCGGGACGGATCCAACTGTCGTTCTGACTGCTACAGTGTCGGCGGTTCGGGCCGGCTGCGCCATTCGCTTTGGAATGCCTCCACACCATGCCCCCCTAAATCCTAACGCGACCCTAAATCCGGTTTTTGCATTACCGCGGATTTGAACTAATCTCGCGGACACTTCGGCTTATGGTTTGATTTTATTTGATTTATTGTCCCTACGCGCGTTTCTCAACAGTGGGCGCACGGGTGCCCTCAATCGTCTGGCGTTGGCCATGAACGTCATATGTATCCAAAGATTTGCGCACGCGGCGCATCGTCGACAGGCGTTCGGCCACCGCGCGAATCCCTGCCAGCGCCCCATCCAGAAGCGCTTGGTTGCGCTGGACCTTGCCTTGCAATGCCACCAGTCGCTCTTGCTCACCGTGCTCCATCGCATTGAGTGCGTCGATCAAATGCTCTTTTTGATCCAGAAGCCGCGAGATCACGTCAAGATCTCCCACAAGCAACGCCTCGCGCTCTTTATCAAGTAGCACGTCCATTTCATTGATCAGATCTTGCGCTGTTTCACTTCGCATCTTCACGCTCCTTCAGGGCTTGATACAGCGACTCGGCCAATCCGATTCCGCCGGTTTTCACCATCTCTTCCGCCTGCGCTTGACGCAGGAACGAAGCAAATTGATCTTCTCCGCTACCGCCTCCAAACGATTCGCGCGATTTTCCAAGGCCCGCTGATTTCAGCATTTCTGCCAGAAACCCGGCCTCGAGCGACCTTGCGGCTTCGCGCAGTGATTTATCGCGCTGATCGCTATTTTGGTTTATATTTTCAACGTTCTGACCCTTTGTCACCGGAGATGCGGAAGCCCGCATCACAGGGTGGGTCAGGAGGGAGGGATCGCTCATCAGGTATCTCCAAATTGACAGGATTTTTTCCAGATTGCCGGATGAGCGGTAAAGAACCAGTAACCAAGCGCGGTCATAGTGCAGCAATGCTGAGGAAGAATTCCCGGAGGTAGCACACAGATGAACCCGCTCCATAGCGCGCTTGCACCCAAGCCTGCGATCGACCCGACCCGCACGCAAACCGAACCGTCAATGCGCCCCGGCCGCGAGGATACCCGCGAAGGTTTCAGCGACATCCTGCACCAGCAAGAAGAACGCGCAGCACAGCGCAAACAGGGCGCCGAACACCGGGCGCTCAATCCTGACGCCAACACCACCGCCGAAACAAATTCTAAGCATAAAGCCAAAACGCCTCCTGCGTCGCCTGACACGGCACCCAGCGCAGATGTCGATGGCGAGATCACCCTTACACTCGCAGAGCAAAACGACGCCATTGCTTCCGCTGCTGCAGAAGGTGAGGAGTATGACGTTGCCTCCGAAGCCGAGAGCGAAGAGTTCAATTTGCTTACCGGCGCGGCCGATCCAACCGCTCAGCGCAAAAAACCTGCCCAAGACGCTCCCGCCGCCAGCCTGCTGTCTGCACGGTTCAGCGCCGATTCACAGGCCTCGTTGCCAACCGCCTCTGCGCAGCCACACCCGAATCATCTCGTCGCGACCTCCGCGCTCACGGGTATGCCGTCACAGACTGCTATCACGGGGACACCCGCCGTAGCGCAGCCGGACACCGACATATCTTTGGAATCGGTCCCGCAACGCGCAGGCACAGCAGAGCCAGCCAAAACCGATATGAACGCGATCGCCTTTTCCAGCCGCCGCGCCGGGTCCCAAAATTTGCGCGAGCCCCTTGCCTCAGCACAGGGTACGATCACAACACGCGCCGACCGAGGCACGGCTGACGCCATAACCAAATCCGACGGCAGCGCCCCCCTCGTCGCACGCGATGCAACCAGCGCGCCCCAAACCAACGCCGCATCGCCCCTGAGCGCTTCGGCGGCAGATCAAGCATCCACGCGCCCGTCCCGCCGCGACCTCGCCGCGCGCGCCACAGAGGACGCTGCGCGCGCGGCCGCTCCTGCCTTCACAACACAGCGCACGACCCCTGCGCCGCCCGCCGCCGTCATGCCGTTACAGGTCCAATCCACCACCGCCGCGCACAGTAGCACAGAGACCGCCGGCGAGATCGAATGGATCTCCGAGGCCGACTTTGCCTTTGAAACCCGCCATGACGGGCGGCTGCCACAGACTGCGCAAATGCGGCTTGATGCTCTGGCCGCCCGCCCCGAAATCCCGCGCCATATCGCCGAGCAACTGGCCTCAGTCGCGCAACGCATTTCGGATCGCAAACCGATAGAGATCGCCCTCAACCCCGAGGAATTAGGCCGTGTGCGCATGACCCTAAACACCGCAGAAAACGGGATGGTTGTCACGGTGCTGGCCGAGCGCGGCGAAACCTTGGACTTGATGCGCCGTCATATCGATCAACTGGCCGAGCAGTTCCGCGAAATCGGCTATGATGATGTTAGCTTCTCCTTCGGCGCACAAAGCGGATCAGCCGATGGCGAGACCGCTCAAGACGGCAATTTCAACGACGACGCCGCGCCGGACCGCCCGCTTGCGCAATCGGATGCGACCACAGACACCGCCCAAACCGCAACCGCACAAATCAATTTGACCCCGACAGAGGGTCTGGACCTGCGTCTCTGACGCAGGCAACACGACCCTATCTAAGGACATCATTATGACCACAGTCACTCAATCTATCCCGCCCGCGTTCACTGGTTTGAAAACCAGTGCCGATCTGGCCCGCGCCGCAAAAGCAGCCACCCCGCAGGAGGCAACCACACCTGCGGTCGCGACAACTACGAAAACCGCAATCCCGGCGTCCGAAAGCACAACCACCACCACCGACAGCACGTCAACATCAACCTCCGAGACCACTGCGGCGACGCCCACCTTGAGTTCGGATTTCAATACATTCTTGCAGATGTTGACCGTGCAAATGAAAAACCAAGATCCGCTGAACCCGATCGACAGCTCGGATTACGCCGTGCAGCTGGCGACCTTCTCTTCGGTCGAGCAACAGGTCGTCACCAATGACCTGCTTGAAGGGCTCGGGGCGCAAATGGGCGCGATGGGTATGGCGCAACTGGCCGGATGGGTCGGGATGGACGCGCGCAGCAGTTCGGCAGGATATTTCGATGGCAGCCCGATCAGCCTCTCGCCCAGCCCGGAACGCCTTGCGGATCAAACCACGCTTGTGGTGCGCGACGCCAGCAACACCATCGTGCAACGTATCGACGTGCCGGTTTCCGCCGATACGATAGAATGGGCGGGCGTCGGCGAAGACGGATTGCCCTTTGCCGCGGGTGTCTACAGGTTTGAATTGGAAAGCTACGCCAATGATGAACTTTTGGGTGCGTCGACGGTGGATACCTACACGCGCATTACCGAGGCTCGCAACGACAACGGCACCACGATGCTCTTGCTCGAAGGCGGCACGCAAATCGCAGCCGCGCAAATTACCGCCCTGCGTCAAGCCGATTAACCGGCTCGGGTCAGCAGACCCGCGCCAGCCCTCCAATAGGCAAGCGCTCATCACTGTAGCGCGCTTGCCTTGCGCCGCTCCCTCGCTTACCCTCGTACCGCCCCGCACCCCCGCGCGGCCCATCCGAGACCTCCGTGCCGCACCACGCCGCCCCCTCCCCTTGCACCCTGCCGCCCGACACTTTGGCCCAAGCGGTGATCGTGCGCGGATTTGCGACGCGCCACGCCCATTGGATCCCGCTGCGCGGTGGGCGCAGCAACCGTTTATGGCATGTCACCAACCCCGTCGCACCGGCCGCAAGAAACTGCCCCTCCGGATGGGTTGTAAAACTCTTTGCGCCGCAGCAAAACAATCCACTGTTCGCCAATGATGCCCACCGCGAGACGCAGCTTTTGACTCATCTGGACGGGCAAGGCATCGCGCCGCGCCTGCAAGCATATCTGTCACCACCGGCCGGAGAGGCAATCATCTACGAACACCTTGATGGCGCGATCTGGCAAGGCAATCCGGCACCGGTGGCGGCGCTGCTGCACCGTTTGCATGGCCTGCCCGCGCCGGAAAGGCTGGCCTTGCCGCATGCGGCCGATGGTTCGGTAGAGCTGCTTCGGCAGATCCGAACCATTCTCGAGGCATGTCCCGAACAGATCCAAAATACCCTCACACCAAAGGTGAGGACACTGGCAGCGCGGCGCGATATCCCCGCCAGTGGCGCGGTGCGCTTACTACATGGCGATCCCGTCGCGGGCAATCTGATCGACACCTCCAACGGTTTGCGATTGATTGATTGGCAATGCCCGGCCTTGGGCGATCCTTGCGAAGATATCGCGCATTTTTTGTCACCGGCGCAGCAGTTGGTTTATCGCGGCTCCCCCCTGACACGGGGCGAGACAGAAGAATTCCTAATCGCCTATAGCGATCGGAAAACCACCGCACGCTATACCCGACTTGCGCCATGGTATCACGCACGCATGGCGGCCTATTGCGGCTGGAAAATGGCGCAGGGTGCGCAAGACTACGGCCCCGCCTTTACGTTGGAGTACGTTGCGTTAAAAGCCGCTTTGACCTGAGCAGGCCGCACAAGGATACCTCGGAGGCGGCAAACATCCGAGCATTTTCCCGTGACGCGGTTTGACATCTCATGCACCTTATGGCCTTAGAGTCCCAAGACCAATATCGAGGCCAATACATGCACTCCCCCCTGTCTGCGGACACGATCGACCGAACCGATGCTCATAAGGGGCGGGTGGTGGCCGTGGTGACAACCCATAACCGGATGGAGCAGTTGCAAACCACGCTGGCGCGCTTGCTGGCGGTTCACAGCAATCTTTTGAGTGCAATCGTGGTCGTCGACAATCTCTCGACTGACGGCACCCGCGACTGGCTGAGGCGAGAAGAGGCCCGCATCGGCGCGAGGTTACAGGTTTTGTTGCCCGACCATAACCTTGGCGGCGCCGGCGGCTTCGAAATCGGCATGCGGCATGCACGAGCGCAGCTCAACCCCGATTGGTGCCTCTTGATGGATGATGATGCCCGCCCCGATGCGGATGCATTGGCGCAATTTCACCGCAGGGACCATAGCGGATGGGATGTAATCGCCGCCGCTGTTTATTTCCCCAACCGGCAGATTTGCGAGATGAACCGCCCGTCGCAAAACCCGTTCCAACACCCGCACCTGTTCCTGCGCACCTTGATGGGGCATGGGCGGGACGGATACCATATTTCCCGCGGCGCCTATGCCGGGGACGAGATTGTTCCGCTCGACATCACCTCTTTTGTCGGGTTCTTCGTTTCGCGCGCCGCAATGGACAAGGTGGGCGAACCTGACGGGCGGTTGTTCCTCTATGGCGATGATGTGCTTTACGCCCTATCGCTGCGCAAAGCCGGCATGACAATCGGTTTTGATCCCAAGGTTACCTTCGAACACGACTGCACGACCTACAGCAACGAAAACCGCCGAGTTTTCCGCCCACTGTGGAAGGTGTATTACACCTATCGCAACGGGCTTTTGATGTATCGACAAGCGGCCGGTTGGCTGTTTTGGCCCCTGATGCCGCTGCTGACGGTGAAATGGCTGCTGGCAGCAAAACGATACGGGGCGGCACGTCGCGATTATCTACGGTTGCTGCGGATGGCCCTGCGCGACGGTATTCTGCGCCGCACGACCACGCGGCATGAAGATATTCTGGCCGCCGCCGGTCCGCCGAAATTGCTGCCAGAAACACCAGAGGCAACACCATCACCCACGAACCAGAGCGACACAAATGTCGCCTCTGGTGACCAGCGCGGCACCTGACGGTCAAGCGCGCGCAAGTCACTACATGTCGTTGAGGATTTTCCGACTAAACCGGCGCATCAACAACAATCCGAATGCAACCAAAATCATGGCCACCCCAAAGGTGTAAATCAACGACACATAACTGGCATCATAGGTCGAATAGACTCCGCGCCGCATCAACCCCGAGACATGCACCAGCGGGTTAAACCACAAGAAATCCGACACCATCGTCGGCAGGTCCTCGAAGGTATAAAGAATAGCCGACCCCAAAAACAACGGACGCGAGATGATGTTCCAAAGCTGCTCCCAAACCGGCACAAGTCCGATCAAGGCGCAATTGACCAATCCAACCCCCAGCCCGCCCATAGATGCCAAAGCAAAGGCGAGCAGAATCGGACCAAAATCCAACAAACCGCGTGTATCCACAAAGGATAAAATCAACGTCATCAAGAGAACCGCAACGAACAGGGTCGTCAAGGCATTGAGAATAAATCGGGCGAGAACCGCATCGATCCAGCTGACCACCGGATAACTCATCAAAGCGCGCGAGAACCGCAGCGACCGCGCCACCTCATGCGACACATTCTGGTATTGTATGAACGGCAGATAACCCGTGGCATAAAACAACACGAAACTGGTCCCCAGCGACGGCGACCGGAACAATAGAGAAAACGCCAACGACAGGATGACCACATAGCCCAGCGGCTCCAGAACCGCCCAAACATATCCGCCCGGCGTTCGCCCATAACGCGATCCCATCTCGCGCAACATCAAGGCCAGAACCGCGCGGGCCGAGGTCCAGCCTATGGCACGAGCAGGCAAGGCAGCAGACCCGGCAACAGGGCGCACAACCGGAGGGATCGGCGCATTGGATTGGGGTTGGGCTGGATCAGATCGAGAGTTCAGAGCCGCCTCCGTCATGCGGGGTTTTTAATGCCGAAGTATGGGGCTATGATTGCCGCAATGTAAATGCGTTCACAACCGGAGTATCCCTGTTGAACCAGAACAACAAGCCCGGTGCGCAAAACCCCGTTACGGACGGCGAGGCGCAGTCATCCCGCGACGCCGAACCCTCTGGCCACGCGGACCGCAAAGATAGCCCATCGAACGCCAACGCCGCGCAGGCACAGCCAAAGCCACCGCAAGGTGGCGCGCGGGGTGGCTCTGGCGGGCAAAACCGACAGGGCCGTCAGGGTCAGGGTCAGGGTCAGGGTCAGGGTCAGGGTCAGGGTCAGGGTCAGGGTCAGAAACCAAACCAAAACGGCGCGCCCAATCAAGGCAAAACAGGGCAAAACCAGCCCAACCCAAACCGATCTGGCCCACAACACCAGCGCCCCGTCGTGCAGGTCAAACCGATCGCCCGGCCGGCCCGCATGCGTAGGCGGCATCGCGGATTGCTCGTCTCCTTTCTCTTTCTGGTGTGCCTGCCGATCGCCCTCATGTCCTACTACCTGTGGGTCCGCAGCGTCGATCAATATGCGTCGACCACCGCCTTCACGGTCCAGCGCGAAACCGGGGGCAGCGCGGTTGATCTGCTTGGCGGATTGTCACAACTGTCCGGCGGCGGAAGCTCGTCGGACACCGACATCCTGTATGAGTTCATCCAAAGTCAGGAACTCGTGCGCCGCGTCGATGCGGTTGTCGACCTGCGGGCGCATTATACCCAACATTGGGGAACCGATCCGCTCTTCTCGCTCAAACCCGACGCGACCCTCGAAGATTTGGTAAAATACTGGCAACGCATCGTGCGGATTTCCTACGATCAATCGGCCAGTCTGATTGAATTGCGGGTGCTGGCATTTGATGCGCAAACCGCGCAATCCATCGCCGAAGAAGTGGTTGACGAAAGCCAATCCATGATCAATGCCCTCAACGCTGCGGCCCGCGACGACACCATTCGCTATGCGCTCTTTGATCTGGAAGAGGCATTGGATCGTCTCAAGACCGCGCGCGAAGCCCTGACGGCCTTTCGTACCCGCACGCAGATCGTCGATCCCAGCGCCGACATTCAGGGCCGCATGGGTGTGTTGAACAACCTGCAACAGCAGCTTGCCGAGGCACTGATTGAATTCGACATCTTGTCGGAAACCACCAAACGCACCGACCCGCGACTACAACAGGCCGAACGTCGCATCGAAGTGATCCAAAGCCGAATCGCTCAAGAGCGGTTAACCTTCGCCACCGCCGAAGCAGGCCAGAATGGCGAAGATTATCCGACACTCATGGCGGAATTCGAAAGCTTGACCGTGGACCGCGAATTCTCCGAAGAAGCGTATCGCGCGGCCCTCGCGGCCGTAGAGATCGCCCGTTCGAACGCCGCCCGCAAAAGCCGATATCTCGCGACCTATATCGCCCCGACGCTGGCGGAAACGGCGCAATATCCACAACGGATCACCTGGACCTTGCTGACAGCGCTGTTCTCGCTGCTGCTGTGGTCGATTTGCGTCTTGGTCTATTATTCCATCCGTGACCGGCATTGACCCTGTTGCCCGGCGCATGAAAGGAACGCGTGGATGCTGCGGTGCGATCATATTACCAAATCCTTTGCGGTGAAGAACGGGTATAAAACCGTTTTGGATGACGTCAGCGTTGCCTTTCCTGATGGGAAATCGGTCGCTCTTTTGGGGCAAAACGGGGCGGGGAAATCGACACTGCTGCACATCATCGCCGGCACGTTGCAACCGGACAGAGGCACATTAACCACCGACCGGTCGATTTCCTGGCCCGTTGGGTTTGCCGGATCGTTCCACGGCGAGATGACCGGCGCCCAGAATGTTCGGTTTATTGCCCGCATATACGGGGTCGACACCTATGAGCTTGAAGGCTTCGTCGAGGATTTTGCCGAACTTGGCGCGCATTTCAACATGCCGGTGCGCTCTTATTCCTCTGGCATGCGCTCGCGACTGGCGTTTGGCGCGTCGATGGGGATCGGGTTCGACACCTATCTGGTCGATGAAGTCACGGCCGTGGGCGACCAACGGTTCCGCCGCAAAAGCCGCGCGGTGTTCTTGGAGCGGATGCGCAATGCCGGTGCGCTGGTGGTCAATCACGACATGAACCAAATCCGGCAGCTGTGCGATGTGGGGTGCGTTTTGCACAATGGCGGATTGGAATATTTCGATGATCTCGGCGACGCCATCGCCCGCCATGAAGCGTTGATGGCGTAATCGGCCACGTTCCTGCCCAATGGACGACCCGCCCCGAAACCGGCAACAACATGGCTACCAAAACCTAAACGCCGACAACCCCTCATAAGATAGATTAAGATTGGAAACGATCTCCATATTCTCGCCTGATTTTCCAGCACGCGCGTTAACCTTTGACACTGCATTGTCAGCCGGTATTCGCAAACGGATTGAGCATGAGCTACTTAGGTTTCAGGACAATGGTCGGCAGCGGGCAAGAGATGCTCGACGTCGCGATTTCCGACATCGACGTGCAGGTCACGGACCAAGGGGTTTTCGCCTATGCGACCAGCGGCACCTATGGCGGCTTGACCTCTTACGAGCTGATTTCAGGCAGCAATGCCACGCTCGTCGATGCCGCCTTTTTCACCTCCTCCATGGCAGCCGTGGCCGATACCCAGATCACCACCGTCACCCTGTCGGGCCAAGGCTATGTGCTCACCGGCAATGACAGCTCCGGCGCCTTGGTCGGCCATTATGTCGACGACGATGGCACCATCGGCAGCGCCACGGCGATCAGCGGCATACAATCCTCCGGCTCGGGCCGGGTGACGGCTTTTACTTCGGTCAATCTTCTGGGCGGCGAATTTTTCTACTTCGCTCAAGAAGGGGGCACAGAAATTCACGCCTATCGTTGGGGATCCGGTTCGGCACAATATGTCGCCTCGGCCTCGGCGCAGGACACTGACACCTCCTATATGCAAGACGCTGCCGCTTTGGTGCAGGCCACCGTGGATGGCGTCACCTATCTGCTCGTCGCCTCCAATTCAGAGCATGGCGTCACCGCATATCGTGTCGACGCGCAAAGCGGGAATCTAAGTGAAACCACCTCCTTGGGCGCGGGCAACGGGTTGGGGGTAAACACGCCAACGGCGATGCAGGTGGCGCAGGTCAACGGCGAAACCTATGTGATTTTGGGGGCGGCGGGCAGTCAATCCATTTCGGTGATGCGCCTTGATGCAGCGGGCAACTTAACCCCGACGGACCACATCCTTGATACGCTATCGACACGGTTCGGCGGCCTCACCTCTCTCGAGGTCACCACCGTGGACGACCGCGTCTATATTCTGGCAGGTGGGGCGGATGATGGCATTTCGCTCTTCACGCTATTGCCCGGCGGGCGGTTGGTGCATCTGCAATCCATCGAAGACAGCCTCAGCATGGGCCTGCAAAACATCGAGGCGCTCTCTCTGACCTCTGCGGGCGGCGAGATGATCGTCATGGCCGCTTCGCAATCCGAAGCCGGATTGACGCAACTGGCAATGTCCACCGAAAGCCAGGGCCAAACCATTTCCCATGGGTCCGGCGGCGGCACACAAAACGGCACATCGGGCGACGATATCTTGATGGGAAACGGCGGCAACGACAGTCTCTCTGGCGGGGCAGGCAACGACATCATCGTCGATGGCGACGGCGCCGACACGCTACGCGGGGGCGCGGGGGCGGACATCTTTATCCTCGACTACGACCAACGCACCGACACAATCGTCGATTTTGAACGCGGGGTGGATCGCTTCGACCTCAGCGCCTTTCCAATGCTCTATTCGACCCAACAACTTACGCTGCTTAGCACCTCCTGGGGCGCGCGAGTCAGTTTCCGTAACGAGGTCATTGACGTCTATGCCGCAAGCGGCGGCTACCTCAGCATGACCGATCTTTTCGGATATGAAATCACCGGCCCAAACCGTCCGATGATGTTGGTGCGCGTGCCGGTACGCGGCACCGAAGGCAATGATGCAATGACCGGCGAAGCGATCGGCGACGACATCCGCGCCTTGGGTGGGCATGATTGGGTCGATGGCAAAGACGGGGACGATAGCATTCTGGGCGAAGCGGGCAACGATACGCTTTTGGGCAGCGCGGGACGCGACACGCTCGAGGGCGGAACCGGCGAAGACAGCATGAACGGCGGCGCAGGCGATGACCTTCTCCACGGCGATGCGGGTCACGACAGCCTATTTGGCGGCGACGGGGACGATACCATAACCGGCGGCACCGGTAATGACCGGATCGACGGCAGCAACGGCAGCGACAGCCTGCTCGGTGGCGACGGCAACGACACGATGTTCGGCGGCGCGCTAAATGATACGATCATAGGGGGCGACGGAGATGATATCATCGACGCAGGGGCCTGGGCCGATACCGTCAACGCAGGGCGCGGCCATGACACGGTGACCGGCGGTCTTGGCTCTGATCTGGTCTGGCTCGGTGATGGAAACGACGCGTTTATTGACGATGCACAAGAGGGCCCGCAGGGCAGCGACACGGTCTATGGCGGCGCGGGCATGGACACGATCCTCGCTTTGGGTGGCGACGATGTGATTGACGGAGGCACCGATAATGACGTCATAGAGGGCGGCGAGGGCAGTGATATATTACAGGGCGGCAGCGGCGATGACATCCTGCGGGGGCAAAACGGGCAGGACGATATTTCCGGCGGCAGCGGACATGATATCGTCGATGGCGGGGCGGACAATGACACACTGCGTGGGGATGGCGGAAACGACACCCTGCGCGGCAGTAGCGGCGAAGATTACCTCACCGGCGGTGACGGGGATGATTTGGCCTATGGCGGATGGGGCCACGACACGTTGGTCGGCGGAAACGGGAACGACAGGCTTTATGGTTACGCGGGCCACGACCGGCTTTATGGCGGCGCCCATAACGATGCCCTGTTCGGCGAGGTCGGCAATGACACGGCGTATGGCGGGAACGGCGATGACAGTCTTTGGGGCGGAGAGGGTGATGACAACCTTTTTGGCAATGGCGGCGTCGACTTTTTGGCGGGCGAGGACGGAGATGACATCCTTGATGGCGGCAGCGGTGCGGACCGGTTGGAAGGCGGCCTAGGCAACGATGTGCTGTCCGGCGGGGACGATACCGACAGGCTGATCGGCAACGACGGGAATGATACGATTTATGGCGGCCAAGCCGGCGACTATATCTTCGCTGGCGCTGGAGACGATTGGGTGTATGGCGATAATGGCCTAGATCAAATCATGCTGGGCGATGGCGACGACTCGTTTTTCGACAATGCACAGCGCGGCATCTATGCCGCCGACACGGTCGATGGAGGCAATGGCAACGACCTGTTAACCGGCGGCGGCGGCAATGACAGCCTAAAGGGTGGAAACGGGCATGACACGATCACCGGTGGCACCGACCACGATCGCCTGTTCGGTAACGGCGGTAATGATCTCGTCTTAGGTGAAGACGGTAATGATTATATCGCAGGCAACGATGGCAACGACCGGCTTTTCGGCAATGACGGTGATGATACTCTCAATGGTGGCAGCGGAAATGACGTAATGTATGGCGGCGCAGGCGATGATGTTTTCATCTTGGCGGCCGATCATGGCGACGACACCATCACCGGGTTTGATACGGGCGCCGACCTGCTGCAATTTATCACCGATGATGACCCCTCGGCCCCAAGCTCGCGCAACGATGTGACCATGACCTTCAACGATGGCGACACCCATCTCACCAGCAGCTTTGGCACCATCGTGATCGAGGACACGCTGCCGTGGTTGATCAGTATCGCCAACTTCGAGTTTGTCTAGGCCGAGCGAACCGCACTATCCGGCACGTGCGAAATGCACCCCGCTTCCCGATCATATTGCCTGCATCGGCGAGTCCGACCTCACCGGATCAACTGTAAGAGAAGATCACATCGGACAGGCCGGTGCTGTCGGTCATTCCATCAAAGAAGATCACATCGGCAGCGTTAAAGGCCAACTCGTAGCCGCCCGCCACCGATTCGCCATAGATATCGACAATCTGCGTGCCGCTGAGCGTCCCACTGCCCCAAGGCGTGGAGGCAAAGGACAATATGTCTTCGGAAATATCGAAATCCGTGAAGGTATCGGCGCCACCGTAGAAGACGAATTCATCCGCGCCAAGACCGCCGCTCACGATGTCGTCGCCGACCCCGCCAGTCACAGTGTCGTCGCCGACCCCGCCAGTCACCACATCCGCGCCCTCACCGCCATCGACCACGTCATGGCCTTTGCCGCCGCCGACCCTATCATTGCCAGCATTGCCATAGAGCCAGTCGTCATCAAGCGCACCATAGAGCGTATCGTTGCCGTTGCCGCCATAGGCGGTATCGTTGCCCTGTTCGCCCAAAACCAAATCATTATTACCGCCACCGAACAATTGGTCATACCCTTGACGGCCATGGAGCGTATCGTTGCCGCCCGCACCAATCAATGTGTCACCTCTCCAGCCGCCATCAATGAGATCCGCGCCCTTACCGCCATGGATGCTGTCGTGACCATCGGCGCCGCGCAATGTGTCATCACCTGGCGCACCGATCAGCGTGTCATTGCCCACGCCGCCAGTCACGCTGTCATCGCCCGTACCGCCAGCCAAATAGTCGTCGCCGCCTCCGCCATAAAGTGAATCATTGCCGTCGCCAGCATAGACCGTATCGGCCCCCTGCACCCCTTCTTGCACGTCGTCGAAAAACACATCATTGCCCTCATCGAGCCAAATGGTATCTTTCCCCATACCGCCATAAACGGTATCGGTACCCGCGCCCGCGCGAATGGTATCGGCCCAGGTGCCGCCATCGATCACATCATCGCCGGCGCCGCCCTCCAAGGTGTCTCGCCCGGCCCCTCCCTCAAGACTGTCGTTACCGCGCATCCCAAGGATATGGTTCTCCAACGCATTGCCGGTCAGCGTGTCATCACCATCGCCAGCCACCAAACCCTCGATCACATCTGCATTCGCAAAGCTCGCCCAGATTACATTATCGACCCTAAAGGCAGAGGTGCCAGTGGCGTGAAACGAAACATCGCCGGTCAGAGCCGCAAGGTTGACCCATTGCTCGCCACTCGCCGCCACGGTGATCGACCCCCGAGCTTCTTCGTCGGCGCGAAAATCAAGATAATCGTCGGTGAAATGATAGACCTTATCATCACTCACGGCGCGGCCGTAAAAGGTCAGATCAAAATCATACAGCCACCCGGTGTCACCCGTAGAGGTGTCCTCGACCTCGACCGCCCATTCGCCGTCGGAATAAGACCCTCGCGCCAGATCAACGCCATAGGTATAGTCGCCAACCAGCATTTCGTCGCCGCCATCATGGTTCAACAAGACATAGCGCGATCCGTCGGGGCCCACCAAAGTGACCTGAATATCTGACATATTAAAATGCGTGAGTTCAATCGTAGCGGCAATATGTTCAACCACCATCCCCGCAGAGGACACTTGCGAAACTGACGTGATCTCGTGGTCGGAAATCGCCATTGAGCTCCCGGAATAGGACAGTGTGCTTTGCACCTCGTTTCCCGAGGTTTGCGCGTTCCCGAACAAAGACCAGACCTCTGCCATGCGTACAGCGGCGTAGGCATCCACCATGCCGAACCCATAGCTGACGTTATAGGTCCGCCCGCCACCGTTCCAGTCGTCTGCACCATTGGCAAACCATGCACCTTCCTCGTAAGAGGTCGCCGCCGCCCCATAGCTCGATCCGGTGTGCGCCGCCGAGACTGAAAAAATTTCCTGCACATCACGCCAGCCAAGGCCGGCGTTGGCGTCCAACATCAGCGCCGCAACACCTGAAATCACGGGTGTCGCTGCAGAGGTGCCGCCGAATGTCGATGTATAATCGGTGCCATTATAACCGTTGGGACCGACACGATCGGTCGTGTATTGCGCCGCCGGTGCGGCAATCAAGACATTCGTACCCCAATTCGAGTAATCGGCAATGATACCGTCCGATCCGGTGGCCGCCACGGAGATCGCATAGCGCGTGTTGTTGATCCCGTCGCCTTGCGCATTGCCCATGATCCCGGTGGCTTCCAAAGTCGAGTTATGGTTCTCGTTCCCCGCCGCTTTGGTCACAATGGTGCCAAGCCCACCGCGTCCCGTCGCGGTTGCGACACCGATGTGTTCCACTTCGGCATAGGTATATCCGTCAACATCACCAACATCGTTGTCGTCGCCAAAATTCGGCGTATAGCCCCAGCTGTTGTTCACGACATCGAAATTCGCCATCCAGTCGTATGCATCAAACGTATCGGCGAGACTCACATCGACCAAAAAATCGACGCTGGTCAGTGATGCATCGAAGGCAACACCGACAACACCGCTGCCATCATTTTCCGCCGCGATAATTCCGGCCACCGATGTTCCGTGACTGTTGGCCGCCCCATTCGGTTCGCCATCATCGCCGGGAAAATGCAAGGCGCTGTTATAATTCTCGTCAAACTCGGAATGCAATATATCGACACCGGTGTCATAAACCCCGACTGCGATTCCGGCACCAGTATATTCATCCCAGATGGTTTCGACATCGCCAATCAGGGTGAAATGCCACTGAAATGCGTAAAGTGAATCGTTCGGCTGCATGAAATCCCTCGTCGCTCTCATCTCGGATGGCTTCGCAGAATCCCTGCGCCGTCCAAACCAATTTAAAACCCAATTTAACTTAATATTCACTTAAGGCATTTTCGTGGCTTTTTCATGGGGAAAAGCAGGCACCGCCACCGCAAACCGCTGCGTTTCAGGGCCAAACCACCGCCACAGCGACCCTGCGCGCGATGCTTGATCTTGGGCGCCACGCGTGGGACAAACCAGAACCGTTCAGGTTAGGTCAACAGCAGGAGATCACATTGAATATTCTATTGGTCGGAGCCGGTCTGTCCGGCGCAGTGATCGGACGAAAGCTCGCAGAAGCGGGCCATACCATCACCATCGTCGACAGCCGCGACCACATTGGCGGCAACTGCCATACCGAACGCGATGCCGACACCGGAGTTATGGTGCATGTCTATGGCCCGCATATTTTCCATACCGACGACGAAGAAGTCTGGAATTACGTCAACAGCTTTACCAAGTTCATGCCCTATAAGAACCGCGTGAAAACCACGGCCCAAGGCGCGGTCTATTCGTTGCCAATCAACCTGCATACGATCAACCAGTTTTACGGAAAGACTCTCCGCCCCAATGAGGCCCGCGCCTTTATCGAAGAACAGGCCGACAAATCCATTACCGACCCGCAAACCTTCGAAGAACAAGCCCTGCGGTTTGTCGGTCATGGCCTCTACGCCGCCTTCTTTGAGGGCTATACGATCAAGCAATGGGGCGTGACGCCCGATCAATTGCCAGCCTCGATCCTCAAACGCCTGCCGGTGCGGTTCAACTACGACGACAATTATTTCTTCCACAAATTCCAAGGCATGCCCGTCGAGGGCTACACCCCGATGATCGCCGCGATTCTGGATCACCCGTCGATCACCGTAAAACTGGGCACCACCTTCACCGCCGCCGATGCGGAAGGTTATGACCACGTGTTCTATTCCGGCCCGCTCGACAGCTATTTCGATTTCGAACTCGGCCGTTTGGGGTATCGCACATTGGATTTCGAAAAATTCACCGAAGACGGCGATTATCAGGGCTGCGCCGTGATGAATTACGGCGACAAAGATGTGCCGTTTACCCGCATCACCGAACACAAACATTTCGCGCCGTGGGAAACCCATGAGGGCACGGTCTGCTACCGCGAATTTTCCCGCGCCGCAGAACCCGATGACATCCCTTATTATCCGATCCGGATGACCGACGAAAAAGCGCTCTTGGCCGATTATATCACCTTAGCGGAAAAGACCCCCGCGGTCACATTCGTCGGCCGTCTCGGCACCTATCGGTATCTCGATATGGATGTGACCATCCGCGAGGCGATGGACACCGCCGATCTGTTCCTCAAGTCCGAAACGGACGGAACAGCCATGCCCGCATTTGCGGTCGCGCCTCTATAAGGCTGCGCCGACAGGTTGAACGCAAAACGCCCGCGCGATTGGCTGCGGGCGTTTTCATATCTGAACGTCTTGCTCTTTGCCTCTAGGCCTAAACCGCGTGGCCTAAATGGCTTTCGCCGCGCTGCCGCGCCAATTCGATTTGTCTTTGCCGCTCGCGGAAGCGCGCTTTATCCGCCTCCGAAGTCTGATCGATGCACTGATGACACGACACGCCGTGCTGGTATTCGGCGCGTCCGCGATCTTCGGGCAAAAGCGGACGACGGCACGCATGGCAAAGCTTATGCGGACCCTCTTCCAAACCATGCCCAACAGACACCCGCCCGTCGAACACGAAACACTCGCCTTCCCATGTGCTATCGTCCTGCGGCACCTCTTCGAGGTATTTCAAGATGCCACCTTTGAGGTGGTAAACCTCTTCAACACCCTGCTGCAAAAGGTAATTGGTGCTTTTCTCACACCGAATCCCGCCGGTGCAAAACATCGCCACGCGCTTGTTGTGGAACCGCTCTTTGTTTTCCTCCCACCACTGCGGGAACTCACGAAAGCTGGCGGTTTCGGGGTCAATCGCGCCCTCGAATGTGCCAATCGCCACTTCGTAATCATTGCGCGTATCAATCACCGCCACATCGTCACTGCGGATCAAATCGTTCCAATCGGCGGGTTCAACGTAATGTCCAACAGAGGCACGCGGATCGACATCCGGTTGCCCCATCGTGACAATCTCGTTCTTCAAACGCACCTTCATCCGGCCAAAAGGCTGTGCCTCGGCAAAGCTCTCCTTATGCACCAAATCACGGCACCCCGGCAGCGCACGAATATGCGCCAGCACCTTATCGATTCCGGCGCGAGAGCCGGCGATCGTGCCGTTGATCCCCTCATGCGCTACAAGCAAGGATCCGGTGATCCCCTCAGCCGCGCATAGCGCTTTGAGCGGCGCTTGAACGGCCTCGCGGTCAGGAAAACGGGTGAAGTGGTAGAGGGCTGCGATGGTATACATGCCGCTCCTTTACCGCGCGCGCGCCCCGCCGTGCAAGAGGGAAGCACCATGCAAATAAGGGTATTTCGGGTATATCTTTAACGACTCTACTCTCTTTGCCTTCCCCCATGCACGGCATGTTACGCCAAAAACAGAAAGGCCCGCCGTGGGACGAACGGCAGGCCTTTGCAGAAATAAATTCATGATCGCCCGAATCCAGGCAAATAATCCCTATCGCGGAGTCAAAGGGCAGAGGGGAGGATGCCCGCAAACGCCAGAAGGGTCTAAAACCAGCAGTCCTACAGTTTTCCACGCAATCAGCTGCGCCCCGGCATGGGACCGTTTAGTGGCCGGGCTTGAATATCTAACGCCCTATCTTCCATCCGGTTCCACAGATCTTGTATTTTCTGTCCCGCATTAATTGACGCCGCCACGTCGCTCGGCCTACCCATAGGAAACACAGCACCGGAGCCACCCCATGCCCAAATCTGCCCTTATCGTGATTGACGTCCAAAATGATTTTTGCACCGGTGGCGCATTGGCGGTTGCGGGCGGGGACGAGATCATCCCCGATATCAACGCAGCGGTAGAGGATTTCGATGCGGTGATCCTGACGCAGGATTGGCACCCGTCAGGCCACAGTTCATTTGCCAGCAGCCATGCGGGCAAAACCGCTTTCGAGATGACCCAAATGCCCTATGGCCCGCAAGTCCTATGGCCCGATCATTGCATCCAAGGCAGCACAGGCGCCGCGCTGCACAGCGCGCTCGACACGGACCGCGCCGATATGATCATCCGCAAAGGGTATAATCCCGCCATCGACAGCTACTCTGCATTTTTCGAGAATGACCATAAAACCCCCACCGGCCTCGATGGATACCTGCGCACACGCGGCATCACCCATCTGACGCTGGTGGGGCTTGCACTAGATTTTTGCGTCAATTTTTCCGCCGTTGACGCGGCACAGCTCGGCTTTGATGTGACCGTGCGCCAAGACCTCTGCCGCGCCATTGATATGGATGGTTCACTCTGTGCCGCCCTGGACGGAATGACCGCGGCAGGGGTCGCTCTGACGTAGGGGCGGCCACAGCTGCGCACCGGTTCTAGTCGATTAAAACCCCGCTCCCGTCGAACCCGCACTCCACGGCTGCTTTGAGGTATGCCGCCGAAAACCCGTTCAAAAAAGCGCTGAAATACACTTTGTGCTCTACTACGGTGTCCATCTGGTAATTGCGGCGCATCGCCTCCAACACCCACTGGCTTACCGGATGGTGATAAGTGATTTCCGCCACCTCGAATACGCCTTCGTCCAGATATCCGCGAACAACCCCTTCGACGGTATCCTCGTCATCAAAGCGCACATAGGCTGCTTGTCCGTCGCGCATTCCCGTTTGGTAGTGGCGCGGCGCATGTTCGCGGATCACAACCGATGGAAACACGGTGGGCGGGCCCGCATCGCCATTGCTGAAGGCAATCGAAACGCTTGGATCGCCATCGCCGCCGGTCATCGCGGTGCAAGTCCGGCGCAGATCCTCGCCGGTGTCGACCTCTTCGACCCAGACCCGCCAATCCTCATATTCCCAAAACCCCTGCGCCGAGCCTGCCGTCCCCGCCGCCGCACAGATCACACCCGCGCAAATCGCCATATTCCACTTCATATTCGTCCCCTGAATTGCATCATGCACGCCACCTTGCCATCAAAGCCTCACCGAAACCTTGCCAATCGCCTGTTTTCCCTGCTTTAAGCGTGTCGCGCGTAAGGAGAGCAGCAGATGGCCGATATCGCAACCCGTGTTCACAATCACAACTGGAAGATCGATCCGATTGTCCGGTCCCTGATTGACACAGATTTTTATAAACTGCTGATGTGCCAATCCGTGTTTCGCTACAAACCCGATACGCAGGTGCAGTTTTCCTTGATCAACCGGACCACGTCGATCCCCTTGGCCGATCTCATCGACGAAGGGGAATTGCGCGAACAACTGGACCATATCCGCTCTTTGCGGCTCACGCGCGGCGAAAGCACATGGATGCGCGGCAACACCTTCTACGGCAAGCGCCAAATGTTCCGCCCCGATTTCATGGAGTGGTTCGAGAACCTGCAATTACCGCCCTACCATTTGGAACGCAAAGGCGATCAATACGAGCTAACCTTTGAAGGATCGTGGCCCGAGGTGATGCTTTGGGAAATCCCGGCTTTGGCGGTGTTGATGGAACTGCGCGGCCGCGCCGTTCTGCGCGATATGGGCAAATTCGAGCTGCAGGTGCTTTATGCGCGTGGCATGACCAAATTATGGGAAAAAATCGAGAAGCTGCGCGACCTCGACGGGCTGCGCATCGCCGATTTTGGCACCCGCCGCCGGCACAGCTATATGTGGCAGGATTGGGCCGTGCAGGCGATGGTCGAAGGGCTGGGTGATAAATTCACCGGCACCTCGAATTGCCACATCGCCATGAAACGCGACCTTGAGGCCGTTGGCACCAACGCCCATGAATTGCCAATGGTTTACAGCGCCTTGGCCGAAACGGATGATGCCCTTCGTCAGGCACCCTATGACGTTTTGGCCGATTGGCACGAGGAACACGAGGGCAACCTGCGCATCATTTTGCCCGACACCTACGGCACCAAAGGGTTTTTGGATGGCGCGCCCGATTGGCTCGCCGGTTGGACCGGTATTCGCATCGACAGCGGCGATCCTGCGGCCGCCGCCGAGGTGGCAATCGATTGGTGGAAAGAGCGCGGCGAAGACCCGACCAAAAAACTGGTGATCTTCTCGGACGGCTTGGACACCGATAAAATCATCGAGCTGCACCAGAAATTCCAAGGCCGTGTGCGCACCTCCTTCGGGTGGGGTACGCTGCTCACCAACGACTTCCGCGGCCTGACCAAAGGCGACACCCTCGCGCCGTTCTCATTGGTCTGCAAAGCCGTCAGCGCCAACGGCAAACCAACGGTGAAACTCTCGGACAATCCGAATAAAGCGATGGGCCCGAAGGCGGAAATCGAACGGTATAAACGGGTGTTTGGCGTGGGCGAGCAGGACCGGATGGAGGTTGTGGTTTAGGTCCTAGTTGGGGTTTTGCTCTGCCTGCGGCCCGACAAACATCTAGGCCGTTAATTTATGGGAGCAAGCCACGACAGCATTCGCCTATTGGACGCCTGCGCGCGGTACTTCGCAGCCTCTTCACAGATATTGAAGGGCCCTCACTCCACCTTCCCTCTCAACGCCTTCACCTGGCCGCGCTGCTTCTTGGCCTCCAACCGCCGTCTTACCGACCCTTTCGTCGGTTTCGTCTTCACGCGGAACTTTGGCCGTTTGGTTGCTTCGACAATCAACGCCGCAAGGCGGTCCCGGGCGATGTCGCGGTTGCGCGCCTGATGCCGCGTCTCGTCGCAAAAAATCACGATCGCGCCCTCTTTGGTCCACCGCCGCCCCGCCAGTTTACGCAGGCGCATTTTCACCGCAGGCGGCAAATTCGGCGACCGCTCGGCCTCGAACCGCAATTCGACCGCTGTGGCGACTTTGTTGACGTTCTGCCCGCCCGGGCCAGAGGCGCGGACGAATTGTTCGGTCAATTCCCAATCTTCGATGGTGATCGTTTCGGTGATCTTCATAGGCTCGCTCGTTTACAAATCAGAAGGGCCGCCCGCGATGCGAACGGCCCTAGCAGAGTTTAGGAGGCGGTGCCGGTTAGGTCCTGCCAATCCGGTTGGGTCTCAAGCCTAAGGCTGCTTTGGCTTGGCCCCTTTCCAAACTGTTCCGACACCTCTCTCCAATACCTCATTAGACACTAGAGCACCTCCTTTCTGATGTTTCTGGTAACCTCAGGAAAGCATAGATTTCGCAGATGTCAAAACAAAATCATGTGGTCGGGGTGCTACGTGCCCCCACGATGATGCGAAAAGGAACAAGTGCAATCATCGCAATCACCAATTTGACCGCCCAGTCGGCGAGCGCCAAAGTCACCCAAAGCGGGGCCATCGGACCAACCATCAGCAGAGGCGCGGGATCGCTGGCCCATGCTACGGCCGCATCCGCATTGCCGCCAAAGGACACCGAGGCCGAAAAGGCGAGAAAGAAGAAAATTGCCGTGTCTACCGCCGAGCCAAGCACCGACGAAGTCAAAGGCGCGCGCCACCATGCGCCGCTGCGCAGACGGTCAAAGACGGCGATATCAAACAGTTGCGCGATCAAGAATGCAGTGCCCGATGCCACAGCCACACGCAACGCCACGGCAGGACCGAATTCGAGCATGATCTGGCTGCCGATCAGCGAACACAGAATGCCAACGACAAAGCCCGCGAAAACCACGCGGCGCGCAGCAGAGGGGCCGTAAATCCGGTTCATCACATCAGTGACCAGAAAGGCAAACGGATAGGTAAAGGCACCCCATGTCAGGAGCCCGTCAAGGAGCAGGAATTGCACCAGAATGTTAGAGGCCACGACAATGGCGGCCATGGCAATAATGCCAGGAAGGTAAGCAGTTTTCATTTTTGAGCCCGTTTTTACAAGGTTGCGGCGACTTGGCGCCGAGGATCGGCGCGGATCAGGGGCGTCTAATCGCTGGATCGCGACTTGGCAAGCCCCTCCGAGATCACAAATTCAACCAGCTCGGTGCGCTGAAACCGCATGAAATTATCGTCCGACACCATGGTAAGTCGGAGGTTCCCCGCCCCGTCGCGCCAAACCGACACCCCTTCGAGGTTATCAAATTCGCGCGCGCGGCTTTGCCACAATACCTGCCCGTCACCGACCCGCGCCGTTCCATCCCCCAAATCGAACCGCCGCACCCGGCTGCGAAACCCCAGCCCGGTGAAATCCCGTTCCAGTAGATAGAGCGCGCCATCGGGGCCGAAATCCGCCCCGACGGGCAAAAACTCCCCATCCCCCGCAAAGCGGAACGCGACAGTCCACCGCGTTCCGTCAAACCGATAAAGCGTTGACTTCCCGTCCCGTGCCACGGCTTCCGCCACGGTATACAGCGCGCCTTCAGGGCCAAGCGCCAAGGCCTCCATCCCCTGATTGCTCTCAAAACTAAGAAACTCGCGCGCTAATGGCAATTGGCGGCGCAGCAGCCCATCGGCATCGAACATCGCCAACCGGTGATTGCCCTCAAAGGAGATCACCACATTGGGACCGCCGTCCCATACCAGACCCTCAGAATCCTGCATCGCCCCGCGCAAGGGCGTGCCAAAGCCGTTGCGCAATTGCACAATGCGCAAATCGTCAACGCCGATGATCTGCCCATCTTCCCGCCGGAGCCGGCCGGACAACAGGTTGCCACGATCCGAAATCGCACGGAACGCGCGGCCATCCGGCGCCAAATCAATACCGGATATACCACCAAAGGCCCGCGCCGGATCATGCCAGACATACCGAGACAGAAATACCGCCTCCGGATTTTGTGCCTCGGTTGGCCCCGACAGAAAAAGGCAGAGGGCGCTTAACGCGACTGCAAGACTGAAACGCATTGGGCCGGCAAATCCGCGAGCGTATATTCCCGCCGTGGCTTCGGTTTGGGCGCATTCGGGTTCGGCGGGGGCGGATCGAGAATATCACGCACCCATTGCTCGGCATCCTTACACCCGTCACCCGCAGGCGGCGGAGCCTGATCAACGCAACCGCGCGCGCCTTTGGGACATTTCAGGCGCACATGAAAATGGTAGTGGTGCCCGTACCACGGCCGGATTTTGTTGAGCCAGCTGCGATCGCCGGTCTCGTCCTTGCACATCTGTACCTTGGCCCCCGGAAAGACGAAAATTCGCGCGACACGGGGATCGGATGCCGCCGCCTTCAACACATTATGATGCGACCGCGTCCAATTGGAGTTTACATAGGCGCCTGCATTGCGGCGCATTGAAATCGACGAAATTCCTTCACGCTCTGCGGCCGTCAGGTTCAACCGTTTCGGTGGCAGCATCCAGATATCAGCATCAAGCCCGATCTGGTGACTGCGGTGCCCCGACAGCATCGGCCCGCCGCGCGGCTGGCTCATGTCACCCACATAAAGCCCCGCCCATCCGGGTTGAGCGGCGGCCTTCCGGCTCAGGTCCTGGACAAAGGCAACGGTTTCCGGATAGCCCCAATTGCGATTGCGTGACAAACGCATCGCTTGCCATGTCGGCCCGGTTTCAGGCAACTGCACCCCGCCAGCGAGGCACCCTTTGGCAAAGCTGCCCAAAGACGCGCTATGTTGCGCCGACCCTGTGGTTTTGGCTCCGAACAGGGCTTTTGCTTCGATGCCCTGCATTGAAGCCGGCACAGCGGCCTGCGTTGAAATTGCCGCCTCGCGGGCAACTTGATCGCCACCGCCGCAGGCGGTCAGCAAAACTGTTAAGCTCAGGAACTTAATGAACCGGACCATACCGCACGATCTCCCTCGGGTTTCGCCCAGCGTAGCAGCAAGAGCCCGATAAGGAAAAGCCCGATCAATGGCGACACGCCCAATTGTTGACTGCCGGTCAAAGCCGTGACGATCCCGATCAATGTCGGCGCAAGGAAACTCGTGGCCTTGCCCGCAAGACCATAAATGCCAAAGGCTTCGGTCATCCGTTCGGGGTTGGCTTGATGCACCATCATTGTGCGGCTCGCGGCCTGCAACACCCCGCCCGCCGCGCCAATCGTCGCACCCAGAAGGTAAAATACGATATCAGGCAGGTTCGATTCTGCGGCCACTGCCACGCCATAGACGCTATCGCGCGAGATCATCACCGTCGACACCGCCACGAAAGTCAGCACCAAAATACAAATACGGATCACCGGTTTGGGACCGAACCGGACATCACATTTACCGCCCAAAAAGGCAAAGATCGCGCCAAAGATAATCGAAACAATACCGAAAACCCCAACATTCACGACGCTCCACCCCAAGACGCCGGTGGCATAGATACCGCCAAAAAAATACATCCCGTTGAGCGCATCACGGTAAAACATCGAAGCGCCGAGGAAGCTGAACAACGACGGGGTTTGTGGCAGTTTGCGCACCGTCCCCCATAAGCCTTTGAGCGCCAGGCCCACCGCGCCTTTCGGCGGCCTCGCGGACTTCGGATCGCGAACCCACAGGAAAAAGGGGATCATGAACACCGCATACCAAATCGCCGTCAATGGCCCGACAAACCGCGTGCCTTCCCGTGCCGAGGCATCCAAGCCAAAGGCCGGGTCCAAGCCGATCATGGTTTTGCCCGTCTGGGCACTCTCCGCAAAAAACGCCAGCATAATCAAAAGGGTTACCAAACCGCCGACATAACCAAACGCCCAACCGTTTCCTGAAATCCGTCCGATTTCTTCGCGTGGGCCCAGATCGGGTAACATCGCATTGGTAAAAATCGTCGCGAACTCCATCCCGATCAGACCGATGGCAAACATCAAAAGCGTGAAATACATGTTGAAATTGTCGGGTGCAGCGGTCCACAGCATCGCAGAGCCAGCGATATAAAGCCCCGAAAACACCCAAATCCACCGCATCCGGTTTCCCGAGGTATCCGCCAAGGCTCCCAAAAACGGCGCCAGAACCGCAATGAAGAACCCCGCAGCGCCAATGCCAAACCCCCACGACGCCTGTGCTTTGGCGCCATCTCCGACCAACTCGCTAAAGAACGGCGAAAAGATGAAGGTCAAAAGCAACGTGTTATACGGCTGGCTCGCCCAATCAAAAAAGAACCAACCCCAGATGCGCTTGCGCGGTGAAATTGTCGTCATGCCTGCTCCTTCTCGCTAAGCGCGATATGACAGGCAAGCCCCCATGCATGCAAGCACTTGTCGCGGCCTATGTGGTGAGATCCTGCATCGGCGGCCACGGACGGGCGTCTTCGGCCTCAATCCATTTGGCAATATACGCCGGAATCGGGGGGGATGTGTCATCAACCCCAAGCACCTTTGCCACCCGCGATGGCGACACGATGCCGTTGCGATCCGTCAAAGCCGCACGGTACACAATATGATTGGCACATTCGCCATTTTCCAACCACATGCTTTGTTCGATATAAATAAACCGATCATCCCAGCACACCATATGCGAACGCATCTCGAACCGTTCAAACGTGCGGATTCGGCGGCGATAGCGCACCGTCGCACCGGCCATCGTCATGCCCCATTTCTCGGATTTCAACGCAGCAAACAATCCTGCGCGTTGGGCAAAGGGCAAGCGCCCCAAATCATACAGCGTCAGCGTGCGACCATTGTTCAGTTCTAAAAACATATCAATGTCCCACGGCATGCAACGGTGGTGTGAAACATGCACGCCATCCAGAGCAAGCGGCGCAGCCTTGCGATATTTGACGAGTTCTTTGATCATGCGAAAAAACGGATACATGAGGGCGTCCTTTGCGGCGGAATTGATCCAAATATGCCCTCTGCTGACCCCAAGCACCACTCGCGTCAACCAAGACCGCGCGTCAGACTTGCCCTTTGCGGCAGGTATGCTTACCTAGGACGCGCAACCAATGAAGGACCCCACTATGTTGTCGCTTTTCCAGATCCTTTCGCTGATCCTCGATATCGCGTGGTTCTTCGTCATCGCCCATGTGATCATGAGCTGGCTGATCAACTTTCAGGTGCTCAATCTGGGCCAACCTTTGGTTGCGCAAATCTGGCATATGCTGCAACGCATTCTGGAACCGGTCTATAGCCGCGTGCGCTCGATCCTGCCGCCCATGGGCGGTATTGACCTGGCCCCGCTCGTTGTCTTGATCGGCATTTACGCCCTGCGGATTGTTCTGGCCAACAATATCTCCGCCTTCTACTAATCCCCGCCTTGCCGCTGCGCGCGGAACATGGGAAAACCGCCTGAGAGCATAAAAACAACGCCCACAGGACACCCATGACCGCTGCTGCCAAGCTGCTCAAAGACGTATTCGGATTTGACGCCTTCCGCCCCGGACAGGAAGAGATCGTCGATGCGGTTCGCACGGGCCAAAACGTGCTCGCCATCATGCCCACGGGCGGCGGCAAATCCCTATGCTTTCAATTGCCTGCCCTGATGCGCGAGGGGGTCACCGTGGTGATCTCGCCTCTGATCGCATTGATGCGCGACCAAGTCCGCGCCCTTCGCGAAGCGGGCGTCGAAGCGGGCGCTTTGACCTCGGGCAATACCGAAGAAGAGACGAACGCCGTGTGGCGCGCCCTCGAAGATGGCACCCTCAAATTGCTCTATATCGCGCCCGAGCGGCTCGCCTCGGGCAATGCCATGGGCATGCTGCGCCGCATCAATGTTAGCATGATTGCCGTAGACGAGGCCCATTGCGTCAGCCAATGGGGCCATGATTTCCGGCCCGACTACCTTCGTATCGGCGAATTGCGCAGCGCGCTCGACGTGCCACTCGCCGCATTCACCGCCACGGCGGATGCCGAAACCCGCGAAGAAATCATCCGCCGCCTGTTTGACGGGGCCGCCCCGCAAAGTTTCTTGCACGGGTTTGACCGGCCGAACATCCACCTTGCCTTTGCCGCAAAAGACGGCCCGCGCCGCCAGATCCTCGAATTCGCCGCGGCCCGCAAGGGTCAATCCGGCATTGTATATTGCGGCACCCGCAACAAAACCGAAAGCCTCGCCGCCGCCCTGCGCGAGGCGGGTCATGCTGCCTGTCACTATCATGGCGGGATGGAGGCCGAGGACCGCCGCATCACCGAACGCCGCTTCCAACAAGAAGACGGATTGATCGTCGTCGCCACCGTCGCCTTTGGCATGGGCGTCGACAAACCCGATATCCGCTGGGTCGCCCATGCCGACCTGCCCAAATCCATCGAAGCCTATTACCAAGAGATCGGCCGCGCGGGCCGCGATGGTGCCCCCGCAGAAACCCTCACGCTCTTTGGCCCCGATGACATTCGCCTGCGCCGGAGCCAGATTGATGAAGGCCTCGCCCCGCCCGAAATGCGCGCCGCCGATCACGCGCGGCTCAATGCGCTATTGGGTTTGGCCGAGGCCCTCGAATGCCGCCGCAAACAGCTTCTGGCCTATTTCGGCGAAAGCAACGTGACCTGCGGCAATTGCGACCTATGCGATACCGCGCCAGAGACCTTCGACGGCACCGTCGCCGTGCGCAAAGCCCTATCCGCGATCCTGCGCACCGGCGAATATTTCGGATCCGGTCATTTGATCGACATATTGATTGGCAACGCTACCGAAAAAGTACGCGCCCGCGGCCATGAGGATTTGCCCACCTTTGGCGTCGGCAAGGAATACGACCGCCGCCAATGGCAAGCCGTGTTCCGGCAAATGATGGGGCATGATCTGGTCCGGCCCGATCCCGAACGCCACGGCGCATTGCGCATGACGGATCCGGCACTGCCGATCCTGCGGGACGAGGCGAAAATCACCCTACGCCGCGACACGATCCGATCCGCCGCCTCACGCCGCCCTGCGGTCAAATCCTTGGTGTCCGAAGAGGACGCGCCGCTGTTGTCCGCGCTCAAGGCCAAACGCCGCGCCTTGGCCGAGGCCGCCAAAGCCCCTGCCTATATCATCTTCAACGACCGCACCCTCATCGAGATGGCCGAAAAACGCCCCTGTGACCTCGATGAGATGGCCCGCATCGGCGGCGTTGGTGCAAAAAAACTTGAGAGCTATGGCACGGAGTTCCTTGAGGTGATCAATGGCGAGGCCGAGAGCATGCACCCCTCGCGCCGCAAACTCGCGGGCCGCGATGCGGGCGCATTATATGACCGCCTCGTCGCCGCACAAAAAACCATGGAGCGCGGCGCGGAAGGAACCGATCGCCCGATGTCCTGCTCTGCCGCGCAGATCGCCAAAGTCGCCGCCGCCCGCCCCCGTGATGCCGAGGCAATGGAACGTTTGATCGGGGCCCGCCGCGCCGAGAGATTTTCTGCCGCTTTTCTGGACGTGCTGCACAGCGCGAACTAGATAGTGAACGCGATTGAAAAGGAACCGCCAATGCTTGTCGTGATCTCCCCTGCCAAGAAAATGGATATGAGCCCTGCCGTAGGGGTCGAAACCAGCACGCCCGCCTATGCGGCACAGGCCGCAGAACTGGCCGCCGTCGCGCGCGAGCTCGATGTCGCAGCGCTGCAAAAGCTGATGCATATTTCCGAAAAATTGGCGGCGCTGAACGTCGAGCGCTTCCAAAATTTTGGCACTCAGGATACCAAAGCCGCCGCCTTGGCCTTTGCCGGCGACACCTATCAAGGGCTTGAAGCTGCGACCTTGGATGCGGATGAAATACGCTATGCGCAGGATCATTTGCGCATTTTGTCAGGCTTGTACGGGCTGCTCCGTCCGCTGGACGCAATTGAGCCGTACCGCTTGGAAATGGGCAGTCGCCTCGCCACCAAGCATGGGAAATCTCTTTATGATTACTGGGGTGATCGCCTCGCCCAAGGCCTGAATGAGCAGGCACAGCAAACCGGATCGAGCGTGTTGGTCAACTGCGCCAGCCAAGAGTATTTCGGCGCGGTGGATCTCAATGCTTTGAAATTGCGGGTGATCACGCCGGTGTTCATGGAAGAAAAAGGCGGCACGCCGAAGGTTGTCAGCTTTTACGCGAAAAAAGCCCGCGGCGCGATGGCGCGGTATGTCATGCAAAATCGGATCACCGAAGCAGAAGATATCAAAGGATTCGATCTTGGCGGTTATCAGCATAAGCCGGACATGTCGGACGGCGACACATGGGTATTCTTGCGCGGCTATCCCGATGCAAAATCGACTTAACCCGCCACCTGCGTGGCCTCGCCCTCTTCCGGCACCGGCGAGCGCGCGTCATGTGGACAATGCTGCATGACCTGCTCGTGTATTGCAGCTTTGCGCAGCGGTTTCGTGAGATAGTGGTCAAGCCCGGCAGCCAGAATCCCATCCTTATCACCATCCATCGCATGCGCGGTGAGCGCCACAATCGGCACATGTTCACCCGTCTGCGCCTCAATTTTTCGGATCTCTTGCGTGGCCTCCTTGCCGTCCATCTTCGGCATCGAAATATCCATGAAGATCAAATCCGGTTTGAAATCCCGATACGCTTCGAGCGCCTCCAAGCCATTGTTTGCAAAGACCAGCTCAACATCCAATGATTTGATCATCTTACGAAATACCAACTGGTTGGTCTTATTGTCTTCTGCGGCCAGAATCCGCATTTGACGCCCTGCCGGTTTGATACTGACCACCGTGCCACCGCCGGCGTCGGTAACCAGATCGGGCTCCGGCTTTTCCACATCGGCACCAAGCGCTTTGAGCTTGGCAAACAACTCCCTGCGCGGTGTCGGCTTTTGTAAGATCGCCTGGAGATGCGCGCGTGCGGGATCTTGTTCGGCGTAGCCGGGGTTTGAACTGAGCAAAATGATCGGAACATCAAAGCCCCGCCTGCGAATGGTTTCAGCCAATTCAAGCCCATCCATATCGGGCATATTGTGGTCGGTCAGGATCAAATCAAATGGTTGGGACAGCGCCGCCAACGCATCGGCACCATTGACGCAGGACACGGTTTCAATCCCCAAAACACCCATCTGTTTTTCCAAGATCGCACGATTGACCTCGTGGTCGTCAACAATCAACGCGCGCTTGAGACTTGTCGATAGGACCGGTGCCACCTCTTCAAGCGTATCCGCCACCGGCATGGTGATGCGGAAGCCAAAGGCCGACCCGACACCGTCTTCGCTATCGACCCAGATTTTTCCGCCCATCAGTTTGATCAACCGCTGCGTAATCGCAAGCCCAAGTCCGGTGCCTTCGAATTGACGATTCTGCTCGGCATCGACCTGATTAAACTCACCAAAGATGTGGTCGACTTTATCAGCAGGAATTCCGATTCCCGTGTCTTCGATAGTTACATGAACATGGGTATTATCGCTGCCTGCGGGTTGCACCCCGACCACCCGGATCAGCACGTGCCCCTCAGCGGTGAACTTGACGGCATTGCCCAAAAGATTGGTGAGGATCTGCCGCAACCGACCGGGATCGCCGACATATTGCGTCGGCAGGAACATGTCATAATCCACCAAGATATCTACGCCTTTGTCGCGCGCCGGTGGTTGCAACAGCATGATCACCTCGTGGAGGCAACGTTCCAAATCAAAGGGTTCTGGGTGCAAGACGAGCTTTTCCGCCTCGATTTTGGAGTAATCCAACACGTCATTGATGATAACCAGCAACGCCTCGCCAGAGTTCTTGATCGTGTTGACATACAGCCGTTGTTCTTCGTTAAGGGTCGTATCGGTGAGCAGCTCCGCCATGCCAACAACCCCGTTCATCGGGGTACGGATTTCATGGCTCATATTGGCAAGGAAGGAGGATTTCGCGCGATTTGCTGCTTCGGCTTTGCTGCGCTCTTTCTTCAATTCCTTTTCATAGCGCACCGTGTCAGTGATGTTCAAAGCCAAGGATACCACGTCGCCGCCGGCGCTGCGCTGATCTATGAATTTGACATAAACGTCATTCCAAAGACGGAGCACCACAGGTTCCGGCGCCGGGTGCTGCCATCGATCAAGCATCCGTGCGCGCCATGCGGCGGGGCGTTCATCGCCAATGTTGACGATCCCTTCCTCGGTCGCCAATTGCAGAATGCGGATATAGCTAATACCCGGACGCACCTCTTCGAGGCCATCAAAAACCGATAAATAGGCATGGTTCGCACCGATCATTTTGCTATCGGCATCAAAAAATACAAACCCGTCCTGAATGGTTTCGATCGAATGCCAAAGCCGCCGTTCGGCGATCTCAATTTTCTGATTGGCAACGGTCAGGTCGGATTTCACGCGTTTGTTTTCATCGCGGACGTTGCGAACCTCGGCGCGGGTTTCGACTATTTCAACGGAAAGTTGGCGCGCGTGACGGCCCAGCTTGCGATTGGCCGCAAACAGTTCCGCCTGTTTTTGCTCTAACAAACGCTCTGCCGCGAGCCGAGCGCGGCGCTCTTCCGATAATTTATTGGCTAGGCTCATGCCTGCCCTCCGCCATGCGCAATCAATAATTAAACATGGGCATCATCGACAGCGAGAATGAAAATATTGTTTAAGACTGCACCGAGAGTGCAAAAATCTATGGGTCACATGGCCCTACGGTCCGAATACTAAAGGTATCCTTCACCGCGAAAGCTCAACTCGCGGGATTTACCGATGATCAAATGATCATGCACTGCCAAGCCCAATGCGCCGGCGGCCTGTGCGACCTGTTCGGTCATGGCGATATCTTGCTGTGAGGGGGTGGGATCGCCCGATGGATGATTATGCACCAAAATCAGCGCGCTCGCGTTCAATTCAAGCGCCCGTTTAACCACCTCGCGCGGATAGACCGGAACATGATCGACGGTGCCGCGCGCTTGCTCTTCATCCGCGATAAGCACGTTTTTGCGGTCCAGATATAGAATACGGAATTGCTCTGTCTCGCGGTGCGCCATTGTCATGTGGCAATAATCAAGGATCGCATCCCAACTGGAAATCACATGGCGTTGCATGACCTTGGACCGAGAGAGCCGATGTGCTGCGGCCTCAACGATCTTCAATTCGGTCACGACCGCAGCGCCCACGCCACTCACTGCCAACAACCGCTCGGGCGCTGCCGATACCACGCGGTTAAAATCACCAAATATCTCCAGAAGTTGCCGCGCCAACGGTTTTACATCCTGTCGGGGGATCGCCCGAAACAGTACCAATTCGAGCATCTCGTAATCCGGCAAGGCCGCCGCCCCGCCCGACAGAAATCTTTCACGCAACCGTTTGCGGTGGTCCCGGATATACGAGGGCAATCGCCCCGATTTTAGCGGCGTTTCAGGGGCTTCATCCTCCCCGAATAAGGACAAGGGCGCCTCATGAAAGACATTGGCATCACGCATGCCCGCATCATGGCGCAAACTTGGTTACCGAGAGGTTAACCCCGCCCCGCCACCAAGATGAAAACAGGCCCCCCAATCGGGAGGCCTGTGTCAAAGCAATCGGAAAGCTCCGGAAGCGCGCAGGGTGGCGATCACCCCTTCATGCTGTCCCAAAAATTCTTCACCGACGAAAAGAAGCTTTTGCCTTCAGGATTGTTATCCTCTGACAAATCCTCGAATTCGCGAAGAATTTCCTTCTGGCGGCTGGTCAGATTGACCGGCGTTTCTACAGCCAATTCGATGAACATATCACCCGCCGAACCACCACGCAGCGCCGGCATACCCTTGGCACGCAAGCGCATTTGACGGCCCGACTGACTGCCTGCCGGGATCTTCACGCGGCTACGGCCGCCGTCAATCGTCGGCACTTCGATGTCGCCGCCTAGGGCCGCAGAGGACATAGAGACCGGAACGCGACAGAACAGATTGTTCCCCTCGCGCTCGAAGATCTTGTGCGGGGTGACCTCGATAAAGATATAAAGATCGCCCGCAGGCCCGCCGCGCATCCCAGCCTCGCCCTCACCGGACAAACGAATCCGCGTGCCGGTTTCAACGCCCGCAGGGATATTCACCGCCAATGAACGGTCTTTGTGCACGCGACCATTGCCGCCGCATTCCTTGCATGGGTTCTTGATGATCTGGCCAAGACCCGAACAGGTCGGACAGGTCCGTTCAACCGTGAAAAACCCTTGCTGCGCACGAACCTTGCCCATCCCCGAACAGGTCGGACAGGTCGCCGGTTCCGCGCCGCCTTCGGCTCCGGAACCTTCACAGCTCTCGCAAGCGATAGAGGTCGGGACATTGATGGTTTTTTGCAGGCCGGAATAGGCGTCTTCCAAACTCACCCGCAGATTGTAGCGCAGGTCAGAGCCGCGCGCGGCGCGCCCGCGACCACCGCCTTGACCGCCGCCGCGTTGCCCCATGAAATCGCCAAAGAGGTCGTCAAACACATCCGAGAAAGCCGAGGCGAAATCGCCCTGTTGCCCGGGATGACCGCCGCGCGGCCCGCCGCCGCCCATTCCGCCCTCGAAAGCCGCATGGCCATAGCGGTCATAAGCTGCCTTTTTGTCAGCGTCTTTCAGGACTTCATAGGCCTCGTTGGCCTCTTTGAATTTGGTCTCTGCGTCCGGATTATCGGAATTGCGATCCGGATGGAATTCTTTCGCCTTGGTCCGATATGCTTTTTTGATTTCGTCGGCTGAGGCACCTTTTTTGATGCCAAGCACATCGTAGAAGTCACGTTTTGCCATTGGGTTCCCCCTTCATGGAACGTCAGAGGCCGGCCCGGCGCGTTGCCGGCCGGCCTCTGCTAAGTTCCGATTGGCGCTTACGAGCGCTTGTCGTCGCCGAGGTCTTCGAAATCCGCATCGACGATATCATCGTCGCCCGGAGCTGCGCCCTCATCGGCGGCCATCGGCTCGTCGCCGCCTTCGTCTTGGCTGGCCTTATAGATCGCCTCACCCAACTTCATGGCCGCTTCGGTCACGTTCTGGATGCCCGATTTGATCTTCTCGGCGTTCTCGGTCTCAAGTTCGTCCTTGAGCGCCGCAATGGCCAATTCGATCGCTTCAATCGTGGTCGGGTCAACTTTATCCGCGTGCTCTTCCATCGACTTCTCGGTCGAGTGGATGAGGCTCTCGGCTTGGTTCTTGGCCTCGACCAGATCCTTACGCTCTTTATCCGCTTCCGCGTTGGCCTCGGCATCCTTGACCATGTTCTCGATGTCCTCGTCGGTCAAACCACCGGACGCTTGGATCGTGATCTTCTGCTCTTTGCCGGTGCCTTTGTCGAGGGCGCCAACCGACACGATACCGTTGGCATCAATATCAAAGGTCACTTCGATCTGGGGCATGCCGCGCGGCGCGGGCGGGATGTTTTCAAGGTTGAATTGACCCAGAATTTTATTGTCCGCCGCCATTTCACGTTCGCCTTGGAACACGCGGATGGTGACCGCGTTTTGATTGTCCTCGGCGGTCGAGAAGACCTGCGATTTCTTGGTCGGGATCGTGGTGTTCCGATCGATCAAGCGGGTGAATACACCGCCCAATGTTTCGATACCGAGCGACAACGGCGTCACATCAAGCAGAACCACGTCTTTGACGTCGCCTTGCAAAACGCCCGCTTGGATCGCGGCGCCCATGGCGACAACCTCATCCGGGTTCACACCCTTATGCGGCTCCTTGCCAAAGAACTTGGACACTTCTTCCATGACCTTGGGCATGCGGGTCATACCGCCGACGAGAACAACTTCGTCGATGTCCGACGTAGACAGGCCCGCATCTTTCAGGGCCGCCTGACACGGCTTGATCGAGGCTTTGATCAAATCACCAACAAGGCTTTCCAATTTCGCACGGGTCAGCTTCATCACGAGGTGAAGCGGTTGACCGCCCTTCGGGTCCATCGAGATAAACGGTTGGTTGATCTCGGTCTGGCTTGACGAGGACAGCTCGATTTTGGCTTTCTCGGCCGCTTCTTTCAAACGCTGAAGCGCCATTTTGTCTTTGGTCAGATCAACGCCGTTCTCTTTTTTGAATTGATCCGCAAGATAGTTGACGATGCGCATGTCAAAGTCTTCACCGCCAAGGAACGTATCGCCGTTGGTGGATTTCACTTCAAACAGGCCATCATCGATCTCAAGGATCGTGACGTCGAATGTACCGCCGCCAAGGTCATAAACCGCGATGGTATGGGTTTCTTCTTTGTCGAGACCGTAGGCCAAGGCCGCCGCAGTCGGTTCGTTGATGATCCGCAGCACTTCGAGACCGGCAATTTTACCGGCATCCTTGGTGGCCTGACGTTGGGCATCGTTAAAATATGCCGGAACGGTGATGACGGCCTGCGTCACCTCTTCACCAAGGTAGCTTTCGGCGGTTTCTTTCATTTTGCCCAGGATGAAGGCGGAAATTTGCGATGGGGAGTATTTCTCACCCTTGGCTTCAACCCATGCATCACCGTTGCCGCCATTGATGACAGTAAACGGCAGGTTTTTGAGGTCTTTCGCAAGATCCGCGTCATCAAACCGGCGCCCGATCAGGCGCTTGACGCCAAATACGGTATTGTCGGGGTTGGTCACAGCTTGACGCTTCGCGGGCTGACCGACGAGGCGTTCGCTATCCGTAAACGCAACGATAGACGGCGTTGTGCGCGCGCCTTCAGCGTTTTCAATCACACGCGGCTGGCTGCCGTCCATGATCGCAATACAGGAGTTCGTGGTTCCGAGGTCGATACCAATCACTTTGGCCATTTGTTAGATCCCTTCTACTTAAGGCGATGTCCCGAGACGCGAACCCATTACGGCATCCTCGCCCCGATTTCGGTGTGTGAGGCCCGCCCAATCCAAGGGTCGGTGCATCACGCTTCGAAGCGTATATAGGGAGGGGAATTTGACGCTGCAAGCGCCCTACCACTAGGGTTTTCTAGATTTTGCGCTATTTTTGCAGATAAGCTGAAAAATCGGTGCCTTTCGGGGGTGAAGCAAAGGCAAAAGGGGGTTTTATGCCGCTCAATTCGCAACAAATGCCGCATGCGACCACAGCCAAACCTCTGCTGCTGCGGGGGTTCGAGATTTATAAATCCTTCCTTACGCCCTCTGCGCAGGAGGCCATGCTGTCCGATCTGCGTGATGTGGTGCGCGCCGCGCCGTTGTTTTCCCCAATGACCCCCTATGGCAAACCGATGTCCGTGCGCATGACATCCTCGGGCACATACGGTTGGGTTTCGGACCGGCGCGGATATCGCTACGCGCCGCAGCATCCGGACGGCACAGCATGGCCGGCCATCCCCGAAACCATCATGGAGGTCTGGCGGGCAGTATCGCAAACGGATCGGTCCCCCGATTGTTGTTTAATGAATTTCTACGCGGAAGGCGCGCGAATGGGCTTGCACCAGGACCGCGACGAGGCCGATTTCGCCTATCCGGTTGTGTCAATTTCCCTCGGCAATGAAGCGCTTTTTCGCATTGGCAATCCCGAACGGGGCGGCAAAACCGAATCGCTTTGGTTGCACTCTGGCGATGTGGTGGTAATGGGCGGGGCGGCGCGGTTGACCTATCACGGCGTAGACCGGATTAAATTTGGTGCTTCGCCACTGATGCCCAAAGGTGGGCGGATCAACTTGACGCTGCGGGTGGTTGATTAGCGTTCAAGACGGCAACACCCTGCATAGAAGGCGTTTGACGCAGATGAGCCAACCATCAGATCGACACCAAATCCATAGGTCCGGTCCGACATTCCGTCAGAGCACATCTCGCGGCGAATGATCGCTGTGGCGCCCAGATCCTGCCCCTCGAGCAACAATCCATAGCGCCCACTATACCCCATCGCCGACAGGCTTTGCCCGACGCGCAACTCAATAGGCGGCGCGTCCGGCAGCGAGAATTCGGCTCTCCTATCATCGATCATCAAGGCCCAGAACGGCTCTGTCCCGCTGCAGATCAGGCCCGCAGGCAAGGCGTCTTCCTGCCCGTCTTGCCGCGCGAGGTAACGCAGCGCGACCCAACCGGAGCCTTCACCCGCACCCACCATCGCCCAGCGCCGATCCCCTGATAACGTCACGACCGCGACATTCGTTGCATCAAATGCCAAAGTGCCCAAAATTTGCGCATCCGCTTCAGGCGCCGCCCGAACATTCAACGCGTCATTCGATGCCACGCCGGTGACATCATAATAGGCCGGCAAAGCCGCATTTTGCGCCTGCACCGCCCCAACGAGCAAAAAGAACCCGGCGGATCACCGGCGCGCGCTCCACGACGCCGAAGCATGACGGCGGGTGTAAAATTCACCCATCAATCCGATCATCAACAACACCACACCGATGATCAACGCATACTCCCACGAGCTATAGCGTGGTGCGTAATTGATAAAAACATAGCCGCGCGCTTGGTCAATCGTGTGAAACAACGGGTTCCAATCAAACATCGCCAACATAAAGCTTGGCAACGTATTCGCCACGAACATCTTTCCCGACGCGATCATATTGGCCCGCTGGTAGATCGTGGTGAAAATCCCCACAAACCCCGGCGCCCAAGGTTTGATCGCCAGTAAAACCACGCCCAAAGCCACGCCGACAAACCACGCGATCAGCAGCATGCCAAAGGCCGCAATCGGTTGATCCATCTCAAAGGGCGTCACCGCGACATAATAGATGAACAGCACCACAAACAGCGACAGCACCTGTATATAAAGCGTACCAAGCGCTGCCGACAGAATCGCCACGATGGTATTCATCGGCGCATGTTTCATCATCGGCGAGGCCGGCCCTTCGGACCCCACGACTGCGCCCAATGTCTTGGAATGGGTCAGATACAGGAAAATTCCCGACATAATATACAGCAGGAAATCCCCGCGCAGCGCATTGCCGCGCAGCCCAAGAACCGAAAACATCACATAAAAAGCCAGCACGAAAATCGCCACCTGCAACATATTGCTCAGCAGCGACACCATCGCATTGCGGTGGCTTTTGCGCACAGATCGCACAATGGAATGATAGACAAGCTCGCCCATCACCATCGCGGAATTGCGGCCCCGCCTATTTTGGGATTGTTGAAACATCGCCTCACTGCTCCGCTTTAGGCGGCCTTTATATCACGGAATTCTTGCCGTTCGGTTAGGGTCATACCATAAGTGGCCCTAATTATATTATCAACAAAACAGGAGCGCCGCTGCGCCCTGCCACTCTGGAGTGTGACATTGGATTACGAAAAGCTGACCATCGAGATGCGCCGCCTTGCCCTTTTGGCGGGTGACAAAATCATGGAAATTTACAACTCGGACGATTTCGAGGTCAAAACCAAATCCGACGACAGCCCCGTCACCGCCGCCGATGAAGCCGCCGATGCGCTGATCTCGGCCGGTCTGCGCGCCGCCTTTCCCGATGTGATGTTGGTCACCGAAGAACAAGCCGACACCCACGACAGCACCGGCAAGACATTCTTGATCGTCGATCCATTGGACGGCACCAAAGAATTCGTCCATCGCCGCGGCGATTTCACCGTCAACATCGCCTATGTCGAAAACGGCACCCCCACACGCGGCGTGGTCTACGCCCCCGCCAAGGACCGCATGTTCTTCACCGACAGCTCCGGCGACAGCTATGAAGAAACCGCGCCCTTTGACCCGGCCAAGGTCGGTGAATTGGTGCCCATCAAAGTGTCTGATGCCAATAACGAAGCTTTGCTCGTCGTTGCGTCGAAATCGCACCGCGATCAGGCCACCGATGACTACATCAATAAATACGCCGTCGCGGACATGAAAAGCGCCGGTTCGTCGCTGAAATTCTGCCTGATCGCCACGGGCGAGGCGGATATCTACCCCCGCGTCGGCCGCACCATGGAATGGGATACCGCCGCAGGTCACGCCGTTTTGCACGGCGCCGGCGGCAAGGTCGTGCGCTTCGACGATCATTCCCCTCTGGTCTATGGCAAAGACGGCTACGCCAATCCGTTCTTCATCGCCTACAGCCCAAGCGTCGAATTGAAAGACGCGTAAATGCCGGTTCTGGTCGTCATCCCCGCCCGCTTTGCCTCGACACGCTATCCCGGCAAACCTCTGGTCGCTTTGACCGGCGCAGGCGGCACCTCCAAAAGCCTGATCCAGCGGTCATGGGAAGCGGCCAGTTCCGTCAGTGGCGTGGACCGCGTGGTGGTGGCAACCGATGACGACCGCATCCGCGACGCGGCGCAGGCCTTTGGCGCCGAGGTGGTGATGACCTCGCAATCTTGCGCCAATGGCACAGAGCGTTGCGCCGAAGCCTTGGAAAACCTCGGCGGCGGGTATGACATCGTGGTCAATCTGCAAGGCGATGCGCCGCTGACCCCGCATTGGTTCGTCGAAGATTTGGTCAAAGGATTGCAAAACGATCCGATGGCCGAAGTCGCGACGCCGGTTTTGCGCTGTGATGCGCGGGCCTTGAACGGATTGTTGGAGGATCGCAAGGCGGGCCGTGTCGGCGGCACCACGGCGGTGTTCAGCAAGGACCGCCATGCGCTCTATTTCTCCAAGGAAGTCGTTCCGTTTACCTCCAAAACCTACACAGATGAGGATGAAACCCCCGTGTTTCACCATGTCGGTGTCTACGCCTACCGCCCCTCTGCTCTTGCCGCCTATTCCAAATGGGACTCCGGTCCGTTGGAGGGACTTGAAGGCCTCGAACAACTGCGGTTTTTGGAGCGCGGGCGTCCTGTTCTTTGCGTCGAGGTCGAGGCCCGCGGAAGACAGTTTTGGGAACTCAACAACCCCGAAGACGTGCCACGGATCGAAGCGATGATGGCCGAGATGGGCATGCAATAATGCGCCTTGCGGAAGCCCCTCCTTCGGTTTCCGTCATCATCGTCAGCCGCGCGCGCGCTGCGGCGCTGCGCCTATGCCTCACCGGTGTGGCGCGACTGAATTATCCAAGCTATGAAATCATTCTCGTCGCCGACCCCGAAGGGCTGCGCGTGGCGCAGGACATGGGTCTTGCCGGCGAGATAAAAACCGTCGCCTATGATACTGCCAATATCTCTGCGGCGCGTAACCTTGGCATCGGCGAAGCCGCCGGCGAAATCGTCGCCTTCATCGACGATGATGCGGTGCCCGAACCGCTTTGGCTCACCCATCTCGCCGCGCCCTTTGCCGACCCCGAGGTCATGACCACAGGGGGATATGTATTGGGGCGCAACGGCATCAGCTTTCAATGGAAAGCCCGCAGCATCGACCGCGCCGCACGCACCGCCGACATCCATATGAGCGACGAAATCCGCGCCACCGTCTTGCACCCGACACGCGAGCGCGCAATCAAAACCGAAGGCACCAATATGGCGGTGCGCCGCGATCTTTTGGCCGATATGGGCGGGTTTGATCCTGCCTTTCGGTTCTATCTGGATGAAAGCGATCTTAACCTGCGGCTGGCCGCATCGGGTCACGCCACCGCCATCGTGCCTCTGGCCCAAGTCCACCACGGATACGCCGCCTCTGCCCGCCGCCGCGCCAACCGTGCGCCCCGCGATCTGCATCAGATCGGCGCCAGTCTTGCAGTCTTCTTGCGCAAACACTGTCCCGAATCGGAGCAGGCCACACGCCTGACTGAAGAGATCCGTGCGCAGGATGCGCGACTTATTGCCTGTCTGATCGACGGACGCCTCGAACCGCGTGATATCCGCCGCTTGCGACGCAGCCTGCGCGCGGGAATAGATGACGGTCAACGCCGTGCAATCGCTCCCTTGCTGCCGCTGTCACGCGCTGCCTGCGGCTTTCGCGCTTTCGCCTCCCTGAGCACCGGTAGTCACCGCGTGATATTTGGACCTCTCTCCAAGCGTAAAGAATTGAAAGAACAGGCAAAATCCTGTGCAGAGTCTGGTGGGACAGTTTCGCTTTTTATATTTTCGCACACCGCCCTATTTCACCGAATACGCTTCACCAATGAGGGCTATTGGCTCCAGTGGGGCGGGCTTTTTGGCCGCAGCCAGCGCAACGGCCCAATTTTCAAGATCTGGCGCCTTGCGTCGCGCGCCAGAGCCGAAGCCAAACGCATCGCCGGCGCCCGTGGTTTGGCTGAATTTTGATGAATATTTAGCACATCGCCCGAATTTTGAGCCCAGCTTTCCATAATTCCCCCCTATTGTCATATGACCTAGACGAACGAGATGATAAGATGCGGCATCCCAAGGTGCTGCGGGCAAATATATTTTCAGGAGTGAATGATGCGCAAAAAGATTACCAAGGCAATTTTCCCGGTCGCAGGCATGGGGACGCGTTTCCTCCCTGCTACGAAATCGGTGCCGAAGGAGATCATGACGCTGGTAGACCGCCCGTTGATCCAATACGCAATCGACGAGGCCCGTGAAGCAGGCATCAAGGAATTCATCTTTGTAACGTCCCGCGGCAAGGGCGCGCTTGAGGACTACTTCGACCATTCTCCCACCCTTGAGGCCGATCTGCGCCGCAAGGGCAAAAAAGAGCTTTTGGAAATCCTCAAAGCCACCAATATGGACAGCGGCGCCATCGCCTATATCCGTCAACACAAGGCGCTTGGCCTGGGACACGCCGTTTGGTGCGCCCGCCGGCTGATCGCCAACGAACCCTTCGCCGTGATCTTGCCCGATGACGTGATCGCCGCCGAGAAGCCCTGCCTCAAGCAGATGGTCGAAGCCTATGAAGAAACCCAAGGCAACATCGTTGCGGCGATGGAAGTGCCCAAGGAAAAAGCGTCGGCTTACGGTATTTTGGATGTCAAAGAAGACATGGGATCGCTCGTCTCGGTCAAAGGCATGGTCGAAAAGCCCAAATCCGGCGACGAACCGTCGAACCTTGCCGTGATCGGACGGTATATCCTGACGCCGAAAATCCTGCAAAACCTGAACCAGAAGCGATCCGGTGCCGGCGGCGAAATTCAACTCACCGATGCCATTGCCGAAGAAATTCCGAATGGTAATGTTTATGGCTATCGTTTCCGTGGTCAACGGTTCGATTGCGGCTCCAAAGCCGGCTTCCTGCAAGCCACGGTGTCCTTTGCTCTCGCCCGCGACGAATTGCGTGACGAGCTGCGCCAATTCCTCGAAGAAATCGTTCATGTGAACAAAGCCGCGCAATAAGCGGCTTTGTTGGCAACAAGACCAAGACAAAGGAACGACCATTGACCAATGTTCTGGTGACAGGCGGCGCGGGCTATATCGGCTCGCACGCCTGCAAGGCACTTCGCGCGGCAGGCTACACGCCTGTCACCTTCGACAACCTCGTCACCGGCTGGGAAGACGCGGTCAAATTCGGCCCCTTTGAAAAGGGTGACTTGCTGGATCGTGCGCGGATCGACGAGGTATTTGCCAAATATGCCCCCATCGCCGTGATGCATTTTGCCGCCCTGTCACAGGTTGGCGAAAGCATGCAGGTGCCTGGGAAATACTGGCGCAACAACGTCGTAGGCTCGCTGAACCTGATCGAAGCGGCCGTCGCGGCGGATTGCCATAACTTTGTATTCTCATCGACATGCGCCACCTATGGCGATCAAGACAACGTGGTTTTGGACGAGAATTCCGCGCAACATCCGATCAACGCCTATGGCGCATCCAAACGCGCCATCGAAGACATCCTGCGCGATTTCGAGGCTTCCAACGGACTGAACCATGTCATCTTCCGCTACTTCAATGTCGCGGGCGCCGACCCCGAGGCAGAAGTGGGTGAGCACCACCAGCCCGAAACCCATCTCATCCCGCTGATGCTGGATGCGATTGACGGCAAGCGCGATGCGCTAACGATTTTCGGCACCGACTACGAGACGCCGGACGGCACCTGCATCCGCGATTATGTCCATGTTTGCGATTTGGTCGATGCGCATGTTTTGGGGCTCAAATGGCTCGAGAAGGACAAAGGCAGCCGGGTTTTCAATCTGGGCACCGGATCGGGATTTTCGGTGCGCGAAGTCATCGACCATTCGCGCGCGGTGACCAATCGCGCGGTGCCCTTCAACGAAGGCGCGCGCCGCCCCGGAGATTGCACCAAGCTGGTATCGGGATCGACCCGCGCCGAACAAGAATTAGGTTGGACACCCACGCGTTCGACCTTGCAAACCATGATCGCAGACGCGTGGAAATGGCACCAAACTGGCCATTACGACAAATAATCCCCCGCCTGCGCGCGTGTTGGACATCACCCGTCTGATCCGTCGGAGCGGTGAGGTTTTGACAGGTGTGGACCGTGTAGAACTTGCCTATCTGCGGCATTTGGTGGCCGACACGGGCATCCCGTTTTTCACGCTTGCGCGCACGACTTATGGCTATGTTTTGCTTGACCGCGACGGAGCAGATGCCGTGCTTGCGCGGATCACCGGCGCGCACGATTGGGGCGCAGCGGACCGTTTGTCGCGCGTGGCGCGCAAGCTTTCCCCGATGCAAAAACGCGCGCAATCGGACCTGCGCCGTCACGCCATCACCCGCTGCCGTCCGCATCGTTTGCAACGGATGTTGACCCGCGCCCTGCCGCGCGGCTTGCAGTATTTCAACACCGGACATTCCAACCTTACCGATCGGGTGCTCCACGCCCTACGCCACGGACCACGGGCGCAAATAAACGTGTTGATCCATGACGCGATCCCCTTGGATTACCCGCAATATACGCGGCCCGAAGCGGTGCTGCGGTTTGCCGCTCTGCTACGCCGTATCGGCGCCTATGCGGATCGCGTGATCTACAATTCGCAAGATACCCGCACCCGTGTCGAGGCCCATTTGGCCAAGGTTGCCCCGCCGCCCGCATCCATCGTTGCCCATCTGGGCGTCGAGAGCATCCCGGGCGCGCCGCTTCCCGACGTGCTCAACCGCTTGTCCGCAGATGAGAAGCCGTTTTTTATGATCCTCGGCACCATAGAGCCGCGTAAAAACCATGCGTTTTTGCTCGACATTTGGGACCGGATGCGCGCCGAAATGCCCGCGTGTGACGTGCCGCATTTGTTGATCTGCGGCAAACGCGGCTGGCAAAACGAAGCGGTCTTTGCGCGGCTCGACGCCCTGCCCGCTGACGCCCCCATCCATGAGCTGCACGACCTCACCGATGGCCAGATCGTCACGCTGCTGTCCCGGGCCCGGGCATTGTTGTTTCCCAGCTTCGCCGAAGGCTATGGGCTTCCTGCCGTCGAAGCGGCACAGGTCGGATGTCCGATCGTCGCCGCGCCCTTACCGGTTTTCACCGAAGTCCTCGGCGGTTTACCCGTTTACGCAGAGGTAAATGACGGGTATCATTGGCAAAAGATTATTATGGGTCTTGCCAAAGGCAAGCGGGCATCTGGCGCCAAAGACGAAGGCATACCTTCGCGTTTCATTGCGCCGGATTGGGACACACATTTCAATGCCGTCTTAAGAATGGCATGATATCGCATCCCATGACCTGCGTAAAACGCGGCAGGATAAGGGGATACGGTTTTGGGTGCACTGCAGTCCTATCGGCTCAGGGTTCAGCGGCGACGCTGGCGCATTCGTGCGTTCCGGAAACGGCGTGAGTTGAACTCCATTGCAGACCGCACCAAGCATATCCGTCGTGGCGATATCTTGGTGTTTTCAACCCTGCGCAACGAGAAAATCCGCCTGCCATTCTTTTTGAAATACTACCGTGATATCGGCGTGAACCACTTTTTCATTGTCGATAATGGCAGCACCGATGGCAGCGCCGAATATCTGGCCGATCAACCCGACGTATCCCTGTGGCATACCGAATCCGGGTATAAGCGGGCGCGCTTTGGGGTGGACTGGCTGAACTGGCTGCAAATGCGATACGCCGACGGGCATTGGGCTTTGGTCGTCGATCCGGATGAGTTTTTGGTCTATCCGTTTTGCGACACGCGGCCCCTGCGGGCGCTGACGGATTGGCTGGACGCCTCGTCGATCAAAAGCTTCTCTGCCATGCTTTTGGATATGTATCCCAAGGGTCGCATCGACGCCGAACCCTATCAAGCGGGCCAGGATCCTTTGCAAATCGCCAATTGGTTCGACAGCGGCAATTATACCATCACCAAAAACAAAATCTTCGGCAATCTGTGGATTCAGGGCGGACCGCGCCAACGGGTGTTTTTTCCCGACAAACCCGCCAAGGCACCCGCATTGAACAAGATCCCCTTGGTGAAATGGGACCGCAAATACGCTTATGTCAGCTCGACCCATATGCTTTTGCCGCGCGGATTAAACCTTGTATATGATGAATGGGGTGGCGAAAAAGCCAGCGGCGTTTTGCTGCATACGAAATTTCTCGACACCTTCACCGCCAAGGCCGCCGAGGAATTGGAACGCAAACAGCATTATGCCGCTTCGGTCGAATACAAGGCCTACGCAGAAACGCTACAGGACGACCCCGAACTTTGGTGCAAATGGTCGGAGAAGTATATCAACTGGCGGCAACTTGAGATCCTCGGGTTGATGTCAAAAGGCAACTGGGCCTGACAATGGTCCTTCGGGGCGCACGGACATACCGGGGCATGGCCAATGAGCCGCCCCAACACAGGAGCAACCGCAGGTGAGCGTTGGGATCATTATGCTGGTGCATACAGCACTGGCCCGGGCCGAGCAGGTGGCCCGTCACTGGGCGGCGGCAGGCTGTCCGGTCGTGATCCATGTCGACAAGGCCGTGCCCCGCAAAACCTATGCCGCGTTCTCCGCTTCCTTGGCCGATATACCGGACGTCAAATTATGTGTGCGGCACCGATGTGAATGGGGCACATGGGGCATCGTCGCCGGCGCACAATCCGCTTCGGAACTCATGCTGAAAAGCTTTCCCGATGTGCGCCATGTCTACCTTGCTTCCGGCGCCTGCCTGCCGCTGCGGCCTGTGCAGGAATTGATCGACTATCTCGACAGCCGCCCGCGCACCGATTTCATTGAAAGCGCAACAACGGCGGATGTGCCGTGGACGGTGGGGGGATTGGATCACGAACGCTTCACCATGCGTTTTCCGTTTTCGTGGAAAAAACACCGGTATCTTTTTGACCGTTACGTTTTGCTGCAACGCCGGATTGGCTACAAACGCCGCATTCCCAATGGCATCCTCCCGCATATGGGGAGCCAGTGGTGGTGCCTGACGCGGCAAACGCTGTCGGCGATATTGGAAGACCCTGAACGCGCAACCTATGACCGCTATTTCTCCAAAGTCTGGATTCCCGACGAAAGCTATTTCCAAACGCTGGCACGGCAATACTCCACCAATATCGAAAGCCGTTCACTCACGCTGAGCAAATTTGATTTTCAAGGCAAACCGCATATTTTCTACGACGATCACCTGCAACTGTTGCGCCGCTCCGATTGTTTTGTAGCCCGCAAAATCTGGCCCCACGCGGACCGGCTGTATGATGCATTTTTGACCGATTCCGCCGGCGCAATGAAGCGCACGGAGCCCAACCCTGGTAAAATCGACCGGATTTTCGCCAAGGCCGTCGAGCGCCGCACCCGTGGCCGCCCCGGCCTTTATATGCAGGGTCGGTGGCCCAACGACGGGTGGGACAACGGCATGACCTCGTCAAAATATTCGGTGTTCGAAGGGTTTTCAGACCTGTTTGAGGATTTCGAGTCATGGCTCGGAAAAGCCACGGGTGCACGGGTGCACGGGCATCTTTATGGCCCCGAACAGGTGGAATATCACGGCGGGCAAAACATCATCAACGGCGCACTGAGCGACAGTGCCGCAATACGTGATTACAATCCCAAAGGCTTTCTCACCAACCTGATCTGGAACACCCGCGGCGAACGGCAATGCTTTCAATTCGGCCCCCGCGACAATCAGGACATCAGCTGGGATCTTGCCAAAGATCCCAACGCCCAGATCAGCGTAATTAGCGGCGCATGGGCGGTGCCGCTTTTCTTTTCCAACAAGAATTTTGCCGAGATCCGCGCCGAAGCCGCGCGCCTTCAACGCATCGAAAGCCAACATCTCGACGTGCTGCGGTCCCCCTATAGCAAGGCCCGCATTCGCATCTGGTCCATGGCGGAGTTTATCGAAGCTCCGATGGAGCCTTTGCAGACCATCATCGACGAGATCGGCCCAAAGAACATGCGCCGCTTGGCCGAAGCCCCGAAAATGGTCGATCTTTCGGGATTTGGCCAGTTCTTGCAGAACCTCAAAAACCAAGGAATGCATCCCTATCTCATGGGCGATTTCCCTGTTACCAATGATAAAAACCTCGCCCCGCGTAAATCGCGCAAACCCTATCTGGTGCAGTAATACCCAATGACCGCCCGTTTTGACTACTTCGTCGTTTTTGCCGAAATGCGCACCGGATCGAATTTTCTGGAAGCGAACCTCAACGCCTTTGAGGGCATCGAATGCCACGGCGAAGCCTTTAATCCGCATTTCATTGGCTATCCGAATGTCGACAATATCCTTGGGGTTACTCAAGCCATGCGCGAAGGCGACCCCGCGCGTTTGATCGAAACGGTCAAAGCACAGAATGGCGTATTGGGGGGCTTCCGGTTTTTCCACGACCACGACCCGCGCGCCTTGGACATGACGCTCAATGATCCGCGCTGCGCCAAGATCATCCTGACCCGCAATCCGGTAGACAGTTACGTCAGCTGGAAAATTGCCCAAGCGACCGGGCAATGGAAGCTGACCGATGCGCGACGCCGCAAGGACGGCAAGGCCGAATTCGACCGTGATGAATTCGAGCGCCATCTCGCCAAGCTGCAAGCCTTTCAGGTCACCCTGCTCAACACGCTGCAATGTTCTGGTCAAACTGCATTTTATGTCGCTTATGAAGACCTGCAAAGCGTCGAGGTGATGAACGGCCTAGCCAAATATCTCGGTCTGGATGAAGCCTTGGACAGCCTCGATAAGAAGCTGAAGAAACAAAATCCCAGCCCGATTTCCGACAAGGTCGAGAATTTCGAGGCCATGGAGGAGGCTTTGGTGCGGCTGGATACCTTCAACCTGACCCGCACTCCGAACTTTGAACCGCGCCGCGGCCCTGTGGTGCCCTCCTATGTAGCCTGTGCCACCGCGCCCTTGCTCTACCTACCGGTGCGCGGCGGACCGGAGGCGCAGGTGCAAGACTGGATGGCAGCGCTCGACGGGGTGGACACCGGCGCCTTGCAAACCAAATTCAACCAAAAGGCGCTGCGGCAATGGAAGCGCGGCCATACCGGCCACCGGACCTTCACCGTGCTGCGCCATCCCGCCGCCCGCGCCCATCATGCGTTTTGCACACATATTCTGTCCACGGGCACTGCGGCCTATTCCGACATCCGCAAAACCCTGCGCAAACTTTATAAATTGCCGATCCCGGGACAGGGGCCGATGGAAAAGCCCGATGGGGCCTATGATCGCCGCGCCCACCGCGAAGCTTTCGTCGCCTTCCTGACCTTTTTAAAGGCCAATCTTGCCGGACAAACCGGCGTGCGCATCGACAGCACTTGGGCCAGCGCCGCAAATACGGTGCAAGGCTTTGGCACCTTTGCCCTGCCGGATTTCATTTTGCGCGAAGACGAGATGGAAGCCTATTTGCCCGCCATTGCCCATCAGGTTGGCCGCACCGACCCGCCCGATCCCGTTGCCGCGCGGGACGATGCTCCGTTTGCATTGGCCGATATCTATGACGGTGACATCGAAGCCATGATCGCGGATATCTATCAACGCGATTACATGATGTTCGGTTTTGGCCCTTGGGCCGAGACGGCATAAGTCAGAACCCACCAAACACAAAACGGCCCGCAATCTCGCGCGCCGTTTTAAAGTTGAAAATTCCGCATGGCGTTACGCCGCTTGCACCGCCGGACTTTCGGTCAGGATCGTGTAAAGCGTTGCAGCATCTGCATTGGCACGCAATTTCGCACAGACACGGGCATCACGCAGGGTCCGAGAAACAAGCGCCAGCGCCTTGAGGTGCTCGACCCCTGCATCTTCGGGCGCAAAAAGCGCAAAAGCGATATCGACCGGCTGGCGGTCAACGGCTTCGAAATCGACCGGTTTTTCGAGCAAGATGAACGCACCGATCACATCACTGATCCCGTCGATCCGCGCATGAGGCAGGGCCACGCCATGACCCACTCCGGTCGGACCGAGGCTCTCGCGCTCTTGCAACGCTTCGACAGCCAATCCCGCACGAATACCATAGGCGGAGAACGCAAGGTCCCCGAATTCATGCAATAGCCGTTTTTTGCTTGAGGCCGCCGAGATTACCTTGACCGCCTCAGGCTTGAGGATCTTGGATAGTTCCATAGTCCGTATATCGCTCCGACTGCGTGGGTAAACCCCGCCGCCTCAATTCTTGGGATCTATCCAACCGATATTGCCGTCTTCACGACGATATACCACGTTGACCCCTTCGTTACCTTCATTGCGGAAAATCAGAACCGGAGCATTTGCGAGTTCCATCTGCATCACCGCTTCGCCGACTGACAGCGAAGGAATCTTCGCTTCCATCTCGGCCACGATAATCGGTTGCAGTGTCTCGGGTTCCGAATCTTCATCATCCGCGTGATCTGAGGCGAGGATATACGAGGAACCCGCAAAAAGTTCAACTGGCTGCGATCGGTTGCTGTGATGGTCTTTCAAACGGCGCTTGTAGCGGCGCAATTGTTTTTCCAACTTGGCACAGCAGCTGTCAAAAGCGGCGTAAATTTCGTGTTCGTGCGCTTTGGCTTGCGCGGTCAATCCGGTGGACAAATGCACCGTCGCCTCGCACACAAATTCGCTCGCACTTTTGGAGAAGATCACCTGTGCGTCAGTCGGACGCTCGGCATATTTACTTACTGCTTCGCCCAATTCGGTTTGAACATGGGTTTGCAACGCCTTGCCGATATCGATTTGTTTTCCACTGATCTGGTAGCGCATGTCGTCTCCTTTACATGACACACCGGCAGCCTAATCAAGCCTCGCGCACCATCGGCGCGCGAGCTGAAATGTTAGCAGCCGGATGCTGGGATGAGACACCGGCTTTGCGAAGCCACGTTCAGCCCCAACGAGAAGGCCGCACAAGAAAGCAAGGCAAGAAGCACGAATGTCATACCCTATTTGACGCCCGATCCCACGATGTTGTCAATCCACATGGGCAAAAAGAATCCCCGATACATGCGCGATTTCTTGCGCGGGCGTTAAGAGATCTTAAAGTTATCGCCCAAATAAACACGCCGCACATTCTCGTTGCGCACCACTTCGTCGGGGGTGCCGGACATCAAAACCTTGCCGTCGTGCAAGATATAAGCGCGATCAACGATCTCGAGCGTTTCGCGCACATTGTGGTCGGTGATCAATACACCGATGCCGCGTTTTTTCAAATCCGAGACCAGATGCCGGATATCACCGACCGAAATCGGGTCAACGCCGGCAAAAGGTTCATCTAACAAAAGATACTTCGGATCGGCGGCCAGACAGCGCGCGATCTCGACCCGACGCCGTTCGCCGCCCGACAAGGCCAATGCCGGCGCACGGCGCAGGTGTTCAATTGAAAAATCGGACAGCAACTCTTCGAGACGCTCACGCCGCTTATGCGGATCTTTCACCGTGATATCGAGAATCGCCCCGATGTTATCTTCGACGCTAAGCCCGCGAAACACCGACATTTCTTGCGGCAGATACCCGATGCCCAATTTGGCGCGGCGATACATCGGCAATCCGGTCACATCGCGCCCGTCAATCATCACGTGACCGCCCTCGGGATACACCAATCCCGCAATCGAGTAGAATGTCGTCGTCTTGCCGCAGCCATTCGGGCCAAGCAAAGCCACAACCTCGCCCCGTTGCAAATCGATCGTCACATCACGGATCACCACACGTTTCTTGTAGGATTTGCGCAGGTTAACAATATGCAACCCCGATGTGCCTTCGGTCACCGTCAATTGCGGCGCGCCTGCACCGTTTGCCGTTAGCTCACCCATTGCTTATTTGCCTTGCTTCAAGATCGTACGCACACGGCCACCCATTTGCGCCGTGCCCTTTTCCAAATCAACAGTCATCCGCTCAGACGACATAACCGACGGTCCCTGCGCCAACAGAACGTCACCCTCCATGACGATCACTTGGGCGTCGATATCATAGCGCGCGTTACGGGCCTCGGCGGCATCTTCTCCAGACACCAATGTGACGCCGCCACTGGCCTCAAGCCGCTCAATCCGTTCACTCGCCTCTGCGTAGATCACCAAGACCTTGGGGGCCGCCAATCTCATGGCGCCCTGGGCAATCACCACATGTCCGGTAAAGATCGCGGTGCCATCGCTTTGGTTGACCGCGAGATTATCCGCCGTCACCTCGACCGGTGCATCGCCTTGGTCCGCCATCGCGCCAAAGGCCACGCCCTGCGCCGCAACCGGACCTGCAATCCAAAGACATGCCGCCGCAATCAAGCAAAACCCGTAGGCGGCAATGGATTTTTCAACGGACACTCGCGTCACTCCTTATCCTCATTCGGGCTCGCGGCCGAGCCTCCTGCCGGACGGTATATCAGCCGGACGCCTTGTGTGAAAAGCAATTGCGCATCTCCGGTTCCGTTCGGGGCCGATAGCTGCATTTTACCCGCAGTAAAATCACCTGCCGGACCGCGCCCAACCACCTCACCGGCGGTTTCAAGATAGGGCATGCTCATATCCGCACGGATCTGATCGGTGGTGATGTCATAGCCGGTCGAACTGGACAGAACCACGCCTTCATCCAGCACCACATGCACTGCGCCGCCATCGGTTTGAGCCGAAGTCGCACTGAGATTGATCACGCCACCGCCGGCAAGCGCGATGCGGCTGCTCACCGCCTGGGCCAAAAACTGCCGGTTGTCCACCGGGTCAGGCCGCATCGTTGCCGCCGAAAACTGCACCATATCGCCCCGCATCGTTGCGCCGGAAAACGAGGCATCAGTCATGCCTTCTTCTGCCGCACGCTGGGTGAGGTCAGCCTTGGCAAATGGGATGGAGTCCGCTGGCTCGTTGCTGCGTGACAGTAAGAAAAGTGTCGACAACAACCCAAGCGCCGCCACAGGCAGCAGGATTTTCAGCCATGCCACCACCCGCGAGTGAAGGTTCTCGCGCGCCACGCCTTATCCGAGCCCGACGCGCAGGCAATCGTGGATGTGCAACAACCCGTCCGGCGCGCCATTGCCCGTCGGGTCAACCACGAACAAACAGGTGATCTTGCGGGCGTTCATCACCGCCACGGCCTCTTCCGCCAAAGCCTCCGGCGTGAGCGTCGAAGGCGCGCGGGTCATCACATCTTTGGCGGTACGGCTTAAAAGCCCGTCCATGTGGCGACGCAAATCGCCATCGGTGATGATCCCCGCAAGGCGTCCCTCGACATCGGTTACCCCAACCACGCCAAAACCTTTCTGGCTGATCTCAAGCAAGGCATCCCCCATCGGCGTGTCCATGCCGATCAACGGCAAAGCCGCCCCCGAATGCATCAAATCACTCACACGGCTCAGCTGCGCGCCCAATTTGCCACCCGGATGGAAGTCGCGAAAATGTTCAGGCGTGAACTGGCGATGCTCCATCAAGGCCACGGCCAAAGCATCACCAAGGGCAAGCGTCATTGTCGTTGACGAGGTTGGCACGACGCCGGTGCCGCAAGCCTCCTCGGCGCGGGGCAACACGATGCGCACATCAGACTGCTTGATCAACGTCGACTCCGCGCGGCTGGCGACGCCGATCATCGGGATATTAAAACGGCGCGTATAGGCAATAACATCAGCCAATTCCGGCGTTTCGCCCGAATTGGACAGCACCATCACAACATCGGCGCGTGTCAACATGCCCAAATCGCCATGGCTGGCTTCGGACGGATGCACGAATTGCGCCGGTGTGCCGGTGCTGGCTAATGTGGCGGCAATCTTGCGCGCAATATGTCCGGACTTGCCCATGCCGACAATGATCACACGGCCTTGGACCGCGAGCATCAATTCGACGGCTTCGGCGAAACTGTCGTCCAAGCCCGCGCCGAGCTGAGCCAAAGCATCGGCCTCGATCCCGATCACACGGCGCGCGGCGTCTAAAAACACGGCCGCGCGAGCGCTATCTTCCAACTCAGGCATGGGCAAAAATATCCGTCTCGGGCCAACCGGCGATATCCAGTTTTGCGCGCGTCGGTAGGAAATCAAAGCAGGCCTGCGCCAATTCCATCCGGTCCTCGCGCTCAAGGCGTTTGTTCATTTCTTCGCGCAAACGGTGCAAATACAAAACATCCGAAGCCGCATAGTCCAATTGCGCCGCGCTCAATTCTTCCGCGCCCCAATCGCTCATCTGCTGCTGCTTGGAAATATCAACACCCAACATCTCCTGCACCAGTGTTTTCAACCCATGACGGTCCGTATAGGTGCGCACCAGACGGCTGGCAATTTTCGTGCAATACACCGGAGCGGCCAAGGCCCCGAATGTGTGATACATTCCCGCAATGTCAAAGCGGCCGAAGTGGAACAGCTTGAGCACATCAGGATTTTCGAGCATTGCGCAAAGGTTCGGCGCCTCACGCTGGCCCTTGGCGATCTGCACCAGATGCACATTGCCATCCCCACCCGACAGTTGCACAAGGCATAGCCGGTCGCGGTGCGCATGCAACCCCATCGCCTCGCAATCAATCGCCACGACCGGCCCCATGTCGAGCCCATCGGGCAAATCGTTTTGATAAAGGTGGTTGGTCATTCACGCATCCTTTGGTCTGTCTTGCGAGCGGTTCACGCGCGGGTCTCTATTGGCGCTATATAGGACCGCGAAGGCGCAATTGCCAAGGCTATGCACCCTCGGCGCCATTGAAATCCCTGCGAGGCAAGCGGCCAACGGCCTGTTGCGGGGCTATCCGAAAAAGAATCCGGCGCTGCCATTCGGCCGCATATGCGCCCTCCCGCAGGTATGTCGTCTACATATGCTCATCGGCATATCCTGTGCATGATATCTTTGCCCCATGTCTTTGCCACAGTTCGCGAACGTTTCGGCCTAGGACCGGTGCAAACCGCGCCCAAGATACCGCCTGCACTGACAGGTGCCCTGCCCACGATAGGTGACAGCGGGTGCCTGAAGGCGAAAATCGACGCTTCGCCGAATAGATCAGGCGGCGCGGTGATCGGCCAAAGTCACCGCCTCGAAATGCTTCAAAACCGGATAACTGACGCGGGCATGTTCAGGCAATGCGCCGCGCGAAACATCGCACAGGATGCTCGCCGCCAAACCGACGGGGTCGCGCCGCAACCGTCCGATATACAGGCTCTCGACCGCACAGCCTGCTGCCAGAACCGCCTCGTGTTTGGGCAAGACCACCTGCACATAGCTGACCAGAAGATGAGCATCACAACGCATGGCGGAGACGCCGTTGATCATATGACCCGCCGATGCCAATGCCGCCTCGGCCCCGAAAAGATATTCAACCTCTGATCCGCTGATCATCAACCGTTGCTCCGGTCCGACGATGATGTCTTGTTGCAAACCGAAATAGGGCGCGCGCAACCGCACCGGCGCAAAATTGCCGCGCGCGGGCACCGTGCGGCGCACGGTTTGCAGCACCGGCACCAGATCCCCCGATGGCGTATAAACCAGATCGCCGCGCTGTAACGTGCTTGCGGTGCGATAACCGCCAGCCGCCGCGACAGGCGTGGCGAGGCTAAGCGTCGGGGTGGGGCCGACCGGTTCAATCCGGTCCGACAAAGCCGCAAAAATTACATCCGCATCCATGCTGCGCCGTAACGGGTCACGTAACATGTGATGCAAATCTTCCATCATCATCGGCGGCGGCGCCTTGAGTGTGATCGTCACACAAGACGGTCCCTCCGGGCGCTCGACCGTCAAACGCCCCCACCCTTCGGGCACGCTCCAACTGTAGCTGATGCGCAAGACATCGGTGCGCCCCGCGCCGTCGTGATGCAACACCCCATGGGCAACATGATCGCCCAAAGAGCTGGCCACTGCCAGCCCCCCATCCGGCAGGGAATGCAGGGAAAACCCGCTATGCCAAGGGTGGCTGCGCTGGTACGACAAGAGCGATTGCGGCCGCCCGTCCGGTGACAATCGGGTCTCGAGCATGATCGTGCCCTGCGGCATTTGTCGCTGTGTGGCGCCTTGCCCTTTCGGCATCTCCCCCGCCGTCAATCCCGCAGGATTGAGCACGCACCCACCTGTATCAGAGAGACCGATCCAAGCCATCAGAACACCCGAGCCAGACAAGAAAAAGATATCGAAACTAAATCGGGACGGATCACGCGGCGCTCCGCTCGCCAAACAACAGCCGTGCCTCGAAGCCGCGCAGGAGGCGGCGCGCGGCGGGGCTATATCCGGCTCCGGTTTCGGGATCGATCTCGGGGAAAATCGCACAGATCTCGCGCACAATCTCCGCTTCGAAACTCTTGTTGGTTTGCGGCCCCGGCAGGAAGCTTTCGGTTTCTAACCCGGCGGAATAGACCACTTGGTGCCGGTCAAACAGCAAATGCACATATTCTACCGCACCGCCCTCGATCCGCCGGACCGAACAATCATTGACCAGATCCTTGGCGGCGATCAAAACCTCGGCCTCGCCAAACATCAATTCGGCCAAATGATCGCGGATCAATACGCGATGCAAAGGCGACAGAAACAAGGCGTCATGACGGCCAAAGGTATTGGCGTCGATGCGGATCGGGGCGAAATCACCCGTGGCCGCAACGCCGCGCCGCCCGATCCACCGCAATGGTTGCGCACCGTCATCCTTGGTCATCACCAGATCACCGGGTTCAAGGCTCTCGACCGCGGCGTCTCCATCCGGCGTGCGGATCATCGTGCCGGCAACAAAGCAAGGGATCGAGCTAACGGTAACAAACCCCACATCGGTTTGGCCGGTTTCGCTTTGGATGGTGTAGGTAAAGCTGACGTCTTCGACATCCTCATCGGCAAGCACCGTCAAGGTGCCGCGGGTGTTCAAAAACACCTGCTGACCCGTTTTCAGCGTGATCACCTGCCCGGGATAAACGTTATTGCCGTTGATCTGGGTGATGAACAATTGACCGCCAGAGACGTTATAGTCATTGGCCAGCACGTCGATCGTCGTCGAGCCTTCGGCAAAGACATTGCCGACATCCTCATGTGCCACCACGGCGGTTTGCACCGACCCGCCTGCAATCAAAAGATTGCTATCATAACTGGTATCGGTGACATCCGCGATGCCGATACGGATCGAATTGAGCGCCCCTGCATTGACCGGCATGGTCAATGTCATGGTGACGGTGAACCCGTCCATCTCGGTGTTGAACTCCGAGTTGGCATTGTCGACATAAAGGTTCTGGTTCGCTGATCCGTTTATATTGCCCGGATCAATATCACCATCACCCACCGCCAACTCGACCTGTTGACCATTGACCCAAACGCCGACGAAATCCTGATACTGACCGGTGGTGAACTCAGGGTATTCTTCGGATGAAAAAACGAATTGCATCGTCATCACATCGCCATCGGGAATGAAATCTACGTCCATATAGGCCGCATCAAAGGTACGGGTGCCTGCGGCCTCGTTAAAGCCCGCCTCGTTATCAAGGCCGCGGGTGTTGGTGCTTCGAAAATCAGACTGGTTGGCGTCGGCAGGGCGGGTGTTCCAACCTTTTCCGACGGTGCCGGCGGGATTGGTCACGCTATCGGCGCGCCCTGTGGACAAAATCACACCAGTATCCGCCGGCGTCAATCCAGGCGCAACCGTGTCGCCACCTTCGAAAACACCCGAAGAGCGGCTGTCACCACTGACCGAAGCCCCGACCACCTGAACGCCGGGACCAAAAATTTCCTGTGCCATCTGCAGTGCAGAGGCGTTGCTGTTTACAGACAGCTTTGATGCCGCAACCATGACTGCTCCAACCCCTGTTGGAGACAGGATACCCCATCGCACGCCGGATATAATCCAACGTTATCAAACTATTATCATCTTTATTCTGCTCGATAGGGGCCTATTGCGGCCCCACTTTGGTTGCCCTGCCTCGGGTCATTATTACCAAATGGTTAACATATGACAGTCCCATTCCATACGGCTTTCGCGAAGGAAGCCCTGCTAAAGCTCCGAAATCGCGGCTTTTTTACAACGTTTTGGATTTCCCCCGTGGCCGCGAGAGGCTACATACAAACCCCAAAAGGAGAGCAAAATGACCGCATCCCCCGCTCCGTCAATCGCGGATGACCTACGTGACGACACCGGCGCAACCGATCCCGAAGCGCTGACGGCTGCGCTGATCCGTTGCGCGTCGGTCACGCCGGATGAAGGCGGCGCCTTGGTCTTGCTCGAAGAGCTGTTGAGCGCGGCGGGCTTCACCTGCACCCGCGTTGATCGCGGCGGCATTGCCAACCTATACGCCCGCTTTGGTGCCAAAGCCGCAGCCAAGAGTTTCGGCTTTAATGGTCATACAGATGTGGTGCCCTTGGGCGATCCCGATGCGTGGACCATGCCGCCCTTCGGTGCCGAGGTGAAAGACGGTTTTATGTATGGGCGCGGGGCCACCGATATGAAATCCGGCGTGGCCGCCTTTGCCGCCGCCGCGATTGATTTTGCCAATGATATGCCCAAAGACGGCGCGCTGATCCTTGCGATCACCGGCGATGAAGAGGGCGATGCCGAAGACGGCACTCTGGCGCTTTTGGATTGGATGGCCCAGCAGGGAGAGGCGATGTCTGTCTGCCTTGTGGGCGAGCCGACCTGCCCCGACACTATGGGCGAGATGATGAAAATCGGGCGGCGGGGATCGCTCAATGCGTTCTTCACCCTGCGCGGCACCCAAGGTCATGCCGCCTACCCGCATCGCGCCAACAACCCGTTGCCCGCGATGGCGCGATTGATGGACCGGCTGTCCTCCCATAAGCTCGACACCGGCACCGAACATTTCGATGCCTCGACCCTTGCCGTGGTCACAATAGACACCGGCAATCCGGCCACAAATGTCATTCCCGAGGCCAGCCGTGCCACCGTCAATATCCGGTTCAATGACGCCCATACCGGCGCGGACCTGTCGGATTGGCTGCGCGCCGAGGCCGGGAAGATTGCTGATGAATTCAAGATCGAAGCCGACCTCAAAATCAAAATATCCGGCGAAAGCTTCCTCACCCCGCCGGGTGATTTTTCCGGCATCATCGCCCGCGCGGTCGAGGCCGAAACCGGTATCGCGCCAGAGCTGTCCACATCGGGCGGCACATCGGATGCGCGATTCGTGAAAAACCATTGCCCCGTGGTGGAATTCGGTCTTGTCGGCAAGACGATGCATCAGGTCGACGAGCGCGTCGAGGTGGCTCAAATCCACCAATTGAAATCCATTTACAGCCGTATCCTGCGCGACTATTTCGCCCGATGACACCCGGTTTGTCCTATCGCCAGCGCCTTGTGGTGATGCTGAAAGTTCCGCAAGCGGGCCGTGTCAAAACCCGCCTTGGCGCGGATCTTGGCATGACGACTTCGGCATGGTGGTTTCGCCACCAAAGCGCCGCTTTGCTGCGCCGGTTGTCTGACCCGCGTTGGGAATTGATCCTCGCCGTCGCGCCGGACCGCACCGGATTGATGACCCCGATTTGGCCCGCGCATCTGCCCCGCGTCGCGCAAGGCAACGGTGATCTTGGCACGCGCATGGCGCGGTTGATGTATGGCCTTCCCAAAGGCCCGGTTTGTATCATTGGCGCGGATATTCCCGGCATCACCCCTGCACATATCGCCCGTGCCTTTGCCGCGCTTGGGCGCGATGAGGCGGTTTTTGGCCCCGCACCGGACGGCGGTTTCTGGCTCACCGGCCTCAAACGCAGCGCCCCGCCCCCGCCCGGGCTTTTCAAAAACGTGCGCTGGTCCTGCGAACATGCCCTTGCGGACAGCCGCGCCAGCCTTGGCGGTCTGCGCACTACCCTGATCGACACGCTTCAGGACATCGACACCGCCGAGGATTTGCACAATTTGGCGCATGCCGCGCCCGCGCCAGTTCTTTCCCGATGACGCCGCCCGCGCGCCGTGTTACGGCATAGGCATGAGCAAGCTGCCCTCCAAGGCGGAGATTCTCGCATGGATTTCCGACCACCCGACACAAACCGCAAAACGCGACATTGCCAAAGCTTTTGGCATCAAAGGCGCCGCGCGGATCGACCTGAAACGCATCCTGAAAGAGTTGGAGGCGGAAGGGCATCTCGAGAAGCGTCAAAAGACCTATCGCGATCCCGACCGGTTGCCGCCTGTGTCTGTGCTGCAAATTCTTGGCCCGGACAGCAACGGCGACCTCACGGCCAAGCCGCTCGAATGGCAAGGCGAGGGACCGGAGCCAAAGATTTTCATGGCGCTGCGCGCCTCCGATCCCGCATTGGGCGAAGGCGACCGGATTTTGGCCCGCGTGTCCTTGGGCGAAGGCGAGGGCAACACATATGATGCCAAGCTGATCCGCCGGATCGGCACGAACCCCCATAAGGTTCTGGGCGTCTTTCGCAAAGGCGCGGAAGGCGGGCGCATCTTGCCCATCGACAAGGGGCTTGGCACCGAATGGAGCGTTGCCGCCGATGCCACCCATGGCGCAAAGGACGGCGAATTGGTCGAAGCCGAACAGGCCGGACCCAAGGCGCGCATGGGGTTGCCGCGCGCGCGCATCGTCAACCGTTTGGGCGATCCATCAGCACCCAAAGCCGTGTCTTTGATCGCCATTCACCAACATGGCATTCCCGATGATTTCCCCGATGAGGTGATTGCCGAAGCCGACGCCATGAAGCCAGCCGGCCTCAAGGGCCGCACCGACATGCGCGATATGCCTTTGGTCACAATCGACCCTTGGGACGCGCGCGACCATGATGATGCCTGCTGGGCCCATGCGGACGACGATCCGAAAAACGAGGGCGGTCATATTGTGTGGGTCGCCATCGCCGATGTCGCCCATTATGTGCGCCCAAGCACCGCGCTTGACCGCGAGGCGCGCAAACGCGGCAATTCATCCTATTTCCCCGACCGCGTTGTGCCAATGTTGCCCGATCGCCTTTCCGGCGATCTATGCAGCCTGCACGAAGGCGTGCCGCGCGCCTGTATCGCCGTGCGCATGCAACTCGACGCCGATGGCAACAAGATCAGCCACCGGTTTGAACGCGGATTGATGCAGTCTGTCGCCTCGCTCAACTACGAAGAAGTCCAAGCCGCCGTTGATGGCAAGCCCAACGAGAAAACCGCGCCCTTGATGGATTTGGTGATCGCGCCGCTTTATGCCGCTTATGATGCGCTGACCCGCGCGCGGGGGCGGCGGCAGCCGCTGGACCTTGATTTGCCAGAGCGCAAGGTGGAGTTAGATGACGCCGGCAAAGTCGCCTCGGTGAATTTCCGCGAGCGGCTCGATGCGCACCGGCTTATTGAGGAATTGATGGTCCTCGCCAATGTCGCCGCTGCCGAAACCCTGATTGCCAAGAAATCACCGCTGCTCTTCCGCGTGCATGAGGAACCCAGTACCGACAAACTCGACGCACTGCGCGAAGTGGCGCAAGCGGCGGGCTTCAACTTGGCCAAAGGCCAAGTGTTGAAAACCGCGCATCTCAATGCATTGCTCAAGGCCGCTGAAGACACCGAAAGCGATGAGTTGATTAACATCTCGACCCTGCGCTCGATGCAGCAGGCCTATTACAGCCCGCAAAACTTCGGTCACTTCGGCCTTGCCTTGCAAAGCTACGCGCATTTCACCTCTCCGATCCGCCGCTACAGCGACCTGATCGTGCACCGCGCTTTGATCAGCAGTCACGGTTGGGGCAAAGACGGATTGTCACCGGCTGGGATCGAATCCCTGGACGATACCGCCACGCATATTTCCAGCACCGAACGCCGTTCGATGGTCGCGGAGCGTGACACCAACGACCGCTACCTCGCGGCGTTTTTGTCCGAACGGCTGGGCGGTGAATTCACCGGCCGGATCAGCGGCATCGCCAAATTCGGCGTCTTCGTGAAAATGGACGAAACCGGTGCCGACGGGTTGGTGCCGATCCGATCATTGGGCAACGAATATTTTCATTTCGACCGCGACAACAATTCCTTGATGGGCGCAGATACAGGGCGGATCATCACAATTGGCCAACGGGTTACGGTCAAATTGATCGATGCCCTGCCGGTCACCGGCGGGGTCGAATTGCAAATACTGACGCTCGACGGTGAGGATGTCCCCCACGGCCCGACCGGCGGTGGTTTTTCCCGCCAAGCACGGCGCGGCGGCAACAGCGGCAAGCCCGCGAAGCGTAAGGCGGTTAAGGCCAAACGCAAAGCCGATAAGGTCAAACGCAAGGTCCACCGCAAACGCAGCTAATCCATCCGGATCGCGCCCGTCGGCGGCATGATGCCCATGCTAGATGCAACTTTGCTTTCGATTCGGAAACAATGCGGATAGCATCGTGGAGAAAGCAGTCTTGAGGCAAAAAATGCATAGCGTGTTCGGCACGATTCTACTGGTTACTCTGGCATTCTCTGGCGCCACCACCATGGCAGCAGGCGCCGCTCCCGTGGCGCAATCCCTGCGTCCACAGGCGCGACCCGCACAGGCTCCCACCGTTCCGCAGAAGGCCCCCGAACCCGCAACGCCGGCGCCGGTACGTGGCACCGATGCCGCCGCTGGGGCCAGCATCGCCGCCGCCGCCCTTGCTGCGATTTCGCCGCCCACGCAAACCGCCGCACCGTCCCGATCCCCCGCCAATGCCGTTACCCGCAGCCTGCGCCCGCAAGAACGCCCCGATACATTCACCGCCGATATCGTTTTGGCCAGCGAACGGGTTTCAACCGCCAATGCCGGGTTTGACCGTTGGATCAAAGGTTTCCAATCGCGCGCTCGCGCCAAAGGCATCCGGCCCGAAGTGCTCAACCGTGCCTTTCGCGGGGTGCGCTACAACACCAGCGTGATCCAAAAGGACCGCAATCAATCCGAGTTCACCAAACAGATCTGGGACTACCTCGACAGCGCCGCATCGCCGGTGCGGGTCAAAAACGGCCAATCCGCCCTGCGCAAACACGGCCGTGTTCTGGACCGCATCGAGGCAAAATATGGCGTCGAAAAAGAAGTCGTCGCGGCGATTTGGGGGCTGGAGAGCGCCTACGGCGAACACCGCGGCAACATCCATATCATCGAGGCTTTGGCAACACTGGCCTATGACGGGCGGCGCGGTGCGTTCTTCGAGGCGCAGTTGATCGCAGCGCTGCAGATCCTGCAATCCGGCGACGTTGCCCCCCGCAACATGACCGGATCTTGGGCCGGTGCCATGGGCCATACACAATTCATCCCGACCTCCTATTTGTCATTCGCTGTGGATTTCACCGGCGACGGGAAACGCGATATCTGGTCGGACAATCCCGCCGATGCTCTGGCTTCGACGGCGGCCTACTTGCAACGCTCCGGTTGGACCAAAGGCCAACCTTGGGGCGTCGAAGTACGTTTGCCCAGAGGCTTCAATCATGCTGCCGCGCGGCGCGACAACAAACGATCCCCGGCCGATTGGGCCGCTATGGGCGTGCGCGATGTGAACGGACGGGTGGTGCCGAACTATGGCCGGGCCTCGATCTTGCTACCTGCCGGTTCGGCAGGGGCCGCGTTTATGATCTTCGACAATTTCGCTGCCATTGAGAAATACAACAAGGCCGACGCCTATGTGATCGGAGTCGGACATCTTTCCGACCGGTTGAAAGGCGGCCCGGCCATTCAAGCCTCTTGGCCGCGCGGGTATAAGCCATTGTCGTTTAATGAGAAAAAGGAAATGCAGAGGCGATTGAAACGCAAGGGCTTCGATGTCGAAAAAATCGATGGCATCATCGGGCCGAACACCATCAACGCCATTCGTGCCTTTCAAAATTCGGTTGGCGCGACGCCGGACGGCTTCCCCTCACAAGATTTGATGAAGCTTCTCAAACGCTAACTGCGGTTAAATCAGGCCATCAAACTCGGCCAAAACGCGGGTATAAACCGCGCGCTTGAAGGGCACGATATTGGCAACCAAGTCTTGCGGCGGTAACCACCGCCACTGTGAAAACTCGGGATGGTCGGTGGCGATGTTTACGTCCGTATCCGTGCCTTCGAAGCGCAACAGGAACCATTTTTGTTCTTGGCCACGATAGCGGCCTTTCCAAATGCGTGGGACCAGTTCATGCGGCAAATCGTATGGGATCCATTCGTTGGTTTCGGCCGCGACCGATACTTTACCGGCCTCTATTCCCGTCTCTTCCCAAAGCTCGCGCAGGGCGGCATCGCGCGGCGCCTCTCCCTCGTCCACCCCGCCTTGCGGCATTTGCCAAGCGGGCCCGGGATTATCAATCCGCTGGCCAACGAAAACATGCCCGTCACCGTTCACAAGCATCACCCCGACACAGGGGCGATAGGGCAGTTTTTCAATTTCATCGGGGGTCATGGTGGGCCTCTTGCGGTGATCGTGCCCTCAACCTAACGGCGCTCCGACCAGAGGGAAAGCAGGCGCGTGCAAAAAAGGGCGCATCGACAAAGATGCGCCCTTTTCAATACTTTACCAGCCCCGCAATCGGGGCCAAACCTTACGCCAATGCGAGGTTTGTCGCGCTCTCGCGGCCATCACGGCCGGGCTCGATGTCGAAAGTCACTTTTTGGTTGTCGGACAGACCAGTAAGGCCCGCGCGCTCAACAGCCGAAATGTGCACAAACACATCTTTGCTGCCGCCATCGGGGGCGATAAAGCCGAAGCCTTTAGTAGTGTTAAACCATTTGACGGTGCCAGTAGCCATCGTCGTTCTCCTTTTTATACTGCCCACGGAATGCGGCAGTTCGGCTAAGTCAGTGCAAGATCGAAAGACTGTGCCGTAAGAGGATCAGTGAGGCCGATAGTGGTAACGTCGCAGGTGTTATTTAAGGCGATTCATGCTCAAGAGCAAGGTCTTTGCGAGATAACCGCGCAAGATCCGGTATTTGACGGCGAGTGTGTGGCGTAAATCCGCCGCCCTCAAACCCGATATCAAGGCCTCGCAAAAGCGCGGCCTTGATCGTTGGCGCGACGCTGCGGCCTATTCTTTCGGGCCGAGCGCCGAAAGGCCCTTAAGGATATCAATAGCATAGGCCAATTGGTAATCCTCTTCACGCAGCTTCGCAGCCTTCTCGGCCTTGGCGCGATCAGCTTCGATCTGGCGAATTTGATCCTCTGTCAGGCTGTCATTGTTCAAGCTGCCGCGCAGATCCGCTTCGGACCGTGTGCGTGGCTTAACCGCTGCCTCATCCTCGGATTCGGTTTCCACCTTGCGGCGCGGCTGTGCGACGATAATGTCCGGCGATACGCCGAGCGCCTGAATCGAGCGGCCCGAAGGCGTGTAATAACGCGCCGTGGTCAGCCGCATCGCCCCGTCGCCGCGCAACGGCAGAACCGTTTGCACCGAACCTTTGCCAAAGCTTTTCGTGCCAACGACAATGGCGCGGCGGTGGTCTTGCAAAGCCCCCGCCACAATTTCAGAAGCCGAAGCCGAACCGCCATTGATCAGCACGACGATGGGCTTGCCCGAAGTCAGATCACCGGCATCGGCATTGAACCGGTCCCCGTCTTCGGGGTTGCGGCCACGGGTCGAGACGATTTCACCCTTCTCGAGGAAAGCATCCGATACTTTGATCGCCTGGGTCAAAAGCCCGCCAGGATTGTTGCGCAAATCCAAAACAAAGCCGTTCACCTTGTCCAGCCCCCCCAGCGTTTCAACCTCTTTGGCGAGGCCTTCGGCAAGGTTCGGATAGGTTTGGTCATTGAAGGTGGTAACGCGCAAAACAACTGTGTCGCCCTCAACGCGCGACCGCACAGCGGTCAATTTGATCGTATCGCGGATGATCGAAACGTCGAAAGGTTCGGTTTCGCCTTCGCGGGCGATGGTAATGATAATCTCGCTGCCCACGGGGCCGCGCATCAATTCCACCGCATCATTCAGCGTCAGACCAAGCAGGCTTTCGCCATCCACATGGGTGATGAAATCGCCCGATTCGATACCCGCCGCTTCCGCAGGCGTGCCATCAATGGGTGAAACGACTTTGACGAAACCCTCTTCTTGGGTGACCTCGATGCCAAGGCCGCCAAATTCGCCCCGCGTCTGCACGCGCATGGCTTCGGCGTCTTCGGGCGGCATATAAGAGGAATGCGGATCAAGCGATGTCAGCATGCCGTTGATCGCGGCTTCGATCAATTTTGCCTCATCCACGGGCTCAACATACTGCGCGCGGATGCGCTCGAAAATGTCACCAAACAGATCAAGCTGCTCATACACGTTGGTGGTCTTGGCGGCCTCTTGGGCCAGCAAAGGCGCCGCAAGCTGTGTCGTCACGATGCCGCCGGCAAGGATACCGCCCGCCGCTGCCATTACGAATTTCTTCATCGCCTAGTCATCCTTATCCGTTTCGAACCACAGCTCCGGATCTACCGGCGTGTTGTCCTGCCTGATTTCTATATAGAGCGTTTCCGAGCGCCGGTTTCCAGAGCCAATGCCCATCCCTGCCGGTGTTTCCTGTAAAATCTCGCCCGAAAGCGCCGGGTCGCCCGCCATTAAACCCACGGGCGCACCTGCGGGCAAGACTTCGCCAGCGTGACCGTAAACCACATCGAGCCCCGCCAGAACCAACAGTAGGCCTGTTTGCGGCTCAAGGATCATCACATTTCCGTAGTCCAACAATGGCCCGCGATAGCGGATCGTCGCGGCGGTTGGCGTGGTGACCAAAGCCTGCGGGCGCGTTGCCATCACGATCCCGGGGCGCTGGATGCCGGCAGCATCGGCCTCTCCGGCGCGGCGCAACACCTGCCCCTGCACCGGCAACGGCAATGTACCTTGACGATGTGAAATATCCGGTAGCGGCGCGCCGCCCTCGGCATCGGTGATCTGCGACAGACCGCTGGCAAATCCTTCAAGCGTTTCGGTCGAAGCGATCAAAATCGCCGTGCGTACCGGGTCGGCCGTGAAGCGGCGTGGCAAATCGGTACGATCGGCCACGGCCTGGCTCAATGCTGTGCGCGCCTCTTGCGCCCCGACCAAACCCTTTTGCAAGGTCTCTGTTGCGGATTTTTGCAACAGGCGCAACGTGGTGACCTCTTCGAACTGCGCCCGCAGGCTTGCGGCTTCGCTATTCACGCCGGGCATGATATCAGCCAACACCATGCCGGCCCGCGCCGTGCCCACCGGCCCGTCAGGATGCAACAATGTGGCAGGCGCAGGAGCAGCACCGATCGATTGCAACACCCCCAAAAGACGGCTGATTTCGATCTCACGGGCTTTTAACTCCCGGCTGATACGTTGCTCTTGCACCGTGGCGCGGCGCAGCCCGTCACGCATCGCGTCCAATCCGTCCTCATAGGCATGCACCGTCTCGCTGAGCGCTTTGACGCGGTCCTTGGCGGTTGTGGCTTTGTCCATCTGCCGCGCCGCTGCATCCAACCGTTGTGCGGCATCACGCGCCGCCACTCGTGCATCCGGGCGCGCGTCTACTTCGGCGCGCAGCATTCCCGCCATCATCATCACGATCAGGCAGGCGATGCGGATCATTTCAAAAGGCTCTCGCCAGTCATCTCGTCAGGTTTCTCAACGCCTATCAAATCCAACAAGGTCGGCGCCAGGTCTGCCAAACGACCTTCACGCAGTGCCGCGCCCTCTGGCCCGCCGACCAAAATCACAGGCACCGGATTGATCGTATGTGCCGTGTGTGGCCCGCCGGTTTCGGGATCAATCATGGTTTCGCAATTGCCGTGGTCGGCGGTGACGATCATCGCGCCGCCTGCCGTCTTTAGCGCCTCCAACACACGGCCAAGGCCGGCATCCACCGCTTCGCACGCCTTCATCGCGGCCTGCAAATCGCCGGTATGGCCGACCATGTCAGGGTTGGCATAATTGCAAACGATCAAATCAAATCCATCCTTGATCGCGCCGACAAAGGCATCGGTCACTTCGACCGACGACATTTCCGGTTGCAGATCATAGGTCGCGACCTTGGGCGAGGGCGCCATGTAACGCACTTCGCCGTCTTCCGGCTCTTCTTTGCCGCCGTTGAGGAAAAACGTCACATGCGGGTATTTTTCGGTCTCGGCCACACGAAACTGGCGCAGGCCCTGTTTGGCGACCCAAGCACCCAGCGTGTTCACGATGTCGCGCGAGGGGAACACGGCAGTCATATAGGTGTTGTGACCGTCGGAATATTCGACCATCCCCAAAAGCCCCGCCCAATCTGGACGCGGGCCCGTGTCGAAGCCGTCAAACTCCGGCTTGCCAATGGCGGCCAATATCTCGCGCGCGCGATCCGCACGGAAGTTGAGGCAAAACACGCCGTCGCCATCATGCGCACCAGCGTAATCTCCGATCACAGTGGCGGGAATGAATTCATCGGTTTGATCGGCGGCATAGGCATCGGCAATCGCCTCTACGGCGCTAGGTTTGTTGGGCCCCTCGCCCTTGATCATCGCGTTATAAGCAGTGCTGACACGCTCCCAACGATTGTCGCGGTCCATCGCATAATAGCGCCCCGTCACGGTGGCGATTTTCGCGCCCTCGGGCAAAGCCGCTTGTAATTTCGCCATGAAACTTGCGGCCGATTTCGGCGCCACATCACGCCCATCCGTCATCGCGTGCAACGCCACCGGCACCCCCGCCGCGCAAAGCGTTTCAACCGCCGCGATGATATGAGAGAGATGCCCGTGCACCCCGCCGTCCGAGACAAGGCCCATCACATGTGCGGTGCCGCCCGAGGCCTTCATCGCGTCGATAAACTTCACGAGGTTCTCGGCATCAGCAAAGCTGCCGTCTTCAATCGCCAAATCGATTTGACCCAGATCCATCGCAACCACACGCCCCGCACCGATGTTGGTATGCCCCACTTCGGAATTGCCCATTTGCCCGCGAGGCAGGCCCACATCGGGACCGTGGGTGATCAACTGGCTGTTCGGGCAGTCGCGCATGATCCGGTCGAAATTCGGCGTGTCAGCCAAAGCTGGCGCGTTTGCACCCGTTTCGCTGCGCGCGCCCCAACCGTCGAGGATACAAAGGACAACAGGTTTGGGATGGCTCATAGGGATGCTCCGCAGGCTCGGATAGAATTTGCGCCGGTTTTAGCCGCTTCGCACCGGATTTTGAACCGCTTTCGCACCTGCCGCATCATTGCGCCCGAAATCCGCCGTTCACACGCGGTGGTACGGCCCGCCAGCAAGGATCGAAGCCGCCCGATAGATTTGTTCGGAAAGCATCGCGCGCACCATCATATGCGGCCAGACCATTTTGCCAAACGACAAGGAAAAATCCGCCTCGGCCCGCAAGGACGGGTCGATCCCATCCGCCCCGCCAATGATAAAGGCCAGATCAGAGCGCCCCGCATCGCGCCATCCGGCAAGCTTATCGGCGAACTCCGGCGAGGTCATCAGCTTACCGCGTTCATCCAGCGCGCAGATCACCGCCCCCTTGGGCAGGCTACGGCGCAGCAGGTCGGCCTCTGCCGCCATACCGCCGCCTTTTTTATCCTCGACCTCATGCACAATCGCGGGGCCAAGGCCCAAAGCCCGCCCCGTGCGCTCAAATCGCTTCAAATAGTCGTCGAGAAGATCGCGCTCGGGGCCAGTCCGTAGACGGCCCACCGCGCAGATATGCAACTTCATTTACGCGTCAGCAGGAGCCGCCGCGCCGCTGGGCAGCCACATTTTTTCAAGCTGATAGAATTCGCGCACTTCGGGGCGGAACACATGGACGATGACATCGCCAACATCGACCAACACCCAATCGCCGGTGTCCTTGCCTTCGACTTTGCTGAGGCGACCAAAATCTGCCTTCAGGCGCTCGACCAGTTTCTCGGCAATCGAGGCAACCTGACGAGATGACCGGCCCGTGCAGATCACCATGTAATCGCCAATCGCCGTCATGCCGCGCAAATCAATCTGTACGATATCTTCGGCTTTATCTTCGTCGAGCGAGGAGAGAATACGCGCCAGCAGTTCTTCGCTGGACACATCTTGAGGCGCGCTCATAGGCGGCACTCCGGAACCCGCAGCCTGAGCTGCGCTAACGTGAAGAGACAGGACATCGTCCTCCTTATCAAAGCGTCGTCAGGGCCCCGACGCTGGGCTATCCATTACTAAATAGCATCGGAGGGTGGAAATCTCAATCCGGCGGCGCGCAATCGGCGTGAATTTGTCGCCGCAACGCAGAAAACACCGCGTAACATACAAAAAACCCACCACGCGCGGACGCGTGGCGGGCCAATGGGCAATCATTGCGACAGAATCAGCAGGCGGCGCGCGACGATCTGCGGCGCAGTCCGGCCAAGCCGCCCAGCGCCCCAAGCATCAGCAATCCGCCCGCAGGCAAGGGAACCGGTGCGGCAAAAGCGGCCTCAAGCGTGGCCAAGGTATAGCTCTCGCCCCCAAAGAGGAAGGTCTCGAAACGGGCGAATGTCGCATCAACCCTGCCGCCCAGCGCATCCGCAAAAGACAACACTGCGGCGTCTCCCGAGAAAGCCGCGCCGAGAATGTCGGATATCATCGTCGCCTCGAAATCCGCGATATCATATCCGTCGCCGCCATCGAACAAACCAAGCGTGCCGCCCAGCGCCGATATATCGCCAAGCACCAACATGTCATCGTCAGCGCCCAAATCAATACCGCCGTTGAGGATCGAACCGCCGGCAAGCGTGACCCTATCGTCCCCCCCGCCGAGATAGGCCGCGCGGTCGTCCGTTCCGGTCAAACTCGCGCCGGCAAAATTAGTGAGCCATTGTGACGATGTATTGGCATCATCGACAAGCACACCATAGGTACCGCTGATCAGCCCGTAATTGTCGATCACATCGACCGTGCCCTCCATCTCGTCAAAATCAATTGCCGCATCCTGGATCGAGGAAATTTCGGCGCCTGCCGCATTGAGGATATAGCCGCTGTCGAGATCAATCGCATCCTGCGGATCTTCGGCACCGCCAACATTGCGGATGAGACCGAAATTTTCGATCCAAGCGTCGGTGCCGACCTGCAGCGCGTCATCAACCCCTTCGATCAGGCCAAAATTGCGAATGACCGCATCATCTCCAGCCTCGATACCTTCATCGCCGGCAATGATGCTACCAAGGTTGGTGAGGGTCAGCCCGTCATCGGATTGCAGGCCCTCTTGCTCGGAACTGATCAGCGTGCCGGCATTGACCACCGTCAGGTCATCGGCATTGGTGCGCAAGGCGTCGTTGTCATTGCGAACGGTGACGTCGCCCGCGATAGTCACGTCAATGCCATCAATATCGACGCGAAACCCGTCGCTGTCATCGGTCAGGCAGGCATAGCTGCTGGAGCTGCCAATTTGCGCACAATCGGCCACCGCAACAGTCGGCACAGCCATGAGAAAAGGCGTGGAAAACGTCGCGGCGATCACTGCGGCAGTGCGTCTATCGGTAACAAACATGAAAATCCCCTATGTCAGTGTTCACGCCTCCTTAGGCGGCGAATGTGACAGGGTATTAACAGTGGCGCGATGATGTCAGTCCAACGCGGCTTTGCCTGATGTGGAGGCGCCCTTACCGGCATCGCCGGGCAACGCGCCATCGCCGCACGCGGCGGCCTCTCCTAACATACGCACTTCGCGCTGCGGGAAGGGAATGGAAATGCCATGCTCTTTGAACGCATCCCAAAGCGCCAGATACACATTGCCGCGAATATTGGTCAGCCCGCCAGTCGGGTCGCGAATCCAAAACCGCAAAATGTAATCCACCGAACTGTCGCCAAACCCGACGACATGACAGACAGAGGGTTTGGTTTTGAGCACGCGATCGACGCTTTGCGCCGCTTCGATGGCGATTGTACGCACCAAATGCGGATCATCCTCATACGCCGTGCCAAAGAAAATATCGAGCCGTACGAAGTCGTCGGAATGGGACCAATTGACCACCTGCCCGGTAATCAAATCCTCGTTCGGGATCAGATATTCCTTGCCGTCCCGCGTCACCACTGAGACATAGCGCGCGCCCAACGCGTTGATCCACCCGAAGGTTTCGCCCAAAGAGATCACATCGCCCGGTTTGATGGATTTATCCAACAGGATGATAATCCCTGACACCAGGTTGGAGACCACCTTTTGCAGCCCGAAACCCAGCCCGACACCAATCGCACCGGACAACACCGCCAGTCCCGTCAAATCCACACCAATGGTGCGCAACCCGATAAACACCGCAGCACCGTAGAGCAGCACTTGCATGAATTTGATCACAAGGACCTGCATCGAAGGGCTGATGTCGTCGTTGCGGCGCACGCGCGTGGCGCTATTGACCGAAATGAAACGCGCAAGGGCGAAAAGCGCCCCCAAAATCACCCCTGCCTGCAACAAGATCCACAACGACAGGCGCATTTCGCCCAAATGCACGGAAGCACTATCAAGGATGGCTTGGGCCTGATCGCTCAATCCGAGGATCGACAGCGTCACCCACACCCATCCCACATATCGCACCGCCGAGCGCAGCAACTTGTTGGAAATCAAACGCGTCAGGACCGCAATCACCAGATAGGCAAAGGCCAATTGCGCAATAACCGCCAAGAGGTAAGAACGGCTTGGCCACGTCGTCATCCGCATGATCCAGACAAGGGCCCAGATCATCCCGACGAACAAGATGAGCCCCAACCGCCGGTGCAGCACCACAAAAATGCGCATGCGCCATTTTGGCCATCCTTCGCGGGACCGCATCCAATCTTGCATACGCGGCCCGATGATCCGCCCCGCCACCCACGCCGCCGCAAACACGCCCAGCGCAATCGCAATCTGATAGGCATTCCAAGGCCGCATCATGGTATCGGCAAATGCCATCGCCCGCTCCCAGAACGACAAAGCGGCGTCATGGGTGACAGCGGAGATATCAAACGGGAAAATGATCGTCATAGGTTTTGGTCGCCCTCGTCTGTGCAAACCCTTCCATTGAGTAAGGCATAGAATGCCGCGCTAAAGCAATGATCCCGAGCTGCGGGGCCAAAGCCGTATCTTGCCGATCCCGTTCCTTACTGTGCACGGCATTGTGCGCGGCGACCGGCGGAAGGCCCCTCTCGCCGGACGCTTTCCGCGATTGTCGCCAAACCCGAAACACTGAATCTCCAAATATCCGCAACAATTGGTTAATAATGTCTTGCCTGCTCTGATTTGGCCTTATTTCGGACATGTTTGACGGTCACTTCCTAACGTCAACATTGACCCGTTTTGGCGTCGTATGTAACCGACAGGTTAACCATAAGGGGTTCTGCCCCCCTACGCATAACTGTAACGAGGACACGATGAACCTATTCAAGAAAACAGCTGCCGCAACCTGCGCTTTGGGTCTGGCCCTGACCGCGATGCCTGCCACCACGGCTCAGGCGCTGACATCCGTCAGCACCGGCGTTGGGCAAGGCGATATTTTTGTCAGCGCCCGCGGCGACGAAAGCCAGATCTTCATGAACTTTGATTGGATCTCTGCCCCGGTATCCGGTTGGGTCGACTTCACCCTCGAAGGCACCGGGTCAATCGCATTTGACGCGTTCGACGTTTACAGTGGCGCGCTTAGCGATGTGACCGGCTATACGCTGGACTACACTGTCGGCGGCGTGACATCGCGTTTGACCAATGACACGACATTCTGCGCAGGCGCAGGCGTTGCCGCTGCCGTCCGCGGCAGCTGTAATCTGTTCTCTCAAGACGGCGCAGTAGGCGGCTCCACAGGTTTGGCCAGCACCCCTGGCGCGATGCTGTTCAGCGATCTGGTTGCGGGCGATTACCGTTTTGGCATCTACGACAGCAGCTCGCCCAGCAACGCGATCGCGGGCTTCATCGTCTATGACAACCTGCCAACCGTGCCGCTGCCAGCCGGCGGTTTGCTGTTGCTCAGCGGTTTGGGCCTGATCGGGGCCGCGCGGCGCCGCAAAGGCTAAGCCACGCCTCTATATCTCTAACGACCAAAGCCGCTGATCCCTCGCTGGGGCGGCGGCTTTTTGTTTGCCTACCCCGTGGCGGCCCACGCGCCCAAAACCCCGTTTGCGCATATCTCTTGATAGAGACGGCGGCGCATAGTATCTGCTTCCTATGACACAGATTTTCGACATGGATGATCGGTCCCGTCTGCCGTGGCGCTTTTTTGGCGCAACGCTGACCATTCTGGCACGCCTATAAGGCACCGATCCCTGTTTTGCCGCGCGCCATACGCACATGCGGCCCAAGTTTCTGATACATACAATCATCACAGCAAATCCCGACACTCCACACGGGAGAGGACCAAGCCATGACAGCCCCAAAGACACTCTATGATAAAATCTGGGATGCCCATGTTGCCCATGAAGGCGACGACGGCACCTGCCTCTTGTATATCGACCGTCACCTTGTGCACGAAGTGACATCACCGCAGGCGTTTGAGGGTCTGCGTATGGCGAACCGCGCGGTGCGCGCGCCGGATAAAACCATCGCCGTGCCGGATCACAACGTGCCCACCACATTGGATCGCGTGTCCGGTGTTATCGCCAATGAAGAAAGCCGCATTCAAGTCGAAGCCCTCGACAAGAACGCCAAGGATTTCGGCATCCATTACTATCCCGTCTCGGACGTGCGCCAAGGCATCGTGCATATTGTCGGCCCCGAGCAAGGCTGGACCCTGCCGGGCATGACCGTGGTATGCGGCGACAGCCACACCGCAACCCATGGCGCATTCGGCGCATTGGCCCATGGCATCGGCACCTCCGAGGTGGAACATGTTCTGGCCACGCAAACGTTGATCCAGAAAAAGTCCAAAAACATGAAGGTCGAGATCACCGGCAAATTGAAGCCCGGCGTGACCGCCAAAGACATCACCCTTGCCGTGATCGGCGAAACCGGCACCGCCGGCGGCACCGGCTATGTCATCGAATATTGCGGCGAAGCGATCCGTGATCTGTCGATGGAAGGCCGCATGACCGTGTGCAACATGGCCATTGAGGGCGGCGCGCGCGCGGGCCTCATCGCGCCGGACGACACCACATATGCCTATTGCAAAGGCCGCCCCCATGCCCCCAAAGGCGCGGATTGGGACAAGGCTTTGGCGTGGTGGAAAACCCTCTACACTGATGAGGACGCACATTTCGACAAGGTCATCACACTCAAAGGCGAAGACATCGCCCCGGTGGTCACATGGGGCACCTCGCCCGAAGACGTTCTGCCGATCACCTCGGTTGTGCCTGCGCCGGAAAGCTTTAAGGGCGGCAAGGTCGAAGCGGCCAAACGCGCCATTGAATACATGGGCCTGACCGCCGGTCAAAAATTGACCGACATCGAAATCGACACGGTGTTCATCGGATCCTGCACCAACGGCCGTATCGAGGATCTGCGCGCTGCGGCGTCGATCCTCAAAGGCAAAAAAATCAAAGACGGCCTGCGTGCCATGGTCGTGCCGGGTTCGGGTCTTGTTCGCGCCCAAGCCGAAGAAGAAGGCATTGCGGCGATCTTCCAGGAGGCCGGGTTCGAATGGCGTCTGGCGGGATGCTCGATGTGCCTTGCAATGAACCCCGACCAATTGGCAGAAGACGAACGTTGCGCATCGACCTCGAACCGCAACTTCGAAGGGCGCCAAGGCTACAAAGGCCGCACCCATCTTGTATCGCCGGAAATGGCCGCAGCCGCTGCGATCACCGGTCACCTGACCGATGTGCGCGAGATGCTCTGAATGAGCCAAGTGGCCCTGCATACCGATGACCAAACCCTTGCGCCAATTGGCGCGCTTTGGGTGGGAGAGCGGCTGCGCTGGCTTGACCGGCTGTCGCTCGCGTCGTTCGTGCATCAGGGCCACGCGGTCGCATTGTTTCATCTCGACGGGTTCGCAGAGCCACCCATTGAGGGTGTCGAATTCATCCACGCACGCGAAGTGTTCGATTATGACCGGATCTTCCTTGCGTCTGTGAAACCTTCGGTCTTTTCCGACATGTTTGCGCTGCATCTGATTTCCAAATCGGATTTCATATGTGTCGATACCGATGTGCTCGCCCTACGGCCGTTCCGGCCCAAGGACGGGTATCTTGTCGGGCGCGAGCACGGCGGTTGGGTCAATGTCGCCGTGATGCGGTTGCCCGAAGACAGTGCGGCATTGCACGACATGATGGATTGCGTGACTGATCCGACCACCGTGCCGGAATGGTTGCCAGAGGATGTGCAAGCCAAGGTGATGCGCGTGCAACCCAAGAACCGGTTGATGGAAGCGTGCAAACGCATCCGCAACACATTGGGGCCAAGGATGCTGACCCATATGCTCAAAAAGCATAATGAAAAGCACCATGCCTTGCCGGTTGCCGCGTTGAACCCGCTGCCTTGGTCGATGGCCGATGCTTATTTCAACCCCCATGGCGGGGTCGAGGGATGGCTGACGGATGAAACCCAAGCCGTGCATCTTTACTCATCACGGATCAGGGCGCTGCACCTGCGCGTCGCGCCCTATCCCAATAGCTTTATGGCGAAATTCGCCGCCGATATCGGGTTCTCTTTCGGAGACCTGCCACAACAAACCGAAGGGTTTTAACCTATGGACAAGTTTCAAAAAATCACCGGCGTTGCCGCGCCCATGCCTTTGGTCAACATCGACACCGATATGATCATCCCTAAAGTATTTCTCAAAACCATCAAACGCTCGGGCCTTGGCGTGAATCTCTTTGACGAGATGCGCTATGACCGTCAGGGCAATGAACTCCCCGATTTTGTGCTCAATAAACCGCAATATCGCGGCGCTGAAATTCTGGTGGCGGGCGACAACTTCGGCTGCGGCTCCTCGCGCGAACATGCGCCTTGGGCGATTGCGGATTTCGGCATCAAATGCGTGATCTCCACATCCTTCGCCGACATCTTCTTTAACAACTGCTTCAAAAACGGCATCCTGCCCGTCGTCCTGCCGCAAGAGCAAGTCGACCTTTTGATGAAAGACGCCGAGAAAGGGGAAAACGCCCGTGTGACCATCGATCTTGAAGCGCAAGAGATCACCACATCGGATGGCGAAGTGATCACATTTGACGTCGATCCGTTCAAAAAGCATTGCCTGCTCGAAGGTCTCGACGACATTGGCCTGACCATGGAAAAAGGCGCGGCCATCGATGCCTTTGAATCCAACGCAAGCGCCGAACGCCCTTGGGTTTGAGATGAAATATCAGGCGCGCCGTCTTCCCGCGTGCCTCGATACTCATATGCCGCCAAGGCCGCCTGTCCCGCGCAGGCGGCCTTTGTTTTGGCCTTACCTCTCGAAAATCTGCGTCACGTAGTGGCCCCTTTGGCGCGCTCCACCATATCTGGTAGGACGCATCAATGTGCCTTAATCTTGCACCAAAATTGATGCAATACCGCACCACATTGACCCTCAAATCGCCCTGAATCTCAACTCTTGTTAACCAATACCTTGAGCGAGATAGCGAAAGAAGGCAGAAATTGGGCAAGATTGAGGCAGACCGTCAGAGTAGGCGGAATCAAGTTGGGACAAAGACGCGGCATCGTATCGCGTCAGGCCAGTTTGAAGGGAACACAGCAGTGCTCGCACGAACATTCGGCGCATTTATGCGCGCAGTCCTTGTCGCGTTTTTGATCGCGACGCCGGCACTCTTGTTACCGGGGGTGGTCGCGGACACGTCGCAAATTGTCATGCTCATCGCGATCTTCGCCGGGCTGTTGACCTATATCGAATACTTTAGCCAATACCCGTCGATCGTGGAGTTCCGCTTTGCACCGCCCTTTAACCGGCTGCGGTTTGTGGCATTGTTCTTCACCGTTTTCCTATTGACCGTAATTTGCCGTGGCCTCACCGATCCGACCAATTTCACGCATTTCGTCACATCGCTCGGGGCGATCCTCGGCAATGCCATTGATTTCCCCTATTCGCCGGTCCGGTTGGTCGTGTTGACCCTACCTGCCGATGCCAGCCACGAATTGGTCGCAACCGTGCGCACCGCCGCAGGCATCGCCTATCTCGTCTCGTTGATTGCGATGTTCTGCTTTGTCACGATGGTACGCATCTTTGGCTGGCCGGCCCGTGGCGGCGTGTTCAATGTATGGGTCAACCTGCCCCTGTTTGATCCCACAGCAGGCGGCGATGTCTTGCACCGTCTCAAACGCGATGCCAGCCTGAACATTGTGCTTGGCTTTCTCCTTCCGTTCTTCATCCCCGCTGTGATCAAAGCCGCAGCAGACGTGATTGACCCGATCAGCATGCAAAACCCGCAAACCTTGATCTGGACCATTTCGGCATGGGCGTTCCTGCCCGCGAGCATGATCATGCGCGGTATCGCCATGAGCCGCATCGCCGATATGATCGAGGAAAAGCGCCGCCGGACCTATGCCGAAGCAAATCACGACGCCCTGCAAACGGCGTAATGGATCGCGGCGCGCGCCGCCTTGGCGGTGTGCCATGGCGGTGCCTGATACTGGACATGCGCCCCTTGCCTTGATCTGCGCCTTGGTGGTTATCCTGCTGTTACTTGCTCCGCGACCCGCATGCGCCCAAGGCCCGCTGCGTATCGCCAGCTTCCACACCGAATTGTCACGTAAGGGGCCGGGGCTTTTGCTGAAAGCAGCCCGCGAAGGTGATCCTCAGGTCGAAGCTGTCGCGCGGCTCATCGCCCGCGCCGCACCGGATATCATTGCCCTGCAAGACATTGACTATGACTATCACGCCGAGGCGCTCACCGCCCTCGCGGAGCGCATCACAGAGCACGGTCATGCATTGCCCTATCGCTTTGCACTGCGCCCCAATACCGGCATGCCCACCGGTCTTGATATGGAGGGTGATGGCCGCCTTGGTACTCCCCGCGACGCTCAAGGGTATGGGCACTATTCGGGCCAACACGGCATGGCGATCCTGTCGCGTTATCCAATCCGGACCGTTCTGGCCAAGGATTACAGCGCGCTGCTATGGGCCGATATGCCCGACCCAATGGTGCCCACCAGCCCAGACGGCGCACCCTTCCCCTCCCCCGATGCCTTCGCGGCGCAGCGGCTCAGCTCCACCGGACATTGGGCCGTGCCGGTCGATTTGGGCGAAGGTCAGGAATTGATGCTGCTGACCTATGCCGCCACGCCGCCCCTGTTTGACAAAGACGAAGATCGTAATGGCAAACGCAATCACGACGAAACACGGTTTTGGACATGGCTATTGGATGGGGCGTTTGGTCCGCCGCCTAACCCGCCCTTGGTTCTGCTCGGCCTTGCCAATGTCGACCCGCACAGAGGCCAAGGACGGCGCGCGGCGTTGACCGCTTTGCTGGCGGATCCGCGCTTCAACGATCCGCACCCGACCAATAGTGCGGGCGAGGATGCCACCACCGAATTCGCGCGTGCTGGCCTGCTGCGCCTGAGCTACATCCTGCCGTCCTCGGATTTGCAGGTGACCGGCAGTGGCATACTGCAAGACCCCGCTGCCAGCCGCCACCGGCTCGTCTATGTTGATCTCGACCCTCGTTGATCGGTGTGCGGGATAGCCCGTCATCTCCAGCCCCCTCATTTCTTGACCCGACCGCACCAACGCGATAGGCCGACCGCAACAGATTTTCACGAAGGACAGATCCACATGACGAACCCCTCGATCCTTATTCTCGCAGGTGACGGCATCGGCCCCGAAGTCATGGCCGAGGTGCGCAAAGTTATTGACTGGTATGGCAACAAACGGGATCTGGCCTTTGACGTAAGCGAAGACCTCGTCGGCGGCTGCGCCTATGACAAACATGGCACGCCGCTTCATGACGACACGATGGCCAAGGCCCAAGAGGTCGACGCGGTTCTGCTCGGCGCCGTCGGCGGGCCGAAATACGACGCCCTTGATTTCTCGGTAAAGCCCGAGCGTGGGTTGCTGCGCCTGCGCAAGGAAATGGATCTTTATGCCAACCTGCGCCCCGCGCAATGCTTTGACGCATTGGCCGATTTCTCGTCGCTGAAAAAGGACGTTGTGGCGGGTCTCGACATCATGATCGTGCGCGAATTGACTTCGGGCATCTATTTTGGCGAGCCGCGCGGCATCATCAAAGAAGGCAATGAGCGTGTGGGCATCAACACCCAGCGCTACACCGAAAGCGAGATCGCCCGTGTGGCCCGCTCGGCGTTTGAATTGGCCCGCAAGCGTGGCAACAAAGTCTGCTCGATGGAAAAAGCCAACGTGATGGAAAGCGGCATCCTGTGGCGCGACGTGGTCACCGAAGTGCACGCCGCCGAATATCCCGATGTGGAATTGTCGCATATGTATGCGGACGCGGGCGCGATGCAGCTGTGCCGCTGGCCCAAGCAATTTGACGTGATCGTCACCGACAACCTCTTTGGCGATCTTCTGTCCGATGCCGCTGCGATGCTCACCGGTTCACTCGGCATGCTGCCTTCGGCCAGCCTTGGCGCACCGATGGACAATGGCCGCCCCAAGGCGCTCTACGAGCCGGTGCACGGGTCGGCGCCCGACATCGCCGGTCAAGGCAAAGCCAATCCCATCGCTTGCGTGCTTAGCTTCGCCATGGCGCTGCGCTACAGCTTTGACCAGGGCGCAGAGGCCGACCGCCTTGAGAAAGCCGTCGAGACGGTTTTGGCAGACGGCAAACGCACGGCGGATCTTTTGGGTGAAGACGGCGTTACGCCGGTGACCACCGCAGAAATGGGCGATGCGATTGTCGCCGCGCTCGAGGCGTCCCTATAATCCGGGGCCCATTGGCCGGAAAACTTATCGGCCGGACAACCGGCACACGGATGGAAACGGCGCGCCACAGGGCGCGCCGTTTTTATCTACAAAGCGGCCATCACACCGGCCGCCATGTGGAAACTCCTCAAATCCATATCATCCCCTAGGCAGCGCATCGCATGCACCTTAGTGTCACCGCGAACAGCTATCGTTTTTTGCAGCAAACCTCCCCGAGCCACCATGACCCAAGCCCTCCCATCCAACCTGCGCGGCGCGCTCACTGCATTAGCCGCATTCGCGATTTATGCCGTGCATGACGCGTTGATTAAATCATTGGGGGCCAACTATTCAGCGTTCCAAATCGTGTTTTTCTCGGTGCTTTTCGGCTTTCCGTTGACCACCCTGATGTTAATCCGCGACCGCACCGACGGCAATCTGCGCCCGCGCCGACCGATGTGGACCGTCTTGCGCACGGTTTTTACCGTCATCGCAACGCTTAGCGTCTTTTATGCCTTTTCGGCGCTGCCTCTGGCGCAGACCTACGCGATCCTTTTTTCCATGCCGCTGATCATCTCTTTGGTTGCGGTTCCGATTTTGGGTGAGCGCATCGGCTGGCGCCGCGGCATCGCGATTCTGGTAGGCCTTGGCGGGGTTATGGCAGTGTTGCGCCCCGGCACAACGGACCTCACGCTTGGCCATGCTGCGGCACTCTCTGCGGCGGTGTTCCTCTCTTTGATCTCGGTGATTTTGCGCAAAATTGGCCATGAAGAGCGCAGCGCGGTTCTGGTACTTTATCCGATGCTGGCCAATTTCATCGTGATGGGCTGCATTCTGCCCTTTGTCTATGTGCCTGTCGCCCCCGCCGATATGGCCGGAATGGCGGCGCTCGCCGCCCTTGCGGTGGTGGCGCTGCTGGTGCAGATTCAAGCCTATAAAATGTCGCGCGCTGTGATCGTCGCCCCGATGCAGTATTCGCAAATCATTTGGGCCACTCTGTTTGGGGCGCTCTTTTTTGACGAGGTTCCCGACCTCAACACGGCGATCGGCGCGGCGATCATCATCGGCAGCGGCGTTTATATCGTGTTGCGCGAGGATGGCGCCACGGGCAGCGGCACGCCGGTTCTGAAAACCCAAAGCCGCTTTGGCCCGATCCCGCTGACCCGTATCAGTCTATTGCAACGCTTCGGCCGCAAAAGCGACTGACCGCCCCGCGTGTTTTGTCTTGTCAAAACCCGATGCGGGGTTTAAATCGCCCCTCACGGTCGGGCTGTAGCGCAGCCTGGTAGCGCACCTGCTTCGGGAGCAGGGGGTCGGAGGTTCGAATCCTCTCAGCCCGACCAATTTCAAACAACTCAAACGCGGCGACGTCAAATGCGATGCTAACGGCCGACGCCGGAAAATCGCGCCTGTCCTGCCCGTTATGGTGATCGCCTTTGCGCCGTCGGGCACAGACAATCCCAACAGGTCACAGCCCAGATTATCATAAGGCCACAATACTCACGCGGCCGGATCGTCGGCGGGAAACCAATGTTTGGTGCGGTTGGCAAAGGCAACCAATGACAACATCACCGGGACTTCGACAAGCACACCGACGACCGTCGCCAGCGCCGCACCGGACCCAAGGCCAAACAGGCTGATCGCCACTGCCACTGCGAGCTCAAAGAAATTCGACGTCCCGATCAAGGCACAGGGCGCGGCCACATTAAAGGGAATGCCCCAAGCCCGCGCCGCGCCATAAGCCACGAAAAAGATACCGTAGGATTGGATGAGCAACGGCACCGCAATCAGAGCAATGACCATAGGGCGGGCCAAGATCACTTCGCCTTGAAACCCGAACAGCAGCACGACGGTGACCAACAACCCGAGAATAGAAAACGGCTGCACGCGGGTTTTGAAGGCATCGACCGCCGCCTCCCCATCCTGCGCCACGAGCTTCCGGCGCGTGACATATCCCGCCAGAAGCGGCAACATTACATAGAGCCCCACCGACAATAAGAGCGTATCCCACGGCACGACAATATCCGTCACGCCCAACAAAAAAGCCACAATCGGTGCAAAGGCAAATACCATGATCACGTCATTCACGCTAACCTGCACCAGAGTATAGGCGGGATCTCCGCGCGTCAGATTCGACCAGACAAATACCATCGCCGTGCAGGGCGCCGCGCCCAATAAAATCACGCCCGCGAGATAGGCCTGCGCATCCTCGGGCGGGATCAATCCGGCAAACACATAGTTGAAGAACAACACCCCAAGAGCGGCCATGGTAAAGGGTTTGATCAACCAGTTGACAATCAGCGTCACGATCAAGCCCTTCGGTTTGTCGCCGACCTGCCGCAGGGCGCCGAAATCCACGCCCACCATCATCGGATAAACCATCGCCCAGATCAGCACCGCCACCGGCAGGTTCACCGAAGCCACTTCGAGCGAGGCCAGAAATCCAAAAACAGCGGGAAATAGATTGCCCAGCAAAAGTCCCGCCCCGATGGCAAGTGCCACCCAGACAGAGAGCCAACGTTCAAAAGTGCCCAACCCTGCCGCAGCGGTGCGCGAAATATCAGTCATCTTAGTCTCTCAATTAATCCTTCAAGGGTAGAATTAATCCGCCTCCACGGTGCCTTTGCCGATATCGTCAAGATTGCGTTGCAACACCATCCGGTCAAGCGAGCCAATCGGCAAACTTGTGAAAATCGAAATGCGGCTGCGCAACATCCGGTAGGTTTCCGAGAATGCAACGCGGCGGACGGCTTCGGTGCCTTCGACCTTGACCGGATCAGGCATACCCCACTGCGCGCTCATCGGTTGACCGGGCCACACAGGGCAGGTCTCGGCGGCGGCGGCATCGCAAACCGTGAAGACAAAATCCATCTGCGGCGCGTCCGGTTCGGCAAATTCGTCCCAACTTTTTGACCGCGCAAAGCCGGTGTCGTGGTTCAATCCCTTTAACAGATCAAGCGTATAGGGATGCGGCGTCCCTGCCGGATTGGACCCCGCAGAATAGGCGTTGAACCGGCCCATCCCCTCGCGGTTCATAATTGCTTCGGCGATGATCGACCGGGCGGAATTTCCGGTGCACAGGAATAAGACGTTATAAACATCCTTGGTCATGGCAACCTCCTAACAGGCGCAAGCGACTTCATTGATGACAGGTTGGCAAAGGTCCGGTCGCCCCCCACAACAGTCCTCCATCAGAAAACCAAGCAAGCCGCGCATTCCGTCCATATCGGCGAAATACCGGATGCTGCGGCCCTCGCGGGTGCTGCGGATTAGGCCGGCGCGGACCAGAATAGACAGGTTGGTCGACATGGTATTCTGGCGCACATCGAGGGCGTCACTGATCGCACCCGCCGACATCCCCGTTTCCCCCGCCTTTATGAGCAAACGGAACACGTCGAGACGGGTTGATTGGCTGAGTGCCGCAAAGGCATCTAGGGCAGTATTTTTATCCATATATCGAGAATTAAAGATACAATGGCCGCACGTCAAGCCCCAATGCAATCTCGCGCAAATCCCCGCATCAGTGCCCCACATAGGTGAAAGCAAACGCATCACAGCAGGTGCTATTCACGCGGTAAGATCCTGATGCCACCGGCACGCCTTCGAGAAAATTCGATGTGCCATCCACGTTCAATGCGTTGAAAATTCCCGATCCTTTTGACGACTGGGGATTTCCCCTCACAAAATATCCGCGCATCTGACAAAAAGGCATGCCCGCCTTGTGGCAGACGCACGCACGCGAAGAGGTGGGCCACCGTGGCGGCGCCAATGCGGCACCGTCACACCCGCGCGAATAGGCCGAGATTCTGCAGAAACCGGACACGAAAGCCTGACACGAGGGCTGATACCTGTGGGGCGGCGCATGGCTATGGGTTTGGGCCGCCCCCTATCCTAGGGGCCCGTGCACCGGAACCTTTGCACCAAACGTAAGCCCGTTGACCTTCTCGACGATGCTCGCGGTATCTATGCCAAAATGCCGATACAGATCCCCAATTGTGCCCGTTTGACCAAAATGCTCCACGCCCAGCGGCACCGTTTCGTGCCCTACGACAGCGCCCATCCACGCCAATGTCGCAGGGTGCCCGTCAATCACAGTGATCATCTTGGCGTCGCGAGACACCATCGCCAACAGGCGCTCAATATGCGATATCGCGTCCCTCTGCCCATGCGCCCGCGCGCGCTGTGCCGCCGTCCATCCGGCGTTCAACCGGTCGGCCGAGGTCACCGCCAACACTCCAACATCGCGCCGCGCCGCGCCAATCAACCCCGCCGCACGGATGACATCAGGGGCCACCGCACCTTGATAGGCAAGGATGACCTCACAATTCGGACCCGGCGGGCGCAGCCAATAGGCGCCATCGATCGCGCCCTGACGAAAGGCATCATCATTCCGCGTTCCCGGTTGCTCGATCGGATTGGTGGTCAATCGCAAATATACCGAACCGCCGGTCTCATCACGCAACCATGTGCGTTCATCCGGATCGCCCGAACCATCCTTTTGCAGATAATCAAACGCCCACTCCATGATCACCGCGAGCTCATCCACAAAGGCTGGCTCGAACGCGGCCAAACCATCCTGACTCATCCCGATCAAAGGCGTGCCGACAGATTGATGTGCCCCGCCTTCGGGGGCCAGGGTGACGCCAGAGGGGGTGCCAACAATCATAAACCGAGCGTCCTGATAGCAGGCGTAATTCAACGCATCCAACCCACGGTTCACAAAGGGATCATAGACCGTTCCGACCGGAATAAGCCGCTTGCCAAACAACGAGTGCGACAAACCCGCCGCCCCCAGCGCAAGGAACAGGTTCATCTCTGCGATGCCCAATTCGACGTGCTGGCCTTCGGGGGAAAACTCCCATTTTGCTGTGGATGGGATCTTCCGTTCCTTGAACATGTCCGGTTGCTCTGTGCGGGCAAACAATCCGCGGCGGTTGACCCATGGCCCCAATCCCGTCGTGCCCGTAACATCGGGGGACATTGTCACAATCCGCTGCGCGATATCCGAGGACCCTTTGGCAAGGTCGTCAAGGATTTTGCCAAAGGCCATCTGTGTCGAAATTTCGCGGTCGCTTTGCAGCCCGATTTTGGGGACCTGCAGATGCGCATCATTAAAACGACGCGGACCGGCGGCAAAAAACGGCACCTCACCCAGAAACCGAGTCAGAGCCTCGGGATCTGCGACCGTTGCCATCGGCTCCCATTCCTGCCCCTCCGGCACCCCCATATGCTGTTGCCACTCTCCCATCTGCGCTTTGGTCATCAGGCCGCCATGGTTGTCTTTATGCCCCGCAATCGGCGTGCCCCACCCCTTGATGGTATAGGCCAGAAAACAGGTCGGACGGTCGTGGTCGATGCTGGCGAAGGTCTCGGCCATCGTCTCGACGCAATTCCCGCCGAGGTTTTCCATCAAGGCGGCCAATTCCGTATCGTCGCGACCGTCGATCAGCGCCGAAACATCCCCCTGATCTCCCAAATCTTCCATCAGCCGTTCGCGCCAAACTGCTCCGCCTTGATAGGTCAGAGCGGAGTAAAGATCATTGGGACAAGCATCGATCCACTGCTGTAATGTCTCACCGCCGGGCTCAAGAAACGCCGCCCGCTGCAAGGCGCCGTATTTGACCCGCACGACATCCCAACCGAAGGCATCAAAAATCTTTTCGACCCGCTCCCACAACCCTTCGCGCACGACCCCGTCCAAAGATTGCCGATTGTAATCAATGATCCACCACGTGTTGCGTAGATCGTGTTTCCATCCTTCTTGGAGGCATTCATAAACGTTGCCCTCATCCAACTCCGCATCCCCCATCAAGGCAATCATCCGCCCCTTTGGGACATCCGCCCCCCAAGTCTTAGCAGTCACATAATCCTGTATGATTGACGCAAATGAAGTGATCGCCACACCCAGACCAACAGAGCCCGTCGAGAAATCCACATCATCCACATCCTTGGTGCGACTGGGATAGGATTGCACCCCGCCAAAGCCACGGAAATTCTCCATCTTCTCGCGTGGCATGTTTCCCATCAGATAATGCATCGCATGAAAAATCGGCGAGGCATGGGGCTTGACCGCCACCCGATCCTCTGGCCGGAGCGCCGAAAAATAGAGCGCCGTCATCATCGACACCATCGACGCCGAGGAGGCTTGGTGCCCACCAACCTTGATCCCGTCCACCTTGGGCCGGATATGATTTGCGTGGTGGATCATCCAATGCGACAGCCACAGCAGTCGTTGCTCAATCGTGCGAAGATGAGATTGGGTCATGTGCTACTCCCTTTTTCATCCCGAATATCAAAACCACGGTAGTCTTTCCCTGCTACTTTTGCTCTGAATGTGATAATCATTGGCGAATACCACTAAGGAAATTCAAAATTATGGCTGATCTAACGACCATTGATCATATAGACGCGCGAATCCTTGACCTTTTGGTGACCGACGGCCGGATGAGCGTTCAAGATGTGTCTGCCCGCGTCGGACTAAGCCCGACCCCCGTCTCGCGGCGCATTCGCCAGATGGAATCAAAAGGTATCATCAGCAGCTACTCCGCCGTGATAAACGAAGCCGCGCTTGGCTATGAGTTTTCGGTGTTCGTATCGGTGCAACTGGATCGGCAGGTCGATCAGGCCTTGGCCCAATTCGAAGCCGCAATTGACGAATTTCCCGAAGTGGCCGATTGCTGGCTGATGACCGGAAACCGCGACTATTTGCTGCGCGTGGTGACCACCGGATTGGCAGGGTTCGAGGCCTTCCTGACCGGACAACTGACTCGCGTCCCGGGCGTATCCAGCATCGAAAGTTCAATTTCTTTGCGCAGGGTCAAAGCATCAACGCGAAAGGCGGTTTAACGATCCAAATAGAGCGGCCTCACTCTCATAGGGTCAAGATCAATGCCGCCGATGGTGCATTTAAAAACCACATTAGCCAACTTTGGCCAGCCTGTCTTTTTTGGAAATTTACTTGCTGCCATAAACACCTTTGGGCGATGGTAACTCTCGAGAAACAGACCGGAATGAACTTATGAAACACGCGAGGTTTATTGCGATAGTTGCGGCGTTATATCCGTTCACAAGCGCGGCTCAGACGAACCTAGAAAGCCTAAACACAGAGGTGCGATGCGATCAGGCTTTGTCCGACATGACCGCGACCCATTGAGCCGGCGTCTTTCCCAGCCCCAAGATTTGAGAACCATCGGTGGTATCTAGGATAGACATGACTCACCCTTCCCTGCGCGAGATTACCGCTTTGGTTTCGGCTTTGACCGTGAACTGGGCCACATACTTTTCCCAAGCCCCGCTGGGGATTTTCGGGTTCCGTTTCCCAGGCGCGGTGTAGATATGATCCAGCATGTCCTCCCGGATCAGGTAGCGAACGTTTGTCACAGGAATGCCAACTCGGTCCGCCAGCTCTTTGGGTGTCTCGAGAAGTTTAGTCATGGATCGCCCCTCCGCCAGTTGCTCACATATCGAGGCGAGAGAATTAGTTTTGCGTTCAGAAAGAAACAAAACTACGCTGATCTTGGATGAATCAGGCGTATCGCCATCGTTCGTAACATATATTGTTAGGTATGATCACGAATGAGGTCAATACGATTACAAACGAAAGTTGCAAATGGCAGTTCAGGGAATGGGAGAACGCCTCGCGGCAGTTAGAACCATGTCTAAGCTCTCCCAAGAGGATATGTGTCGTCGTTTGGGGATAAGTCGTAGCGCGTTCCAGAATTATGAACGGGGCCAACGTGACCTGACCGCCGAACTCCTGTTCAAGGTATATAAAGAGTTCGACGTTGACCCGCTCTGGATGCTGGAAGGTGACACTGAAACTGGCAAAAGCAGACGCCACGAAGAGGTGACACAAGCCTACCGAAAGATTGGCCTCGCGGTCGAGCATCGCATTAGCGAACGCAGCCTGAAGGTAACGCCAGAAAAGAAGTGGGACGCAATCGACTTCCTATTCGCTGAGTTTCTTAACACGGACGCTTTGGGTGGCGAGGATCACGAGCTAGATACCAAGCGGATCGATAGCATTTTAGGACTGGTGGCATAATGTCTGACACTGACTTTCCCGGAAGCGTCCATGTCCTGAAGCCACGAAAAGTCTCCGTGTCGCAGAAACTCGATAGTTTCTTAAATGCAACTGGCCTAGCGCATTCTGATTGTGCTCCGGTAAACGATCAGACTCGACCCAAGGCTGGCAGTTTGAACGCCATGTTTTGCGCGGGTTGTGGCCAAGTCGAGTATCTGACCCGCGAATATTGTCGCTGTGGTCACTATCTAGGCGGTCAACTTCAAGACGAGTATCTTGCTTTTGAGCAGAGCCTCCACGCTAAACATGCAGAATTGTCTGATGAGGTTGAGCGCGCACTAAAGCCCCTCCGGTTCTGCTACATGCTTGCCCTGCCTTTTATGATCATGCCAGCTCTACATGCTCTTTTTTGGTCTGATAGCTTCGCCCTAAGTACTTTTCTTTGGTGGATGCCAGCCATGCTAATCGCCGGTGCTGGTATGTTTGCGGAGAACCATGTCATCCGGCCACTTAAGGAAAGCAACCAGTTACTCAATAACTACACCTTCGATGTTTTCCTATCCAACAGATATCAGCACCCTAACAAACCGTTTTTTGAAGAGGGGTTAGAAGCCAATGGTGTATAACCCCTTGGTTCACCCTACTCCAAGTCAGCAAAGGTCCTTTACTTTTGGCCCTAAAACATCCTGTAAAAGCCTGGGTTTGTCAGTGGTGCCTTTACACAACGGATCCGCACAGGACAAAGAACTGGCCCTGTCGTTGGGTCACACTATAACCACCCAAGTTGGATAGAAAAGTCATTGGCAAAGTTTCACATCAGAGCGCGAACCATTGACCTTCTTGGTCGACAGCAAATCGCCAACATATCCACGGCAATAAGTGAGCTCTTCAAGAATGCGCATGATGCTTATGCCACTACAGCTGAAGTCGACTACTTTCGGGACGATGGACTGCTTGTCTTAAGAGATGACGGTCTAGGGATGACCAAGCAAGACTTTGAAGATCGTTGGCTCACACTTGGGACTGACAGCAAGGTAGGATCGTTTTCGGGCCTAAAACGTCCCCCAGTTGACAGCGCACAAGACATTCGTCCGCTACTTGGCGAAAAGGGCATAGGACGGCTAGCAATTGCGGTTATCGGCCGACAAGTACTTGTACTTACTCGCGCAAAAGTCGATGGAAAAGCTGAGGACAGCATTACCGCGGCTTACATCCATTGGGGCTTGTTTGAGCTACCTGGGATTGATCTCGACGAAATTGTTATCCCACTTGAAACTTTCAGAGCTGACACCCTGCCGAACCTTGAAGACGTGCAAGAGATGGTGTCAAAAGCCCGGGACAGCTTGGACAGCCTAGCAAGCCGGATAGACGAAAAAGTTGCAAAATCCATCCGCAACGATATGGACGCCTTCAAAGTAGACCCTCGAGATGCATCAACCTACCTTGGGCAACCTTCTTTCGATTTGAACGGTTCCGGAACTCATTTCTACATACTGCCTGCCGATGAGATCATCCAAGACGATATTGATGATCGGGATGAATCCACCAAGGCAACAAGGTTCGAAAAAAACCTCATCGGCTTCACAAATACGATGACACCGGAATTCCGGAAGCCAAAGATCATAACACGGTTTAGAGATCATATAGACGAGGGTGAGCCGTTAGAGAGAGTCGGCGAGAAAGCATTCTTTAGTCCTGAAGAGTTCAAGCAAGTCGACCATCATATTCGCGGTCGCTTCGATGAATTCGGTCAGTTTCGTGGGAAGGTTGGCGTCTATCAAACGTTGCCCTCTGAATATGTGCTCAACTGGTCAAATACAGATGGTAAACCGACTAGTTGCGGCCCCTTTGACTTTTCAATCGCGGTGATACAGCCAACGCCAACGGACTCTTTAGTTGATCCAACCGAGCACGCCAAAATTCGGCGAAAACTTGAACGGCATGGTGGAGTTTATATCTACAAAGATGGGGTTCGAGTTCAACCATATGGCGGTCCTGACTTCGACTTCCTCGATGTTGAGCGCCGGCGAAACTTGCGAGCAGCAACAGCCTACTACTCCTTCAGAAATATCATGGGGGCGGTCGAACTAACATCTCGAGACAACCCCAACTTGGTAGAAAAAGCAGGGAGGGAAGGTTTTCGTGAGGATAAGGCTTACCGGCAGTTTCGAAGTATTCTGATTAACTTTTTCATACAGTCGGCGGCAGATTTCTTCCGGGAAAATGGCAAATATTCTGAAGAATGGACTGAAAAACGTTACGAACTTCAACGCCTCGATGAAGTTCGAAAGAAGCGTGAGAAACAGTCCAAAGGCAAGAAAGACAGGTTCGGTGAACAGCTGGAGAAATTCTTCAAGGTTATAGACTCCGGACAGTTGCCAAAAACCATATCTGATACGGTTGCAGGTTTTGAAGCGGACGTGCTTTCCGAAATCAATAGCAAAAAGAATCCTCAAGCCAAGGCACTTGCAATTGGCCGTCTGGAGGCTGAGGCGAAGTTGCATCTGGACCAACTTCGTAAGGAGCATGCTATCTCGAAACCGCGAGGTGTTGGTCTAAACACTGAACTACGCAACAACTGGGAGGCCTATCAAACAGAAATGGGCCGGCTAACGAATGACCTGGTGTTGCCTGCCGAGAAGACGATTGAGAACATCGTCACAACAACTGTAAAGAAAAACAAGCTGAACCTTGAGCCTGGGCTGCGACTGAATGCTGCCGTCCAAAAGCACACGAAAGAGACCCTTTCAACCATGAAAACTCTGCGGACGCAGACTGAGGAGACCCTAACCGACCTGACACGCACAGTAAGGGATACAACAAAAAACAGCTTTCGAAACGTATCGAAAGTCGTTGATGAGGTCCTCGCCGAGCTTGAGGCCGTTAAAGGTAAGAAGCAGGCAGAGTTCGATTTCTCAAAACAGCGGGAGGCTTTCGAGACCTTGGTAGCTGACGCATTCGAAGAAGAGAGCGAAAAACTGCGGAAGATCTACAGTCAACTCGACGCTGTTTTATCATCAACCCAATCCAGCGGTTCAGATATGGTCGAAGTCACTGAAGCGCTGGAAGAGGAAGTCGTCGCGCTTCGCGAGCGGCAAGAGGTCGATTTCGAGCTCGCCCAAATTGGGATGGCGCTTAACACGATTAATCATGAATTTGGAAAGACGGCTGGTAGCTTGCGAGACGGCCTTAGGCGCATGAAATCTTGGGCCCATGCCAATCCTGACATGAAGCGCCTATACGACGACATGCGCGTCAATTTTGATCACTTGGACAGCTACTTGGCATTGTTCAACCCACTAGACCGGAAGCTTCAGTCGACAGCCGTCGATATCAAAGGCAGTGACATATTTCGATTTGTGTCTGACTTGTTTGAAAAGCGGCTTAAACGTCACAATGTTCGGCTGGTCGCTGATGAGGGCTTTAAGGCTCATACTCTTCATGGGTTTCACGCGGACTTCTATCCTGTCTTCGTCAACCTAATCGATAATGCGATCTATTGGGCGTCCAGTGCGAGAAACGACGCGGGCATCATTGAACTGATTGAAGACTATGGCGACCTTTGTGTCAGAGACAACGGTCGTGGAGTGAGTAGCATTGATGTCCGAAACATTTTTGAGCTCAGCTTTACTCGAAAGCCGGGCGGGAGAGGTATGGGACTGCATATTTCAAGGCAGGCGCTTGGCCGGCTTGGTTACGAACTGAACATTGATCCACCAACCCCCAATTCTGGTGCCTGTTTCCGTATCTCAAAGATGTCTCAATAGAAGATTTGATCAGATGAATTTTGCCGACGACCAATACAACGCCGCCAGCTCCTTCGCGTATACAATGATCGTGGTTGACGACGAACCTGTAGATGACCCTGTCGAACCAGAACCGGCCGTTGAGGTTAAGACGCCTGGTAGGCGCGATGTTGCGGCCGCCAAGAAGGTTGATCAGAAACCTGAAGCACAACGCTCACATCCGCTAGACGCAAAAGGATTGATAAAGAGTGCCCTAGACTTGGGGCTTGTCTGCTCGGTTGTTAATCCGACTGGTGATGAAGGTAGTGTAGCAAAAAGTGTCGCTAAGGCCTCGTTGAGAGCTGATATCGTATCCTTAGACTGGCACATGAATCACGGTGATGATGGCGAGCTAGCATCCGAGATTATTCAGGAAATTCTTCGTGGGGATGAGGCCATTGGAGGACGCCTGAGATTGATCGCGATCTACACCGGCAACAAGGATCAGGGAGCCATCCTTGAAAAAATCGCTGAAAGGCTCAACGCAGCTGAGGAAATCGCTGGCAACGTTTCTAAGACAGGTGATGTCCTTACCAACTCGTCTGGTTTACGTATAATTTGGCGTGAAAAATCAATGGGCAATGAAAAATTGGCCAATGCCGTTTCCGAGACGCAACTTCCAAAAGAGCTGTTGGAGGCATTCTCAGAGTTGTCGAATGGTCTACTTTCGAACGTCGCGCTCGCAACGATCTCCTCGATGAGAGACACGACGCATCATGTTTTGAGCAAATTTTCGTCAGAACTCGATGGTCCATTCTTTCACCACCGCGCACTCCTTAAAAATTCTTCGGATTCGATGGATTATGCAGTTTCTGTCGTAATGAGCGCGTTGAAGTCGGAGGTGGATAAGTCAAAAGTCACGTCGAAATATACAACAGTAGACGCAATAAAACGTCGCTTAAGCCTGATGCCTCAGAGCCCTGAAAATTTTACACTCCGGTACTCGAAAAAGGATCAAGAAAAGGAATTTAAGCTGCATATTGACGATGTCATTTCAATTATGGAACGTGGTTTTTCCGCTTGGCCAGATGAGGACAAGCAAGCAGCTGTTGGGCGGCAACAGGATAAGCAAGCCAGCCCAATGCCGCCAAAGGATGCGTTTTCCAAGAGTTTTTCTACTCTGTTCTGCGATACCATTGAGGCGGCAAGTTTCTCCATGCGGCAGTTCTCGTTCTTGACTAACTCTCAGTCAAGCGAGCTCAGTATGGTACACCGAAAAGCACCGCCAAAATTGGGGCTAGGATCAGTCATTTTCTCGGATGCTGACGGCGGCTATTTTTTATGCTTACAAGCGACCTGCGATACTGTTCGTGGGGCTGGATTATTTTTCTTCGTACCGCTCGAAGTCGTGAATAGTGATACTCCTGATATCGTTGTTCCCCATGGAAGAAATGGAGCGCTTATCAACTACGTGGGCCTTTCGGTTCCGCCAAAGTGCTACACCAAATCCCTGTCTCTCGATTTTGGTGTGATAAACGATGCCATAGGGCATATCCCAATATGCTATGATGAGCAGAGAGAGATTTACCATGTCCCGGATGCCAATAATACGGACTATCGCTGGCTCGCAAATCTTAAGTACAAGCGGGCACTTAGAATTGCGCAGAATATGAGCCAGGAAATTTCTAGGATCGGCTTCGATGAATTCGAGCCATTTCGTAAAGGTTAGCTGCCACCTAGTCTGGGGTCAGCAGTATGCCAACGATTTTGCAATCTGTATGGCGTGCCGCCTAATGAATTCTGGGGGCAACGCATTCCCGATCATTAAGGCAACTTTTCCGCGACCTTCAGTGAGGTCAAACCGATAGTCAGCAGGAAACGTTTGAAACAATGCCGCTTCACGCAAGCTAATCGCACGATCTTCTTCCGGGTGCAGGTATCGTCCCTTTGATGGATTCCCGCAGCCACCTGTCATCGTAGGGGAAACTTTGTCCCAAGACATGCGCCCATAAACATCGCGAAAGCCAGACTTCTTGTTTTTATGACAATCAAGCACAAGATGTTCTGGTAGAGATGTTCTCGATCCCCCGTCCTTCGGTATATTGCGGATGATTTCCTCTACGTGCGGAGCCCTGTTTGGAAAATGGTCATGCAGCGGGTCACCTGCTTCACCAACGGGTGCAAGCCGAACGGCATCGAGACATTTCCGAACTGTAATAGTCTCTGACTTTTCAGCACCCTCAACTTGGCCAATTTTGGATGCGAGCAAAATCATTCTGTATCGGCGCTGAGGAACGCCGTATTCTGAAGCATCCTCCACCCTTACGTTTTTCCGCCCAACCTTGTAACCGAGGACTGATATTCTCTTAAGGAAAGTCTTCATGCGGTTATCTTGCGCCAAAGCCGGCACATTCTCCATCATGATAGCTTTGGGTGAAACAGCCTCAACAATCCGCAGAAACTCAAACAGAAGATCGTTACGGTCATCTGCGACTGCATTAGATTTTTTGCGAGTTCGTAGCGTTGAAAAACCCTGACAAGGTGGGCAGCCAGCCAGCAAGTCTAGTTCTCCCCGTTTCAGGCCGATGGTCTTCAACAACGCGGCCGCTCCCACTTCACGTATGTCATTTTCAAAGCAATGAACATCAGAGTGGTTAAGCCGATAAGTTGCGGCGGGGATTTTTTCCTTTTCGACACCAGCCAACACGTTAAAGCCCGCCTGTTTCAGTCCCAGTGTCAGTCCGCCAGCCCCACTAAACAGGTCCACCGCTGTAAGTTTTTTTTGGGGCTCCGGTGTGGATTTGGCCTTCATGGTCAGTTTTTGCCTTGTAAGTTCAAGCGAAAATTCCGCTAAGTACTTGATTTTAAGATGTCAATTTTTCTCTCATTAATACCGTTTGCCCGCATTTTCCTCAAGTCAAAATTTGGCGCTTTCAAGGCGTCGGGTGCTCGGCGGTCTTTCGCAAACAGTGCCGAAAAATGTAGATGCGCGAAGTCCAACCGGAAGACCCGGCCTCCTGAACAAGATCGGTTCTTGTTGTTGAATTTCGGCCTTGCTTTGAAGATACCAAGGCCATGAGCATACTTAAGGAACCAATACACCCCGGTGAAGTCCTGAAAGAGCTTTACCTTGATCCTCTGGACATGGGGGCAATCGCGTTTGCGCGGCGTTTGGATGTGCCTCGTACGCGGATCGAACGGTTGATCAAAGGAACAACGGGAATTACGCCTGATACTGCACTTCGCTTAGCACGCGTCTTCAACACAACGCCAACTTACTGGGTGAACTTGCAGACGAATTTCAACCTATCGGTTGCGGCGAAAACAGTCGACGTTTCCAAAATCGAGCCGCTCATCGCACCCTAATGCGTCAGACCCCGGTCCATCTCGACCTCCCGCTCTTCTAGCTCTGTCTCAACCTCTCTTCGGCGGCTTTCACTAACTTCAAGCTGGTCTCTAGTTGCGTGCGCAGCTTCCCGTAGTTCGAGCCCTCGCTCAACAAGCCGTTCAACGCATCCACGGACGCCACTTGCGATTGAATGAGCACCGACACGCAGGCGGCCAATCCATCCATCTGGCTCTGCAACTTGGTCGTCGAGCGTGCTTCTAACCCGCTCAATTCCTTTGCTGAGACTTCGCAGGCCGTCACCAACCGCTCGACGCAGGCGAGCAAGTCGCGTTCCAAGGCTGTCAGGGGTGTCGTCATCTAATTCTCTTCGATTTTGATGCAGGTCACTGGTCTGCCGCCCAGTGTGCAGGTCCTCAAGTGCGTCTTGGTCGGGTCCAGCACCAGCCAGGTCCCGTCCTCCCTGTCGATCCGTGTCAGGCCCAAGTCCGTCAGTTCCGAGCTGGCCAGCATCAGCGTCCAAAGCAAACTCGCGGCCATCATCGAGACGATCCCCACCAAGAACGTCCCCGTGATCAGCCAGGGCGAGATCGTCAGCCAGCTCTTGTTCTGTCGCAGAAAGGTGCGGGTATCGATCTCGATTGTATGCTGCGCGTTGGTCGCAATGCTGTTCAAATCGGTCCTGAAGCTCTCCAGCTGGGATGCCATCGAGGCGGCGTAGTCCTGCCGGATCGTGTCCAGTTCCGCGTTCAGCTTCTCGCTCAGCCGGGTCGGCTTGCCAGTCTTCATGGAAAATCTCTCCTTTCAAACGCCAGCGTTCGTCCGTGTCGGGGTCTTGGGCGGTCAGGTAGGCTTTGCCGACGCGAGGCAGGTCGAAGCCTGCGTCGGCGAGCGCATCAACCATGCTGGCGCGGTCAGTGATCAAGCCAACGCTGATCTGGTCTTGCAGCCATGCGTGCAGCTCGTCGCGGCCTTGGGCACGGGTTGGGGTCTCGATGGTGTCGCGCACCTCTTGGGTGCGCTCCAGCTCCATCGGATCGGCCCAGCCGTGGCGCTGGTTCATCACGTCGCGCAGGCTGTCGAAGGCATTCTGATATCCGGGCGGCGCGATGTTCAGGCTCCGCCCTGAGGTCAGCTCCAAGCGCGGCGTGCAGAAGTGAAGCTCGACACGGTCTTCGTGGGTATTTCGGACCCAGAGCACCTCATATTGCGTCGGGTCCAGCCCCGCGAAGGCCAGACGCTCGAACCCGTCCATGACCTCGGCCTGCTGTTCCTCGCTCGGAGCATCCTCTGCGGCAAAGCTGATCACGCCTGCGCGGTAGGTCCACTGGTGGCGGCTGGCATCGATCAGGCCTCGGTGCGCTCGGGATTGCCGCGCAGAACCTCCGGCAAAGGCTCACGGGTCACGGTCATTGGCTGGCCGTCAGCATCGCGGATCAGGTCGCGGTTGTCGTCATAGGCCAGCACCTTGTCTGCGACGAGGTAGCCGACCGGACCAGAGCCCGCACCTTTGCCGTTGCGGAAGAACTTGATCAGCATCGACGGGACGCCTCAATGATCTGGGCGAGCTGGCGTTCAATGGTCAGCAGACGGCGCGCAACTGTGAGCGCGTCGAGGTCAACGCCACCGGCCAGCATTGCGCGGTTCAGCCAGCGTGCGATCTGGTTGAGGTTGCCGCCGATGCGCCCGACGGCCAGCACCAACGCCGGGTCAACGCGTGGGATGGGCTTGCGACGGCGGGCCTCAGTCAGGCCCAAAGCCTCGCGCAACAGGGTCGCTGCGGGCAGACCAGCGGCCTCGGCCTTGGCGCGCAACTGGGCCTTCTCTGCCGCTGTGCACCGGAAGACAAAAGTCTCGGTGAGCGGCTCTTTGGTGCGAGGTTTACCCGCGCCGGTGGGGTTCGAAGGGGAGGCTTGCCGCCCCTCGCAAGGTCCCGTGTCATCGGCGCAGCCGTATGACATGGGTCGCCTTGCTGTTTGCATTTCGGTCGGATCGGTGACGCTCATGATCTGAGGCCTGCGGCTTGGATTTGGGCCTCGTTTACCAGCTTCGACGCCAGCAATCTGTCGATCTGCTTGGCCGTGATGTGCTTGCACATCGGACTGCGATCACTAATCCAGCAGGCCAGCCGTTTGTGGTGATCCGCCTCCAACGCCGCCGCCTTCTCTCGGTCTTCCGCTTGCTTCTCGATATAGGCCCGCCAGCGCCGCGACAGAAACAAGTTGTCGGAAAAGCAGACCTTGGAGCGGGTAAACCCTGCGCTGTCGTTCGCGTAGGCTTGGACGGCCTTAAGTAAGTCCTCCCGCCTGATCCCTTCCTTCATGGCCTCTTCGATCTGGGCAAGGCAGGTGGCTTTGCCGCGCAACCGGTCCGATGGATAGGCCGCCAAAATCTTCTCAGCTTCTTTATCCGCCACCGCCTCGCGCCTGCGCGTAGGTGGTTTATGGATGGTTTTTTGGATGGTTTGGGGGCCGTGGTGGCCCCGGTACCCCGGCCACAGTGGCCCCCGTACCGGGGTCAGACTGGACGGGGGCCACTGTGGACCCCGTCTCAATCTTGGGTTCAAGCGTCGGCTCCAACTCTTCGACCTGGGTCAGATCGATGCGATAAACGACCGTGAATCCATTCTTGCAGGTCCGCGCGCCAGTCTCGACCAGAATGCCTTCCTTCAGGAACTCGCGGACGGTTCGCTTGACTGTGGTCTCGCCCAGCTCGGTATGGCGCTGGATCGTGCCCTTAGAACACCAGATGCCTGAGCCGTCATCGCTCGCCTTATCGGCCAGAAACATGATGATCTGCTTGCGCGTTGCGCTGCCGAACTTCCGTTCCGCGCATGTGTTTGCAACCCGCCAGCTCATTGGAAGGCCCAAAACTGCGCAAAGACATGCAAATTTTGTACAGGTTTTGTACGAGATTTCCGCCATTTCAGCAGAATTCGATGCGAAAGCTCGCGGGACTTTCTGCAAGCTTCTGCACAAAGCCCTGTAAATAGGCCATATTTTAAAGGTGTTTTTGGTGACCCCGATTGGATTCGAACCAATAACCTGCCCCTTAGGAGGGGGCTGCTCTATCCAGTTGAGCCACGGGGCCACGGTGCACGACCTGCGGTGCATGCTTTACCTTGCCCGGCGGGGTTTGTCATCCATTGTTACGATGACACATTGCGGACGCGGGCACTGTATTTTTGCCAATGGGCAACGTGAGGCTGTGTTACTATCGCAGATGTGGCGATACCTCCATCCTATGCGCACAAAACGCTCGCGCCATCGACGGTGTCGATGTGGCGTGGAACCTCTCGGGTATGAATGTTCGCATCCTTGGTCTTAAACCTCCGTCACAGCTTCATCCAGCTTGGCCTCGGCCCCGCGCCGGCCTCGCTTACAACATGCAATCTTCTCGCCCGCTCGGTAACGTCGCCAGACCCGAAATGCGAACTGCGAACGAAGGTAAACGCGAGGATTCTTTAGACGATTTTCGGGGCCTTGGCGGCAGATGCATAAGGTAGATCGGTGAGGTCGCTTGAAGTGCTGGGCTGGTTCGCGCTAACATAACCGCAAGTCTTATTTTCAGGATCACTTCTTTGACACGACATGACAGCCGCCCGCTCACCCTACGTGATGTCTCCGAAGCTTCGGGCGTGTCAGAAATGACCGTAAGCCGCGTGCTTCGGAATCGCGGCGATGTATCGGAAAACACAAGGAAAAAAGTTCTCGCAGCGGCCAAACAACTTGGCTATGTGCCCAATAAAATTGCCGGAGCTCTGGCAAGTCAGCGGGTCAATCTGGTCGCTGTAATCATCCCGTCGATGTCGAATATGGTCTTTCCTGAAGTGATGACCGGCATCAGCCGCGCCCTTGAGGGCACCGATTTACAGCCCGTGGTCGGAATTACCGATTATCTCCCCGAAAAAGAGGAAAAAGTGCTTTACGAGATGCTCTCGTGGCGCCCCTCCGGCGTGATTATCGCCGGATTGGAACATTCGGACGCTTCGCGCGCGATGCTGCGTGCGGCCGGAATTCCCGTGGTCGAGATCATGGATGTGGACGGTATGCCGATCGACACAATGGTCGGCATTTCGCACCGGGTTGCGGGCGAAAAGATGGCTCAGGCAATCGTAGAGGCCGGATATAAACGGATCGGCTTTCTGGGCACGAAGATGCCTCTCGACCACCGCGCACGAAAACGCTTCGAAGGCTTCACACAAGTCATGGCCAAAGCCGGCATAGAAATGGCGGATCAGGAATTTTACTCTGGCGGATCAGCCCTGGCCAAGGGGCGCGAGTTGACCGAAGCGATGCTCAACCGCACACCGGACATTGATTTTCTGTATTATTCCAATGACATGATCGGCGCAGGCGGCTTGCTCTATCTCCTCGAAAAAGGTGTCGATGTGCCGGCGCAAATCGGACTCGCGGGGTTCAACGGGGTTGAACTGTTGCAAGGCCTGCCACGCCAATTGGCAACGATGGATGCCTGCCGCAGCGAGATCGGCCGCAAAGCCGCCGAGATCATTGCCGAACGTACAACCAACCCCGAGAGTGATCTGCCGAAGAAAATCGAGATGACTCCGGTGATCTCGTTTGGCGATACGCTGAAACGGTAACCCGTCATGCCGGCGTCACACCGCGCCGCGAGGCCCGCGAACATGCAAACCGCTGCCCTGCCTCGCTATGCAATATATTACACGCCGCCTGCGGGGCCACTGGCCGATTTCGGCGCGGCGTGGCTCGGCTGGGATTGCGCACATGGATGCGCCCTGCCACATCCGCAGATCGACGGTGTGCCACGCCAGATTGCCGACATCACCGAAACGCCGCGTAAATATGGTCTACACGGCACACTCAAACCGCCGTTTCATTTGGCCGATGGATGCGACGAAACCGGTCTAATTACCGCTCTTGAGCATGTCAGCGCGACGCTAAAGCCCGCGATTTTGGACGGGTTGGAACTGGCACAACTGGGGCGGTTCATAGCGCTGATCCCACGGGGGGAAACGACAGGGTTGGCCGATATCGCAAGCGCATTGGTCGAAGGTTTAGATGGTTTTCGTGCCCCGCCCAGAGCCGCAGAGATTGCCCGCCGCAATCCCGCGCATTTGAACGACGCGCAACGCCGTCATTTGGAGCGCTGGGGCTATCCCTATGTGTTCGACCAGTTCAAATTCCACATCACGCTCACCGGTAAACTACCCAAGGCGGAGGCAACACAGACCCGCAAGGTGTTGGCGCCTCTCCTTGCCCCGATCCTTCCCGCACCGTTCGAGGTGCGGGAGGTGACGCTTTTACGTTCGGATCACGCCGGACGGTTTGTGCAAATCGCGCGCGTGCCGCTCGGCGGTTAACCTCAGCCGACCTTCAGCACGATCTTGCCAATATGGCCGCTGCTTTCCATCCGCGCATGGGCTTTTGCCGCGTCTTCAAAGGCAAACTCACTGTCCATCACCGGTGCGATTTTACCCGCGTCGAGCAGCGGCCAGACATCCGCCCGCAAGGCCTCCGCAATCCGCGCCTTCGCCAGATCGCTTTGCGGACGCAGCGTTGATCCGGTGATCGTCAAGCGTCGCATCATCACGGGGGCAAAGTTCATTTTCGCCACAGCGCCGCCGAGAAACGCGATTTGCACCAAACGGCCCTCCATTGCCAACGCCTTGATATTGCGCGGTATATAATCACCACCCACCATATCCAAAATCACATTCGCACCGCCTTCGGCCTTCATCACCTCGACGAAATCCTCAGTGCGATAGTTAATCGCTTTTTCCGCGCCCAATGCCACGCAGGCGGCGCATTTCTCGTCCGAACCGGCGGTGGTAAAGACCCGCGCGCCCATCGCTTTGGCCAATTGAATCGCCGTTGTGCCGATGCCGCTCGACCCGCCATGCACCAAGAAAACCTCGCCCGCTTTCAATCCGCCGCGTTGAACCACATTGGAGAAAACCGTGTAAAATGTCTCGGGCAAACAGGCTGCCTCTTTGAGGCCCATGCCGGTGGGAACGGGCAGGCAATGCGCGGCGGGGGTGGCGACATATTCGGCGTATCCGCCGCCGGGCAACAGGGCGCAGACCTGATCGCCAATCGCCCAGCCCTGCGCACCCTCGCCGATGGCGACGATCTCTCCCGCAGCTTCCAAGCCCGGCAGGTCGGAAGCGCCGGGGGGCGGGTTATAAGCACCGGCGCGTTGCAATGCGTCCGGACGGTTAACCCCGGCGTAGGCGACTTTGATCACCACTTGACCGGCCGCAGCGGTCGGGACGGAGCGAGAGCAAGGTTTCAACACCTCCGGCCCGCCGGCTTCGGTGATCTCGATCGCACGCATGGTTGTTGGGAGTGTATCGCTCATTGCGTCTTCCTTTTTTAGTGAGTTTCGCTGCGGACGCTCAACGGGTCCAGCGCCCCGGCATATGTGCCCCGCCCTGCGGCGGTTTGATATGGGACGCAAGCGCCATCGGCCCCGCCATCAATTTCGACAAAAGCGGGTTATCGCGCACAGTGGCTTTAAGCTTCTCGATCTGCATCACATTATCGATGCGCCGATCAAGGAATTCCCATGTGGCGGCGTGGTCTTCGCTATCATCACCGAGCCAATAGAGCACGGTAGAGCTATAAACCCCGGACAGAGTGGCGCGCTTGGAATACCAATTGAAATCATCCGAGGTATCGCCCAGCGCCGTCCAAATCGCATCACAGGTGCCCCAAATCGCGCGGGCGCCATCGGGCGCATTTTGCGGCAGGGCAAAAAGCGTGGTGCCGCGGCGCACGGCTTCTTTATCGGTGGAGGCCTCAAGCCGGTACCGAACAGCGGCGGCAATCCGGTCGCGAAACCGCATCGCGCTCAAATCCGCAGAGGCCAGCCGTTCCAACATCAACGCATCACCGCGCGCATGATAGGCCAAGGCCAGATCCAAGGCCCCACGCGGACACAGCGCCCGCGCCAGAGCTGGCTCAACATCCGCATCATTGATCGCGGCGGTGAATGTCGCGTCTGTCCATCCGTCAAACGCCACATGCATCAATGCAGCATCCAACAAACGGTCCTTCACAGCACGATGTGCCTCGGCGCTTTGATCAGTCTCGGGCATGGCGGCCTCCTTCCGGGAGATTTATCAGCATACTAGACATCTAGGGCGCGCTTTGCTATATGGCCACCTCCTGCAATTTTGCAATTCAACTTAGAAAGGTGGTGAAAACCACATGCAGGTTAGTGTTCGCGACAACAATGTCGATCAGGCGCTCCGCGCTCTGAAGAAAAAGCTGCAGCGCGAAGGCGTTTTCCGCGAAATGAAGCTCAAGCAACATTTCGAGAAACCGTCGGTCAAAAAAGCGCGCGAGAAGGCTGAAGCGATTCGCCGTGCCCGTAAACTGGCACGTAAGAAGCTCCAGCGCGAAGGTATGCTCTAAGAGCAGGCTTCACAGCTTTTGACACGATGAGAATACAGCCCCCGTTGCCGCAAGGCTGCGGGGGTTTGTCGTTTGAGGCCGTGATGCACGGCGCAAATCCGCAGCACCGGCCCTCTTCGCGCGCCATGTAATTGTGTCTACCAAAAAGGGCGTTTATCGATCCTGTCGCAGCGACGACAGCCGCCTTGGCCAAGTGACACAGGCGGATTTGAGCAAGGCAGACACAGTGTGTCTATTGGCGGGTGCCAAAATCACCGTCAGCCCCAGCGTTGCGCCGCCGCGGCCATGCGGGTGCCAAACCGGCGGGCGGTTTCGGCATCGCCGCTGCTGATCATCAGGCTTTTATCGCGCACCGATGTCGCGCCAAGCCCAAGCCATGTGCCGCTTTGATTGATATCAGGTTTGCCCGCATCCACCGGTGCACCGATCTCTTGTTGTCCTACCCATAGCATCCCGTGTTGCGCGGCAAAGACCGTCAATTGCACGAGGGTCGACAGTTTGTCACCGCTTGGAAACGTTCCAACAGAAAAGCCCCCCGCCAGTTTATTCGCCCATATCTGACCCGCCCAAATATCGCTGCTCGCATCCATAAAGGTTTTGAACCCGGCTGCGGCGCTGCCCATATAGGTCGGCGCGCCAAAAAGAATTGCATGTGCTGCGGCCAATGTGGCCCAGTCCGCCGCCGTCATTGCGGTGACATCAACCAGAACGGCCCGCGCGCCTGCCGCTTCGACGCCCGTCGCGATGTGTTCGGCCAAACGCCGCGTATGGCCTGCACCGGAGCAATAGGCCAAAGCCACAGTTTGCACCGCGCCGCTCATGCCCGGGCATCCGACAGGATCATCTCGCTGGCTTTTTCCGCAATCATGATGGTGGGTGAATTGGTGTTCCCAGAAATGATGCGCGGCATGACCGAGGCATCCACCACGCGCAGCCCCGCCACCCCCCGCATCCGCAAGCGCGCGTCCAATGGCGCGCTGTCCTCTGCACCCATTGCCACGGTCCCGACGGGATGGAAAATTGTCGTGCCTACATCGCCGGCCGCCCGCGCCAGTTCTTCGTCACTCTGCGCGGCCATTCCTGGTTTCATCTCTTCGGGCGCATATTGTGCCATCGGGGTCTGCGCCATGATGTCCCGCACCTGCCGGATCGCATCGACCGCCACGCGCCGGTCGCCTTCGGTGCTCAAGTAATTCGGCGCGATTTTTGGCGCGACCTTGGGGTCATTGCTGATAATATCGACCCGTCCACGGCTTTCGGGACGCAGATTACAAACGCTCGCTGTCATCGCAGGGAAATCATGCAAGGGCTGACCAAAAGCTTCCAAAGATAAGGGCTGCACGTGATATTCCAAATCCGCAGTCGCCAACCCGTCGCGGGATTTGGAGAACGCGCCCAATTGGCTTGGCGCCATCGACATCGGACCAGAGCGGCGCAGGACGTATTCAAGCCCGATCTTGCCCTTGCCATACAGCGAACTCGCCATGGTGTTGAGCGTCTTCGCCCCGGTCAGTTTCCACGCACAGCGCAATTGCAGGTGATCTTGCAAATTGCCGCCAATGCCGCCGATATCACGCGCCACTTCGATGCCCTGCTCCCGCAGATGATCCGCCGGCCCAAGCCCTGAAAGTTGCAAGATTTGCGGACTGTTGATCGCGCCTGCGGACAGGATCACCTCTCTGCGGGCGCGGGCGGTTTTCACCTCACCACCCTGCTCGTACGCGACCCCGACACATCGACTCTGTTCCAGCAGGATCCTTTGTGCGTGGGCCTTGGTTTCAACCTTCAAACAATCCGTTTTAGCCGTGCGCAAAAACGCTTTGGCGGTGTTCATCCGCCATCCGCCACGTTGGTTGACCTTGAAATATCCGACGCCCTCGTTGTCACCGCGATTGAAATCCTCCGTCGCCGGAATTCCCGCCGCCACGGCGGCATCGCGCCAATCGTCGAGAACCTTCCAATGCAGGCGCTGATTTTCCACCCGCCATTCACCGCCAGCGCCGTGGTCGTCGTTTTCACCGCCAAAATAATCCTCGGATTTCTTGAACATCGGCAGGACGTCATCCCATCCCCAACCCGAGAGCCCCATTTGCCGCCAACCATCATAATCCGCCGCCTGCCCACGTAAGTATAGCATGCCGTTGATTGATGAGCATCCGCCCAGCACCTTGCCGCGCGGGTAGAGAAGCTGCCGCCCGTTCAACCCGGCATCAGGGGCAGTTTTATACATCCAGTCGGTGCGCGGATTGCCAATGCAATAGAGATAGCCCATCGGGATATGCACCCAATGATAATTGTCCTTGCCACCGGCTTCCAAAATCAGCGTGCGGTGCCCTGCTTCGCTCAACCTCTTGGCCAAAACGCACCCTGCGCTGCCGGCACCGACGATGATATAATCCCAATCCATCTGGCTACTCCCCAACCGAATACGGCACAGAGTAACGCCCGCAGCGGGAATGGCAACGCCACGTGATGTGGTGGCGGGTTCTCACCAAAAACAGGTCCTATTCCACCCAGATTCGATGTTTCAGACGGGCAAAGCCGTGGTTTTGAAAACCGTGCGTAATGCGAAGGACGATTGCATCTGCGCGACGCCGGGCAAGCGGGTGAGATATTGCCGGTGGATGCGGGCAAAATCATCAGTGTCGGCAGCCACCACTTTGAGAATGTAATCCGCCGTGCCGGCCATCAAATGACACTCCAAAACATCCGGCACCCGCGCCACCGCCTTTTCAAAGGCATCGAGAACCTCATCGGCTTGCGCCTGTAGTTTGATTTCGACGAACACCGTGGTGGGCAAGTCCACCTTGCGCGCATCAAGCATGGCGACATAGGCGCGAATATAGCCGTCTGCCTCAAGGCGTTGCACACGGCGGTGGGTCGCGCTGGCCGAAAGGTTCACCCGTTCTGCAAGCGCTGCATTGGAAAGGCGCCCTTCGCGTTGCAACACGGTCAGGATCTGGCGGTCGTGTTGATCAATATCCATTGGCAGCCTTTTCATTCTCGCTTGCACGCAGGTTAGGACAAGGCGCGCGCGCATGCGAGGGGCGAAATGCAATCGTGTCGCCATATCTGTTCCACCGCGTTTGCGGTTTTGTGCGCGGACCAAAAACGCAAACGGCCCGCCACCCAAGACCGGGCAGCGGGCCGCTAGAGCGTCGATCAGGCGTGCTTACTTCTTGGCAAGCGCGTCACGGATCTCTGTCAGAAGCTCAAGCTCGCTCGGGCCTGTGGGCTCTTCCGCTTTCACTTCTGCTTCTTTCTTCTTGGTTGCATTCACAGCCTTGACCAACATGAACACCACGAATGCGATGATCAGGAAATTGATGATTGCCATGATGAACCGGCCATAGGCAAAGACCGCTGCGCCAGCTTCCTCGGCCTCGGCGATCGAAGCATATTCACCTTCGCCCAAAAGCGCATAGAGGCCGGCAAAATCAACCCCGCCCATGAACAGGCTGATGATCGGATTGATCAAATCGGCCACCAACGATCCAACAATCGCCGTGAACGCCGCGCCGATGATGATCCCGACGGCCATATCCATGACGTTGCCCTTGGCGATGAAATCTTTGAATTCTTTTAACATTTTTCTTCCCTCGTGTTGTGAAGCGCTGTTTTCTATTCTTGCCCTGCGCGCAGACCATAGCACGAATTCGCACATGTTAATGACTGTTCACAGGGGGAAAAACGCTTAGGTTGGCGCAAATATCACATCATGTGCGAAGGACTGCTTTCATGACGCCACTTTCGAACCACCCCATCCAGAACCGTTGGCCCGCTGCTGATCCCGGCAAGCTACAGCTCTATTCTTTTCCGACGCCCAACGGCGTGAAAGTCTCGATTATGCTCGAAGAGATCGGATTGCCCTATGAGGCGCATCTGGTCACCCTGTCCGACGCCGATGTGAAAAGCCCCGAATTCCTCGCGCTCAATCCCAATAACAAAATTCCCGCGATCATCGATCCTGACGGTCCGGATGGGGCACCGATGCCGTTGTTCGAAAGCGGTGCGATCTTGATCTATCTGGCCGAAAAAACTGGCAAGCTGCTGCCTGCGCAGGGTGCCAAGCGCCATGAAGTTCTTCAATGGGTGATGTTTCAAATGGGTGGGCTTGGCCCAATGTTGGGACAGTTTGGGTATTTCTATGCTTTTGCGGGCAAAGACATAGAAGACCCGCGCCCGCGCGACCGGTATATCGGCGAAGCAAAGCGGCTCTTGGCCGTGTTAGAGACACAAATGGAGGGCCGTGACTGGATTGCGGGGGATTATTCCATCGCTGATATCGCCATCGTGCCTTGGCTACGCGCGCTTGATTTTTACGACGCCTATGAGGTTTTGGGTTGGGATAACTTCCCGCAGCTTCAGAGCTACATCGAACGGTTTTCGAAGCGTTCTGCGGTGCAAAAGGGTCTAAATATACCGCCGCGTCCGGCCACCTGACGCCGCCTACGGCCCTGCCCCTGCATGCCACAGGTCACCGGCGGTTGATGCCGGTGACCTTGACCCCTGCCCGCGCAATTTGCGAAACTGCCCGAAACCTCCCGCCGGCTCGCCGGAGCACAGAAGGAGGCACGTAACTTCGGGGCACATGGTTGTGAAGAATGCCGATACATTGACGCAGGGCCATTTTCGGGACCCGACCTTTGACGATGTCAAAGCTGCGGCTCTGGCGCGCGGCGGGTTCGTGCATGATATGCTCAACCACGTTGCGGCGTTTCTACCCGCCCCCTCCGACAGCGCGACGGCGCGCAATCTGGTCGTCAGTTTCGACAATCTTTCCGCCATTCGCGATCCCCGCCGTATGCCATGGGAGGCGAATTTTCTGCTTGGTCAAAGCTGGAGCATTTTGGGCATCATGGGGCGGATCAATGATTGGTATCGCCACGAAGATGTTTGGGATCTCTTCGATGTTCTGCGGCGCGAAAAGTTTTTTGAACGGTTCGATCATGTGGCAATGTATGGAGCCTCTATGGGCGGATATGGCGCGCTTACCTTCGCCCCCGCCGCTCCGGGGTGCACGGTTTTGGCTTTTGCCCCGCAAAGCACGCTTGACCCCGAATTGGTGCCTTTTGAAAAACGCTATCGATACGGACGCAAGCAAGGCAATTGGGGCGGGCGATATACCGATGCTGCCGATGGCGTGCGCGCGGCAAAACGCGCCTATATCCTGTATGACCCGATGGAACGCTATGATCGGATGCATGTCGAACGGTTGGACGGGCCCAATGTCACGACGCTGAAACTGCCGTATCTGGGGCATAAAATTCCGCTACAACTTAAACGGATGGGAATTTTGAAATCCCTAGCCGTGCCGGCACTGCAAGGAAATTTGGATGAGGCCGCGTTTCACCGGCTGTTTCGGGCGCGGCGCACATCATTGCCGTGGATGGTCGGGTTTCTGGATCGCTGCTTGGAAAAGGGACATCATCATGCCGGGCTGGCTCTGTCGGAAAAATTGATGGAAAACGAAAGCAACTGGAAGTTGCGCAAACAGCATCGCGCCTTGCAAGAGGCCGTCGCACAAACCCGCAGCACGCCGCCCAAACCCTCGGACGCCGCCGAATAATCTGCGCGGCGAAGCTTGCCAAATCTGCCGGTTTTGCTCAAGAAGGGCGCAAATGACAGGTAAAGAGGCACCCATGGCCAATCCGCTCTATGACGCGCTTTTCGGCATTCACGCCGGCAAAGACACACCGTTTTTGATCTCACCCGAGGGCGAGACCCTGACCCATGGCGCGTTTGTAAGCATGGCGGCACAGTTTGCCCATGCTCTGCGCGCTGGCGGATTGGATGTTGGCGACCGTTTGGCGGTGCAGCTTGAAAAATCGCCTCAGATGTTGGCAATCTATGCGGCCTGCACCCAGGCCGGGGTCATCTTCTTACCGCTCAATACGGCCTATACCGGCGCGGAAGTGTCCTATTTCGTCGAAAATTCCGGAGCAAAATTATTCCTATGTGATCCGGCGCGCGAGACGGAGTTGGCCGGTGCGTTGGCCCATACCGGTGCGCGGATCGAAACATTGGATGCGCAGGGCGCGGGCCGTTTCGCGGCGATGGCCGACGCTCAGCCTGACAGGTTCGACACCGTGTCACGCGCACCCGATGATCTTGCGGCCTTTCTCTATACGTCCGGCACCACAGGGCGCTCCAAGGGCGCGATGATGACGCATGAGAACCTGTTGTCGAATGCACGCACTTTGGTCACGGAATGGCGGTTTAGTGCCGAAGATGTGCTGATGCATGCCTTGCCGATTTTCCACACGCATGGGCTTTTTGTAGCCAGCAACGTGATGCTTTTGGCGGGTGGATCGATGTTGTTTTTACCGAAGTTTGATCTGGAAACGGTCCTAAAGTTAATGCCGCAGGCGACGGCGATGATGGGCGTGCCAACCTTCTACACCCGTCTGCTCGATGACGCGCGGTTCGATCGTGCATCGACCAAACATATGCGGCTTTTCATCTCCGGCTCTGCTCCGCTTTTGGCGGAAATACACAAACAGTTCGAAGCACGCACCGGATTGCGCATTTTGGAACGCTACGGGATGACCGAAACCAATATGATCACCACCAATCCCTATGAGGGCGAACGCCGCGCGGGCACCGTGGGGCCGGTATTGCGCGGAGTAGAGTTGAAGATCACCGACCCCGAGACCGGCGCCGAAATGCCCGATGGCGAGATCGGGTCGATAGAAGTGCGCGGGCCCAATGTGTTCAAAGGCTATTGGAAGATGCCCGAGAAAACCGCCGAAGAATTGCGCGCGGACGGATTTTTCATCACCGGCGATCTCGGGGTGCGCTCGGCGGATGGCTATGTGACGTTGGTTGGGCGCGGCAAGGATTTGATCATCACCGGCGGATTCAACGTCTATCCCAAAGAGATCGAAAGCGTTTTGGATGACCAGACCGGTGTATTGGAAAGCGCCGTAATTGGCGTGCCGCATCCCGATTTTGGCGAGGCCGTCGTTGCGGTTCTTGTGCCAGAGGCGGGCACATCACTTGATACGTCACGTATCGCCACGGCGGCGGCGGAGGTTTTGGCAAAATTCAAACAACCCAAAAGCTATGTTGTGATGGATGCCCTACCTCGCAACACCATGGGCAAGGTGCAAAAGAACCTGCTGCGGGAGGCGCACGCAGATCTCTTTGCTTGATGCAAAACGGCGCGCAGGTTGCCCCGCGCGCCGCCCCGAAACAGTCTCTGTTCGGGCCTAACTTGCGGCAACCATCAGCCCGTCAGCAGTGGCTTTTTCCAAGGTTTCATCCAAGGATTTGCGCGCCCGTTCAATGAGCAAATCGACTTCCGCCTTGGTGATCACCAACGGCGGACAGATGATCATCCGGTCACCGACATGACGCATCACCAGATTGTTTGCAAAGCAACGGTCGCGGCAGATATAGCCAATTGTGCCGGGGTCAGACGCAAATGCTGCGCGGCTGGCTTTGTCGGGGGTCAAGGCAACCGACCCCATCAGGCCGACAATCTTTGCTTCACCCACCAAAGGATGATCGAGCAAACCTTCCCATTTCTCTTTGAGGTAGGGCGCGATCTCGCGTCCCGCGCGATCAACGATGCCTTCTTCCTCCAACAGCCGCAGGTTTTCGAGCGCCACAGCGCAGGCCACCGGATGACCCGAATAGGTGTAACCGTGGTTGAATTCGCAATTGCCGATGACCTCGGCAATCTCGTCGCTCACGATGGAAGCGCCGATCGGCATGTATCCGGACGACAACCCTTTGGCGACGGTCATGATGTCGGGGCGGATGCCTAGGGTTTGACTGCCAAACCAATTGCCGGTGCGGCCAAACCCGCAGATCACTTCGTCGGCAATGAGCAGGATTTCATATTTGTCACAGATGCGTTGGATTTCCGGCCAATAGCTATCAGGTGCAACAATCACGCCGCCAGCGCCTTGAACCGGTTCGGCAATGAAGGCTGCGACCTTGTCTTCGCCCAGCTCCAAAATCGCCTGTTCCAATTGTTGCGCACGTTCAAGGCCGAAATCTTCGGGGGTCGCATCGCCGCCCTCGGCCCACCAATTGGGTTGGTCGATGTGGTGAATATCAGGGATCGGAATGCCACCCTGTGCGTGCATTCCCGCCATACCGCCAAGGCTGGCAGCTCCGACGGTCGAGCCGTGATAGGCATTTTTGCGGCTGATGATGGTTGTCTTGGTTGGCTTGCCTTTTTCCGCCCAATAGGTGCGCACCATGCGAATATTGGTGTCATTGGCCTCGGAGCCGGAACCGGCATAAAACACATGGTTCAAATCACCGGGGGCAAGGTCGGCAAGACGCTGCGACAGAGCGATGACCGGCACATGGGTGGTTTGGAAAAAGCTGTTATAATACGGCAGCTCGGTCATCTGCCGCGCGGCGACATCGGCCAACTCCTTGCGACCATAGCCGATGTTGACGCACCAAAGCCCCGCCATCCCGTCAAGGATCGTTTCACCTTCACTGTCGGTCAAATAGATGCCGTCTGCGCGGGTGATGACCCGTGCGCCTTTTTCGGCAAGCTCCGCCTGATGCGAGAACGGGTGGATGTGATGCGCGGCGTCGAGGGCCTGCAATTCAGCGGTGGGCATGTGGTTTGTGATGGTGGCCATATCTGGGCCTCCTTGGATTGGGGTGGCGGGGGCGCCGGTTGGCAGGGCCAAGGGGCGGCTTGTCAAAGCTGCGGTCAGAATATGATCAAATTAAGCCGAGTCAATCGAATCGCTGACCGATATGCGGCATATCGAGACTTTGCGCGACATGAGTCATGCCTTGGCCCACATCTTCGCGGATCGCTTGGGCGGCAGCTTCGGCATTGCCGGCACGCATGGCGGCGAGCATGGATTTATGCATATCCGGCAAATTTTGCGTGCCAATCCTCCCGCAAATCACCCGCAAAGACGGCCCGAACCGCAACCAAAGCCCGCGCGCCATATCCGCCAAAATCGGAGCCTGGGCCAAATCGTAAAAGCAATCGTGAAACCGGTAATTCTGTTCCAGATACTGACGTTGGTCGCCGCGCGCGATTGCCGCATCAAGCGCGATGTCGATCGCCTCCAGTGCGGCAATGTCCTCAGGGGTCGCATGCGCGCAGGCACGGCGCGCCAGCTCAGGATCAAGATGTTGCCTTGCATATATAATTTCCGAGACATTCGCCGCCGTAAGATCCGGGACGATAACCCGCCGGTTGCCCAAAAATGCCAATGCACCCTCGGCGGTCAGGCGGCGGATCGCCTCGCGCACCGGCGTCATACCCGCATCAAGCCGCGCGCTCAAACCCGCGATGGTCACGGCTTCGCCCGGGGCCAGTTCGCCAAATAGAATCAGATCGCGCAAGGCGCCATAGATCACTTGATGTGCCGGTGCGCCGGCCGGTGTGATGGGCGCGCTGGTTGATTGTTGGGCATCTGCAGCAATTTTCATCTTCCCCTCCGATCCTCCGGGCATCTGATCCCTTGCCAGTTTAGCGCGACCATGAATAGATTGCTATACTGCCCACAGAGGCAAAACTTGATCAAATCTATGTCGCGGCCATGCGTGCGCGGCAAAGACCCCGATCCGAAGATTTATGGGAGAACGATATGAAACATCCAATGATGACCATGACCGCGACGCTTGCGCTCTGCGCGGGGGCGGCAATGGCCGAGGACGTGCGGGTTTACAACTGGTCCGATTATATCGACGAAGAGTTGCTGACCAAGTTCGAAGAAGAAACCGGCATCAACCTGATTTACGATGTGTTCGACAGCAACGAATTGCTGGAAACCAAAATGCTGGCTGGCGGATCGGGCTATGATGTGGTCGTGCCCACGGGCACCTTCTTGCAACGCCAGATTACCGCCGGCGCGTTCCAAAAGCTCAACATGGCGCAATTGCCGAACCATGTGAACATGTGGGACATGGTCGAGGCGCGCACGGCACAATATGACCCCGATAACGCCTATTCAATCAACTACATGTGGGGCACCACGGGGATCGGAGCAAACCTTGGCAAGGTCACCGAAGTACTTGGCCCCGATGCACCGGTCGACAGCCTTGCGTTGGTATTTGATCCGGCGAATATGGAAAAGCTGTCTGAGTGTGGTGTGCATTTCCTTGACGCACCTGCCGAAATGATCCCGGCCGCATTAAAATACCTCGGAGAAGACCCAAACAGCCACGACCCCGAGGTCATCGCCAAGGCCGAAGCCGTGTTTACCGCCGTGCGCCCCTATATCCAGAAATTCCACAGCTCGGAATATATCAACGCGCTGGCGAATGGGGACATCTGCGTTGCGGTCGGTTGGTCCGGCGATATCTTGCAAGCGCGTGATCGCGCGGCAGAGGCCGACAATGGCACCGAAATCGTCTATTACGCCGCCAAGGAAGGCGCGCAGATGTGGTTCGACCAAATGACGATCCCGACGGATGCCCCGAACCCCTCGGGCGCGCATAAATTCCTGAACTTCATCATGGATGCGCAAAACATGGCCGCGGCGTCCAACTATGTCTATTACGCCAACGGCAACCTCGCGAGCCAAGAGTATTTGGAAGAAGATGTGATCGGGGATCCGGCAATTTACCCGTCAGCCGAAACCATGGAGAACCTCTTCACCACCACGCCGTATGACGCCAAGGTGCAGCGGGTCGTCACCCGTCTTTGGACCAAGATCAAATCCGGAACCTAACGCGCCCATTCCCACCCGCGCACCGGCGCGGGTGGTTGCCTTCTGCCCCACGGAACTGACCCGAAACGGCCCAAACCAGAGAGAACATCTGGTGCTTTATGACACAGGAACAGGGACTAATATGGCTCAAAACGTCTTCGCCCCGTGGGATGATCCCACCGAAACGCCTCTGATCCAATTCAAAGGGGTGACCAAAAGGTTTGGCGATTTCGTTGCAATTGATAACCTGACCCAAGATATCTATGCCCGCGAATTTTTCGCGCTGCTCGGCCCGTCGGGCTGTGGCAAAACCACGATGATGCGCATGCTGGCGGGATTTGAGGCCCCTTCCGAGGGACAGATATTGATCGCTGGCACGGATATGGCGCATGTGCCGCCAAACCTGCGCGCGGTAAACATGATGTTCCAAAGCTACGCTCTGTTTCCGCATCTGTCCGTCTGGGACAACATCGCCTTTGGCCTCAAACGCGAGCGACACACAAAAGACGCGGTCAGCGCGCGGGTTGAGGAGATGCTCAAACTGACGCGATTGGAGAAATTCGCCAAGCGCAAGCCCCACCAGATTTCCGGCGGGCAACGCCAAAGGGTCGCCTTGGCCCGCAGCCTCGCCAAAGCGCCAAAGCTTTTGCTTCTGGATGAACCTTTGGGCGCGCTGGACAAGAAATTGCGTCAGGACACGCAATTCGAATTGATGGACATTCAAGAAAAGACCGGCACCACATTTGTCATCGTCACCCACGACCAAGAAGAGGCCATGACCGTTGCCTCGCGCGTCGCGGTGATGGATGAAGGCCGGATCATGCAGGTTTCGACCCCCGCACAGATCTATGAGGCGCCAAATTCGGTTTATGTCGCGGATTTCATCGGCGACGTGAATATCATCGAGGGAACCGCGTCGCCTTCGGTAAACGGGTATGAGGTCCGCTGGGCCGAGGGGCACGCACCGCTCGTCGCCAAGGCTTCGCAGGTGCTCCGCGAAGGGCAACGCATTAGCTTGGCCATTCGCCCTGAAAAAGTCTCTATCTCCGCCGAAAAGCCAGAAAACAGCGTCAATGCGATCGAGGGAAAAATCATCGACATCGCCTATCTTGGCAATCTGTCGACCTATCACGTTGAGGTCGCAGGCGGCATCATGGTCAAGGCACAAACCGCCAATACGCGGCGGCTCTCGCGCCGCGAGTTGACGTGGGAAGATAAAGTCTGGCTCAATTGGACCGACACCGCCGCCGTTGTGTTGGAGCAATAGGAATGCGGCGGTTTTTCCTCATTGCGGTGCCCTATATTTGGTTGCTTGCGCTGTTCTTGGTGCCCTTTCTGATCGTTTTAAAAATCTCGCTCTCTGATACGGCGCTGGCGATCCCGCCCTATACACCGCAACTGGATTTCGGGGCCGGATGGGACGGAATTCGCAACTTTTTCGCGGCGTTGGATTTCGAAAACTTCACCTTCCTGACCGAAGATGCACTCTATTGGAAAGCCTACCTGTCGAGCCTGAAAATCGCAGCCGTTTCGACGTTTTTCACCCTGCTCGTCGGCTATCCGATCGCCTATGCGATGGCCAACGCACGGATCGAGTGGCGGCCCACCTTGATGATGCTCATCATCTTGCCATTCTGGACCAGCTTCTTAATCCGCGTCTATTCATGGATGGGGATATTAAGCCAAGAGGGCTACCTGAACCAATTCTTGATGTCGCTGGGGCTGATTTCCGAACCGTTGATCATCCTCAACACCAATTGGGCCGTCTATATCGGCATCGTCTACACTTACCTGCCGTTCATGATTCTGCCGATCTACGCGGCGCTGGAAAAGCTCGACGGAGCGCTGATCGAGGCCGCCGAAGATCTCGGCTGTTCGCGCCTCTCGGCGTTTTGGCTGGTGACTTTTCCGCTGTCCAAAGGCGGCGTTATCGCGGGGTGTTTTCTGGTCTTCATCCCGGCGCTCGGCGAATTTGTTATCCCCTCGCTATTGGGCGGCTCGGATACATTGATGATCGGCAAGGTCCTGTGGGAAGAATTTTTCTCCAACCGTGACTGGCCAGTGGCCAGCGCCGTCGCCGTGGTGCTTTTGTTGCTGCTCATCGTTCCAATTATCCTCTTCCAACGCAACGAGCAAAAAGCGCGGGAGGCGGATCAATGAAACGTATGTCATGGTTCAATACAGTCTCTATCACACTGGGATTCGTGTTTTTATACCTGCCGATGGTGATCCTTGTGGTCTACTCGTTCAACGCCTCAAAGCTGGTAACCGTTTGGGCCGGATTCTCGACCAAATGGTATGTCGAATTGATGGGCAACGAGGCCTTTTTGGATGCGGCATGGGTCACGGTCAAAGTTGCCGTGCTGTCTTCTACTCTGGCGACGGTTCTCGGTACGATGGCCGCCTATGTTCTGGTCCGCGCCGGACGTTTTCACGGGAGAACACTCTTTTCCGGCATGATCTATGCCCCCTTGGTGATGCCCGAAGTGATCACCGGCCTGTCGCTCTTGCTGCTGTTCATCGGGATTGGATTGGACCGCGGGATTTTCACCATCATACTCGCGCATACCACATTTGCGATGTGCTATGTTTCGGTCGTGGTCTCGTCGCGTTTGGTCAGCTTTGACCGCGCGCTTGAAGAGGCTGCGCTTGACCTTGGCTGCACACAATTTCAAGCTTTCCGCTTGGTGACCCTGCCGATTATTGCACCTGCGGTGATCTCGGGCTGGCTTCTCGCCTTTACCTTGTCGCTCGATGATCTGGTGATTGCCTCCTTCACCGCCGGGCCCTCCGCCACGACTTTGCCGATCAAGATTTTCTCGGCTGTGCGTCTTGGGGTCAGTCCCGAGATCAACGCGCTTTCGACCATCATGATCGGGATTGTAACCGTCGGCGTAATCTCGGCTTCGCTGATATCCAAACGCGCCAGCCTGCGACAACAGGCCGAAGAACAAGCCGCCGTGCGAACCTAAGATATGCGCCGTATCTACCCCTCCTATACCTATGGCGCGGGGCCGCGCGCCGGTTGCTATTGGCCAAAAACAGAGTCTATTCCGCCGGAATGTGAATCTGTAACCGGATCTGTAGACGCCGATGTCGGGATTATTGGCGCGGGGTTTACCGGGTTGAACGCGGCGCTCGCCTTGGCCCGCGCGGGAATAAGTGTTGCCGTCATGGAGGCCAAAGATGTGGGCTTTGGAGCCTCGGGCCGGAATGGTGGTTTTTGCTGCCTCGGCGGCGCCGCACTGTCGCGCAAAGCTTTGCTGCGCCGCTACGGCGCGGCGGGTGCGGCCGCGTGGTATCGCACCGAGGTCGCAGCAATAGACCATGTCAGGGCCCTATTGAAACAGCATGAAATCGACGCCGATACGCATTCAAATGGTGAAACAGTTTTGGCTCATAGCCCCGGTTCGATGGCACATTTACGCGCTGATTGTGCAGCAATAGAGACTGATTACGGCATCACCCCTCGGCTTATCGAGGCGGAGGCCCTCGCTGCCGAAGGGATGAAAGGCGCCTTTCATGGGGCGATGACAATTCCGCATGGGTTTGGGTTGAACCCGATGAAATACCTCGCTGGGTTGGCCCGTGCCGCACGGGTGGCGAATGCACGGATTTACTCCCATAGTCCGGTGCTGCAAATCGAAACCCTACGCGACGGTTATCTGCTGCACAGCCCCCAAGGCGCCCTGCGCTGCAAACAGTTGATCGTTGCAACCAATGGATATTCCTCCGAAGACCTACCCAATTGGATGGCGGGGCGGTTTTTGCCGGCGCAATCCAATGTGCTCGTCACCCGCCAACTGACCCCCGAAGAGATCAACCTTGGTTGGTCAAGCGATCAGATGGCCTATGATCACCGATTTTTCTTACATTATTTCCGACTACTGCCAGAGGGGCGCATGCTGTTCGGGATGCGCGGTGGCCTGCGATCGTCAACGCAGGCGGATCGCCAAACCCTTACCACCACAAGGCGTCATTTCGAGACTATGTTTCCCGATTGGGCCGACATAGAAACGCCCTATGCGTGGAATGGGTTGCTTTGCCTCACCCCCGATCTGGAGCCTTATTGCGGTGCAATACCCGAAATGCCCGGGGCGTTTGCCGCCTTTGGCTTTCATGGAAACGGTGTGGCGATGGGCAGTTACGCAGGTGCAATTTTGGCCGACCTCGTGCAAGATCGGACACCAAAGCGTAGCTATCCGGCGATGATGAAAAACCTGCCACGGCGATTGCCAATGGGGCGCTTCCGGCGGCTTGCTCTGGTGCCACCGTATCTTTGGGGGGCTGTGACAGGCGGGTAATCCGTCTCTGTTTAGGCCGGTTTTCACGGCGAAATGCCCGCAGTGACATATCGCGGCGGACTATCCTTGCGGGGTCATGCCTGACCGCGCCCGGGAGCGTTGCAATCCGAGGCGATGCTCGCGCCAGATGATCATGACGCCGGCCAAAATCACCAAACAGGCACCGCCGATCATGGTTTTGCTCGGTACTTCGGAAAAGATGAAATACCCGATGCCAAGCGCCATAATCATCGAGGCATAGTCAAACGGCGCGACAACGGACGCATCGGCAAACCGATAGGCCGAGGTCAGGAAAATCTGTCCGATCCCGCCCAATATCCCTGCGAGGCAGAGCATCAACAGCTCATGCGGCGCCGGAACAACCCAACCAAATGGCAAAGTTAGCAACGAGAGCACAGTCGACGTCACCGAAAAATAGAATACGATGGCCGAGGTTTGCTCGCTCTGGACCAATTTGCGCACGTAAATCTGCGCCAGTGCGGCACACACCGCCCCCATCAACACAATGATCGCGCCGGTGGCTTCGCTGGTTTGCACTGTGTCGCCTTCGAACAGGGTGAGGCGTGGCGACAGGATGATCAACACCCCCACCAAGCCAAGTCCGACCGCAAACATCCGAAAGGCCCGCACGTCTTCGCCCAAGAACATCGCCGCGAATATAACCGTCAGCAACGGCGCAGCATAGCCAATGGCCGTGACTTCGGGCAAAGGCAGAAGCCCGAGCCCCGCAAACATACATCCCATCGCGGCGGTGCCGACAAACCCGCGCCAGAAATGACCCAAGGGTGACGCCACGCGCAGGCCCATTTTTATGTCACCGCGTGTCCATAACCACATCAAAATGACCGGAATGGCGAGCGCAGAGCGGAAGAATACGGCTTCCCCGGCGGGCACGTGATCCGACACCGATTTAATCAACGCGGACATGATGATGAACATCGTCACCGAGCCAAGTTTGAAGGCAATTCCTTTGGCAGGGTGCATGATGCGGGATCTCCTGGGCGCGCAATGATCGGAGCCCATGCTGAAATCACCAGCCGCGAGTTGTCAATCACCGGAAACTACGCTGTGGCTCATTGCATCACTTGAACGGTAGGCTTCCATGATTGAACATATCAGTCTCTAACACGCATGTTTGAGTCTATTCTCGGCGAGGAAGGACCCAATCAGCGCGCGGAAAATGACAGGTATAGCCATTCGGAATACGCTCAAGGTAATCTTGATGTTCCGGCTCCGCCTGCCAAAAATCACCCAGCGGTTCGACTTCCGTCACAACTTTACCAGGCCATAAGCCCGAAGCATCGACATCGGCAATGGTTCGCTCCGCTTCGGCCTTTTGCGCTGCATCGGCATAATAGATCGCGGAGCGGTAAGAAATGCCGCGATCATTGCCCTGCCGATTGAGCGTTGTCGGATCGTGAATTTGGAAGAAAACTTCCAAAATCCGGCGATAGGATAAACGCGCCGGATCAAAGATAATCTCGATCCCTTCGGCATGGGTGCCATGATCTCGATAAGTCGCATTCGGGGTCTCGCCACCGGTATAGCCGACGCGCGTCTCGATCACGCCCGGCAAGCGCCGGATCAGGTCCTGCATGCCCCAAAAACACCCGCCAGCCAGAACCGCACGTTCAGTCTTCATTGCGCACGCTCTACTTGATCAACATAGGCGCCATAGCCTTCGGCTTCCATCTCGTCCTTCGGGATAAAGCGCAACGAGGCGGAGTTGATGCAATACCGCAATCCACCGCGATCCTGTGGCCCGTCAGGAAACACATGGCCCAGGTGGCTGTCGCCATGGGAGGAACGGACCTCGACGCGGGTCATGCCAAGACTGTCGTCACGCAATTCGGCCACATGGGCCGGCTCAATCGGCTTGGTAAAACTCGGCCAACCGCAACCGCTCTCGTATTTATCGGCCGATGCAAACAGCGGTTCGCCAGAGACGATATCGACGTAGATCCCCGCCTCTTTATTGTCGAGATATTCGCCGGTTCCGGGGCGTTCCGTGCCGCTTTCTTGGGTGACGTGATATTGCTCCGGCGTCAGCGCGGCGATGGCGTCGGTTTTTTTTTCATAGCGTGTCATGGGCGTCCTCCGATGCTTGCTCCGGCTATTAGATAGGCTCGCAGCTCAAAGATCAAAGGGAGATCACGCGGCCGTGTTGGGGCCGGCGTTGACCAACTGCGCCAGCGCCCAAGTTGCGGCATCCGACACCGTGGGATCAGGATCAGAAATCAGTCTCTGAACATGTGGAATAAGGCCTTTGTCCGCCGAATTACCGATGGCATAGAGCACATTGCGGACGAACCGATCACGCCCGATCCTTTTGACAGGGGAGCCCGAAAAAAACGCGCGAAAAGCCGCATCATCGAGCGCAGCCAATTCGGCCAGCTTCGGCGCGCGTAAATCGTCGCGGGCATGATACCGGGTCTCACGCGCCTGTTGCGCAAATTTGTTCCACGGGCACACCGCGAGGCAATCGTCGCATCCATAGATCCGATTGCCCAACAGGGGGCGCAATGCCTCGTCTACGGGGCCATGATGCTCGATCGTCAGATAGGAAATGCAACGCCGCGCGTCGATTTGATAGGGCGCTGGAAAGGCGCCCGTAGGGCAGACATCGAGACAATTCCGGCAAGATCCGCAATGATCCACTTCGGCAGGATCATCGGGCAAATCGAGCGTGGTAAAAATCGATCCAATAAAAAACCAGCTGCCCAAATCCCGAGATACAAGGTTTGTGTGTTTGCCCTGCCATCCCAATCCGGCGGCTTGCCCCAATGGCTTTTCAGGCACCGGCGCAGTATCGACAAAGACCTTCACCTCGCAGTCTTGTTCGGCAATCAACCACCGCGCCAAACGCTTCAAACGCTTCTTGACCAGATCGTGATAATCGCGGTTTTGGGCATAAACAGAGACCGCTCCGGCATCTTTTTGCGCCAGTATCTCCAATGGGTCATGGTCCGGAGAATAGGTTTCGGCCAGCATGATCACGGAGCGCGCTTCGGGCCACAGCACCTGTGGCGCGGCGCGCCAATGTTTGCGATCAGCGAGCCATGCCATTTGCCCATGATGACCCGCGTCCAAAAACGCGTCCAATCGGGCCGGCACCTGCGGCACGTCCCACGGTCGGCAAATCCGGCAAGCGTCAAACCCTTCGGCATTGGCCTGCGCGGTGAGGCGGTCCTTTAGCGCCTGCATCGGCACGGGACTTTAGAAATCAAGATCGGCATAATGCGGTGGCGGCGGGAAACCCGACACTTGGTCAGCCAGAATCGAGCGGAAGGCAGGGCGCGATTTGATTTTCGCATACCAATCCTTAAGCGTATCGGAACGGTGCCAGTCCACATCGGAAATATAGTCGAGCGACGACAGGTGTGCGGCGGCGGCGAAATCGGCCAAAGTCATATTGTCACCCGCCAACCACCGGCGATGCTCCAACAACCACGTCATGTAATCGAGATGATATTTGATCCGTTGCGCGCCGGATTTGATATTTTTGCTGTCAGGATATCCGGCCTTCATCACCTTTTTGTTCACCCGCTCATAGAGCAGATTCGCCGTGACTTCGTGATGAAATTTATCGTCAAACCATGACACCAGACGGCGCACCTCATACCGTGCATCCACCCCCTGCGGCATCAGCGAGGGCTCCGGATATGCCTCATCGAGATATTCGCAAATCGGGGCGCTTTCGGCCATGGTTTTACCGTCGATTTTGAGAACCGGCACCTTGGCGGCAGGGTTGCGGCGCAGAAAATCGGGGTCCTGCTCCCAATACCGCTCTTCGATCAATTCGCATTCGATCCGTTTTTCGCCCAAAACAAGGCGCACCTTTCGGCAAAATGGAGAGAGTGGAACGTGATACAGAGTGGCCATTTGGGAACTTTCAAAGCGGTCTTTGCCCCCCTGAATGCCCTTTTGCGGCGCGGTTTTCAATCCTCGAAACAGGCCGCACGTCCATCCGCGCGAATTGTGGCCGCCCCGTCGAGGATTTGCGCGGCGCGGCGGCGGGTGCGATCTGACGGCTTGCTGGCAGACCTCGTTTTTGGACTGGGTAGAACGGCGGCGAGGCGCGCAGCCTGCACCGCGCTGAGTGCCTCGGGGCCGATGGAAAAATAATGGCGTGATGCAGCCTCGATGCCAAAAACACCTTCATCGAATTCGGCGACATTCAGGTAAACCTCGACAATGCGGCGTTTTGACCACATGGCTTCGACCATCGGCGTCAGAACCGCTTCGAGGGCTTTGCGCAACCAAGAATGCCCGTGCCACAAATAGACATTTTTGACGACTTGCTGGCTGATGGTCGATGCACCGCGCCCCGATCCTTCATCGAGGGCAGCGCGGATTGCATTGAGGTCAAACCCCCAATGGGTGCAAAAATTCGCATCCTCGGCCGCAACAGCAGAGCGCGCCATGACAGTGGCAATATTTTCCAACGGCACCCAATGGTGATCGACATCGCCCAAACGCCGATCTTCGGTGCGCATATAGTGGCCGAATGTCGGGTTGATCACGCGGTGTGCGAACACGGTCAACGACACCAGAGCCGCCAAAACCAAGACCATACGAATGGTCCAGCGGCGTAGAAAGCGCAGCGGGTGAAAGCGCGTCGTCAGCGCCTGTCTGGGGGTTGGTTTTTTTGTCTTCTTTGCCACACAATCTTCATAGGGCGGGCCGGCAGAAATAAAAAGCCCCGCGACGCGCAATCGCGTCGCGGGGATATTGATTTCATCCAACTCGTGGTCGGCGAGACAGAGACTATTCCGCCGGAATAGCGCCTTCCTCTAGTGTCAAAGGCGCAGGAAGATTGGCCAGCATTTCCTTTGGGCAGACCTGCACAAAGTTGGATATTTCCAAATCCCAATGCTGCAAAATCGCGGCGGCTTTACGGCTACCGGTTTCTTCCAAATGACGCTGGACCAGCCCTTCGAGTTGGCCAAGCCAATGGTCCACGCTCACCGGGCAAGTCACCAATGTTTCCATATTCATCATGTCCGCCGCTTTGCCATCCGGGTCATAGAGATAGGCCATGCCGCCGGTCATGCCCGCGCCAAAGTTTGCACCGATCTCGCCAAGGATCACGGCCACACCGCCGGTCATATATTCACAACCGTTAGAGCCACATCCCTCGATCACCACACTCGCCCCCGAGTTCCGCACGGCGAACCGCTCTCCGGCGCGACCCGACGCAAAGAGGAAACCGTCGGTCGCACCATAGAGTACGGTGTTGCCGATGATGGTGTTTTGCGAGGCGTCCAGAGGGCTGGCCATAGGCGGGCGCACCACAATGGTGCCGCCGGACAGGCCCTTGCCGACATAGTCATTCGCATCGCCGGACACTTCGATCTTCAACCCCGGAGCCGCGAAGGCCCCCAAGGATTGCCCTGCACTGCCCGACAATTTGACCGTCAGGTGATTGGGTTGCAGCGCGTTTCGCATACCGAAATTGCGCACGATATGGCTCGAGGTGCGGGTGCCAACGGTGCGGTGGGTGTTTTGCACCGCATAGCTCAGCTGCATCTTTTCGCCATCCTTGAGGAAGCGTTCCGCATCGCGGACAATCTCGGAATCAAGCGTATCAGGCACCGCGTTGCGAGCTTTGTTCTGATCGTATTTGATATCCTTTGCCCCATCGACGGTGATCAAAAGCGGGTTGAGATCAAGATCGTCGAGGTGATCCGCGCCGCGGCTGACTTGGCTGAGCAAATCGGCGCGGCCGATCACTTCATCGAGGCTGCGCGCGCCGATGCTCGCGAGAATTTCGCGCACTTCCTGGGCGTAGAAGGTGATCAAATTGACGACCTTATCCGCCGTGCCGGTGAACTTGGCCCGCAGGGCTTCATCTTGGGTACACACACCCACGGGGCAGGTGTTCGATTGGCACTGACGCACCATGATACAACCCATCGCGATCAAGGCGGCGGTGCCGATGCCGTATTCTTCGGCGCCCAGCATGGCCGCGATGACAATGTCGCGGCCTGTGCGCAACCCGCCATCGGTGCGCAGGGTGACACGCTCACGCAGGTTGTTCATCGCCAAAACCTGATGCGCCTCGGTGAGGCCCATTTCCCACGGCAGACCGGCGAATTTGATCGAGGTCGCCGGCGAAGCACCGGTGCCGCCATTGTGGCCCGAAATCAGGATCACGTCGGCTTTGGCCTTGGCCACGCCTGCTGCGATGGTGCCAACGCCAGAGGACGCCACCAGTTTCACCGTGACTTTGCAACGCGGGTTGATCTGTTTGAGGTCATAGATCAGCTGCGCCAGATCCTCGATCGAATAGATATCGTGGTGCGGCGGCGGCGAAATCAGCGTCACGCCTTTGGTCGAGTGGCGCAGACGCGCGATCAAATCGGTGACTTTCATGCCGGGCAATTGCCCGCCCTCGCCGGGTTTGGCCCCCTGCGCGACTTTGATTTCCAACTCTTCGCATTGGTTGAGATATTCTGCGGTCACGCCAAAGCGGCCCGAGGCGACCTGTTTGATCTTGGCCGACGGGTTATCGCCATTGGGTTCCGGCACGAAATGCGCCGGATCTTCGCCGCCCTCGCCCGAATCCGATTTTGCGCCGATACGGTTCATCGCAACATTGAGCAATTTATGCGCCTCGGGGCTAAGTGCGCCCAAAGACATGCCCGGCGTCACAAAGCGTTTGCGGATCGCCGTGATGCTTTCCACTTCTTCGAGCGGGATGGCTTTGCTGATCGGTTTGATTGCCAGCAAATCGCGCAAGTGGATCGGCGGATTGGATTGCATCGCATTGGAATACTGTTTCCACAGCTCAAAAGACGCACGGTTACAGGCGGCCTGCAAAAGGTGCATGTTTTGCGCGCCCCACGCATGGGTTTCGCCGGATTTGCGGGCCTTGTAGAACCCGCCAATCGGCAGGATTTCCGAACCAGAGGCCCAGCCCTTGGCGTGGACTTCTTCGATTTTGGTCTGAACACCAAACACGCCGATGCCGGAAATCCGCGACAGCATGCCAGGGAAAAACTCCGCGCACATGGCACGGGAAAGGCCGACAGCCTCAAAATTCAAACCGCCGCGATAGGAGGAAATCACCGAGATGCCCATCTTCGCCATGATCTTAAGCAATCCGGCATCCACCGCTTCGCGGTAACGCTGCACGTTCTCGGACAAGGTGCCATCCAAAAGGCCGCGATCAATGCGGTCGGCGATGCTGTCCTCGGCGAGGTAGGCATTGACGATGGTGGCGCCGCAGCCGATCAGAACCGCAAAATAATGCGGGTCGATGCACTCGGCCGACCGCACGCCAAGCGAACAGAAGGTGCGCAGGCCCTTTTGCGTCAGCCAACTATGTACCGCCGAGGTCGCAAGGATCATCGGCATGCCGACCTTGCCTTCGCCCTGTCCCATGTCGGACAACACGATATGCCCACCGCCCGAGCGCACGGCATCTTCAGCTTCGGCGCGGATACGGTCCAATGCCACACGCAGCGCGCCTTTGCCGCCACCGGCAGGGAAGGTGCAATCAATCACCGTCATGTCGGCATTGAAGTATTTGGTCAATTCATCGAATTGAGTGTTGGCAACGAACGGGCTTTCCAGCACCAAAATCTCGGTCTGTGCCGAGCTTTCGTCGAGCACATTCTTGAGGTTCCCGAATCGCGTTTTCAGGCTCATCACGCGGAATTCGCGCAAGCTGTCGATCGGCGGGTTGGTAACCTGTGAGAAGTTCTGACGGAAGAAATGCGACAGCGGGCGATATTGTTTGGACAAAACCGCCGACGGGGTATCATCACCCATCGAAGCCAATGTCTCTTTGCCATCCTCGGCCATCGGCGCAAGAATTTGCTCCAGTTCTTCGATGGAATACCCTGCCGCGATTTGGCGGCGGCGCAATTCCGCGCCGGTGTAGACAGGGGATTCTTCGATATTGCCAAGCACTTCTTCGAGATCTTTGATCTTCCCGACCCAATCGCCGAAAGGCTGGCTCGCGGCCAGTTTATCTTTGATATCGGTGTCGTGGTACAGTTTGCCCTCGGCCATATCGACCGCCAACATCTGACCCGGGCCAAGCGCGCCTTTCTCAACGACACTTGCTTCGTCAAACGGCACCATGCCCGCTTCGGATCCCGCGATCAGGATACCTTCGCCGGTCACAACATACCGCATCGGGCGCAGGCCGTTGCGGTCGAGACCCGCGCAAACCCAACGGCCATCGGTCATGGCAAGCGCCGCCGGACCGTCCCATGGCTCCATCACGGAATTCACATAGGAATACATATCGCGCCATGCTTCGGGCAATTCGACCGCCTGCTTGGACCAGCTTTCAGGCACCAACATGGTTTTGGCCATCGGCGCATTGCGGCCCGCGCGAACCAGAACTTCGAACACCGCGTCCAAAGCCGCCGAATCCGATGATCCGCCCGGAACGATGGGTTTGATGTCTTCGGCCAACTCACCAAAGGCGCTCGACGCCATGCGGATCTCGTGGCTTTTCATCCAGTTCAGGTTGCCCTTGAGCGTGTTAATCTCGCCGTTATGGGCGAGCATGCGGAAGGGTTGCGCCAACCACCACTGCGGGAAGGTGTTGGTCGAATAACGTTGGTGATAGATCGCAAATGCGCTTTCGAAACGTTCGTCTTCGAGGTCGGGGTAGAAAACCGCAACCTGTTCGGCAAGCATCATGCCTTTGTAAATGATCGACCGGCACGACAGCGAACAGATATACAATTCGCCAACGCCCTGCGCAGCCGCCGCTTTTTCGATGCGGCGACGGATCACGTAAAGCTCGCGTTCAAATGTTTCCTCGTCCACGCCTTTTGAGTTCGAAATCAGGATTTGCTCGATCTCGGGGCGGGTCGCGTTGGCTTTGTCACCAAGGCAATCGATATCGACCGGAACGTGGCGCCATCCGTAGATGTAATAGCCCATGCGCAGGACTTCGCTCTCGACGATTGTGCGGCAGGTTTCCTGTTTGCCGAAATCGGTGCGCGGCAAGAAAACCTGCCCCACGGCCATCAATTCGCCCATGCGCGGCTCGTGGCCGGTGCGGCGAATTTGGTCGTAGAAGAACGGCACGGGGATTTGCACGTGGATACCTGCGCCATCGCCGGTTTTGCCATCCGCATCGACCGCACCGCGGTGCCAGATCGCCTTGAGCGCGGTGATGCCATTGGCCACAACAGCGCGCGAGGGTTTGCCGTCGACCGACACCACGAGACCTACACCACAGGACGAATGCTCATGCTCCTCGCGGAACATGCCGTTCTCTTCCATCCACTGGCGTTTGGCGGCTTCTGCAGCGGCCCAGCTTGCGTCATATTTGGTCATGCGTCTTCTCCACATTTGCCCCCGCGGGGGACTGCCCCGAGGGGCCTCATTCTTGGCCCAAGGCGGGCCGATCATCTATTCCCATGTCGGCGCGAAATGCTCTCGCGCGTATCTGGCGTATTCTCGTACGGCGGATTTCACCGCCTTTGCGTCACCGGTCAGCTTGGCTGCCACGGCCTTATTCAATACCCCGGCGGTTTTCATCTTCTCCGCCGCGTCATGGGCGCAGCGGGGCAACATGTTCACCGTCAGGTTTGGCGCGTCGGGCAAGAGAGCCGCCTGCGCCATGTCTTTCTTTTGGTTGCGGCCGAAAGTCACATAAAACTCCGTCCCGCTCTTTTCCGTCACAACATCTCCGGCAGATTTCACCGGATATGTTCCGTGGTTCTTCATCACCCCCGGCCAACGATCCTCGGTCACCAAATCGGGGTGCATCGAGATCTGCGGCACAAAGGCCGCAACCCGCGCCACCGGCACATATCGCGGCAAGATCATCGCGCCATAGCCGCCCATCGAATTGCCGATGGTGCAGATCTCGGTGGCCCCTGCCATATCACGGATCCGGGTCACATAATCGATGATCTTGTCCATCAGCCCCGCGCGGGAATACCAGCTCCATCGCAGGTCACTGACAAACAGAACCTTATTCTCCCCATCCATCGACGCCGCAGATAAGAATTCGTCGCGCGGCGTGCCGTCTTGGTGGCGGTGCTGGATCGATGTGAATGACACCACCATGCGCGGTCCCGTTCCGTCCAGCCAGCGCAGGCGCAGGGTCTCATCCTCAAGGATGTCTTCGACCTGCGCCTGTTTTTCGCTCATACCACCTACCTCTTTGAGGGCCGTTTGTCTTTTCGGTTACTCCGCTGCGACGGCGCGCGCGCCGTCAAGATATGTCAAGATCGCCTCGGCGCTATCGCGTCCGTCTTTGATCGCCCAAACCACCAAGCTTGCGCCGCGCACGATATCGCCCACCGCAAATACGCCATCCAGAGAGGTTGCGCCCGTTGTGAACGCTGCTTTGATCGTGCCCCAACGGGTCACTTCCAATTCCGGCGTGTTCCAAAGGGTCGGGATATCTTCGGGTTCAAAGCCCAGCGCTTTGATCACGATATCCGCTTCTTCGACGTAATCGGCCCCGTCGATCACTTCGGGGCTTTGGCGGCCCGACGCGTCCGGCGCGCCAAGGCGCATCTTTTGCACCATCACACCGGTGACGGGATCACCGGCAAAGCCTTTGGGCGCGGCGAGCCAGACGAATTCAACGCCTTCTTCTTCAGCATTTTGCACTTCGCGTTGCGAACCGGGCATATTGGCGCGGTCGCGGCGGTAGAGGCATTTAACGCTGGTCGCGCCCTGACGGATCGCGGTGCGCACACAGTCCATCGCGGTATCGCCACCGCCAATCACGACGACTTTTTTGCCTTTGGCGTTCAACTCGCCGTTTTCGAATTCTTCGACGGTATCGCCAAAGTTCACCCGGTTCGAGGCGGTGAGGTAATCAATCGCCCGCACGATGCCGTCGCTGCCCGCGCCGGGGCCTTGCAGATCACGGGTTTTGTAAACACCCGTAGCGATCATCACCGCATCATGTTTGCCGCGAATGGCGTCAAAGCTGATGTCTTCGCCGACATTGCAGTTGAGCACAAATTCAACGCCGGACAATTCCAATTGCTTGATGCGGCGCATGACCACATCTTTTTCCAATTTGAACCCCGGAATGCCATAGGTCAGCAAGCCGCCCCCCCGGTCATAACGGTCATAGACCGTAACCTGCACACCTTCACGGCGCAGAACATCCGCCGCCGCCAATCCCCCCGGACCGGCGCCAATGATGGCGACCGATTGTTCGCGCTCGACGGCGGGGGTGATCGGTTTCACCCAGCCTTTTTCCCAAGCCGTATCGGTAATGTACTTCTCGACCGCACCGATGGTGACGGTGCCGTGGCCCGAACCTTCGATAACGCAATTGCCTTCGCACAGACGGTCCTGCGGGCAGATGCGGCCACAAATTTCCGGGAAGGTGTTGGTCGCTTGGCTGATGGCGTAGGCTTCTTCCAGACGCCCGGTCGCCGTCATCCGCAACCAATCGGGAATGTTGTTGTGCAACGGGCAATGCGATTGGCAATAAGGCACACCGCATTGGCTGCATCGGCTGGCTTGCTCCTCGGCCTTCACGCGCGCGTATTCAGCATAGATCTCGTCGAAGTCTTTGTTACGCGTATCCGGCTCGCGTTTTTCGGGCATATCGCGCCCAACAGTCACAAACTTCAGCATCGGTTGCTTCGCCATGGGCTGCCTCCTGAATTTCTATGGATGTGCCCAAACTGAGGGCGTTGCGCTGGGTTTATACATTTCGCAACAGGAATAAAAGTCATAAGTGGTGACTTATATTTAAGAAAGGTAGCGAAAATCGCGCGCCCTGCGCAAATTTATGCAAAAACAAGGTCCGAATCGGACCCAATAAGCCCCTTTCTTTCTGCCTCGGAAGTTTTATAGCTGATTCTCAATTGCTTCAGGAACATCGCATGACGCTTTTTCATCTCTTTCTCGTCGCCGTGATCCAAGGATTGACCGAATTTCTACCGGTTTCCTCCTCGGGCCATTTGATATTGCTGCCGGAATTAACTGGCATGGCAGACCAGGGGTTAATGATCGACGTTGCTGTGCATGTGGGCACATTATTCGCAGTGGTTTTATATTTCTGGCGGGATGTCAGCATGGGTTTGGCAGGTGTACCGCGCATGTTGACCGGCCGGATCGACACAGCAGGATCAAAACTGGCGTTTTTGCTGTTGGTGGCAACGATTCCGGTGATCGTGATCGGGTTGGCGTTAAAAGTCACCGGGTTGAGCGAGATGATGCGCTCGGTTGCGGTGATCGGCTGGGCCATGTTGATTTTCGGTCTGATCCTATATTGGGCCGACCAAAAAGGTGGCTCTGAAAAGCAGGCCGCAGATTGGTCCTTACCCGATGCGATCAAATTGGGACTCTGGCAGGCGGTTGCCCTGATCCCCGGCACCTCGCGCTCCGGCATCACCATCACCGGGGCGCGCAGGATGGGATACGGACGCGACTCGGCCGCGCGAATCTCGATGCTGATGTCGATCCCGACAATCATGGCCAGCGGCGCATTGCTCGGGCTTGACGTGATCGAGACGGGCGATTGGGGCGCCGCAAAAGATGCGGCGATCGCGGCGGGTTTTGCCTTTGTTGCGGCACTGTTGGCGCTGATCCTGATGATGCGCTTGCTGCGTTCGGTCAGCTTCACACCCTATGTGATATATCGCATCGTTCTAGGTGTGGCGCTATTGATCATTGCCTATACAGGCCAAACGTAAAACGCCCGCGCGAGCGCATCGCACCGGCGTTCAACATGTTCAGACCATAAATTTATTGAATGCGCAGATTCTTGGCGGATTCCTTGATCGCGGAATATTGGCCCGACGGACGATAGCACCACAAATATTCCGGCAAGATCGCGCCCATATTGACGGGATTGATGCCCAAATCAGCAAAACCCTTCGCCCCGTCCGACACGACATTGTCGCGACGCAGATTACGGACCTGATCACGGGTGATCGGTGCCGACACAATGCCAAGCGACAGCTTTTGCACCAGATCAAAGACCCCGCCTAGAAGGCCAGCGATGGCGAAAGGCATATTGAGGATAACCCGGCGACGGCGGATCACATCCAGCATCCGCCGCATCAAATCGCGCATGGTTTCGACATCCGGCCCGCCCAGTTCATAGAGACCGCCCGCTGCCGCGCCGGTGACCCCCATTGCCGCGGCTTGAGCCACGTCTTCGACATAGACGGGTTGGAATTTGGTGTTCGCACCCACGATGGCCACAATCGGGCTGAGTGTGGCGCTGCGCGCAAAGCGGTTAAAGAACGCGTCTTCAGGACCAAAAACAATCGAGGGGCGCAGGATCATCGCATCCGGCATATGCTGCAACACCGCAGCCTCGCCTTCGGCTTTTGAGCGGGCATAATCGCTGTCCGAATCCGCATCGGCGCCCAGGGCCGAGACATGCACCATCCGCGCCACGCCGCTTTCGGCGGCGATGCGCGCCACACGGCCTGCGCCTTCGGCTTGCACGGCGTCAAAGCGGTTCTTACCACGTTCCGCAAGGATGCCTACGCAGTTGACCACCGCATCCGCACCCTGCATCGCCGCGCGCACCGAAGCGTCATCGCGGATGTTGCACAGGATCGGCTCGACCTGCCCCGGCACACCATAGGGCCGCACGAATATTGCCTCGTTGGGGCGACGCACCGCCACCCGCACACGCCAGCCGTCTTTTGCCATGCGACGGGCGATATAACGACCGACGAATCCAGATCCGCCGTAGATGGTAACGAGTTTCGACATGGCTGGGCCTCCTGAGCGGAAATTACCCGTCTTTCCTAGACCTTGCCGCCCTGCACGGCAAGGTGATTTGCGGCGCATCCCAAAAACCCGATGAATCCTTATTGACAGCACAGGTGCGCGGGTCTAAACGCGCCTCCACGCACCTGTGCCCAGGTGGCGGAATGGTAGACGCGCTAGCTTCAGGTGCTAGTACTCGCAAGGGTGTGGAGGTTCGAGTCCTCTTCTGGGCACCACAAACACCTCTTGAAGGTGTTTTTTTCAATACATATCATGACGTTATCCCCTCCCCCGAGACACAAATCGGGACACTTTTGCGACACACGAATGGTTGTTGTGATGAAGCTTAAATACGTTGATTGCCTGTCAGGATGCCGTAAACGCTTTCGAAGAAGATACCCAAAAGGCGTTGTTAAAGTTCTAGGTGAGTCGGTATTTCAAGTCCCGATGATGGCCCAAGATGGAGCTGCCTTGATCAACGAACACGCCAAGCTTCTCTCCGAAGATGACAAGATTTTTGCCAAGGCTCGACGTCAGGCTGCTGAAGAGGGTCCGCTTTCTCTTCTTGAGCGATGGCGTGAGGCGGCAACTATGCTGCAGCGACCGAGATGGACACTGTCCCCGCGCAAGCTTAACCTTCCCCTGAAATATGCCAATGGTTGTTCGGCGATCTGCCTGGCTCCTGCCTTGTGGGTATCTCTACCGCCATCTCGGCCTGCATCATTTTCTTGGAGGAAAGCCCATGCAGTTGATCTATTCCCCCGCTTCGCCCTTTGTGCGCAAGGTATGCGTGTTGATGGAAGAAGCCGGTATTGCTGATCAAATTAGCAAGCTGCCCGTGGCAACCACGGCTTTGGCCACCGCGCCCGAAGCGCTGGCTGCCAACCCAACCGGCAAAATCCCGGCCTTAACCCGCACGGATGGCCCTGCGATATACGACAGCCGCGTAATTTGCCGCTATCTCGACGACAGGGCCGAGTCGGGCCTTTATCCGGACACGCGCCTTTGGGAGGTTCTGACCCTAGAGGCCACCGCCGATGCAATCATGGAATCGGGTATTGCGATGGTTTATGAGGCGCGCCTGCGCCCGCCGGAAAAACAGTTCGACGGTTGGATCGAGGCACAATGGGGAAAAATCGCCCGTGCCGTTTCGGTGATCAATGAACGCTGGATGAGCCATCTCAACGGCCCGCTCGATATGAGCCATATCGCGGTGGCCTGCGCGCTCGGGTATCTGGATTTTCGCATGGCTGATCGCGCGTGGCGCAAAGGCAATGATGCATTGGACGATTGGTATGCCACATTCTCGCAGCGCCCGTCGATGCAAGCCACAGAGCCGGAATAGGGCCATAGCCTGACACCTCAGCTCCAAAACGACAAAGCCCCGACCACATGAAACATGGATCGGGGCTTTTATGGTCCGGGGTTCCGCGCGCTTAAAAATTCAGCGACACGCCGACATTGATCGCATTGGAGATCAGCGGGAATCTCATTGAGCCGCCACCGTCCAGATCGGCTTCGTTCTTGGAATAGGTGAATTGGTATTCGGTGAAGACCGCCCAACGCGCGTTGATATCATATTTGATGCCTGCCATCACCTTGGCGGCTGGACCGGTCACTTGGTAGCCATAGGTTTTATGGCCATTGGCCGTCACATCCACATGCGGAATGGCAAGGCCGATGCCCGCACCGACATAGGGCGTCACAAATTTCCATTGATCCGGCCAACGCTTCATCACGTTGGCGGTTAGAATGTTATGCCCGTCGGTAAATTCCAAACGGCTAAAGCCCGCTGGCATTTCCGATTGCGGCGCATAGGCTTTGGTATGGGTCAATTCGACACCGAAACCGATATTTGATTCTTTCCACCACGTGGCGCGCAAACCATAGTAGGGTGGAGGCGTAAAACTCTTGCCTTCCCAACCGATCAACGCGCTATAGGAAGCGCCCGTGCCGGGCGCCGTGCCTTTGATCCGGCTGTGTGGTGAGGACTGCGTGCCGCCGTAAAAGCTCAATTCGACCTCGGCAAAGGCCGGGGCCGCCAAGCCAAGTGTAACGCAAGAGGCGATAGCGGAGAGTTTCAAGGCTTTGATCATAACAGGCTTCCATTCGTGGCACGAGGGTGCCTCCAGATATAGAAGTGTTACAGCTGATCGCAATAGGTCTTAAGCGCGACACAAACGCGCCCCCCTTGTTTTAGCAACACCTTTGTCTGGACGTGGGCGAAAACCCCCGCTAAATACCGCGACGGATAGGCAGCAGGATTCCTGCGGCCCGAAACCGCATAGGCCGCAAGCAGGCCGAAGAATGGAGTAAGCTCGTGTCCCACGCAGAAGATCACGAAGGCACCCGCAGAGATTTCCTCTACTACGCAACGGCTGGCGCCGGTGCCGTAGCGACTGGTGCAGCCGTCTGGCCCTTGGTCAATCAGATGAACCCCTCCGCCGATGTGAAGGCATTGTCATCGATCCGCGTCGATGTCTCTGGCGTCGAGGTGGGCACACAATTGACCGTGAAATGGCTCGGAAAGCCGGTGTTTTTCCGCCGTCGCTCCGAAGCAGAGATCGCGGATGGCCGCTCGGTCGACGTTGGTCAATTGATCGATAAAACCGCCCAGAACCCCAATAAGGACGAGGTCGTTCCGGCAACGGATGAAAACCGCACCCTTGATGAAGCGGGCGAATGGCTGGTGATGATCGGGGTCTGCACGCACCTTGGCTGTGTTCCGATCGGTGACGGCGCAGGCGAGTTTGGCGGCTGGTTCTGCCCTTGCCACGGCTCGCACTACGACACCGCAGGCCGTATCCGCAAAGGTCCTGCTCCGCAGAACCTGCATATTCCCGTCGCCGCCTTTGTCGACGACACCACGATCAAATTGGGTTAAGGACGCGTATTATGGCTGGAATTCCGCACGACCACTACGAGCCCAAGTCGGGCCCCGAAAAATGGCTGCACTCGCGCCTGCCCATTGTGGGCTTGCTCTATGGCACCATCATGATTCCCACCCCCAAGAACCTCAACTGGATGTGGATCTGGGGTATTATCCTGACCTTCTGCCTTGCATTGCAAATTGTCACCGGCATCGTTCTGGTGATGCATTACACGCCGCATGTTGACCTTGCCTTTGCCTCGGTCGAGCACATCATGCGTGATGTGAACGGCGGGCATTTCTTGCGTTACCTGCACGGCAACGGCGCATCGCTGTTCTTTGTTGCGGTCTATCTGCACCTCTTCCGCGGCCTCTACTACGGATCCTACAAGGCGCCCCGCGAAATCACATGGGTGATCGGCATGATCATCTATCTTTGCATGATGGGCACCGCATTCATGGGTTACGTTTTGCCTTGGGGGCAGATGTCCTTCTGGGGCGCGACCGTCATCACCGGCCTGTTTGGTGCGATCCCGTTCATCGGCGAGCCGATCCAGACTTGGCTTTTGGGCGGACCGGCGGTGGACAATGCCACGCTGAACCGCTTCTTCTCGCTGCACTACCTCTTGCCCTTCGTTATTGCCGCATTGGTTGCGGTCCACATCTGGGCCTTCCACACCACGGGCAACAACAACCCGACCGGTGTTGAAGTGCGCCGAGGCTCGAAAGAAGAAGTCAAGAAAGACACAGTGCCGTTCTGGCCCTACTTCGTGATCAAGGATCTCTTTGCCCTCGCGGTGATCCTCACGGTGTTCTTTGCCATCGTCGGCTTCATGCCGAATTACTTGGGTCACCCCGACAACTATATCGAAGCCAACCCTCTGGCGACGCCGGCGCACATCGTTCCGGAATGGTATTTCCTGCCGTTCTACGCGATCTTGCGGGCGTTCACGGCGGATGTCTGGGTCGTGCAACTGGTGTCCTTTGTGACCGGCGGCATCGTTGATGCGAAATTCTTTGGTGTGATTGCCATGTTTGGCGCAATCGCGGTCATGGCCTTGGCGCCTTGGCTCGATACATCCTCCGTGCGTTCGGGCCGGTATCGCCCGATGTTCAAATGGTGGTTTGCGTTGCTGGCGATCGACTTTGCGGTGCTGGCATGGGTGGGTGCAATGCCAACCGATGGCATCTACCCCTATATTTCGCTCTTGGGTGCGACCTATTGGTTCGGTTACTTCCTCGTGCTGCTCCCGCTCCTGGGTGTGATCGAGAAACCGCTGCCGCAGCCTGCGACCATCGAAGACGACTTCAACTCGCATTACGAAAAACCGGCTGAATAAGAGGACATGGGACAAATGTTTAAGAAACTCGCGATTACCGCAGTTGCCGCCCTGACCTTTGGGGCCGGTGCTGCCACTGCCGCCGGAGACAGTGGCCACAAAATGCACGATGTGGACTTTTCCTTTGAAGGTCCCTTCGGCACATTCGACCAGAACCAGCTTCAGCGTGGCCTCAAAGTCTACACCGAAGTCTGTTCGGCCTGTCATGGTCTCAAATTCGTTCCGATCCGCACGATTGGCGACGATGGCGGCCCACATCTTCCCGAAGAGCAGGTCATCGAATACGCCAAGAACTTCTCGGTCGTCGATAAGGAAACAGACGAAGACCGCGAAGCCAAACCAAGCGACCACTTCCCCGGATCGGCGCTTGAAAACGCGCCGGACCTGTCGCTTATGGCCAAAGCCCGTGCCGGCTTTCATGGCCCCTACGGCACCGGTTTGAGCCAGCTGTTTAACGGCATTGGTGGCCCCGAATATATCGTCGCCATCCTCACCAGCTACACAGGCGAGGAAAAAGAAGAAGCCGGCACAACATATTACGAGAACACCGCCTTCCCGGGTGGTTGGATCGCAATGGCCCCGCCGCTTTATGGCGAGGATGTCGATTTTGACGATGGTCACAGCAATGAGCTACATCACGAATCAGAGGACGTTGCGGCGTTCCTGATGTGGGCGGCTGAACCTAAGATGATGGCGCGCAAACATGCGGGCTTCGTCGGAGTGCTCTTCCTGACGGTTCTGTCCGTTTTGCTCTACCTGACCAACAAACGCATCTGGTCCAAAGTCAAAGGCCCGAAGAAAAAGCACTGATCCGCTTTTGAAAGACACATAAAGGCCCCGCCCTCACCCGAGGCGCGGGGCTTTTTCATGGGCGAGGCCAGACCCGCACGACACGGCAAAAAGGGCACAACCGCCCTCACCCTGCGCTCCAGCTTTCTCTAAATAGACAATGACCTGCTCCCCTGAAAAGTCCGTTGTTCTGAGTTAGCCTGTTCTCCAACAAGGAGACAGACGATGAAGAGAAGCCGTTTCAGTGAAGAGCAAATTATTGGGATCTTGAAAGAGCATCAGGCTGGA
>NZ_KZ826486.1 GCF_003205515.1 Litorivita pollutaquae
AGCACCCACAGCACCGGATTTACCCATACCTGCTCCGGAAGCTACCAATCACGCGGCCGAACCACGTTTGGTGCAGTGACATCACCTACATCCCTGTGAGGCGTGGGTTCTTGTATCTGGTCGCCATCATGGATTGGGCGACCCGCAAGGTCTTGGCGTGGCGGCTCTCGAACACGCTGGATGCCCGTTTTTGTGTCGAAGCCTTGAACGAGGCAATCGCTAAATACGGCAAGCCCGAGGTCATGAATACGGACCAAGGATCGCAGTTCACGGGTGCAGCCTGGATCACCACCTTGACCGAGGGAGATGTCAAAATCTCAATGGATGGTCGAGGTCGTTATCTCGATAACATCTTCATCGAACGGCTGTGGCGGTCACTCAAACAGGAGGCCGTATATTTGCACGAATTACAGGATGGGTTCCAAGCCAAACGCGTGATTAAAGACTGGATTGGGTTCTACAACTCTGAACGGCCTCACACAGCCCTCGACAAGCGATCCCCAGACGACGCATTCTTCGACACGGAACGAACCCAAAAGGCGGCATGACACCAACCCGATTACATCTTAGCTGAGCCGCAAAGCTGTCCTAAAAAGCAGGACCACTTCAATGATGGGCCACACTTTCCAAATAGTTTGGGTTAACCATCAAGAAGAAGACAAACCCCTCCCTCCCGAAGACCAATTTCATAGCCTCCAGCAAGGAAATCGCATACTCTGGGTGGCATCTGTCGAGCTCATCAATGATGATGATAATCCGTTTGGATTCGGCTCCTTCGGTAAGCGCATCCCTGAGCCGGTCAATTTGTGCCGGAAACTCCTCTTGCCTAGCTTTTTCCGCCGCAAGATGAGTGGCCAGTATCTGGCCCGCCGCTTTTGACATACCAGCTTCGAGCTCATCTATTGTATTGTCTAGCGCTTCTATATCAGGTGATTGATCTTTGATCCGCTCCGAAACCAGCTCAATGACTTCCTCGGCCCCCGAACGTAGCACTGCGCGCACTATTGCCTTCGATGCGACCCCTGCAATTTTCAAGGTTTTATTCTTGATCGCCTGAGACAGCGGTTTGCCTGACACAGGGGTGGCAGCTATGAGCGCGGCCATGAAGGTTATCATGGGATCGCCAGAGTAGTCTGATTGCTGAGCATCAATCTCAATTACAAGTTCGCCGCTCTGCCGAAGTTGCTGTGCCCACGCCTTACGGAAGAAGGTTTTGCCTTTACCAAAACCCGCCTCGATAGATATCACTTTTGAAGTGTCTATTGATTTCACAATATTGGTGAAGGTTTGACCATACTCGGCGAACCCTAATTGGTCCTTGACCCAAACATCGTCGCAACTGTTTTCTAGGTCCATTTACTCTCACTAACTAAATTTTGGTCTGAACGCCGCCAACAGAATGAGACACTTGTTTTTGTCTCATATTCTCAGGGCCTAATTGATCCAAGTCGAGATACTACTGTAACAATCGGCATTACCAGTTTGCAATGGATAGGATTGCAGCGGTTTCGCCCGCTGCAAAGGTGAAAAATTGCCATCGCGATAGGCGAAAGGTCTACCTCTCGCATCTTTGGTTCGTTTTCTCCACGCAACGATGCCGCTATGAAGTGGGTTGCTAATTTGGCGCGCTCAGCCTTGAGAGTCCACGCTGATGCCGTGGTGTGCGGAGCTAAGCTCACCGCCCCTCTACCCCCTCCCAAATTCGCTGTGTGGCGCGACCCCAGATCGCAGGCACCTCACTTACCCACAATTTTGATTTCCGGACCGTATTCCACGGGTTGCCCTAACATCGACCGGTTGCCCAAACTCAGAAACAATTCAGCCGACAAATCCGATCAGCTTCAAGTGACTGAGACTTGGTAAAATTGGCGGGGTGTAGAACGGGACAAGGGGGGCACCCCCCTACGGGGGGTGTCCCTCCCCCCGTGTCCCACTCCACTCTCACCGGGACAGGTCGGGACTAGGCGGGACAAGACACGGTTGTCCCAAACCCTTCCAAAACTTACATTCAGGCAACCGCTGCAAGGTCTATCGCCTTAGTTTCTCAGTTTTTGCGTAGCGTAGGTTTCAATTGAAACGTTGCGCGCCGAGAGCTCGCAAGAGAGGGTGATTGTATTGCTCAAAACAATCATGGAACAATATTTCAGCCCCGCGCGCTCTTCGCAGTTGAGCCATCCGGCAAAGATTGAGTTTATGGGTCCTCCCAAAGGGCAGGCCCTCACGGGAGTAATTCGCACCCCATGCAATTGACTTAAAAGAAAAAATCTTCAAGTTGAGATTTGGGTTGTTGTTGTTGTCCCTTGAGCAACCAATATCCGAAGCGCATATCAATATTGAGGTTAGGGTGATGAAAGTAAGAGTAGAGGTTGAAGAGAGCTATTTCGGTGGCGACCATGGGAATGATGTTCCGGGAGTGCGCGTGACCTGCACGCACTGCGATCACTCCGTCGAGGTTTTCGGAACGGGAGAATCTTCAATCCGAAGAGGCGCGGTCATGCTCCGCGAGGAATGCCCGGCGCAAGAAGACAACTTCTATTCATTCGAAGACTAACCATCATCCCTAGTACCTCAGTCCTAACTTGAAGTTGGCTTGGCTAAACGCACTCCGACACCAGCACCGTTCTCTGGAACAAAAATAACACCGCCAGCTTCAAGAGCCTTCCTTATGCTCTCGATTGTTGAGGTGCGGGTATCAGAGCCATTTTCTATTCGAGAAATCGTGTTTGCCGTAATCCCAGATTTGTCCGCGAGATCGCGTACCGACCATCGGAGTGCAGCTCGTGCCATTCGAAGTTGATCTGCATTCATGGTGTATTTGTCCAAATTTACGTTGACAAGGCACCTATAACTGATGCTAATTTGTACAGTATCACCTTAAAGGGTGTAGAACAACAAATTAGGATCATCGATTATGAATGCACCACACTCGCCCGCCACAGAACAACCCATCACAAACTTGAGGACACTTGCGAACCTTTTGGAACTCGCTCTGCACGCCCCTGATGGCGAGGTCACCACCGGCGGAAAAGCAGCAATGCAGTTGGCAGCTCGAAACATTGTTCTCCTCGTCAGCGATTCACAAAGTGTATAATTAATTGCGCACTAGTATTGATGTCTGGGGGAATTAGTGTATATCCAGTTACACACTAGTGGAGAGAGAACGATGAAAACAGTAACGACGCTTCGGCTAAGTGAATTCGCAAAAGCCTGTGGTCACAGCCGGGAAGCGATCAGAAATGATATCGCAAGAGGCGTTGCGCCTTGGGATGAACTTTTTTTTGAAGAAGGCAAGCAAAGAAAGTTTGATGGCTCGCACGTAATGGCATTCAAGCTTTGCCAAATGCTTGCCTCTCAAGGCATCACTGCCGAAGTGGCTTCTGCTCCATTACGGGAAGGCTTCAAAAACCTTCGAGACTGGCTCACTGCTCGCCAAGATCGGCTGGCTAGCACTAGCAATCAATGCTTAGCGATCATTTCCGCATATGAGTTCAAGCGCGGGAAAGGGCTTTTCTGGAATACAAAATCCGTCATTGGCACACCCCCTGAAATTCGCCAGGCCTTTGAAGACGCATTTCGCGCAGTTCGCAAACCCAGAGACATCAATGGAATAACCGCGGAAAACATGTGGGACGAGCCCCTTGGGGCGCTCCGAGTAAACCTGGTAACATATGATTTAGCCTATAAAGCGGCCAAAGCTCAGGCAAGGGAGAACGGGTTTGATCTGAACTTCTTAGATATTGAGCCAACCCCCCAGCCTGATGGGTCGAAGGAACCCGAATGACCAGTTTAGCACTCGGGCGCACCGAGCGGCCTCCAATGCATTTGGATCACGACTACCTTGAGCTTCGACTTTCAGGTGTGGTGGGTATCGACTTTGATGCTGCCTCGGTGTCAGACGCTTTGCAATTTTCCGTCGGCCCTTTGCGTCTTTGGTTAAACTCTGGCGGCGGGATCGCTTCCGAAGGCTCTGCTATACATGCGCTTTTGTCCTCTTACGAAGGCCACAAAACAGTCGTCGTTCAGGGCATCGCGGCAAGCGCCGCCTCCGTTATCATGATGGCAGGCGACCGGATCGAAATGTCAGCTGGGTCGGTTCTCATGATCCACGATCCTTCGCAGGATATCACGAACTATCGCGGCACAAGTCAAGAGCACCGGAGGGTCGCTGAAAACTTGGACACTATGTCCAAGGCAATCGCCCAAATCTACTCGAAAAGGTCGGGCAGGCCACTTTCTGAGGTGCTGCAAATAATGGCGACTGAAAGCTGGTTCACCCCTGACGAGGCTGTATCTGCGGGTTTTGCAGATGCGGTCATTACTGAAGGCGCTCAGTTACCTCCGGCAGAATTTGACTACAGAGCATACGCTCATTCTCCTTTAAACCTGATCCAAATGTCCGTTCGAAACCGTTGGGTCAATAATTTTTGTAAGAAAGCAATCATGGCGAAACAATTGATCGTTGAAACTGAAGCACCTGCAATCAAAGACCCGCTCCCACCCAGCCTCATGCCGATCATGAGCACTGCGGATCGCACTGATCCGCATAAAGAGTTGAAGAGAATCCGAGCATTGACGAACTTGGCGGCCCAACCGCTCGCGCAGAGCGTAGATGCTCTATCGCGCCTCGACGGATGGATCACTGAAGGGGTCACTCCAGAAGCCGCGAGTAGCTTCATCATGGAGGAGCTTGCCGGTCTGCACGGCCAAAATTGTGGCCGATTGACCGATGAAGTTTACTATGGAAAACATTCTGTTGGGATGTCTTGGGATGGCGGCGAAGGCCTGAGCAGCAAGATCGCTGACGGTATCTATTCGCGCGTCAACCGAGAGCATAAACCGACTATGGGGCGCGAGTTTGCCGGTGCTTCTCTCTCCGAGATCGCCGATATTTGCCTCCGAAAGAACGGCAAATCCACTTCGATGGCCTCTGTTGCGTCTCGCGTTGAAATGGCCCTGCACACAACAAGCGATTTCCCGAACATCCTTCGTGATGTGGGGAATATGTCGCTTTCCAATGCCTATGAAGCTGCCCAGTCCGCGATCAAACAGACCAGCCGCGAAATAGCGGCTTCAAACTTCCGGACTCTGCACTCGGTTAAGGTATCAGCGGGGCCTGACCTTGAAGAGGTGGATGAGCACGGAGAGTTCAAATCAGGCACGGTGGAAGAGGGCGCGGCGACCTTTGCCGTGAAAACTTATGGTAAGATTTTTGGCATCACCCGGCAGGCTATCGTCAATGACGATTTAGATGTTTTCTCAAATATGTTCCCAATTCTCGGTCAAGGCGCTGCAAATACGGAGGCCAAACTGTTTGCGGGCTTGCTTGAAGAAAACGGCGGAGCTGGGCCAAAAATGTTCGACGGCAAAACACTGTTCCACGTTGATCACGGTAACATCGGCCAAGGCGCAACTTCACTGTCGGTGGCCAGTTTGGGTGTAGCGCGAGTTGCGATGCGCCGCCAAACAGGGATCGCCGGTGAAGCCATCAATGTTGTCCCAACTTTCCTCGTTGTTCCACCGGAACTCGAAACACTTGCGGAACAGGTATTGACTGAAATCGCGGCAAGTGAAGTCGCGCACGCCAATCCCTTCGCCGGGAAGCTTAAACTTCTGGTCGAGCCCCGCCTTACGAGCCAAACTTCTTGGTATCTGAGTGCTGCGCCGGGTGCGCCTGATGGCCTTCAGCACGCTTATCTAGACGGGGTATCAGGCCCTCAGTTGTTCACACGCGAGGGTTTTGAAGTGGATGGCATCGAGTATAAAATCCGAATGGATTTTGGTGCCGGCTTCACCGATCACCGAGGCTGGTTCATGAGCCCTTCCGCCTAGTATTCAGAGCAACCTTTCGCTCTGCCGAGATCGTATGACTGGTTTCCTTTCCGCAATGTCATACGCCATGGGGTGCTTGGTTTTTGGCATTGAACCGAGCACCTCAGAACCTCCTACTCAGGTATTTTTCTCGCCTCAAGAAAACAATATTTGGAATTTCCTATGTCCAATCCATCGCTCTCACCCGCCACCCAAGCAATATGCGTAAACAAAGCGAGCGCCGCTGCAATGCTCAATCTTTCGCCCGGAAAATTTTCTGAACTCATTCAACATGGTGCAATGCCTCAGCCACGCTGTGTAGGTACACGCCGCCTCTGGCTCGTGACCGAGCTTTACGCATTCGCTGCCGCACTCCCGTCTCAAGATGAAGAAGACAGTTGGGGTGACCTTTGATGTCTCAAAAGGCCAAACGAGAGTTTCCCGGCGTTACCGCATACTTGGATAGACACAAGAAGCGGCGTTTCAGGTTTCGAAAGCGGGGCTTCTCCGCTGAAATTCACGGAGAATACGGCTCGAAGGAGTTTCGCGCCAATTATGAAGCGGTAATCAGGGGGCATAAAAGCCAAAATATCTGCATCCAAGACACTCAGCGAGGCACGATCAATGCTCTGGTGGTATCTTACTACCAAAGCCCCGAGTATGTGTCGTTGAGTGATAGCACTAAGGCGACATACCGGCGCGAAATCGAGCGCTTGCGCAACGAACATGGGCATAGGCTCGTGACACAAATGAAACGCCAACATGTTGTTAAACTGTTAGAACCGCTCACAGACCGACCGTCGGCGCGCAACAATCGCCTTCGTATGCTGCGGATGCTGCTCAATCATAGCGTCGAAATCGGTTGGAGGTCGGATAACCCAACGAATTCAATTAGGAAAATGCGAACCGGGTCGCAGGGATTTCATACATGGACCGAGAGAGAGCTCGCCGCATTTTTTGCCTACCATGAAATAGGATCAACCGCGCGCACCGCAGTAACGCTAATGCTCTACACGGCATGCTCTCGAGTAGATGTTGTCCGTTTGGGGTGGCAAAATGTCTCTGACGGGCGCATTCGGTATCGCCGCAAGAAGACCGAAAGGTTTTCCGAAGTTGTGGTCGATATCCCTATTCACCCCGACCTCCAAGCAGTTCTTAATATACTATCATCATCGCAACTAACGTTTCTTGAGACTGCAGGAGGTCGCTCCCGATCCCCTAACGGATTGGGAAATGCAATGCGCCAGTGGTGCAACGATGCAGGCCTGCCAGACTGCACCTCTCACGGTCTGAGAAAAGCGTGCGCGACCCGGTTGGCGGAGGCAGGCGCATCAGAGCGCGAGATTATGGCTTGGACTGGTCACGCTTCGCCGCAAATGGTCCAAATTTATGCCGGAAAAGCGAGGCGAGGGCTCATGGCAGATCAAGGATTTGCCAAGCTTCGCAAGAACGAAACGGGTTCAAAAAATGCCGAACCCAACAAGAAAGGTTCGTCAAAATGAGAGAATTTCACAGGGGAAACAACGCCTTAAAGGCAGAAGTGGCGGACTGGGGAGGATTCGAACCCCCGACCCCTTGATTCGTAGTCAAGTGCTCTATCCAACTGAGCTACCAATCCGTTGCGGCGTGATGTAGTCGGCGCTCCGGTGCTTTGCAAGGGCTATTTTTACAAAACGGCCCAGAATATACCGGATTACAATCCGCCTCCTGATTTCACAGGCATCCGGCGCGTGCTATCGGGCAGCGGCGTTGCGCCTCAGCGGGCCGGCGTAACGGTCTTCATCCTATGCGCGGGCTTGGCGGGAACGGTATCGCCCAAACCCTGCGCGGCAAAATTCCGCATCCGCAGCTTTTGCAATTCGGTCAACGCGACCTGCGGTTTTGCAGGTGTCATTGTCTGGCGGCCCTCCGAAGTTAACAATTGGGACACCCCTCCGGAATCCACCGCCGGGAGGGGCTTGGCGGGATGCTGCTGTGCGCCTGTGCCTTGCGCGGGAATTGCGGTGGCAAACCCAGCAATCATCTTCATGATCCCTGCCATTGCGTCACCCTGTCCGCCGACCGTCGGTATCATATCCGAAGGCCCGGACATCCGCTCTGACCGGTCCGCCCCTGAGCCCAACAACAACGCCTGTGCCTGCGCCATCGCATCGCCGGCCTGGCTGGTGGCCGGCGGCCCTGCGGGGGCGTAGCCATAATCCAATGCGCCCGGATCGCTCAGCATCACGCGATATTGCGCCAGAACCGCGCCTATATCGGGGATCTTCTCTTGCATTCCTGGCACATAGCGCAATCCGAATGACAATGCGCCAAGCATCAATAGCCCCATCATCAATCGTGTCAGGATACGGAACATAACCGCCCCTAACAGCTTAATAACAAAAGACATATCTACCTCGCATCCATTCACAATCCGATCACAAACGTGGAAGACTCGGCAACACCAGCCACGCCGGACCATAGCTGCCCCATGACAACCCCACGGCTGCTGGCAGCACGATCGCCGAACAACATGGCTGCATTGGGGCCATGAAAGGGAGAGAATTTGAAGGCGGCGCTCTGCCTGCGCTGCCCCGCGCAGGGATCTTTTGACGGCTGTTCTTGCAAAATCGCAGGACACACCAAAGCCCGCATTCCGCCCGTCACGCCACCTAAAAGCGCCCGATCAATCTAATGCAGACGCGTCCGCCACACCCTCCATCGGAAGGCAAATGCGAAAGGTGGTCCCCTCTGCGCCGGTGTCCAGCAGATCAAGCCGTCCGCCATGGCCGCGAATAAGTTCGGCAGAAATCACCAAGCCCAAGCCCGCGCCGCCCTTGCGGGCACCGCCCTGAAACGCCGTGAACAGGTGCTCGCGGGCCTTGGGGGGCAGACCGGGACCGGTATCGGAGACATCAATGATCCATTGCCCGTCCCGCTCGGATGCGCGCACTGCAATCTCACCTGCCTGACCGGTTGCGACGATGGCTTGGCGTGCGTTGCGCACCAGGTTTGAGATCACACGATGCAGCTGTTCGGCATCGGCTCGCAACGTCAATGACGCGGGCACATCCTCGGCAAAACTGACCTCGGCATCACCCACGGCCAGACGCTCGGCCTCGAAAACATCATCGACAAGATCCCAAAGTTTGACACTGACAATGTTCGGCGCGGGTTCCTCGGCACGGCCAAAGGTCAACGTGCTTTCGCACAGGTTCACCGCGCGGGTGATCGAGCCAACCAATTTCGGCGCCATCCGTTTGACGGCGGGATCTTCGCTCATCTCGATCCGGTCAGTAAACAATTGCGCCGACGTCAGAATATTGCGCAAATCATGGCTGATCTTGGCAACAGCGGAGCCGAGCAAAGCCAAACGCTCTTTTTGCTTAAGCGCGCCGGTCAGCTCGGTTTGCATCATCGACAGGGCTTCTTCGGCCTCGCGCAATTCCACCACACCGGCGCGCGGCGCATGGATATTACGCGCATCCTCGGGCGCGGCGGCATAGGCTTGCATATCCCCCACCAAGCGTTTGATCGGTTTGACCAAGAATGCCCGCACCGCCAAAAACAACAAGACGGCTGTGAAAACCGAGATCACGGCCGACAAGGCCAAAATCCGCAACCCATAATCAATCATCGCCGTGCGCAGCGGCGCGGTCTCCATCGTGACCTCGATCAAAACCCCCGCCGCATTGGTCGGATACCCGATCAGCCGGATCACGCGCGGTTCCGGGTCAAACAATCGGGCCATCGCATCGCGGATCAACACAAACGGCCCCGCGCCGCGCAAATCAAAGGTCGCATCAATCGGTTGCGGCAAAGGCGAAGACAGCGCCAATTGCCGCGCCTCATCACGCCGCAGCACCACGTTGAACACCTCTGCGTTGCGCAAGAGTTCCTCTTCAAGGTCTTCGGAAATCATATCATCGGCCAACAAAGCCAGAGAGGCGATCTGCGCCCGCTCCAACCGGAGCAATAGATAATCTTCACGAAACCGCGCAATCGAAGGCACAAAAATCAACACCTCGGCCAGCATCACAAAGATGGTGGTCAAGATCAGGAAACGGCCCGATAAGGTGTTCAGCATGCGCACTCCGTCATCGCCCGCGCGCCTCAGGGCACCAAGCGTTGCACCAACCATACGGCGCGTTTCACCAAAGTGCTATCAAAGAGGCGCGGCGAGAAATAGGCCCCGGCGGCGCGTTTATTCACCTCGGCTATCGTCGGATAGGGCGCGACCATGCCCGCCACTGCCGACAGCTTCATTTTATTGGCGATGGCCATGGACCAGAGCGCGATCAATTCCCCCGCTTGGTGTCCTGCGATAGACACGCCGACGGGGCGGCCTTTGACCACCATCAACTTGATCCGGCCCGTGGTTTTGCGTTCGGCAATCGCGCGGTCGTTGTGGGCATAATCAAAGCGCACCACTTCCAAGGCGTCGCCATGCGCCTCTTTGGCCTCGGCCTCGGTCATGCCAACCTGCGCCAGCTCGGGTTCGGTATAGGTGGCCCAAGGAATATGCGCGGTCGGGGCTTTGGCCGGCAAACCAAACAAAGCCGACCGGATGATAATCCCCGCGTGATAGCCCGCGACATGGGTGAACTGCAGCCCGCCCGCCACATCGCCAATCGCATAGACGCGGCGATTCGAGGTGCGCAAACGGTCATCAACCTTGATGCCAGTTTTGCTGCGCTCGATTCCGGCTTTTTCAAGGTCCAACTTTTCAACATTGGCCTTGCGCCCAACCGCCAACAAAAGATGCGAGCCGGTAAAGGCGCGCCCGTCCTTGGCGGTAACGGTGATATGTCCCGCTGTTCCGGTAATATTGGCCGCCATTGCGCCCTCGGCAATCTCGATGCCTTCTTCACGCAGCCTCTCCAAAACGATGCCCGCCATTTCGGGATCATCCTTGGGCAGGGCCTTACCCCCTTCGATCACCGTGACTTTGGAGCCCAAACGCCGGTGCGCTTGCGCCATCTCCATGCCAATCGGCCCGCCACCGATAATCAGCAAATGCTCGGGTTGCTCGCGCAGATCGAACAGCGTCTCATTGGTCAGATAGGGCACATCAACCAGCCCGTCGATCGGCGGCACCAAAGGCGAAGATCCGGTGGCCACCACGATGCGCCGCGCTTTGATCCGCTGTCCGCCCGCCTCGACCTCACGCGCGGAGACAAAGCGGCCAAATTCGCGGATCACCTGCACGCCAAGACCTTCGAACCGTTCTTGGCTATCCACCGGCGCGATGGTCTCGATTACCCCCGCCACATGATCTTTGGCGGCGCTATAGCTCACATCAGGAACAACCGGCGAGACGCCAAACGGGCCGCCGGACGCCATCGCATAGGCGGCCTTACCCGCCGCCAGCAAAGCTTTGGACGGCACACACCCATAGTTCAGGCAGTCGCCCCCCATCTTATGGCCTTCCAAAAGCACGACTTTAGCCCCCATTTGCACCGCGCCGGCGGCCACGGACAATCCACCCGATCCCGCACCAATCACCAGAAGGTCACATTTGATCCGCTTCATCTCAGATCCCTTTCCGGCCGCGCAGGGCCTTTATAACGATTGGAAGCGCCGCCAAGGCGCAAAGCCCGAGGATCGGCAATAGTATCTGTGGCTCAAAGATAATGCCCAGGTCGGGTTTTTCACCCCGTGCGAAAATCTCGCCCAATCCCGCGCCGACAGACGTGTACACCAGCCCCCCTGGAATAATGCCGATAAAAGTGGAGATCACGAACCGCCGCAGCGGCACGCCAACCAAGGCGGGAACCAGATTGGCGACAAAAAACGGCACGGCCGGGATCAGGCGGATGAGAAACAACATCGACCATTGGTTTTCATCGATGCCGGTTTTGATCCGGCGGACCAATCCATCGCCAGCCTCCATCTTAGCCGACAATTGCGCACCGAGCCCCCAACGCGCCGCGAGAAATATCACCACCGCCCCCATGGTCGCCGCCGCAACATTATAAAGCGTGCCGGGAAAGATACCGAACAAGAAGCCGCCGGTCAGCGTCGCGATCGTCGCCCCCGGCAAGGAAAACGCCACGATAACAATATAAGCGGCGAGAAAGGCCAGCACCGTCGCCGGATAATGCGAATCGCGGAACGCCTCCAATGTCTCGCGATTTTGCGCCAGCGCATCGAAGCTGAGCGCATCGCGCAAAACCACGGCTCCGACACCGGCGATCACCGCGATCCCGATCAGCGGCAACGCCCGGCGCCCCGCAGATTTCGGGGCGGACGGTTTTTTTGTTTCAACGCTCATTGGGCATTCCTTTTGCGGCCATCGTTGCAAAATGCCCTCCCCCCCGCCGATTGCCAAAGTATTTCACCGCATCTCACGCGCGCTTGATCGCCCGTGACATCCCCGTTCAAACAGGTAAGACGCGGCGACCGACCCTGTAACATTTGGGCCGCCTGCCCCGGCGCTGCGGTATGCATCACCACACAGCTATGCCTCGGCACGGCAAACCCTACAGGCCTTGGCAAATCGCGCGGCCTATGCAAAAAACCTGCAAAATTCGGCCCATTCCCAACGCTGGGGTTTGACTTATCTGTGAACCCCCCCTATAGCACGGGCTTCGAATGACCAAGAGCGTGCGAATCTCGTGCGTTCCCCGCCTAGACAGATGGAGACGGAGCGATGAAACGCACCTATCAACCCTCGAACCTGGTTCGCAAACGCCGCCACGGTTTCCGTTCGCGCATGGCCACCAAAGCCGGCCGCAAGATTTTGAATGCACGCCGCGCCCGTGGCCGCAAATCGTTGAGCGCATAAGCGCCCCTCGCATTTTACGAGGCGATTTACGAAATGATACCGCCGGAGGCCCCAAAGGATGGCAGCATTGCCAGCCGGCGGGAATCGCCTCCGGCGGTTTCCGTTTGCCTGCGCATGCAGCCTAGGGTGCCTTCGATGGATAAAATCCTGACCCTTCGCAAACGTGCCGATTTTCTGACGGCGGCCCGCGCACGCAGACAAGGCACCGGCGCAATGATGGTGCAGGGGCGCAAACGTGCCCCAAACGAACCGGGCGGCGACGCGATCCGTGTCGGATTCACCTGCTCCAAAAAGGTTGGCAATGCTGTGGCCCGCAATCGTGCCAAACGCCGCTTGCGCGAAGCTGCGCGGTTGGTGCTGCCTGATTTGGGTCTTCCGGGATGGGATTATGTGCTGATCGGCCGTGCCGAAGCCACCGCCGCCCGCCCCTTTGAGGCGCTGAAAAGCGATCTGGCCTATGCCCTGCGCAAACTGCATGACGGTAGCGCCATGCCAGCGTCGAACCGCCCGCGTGGCCCGCGCGGCAAGGCGAAACCCAAAACCGCAGCGCCGACATGAGCCCGCTTGCCTATCTGCTGTCGCTGCCGGTTCGCGCGTATCGGCTGATCTTTTCGCCTTGGGTCGGGTATAATTGCCGCTATCAACCAACCTGCTCTGCCTATGCCCTTGAAGCGCTGGCCAAACATGGGGCGATCCGCGGCGGATGGATGGCGGCCAAACGCATCGTGCGGTGTAACCCTTGGGGCTGTTGCGGTTACGATCCGGTGCCGGATAAACCCGACGCCCCCTGCAATCACCGCCACCATTAGCCCGCTTGCCCTGTGTCCCACAAAGGCCTAAATCCGAACCATGCTTGATGAACCCGATGACATCCATGCGCTGTTTGCCAGCGCCCCGAAAACCACCGAGTTTCGCAAATTGCGCAAACGCATCGTGCGCTATACCCGTGAGGCGATTGAACAATACGGCATGATCGAACGCGGCGCGCGCTGGCTCGTGTGCCTGTCAGGGGGTAAGGACAGTTATACGCTTTTGGCGGTTCTACATGAGCTGAAGTGGCGCGGGTTGCTACCGGTCGATATCCTCGCCTGCAATCTCGATCAGGGCCAGCCGGGATTTCCCGCGACGGTTCTTCCCGAGTTTCTTGAGAAAATGGGCGTCGAACACCGCATTGAATATCAAGACACCTATAGCATCGTGATGGATAAAGTCCCAGCAGGCCGCACGTTTTGTGCACTCTGTTCGCGACTGCGGCGCGGTAATCTTTACCGCATCGCCCGCGAAGAGGGCTGCTCGGCGGTGGTATTAGGCCACCACCGCGACGACATCCTCGAAACGTTTTTCATGAACCTGTTCCACGGCGGGCGTCTTGCGACAATGCCACCAAAATTGCTGAATGAAGAGGGCGATCTATTTGTGTATCGCCCGCTCGCCCATGTCGCCGAATCAGATTGTGAGAAATTTGCCGCTGCGATGAACTATCCAATCATCCCTTGCGACCTTTGCGGCAGCCAGGATGGCCTGCAACGTCAACAGGTTAAAGCAATTCTCGACGGGTGGGAAAAAAATGCGCCCGGCCGCCGCCAAGTGATGTTTCGTGCCCTGATGAATGCACGCCCTTCGCACCTTCTGGACCCGAACCTGTTCGACTTCGCCAATCTGACGCGAGGTCACCCCGAAGAAAATGCCGATTTTAGTCAAATTCCTAAGATCCGTTAAACCTTAGTTGAGACACCGCGCTTAGTCTGAATCTTAAGTCAGAAGGAAACCGCACATGTCGCAGCGCGCCGGCCAACGGATCGCACAACTCAGGCAGAAACTCCGCTACACGCTATCGGGGCCGCAATTGCTGGCGTTTTTGCCGGCAATGGCGCTGGGTGCGTTTTGGATCGGCGGGGAAATGTCCTTGTTGATAATGTCACTCGGCTTGCCCATGCTGTTCGCATTGGTCGGTGGGTTTGACCCCGATCGTTCGGTTTCCTTGGGCCGCTCCCACGACAGCGTCACCGGGCTTGCGCTGCGCGACAGCCTTGAATTGGCGCTGGAAAACTCGATGACCGCCTCAATTGGCACCGCACGTTCAACCGCTTGCTTCATGCTCGAACTCGATGATTTCTCTGTAATTCTCGACCGTCACGGACAAGCCGCAGCCGATGAGATACTGCACCGCACATCGGACCGGCTGCGGGATGTGCTGCGTGACGGCGATCTGGTGTGCAGATTGGGCGACAGTCGCTTCGGCGTCGCATTGGCCCCCGTGCCGCATCTTGATCTGGAGGTCTCCATTCAGATGGCCGCGCGCCTCCATACCGCGATTGAAGAACCGATCTCTCTGGATGCGACCACGATTTATGTGTCGTGTTCGATTGGCTTTTGCCTTGCTTCGCGCGCCCCGCACGCCACCGGTGCGGCATTGTTTTCCGCCGCCTCTGTCGCCTTGGCCGAAGCCAGCCGCCACAGCCCCTCGGCGATCCGCTCCTATACCGACGAAATGAAGCGTTCCGAAACCACCCGTCACGTGTTCATGGATGAAGTCGCCATGGCCTTGGAAAACGGGCAAATCCAACCATGGTTCCAACCCCAGATCAGCACCGACACCGGGCTGGTCACCGGCTTTGAGGCGCTGGCGCGCTGGCAACACCCGAAACGCGGTATGATTTCCCCCGCCGAATTCCTGCCCGCGCTCGAACAATCGGGACAATTGGAGCGCCTTGGCGAAGTGATGTTGTTCCACGCCTTGACCGCAGTGCGCGCATGGGATGCCGCCGGATTGGCCGTCCCGCATGTCGGAGTGAACTTTGCCGGGGACGAACTGCGCAACCCGAAATTGGTGGATAAAATCCGTTGGGATCTGGACCGGTTTAATCTCCCCCCTGAGCGGCTATCGGTCGAAGTGTTGGAAACCGTGGTTGCGTCCTCGCCCGAGGATATGATTTCCCGCAATATCAATGGATTGGCCAAGATGGGGTGCCGCATTGATCTCGATGATTTCGGGACCGGTCACGCCTCTATTTCCTCGATCCGCCGCTTTGCCGTCGAACGGATCAAAATCGACCGCAGTTTTGTGATGAAGGTAGACCGCGACCCCGACCAACAACGTATGGTTGCCGCGATCCTGACGATGGCCGAACGCCTCGGCCTTGATACATTGGCCGAAGGCGTCGAAACCGTGGGAGAACACGCGATGCTATCGCAACTCGGATGCGGACACGTACAAGGATTTGGCATCGCCCGCCCTATGCCTTTTGACAAGACGATCGAATGGATCATCCAGCATAACGCCAAACTCGACGACACGCCGAAGGTGTGGAACCGCTTGCGCTAAACCATCGTGCCAAGCGGCCCAAGGCATCGCCACGACCGACACGCAAGATGCGCAGGTGCGGCGTGCGCATCCGGCGCAAACCTCTGCTGCACCCCCCTGCCTCCTGACATCCCCGATTCTCTTCGCAAAATAGGGTGAATTGCCCCCCCAAAGGGCAATATCCTCTTGACCTTTGCACCAGCACTCTGTTGAACCGGCCTGACTTATAAATGCACGGGGAAGCCTTCCGAGATGGACGATCAGAACAAGAACCTAATCCTTGCGACCGCGCTCAGTTTTGCCGTCATCCTGATTTGGTTCGTGCTGTTTCCGCCCCCCGAGGCACCAGTGGCCCCCGAAACCGCCCCTGCGACGATCACGGCGCAAACAGATGGCGGCACAGCCCCGATCTCCGGCGCAGTAGCCACAGCGGCCGACTCTGCCCCGGCAGCCTCCGCCGCAGCCGCGTCGGAAGACATCGCCAACGCCCCCCGCATTGCCATTGAAACCGCTCGCGTCAAAGGCTCGCTCTCGTTGCTCGGCGGCTATATCGACGAACTGGCGCTGAAAGATTATCGTGAAACCCTGGCCCCAGAGAGCGAAATTGTCTCTCTGCTCGCCCCCCGCGGCGAAGAGGAGGCCTATTACGCCTTCTTCGGTTGGGTCGCGGCACAAAACCTTGCCCCCGAGGACGTCCCAAATGGAAAATCCCTGTGGACGCTGGAAACCGGTGAGACGCTGACCGAAACCACGCCAATCACAATTGCATGGCAAAACGCCAAAGCGATGACATTCCGCATCACCCTGTCGATTGACGAAGACTACATGTTCACGGCGACGCAAAGCATCACCAATGCCAGCGGAGAAAGCATCGCGGTCGCACCCTACGGCATGTTGGTGCGCCACGGCGTTCCGGCGGATTTGAAGAAATTCTTCATTCTGCATGAAGGTCTTGTTTCCATGGCTGATGGCACTTTGACCGAAGCCTCCTACGATGACTTCACCGATTTCCCCGTCGATAGCAATTACACCGGCGTGTTCAACAAGGTCACACAGGTCGGCGAAAGCGGCTGGACCGGCTTTACCGATCACTATTGGATGACATCGCTGATCCCGACCACCAGTGGACCGTTCAAATCCACCGCGATCTACAGCGAAGCTTCGGACATTTACCAAACCCAAGCCATTTTGCCGCGTAGCGAGGTGGCCGCAGGCGCCTCCTCCAGCAGCGAAATCAAGCTGTTTGCCGGCGCGAAGGAATGGGAAACCATCCGCGAATACCAAAACGAGGGCGGCGTCAGCAAATTCCTCGATAGCATTGATTGGGGTTGGTTTTTCTTCCTGACCAAACCGATTTTCGCGGTGCTGCATTGGCTCAACGGCGTATTGGGCAACATGGGTGTCGCGATTATCGCTCTGACGCTATTGATCAAGGCGCTGCTCTTCCCGCTGGCCTATAAATCCTACGCCTCGATGGCCAAAATGAAAGAGCTGCAGCCCCAACTCGAGAAGCTGAAGAAAGACGCGGGCGACGATAAGGCCGCGCTGCAAAAAGAGATGATGGCGCTGTATAAAAAGGAAAAGGTCAATCCGGCGGCAGGTTGTTTGCCCATCCTGATGCAGATCCCGATCTTCTTTTCGCTCTACAAGGTGATTTTCGTCACACTTGAATTGCGCCACGCGCCGTTCTTCGGGTGGATCCGCGACCTTTCCGCACCTGATCCCAGCTCGTTCCTGAACCTCTTTGGCCTGCTGCCTTTTGCGGCCCCCGGTCCGGAATCGATCCTCGCCATTGTATCGCTGGGCGTTCTGCCGATCCTCCTGGGCGTCTCGATGTGGGTGCAGCAAAAGCTCAATCCCGCTCCCACCGACCCGGTGCAAGCGCAGATTTTCGCTTGGATGCCATGGGTCTTCATGTTCATGCTGGGACGGTTTGCGTCGGGTCTGGTGATCTACTGGATTGCCAACAACACGATCACCTTTACACAGCAATATCTGATCATGCGCAGCCATGGATACAAACCGGACGTGTTCGGCAATATCAAGCGCAGCTTCAGCCGCAAAAAGCCCGAAGCGAAGTAACCGCAAAGGCACCTATCCGAGCCTCCGGCGCAGAACCGGACGCGATAAAATCAGGCGGCGCGTCCCCGAACACTAGGGGGGCGCGCTGTGCCGTTTAACCCAGAGGGACGCATACACACGGCGGGCCCTCATCCCTTTGCAGCGGAGCAGCACCCGCAGCCAAGGGCGCGGAGACAGACATGACCCAATTGCCCTTTCCTTTGGCCGAAACCCCCGATGACATCACCCGTGAACGCGGCCGCCTGTTGTTCGCGGGCCCCTGTGATTTCCTCAAAGGCGTGGTGGCGATGGACGGCATGCCGCCTGCCGACCGGCTCGAAGTATGCTTCGCCGGACGCTCTAATGTCGGCAAATCCAGCCTGATCAATGCCCTGACCGGCCGCAAATCCTTGGCTCGGGCATCGAACACACCGGGGCGCACACAAGAGATCAACTTTTTCGAACTGGGCCTGCCGGAGAATAGCACCGAACGCTACCTCGTCGATCTGCCTGGATATGGCTATGCCAATGCGCCAATCCCGGTGGTGGAGAAATGGCAACGTCTGCTCAAACAATATCTGTCGGGGCGTCCGAACCTACGCCGTGCGTTTGTGTTGATCGACGCGCGTCACGGGGTAAAGCCCGTCGACGAAGAGATCATGAGCCTGCTCGACAGCTCTGCCGTGACCTTCCAATGCGTTTTAACCAAAGCCGATAAGGTCAAGGAAAAGGACCGCGCTTCGATATTGGACCAAGTGCGCGGCAAGTTGGCCAAACACCCCGCCGCCTATCCCGAATTGATCCTGACCTCTTCGGAAAAAGGCGATGGGATCGAGACCCTGCGCGCGACGATTGCCACATTGACCTAAACACAGCGATGAATCGCAAAAAGGGCCGCGTCATGCGGCCCTTTTCGATCATATATGTCGCGTGATTTAGAAGTTATAAGACACACGCGCCGAGAAGGTATTGAATTCCCCTTCCGAGGCCGTGCCTGCGAAGCTGTCGAAGTTGTGGTAAAGATATTCACCACCCAAAGTCACCCGGTCGGTCACTTTGTAATCCACGCCCAGACCGGCGACATAGCCGCTGTCATCGCCTGCGGAAGTTTCCACACTGGCACCACCTGCAACCGCATAGATCAATGCCGGACCTGCGTCATAACCGGCGCGCAGTTTCAAACGGTAGATGCTGTCGACGTCGGTGCCGCCCACGGAAATATCCGAAGCGCTGGCGTCGAATTCACCACCCAGAACGTAGTTGCCGAAATCATGGTTATACCCGACAAACACGCCGCCAATCGCGCCGTCACCGTCAAGGCCGGCGCTTTCCGCTTCGCCATAACCAAGTTGTACACCGGCATATCCACCGGTCCAGTCGGTCGAAACAACAACGGGCACAACAGGGGCCAATACCGGCTCAACCGGAGCCTCATCAATATTGCCAGCAAAGGAAGGTGCCGCCAGTGCGACGATAGAAACTGCAGAGGCAGCGGTGGTCAGAACAATCTTGCGAAACATGTGTTTCTCCTTTTCTCACGGGCGCTTAGCCCTCATTCGAGATCAACCGCTATATGCGGCCCTCGATCTCTTAACGCAGTAGATAGGTATTTGGTTTCACAGTTTAACCCCACAAAACCGGCGGCCTGCACGCATCGGCCAATACTGGCTCAAAACCGATGCTGCACGGCGGCATTATGCCGGTTCCCTGCCCCGCAACACTATTTGACAACCGTTGCTTTTCCGCCGCGCCGCCCACACTGCAACGCGCGCAGGGCCAGCAATCCGCTTGCGCTGCTGCCGCCCATTTCGGATAACGGATGAGAAGAGGGACCATCATGAAGAAGCAAGAGATGAACCGCGACTGGATCGCCACTGCCCGCACGCTCAGCCAGGCCCTGCCCTATTTGCAGCGCTATGATGACGCGATTGTCGTGATCAAATTCGGCGGACATGCGATGGGCGACGACGAGGCGATGGAGACCTTCGCGCGCGATGTCGTCTTGATGCGGCAAGTCGGCGTCAATCCCGTGATCGTCCATGGCGGTGGCCCGATGATCAACGAAATGCTCGACAAGCTGGGCGTGAAATCCGAATTCGTGAATGGCAAACGCGTCACCGACAAAGCCACGATGGAAGTGGTGGAAATGGTCCTTTCCGGCCGCGTCAACAAACGCATCGTGCAAGCCATCAATGAACAGGGGGGCCGCGCCGTGGGGCTGTCTGGCAAGGATGCCAGCCTGATCGAATGCGAAGCCGCGAATCCGGCACTTGGTCTGGTCGGCCATCCGGTAAAAATCGAGCCGACGATCATCCATTCCTTGTTCCGCGACGAAATCATCCCGGTGATTGCGCCGTTGGGGTTCGGGAAAAACGGCGAGACCTTCAACATCAATGGCGATACCGCAGCGGGCGCCATTGCCGCCGCATTAAAGGCCGACCGGCTGCTGTTGCTCACCGATGTGGCCGGCGTGAAGAACCGGGATGGCGAAGTCTTAACCGAGCTCAGCGCCAAGCAAATCCGCGAGATGACCGCCGACGGCACTATTGCGGGCGGGATGATCCCAAAAACCGAAACCGCATTGGCGGCGATCGAAGGCGGCGTCCGCGCCGTAGTCATTCTGGACGGGCGTGCGCCAAACGCCACCCTGCTGGAACTTTATACCGAGCACGGGGCCGGCTCGATGATCCGGATGTGATACATTGCACATCGCGCATGTGTGACTTGCACCGGTCCAAATGCAGGTTAGGGTAAGGCAATGGAATTTGAAACCACCATACGCCTTGCGGTTTTTTTGGGACTTTTTGCGCTTTTTGGCACGCTCGAGGCCCTATTGCCGCGGCGCAAGCGACGCGCCCCGCAGGCCCGCCGTTGGATCACCAACTGGGCCATCTCAATCGCTGACACGGTGACCCTCAAACTGGTGGCTATTGCCGTTCCGTTTGTGGCGGTTGGGGCCGCGATAGATGCGCAAAACAACGGCTATGGCTTGCTCAACCAGATCGCCGCCCCGGCTTGGGCGAAAGTGGTATTTGCCGTGTTGTTTTTTGATTTCGCAATATGGGCACAGCACCTCATCACCCATAAAATACCGGTCCTGTGGCGGTTTCACCGGGTCCATCACGCCGACCGCGATCTTGATGTCAGCACCGCCATCCGGTTCCACCCCATCGAAATAGCCCTGTCTATGGCCCTCAAAATCGGCTTGGTTTATCTGATCGGGCCTTCTGCCCTTGCGATCATCTTGTTCGAGGTCATCCTGAACGGCACTGCAATGTTCAACCACGCCAATATCCGCCTGCCCCTACCGCTTGATGCCGTGATGCGCCGCGTGCTGGTGACGCCCGACATGCACCGTGTCCACCATTCCGACAAGCGCAGCGAACATGACAGCAATTACGGATTTTCCCTATCTATCTGGGACCGGATGTTCGGCACTTACATCGCTCAACCTGCCAAGGGGCACGACGAAATGACGATTGGGTTACAATGGCAAGACGACCGCCCGAACCGGATTGGTTGGTCGCTGTTTTTGCCCTTCCGAAAATGAAACGCCTTTTGATCATACGTCACGCGAAATCCAGTTGGGATGACCCGTTGAGCGACGATCACGCACGAATATTGAACGGGCGCGGCCGAGCCGCAGCGACGGCCATGGGAGCATGGCTGCGGAAACAAGAACACCGCCCCGATTTGGCCCTGGTATCCGATGCGGCGCGCACTCAAGAGACCTTTGAACGGCTTAAGCTGGGCTGCGAACATATTGCGCTGCCAGCACTCTATCACGCCAGCAGCGACCGGATCCTGCACATTCTACAAGAAAAGGGCGGCAGCGCCGAATGCCTTGCTGTGATCGCCCACAACCCCGGCATCGGAGATTTTGCCGGCCGGCTTGTGGCCGACCGCCCCGATCATCCACGCTTTGCTAACTACCCAACCTGCGCGACACTGATCGCGGAGTGCGACATCACCGATTGGCGCGATCTTGAGTTCGGATGCGGGTCTGCGATCGCATTTCGCATACCCGCCGATCTCTAAAGAAATCCCCTAAAGCCCGCCGTGCACAGCGAGCCTTTGATTTGAAATCCGGCGCCGATCAGTGACCGAGAATCTGGCTAAGGAACAATTTGGTCCGCTCGCTCTGCGGATTGTTGAAGAACTCTTCCGGCTCGTTCTGCTCAACGATCTGCCCCTGATCCATAAAGATCACGCGGTTCGCAACCTGCCGCGCAAATCCCATCTCGTGGGTCACGCACAGCATGGTCATCCCCTCTTCGGCCAGCTCGATCATCGTGTCGAGCACCTCTTTGATCATCTCGGGGTCAAGCGCCGACGTCGGCTCGTCAAACAGCATGATCCGCGGCTTCATGCACAAGGACCGCGCAATCGCCACACGCTGCTGCTGCCCACCCGAAAGTTGACCGGGGTATTTGTTGGCTTGATCGGGAATTTTCACCTTTTCGAGAAAGTGCATCGCCGTTTCAACCGCTTCTTTCTTGGGCGTTTTACGCACCCAAATTGGCGCCAGCGTACAGTTTTCCAAGATCGTCAGATGCGGGAAAAGGTTGAAATGCTGGAAGCACATCCCCACTTCGGAGCGGATTTTGTCAATGTTTTTAAGGTCCGATGTCAACTCGGTCCCGTCGACAACGATCTTGCCCTGCTGATGCTCTTCCAGGCGGTTGATACAACGAATAAGCGTTGATTTACCGGAGCCGGACGGACCTGCAATCACGATCCTCTCGCCGCGATTGACCGTCAAATTGATGTCACGCAGCACGTGAAATGTGCCGTACCACTTGTTCATATTGACGATTTCAATAGCGATTTCATCGGACACCTGCATCTTTGTGCGGTCGATTTCGCGCTGTGTAGCAAGATCAGACATAGCGATCTCCTCTGTTAATGATGGCCAGTCTGAAGCTTGCGCTCCAGATACATGGAATAGCGAGACATGGAGAAGCAGAAGATAAAGAACACAACTCCGATGAAGATGAACAGCTCCCAATAGATGCCGGTCCATGCGCCGTCGGCGCGGATGGCATTGGCGAGGCCAAGCGGATCAAACAGCGAAATGATCGACACAAGCGTGGTGTCTTTGAACACGCCGATGAAGGTCGACACGATGCCCGGGATCGAGATTTTGAGCGCTTGCGGCATGATAATCAACCGCTGTGCCTTCCAGTAGTCGAGCCCCAAAGCATCCGCTGCCTCGTATTGCCCCGTGGGCAAAGCAGCGAGACCCCCGCGGATCACTTCGGCCATATAGGCCGCAGCAAACAGCGTCATCATGATCATCACCCGCAAGATGATGTCAAAATTCGTGCCCGGAGGCAGGAAGATATTCAACAGCGTCGAGGCCACGAAGAGCAAGGTGATCAAAGGCACACCGCGGATAAATTCGATGAAACCGACGCAGAGAGATTTCACCAGCAACAGATCCGACCGGCGCCCCAACGCAAGAATAATGCCCAAGGGCAAGGATCCAAAGATCGCTGTCACCCCCAAAGTAATGGCGAGCAAGAAGCCACCAAAATCACGCGATTCAACCGGCAACAATCCGATCTCAACGACAGAGGACAACCCCGACGCCAAAGGTGCGGCAGCGACAGCCCACCATAAAACCGCGCCCAGAATCGCAGCAATCACGCCGACAATCGCACCTCCGATTTTGCTGCCCATGCTCAGGAAAACCGCGCCGACCACAAATCCCGCCAGCACTGTAACAGGCGTCCAAAGCGATCCGCCCCAAAGCAGCCACACCGCAAGAAACGGAAAGAGCGCCGTGAACCACAAAAGCTTCGGCGTTACATAATCCGCAAAAAGCACGGGGGATATAGCGACGAAGAGCAAAACAAAGGTCAGAATTGGGCGCCAATAGGCTTCCGCCGGATAGAAGCCAAAGAGCAGCTGCTTCCAACGTTCGGAAATCACCCCCCAGCACGCGCCGCCATGGCTCCCCACGCCTTTTGCCGCGAGGATCTCACGACATTCGGTCAACGACTCGGCCCCAAAGGTCGGGGAAATAAGCCACGGCAAGATACCGGCGAGCAGATAATAGACCACCGCAAAGGCCAACAGGGTCAGAATGGTGTTGCCCCATCCGGCAAACAGGTTTTCGCGGGCCCATCCAACTGCACCGACAGATGTCGAAGGCGGGTTTTTTTGTGGCAACATGGTATCTCTGACGAAGAGAACCGTATCAGCATGTGTATTGCTCATCTTATCTCTCCACCAATTTCATACGATTGTTATACCAGTTCATCACCGCAGAGATGCTCAGCGAGATTGCCAGATAAATCAACATGCCCAAAAGCACGGTTTCCAACTCGCGGCCCGTCTGGTTGAGCGTGATGCCCATCAGTGTGCCGGTCAAATCCATATACCCCACCGCAATCGCCAGAGACGAGTTTTTGGTCAGGTTGAGATATTGCGAAATCAGCGGCGGAATGATTACCCGCATCGCTTGCGGCAGGATCACAAGGCTCATGATCCGGTTGCCGCGCAGCCCAAGCGCTGCAGCGGCTTCGGATTGGCCTTGAGACACCGCAAGAATACCGGCGCGGACGATTTCCGCGATGAAAGCCGCAGTATAAAGTGACAAGGCAAGCCAAAGCGCAATCAACGAGTTGCGCATATAAGTGCCGCCTTGGAAGTTGAACCCTTTGAGTGCCGGATAACCCAGATGGAACCCGAGCGCGACCAACAACAAGATGATCGGCACGAAGACCACAGCCAGCCGCGCCCACCATGTCACCGGACGCACACCCGTGGATTCCTGTATCGCATCGGCCCGCTGGCGCAGCTTACGCGCGCCCCAAAGCCCGGCAAATAGAACCGCCAATATCGCGATTAAATCGAGGCTGATATCAAAGGCACTACCAACGGAGATGTCGCCCAAACTGCGGCTGAACAGCGGTTCGGGAATATAAACACCGCGATTGGTGATCGCCACGCTATCGAAAACCTTCATTGTGGCTTCGGGATCGGCGCCGCGAAACTTGTTCGGCGCGGGCAGGCTTTCAATCAACGCCGCCATGAACAAAACGATCCACATCAACACCGGAACATTGCGGAAGGTTTCGACATAAACGGCCATCAATTTCGCAATCATCCAGTTTTTCGACAGGCGCATCACGCCGACGAAAACCCCGATGACGGTTGCCGTAACGCAACCAAGTACGGCGACCAGAAGTGTATTGAGCAAACCGACGAAGGCAGCGCGCAGATGCGTTGATTGCGAACTATAGTCAATTAGCCGCTGATTAACGTCATAACCGGCTTGTTCGCCCAAAAATCTAAAACTCGGCTCTTTGCCCAGATCGGACAGGTTGCTGATCGTATTGGCCGCGAGCCAACCAAAAAAGCTCAAAAACCCGATCAAAGCGACAATCTGGATGGTGATCGAGCGATACCGCGTATCGTAGATCAGCATTGATAGCTTGAACGTCCCCTCGGAAGGGTCGGTGGATGTTGTCATCTGAAATATTCCCCGTACCTCGGCCTGTTGTTTTTTATCCGGATCGCTTGTGCGTCCGCCGGCCGATGTGGTTCGTCAATCGTATAAATTCATGCCTCTCGACGGGCAAAAATCGAAGGGCGCGACCAAGCGCGCCCCTCGACAGGATATTAACGGAAGGGCGGCGAGTAGAGCAGCCCACCATCGGTCCACTGTGCGTTCAACCCACGCGACAGGCCGATCGGAGTGTTTTCACCGATGTTTTTCTCGAACACTTCGCCGTAGTTGCCGCCCGCCATGATGGCGGATTTGGCCCAATCCGCCGACAGGCCGAGCATTTCGCCCAAGCTGCCTTCGGTGCCCAAAAGACGGTTCACTTCAGGATTGTCACCAGCAGAGGCCGACAGATCGCCGATATTGGCAGAGGTGACGCCCATTTCTTCTGCTGCGATCAAAGCGTTAAGTGTCCAACGGACCACATCGCCCCATTCGTTATCGCCGTGCCGCACGAGCGGGCCGAGCGGCTCTTTCGATACGATTTCTGGCAAAACAACGTGATCGGCAGGGTTCTCAAAGCTGGCACGTGTCGCCGCAAGCCCCGACGCATCCGTGGTGTAGGCATCGCATGCCCCGGCGAGGTATTGCGCCTGACCTTCAGCATTGGTTTCGATCGGAACCGGCTCATAGCTGATGTTGTTCTTGCGGAAAAAGTCAGCAAGGTTCAGCTCGGTGGTGGTACCCGTCTGGATACACACGGTTGCCCCATCAAGCTCTTTGGCCGAGCTCACACCCAAGGATTTCGGGATCATGAAACCCTGACCGTCATAGTAGTTCACGCCGATGAAATCGAATTTCAAATCGACATCGCGCGAGAAGGTCCACGTGGTGTTACGCGCGAGCAAGTCAACCTCACCCGACGCCAGCGCCGTGAAGCGCGTTTTGCCAGTGGTGGGGACAAATTCAACAGCCTTAGGGTCGCCAAGAACAGCGGCCGCAACCGCACGGCAAAAGGCAACGTCGAAACCTTCCCATTCGCCATTCGCATCGGGCGCCGCAAAGCCAACCAAACCAGTGGTGACGCCGCAGTTCAATGTACCGCGTGCTTTAACGTCATCCAAGGTTCCAGCGGCCGCTGCACCGGCGGCCACGCCAGCAACAGTCAATGCGCCAAAAAATACGGATTTTTTCATGTTTACCTCTTCCTGATTCTCCGCCCCCTCCGGAGCGGTTCTTCCGGCCTACGAGGGCCAGGGCGTTATCTGAAACGGGGATTGTCCCCGTCAGTGCTCAGGAGTGTGGGCGCAAACATCACAAGGCGTCAAGGGCGACAGCACAAAAAATGATCTTGTTCGGGCTATGTTTCCTTAGCGTTAACACCCGGATGCAAACGTCAAAACTTCGTCACGAAGAATCGCGCGCCATGTCAAAAAACCGCTTGGCATCGACAAAGGCCGCGCGCTTCATTTCGGACAATTTATGCGCCTCGTCGTCGCGGCCCCATTGGGCCTCTTGCCACAACTCATCGACCCGCGACCGCGCCCAGAGATCATCCACTTCATATGGTCCTTCCGCCGCTGCAAACCCCAAAATCAACGATCCGGACAGGCTGACCAGATCGTGAAAACCGGCCAGTTCAAAGGCGGTAAACCCCTGCACCCGGGTGGCAAGACGCGACAGATCTCGCGGATCTTGCGGCTTGTGGATGATCCCGATGCGCGGCGCAAGCCGCACTCCGAGTGATGTTTCAGCCCACTCCAACACCGGATCCCACCGCTCGGCTTGCTGTGCGACCAACTCTTCGGGATGGTCAGCACGATAGCACAATAAATCAGCATCGCCATAATCAGCCAGCATTTGCGCCACCTCGGCGTGCTGCACAGCGACCTTATCAATCGCCGCATTGGCGGCCCGTGTCACGGGCATCACTTCGGGGTTGATCACCTCGTCAACCGCCTGCCATTCGGCGGCAATCGCCTCTGCCATGGTGCGGGTTGGCACCACCAAAGCGGTCTTCGCAGGGGTCTTTACCGGCCGCGCATCAAGGCGCACCTCATAGCCGTTTTCCGCGGCTTCAACCGCCGCATCCTTCCAAAACCGTTTTGCTTTCCACTCGCTCATTTATGCCTCCAAAACAGTCAGAATTGTCTCAGGCAGGGCGCGAAAATCATCCACGATCGCCTGCGCCGCCCCAAGTGATTCGCGCGGATGGTATCCCCAGCTTACGCCAATGCCTTTGATCCCCGCCGCAGCGGCCATTTCCATGTCATACAAAGTGTCGCCAATCATCACCGCATTGCCCGCATCGACGCCGGTTTCGGACAGGGCCGCGCGCAACATGGACGGGTGCGGTTTGGACGGATGGAAATCGCTCACCTGTTCATTGATGAAAAACCCGGTCAAACCGTGCCCCTCCAGCAGTTTATCAAGCCCGCGCCGCGATTTCCCCGTCGCGACCGCCAACAGGTTCTCTGGCACGCGGGCCAGATCATCCAGAATCTCCCGCACATGCGGATAAAACGGGCTGCTCTGTGCCGCGCCGCTCTCAGATCGCAAATCGACATAGGCATCTTTATACCACTCGACCATCTGCACACGCAGCGCCGCGTCGATCTGCGGCGCGAGGCGCGCAAAAGCCTCCGGCAAGGACAGACCCACAATCGACAGGATCGCCCTGCGCGGCGGCACGGGCGCCCCGGCGCGATCAAACGCGCGGGTCATCGCCGCAATGATATCGCCCTGACTGTCCACCAATGTGCCATCGACATCAAAGATGATCAGCCGCAGATCACCGTTCATTCAAATTCCTCGAACGGGTCCTCGGGCTGTGCCTTTTCATCCCATTGCAAGATATCCCACGTGCGCTTCATGTGATCGGGAAGCGGCGCGGTGATATGCAAAATATTCTTGGTTGTCGGATGCTCGATCTTCAGCGACCGCGCATGCAAGTGCAGCTTGCGGCTGACTTCGCCGCCCAATTGTGCGCCCCAACCATCGCCAAGGTTTTCCTGCCCCGAACCACCATATTTACCGTCTCCGATAATCGGATGGCCAATTTCGGCCATATGGGCCCGCAATTGGTGGGTGCGGCCCGTGATCGGGACAAGCGCGACCCATGCGGTGCGTTTGCCCGCCACATCCATCACCGCATAATCGCTATGAGCGCGTTTGGCGCCTTCGGTTTTGTCGACCTCTCGGGGATGAATGCAATGCATTTTCTCCCCCTCGCCCTTGGCCCCGTGGCCCGGCGCTTTGATCAGACCATATTTGATCGTCCCCATGCGCGGCGTCGGCACGCCCGCCACCGCAGCCCAATACAGCTTGCGCGTCTCGCGGTGCCGGAAAGCGGCGGTCAAAGCTTTCGCGGCCAGCCGTGTGCGCGCCAAAACCAACACGCCGGAGGTGTCTTTGTCGATCCGGTGGACAAGCCGCGGCTTGTCTTCCATTCCGAACCGCAGCGCCTCGGCCAACCCGTCGACGTGCCGCGTCATACCCGACCCGCCCTGCACCGCCAATCCGGGCGGCTTGTTCAAAACAATCACATCATCGTCGCGGTAAATCACACAATTGCGGATCATCTTGGCATCGGCTTCGGTGATCTTGCCGGCGCTTGCGGATTTGGCCTCTGCCACGGAGGGCAGCGGCGGAATACGCACCGTTTGACCGGCTTCCAATCGCGTGCTGGCCTTCACCCGCCCGCCGTTGACGCGCAATTCACCCTTGCGGCACATCTTTTCGATGCGGCCTTGGCTGACGTGCGGATACATCCGTCGCAACCACCGGTCCAACCGCTGGTCCGTATCATCGGGAGCGACCACCTGTGTTTGAACACCGCTCATTGGAAAATCCCCCGCATCAGGAAAAAGGCAGCCGCAATCGCAGCCAAAGACAGGACCACAGAGGCCCCAACGTAAAGCGCGGCAAGGCCGGCTTGTCCGCGTTCAAAAATCGTTAACGCATCCAGAGAGAACGCCGAAAACGTCGTAAAGCCGCCCAAAAGGCCCGTCATCAAAAACGGCGCGAACCGGGTGCCGCCCTTTTGCGCAAGGTAAAGCACCAAAACCCCCATCAAAAACGAGCCAACGACGTTCACCGTCATCGTGCCCCACGGAAACCCCGCCCCCATCACGCGCATCGCGCCGACATTGGTCAGATAGCGCAAAGATGCGCCAATCGCGCCGCCCACGGCGACCTGTAGCAAAACCGGTAACATAGGCCATCCTCTGGCCGTGCCGCCGCAGAATGTCAAGTTTTGCAGGGCCTGTTCATTGCCCCATGACGCTATTTGCTGCGCTCGGCCCGCAACCGCGCGAAATACTCCATGCGTTTTTTGAGATCGCGTTCAAACCCGCGTTCCACGGGCGCATATAATTCGGGCCGCTCCATCCCGTCAGGAAAGTAATTTTGCCCCGAAAACCCGTCTTCGGCATCGTGATCATAGGCATAATTCGCGCCGTATCCTTGATCTTTCATCAATTTCGTCGGCGCGTTTCGGATATGTTTGGGCGGCGGCTCTGATCCACTGTCTCGGGCCAACCGCCGCGCCGCGTTATAGGCCATGTATCCCGCATTGGTCTTCGGCGCGAGCGCAAGGTAAATCACCGCCTGCGCCAAGGCCAACTCCCCTTCGGGCGAGCCGAGCCGCTCATAAGCTTCCCAGGCCTGCAAGCAGATCCCCTGCGCCTGCGGGTCGGCCAAGGCGATGTCTTCCACCGCCATGCGGGTCAAACGGCGGGCCAAGAACCGTGGATCTTCGCCACCCTCAAGCATCCGCGCATACCAATAAAGCGCCGCGTCAGGATCAGATCCGCGCACCGATTTATGCAGCGCGGAGATAAGATTATAGTGCTCCTCGCCGGATTTATCGTATTTCGCCGCCCGCCGCATGAGCCGGTCAGACAAAGCGTCGCGGCCAAGGGGCGCATCGACTTTCCACGCGGCCACCTGTTCGACCAGATTGAGCAAGGCCCGCCCGTCGCCATCCGCCATTTCCAACAGGGCCGCACGCGCATCCGGATCAAGCGGCAGATCGCGGTCAATTTCCGCCTCTGCCCGCGCCACCATTTGCGCCAACTCGTCCTCGGACAACCGCTCCAATACCAAAACCTGCGCCCGGCTGAGCACAGCCGCATTCAACTCGAAACTCGGGTTCTCGGTGGTCGCGCCGACCAAAAGGATCGTGCCGTCCTCCATATGCGGTAAAAAACCGTCCTGCTGTGCCTTATTAAAACGGTGGATTTCATCGACGAACAAAAGCGTCCCCTGCCCGTTCGCACGGCGCATCTTGGCGCTTTCGAAAACTTTGCGCAGGTCCGGCATGCCGGTGAAAATGGCGGAAATTTGCACGAAATGCAGGTCGGTTTCATCCGCCAAAAGCCGCGCGATCGTGGTTTTCCCGACCCCCGGGGGCCCCCAAAAGATCAGCGAACTCAAACTTCCCGAACCCAGCATCACCCCCAATGGCGCCTCTGGCCCTAGAACCTGTGATTGTCCGATCACCTCGGCCAAGGTTTTCGGTCGCAATCGGTCGGCCAAGGGGCGCGGGCCCTTGCCCTGCGGCTCGGCCTTATCCGGATTGCTCCCGGTGGAAAACAGATCCGCCATCAGAACCGCAACCGCATCGAAATCCGCTGCGCACCGCGCTGCACGTCCAACCGCAACTTACGGCCCGCAGCGCGCAGCGCCCTTTCGGCCTCCGCCGAGGTTGCTATCTCGGCGCCGTTCACCGCGAGCAGGACATCGCCACGCCGCAAACCGGCGCGTCCGCCTGCAGGGCCAACCTGTGTCACCAAAACGCCACTGGCCCGCATCGGCAGGCCAAATTCGGCGATGACCGCAGGATTGATCGTGACCACTTCGAGCCCTTCAAACACCGCCCCGCGCCCCATCCGGCGCGGATCGCGCGCCGGGCGGTCGGGAGCCTCGGTCAATGCCACATCCACCACCCGCGCCGCGCCGTCATGAAACACCGTCATCGCCGCCGTGCCGCCCAATCCCGCAACCGACATGCGATAAAGCATTTCCGCCGGCGTATTCACCGGCGCGCCATCAACTTCGGTAATCACATCGCCGACCTCGACACCGACCGCCGCAAAGGGGCTTTTTGCATGCACGTCGGCGACCGCCACGCCGCCCGGCACGTCAAGGCCAAGCCCGCTGGCCATATCTGCATCCACCGGTTGCCCGAATATCCCCGCCCAAGGCCGCTCAAACTCGGAGTTGCCCGCACGGGCTTGCTCTACGAACTGCGCGACAAGCGCCGAAGGAATGGCAAATCCAATCCCGTTCGATCCGCCGGAACGGGTCAAAATCGACGTGTTGATCCCGATCAACTGCCCGTTCACATCAATGAGCGCCCCGCCAGAATTGCCCGGATTGATTGGCGCGTCCGTTTGAATGAAATACCCTCGCCCCTGACCTGTGGCCGCGCCCGAGCGCGCCAGCCCGGAAACGATCCCGCTGCTGACAGTCTGACCAACACCGAAAGGGTTGCCGATGGCCAACACCAACTCCCCGACCTCGACGCTTTCGCTATCGCGCAAATCGAGGTGCGGCATATCCGATCCACCCGCTAGCTGCAGAATCGCCAGATCGCTGTCCTCATCTGCCAAAAGCACCGTGGCCGCAAATTCGCGGCGATCATTGAGCACCACACGAATATCCGTTGCGCCGCCAACCACATGGTAATTCGACACCACGATGCCATCCGCCGACAAGATCACACCGGAGCCAAGCGAGTTTTGCACCCGCGGGCGCGTGCTGCCAAAATCGCGGAACATATTGCCAAAAAACGGATCAGAGCGGAATGGGTTGGCGCGCCCTTCGACCACACGTTTGGCGTAGATATTGACCACGGCCGGCGCGGCCTCTTTGACCAAGGGCGCAAAGCCCAATGATATTTCCGACTGCGCGCGCGGCACGCGCGTCTCTGCCCAAGCAGGGGCAGCGATCATAGCAACCGCAAGGGTCAGGGCGATGAATGATTGGCGCATGTCTCAAGCCTCCGAAAGTGTCGGCTTCAGATATGCGATTGCGACGCAGCGATTGCAAGGCGCGCGCCGCAGGCTCCGGAATGCAAAAAGCCCCCGCCGATGAAACGGCAGGGGCCAGATCACTCAAACGCTTACGCGTGAGGCTTAATCGTCTGCGAGCGCTTCTTCTTCGGCGGCAACGCGGGCTTTGTCGCCTGCGCCTTTGGCAGCGACGTCGCGGTCAACAAATTCGATGATCGCCATCGGCGCCATGTCACCATAACGGAAACCGGCTTTGAGAACGCGGACATACCCACCTTGGCGGTCTTTGTAGCGCGGGCCGAGGATGTCAAAAAGTTTCGCAACATATTGGTCTTGCTTGAGCTGCGCGCGGGCTTGACGGCGGGCGTGCAGATCGCCGCGTTTGCCGAGCGTAACCAGCTTTTCAATGATGCGGCGAAGCTCTTTGGCTTTCGGCAGGGTGGTTTTGATTTGCTCATGCTCGATGAGCGAGCCGGCCATGTTTGCCCAAAGCGCCTTGCGGTGCTCGTGGGTACGGTTCAGGCGGCGGTAACCTTTTGCGTGACGCATGTGTCTTTTCCTTCGTATCTGCCCGTTTGGGCTATTTGCTTTGTCTGGCCGACCCTGCGTGGGGGTCGATCTCCTTGGGGCAACATGCCCATGTTTTCCCCGCCATTGCGGGCATTTGGGGGCGGCGGACCGCCCCCGAAATCTTTAGAACTGGTCTTCGAATTTCTTCGCCAGATCCTCGATGTTCTCTGGTGGCCAATCTTCGACGTCCATACCGAGGTGCAAGCCCATGCCCGAAAGCACTTCCTTGATCTCGTTGAGCGACTTGCGGCCAAAGTTCGGCGTGCGCAGCATTTCTGCTTCGGTCTTCTGAATGAGATCGCCGATATAAACGATATTGTCGTTCTTGAGGCAGTTTGCCGAACGCACCGACAATTCCAACTCGTCCACTTTCTTGAGCAGAAGCGGGTTGAATTCGAGGCCATCATCCTCGTCCGCGCGGGTGGCGGATTCAGGCTCTTCGAAGTTCACGAAGATCGACAGCTGATCTTGCAAGATGCGCGCGGCAAAGGCCACGGCGTCATCGGGCGTGATCGACCCATCGGTTTCGATCTTCATGGTCAGTTTGTCATAATCGAGAACCTGACCTTCGCGGGTCGGCTGCACGTCATAGGAGACTTTCTTGACCGGCGAATAAATCGCATCGATCGGGATCAAACCAATCGGCGCATCTTCGGGCTTGTTTTTCTCGGCAGCGACATAGCCTTTGCCGGTGTTCACCGTCAGTTCGACAAACAGATCCGCGCCATCGTCAAGGTGGCAAATCACGTGCTCTTTGTTGAGAACTTCAATGCCGTTGCTTTCCGAAATATCGCCTGCGGTGACAACACCCGGACCCTTTGCATTGATCGAAAGACGCTTCGGTCCTTCGACTTCCATGCGCAAGGCAACGCCTTTAAGGTTCAAAACGATGTCGGTGACATCTTCGCGAACGCCTGCAACCGAGGAAAACTCGTGCAGAACGTTGTCAATCTGAACGCTTGTGATCGCCGCGCCTTGCAGGCTCGACATCAAAACGCGGCGCAGCGCGTTACCAAGGGTCAGACCAAAACCGCGTTCCAGCGGTTCGGCAACAACGGTTGCCTGACGTGCAGGTTCATTGCCCGGCTTCACGTCAAGTTGTGTCGGCTTGATCAGTTCAGCCCAATTCTTGTGGATCATGCGTCCCTCCATTCCAGTCTGTGCCTCATGTCCAAAGGCAGCAGACGCCCGAGGTTAAAAATGACGGATTGGGGCCGCGCGAATTTGCGCAGCCCCAACCAATAAACGAATACTTAAACGCGGCGGCGTTTCGGCGGGCGGCAACCGTTATGCGCCATCGGGGTCACATCACGGATCGACGTGATGTTGAAACCAATCGCGGCCAAAGCGCGCAATGCGCTTTCACGGCCCGAACCGGGGCCTTGCACTTCGACTTCGAGCGTTTTCACGCCGTGATCTTGTGCTTTTTTACCCGCATCTTCCGCAGCCATCTGGGCGGCGTAGGGTGTGGATTTACGCGACCCTTTAAAGCCCATGGTGCCCGCAGACGACCATGCGATCGCGTTGCCTTGCACATCCGAGATAAGGATCTTGGTGTTGTTGAACGAGCTGTTGACGTGAGCCACGCCCGCAGCGATATTCTTGCGCTCTTTTTTCTTAGCGCGTGTTTTTTCGCGTGCCATCTAATCAGCCCCCCTTATTTCTTCTTACCAGCAATGGCCTTTGCGGGGCCTTTGCGAGTGCGAGCATTGGTGTGGGTACGCTGACCGCGAACCGGCAGGTTGCGGCGGTGACGAAGGCCACGATAGCAACCAAGATCCATCAGACGTTTGATGTTCATCTGCACTTCGCGGCGCAGGTCGCCTTCGACAGTGTAGTTGGCGTCGATATGTTCGCGCACCGACAGAACTTCGGCGTCGGACAATTCGTTCACGCGGCGGGCCGCGTCGATACCAACAGATTCGCAGATAGCCTTGGCCGATGCGGGGCCAATACCAGTGATATAAGTGAGGGCGATCGGGACCCGTTTGTGGGTCGGGATGTTAACGCCGGCAATACGAGCCAAGTGTCTCTTCCTTTTCGTTGCGGTTCCGTAGCTCCAGAACCTTTTTTCACAACGCAGGCCCGAGGCGATAAACCATCGGGCCAGTGCTGTTCAGGTGATAGATTCGCACATGGGGGCGACCCATGGAAGAATCATTTACTCTTACGAGATAGGGGTGCGTATTGGGAATTCGCGAAGGCGTCAAGCCCTCAGAGCCATAGACGGCCATCAAAGCCCCAAGAATGCAAAAACGGCCCCACATTGCGGCGGGGCCGTTTCAAATTCGAAGACCGGACGCTTAGCCGTCCAACTCCGCCTTGATTGCGGCCTGAACGACGTCCATTGCAGCCAAACCATCAACCCGCTTCAACAACCCTTTGGCGTAGTAATACCCCAAAAGCGGCGAGGTCTTTTTATAGTATTCCATCAAACGATTCTTGAGGCTTTCCTCATTATCGTCGGCGCGGCGTTTGAACTCGGTGCCGCCGCAATTGGTGCATTTGCCATCCGCCGGGATCGGCTTGGTTTCGTCGTGATAAACCTCACCGCAGTTGGCGCAGGTCGAGCGGCCAACAATACGGGCCACCAAAGCGTCGTCACGCACCCGCAATTCGACAACCGCGTCCAATGTCTCGCCGGTGGCCTCAAGCAATTCGGCCAATGCATCGGCTTGCGCCAATGTGCGCGGGAAGCCATCAAAGATAAAGCCGCCGGCCTTGTCGCCTTCGAGCTTTTCACGGATCAGGCCAATCACGATATCATCGGTCACCAGATCTCCGCGCGCCATGACATCCGCAACAACTTTGCCCATCTCGGTGCCGCTGTCTTTGGCTTCGCGCAGCATGTCGCCGGTCGAAAGCTGGATCATATTGCGGGTCTCGACCAGATGGCGTGCCTGCGTCCCTTTACCGGCACCGGGTGGCCCAAGAAGGATTATATTCATCTGCGTTGCGTCCCTTTTCTTTTGCTGCGCTTCTTGCCTTTGCCGCGCAGCTGCGATTTTTCAATCAGCCCTTCATACTGGTGAGCCAGCAAATGGCTCTGAACCTGTTGGATTGTGTCCATGGTCACAGAAACCACGATCAGAACCGAGGTGCCGCCAAAATAGAAAGGGATCGAGAATTGGCTACGCAGAATCTCCGGAAGGAGACAAACTGCCGCAAGGTAGGCCGCACCGATCACCAGAATGCGGTTCACCACATACTCGAGATATTCAGCCGTCTTCTTGCCCGGGCGAATACCCGGTACGTTGCCGTTTTGGTTTTTCAGATTATCCGCCACATCATCGGGCTTAAACGCCACGTTGAAGGTGTAGAAATATGCAAAGAACACAATCATCGCCACGAAGAACAGCAGGTAAAGCGGCTGGCCTGGTCCAAAATAGGCAAGGATCGTGCTCATGACCGGGCCGGTTTGGCTCCCGGAAAACGTGCTGATCGTGGTCGGCAACAAGAGCAGCGCCGAGGCGAAAATTGCGGGGATCACACCGGCGGGGTTGACCTTGACCGGCAAGTGCGACGAGCCACCTTCATAGACCTTCATGCCCTGCTGACGGCGCGGGTATTGGATGTGGATCTTGCGCAAAGCGCGCTCCATGAATACCACAAAGGCAATCGTCAGGATCACCATCACAATCACCAAAAGGATGGTTGCGGGGCTGATCGCGCCACTGCGGCCCTGGCTGAAGAACTGCGCCAAAGCGGCCGGAACTTCGGCGACGATGCCGACGAAGATGATCAAGGAAATGCCGTTGCCGATGCCGCGGTTGGTGATTTGCTCACCCAGCCACATCAGGAACATCGTCCCGCCGACCAGCGTAACCATGCAGGAGATGCGGAAAAAGAGGCCCGGATCGGTAACCAGATCCCCCGCCTCAAGGCTCGCCGCCAAGCCGTAGCTTTGCAAGGTTGCCAAAGCGACCGTGCCGTAACGGGTGTATTGGTTGATCTTCTTTTGCCCCTGCGCGCCTTCTTTCTTGAGTTGCTCAAGTGCAGGCACCATCGAGGCAAGAAGCTGAACAATGATCGAGGCCGAGATATACGGCATGATCCCCAGAGCAAAAATACCCATCCGGCCAAGCGCACCGCCGGTGAACATCGACAGGATGCCGCCAATGCCTTGGGACGCCCCTTCCATAAATTCACGCAGGCCCGCACCATCGATGCCGGGAACTGGAATAAAGGTGCCAAGCCGGTAAACAATCAATAGGCCGAGGGTGAAGAAAATACGCTGACGCAGGTCCGATGCCTTGCCTAGCGCGGCCCAGCTTGTGTTGGCCGCCATTTGCTCTGCTGCAGATGCCATTCGCGGGTCTCTTTCATGTAGAAACGCCGCCCATGAGCGTTTTCCAGCTCGGGCGGCGTTTTGGGAAAACTCAAGGGTATGTAAGCGGCGCAGGCGTCGCTCACAACCTCAATCTTTATTCTGCCGCAGCAGGCGCCGCCACTTTCAACGAACCGCCGGCTTTTTCAACCGCTTCCACAGCCGATTTCGACGCGCCCGTCACTTCGATATTGGCTTTGGCGGTGAACGCACCTTTGGCCAGAACGCGAATGCCGTCCAGTTTACGGCGCACCAGACCCGAAGCAATCAATGCATCTTCGGTGATTGCCGCTTTGGCATCCAATTTTTTGTCGTCGATGAACTTCTGGATCAAACCAAGGTTCACAACGGCATATGCTTTACGGTTCGGTTTGCTGAAGCCACGCTTGGGCAAACGTTGGTAGAGCGGCATTTGGCCACCCTCGTAGCCGCCAATGGCCACACCCGAACGGGATTTTTGACCTTTGATACCACGGCCACCCATTTTACCGGTGCCGGAACCGGGACCACGTGCGACGCGTTTGCGCGGCTTGGTTGCACCGGGATTGTCGTGAAGTTCGTGCAGTTTCATGTCGCTTCTCCTTTGCCGGAACTACCCTCCAGCGACGGAGTGGGCAAACACGGCGTATAAATGATTCTATGGCCCCTGTTGAGGCCACTTGGGGCGTATAGACGCCTTGCCCGCGCGGATCAAGGCCCGTGATGCCCCGCGTGCCACAGAACAAAGCTTCGGCGGTTACCACCTGCTAACACAGGCAATAATGCGGCCTGAGTGTCATCGCGCGCGGCGACGGTTACTCCCGAATCGCGCCAGCCCACAGAGCCTCCTCCACGCCGCAGCCCAAACACCCCTGCCCCGATCGTCACCGCAGGCAGAAACCGGCCGCCCTCCATAGCATCCAGCGCCCGAAGCACGCCAAACATCGCCGGAATCATCCGCACTCGGTGAGAGCTTCGCCGCCCTTCGCATCAACGGAGGCAAGGTTTACGCACCTCCTAGGTCAGCGCACAGGCTGTCCGCCGCAACCGGACGAAAGAAACGCCCCGCAGTTGCCTGCGGAGCGCTCCAAATTCTAACCGTTGAAAAGGGCTTAGCCTTTTTCTTCGATGATCTCGACCATGTGAGAGATCGAGTTCACCATGCCGCGCACGGAAGGTGTATCTTCCAATTCACGGGTACGGTTCATTTTGTTCAAGCCCAGACCAACCAGCGTAGCACGCTGTTTGGCGGGACGGCGGATCGGCGAGCCGACCTGCTTAACGACGATGGTTTTTGCCATTTTATCGGTTCCTTACGCTTCAACAGCTTCGGCAGCCGGCGCATCATCTTTTTTCAAGATGTCTGCAACCTTCTTACCGCGGCGCTGTGCCACAGAACGCGGGCTGGTTTCTTTACGAAGACCATCCAACGTTGCGCGGATCATGTTGTAGGGGTTCTGCGAGCCGATTGACTTCGCAACAACATCCTGAACACCGAGCATTTCAAAAACGGCACGCATCGGACCACCAGCAATGATGCCGGTACCTTGTGGTGCGGTGCGCATCACAACTTTACCTGCGCCATGACGGCCTTCCATGTCGTGGTGCAATGTGCGGCCTTCTTTAAGCTGCACGCGCATCATCTGACGCTTGGCTTGCTCGGTGGCTTTGCGGATGGCCTCAGGGACCTCTTTCGCTTTGCCTTTACCGAAGCCAACACGGCCCTTTTGATCGCCGACAACCACGAGCGCGGCAAAGCCGAAACGCTTACCACCCTTCACGGTTTTCGACACGCGGTTGATCGCGACCAGACGATCGGCGAATTCAGGGGTTTCGTCGCGATCGCGACGGTTGCCCCGGTTTTGACCTTCTCTTGCCATATCGTCTCTCCTTAGATCTTCAGGCCGCCTTCACGAGCAGCGTCGGCCAAAGCCTTCACCTTCCCGTGAAAGAGGAAACCACCACGATCGAAATATGCTTCGGTGACGCCGGCCTTTTTGGCCCGCTCGGCAATCGCCGCGCCAACTTTCGTTGCCGCTTCGACATTGTTTTTGCCGACCATACCCAGATCCTTCTCGAGAGAAGAAGCCGAGGCGAGGGTCACACCATTCACATCGTCGATCAGCTGGACGCTGATGTTCTTGTTGCTGCGGTGAACCGAAAGACGCGCACGTCCCGCGTTCACTTTGCGCAGTTTGTTCCGAACGCGCAGGCGGCGCTTCAGAAACAGGGTTCTTTTGCTGTTTGCCATGTCCTGGGTCCTTACTTCTTCTTGCCTTCCTTGCGGAAGATATACTCGTCTTTGTATTTGATGCCTTTGCCTTTGTAGGGCTCGGGCTTGCGCCATTCACGGATGTTTGCCGCGACTTGACCAACGAGTTGTGCACTATCGCCTTCGATCACGATCTCGGTGTTCTTCGGGCAGGTCACGGTTACACCGGCCGGCACTTCGAAGTCGACGTCGTGGCTATATCCGAGCGACAGTTTCAGGGTGTTGCCCTGCATCTGCGCACGATAACCAACACCGTTGATCTCAAGCTCTTTTTTGAAGCCTTCGGTAACGCCTTTGACCATATTCGCAACAACGGTGCGGCTCATGCCCCACTGTTGGCGCGCGCGCTTGGATTTGCCGCGCGGAGTGATCCGCACAACGTTATCTTCCAAAGCAATGGTCACGTCATCCGTGGCGGTGAAGTTTTGGGTCGCTTTCGGACCTTTGACTTCGATGGTCTGGCCGGACACCGAGGCGGTTACACCTGCGGGCAGCTCGACCGGTTTCTTACCAATACGAGACATTCCAGACCTCCTTAGAACACGGTGCAGAGCACTTCGCCACCAACATTGGCGGAGCGTGCAGCTGCATCGGACATGACGCCCTTGGGCGTGGAGACAATCGACACACCAAGGCCCTGACGGACAACGGGGATGTCATTGACGCCCATGTAAACGCGACGGCCAGGTTTGGAAACCCGCTTCACTTCACGAATAACAGGGGTGCCTTCGTAGTATTTGAGGCTGATCTCGATGGCCGGGTGGCCGTCTTTGCCAGTCGCTTTCTCATAACCGCGAATGTAGCCCTCGTCTGCGAGCACATCCAACACCCATGCACGCAGCTTGGAGGCCGGTGTCATGACAGTGGATTTGCCACGCAATTGAGCGTTACGGATACGGGTGAGCATATCGCCGATAGGATCGTTCATAATATCTCTCCCTTACCAGCTCGACTTGACCATGCCGGGGATCTGACCAAAGGAGGCCAGTTCGCGCAGCATGATCCGCGATACTTTGAGCTTACGGTAATAAGCGTGGGGACGACCGGTCAGCTGGCAACGGTTGTGCAAGCGCACAGCAGAGCTGTTGCGCGGCAGCTTGGCAAGCTTCAAAGACGCGCGAAAACGCTCTTCCATAGGCTTGCTTTCGTCGTTCACGATTTCCTTCAGAACGGCGCGTTTGGTTGCATATTTTGCCACCAGCTTCTCGCGCTTTTTCTGACGTTCGAGCATTGCTTTTTTAGCCATGTCTATGTTCCTTCCCGCTGCTTCAGCTGTTGAAGGGCATGTTGAAAGCTTTCAACAGCGCCTTAGCTTCAGCGTCGGTTTTCGCCGTGGTGGCAATAACGATGTCCATACCCCAGTTCTCATCGACTTTGTCGAAATCGATTTCGGGGAAAACGATGTGCTCTTTGAGACCCATGGCATAGTTGCCGCGGCCGTCAAAGCTCTTGCCGTTCACGCCGCGAAAATCGCGGACACGGGGCAAAGCAATCGTGGTCAGACGATCAAGGAATTCATACATGCGCGCACCGCGCAGGGTCACTTTCGCACCCAGCGGCATTTCTTCACGCACGCGGAACGTCGCGATGGATTTCTTCGCAAGCGTTGTCACGGCTTTCTGGCCTGCAATCGTGCTCAGGTCTTCTTGAGCAGATTTGGCTTTCTTGCTGTCACGCACGGCTTCGGCACCGCAGCCGATGTTCAGAACGATTTTATCCAGACGCGGGATCTGCATGTCGTTCTTATAACCGAACTCTTCCTTCATCGCAGCGCGGATCGTGTCCGCGTACAGCGTTTTCAGACGCGGGGTGTAGGTTTCGGTATCAAGCATCGATTGCATCCCCCGTGGTTTTGGCGAAGCGCACTTTCTTGTCGCCTTCCATGCGGAAGCCAACGCGTGTTGCTTTGCCGTTTTTGTCAACCAAAGCAAGGTTGCTCAGCTGGATCGGCATCGCCTTAGGCAAGCGGCCACCTTGGCTGGTCTGGCTTTGACGGGTGTGACGGATCGCCATGTTCACGCCTTCGACCACGGCTTTACCGGCCTGTGGATCGACAGTCGTGATTGTTCCGGTTTGACCTTTGTCTTTACCGGCGAGAACGATCACCTTGTCACCTTTGCGGAGTTTAGCAGCCATTACAGCACCTCCGGAGCAAGCGAGATGATTTTCATGAAGTTTTTCGCGCGAAGCTCACGAACAACTGGCCCGAAGATACGGGTGCCGACTGGCTCGTTGCTGTTGTTGAGGATCACGGCGGCGTTGCGATCAAAACGGATCGCGGTGCCATCTTCACGGCGGACTTCTTTAGCTGTGCGAACGACGACGGCCTTGCGGACGTCCCCTTTCTTCACACGGCCACGTGGAATGGCTTCCTTCACCGAAACGACAATAATGTCGCCAACGGAGGCGTACTTACGCTTGGAACCACCCAGGACCTTGATGCACTGAACTCGGCGAGCGCCGGAGTTGTCAGCAACATCCAGATTGGTCTGCATCTGGATCATGTGGTTTCTCCCGACCTATGGGGCTTCCTGCACTTGGCAGGGGCTTAATCCCCAGGGTTTCGTAATGCCGAAAGGCCTGAAAGCTTACGCTTCCAGAACCTCCCAACGCTTAGTCTTCGAACGTGGCGCACATTCGATAATGCGCACGCTGTCACCTGCTTTGTAGGTGTTCTTCTCATCGTGAGCCCGATATTTTTTGGACTTACGGATGGTCTTTTTCAGAACAGGGTGTGTGAAACGACGTTCAACCGAAACCGTTACGGTTTGCTCGTTTGCGGCGCTTGTCACGGTGCCAGTCAGGATACGTTTGGGCATCTTTCGGGCTCCCTTATTCTGCAGCCGCTTGCGCGGCCTTTTCGTTGAGAATGGTTTTCACGCGGGCGGCGTTGCGGCGTGCCGCTTTCATGCCCGATGTGTTTTCCATTTGACCGGTGGCTTGCTGAAAACGGAGATTGAAGCTCTCTTTTTTCAGGTTGGCCAATTCCTCGCGGAGTTGGTCCGGCGTCTTGTCGCGGAGTTCTTGAGCGTTCATAGCCAAGTCCTTTTTCCTAAGCACCAGAAGGCCCCGTTTAGGGTGACCTTGCGCCTGGTGGGCGAATACAAAAACACACGAATCCCGCAGGCGGGAATCCGTGAGTTGGCGTTCTATAGGGGAGTCGCATCAGCGAGGCAAGGGAAACCTCAAGGTTTTGCCAATACAGGCGGGGTTTACCGCATCCCCGCGCCCGCGGCGCCGATAAATCCGGACCGCACAGGATGAAAATCTACAGGCCGGCCATCCGGCAGGATCTCCCCGAGCACCACCAACCACGCACAGACAGATCAAATCGCGCTATAATAACGGGCGCACCCGCCCTGCCGCGAAATCCCTCTCGCTCGCGCCCGCGATTGGCGGTAAAACAGCCCCATGTCACAGATTGAATCACTCTTCGCCACCCGCCTCTATCGCGCCCGTCTTTCTGAATTCGGCGACCCCGTTGATGCGGCTGAACTCGAAACCTCTTGTCTGTCGATCGCCGGCGATGACGAAGCAGGCCAAGAATGGTGTGAGGCACATGAGTTCCCCGGCTATACCAGCTATGCTTCGCTGACCGACCTACCGTGGCGCTTTCCGATCTTTGCACAGATCGTCACCGCATTGGACCAACATGTCGCGGCCTTTGCCGGCGACCTGTGCTTTGACCTCGACGAGCGCGAACTCGAACTTGAGGATCTGTGGATCAACATCCTGCCCGAAGGCGGCAGCCATTCGGCGCATATCCACCCCCATTCGGTGATCTCCGGCACCACCTATGTCGCCATGCCCGAGGGCGCCAGTGCGCTCAAACTCGAAGACCCGCGCCACGCCATGATGATGTCCGCCCCGCCCCGCATCAAAGATGCGCGCAAAGAGATGCAAAATTTCGTCTACGTCAAACCCGATGTCGGCGATGTGCTTTTGTGGGAAAGCTGGCTGCGCCACGAAGTCCCGATGAACATGTCCGAAGATGACAGGATTTCAGTGAGCTTTAATTATAAGTGGTCTTAGAGGCCGGTGAGGGCCGCAGGTTTTCGTATCCCTCGATTGCCGCCGCAAGCCGCCACCGACGACGCTACGGGCAGGTTCGCACCAGTGGCCTTTGCACGAAGTCGCATCAAGATACAGGGGCGCGAGGGCGGGGCTGTGACACTGCTGCATTTAAATAGGACAACAAAGCCCGAGCATACCGGAGCGCGAGATTGAACTTTTCCTTGAAGATCTAAACGCAATCGCCGCGCCATCAAAAACCGGGATGCCGATACCCAACTTATTCCAAGCAAAACCCCCGCCGATTTCTCGACGGGGGTCTTTTTCTTCACAGACTGTGCAGCTCGTGTTTTCCTCTCGGAAAATCGCAATACCGCGTGCCTGACGCGCCGCTTACACGGAGCGCCGGTTACCAGTCTTCGCGAACCACGACGCGGGTTTTGATCGGAAGTTTCATCGCAGCAAGGCGCAGGGCCTCACGGGCGATGTCTTCGTTCACACCGTCGATTTCGAACATCACGCGGCCAGGTTTGACTTTGGCAGCCCAAAAGTCGACCGAACCTTTACCTTTACCCATCCGGACTTCGGTAGGCTTGGAGGTCACGGGCAGATCCGGGAAAATGCGGATCCAGACACGGCCTTGGCGTTTCATGTGACGTGTCATCGCCCGGCGTGCCGCCTCGATTTGACGTGCGGTGACGCGCTCTGGCTCGGTGGCTTTGAGACCATATGTGCCGAAGTTCAGATCGCTGCCGCCTTTTGCAAGACCTTTGATCCGGCCTTTGTGCATCTTGCGGAATTTAGTGCGCTTTGGTTGAAGCATCTCTCTTCTCCCTTAACGACGGCCGCCAGCGCCGCGAGGCGTAGGACCATCTTGGAGTTCCTGTGCTTTACGCTCACGGGCAGACGGATCATGCTCAAGGATTTCACCTTTGAAGATCCATGTCTTGATGCCTATGATGCCATAGGCCGTGGTGGCCTCGACATGAGCGTAATCGATGTCGGCGCGCAGCGTGTGCAACGGCACACGGCCCTCACGGTACCATTCGGTACGCGCGATTTCGGCACCGCCAAGACGGCCTGCCACGTTGACGCGGATGCCGAGGGCACCCATACGCATTGCATTCTGCACGGCGCGCTTCATAGCACGGCGGAAGGACACACGGCGTTCGAGCTGCTGGGCGATGCTATCACCAACCAACTGCGCATCAAGCTCGGGCTTACGCACTTCAACAATGTTGAGGTGCAATTCCGAATCGGTGATCGCGGAGATTTTCTTGCGCAGGGTTTCGATGTCTGCGCCTTTCTTGCCGATGATCACACCCGGACGTGCTGTGTGGATCGTGACGCGGCACTTTTTGTGCGGACGCTCGATGATCACACGGCTGATGCCGGCTTGCTTGCACTCTTTGTTGATGAAATCACGGATGGCGATGTCTTCGAGAAGAAGGTCACCGAAATCCTTGCTTTCTGCATACCAACGGCTGTCCCATGTGCGGTTCACCTGAAGGCGCATGCCAATCGGATTGACTTTATTACCCATTCGCTTGCTCCTCTACTTGGCGCACTTTGATCGTCAGTTCCGAGAACGGCTTGACGATTTTGCCAAAACGGCCACGAGCCCGCGGGCGACCGCGTTTCATCACCAGGTTCTTGCCAACAAAGGCTTCTGCCACGACGAGTTCATCCACATCGAGATTGTGGTTGTTCTCGGCATTGGCGATGGCCGACTGCAGGCATTTTTTCACGTCGATCGCGATACGCTTCTTGGAGAAGGTCAGATCGTCGAGCGCTTTGCCGACTTTCTTGCCGCGGATCATCGCAGCAACAAGGTTCAGCTTTTGCGGGCTTGTACGGAGCATGCGCAGTTTTGCCATTGCTTCGTTATCGGCCACGCGGCGGGGATTCTTATCCTTGCTCATGGCTTATTTCCGCTTCGCTTTTTTGTCGGCGGCATGGCCATAATAGGTCCGGGTCGGCGAATACTCACCAAACTTCTGACCGATCATGTCTTCGCTGACGTTGACAGGAATATGTTTCTGGCCGTTGTAAACGCCAAACGTCAGACCCACGAATTGGGGCAGGATCGTCGAGCGGCGCGACCAGATTTTGATAACTTCATTACGACCCGACTCGCGAGCTGCTTCGGCTTTCTTAAGCACGTAAGCATCCACAAAGGGGCCTTTCCAAACGGAACGAGACATCTATTAACGTCCCTTCTTCTTGGCGTGGCGCGAGCGAACGATAAGCTTTTGCGACGCTTTGTTTTTGTTGCGAGTGCGAGCACCCTTGGTCGGCTTACCCCAAGGTGTCACAGGGTGGCGACCACCCGATGTACGACCTTCACCACCACCATGGGGGTGGTCGACGGGGTTCATAACCACACCACGAACCGAAGGACGGATGCCCTTGTGGCGCATACGGCCAGCTTTACCGTAGTTCTGGTTCGAGTTGTCGGGGTTCGACACGGCACCGACGGTGGCCATGCATTCCTGACGCACGAGACGCAGTTCACCGGAGCTGAGGCGGATCTGAGCGTAGCCACCATCACGACCAACGAATTGGGCGTAGGTGCCGGCGGCACGCGCGATCTGACCGCCTTTGCCTGGCTTCATCTCGATGTTGTGGATGATGGTACCGATCGGCATGCCCGAGAACGGCATCGCGTTGCCCGGCTTGATGTCGGCTTTGGACGCAGCAATCACCTTGTCACCAACAGCCAAACGCTGCGGCGCGAGGATGTAGGCTTGCTCGCCGTCATCATATTTGATCAGTGCGATGAATGCGGTCCGGTTCGGGTCATATTCGATCCGTTCGACGGTTGCCGCGACATCCATTTTGTTACGTTTAAAATCAACGATCCGGTAGAGGCGTTTCGCCCCGCCCCCGCGACGACGCGAGGTAATCCGTCCGGTGTTGTTCCGGCCGCCCGACTTGGTCAAACCCTCTGTGAGAGATTTAACCGGGCGCCCTTTCCAAAGCTCCGAACGGTCGATCAGCACCAGCCCACGCTGGCCCGGCGTCGTCGGTTTGTACGACTTGAGTGCCATGCTTTCTGTCTTCCGTTTTGCTGTGCGGCCTTGCCCCGATAGGGTGCCGGTTCCGCCGGTTTAGCCCCCCGAAGGTGGCCGTCTTATAGGGCCCCGTAGGTCCCTGACAAAATAGCAACCGGCCCCAGAACGAATCTGAGGCCAGTTGCGATGGCTGCTAGTAGCAGGGCGATGATGGGCTGTCTATAGGAAGGGCCGTATTTGTTGGGCAATTGGCCCTTAAGAGCCGATGCTCCCGCCATCCGTTCGCCTAATGGCAACGAAAAAGCCCCCCGCCATTACTGACGAGGGGCTTTCAATCTTCTCAAAAACCTAAATCTCAGAGTCCGGTGGACACGTCGATTGTGTTGCCCTCTTCGAGCGTCACATAGGCTTTTTTCACGTCCTTACGGCGACCGATTTGGCCTTTGAACCGCTTGGCTTTACCTTTGGTGATCGCGGTGTTCACAGCTTTGACCTTCACACCAAACAAAGCTTCAACAGCCTCTTTGATCTGGGGTTTGTTGCTGTCAATCGCCACTTCAAAAACAACGGCACCGTTTTCGGAAACCATGGTCGCTTTTTCGGTGATGATCGGCTTGCGGATCACGTCGTAATGTTCTGCCTTGGCACTCATTTCAATCGAGCCTCCAGTGCTTCGATACCCGCTTTGGTGATCACGAGTGTATCACGCTTGAGGATATCATATACGTTTGCGCCCATCGTCGGCAGGATGTCCAAACCTTCGATGTTACGGGCCGCTTGCAAGAAGTCTTGGTTCACGTCGGCGCCATCGATGATCAAAGCGCGTTTCCAGCCGAGGTTTTTCACCTGTTTGGCCAAAGCTGCGGTTTTCCCATCCGAGGATGCCGATTCAATCACCACCAACTCGCCTGCTTTGGCTTTCGCCGACAGAGCGTGCATCAGGCCAAGCTTGCGGACCTTTTTGGGCAGTTCATGACCGTGCGAACGCGGGGTCGGACCTTTGTAGATACCACCTTTACGGAAGATCGGCGCGTTACGGTCACCGTGGCGTGCGCCGCCGGTGCCTTTTTGGCGATAGATCTTCTTGGTCGAATAGGAGGTTTCCGAACGGGTCTTGACCTTGTGCGTGCCGGCTTGCGCATTGTTACGCTGCCAACGGACCACACGGTGCAGGATGTCAACGCGCGGCTCAAGACCGAACAACGCTTCGTCCAGATCCAGAGTACCGGCTTTGCTGCCGTCGAGGTTGATCACATCAAGTTTCATGCTTCACCGCCTTCCGCAGGTGCTTCAGCCGGAGCCTCTGCCGCTGCTGCTGCCGATTTCAAAGCTGCCGGGAACGGAACGTTCTCGGGCAGTTTCTTCTTCACAGCATCCTTGACCGTCACCCAGCCGCCTTTGGAGCCGGGAACGGCGCCTTTGACCATGACCAGACCACGATCTGCATCGGTTTTAACAACTTCAAGGTTCTGGGTGGTCACGCGCACTGCGCCCATGTGACCGGCCATCTTCTTGCCTTTGAAAACCTTGCCAGGATCCTGACACTGCCCTGTCGAGCCGTGCGAACGGTGCGAAATCGAAACACCGTGCGAGGCACGCAAACCGCCAAAGTTGTGACGCTTCATCGCACCTTGGAAGCCTTTACCGATCGAAGTACCGGCAACGTCAACCTTTTGACCAACGACATAGTGTTCGGCCGAAATCTCTTCGCCAATGGCGATGAGGTTCTCTGCGGAAACGCGGAATTCCGCGACTTTCCGTTTGGGCTCGACACCTGCTTTGGCGAAATGGCCACGCATGGCTTTCGACGTGCGCTTCGCTTTGGCCGCACCGGCACCCAGCTGAACCGCTGTGTAGCCGTCGCGGTCAGCCGTGCGCTGATCGACAACCTGAAGGTTTTCCATCTGAAGAACGGTTACAGGGATCTGCTTGCCGTCTTCCATGAACAAGCGGGTCATGCCCACTTTTTTCGCAATAATACCAGAGCGCATATTCATACCCCCCAATTACGATTGCAACTTGATCTCGACGTCCACACCAGCCGCGAGGTCGAGCTTCATCAGCGCGTCCACGGTTTGGGGAGTCGGATCAACGATGTCGAGAAGACGCTTGTGGGTACGGATTTCCCACTGGTCCCGCGATTTCTTGTTCACGTGAGGGCTACGTAGAACAGTGAATTTCTCGATCTTGTTCGGCAGCGGAATCGGACCACGGACTGTGGCGCCGGTGCGCTTGGCGGTGTTTACGATTTCCTGTGTGGACGCATCCAACACACGATAATCAAACGCCTTAAGCCGAATGCGAATGTTTTGTGACTGCATAGTCATTGCCTTTCGCGGCTAAGAGTTGAGAGGTCGAACGCACACCATTGCGCGCCCCACGTCGAACCCTGAAATAGGTTGCAGGCTGCACTACAGCGCAGCCTGCATTCTCGCAACCAAAAAATGGCTTACGCGAGGATTTTGGATACGACGCCGGCACCAACGGTACGGCCGCCTTCGCGGATCGCGAAGCGCAGGCCGTCTTCCATGGCGATCGGTGCGATCAGTTCAACTTCGAACTTCAAGTTATCGCCAGGCATCACCATTTCGGTGCCTTCGGGCAAGATCACCGTGCCGGTCACGTCAGTGGTCCGGAAGTAGAACTGCGGACGATAGTTCGCGAAGAACGGCGTGTGACGGCCACCCTCGTCTTTGGTGAGGATATACGCCTCGGCTTCGAACTTCGTGTGCGGGTTCACAGAGCCCGGCTTACACAGAACCTGACCACGCTCAACGCCTTCACGGTCGATACCGCGCAGCAACGCACCGATGTTGTCGCCCGCTTCACCACGGTCCAAAAGCTTGCGGAACATTTCAACGCCCGTGCAAGTGGTTTTCTTGGTGTCGCGGATACCAACGATTTCGATCTCGTCACCGACGTTGATCACACCGCGTTCCACACGGCCGGTCACAACCGTACCACGACCGGAGATCGAGAACACGTCCTCAACCGGCATCAGGAAGGGTTGATCCACCGCACGTGCAGGCGTCGGGATGTATTCGTCAACAGCCGCCATCAATTCGCGGATCTTGTTTTCGCCGATTTCAGGGTTGTTGCCTTCCATCGCCGCCAAAGCCGAACCTGCAATGATCGGAATGTCATCGCCAGGGTAGTCGTAGGACGACAGCAATTCGCGGATTTCCATTTCAACCAGCTCGAGCAGCTCGTCGTCATCCACTTGGTCAACTTTGTTCATGAAGACGACCATTTTCGGGATGCCAACCTGGCGACCCAAAAGGATGTGCTCACGGGTCTGGGGCATCGGGCCATCAGCCGCGTTCACAACCAGGATTGCGCCATCCATCTGCGCCGCACCGGTGATCATGTTTTTCACATAGTCCGCGTGGCCGGGGCAATCGACGTGCGCATAGTGACGCGCTTCGGTTTCATATTCGACGTGGGCGGTCGAAATGGTGATGCCGCGCGCTTTTTCTTCGGGCGCGCCGTCAATCTGGTCATACGCTTTGAAGTCACCAAAATATTTGGTGATCGCTGCGGTCAGCGTGGTTTTACCGTGGTCAACGTGGCCGATTGTACCAATGTTAACGTGCGGTTTATTACGTTCAAACTTTTCCTTAGCCATGATGGCCTCCTTGTCTTTTACCGGCCTCAGGCACGCAGCCTAAGCTGCGCGCCCTGCCTGAAATTACGCGAATTTCGCTTGGATTTCGTCAGAGATGTTCTGCGGCACGGCTTCGTAATGGCCGAACTGCATCGAGAAGTTCGCACGGCCCGACGACATCGAGCGCAGCGTGTTGATATAGCCAAACATGTTCGCCAACGGCACGAATGCGTCGATTGCAATCGCGTTGCCGCGGGTGTCTTGGCCTTGAACCTGCCCGCGACGGGAGGTCAAATCGCCAATGATGCCACCGGTATATTCTTCCGGTGTAATCACTTCGACTTTCATGATCGGTTCGAGCAGTTTCGCGCCGGCTTTGCGCATACCTTCACGCATACACATACGTGCCGCGATTTCGAACGCCAGAACGCTGGAGTCAACATCGTGGAACTTACCGTCGATCAGCGTCACTTTGAAATCGATCACAGGGAAGCCGGCAAGCGGGCCGCTGTCCATAACCGATTTGATGCCTTTTTCGACGCCCGGGATGTATTCCTTGGGAACCGAACCACCAACGATTTTGCTTTCGAACGAATAACCTTCGCCCGGCTCTGTCGGGGTGATGATGAGTTTGACCTCACCGAACTGACCCGAACCACCCGATTGTTTCTTGTGGGTGTAGGTGTGCTCGACTTCGTGGCCGATGGTCTCACGGTAGGCCACTTGCGGCGCACCAATGTTCGCTTCGACTTTGAATTCGCGCTTCAGACGGTCGACAAGAATGTCGAGGTGAAGTTCGCCCATCCCCTTCATGATGGTTTGTCCCGATTCGATATCGGTTTCCACGCGGAAGGAAGGATCTTCGGCCGCCAAACGGGCCAAACCGGTCGACATCTTCTCTTGGTCAGCCTTGGTTTTAGGCTCGACCGCGATCTCGATCACCGGATCAGGGAAGCTCATGGTTTCCAGAACCACCGGATCGCTGACGGCGCAAAGCGTGTCACCCGTGGTGGTGTCTTTCAAACCCGCAAGCGCAATGATGTCGCCCGCGAATGCTTCGGTGATCTCTTCACGCTCGTTCGAGTGCATCATCATCATCCGGCCAACGCGCTCTTTGCGCCCTTTGGTCGAGTTCAAAAGCGTGTCACCCTTGTTCAATTTACCCGAGTAGATGCGGGTAAACGTGAGCGATCCGACGAAGGGGTCGTTCATGATTTTGAACGCCAGACCCGCGAAGGCCATATCGTCGTCCGCACGGCGCGGGATATTGCGTTCTTCGGTCTCGTCATCAGGCGAAAAGCCCATGTAGTCGACAACATCCAAAGGCGACGGCAGATAGTCGATCACCGCGTTAAGAAGCGGTTGAACGCCTTTGTTCTTGAACGCAGAGCCACCCAGAACCGGAACGAATTTCAATGCCAAGCAGCCTTTACGCAAAAGCGCGCGCAAAGTTTTCACGTCAGGCTCTGTGCCTTCCATGAGGTAGGCTTCCATCGCATCGTCGTCCATTTCGACGGCCGCTTCGATCATTTTGCCACGCCATTCGTCGGCTTGCGCCTTCAATTCATCACGAACGGGCGCTTTGATCCAGGATGCTCCAAGGTCTTCACCCTGCCACAGCCACTCTTCCATGGTCACGAGATCGATCAGACCTTCAAGCTCGGTCTCGGCACCGATCGGAATGCCGACGGGGATCGCTGTCGCGCCTGTACGGTCTTCGATCATGTGAACGCAGTTAAAGAAGTCTGCGCCGATCTTGTCCATTTTGTTCACAAAAACGATCCGCGGAACCTTATACCGGTCGGCTTGACGCCAAACGGTTTCGGTTTGCGGCTCAACACCGGCATTCCCGTCAAGAACGGTAACCGCGCCATCGAGTACCGCCAAGGAGCGTTCGACTTCGATGGTGAAGTCAACGTGGCCCGGGGTATCGATGATGTTCATCCGGTGCTTGGGAGAGTCAGGCTCGGTGCCGTTCTCGGTGCGTTCCCAGAATGTCGTCGTCGCAGCGGAGGTAATTGTAATACCCCGTTCCTGCTCTTGCTCCATCCAGTCCATCGTCGCGGCGCCGTCATGGACTTCGCCGAGGTTGTGGGATTTGCCTGTGTAAAACAGGATGCGCTCGGAACAAGTGGTTTTACCGGCATCGATGTGCGCAATAATACCAAAGTTCCGGTAGCGTTCGAGGGGATAGTCGCGTGCCATTGGTGTGCAGCCTCTAAGAGATTTGAATTACCAGCGGTAATGGCTGAACGCTTTGTTGGCGTCGGCCATTTTGTGGGTGTCTTCGCGCTTTTTAACGGCGCTGCCACGGCTGTTCACCGCATCGAGAAGTTCACCGGCAAGGCGCTCTTCCATGGTGTTTTCGTTGCGGGCGCGGCTGGCTTTGATCAACCAACGGATCGCAAGCGCTTCGCGGCGCTCGGGGCGAACCTCAACAGGTACCTGATAAGTCGCACCACCGACGCGGCGCGAACGCACTTCGACGGATGGTTTGATGTTCTCAAGCGCTTCGTGGAACACTTCGATTGGGGCGCGTTTGATCTTGTCTTCGACGCGATCAAGGGCGTTATAAACAATCTTCTCGGCGGCGGATTTCTTGCCATCGATCATGAGGTTGTTCATGAATTTGGTCAGGATGCGATCGCCAAATTTGGCGTCGGGCAATACTTCGCGCTTCTCAGCGGCGTGACGACGGGACATACCAGTCTCTCCTTACTTCGGACGCTTGGCGCCGTATTTCGAACGACGTTGTTTACGGTCTTTGACGCCTTGGGTATCCAAAACACCACGCAAGATGTGGTAACGGACACCCGGAAGGTCTTTGACACGACCGCCGCGGATCAGAACCACAGAGTGCTCCTGAAGGTTGTGGCTTTCACCCGGAATATACGAGATAACCTCGAAACCGTTGGTCAGGCGCACTTTGGCAACCTTACGCATCGCCGAGTTCGGCTTTTTCGGTGTGGTGGTATACACACGTGTGCACACGCCGCGCTTTTGCGGGCATTGCTCAAGGTGCATAGACTTCGAACGTTTCACTTTAGGCTGGCGCGGCTTGCGGATCAGCTGTTGGATCGTTGGCATTGGGCGTTTTCCCCGTTTCCTACACTTTGCTGCCGATGACCGGAGCCAAAGGCGGATGAATCTCAATCGCGCAATATGTCTCCACATAGCGCAAAAACCGCTATCGTTCCCATTCCGAGGTGAACGACGCGGTGGGTTAACAGAGGATCGAAGCGACAGGTGCTTGGATCTTGACCACTTAAGTTTTGATATCGGCTCGGAGTCTCCCCAGTGCCGGATGAAGGCGCGTATAAGAGGAGTCGCAGCGCGTGTCAACACATCCTACCGCATGCGTCGCTGCCTACTCCACAGGCCTACACCCACCCGCATTCTACGGTCATTGAACGCGCCCAGACCCCAGTCCAGTCACGTTACATTCATCGCTCTGCACGTCTTGCCGATCCCCGCGCCAAAGTGCCATAGTCCCCCAAAACCAGCCCCCCGCGAGGACCGCTATGCAAGTGATCGGCCTGTGCCGCTTTTCCTACCCTGCTCTTGGTGGATTTCAGATCGAACATGACAGCATCGAGGCCCGCCGCGCTTTCCTCTATGCCGAGGCACGCATGGAAGAGCGCTTTGCCCTCTTCGAAGGCTTCACCCTGCCCGCCCTTCGTGCCCAGACAGATCCGGATTTCACCTTTTTGACCGTTGTCGGTGATGATTTACCCGCACAATACCGCGCCCGCCTCGACGCCCTGACCGCCGGCATGCCACAGGTGGTAATCCAATCGCGCCCGCCGGGCCGGCACCGAGATGTGATGCAAGACGCGATCAATTCCGTGCGCACCGATCCTGATGCGCCCTGCCTGCAATTCCGCCTTGATGATGACGATGCGGTTGCCTGCTCCTACATCGAGGCCCTGCGTCTTGCCGCCGACGAACATCATAAACTCCTGCGCAGCGAACGCCATATCGCCATCGACTTCAATCAAGGCTTCCTGGCGCGTCCCTCCATGAACGGGATCGAAGCCGCGCCTTCAAGCACCCGCTTCATGACGGCCGCACTTGCTTTGCTGATCGCGCCCAACGTCAAACTCACCGTGATGAATTTTTCACACAGCCGCCTGCAACGTTTCATGTCCTGCGTGATCATGGGCGGCGTCGATATGTATGTGCGCAGCCACAACACCTTCAACGACAGCCGGATGGGCAAGCACCCGATGGAAATGCACCCGCTAACTCCCGAGCTAGAGGCACATTTCAAAGACACATTCGCCATTGATACAAATGACATCCGCCGTCTGTTCCATAACGTGCCGCCATTGGAAATAGGCGATTAGATCCCTCGCGTGGATCCGGACCGCGCCGCCAATTGTTCTGTCCTGATCCGCAATTGGCGCTCACGATAGAGCGTATAAAGCCCGCTGCCTGCGACAATCATCACGCCAAGCATCGTTACACCACTTGGCCAGTCGCCAAAAACCAGCCACCCGAGCATCAACGCCCATATCAAAGCCGTATAGCGGAATGGCGATACGACTGCGATGTCTCCGGACCGCATCGCCGTGATGGCGCAAAGGTAGCCGACAAAGACAAAGCTGCCCGATGCCACCAGTTGTGCGCTCTGAACACCGCCCACGGGTTGCCACTCAACGCCAATCGACACCACGCCGAAGACCCCCGTCACCGCCACCGCCGTGATGACCGTCACCAACAACGACGGCGTCTCACGGGACAATCGCCGCGTACACAAATCGCGCAGTGTCACGAAGCCCACCGCCACCAATGCGTAAATGGAATAATGATTGAACCCCTCCGGCCCCGGTTGAAGGATCAACACCACGCCGAACAACCCGGCCAGAATTGCCCCCATCCGCCGCCACCCCACCGGTTCGCGAAACAGCACCGCCGCCGCCAATGTCACGGTGAGCGGCAAGCTTTGCATCACCGCCGTCATATTGGCCAATGGCATGTATTTAAGCGCCGTCAGGAAAAAATACGCCGCGCCGATCTCACCCACCAACCGCCAGAACACCAATCCCCATTCGCGGCGCGGCAGGGCCATACGCAATGCTCCCATGCGCCACGCCAGCCCAAGGGTCAGAGCCGTGGTGACGATCCCACGTAGCAAAATCACCTGAGACAACGGCAAATCCACCGTCAATTGTTTCATCAAACTGTCCGATATGGTGAATCCCGCCATCGACAGCATCATGAACAGCGCGCCGCGCATATTGTCGCTCATGACCAACCCCGTTCCATATCAGATACGCCCGGCGACCGGTGCGCCGCTCGGGCTTCTATACCCCACCCGCTATACTAACACGCACGGACCATTGACCAGAGGCTCTGTCATTTTCTGCTGTCCATAAATATCCACTGCGACGCAGTATACCGCGCACGCGCCCCTGCGGCCCTACGTCATCAAAGCCCCACAAGATCCAGTGCCGCTCCCAACGCGCCGCCAACCGCACCCTTGCCCTTGGCACCTCTCCGCAAGTGCCGCCGCAGGTCGGCACCGGATCGCCGCGCGCGTCACCCAATCCTCTTGATCCGCGCCGCCACCTTGCGGAACGGGCCCGCGCCAAGCGTCTTCGAACATCGCCTGATGTTCTTGGGGAGTGAAGGGCCTGCCAAAAGCAAAAGGCCCCGCCAAAGCGGAGCCTTTTCAATCTTGTCATGCCGTGAGGCGCGGGATCAATCGCGGCTCTCGGGGGTGTCGACCAATGTGTCGAAATCATCCCCGCCAACCACATCATCAGCCATCGTTGGTGCGGCCAAAGCTGCAGCCGCTTCGGCCTCCTCGCGGCGGGCCTCCAACACAACATTATCGCGATTTGCTGCGATGTTACGCACGCGCTGTGTCGCGCCGCCGGTGCCCGCAGGGATCAAGCGGCCCACGATGACGTTCTCTTTGAGGCCAACCAATTTGTCGCGTTTCCCTTGGACAGAGGCCTCGGTGAGAACACGTGTGGTCTCTTGGAAGGACGCCGCCGAGATGAACGAACGGGTCTGAAGCGATGCTTTGGTAATCCCCAAAAGGATCGGCTCGCCCGTTGCCGGACGCCCGCCTTTGGAAATGGCCTTGGCGTTGGCTTCGTCGAACTCCGCCTTATCGACGTTTTCACCCTTGAGCAAAGTCGTCTCGCCGCTGTCCTGGATTTCCCATTTCTGCAACATCTGGCGCACGATCACTTCGATATGCTTATCGTTGATCTTCACACCTTGCAGACGGTAAACGTCCTGAACTTCGTCGATCATATACTCGGCCAAGGCCTCGACGCCCATGATGGAAAGGATGTCATGCGGCGCAGGGTTGCCGTCCATGATGTAGTCACCCTTCTGGACGAAATCGCCTTCTTGCACGGGGATGTGTTTGCCCTTGGGCACCATGTATTCCACGGTTTCCAAGGCCTCATCCGCTGGCTCGATCGAGATCCGGCGCTTGTTCTTATAGTCGCGGCCAAAGCGCACGTAACCATCGATTTCGGCGATGATCGCGTGGTCTTTCGGACGCCGCGCTTCAAAGAGTTCGGCCACACGTGGCAGACCACCGGTAATGTCCTTGGTCTTGGCGCCCTCACGCGGAATACGCGCAACAACGTCACCCATTTTGATCTCTTGACCTTCTTCAATCGAGAGAATGGCATCGACAGACATCGGATATGTGACAGGGTTGCCCGCGTCATTGCGCACAGGTTCGCCATCCGCATCCATGATGATGATCTCGGGCTTGAGCTCGTTGCCTTTGGGGGCCGCGCGCCAATCGATAACGATCTTCTGGCTCATACCGGTCGCGTCATCGGTCTCGTCGCGCAGGGCAATACCCACGGTCAGATCGACAAACTTCGCCGTACCGGCTTTCTCTGCGATGATCGGCAAAGTGTAGGGATCCCATTCATACAGCTTGTCGCCACGCGCGATGGTGTCGCCCTCTTTGACAAACAGTTTGGTGCCATAGCCGAGCTTGTGGCTCGCGCGCTCTTCGCCCGCATCGCCCATGATCCGCAATTTCATGTTCCGGCCCATAACGAGGATCTCGCCATTGGCATTTTCCAGAACCTGCGGGTTTTCGAACTCGATCTTGCCTTCTTGACCGGCTTCTTGGAACGACTGTTGGCCACCTTGTGCAACGCCGCCAATGTGGAATGTCCGCATCGTCAGCTGTGTGCCCGGCTCACCAATCGATTGCGCCGCGATGATGCCCACGGCTTCGCCGGTGTTCACCATTGTGCCGCGTGCAAGGTCACGACCATAGCAGGTCGCACACACACCGTCGTCCGCTTCGCACGTCAGAGGGCTACGGATTTTGCAGGTCAGAACAGCAGCCTCTTCGATGGTGTCGGCCATGCGTTCGTCGATCAATGTGCCACGTGTGCACAGCACCTCATCGGTGCCCGGCTTGCAGATATCCTCTGCCGCAACGCGGCCCAGAATACGTTCGCCAATGGTCGCCACAACCTCGCCGTCATTGACAGCAGGTTCCGCAGTCACGCAGCGTTCGGTTCCGCAATCACGCTCGCGCACGATGCAATCCTGCGCCACGTCCACAAGACGACGCGTCAGATAACCGGAGTTCGCCGTTTTCAAAGCCGTATCCGACAAACCTTTACGGGCACCGTGGGTCGAGTTGAAATACTCGAGAACCGTCAGGCCTTCTTTAAAGTTCGAAATGATCGGCGTTTCGATGATGTCGCCGTTCGGCTTGGCCATCAGACCACGCATCCCGCCCAGCTGTTTCATCTGGGTGACCGAGCCACGCGCACCGGAGTGGGCCATCATGTAAACCGAGTTCGGCTCCATTTCGGCGCCATCCTCGTCATGTTTGACCGACGAAATCGTGCTCATCATCGCTTCGGTGACTTTGTCGTTACACTTCGACCACGCATCGACAACTTTGTTATACTTCTCACCCTGAGTGATCAGGCCGTCCATATATTGTTGTTCGAAATCTTTCACTTGGTCGCGGGTCTCGTCAACGATTGGCCATTTGTTATCAGGCACAACCATATCGTCCTTGCCGAATGAAATACCGGCCTTGAAGGCTTCGCGGAACCCCATGGTCATGATGTGGTCACAGAAGATGACAGACTCTTTTTGTCCGCAATACCGGTAGACCGTATCAATGATCTGCTGCACTTCTTTCTTACGCAGCAGACGGTTGACCAATTCGAAGGGCGCTTTGGCGTTGAGCGGCAAAAGCGCGCCAAGACGCACACGGCCCGGCGTGGTTTCATACCGCACCATGACCTCGTTGCCTTCTTCGTCGATCTGCGGAATCCGCGAGATGATCTTCGAATGCAGGTGAACCGCGCCGGTATCGAGCGCATATTGCACTTCGTCAATCGAGGAGAAGACCATGCCTTCGCCCTTCATGCCTTCGCGCATGATCGTGGTGTAATAGAGACCCAAGATCATATCCTGCGACGGAACAATGATCGGCGCGCCGTTTGCAGGCGACAGAACGTTGTTCGTGGACATCATCAAGACGCGCGCTTCAAGCTGTGCTTCGAGCGACAGCGGCACGTGAACCGCCATTTGGTCACCATCAAAGTCAGCGTTAAAGGCCGAGCAAACCAGCGGGTGAAGCTGGATCGCTTTCCCTTCGATCAACACGGGTTCGAACGCTTGGATCCCCAGACGGTGAAGCGTCGGCGCACGGTTGAGCATGACCGGGTGTTCGCGGATCACCTCATCAAGGATATCCCACACTTCGGGACGCTCTTTTTCCACCAACTTCTTGGCTTGCTTCACGGTGCTGCTGAGGCCCTTGGCCTCCAGACGTGAATAGATGAACGGCTTGAACAGTTCGAGCGCCATCTTCTTGGGCAAACCACATTGATGCAGCTTCAATTCCGGACCCGTCACAATGACCGAACGACCGGAGAAATCGACGCGTTTACCCAAAAGGTTTTGGCGGAAGCGGCCCTGCTTACCCTTGAGCATATCCGACAGCGATTTAAGCGGGCGTTTGTTGGCGCCGGTGATGACGCGGCCACGGCGACCATTGTCGAACAAGGCATCGACAGATTCTTGCAACATCCGCTTTTCGTTACGCACGATGATATCGGGCGCACGCAATTCGATCAGACGCTTCAAACGGTTGTTCCGGTTGATCACGCGGCGATACAGATCATTGAGATCCGAGGTCGCAAAACGGCCACCATCGAGCGGCACCAGAGGACGCAATTCCGGCGGGATCACCGGGATCACGGTCAGAACCATCCACTCGGGGCGGTTGCCGGATTCAAGGAAGCTTTCGACAACCTTCAAACGCTTGATGATCTTCTTCGGCTTCAACTCGCCTGTCGCCTCTTTAAGATCGGCGCGCAGGGTTTCTGCTTCTTGCTCAAGATCAATCGCCGCCAGCATTTCGCGGATCGCTTCGGCGCCGATGTTGGCGGTGAAAGCATCCATGCCAAAGGCATCTTGGGCGTCCATATATTCTTCTTCGGTCATCATCTGACCGTATTGCAGGTCCGTCAGACCCGGTTCGATCACAACGTAGTTTTCGAAGTAGAGCACGCGTTCCAGATCGCGCAGCGTCATGTCGAGCATGAGGCCGATCCGCGACGGCAGCGATTTCAGGAACCAGATATGTGCAACGGGCGAGGCCAATTCGATATGGCCCATACGCTCGCGGCGCACCTTCTGGAGTGTGACTTCGACACCGCATTTCTCGCAGACGACGCCGCGATATTTCATGCGTTTATATTTGCCGCACAGGCATTCGTAATCCTTGATCGGGCCAAAGATACGCGCGCAGAACAGACCGTCCCGCTCGGGCTTGAATGTCCGGTAGTTGATGGTCTCGGGCTTTTTGATCTCGCCATAGGACCACGAAAGGATCCGCTCTGGCGAGGCCAAAGAGACTTTGATCTCATCGAATGTTTTAACCGGTGCAACGGGGTTGAACGGGTTGTTTGTCAGTTCCTGGTTCATTTTGATGTCCTCAAATTGGTTGCGGAAGGGGGGAAGGGAATAAAAGCCGAAGCCCTTATTCGTCCTCCTCCGCATCCAGGAGTTCCATGTTCAGGCCAAGGCCGCGGACTTCTTTGACGAGCACGTTAAAGCTCTCGGGCACGCCCGCTTCAAAGTTGTCTTCGCCTTTAACGATGCTTTCATAGACCTTGGTCCGGCCCGCCACGTCATCCGACTTGACGGTGAGCATCTCCTGAAGCGTATAGGCCGCGCCATAAGCTTCGAGCGCCCAGACTTCCATTTCCCCGAAACGCTGACCACCGAACTGCGCTTTACCACCCAGCGGCTGCTGTGTGACGAGGCTGTATGGACCGGTCGAACGCGCGTGGATTTTGTCGTCCACCAAGTGGTGCAGTTTGAGCAGGTATTTCATACCCACGGTGACCTTACGGGCAAATTGCTCGCCTGTGCGGCCGTCAAACAGAACCGATTGACCCGAGGTGTCGAAACCGGCACGCGTCAGCGCATCGTTCACGTCTGCCTCTTTGGCACCATCGAAGACCGGTGTTGCGACCGGAACACCGCGGGTTACATTGCCCGCCGCTTCGATCAATTGATCGTCTTCCATGCCTTCGATGCCTTCGGCATAGACGTCATCGCCATAAGCGATGCGCATTGCCTCTTTCACCGGCGTCAGGTCGCCAGACCGGCGGTAGCCTTGCAAGGCCTCGTCGATCTTCAAACCAAGGCCGCGCGCGGCCCAACCGGTGTGCGTCTCAAGGATCTGACCGACGTTCATACGCGACGGAACACCGAGCGGGTTCAAGCAGAAGTCAACCGGTGTGCCATCGGCAAGGAACGGCATGTCTTCCATCGGAACAACGCGGGAAATCACACCTTTGTTGCCGTGACGACCGGCCATTTTGTCACCCGGTTGCAGCTTACGCTTCACCGCGATGAACACTTTGACCATTTTCATCACACCCGGGGGCAGATCATCGCCGCGGCGTACCTTCTCGACCTTATCCTCAAAGCGCGCATCAAGAGCCCGTTTCTGGATCTCGTATTGCTCGTTCAGAGCCTCGACGATCTGTGCGTCTTTCTCGTCTTCAAGCGCCAGCTGCCACCATTGACCACGGCTCAGCATACCGAGCAGGTCTTCGGTGATTTCCGAATTCGGCTTGACGCCTTTCGGACCTTTGACGGCGATTTTGCCCATCATCAGGTCTTTCAAGCGCGCATAGATGTTGCGGTCCAGAATGGCCAACTCATCGTCGCGGTCACGCGCCAGACGCTCGACTTCTTCACGCTCGATTTGCAGGGCACGTTCGTCTTTTTCCACACCGTGGCGGTTAAAGACGCGCACTTCCACAACCGTGCCGAAATCACCCGGTTTCACACGCAGCGATGTATCGCGCACGTCCGAAGCTTTCTCGCCGAAGATGGCACGCAGAAGCTTTTCTTCCGGTGTCATCGGGCTTTCGCCCTTCGGTGTGATTTTACCAACCAGAATATCGCCCGGCTCAACGTCCGCACCGATATACACGATACCCGCTTCGTCGAGGTTGCGCAGAGCTTCCTCGCCGACGTTGGGAATGTCGCGGGTGATCTCTTCCGGCCCGAGTTTGGTATCACGCGCGGCGACTTCGAATTCCTCGATATGGATCGAAGTGAACACGTCGTCGCGGGCAATCCGCTCGGAGATCAGAATGGAGTCTTCGTAGTTGTAGCCGTTCCAGGGCATAAACGCGACGACCACGTTTTTACCCAAAGCCAATTCACCGATATCGGTCGACGGACCATCGGCAATCACTTCGCCTTTGGTGACCGTGTCGCCAACTTTGACCAACGGACGTTGGTTGATACATGTGTTCTGGTTCGAACGCTGGAACTTGCGCATACGGTAGATGTCCACACCCGCGTCGCCCAATTCGAGATCATGCGTGGCACGAATAACGATACGCTGCGCATCGACTTGGTCAATGATACCCGCGCGTTTCGCCATGATCGCAGCGCCGGAATCCCGCGCGACAATCTCTTCGATACCGGTGCCGACCAATGGCGCCTCGGCGCGCAAAAGCGGAACCGCCTGACGCATCATGTTCGAGCCCATCAAGGCACGGTTGGCGTCATCGTTTTCAAGGAACGGGATCAGCGAGGCCGCGACCGAAACCAACTGTTTCGGGCTAACGTCAATGAGATCCACGCTTTCGTTCGGCGCGAGCATATATTCGCCCGATTGACGGGTGGACACCAGATCGTTGATGAACTTGCCGCTCTCGTCGAGGTTGGCGTTCGCCTGCGCAACGGTATGACGCTGCTCTTCGGTGGCGGACATATAGTGAACTTCATCCGTCACCTGACCATCTTTGACGGTGCGATAGGGTGTTTCGATAAAGCCGTATTTGTTCACCCGCGCAAAGGTCGCAAGCGAGTTGATCAGACCAATATTCGGCCCTTCAGGCGTTTCAATCGGGCACATCCGACCATAGTGAGTGGCGTGAACGTCACGCACCTCAAAACCGGCACGTTCGCGCGTCAAACCACCCGGCCCAAGCGCCGAGAGGCGGCGTTTGTGCGTCACTTCCGACAAGGGGTTGGTTTGGTCCATGAATTGCGACAGCTGCGAAGAGCCGAAGAATTCCCGCACGGCAGCGGCGGCAGGTTTCGCATTGATCAGGTCTTGCGGCATGACGGTGTCGATCTCGACCGACGACATGCGTTCTTTGATCGCGCGCTCCATCCGCAAAAGGCCAACGCGGTACTGGTTTTCCATCAGTTCGCCAACCGAACGAACACGGCGGTTGCCAAGGTGGTCGATATCGTCGATATCGCCTTTGCCGTCGCGCAATTCAACCAGAGCCTTGATGCAGGCGACAATGTCTTCGCGGCGCAATGTGCGCTGTGTGTCTTCGGCATCGAGAGCAAGGCGCATGTTCATTTTCACCCGGCCAACCGCCGAGAGATCGTAGCGTTCGCTATCGAAGAACAACGTGTCGAACAGGTTCGAGGCCGCTTCAACGGTGGGCGGCTCGCCCGGGCGCATCACGCGGTAGATATCCATAAGCGCGGTGTCGCGGCCCATGTTTTTATCCATCGCCATGGTGTTACGCATATAGGCGCCGACATTGATGTTATCGATATCCAGAACCGGAATTTCGGTCACACCCGCATCAACCAGCTCCTTCACGGTGCCGCCGATCAATTCGCCGTCCTTGTCATATTCCAGCGTCAGCTCGTCGCCCGCTTCGACATAGATCGCGCCGTTTTCTTCGTTGATGATGTCCTTGGCGACAAATTTCCCAACGATATGTTCAAACGGAACCAACAGGTCTGTCACATTGCCTTCGTCGATCAATTTCTTGACCGCGCGCGGGGTGATTTTCTTGCTGGCTTCGGCGATGACTTCACCGGTGGCCGCATCTACAAGATCATAGGTCGGACGGGTGCCGCGCACGCGATCAGGGAAGAATTTGGTGACCCAACCCTTGCCTTTTTCGAGCGTGAAATCGACGGTGTCATAATAGGCGTCCATGATCGCTTCTTGATCGAGACCCAGCGCATAAAGCAGCGTGGTCACCGGCAATTTGCGACGACGGTCAATACGGCAGAAGACGATGTCTTTGGCGTCGAATTCGAAATCGAGCCACGAACCGCGATAGGGAATGATGCGGCAGGCGAAGAGCAGCTTACCCGAGCTGTGGGTCTTGCCTTTGTCGTGATCGAAGAACACGCCGGGCGAGCGGTGCATTTGCGACACGATCACGCGTTCGGTGCCGTTCACGACAAATGTGCCGTTCGGCGTCATCAAAGGCATATCGCCCATGAATACATCTTGTTCTTTGATGTCTTTGACCGATTTGTTACCGGTGTCTTCATCCACATCAAACACGATGAGGCGAAGCGTGACCTTCAGCGGGGCGGCATAGGTCATGTCGCGCTGCATGCACTCTTCGACGTCATATTTCGGTTTTTCGAGCTCGTATTTCACGAATTCGAGGATCGAGGTCTCGTTGAAATCCTTGATCGGAAACACCGATTGGAACACGCCCATGATACCTTCACCATCGGTGGGTTGGGGCGCGTCGCCGGATTTCAAAAAGAGATCATAGGAGCTTTTCTGCACCTCGATCAGGTTGGGCATTTCCAGCACTTCGCGGATTTTGCCATAGTATTTACGCAAACGTTTCTGGCCAAGGAAGGATTGAGCCATGGTCGATGTCACCTTTCAGTTTCTCATCAGACGAAAATACCGTTGGGCACCGGTATCTCGCCCTTTCGAGACGGTAGGATTCTGATCAATTCATGGCCATCGTCCCAAGGATGGCCTCCCGATCGGTGAACCTCACCTAAGAAAACGCTTCGCGGCATTGCCGGTAAAGCCCTTGCTAAGACAGGTTTGGCTGGGCCCGAAATCGATCGGGCCCAGCCTGTATATGGTGGCCCGGGTTGCCCCGGACGCGATTACTTGAGCTCGACTTCGGCGCCAGCTGCTTCGAGCTTGGCTTTGATGTCGTCTGCTTCGGCTTTGTCGACGCCTTCTTTGACGGCTTTGCCACCAGCTTCGACAAGCTCTTTTGCTTCTTTGAGGCCCAGACCGGTGATGGCACGGACTTCTTTGATGACGTTGATTTTCGACGCGCCGGCTGCAACCAGGATCACGTTGAATTCGGTCTGCTCTTCAGCAGCCGCACCGGCACCATCAGCAGGGCCAGCCATCATCACGGCGCCGCCAGCTGCGGGCTCGATGCCATACTCGTCTTTGAGGATGGTTTTCAGTTCTTGTGCTTCGAGAAGCGTCAGACCAACGATCTCTTCAGCAAGTTTTTTCAGATCAGCCATTTTAGACTCTTTCCGTTTTTCTAAAGTGTGTTCCAACGTGAGGCTTATGCCACCACGCGAATTTCAGGTTGCTTAGGCCGCAGCCTTGTCCTCGATAGTGGACAAAATGCCCGCGATGTTCGAAGCAGGCGCGCCAATGGCCCCCGCGATGTTCGAAGCAGGTGCGCCGATGCAGCCAGCGATCGAAGCAATAAGCTCCTCGCGCGACGGCATGGACGACACGGCTTTAACACCGGCACGGTCCAGAGCGTTCTCACCCATTGCACCACCGAGGATCACGAATTTATCGTTTTCCTTGGCGAAGTCCTCGGCGACCTTGGCGGCTGCCACGGGATCCTCGGAATAGGTCAGAACGGTCATGCCCGAAAGGAACTCTGCAACCGAAGCGCAGGGCTTACCCTCTAGGGCGATTTTGGCGAGCTTGTTCTTGGCAACGCGTACGGACCCACCGGCATCGCTTGCGCGCGCCCGAAGATCCTGCATATCAGCAACCGTGAGACCCGCGTAGTGGGCAACCACTACAACGCCAGAGCTTTCAAAGATCTGGCCGAGTTCCTCGACCACTTTCTCTTTCTGGGCTCTATCCACAGTTTTACTCCAAATTTGGGGGTCTCCCCCCGGCTCAGTTACGTCAGGTTTCCCCGACAGTCGGGTCCAATTTCAGGGTCCCGAGGCCAATATCGCCCGAAGGTCTAAGCCCTTCGGAAATTGTCTCGTTCCCCATCTCAGGAAGGAATTATGCGCCGCAGATCCGCCGCACCCTCCGTCTCGGACAGGACGAAGCCTTGCGGCTCCGCCATTCCCACGGCGCCCATAACAGACGCCGTGGAGAATTCTTTAGTCGGTGACTTTCGCCACGTCGATGGTCACGCCGGGACCCATGGTCGAGCTCAACGAGATCGACTTCATGTACGCGCCTTTGGCGCCTGTTGGCTTAGCCTTGGCCACGGCATCGATGAACGCTTGCACGTTCTCAACCAATTTGGCTTCGTCAAACGAGACTTTGCCAACACCCGCGTGCACAACCCCGGCCTTTTCGGCCTTGAATTGAACTTCGCCGCCTTTGGCCGCTTTCACGGCGTCTGCGACGTCCATGGTCACGGTGCCAACCTTGGGGTTCGGCATCAAGTTGCGCGGACCGAGCACTTTACCCAGACGGCCGACAATCGGCATCATGTCAGGGGTCGCAATGCAACGATCAAACTCGATCTTGCCGCCTTGGACGACTTCCATCAGATCCTCGGCACCGACGATATCCGCGCCAGCCGCTTGGGCTTCGTCGGCTTTCGCGCCACGGGCAAATACAGCCACGCGCACGGTTTTACCGGTGCCATTGGGCAAACCGACAACACCGCGAACCATTTGGTCCGCGTGACGCGGGTCAACACCGAGGTTCATCGCGATTTCGACGGTTTCGTCGAATTTGGCAGATGCCGAACCTTTGACCAAAGCAACCGCGTCCTGAACAGACAGGGCTTCTTTGCCAGTGAAAGCTTCGCGCGCCGCGCTAAAACGTTTTCCAACCTTAGCCATTACTTCACCTCAATGCCCATAGAACGGGCCGAGCCCATGATGATCAGCATCGCCGCTTCAACGTCATTGGCGTTCAGATCTTTCATCTTGGCTTCGGCGATTTCTTTCACCTGAGCCGATGTGACGGTTGCGACGGTTTCTTTACCGGGCAATTTCGCGCCGGATTTGACCTTGGCCGCTTTTTTCAGGAAATAGGACGCAGGCGGCGTCTTGATGTCCATCGTGAACGACTTGTCTTGGTAGTAGGAAATCACGGTCGGGCACGGTGCGCCCGGCTCCATCTCCTGCGTCTTGGCGTTGAACGCCTTGCAGAATTCCATGATATTGATGCCGCGCTGACCGAGCGCCGGACCCACGGGGGGGGACGGGTTCGCTTGACCTGCGGGCACTTGCAGCTTCATCGTGCCGACGAGTTTCTTGGCCATGTGGCCTCTCCTTCATTCCAACGCATCAGGGGCGCGCCCCCTCCGCTCTCAGTTGTGTGGTTCGACTGCCGCATCGCGATGCGGCAACCTCCCACGGCGACACATCAGATCTGTTTGGTGACCTGTGTGAATTCCAATTCGACCGGCGTTTCGCGGCCAAAGATCGACACCATCACCTTGAGGCGATTGTTGTCTTCATCAACTTCTTCAACCATGCCGTCGAAATCTTCGAACGGGCCATCATTGACCTTAACTTTTTCACCGATCTCGAAATTGATCAACGTGCGCGGGCTGTCCTCGCCTTCCTGAACACGGTTCAGGATCGCATTGACCTCGGCATCGCGCATCGGCATCGGGCGGCCTTGCGGGCCCAAAAACCCGGTGACGCGATTGATCGAGTTGATCAAGTGATAGCCACGGTCCGACATCTCCATGTGAACCAGAACATACCCGGGCATGAAGCGGCGCTCGGAGGTCACCTTTTTGCCACGGCGCACTTCGATCACCTCTTCGGTGGGCACCAGAACTTCGTCGATCTCGTCTTCGAGACCGTTCTCAAGCGCGGAAGTTTTGATCTGCTCTGCGATCTTTTTCTCGAAGTTCGAGAGAACGCTCACAGAATACCAACGTTTCGCCATCTTGACCCAAGTCCCATCTTTGCGCCCGGCCGTGGCCAATGCGGCCAACGGATCGGGGGAATTCTCTATATTTTGCAAACACTTCATCGTTTGCACCTGAAACAAAAAAATCGGCGCGAGGCCCGAATCGCCACACGCCATTTTCTGATCAGACTTGCGATTTACATCCCGCGCCCCAAGAATTCAAGGCCTTCAGGGTGATTTCCCCGTCGAAATTTCGCGCGCGGGCCGCTGCCGTCACAAGTTCGGTTAAAAATCCGTCACCGGTGCGCACGCGGGTTCACAAACACAAAGCGCGCCCCGAAAGGAACGCGCCCGTCGGCCTTAAGCGACCTGCGATACTTATCCGAAGAACGACAGCAATCCGCTCAACCCCGAACGGATCAGGATATCGACGACGGCAAAAAACACCGCAGTCAAAGCTGCCATCACAAACACCATACCGGTGGTAAGCAAAACTTCGCGGCGCGTCGGCCATACCACTTTCGCGGTCTCGGCGCGGACCTGATTGATAAACTGAAGCGGGTTCGTGCGTGCCATGTGAGCGATCTCTTTTTCGTTGCTTGGCCCGACATACGGGGGCGGGGCAACAATTTCAAGGCTGGATTAGGGCGCTGCGGTAATGCATATGCCGCGCATGTGGTCTTGGCAGGGGCACCAGGGTTCGAACCCGGGACCTACGGTTTTGGAGACCGTCGCTCTACCAGCTGAGCTATACCCCTAAGACCGAGGGCGGGATTACGCCATGCGCGTCACAAGATCAAGCGTTTTTGCGCGGATTTCACGCATTCACGTGACGGAGCGAAACCACGGCGCGCCGCGCCCCCAGATTTGCCCACTATCCCTCCCCGTCGCCGCGATATCGCACCACCGCAGCGCGCAAGGCGGACGCATCGGCCGAGGCCAAAACCGGCATCAAGGCGCCGATCTGGTCAAGGCGCAAATCCCACCATGCCAATCGTTCGAGCAAGGCAGTCACTTCGGCGTCAAATCGCATGCGCACCGTGCCCGCCGGATTGCCCGCAACCACCGCATAGGACGGCACATCGCGCGCCACCACGGCCCTCGCGCCGACGATCGCACCGTTGCCAACGGCCACTCTGGGCAGAATCACAGCCCCATCCCCGATCCAAACATCATGACCGATAGACGTGTCCCGACCCACCGAGAATGCTTCGGAAAAATACGGCATCTGACTGTTGTCAAAGACCGCAAAGGGAAAGGTCGTGAACCAACGTTTGGGATGATCCGCCGAGGATGTGACAAACCGTGCGCCATTGGCGATCTGGCAAAACTTGCCAATGCGAAGGCGCTCCGGCGCGCCCGCAAATAAATACGGCGCAATGCGGGCAGCGTAATCCGTCACCGCCTCAAAATCATTGTAATAGCTGAAATCACCCACTTCAATATTCGGGTGATCGATAACAGATTTAAGCCAGACGGTGTTGGAATGCACCTGCCCGTCGGGCAGCGTGATCGGATGGCGTGCCCGCGCATCCATAGAAAGGTCAGCCATGCTAAACTCCTGTGATTGAGAAAAATCATTCGGGGTTCAGTCAGCTGTTCATCGCGCCCTCCATCGGCAATGTCTTCACGATGCCACATCCGCCGGAAAAATCAAGTCACACCCAGCGCCACCGTAGCAACAGCAGCAATTGCAACGCGACAATCGTGCCCATACCACCGCAAAGCCACCAAAAAGCGCGGGGGCTTTCGACCCCCGGCATGCCGCCGACATTGACGCCAAAAAGCCCGGTCAAAAACCCCAGCGGCAAAAACACCGCCGAAATCACCGAGATCAGATACATATTGCGATTAAGCCGCTCTGACAGTTGCCCGGCCAATTCCTCGCGCAACACCGTCAACCTCTCGCGCATCGCGTCGAGATCCTCGACCAGACGCGTCAAACGGTCATGGGTTTCTTGTAGCCGCCGCCTGTCTTCCGGTAAAAACAACGGCCCGTCCGTCAACACCAACGCCTCCAACGCATCGCGCTGCGGCGCCACATAGCGGCGAAAGGTAATGGTGCGCAGCCGATGATCCACCAATCGCCGCCGCAGCGCCGCCTCCGGTGTGCCGGCGACCTCCTCCTCAAGATCGTCGGACATATCGTCCAGTTCGCGCCCGAATCCGTCAATCCGCACCGCCAGCCTTTCGGCCAAGAGCGCCAAAAATGCGCCGGCGTCAAAACTCTCGCCGGCCTTGATCCGCGCGGCGATGTCCTCGACCGCCCGCACGCGCCGCCGCGCGACGCTGACAACACGTTGAGCATCGACCCAAATCCGGACCGAGACCATATCTTCGGCCTCCGCACCGTCGTTGAGATTGACCCCGCGCAGGATCACCAAAACGCCGTCTCCGATCCGCGTCGCCCGCGGACGGGTTTCTTCGGCCAAAAGCGCGGAAATTGCATGCGGATCGAGATAGAACAGGTTGGCCTCGATCCAGCTGCGCGCCTGCGCATGGGTGCCGTCCAGATGCACCCAAGCCAAAGCGTCGTCGCGCAGCAATGTAATGGCCGCCGCTTCGGACAATGCATCGCGGGGGCCGGCGGCCTGCAGCGCATAGGCATATTTGATTAAATCGCTCATCCGCAAAACGGTAGGGTGCGCCGCCGATCTCGGCAAGGGAAAGAACCATCGTGGCGAAAATCACGTTGGTGCCGCGCCTCTTGGCTCATGTCCCTCACACCCCCGCCCATAAACCATGGGGGAAGTCGCCGCCGTGCTCAAACTGCAAGGGTCACGCAAATGTAGCGGAGGCCCCCATGGCGGCTCCCCCTGCCCGCTCTCACCGCGCAGCCCCCATAGACAGCGGGACGGCAGCGCAGCCCATAGTCGGCCGTTGCAAGTCAGGCGGATCTCGCGCCCCGACCACAGCGCAGAACAACGCAAAAGGGCCGCCCGAAGGCAGCCCTTGATATAGTTTTCAACCGTCGTTCGGTGGCGCGTCAGATACTCGCTCACGCGAGGATCTGCGACACACGTGGTTGGCGCGTCAGATCCGTGCTTACGCGAGGATCTTCGACACGACGCCGGCACCAACGGTACGGCCGCCTTCGCGGATCGCGAAGCGCAGACCGTCTTCCATGGCGATCGGTGCGATCAGTTCGACTTCGAACTTCAAGTTGTCACCAGGCATCACCATCTCGGTGCCCTCGGGCAAGATCACCGTACCGGTCACGTCAGTGGTCCGGAAGTAGAACTGCGGACGGTAGTTCGCGAAGAACGGCGTGTGACGGCCACCCTCGTCTTTGGTGAGGATATACGCCTCGGCTTCGAACTTCGTGTGCGGGTTCACAGAGCCCGGCTTACACAGAACCTGACCACGCTCAACGCCTTCACGGTCGATACCGCGCAGCAACGCACCGATGTTGTCGCCCGCTTCACCACGGTCCAAAAGCTTGCGGAACATTTCAACGCCCGTGCAAGTGGTTTTCTTGGTGTCGCGGATACCAACGATTTCGATCTCGTCACCGACGTTGATCACACCGCGTTCCACACGGCCGGTCACAACCGTACCACGACCGGAGATCGAGAACACGTCCTCAACCGGCATCAGGAAGGGTTGATCCACCGCACGTGCAGGCGTCGGGATGTATTCGTCAACAGCCGCCATCAATTCGCGGATCTTGTTTTCGCCGATTTCAGGGTTGTTGCCTTCCATCGCCGCCAAAGCCGAACCTGCAATGATCGGAATGTCATCGCCAGGGTAGTCGTAGGACGACAGCAATTCGCGGATTTCCATTTCAACCAGCTCGAGCAGCTCGTCGTCATCCACTTGGTCAACTTTGTTCATGAAGACGACCATTTTCGGGATGCCAACCTGGCGACCCAAAAGGATGTGCTCACGGGTCTGGGGCATCGGGCCATCAGCCGCGTTCACAACCAGGATTGCGCCATCCATCTGCGCCGCACCGGTGATCATGTTTTTCACATAGTCCGCGTGGCCGGGGCAATCGACGTGCGCATAGTGACGCGCTTCGGTTTCATATTCGACGTGGGCGGTCGAAATGGTGATGCCGCGCGCTTTTTCTTCGGGCGCGCCGTCAATCTGGTCATACGCTTTGAAGTCACCAAAATATTTGGTGATCGCTGCGGTCAGCGTGGTTTTACCGTGGTCAACGTGGCCGATTGTGCCGATGTTAACGTGCGGTTTATTACGCTCAAACTTTTCCTTAGCCATATCGAGGCGCCTCGTAAGTTGGGGGGCAAAGGCCCATAGATGATATTTCGGGCCAGTGCCCTGCGGGTTACGCGGGCCATTTATTGGCTTTGGTAAGGAAAATCAAGCGGCAGTTGCCTTTCACCGCAATTACGGTGCGCACGCGCACCGCCAAAGCCGCAGGCACGCCCGCGCGCCGCCACCTGGGGCACCGGGCCATCGGCCATCGGCTTCGCGAGGTGCGGCAAAATATATTGGATTTATACTGAACGCGTCGCTGTGGCGCGCCGACTGATCACTCCGGAGCAGCCGTAGACGCGGCGGCTTTAGCCTCACGGGCCGCTTTGCGCGCGGCGCGGCGTTCGGCCCACGTGAGCGGTGCCACCGGCTCTTTTTCAATCACAGCGGCCATTGGCACAACATCCGTCGCCTGCGCCTCTGTTGTTGGTGCCGCAGCGGACACCGCTTCCGCCCCGCCCCGGGAGGCAGTGTCTTCCTGCGGCGGCGGCGTGTTTGCGACCGGATCGTTTTCATCCGCTGCTGCCTGATCCGATGCTGCCTGTGCTGCACTCCCGCGCGCGATCACCGGATCGGCCTTTTCAGCCGCGAGGCGTTCGGCCTTTTGCGCGGGGGTTTCGGCAAACCAGCCCTGCTCGCGGTGTTGCCGCTCCAACCAGATCTCGATCATCTTGGCCGCATTGCGGCTCAAATTGGCCAATTGTTGCTCTTTGGATTGCGTCAGGCCAGAACCCAGGAACGGCGTGCCGCCGTTTTCAAAAACCGTCAATTGTTTGGGTTCATCGTTGAGCTTTTTGCCGGCCGCATCATCCCACGCAGTGACGTTAATGATCAGGACCGATTTCGGCGAAAACACCAAAGGCACGCCGGGAGCCGCCAATACATAGCCGTCCAAACTCACGCCGATATGATAAAGCTTGGACCCTGAATAGCGCCCGAGCCGCGCGTTGATTTCGGCCTCGACGGATTTGATCCATGTGGCATCATCCACCTCGCGCGACAGCGGTCCTTTGACCAGATGCGGCGCCACAACAACATTGTGGCCAAGAGCAAAATTGCCCAGTTGCTCACGGCTGGTATGAAGGTCACTAGCGTCGGTACATGCCCCAAGGGCAAACAGCAAAGCCGCGCAAACGGCATAAAATAATCGGGACATGAGCTTCTCTTTTTTGGGCCTTCCCATAGCTATCGCAGCCCGCCCCTCTACGCAATGGAACAGATGTCTATTGTGTTTCCCGACGTCCAAGAGGCGGGGCGGCCCGGCTCAAAAAGGCGCCCCCGCATGTGCCGGTCCCGACCGACACCGCAATATGCAGATCGGCAGCGCCCGGAGCTTTCGGCCATCTTGATGCCCGCAATGGTGCGCGCTGTGTCCAGAAGGGGGCATCCGCGCCATAGCAATTAATGGCCTCGGGCAACACAACGGGCCCGCGCCGCGACTGCGGATATTCCCTATCCTATGCCCGCCCATGCCCACAGGTTCTCATCGGAGACACTCTGTGGCTCTGCCCCGGCGTTAGGCTTTTTCGCGTCCAGGACGCCGCGCAGGGCGTGATCTACACGTGGCAGGTCCACTTGACCGCGCAACAAAACGGGCGGCCCCAAAGCCGCCCGATTGTTGCATCCACATGCCCCGCATCACGCGGCACACATCACGAGGTGAATTTATTGTCCCGCGGGAAGCCGCGCGGGGCCATCCGGCCCGCCGTGGCCCGTTTTCCGGTCCATTCGGTCAATTCGGTTTCAGTGCGGGTGCGTCCCGCCGGGTCGAGCCAGCTCAGCCCCGCATCCATCATAAAGGTTGTCGCATCCGACATGCCGCCGTCTTTATATTTTTGCAAACGCACGCCCTTGCCGCGACCCATTTCAGGCAGCTCGGAAATCGGGAAGACCAGAACCTTGCGGTTCTCACCAACCACGGCGACATGATCCCCTTTTACCTCATGGCACACCTGCGCCCGCACGTCCCCGCGCACATTGAGAACCTGCTTGCCAGTCCGCGTCTGTGCCAAAAGCTCGGAAGACGGCACAACGAATCCATCGCCTGCCGAGGAGGCTACCAACATTTTCACCCCCTCGCGGTAGATGAACAGATCGACAATCTCGGCCTCATTCGGCAAATCAACGATCAACCGCACCGGTTCGCCCATCCCGCGCCCGCCAGGGAGCAAAGAAGCGCCAACCGTATAAAACCGCCCGTTGCTGGCGAAAATCAAAATCCGGTCGGTGGTCTCGGCATGGAAAATGAACCGGCCCTCGTCGCCATCCTTGAATTTCAATTCGCGGGTCAGATCAATATGTCCCGACATGGCGCGAATCCAACCCATTTTCGAGCAAACAACCGTCACAGGCTCGCGGTCGATCATCGCCTCCAAGGGCACCTCTTCAACCACCCCCGCTTCGGCAAATTGCGTACGGCGTGCGCCGCCGGCATAATCCTTGCCGAACTTCTTCTTGGTATCTTTCAACTGTGCGGCAATCGCATCCCATTGCAACTCGGGATGCTCCATCAAGTCTTCAAGCTCGGCCCGCTCGGCCATCAGGGCATCACGCTCAGCCACCAATTCGATCTCTTCAAGGCGGCGCAAACTGCGCAGGCGCATATTGAGAATCGCTTCGACCTGCACTTCGGTTAATTCGCCATCACCGGTCGCGGGCAACGGCGAGACATAATCTTTTTCGGTCATCGCCCGCGCATGATCCTTGCCCCATTCTTCGGCCATCAAGGCGGCCTTGGGGTCGTCATCATACCGGATAATATCAATCACCCGGTCGAGGTTCAAAAAGGCAATGATGAAACCTTCAAGCACTTCCAAACGGTGATCAATTTTCTCAAGCCGATGCTCGGAGCGACGTTGCAACACTTCGCGGCGGTGATCCAAAAACGCCCGAAGCACCTCTTTCATCGAACACACCTTGGGCGTTAGCCCGTCGATCAGCACGTTCATATTCATCGAGAACCGCACCTCCAGATCGGAGTTGCGATACATCATATTCATCAAAACCTCGGGCTCGACATTCTTGCTTTTCGGTTCAAGGATCAAACGGATGTCATCGGCGCTCTCGTCGCGCACATCGGCAAGGATCGGCACTTTTTTGGTTTGGATCACCTCGGCGATCTTCTCGATCAACTTGGACTTCTGCACCTGATAGGGGATCTCGGTGACGACAATTTGCCATTGCCCGCGGCCAAGATCTTCGACCTCCCACTTGCACCGCAAACGGAAGCTGCCGCGCCCGGTGGCATAGGCGTTGGCGATATTCTCGCGCGGCTCGACAATGACGCCGCCGGTCGGGAAATCGGGCCCGGGGACGAAATTCAAAAGCGTCTCGTCGCGGGCCTCTGGCACTTTGACCAAATGCAGACACGCATCGCAAAGCTCGGCAATATTATGCGGTGGGATATTCGTCGCCATACCCACGGCAATGCCGCTTGATCCGTTGGCCAAAAGGTTCGGGAAACTCGCGGGCAGCACAACAGGTTCGCGCAGGGTGCCGTCATAATTCTCGCGAAAATCGACGGCGTTTTCGTTGAGCCCTTCAAGCAACGCCTCGGCAACCGCCGTCATCCGTGCTTCGGTATAGCGGCTCGCAGCGGGGTTATCGCCGTCAATATTGCCGAAATTCCCCTGCCCGTCGACAAGCGGATACCGCACATTGAAATCCTGCGCCAAACGCGCCATCGCATCATAAATCGCCGCGTCGCCATGCGGGTGATAATTGCCCATCACATCACCGGAGATCTTCGCCGATTTGCGGAACCCGCCATTCGACGCCAACCGCAATTCACGCATCGCAAACAGGATGCGACGGTGCACCGGTTTAAGTCCATCGCGGGCATCGGGCAGAGCGCGGTGCATAATCGTGCTCAGCGCATAGGTCAGATACCGGTCGCCAATCGCGCGGCGCAGGCTTTCCACACCGGTGGCTGGATTCATCTTGGGATCATCAATCATATCACTCATACATGTTGTGTAATCGCGCCGGTGTTGCGGGTCCAGAGGGGTTTTGCGCCGCATCCCTCCCCATGCCGCTTGTGCAACACTGCCCGCCTGAGACGCGCCCTGCCCCACGTCCAGGCCCGACTGACGATTTCAACACAATATTCCCCTTTGCGCGTCAGGAAATTCATCTATTAGGTTGAGAAATACGTTGGGCACTTTCTGTTTTAGGGTGCCGCGGGCGTGACGAATCTGATAGAAAAACAATCACGTTTTGCACGCCACCTGCCAGTGGCACAAAACATTGGCGCCGGGGCAAAGATTGGCGCTCAAGTAACAAGTAAACTGGGGGATGCGTGTATGTTGCGCTTTATTATTATGACCTTCGCCTTTCTGGGCTGGGCCTTTTACGAATTGAGTGGTGGGGCCGATTATGAACCGCGTCACCGCGCCGTTGCCGATGCGCGCGCCGGTGTGAGCACGCAGGCGCAGCGCGATACTGCCATCACCCGCGCCGCCAGTGATCTGACCGCCCTGCCGGATGCCAAAATCACCCTCGCCGCCGCCACGATAGAAACGGCTCCCGCCTCCGGCACCACGAGCATGGCGTCGCTCCGCGCGCCTCACGCCACACCTGCCGTATCCACTGCGGCGCCCGACGCCGCCCTTGTCACCACCGTCAGCTTTACCGAACCTGCTGCAACTGCGCCGCTTGATCTGCGGCAGATCGCCGGCAACCGTGTCAACCTGCGCCAAGGTCCTGGCACCGAATTCAACAAGATCGGACAATTGTCACGCGGCACCCCGGTCAAGGTCTTGCAAGATCCGGGCAACGGCTGGGTCAAGCTGCAAGTCATCGACACCCGGCGCATCGGATGGATGGCCGACTATCTGGTCACCGCCTCCAACTGAGCCCACCCGCATCAGGTATGGAGTCGGACAGGCATTCTTGCTGCGCTGCCCAAAGCCCCCCGTCTTGCGCCCTGGGGCATTCCGCGCCATATCATCAAAACGATGACAACACCTGCTGCTGCCCCCCGCTCCATCCTGATCACCGGCTGCTCGACCGGCATCGGATATGATGCCGCCCAAGGCCTACGCGCCCGTGGCTGGCGAGTCTTTGCGGCGGCCCGCAATCCTGAAGACGTGACGCGGCTCGCCGCCGAAGGCTTTGAGGCGCTGCAGCTCGACTATGCCGACAGCCACAGCATCCGCGCCGCCGTCGAAACCGTTACCCGCGCAACCGGCGGCAAGCTTGATGCTCTTTTCAATAACGGCGCTTTCGCCATACCGGGGGCCGCCGAAGACCTCAGCCGCGATGCCCTACGCCATATATTCGAGACCAATCTCTTTGGCTGGCACGAACTGACCTGCGACGTCCTCCCCATCATGCGCGCCCAAGGCCACGGCCGGATCATCAACTGTTCTTCGGTGCTCGGCCTCGTCGCCGCCCCGTGGCGCGGCGCGTATAATTCCACCAAATTTGCCCTCGAAGGGCTAACCGATACACTCCGCCTCGAAATGCGCGATACGTCGATCGAGGTGATCCTGATCGAACCCGGCCCGATCACCTCGGAGTTCCGCAAAAACGCCGCCAAGCAATTCGAGCGCTGGGTCGATTGGAAATCCTCCGCCCGCGCCGCGCAATATGAGGGCGCGCTGATCAATCGCCTCTATCGTGACACCGGCCCCGATACATTCGAACTGCCCGCAAACGCAGTCACCGCCAAACTCGCCCGCGCTCTGGATGCCAAACGCCCGCGTGCGCGGTATTACGTCACCACGCCGACCTACCTGATGGCCACGCTCAAACGCCTCACCCCCACCCGTGCTCTCGACTGGCTGCTGGCGAAAGGCTAGGCGCCGCGCCCTTTCTGCTTTCTCCAAATATCCCCGCCGGAGGCACCTGCGACGCGCCACACGAACCATGGAACCGGCAAATTCGCCCCGCGTCCAAATATCCAATTCGCTTTTCGCTCGATCCACGCTACATCTGTCCCACATTGCGCGACACACGGAGATGCCCCATGAAAGACGACCCCCTCTTTATTCTTGTGGCAGTCGCCTGCCTTACCGTGGTCGGCATCCTGATGGTCGGCATCGGCGGCTTCGCCAAGGGTGGCGAATTCAACCGCAAACACGCCAATAAAGTCATGCGATTGCGCATTGTAGCGCAGTTTATCGCCATCATATTGATCCTTATCTTTGTCTATTTCCGCCGCACCGGAGGCTGATCCATGGTCGTTATCAACAAAATCTACACCCGTACCGGAGACGCCGGCACCACCGCTCTTGGCAATGGTAGCCGTGTTGAAAAACACGCGGCCCGCGTCGCCGCCTATGGCACCGTTGACGAAACCAACGCGACCCTCGGCCTTGCGCGCCTGCATGCGGAGGGCGATATGGATGAGGCTCTCGCGCGCATCCAGAACGACCTCTTCGATCTTGGCGCGGACCTCTGCCGCCCTGACATGGATGAAGATGCCAATGCCGACTACCCGCCGCTGCGCATCGCTCAATCGCAAGTCGACCGGTTGGAGCAGGAAATCGATGCCATGAGCAAGATGCTCGAACCGCTGCGCAGCTTTATCTTGCCCGGCGGCACGCCCTTGGCCGCACATCTGCATCTATGCCGGACAGTGAGCCGCCGCGCCGAACGCCTGGCCACCGAATTGGCCACCGAGGCATCAATCAACCCCGCCGCTGTGAAATATCTCAATCGCCTGTCCGATTGGTTTTTTGCCGCTGGCCGGGTTGCCAACAATGGTGGCAAGGATGATGTGCTTTGGGTGCCCGGCGCCAACCGGTAACGCCCTGCCCCTGCGCCCTTTGCACTGATATCGCTCGGCAAATCGATTCCCGTCGCATAATTCCGTATCGCGGAATAAACGCCGGCGTTTAAGGGTGAAAAACGCGACATCAACAGCCGAAAAGCCGTATTTTTCCCTGTTTCCCCACTGCGCAAGAATATATCAACGCGACCATACTGGCGTGCCCGAATCTGGCGCGCCCTTTTAAAACCCCAAAGGGAGACCACGCTCATGAAGGTGTTAGTGCCTGTCAAACGTGTGATCGACTATAACGTGAAAGTGCGCGTCAAAGCGGACGGAAGCGGCGTCGATCTCGCCAACGTCAAAATGTCGATGAACCCCTTCGACGAGATTGCTGTCGAAGAAGCCATCCGCCTGAAAGAGGCCGGTAAGGCCGACGAAATCGTTGTGGTTTCGGTTGGCGTCAAGCAAGCGCAAGAAACCCTGCGCACGGCTTTGGCAATGGGCGCGGATCGGGCGATCCTCGTGGTTGCCGCCGATGACGTCCATCAGGACATCGAACCTTTGGCCGTGGCCAAGATCCTCAAAGGTGTGATCGACGCCGAGGACGCTGGCCTTGTCATCGCGGGCAAGCAAGCCATCGACAACGACATGAATGCTACGGGCCAAATGCTCGCGGCGCTCACCGGTTGGGGTCAGGCGACATTCGCATCCGAAGTCGAGATTGACGGCGATGCGGCAAAAGTCACCCGCGAAGTCGACGGCGGCCTGCAAACCATTTCGGTCAAGCTGCCCGCCATCATCACCGCCGATTTGCGCCTCAACGAGCCGCGCTATGCCTCTTTGCCGAACATCATGAAAGCAAAGAAAAAACCGCTCGAAGAAAAGACCGCTGCCGATTACGGCGTCGACACCACGCCGCGCCTCGAAGTCGTCAAAACCACCGAGCCTGCGTCGCGCACGGCCGGCGAAATGGTTGAATCGGTTGACGCGTTGATCGCGAAACTCAAAGAAAAAGGAGCTATCTAATGGCTGTTCTTCTTCTCGCAGAAGTCTCCGGCGGCGCATTGGCACTCGATGCCACCGCAAAAGCCGTCACCGCAGGCAAGGCGCTTGGGGATGTGACCGTTTTGGTCGCGGGTCCGTCTGCTGCTGGCGATGAGGCCGCAAAAATCGACGGCGTCTCCAAGGTTTTGGTCGCGGATGATGCGCTATATGCCAACGGTCTGGCCGAACCCGTTTCGGATTTGATCGTCTCGCTCGCGGGCGATTATGAGCACATCATCGCGCCCTCGACAGCCTCGGCCAAAAACATCCTGCCGCGCGTTGCCGCATTGCTGGATGTGATGGTTTTGTCGGATGTGACCGCCATCGTCGACGGCGCCACCTTCGAGCGCCCGATCTACGCCGGTAACGCGATCCAAACCGTGAAATCTTCGGATGCGAAAAAAGTTCTCACCGTGCGCACATCGACATTCGATGCCGCAGGGGAAGGTGGCTCGGCCGCCGTGGACACCGTCGCAGCCGCAGCCGATCCCGCCCTGTCGTCGCATGTCGAAGACAAAGTTGCCGCCTCGGATCGTCCCGAGCTGACCTCGGCCGGTATCATTGTTTCCGGTGGTCGCGGCCTCGGTTCCGAAGAAAACTTCGCCTTGATCGAAGGTCTCGCGGACAAGCTGAACGCGGCGGTTGGTGCCTCGCGTGCAGCGGTTGATTCGGGCTATGCGCCAAACGATCTGCAAGTCGGTCAGACCGGCAAAGTCGTCGCGCCGGATCTCTACATCGCCGTCGGCATCTCTGGCGCGATCCAGCACTTGGCCGGTATGAAAGACAGCAAGATCATCGTCGCAATCAACAAAGACGAAGAAGCGCCGATCTTCCAGGTTGCAGACTACGGCCTCGTTGCCGATCTGTTCGACGCCATCCCCGAGTTGACCGAAAAGCTGTAAACCATACGCAGCGTTGCAATAGAAAAGGCCCGCCTTACCCCAAGGCGGGCCTTTTTATGTGTCCATGTGTCGCGCCACCACTTAGGCGAAGCACCCTAGCCGCCAATCATCGCGCCCAATACCGGCGCGAGCGCCGCCGCCGCCTCTGCATGGCCTTTGGGTCCAATCATTTGCGCTGCGGCGGGGGCTTCCATCTGGCTATATTTCATTCCTTCTGTCCCAACCGCCATAGCTGCGTCGCTGGCTGTAACCTCGACGATTTCAGTGACCAAGGGGCGCAAGGTCTCGATCATCTCACGCGTCACATAGAGCGGATCGCTCGCCAGATCATCATCGACGGGCGCATCCGGTTGATGATCCGCAAACCACAACAAAACCGTCTTTCCGCCGATCTTGCTCAAAAGCATTTTCATCCGCGCGACCCAAGCGTTTTGCAATTCCTCGCGCACCATAACGTACCGCTCCGGCGATAGCTTACGCAACGCGCGCAGCATGTGCCGCGTGAAATGAAACTCGGTAAAATCCACCTCACGGAACACCGTACGCATCAAAGCACTGGCTTGTAAAAACCGGTCATTGCGGCGCGGATGGACGGCGTAGAATCGGTTCGACATGTTGTGGGCGCCCACGACCTGCACCACGGTTGCCCGCGCGTTGTCCGCCGCTTCCAGCACCATTGCATCAGACGAGAACACATCCACACCGGCGTTCAACCAGCCAAAATTGACGCAGGGCAGGTTCAGCTGCCGCTCCACCAATGCTGGGAACGGCGTTTCAATAAACTTGCCGTAGGTCTCAGAGCCGCCCAAAAAAGCCACATAGTCGCCTTCAAGCCGACGCTTCGGTCCGCGAAAAAGCAGTTTCGATTTCCCGTAACGACACGGAAAGTAGTCCAAGGCCCCTTCGCCCAATGTTTCAAAGGTCATTTACACCCACCTCATGTTTTCACCCCAGCCCGACCTTGCCGTTGCCATGTTACCAAGGCCCTAAAGTCCGATTTTGATATAAAACCGCATGGCCCACCGGAATGACCCGTCATCACACGCACTTGCGCCCCCGCGCCGCGCCGCCTATCTTTCGAAATAGCATCGACAATAGAGGCGGCATTTTCATGGAAATCCAATCAGTTGGCGTCATCGGCGCGGGTCAAATGGGCAACGGAATCGCCCATGTCATGGCGCTCGCGGGCTATGATGTCTTGATGACGGATATCTCGGAAGATGCATTAAAAGGTGCAATTGAAACGATTTCGTCCAATTTGGACCGGCAGGTCGGGCGCGGGAAAGTCTCGGATCAGGACCGGAATGCCGCGATGGACCGGATCAAAACGACGACGACACTGATTGATTTGGGGGCTTGCGATCTGATTATCGAGGCCGCGACCGAGCGCGAAACTGTCAAACAGGCGATTTTTGACGAATTGCTGCCACATCTGACCCCCACCACGATTCTGACATCCAATACCTCGTCAATCTCGATCACACGGCTGGCCAGTCGCACCGATAGGCCGGAGAAATTCATGGGCTTCCACTTCATGAACCCGGTGCCGGTGATGCAACTGGTCGAATTGATCCGCGGCATCGCCACGGACGAGGAAACCTATGACGCCTGCCGTAGGGTGGTTGAGCGGCTCGGCAAAACCTCCGCCGCTGCCGAAGATTTTCCCGCCTTCATCGTCAACCGTATCTTGATGCCGATGATCAACGAGGCCGTCTATACGCTTTACGAGGGCGTCGGTTCGGTGAAATCCATCGACAGTTCAATGAAGCTGGGTGCCAATCATCCGATGGGACCACTCGAATTGGCGGATTTTATCGGCCTCGACACCTGCCTTGCGATCATGAATGTGCTGCACGACGGGTTGGCGGACACCAAATACCGCCCCTGCCCGCTACTCACCAAATATGTCGAAGCCGGGTGGCTGGGCCGAAAATCGGGCCGCGGCTTTTATGACTATCGCGGCGAAACCCCGGTACCAACGCGGTAAACGGCGGCGCGGGCATCATGCTACAGATCGCGGCCGGACCGCACGAACCAAAGGCTGCACCCCCGCGTCCCTGACGCGTAGCGGAAAAATCAGCGGCGTGTCTTAGCCTTCTCTAGATATGTCTGCACAAGCACGGTCGTACGCGCTGCGCCGCAGTTCCGTCGCCCGCCATAGCCCCTCTCCTGCACCGCATAGACCGTTCAATACAGCTTCCAGTCGTCCTCATGGCCCAAAGCGCCCATCGCCATCCACCGCACCCGCGCCCGCGCCACACGGGTATCGCCCCATGTACGAAACACGATCTCAAATCCGGTTTGGGTGATGTTCTCCGCCGTCGTATCCGCGCGGGCATTGGTGGCGCTGTCCATGTCCCACATTGACAAGGCGCAATGCACCATGGGCGGCTCCAGAAAAGCCTCTGAAAACTGCACTTTTTTGCGGCGTTCACGCGGGCCTGTTCCGGTCCACATGTCGCCGCCGTCCTCAAATTCCGAGAACAGTATATTGTCACCTTGATCCATGCCGATCCGGTGGCTGTCCAAACGCTTCATTCTGCCGCGCTTCCAAATCTATGTCTGCCTGTCGCTGAAAACAGGTCTAACGTATTGCGAATTAACAGGGTGATAAAATAAAACTCAGGCAAGAATTTGACGCCTGCAGATACGAAAAAGCCCCGCAGTTGGCGGGGCTCTCTCATCATTTCACATATCCCGCCAAGCGGCGTGGATCAATTCGCCGACAGACCGATGTGGTCGCCCATGGCCACCATATCCGCCAGAAGCTTGGCCGCGTCATCGACGGGGCCGGGCTCGTTGACAAAGACTTCCTTCGCCTGCGCATGGGCTTGGCGCGCTGCGGTCACCATCTCGTCCATATGCGCCTGTGTGACCTCCTCACGGGGGATCGCACGTTCGGCCAGAACGGTAATACCGTCCGCGCCGATTTGGGCAAAACCGCCCGTGACAACAAAGGATGCCGCACCAGCCGGACCGTCGATCGACAGCAGGCCAGGACGCAAGGTGGTGATGGTCGGGGCATGATTGGCCATGGCCGTCATGTCCCCGTCAGCGCCGGGAATTTGAACCTGTGTGACCTCAAGCGACGCAACGCTCCGCTCAGGGCTCACCAGATCGAATTGCACGGTATCAGCCATAAGGCCCCCCTTTAAGCAGCGTCAGCCGCCATTTTCTCGGCTTTGGCGATCACTTCGTCGATGCCGCCAACCATGTAGAAGGCGCCTTCGGGCAGGTGATCGTATTCGCCAGCCACAACGGCTTTGAACGACGCGATGGTATCCTCGAGCGGAACCTGCACACCGTCAGAACCGGTGAAGACCTTTGCAACGTCAAACGGCTGCGACAAGAAGCGTTCGATCTTACGCGCACGCGCCACGGCGAGTTTGTCATCTTCCGACAATTCGTCCATGCCGAGAATGGCGATGATATCTTGCAACGATTTGTAACGCTGCAGAACCTGTTGAACGTCTGTCGCAACTTTGTAGTGCTCGTCGCCGATGATCAGCGGGTCAAGCAAACGCGACGTCGAGCCAAGCGGATCAACCGCAGGATAGATGCCTTTTTCCGAGATCGAGCGGTCAAGAACCGTTGTCGCATCAAGGTGAGCAAACGATGTGGCCGGCGCAGGGTCGGTCAAGTCATCCGCAGGAACATACACGGCCTGAACCGATGTAATCGAACCGGATTTGGTGGAGGAGATACGTTCCTGCATCGCGCCCATATCGGTTGCCAATGTCGGCTGGTAACCCACAGCGGAAGGAATACGGCCAAGCAAAGCCGAAACTTCCGAACCCGCTTGGGTAAAGCGGAAGATGTTGTCGACGAAGAACAAAACGTCCGATCCGGTGTCGTCACGGAACTGTTCCGCCAGCGACAGGCCGGTCAAAGCAATCCGCATCCGCGCTCCGGGAGGCTCGTTCATCTGGCCGTAGACCAGAGCAATTTTCGACTCTTCGAGGTTATCAGGAACGATAACGCCGGATTCGATCATCTCGTGGTAAAGGTCGTTGCCTTCACGGGTCCGCTCGCCAACACCGGCGAACACGGACACGCCCGAGTGCACTTTGGCGATGTTGTTGATCAATTCCATGATCAAAACGGTTTTACCAACGCCGGCACCGCCGAAGAGGCCAATTTTACCACCCTTGGTGTAAGGCGCGAGAAGGTCGATGACCTTGATGCCTGTCACGAGGATTTCGGTTGCGGTCGACTGTTGGTCGAAGGCAGGCGCCTCGCCGTGGATCGGGCGGCGGCTTTCCGAATTCACGGGGCCTTTTTCGTCCACCGGATCACCGGTCACGTTCATGATGCGGCCAAGGGTCGCTTTGCCGACGGGCACAGAAATCTGCGCGTCGGTGTCGGTCACGTCTTGACCGCGCACGAGGCCTTCGGTTGCATCCATAGCGATTGCACGAACCGTGTTTTCACCAAGGTGCTGTGCCACTTCAAGCACAAGCTCCTTGCCGTTGTTGTCGGTGGTCAGAGCGTTCAGGATCGCCGGCAGCGAATCGCTGAACTGCACGTCGACCACGGCGCCGATCACCTGCGTGATTTTGCCAATATTAGCCATTGTTTGTCTCCGTCCTCTTAGAGCGCCTCAGCGCCCGAGATAATTTCGATAAGCTCGTTGGTGATGACCGCCTGACGCGAGCGGTTATACTGGATCGTCAGTTTGTCGATCATCTCGCCCGCGTTGCGTGTGGCGTTATCCATTGCAGACATACGCGCCCCTTGCTCGGACGCCGCGTTTTCCAGCAAAGCGCTGAAAATTTGCGTGGCGACACCGCGCGGCAGCAGATCGGCCAAAATGGCCTCTTCGCTGGGCTCGTAGTCATAGAGCGTGGCCGCACCGGCCTCCTCATCCGCTTCATAAGCGGCGGGGATAACTTGCTGTGCGGTCGGGATCTGTGTGACGACGTTCACGAATTTCGCATAGAAAATCGTGGCGACGTCAAACTCACCCGCGTCAAAGCGCGACAGGATGTCTTGAGCGATACCTTGGGCATTGTCGTAGCCGAGACGCTTCACGTCCGACAAATCGACATGGCCAACAAACAGATCACCCAGGTCGCGGCGAATTGCGTCGCGGCCCTTTTTGCCCACGGTCAAGATTTTGACAGTCTTGCCTTGAGCCACCAGTTCCTGCGCTTTGGCACGCGCCAATTTGCTGATGTTCCCGTTGAAACCACCGCAAAGACCGCGTTCGGCGGTCATCACGACAAGCAGATGCACCTGATCGCTGCCGGTGCCCGACAACAATTTTGGCGCCGAATCCGATCCACCAACCGAGGCCGCCAGACCGCCCAGAACCGCGTTGAAACGCGCGGTGTAAGGACGGGACTGTTCAGCAGCCTCCTGCGCGCGGCGAAGTTTCGCCGCGGCAACCATTTGCATGGCTTTGGTGATCTTACGGGTGTTTTTCACACTCGCGATCCGGTTTTTAAGGTCCTTGAGATTTGGCATTGCCTCACCTCCCCTTAAGCGAAGTCAGCGGCGAATTCGTCGAGCGCGGCTTTCACTTTATCTGCGGCTTCGCCTTTGATCTTGGGATCCTCATCGGTGATCCACTTGAGCAAATCGGCGTGCTTCCCGCGCAGATGCGCCAGCATGCCAGCTTCAAAGCGGCCAACATCCGAAACCGCGACTTTGTCGAGGTAACCGTTGGTGCCTGCGAAGATGACGCAAACGATTTCTGCGTTGGTCAGCGGCGAATACTGCGGCTGTTTCATCAGCTCGGTCAGACGCGCACCACGGTTGAGCAATGCTTGGGTCGAGGCGTCCAGATCGGAACCGAACTGAGCAAAGGCTGCCATCTCGCGATATTGCGCAAGCGACAGCTTCACCGGACCGGCAACCGAGGACATCGCCTTGGTCTGGGCAGAGGAGCCAACGCGCGACACCGACAGACCGGTGTTCACAGCAGGGCGGATACCTTGGTAGAAGAGTTCGGTTTCGAGGAAGATCTGGCCATCGGTGATCGAAATCACGTTGGTCGGAATAAACGCCGAAACGTCACCGCCTTGGGTTTCGATGATCGGCAGCGCCGTCAAGGAGCCCGCACCGAAGTCTTCGTTCAACTTTGCCGAACGTTCGAGCAAACGCGAGTGAAGATAGAAAACGTCACCAGGATAGGCTTCACGTCCGGGCGGACGACGCAGCAAAAGCGACATCTGGCGATAGGACACAGCTTGCTTGGAAAGGTCATCATAGATGATCAAAGCGTGGCGGCCGTTGTCACGGAAATATTCCGCCATCGCAGTCGCGGCATAGGGCGCCATGAACTGCATCGGTGCGGGGTCCGATGCCGTCGCGGCCACAACGGTCGTGTATTCGATCGCGCCGCTTTCTTCGAGCTTCTTCACCAACTGGGCAACGGTCGAACGCTTTTGGCCGATCGCAACATAGATGCAGTAGAGCTTTTTGCTCTCATCATCGCCAGCCGCTTCGTTGTAGGATTTCTGGTTCAGGATCGCATCCAGAGCCACAGCGGTTTTGCCGGTCTGACGGTCACCAATGATAAGCTCACGCTGGCCACGGCCAACGGGGATCATCGCATCCACAGATTTGAGGCCCGTTGCCATCGGCTCGTGTACCGATTTACGCGGGATAATGCCCGGTGCCTTGCAATCCGCGATCCGGCGCTCGGCCGCCTCGATCGGACCTTTGCCGTCCAGCGGGTTCCCAAGACCGTCCACGACGCGACCCAACAGGGCATCGCCTGCGGGCGCATCCACGATCGAGTTGGTGCGTTTGACAACGTCACCTTCTTTAATGGCGCTATCGGACCCGAAGATAACAACACCAACGTTGTCAGATTCAAGGTTAAGCGCCATCCCGCGGATACCACCGGGGAATTCGACCATTTCACCGGCCTGCACGTTATCAAGACCGTGCACACGTGCGATACCATCGCCAACGGACAGCACGCGGCCGACCTCGGCAACTTCGGCGTCTTTGCCAAAGTTTTTGATCTGGTCCTTCAGGATCGCAGAAATCTCTGCAGCTTGGATACCCATTTATCCGACCTCTTTCATTGCATTCTGGAGGGAGTTGAGGCGCGAGCGGATCGACGTATCGACCATCTTCGAACCCACTTTAACAACAAGACCGCCGATGAGGCTCTCATCCACGGTCGCTTTGATGGAAACGTCTTTGCCGACATTGCTGGCCAACACTTTGGACAATTTGTCCGACTGCGTTTTGGTCAACGCCTTGGCCGAAATGACCTCTGCAGTGACTTCGCCTTTGTCCGCTGCAATGGCTTCGCGCAGGGCGACAAGCAAAGCAGGCAGAACAAACAAGCGGCGTTTCGTCGCCATCAGTCGCAGCGTGTTGCCCATCATTGGCGACAGCTTCATCTGTTTGGCAATCGCGGCAATCGCACCTTCCTGCTCGTCGCGCGTGTAAACGGGCGACGAGATCAGGTCAGCAAGATCGGCGCTGGTGGCAAGAGCCTCTTCAAGAGCACTTACATCGCTCTCGACGGCTTTCACCTTATTTGTTTCTTTGGCCAGGTCAAAAACGGCCGTGGCATAGCGTGCGGCAATGCCGGAGGAGATCGCAGCTGGTTCGGACACGTCCACCCTTCCGAATATCTGGCCTCGGTTTGACAGGACCCGTCTGGGGCCATCCGAGGGCGTTTTGGATGCCTTGAGCGTTTTCAAAGCTTAGAAATCGGCGTGGGTGTAGCAGAGCAATTCCTTCCTAGCAACCCGCTCAGAATTGATTGTATGCAAATGAATACCTTTTATTTTCAATTGATTACCCCAAGTGCGGCGCTTTGCGACGCCTGATCGGGAAATAAAAAGTCACAAAATCGGGACTTTTTGCGATTCCCTTGCACCTTTGAAGCGCAAAACCGGAGGTTTACGCCGCAATCCATGTTAGCGCCACCATGGGGCCGGTCGGACCTCAAACCCGCTTTTTCGGCCCTCCAAACGGCTGCCGCGCATCGTCGGACTTGGGTGTTAATTGTTGGCAGGCACCGCCCATCTCGCGCGCTCTGCGCCGTCGGGGACACAAATTAACCTTTCGGCAAGATATCGCCCCTTTTGCGCCCTCTAGTTGTCACGCTTTGCTTTCAAGAACGGAATTGAAATGGTTAACGCTTTATGAAGAAGCGACAGCGGAGACACGAACATGCTGATGCGACAGTCCTCTTTTCCATCCCTGAGCGCCCTGACCGGCGCACTCACCGGCCGCCTTGGCCGCCGCACCTCGCCCGAAGATACACACATGCCGGAAACGTCCCGCGACGATGCCGGTGATCTCGTCCTTGAGAATGCGGATGGCACTCAATCTTATGCCCACGCTCCGCGGGATGCGGCCATAGAGGCCGATGCCGCGCTGCTTTCTGCGCTGCGTTCAAAAATCGATGAAGGTCGCCCATTGATTCGCACGGGCCGCAGCGCCAGCCACAGCGTCGATCAACCCGCCACGCCCGTTGAGGCAACGCCCTCAGAAACCGACAATACCTTCGCGCCGTCTGCACCTGTAACCCCGCGCCGCGCGCGGCGCGCCACAGACGCGGCCACCCAACCGGCGCCCTCGACACGTCGCCCCGCAGAAGCTGCGTTAGACTTGGCGGAATTTGCCACTCACGCGGTGCCCACTGATGATATTTCTGCGGTGCAATCCAATACCGCAACCGAATCCGCTGTCGCAGCTTTGATGATCACGGATGCCGACACGATGGTCTTTAACGCCCCCGAAGACCGTCGCCGCACGCCGCTGCATCCGGCCACTCCCGCTCCCGATCCGGCACCCGCAACCGACACAGCCACGCCGGACACCGCAGAGCAACACGGGGCGCAAAACACCGACAACGAAGACGATATGCTCGAGAGTGAAGAAGATGCCGTCCTCTTGGGCCGCTGCGCCGCGCTGGCCACTCGCGCCACGCAAATCCATGCTGCCGCCCTCCCCGAAGCCACGCACGACAGTGACGCTGCCCCGATCCGCGCAGCGCTACCGACAGAGCCGCAGGTTATCCCCGAAACCCCGACGCCTGCCGCACTGTCCCTGCACCACGGCGCGGGCATCGGTGCGCCCGATGACGTGATCAACGGCTTCGCTCCCGAGCACGAAATTCTGTTGATTGAGCTGACCGAGGGTCGCTCCGTCCCGCGCATCAGCTTTCGCCCACACCCCGAAGGTCTCTATACCGATGTCGTATTGCTGCAAGACGGCGTCATTCCCGCCCGCCGTGTGATCCGCGTCACCGGTCAACATGATCTCAAACGCGTCGACCTCGCCTTCAGCATCACGGCCCGTCTCGCGGCCTAATTCTGGTCCCTTTTAGGGTCCGGTCGATCAAGCCAATCAGGATGCAGGGCCGAGACAGGGTGAAATCCGGCGCAATACCACGGCTGCGCCAGCCGCCATGCCGGGGCCGATGGCCCCATAGGCCAGTGTTTCGATAATAGAGCGGGTTTCCACAGGCCCAATAGAACAACGATTTTCCTGTAGGCAATACATGTGGGCGTCGCCCTTTCGCTCCTCGCCGGTCACTGCGCCCAGCGCATTCGAGCCGACACCGCCGCCCCAACGCCGCCGCCTGACACCACCTCAAGTCCGGCGCGCCCTTGCGCCCGTGCGCAGTCCTTATCTCGGACAGAATCAGTCATCCCGCCGCCGTAAACTCTGCCCGTTGGCATGCGATTCGCGAAACAATCTCGCTCTAAGTCAATGATTGTTGCACCCCAACCCCACCAATACCCGCATAAATTGACCACCCCATCCCCCAACGCTATCTAGAGTTAACCATGTTTAGCGGGAGTTTCGGGGATGATATTGACGGTTTTCTATGCCTTGGTCGGATCAATGGCCCTCGGAATTCTGTATGATATTGCCGATGATTCCGGCGACAACGAAGCCGAAGAGAACGAGGCCGAAGAGGTGGATGAAACGCCAGAGCTTCCGCCGTCCGAACCGCCGGAGATTGACACCATCACCGGCACCCCCGGTGCGGATACCCTCACCGCATCGGATGATGAGGTCGCCTTTGGCGGCGATGGCGACGATACCATGATTGCAGAAGGCACCGGCACAGTCGTCGGCGGCGCCGGCAATGATATGCTCACCGCATCGGCCAATGGCGAAGCAATTGGCAGCACCGGATCGGATACGCTGATAGGCGCCGGGGATTCCACCCTGTCCGGCGGATTTGGCAGCGATATCATGACCTTGACCGGCAACGCTTTTGGCGAGGGAGAAGAGGGCAGCGACACCCTCACCGCCAGCGGCACCGCATTGGCCAAAGGTGACGCCGGTAGCGATACGCTGATCTTGTCGGACCAATCGGTTGGGAAAGGCGGTCTGGACGATGACTCCCTCGCGGCGAGCGGCAACGCAACTGCGCTTGGCAACGGTGGTGCCGACCTGATCCTCGGGGTGCAGAACACCGAACTGGAAGGCGGCGACGGCGACGACACCCTTGCCTATCAGGGCAGCACCATCGCGGCGGCACATGCCTATGCCACCGGCGGCGAGGGCGCGGATACATTTGTTGTCGGTTTGACCGGAGCCGAAGACATGCTGAGCGATTGGACCGGTGCAGACGGTCTACCGGCCGTGGATGGTGCAATCTTCGAGATCACCGATTTCAACGCCGCAGAAGATACGGTGCTTATCGATGCCTTTGCCTCGGCAGACGGTGACATTGCTGTCATCAGCGAATTGACCACCACCAGCAACGAGGCCAACACCCGTGTTGATGTGCTGTTGACCGCCACCAATGCCACTGGTGATGAGGTTGGGTCGCTGACGGTGCGCTTTACCAATATCGTCGCCGCAGATTTTGACGTCGAAACCGCTATCGGGTTTGTCACCAGCACCGAGGATGCTTTGGCCGCCGATGCGCCCGATACCTTCACCGTGCCGATCACCCCACAAACCCTGACCGAAGGCGATGACACCGCCACGATCACGGCATCCACGCTGCTCGATGCGGGTGCGGGGAATGACAATATCACATGGACCGAAGGTGTTGGCGGCATCGTCGATCTGGGCGATGGCAATGATACCATCACCGCCGGCGAAGCCAACGTCGTGATCGACACAGGCGCAGGCGATGACGCGATCACCACCGCAGGCGGCGCGGTGATCGATCCGGGCACCGGCACCGATGCGGTCACCTTGAACCTGACCGCCTCCACCGCGCCGGTCACATTGGCCTTTAGCGAAGAGGCAGACACCCTGACCGTCAATCTGGCGGCGGATGCTGCGGTGGATTACTATCAAGTGACGGTGGTTTCATCCGAAACCGTGACGGACGCAGGCTCCGGTGATCCGCTCAGCTTCAATCAAACCGGCACGGTTTACTTCCTGCACAAACCTGCCGGCACCGGATTGACCCAAGAAGGATTCCTTGCCGACTTTGGCGGCGGCACGATTATGGCAACGGTTGATCTGGGGCTAACGACCGGGGTTGCCGATGGCGCGGGCGGCTTTATCGTCTCGGACGCGTTGAACGACAGCCTGAATTTGACCGTCAATGGCACGTTGGCCGACACGCTGACGATCCCGCTCAACACCATGACGTCGAGCCCCTCGACCTAAACCGTTATCAGGAAGAAACCGAAAGCACGCGCTCATACACGGGCACGCGCTTTATGTGCCATCCCGGCCCCGTGTGCCCGGTCATCGTGCGCCCAGATTGCGGCGACCGGGGTGCGGCCGCGCCGGGCGCCATATAGATTTCCCGCAACACGCCCTGCGTTCACTAAGATGGCCTCATAACGGCCAAGCTCGACCATTGGTGTGTTTGCCCCGAGGGTAGGCGCGCAATGGTTGGTCGGAGACCTAAAACGCACTGCGCCATATGCGCGCCAATCCTGCGCGCCGCTCTGCCAGACCACCGCTAGATCGGCTTCGCTTCTGGTTTGGGCGCCAAGGCACCCAGCGGCTTGCGAACCGCCTCGCGCAACCCCGGCCCGACCGGCGAATGCACCCGTTTTGTCGCCTCGACCATCAACACACCGCCCGACAGCACCATCGACAAGGTCCCGCCGACGCTCTCCCACATCGGCGCGGTCTTGCGCCAGAACCGCCGGTGCGACGGCGGTTGATACAATGTGCTCAAATGCCGTTCCGGCAAAAAATTGTGCCGCTTAAGCTGGGTTTCCAATTGCCCCTGACTGTAGGGGCGCCCAAACCCGAACGGCGTCCGATCCGACCGCGACCAAAGTCCGGCGCGATGCGGCACGATAAACAACGCCCGCCCCCCCGGTCCAAGCACCCGCCAGCATTCTTCAAGCAGGTCCGAAGGGCGGTCCGACGTTTCCAACCCGTGCAGTAACACCAATTTGTCCACCCGTCCGGTTTCCAATGGCCAAAGGGTTTCCTCGCTCAGCACCGATACATTGGGTTGCCCCGCAGGCCACGGCATCACCCCCTGCGGCGCAGGCATCAAGGCCACAACACGGCGCGCCTGTGCGAGGTAAGGGCGCAAGAGTGGTACGGAGAACCCGAACCCCACCACGGTTTGCCCCTTGGCCTCGGGCCAGAGACGCAACATATGATCGCGCACAGTCTTTTGGGCTGCGCGGCCCAGATGGCTGCGGTAGTAAAAGTTGCGCAGGTCTTGAACATCAAGATGCATTGCAGGCAGGCTCCGGATCGGTCACGTTGAGCATAGATTTGTGCAAAGCATAGCAACAGGGAGATAAAATGCCATGCCTCTTGAGATCGTCACCATCCCCTGTCTTAAGGACAATTATGCCTATCTTCTGCATGACGCCAATAGCGGCCAGACCGCCGTGGTGGATGTGCCCGATGCCGCGCCGATCCGCGAAGAATTGCGTGCCCGGGGCTGGCGTTTAACCCACATTTTTCTCACCCATCACCATTGGGATCATATCGACGGCGTTGCGCCATTGCTCGAAACCGACCCCGCGCAAGTTATAGGTGCCGCCGCAGACGTCCATCGTTTGCCCGCGCTTGATACCGCCGTATCCGAAGGCGACCGGTTGCGTTTTGGCGGCGAAGAGGTCCGGATTATCGACGTCTCCGGCCATACGCTTGGCCATATAGCCTTTTACCTGCCGGCCAGTGCCGCATTATTCAGTGCCGACAGCCTGATGGCCTTGGGATGCGGGCGCCTCTTCGAAGGCACACCGGTACAGATGTATGAAAGCCTCGGCAAAATGGCCGCGCTACCGCCCGAAACCATGGTCTATTCCGGACATGAATATACCCAAAGCAACGCCGGATTCGCCCGCACAGTTGATCCCGACAACATTGCTCTGCAACAGCGTCGCAAAGATATCGACGCCGCCCGCGCCAAAGGCGCCTTCACCGTTCCGTCGAGCTTGGCCCTCGAGCTTGCGACCAATCCGTTCTTGCGCTGTGATGATCCGGCGCTTGCACGGGCCATCGGGATGGAAGGCGCGGCACCCGCCGACATCTTCACCGAATTGCGTGCCCGCAAGGATAAATTCTAACTCCCCTAGGCAAAGCCGCACCGCGCGCCCATGTCAAAGCCTTCGGGCCACGCCCTATCACCTGCCAAAACCTGCCAAGCACCACCCGTTCACTCCCGCTCTATGCAACGAACGCGCTCTTGCCCCTGCGGCAACGCAACCGCCTAGGGTGCATAATCACGGCAAATACGACCCTAATCACGAATTGTGATCAGAAAATTCGAAAAAGCACTTGAAGCAGCGCCGCAATCGACCAAACTTTAAGACTATCAGGCCATGGTTGGTGCCAACATCGCCCCAACCCAGATCAGAAGGAGCACACAGTGCCTTCATTCTCGAACACACTGGAACAGGCAATCCACGCCGCGCTGGCGCTTGCGAATGCCCGTAGCCATGAATTTGCCACCCTCGAGCATCTTTTGCTCGCCCTGCTCGACGAGCCCGAAGCGGCCAAGGTCATGAAGGCCTGTAGCGTCGATGTGGATGATTTGCGACGGACTTTGGTGGAGTTTATCGACGAGGATCTGGCCAATCTCGTCACCGATATCGACGGATCGGAATCCGTGCCGACCGCCGCCTTCCAACGGGTCATTCAACGCGCCGCCATCCATGTGCAAAGTTCCGGCCGCACAGAGGTCACCGGCGCGAATGTTCTGGTTGCAATCTTTGCAGAGCGCGAAAGCAACGCGGCCTATTTCTTGCAAGAACAAGACATGACCCGTTACGACGCGGTCAATTACATTGCCCATGGCGTTGCCAAAGATCCCGCTTACGGCGAACCGCGCCCGATTTCGGGTGCCAGCGACGAGGCCGACCACGACAGCACCGCAACCGAGGCCACAGAAGCCAAGGAAAGCGCGCTTGGGAAATACTGTGTCGATCTCAATGAAAAAGCCCGCCAAGGCGATGTCGATCCGTTGATCGGCCGCTCCGGCGAGGTAGAACGCTGCATTCAAGTGCTGTGCCGCCGCCGCAAGAACAACCCGCTCTTGGTCGGTGATCCCGGCGTTGGGAAAACCGCCATTGCCGAAGGTCTTGCCCGCAAAATCGTCGCAGGCGAAACTCCTGATGTTCTGTCGGAAACCACCATTTTCTCGCTCGATATGGGCGCGCTTTTGGCCGGCACCCGTTATCGCGGCGATTTCGAAGAACGCCTCAAAGCCGTGGTCACTGAACTCGAAGACCACCCCGATGCGGTGCTGTTCATCGACGAAATTCATACCGTGATTGGTGCCGGCGCCACGTCTGGCGGCGCGATGGATGCCTCGAACCTTTTGAAGCCCGCTTTGCAGGGCGGCAAACTGCGCTGCATGGGTTCGACCACCTATAAAGAATTCCGCCAGCATTTCGAAAAGGACCGCGCACTTAGCCGCCGGTTCCAGAAAATCGACGTCAGTGAACCAAGCGTCGAGGATGCAGTCAAAATTCTGCGCGGCATTCAACCCTATTTCGAGGAGCATCACGCGGTGAAATTCACCAATGATGCGATCAAAACGGCGGTGGAATTGGCCGCGCGTTACATTCACGACCGCAAATTGCCTGACAAAGCCATCGACGTGATCGACGAGGCCGGTGCCGCACAACGGCTGGTGCCCGAAAGCAAACGCCGCAAAACCCTTGGCGTCAAAGAGATCGAAGCCGTGGTTGCGAAAATTGCCCGCATCCCGCCAAAGAACGTCTCGAAAGACGATGCCGAAGTGCTCAAGGATCTGGAAAAATCGCTCAAACGCGTGGTCTTTGGACAGGACGCAGCCATCGATTCGCTGTCTTCCGCGATCAAACTGGCCCGTGCCGGTCTGCGCGAGCCGGAAAAACCCATTGGCAATTATCTCTTTGCCGGCCCAACTGGCGTGGGTAAAACCGAAGTGGCCAAACAATTGGCTGATGTCCTCGGGGTTGAACTGCTGCGCTTTGACATGTCGGAATACATGGAGAAGCACGCTGTCTCGCGCCTGATCGGTGCGCCTCCCGGCTATGTCGGGTTTGACCAAGGTGGCATGTTGACGGACCGTGTGGACGAGCATCCGCATTGCGTGCTGCTCCTCGACGAGATGGAAAAAGCCCACCCCGATGTCTACAATATCCTGCTGCAGGTGATGGACAACGGCAAGCTAACCGACCACAATGGCCGCACGGTGGATTTCCGCAATGTGATCTTGATCATGACCTCCAATGCCGGTGCCACAGAGCAAGCCAAAGAGGCCATCGGGTTTAACCGTGACCGCCGCGAGGGCGAGGATACCGCAGCCATTGAACGCACGTTCACGCCGGAATTCCGCAACCGTCTGGACGCGGTCGTCTCCTTTGCGCCGCTGCCCAAAGACACGATCTTGCAAGTGGTCGAGAAATTTGTGCTGCAACTCGAAGCGCAATTGATGGACCGCAATGTCACCATCGAGCTGACCCGCCCTGCCGCCGAATGGTTGGCCGACAAAGGGTACGACAGCAAGATGGGCGCGCGCCCCTTGGGCCGAGTGATCCAAGAGCACATCAAAAAGCCGCTGGCCGAAGAATTGCTGTTCGGGAAGCTCGCCAAGGGCGGTGTGGTCAAAGTCGGCGTCAAGGATGGCAAAATCGACCTCAAGATCGAAGGGCCGAAAAAGGGCCGCATCTCGTCGAGCAAAAAACCGCCCCTACTCACCGCCGATTGATGCGGTTCGCACGATATATTGCTTTGCTACTATCCTCCGCAGCGCCCGCCGTTGCGGAGGATTTTTCACTTTCCTGGCCTGTCGAATGCACTTTGGGCGACACCTGTTTCATCCAGCATTATGTTGATGATGACCCCTCCGGCGCGGCCTCGGATTACACCTGCGGAAAATCCACCTACAACGCCCACAAAGGCACTGACATCCGCCTGCGCAGCCGAAAAGACATGGAGGCGGGCGTGAAGGTTCTGGCCGCTGCCGATGGGGTGGTGCTGGGCCTGCGCGACGGAATGGACGACGTGGCCCTCAACCACGCCAATGAAGCCGATATCAAAGACAAGGAATGCGGCAACGGGGTCGTGATCCGCCATGCCGGCGGATGGGACACGCAATATTGCCACATGAAGCGTGGCACGATTTCTGTGACCAAGGGCGCGCGGGTCACCGCCGGCACCCCCTTGGGCGAAATCGGTCTCAGCGGACGCACCCAATTCCCGCATTTGCATATCTCGGTGCGCAAAAACGGCGCGCAGGTCGATCCCTTTGATCCCGACGGTCAAATCACCTGTGGCACGCCCTCACAGGAGAGCCTGTGGGACATCGACATTCCCTATTCTGCCGGCGGCGTGCTTGCGGCGGGGTTCTCCCCTACCGTGCCCAGTTTTGATACCATCAAAGCCGGAACCGCCGATCAACCCCTTGCCCCCGACGCCGCTGCCATTGTGTTCTGGACCTATGCCTTTGGCGGTCAACGGGGGGATATATTGCGGATGATCATCACCGGACCGGCGGGCGAAATCATCCGCCACGACGCCGTGTTGGAAAAAGACCAGGCCCAGTTTTTCAGGGCCACCGGCAAAAAACTGCGCGCGCGGCAGTGGCCATCAGGACAGTATGACGGCACGGCAGTTTTGCTCCGCAAGGACGCGATGATCGGGCAAAGCGCCGCGACATTCACCCTGCCCTAAAAACCGGCGGATACGCCCCTACTTCTCGGTAAGTTTCAATTCGATCCGGCGGTTCTGCGCCCGTGCGGCGGGGGTATTGGCGCGGTTCACCGGTTGGAATTCACCAAACCCGTTGGCCGAAAGCCGGTCCGGCGCGATACCCAAATCGCCGGACATATAGCGCACCACGGACAAGGCCCGTGCTTGGCTTAGCTCCCAATTGTCGGCAAATTCGCCCGTGCCAGAGAGGGGCACGTTATCGGTATGGCCGTCCACACGGATCACCCAATCGATTCCGCTTGGAATGTCACCGGCGACATTGCGCAAAATGCGCGCAACCTTGGCGATTTCACGTTGACCCTGTGCCGATAGCTCCGCCGCACCGGGCGGGAACAGAACTTCGGAGGAAAACACGAATCTATCCCCAACGATTTTCACACCCTCTTGCGCTCCCAATACCTCGCGCATCCGGCCAAAAAACTCGGAACGGTATTTCGCCAGATCCCGGGTTTCCGCCTCCAGTCTCTTGCGCTCTGCGGCTTCCAATTCGGCGCGCTTGCGTTCCTCGGCGGCCACACGGGCCAAGGCCGCATTCAAATCCGAACCCAGAGATTGCAACTGCACCTGTGCCGCAGCGTCGCGGGATTTCGCATCGTCCAAAAGCGCCTGAAGGCTCGACAATTGTCCACGCAGCGCTGCGACCTGCTGATTGAGCAAAGCTTGCTGGCGTTGCGCTTCCGCCGACTTTTCCCGTTCGTCGGACAAGGCCGCATTCGCCGCCGCCAAAAGCCCCGCGCGGCGCTCGGCATCGGTCAACTCCGAGGTCTGTGCCTCCTCCAAGGCATCCCGCGCCGCTTCCGCTGCGGCCAAAAGCGTCAGGGTTTCTTCGGCCTTGGCCCGTTGATTTTCAAGCGCCAAAGTCATCGCGGTGAGTTCCGCGTCAGCGTTTTCAAGTCGTTCGCGCAACCTTTGGGCTGCAGCGGCTTCTGCCAAACGCGCCCCTTCTTCAGCTTCAAGTTTTGATGTTGCTGCGGTCAATTCTGTCTGCTGCGCCGCAAGTTCCGCCTCGCCCGCTGCCAGATCCGCCCTCAGCTCCGCCGCCATGGCCTCAAGCGCCGCGCGCTTGGCCTCGGCCAACCGCAAGGCTTCGGCACGAGCATCCGCCTCCAATTGCGCGGCATCGCGGCTGTCTTCCACCTCGGCGATCCGCGCCCGCAAATCACCGGCCAATTCGCTCGCAGCGGCAACATCTCCCTGCAACACTGCGCGCTCTGCGATCAAGGCCGCCACCTGCGCCTCGAAATTGGTGATTTGCGCCGTGGCCGAATCCAATGCCGCCGCCTGTGCTGCCCCTTCCCCGCGCAATGTCGCGATCAACGTGGCTTGCTCTGCCGCTTGCCCCTGTGCACGCGCCAAGGTCGCCGACAATTCGCCCAGACGATCTTCAAGGGCCCCCGCGCGTCGTTGCTCCAACCCGAGCGCCCGCGACAGGGCCGCGACCTCGTCTGAAAAAGCATCAAGCTGGCTTTCCTGCCCGCTGATCGTCTCGCGCAGGACCGATTGCACCCCCATAAAAATCGTCAACACGAAGACCAGAACCAATAACAGCCCGGTCATCGCATCGACAAATCCGGGCCAGATCGGCGCAGGCTCGCGAACCGCGCGGCGCGACAGAGCCATAGGTCAGCCCTCCCCGCCCGCATCCGCACCATCATCGCTTTGGGCCAACCGCATCTTGCGTGGTCCGGTGCTGCGGTTTTGGCCCAAAGCACGGCCCAAGGCCGCTATATCGCTGCGCAATTCGGTCATGGTCTCTTGGCGTCCGGCGCTGATCTCTTCGAGAATGCGCAACATCTGCACATCGATCGACCGCAGCCGCATGCGGCTTTCGGCATCAAATCCGTCACTATCACCGGCGGCGCCCGCAGCCCCCGCCGACAGTGCTGCGGCTTGCTCCATTGCAGAGATCATCCGCTCTTGGCCCTCGGCAATCCGTTCCAATGCAAGATGGCTTTCATGCGCGGCCGATTGATCCCCCAATCGCAGGGTCAACCGTTCGACAGCATCCGCCAACACTCCCAGTTTTTCATCGACCTGCGCGCGGCGGACATCCGATTGCTCAAAGAGATCCTGAAGCGTTTCCATTTGCTCAGCCATATGGTCCAACACGCCCGCGACCACGTTATTTTCAACGCTGCTATCGCCGCCTTCGGATGCGAAGCCCACGCGGGTGATGGTCGACAGCCATTCTTCCAACTCCCGATAAAACCGGTTCTGCCCATGTCCGGCAAACAATTCCAAAAGCCCGACAACCAAGGACCCCGACAAGCCCAATAATGACGACGCAAAGGCCACGCCCATGCCGCCCAATTGCGCCTCAAGCCCGGTCATCAACCGGTTGAACACCGCGACTCCGGTTTCGCCATCTTTGGGGGCAAGGCCGCGAATCGTATCGACAAGCGCCGGAACCGTCGTCGCCAACCCGTAAAAAGTCCCCAAAAGACCGAGGAAAACCAATAGGTTGACAATATACCGCGTGACATCCCTGGCTTCATCGATGCGCGTCGCCACGCTATCAAGAATCGATGCGGATGAACTTGCCGCAATTTGCATCCGCTTCGATCGCGACCGCAGCAACGCCGCCAGCGGCGCCAAGAGACGCGGCGCCGTGACGCCCTCGCGCTCGGTGCTGTCACGGGCGAAGGCTTCGATCCAGCGCACCGAAGACACCAATTGCGCCACCTGCAAGAAACAGGACACCACGCCAACCGCGAACACGAAGACGATAAAACTATTGAGATAAGGATTGGCTTCGAATACCGGCATCACCCGTGGCAGTGCAAGGAAGACCCCCGCGCCCGCCAAGGCCAGTGCAATGAGCATCGACATGATCTGTCGCACCGGTTGAGTGAATTGCGGATCGGCCTCGCGGTCCGGATGCGCCATGCGCAGGGCTCCTGAACTCTGGTTTTCTTTGCCAAAGCTTAATCGCAAAACCCCGCCCACGCCAAGAGATTTAGCCGCCGCAGGCCACGACAGTGATCACAACAACGCGCGCACCCGCGTGCTCAGCCAATTCAAATCGGCATCGCCAAGCCCCAAGTCATCCAGATGCTGCGAGGTATTGAAGAGATATTCGCTGTTTGGACCGCGCCCACCATGCGCGCGGGCGATGATCTGCGCCTGTTCTTCCAACGCCAGGCCACCGCAATATTGCACATGGTTCGGATCAACCACATAGGTCACCGCGACCTCGCGCCCGCCGCCACGCAACTCGACCTCTAGCTCGCGTTCCACATAGGCAGAAGACACCAATTCGCGGTCGCGCAGATAGGCCATAACCGCATCAGAACGGGCATCCTCAACCCGAAAGGCCACCCCCTCGCAGGCCGCGCCCTGCATCGCGTCCAAGGCCAGAACCAACCCGGGATTTTCATCGGTGCCACGATGATGGATCGAGCGCATGCAAAAGCTGCGCGCATAATCCGGCAGGCGTGCAATCACCCGTTCCTCGACCTCAAAACCGGGGTTCCATACCAAAGAGCCGTAACCGAATACCCAAAGTGTCATGATGCTGGTCCTTTTGCGCCCGCCCTTATAAACACGGCAACACGGACGGCAAAAGAGGGCAAATGCGATGCGGCGATTGATAGTCTTGGTGATTGCGGCGGCGCTTTTATGGTCGGGCTATTGGGTCGTCGGCGCCCGCGCCCTGCGCGGCGGTATAGAGACATGGTTCGAGGCGCGCCAATCCGAAGGTTGGGTTGCCGAGTATTCCGATCATGCGTTGCGTGGCTTTCCAAACCGCTTTGACAACACGTTCAGCGATCTGTCTTTGGCCGACCCGGCCACTGGCCTCGCATGGCAAGCGCCATTTTTTCAACTTTTCGCACTCAGCTACCGGCCCACACATATCATCGCCGTCTGGCCCAACAGCCAGTTAATTGCCACACCCCTCGCCAAATTCGACATCGACAGCACCCGCATGCGCGCCTCACTGCGTGTTGCGCCGCGCGGCTCTCTTGCCGTCGAACGCGCGGTGTTCGAAAGCGAATCTGTCGCCATCCGCACCCGCGAAGACGGCGGAGAATTAACCTTGGAGCAGTTGAATTTCGCAATGGAACGCGCCGCAGGGTTCGAGCGTCGCTATCGGTTCGGAGTCGACGGCACAGGGGTTTCGCCATCGACGCCAATGCGTAAACTCATTGATCCGCAGGGCCGACTTCCGGAGGCGTTGGGCACGCTCAAAGCAGATACGATCATCGAATTTGATGCGCCCTGGGACCGGTTCTCTATTGAGCGCGCACGACCGCAACCGGTGTTGATCGACCTGAAATTAGCCGAAGCCACATGGGGCGATCTGCAATTGGCGGCGGCAGGGAGCCTGACCATCGACGCGCGCGGCATCCCCACGGGGCGCATCACCGTCAAGGCCCGAAATTGGCCCGAGATCATCCAACTGGCCCGTCAATCAGGCATTCTACCCGAGGCGATGGTCAATCTGACCGAACGGGCGTTGGGCACCTTGGCGCAAATGGCGGGCAACCCGAAAACTCTTGATATTCCACTAGATTTCAAAGGCGGCTTGATCCGGCTGGGTCCTCTGCCCATTGGCCACGCGCCGCTGATCCGTCTACGCTGAACCCTATCGGCAATAGCTGCCGCTGCGGTAGCGCGCCGTGTCGAAATGGAAATGATCGCGGTGGAATTTATTGGCGTTCGGGCCCAGGACCGTGCCGAATGGCCCGCAGGCCGCCCCATGCATTTTCTTCAAGGCGCGACCTTCACGGCCGCGCGCCCAATCGCGCAACACGCTGATGTGCGTGCCATTAACCAAGGTAAATCCCGAAATATCAATCGCGCGGCCCTTGCCATGTTCGGAGATTTTCGCGCCGCGTTGATTGTTGCGGGTGCGGCACGCGTAATGCGCCGCCACGCGGATGGTTTTCACGCCGCCGCCGAGGTCACCCACCGCCGGCTTCATCCCCCGATCCACCCATGATTTAAGCGCCTTCGCGGTGCCGCAGTCCATCACCGACGCCGTGCTCAGCGCCACACCGGACACCGACCGCACCCGCACGGCATCGGCCACGCCGCAGCCATTGAGGCGACCGGGCACACGGCCCATGGCATCGCCTTGAATGGCAATATCCTTGCAGACAGCCCCCTTCTTGGCCAATTTGCGTGCCTTGCGGCCCGTGGCCTCGACCGTCTTGCCGCGCGCGTTCGGACGCAAGGAGCGCAACAAACCAAGTTGTTTTTTCTGCGTCTCTTGCGCGGGATTTTGCGGCGCGGTCTGCGCAGCGGGCGCCCGATCCGAACCGGCGCGCGCGACAGGGCGTAGAGAAACCTCCGGCGCGGCCGCCGCCGCCATGCCAGCGCCCAAGATGAGCGCCAAAATACCACCTATGCGCAGGCTCAACTGCCCGCCTTGGAGCGACCGAAATCGGGCGCATCGGTGTCTTGGCCCGCTTCGATGATGCCGCGCCGGATCGCCCGCGTGCGCGTAAAATAGTCATGCAGCATATCGCCATCGCCGGTGCGAATTGCCCGTTGCAGCGCAAAAAGCTCTTCGGTAAAGCGCCCCAAAATCTCCAACGTCGCCTCTTTGTTGTTCAAAAACACATCGCGCCACATGGTCGGGTCCGATGCGGCGATCCGCGTGAAATCGCGAAAACCGGCGGCAGAATATTTGATCACTTCGCTGTCGGTCACGCGGCGCAAATCATCCGCCACGCCCACCATCGTGTACGCAATCAAGTGCGGCGTATGGCTGGTCACGGCAAGCACAAGATCATGATGCTCGGCGTCCATTTCCTCGACATTTGCGCCCAGCCCCTCCCAGAACCCGCGCAATTTCGCCACGGCGGCGGCGTCGCTACCCGCAGTGGGGACGATCAAACTCCACCGATTGTCGAACAATTCGGCAAATCCCGACCGCGGGCCGCTGTGCTCGGTGCCCGCCAATGGGTGCGCTGGAATGAAATGCACACCAGCGGGAATATGCGGGGCAATGGCCGCGATCACGGCGGCCTTGACCGATCCCACATCCGAAACCGTCGCACCAGATTTCAACACCGGCGCGATCTCGGCGGCAACCGCGCTCATCGCACCAACGGGGACACAAAGCACGACCAAATCCGCACCCTCTGCGGCCTCTGCCGCGCTGTCACACACACGGTCACACAGCCCGATTTCACGCGCCGTGGCCCGTGTTGCCTCCGACCGCGCATAACCGGTTACCTCGCCCGCCAATCCGGCGCGTTTGATCGCCCAAAACATCGACGATGCGATCAAGCCAAGCCCGATCAGCGCGACGCGGCCATAGACCGGATTTTGCTTCGGCATGCTCATGTCTCCGCCCCCAGAAACTGCCCGATCGCATGGGCCACACGGCGGCAAGATGCCTCGTCGCCGATGGTGATGCGCAAACACTGCGGCAATTTATATCCCGTCGTTGCCCGCACAATCAGACCCTGCGCATTCAAATGGGCATTGCAGGCCTCTGCCTGCGCCGCGCTCTCAAACCGTGCCAAAATGAAATTCGCCGATGACCGGTCGGATGGCACGCCCACGTCGGCCAACGCCGCCGCCAACCAATCGCGCAATCGTGCATTCTCGGTGCGGCATTTCTCGGCATAGGCACGGTCGCGCACGGCCGCCTCTGCGGTGACCAAGGCCGGTTGGCTCAAATTGAACGGCCCGCGAATACGGTTCAGAACGTCAATGATGTCCTGCGGACCATATCCCCATCCAACCCGCAAACCGCCCAATCCGTACAGCTTGGAAAAAGTCCGCGTCATCACCACATTCGGCCGGACCGTGGCCAAAGCCGCACCGCCATCATACCCTTTGGCATATTCGGCATAGGCGCTGTCGATCACCAAAATCGTATGATCCGGCACCCCATCAGCAAGCCGCGTCAATGCGGATTTGGAGAGCATCGTGCCGGTCGGGTTGGCTGGATTGGCAATGAACACCAATCGCGTGCGGTCATTGCAAGCCGCCAAAATCGCATCCACGTCAACGACGCGGTCGCATTCGGACACCTCAACCGGTGTCGCCCCCGCCGCCAAGGCCGAAATCCGGTACATCGAAAACCCGTGTTCGGTGTGGATCACCTCATCACCCGGCCCCGCATAGCATTGGCACAAAAAGTGAATGACCTCGTCCGAGCCAACCCCGCAAATGATCCGCGCCGGATCAAGCCCGTGCACCTCGCCAATGGCCGCGCGCAGGTCCGCGTGATCCGTCGACGGGTAGCGGTGCAACGTATAAGACGCACGGCGAAACGCCTCTAATGCCGCCTCCGAGGGGCCAAAAGGGTTCTCATTCGAGCTGAGCTTAACCACCTGTTCGACGCCCTCGATCTTCGAGGCCCCCGATTGATACAGGCTGATCTCCATAATGCCGGATTGCGGCGTAATCTGCGTCATCGTTAAATTCTCCTGCAAACCTCTTAACCGCGCGCAGCCCCCAAGGGAAGAATGAACCCGCGATCAGGCGCACTGCGGCATTTCGCCCCCGCCCGTTCAAAGGGTTCATTGCCCGCGCGCCCTTTCTGCTTTCTCTTAAATATCCCCGCCGGAGGCTCCGACCATCGCCGCGCGCGATACCGCCCGCCGCAACGCCGCCTCAGGTCGCCAGAACATTGCGAAACTGCCAAGGATCATTCTCGTCGATATCTTCGGGGAAATGCTCCCAACGATCCTGCAAGGGCGTCCAATCGGTGTAATGCGCCTCCACCGGACCAAGATACGGGCGCTGCACCTCAAGGCATCGCGCATGATCCATCTCATCAGTCTCCACAATCCCCGCAGTCGGGTTCTCAATCGCCCAAACCATACCGGCCAGAACCGCCGACGTGACCTGCAATCCGGTGGCGTTTTGGTAGGGCGCAAGGTCGCGCGCCTCGGCATTGCTCAGGCGCGATCCATACCACAGGGCATTTTTCGCATGCCCATACAGCAGAACGCCCAATTCATCGATGCCCTCGACGATCTCGTCTTCGGTCAGGATGTGGTGCACCTGCTGCTGACGCCCCGATCCGAACATCTCGTGCAGGGACAGAACCGCATCATCGCAAGGGTGATAGGCGTAATGGCAAGTCGGGCGATAGGCCGGCGCATCGGGCGCGCCGACGGTGTAATAGTCCGAGATTGAAATCGCCTCGTTATGCGTCACCAAATAGCCGAACTGCGGCCCCGGCGTCGGACACCATGTATGCACCCGCGTGATCGCACCGGGACGTTCGAACCATATCCCCGCCTGACATCCGACATCGTGACGATGCGCCGTTTCGGGCATCCATGTCTCGTGGGTGCCCCATCCCAATTCGGCGGGCTGGAACCCTTCGGCAATGAACCCCTCGACCGACCACGTGTTCACGAACACATCGCGCGGGCGCGGGGTGCGGCGGGCTTGGGTGTCGCGCTCGGCAATATGCACGCCCTTGACGCCCAGATTTTGCATCAACCCCGCCCATCCGGCGCGGTCCTGCGGCGCGGTGGGATCGGTACCGGTGTCCTTGGCCAACTCCAAGAGCGCCTCTTTCACGAACCAACTCACCATGCCCGGATTGGCCCCGCAACAGGACACCGCCGTTGTCCCGCCCGGATTGGCGGCCTTTTCGTCGCGCACGGTTTGGCGCAGGGCATAATTGGTCCGCTCGGCATTTTCGGTGGTGTCAAAATAGAAACCCGCCCAAGGTTCGACCACCGTGTCGATATAAAGCACACCAAGTTCGCGGCAAAACTTCATGATATCCAAAGACGAGGTATCGACGCTGAGGTTCACGCAAAAGCCTTTGCCGCCTGCGAACAGCCCGCCCAAAACCGCGCGGTAGTTTTCCGCCGTCAAAGCCACCTGTTCGTGGCGAATGCCACGTTGCTTGAGAAAGGTCGCGCCCGCATCCGAGGGGTCAATCACGCAAAACTGTTTGGCGTCATAGTCGAAATGCCGCTCGATCAAAGGCAAGGTACCGCGTCCGATCGATCCAAAGCCGATCATCACAATGGGGCCATCAATATGGCCATAAACGGGATAGGTCATCGGGAGCTCCTTCGGGTTGCGGGCCCTATGGCCCACGAAAAGACATGCGCGTCATAGCGGGCCGCGCGCGGTTGAGGCAAAGAAAAACCGCTGCCCCAAAACGAAAAAGGGCCGCTCCTTTCGGTGCGGCCCTTCCTCGATTGGATCGACGCAGGATTAGTTCTGCGCGTAGAATTCGATCACGAGGTTCGGCTCCATCATCACAGGATAAGGCACGTCGCCCAAGCCCGGTGTGCGCACGAAGGTCGCTTTCATTTTCGAGTGGTCCGCTTCGATGTAATCGGGCACGTCGCGCTCGGCCAATTGGGTGGCTTCGATCACAACTGCGATCTGTTTGGAACGATCACGCACTTCGATCACGTCACCCTCTTTCACACGGTAGGAGGGAATGTTGACGCGTTTGCCATTCACGGTCACGTGGCCGTGGTTCACGAATTGGCGGGCCGCAAAAACGGTCGCAACAAATTTCGCGCGATACACAACGGCATCGAGGCGGCGTTCGAGCAAACCAATCAGGTTCTCACCGGTGTCGCCTTTGACACGCTCTGCTTCACCAAAGATGCGGCGGAATTGCTTCTCGGTCAAATCGCCGTAGTAGCCTTTCAGCTTCTGCTTGGCGCGCAACTGCAAACCGAAGTCCGACAGTTTGCCCTTACGGCGTTGACCATGTTGGCCGGGGCCATATTCGCGGCGGTTCACCGGGGATTTCGGACGGCCCCAGATGTTTTCGCCCATACGGCGGTCAATTTTATACTTGGCAGACGTGCGTTTGGTCACGGCTGATCTCCTTTCGAGTAAGGTCGCCACGACATGCAGCGATGGAAAGGGCGTTGTCCTCTGGCCGAAGCCCGACAGGCATCCTCTTGCGAGGGCCACCAACACCAATGAAAGCGCGCTTATACAGCCGCGCGAGGCGGAGTCAACAGTTACCAAAGACCGGTAGCAAATCATGTGATCCGCGTGATGGCTTACGCCGCCTCATGCCCCAAAATCGCCGCCTCGGAAGCGCTCAGATTGCGCCGCGCAAAATCCCCATAACCAAGCGGATCTTGCTCCAACTGTGGCAGATGCTCCAACAGGCGCCGGCGGTCTTCGGGGCTAAGCGTGCCAAGCGCGGCATTGGCCGGATGGAAGCTTTCGGTTTCGACACCGTTGGCCCAAACGATTTGATGTGACGGCAACAAAAGATGCACATAAGTCACCTGCCGCACCTTGAGATCGACAACGATGTCCGAGCCGTTCACCAAATCCTTGGCTGCGACCAACACCTCGGAGGTGTTGAACAACGCCCGCGCCTCATCCCCCTGAATGAGCATCCGGTGCTCGGGCGACACCAGCAATTCCGCATCGGGGCGTTCGATCCCCAAAGCACCGGTGCGAATACGGATCGGGCGCAACTTCGGCATCGCAAACAGGCGCGCGCCGCTCATCCGGCGCGATCCGGTCCATTGAATTTCCTGCGCGCCGCTGTCTTTGGTCAACACGCGGTCGCCTTCGCGCAAATCCTCGACCGCGCGCGGCCCGTCTTCGCAGCGGATCAGCGTACCGGGGGTGAAACAAATGATCCCGCCTTCGCCGGCACCCGATTGGGTCTGCACCGCAGTGTCCAATGTATGGTGCACGATCCACAAATCCGCATCGCGCGGCGGCACCTCATCAAGGAACATCAACAGGGGCTGTGCGCGCCGTCCGACATTGATCAAGGTTACGGTATAGGTTTTGGCACCATCGGTGACGACGAAACTGCTGTCTCGAAGGGTCTCATTCAGATCGACTTGCCCCGCCTGCGGGGTCTGGGCCACCGCCGCACCCACAAGACGGCGCACCATGCGCGCCGCACGTTTGCGAAGTTCTGCTTCTCCGTCCGCCTGCTCCAACCGCAATATGTCACTCGGCCCATCCACCCGCACGGCATCCCCGCGCCAAGACCATGCCGCGCCCACATTCAATGCCTGAACGGGTGCGGCCTCTAGACCATCAACTACTGTTTGCGACCAGGAAATGACGAACGTGCCTCGAAAGCCCGTTTTCATGCCTGTCTGCTGCCTCGATTTTACATCTTTATTACCGAAAGGTTAACAGAGCCAAAGCCCCCTGCCTAGAGACGTTGACGGTCATAAATGCAAGTTCTGGAAACTGTGGCAGAAAATCAAAAGTCGAGGTTAAGCCGCAGCGAGCCGAGCACCTGCCCCTCGCCCTGACCGACGAATTCCTCGCCCAGATAGGTCAGCCCGTAGAACACCGAGCTGGTTTCGCCCTGCCAATGCATCCCCAAACGCGCACGACGCCGCGCATCGGTCAATTGATAGCCGCGATTTTCGGGCAAGAAGATGCTGCTGTCGACAGAGGCCACATCCGCCCCGAGGATAAAGCTATACCCCGTCTCGCCATTTTCGGTGGTGCGGTAGCGTTGCCCGCTGACCGGATCCCGCACCAGCAATTCACCAAGACCCACCGAACCGATGGTCAAATCCGCCCCCGCCCGCAACAAGGTTTCCGCCCCCGCCCGCGCTTCGACAAAGGGGCGCAACCGCATGGTGCCAAAATTAACATCGCGCCCTGCTTCGAACACCAATGTCGGGTGCACGCCATTGCCAATCTGTGCATCGCGCACGGCGGATGATGCCGCATCCCGGCCCAGCAAATCGTGTAAGCCGGTTTGAAATCCATCAAGGCCAGTCTGTTTGCCGGTCACAACCAGATCCGCCCCAAGCGACATTTCCGTTTCGCCCCGCACAAAATGCGTGTGGGCGCCCCAAGACAACGCTCCCGCAAAGGGCCGGTCGCCCGCCGCCGGTGTGCCAAGGTGATCGGGGGCCATGACCTCGCCCAGGAACCGAAATTCCACCACATCCCCCACGCGGGAGGGCAAGGCACCGGACCACGGCGCGCGACCAAAAACACGGCTCGAGGCCACCGAACCGGTGCGCCAACGGTCCTGCCCGTCGCCGAGCAAATCGTTGTTGATCAATCGCCCGTAACCGATTTTCGAATACCCGCCGCGCGCCGGCGCTACGGGGCCTTCGGTCGGTGCAGCGGTCCGTTCCCCGGCTGCGCCATCGGGCGCATCCACGGGGGCGAAATCGGCCTCTTGGGCCCAAAGCGGTGCGACATTCAAAGATACAGCAAGCGCGGCAGCGCCAAAAAGCGGGGATATTCGAGGCATGCAAAGGTCCGAACGTTGGGAGGGGTATTGTTGCCTAACACTAGTCCGCCAAAGCGATTCTCGCCACCACCCCCATACCAACTGAGAAAAAACTGCGGGGGGTGCGGCGCAATTGCCGCGCAGCGGCCAACAGCAGCAAAGGCCAGCACCGTATTTCCCACCCTTGCAAAGTGGCCACATTTGCGCGCAGGATTTGCTTCAACCGCTTGCGCGCGGCGCTGCGACACGCCTGCGCCGCATCCGCCCATTGCGACTTTTAACCTTGACCGAACGGAGCCCTCACATGGACAGCACCCTACACGGCAATGACATCGAGAAAATCGTCTCGGCCGACCGTGCCCACGTCTGGCATCACCTGACCCAACATAAACCGTTTGAAACCGGCGCGCCGCGGATCATCACCGAAGGGCGCGGCATGAAGGTATGGGATCATAATGGCAAGGAATACCTCGACGCGGTGTCTGGCGGCGTTTGGACCGTCAATGTCGGCTATGGCCGCGAACGGATTGCCGATGCGGTGCGCGACCAATTGGTGCAATTGAACTATTTCGCCGGGTCCGCCGGATCGATCCCCGGCGCGCTCTTTGCCGAAAAACTGCTTGAGAAAATGCCGGGCCTGAGCCGGATGTATTATTGCAACTCCGGCTCCGAAGCGAATGAGAAAGCGTTCAAAATGGTGCGCCAGATCGCCCATAAGAAATACGGCGGGGTGAAACACAAAATCCTCTATCGCGCGCGCGATTATCACGGCACGACCATCGGATGCCTGTCGGCAGGCGGGCAGCAAGAGCGCAACGCCCAATACGGCCCCTTTGCGCCGGGGTTTGTCGAGGTGCCCCATTGCCTTGAATACCGCAAAGAGGATCAAGATCTTGGCCATCTGTCGGGCGCCGATTATGGCCGCGCTGCCGCCGATGCGATCGAGGCCGTCATCCTGCGCGAAGGGCCCGAAACCATTGGCGCGCTCTGCCTGGAGCCGGTCACCGCAGGCGGCGGCGTCATTGTACCGCCCGAAGGCTATTGGCCCCGCGTGCAGGAAATTTGCCAAAAATACGATATCTTGCTGCATATCGACGAAGTGGTTTGCGGCGTCGGGCGCACCGGCACATGGTTCGGATATCAACACTACGGGATCAAACCCGATTTCGTCACCATGGCCAAAGGCGTGGCCTCGGGCTATGCGGCGATTGCCTGCCTTGTCACCACCGAAGAGGTGTTCGACATGTTCAAATCCAATCTCGACGATCCGCTCGATTATTTCCGCGACATCTCGACCTTTGGTGGCTGTACGGCGGGCCCGACGGCCGCCTTGGTCAATATGGACATCATCGAGGAAGAAGGCCTTTTGGCGAATACTGTGGCCATGGGCGAGCGGTTGGTCGCCAACCTGACCGCTCTGGCGGGCAAACACGAGGTCATCGGCGATGTGCGCGGGGCGGGTCTGTTCTGCGGCGCGGAGCTTGTGAGCGACCGCGCGGCGAAAACACCCGTGGACGAAGCACTCGCCGCCAAGGTTGTCGCGGAATGCGGGGCGCAGGGCGTCATCATCGGCGCGACCAACCGTTCGGTGCCGGGTTATAATAACACGCTGTGTTTCTCGCCCGCCTTGATTGCCACCGCACAAGATATCGACGCCATCACCGGCGCAGTGGATACCGCATTAACCCGCGTCTTTGGCTAAGAACTGACACGAAAACGGCGTTGCGAGGACAGGCCCCGCAACGCCGTTTTTCTATTTTACAAGCGCGCGTCTATTTGCTGCGCCAACTGCCGATCCACCGCGAAAGCCGCCCGCGTTTTTCGGCGATATTATCGCCCGCCGCTTCCCAGCTATCGCCGGCATCCTCAAGCAGCGGATCAATCGAACGTTCGCGAAATTGCAACCAGATCCGGCGCACCATCAACAAAAGAATCAAAAGCACCCCAAGGAAGATCGTGTTGAACCATGGCCAACCCGTCCCGACATCCGGTCCCGCAACAGGCTTGATCGACACCGCATTGGGATAGATCGAAAAGAACTCGTTGCGCCAACCATAATGGGTTATTTTGACCCATGTCGGATTGCTCTTGGTCGATATCTCGTCTGCCGCCTCTGCCTGTAGGTTCGAACTGTCGAACTTGAAATAGGGCGGCCAGATCCAACCGGTGTCCTCATTGCGATACACCATCACCTTGCCGTTCGGGCGCACCGTATTAATCAAGCGCACATCGCGCGTGGTGCCGTCGATATTACCGCTGTCGGCTTGGGCGTAAAACCGGCGGTTCCATCCGGTGAAATCAGTGCGGATCACTTCGGTCGCGGTCACCCGCACGATGTCATGTTGCGGCAAAACATAGTGAAAGAACGCGAAAGTGATCAACGCGAGAAGCCCGTAGAAGGTCCATTTGATGTAATACATATCCAGCCTCAGGAAAAATTATTCAGGTAGACCAAGGCGATCACTGCGACAACCGGCAGCACAAAGATCAACAAGATCAGTTTCTTGCGCAGCGAACCCTCATAGGACGCCATTCCATCTTCGATATAGGCATTGCGCGCCGGATCGTCAGCCCCCAAGGGCGCGTTTTCATGCGCCGCGTCCCAACGTTTTTCAAGCTTCTCGCGCCGCACCGAACGCGAATATAGCGAGACGATGAAATAGATCGCCGTCAATCCAATTATGCCCACAATGGCCAATCGCACAAATCCAATCATCGCCGCTTCTCCTTCGATTTAGATTTGGCCTTCTTCTTACCGCGTTTTTTGGGCTTATCCCACGGCCCTGTTTTATCTTGCGCCCCGCGTTTGGCCTGCGCGGCAGCGAAGGCGCCCCACGGGCCGACCCGCGTTACAAGGTCTTCGCGCGGGGCGGGGCCGCTGTCATCCATCGGCGCATCATGGGCAAACAACGCCGCGCGCGCGCCGGCTTTATCGGCCTGATAGGCGCGCTCCAGATAGTCCGCGACATAGGTCTTCTTCGCCTCGGGCCAGCCCGCATAAAGCCGGTAAAACAGATCCTTATGGCAAATGAACAATTGCCGGATGTCCTTTGGCGCAAGCTCCGCCAAAAGCATGTTCACCAGATCGCGTTGCGGCACATCGGCGGCGCGCAACGTGTAAAAATAAGCCGGATGCTCGGAGGTGATAGACGGCCATTTGCCCGCCCCTGTCGCCCAGCGCAACATTTGCTCCAACCCGAAAAACGCCTCGGGCAGAATTTCGGCATGGCGGCGCGCAAGGCGGTGCAAGACATTGTCTTCATTGCCGATGTGCACGCCCTCGATCCCCGCCACCGCATCCACGGCGATAAACTCCATCTTTTGGCGCAGGATCGCCGCCGCATTGATGCCGCGCGCCTTTACAATCGGTTCCACCAATCCGTTGTCCGCCAGATAGCGCGCGATGGCATTACGGTCGGTCATATCAATCACGCGGTCCACCGGCACCGGGCCAAGATCATCCGCATCCGGCGCGATCACCGAAGGTTGTATCACATCGCGGATCACGTAGAGCCCGCCATAGTGCGCGGTCCAAAAATCGCCCTGTTCGAACTGCGTCTGCCGCAGCTTCACCGGCGTGTGCGCCAACCCCCCGCTTTGCCGCGACAGGTCGATCATCTCGCCGATCAACGTCTCGTCATACCATGCGTTTTCCGCGCTCAAAAAACGGTCCACACGCGCGGCCAAAGCAGCGACATTGGCGAGGCTACCCTCGGTGGTATCGGCCTCAACCGTGATCTTGCGCAGGTCGAACAGACGCGCGGGACTATCGATCCGGTAGACCGAATTCATCAATTCCCCGCCCAAAGCATCGCGCGCCGTCAGCGCGAAAATCTGCGCCTCATTGGCATCGATAAAGGCGCGTAGAATCCCCCGCGAGGTGGAAAACTTCGCCCCCAAAAGCGGCGCGCGTTTCTGATCCGGCGAAAGCAGGATAAACTGCCGGTTACATCCTCCCTGATTGAGGTAGAGCGGATCGGCCAATTCTTCGCCCACCTCTGGCGAGAACCCCGAAATATCAACATAAAAATCCGTCAGCGCCGTCTCATGCCCCGTCAGTTTTTTGAGCGCACGGTTATAGCGCGCGACCAAAGCGGGGCTGTCCACGTGGTAAAGATTGCCAAACATCAGGCCCTTTTGGATAAGGCGCTTCATAGCCTGCGCACCGCATCACCGGCTGCATCAACCGCTGCGCCCGCCCGCAAAGGGGCGGATTGGCATCGCCCGCTCATGCCGGACAATCCGTCAAAGCTACTCAAGCGATCACCCATTCTTCCCCTCCAAATACCGCCGCTTGGCCTCTTCCTGCCGTCCGAAATCCCGCACCATATTGTCGATGGCGACCTCGTCGCTTTTATCGGCGTAGCGGAATTCGCTGTCGGCATAACGGTTGATCTCTTGCAAGACCATTTGCGGCGTTACCGCGACACGCAGATCCTCGATCATCGCCTTTTTGGTGTCGTAATCCTTGAAGAGGAACAGCTCGGGGTTCTCCATCCATTCATCGGGCAATTCGAAATCCATCGCGCGGACTTTGACCGCATCGGTGATGTTCTTGATCGCGCGGCCCGTGAAGCGGTCATCGGCCTCCTGGATCGCTTTGAGATACCCGCCGAGTTTGGCAATCGTATCCAGCCCGCCGATGTTTTCCTCGACGCGGCCGAACACGTCGATCAACCCGGCCTCTTGCGGGCGATTGTGGTTCTCGAAACTCGCCGCGACGGCGCGTTTGATTTCCTGCGCGGCGAAAACCTCGTGATCGCCAAGCGGAATATCGTGATGTTTGCCCATCAAGAGCGCCAGAATGTCGATGTAATCCTCGCGGGACTGCGGCCCGTCCACCAAGAACCGCGCGCCCGCCCGTTGGCGCAGGGCATCGTCGACATTCTCGGGATAGTTGGAAAACATGCCAAAGGTGCAATTGCCGCGCACCACCGTATTGGCGCCCGCGAAGCTTTCCATCAAAACCGCTGTGATCTCGAGTTGCCCCGCCGAAGATTGCCGGTCCCCGCGTTTGCCCGCCAATTGGTCGATATCGTCAATCGTGCCAAACCCGATCACCGAAGGGTCGAGCACCGTATTGATAAAGGCCTTGGCGTTTTGGCCCGACTTGCCTTGATAGCTGTCGATATTGTCGGTCGACAGGTTTTGATAGCGAAACGGATACCCCGCCACAGCACAGTAATCATTCAACAATCCGGCCATCATTTGGATCAAGGTCGTCTTGCCGGTCCCCGGCTTTCCATCGCCCATAAAGGTGAAAATAAACCCGCCAAGTTCCGCAAACGGGTTCAATTTCCGGTCAAAATCATAGGCCATGAGCATTTTTGCCAACCGCATCGCTTGGTATTTGGCGATATGGTTGCCGACCACCTCATGCGGTTTTTTGAAGGTCATGGTGAGCGTGCTGCCCTTGCCCTTTGAGGCGGGGGTAAAGCCGCGCAGGGTCAGGTCATCGGCCTCAACCTTCCAACTCGCGCCGGTAAAGGCCGCAAGGCGCGGCGCGGTTTGGGCGCGCAGGGCGATTTTTTCCATCGCTTGCTCGGCATAGGCGGCGATCACTGCAATCAGCCGCCCGTCATCCGTGCCCAGCGCAGCGATGTCTTGGTCCAATTCCCAAATCATCCCGTGCAGCGCCAATTGCGCATTGTCGGTCAGGATTTCTTCGACCTCGCCGACCTCGACAGTGACTTCGCCCTGCATAGGCCCGGTCAAAAACGCCGCCGCATTGGCAAAGACATAAGACACGGCCAAGGCCTCGGCGCTCAAAAGCTCGCCAAACTCACCCTTGCGATTCTCGGGCAATCCGCCCTCAAGGTTGGCACGTTTGAGCGCCCTCAAACCCGTTGCTTCGGCAAAATTCTCACCCACGGCGAGACCGATCGCCAAAGACCGGCGCAGCGCGTGCAGGGCGCTGGCCTGCGCGGGAGAGACCAGCGGATCATCGGCCCCCACCCCCTCTATGGTGGCGGCCAATTGCACACCTTCGGGCCGCGCGGTCGAACGCGTCACCAACCCGGGCGTGGTAGAGCGGAACCGCCGGCGTGTGCCGATGCCAGCAGAGCGTTCAGGAGCGGCGGCCGCGTCCTTGCCCCGACCAATGCCCTTGCCGATGCGCGGCGTGTGATCGACGCCTTCCAGCATCGCGGTCGCCGCCGCGTAATGCTTGGTGATATCGCTTTCACGCAACTCCATCAGATCACTGGTCAAACTCATCTCTTACGCCTTTTTGTTCATCTCGTGGCCGATATATCCGCCGCATCATGTATAGCTCAGAACCCGCCCCTGCGGGCTGACCACAAATTTCCGAATGCTGTTGAACCCTGCAGGCCGCATTTCTTCCAACACTTGATAAGGGCGTTCGGGCAGGATGATCATCCGCTCGGTCGACGTGGCCCCCGTGTCCGCCCCCCGCCCCGAAAACGGATCAAGCGCATAAACCTCGCGCTCCACCGTGCTCAACCATCCGGCGCGCTCCTCGCGCACCTTTTCGGAGAGCAGCTCTTCCAGCGTCCAGGCCATCGCCCAATCTTGCCCCACCGGAGATTTGGCCGTCGCGAGCACATCGGCAATCGGGCCGGATTGGCGGGTGAAAGCATGGCTATACATCGGCCCCAAATGAAACCGGCGCAGGCGCTTGGGGTGCAGATCGTCAAAACTTTGGTCGAACCCCGCCGCAATCGTCACCAACTTCAGCCCGCCCAAAGCTTGCCCCATGAGATGCGCCTGCACTTCGGGCCAACGCCGTTGATCGCGCGCCAGCGCATATTTTCCGGTGTCTTCGACCTCCATGATATAAACGGTGGGCAAGTTATACTGGCTGTCATACACCGCCCAGTGCAGCACATAACGGCGGCGTAAATCGCGCCCCTCGCCGGTATTTTCCACCCAAATCGCTTCGGGATCGTTGCGGGCCCAAAACAGGCCGCCCTTGGCCAATTCTTCGTAATAGAGCCGCTGGCTGAGCGCATATTGCAATTTCACCGGCGTTTCAAAATCCGTGGTGATTTTCTGCACCATGTCTTGCTTGAGCCGCTCGGCGCTCGGGGCTTGTGCCAAATGCCGCTCGGCTTGCATCGCATCATTGGCCATGACCAACAATTCCGCCGCCACCGGAAATCCGCTTTCGACGGCGTCAAAGCTCATGGCGGTCAAGAACCGCTCGCTCGCCTTGCCGGTCAACAGATATTTGAGCGCCAAGGCCTTGAACGTAAACCCGAGCGCCACCTGATAGCGCCCCAGAATATCGACATCTATGTCGTTCAACCGGCCCTCGGCGCGCATCTGCGCCGCAACGCGCCCCATATGGGCGGTGATCGCTTCGAATTTGGCAAAATACCGCCGCGCTGCGAACCCGTCGGTAAGCGCCACATGGTCCTGCGTCAAAGTGCTACCGCTTGATGTCATCGTCGTCCCATTCCGCCTCGCGCCGGTTTGGCTGCCCCTCCAGAAGCCGCCAAAGGATGCGCCATTTGTCCATCAAAACCACGGCAAAAACGGCAAATCCTATACCCGCCAAAGCCATCGATCCAACCGCCGCACCGGCGATAAAAACCGCCCCGCCGACCAGACCCGCAATCAACCAAAGCTTTATATCACTGTCGCCGCCCATTCCGGATCAACTGCCGTAAAGGTTCTTGTCGTGCTTCTCGACGATCTTTTCGAACCGACGTGCGAACCGCTCGTCGGCCTTGGCCTTGGCCTCCAGAACCTGCCGCGCGAAGACCATATTGTCCTCATGGCTCTCGAGCATATCGGCCATCCGTTGATTGGTCGCAGTGCCGATCGCCGCCATAGAGGCCTGCGCTTCCTTATCGGTCTCGACCCCGATCTCGTTGATCCGATGCGCCACGTCCTGTTGTTGCGCGGTTTTGAGAGATTTGGTCAAAGCATCATATAAAACAACGCGTTGCTTGGTGTCTGTTTGCAGTTTGTTGATCAAAACCATTTGCGTCGCCGCCTGATTTTGCAAACTGTCGACCCATGTTTTGCCCTTCTCGATATAGCGTTCAAGCGTCTGGCTTTTGGCCAATTTGACCTGCTCGCCCTGCACCATCGCGTTATAGGCTTTGTTCAGATCGGCCAATTCAGTTTCCAGCCGTGTGCGCGCCGCAGCGTCCTGCTCGACCGAGATTTCATTCTCCAACGCGATGATCTTTGGATCCATGGCAAGGATCTCGGCGCGCAGGGTCTCCAACTCGCCCACCGTAAATTCGCGTTCGTCCAGCGTGCCGGTGAGGTTGTCTTCGACCCGCGTTTTTTGCTCTTCCAAAACCGCCAACTGACCTTGCAAAAGCTGCGTAATCACGTCGGATTTGGCGATGAGGTCTTGCAACTTGTCGTCAATGCTTGCGGTTTTCATCCGCTCTTGGCGCATCGATTCCGATTTGCCTTTGGAGAAAATGCCGACAAAACTTTCCCATCCGGTTTTCGACCGCATCTCGTTGAAGTCTTTAGAAAAAGCCGATGTGACATCATCCAGACCCATGATCAATTCGGCGATATTGGCATTCATTACCTCGGTATGCGCGTGCACATCCTCAAGCGTGGCATTCTCGATGTCGATATTCGCCTCGCCGCTGTCGATTTTGCCGCGGGCGCTTTCGATCCGGCTGGTCAGCTCGGAGATTTTCGCCTGTGCCGCCGCGACCTGCTCTTGGCTTTCGCGCATCTGGGTTTCAAAATTGGCCATACATATCCCTCATAAAATTGTCGTTACGAATAGGATATGGGGGTATGTAACACGGATTTACATAGCCCCGCCCCCGCTTTGTCAGAACTGTTGCAAAACCGCCGAGATAAGGGAAGAAAAAAGGCGAACCCGCCAACCCGCCCGCATCCCCTTAGGCCGGCCCAACGCCATGCCAGAGCTTCTCGAACCCCGCGAAATCGTTTGACCTACGCAGCCCCTAACCGATCACATTATGCTCCGGCCCATATGGGAACCCGGTGATATTTTCGGCGGTCTCGTTTTCGATGATCAAGATATCATGCTCGCGGTATCCGCCCGCGCCTGCCGTGCCTTCGGGGATCGTCAACATCGGCTCCATCGACACCACCATGCCCTCTTCGAGCACTGTGTCGATATCCTCGCGCAACTCCAAACCTGCCTCGCGGCCATAATAATGCGACAGGATGCCAAAGCTGTGACCGTATCCGAAACTGCGGTATTTTAGCAGATCGCGCTCGGCATAAAATGCGTTGATCTCGGCGGTGATCTCGTCACATCGCGCACCGGGTTTGATCAACGACAGCCCCAATTCATGCGCCGCCACATTGGCCTCCCAAATCTTCAAACTGGCCGCATCCACCGCGCCCGCGAACAAGGTGCGTTCAAGCGCGGTGTAATAGCCCGAGATCATCGGAAAGGTGTTGAGGCTCAAAATATCGCCCTGCATGATCGCCCGCGATGTCACCGGATTATGCGCGCCATCGGTGTTGATCCCCGACTGGAACCACACCCATGTATCGCGGTATTCGGCATCCGGAAAGGCGCGGGCAATCTCCAATTCCATCGCATCGCGCCCTGCCATCGCAACGTCGATCTCGCGCGCGCCGATCTTGATCGCATCACGGATCGCCGCACCCCCCAAATCGGCAATTCGTGCGCCTTCGCGGATCAATGCGCGTTCGGCGGGGGATTTCACCATCCGTTGATACATCATCGCCTCGGACAGGTCCAAAATCACCATCGGGTCCAAATGGTGCTCCAACGCATCGCGCATCTGAAGCGTCAAATGATCGCCCTCATAGCCGACCACCTCATCGCCATCGACGATACTGGCCATCGCGCGCCAAAAATTGCCGCGCGCCCAATCGGTATAGGTCAAACTTTCGCAATGGCTGCGCCGCCAGGGTTGCCCGCCGTCAATCCCCGCCGAAATCACAACAGCGCGGTCCTCGGTGACCACCAACCCGTAAGGCCGCCCAAAGCTGCAATACAAAAAGCCCGAGTAATAGGCGATGTTCTGCATCGAGGTGAGCACGGCGGAGCTGACCCCCATATCCTCCATCGCGGCGCGCAAACCGGCCAGCCGCGCGGCATATTCCTGCGCACCAAACGGCAGCGCCGCGCGGTCCCCATTGGGCATAAATTCAAATGCAGTGCGTTCAGTCATCACGACCTCCCCAAACAAAAAGAAAGGTCCCGGCGTTCAGGACTGTTAGGCCTCACATTCAGAAGACGCCATCCTCCGCAGCCATGCCGGATGCTATCATGGCGCCGCCGCCAAGACACGCGAAAACCACACCCGCGACTTGCAAGGTTTTGCAACCTTGCACCCGCCGCCCGCGCTGCCAATAGTATCCGGTAATCCCGTCTGTCCCCGATTGTATATCTGCGCTGCATGTCCCGGGGCGAGATCCACCGCACCGAACCCGCAGCCCCACGACCACACAGCAAAGGCCCCTGCCATGACATCCCCCACGACGCCTCCCCCGCGCAATCTCATCACCGATGTCGCCGGACTGCGCGTCGGCAATGCCTCTGACGAGGCGATCAAAACCGGCTGCACCGTGCTGATCGGGGATGCGCCTTTTACTGCGGGCGTGCATGTCATGGGCGGTGCCCCCGGCACCCGCGAAACCGATCTTTTGGCCCCCGATAAAACCGTTGAACAGGTCGATGCGCTGGTGCTGTCGGGCGGCTCGGCTTTTGGGCTTGATGCCGCCTCCGGCGTGGCCGATGCCCTGCGCGCGCAGGGGCGCGGTTTCGCCGTGGGCGATCAAAACGTGCCGATCGTGCCCTCGGCCATTCTCTTTGACCTGATCAACGGCGGCGATAAAAACTGGCCCGAGAACCCCTATAAATCCCTCGGCAAGGCCGCGCTGAATGCTGCGGCCGAGATCTTCGATCTGGGCTCTCATGGGGCGGGGACCGGCGCGCTGACCGCCAACCTCAAAGGCGGGCTTGGCTCGGCCTCCATCCGGCTACCGTCCGGGCACACGATTGGCGCATTGGTCGCGGTCAACGCGCTTGGCGCCGCCACAGTGGACGGCGGCCCGCATTTCTGGGCGGCCCCCTTTGAGCAAAACCGCGAATTTGGCGGCAAGGGCGTGGCGCATTCCTATGGCGAAACCCACACCCCGCCCACCAAAATGAACGCAGGCAGCAATACCACCATCGGCATCATCGCCACCGATGCGGATCTGTCGCAATCGCAATGCACCCGTCTGGCCACCGCCGCCCATGACGGTTTTGCCCGCGCGCTCTTCCCGTCCCATACCCCGATGGATGGCGACCTGATCTTCGCTGCGGCCACCGGCGCGCGACCACTGCAAAATCCCGCCGCAGATACGCTCTATCTGGGCCATGCCGCCGCAACCGTCATGGCCCGCGCCATCGCCCGCGCGGTGTTTCATGCCAGCCCCGCTGCGGGCGATATGATGCCAACCTATGCAGCGGTTCACGGCTAAGTCTTTGCGCGGCCCGCGCACGCTTGGCACACAAAAGCCCGCCCCGACACGCCTGTCGGGACGGGCTTTCTCGCGGTTCAGGGACGCAAACCGCGAGAAGAAGGTTAGTTGACCGTTTGGCCTTCAATCGCCTGATCGCCGGCGGCGCGTGAGATCGCAATCTGCCGCGGCTTCAAGGCCTCGGGCACTTCACGCACCAGATCGATATGCAGCATTCCGTCGGCATATTCTGCGCCGGTCACCCGCACATGATCGGCCAATTGGAACCGCCGCTCGAACGCCCGTGTGGCGATGCCGCGATGCAAATAGGTCTTCTCTTCGGTCTCTTCGGATTTACGCGCGGTGACGATCAACGCATTTTCGCGCAGTTCGACACCAAGGTCGGCCTCACCAAACCCGGCAACAGCAATTGAAATCCGCCATCCGTCTTCGGCGGTTTTTTCAATGTTATAGGGCGGGTAGCTTGGCGCGGCGGCATCGGATTGCAACATCCGGTCCATCATATCGGCAATCTGGTCAAAGCCGACCGATTTACGATAAAGCGGAGCAAGGTCAAAATTTCGCATGGGAATCCTCCATTGAGCGATACCAAAAGTAAGCGCGCCTTCCAGTCGGGACAGACGCAGTTTCAACAGCAGCGACCCTCACGAGGCGTCGCTACGCATCCTATTTGGGGATGTTGTTTTTGGGTTTCAAGAGGCGCGCGCGCCGCCTCAGTTGCCCTTGGCGCGCACAAACTTCGCGCCGCCAGAGTTGCCCAACCGGCGCACGGTTGGCTTGCCCCCCGCGCCGGTTCCGACCGTGATGCGCTTGGCCCCCGCAGAAGCGGTCAAGCCGCTGCTGCGCGCGCCGCGCAACCCGTATTTGAGCGAGGCGACAATCTCGGGCAATTCCATACCGAAGGAAATTGTCTTGCCATCCGCGCTGCGCCCCGCTGAAATCAACGACAGGATGCGCGCCCGCCCACTTTCGCGGACAAAGACCGGTGCGCCGGACGACCCGTGCGTCACGTCGCAATCAAAGGCCATTAATCCGGCCTCACGCCGCAGCAAGCCACATTCTTTTTGCCGCGACAACGCCTCGGACCGGCCGCGTCCGTAGGACACCACGCTGACCCGTTGCCCGACCGCCAGACCGGAATGCAAATTGAACGGCTGTGCCATCGTGCCGGGAATCGCATATTCCAATTGCAGCAAAGCCACGTCATGGCGGGTATTTTCCGCCCCGGTGCCGCCACGCGGGCGATAGTCCGGATCCGCCACCGCGCGGATCACCTTCATTTCAGCGACGGCGCGGCCGTCATGATATCCGGCGCGAAAGCGCATCTTATCGGTCGATCTCTCGGCCCCGCTGCGCGTGTCATAAATGCAATGCGCCGCCGTCAAAACCAAATCCGGCGCGACCAAAACGCCGGTGCAATACCCACCGGAAAAATCAAGCCGCCCGACCGCCTCCCATCCCAGAATATCGCTGGGATGGCCAAGCCGCTTAAGGCCGGTATTCTCTGCAAACGCAGGCAAAACCGCACCAAAAGCCACAACAAGACCAAATAGTATGCCGCGCGCCGCTCTCATGGTTTGATAAACTTCGCGCCATCGGCGCGCCGCGCTGACCCGGCCACAACACGCCCTGCCGCCGTTGAGCCATATCCATTTCCCGCCGCCAGTTCAGCGCGCAAAATCTCCAAAGGCACCTCCAACTGCGTGCCCAGCGCGACCTGCTGGCCATTGACCGTGGCCTTGGCCGAAACCACCGATACGATTTGCGGCTCCCCGCCTACGAAAGAAAAAATCGGCGCGCCGGAACTGCCGAAGTCCACGTCACATGACATGACCAAAGCACCTTGCTGGCGCGCCATCACATGACAAATTTCCTGCAAAGACGGCGCGTCCGAACGCCCCCGTGCGTAGGACACCACACCGACGGCCGCACCTTCGCGCGGGCGTGTATTGGTGTCAAACGGCCGCACCGTGGTGTTGCGAATGGGGTGGTGCAGCTCCAAAAGCGCCACATCATTGCGCACCCGCTCTGCACCGACCTCGCCATCATAAACGTATTCGGGATGGACCACCGCGCGCTTGATCCAGCGATAGGCCGTTGCGCGGCCATTGCGCCACCCCGCCAAAAACTCAATCTTCTCGTGATCGATCCGCGCCTTGCTGTCTGTGTCAAACAAACAATGCGCGGCCGTCAGCACCAGATTGGGTGCGATCAACGCCCCGGTGCAAAACCCGCGCCCATCCACATCCAAGCGGCCAACGGCCTCCCATCCACGGTTGTCATCGATGGTATCCAGACGGCGCAATTGAGCATCTTGCGCGGCGGATGCCAGTGGCGCAAAAGAAAAAATCGCGTATATAATCAATCGGATAAACCGCAGCATTCCAATTCCTCAAGAATTTGTTAGCCTTGAGTAACGCCCGCTTGCGGCGAAAATAGGGCAGATTAGCGCAAAATCGGCACGGGCTGCGATGAAACGGGATCGGCGCTCATTGCCGGCGGTTTCGGCCCGCCCGTGGCCCAATCAAGCAACTCGACCGTATGCACCACCGGCACGCCCGCATCCGCGCCCAATTGCATCATACATCCGATGTTGCCCGCCGCGATCACATCCGGTTTGAGCGCCCCCAAAGTGGCCAGTTTGCGCGCTTTGAGCTTGGCGGAGATCTCTGGCTGCATCAAATTATATGTCCCCGCAGAGCCACAACACAGATGACTGTCGGCGGGCTCCAACACCGTGAATCCGGCCCGCGCCAAAAGGGTCTTAGGATGGCTCTTGATCTGTTGCCCATGCTGCAAGGAACAGGCCGCGTGATAGGCCACTTGCATCGGCGCGGCCCCGCCTTCAGGCAGGTCGAGATCGATCAGAACTTCGCTGACGTCCTTGGCCAATGCGCTGATCCTCTTGGCTTTTTCGGCAATGTCGGAATTGCGGAACATATGCCCGTAATCCTTGACCGTGGTGCCGCACCCCGATGTGTTGATCACAATCGCATCCAGCCCCCCCGCCGCGATTTCGGCATCCCATGCTTCGATATTGGCGCGGGCGGCGGCGTGGCTTTCCTTCTCTTTGCCCATGTGGTGCGTCAACGCCCCGCAGCATCCCGCGCCCTTGGCAACAACCACCTCGCATCCCAGACGGGTCAAAAGCCGGATCGTCGCATCATTGATATCGGTGTTGAGCGCCTTTTGCGCGCAGCCCGTCATCAGGGCCACCCGCATTTTACGCGGGGCCTGCGGCGCAAAGCGTTGCGGATCGTCATTGCGGCTAACCGGCGGGATATGTTTGGGCGCCATGGCAATCATCGCGCGCAATCGCGCATCCGGCATCGCCCATGCAAAAGGCCGCGCGATTTTTGCCCCCAACAACGCCAGACGAAACCGTGTGGGATAGGGCAGGATGCGCGCCAAAATCCACCTGAGCGCCCGATCCGAAAACGGGCGTTTGTAGCGCTCTTCGATATAGGCGCGGGCATGATCAACCAAATGCATATAATGCACCCCCGATGGGCAGGTCGTCATGCAAGCCAGACAGCTCAAACAACGATCAATATGCCCGACGGTTTTGGCATCCGGCTGCCGCTCGTTTTCGAGCATATCTTTGATCAGGTAAATCCGCCCGCGCGGGCTGTCCAATTCGTCGCCCAGCACTTGATAGGTCGGGCAAGTCGCAGTGCAAAACCCGCAATGCACGCAGGCGCGCAGAATTTCATTGGCGCGCGCGGTGGCGGGATTTTCAAGCTGTTTGGGGGTGAATTCAGTGCGCATCGTTATAGGGCCACCATTCTTGCAAGATAAAATCCGAACCACGGCAATGTGGTCGCCATCGCGCCAAGCGCATAGATCACCCGCGCCGATGACGGCAGGCGTGTGCGCAGGGCCTGCACCAACAAGGTCACCGCCGCGATCCACGCCAGCCACAACATCACCAATGTGGCGATTTGAGCCGTTTGCCCCGCAGCGCGCCCCATCAGGATCGACGCCGCAAGGGTCAGCCCCGCCGCCATCGTCCCCAATGACCAAAGCGCCACGCGTCCGCGCGATCGCCGCGCCAGCACAAAAAACACCGCCGGTCCGGCAACAAACGCGATGAGAAAAGACAGCAGCATTATCCCATCAGCCCCGCGTTCAATATGCCGCGCGGGTCAAACTTGCGCCGCAAGGCTGCGCTCAGCCGTGCAACACCCACCGATTCGGGTTGAAAGCGGGGCAAATCCATCGGTGCAGCACTGTGGATCAAGGTCACATGCCCTCGCATTTGGGCCGCAAGGGTTTGCAACGCAGAGTGCAAACCTGCAGCGCTGGCCATCGGCGCGCCGATCCAGATACGCCCGCCGCTCCAATCCATATGCGCAGAGGCATTTGCGCCATCCGGCAGTTGGCGGATCTGGGTCAGAAACTTCGGCGCGTCGCTGGGTCTCAGCGCGACACGCCACAGCGTTTGCGCATCCTCCATCACCGACAGATCACGCAGACCCGCCCAGATATCGCCGTCGCAGGCAACCACCGCGCCATAGTCGTGCAGTGCCGCGCGCAACGCCTTTGCGCGATAGGCAACCGAATCTTCAAACCCCTCGACGCGCACGAATGTCCGCCCGCCCTGTGCATCCAGATGCGCCGCAGCAGACACATCATAAGGCGTGCCCATCGCCGCCGACATCGCCGCAACCGCCCGCGTTGCATCAAGCCCCTTGATCTCCAGCGTTGCAGTGGCTTCGGGCTGCGGCAAGGTTTTAAGGCTGACCTCGCTGAGCACGCCCAATGTGCCATAGGCCCCCGCCATGAGTTTCACCAAATCATAGCCGGTGACATTTTTCATCACGCGGCCGCCGTTTTTGACGATCCGCCCCGCCCCGTCGACAAACCGCACCCCGAGCAGAAAATCACGCGCCGCGCCGACCTGCACGCGGCGCGGACCGCTGGCATTGCTGGCAAAGACCCCGCCGATGGTCGAGGCACCCGAAGCCCCCGTCACAACAGACAGATCATAGGGCTCAAACGCCAACATTTGCCCTTCGGCCTCAAGCGCCGCTTCGATCTCGGTCAGGGGCGTGCCCGCACCCGCAACCATGGTCAAAGCCCCCGGATCGTAGAGGCTGATCCCGCAAAGCCCCCGCGTTGACAAAACCTCGCCTGCGACCTGCATTCCGCGCGTACCGCCGCCTTGCACCGCCAATCCCCCGCTCGCATCGCGGATGGCTTCGGCAAGCTGCGCGTCGCTGTCGGGCCGCATCATCGGCCGCGCCTTGCATCCGAGGCGGACAACGGAAACACCTTGGCCGAGTTGAGCAACCACTTGGGGTCGAACACATCCTTGATCCGCATCTGCGCCTCCAAATCCGCATCGCTGTATTGATGGCCCATAAGGTCGCGTTTTTCGACACCGACGCCATGTTCACCGGTCAGGCAACCGCCGACCTCAACGCAAAGCTTGAGGATATCGGCGCCCATGGCCTCGCATTTCTCCAAATCACCGTCCTTGTTGGCATCAAACAAAATCAGCGGATGCATATTGCCGTCGCCTGCATGAAACACATTGCCGACGCCAAGCCCGTATTGATCCGACAATTCGCCAATCCGGCGCAAAACATAGGGCAATTCCGACACGGGGATCGTCCCGTCCAGACACATGTAATCGTTGATCTGCCCCATGGCGCCAAAGGCCGATTTGCGGCCGAGCCATATGCGCGCGCTTTCCTCGGCTGATTTGCTTTCGCGCAACTCCACCGGATTGTGCCGCTTGGCGATTTCGATGATCCGCGCCAGTTGTGCGTCAATTTCGGCTTCCGATCCTTCGACCTCGATAATCAAAAGCGCCTCGCAATCGGGGTATCCGGCCTTGGCGAAAGCTTCAGTCGCGCGAATGCAGGGGCGGTCCATGAATTCAATCGCCACGGGTAGAACACCGGCCTTGATGATGTCCGACACGCAGGCTCCCGCGACCTCGTTGCTGTCATACCCGATCAGAACCGGCCGTGCGCCTTCGGGTTTGGGCAAGATGCGCAAGGTTGCTTCAGTCACCACCCCGAGTTGCCCTTCGGAGCCGCAAATCACCCCCAGCAAATCCAATCCGCCCGCATCAAGATATCCGCCGCCGATCTCAATGATCTCGCCATCCATCATCACCATGGTCACGCCCATCAGGTTGTTCGTCGTCACACCGTATTTGAGGCAATGCGCCCCGCCGGAGTTCATCGCAATATTGCCCGCGATGGCACAGGCAAGTTGGCTCGACGGGTCGGGGGCGTAGAAAAAACCGTCTTGTTCCACCGCGCCGGTGACGCTCAAATTCGTGCGTCCGGTTTGGACGCGGATCAAGCGATTGGCGTAATCGGTTTCAAGCACATCATTCATCCGCGCCACGCCCAAAATCACACTGTCCGCCGTGGGCAAAGCCCCCCCCGCCAAAGACGTGCCCGCCCCGCGCGGCACCACCGGTACGCCCATCTCGTGACAGATCTTCAACGCCGCCGAAACCTCGGCAGTTGTGCCGGGCAAAATCGCCACCAGAGGCGCGCATTTATAGGCCGTGAGCGCGTCACATTCATAGGCGCGCGTCTCCATCGGGTCATCAATCACCGCGCCCTCGGGCAGAACCGCGCGCAACCGCACCACCAAATCACGTTTCGAAGCCAAAACCGCAGGATCGACATCGGGCATTTGCATCGGCAGGCTCCTCCTGAGATCCGCATCACAACCTTGCCAGAAAGACATTTACAGCCGCAAGGGGGCGTAGGCCCGCAGCCACCGGCACATATGGGACTATTGGTAAGTTTATATTACCAATATTGCCGCATGACAAGAGCCCGCACCACAGGCTATGACACAGTATGAACTGGACAGACCGCCTCTCGCTTTTTGCCCCGATCGATTATTTCGCCGTCTGCGTGCTCTTTCTGGTGTGGATGTTGATCGGTTGGCGCATTGAACACCCATCCAGAACGCGCCCTTCTGTGTCCGTTCTCATGGCGCAATACCGCCGCGAGTGGATGCGCCAATTGGTGACGCGCCAGCCGCGTATTTTCGATGCACAAACGCTTGCCACCCTGCGCGAAGGCACGTCGTTTTTCGCCTCGGCGGTGATGATTGCCATTGGCGGCGGTCTGGCGATAATTGGCAATTCCGAGCGCCTCGTCGGGGTCGCAAATGATCTCACGCTAGAAAGTGATCCGGCCATTGTTTGGGAAATCAAGCTGATGGTAACGCTGGTGTTTCTTGCCAATGCATTTTTTAAATTCGTCTGGTCGCATCGCCTGTTCGGCTATTGTCTCGTGCTCATGGCCGCCGTGCCCAATGATACGGCAGACGCCAATGCCTTGCCCCGCGCCGCCAAAGCCGCCGAGATCAATATCACCGCCGCGCGCGGGTTCAATCGCGGACTGCGGTCGATCTATTTTGCCCTTGGCACGACTGCTTGGCTGTTGGGTGCCTACGCCCTTCTGGCGGCGACGATCTTCACAGTTTTGGTGCTGTGGCGGCGTGAGTTCGCTTCGCATTCCCGCGCGGCCGTCATGGGCGACAGTGACGGCATGGGCCATGCTGCACATTCAAAAAACCACACTACATCGTGATCTCCCGCGCGGCACAAATCTACTAGGCTGCCCCCTATGAAGAATGACACCCCCCGCCTTGGCCTATGCGCCTTACCGTCTTTTGTAATCGCTCTGTCGACATGGGCTGGCGCGGCGTGGGCCGATCCGCCCGACATCACCTCGGTCACCGCCCAGCGCAGCGCCGCGATGGGGTGGCGGTTCGACGTTACCCTATCGCATCCCGATACCGGATGGGACCATTACGCCAATGGGTGGCAGGTCGAATTGGCGGATGGCACCGTGCTTGGCGCACGCGAACTGCACCACCCGCACGTGGATGAACAGCCCTTCACTCGCAGCCTTTCAAGCGTCATGCTGCCTGATGGCACGCGGCAGGTGTTCATTCGCGCACATTGTTCAAAAGACGACCATAGTGTAGCGGTCGCGGTAGAAGTTGCTCCCTAAACCGCCCTATCGCCGTCCTTCGCGCAGCCATCCGGCAAGGATCAACCCCGAAGCCATGAGCAGCACAAGCCAAACCGGCAGCAGCGGAATTTGCTTAAGCGACAGGGTCTCATAGGCCCCGCGTGGCGTCAGTCCGATCCATCCACGCCCCGCCGCAGGCCGCCCTGTCCGCACTTCGCGCACCATCGGAAGCCCATCGGACAGACGCAAAATGCCGCCGCGCTGCGCGGCAATCACCGGCGCAAGCGCCTCGCCCGTAGCAATGGTTTCCTCGAATTCCTTTGGTGCGGCCGGGCCAAGCCCGGCAACGATGCTCAAATCCCCCTCACTGATCCGGTAAAGCCCGATCTCCGGCCCCTCATAGACCGCCTCAAACCGCCCCTCGGCGCTTTGCGTCAAGGGCACCTCGACCTCGTCCCCGGACGGGGTGACCACCACCGCCGGGCCAACGCGCTCGCCCAAGGTCCGCCGGACAATCCGCAAGCTTTGCCCTTCGGCATCCGCGACAAGCGCTTCTTCCTCAAGCTCGGGCTCTTTCATCATCCAATGCGCCAACCGTTTCAGCAATCCGGCCTGTGGCCCGCCGCCTTCGAATCCCCGATCCCAAAGCCATGCCTGATCCGACGCCAAAAGCGCCACACGGCCTTCGCCCACACGGTCAAGAACCAGCAACGGCCGATCTTCGACGCCGCTCATCACCGTGGTGCCGGACAAAGCCTCGACCTCGACCTGCCGAAGCCAGCGCCCCCAAGGCGCGGTTTCCTCGCTTACCTCACGGCCCTCGGCCCGCTGGTGCTCTGCGGCATCCTTGATCAACCCCGCAGTCACCGGATGACGCGCGCCAATCTCGGTCACGGTGGGCAGATACCCCTGCTCGATCACGCGCGCCGAAGGTCGTGCCGGCACGATCGGCGCCAAGGGGGATCGATAAATGCTGTCAGCACTGGCAAAATCCGGCCCCGCCGCAATCAATACTGCGCCGCCGCGTCGCACATAATTGGCAACGTTCTCAAGATACAGTGATGGCAACAATCCGCGCCGTTTGTAGCGGTCGAAAATAATCAAATCAAAATCATCGACCTTTTCCAAAAACAGCTCGCGCGTTGGAAAGGCAATGAGAGACAATTCCGCCACCGGCACCCCATCTTGTTTTTCCATCGGACGCAGAATGGTGAAATGCACGAGATCGACAGAGCTGTCTGATTTTAACAGATTGCGCCATGTGCGTCCGCCCGGATGCGGCTCTCCGCTGACCAGCAGCACCCGCAAACGATCCCGCATGCCGTTGATCTGCACAAGCGCGGCATTGTTGCGCGCCGTCAATTCGCCCGCCACTTCGGGGACCGAAAAACGGATCACATTGCGTCCGCCGTGTTCCAATGTGATCGGCAATTCGATTGCCTGTCCAATCGGCAGGGAAAACCGTTGCGGGGCGGCCCCATCGACAGCAATATCCAACGGTGCCGAGCGCGCGCCTTCGGGCGCCGCGCCGCTGTCTTCGATCCGCAGTTTCAACGTCACCGGCTCGCCCAAAATCGCAAATGCTGGCGCGGCCTCGACAATCAGCCGGCGATCCCAATCGTCAGGCCTGCCTGACAACAACACATGCATCGGGGCGGGCAATTCCGGCGCACGGTCCAAATCATGCACCCTCCCGTCCGACAGCGCCACAATCCCGGCAATACGTCCGCGCGGCTCTTCGGCCAAGGCCTCCGCCAATGCGCTCATCAACCGGGTGCCCTCGTCGCCTTGCCCGTCCGGCACGGTGATCCGCCGCACCTCGGTATTGCCACGCGCCGCAAGCCGCGCCGCCAGTTCATCCGCCGCCGCAGAGGTCTGCGCGGCCCGATCTGCTAGATTTTGACTGGCGCTGTCATCTTCGAGCAACAGCACAATATCGGTGAGCGCCGCGCGATCCTCGCTTTGCATCACCGGCCCGGTGAGCGCCGCCAAGATCACCGCAGCGCCCGTCCCGCGCAACGCCCATCCGGCCAAGCCGCGCCAAAGCGCCAAAACAACAATGCCCCCGCTCAGGAGCGCCAAAAACACGATCAAGGCCCAAGGCACCAGAGGATCAAACAGAATAGTTGTGGTCATGCCGCCCCTCATTGCCCCAACCGGTCCAACAAGGCTGGCACATGGACCTGATCGGATTTGTAGTTTCCGGTCAGCACATACATCACCAAATTCACTCCAAAACGATGCGCCAATTCCCGCTGCCGCTCGCCGGCAAACCCGCGCCCGACCGGATAAAGTGGCGCGCCATTTTCATCGATCGCCCATGCAGCGGCCCAATCATTGCCCCCGATCACCACCGGAGACACCCCGTCATTGAGATTGCGGAACGGCATGCCTTCGATTTTTTCGGCATCCGCAGGCGCCGCTTCGACCCATACTTCGCGGCTGGCCCAACGCCCCGGGAAATCTTGCAGCAAGTAAAACGCCCGGGTGAGAACATGATCGCCGGGCAAAGGCTCCAGCGGCGGAATGTCCAAAGGCGCGGCCAGTTGTTGCAATTTGCGACCTGTGGGGCTGGCGCTGCCATAGCGTGCGATATCGGCGTCACGCGTATCAAACACGATCATCCCCCCCGCGCGCAAATACCGGTTGAGCCGCGCATAAGCTGCATCAGACGGCTGCGATTGCACCGACGTCACGGGCCAATAAAGGAGAGGGTAGAAGGCCAGCTCATCGGCCTCCAAATCCACCCCTCTGGGCGGTGCCGGCTCGACCGAGGTCCGAAAATACAAGGTTTCCGACAGGCCCAAAAGCCCCGCCCGCGCGGTGGCATCAATGCCTCTATCGCCGGTGATCACATGCGCGAGAACAATTTCAGCAGAGGCATCAATCGCTGCGATGTCATCTTGCGCGCGCGCCGCGTGTGGGCCACCCATCACCGCTGACACAGCCAGTGCACCAAGGATCACGGCGGCTTTGCCCATCCGGGGCCGCGCCGATATGAGCCGCCCAGACACAGCCAAAGAGGCCACCACATCCGCCGCCAAAGCCAATAGCGCCAGCGCCAGAAGCCACCCGCCCAAAGGTACCGCAGGTCGCCGCGCCAATCCGATCACGGTCGCCGTCGCGGGCCATGTCGCAGCCTCAAGCGCCGCGTCGCGCGGCAATACACTGCGGGCGATACGGCGATCCGCGCCTTCGTAAATTCCCGGATGTAAATCACGCCCCAAGGGCGCCGCCATCAAATCCGCTCCGTCCACTCCGGCCAAGGTCGCGGCATTGCTGATCCGGCCAAAGGCATCCAGAACCTGCACCGGCTGCCATGTGGTTCCGGCCAAAATTTCGGCTTCGGGCGCGGCCATCGCAGAGAGCACCGCGAGCCGTTCCAGCATTTCGACAAAAAGCCCCGTGAGCGGCAGGGTCGACCAATCGGCATTTGCCGTAACGTGGAACAAGATCACCTGCCCCGCGCCCAAAGATTTACGCGTCACCAAAGGCGTGCCATCGCCCAACGCCGCAATCACGCGCGCCGCCAATTCGGGATCGGGCTGCGCCAGCACCTGCGCCGACACGGTCACGTCCTCGGGGATATCCAACCCCGCAAAGGGGCTATCGTCCGAAAAGGGTGCCAGAGTTTTCGGCTCGCCCCAACTCATCGCGCCGCCAACCGCCCGTCCACCTGCGCGCAACCGCACCGGCATCAAGGGATCTTCGGTGTCGCGGCTGACATCGCTGCTGGCCAAACGCGGCCCGGCAAAGCGCAGCAAAAGCCCCCCGCGCTCGACCCATGCGGTCAATTCCGCCGCCTCCGCCGCCGCCAGTGTCGCCACATCAGCCAGAATGATCACATCAGGATTAGCGGGCAGAACATCAACCAAATCGCCTTCGATCATATCGGCAGATGGCTCTAACGCGCGGTCAAGATAGTGGCGGGGTGACAATAATTCCATGCCTTCGCGGGCGCGCCCGCCGCCGATAATCGCGATCTCGCGGCGGTGCAGGCTGTCATCCGACAAGCCCACGGCCCCCGCGCTGCGCTGCCCCTCGATCTCGAACCGAGTCACCCGGGCGCGCAGTTCGGACGGCAGGCTCAACTCCGCTTCCGCCTCCATCGCGCCACTCTCGAAAACCATGGGAACACGGGCCAAAATTTGTGGGTTGCCGGCAGGATCAAACCCGTGCACCGCCACGGAAACCTCACGCATACCCTCATCCCCACTGCGCAGCGCCCGTAAAGACACCCCCGCCCCATTAGGCACAGCAGGCGTGAGGCCAAGCACCTCGCCTGCGCTTTGATAAACGGTCACTTCGCCACGCGCCTCCAACGCAGCAAGGAGCACCGCGCGGCCCGCACGATCCAATCCGTCCGACATCCAGATGCTGTCGAAATCCTCATCCGGCAAGGCGGCAATCGCCGCCTCGGCATCGCCGGTTTGCGGCGTCCAGGGCAGGGGCACCATGCTGCCAATCCGGCGCTTGAGGTCCGCCGCAGGTGCAAACCGAACGCCCTGCGCCACATCCGTCAACCGCAGGTAGGCCGCGCGGCGCCCGTCGCGCGCCGCCTCGTCTAGAATGTCTTCAAGCAAGGCCGATTGCGCGGTCCAGTCTGCCGCGCTCGCCCAAGTGGCGTCCAACACCACCAACAAAGGCGCGCGACTTGGGGCGGCGTCCGGACTGCGTGGGTTCAATACCGGCCCCGCCAGCCCGATGATCATCGCCGCAACCGCCAACATTCGTAAGAGCATCAACCACCACGGCGTGCGATCCGCGACGCTATCGCTATCGGTCAAGCCCAGCAAAAGCGCCACGCCCGGAAACCTGCGGCGCACCGGCGCGGGCGGCACCGCGCGCAAGATGATCCACAGGACCGGCAAAGCCACCAACGCGGCCAATAGCCACGGCGCAGAAAACCCCAATGCGCCGATCATACCGCCCCCCGATCCAGCGCGCGATAGAGCCAAAGCAGCGCCGCTTGCGCGCTATCGGATGTGTGATGGGTGCGAAATTGCCATCCGGTCAAGGCACAAAGATCGGCCAATTCGGATTTGCGCGCCGCCAATCGTTCAAGATACCGCCCCCGCAGATCCCCCGCTTTGAGGGTCTCATGCGCCACCGTGCCGCCGATGCTTTCGAAAATCGTGCGGCCACGGTAGGGAAATGCCTCTTCGGCGGGATCAAGCACCTGCAAAAGCACCCCGCGCACACCGCGATCTGCGGCTTTGGTCAGTGCAGTTTTGACCCCGGACACATCGCCCATGAAATCCGAAATAAAAACGGCCCGCGCATTGGGGATCATCGCGCGGCTTTCCGGCACGCCGAAATCCTCTGCATCGACTTGCGAGAAAAATTCGGCCAATCGCCAAATCTGGTTCTTGCCGCGCCGTGGCGGCAACAACGTGCCGGTCAACCCCACACGTTCGCCGCCGCGCACCAACAGCACCGCAATCGCCAAAGCCAACACCCGCGCACGGTCGATTTTCTCGGGATGATCATCCGCAGATGTGAATTGCATCGACGCCGCCTGATCAATCCAGAGCATCAAGCTTTGCGCAATTTGCCATTCGCGTTCGCGCACAAATCGTTCATCGCCGCGCGCCGAGCGGCGCCAATCAATCATCCGCGTAGAATCGCCCTGCTGTTCGGGGCGGTATTGCCAAAAATCATCCCCCATACCCGCGCGTCTGCGGCCATGATCGCCCAATAGAACCGTCCCCGCCAATTGCTCGGCCCGCGCCAGCAAAGGCGGGAAACGCGCGGCCTCTGTTTCGGCGCGCGCGCGCAACATTTGAGGGACGGCATCGCTCACGCGGCGGCCTCGCTCCGGCTGAGCCGTGCGGCCGTTTCTGCAATCAGATCCGGCAAGCTGTCACCGCGCGCCCGCGCGGCAAAATTCAGCGCCATACGGTGAATCAAAACCGGTTCGGCCATGGCGATCACATCCTCCGCCGAAGGTGCCAAACGTCCGCCAAGCATCGCCCGCGCCCGCACCGTCATCATCAACGCCTGCGCCGCGCGCGGCCCCGGCCCCCATGCCACGGTGTCGCGCACCCTGTCCGATGCCGAGGGATCATCAGGACGGAAGGCCCGCACCAGATCAAGGATCATTTCGACCACGCTTTCACCCACCGGCATTTGCCGCAATAAATCCTGCGCTGCGAGCAATTCTGCCCCCGTAAACACAGCATGGGCGTCGGTTTCGGTCACGCCCGTGGTCGACAGCAAGATATCCCGCTCTGTATCGCGGTCGGGATAGGCGACGTTGATTTGCACCAAAAACCGGTCGAGCTGCGCCTCCGGCAAAGGATAAGTGCCCTCTTGCTCAATCGGGTTTTGTGTCGCAAGCACATGAAACGGCTTGCCCAACGCGCGATCCTCGCCCGCCACGGTCACACGCTTTTCCTGCATCGCCTGCAGCAAGGCCGATTGCGTGCGCGGGCTGGCGCGGTTGATCTCGTCGGCCATCAGCAATTGGCAAAACACCGGTCCGGGCACGAACCGGAAATTGCGCGTGCCGTCTTTGGCCGTTTCCAACACCTCCGACCCGAGGATATCGGCGGGCATCAAATCGGGCGTGAATTGAATGCGCGACCCGTCAAGCCCCATAACCGTGCTGAGCGTTTCAACAAGCCGTGTTTTGCCCAGACCCGGCAAACCGATCAACAAGGCATGACCGCCGCATAAAAGCGCCGAAAGCGTCAGGTCCACAACTTGCTCCTGACCGATGAACCGCGCCGTGATCGACGCCTTGGCCTCGGCAAGCTTTGCCTCCAACGCTTCGATCTGCGACACCAAATCAGACGGATCAATCGGGGCAGTCGTCGTAGCAGACATGGCAAAACTCCTCAGTGGCCTATATGCTTTGTTGTAACTGTATCGTGCAAACTGCAAATGACAAAAGCAATGAGGGGACAAAATACCGTGACCGAGACCAAAGCAGCCCCATCCGCCGAGGGTATCGCCGCCGCCGCGCGCGCCGCCTCCGGCACATCGGGAACCAAAAAACGCGGGCTTCCGCCTGTGCATCTGTGGAATCCGCCGTTTTGCGGCGATCTGGACATGCGCATCGCGCGGGACGGCACATGGTTTTATTTGGGCACGCCGATCGGCCGGCCCGAGTTGGTAAAACTGTTTTCCACCATTTTGCGCCGCGATGGCGACGATTATTTTTTGATCACCCCGGTGGAAAAGGTTGGAATCACCGTCGATGACGCGCCTTTCGTGGCGGTGGATTTCACCGCGACCGGCACTGGACGCGATCAGGTTTTGACCTTTGAAACCAATTTGGGCGAAACCGCCGTGGCCGGCCCCGAACACCCGATCCGCGTAGAGCGCGACGAAGATGGCGAACCTTCGCCCTATGTTCTGATCCGCTCGAACCTCGAAGCGCTGATCGACCGCAAAAGTTTTTACCGCCTTGTCGAGATCGGTTCTCGCGAGAACATTGGCGACACCTTGTGGTTCGGGCTCTGGTCGGGCGGCGAATTTTTCCCCATAATCCCGAGCGACGAGTTGCCCGAGGACTGAACCGATGCCTAAATTCGCCGCCAACCTGTCCTTTCTGTTCAAGGAAGGCCCGTTTATCGAGCGGTTCTCGGCGGCCATGGCGGCGGGTTTTGACGCGGTCGAGGTGTTGTTCCCTTATGACACCCCTGCCAAGGACATCATCGAAGTGCTGCGCATCACCGGGTTGCCCTTGATTTTGATCAATACACCGCCGCCCAATTACACCGGCGGCGCGCGCGGTTTTGCGGCCACGGTGGGCGGCGAAGAACGCTTCCAACATGATTTTCGCCGCGCCTTGCGCTTTGCCGATGCGCTTGGTGCGCGACATGTGCATATCATGGCGGGAGAGGCCGACGGCGGCGCCGCGCATGACACATTTGTGGCCAACCTGACATGGGCCGCAGAGTTCGCCGCCAAGAAATCACCGCAGCGCAGCCTGACGATCGAGCCGATCAACACCACGGATATGCCCGGCTATTTTCTCAATGATTTTGATCAGGCCGCCGAGATTTTGGATCAGGTGGGCGCGCCCAATCTGGGCCTGCAATTCGATGCCTATCACGCCCATAAAATCACCGGTGATATGCCCGCCACATGGGCCAAACACGGTGCGCGCGCCGTGCATATCCAAATCGCCGATCCTGACGGACGCCGCGAACCCGTGGCCGGTGCAATCGACTATCCCGCGTTTTTTGCGCAGCTCGATGCCGAAGGCTATGCCGGATATGTCAGCGCAGAATACACCCCGCGCACATCCACCGATGCGGGATTGAAATGGCTCAAGGCCGCCAAAACCGCAGCCTAGGGGGCAAGGGCCATAAGGCCAGCGCGCCCAACCTAATGCCCGATCAAAGGCGCTTCTTTGCAGCCCGCGCCGTCGCGCTCGACTTCAAGCGTGCTGTGCAGGATCGCAAAGCGCTCGAACAACTGCGCTTTGATCCGGTCTTTTATCTCTTGCGGGTCGGTCCCCTCGGTGATCACCACATGGGCCTCTAATGCAGTCTCATGCTCTTGCATCCGCCACAGATGCAGGTGGTGCAAATCCGAAACCCCCTCAGTGGCGCGCAGGGCTGTGATCACCTCGTCCAAGGCCGTATCTTCGGGCGCGCCAAGCATCAAGATCCGCACCACCGGCCCGACCTCTCGCCCCGCATGCCACAGGATATATCCGGCGATCAGCAGCGTGATCAAGGGATCCACCAACCGCCAGTCATAGAGCAAAATCAACGTGCCCCCGATGATCACAGCCACCGAGCCGAGCGCATCCGCCACATTATGCAAAAACGCCGCGCGGATATTGACGCTATCGCGGGCCATGCGCATCACCAACAGCGCCGTAATCGTGTCGATGATCAAGGCCACACCGGCAACCACCACGACGATCCATCCCTCGACCTGCGCAGGATTGAACAATCGCTCGACACCCTGCGCCGCCAAATACAGCGCGACGATGATCAAAGTGGTGTAGTTGATCAAGGCCGCCACCACCTCGGCGCGGCCATACCCGAACGTCATTTTTGCATCCGCAGGCCGCCGCCCGATCTTGCGTGCAAAAAAGGCGATGATCAACGACAGCGCGTCAGACAAATTGTGAATGGCGTCCGCGACCAAGGCCAAAGAGCCGGAAATCACCCCTGCGATGATCTGCACCGCAGTCAACAGAAGGTTTACCGCCACCGCCGCCTGCATACGGCGATCCCCTTCTTTGATCTGCGGATGATGGTGGCCGTGATGGGAACGGCTCTGGCCACCGTGATCATGGTCTAAACGGTCCTGATCCGGGCGGCCCTGATCTGAACGGTCGTGGTCTGGGCGATGATCGTGCGGCATTGAAAGGGCCCTTATGGTTCCGAGCCAAGCCTACGCCTCCGCCGGACAAAACCCAAGAGCCTAGCGGCTGCGCGTCAGATCAAGGAACACATCCTCCAGATCCGCCTGTTCGGTCTTCACATCCGAAATCGAAATGCCCGCCGCATGCACCGCTTGCAACACTTGATCCGCTGTTGTGGTTTTGGAATTATAGTTCAAGGCAATGGCCCCGCCTGCGCGTTGCTCAACCGTGATTCCCGCCGCATCAGGCAAGGTTTCGGGCGGCACCGAGGGTTGGATCACCATGGTTTTTGCATCCAGCGACCCCAGAAGATTCGCCGTGGTGTCGCGCGCCACCACTTCGCCGTGGTTGATGATGGCAATCTCGTCGCACATTTCTTCGGCCTCTTCGAGGTAATGCGTGGTCAGAATGATGGTCATGCCTTGGCGGTTCAATTTGCGCACGTTTTCCCAAAGCATCTGGCGCAGCTCGATATCCACACCTGCCGTGGGTTCATCAAGGACCAGAATATGCGGGTGATGCACCAGAGCCTTGCCAAGCAACAGCCGCCGCCGCATCCCGCCCGACAGAGTGCGCGCATAGGCTTCGGCCTTATCTTCGAGGCCGATCATCTTCAAAATGCCGTCGCTGTCGCGGTCCTTTGCGGCCACGCCATAAAGTCCCGCCTGCACCTCAAGCGCGCCGCGCGGGGTGAAAAACGGATCAAGGTTCAACTCTTGCGGCATCACCCCGATCGAGGCCCGCGACATGCGCGGATTTTCATCCTGATCAAAGCCCCAGATTTTCACCTTGCCCTCACTCTTGAGCACCAGCCCGGCCAAGATATTGATCAAGGTAGATTTGCCCGCGCCATTGGGCCCGAGCAAACCAAAAACCGACCCCTGCGGGATATTCAAATCGATCCCCTTGAGCGCCTCTTTCTCCGGCTCGCCCTTGCTGCCGCGATAGATTTTGCGCAAGCCGCTGATCTCGATTGCATTGGATGTCATGGCGCTCTTGCTCCTGCTCGCTGCTTCGCTCATATTCGCGAGGTAATTCATAGCCTGCCATTCGGCAACCGAAAGAAGGAAACCGCGATGACCATCGAGGCCCCCGAAACCATAATTGTTGACACCTACAAAGTCGCCTGCGACGGCGGTGACATCGCCGGTGGGCATCCGCGCGTGTGGCTGCAAATTCCGGCTGACACCGGATTTGTCGAATGCGGCTATTGTGATGCGAAATACGTCCATAAGGATTTCGAAGGCAAAGCTTAACGCCTTTGGCGCGCTGCGACCAACGGCCCGTCACAAGCGCACCCGCCCTCATTTTGCATATTGCCCGCTGGAAGAATGGCGGAAAACGTGGCACTGAGACCCGTGAAGCTGCGCGGATGTGAGGATAGGATATGAGCTTGAATTTCGGGAAGGGATGCCACCTGCATCTGATCGACGGATCGGCCTTTATCTTTCGTGCCTATCACGCTCTGCCGCCGCTGACGCGCAAATCCGACGGGCTGCCCATCGGCGCCGTGGCGGGGTTTTGCAATATGCTGCAAAAATACATCGAGGAAGACAACGGTCCCGATGCGCCCACCCATGCGGCGGTGATCTTCGACAAGGGCAGCCATACGTTTCGCAATGATATGTATGACCTCTACAAAGCCAACCGCGATGCGATGCCCGAAGATTTGCGCCCGCAAATGCCACTCACGCGCCGCGCCACCGAAGCGTTTAACATCGCCTGCGAAGAGCTTGAAGGCTACGAGGCCGATGACATCATCGCCACGCTGGCCGTTCAGGCCCGCGAAGCGGGCGGGCGCGTCACCATCATCTCGTCGGATAAGGACCTGATGCAATTGGTTGGCGGCGGGATTGAAATGCTTGATGCAATGAAAAACCGCCGCATCGACGTCGAAGGCGTCGAAGAGAAATTCGGCGTCGGCCCCGACCGCGTTGTCGATGTGCAAGCCTTGGCCGGTGACAGCGTCGATAACGTCCCCGGTGCGCCCGGTATCGGGATCAAGACCGCCGCATTGCTGATCAACGAATATGGCGATCTGGAATCGCTGCTCGACCGCGCCGAAGAAATCAAACAACCCAAGCGTCGCCAGACCCTGATCGAGCACCGCGCGCAGATCGAATTGTCGAAAAAACTGGTGCAGCTCGACTGCAATACGCCGCTGGAATTCACGCTCGATGATCTCGAAGTGCGCGACCCCGAGCCCGACGTTTTGCTGCCCTTCCTGACAGAAATGGAGTTTCGCACCCTATCGAAACGCGTGGCCGACCGGTTTGGCCGAGAGGCCCCCGAAATCCAATCCGGCCCCGCGACCCCCAACGCCACCGATGCGCCCAGCACCCCCGAGCAGCCCGATTTCGCCGATGCGCACTATGAATGCGTCCGCGATATGGCGGCGCTCGAAACATGGATCGGGCAGATCCGCAAACGCGGCTATGTCGCCGTCGACACCGAGACCACGGGCCTGAACGAGATGCGTGTTGATCTCGTCGGCATCTCGCTCTGTGTTGAGGCAGGCCATGCCTGCTATATCCCGCTGATCCACCGCGAAGGCGCCTCGGATGACCTCTTTGCCGAGGACAAATTGGCCGATGGGCAATTGCCAATTGCCGATGTTCTGGCGGCCCTGAAACCGGTTCTGGAGGATCCGGCGATCCTCAAGATCGGGCAGAACATGAAATATGACGCCAAGATTTTTGCGCGCAACGGAATAGACATCGCCCCCATCGACGACACGATGTTGATCTCTTATGCCCTGCATGCCGGGTTGCACGGGCATGGCATGGACACGCTGTCCGAACGGTACCTCGACCATACGCCGATCCCGATCAAACCACTGCTTGGGTCGGGCAAATCGGCACGCACGTTTGATTTGGTGCCCATCGACGAAGCGGTTCCCTACGCTGCCGAAGATGCCGATATCACCCTGCGCCTTTGGCAAACATTGAAACCGCGCTTGCATGCGGCCAAAGTCACCCGTGTTTACGAGAGGTTGGAACGCCCATTGGTGCCCGTATTGGCCGAAATGGAAATGCATGGCGTCAAAGTGGACCGTGATACGCTTTCGCGCATGTCCAACGCCTTTGCCCAAAAAATGGCGGGGCTTGAGGCAGAGATTCACGCCTTGGCTGGTCGCAGCTTCAACGTCGGATCGCCCAAGCAGCTGGGCGAGATTCTTTTTGACGAGATGAGCCTTGAGGGCGGTAAAAAAGGCAAAACAGGCGCCTATGCCACCGGCGCCGATGTGCTCGAAGACCTTGCCGCAATGGGCCATGAGTTGCCCGCGCGCGTGCTGGATTGGCGCGGCCTCAGCAAGCTCAAATCCACCTATACCGACGCGCTGCAAGAACATATCAATCCCGAGACGGGGCGCGTCCATACTTCATATCTCATCGCCGGGGCCAACACCGGACGCCTCGCGTCGTCGGACCCGAACCTGCAAAATATTCCCGTACGCTCCGAAGACGGCCGCCGCATCCGCGAAGCCTTTATCGCAGATGAGGGGAAAACCCTGATTTCGCTCGATTACAGCCAGATTGAATTGCGTATCCTTGCTCATATCGCGAATATAGACGCGCTAAAGCAGGCCTTCCGCGACGGTCAGGACATCCACGCGATGACCGCATCGGAAATGTTCGACGTGCCGCTGGACGAGATGACACCGGAGATTCGCCGCCAGGCCAAAGCCATCAATTTCGGCGTGATCTATGGCATCTCCGGCTTTGGCCTTGCGCGCAACCTACGCATTCCGCGCAGCGAGGCGCAGGGCTTTATTGACCGCTATTTTGAACGTTTCCCCGGCATCAAACAATATATGAGCGACACCACCGAATTTGCCAAAGAGCACGGATTTGTGCGCACCCTTTTTGGGCGCACCATCCACACGCCGGAGATTGCCGCCAAAGGCCCCCGCGCCGGGTTTGCCAAACGCGCCGCAATCAACGCGCCCATCCAAGGCACCGCCGCCGACATCATCCGCCGCGCGATGATCCGCATGCCGGACGCCATCAACGATCTGCCGTGCAAAATGCTGCTACAGGTCCACGATGAATTGATTTTCGAAGTCGATCACAGCGCAGCGGATCAATTGATCGATGTGGCGCGCACGGTAATGCAAAATGCCGCCGATCCTGTGGTAAAACTCGACGTGCCGCTCATCGTAGATGCCGGCCGAGGCGCCAACTGGGCCGAGGCGCATTAAAGAAACAAAAACTTTCAGGCCTTCGGCGAGGATATTTCAGGAAAGCAGAAAGCGCGCAGCTCTTCTGCTTTCTCTGATGATCTCCGCCGGAGGTCGGGCGTTTTTACTCGGCTTTTTCCAACATCCGGCCCAAGCGGCGCCCGCCCATGATATGCATATGCAAATGCGGCACCTCTTGGATCCCTGCCTCGCCAGCATTTGAAATCGCGCGGAAGCCGCCAAAACCTGCGCCTGGTGCCACTTCCATGATCCGGCACACTTCACCGATCGCACGGGTGAAATCGACAATCTCGGCATCCGTGGCGCTGTCGGCGAAATGATCATAGGTCACATATGGCCCTTTGGGGATCACCAAAACATGCACGGGCGCCTGTTCGGAAATGTCATGGAATGCCAAGCTATGCTCGGTTTCCAGAATTGTCTTATTGGGGATTTCTCCGCGCAGGATTTTAGCGAAAATGTTTTGATCATCATAGACATAAGCCATGCGTGTCCGTTCCTTTAGTCAGTAAACAAATGTGGCGTTTGAGCGATAGCATGGGCTTTGTCCGGCGCGATGGCAAGGAAATCAGCCAGCGGTTTGGTATTTTCTTCCGGGCTGGCCGTTTGCCGGATACGGTACAAATATTCGAACCCTGCCGCGCGGATATGATCGCGTTCATAGATCATATCATTGCGGATGGTCGGCAACAGCCGATCCAGCGTCTCGGGCGAGGTTTGCTCGCCTGCCAATCCAACCCGTTTGGCATGGCCAACCAGATAATCGTCATCAAACACGCATTCGACATCCAAAATCCGCGTGGCCGAACGGTCGGCATTGAAATCCTGCATCAACTCGACGTTGGACGGATCGAGGCAGATGATAAGTTGATCCGTATCATAGTAATCAAACAACATCCGCATCAGGGCCCGGCGATGCCGGGTGCGCTTGCCCAAGGTGGATTGTATACCGCCCAAATCCGGTAGCTCGGTGCTTTCTTCATTAAAGAGATATTCAATCGCCGGCACATTGGTCACCTGCCGGATTCCACTCAACAACCGTTTGGCCACATGCCATTTCTTGCACACCACGATCATCAACTCGCGTTCGCGGCCAAAGGTGCTTTCGGTCTCCCAAAACCGTGTGGCAAAGCGCCGCCCGATACGGCCGCGCCCGGTGAGAAATTTAAACAGGCTGCGCCCTTCGTTGGAGACTTTGAACTCAACGCCTTCGGTTGCGTAAAGCCGCCCGAGGCGCCGCTTCAATTCATCAGCTTCGGCGCTGATCTTGCGGGCAAAGAGGAAATCCTGACCGAGTAACAGGTCATAGTGATCATTATAAAACGTCACCGGCATGCCATAATCGGTAAACATCAAGAACGTCAGCGTGCGATTTTCAATCTCGTTTTCCGGTACCAGATGGCGCACCAAGGTTTGGAAAAACGTTTCGTCGGGAATCCAGGTGGTGCGAAAGAACCGCATGACATCGCGGCGCTGTTTGGTGAATTCGAGGATCCACTCGATCGTCCGCCGGCGTAGGCACCACCATTGGCTGCCGATCATCATTTGCAAATCATGCGGCACATCGCGTTTGAGGCCAAGCCGCCGCTGCACATTCATAGAGGTATAGAACAATCGTTTATGCATGCGTTCATTGAAAAAATGACGGTAGGTCAGCCGCTCTTCTTTGATGCCGGTTTTGATCCAATCACTGTCGAAATAATCAACGCTCTCGATGTAATCGCAGTCACGCCTGTCGAGGAATTCATGCACGTATTCCGCCGACTTAATTGCCATACAATCGCCCGACAGCATATAAAAATTCGTGGCGCGCGGAAAGGCGTCGACCGCGGCCTCAACGGCATAAAGGGTCGCCTGTACAAGGCTCCATTCCCCCCATCCGCATTTGATCCGTGTACGCGCAAAGGTCACATTGGGGTTGTCGCCCAAAGCATCGCGAATTTTTTGGAAATCTTCGGGTTTGGCGCGAGCGTCAAAATGGATCGACATCACATCGCCCACCGCAGTCAACCGCTCCGCCTGCTTGATAATGGCGTCGGGATCCTTGTGACACAAAAGAATGAAGGCGATTTTTGCCATACCGGAAACCAATAGCCTCTATTTACGCAGATTGTTTACCTTGATAGAGGTGAACAAGCGTTGAATAAACCGTAATTCTCTGCTTTTTTAGTGAGATAGTAACTGCGGTCGCGGAAAAAAGCCGCAGAGCGATTGGAGACAGCACTTTATGGGTTTTCCCGGAACATGGATGACGGAGAGCGAAAGCGTTGTCTATCGCGTGGTGCCGAAATGCGCTTGCTCGACCATTGGGCAAATCATGCATTACTCCGATCACGGCCGGTTTTTCGACGGCGATATTCATGACGCCCAAGAAGGGTTGCATAAATGGGCGCTGGAGCAAAGCCAGCCAAAGATCGAAGCGAATGTAACCGCACATAAATCCTATGCCTTCACCTGTGTGCGCAATCCGTACACGCGCATCTTGTCGTCCTTTTTCGACAAGATTTGCGGGATTCAACGCAACGGCAAACGCTACCGTGGGAATCTGGTGCCGCTCTTGATCCAAAAATACGGGATCGACGTGGGTGGGCCGGACGGTCAGGACGAGTTTGACCAGATCCAAAGCTTTCGCCGGTTTTTGCTGTTCGCCCGCGATAGCATCCGGTGGCGCCGCCCGATGGAGCCCGACATTCATTGGTCGGCCATGGCGGGGCATATCTCGACCTTTATTATCAATGGCGGTCACTACGATAAAATATTCTGGACCGAGCGCTTTAACGACGGGATGCAAGACGTTCTCGATGCGATCGAAACACCCCATGCCGTCGACCTAGAAAACATTCCGCGGTTCAACGAAAGCGAAGGCCACGGGCCAAAACGCGCCCATCCGGTCGAGGACTATTTTGACGATCTGTCGATGCATTTGGTCTATGAAATCTACAAGAAAGACTTCTTGCTGTTTCAATATGATGCAGAAGATCCGTCAAACAAAATGCCGGTGGGCGAGATCGACCTCGATGAGGTGCATGCCAAGCTCGGAGACTGAGCGGCACGGCTCCTATGGCCGTCACCTTCGGCAAAGCGCCCCCGCAAGTTTAGGTGATTTTTCTGCATTCCGGTAACGCGCTGTTAATGCTGGCTCCGCTACATACGACATAGGGAACAGGCGGAAGCGCCGATGACCCTGCAAGGCAGATCCTTCACGGGACTGCCTTGGCCCTCCAGAAGACTGCACGTGCGCAGAATGCCGCGTGGTGCCATTGCGCAAAATGCCTATGGCAAAATGATACGGGAAACCCGTATCTTTACAAATCAAATGGCGCGGGGCGAGGCGGAAAGCCTTTCCCCGCGTTTTTTGTGCGATATCAGCTGGGTCGCATGTGCAATTAAGACAACCCGGCGGTGCGGAACAACGCCTTGAGATCGGCCTCAGGCCGCGCGCCATAATGGCCGATGACTTCCTGCGCCGCGACGCATCCCATCCGGCCCGACACCTCTAGCGATTGATCTGTGGCCAGACCATAAAGAAAACCGGCGGCGAATTGATCGCCCGCGCCGGTGGCATCAACCACTTTGACCGGGGTGACCGGCACCGTGGCTTCCTCGTCGCCGCGCACCAACACCACATCGGACCCGCCACGCGTGCACACAACAAGACCCGCCTCGCGCGCCGCCTGTTCAAGCGCCGAGGAGAGATCGGTTTGATAAAGCGATTCCCATTCGTGCTCATTGCCGATGACATAATCGAGATCTTTGACCAAACGCCGGAAATCATCGCGGTGACGATCGACGCAAAACGGATCAGAGAGAGAAATCCCCGCCATGCCGCCGCCGGTTTTGCACGCCTTGGCAGCCGCCTCAAACGCGGTCTTGCCCTTGTCTTTATCGTAAAGATATCCCTCAAGGAACAGCAGCGCCGCCGCTCCGGCAACTTCATCGGAAACGTCGTCGGGGCCAAGGTCTGCGGAAATGCCGAGATAGGTGTTCATAGATCTCTCGCCATCGGGCGAGACAAAGATCATCGAGCGCGAGGTTGGCAAATCGCCGCCCTGCACCGGCGGGTTGACGAAATCCGTGCCGCCTTTGGCCATTTCATCGGCGTAAAACCGGCCCAGCGCATCATCGTGGACGCGCCCGATGAACCCCGTGGTCAGACCCAGATTACCCAACCCTGCCAGCGTATTGGCGACCGAACCGCCGGGCGCCTGCACCCGTTCTTTCATGGCGTCATAGAGCATCTCGCCACGCGCCTTTTCGATCAGCGTCATGATGCCCTTTTCAATCCCCATCAGATCGAGAAAGCTATCGTCTGCGGGGCTGATCACATCGACAACCGCATTCCCGATTCCGACGACTTGGTATTTATTCATAGGTTCTTTTCCTCAAATTCACACAGGTCGCGTATCAGACACGTCCCACAAAGTGGTTTACGCGCCTTGCAAGTGTATCGTCCGTGCAAGATCATCCAGTGATGCGCGTGGCGTTGGAATTCGGCAGGGATTTGATCTTCGATGGCCCGTTCGACCACGACGACATCTTTGCCGGGGCAGACGCCGGAGCGGTTGCCGAAACGAAAGATATGGGTATCGACGGCCTGCGCTGGCATGCCCCACCACATATTGAGCACCACATTGGCGGTCTTGCGCCCGACACCGGGCAGCGATTGCAATGCCGCACGGCTTGACGGGACCTCGCCGTCATAGTCGCGGACCAAAATCTCGCTCAACTTCATGACATTCTTGGCTTTTTGCCGGAACAAACCAATGGTTTTTATATGCTCCGTCAACCCATCCAGGCCCAGATCAAGCATTTTTTGCGGCGTATCCACGATCTTGAATAACTTTGCCGTGGCTTTATTGACCCCCACATCCGTTGCCTGCGCCGACAGGGCCACCGCCACCACCAAGGTATAGGCATTGGTGTGGTCCAGCTCGCCTTTCGGCTCTGGCTCCGCTTCTGCAAAGCGCGAGAAAATCTCGTAGATGGTATGATAATCAAGTTGCTTGGCCATGATCGCTCTATGCCCGCCCTGCCCGCGCATGACAAGTTGCATGACGCGGCAAACCAAGCTTAGGGACAGTTCGGTGCGATTAGTGTTATAGCTTTCGGGGGGCTGATCCGACGTTTCTGGCCCTGATTAGGCTTTTGCCCACAAAGTGAGCGGGGCATCGGAATACATCTGAGGCGATGACGCCAATGCCGCGCCTCATTTCCGGGTTTGTACCCGACACGATTTTGATAATCGCTGCGGATAAAACCCTATCTCTTGCCGCATAACCTCCGCCTGCGATCTCGGCCATTGCGCAATATTCGGGTCGCGTGGCATTAACGCTACGGCTAGGGTCGTGTCATCCCAGTATTGAGACAAACCATGACCCAACCCACCGGCCCTCAATCCCCTGACGATAATTCCGCACAGGGCAGCTATCACTATGAGGTGATGCGCCGCGCCATTGCGGCGATTGACGCTGCCGATGGCCCGTTGGCGCTTGAAACGCTGGCCGGCGAGATCGGCCTCAGCCCTGCGCATTTTCAACGGCTGTTTTCGGCTTGGGTCGGGGTATCGCCCAAACGCTACCAACAATACCTGCAGCTCGACCAAGCCAAACGCATGCTCTGCGAAAACATGACCACATTGAGCACCAGCCACGCCATTGGCCTATCGGGCAGCAGCCGGTTGCACGATCTTTTCATCCGTTGGGAGGCCATGAGCCCCGGTGAATTTGCCCGTAAAGGCGCAGGGCTCAAAATCAACTGGGGATGGTTCGACAGCCCCTTTGGCCCCGCGCTTGTCATGGGCACAGGCCGGGGGATTTGCGGGCTGGCTTTTGCCGCCGAAACCGGCCGCGACGCCGCGATGAACGACCTGCGCGCCCGTTGGCCAAAAGCCCGATTCACCGAAAACCCCGACGCCCTTGCCCCCATGGCCAACGCGGCCCTCGCACAGCAAGGGGAAACCCGCCTGCACCTGATTGGCGCGCCTTTTCAGATCAAGGTCTGGGAGGCTTTGCTGCGCATCCCCTCGGGCCATGTCACCACCTATAGCGAGATCGCCGGTGCGATCGGCAACCCCCGCGCCGTGCGCGCCGTGGGTACCGCCGTAGGGCGCAATCCGGTCAGCTGGCTCATCCCCTGCCATCGCGCCTTACGCAAATCCGGCGCATTGGGCGGCTATCATTGGGGTTTGCCCGTCAAACGGGCGCTCTTGGCCTTTGAAGGCGCCCGCGCGGACGGGTGAGACGGCCAGACCTACGCGCCTCCATGCGCTGTTTTCCGCCTATTTCGCCGGCAATACCGCGCCACCCCTGTTGGGCGGGCCAAAAACTCGGCCTATATACAACGAAACCCTGCCCGAAGCGGGCCAAATTGACCGAGGCACATATATGACCCAGACCCCATCGATCACGCCGCGCGCGCGCAGCTTTTCCAAAACCACATTGACCCTTGGCGTGGCGTCGCTGATTGCTCTGTCGGCCTGCACCGACCCGGCGATGATGGATCCTGATGATTCACGCCGCAACACCAAACAAGGCACATTGATCGGCAGCCTCGTCGGCGCCGCGACCGGTGCTCTGGTTTCGGACGACAAAGGCAAAGGCGCCGTAATTGGCGGCCTTGTGGGCGCCGGCGCCGGCGCTGCAATTGGTAACAACCTCGACAAACAAGAAGCCGCGTTGCGCAATGATCTGGGCAATGACAATGTCACCATCCGCAACACCGGTGACCGGTTGATCGTCACCCTGCCGCAAGACATCTTGTTCGCCACCGACAGCGCATCCCTGCGCCCCGACCTGCAAGGCGATTTGCGCGTTGTTGCTGCGAATCTGAATGATTACCCGAACACCACTGTGCAAGTGTTGGGCCATACCGACAACACCGGCGGCGCGTCCTATAACCTTGACCTGTCTGCCCGCCGCGCGAGCACCGTGGCCAATGTGTTGATCTCCGCAGGCGTCGCCCCCTCGCGCATCGTCACAACCGGTCGCGGCGAGGATCAACCGGTCGCCTCGAACCTCACCGCAGAAGGCCGCGCGCAAAACCGCCGCGTCGAGATTGTGATTCTACCCAACGCCTAAAACACGAGGCCCACCCACGAAACACCCGCCCCGACCCAACACAGGTCGGGGCGTTTGCATTTGCGCGTTTCGGACCGCAGCACGGCAATAAATACCCCCACCGATATCCGCTCCAGGTTCAGCACCATGTCCCAAACACCTCACTCCGACAGCATCGCCGCCCCTGCCACGGGCCCGCTCCTCGGTCTGTCGGGATCGCTGCGCGCCGGATCTTCAAACAGCTTGCTTCTGGCCGAAGCCGCACGGCTATATGGCGGGGCTTACCGCGCCGGCAATCTCGATCTGCCACTTTACCGCGCCGAAATCGAACAGGCCGCCATGCCCGACGCCGTTCTGCATCTGGCGCAATCCATCGCAGATGCCCCGGCCGTGATTATCGCCACACCGGAATACAACAGCGGCCTTTCCGGCGTGTTGAAAAATGCGCTCGATTGGGTCAGCCGCACCAAACTGCGCCCCTTTGCCGGTAAACCCGTTGCCGTGATGTCAGCAGCCGCAGGCATCACCGGCGGCGCGCGGGCGCAGGTGATGCTGCGCGCTTGTCTGACCCCATTTCGGGCGCGGATCGTGGCGGGGCCGGATGTCATGTTGGGCGATTGCCGCACAGCCTTCGATGCCGATGGGCGGTTGATCCGCGAGGGCACCGAAGCCTTGCTCGCGGATCTGATGGCCGCGCTGCACCGGGAAGCGGATTAAACCCGGTTCGACACCTCAAGCAGATTGCCGTCGGGATCACGCAGATAAATTGACATGATCGGGCCCTGTGCGCCCGTGCGCGACACCGGCCCTTGCTCTATGGTGATGCCCGCCGTCGCCAGATGCGCAATCCATGTCTCTAGCGGCGTTTGCGACAAAAAGCACAGATCCGCCGATCCCGCCGCCACATGACGGGCTTTGGGTTCAAACTCCGCGCCAAGAATATGCAGGTTGATTTTCTGCGCCCCGAACCTCAAGGCGTGGCGGGGTTGCCCGCCTTGAGGGGAAAAACACTCTGCTCTCATTCCCAGCGCAGCATAAAATTCAACGGTTTCCTCTAAATCGCGCACGGTCAAAACCAGATGATCCAGCGCATCGATCTGTGGCGCATTGCCCTGTTGCATATACATCCCTTCCTGCGCCGCATAGGCGCCAGCTTCAGCGCGAATTGATGTCAAACCCGCATTAGGTCAAACCCCTTCGATCGCCCACCCGCCGCGCATTTCGCATCCCATCACCGCGCCTTTGAATGAGGCCAAAGCGCCACGCCCGATACGAGTGAGAAGGCGCTAGAACCGGCACGGCACAGGCACCGAGGCGCGACAGACCGCGCAAGCGCTAAAAACTTGCTTCCGGCTCGAACCCGTCGGGGATCTGCGCGGCACCGTCGAGCACCAGATCGGCCATGACCTCGCCCACTTTCGGTGCCATGCCAAAGCCGATCTTAAACCCGCCGTTGGCGATATACGCGCCCCTGTGCACCGGATGCGCGCCCAGCATCGGCGCCCGCGACCGTGATCGGGGGCGCACCCCGGCCCAACGTTCCATCACCGGCGCATCGGCCAATACCGGCACCGCCGCACGCGCCGCCGCAAGCACCGCATCCAACTGCGCATCCGTGCTGCGCGGATCATCATAGTCGCGCTCCGAAGTGGATCCGATCGCCACCGTGCCGTCCGCATGGGGCACCACATGCACGCCCTGTGCAAAGAGCTGTGGCAGGCCGCCAGCCTCATACCGCAGCAACGCCCCCTGCCCCTTGACGCCGGCGCCCATGACCCGTGGACGAGAGGCCGACATCGCCATCAAATCCGCTACGCCCGTGCAATAAATCACATGCCCTTCCGCATCCCCCGTAGCAGAGATCTCTCCGCCCTTGGCTCGTAGGGCTTCGGCCAAAGACTGCACCGCCAGACGCGGGTGCATCCGCGCCGACAGCGTATCAAAGATGTAGTATCCGGTCGGGCTTTCGGGTCGCCATACGCCCCATTCGGACGCCTCTTGCGCGTCCACCACCCGCCATTGCGCACGGCCCTGCCATAACGCAGCTGCGCCCGAAACACGAGCCCGGGCCAAATCCAACCCGCGCGCATCCAAGATCGGTTGAACCCGCCCTAAACGGCCATAACCCGTGGGCAATCCGGACGCGGATTCGACATCGGCCCAATACGCTTCGGCCATCAGCAAGCTATCCAGTTGAAAGGCCTTTTTCGGATTCCAGTTTTCCGGCACATGCGGCGCCAAGGCGCCAACCACGCCGCCGCTGGCCCCTGAGCCAACGCCATAAGGATCAATCACCCGCACCCGCGCCCCGCGCCGCGCCATCGACCACGCCACCGACAGGCCAAAAATCCCCGCGCCATATATCGTAGCCTCAACAGCCATAGCCGCTCCCCATTGCCATTTGCCCGCAGCCTGCGCATCTTGGGCGGGCGCGGCCCGCTACGACCCGCGCGTTTTCAATCACTTTTAGGGGACCACGCAATGCAAAGCCAGCATGCAGAACTCGAATGGCGCGACAGCGGCGTGCCGGTTTCGACGCATTTCGATGATCCGTATTTCAGCCTCGACAATGGACTGGCAGAAACCGCCTATGTGTTTTTGCAAGGCAATGATTTGCCGCAGCGATTTACCGATGGCTTCCATATTGCCGAATTGGGATTTGGCACCGGGCTGAACCTCTTGGCGGCTCTGCGGCTCTGGCGACAAACCGGCCAAAGCGGCGCGCTTCACTTTACATCGTTCGAAGCCTTTCCCATGCGCGCAGACGAGATGCGCCGCGCCCATGAAGCGTTCCCCGAGATTGCCGCAATCAGCGCCGAAATCATGCCGCTACTGGAGGCCACGCCGCGACGTCTCAGCCTGCCGGATCTGGAATTCACCCTCATCATCGGAGACGCGCGCACGACGGTCGCCGGATGGGACCGCCGTGCCGATGCATGGTTCCTTGACGGGTTTTCTCCCGCCAAAAATCCCGAATTATGGGATGCGGATTTGATGAAGGATGTCGCCCGCCACACCGCCCCGGATGGCACCGCCGCGACCTATACCGCCGCCGGATTTGTCCGCCGCAATCTGGCGGAGGCGGGATTTGACGTGCGCCGCATCAGCGGATTCGGCCGCAAACGCCACATGACCGTGGCCCGGTTACCCGCCAGTCCCTGCGGCCCACACGACCCGACCGGATGAGCACCGGCCAAAACACCCGCCTTGGCATCATGTTGATGATCGCCACAACCTTTGTCTTTGCGGTTCAGGACGGCGTTTCGCAATATCTCGTGCGTGAATATAATGTGCGCATGGTGGTGATGATCCGCTACTGGTTTTTCGCGCTCTTCGTCATCACCGTGGCCACGGCCCAAGCCGGCGGTTTGCGCGCTGCCGCGCTCACGCCGCAACCGTTGGTCCAAATCCTGCGCGGGACGCTTCTGGCGGCGGAAATTTGCGTCATGGTCTTCAGCTTCAAACTGCTCGGCCTTGTGGAAAGCCATGCGGTGTTCACCTGCTATCCGCTGCTTGTTGCCGCTTTGTCGGGGCGCATTTTGGGCGAACAGGTCGGATGGCGCAGATGGGCGGCTATTGGCATCGGATTCACCGGCGTCATCATCGTCTTACAACCCGGGGTCGAGGTCTTTCGCCCCGCAGCGATCATCCCGCTGATCGCCGCGCTGATGTTTGCGATTTATGGATTGCTGACCCGCTATGCGGCCCGCCGCGACAGTTCCGCCACCAGCTTCTTCTGGACCGGCGTCACCGGCGCCGTGGTTCTGAGCATCGCAGGTATCGGCAGTTGGGAGCCGATGAGTGGTCCCGATTGGCGATGGATGGGGATGCTATGTCTCACCGGCGCGCTCGGGCATTATCTGTTGATCCGCTGCTATGAAGTGGCCGAAGCCAGCGCTGTTCAACCCTTTGCCTATCTACAATTGGTCTTTGCCTCGGGCATCGGCGTGATGTTCTTTGCCGAGGTGGTGCCCCATCATGTTGCCATCGGCGCGGGGATCATTGTGTGTGCCGGACTTTTCACCCTCTGGCGGGAACGGCGCAATTGACAGCCTGTGCAATCATGAGCGCCGCGCCGCTGCAAAGTGGCCTTCTCGCCACAACCGCCGCATCGGCCCCGGTCAACCGACCATTTGGCGCTAACGAACCGGCACCTGCAACGTATGGCCCGACAATTCGGCGCTGAACGGGATGGGCAAGGGATCACCGCCCAAACGCGCCCGATAAACCGGCAAGCTTTCGGCCACCCGCATCACATAATTGCGGGTCTCGCGGAACGGGATATGTTCGATCCAATCCACCATATCGACCTCCCCCGCCAATGGATTTCCAAATTCCTCCATCCACCGCAAAGGCCGCGACGGACCAGCATTATAGGCCGCCGCGACCATAATCACATTGCCCTCGAACTGTTCGGCCACATGGGCCAGATAGGCGCTGCCCAAGGTGGCATTATACCGCCAATCCTCACCCAAACGCCGCGCGTCATATGGCAAACCCAAACCGGCGGCGACCTCTTTGGCGGTGGCTGGCATCAATTGCATAAGCCCCTGCGCGCCCACGCCGCTGCGCACGCGCGGGTCAAATTCGCTCTCGCGGCGCGCAATCGCCAAGGCCATCTCTCTGGCAATCGGCAGATCCATAAAGCGCATCTCATGCAACGCATAATACGGCCCCGGCAAGGTATGCCCCGCCCGCGCCGACCGCTTGCCGACCATAACCTGCAAATGCGGACGATTCATCGCCTCCAGCATCGCGCCCATTTGCCCAATCTCGGTGCGCTCCAGACTTTCCGCCAGATGGGTATAAAACCGCTCGGCCAAGCCGACCTCCCCCGCCTGCAAAAGCGCACGCGCCACCCGTGCTACCGGACGTTGCAAAAACGCCGCCGTGCGCCAATCATCAAACACCTCATCCCCGGCAAGATCATCATCCACCGGCAAGCCCGCCCGTTCGGCGGCCAAAAGCCCATAAAAGCTGGTTTGATACTGCGCGCCCAAAACATATCCCCGCGCCGCAGCATCCGCGTCGCCAATCGCCTCGGCAGCACGTCCAATCCAATAGCCCGCACGCCCAATCGAAATTGGCGTTTCCACCGCGTCTCGAAACCGCTCGAAATGCTGCAATGCCAACATCGGGTCATCCAGATAGCGCAGCGCCAGATACCCCGACAGCCATTCCAGATCGGCAAAATTCGACCCCGATTCCAATTGATGCAGCGACGCCAGTTGATAGGCCAATTGCGCCTCGCCCGCCCGCATCAACTGCCGCGCCAACGCGCGCCGCTCGCTGGCCCAGCGCTCGGGCATACCAAGGCCCCCGACGATTTCGGAGCGCGCCAACATTAACGCCGCAGCCTCCTCGGCGGTGCCGCTTTTCATGATCCGTCGGAACCGGTCGTAGGCAAGCCCCGCATCGTCGCGTTGTGCGGTGGGCAGGGATGCAATCATCGACGCCGCGCCGCGATGCCCGTTTTGCACCGCTTGGCGCGCCTGTGCCAAAGCCCAATCCTGTTCACCAACCAAAGGCTGCATCAGCGCCACATCTGCATCGCGCCCACGCCAAAGCGCCATATCAAGCCGCGCCCGGTGATGCGCCTTCAGCAACTTTGCGTAGCGGTCGAGAAACGCCTCGGACAGCTCTGTGCCCAGCTCGAAGTTGCGCCATGCCTGCACCACCAAAGCCTCGGCCAAGGATGGTTTTCCCGCCGCCTCCAATGCGGCGGCATAGCGCAACACACCGCCACCGGTTTGCGGCGCGTGCCCGTCATAAAATGCCAGAACCTGTGCATCTGTGGCGGTGTCGAAACCTGCTTCGGATTGCCTACGCAGATATTCGAGCCCCGGCCAATCCCCATGCGTGGCCAAGAAGTTCTGCACCTGCTCCGGCGTGCCCTGTCCCGCCCGCAATCGCACCCATTCGATCAGATCCGCCCCAAGAGGATCGACCCGCACCGCCAGTTCCATCGCCTCATTCCAACGCCCCGCCTCGGCCAACCGCAGCGCGCTCGCCAAAGGACGCGGCGCAAGGCGCGAAGGCGGCAAGGGCGTGACTTCGGACGCCGCAGTGGCCCCTGTATTCGGCAATACGGCCCCCTGCGGCGGCGCTTCGGCGGCCGCAACGGGGGTCTCTGCTTCTGCAGGCGCGGGCACCGCAGCCCCCTGTAAACCCGCCTGCACCATCGGACGCACCATCGGGCGCAGAGATGACGACACGGCTTGCGCCGCCACCCCATCGGGCAGACACAGGCCAAGCGCTATGATCCATAGGTTACGCAACATCTCTTGCAATTCCTGCCAAGGCAAAGGATAGACAGCGTCAATCTAAAGGTGCGCCCCGCATCCGTCCATTCACAAACTTGGCAGTGCGCCATGGGACGGCTAAAGTCCGCGCCACATCACCCCTGCGGGCCCATCGCCCGTCATTTTGGAAAAGGAGCGTCACATGTTGAAAGGGTCAATGCCCGCACTGGTCACGCCGTTCAAAAACGGCGAGCTGGATCTGGAGACGCTTAAAAAGCTGGTCGAATGGCACATCGGCGAAGGCACACATGGCCTTGTCCCCGTCGGCACAACCGGCGAAAGCCCGACGCTCACCCACCGCGAACATGAAACCGTGGTCGAGGAAGTCGTGCGCGCCGCCGCAGGCCGCGTGCCCGTGATCGCAGGTGCCGGCAGCAACAATACGCTCGAATCGATCCGCTTGATCCAACATGCGGAAAAGGTCGGCGCGGATGCGGCTTTGGTCGTCACGCCCTATTACAACAAACCGACGCAACGCGGGTTGATCGCGCATTTCACGGCGGTGCACGACTGCTGCACCCTGCCAATCGTGATTTACAACATTCCCGGCCGCTCGGTGGTCGACATGATGCCGGACACCATGGGCGAATTGGCCAAACTGCCGCGCATCATCGGCGTCAAGGACGCCACCGGCGATCTGGCGCGTGTCTGCATGCAGCGCATAACCTGCGGCACGGATTTCATCCAACTGTCAGGTGAAGACCCCACCGCCCACGGGTTCAACGCCCAAGGCGGCACCGGATGCATTTCGGTGACGGCCAATGTCGCACCGCGCCTGAGCGCCGATCTACAAAATGCCTGCCTTGCGGGAGATTACGCAAAGGCCTTGGAAATCCAGGACAAATTGATGCCGCTGCACAAAGCGATCTTTACCGAGCCGGGCGTCGTCGGGGTAAAATACGCAATGTCCCTGATGGGTCTGTGCGGAGACGAAGTGCGCCTGCCGCTAACCGGCCTTTTGGACAGCACCAAAGCGATGATCAAAGACGCATTGCAACACGCCGGCCTGCTCTAAGCGCCAGCCCCCCAGACATAGAAAAGCCCCGCCAGAGTGATCCAGCGGGGCTTTTTCTTTGTCTGTCACGATCGGCCTAGATGCCGACGTCGATGATAGCTTTGGCCAGAATAGGGATCGTCTTTGCGTTCAATCCGGCGATGTTCAAACGGCTGTCGCCAACCATGTAAATCCCATGCTCGACCCGCAATTTTTCGACCAATTCCGGCGCCGCGCCCAAACGCGAGAACATGCCGCGGTGCTGCGCGAGGAACCCGAACCGGTCCGAGCCAGACAACCGTTGCAATTCGCCTGCCAAATCGGACCGCAGACCAAGCATCGAATTGCGCACATCTTCCAATTCGGCGGCCCAATCGGCGCGCAAGGCCTCATCTTGCAAAATCATCGTCACCACCCGCGCGCCATGGTCCGGCGGGAAGGAGTAATTTTGCCGGTTCAAAAACGCCAGCGTTCCTTGTGTGACCGCGCGCAATCCACTGTCCTGGCCGATGGCCATAAGCAAACCGGTGCGTTCGCGGTAAACCCCGAAATTCTTCGAACAGCTCGCAGCGATCAAGCATTCGGGCACCGACCCCGCAACCAGACGTGTCGCCGCCGCATCGGCTTGCAACCCGTCGCCAAAGCCTTGATAGGCGATGTCGATCATCGGGATGGCGCCCTTGGCATTGAGCACATCAATGACCTCTTGCCACTGCGTCAGGTTCAAATTCGCGCCTGTCGGATTGTGGCAGCAACCGTGCAACAACACCACATCACCGGCGCGCAGCCCGCCGAGGTCTTCGATCATACCGCCGAAATTCACGCCACGCGTTTCACCATCAAAGTAACGATATGGCACCGCTTCCATGCCGAGATATTTGAGAATGCTCAAATGGTTCGGCCATGTCGGATCGGACACGAACACCCGCGCATCGGGGTTGGCCAGGCGGATCATCTCAAAGGCCTGACGCACGGCACCGGTGCCGCCGGGTGTGGCGGCGGCGGCGATATTGGCGCGCCCCACCGCATCGCCCAAAATCAGATCAATCATCCCATCCGAAAACGCCGGATCGCCAAGCAGCCCGACATAGGCCTTGCTCTCTTGCTCTTCCACCAAACGCCGCTCGGCGGCTTTGACGGCGCGCATCACCGGCGTATTGCCCGAGGCATCCTTGTAGACCCCGACGCCGAGATCGATTTTCGTCTCGCGCGGATCATCCTTATACATCTGCATCAAGGCCAGGATTTTATCCGCCGGTTGCTCTTTCAGGTTTGAAAACATCATGCCTCTCCTGTGGCGACGGGAAGCGTCGGGAACATGCCCCATTCCGCCCAAGACCCGTCATAAAGGGAATAATCCGATTTGCCCAACCGCTCCATCGCGAGGCACAAAATAGCGGCTGTCGCGCCCGATCCACAGGTGGTGATCACCGGCTTTTTCAAATCCACCCCCGCAGCATCAAACGCCAACTTTAATCCTGCCGGCCCTTTTAACGTGCCATCCGCGAGCAGCAACTCGGTGAACGGCACATTCTTCGATCCCGGAATTCGACCACGGCGCAAACCCGGACGCGGTTCGTCCACCTCGCCGCGAAACCGCTCGGGGCTGCGCGCATCGACGATATGATAATCGCCCAATTTGGCAGCCGCAGAGACCTGTGTGACGTCTTTGACCAAGTGATTTTGCCGCCGCACCGTCATGTGGCGATCGCGTATCACTGGCGGCATATCTTCGAGCGGCCTGCCTTCGGATTGCCATTTCGGCAACCCACCGTCGAGCACCGCAACATCGTTCTGCCCCATCAGTTTGAACAGCCACCACACCCGCGCGGCCGAGAACAGGCCCTGACTGTCATAGACCACAACCTGATGCCCGTCGCCGACGCCCATCGCGCGCATCCGCGACATGAATTTTTCGACCGGCGGCACCATATGCGGCAAGTCCGAACGCAGATCGGAAATTTCGTCGATATCAAAAAACCGCGCACCGGGGATGTGAGCGGCCTCATATTCCGCCCGCGCGTCACGGTCGACACCGGGAAGAAAGTAACTCGCATCAAGCACCCTGATGTCAGGATCTTTCAAATGCTGTGCCAGCCAGTCAGTGGACACCAGCACGCGAGGGTCATCGCTTGCCATTCGTGGATCATCGCTTGCCATCGTCGGCCCCCAAGATCAGAAATTCAGTTCAAAAATGGTCTTGCCCTTGCTACGCGGCTTGGCCGGATCGTGCAAGCACCACACAAGGACGGCGGCGGCAAAAACAAGGGGCGCAGAGCAAAACTCCGGACTATTCGCCGTGCCGCAACAACCGCGCTTTTTGCCGGCCCCAATCGCGCTTGGCTTCTGTGGCGCGCTTGTCATGGTTCTTTTTGCCTTTGGCGATGCCGATTTTGATCTTCACCATGCCACGATGATTGAAATACATCACCAACGGCACCAACGTCATGCCCTTGCGGTTCGTGGCATTCCATAGCCGTGCCAGTTCCTTACGCGACACCAACAGCTTGCGGCGGCGGCGTTCTTCGTGTTTGAACGACTTCGCCTGTTTGTAGGGTGCGATGTATCCGTTCACCAACCACAATTCGCCATCGTCCACGGTCGCATAGCTTTCGGCGATGTTCGATCCTCCCATCCGCAGGGATTTAACCTCGGACCCTTCCAGGATGATCCCGCATTCGAGATCGTCCTCGATCGCATAGTCGTACCGCGCACGCCGGTTTTCGGCGATGACTTTGTAATTGGGGTCTGTCTTTGGTTTGGCCATGGAGGTGGTATCTATCTGCCCGATGCGGCGCTGTCTATCCTGTCCGGCTTATGTAGGGTGGCGCATGGCGAAAGCCAAGGCGAGCAGCACACATGCAGACGCAGCGCCCCTGCTTGCGGGGCGCTGCTCTTTATCAACGGTAGGTCAGTCCAGATCTTGCGGCAAAACAAGATTGAGGATGATCGACAACGTCGCCGCTGGCAGCAAACCCGATGTCAGCAGAATTTGTATCGGCTTAGAGGTGTGCTGCAAGGCTTCGGGCACCAATTGCAAACCGAATCCGACCGACAATGAAATCGCGAAGATCACCATATTGCGGCGGCTCCAGACCACATCTGACAACATGTTAATGCCGGCTGCGGCCACCATGCCGAACATCACAATCACCCCGCCGCCCAACACGTTGATCGGCACAGTCGAAACGATTGCACCGAATTTCGGGATCAAACCGCATAGGATCAAGAACACCGCGCCAATGGTGACCACATTTCGGCTCATCACGCCGGTCATCGAAATCAAACCGACGTTCTGGCTGAACGAAGTGTTTGGCAATCCGCCAAAGACACCGGCAATCGCGGTGCCCAAACCATCGGCAAAAGTGGCGCCGGCAATCTCTTTGTCCGTGGCTTCGCGGCCTGCGCCGCCCTTGGTGATACCCGACACATCACCGACCGTTTCAATCGCCGAAATTACCGCCATGAAGCACATGCCAACGATGGTCGCCACGTTGAATTCGATCCCCCATTTGAAGGGAACGGGAGGCGCAAACATCGCCGCGCGTCCCACGTTGGCGAAATTCACCTGCCCCATCAAATAGGCCACGATATACCCCGCAATCAGCCCCAAAAGGACCGAGGCCACGGACCAAAGCCCTTTGGTGAAAAAGCTAAGTAACAAAGAAACGGCGATCACAACTAAGGCCGGAATCCACATCGCCAGCGACCCGAATTCGGGTTTGCCAATCAAAGGCACACCGCCCGCCGCGTATTGAATGCCGACCTTGAGCAGCGCCAAACCGATCATCAAAACGATCAACCCGGTCACCAAGGGCGGCAATGCAAAACGGATGCGGCCAATCACCGTGCCGAGCAGGAAGTGGAATATTCCGCCAATCACAATTCCGGTCATCAAACCCGAGAGCCCGGCAGTGCCTTGGCCCGCCACCGCCGGTATCATCACCGGCAAAAAGGCAAAACTTGTCCCCTGAACAATCGGCAAACGTGCGCCCACAGGCCCCATGCCAAGGGTTTGGAACAAGGTCGCGATCCCGGCAAAGAGCATCGACATCTGGATCATGTAAATCAGGTTTGGAAACTCCGGCGAATTTGACCCGAACCCAAATCCCGCCGCGCCCGCAACGATAATCGCAGGGGTGACGTTGCTGGCGAACATGGCCAAGACGTGTTGAATGCCCAAAGGCACAGCCTGTGCCATTGGCGGCGTGTAATTGGGGTCGCGCAGCTGATCTGGCGTCCCGAGTGATGCGTTACTCATTGATGTTCTCCCATCAGTCCTTCCGGTTGGAATGCCCGCTCTTTTTGGCGGTTAATCTGCCCCTCTCGATCAAAATCGGCGGATCAAGGGGATATTCTTCAAGGTTCGCGCCCGCGCCGATCCGGTCGATCACGGCAAACAGGCCCGGCGCGGCAAGCGGGGTCAAAACCCCGTGCCATGTGCCGCGTAGAAAATTGATCGCTTGGCCGGGTGCGGCGATAAAGGCGCGCGGCATGGCCGGTTTGCCGTCCGCGTCGGGGGCGACGATCACCAACCATTCATCCATGCTCATCGGCACAAAGGCCTGACTGCCATCGGGGTGACGCTCCATAAGGTCGAGCGTATAGGGCAAGGCGCGCGGATCGGCCTTAAAGATGCTGACGCCTGCGCGTCCGTCCGAAAAATCCAATCGCGCGCGGTCGTGATAGCGCCCGCAAAAGCCTTGGTTGATGATTTTGTCGGGATCGCCTGCGGCCTCAAGCACATCGCCAAAAGGCGCAAAAGCCTCTGCCGTCAGGGGTTCGGTGACGATCCGCGCAGTCAAAGCGTCAACCCGACATGCCGGTTCACGTCCTTATAAAGCAGATAGCGGAAGGGCGTGTTCCCGGTCGCAATACAGGCCTGCGGGCAAAACGCGCGCAGCCACATGAAATCTCCGGGCCCGACATCAACCCAATCGTCATTGAGCAAGTAACGCGCCGTGCCCTGCAACACATAAAGCCCGTGTTCCATCACATGGGTTTCGGCAAAGGGAATCACGCCGCCGGGTTGAAAGGTGACGATATTGACGTGCATGTCATGGCGCATGTCGGAGGGATCAACAAAGCGTTGCGTCGTCCAATTGTCGGTGTTGGGCATGGTGTTAAAGGCCACGTCGCGTTCATGGGTGACAAAGGCCGTTGGCCTATCAATCCCCGGCACCGGCTCGTACCGCTTGCGAACCCAATGAAATTGCAACGGCGCATCGCCGGTGTTCTTCACCCTCCACCCGCAGCCCGCAGGCAAATAGGCATAGCCGCCCGCCCCCAAAACATGCGCATCGCCGTCGATGGTCAATTGCATCTCGCCCGAGGCCACGAACACGACGCCCTCCGCGCCCTTATCGGGTTCGGGTCTATCGCTGCCGCCGCCTTTGGTGACCTCGACCGCATATTGCGCGAAAGTCTCGGCAAAACCGCTGAGGGGCCGCGCCAATATCCACGCCCGCGTGCCGCTCCAATGCGGCAAGTTCGAGGTCACGATATCGCGCATCGTGATCGCGGGGATAAAGGCATAGGCAGTTTTGAACACCGCCGCGCCTTCGGGGTTCACGTCTTGCGCGGGCAAACCGCCCATGGGGAAGGCATAGCTCAAAACATATCCTCCAACCGCAGCCGCGCAATGCGCTCGACCTGACGGCAGGCCTCAGAAAATTCAATGTCGCGGTCATGGCCAATCCGGCGCTCGAAAGCGGCGAGAATGCTGGCTTTGTCATGGTCGCGCACGGCAATGATAAAGGGAAACCCGTGTTTGCGCACATAGGCGTCGTTCAATTGGGTGAACTGGGCGCGCTCGGCATCGGTCAACGCATCCAACCCCGCGCCGGCCTGCTCGGCGGTGCTTTCGGCGGTTAAACGTTTTGCCGCCGCCAGTTTTCCGGCCAAATCGGGATGCGCGTTGAGCACGCCCAAACGCTCCTCCTCCGGCGCACTGCGGAATACCCGCGCCAAGGCGTTATGCACCCCCGCCGCGCAATCATGGGCGGGGCCAAGCTCCAACCCATGGGCGCGCTCGGCAATCCACGGGCTGTGCTCAAACACGCCGCCATAGGCTTCGACAAATCGCGCGACACTCATCCGGCTGGGGCGCTCGATCCGCTTGGGCGGATGCGCCTTGGCCCAATGCTCGGCCACATCAATCCGGCGCGGGCACCATACGTCTTCGAACCCTTGGATATAGTCGATGAAGCGTTTCAGCCCCGCCAATTTCCCCGGCCGGCCGATAAGACGGCAATGCAACCCCACAGACATCATCTTCGCCGCGCCAGCCTCGCCTTCGGCGTAAAGCACGTCAAAGGCATCCTTGAGATAGGTGAAAAACTGCTCTCCGGTGATATATCCCGGCGCGGTGGCAAAGCGCATGTCGTTGGCTTCAAGCGTATAGGGGATGATCAATTGATCGCGCCCGTCTGCGTCGATCCAATAGGGCAGGTCATCGTCATAGGTGTCGGAGATATAATCAAACCCACCCTCTTCGGTGACCAGACGCACGGTGTTTGCGCTGCACCGTCCGGTATACCAACCGCGCGGGCGCGTGCCGGTGACTTCGGTGTGCAACCGCACGGCTTCGGCAATCGCGGCGCGTTCTTCGGCCTCGGGCATGTCTTTGTGTTCAACCCATTTGTGGCCGTGGCTGGCAATCTCCCATCCGGCCTCTTGCATGGCTTCCACCTGCGCCGGACTACGCGCCAAGGCCGTGGCCACGCCGTAAATCGTCACAGGGATCTTCGCGCCGGTGAACAGACGGTGCAGCCGCCAAAACCCCGCGCGCGCACCGTATTCATAGATCGATTCCATGTTCCAATGGCGTTGCCCTTGCCATGGGGCGGCCCCGGCGACATCGGACAAAAACGCTTCGGAGGCCGCATCCCCATGCAAGATGCAATTCTCGCCGCCCTCTTCATAGTTCAGTACAAATTGCACCGCGACGCGCGCGCCGTCCGGCCACGCCGCATCCGGTGCCTCTTTGCCATAGCCAAGCATATTGCGATCATAGCGCTGCATCAAACGGATCCCCTTTGCCAAATTTCTATGCGATCCCACCCAAAGGCATTATCAATTTTTTCAAGAAACACTTTCAGGGGTGCTTTGCCAGACAAGATACGCGTATCAATCAGGCAAGCATATACAAAGCTGCACATCAAAGGAGCATCGCATGGCCGACGGCTATCTGACCACCCATGTTCTCGACACCGCCCAAGGCTGCCCCGCCGCCGGATTGCGTATTGATCTCTACCGGATCGAAGGCGAAAGCCGCAGCCATTTGGCCACGATGGCGACAAATGATGACGGACGCACCGATGCGCCAATCCTGCCAAAAGAGGCGTTCGCCGTCGGGGAATACGAATTGGTTTTTGCAGCCGGAGCCTATTTGGACGCTTGCGATACACCGCCGGAGGCACCGCGATTTTTGAACATCATCCCGATCCGGTTTGGGATTTCCGACGCAGAGGCGCATTACCACGTGCCGCTGTTGCTCTCACCGTTCAGCTATTCGACCTATCGAGGGAGCTAGGCCGCTAACGCCCCGCGCCTGCGACACCTGTTGCAAACCACACCGGATCCACCAGCTTGGAACGGCCTTTGGTTCTAGTGCATCTGAGAAATCTCAGCCGGCCAGTTACCCCAACGCATATCCCGCGCCGCGCACCGTGCGCAGGGGATCATCGCCGCCATATACGCAAAGCGCCTTGCGCAGCCGGCCGATGTGCACATCCACGGTCCGCGTATCCACATAGATATCGCGGCCCCAGACCCGATCAAGCAATTGCTCGCGGCTCCACACCCGTCCCGGCTTTTCCATAAAGGTCGACAGCAACCGGAACTCGGTCGGTCCCAATTTCAACGGTTGCTCGTCGCGTGTGACCTTATGGGTTTCCGCATCCAATACGATCCCGTCAAAATTCAACTTCTGCCCCACCGCCGCCGGACGGGTGCGGCGCAATTGTGTGCGCACACGCGCCATCAATTCGACCACGGAATAGGGTTTCACCACATAATCGTCCGCGCCTGTCTCAAGCCCGCGCACGCGGTCGGCCTCTTCAGAGCGCGCCGACAACATGATAATCGGCACATTCCGCGTTGCCGGACGGGTCTTGAGGCGTCGGCAGATCTCGATCCCCGACACGCCGGGCAACATCCAGTCGAGCACAATCAAATCCGGCACCACCTCGTCCACCAACATCAGGGCTTCGTCGCCATTGACCGCACGGCTGACCTCAAAGCCTTCCGCTTCGAGGTTATAGGCCAAGATCTCGCGCTGCGCCGGTTCATCTTCTACCAACAAAACCCGCAAGTGATCTGCCGCCATGAGTTAGCCCTCCACCTCGATGGCCACGGTTGATGTCACATCCGCTTTGGTGCGCGCCTCTTCCGGCATCTCGCCCGTGACCAGATAGATCACCTGCTCGGCGATCGACGTCGCGTGATCGCCCATCCGCTCGATGTTCTTGGCGATGAAGTGCAAGTGCATACAGGCGGTGATGTTGCGCGGGTCTTCCATCATATAAGTCAAAAATTCACGGAACAGCGCATTATACATCTGGTCGACTTCGCGATCGCGCTCGCGCACCGCCTCGGCCATATCCACATCGCGTTGGATATAGGCATCCAGCGACATTTTCAGCATCTGCTCGACTTCGCGCGCCATCCGGCGGATAGATTTGGACGCGCCGCCAACGGGTTGCATTTGCACCAGAACGCCCGTGCGCTTGGCAAGGTTTTTGGCATAATCTCCGCAACGCTCCAAGGATGATGCGATCTTCATCACCGTCAGAACCGTCCGCAAATCGGTGGCCTGCGGCGCCCGCAAGGCAATCACCCGCGCGGCCTCGTCGTTGACCTGCTCCTCAAGGCCATCAATCACCTTGTCGAGCGCGCGCACCTTTTCCGCCAGTTCATCGTCGCGTTCTTCAAGCGAGCGCGCGGCATCGGCGATATTGGCTTCGACAAGGCCACCCATTTTCATGATCAGCGCCTGAATGGCCTCAAGGTCGCGGTCGAAAACGCTGGCGATATGTTGATCGTTTACCATCTGATTATCCAATCCGTCCGGTGATATAGCTCTCGGTGCGCGGGTCGACGGGGTTGGTGAAAATCTGCCCCGTTTCGCCAAACTCTACCAGATTGCCAAGGTGGAAGAACGCGGTTTTCTGACTGACGCGCGCGGCTTGTTGCATCGAATGCGTCACGATGACGACGCTATATTGCGAGCGCAATTCATCGATCAATTCTTCGACCTGCGCCGTCGCAATCGGGTCAAGCGCCGAACATGGCTCGTCCATCAACAGCACTTCGGGTTCGGTCGCCACTGCCCGCGCGATGCACAACCGCTGCTGCTGCCCGCCGGACAATCCGGTGCCGGGCGCGTCGAGGCGGTCTTTGACCTCGTCCCAAATGGCACCACGACGCAGGCTCTTTTCGACGATGATATCGAGATCGGCTTTGGTCTTGGCCATGCCGTGAATGCGCGGGCCGTAAGCGATATTGTCATAAATCGATTTCGGGAACGGATTGGGTTTTTGAAACACCATCCCGACCTTGGCGCGCAATTGCACCGGATCGACTTTGGGGTCGTAGATGTCTTCGCCATCAAGGCGAATCTCGCCTTCGACGCGGCAAATATCAATCGTGTCATTCATCCGGTTAAGGCAACGCAAAAAGGTGGATTTGCCGCAACCCGACGGCCCGATAAATGCCGTCACGGTCTTGTCTTCGATATCGACATCGACGTCTTTGATCGCATGGGTGTCGGCGTAGTAAACCTGACAACCCCGGGCCGCGATCTTGATTTCATTCACGTCCACGTCTCTCTCCATTATTCGCATATCATTCATGTCACTTGCCCCTACCAGCGGCGTTCAAAACGGCGGCGCAGCATCACCGCTACGGCATTCATCGCCACAAGGAAAATCAACAATACGATGATCGCACCCGAAGCACGCTCAACAAAGGCCGGATCAGCGCGTTGGGTCCAGTTAAAGACCTGCACCGGAAGCGCCGTGGACGGTTCGCCAAAAAGGCCGCTCTCGGGGCTCCACGCAGCGGGATATTCGCGCACAAAAGCCACCATCCCGATCAAGAGCAAAGGCGCGGTTTCGCCCAAGGCCTGCGCCAATCCGATGATTGTGCCGGTCAAAATGCCCGGTGCCGCCAACGGCAGGACATGGTGCATCACCGATTGCATTTTCGAGGCGCCCAACCCCAGCCCCGCGTCGCGGATCGACGGCGGGACCGCCTTAAGCGCGGCGCGTGTGGCGATGATGATCGTCGGCAATGTCATCAAGGTCAGAACCAGCCCGCCAACAATCGGCGCAGACGCTCGCATACCGGCGAAGTTGATGAAAATTGCCAGACCAAGAATACCGAACACAATCGACGGAACCGCCGCAAGGTTCGAAATATTCACCTCAATAATGTCGGTCCAACGGTTCTTGGGCGCAAATTCTTCGAGATAGATCGACGCCGCAACGCCGATCACCGGTGCCAGTATCAGAACCGTCAGCATCATGTAGATCGATCCGAGGATCGCCACTCCCAACCCTGCCGCTTCGGGACGTTGATCCGAGGCATCCGGTGCAATCAAGAACGCCCAGTTGAATTTGGTCTTGAGCAAGCCGCGCTCTTTGAGCGCATCAGCCAACATCAATTGCTCGGGCGTCACATTGCCGTCCAACTCGGCGCTGTCCATCGTGACGCGGCCCTTGTAATACCCGTCGATCCGTCCGTTGGCCAGTAAGGTGAAGTCCTGCGTTGTTCCGATCAAATCAGGATCGGCCAAAACCGCATTGCGCACGGTTGCGGCCGCCTCTTTCGAGATGATCTTCCCCGCATCCTTGTCGCTCAGCCCGTCAATCTCGATCCCTTCCTGGGCGAGAAAATCGTTCAAAGAGGTCTTCAATACTCCGGCATAGCCGATGGTTGTCACCTTCTTCAGGTTCGCCAGCTCCCGGTCGCCTTTTTTATCAAGCTTGGCCTCGTTGAGATGCACGGGGATGGTCAAATAGGTCTGTTTAAAGGCGCCCGATCCGGTTCCGACGATCGACACCAACAACATCACCAGAGCCAGAACCCCGATCCCGACCGCTGCAAGGCCATAGGCGCGAAAGCGGGCCTCGGCGGAATTGCGGCGCTTGGTCCGTGCGTCCGGTTGCAATAGCGATTTACGCGGGACCGGCACGGCGCCGCTCTTTGACATATTCGCGTCGGTCATTCGTATTGCTCCCGATATTTGCGCACGACGTAGAGCGCCAGCACATTGAGGCCGAGTGTGAACACAAACAGCGTCAACCCCAAGGCAAAGGCCACCAAAGTTTCCGGCGCGGCAAAATCCGTATCGCCGGTCAACTGGCTGACAATTTTAACTGTGATGGTGGTCATCGCCTCAAAGGGATTTACCACCGCGCCAACGCCTGATTTGAACTGTGCCGCTGCGGCGCCCGCACCCAACACCACAATCATCGTTTCGCCAATCGCGCGGCTCGCCGCCAAAAGGATCGCGCCGACAATACCCGGAAGCGCCGCAGGCACGACCACCTGTTTGATGGTCTCAGATTTTGTCGCGCCAAGCCCCAAAGAGCCATCGCGCATCGCCTGTGGCACCGCATTGATAATATCGTCGGACAAGGAAGACACGAAGGGGATCAACATGACGCCCATCACCAACCCCGCCGTCATCACCGATGATCCGCTTTCGCCCAACCCCATCGGCTGTGCAAAGTAGTCGCGCAACATTGGTCCGACGGTGATCAACGCGAAGAGACCGTAAACGATGGTCGGAATACCTGCGAGAACCTCGATCAACGGCTTGGCCACTGCGCGGATTTTCGGCCCGGCGTATTCCGACAAATAGATCGCCGCAAACAACCCGATCGGCACCGCAACCACAAGCGCGATCAGGCTGATGTAAAGCGTGCCCCAAAGCAGTGGCAAAATCCCGAGCTCGCTATCGCCGCGAAAATCCGGTGCCCAGGTCACCCCGAAAAAGAACTCTTTCCACGAATATTGCGAAAAGAAATTCCCGGTTTCCAACAACATTGACATCACAATGCCGACGGTGGTGAAAATCGCGATGGAGGCAGAAAAAATCAACAGCACCAAGATCCATCTCTCGGCTGCATTGCGCGCGCGATACTCCGGCGAAATTCTGGCCAACGCCAAAATCGCCCCCGCGAGAGACAGCGCCAGAACCACCCATGGCACCCCGACGTCCATGCCCTCTGGCAGGGTGAATCCGTCGGATTTCAACGCGACCTGCCGCACCATCATATAGGCCAGGAACAGAGCCGTCGCAGGCACAAAAGCCGTCAGCGCCGTGTTGAGCCCGTGGTAAACTGCGCGCGAATGGCGGCGCACCGACCCATCCGTCGCAGCGATCCGCAGGCGCCCAAAAAAATACCCCACGACGGAAATCACGAGGACGCAGATAAAGGAAAGAGCCAAGGACATGCAGAATTCGCTTTTGCTTTGGGTAGAAGAGTGGCGGCCTGCAATCAGGCCACCACCGAGAGTGCATAAGCCCTGGGCTTACATGGCGTTGCCACCTTCGACAGCCGCCTGGGTTTGCTCAAGCTCGGGATCAGACACGAGGCCATATTCGGCGAGCGGGCCATCGGGGCCAGCCATGTCGTCAGAAACGAAGAACTCGGCATATTCTTGCAAGCCGGGGACCTCGCCCAAATGCGCACTCTTGACGTAGAAATAGAGCGGACGCGACACGGGATATTCACCGGAAGCAATGCTTTCGGTCGAAGGCGCAACGCCGGACATGGTTGCGACCTGCAACTTGTCGGTGTTGTTTTCGTAGAAGGCCAGACCGAAGACACCGATGCCGTCTTTGTTGCTTTCGATACGGGCAAGTGTTTCGGTGTAATCGCCGTCAATATCGACCGAAGTGCCATCGGTGCGCAGCGAGATACAAGCCTTCTCGGCAGCTTTCTTTTTGGCCTTGTCGCTGTCGCCTTGCGCCACTGCGAGGAACGCTTCAAAGGCGCCGGTATCTTCACATCCTTTAAGGATCACTTTGTCTTCAAACACTTCGCGCGTGCCGTGCTTGGTGCCGGGGACAAAGGCTTGGATATTTTGCGCCGGAAGGTCCGGGTTCACATCGGCCCATGTTTTGTTCGGGTTGGCGACGATCTGACCATCTACGACGATCTTGTCGGACAGCGCCAAAAACCAATCGGACGGCGTGTATTCGAAACCGTTGCCGTTGATGTCCGAGGCAAAGACGATGCCGTCATAACCGATGCGGACTTCCATGATATCGGTCACACCATTCTCGGCGCAGGCCTTGATTTCGGAGTCTTTGATTTTGCGCGAAGCATTTGCCACATCGATGGTGCTTTCGCCGACACCTTCGCAGAATCTCTTGAGACCGGCGGACGAGCCGCCCGATTCCACAACCGGTGTCGGGAAGTCAAAGTTTTCGCCAAACGCTTCGGCAACGATGGCCGCATAGGGCAGGACGGTCGAAGAACCGGCAACTTGAACTTGGTCACGCGCCGAAGCCGCAGTGGCGGAAACGGCAGCGATCGCCAGAGCGGAGGCGGACAGTTTGATAAGGGACATGATAGCTCCTACAGGGTTATATCTCGCGGCCGACTTCATCTTCGGCCTTAGGGTGACCTAAAACCTCGGCATGTCGCTTATGTAATGGTTTTGTAACAGATTTATGAAACCCCGAAAAATACACCTAATTACTTGAAGTAGAACAATTAAAATACGCCATCATAGATCAAAAATCGCACAAAAGCGCCCCATGGCACCCCTCAGATGTAACAAAGAATCAAACCGCCCGCGCCGGATGCTAACAAAAAAGCCGCCCCATTTCCGGGGCGGCTTCATGTTTGCGATCTGCAGCGGCTTCAACCGCGCAGCGTGCCGCCTGTCGCCTTGGCAACCTTTTCGACAATCTTGGCGCTGACCGCCTCGATATCCGCTTCTTTCAGCGTCTTATCGACCGGTTGCAACCGCACCGTCACGGCGATGGATTTCTTCCCCGCGCCCATCTGTGCTTCGGCCGTCTCGCCGGTGAATTCATCGAACACATGCACGTTCTCGATCAAAACCTTATCCACACCTGCCGCCGCATTGACCAATGTCAGCGCTTCAACATCCGTGTCGACCACAAAGGCAAAATCGCGTTCAACCGCTTGCAGATCGCGGATCGCCAAAGCAGGCCGCGTCGCGGATTTCTTCTTCGGCAATGGCACCTCGGCGGGATAGATCGTGAAGCCAACCACCGGCCCTTTGACGCCCATTTCGGCCAGAACCTTGGGGTGCAATTCCCCAAAGACACCCAAAACCTTTTTCGGCCCAAGGCAGAGTTTACCGTGACGCCCCGGATGCCACCACGCGTCGGCACCGCGCAGGATTTGCACCTTGGCGGGGGCACCAATGGCGGACAAAACCGCTTCGGCATCGGCCTTGGCATCGTAAAGATCAACGCTGCGCATCTCACCATGCACATCGCGCGGACCGGTGCGGCCCACAAGAATGCCGCTGATCTGCACCTGTTGATCGTCCGGCTCACCGCCGCTAAATGCGGGGCCAACCTCGAACAGCGCCAGATCATGAAAGCCGCGCGATTGGTTGCGCGCCGCCGCTTGCAGCAAACCGGCCAACACCGACGGGCGCATATGGCTCATTTCGCTGGAAATCGGGTTTTCAAGCATCGTTGCATCGGTGCCGCCGCCGAACAGCGCCGCAGAGGCCTGATCGATGAAGCTATAGGTCACACATTCATTGTAGCCCAAGCTCGCCGCCATCCGCCGCGCCGCGCTTTCGCGCACCTGCGCCCGGCTGAGGATCGGGGCGGGAATGCCGTCCGTTCCGCGCGCCAAGGGCCGCCCTTCGAGCTTGGTCAAGGACGCCACACGCGCCACCTCTTCGACCAGATCGGCAGAGCCTTGCACATCGCCGCGCCATGACGGCACATGCGCCATATCGCCTTCGATCACAAAACCCAACGCCGTCAACGTGCGGCGTTGCTCGTCGGCGGGAATGTCCATGCCGACGAGGCTTTGCACGCGGTCGGTATCAAGCTTGTAGGCCCGCGCCACATCGGGCACCTCGCCCGCGACAACGACTTCGGAGGCCTCACCGCCGCAAAGATCAAGGATCATCTGCGCGGCATCCTCGATGGCCTGCATGTTATATGCCGGATCGATGCCACGCTCGTTGCGATAGCGCGCGTCCGAATTGATCTTGAGCGCGCGGCCGGTTTTAGCGATCTGGATCGTGTCCCAAAGCGCCGCTTCGAGAAAGACGTTTACCGTCTCTTCGGTGCAGCCCGTCGCCGCGCCGCCCATGATACCTGCGATGCTCTCGACGCCCGTGTCATCGGAAATCACCACCATGCCCTCGGCCAGCGTATAGTCCTTGTCGTCAAGCGCGGTCATCACTTCGCCGCCTTTGGCGCGATGAATGCGAAGATCGCCCTTAACCTTGTCGGCATCAAAGACATGCAGCGGCCGGTTGCGGTCATAGGTGAAGAAATTGGTGATATCGACCAAAGCCGAAATCGGGCGCAAGCCGATGGCGCGCAAACGGGTTTGCAGCCATTCCGGCGACGGTCCGTTTTTCACGCCGCGGATCAGCCGTCCGGCGAAAACCGCGCAGCCGCCATCGCGGGCGTCCGTGTCGATGCGCACGCCGATGGACGAAGCAAATGCGCCCGCAACCTTGGCCGTTTTGGCGGGCTTCATCGTGCCAAGCCCGCGCGCCGACAAATCCAACGCAATGCCGCGCACGCCAAGCGCATCGGGGCGGTTCGGCGTGATGGCAATGTCGATCACCGGATCGACCTTGGCCGGATCATGCTCAGTCAGCCAATCGGTGAATTCCTGCCCGACCTCACCCGAAGGCAATTCGATGATGCCGTCATGCTCTTCGGAGAGTTCCAATTCGCGTTCAGAGGCCATCATGCCGTGGCTTTCCACGCCGCGAATATTGCCCACCGAAAGCGTCACATCGATGCCGGGCACATAATCGCCCGGTTTACACAGAACCACAGTGATGCCTTCGCGCGCATTGGGTGCGCCGCAAACGATTTGCTTCTCGCCCTCGTCGGTTTGCACGGTGCAGACGCGCAATTTATCCGCATCGGGATGCTTTTCCGCATGGGTGACTTTGGCAAGGGTAAAGCCTGACAGCTTGGCCGCCGGATCACTGACCTCTTCGACCTCAAGCCCGAGGTCGGTCAGTGCATAAAGGATCTCGTCCAGCGTCGCGGTCGTATCCAGATGCTCTTTGAGCCAAGAGAGTGTGAATTTCATGTGTCCGTTTCCTTAGACTTAGTCAGCAGCACGAATAGCCCTATCCCTGAGCAAATCAGAAATAGGGGCACGACGAAAAACCAACTAAAGATCGCAATGATCGACGCGCCAATACCCATTGTTCCGGCAACATATCCGCTTCCTGCGGTAATAATCGCCGCGCCCGAACTGTGAGTCACGGCAGAAATCCCCAATACTGCGAGTAGTGATTTCGCGCCAAGAGCCAGAGCGCCAACACCGGAGGCTACCCCCGCACTCCATTGGCCTGTCTTGGTATCACGTGTGTATCCCGCCAATTTGAAAAGCTTTTCAGAAACCGAAGCTTTAAGCTGCCTAATCAACGGCTGAGCCCTCCGTGCAATGTCGGTTGGTTCAAACACGAGAACCCGTAATGGCGCAGCCAGCGCAGGTCGCTGTCGAAAAACGCGCGCAGGTCGGGGATGCCGTATTTCAGCATCGCCAAACGGTCGATGCCCATGCCAAAGGCAAAACCTTGCCACGTGTCGGGATCAACGCCCGCCGCTTGCAAAACCTTGGGGTGCACCATGCCGGAGCCAAGGACTTCCATCCATCCGTCGCCTTCGCCGATGCGCAATTGGCCATCCACCCAAGAACATTGAATATCCACTTCCGCCGAAGGTTCGGTAAAGGGGAAATGCGAGGCGCGGAAACGGGTTTTGATGCCGTCGATTTCGAAAAAGGCGGCAAAGAACTCTTCCAGAACCCATTTGAGGTTCGCCATAGAGATATCCTTGCCGATGGCGAGCCCCTCGACCTGATGGAACATCGGGGTGTGGGTTTGGTCATAATCCGACCGATACACCCGCCCCGGCGCAATCACGCGGATCGGCGCGCCGCTTTTCTCCATCGCGCGGATTTGCACCGGCGAGGTATGGGTGCGCAAGACATGCGGCGGGCGGTCGTCGCCTTCCGCACGGTGCATATAGAAGGTGTCGAATTCTTGCCGCGCGGGGTGATGCGGCGGGATGTTGAGCGCATCGAAGTTGTAGAAATCATTCTCGATCTGCGGCCCTTCGGCAACGGCGAACCCGAGGTTGGCAAAAATCGCGCTGATCTCTTCGGTGACTTGGCTGACCGGATGCACGGTGCCTTGGGGGCGTCCGCGCGACGGCAGGGTCACGTCGAGCCATTCCGTCGCCAAACGCGCATCCAAAGCCGCATCGGACAAGGCCGACTTCTTCGCCGTCAGCGCCGTGTTGATCTCGTCCTTGAGGGCGTTCAATTTCGGCCCGACACTTTGGCGCTCTTCGGGGGTCATTTTGCCAAGCTCGCGCATCTTGAGCGCGACCTCGCCTTTTTTACCCACAGCAGCGATGCGGATCTCTTCCAGCGCCGCCTCGTCAGAGGCCGCTGCAATTGCAGCGATATACTTGTCTCTCAGATCGTCCATCCGATCCTCCTGTTCGTCCTTGGTCCCATCGACACGCGGATGCGGGCGGGGTTTGGGCCGTTGCTACCCAGCGGGGCGCGCAAACGCAAGAAGCCGCGGCCCATAAAGGCCCGCGGCTTCTCAAATGTCTAATCCCTGAACGGGATGGGTTACGCGAGCGCCGCCTTGGCTTGATCAACGATCGCGCCAAATGCTTCGGGCTCATGCACGGCCAGATCGGCCAGAACCTTACGGTCCACTTCAATACCGGCCAAGGACAGGCCGTTGATGAAGCGCGAGTATGTCAGCGCTTCGTCGTGGCTACGCACGGCGGCGTTGATCCGTTGGATCCACAGCGCGCGGAAGCTGCGCTTGCGCGCCTTACGGTCGCGTGTGGCATATTGGTTGGCCTTGTCCACGGCCTGCGTGGCGACGCGGAAAGTATTCTTACGGCGACCGTAATAACCTTTCGCGGCTTTGATGATTTTCTTGTGACGCGCGTGCGCGACGGTTCCGCCTTTGGTACGAGACATATCAAACCCTCCTTAACGCGAATACGGCATCATCGACTTGACGATTTTCTCGTCAGGCGCCGACAGCGTGGTTGTTCCGCGTGCATTGCGGAGGAATTTATTGGTGCGTTTGATCATGCCGTGCTGCTTGCCCGCTTGCGCGGCTTTCACACGGCCGCTGGCCGTCACTTTGAACCGCTTTTTGCAGCTCGATTTGGTCTTCATCTTGGGCATTTCCGTCTCCTGATTTTGGGTCGGTGTCAAACGCGACTCGGCATGCCACTTCGGGCCGGTCGCGCGATGGAAGCGCCTCATTAGGCGCAAACAGGTAAGCTGGCAAGCAAAAATCCAGCGTCCACCCCTAAAAATCATGGGGCGAACGCTGGATTATCTTGGCTTCGCGGTGCTGGATCGCGGACGACTTATCTGCGCGCGCGTTGCATCGCAGACCCCGCTTCAAGCCCGAAGGCAAAGGCCTGCGCCAGATTAGAGCCTTGCTTGGGGGCCTCTGCGCGCGGGGGCGCGGCGGGGGTACTGATCCGCTCGGGCTTTGACGCCGCGATAGCAAACAACACCGCCGCCAACCCGAAATACACCAAGGCGATGATCAATGCCGCACCTTGAGGCGCGTAATGCACCTGTAAAAACAGCCATGCCGCGACGGTCAAAAAACCCGCCCCGACCAGCAGCGCGATAAGTGCCACAAAGGATAGCGCGGCTTGGCGCGCCATCCTTCCGGCTTTGAATTTCAAAGAGGTGAGCATTGGCGCACTCTTATTTACGCGCCAGAAACAAACCGGCAATGAAACCGATACCTGCGGCAACACCCACCGAAAGCGCGGGTTTTTCCTGCACAAACTCTTCGGCCTGTTTGCTCAATTCGGCAGACTGCTCGCGCAACTGCGCCACCTGTGCCTCGCCGGTGGCACGGGCCGATGCGGCGCGCGCCTTGGCACCCTCTTTCAGATGCTCGCCTTGGGTCTTGCCGTACTCTGCCAATGTGCCGGTCAAGGCGGCCAGATCAGCTTTGAGCGCATCAACCTGCGCAGCCAGATCTTCGGTGGTGGTTTCAGCGGATTTCAATTTGGTTGCAGTCGCCATGATGTCTCTCCTGAGTATATATGAAACCGGCAGCGCGCGGTGCGCGATACTGCGGGCCGTTATTGCAGGTATAACGCACCTTCAGGGCATATGGTTCCATCCGCGTGCAAGAAAATGATCCATAAAATACGGGAACCGAACGGTGCGGCGGCGCGTTATTTATCCACAACGCGCATCCTGCGCCTTCTCAACCGGAAAGGATCAAGGCCATGCTATATTGGGCTGTAATTTTCTTCGTTGTCGCTATTATCGCCGGCGTGTTCGGCTTCGGTGGCATCGCCAGCGCCTCCGCTGGCATCGCTCAACTTCTCTTTGTGATCTTCTTTGTGCTGTTCATTATTGCAATGGTGGTGCGGGCGCTCAAAGGCCGCACGCCCTGAATGTGACTTGCGGCGCGGGCACCACAGGCCCGTGCCGTGTCTGCCTCGCAAGGCAGAGCAGAAGACAGGAAAAAGGCCGCACGGTTTATACCGCGCGGCCCTTTCTATTGCTCTTTTATCTATCGCCGGTTTTGCCCGATCATCCGCGCCGCAACGCCTCGCGACACCCGGGCGCCGCCACTCAGACCAACAAGGTTTCCGTCGACGAAAAGAACATCGCCTGGCTGGCAGCAAGCCGCACCTGTTCCTCGCTATAGGGTTTGGTGATTAAAAACGCCGGTTCGGGTTTTTCACCCGTGAGCAAACGTTCAGGGAAAGCCGTGATGAAAATCACCGGAATATCGCCCAGCGCCTTGAGAAGATCATTGACCGCGTCAATCCCTGACGAATTATCTGCCAATTGGATATCGGCGAGGATCAAATCAGGCCGCTCGGCCTTGCCCAATGCCACGGCCTCGGTGCGGGTGCGCGCAACGCCGGTGATCGCATGGCCCATGTGGGAGACGATGCTTTGCAAATCCATCGCGATAATCGCTTCGTCCTCGATGATCATGACCTTGCCCAAAATGCTATCGGCGATCTCGCGCTGTGCGATGGCGATCAATTCTTCTGCTTCGGCGTCGGAGACATCCATGATCTGCGCGACCTGACCAAAACGGAACTCCTCCACCGTATGAAGCAAAAGCGCCTCGCGGGTGTTGCGGGTCAGTTTCGACAAATGCGCCTGCGCTTTGGCAAAGGCTCCGTCTTTACCGGTTTCAACCGGCGCGCCGGAGCTGGCCCAAATCGCATGGAAGGCACGAAACAGCGCAACTTTGGCATCCAGTTCTTTATCGATGATATCAGGCGTTTCAAGCATCGCCTCAAGCGTGGCCGCAGCATAGGTATCGCCCGATGTTTGCGATCCGGTCAGCGCCCGCGCGTAACGACGCAAGTAGGGCAGGTTTTGGCCGATCTGGGTTACGAAATCACCACCGGTTTGTCCCGCAGTGGCTTCGTTCTCATTCGCAGCGGAAATCGTCATTGTAGAAAACACCCTTTTTTTCGTTTTTCAGGAACCAAACGCCGCAATCTGCGTTAAGTTCCAAGAAATCTCTTCAGAACCAGAAAATATCGTAGAAGGTCAGCATGTCGAACAAAAAACCAGACAGCAATGTGCAAAGGCAAATTGATGAAAACCTGCGGCGGGTGTTTCAGGCCACCGAGGAAGAGGCTTTGCCGGACCAGTTTACGCAACTTTTGGCTCAGCTTCGAGAACAAGAGAACCAGAGCGAGCGCGTAAAATGAGCGCCCCCTCCCCCGTGGTAGACAAATCCAGCGCTGCCCAACCCATCGCCAAAGTCGATCCGCGCGATGCCATCATCGAGCATCTGCCCGCCCTGCGCGCCTTCGCGCTCAGCCTGACCCGTAACGGATCGGCCGCCGATGATCTTGTGCAAGATACCATCGTCAAGGCGTGGAGCAAATTTGCCAGCTTTAAGCCCGGCACCAATCTGCGCGCATGGCTTTTCACAATCTTGCGCAACACGTTTTATTCGGGTCGCCGCAAATCCAAACGCGAGGTGGCCGATGTCGATGGCGCCTATTCCAACAATCTGGCCTCGAAACCCGAACATGACGGACGGCTGGCTCTGCAAGATTTTCAGCGCGCCTTTGTCCAATTGCCGGATGAGCAACGTGAAGCATTGATCCTCGTCGGAGCCTCGGGTTTTACCTACGAGGAGGCCGCCGAGACATGCGGCTGTGCCGTAGGCACGGTCAAAAGCCGCGCCAATCGCGGGCGCGCGCGTCTGGTTGAATTGTTGAAGCTGGACGATGAGGACAAACTCGAACTCACTGACGAATCGACCATGGCCGTGATCTCCGCCAATGCCAATCCGACCGGCTGACGGCGAATAGATGCGCGTTAAAACTACTGATAGGCTTGCCTTTAGGCTAATCATGATGTTGTCGGTGGCTTTGCTTCCGGTGGGGTTGATCGCCTTTTTTCAAACCCAAAACGTCGCACGGCAGGCCGAAGAGCTGAGCCGTGCCGCCGTGCTTGGCCGGACTTTGATCGCCGTCGAGCCGCAGCGCACCTTGCTTTATCGCGGCTTTGCTGCGGCACGGGTTCTGGGCGAGGAAATCAAGGAAACGCTGGACGACCGCGCAACCTGCACCCGTACCACGCAAAATTTCCTGCGCTCGCATCCCGAATATGTGCTGGCGATGTTTGTGCCGCTGGATGGCGTTTCAACCTGCAATTCCAACGCCCGCCCCGCTGATGTTCGTCAAAGCGAAGTCACGCGCCGAATGATCGAAAACCCGCGCCCGCGGGTGATGAACCTCCAAATGGGCCGCGTTTCGCAACGCCCTGTGATCGTGATTGTCCAGCCGATCACTGTCGAAGGCGCCTACATCGGGTTTTTGTCACTGTCCCTCCCCTATGAGGACGTACCACACGATGTGCCGGGTCAAAACGCGCTGCGCCACGACGATCACCGTCCGGGTTTGCAAGATCTGCCAACCGGCAGCAAGCCGGTGCAACTGATCAGCTTCAATCAGGACGGCGATCTTTTACTCACTCTCAGCGACCGCGAGGCCGCAGATACCGAATTGCCGAAGGGATATGCTCTAACCTCAATTGCGCTGCAGCGGGCGCAAACTTTTTCGGCGTTTAACCAAGAAGGGGCGGCACGAATTTACTCTGTCGTACCGGTCATCCCCGGCGTAGCCTATAGCTTTAGCGTCTGGAAAACTGCGGATTTCCTTGGCGATCGCAATCTGATTGACCGCGCGGCCTTCCTGTTCCCGCTGATCATGTGGCTGCTCAGCCTGCTGGTGGCTTATGTCGCAGTGCACCGCTTGGTGATCCGTCATGTGCGCGCCCTACGCTTTAAAATGCGCCGGTTCGCCGCCGGCAGCCGCAGCTTTTCGCCGGACGATGTGCGCCCTGCACCCACCGAATTGCGCCAAATGGAAGAGACGTTCAACCAAATGGCCCACACCATTTCACTGGACGAAGCCGAGCTGGAAGACGGTCTGCGTGAAAAAAATGTCCTGCTTAAAGAGGTCCACCACCGCGTCAAAAACAACCTGCAACTCATTGCCTCGATCATCAGCATGGAGACCCGCAAAACCCAGAGCGACGAAACCCGCGCCGCTCTTCGCCGTGTGCAAGACCGCGTTTTGGGTCTCGCCACCGTGCATGGCAACCTGTACAAAACCTCGCGTCTGGCGTCTGTGCATGCCCGCACTCTGCTGACCGAGGTGATCAACCAAACGCTCAAATCGTCGCTACCGCCCTCCGGCGTGTCGGTCGATGTGGATATCGATGATTTCTCTCTGCTCCCGGATCAGGCCGTGCCGCTGTCGCTTTTGACCACCGAAGCGCTGACCAACGCAGTGAAATACCTTGGCCGCCCCTCCAAAGACCGCCCGCCCGCCATTTCGGTTCAGTTCAAGCAGCTACCCGATGGTCAGATCGACGTGGTGATCAGCAACACCACAGGCACCCATGTGGATGAAATGCCCCATATCGGCACCAGCACCGGCCTTGGCGGTCAATTGATCAAAGCCTTTGCTATGCAAATCGGTGCAACGCTCGATATATCGGATACAGCGGGGGTCTACCGGCTTCATCTGCTGCTGACCTTGGCCGAAGACACACCGGAGGAAGACGACGCACAAGACGGATTTTCCACCCAACCGGAGACCTAGACCAATGGCCTATGCAATCTCTGCCGCGCCGGATCCGTCTATCGCGGCCGCTGCGCCGCGTCCCGATACGGCGGATGCCCCGATCCAAACGCTCAAAGTGCTGATCACCGCCGAAGAAGCCTTCCCTGAACTGGAGCGGCTTTTTTTGACCGCGCGCCACCATATTCGTGCCAGCTTTCGCGTGTTCGACCTTGCCACCAAGCTGCGCAGCACAGAGGCGCGCACCATTGGCGATACCTGGTTGGATCTTGTCGCGCACACCTTGTCACGCGGTGTCGAGATCAACATCGTGATCGCGGATTTCGATCCGATTGCTGCCGCCGATCTGCACCGAAGCACATGGCGCAGCGTCCGGCAATTCACCGCCGCCGGAGCCATCGCGGGCGATACCGCCCGATTGTCGGTCAAGGCGGCGCGCCATCCCGCCCGCGTCGGGGTGATGCCGCAGATGATCTTTTGGCCGATGGCGGCACAAAAACTGCGCCACCATTGCCGCGATCTCGCCCAGCTGTCGCCAGCCGTCCGCCACACACGGTTGCGCGACATGCCGAACCTGCGCGCCAACTTAAAACCCTTCACAGAGGCGCACGATCAACCGCGCGCTCGATTTACGCCGCCGCCGCATCTCTACCCGGTCACGCACCACCAAAAGCTTGCCTGTTTCGACAGCGAGACACTCTATATCGGCGGGCTGGATTTGGACGAGCGACGATTCGATACCAAAGATCACAAGCGCGCCGCAGGGGCGACATGGCATGATGTGCAATTGATTGTCACCGGCCCCGTGGTTGCCGATGCCGAAACACATTTGCGCGGTTTTCACGCCGCGACCCAGGCCGGCGCGGCGGCGCCAAAGCCCCCGGCCTCGCCGGATTTTCTAACCACGCTCTCACAAGCTCGCGGTTTCGGCCCCACCGCAATTGCCCCGCATAACATCTCTGCCTCCTTGCTCGAGGCACATTTGCAGGGGATCAAGGCGGCGCGCAGGCTTATTTATATCGAGACACAGTTCCTGCGTGATCGAAGGATATCCAAAGCCCTCTGCGCCGCAGCCAAGGCGCGCCCAGAACTGCGCGCGATTATAATCCTGCCCGCCGCACCCGAAGATGTCGCATTTGAAAACAACACCGGGCCTGATGCACGTTTCGGCGAATATCTACAGGCCCGCAATCTGCGCCATATGCGCCGCGCCTTTGGTGCCCGCCTCTTTGTGGGCGCACCGGTGCGCCCCGTCACCGCCCCCGACACAGATGCCGACGAAGACGCAGACCAAAATCGCGCCGCACTGCACCGCGCTCCGCTGATCTATGTGCATGCCAAGGTGTCGATTTTCGACGATCAAAGCGCCATCGTGTCCTCAGCCAATCTCAACGGTCGGTCATTGCGGTGGGACACCGAGGCCGGTTTGCGGATCACCGATCCCGAGCAAATCACCCACCTGCGCCAACGGGTTTTTTCCCATTGGCTGACCGACGACGGAACAGCAGCCCATTTCGATCCCGCAACAGCGCAAGCCGCTTGGGCCGACACCGCGCAGGAAAATGTCACCCGTCCTCCGGAACGCCGCGAGGGGTTCATCGTTCCCTATGATCGCCGCGCCGCCGAAAATTTCGGCGCGCCGGTGCCGGCCGTGCCCGAGGAAATGGTCTGACCTATTCGCCCAAAGCCACGCCTTCGCGGCGTGGATCGGCCCCACCGGACAACCGCCCGCCACGCATCTCAATCGCATGTAGCCCTGAGTTCAGATCGCGCGTCGTGACCTCATATCCCATCTCTTGCAGCGCGGCGCGTTGCGCTTCGGCGGCAGTGCCTTCCTCGACATCATAGATGCCAAAACGGTTCACTAAATGCGGCATCGCCAGTGCGGATTGCACATCCATCCCCCAATCGGCCCAAGCAATAATTGCCTGCGCCACATAGCCGATGATGCGGCTGCCGCCGGGGCTACCGATCACAAGAACCGGCACGCCATCCTTCATCACAATCGTCGGCGCCATCGAGGAGCGCGGACGCTTACCCGGCTCGACGCGGTTGGCGATGGGCACACCATCGTTGTGACTGCGAAAGGAAAAATCCGTCATCTCGTTATTGAGCAAAAATCCCCCCGCCGTCATCAAGCGGCTGCCAAAGGCGTTCTCCACCGTGCTGGTCATCGACAACGCGTTGCCATAACGATCTACGATCGACATATGCGTGGTCGAAGGCAATTCGATCGCCTCGTCATCGGCCCATATCTGCGCGTGATCCCATTTGGGATGGCCCGCTGGGGCCGTCTCGATCCGTCGCCCCTCCGCCATCAAAGCGCTGCGCGTCGCCAGATACCCTGCCTCAGTCAGCCCTTTGGTCGGCATCGGCACGAAATCACTGTCGGCCATATAGCGCCCGCGATCGGCAAAAGCGAGACGCGAAGCATCACCGATCAATCGCCAGCTATGCGCATTTTCTGGCCCCAACGCCGCCAGATCATAGGCGTTCAGCATACCCAAAATCTGCCCCACGGTGAGGCCCCCCGATGACGGCGGTCCCATGCCACAGACCTCATAGACGCGGTAAGGCGCGCAAACCGGCGGGCGTTCCTTGACGCGGTAAATTGCCAGATCAAGCGACGCGAGCCGTCCCGCGCGCGGCGCATTTTGAACCGTCTCAATGATATCTTGTGCCACCTTGCCGCTATAAAATGCTGCGGCGCCGCGCGTGGCCAACGCCCGCAGCGTCTCGCCATATTCCGAATTGTCGCGTATATCCCCCACCGCCAAAGGCGCACCTTTGGGTAAAAAATACGCCGCCGCGCGCGGATCGCGCGCCAAACGTTCCGCGTCACGGGCAATCAAATCAGCCAAACGCGGCGACACCGCGAACCCGTTATCCGCCAATGCAATCGCCTGATCAAACAGGGTGGTCCACGCGGTCTTGCCCCACCGCTCATGCGCGGCCTGCATCAAGGCCGGCGTGCCCGGCGTGCCGACAGACAAACCGCCCACCACCGCATCGAAGAATTTCAACGGTGCCCCGGCATCATCCAAGAACAAGTCAGGCGTGGCGGACAAAGGTGCGGTTTCGCGCCCGTCGAGTGTCGTCAAGGCACCGCTTTTCGCATCATACCACACCAGAAACGCCCCACCGCCAAGACCCGAGGATTGCGGTTCAACCAAGCCTAAAACCGCCTGCGCGGCCACCATCGCATCCACCGCCGTGCCACCCGCGCGTAAAATCTCCGCCCCCGCTTCGGCGGCCAAAGGATGCGCCACGGCGATCATCCAGTCCTGTGCCGCAACCGGCTGACCGGCGTCTTTCGCCGCCATGGCGGCCAAGGTCGCGGGTGCGAGCCGATCCGCCAGCCCCCCCATACCCGTATCCGGCACTGTTGAGCGCGCCTCCGGCGCCACCGCATCCGCAGCTTGCTGCGCCGCGACAGGTGAGACCAGAACCAAGGCCAGCGCGGCGACAGACCGGCGGGCCGCACGGGCAAGAGCGGACAACATGATGGCAAAACCTCCGTTGGATGCCCCGCACTATCTGCTCTTACCACGCCGGAGGCAATGCCAAGCCGCTTTGGCCCTCTGGCCGCCATGTCCATCCCGATGCCCATAGCAAGAATAGGCAAATCCTGTCACTCACGGATCACTGTTATTGATTTCATCCGCAAAACCCGTCTAGCTGATTGGAACGGAGGAGCCCCATGACCATCACCGCCCCCGCGCACCAGCGCCTGCCATCGCCGCAAAGCATAACCGACGCCTGCAGCGCCGCGCTCGCCGCACATGCCGATGCCGAAGGCCCGCTCTTGCCGATCTTGCACGAGGTTCAAGCCCGGCTGGGTTGCCTCCCGAACGCGGTGTTCCCAATCGTGGCCGAGGCGTTGAATATCTCTGCGGCCGAAGTGCATGGGGTGGCCTCGTTTTATCCTGATTTTCACACCGCGCCTGCCGGGCAACATCGCCTCAAAATCTGCCGCGCAGAGGCCTGTCAGGCCGTTGGCGGGCGGGCCATCGAAACCATGGCGCAAGAGATATTCGGCGTGGCCTGGCACGGCACCACCGACGATGGCGCATTGACGCTAGAGCCTGTTTATTGCCTCGGGCTTTGCGCCTGCGGGCCCGCCGCGATGCTGGACAACACACCGGTCGGGCGGGTAGATGCCGCCGCCTTACAACAGATCAAGGCACAGGTGCAATCATGAGCCGCAAGATTTACCTTTCCGCCGACAGCGCCGCCAGAGCCCTTGGTGCCGATGCGGTTGCCGATGCGATTTTAACACAGGCCAAGGCGCGCGGCGAGGACATCACATTGATCCGCACCGGCACGCGCGGGATGATCTGGCTCGAACCCTTGATCGAGATGGAGGTAGAAGGCACACGAATGGCCTTTGGGCCGGTAACCCCCGACGATGTATCCGACCTGTTGGGTGGCACATTGGCCAGCCACGGAGCCACCGAAGATATCCCATATTTCGCGCTGCAAACCCGCCGGACTTTTGCCCGCTGCGGCGTGATCGACCCCTTGGATCTGGCTGCATATGAGGCGCACGGCGGATGGGCCGGATTGCGCCGCGCGCTTGGCATGAGCAGCGCCGACATCACCAAGGAAGTCACCGACAGCGGCCTGCGCGGACGCGGCGGCGCGGGGTTTCCCACGGGCATCAAATGGGACACCGTTCGCCAGACAGAAGCCGCGCAAAAATACATCGTCTGCAATGCCGATGAAGGCGACAGCGGCACCTTTGCCGACCGGATGATCATCGAAGGCGATCCGTTTTCAGTGATCGAAGGTATGATCATTGCCGGCCTCGCCGTGGGGGCCACGCGCGGGTATGTCTACCTGCGCAGCGAATATCCCGATGCGATCCGCGTGATGCGCAGGGCAATCGCAGCCGCGCAGCAAGCCGACATTCTGGGCGCGTCCATCATGGGCCACGGGCCCGCGTTCCACATGGAACTGCGCGTTGGCGCCGGGGCCTATGTCTGCGGCGAGGAAACGTCGCTTCTCAACTCTCTCGAAGGCAAACGCGGCGTGGTGCGTGCCAAACCACCGCTGCCCGCGCTTGAAGGGTTTCTGGGCAGGCCCACGGTGGTCAATAACGTCATCAGCCTTGCCACTATTCCGGTGATTTTCGAACGCGGCGCGGCGGAATACGCCGCCCATGGCATCGGCAAATCGCGCGGCACGATCCCCCTGCAAATTGCAGGGAACGCCAAATATGGCGGGCTGTTTGAAGCCGCCTTTGGCATGACGCTTGGCCAGATCGTCGAAGACATCGCCGGCGGCACGGCCACCGGCGGCAAGGTCAAAGCCGTGCAGGTCGGCGGCCCATTGGGGGCGTATTTTGCACCGGATAAATTCAATGTGCCCTTTGGATATGAGGAATTCGATGGCGCGGGCGGATTGATTGGCCACGCCGGCATCGTGGTGTTCGACTCGGCGGCGGATATGCGCCAAATGGCCCGTTTCGCCATGGAGTTTTGCGCGGTGGAAAGTTGCGGCAAATGCACACCCTGCCGGATCGGCGCGGTGCGCGGAATCGAAACCATCGACCGGATTGCGGCAGGGGACACGGCAGCCACGGAGATCCTCACAGACCTATGCGAAACCATGCGCGACGGATCGCTTTGCGCGCTGGGCGGGTTCACCCCCTATCCGGTTATGTCGGCACTTGAGCAATTCCCCGAAGATTTCCACGCCAAAACGGAGGTGATAGAATGATAAAGCAGATGTATCCAATTTCCGTGGCGCACAACACCCGATCACGCGCAGCGGCGGCCGCAACGCCCCCGTTGCAGACCTTGCACTGTGCCACATATATGCGCACCACCGCCGCAGGAATGCCGATATGAAAGACCTCATCATTCCGTGGAGCGACGACCGGGATCTGGGCACGCCTGCCCGTGATGGCATGCCTGTGACATTGACCATCGACGGACAAGAGATCACCGTGCCGGGCGGCACATCGGTCATGCGCGCGGCAGCTTTGGCGGGGCTCAGCATCCCGAAACTTTGTGCTACCGACAGTGTGGAGGCTTTCGGATCATGCCGCCTGTGTGTGGTGGAAATCGAAGGGCAGCGCGGCACGCCTGCCTCTTGCACCACCCCCGTGGCAGAAGGGATGCACGTGCGCACCCAAACCCCGAAAATCCAGAAACTGCGCCGCGGCGTGATGGAACTTTATATTTCCGATCATCCGCTCGATTGCCTGACCTGCGCGGCCAACGGTGCTTGCGAATTGCAAGATATGGCAGGGGCCGTCGGCCTGCGCGACGTGCGTTACACGGCGGGACAAAACCATTTCGCGCCCCGTCAGAACGGCGAGGCAAATCCCGCCTACATCCCGCAAGACGACAGCAACCCCTATTTCACATATGATCCGGCCAAATGCATCGTCTGTTCGCGCTGCGTACGGGCCTGCGAAGAGGTGCAAGGAACATTTGCTCTGACAATTGAGGGCAGCGGGTTCAACAGCCGCGTGTCTGCGGGCACGCCAGAGCAGGATTTCCTCGCCTCCGATTGCGTGTCCTGCGGGGCCTGTGTGGCCGCCTGCCCGACCGCGACATTGCAGGAAAAATCGGTAATCGAGATGGGCACGCCGCAACGCTCGGTCATCACCACCTGTGCCTATTGCGGGGTCGGATGTTCGTTCAAGGCCGAATTGAACGGCGATCAATTGGTCCGCATGACGCCCTACAAAAATGGCAAAGCCAATCGCGGCCATTCTTGCGTCAAAGGTCGGTTTGCCTATGGCTATGCGGAACACAGCGACCGCATTTTGAACCCGATGATCCGTGACAAAATCTCCGAACCGTGGCGCGAAGTGTCCTGGGACGAGGCGCTGACATTTGCCGCCAAACGGATGCGCGGCATCCAAGAGACCTTCGGCCAAAAGAGCATCGGCGTCATCACCTCTAGCCGCTGCACCAATGAAGAAACCTATCTGGTGCAAAAACTCGCCCGTGCAGTGTTCGGCAACAACAATACCGACACCTGCGCACGGGTGTGCCATTCGCCCACGGGCTATGGCTTGGGACAGACATTCGGCACCTCGGCCGGTACCCAAGATTTCGACAGCGTCGAACATACCGACATTGCCATCATCATCGGGGCGAACCCGACGGACGGGCATCCGGTCTTTGCCAGCCGCCTCAAAAAGCGCCTGCGCGCGGGGGCGAAATTGATCGTCATCGACCCGCGCCGCACCGATATCGTGCGCTCGGCCCATATTGAGGCAGCGCATCACCTCGCCCTGCGCCCCGGCACGAACGTCGCCGTGGTCACGGCGATGGCGCATGTGATCGTCACCGAAGGTTTGGCAGATGAAACCTTTATCAAGGACCGCTGCGATTGGGAGGAGTATACCGAATACGCCGAGTTCGCCGCCGATCCACGCCACAGCCCCGAAACCACCGAAAAGCTTACGGGCGTTCCGGCGAATGATCTACGCGCCGCCGCGCGGTTGTTTGCCACGGGGGGCAATGGCGCGATTTACTATGGCCTTGGCGTCACCGAACACAGCCAAGGATCGACCACCGTGATCGGCATTGCAAACCTCGCCATGATGACGGGAAACATTGGCCGCCCCGGCGTTGGCGTGAACCCGCTGCGCGGGCAGAACAATGTTCAAGGCTCCTGCGATATGGGGAGCTTTCCGCATGAACTGCCCGGGTATCGCCATGTCAAAAACGCCGATGTCCGCGCGACATTCGAGAGCGCGTGGGGCGTGCCGATTGACCCCGAACCAGGGCTGCGCATTCCCAATATGTTGGATGCCGCCGTGGATGGATCGTTCAAGGGTCTTTACTGCCAAGGTGAGGATATCTTGCAATCGGACCCCGATACCAAACATGTGGCGGCGGGTCTGGCGGCGATGGAATGTGTCATCGTGCATGACCTTTTCCTCAACGAGACCGCCAATTACGCCCATGTGTTTTTGCCCGGCTCGTCCTTCTTGGAAAAGGACGGCACCTTCACCAATGCCGAACGGCGCCTCAACCGCGTGCGCAAAGTGATGGCGCCCAAAAACGGATATGCCGATTGGGAGGTCACGCAGTTGCTCGCAAATGCCATGGGGGCGAATTGGTGCTATACGCAACCCGCGCAGATCATGGAAGAAATCGCCAGCACCACACCCAGTTTTGCCGGCGTCACATACGCGGTTCTGGAGGAAAAAGGATCGGTGCAATGGCCGTGTAACGCGGACCATCCGGATGGCACCCCATTGATGCATGTCGATGGGTTCGTGCGCGGCAAGGGGCGTTTCATCCATACAGAATATATCGCCACGGATGAGAAAACCGGCCCGCGCTTTCCGCTCTTGCTGACCACCGGGCGGATATTGTCGCAATACAACGTCGGCGCACAAACGCGGCGCACGGCGAATACCGTTTGGCATGATGAGGATGTATTGGAAATCCATCCCCATGACGCCGAAGTGCGCGGGATCAAAGAGGGGGATTTCGTGCGCCTTGCCTCGCGCTCTGGTGAAACGGCGCTGCGGGCAACGCTGACCGATCGGGTATCGACCGGCATCGTTTACACCACCTTTCACCACCCCGACACCCAGGCCAATGTCATCACCACCGACTATTCCGACTGGGCCACAAATTGCCCCGAATACAAGGTCACGGCGGTGCAGGTCAGCCTGTCAAACGGGCCGACGGAATGGCAAGAAAACTATGCCGCGCAAGCCGCCCGATCGCGCCGCATCACACCGGCGGCGGAATGAGCAAGAATATGAAGATGCGCGATGTCACGCCTCCCTCTCCGGCTCGCGATGTGGCCACATCAAACGGCAGGCGCACCCTGGCCGAAGAAATAGCTGTAGCGCTGACCTATCAAGGCAGCACCCACGCCGTGATGATGGCCAGCCCGACCGATTTAGAGGAGTTTGCAATCGGCTTCAGCCTAAGCGAAGGGTTCATCACAAAGACCACCGACATCGAAAGCCTCGAAATCCTACCGCATCCGCATGGCATCGAGGCCCGCCTCTGGCTTACCGCGCCGCGCGCTGCGGCAATGGCAGCGCGCCGCCGTAAGATGATCGGACCGGTGGGATGCGGGTTGTGCGGAATCGACAGCCTGGACGCCGCCTTGCGCCCCTTGCCCAACCGCAGTGCCACCGCCTTCATGGTGAGCGACCGCGCTCTGTTGCGGGCCGCTCTTGCACTGCGCGGCATGCAACCATTGCAAGACGCCACCCGCGCGGTTCATGCTGCGGCTTTCATCGCGCCGGAGGGTCAAATCCTGTGCCTGCGCGAAGACGTAGGCCGCCACAACGCGCTCGACAAACTCATCGGGGCTTTGCTGGACGCCGGCACAGATCCGGCCAACGGCGCGATCATGATGACCAGCCGCCTTTCGGTTGATATGATACAAAAAACCGCCATGGCGGGCACGCCGGTTCTTTGCGCGGTCTCCGCACCCACGGCGCTTGCCGTTGAGCAAGCCGCACGCGCCGGGATCACCTTGGCCTGCCTTGCCGGGCCGGAAAAAAACCGTCTCGACGTCTTCTCCTGCGCCCGCCGCATCATCACAAAGGCCCCCGATGAAGATTGAAAAGCTCATTCACATGGCCAATCAAATCGCCGGTTTCTTCGCGACGCAGCCGATCAGCGAGGAGGACAAAGCCGTGCAAATTGCCAACCACCTGTCAGATTTCTGGGATCCGCGCATGCGCCGTGCCCTGCATGATTATCTGGCACAGGGCGGTGCGGGGCTTGATCCTTTGGTATGCACCGCAATGGCGCAACTGCGAAGGCCCGCGTCCGGCTCCGAAGACCGGGCGCCCGACGGCTGCTAAAGCAGCACCGAAGCAATGCCGCACATGCGGCGCCTGCGTCGATCGGTCACTTCGAACAGTTCCGTACGCGAAAAATAGCAACGATCCCGACATATTGGGGCGTTTGCAACGGCCCAGCGCTGAAAACGCGGCGCAGGCGCGAACGCTGTCGGGGCGGGCATCCTTGGCTTCCGGTAGGGTTCGCAGTTCTACAAAAAGCCATCGCCCGCCCCTTGAGCGGAGGGGGCGAAAGGCGCGTTGCACGTGCTATTGCGCACCTTCAACTTGAACCCTGAACCGGGCGGTTAGCCCATCCGTTCACCAACCATTTTGATTAATTTCTGATGGTCGGCGTCAAAATTCCGAATACCCTCGGCCAACTTTTCCGTCGCCATCGCATCCGCATTCATCGCCCAACGGAAAGCCCGTTCGTCCATCGGGATCGGGGCGATGTCACCGGCTTGATCAGGGCTGAGCGCACGCGGCAGCACCGCCTCTTCACGGCCCATTTCATCCAGCAATTTCGGCGCGATGGTCAAGCGGTCACATCCCGCCAAAGCCTTGATTTGCGCCGTGCTACGGAACGATGCCCCCATCACTACCGTGTCGATACCATTGGATTTGTAATATTCATAAATGCCCTTGACCGACAGCACACCGGGATCTTCGTCCGGCGCATAGCTCTCGCGCCCTTCGGATTTTTTATACCAATCGGTGATCCGCCCGACGAAAGGCGAAATCAAAAACGCCTTGGCATCGGCGCTGGCCACCGCTTGCGCCAGCGAAAACAGCAGCGTCAAATTGCAATCGATCCCTTCGCCCTGAAGAACTTCCGCCGCGCGGATGCCTTCCCATGTTGCGGCGATCTTGATCAGGATGCGACTTTTGTCGATGCCGCGCGCCGCATAATCCGCGATAATCGCACGGGCACGATCAACCGACGCCTCAGTGTCGAAGGACAGGCAAGCATCGACCTCGGTCGATACCCGCCCGGGAACCAATGCGGCCAGCTCAGCGCCCACCGCCACGGTCAATGCATCACACACCTGCCGCGCCGTCAGCCCGGCCTTACGGCCTGCCTCGATCTCGCGCGCCACCAGCGCCTCCGAGGCCGCATCTTGCAACGTGCCTAAAACCAACGAGGGATTGGTGGTGCAGTCGACGGGTTCATACGTCTTGACCGCAGCCACATCACCAGTGTCCGCGACCACTACGGTCATCTCTCTGAGTTGGTCCAATACTGTCGCCATATCCGTCACTCCTGATCTCGCATCCACGTTGCTCCACGCATGTTTGACCTGTCGGGCGAGAAGACGAAAGGGCAGATCGGGGGTTTTCTCATTTTCTCGCGGGTTTTCGCCCTGCCGCAGGACTGCGCCCTACTCTGCGCGCCTTTTGTCCGGTCCGGTTTTGAACGCCTGCCACGCTGGCTCGGAGTGTAGTCCAGCCCGCTATTTTGGCTTTTGGCCCCAAAAGGCGGCGCTTAAAATTATATCCGTGACAACGCGCTCACAAAGGCAACCGCCCCAATACACCAAAGGTCCAAGCGAGCCGGCGCGTTGGTGGCGGGGGACGCCGCAAAAAATGCCCCCCGACGGGACGGCCTCCTGATGAAGGCTTAGGCATTCCCGGTGATGCGAGAAGGCGCTCATGGGCCGCACGTATAAGCAATTTTCGACACCGCACATAGCGCATCAATACCCCGCGCGCGCGGCCGTCATGGCCCTGCGCCGAACACACAAGTGAAGCTTATTAGGCCGCGTCCGAGTTCTTTTTGCTTTTCGTAGCAACCAAGTCGGTCAACTTATCCGCAGGCATCGGCCGGTGGAACAAGAAGCCCTGGAAGTGATCAACACGCGCCAGCCCCAAGGCATCGGCCTCTTCTGCGACCTCTACGCCTTCGACAACAACCACACGTTCGTTTGCCCGTGCAATCGCGCAAAGTGACACGATCAAAGTCAAGCTGGTGGGGCGCAGGTGACAGTTTTGCACCAGCGACCGGTCGATCTTGATCACGTCACACTCAATATCATCCAGGCTGCTGAGACAGGAATAGCCGCTGCCAAAATCGTCGATGGCCAACTTCACGCCCAAGGATCGCAACCCTTTGATGTTCTCCGCTACGCGGGTGCTCCGTGGCAGGAACTGATCCTCGGTGATCTCAAGCCACAACCGCTCTGGCGCGGTGTTTTCCGCGTTCAAGACCCGCGCCACCAAAGCGGTCAAATCGGGACGGTCAAATTCGCTGGCCGAGACATTGATCGAAATTTCAATGTCACGCGGCCATGCCTGCCCCTCACGCAGCGCCCGCTGCAAAACCCATTCAGTGAGATCTCCACTGCACCCGGCGTAGGCCGCCATTTCAACAATTTTTTGCGGATTGATCTGGCCAAGTTCGGGATGATCCCAGCGCAGCAATGCCTCCACCGCCCAAATCCGGGTTCCGTCGGCGTTGACGATCGGTTGATAGTCGAGACGCAGTGCATCCGACCGGATCGCCCCGCGCAAATCACGCGCCACAATCGCATCCCGCCGATGCGCCGCACCAACGGTTTCCTCATAGAACCCGATCGACGATTTGCGTATTTTCTTTTGGTTTTTCAAAGCGACATCGGCTTCGAATTCCAACTGCTGGATATTCTTTTCGCCCACCGTGCAAGAGGACGCGCCGATCGTGCATTGTAACGGCATGACACGGCCTTCGAACTCGAAACTGCCATTCAGCCTCGCGTGCAAACGCTGTGTCGCGGCCGCAAATTCGTCCGCTGTATCGCAGGTATAAAAGATCAGATATTCATCGCCACCCTTGCGACATAAGACTTTGCAGGCCAGTTCCAGTTGCAGCAAGCGTTCAGAAATGGCAACCAAAAGCGCATCCCCGGCACGGTGACCAAAGCTGTCGTTGGTGCGTTTGAGATTGTCCGCATCGACAAAACAAACCCCCACGTGAAACGAAGATTGCCATTCAAGCCGTTCGGCGGTTATCGCCTCGGCTTGGCGCAAAAATTCGCGGTGATTGGGCAGGCTGGTCATATTGTCGTGGGTCGCCAGACGGTGCGCCTCGGCCAGCGCCATCACCTCTTCTGAAACATCTTTGACGTAGCCGTTATAATAGGCGCCACCGCTTTGATCCAAATCAGCGCGCCGCCCGGCGATTTCCAATGTGCGCGGACCTTCGCCCGGCTCGGTACGGCTCACGCGGACGCAAAACTCGTCGGGATACGGCCCGTTCAACCCCAAAAGCCGGTCAAGCATTTCGCGGTCGTGCCGCGAGGTTGCCCTGTGACCAGAGGCGGCAATCAGCGCAGGCAAATCATTGCCATCGGACCCGGGCAACCCGAGGATACGATGAATGGGTTCAGCCGAAGTGATCAAGGTCAAAACCTCGTCCGATTGCCAGATGCAATTATCAAACCGCGCCTGATCATTGCCAATCAACAAATCCAGCAATTCTTTTTGGAATTCGGCTTTCAAACGCCGTGAAAACTCTCGCACAAAGGATCTATGATGACGGTGCACCGACACGATGATGACGGCAAAGAACATGATCGTCACAGCAGAAAACGGCAAAGCCATCGACGGCATGCCCAGAAAAAGCGCCGGCGGCATCGCGATCGTCAACACCCCGACATAGGACAATGCTGCCAAGGGCACCGGATAGAGCGCAATCGCCCCGCCCGCCAGCATCCCTGCGGTCAGAGCGCTGACAAAAGCGATCTCTTCCGTGGTGCCGCCAAAGGCAATGACATTCAGTGGATAACACCACAACAGCCCCAATGTGATCGAGGTCACCACCACTTTGCCAACGCCTCGCGCACTGGCGCGATTGTGTTTGTTTCGAGCCTTGGTGCGCTTGGTGCGCACGAATTCTGTGGTCGCAAGTACCGCCATGATCGACACCCAAACCCAGTCGGAAATCGACATTCGGCCCAAGTGCACCTCAAGAACAGTAAACGCCGTGACATTGATCATATTCGCGACCATCATCACCGGGGTCAGCCAAAAAATCGTCTTGAGTTGATGATGGCGTAGCAGAGGTAGAAAATCGGGACTGCGATGCGTTTGCGAGCCGCCACCGCGCAGTGACTGCCGGTCCGAGATGGCTCCAAGCCATCGAAATACCCGATCCAACATGATCAAGAGACACCATACCCCATTGCACTACACTGAAGACTGACCATGGTTAAAGTTCCCTAATTTTCGGTTAAATTCAAAGGAAACAAGTAAAAATAGGCGCATTTTGTGCGGCAATGCTACATCAGGGGCATCCAACTCACACCCGGCACGGCGCTTTGCTTTCACCCTAGGCAACACATTCGCAGAACGCGCATGCACCTTGAACTGAAGATGAAGCAGAGAACCATTTCCCGCTGCGCCGCGTGACTGGGGATCGAAACGACTCGCGCGCGGGCCTGCCCTTGGGTCTACGAGGGCTCGGGTGCACGCCTGAAATAACGTCGGGTTCAGGACCCGGCGTCCACATCAAGACACACAAAGAGGGGGATTTGGTAGCGGAGGAGGGACTTGAACCCCCGACACGCGGATTATGATTTTGCCTTACAATCCATACATCTGATTTCAGGGCCGCTCATTTCGGCACATTAGCAACTGAAATAGTTATATTTTTTTGCTTGGCAGGTCGCTTCGGCCCATCTCACGCCGCTTCATTTAAGCAAGCTGCTATTGCTACCCGAGTGAAACCCGAGGGCACCGATGACCACACGGGTATCTCAGTTCAGCACAGCGCGATCCCAATCCCTGCAAACCTTCTAGGGTTGTCCCTGACGCGGCTCATCTGCCCATCTTAACATGGGCTTATGAAACAAAAACTCACAACCAAGTTCATCGAAACCCGCAAGCCCGATCCCGAAAAGCGGATCGATTTTCGCGATACGATTGTGCCGGGTCTCGTGCTGCGTGTTAGTACATCAGGCACCAAAACGTTCAGCTTTCACAAGCGTATTGGCGGAAAGATGAAGCGCCTCACCATTGGGCGGTTCGGAACGTTCACGTTGACGCAAGCACGGGAGCGGGCACGACAAATTCTCTATGAGGTAGAAACGGGCCGGTTCGAGGCCAACACCGGCATTGAGACCGAAGCAAAACCGACGCTGGGTGAGGTGATCCCCGATTACATTGAAAAACACGCCAAGGTTCACAACCGCGATTGGAAAAACAAGGCGCGCCTGCTTGGAAAGTTCTCTGGCCTCTACGGAAAACGGATCGACGAGATCACGCGCGCCGATGTCGTGAAAGCCTGCGACGTGATCCACAAATCCGCGCCGGTCAGCGCGAACCGCGCATTGGCCCACCTCAAGCACCTGATGGGTTGGTGCGTCGAGCGCGGCATGATCGATGCCTCCCCCATCGCCGGGATGAAACCGCTGTCCAAGGAACGGTCGCGCGAGCGTGTCCTGACCGACGTTGAACTAGGCGTGCTGTGGGCAGCCTGTGACGCCGAAGGCTATCCTTTCGGGGATTGCATGAAGCTGTTGATCCTAAGCGGCCAGAGACGCGCCGAGGTCGCTGAAATGCGCTGGTCGGAACTCGACCTCGAAAAACGCCTTTGGACGCTGCCTTCATCGCGGGCAAAAAACGGCAAGCAGCACACAGTGCCGATAACGGAAGCGATGCTTGAGGTGCTTGGCAAGACGGCGAGGTTCTTCAATTCCGACTACGTGTTCACCACCACGGGTAAGACGCCCGTGTCAGGGTTCGGTAGACTAAAAGGCAGGCTTGATAAGGCGCTGCCCGAGGGCACGGAGGCGTGGATCATTCACGACCTGCGCCGCACGATGTCCACCAACATGGCGATGCTGGGTGTGCCGCAGCCCGTCACCGAAGCGTTGCTCAACCACAAGACGGGTGTGGTCTCAGGTGTTGCCGCTATCTATAATGTCTATTCATACGCGGACGAGAAGCGCGAAGCCCTCGGCGCATGGTCGCAACACGTGATGAAATTGGCCCGAAAACAGGATGACGAAATCGCACCTCGCAAACGCCAATCCATTTGAAGGCCCAAGACATGCGTTCGAAGTCGTTGGACGCGAAGTTTTTCATGAGGCGTGGCGTGCTGAATACATCGAAGACCCGAAGGGTGCCGAGCATCGCGAGGTTCTTCTAATCCTGCGAAACGCTCTGCGGTCCGGCGACGTTAGCGCCCATTGGCACACTCTCGATTTCAAGCACAGCGGCGACCTACGACCACAGGATGCAGACCAAGAGTTTTTCCGGTTTATCCTGCGTGATGACCTCATTTTTCACCACGGAATGAACGAACCTGTCCGTTGTAGCATTCACATCGAACAATTGCGGCGATGGGTTCGCGGCAAGGAAATTCAGCCGACGTCCCCAACACAGTTAGCGAAGAACCAGTGCCTTGATTGGCTGGTTGAGATCTTCTCGGCCCCACAAAGAGCGATACCTCCGTTTGAAGCATTGAAGCATGATGCCAAGAATCGGTTCCCGCGTTTGTCCGACCACGCATTCAAAGAAGCCCGCAAGCGCGCCATCGAGATTACGGGGCGTTACGACTTGGCCAAAGCAGGACGGCGCAAAAATCCAATCGGGAAATGAACTGATTGGACCTGTCGCGGTTTGATGCCGCTCCTTTGATAGCATTTACTGCAACAAAGGAGACTGACTATGGGATTGAAACGGACGGACGAATTCCGCCAGGATGCGGTGCGTATCGCGCTGACCAGTGGGC
>NZ_KZ826487.1 GCF_003205515.1 Litorivita pollutaquae
GCCCACTGGTCAGCGCGATACGCACCGCATCCTGGCGGAATTCGTCCGTCCGTTTCAATCCCATAGTCAGTCTCCTTTGTTGCAGTAAATGCTATCAAAGGAGCGGCATCAAACCGCGACAGGTCCATATCGGAGCTTTCGACCTTCTTCATCCTCCAACTCTGCCGTGTGGAAAAAGCCTTGGCCTACAGCGCGTTGTTGACGACGGTTTTGGAGTGTCATTGCTTTGTCCTTTGGAAAGTACGCATTGGCTGAGCCAAAATGTTGATGCTTCGATCCCAATCCGTCCTATCGGGCACCTGTGTGTTTGATCCAAGGAGGTATAGTTCTCGCTAAAAAATTGCCTTCAGTGGACACTTCCGCGAGAATTTTGATCCGTTTTCAAGGATCTATTTGAGGGCGCACGAATTGTCACATTGCGAGTATGCCTTCATGGGCAATGAGCAAAAATCTGACCAATGTCAGAATGGAGCTTCCTTTCTAACCAAAAGGGATGCGGAAGACGTAGCTTAAATTTCTAAACGAGGTAATTTAACGAAAGTCGCGTAAGGTCCTGAATATAAAGTATTTAATAACTTTACCATCTATCTGCGACGCGCAAACTTATGCGCGCCGTGCAATTTTATCCGCTTCCCTACAGCGGTCTAGAAATCGAGGTTTTCCACGCTCAGTGCATTTTGTTGGATGAACTCACGGCGTGGCTCCACCACGTCGCCCATCAGCTTGGTGAAGATGTCGTCGGCCTCGGCCATATCGTCGATCTTCACCTGCAACAACGTGCGTGCGTCCGGGTCCAATGTGGTTTCCCACAATTGGTCGGGGTTCATTTCTCCAAGCCCTTTATACCGTTGCAGCGACAGCCCTTTTTCGCCTTCTTCCAGAACCGCTTTGAGCAGGTCCAAAGGTCCGTGGATCAATTGGCTGCGGTCCTTGCGGTGCAGTGTGGCCGGCAGATTGTAAACCTCTTGCAAGCTTTTGGTAAAGCTGCCGGTCTTGCGCGCTTCACCCGACCGGAGCATCGGCCCGTCCAACGTGCGTACCTCTTCGACACCGCGCAGGATTCGCGCAAGTCGGATGCCTTGGTCTTGGGTGATGCGACCTTGCCAGCCTTGCTCGTATTCCAAGGCGATCAGGTTCAGCCGCGCCGCGACCTTATCGGCGGTGCCCTGCAAATCGCTGTCCACTACGCCCGGCACAAATGCGCCCGCGATGGCGGCCTGCTCGAGAATATGGCGCGGATAATGGGTGGGGAAGGCATCAAGCACGCGCTTCAACTGGCGCGCCTCGTCGATCACCCGCGATAAATCCTGCCCGACGATGTTTTCGCCATTGCCCTGCACCAAAGACGCGCCGTCGATGCCTTGTTGGATCAAATAGTCTTCCATTTCGGCCTGATCCTTGAGGTAAACCTCTGATTTTCCGCGTGAAACCTTATACAGCGGGGGCTGCGCAATATAGAGATATCCCCCCTCAATCAATTCGGGCATTTGCCGATAGAAGAAGGTCAAAAGCAGCGTGCGAATATGTGCGCCATCGACGTCCGCATCGGTCATGATGACGATCTTGTGGTAGCGCAATTTCGAGATGTTAAACTCGTCGCGGCCAATGCCGGTGCCGAGCGCCATCACCATGTTACCGATTTCCTGGCTGCTCAGCATCCGGTCAAACCGCGCCCGCTCGACGTTCAAAATCTTACCCTTCAACGGCAGGATTGCTTGGGTTTTCCGGTCGCGCCCTGTTTGGGCCGAACCGCCGGCGCTGTCGCCCTCCACGAGAAAGATTTCGGTGTTGGCAGGGTCTTTGTCCGAACAGTCCTTGAGCTTGCTGCTCAGGAAATTCATGTCCATCGGGTTTTTGCGCCGGGTTAGATCCCGCGCCTTGCGCGCCGCTTCGCGGGCCAGGGCGGCCTCGATGATTTTGCCGACGACGATCTTCGCTTCGTTGGGGTTTTCCTCGAACCACTCGGCCAGTTTCTCGCCAACGAGGTTTTCGACTGCCGGGCGGACCTCGGAGGACACCAGTTTATCCTTGGTTTGCGACGAGAATTTGGGATCGGGCACTTTGACCGACAAGACACAGGTTAAACCTTCACGCGCGTCATCGCCGGTGAAATTGATCTTTTCGCGCTTCGCGATGCCGGAGCTTTGCGCATAGTTGTTGATGGTGCGGGTCAGCGCGCCGCGAAAGCCCGCCAAATGGGTGCCGCCGTCGCGTTGCGGAATGTTGTTGGTGAACGGCAGGACATTTTCATGATAGCTATCGTTCCACCACATCGCCACTTCGACGCCGATGTCATCGCGGGTGCCGGTCACGAAAATCGGTTCGGGCATCACCGAGGTTTTCGACCGGTCGAGGTATTTGACGAATTCCTTGACGCCGCCATCGTAAAATAATTCGGATTTGAGCGGCTCGGCGGGGCGTTCGTCCTCAAGGATGATCCGCACCCCGGAATTCAAAAAGGCCAATTCGCGCAGCCGCTTTTCCAAGATCTCGAAACTGTAATCGAGGTTCGAAAATGTTTCCGTCGATGCCAAAAACCGCACTTCGGTTCCGGTGCGGTCGCCGCAATCGCCGACCTCGCGCAAATGCTCGGTGGTTTCGCCATGGCCGAACTTGGCAAAATGCTCTTTGCCGTTGCGCCATACCCGCAGTTCGAGCCAGACCGACAATGCGTTCACAACCGATACACCGACGCCGTGCAAGCCACCGGATACCTTGTAGGAGTTGCTGTCGAATTTGCCGCCTGCGTGCAGCTGGGTCATGATGACCTCGGCGGCCGAAACGCCTTCTTCTTCGTGGATGCCGACGGGAATCCCGCGCCCGTTGTCCGAGACGGAAACCGAGCTGTCAGCGTGAATTTTGACCTTCACATGGTCGGCATGACCGGCCAAAGCTTCGTCAATACCGTTGTCCACGACCTCATAGACCATATGGTGCAGACCCGAGCCATCATCGGTATCGCCGATATACATGCCGGGGCGCTTGCGGACGGCCTCCAAGCCCTTGAGAACCTTGATAGAATCGGCGCCGTATTCTTCGGGCGTGACGGGGGTGTCGGACATCGGATGTTTCCTCAAAACGTTTGGCCGATTTATACCCATTTCTGGGGGCATTGTCACGTGTTCGACACAATATTTAGGGGCGGGGGTATCGGTTTATCCGTGCTGCTCAATGCGGGCATCGATGCCGTGAGATATCTGTATCATCCTCGTTGTGCGCACCTATGCGAAGGGAATGATCACCGCCACACAGAGCATCAAAGCACCGGCGACAAGGTTGGTGCGGTAAAGGGCCCTCGGCGATGTCATCGCGCCGCGCAGATGTCCGATCATCCCGGCCATTATCAGGTTGCCAACCAAGGGAACCGCCGCCGAAATAGCGCAAATTGCAATGATATCAAAACGCGTCACGGCGGTCAGGTCAAAGAACCCCGGCAGCAGCCCCATATAGAACAAGATTGCCTTGGGGTTACCGAAGATCACTGCCAGTCCGGCAATAAATCCGGCCCATTTCCCCGGACGGGTCAAACGGCTGTCGGCAGAGATGGTTTTGTCGGCATTAAGGATCAACAAAGCCCCCATACATGCAAACATCAAAGCCGCCACATATCGCAGGGCCACCATCACCGAGCCATAGGTGCCAACGATCCACGATACCCCCAAGACCGCCAGAAACGGCCAGATTACATCGCCGACCACCACTCCAAGCGCCAAGGGCCACGCTGCATGGAAGCCCCCCGACAAAGCCCGCGCTCCAAGCGCGAGCCATACCGGACCCGGTGTCAGGAACAGCACGAAAAGCGCGCCCGCGTAGAGCAGAAGATCGGCAAGCGAAAGGGTCATGGCCTATCCTGACGTTGAGATGGTGGAAACGCCAGCCTCTTCGCGGACCTCCACGGACATCGCGCGGGCGCCCAATTCGGCAAATTGTTCCGGTCCTGTGCCGGTCATCCACGCCTGCGCCCCCAAGGCGCAGATCTCGTCATAAAGCGCATGGCGGCGGGCGGCATCCAAATGGGCGGCGACCTCATCGAGCAACAGCAAGGGCGGCGCGCCGAAATCGGCGGTTAAGGCGCGGGCATTGGCAAGGATCAAAGAGACCAGCAAGGCTTTCTGCTCGCCAGTCGAGCAATCGCGCGCGGCCACGCCTTTTGCACGGTAGGTGCCGACCAAGTCGGCGCGGTGCGGCCCGATCAAGGTGCGCCCTGCATAAAGATCCCTGCGGCGGTTTTCGGCCAGCGCGGCGGCAAATTCTTCGGCGCTCTGGGGCATTCCACCCTCGCGGTGAGCCAATTCCAGATCTGCGTGGGGGAAAGCGGTCTGTGCTTCATCTTGCGCGGCGGCCAATAGGCCAAGCGCGCGCAGGCGGGCGGCATGGATCGCGGCGCCGGCCTTGGCCATCTGTCCTTCCAATGCGCCATACCAATGGGCATCGCGCTGTTGATCTTTGAGCAGACGGTTGCGTTCGCGCATCGCTTTTTCATAGGTGAGCGAGGCTTCGGCATGATCGGGGATAAAGCTCATGGTCATGCGGTCCAAAAACCGCCGCCGCCCTTCGGCGCCTTCAATCCACAAACGGTCCATCGCGGGCACCAGCCATAGCACCCGCGCGATCCGGCCAAGCGCGACCTGCGTTGCGGTTTTGCCGTCAATCTTGAGCTGACGCGCGCCGCCCGGTTCGGACCAGATTTCGATCTCGTGTATTTGGTGCAGGGAGCGCAGGACGCCTGTGACCTTCCACCCGAGCGCCTCGGGCCGCCGCGCCATCTCTTGCGCTGCCGCCCGCCTCAAACCGCGCCCGGGCGAGAACAGCGATACGGCTTCCAATACATTGGTTTTGCCCGCGCCGTTTGGCCCATGAAGCACCACAGGCCGCCCATCGCTTTCAATCCGTCCGTGACGGTGTGAGCGAAAATGCGACAGGGTCAGTTCGGTGAGGGCAAGTTGGGACATGGGCCTAGGTCAAATGCAAAACGGCGGCGCGGGAATGCCCGCCGCCGCCGCAGATTGGGTCAGGCAGAGCGCCCGTCAAACCCGCATCGGCATGACGACGTAAACCGCCGATGTGTCATTGCCTTCGCGCATCAACGTCGGATCGCCCGCCGAATTGAACAGGAATACAGCGTTCTCGCGGTCTACCTGACTGGCGATTTCCAAAAGATATTTCGCATTGAACCCGATTTCCAAACGCTCGTCGCCGTAAGCCACGGCCAGCTCTTCTTCGGCGGCGCCGCTGTCGGGGGCATTGACCGAGAGAACCAAACGGTCCTCGTCGAGGGAGAGTTTCACGGCGCGCGAGCGTTCGGAGGATACCGTGGCCACACGGTCGACCGCATTGGCGAAATCCTTGGCGTCGACTTCCAGTTTACGGGTGTTGCCTTGCGGAATGACGCGGGTGTAATCGGGGAATGTGCCGTCGATGACCTTTGAGGTCAGCGTGATGTCCGGCGTGGCAAAACGCACTTTGGTTTCCGACACCGAGACGGCGATTTTCATCTCGTCATCATCCAAAAGCTTACGCAATTCGCCAACGGTTTTGCGCGGGACAATCACACCGGGCATATCCGCCGCCCCTTCCGGCAGGTCCGCGTCGATCCGCGCAAGGCGATGGCCATCCGTCGCCACACAGCGCAGAACCTTGCCGCCATCGGCATCCGAGACGTGCATATAAACACCGTTGAGGTAGTAGCGCGTTTCTTCGGTCGAAATCGCAAATTTGGATTTGTCGAACAGGCGGCGCAAAACCGCAGCATTGCAGGAGAAGTTCGAGCTGTATTCCGACGAGGCCATCACCGGAAAATCTTCTTTCGGCAAGGTGGCGAGGTTGAAATTCGAGCGGCCGGCTTCGACTGTCAAACGTCCGGCCGCCGCATCATCGGTCAGCGTGACCATCGATCCATCAGGCAATTTGCGCACGATTTCATGCAACATCACCGCAGAGACCGTTGTTGCCCCGGCGCGTTCGACCATGGCATCGGCCTTGTCCACCACTTCGATGTCCAAATCCGTGGCGCGGAAGTTCACGGTATTGCCCTCGGCCTCGATCAAGACATTGGCGAGGATCGGAATGGTATTGCGGCGCTCGACCACGGATTGCGCTTGCGACACTGCCTTAAGCAGGCTTGCGCGTTCGATGCTGAGTTTCATATCCCTCGCTCCTATTCGAGTAGCGCCCTGAGGCTGGGAGGGTGAGGTTATCCCAATCCCCCTCATGCTCAAGCGTTTTTGTTGTTTTCCGCTGTAATTCGGGGGGCGTCAAGGGCAGGGCGCGCCCAAAGGGCCGCAGTTGCGGATGCAAGGCGGCCCTATGGCAATTTTGCCTCAAACTGTGGCTTGGTTAGGCCTCCAGCGTGCGGCGGAGCAATTCGAGATCTTCGGCGATTTGCCCGTCGGAAATGCGCAATTCTTCGATCCGCTTGACGCCATGCATGACCGTGGTGTGGTCGCGACCCCCAAAGCGGCGGCCAATCTCGGGCAGGCTGCGCGAGGTCAGCTGCTTGGCCAGATACATCGCCACCTGACGCGGGCGGGCAAAGTTGCGCACTCGTTTCGGCCCGATCATATCCGACAGGCGGATGTTGTAATGTTCCGATACGCGGCGTTGAATTTCCTCGACGGTGATCTTGCGTTCCGAGGCGCGCAACACATCGGCAAGGCAATCATGGGTCAGCTCCATCGTGATCTCACGCCCCACCAAGGATGCAAAAGCGAAGAGACGGGTCAGAGCGCCTTCGAGCACGCGCACATTGGTCGAAATACGATGCGCAAGGAATTCGAGAACGCCATCCGTCATCACCAAATCGGGATATTGTTTGCGGAAGGTTTCGGTCTTGGTCTGCAAAATCCCGAGGCGCAATTCGTAATCTGTCGGGTGCAGGTCAACCACAAGACCGCATTGCAGGCGCGATTTGATCCGCTCTTCAAGATCCTTGATTTCGCCGGGGGCGCGGTCGGCGGAAATGATGATCTGTTTGTTCTGATCCACCAATGCGTTGAACGTGTGGAAGAACTCTTCTTGGGTGCTGTCCTTGCCGGCGATGAATTGCACGTCATCGACCATCAAGACATCCACGGAACGGAAGAGCGATTTGAAATCCATCATCTTGCGTTCGCGCAGGGCTTGCACAAACCGGTACATGAATTGTTCCGCCGACAGGTAGACCACGTTCAGATCCGGGCGGTTGACCGACAAGTCCCATGCAATCGCATGCATCAGGTGGGTTTTGCCCAAGCCGACGCCGCCATAAAGAAACAGCGGGTTGAACGTCACGGGGCCGCCTTCGCCAACGCGTTTGGCGGCCGCATGGGCCAGCTCATTGGGCTTGCCGACGACGAAGCTGTCAAAGGTGAACCGTTCGTCCAGCGGCGCCGCCGGAAGCAAATCGCGGTTGGTTCCTGCATGTTGTGCACCTGTGCTGCGTGCCGCATCGGGGCGCGCTGCCACTTTGGTTTCGACCGGTTTTGCCCCGTTTGGCTTCGCAGCCGCCGAGCGCATTGCGGTATTGGCCGGAACCCTGAATTGCACGCGGCGCACATCGGTACCCGCATTGGTCATCTGAAACAGGATCAGATCACCGAAGTTTTGTTTTACATAATTGCCAAGAAACGTCGTCGGCACGTGGAAGGTGGCCACGCCCTCGGTAATCTCGAAAAATTCGAGCGGCTCAATCCAGTTGGCGTAATTATTGCGCCCGACGGTCTTAAGCAGATTTTGTTTCAGCTCGCCCCATTGTTCTTGTGTCATCCGTCCCCGATCCACAGCAGAAGTTTGTTCCAAGTCAGTCACCCCAAAAATAAACGTCGCAGGCCTCCCACAGCCCCCGTCACAAAAGTTTGCCAGCGCACAGACCAACCAGCCCCATTGCCAACGGCAATGGGCGATAAAGTCCGGTTTGGACTAGCAAGCGCCACGCGCAACGATGTTTCCCCAGCATCAGGACAGGCCCCCGACGCACCATGCGTTAGCTTCGTGACGCAGTCTTGATCAAAGCGAGACGGGAAATTCCCTCCCTGGTCCCTTTCTCCGGTTTGACGGGAATGGGTGAACAGGCTCCGTTCTTCTCAAGGCGATGTGAATCGCAAGACTGAAACTAGCAATTGAAACGGGCGGGCAGCAACTGATCTTCGACCTTGACTCGGGTTTTGCAAAAAAGAATCTCTTTGCCGTGAAAACCCGCGTTTGAAACACTGTTTTTATTGCTGCGAATGCAAAAAGGCGCCCCAGTGACAGGGCGCCTTTTTTATCAGTTGCTTAAGACTTTTGGCCGCGATGTTTCTACGGAAAACGGGTGGGCCGCTTATGCTGCACACGCGTAACGACGCTTGTGCCTAAAGCTTAGCCGATTGCTTTAACGCGCGCCGAAAGGCGCGACATTTTGCGGGCAACGGTGTTCTTGTGGAAGATGCCCTTGCTCACACCGCGCATCAATTCGGGCTGTGCCGCGCGCAAAGCTGCTGCTGCGGCCTCCTTGTCGCCGGACTCGATGGCTTCTTCGACTTTGCGCAAGAAGGTCCGTACGCGCGAACGGCGGGCTTTGTTGATTTGGAAGCGTGCCTCGTTCTGACGGGCGCGTTTTTTTGCTTGGGGCGAATTAGCCATGGTGATCAGACCTCTATTTCGGTTCGGTGTCTCGGTTCAAATATGCAGAGCACCTCTCGCGGTCCCTATTTCGGGGGCGACTGATTCTAGCCTGAGCGGGCTCCACACGCATGTATTACGGCGGCGTATAGGGCCATTGGCGCAAAATGCAAAGCCCTATTTGCAAGCGCGGGCGATGATGAGGCAAAGGGCGGCGGCGGTCGGGCGGATGAAATTCACTCATTTCACTTCAAAAAAGAATGGTCCAGCAAGTGTTTGAACGCTTGCCGGACCAAATCAATCCTGTTTGGGGCGCATTGCTTGCCCCTATGGGCGCGCTATTTGTCGCGGAACTGCGCTGCGCGTTTCTCCATAAAGGCGCTCATGCCTTCTTTTTGGTCTTCGGTCGCAAACAGCGAGTGGAACACGCGGCGTTCGAACAAGAGACCTTCGCGCAATGTGGTTTCATAGGAGCGGTTGACCGCTTCTTTGACCACCATCACAGAAATCATCGATTTTTCGGCAATCTTGGCCGCGGCGCCCATGGTTTCTTCCATCAATTTCTTGCAGGGCACCACGCGGCTGACGAGGCCGGAGCGCTCGGCCTCTTCGGCGTCCATGAAGCGGCCGGTCAGGTTCATATCCATGGCTTTGGATTTGCCGACCAGACGCGTCAAACGCTGGGTGCCGCCGATGCCCGCGACAACGCCAAGGTTGATTTCCGGCTGGCCGAATTTCGCGGTGTCCGAACAGATGATGAAATCGCACATCATCGCCAATTCGCATCCGCCGCCAAGCGCATAGCCCGACACGGCGGCGATGATCGGTTTGCGCACGCGCATGATTTGATCGGCCTCGGGGGTGAACAAATCTCCCGCGAATACGTCAACAAAGCTTTTGTCGCTCATCATTTTGATATCGGCGCCGGCGGCAAAGGCCTTTTCGGAACCGGTGATGACGATACAGCGGACTTTTTCATTGGCCTGCGCGTCGGCCAACGCGTGGGCCAATTCGCTCATCAATTCGGCGTTCAGCGCGTTCATTGCGTCCGGCCGGTTCAGTTTCACAAGGGCAATGTGGTCTTCGACGTCAACAATGATGGTCTCATAGGCCATGGGAAAGCTCGTGGTTGTTTCAGGTAGGCTCGACTCCTGACCCATTCGGCCTGTGGGTTCAAGGATTTCTTGCCAACTTACCGCTGACAGGCGGGACAATAGAAGGAGGAGCGACCGGATTGCACAATTCGGCGGATCTGTTTGCCGCAGGTTTCATTGCGGCATGGCTCGTTTTCGCGGCCATAAACATCAAAACTGTGCTGGAAATAGCCAAGCTCGCCCGAGGCCTGCCGGAAATCCTTGAGGCTCGATCCGCCTGCGGCAATCGCCTCGGTCAAAACCGTGCGGATGATCGGCACGAGAGATTCGATTCGGCGTAGGGACAGGCTGCCGGCCTTGCGGGTGGGGTTGATGCCCGCGCGATACAGCGCTTCGCAGACATAGATGTTGCCCAACCCCGCCACAATTTTTTGATCCAGAAGCGCGGATTTGATCGGCATATTGCGCCCTTTGAGGGCGGCGACCAAATGCGCCTCATGGAAGCTATTGCCCAAAGGTTCCGGCCCGATCGAAGCCAATAGCTTATGCGTCTCGGCGGTGGCGGTCGGCAGCAGGTCCATCGCACCAAACCGGCGCGGGTCGTTAAAGGTCACCCGCGCGCCGTTTTCCATATGGAACACCACATGGTCGTGTTTCTCCGGCATCGGATGTTCATGGGCAAAAATGCCCAAAGGGTCGCCCGATACGGTCATCCGCCCCGACATGCCCAGATGGATGAGCAAGGTTTCACCGCTGTCCAGATCCGCGAGGATATATTTCGATCGCCGCCGCAACGCCGTCACCCGCGCGCCGGTCAAACGATCCGCCATGCGATCCGGAAACGGCCACCGCAGCCCTTCGCGGTTCACATCTGCGCGAGCAATCACCACGCCTTCCATCGCGGGCACAAGGCCGGTGCGGACAGTTTCGACCTCGGGTAATTCGGGCATGGCGGTCTCCGGCGGCGCGCATCGGCGCGGCATTGTGGTCAAAGGGGCGCATTGCAGTAGGCGGCAAGCGCCCTATAAGGAAACACGAGAGAAGCGAAGTGCAAGGCCCAAGCGGGCCGCGAAGGCGGAAAACATGGACGACAAGACCACTCATTTCGGATTTGAAACCGTGCCAGAGGCCGAAAAGGCAGGGCGCGTGCAGGGGGTCTTTGGCTCGGTCGCGTCGAAATATGATGTGATGAATGATGTCATGTCGATGGGTATCCACCGCATTTGGAAAGATGCGATGATGGATTGGCTCGCGCCGCGTAAAGGGCAACGTTTGCTCGATGTGGCGGGCGGCACCGGCGATATTTCCTTCCGCTTTCTCAAACGCGCAGGCGAGGCCCATAGCACGGTTCTGGACATCACCGAACCGATGCTCGTCGAAGGCCGCAAACGCGCCGAGGCCGAACAGATGGCGTCGAGCCTCGATTGGGTCGTCGGGGATGCGATGGCGCTTCCGTTTGAGGATAACACCTTTGACGTCTACACAATCAGCTTTGGCATCCGCAATGTTACACGCCCGCAAGAGGCGCTGAACGAGGCGTTCCGCGTCCTCAAGCCCGGCGGGCGCTTGATGGTTCTGGAATTTAGCCAATTGCCCAATGCGGCGATGCAAAAAGCCTATGACGCCTATTCCTTCAACGTCATTCCGCGCATGGGGAAATTGATCGCCAATGACGCCGACAGCTATCAATATCTGGTGGAATCTATCCGCAATTTTCCGGATCAAGAGACGTTTTTGCAAATGGTGAAAACCGCAGGCTTTGAAAATGCCTCTTATCGCAATCTGTCGCTTGGCATCGCGGCGCTGCATTCGGGATGGAAAATTTAAATGCGCGGCCCGCATAATATCTGGCGGTTGATCCGCACCGGTGCCACGCTCGAACGCACCGGCGCGATGAAGCAACTTTTGGACGCCTACGAGGCGCCCGGCTTGGTGCGCGTGGCGCTGCGCGGCCTTGCGTGGCCGTTCCAATGGCTCGGCGTAAAAGGCGACGCGGCCTTCCCGCCGATCCCGCGCGCGCTGCAGGCGCTCGGACCCGCCTACATCAAATTCGGGCAAATCATCTCGACCCGTCCGGATTTGGTCGGCGATGATCTGGCGGCTGAACTGCGCGTCCTGCAAGATCGTCTGCCACCCTTTGATACGGCGCTCGCCCGCGCCGCCGTCGAGGTGGAAATCGGCCAGCCGCTCGATGCCGTCTTCGATACGTTTTCCGGACCCGTGGCCGCCGCGTCGATCGCGCAGGTGCATCGTGGTACATTGAAAGACAGCGGAGAAGACGTCGCAATCAAAGTCCTCCGCCCCGGTATCACCAAGGCCTTCCGCCGTGATATCGATGCGTTCTACCTTGCGGCCAATGCCATCGAATTCCTGTCACCCGCATCGCGTCGTTTGCGCCCAACCGAAGTGATTGATCATTTTGCCGGTGTCGTGGCGGGCGAATTGGATTTGCGGCTCGAAGCGGCCTCGGCGTCCGAATTTGCCGCCAATACCGAACATGACGAGGGCTTTGAGTTGCCCCGCGTTGATTGGAATCTGTCGGGGCGCTCGGTCATGGTGATGACATGGGCCGAAGGCGTCGCTTTGGGCGACAATGCGGCCTTGGATGCGGCGGGGCATGACCGCGCAACCTTGTCCAAACGGGTGTTGCAACTGTTCCTCAGCCACGCTTTGCGCGACGGATTTTTCCACGCCGACATGCATCAGGGCAATCTCAAGGTCGCGCCCTCGGGCAATATCATTGCCTATGATTTCGGCATCATGGGTCATATCGATGAATACACCCGCCGCGTCTATGCCGAGATCCTCTATGGGTTTATCAAACGCGATTATATGCGCGTGGCGCAGGTGCATTTCGAAGCGGGCTATGTCCCTGCCGACCGCGATGTTGATGAATTCGCCCGTGCGATCCGCGCCGTGGGCGAGCCGATTTTCGGCATGGATGCGACCAAAATCTCGATGGGACGGTTGTTGAGCTACCTCTTCGAGGTGACCGAACGGTTCGGCATGGAAACCCGCACGGAACTGATCCTATTGCAACGCACGATGGTGGTTGTCGAAGGCGTCGCGCGCAGTCTTGATCCCCAGATGAACATTTGGGAAACGGCCAAGCCGGTGGTCGAGGATTACATCAAGCAAAGCCTCGGCCCGCGGGCGTTGGCCAAGGACCTCAAGAAAACCGCGCAGGTTCTGGCGCGTTTTGGGCCACGCCTTCCCGCATTGGTCGAAGCCGCCTTGATCCGGCAGGCCGAACCGCCCCGCGCCGCGCCGAAGCCCTCCGCGTGGAGGCCGGCGGGACTGATCCTGGCGGGGGTGGTCATTGGGGCGCTGCTCATGGGCGCGGCGATGGCGCTCGGCGCATTTTGACATCTGCTGCGGGCCTTGCGGCGCATATTTACGACACTTGCTTATTTTGCCACACTGCTAGGCGCTCTGCTCTGTTCAGGACGGGGTTTGGCGGCTAATGTTTGCTCAAAGGCGGGCCATAGCCGCCAAATGGTTACCTGAGGTGGAGACGCTTTTGTCCGGATTGTCCAAATTGCTATCAGGCACCTGTGCCTTGGTGCTCTGCACTGCGGCGGTCCCGCAGGCTGAAACCCTGACCACCACGTCGTTCAACATGTATGGCCTCCCCAGCGGATTGATCGACATGCCCACGGCGGAAATGGCGCCGGATGCGCAATTCACCTCAACGATATCGCATTTTGCCGACAGCACACGCGTGACGCTGAGCTTTCAAATCGCGCCGCGCCTGACCGGCAGTTTCCGTTATAGCGCGGTCGAGGGGCTGCAAATCCCCGGCTACACGTTGTCGTCCTATTACGACCGCAGCTTTGATTTGCGGTATCAATTTCTCGATGAAGGCACCTATCGCCCGGCTATGGCCGTCGGTCTGCGCGATTTTATCGGCACCGGTCTTTATGGGTCTGAATATTTGGTGGCGACCAAGAGCCTTGGTGACAAATGGCGTGTCACTGGCGGTGTCGGTTGGGGCCGTCTGGGCAGCGCGAACAGCTTTGCCAGCAGCGGTACCCGCCCGACTGGTTACCTTGGCACCGGCGGCTTGCCGAGCCTCGACAAGTTCTTTCGTGGCGATATGGCGGCCTTTGGCGGCGTGACCTATCAGCATTCCGACAAGCTGCGTTTGAAAATGGAATATTCCTCGGATGCCTACACCCAAGAGGTTGGCGATGGCCTGTTCACCCGCGATGGTGCGCTTAATTTTGGCGCGGAATATCAGTTCGCCCAAGGGGCGCAGCTTGGGCTTTATGCAATGCATGGCGGCAATCTGGCCGCGATGGTGTCTTTCTCGACCAATCCGAAAACCGCCCCCGTCCCGGGCAGCGCGGATGTCGCACCTTTGGCGGTTCTGCCGCGCGGCAAAAGCGCCCGCGATCTGGGATGGAGCACGCAGCCGCAGGCGGTGGGGCAGACGGTTGCCAATCTCAAGACGCTGGTTGAATTCGAAGGTCTGACGCTGGAGTCCTATAAACTGACTGGCACGAGCGTCCGCCTCGTGGTGCGCAACCCTCGCTTTGAGGCCGGTGCACAGCTTTTGGGCCGTGTGGCACGCGGTGCAACGCGCGCTTTGCCCGCCTCGGTGGAAACCATCACCGTTGTGCAAACCAGCCACGGCGTGCCGCTCAGCAGTGCCAGCTTCAAACGCAGCGATCTTGAGCGGTATGAATATGCCCCCGCCGAGGTCATGTATGATCGTATGGTTCTGACCGATGGCGCGGATGCGTTGGAGGGCACGGTTGCCATGACCGATGCTTATCCCCGTTTCGAATGGGCGCTGACCCCCTATGTCAGCATGTCGATGTTCGATCCGCAAAGCCCCGTGCGCGCCGATGGCGGGTTGAAATTAAGTGGCGATTGGCACATTGCGCCCGGCTGGGTGGCCTCGGGCGATATCACTGCCAAATTGGCAGGCAACCGCGATGAATTGCGTCCCGCGACCAGCACGGGGCTGCCTTTGGTGCGTTCGGACTTTGCAGAATATTCGCGCGGTCAGGATGTCGCCATGCCGAACCTGAGCCTGGCATATTATGGCCGCCTTGGTGAAGACCTCTATAGCCGCGTCACCACCGGATATCTGGAACGCGGGTTTGCCGGTGTGTCGGGTGAGGTTCTGTGGAAGCCGGTCGGCAGCCGCCTCGCGCTGGGCGGCGAGGTGAATTATGTCGCAAAACGCGCCTATGATGATGCCTTTGGCTTGCAGGACTATGAGGTCGCGACAGGCCACGGTTCGGTCTATTACGACATGGGCGAAGGATATCATGTGCAGGTTGATGCCGGCCGCTATCTCGCCGGTGACTGGGGCGCGACCGTGGCGATTGACCGCGAGTTTGCAAACGGGTGGTCGATCGGTGCCTATGCCACCAAAACCAATATTTCCGCCGCACAGTTCGGCGAAGGCTCCTTCGACAAAGGCATCCGTTTCACCATGCCGCTGGCGTGGGCTTTGGGCACCTCGACACGGGCGAAAACATCGGCTTCGGTGGCCTCGTTGACCCGCGATGGCGGCGCAAGATTGCGGGTGCAAGGGCGGCTTTATGAGCAAGTGCGCGATGCGCATGAACCCGAATTGGCAAAAAGCTGGGGTAAATTCTGGCGATGAAGGACGGGCGCGCGATGATCACGAAATATGGTGTCTGGGTGGTGGTGGCTGCGGCTGGACTGATGTTGGCGAGTTGCGGCAATTCCCCAACCCGCACCGATGCCAACAAAAAACTGGCGGTGGGCGTGTTGCAATCCGTGGGTCTTGGTCCGAAAGCGCCGCCCGCCCCGTCAGAAGCACAGCAGATCGCCGGTGCGATGGTCGAAAAAACCGGTGATTTGCGGATGGTGCGTATTCCCCAAAGGGACGTGGCTGCCGCGATTTATCCGGTGCAGAGGAATCAGGGTGTGCGGCTTTGGGCTTCGGCAGATCAACGCGGGTTTTACTTTCGCGATGGGATGCTGGTCGCCACGCGCGGGCTTGGCGGGGATTTGATGCAGGCCGAGGTGCGCCAAAGCCTGGCGCATGTCACATCCCGCAGATCGGGCCGCGCCCTGCGGGTGCACCGGTATCTGACCGGTGACAATCAACCTGATCTGCGCCGCGTGAATTGCCGTATCACGCCAATGGGTCAGGAGGCGGTGCGCTATGCTGCCATGTCGGCGCAGACCGTAAAAATGCGCGAAACCTGCGAGGGCGGCGAGACCCGGTTTGAAAATGTCTACTGGGTGAGCGCCAGCGGCAAAATCGTCAGATCGGTGCAGTGGCAAGGCGATATGGGCGGGATGATAGAGTTTATCGACATCCGCAATTGATCTGTCCGCATGGGTCCGGCTCCTGGTCCGCCAACGGGGTCAAAGGCCAACCGGTGATCCGCGCGGGATTCGGTACGCTATGGTCAAAAGCGTGCCCTGCGAGCATGTGAAGCCTGTTTTTGACAGCAGGTTGGGGCAAGGAAACGCGCCGTCACGCCTTAATTTTGCAGTGCAAAACAAAATTCCATTCATTGACCACCTGTGCCCTCCGTTCTACTTTGCGCGAGAGCGCGGGGGAGGACGCCGCGCGCATCGCGCTTTCCCATGAAGGATGGGGATTGAAATGGGAGGATTTACGTAAGTGTCTGATATTAAAAAAGTAAATGACCAAATTTCAATCGAAAGCGTGGGTGATGTTGCGCTGGTTTGTATCAATTTCCCCCCGGTGAATGCCGCCGGAATCGGTGTGCGCGAGGGGCTGTCGAAAGCGATCGAGACCCTTAATGCCGAAGGCCGCGTCAAAGCCATAGCGATCTATGCGGCGGGCCGGACCTTTGTGGCGGGGGCGGATATCACCGAGTTTGACAAGCCGCTGATGCAGCCGTCCTTGCCCGAGACGTTGAACACGATTGAGGCATCGCGCATTCCGGTCATTTGCGTTTTGCATGGCACGGCTTTGGGGGGCGGTTTGGAATTGGCCCTTGCGGCGCATGGGCGGATTGCGCTCGAAGGCACGCGCATTGGCCTGCCCGAAGTTTTCTTGGGTCTGTTGCCGGGCGCCGGCGGCACACAGCGTTTGCCGCGCCTGACCGGCATGGCCTTCGCGCTGGATGTGGCGTTGTCGGGCCGGCAAGTCTACGCGAAAGAAGCGCTGGACCAAGGCGCGATTGACCGCATCGCATCGGGCGATCCGCGCGATGTGGCATTGTCCGCCGCGCAGGAGGTCGTCGCCGGCACATTGGCGACGCGCCGCACCTGTGATTTGGACAGCGAACTGGACCAAGCTGCCATTGACGGCACCCGCGCCATGCTCAAGAAAAAACAGGCGCATCTGGTTTCGCCGCATCTCATCGTTGATGCGGTGGAGCAATCCGCCGGCGATTTCGACGCGGGCCTGAAATTCGAGAGCGACAGCTTTATGGCGTGCCTCGATACGCCGCAGCGCGCGGGATTGATCCATGCGTTCTTTGGTGAACGTGCGGTATCGAACATCGCCGAAGCCAAAGGCGCCCCCCGTGACATCGCCAAAATCGGCGTGATCGGCGGCGGCACCATGGGATCGGGTATTGCGACCTCTTGCCTGATTGCCGGATATACGGTGCGCTTGATCGAAGTGGCCCAAGAGGGTTTGGATCGCGGCATGGCGACCATCACCAAAAACCTCGAAGGGGCGGTGCGCCGTAGCAAAATGTCGGCCGAGGCGCGCGATGCGGCATTGGGCCGGTTGCATCCCGCGTTGGGCCTTGATGCCTTGGCCGATGTGGATTTGGTGATCGAAGCGGTCTTCGAGCAGATGGAGGTCAAGAAGGACATTTTTGGAAAACTCGACACGATCTGCAAGAAAGGCGCAATTTTGGCGTCGAACACCTCGTATCTGGATATCAACGAGATTGCGGATTGCACCGCGCGCCCTGGTGATGTGATCGGGCTGCATTTCTTTTCGCCCGCGCATGTCATGCGTTTGCTGGAAATTGTACAAGGCGCGAAAACCGATGCGGATGTTTTGGCGACCGGCTTTGCTTTGGCGAAGAAGCTCAAAAAGGTCGGCGTTCTGGCGCAGGTCTGCGATGGTTTCATCGGCAATCGCATTTTGGCACATTATAGCAAAATGGCCTCCTATCTGGTGCTGGATGGCGCCAGCCCGCAAGAGGTCGATACCGCGCTTGAGGAATTCGGATTTGCCATGGGGCCGCATAAGGTTGGCGATCTGGCGGGTCTCGACATCGGTTGGATGACCCGCAAGCGCAAAGCCGGCACGCGCGATCCGCGCGAGCGTTACGCGGGCGATCTGGCCGATAGGATTTGCGAACAAGGTTGGTTCGGCCGCAAAACCGGAAAGGGGTATTACCTCTATGATGACGGTGCCGCCGTGCCCCCCGTGCCGAACGAGGCCGTGGCCGGTTTCATCGACGCGATCCGCGCTGAAAAAGGCATCACGCCGAAAACCTTCAGCAACCAGGAGATCGTGGATCGCTACATGACCGCGATGATCGTCGAAGCCACCCGTGTGGTCGCAGACGGCACCGCAAAGCGCCCTGTCGATATCGATATGGTGTTTCTCTTCGGATACGGCTTCCCGCGCTTTCGCGGTGGCCCGCTCCATTACGCCGATACGATTGGTGCGGCCGAGTTGGTCTCGCGCATCGAAACCTATGCCAAAGACGACGAAGATTACTGGCAGGTGCCGGATCTGTTGCGGAAGATGGCCGCAGATGGCACCAGTTTTGCAGATTTGAACAAGGAGGGATGATCTATGGATCTGAATTTTACCCAAGAGGAACGCAATTTCCGCGAGGAAGTGCGCAGCTATCTGGCAGAGAACCTGCCGGCGCGCATTTCGGATGCGGTGCGTGCGGGCGGCGAGTTGACCAAAGAGATGATGGTCGAATGGCACGCCATTTTGAACCGCAAAGGTTGGTTGGCGACGATTTGGCCGGTGGAGCACGGCGGCCCCGGTTGGACGCCTGTTGAGAAATATATTTTCGAGGATGAATGCTGCAAAGCCTATGCGCCGCGCATTGTACCTTTTGGCCTGTCGATGCTGGGGCCAGTGTTGATAAAATTCGGCAATGACGCGCAAAAATCAACCATCCTGCCGCGCATTCTCGATGGCACCGATTGGTGGTGTCAGGGCTATTCCGAACCGGGCGCCGGATCGGACCTTGCCTCGCTCAAAACCCGCGCGGTGCGCGATGGTGATGAATGGGTGATCAACGGTCAAAAAACCTGGACCACGCTCGGCCAGCACGCCGACAAAATCTTCTGTCTGTGCCGCACCGATCCCGACGCCAAACAGCAAGCAGGCATTTCCTTTATCCTCGTTGATATGGATGCCCCCGGCGTAGAATTGCGCCCGATCAAATTGATCGAAGGCGGCCATGAGGTGAACGAGGTCTTCTTTACCGATGTGCGCGTGCCCTACACCAACCTCGTAGGCGAGGAAAACAAAGGCTGGACCATCGCGAAATATCTGCTGACCCATGAACGCACTGGCATCGCCGGTGTCGGTTTCTCGATGCAGGCATTGGAAGAGGTCAAATCACTGGCCCGCAAGGTCAAGCGCAACGGCAAACCGCTGGCGCAAGATCCGCTGTTCTCGGCACGGGTCGCACAGGTCGAGATTGACCTCGAAGCGATGAAATTGACCAACTTGCGGATGCTCTTCAAAGCGCAACAACAAGGCGCACCGGGGCCGGAAACCTCGATCCTCAAGATCAAAGGCACCGTGATCGGCCAAGAGCTCAAAGACCTCGCGCGCCGCGCGCTCGGCCCCGTCGCCGCGCCGTTCCCCGGCCACATTACCGATGGCAACATCATGTTTGGCCCCGAAGATACGGCCCAGAACGCCGCGCGCTATTTCAACAACCGCAAGACCTCGATTTTCGGTGGATCCAACGAGATTCAGCGCAACATCCTGACCAAGACTATGCTGGAGCTTTGACCCATGGATTTTTCTCTCACTGAAGATCGCCGCATGCTGCAAGATAGCCTGACGCGCTATCTGACCGAGCAATACCCCGTCGAGCATCGCAACAAGGTCGCTTATGATCTGCCGTGCCATGACGATGCGAAATGGGGCGAATTGGCCGAATTGGGCGCGCTGTTTGCGCTTGCGCCCGAAGATGCGGGCGGTTTCGGCGGCACCGGCTTCGACATCTCCGTGGTGTTCGAGGCCTTGGGGCGCGGCATCACACCGGAGCCTGTGCTTGGCGCGCTGATGGCCTCGCGCCTTTTGACCACCGCAGGAGCGGAGCAAGAGGCTTTGCTCTCCGGCGCGGCGAAATATGCCGTCGCGATCAGCGAGATCGAGGCACCCTATGAGCTTGAATTCATCGCAGCCACCGCCTCGGGCAGCGGCGATAGCATCACGCTTTCGGGCCGTAAATCCGCCGTCTATGGTGGGCAGGTGGCCGATGTCATCCTTGTCGCGGCCAAAAACGGCGATAAGCTGGGCGTGTACGAAGTGCAGGCCTCGGATGCGCAGATCGTCGGCTATGCGATGATGGATGGCGGCGGCGCGGCCGAAGTCATGCTGGATGCGACCCCTGCCAAGTTGTTGATCGAAGACGGCACTGCCGCCCTTCAAGATGCAATCAACGCCGGCATCGTGGCGCTGTGCTCCGAAGCGGTCGGCGCGATGGATGTGATCCACGACTATACGGTGGATTACCTAAAGCAGCGCAAACAGTTTGGTGTCGTCATTGGCAAGTTCCAAGTGCTGCAACACCGTGCTGTGGATATGTTGACCGAGATCGAACAAGCACGTTCCATCGTGATCAAAGCTGCCGCCGAATTGGGTGGTCCGGATGCGACACGTTATGCATCGATGGCAAAGAATATGATCGGCCGCGCCGCGCGCCTGAACGCCGAAGAGGCGATCCAGATGCACGGCGGTATTGCGATGACATGGGAATACCCCGTCTCGCATTACGCCAAGCGTTTGATCATGCTCGACCACCAATTGGGCGATACGGATTATCATCTCGCAAAAGTGGCGGCAGAAATCGCGGCTTGATCCGCGAGGGGCAAGACTGAGGAAAGGCGCCGCTTCATTGCGGCGCCTTTTTACTTTTAGGCCTCCGGACCCTACCACGCGTGCAGGTCTAGCTGATCTTGACGATCTGCTTGCCGCGATTCTTGCCTTTGAGAAGCCCCATGAAAGCGGTGGGGGCGTTTTCCAGACCCTCGGCAATATCTTCCATATGAGCGATTTCGCCGGAGCCGACCTTCGGGCCGATCTCTTTCATGAACGCGCCAAAGCGCGAGACGTGGTCGGTTTGCAAAAGGCCCTGTACGGTGAGCCGGTTGACCAAAATCGTCCGCCAGAATTTTTGTAAGGGCATGTCGCCGGTTTCGTCGGTTGCACCACTATACCATGCGATCATGCCGCAGACGATAATGCGCCCATGCAGGTTCATCAAAGGTATGACGCCCCCCAAGGTCGGACCGCCGACGTTTTCGAAATAGATGTCGATGCCATCCGGGCAATGGTCGTGCAGGGCGCCGCGCATCTCTTTGGCAGTGGTGAATTGGCGATGGTCGATACATGCATCAAAGCCGAATTTTTCGACCGCGATGTTGCATTTTTCCGCGCCGCCCGCGACGCCGATGACACGCAATCCGGCCTGTTTGGCCAATTGCCCCACCATGGACCCGACCGGCCCCGTGGCGGCGCCGACGACCAAAGTCTCGCCAGCCTTCATTTTGCCGTATGCAGTCATACCCGCCCATGCGGTAAAGCCGGGCATACCGAGCACGCCAAGCGCAGTGCGCGGGTCGGCGATGGCAGGGTCAAGTTTGCGCAACTGTTGTCCGGGCAGGCAGCCATGTGTGGCCCAGCCGAACATGCCAAAGCAGTGATCGCCTTCCTTGAATTTCTCGTGGTTGGATTTCAGCACCACGCCGACGGCGCCGGCTTCCATCGTGCCACCAATGGGCACGGGATTGGCGTAGGATTTCGCATCATCCATCCGGCCGCGCATATAGGGGTCCAAAGACATATGCGTCACACGCACAAGAACCTCGCCCTCTTTGGGCTCCGGAATGGGTTGTTCTTCATAGGAAAAATCTTCGGCAACGGGATCGCCGTTCGGGCGGCGGGCAAGCGCCACGCGGTGCATTACGTCGGTCATGGGATATCCTCCTTCAGGTCCGTTCTTCATGTTGGCGCGCGCGATCGCACAGGCAAGTCCTAAGCGAAATATGCGTGGTTTTCGTCGCGGCATAATTCGGGCCTGGGATGATCAGCGCGTGCTGCGATACCGGAAAACGCCCGTGCCGGTGGCCACTTTGGTGCCAAGCTCGTCCATGATGGTCGCCTCGGCAAAAAATGTTTTGCGCCCGCCGCCTGTGCGGCGACCTTCTGCGATAAGCACATTGCCTTTGGCCTGCCCGATGTAATTGACGTTCAGCGTGAGGGTCATCGCCAGTTTCGGATTGTCGCGATCACCGGTGTAGCACCCGCAATATCCCATCACGGTATCGAGCATCACCGCATGCACGCCGCCATGGGCAATACCGTATCGGTTCATCAAAAACGGCTCCAACGGCAATTCAAACCGTGCATAATCGGGCTGCCACGCTGTTATCGTAAAGCCGAGATGTTGTTGTAGCGGGTAGGGGGCTTCGACCAATGCGGGGTCTATATCTTGCGTCATAGCGGGCCTTTCGGGAGGGTGTGATGGAAAAAGGGCGCTACAATTGCCGCGCCCTGTGCTGTGCCTTGGATCAGACGGTTTTGGCCGCCGCAAGCCCGTGCGCGGCAAATCGCGGCACTGCGGCGCCGAGTTTGAGCGCATGTTCGGGGTTCGACGCATTGCCATCAAGGGCGCGTTTGTAGACGCCTTGGATGATGCCGCCCATGCGGAACAGCGTGAAGGCCAGATAAAACCCGAACTTGTCGATTTCGCCAATGCCGCGGCGTGTGCAATAGGCCTCGATAAATTCTTCGTCCGTCATCAAACCTTCGGCCTTGCGGTCGATGCCTGCCAATCCGCGCCCTTCCGGACCGGGCGGCATGCCCCATTGCATGATCACGGCAGCCAGATCGGCATAGGGATGGCCCGTTGTCGACAATTCCCAATCCAGCACTGCGGCGCATGTCGGGCCGTCGGGCGCAAACAGCATATTGTCGATGCGGTAGTCGCCATGGACCAAAGTGCGTTGCCCGTCATCGTCAGGAATATTGCCATCGAGCCAAGTGATCAGATCTTCCATCGCGGGGATCTGATCGGTTTGCGACGCGCGGTATTGTTTGGTCCAACGGTCGATCTGGCGGCGGTAGTAATTGCCGGTGGGTCCGTAATCGGACAAGCCCGTCGCATCGAGATCAATGTCGTGGATCGCGGCCAACACGCGGCCCATCTCGTCCAAAATCGGGCGCCGGTCATCCACGGGGATTTCCGGCATGTCGGGCAGGTTGAGATTGCGGCCCTTCACCTCGTCCATCACATAGAACATCGAGCCGATAACATCATCATCCTCGCATAATACATGCATTTTGGCGACCGGCACGTCCGAGCCTTGCAGGGCCGATTGCACGCGAAATTCGCGGTCAACCGCATGGGCGGATTTGAGCAAAACACCGGGGGGTTTGCGGCGCAAAACATAATTGGCCTTGGGGGTCGTGAGGCGGAAGGTCGGGTTGGATTGCCCAACGTCGAATTTCTCGGCCTCGATCGGGCCTTCAAAGCCTTCCATATTGGCGGTCAACCATTTGGCCACGGCCGTTGTGTCGAGCTTGGCGGGGTCGGGTGTCGTCATGTTCGGCCCTTTTCTTAGCTATAGGTGAGCATCGGATCGGCGTTGGATGCATGGATATGTGGTGTCTCGTTATACCCATGCAGGTAGAAACTATGCGGCGAAAACACGAACCGGTTCACCGCGCAGTTTTTCATTTGCAGTTGGAGTTTGATTTGCTGGGCATCGGGCGCATCAACGCAGGCCGCCAGCATTTGGCCAATGGCCCCGCCGGACGAAACCGCAAGGACGGACTGCCCCGCACCAGAGATCATCGCTTTGCGGGCCTCCTCGACGCGGGCGGTGAAGGCCTCCCATGTTTCGGGCGGGTCCACGACTTCGCCTTTCTGCCATGCCAGAACCGTATCGCGTAGGGTGCGAAAATGGCTTTTGCGTTCGGTGTGCATATGTTCGGGCGGCGGTGTGTGGCGGTAGTGCGCGTTCAACAGTTCTTTGAAATCAAATTCGTTAAGGCCCGTATGAATCATGGCCGGTGCGGCCTTCAATCCCATGCCGCGTGCAATGCCTTCATAGGTTTCGCGGTGGCGGCGTTGTGCGCCAATGAAAAACGCATCGGGCCGCACGCCTTGGGCGGCCAATGCCTTGCCCAACTCGAATGACTGCTCGTGGCCGAGGTCGGAAAGAACGTCGTAATTGGCGGCGCCGAAAGAGGCCTGCGCATGGCGGACGACGATAAGCTCGGGCATGAATAGTCTCCGATAGAAAGAGGGGTATTGAGAAGGGAAGGGGCCGCAACATTGCCGCGACCCCCTTTGGTGATCGGATGCCTAGAGAACCTCGAAGAGGCCCGCAGCCCCCATGCCGCCGCCGACGCACATGGTCACAACCACGTATTTCGCGCCGCGACGTTTGCCTTCGATGAGCGCATGGCCAACCATACGCGCGCCGGACATGCCGTAGGGGTGACCGACAGAGATCGCGCCGCCGTTGACGTTGAGGATCTCATCAGGAATGCCCAAGACGCGTTGGGATTGCAAAACCTGAGAGGCGAAAGCTTCGTTCAACTCCCAAAGGCCGATGTCGTCCATTTTCAAACCATGCGCTTCGAGCAGTTTCGGCACCGCGTAGATTGGGCCAATGCCCATTTCGTCCGGCTCGCAGCCCGCAGCCATCACACCAACATAGCGGCCAAGCGGTTGCAGCCCGCGTTTTTCGGCTTCTTTGGCTTCCATGATCACCGAGGCCGACGCGCCGTCCGACAATTGCGATGCGTTACCGGCGGTGATGAATTTGCCTTCCTTGATCGTCTGGCCGTCTTTGAACACCGGCGACAGCGATTGCAGGTTTTCCAAAACGGTCGAGGGGCGGTTGCCTTCGTCTTTGGCCAAAGTGACTTCTTTGAACGAAACCTCTTTGGTTTCTTTGTCCATCACGCCCATATTTGTGGTCAGCGGCACGATTTCATCGTCGAATTTACCGGCCTCTTGCGCCGCAGCGGTGCGTTGTTGGCTGCGCAGAGCATAGGCGTCTTGGTCTTCGCGCGACACGTTGTAACGCGCCGCAACGATTTCAGCGGTTTCCAGCATCGACATGTAAAGTTCGGGTTTGTTTTCCTTGATCCACGGATCACCCGCGCGGTCGGTGCGCATGTTCTGGTTCTGCACCAGAGAGATCGATTCCACGCCGCCGCCGATGCAGATCTGCATGCCGTCATGGATGACCTGTTTGGCCGCCGTCGCAATCGCCATAAGGCCGGATGCACATTGGCGGTCCATCGACATGCCGGCGATGCTGGTGGGCAATCCGGCGCGGATCACGGCTTGGCGGGCGATGTTGTTGCCTGTCGACCCTTGCTGGATCGCGGAGCCGACCAAACAATCGGAGATTTCCGAGCCGTCAAGGCCGGCGCGCGAAACCGCATTCGATACGGCATGGCCGATCAATTCTTGCGCTTGGGTGTTGTTGAACGCGCCGCGATAGGCTTTGCCGATCGGGGTCCGCGCGGTGGAGACGATGACTGCGTCACGCATGAGTATATTCCTTAGGTGTTGTGAATGGATGTTGTGAATTTCGCGGTGATCATTTGCTTGGCAATGTGATGCCACGGATCGCGGCAGCCATCTGAGCATATTTGCCGGTTTGATCGAAGGCGCCGGCCATTTCTTTTTGGCCCTCCGGATTGCGGATGTCGTCCATACGGTCGAGGATGTTATCGACGTCAAGTTCATCATCGCCAAAAGCAACGCCTTGGGTTTCATAGATCTTGGTTTCGGCAAAGCATCCGCCACCGGCCCCGAGGATCATTTTCGTGGGCGCGCCCTCGGCGACCAAAGCCAAAAGACCCGGCGTGATGGTTTCGGGGCGGAGCAATTCCAAGACCTGCTGCGGCAGCAGACCTTCGGTCATCCGTGTCGCGGCCGTCGGGGCCAAGGTGTTGATCTTGATGTTATGTTTTGCGCCTTCTTGGCACAGAACGTTCATCAATCCGACAACGCCCATTTTCGCGGCGCCGTAATTGGATTGGCCAAAATTGCCATAGAGGCCGCTGGCCGAGGTGGTGTAAACGATGCGGCCGTATTCGCGCGCGCGGAAGTGGTCCCATAGGGCTTTGGTGGTCACGACCGATCCCATCAAATGCACATCCAGCACAAGGCGGAAGTCGGGCAACTCCATCTTCACAAAGGTTTTGTCGCGTAAAATCCCCGCGTTGTTGACCAAAATATCAACATGGCCCCATTCGGAAATTGCCTGATCGACCATGTCTTTGACTTGGGCCTCATCGGTGACATTGGCGCCATGGGCGATGGCCGCGCCGCCGGCATCACGGATTTCCTTGACCACGGCTTCGGCCTGCGCCGAGGATGATCCCGTGCCGTCGGTGGCAACGCCCAAATCATTGACCACAACCTTGGCCCCGCGCGCCGCAAGGCCAAGCGCATGCGAGCGCCCCAGCCCGACGCCCGCGCCGGTCACAATGGCAACGCGGCCGGTGAAATCTACTTTGCTCATGTGCTTGCTCCTAAATAGCGACGGCCCAACCATTCTGCGACGACCGCGGGTTTCTCTTGGTTTTCGATCTCGACGGTCACGGCGAAAGTGGTTTGAATTTCACCTTCGCGGATATCGTCCAAGGCTTGCAACACAAAGCGGCCGCGCACGCGCGATCCGACTTTGACCGGCGAGACAAAGCGCAGTTTGTTCATGCCGTAATTGACGCCCATCGCAACGCCTTCGAGAGAGGGCATTTCATAAAGCATGGCCGACATCAGCGAGACGGTCAGGAACCCATGCGCGATTGTCGTCCCGAAGGGGGAGTGCGCCGCAGCCTCGGGATCCACATGGATGAATTGATGGTCGTGGGTGCAATCGGCGAATTGGTCGATCTGATCTTGGGTGATCGTATACCATTGCGACACGCCGATTTCCTTGCCGACAAAGGCTTCGTATTCTGCGCGGGTGAGTTGCTTTGCCATGATTATAGATCCTCGTTAAACAAAGAGCCGGGGGCGTTGGATTGCATGCCGCCGGACAGAGGCAGGATCGCGCCCGACACATAGGCCCCGCCGCGCCCGCATAGATATTGCAGCGCCCCGGCGACGTCTTCGGGGCTGCCGACGCGGCCCAAAGGCACGCCCTTGGCGGATTCGGCTTTGCCCTCTTCGGTGCCGAGCGCAAAGGCGGTCATTTTCGACACGAACGGTCCGGGCGCGATGGCGTTGACCGTGATGCCTTCGGGGGCGAGATCGTTGCTCAACACGCGGGTCATGTGATGCACCGCGCCTTTGGACACGGCATAGGAATAGGTGGATGTGCCTTTGGGAATGTCGCCCATCACCGATCCGACATTGACCACGCGGGCGGGGTCTTCGGCGGTGCTGGCGGCTTTCAATAGAGGCAAGAGTTGTTGCGTCAGGTGGAACATGCCTTGAACGTTGAGCGACAGCAGTTTGTCCCACGCCTCATAGGGGTGTTCACCAATTGGGGCGCCCCATGTGCGGCCTGCGTTGTTCATCAGGATGTTGAGTTTGTCCGTGCGCGATTGCACCTCGGCCACCAGCGCGTCAATGCCCGCTTCGGTGGCGACGTCGCCGCCAAAGCCTTCGACGCTGCCCGCCACACCAGAGGCGTTGATCTCGGCGGCGACGGCTTCACATGCATCGGCCTTGCGGCTGGCGATGAGAACGCGCGCGCCCGCTGCGGCCAGACCTGTCGCGGCCATACGGCCAATGCCGGTGGCCCCGCCGGTGACAAGCGCCACCTTTCCTGTCAAATCGAAAAGGGCGTTGGGGGTCATGGTGTTCATCGTTTAAAATCCTCTTGCGGTGGCAAGGCGTGCGGCATGATCGCCGTCATCGCCAAGCCATTTTGCACCCACGCGGGCGCGTTTCATGAAAAAGCCCATGCCGAACACATCGGCACCCCGGGCGGGCGCTGCTCTTTATGATAGATTTTGTTATGGTTGATCTTGATTTGTGCGGGGGGCAACCCTGCGCCACCGTATACTTTCGGCCAACTGGGCGCGGTCATCTGGTTCGCGGCTGCCTGCGTCCAATTACGTTGCGTCCCGGAGGCGAAGTTGAAGTTACGTCCCCCCCAACAGATGGCATTGTCTGTCTCAAGAGGGGGTGCCGCAGCCTCCTGTGCAGAGCCGCGATTGTCCGCCCCGCATGAGGTCTCGATCCAATCGCGAATCTGGGCCCGAAACGCCTCTAAATCTTGATCAAACTCCACTCGCCGGCTCCTCCCTGCAGGTATTGTTTCGCAGTGCAGAATAGAATTTCACGGATCTATTGACAAGCGGGCTTGTTTCGACATTTGATCAACCACAGGAAGCGCCTGAAAAAAATGGGCGGTTTTTAATGGGAGGACTATAATATGAAATTGATGAAATCTGCGGCGCTCGCAGCCGCGATGGCCTTGGTTGCCGCTGGCGCATCTGCTGACACGTTGAAAATTGCGGTCATTGACCCCTTTTCCGGCCCCTTTGGACCCTCGGGTGACGCGGCGCTGAAAGAGTGGACCTTCGCGGCCGATATGATAAATGCCAAGGGCGGTATCGTCGGCCAAGAGATCGAAGTCATCGGCTACGACAACAAGGTAAACCCAAAAGAATCTCTGGTTCAGTTGCAAAAGGCCCTCGATAAGGGCGCGCGCTATATCGCGCAGGGCAATGGATCGGCTGTGGCATCCGCTTTGATCGATGCGATCTCCAAGCACAACAAACGCAATCCGGGCGATGAGGTCATGTTCCTCAATTACGCTGCGGTTGACCCGTCGTTCACCAATGATCGCTGCATGTTCTACCATTTCCGTTTCGATGCCGATGCGGATATGAAAATGGCGGCTGTGACCGATTGGATCAAAGACCAGGACGATATCAAATCGGTCTATATCATCGGTCAGGATTACTCTTTCGGTAAGGCCGTTGCGGCCTCTGCTGTTTCGGACCTCGAAGCCAAACGTCCCGACATTGAGATCGTGGGCAACGAGTTGCATCCGCTCGGTAAGGTCAAAGACTTCACCCCCTATGTGCAGAAAATCATCGCCTCCGGTGCGGATGCGATGATCACGGGCAACTGGGGCGCGGATATGGTTTTGCTTGTTAAAGCCGCGATCAGCTCTGGGTTCGAAGGCCCGATCCTCACCTATTATGGTGGCTCGCTTGGTGCGGCTGTGGCGATGGGGGAAAGCGCGGTTGGCCAAGTGAAGGCGATCGTTGAGGGCAATACCAACCTTGAAACCACACCAGAGCAAAACGCGTATATCGAGGCCTTCGAAGCCGCATATCCGGACAACAACTATTACTACCACCGGATTCACAACGCGATGAACATGTTCAAAATGGCGGCAGAGAAAGCCGGCAGCACGACCCCTAAAGATGTCGCGTTTGCCTTGGAGGGTCTGGAGTATGAAAGCCCCTATGGCAAAATCACCATGCGCGCTGACAACCACCAGCTCCTGCAGCCGATGTTCGTTTCGACCTTCTCCGACAACGTGAAGCGCGGCGTGGAAGATTTGCCTTTGGGTTGGGTTGCAGGCGACGAAGATCGCATCGAAGCGGAAGCCACGGCACTTGAAACCACTTGCAACATGGAACGTCCGGCCAAGTAAGCCGCCGTCGTCTGTTATGTAAATCAGGGTGTCGTGCGCTGGCCGTGCGGCACCCTCTTTTCTAGAGAGGTTTCCATGGAAACGTTCGTACCCTCGCTCTTGAACGGGGTGATTTACGGCCTTCTGTTGTTTATGCTGTCCAGCGGTTTAACGTTGATCTTCAGCATGATGGGAGTGTTGAACTTCGCCCATGCCAGCTTTTATATGCTTGGCGCCTATTTTGCCTATACAATCACCCAAAGCACCAACTTTTGGTTCGCCCTGATCCTTGCCCCGATTCTTGCCGGATTGGTTGGCGCCGGAGTCGAAAAATGGGGGTTGAGAAAGGTACATGCCAACGGCCATGTGGCCGAGTTGCTGTTCACCTTCGGCCTTGCCTATCTGATTGACGAGATCGTCAAAATTATCTGGGGCCGCAATGCGGTCAATTACCGGATCCCCGAGGCCCTCGATTTCACAATCTTTCGGCTCTATGGCTCGGATTATCCCGCTTACCGTATCTTTATGCTCTTCGTGGCGATTTCGATGCTTGTTGCGCTGTGGTTCTTGCTGAAAAAAACCCGTGCGGGCTTGATCATTCAAGCTGCGCTGACCCATCCACATATGGTCGGGCACCTTGGTCATAACGTTCCACGGATTTTTATGACCGTATTCGGCGCCGGTTGTGCGCTTGCCGGTTTGGCGGGTGTGATCGGTGGCAATTACCTTGTGACCGAACCGTCGATGGCGGTCCTGATGGGGCCGATCGTTTTCGTGGTCGTCGTGGTGGGGGGCATGGGCAGCCTCGAAGGGGCATTTATTGCCTCGATCTTGTTGGGCCTGTTGCAAACCCTTGCCATATCCGTGGACACCACCTTTGGTGAAATCTTCGGATTCCTGGGTCTTTCCGGAACCAGCGAAGTCGGCAGCATTTCGATTGCCTCCCTCGCTCCGATGATCCCCTTTCTAATGCTCGTTCTGATCTTGATGATCCGCCCGCGCGGCTTGATGGGAGACCGTGAGTTTTGACCGATATCACACAAAAATACGCAAACCTGGCGCCGACTACAGCCCAGAAATTCCGCCAACGCGTGCTGCCGTTTCTGGCGCTGGCTGTCGTGTTGGCGATCATTCCCATGTCTGGCCCTTCGGGGACGGCCTATACCTTGCTCAACGTGATGGGTATCAACATCGTCTTCGCCTTGAGCTACAACATGTTGCTTGGCCGCGGGGGCCTTTTGTCCTTTGGCCATGCGGTTTATTTCGGACTCGGTGGTTTTGCCGCCGTGCATGCGATGGATGCAATCGGGTCGGCAGAGAGCGGCTTTTGGGCGAATTACCCGATCTTCTTCTTGCCGGTCATCGGATTTGCAGGCGGGGCATTGGCGGGCGCGGTGATTGGTTGGCCGTCGTGTAAACGCGCGGGCACCCCCTTTGCCATGATCTCTTTGGGCATTGCCGAATTGATCGCGGCGGCGGGCTTGATGTTCGGGTCGATCTTTGGCGGTGAAGAAGGCGTCACCGGCGATCGCATGGTTGGCCACGAAGTCTTTGGCCTTTCATTGGGTCCGACATCGGAGGTTTATTGGTTCATCGCCTTTTGGACCTTTGTCGGCGTTGCGGGCATGTTTGCCTTTACCCGCACACCTTTGGGCAAATTGTCCGAAGCCACGCGCGACAACCCCGAGCGGGTCGAATTCATCGGGTATAACCCGACGCGGGTGAGGTATCTGGTGTTTATCTTTGCAGGGGCTTTTGCCGGTTTGTCCGGCGGCATGGCGGCTGTGAACTACGAGATTTTCACACCCGAAGCATTGTCGCTCGTGCCGTCCGGTTTGGTCCTTCTGATGGCCTATATCGGCGGGATCCGTTACTTCACCGGTCCGATCCTCGGTGCGATTTTATTGACCTATATGCAATCCATGCTCTCGGATTTTACCGAAGCCTGGCTTTTGTATCTTGGCTTGCTGTTCATCTGCATCGTGATGTTTGCCCCCGGCGGTTTGGCGGGTGTTCTCTATGGCTTTACCGATGCGTTGCGGGCTGGAAAGCTGGGTGAGGTAATCGGCCGATGGGCCGGTCAAGCCATCGGCTCTGCTCTGGCGCTTTTTGGCATGATCATTCTGGTCGAAGTTGCCGTGCATTGGTCCAACGGTTTCGGTGAAACCTTTGAACCTTACGGGCTGCACCTGACCTTTGGTAATCCGCTGACGTGGGTGTTGATCGTTGTCCCGGTGGTCGCCGGCATCGTGATCTTGCGCCGTTTGGCCAATACAGAAGAAGGGGTGATCGCATGAGCGAGAACGCACTTTCCCTCAAGGGCCTGACCAAAAGTTTCGGTCCGGCCAAGATCATCCAAGGCGTTGATCTGGATATCAAAGCCGGTGAACGTCATGCGATCATCGGGCCAAACGGGGCGGGCAAATCCACCCTCTTCAACCTCATCTCGGGGCTTTACACCCCGACATCGGGCAGCGTGAAGTTGCGCGGTGAAGAGATCGGCGGAATGGCACCGTTCAAGATCAACCGCAAAGGCCTGTCGCGCAGCTTTCAGGTCTCGAATATTTTCGCAAACATGACCGTGCGCGAAAATGTCCGGTGCGGCGTGCTCTACTCGATGGGCTATGGGTACAGCTTCCTGCGCAATATCGGGAACCTCAAGGAAGTGTCGGAAAAGACCGCCGAAATCCTTGAGAGCGTGGATCTGATCGATAAGGCAAACTTGCCTGCTGTCCTTCTGCCCTATGCGGATCAACGCACGCTCGAGATCGCCATTACCATCGCAGGCGGGGCCGATGTGATCCTGCTCGACGAGCCGACGGCGGGCATGTCCCATTCGGAAACCGATCGTGCGGTGGATCTGATCACCAAAGCCACCGAAGGCAAAACCCTTGTCATCGTTGAACATGACATGGGCGTGGTTTTCAACTTGGCGGACCGGATTTCGGTGCTTGTCTACGGCGAGATCATCGCCACCGGCAAACCCGAAGAGGTGCGCGGCGATCCCAAGGTGCGCGAAGCCTATTTGGGTGATGAGGCCGATGGTCTCGATGAAGGAGACGCAGCATGAACACAGCAGGAGCCACGGAGCCAATGCTGAAGGTCAACGACCTGCACGCATTTTATGGCAAAAGCCACGTTCTGCGCGGCGTCAACATGGAGATCATGCCGGGCGAGGTGATTGCGCTTTTGGGGCGCAACGGCGTAGGGCGTTCGACCACGGCCAAAGCGATCATGGGCGAGATTGCCCCGCGCGGTGAAATCATCTTTAAGGGCGAAGTGATCTCGGGGCTTGAAAGCCACAGGATCGCGCATCTCGGTCTTGGCTATGTGCCCGAGAGCCGTGATATCTTCCCGGCGATGACGGTGCGCCAAAACCTGATCCTCGGGATTAAGAACATGAAGGCGCCGGGGAAATATTCGGTGGATGACATGCTTGATATGTTCCCGAACCTGCGGGCGCGGGCCGACAATCCGGCGGGTGTTCTGTCAGGCGGGGAAAAGCAGATGCTGACCATGTGCCGGACCCTGATGGGCGATCCTGAATTGATCATCATTGACGAGCCGACCGAAGGCCTTGCGCCGAAAATCGTTCAGCAGATCGGTGATATGATTGCCGAAATCGCCAAAACCGGGGTGTCTATCTTACTGGTCGAGCAAAAGCTGTCGATTGCCCTGCGCATCGCGGACCGCGTTTATGTGATGGGCCACGGCGAGATCGTCTATGGCGGCACACCGGACGAGTTCAAAGCCCGTGATGACATCAAAAAGGAATGGTTGGAGGTCTAGCCCCCAATCTGCCCACACAAGGCCCCGCCCGAAACGGCGGGGCCTTTTGCGTTTTAGGAGCCGCCCAAGTGTACGGCTTCGCGGGCGATGGCCCATTCGATCAGATCGCGCCAAAGCACTTCGGCCAACTGCGGGTCCAGCCCCTGTGCTTGTGACAAACGGCGCACATTCTGCACCACTTCTTCGACGCGGTCGGTGGTGCGCGCCGGTAGGTTTTCTATTTTCTTGAGGTCAACGGCGCGGTCGATATAGGTGCTGCGCTCGGCCAAGAGCGCAATCAAGTCTGCGTCGATATTGTCGATCTGCGCGCGCAGGTCTTTCATGCTGTCGCATTGTTTTGGGGGTGTTCTGGACATCGGGTTTGCGCTCGCATTTGGGCTCCCGCGCTCTGCGGCGGGCGTGCGGCGGCGACCCTAGGCGGGTCCCCCGTTGAGGGCAAGGCGGATGCGGCGGTTTGATCTGTCGGGCGGCGTCAAGATAAAGCCGGCCGAACCGTTATGCGCGATGATTTTGTCGGGTGTTTTGTGCGGCGCGCTGCGACTAAATATCTCCATGAACGGTCCCGAGCCGCGCGCAACGGGCTGCAAAGACCGGCGCCTGACGGTCAGATCGGGCCATCAACGAGATGTGCGATGGACTACGGGCAGCCGGCGCAGGGTACGGACATAAAAAGGGCGCCACATCGGGCGCCCTTTGTCTTAAGCTATGATCGGTGATCAGCCGCGCATATCCGGCAAAACATAATCCGCCAACTGCTTACGCAGGTTCAGCTTGGACACTTTGCCCGTTGCCGTCATCGGCAATTCTTCGATCCAGATGATATCATCCGGCAATTGCCATTTGGCGAAATGTTCAGACATATGTGCGTGCATTTCCTCGATACTCGGGCGCTCTTCCCCTGCGGGAATGGCGACCAGAACCGGACGCTCATCCCATTTCGGATGCGGCATGCCGATGGCGGCGCAATTGGCGATGGCCGGATGCGACAAGGCGGCATTTTCCAGGTCAATCGAGGAAATCCATTCGCCGCCCGATTTGATCAGATCCTTGGCACGGTCCTGAATGGACATGACGCCGCCGGGGCTGATCGTTGCGACGTCGCCGGTGCCGAACCATCCCTCTGCGTCCATGGCTTTGGCGGTTGCTTCTTCGTTATTGTAATAGCCCGAAACAACGGCATTGCCGCGTACATAAAGTTCGCCGACCGCTTTGCCATCACAGGGTAGAACATTGCCGTCTTCATCGACGATTTTCAATTCGACGCCAAAGAGGCGGCGGCCTTGGGTCTGTTTGAAATCAAGGCGTTCTTTGAGGGGGGCATCCTTCAGCGTGCCAGGCAATGCGCCATGCGTGCCGACGGGGCTCATTTCGGTCATGCCCCATGCGTGAACAACCGATACGCCCATTTTCTCAAAGGATTCGATCATTGACCGTGGCGCGGCGGCACCGCCAATCGCCACGTCCCCAAAGCCCTTGGGCTTGCGGCCTTGGGCGTCGATTTCTGCCAACAGGCCCATCCAGATGGTCGGAACACCCCATGCGGAAAACACCTCTTCGCTGTCCATCAGTTTGAACAGGCTCGGCCCGTCCATCGCCGGACCCGGGAAAACGAGCGACGCGCCCACCAGCGGCGCGGCATAGGGCAAACCCCATGCGTTGACGTGAAACAACGGCACAACCGGCATGATCCTGTTGCCCTCACCAAAGGTGTTTTTCAAGGTCACCGAAATCATCAGCGCGTGCAACACATTCGAGCGATGCGAATAAAGCGCGCCCTTCGGGTGGCCCGTGGTGCCAGACGTATAGCACAGCCCCGATGCGGTGTTTTCGTCGAGCAATGGCCATTCGATCTCGCTGGATTGTTCCGCGATCAACTCTTCATAGCACAGCACATTCGGCAATTTCGTATCCGGCATATGCGCCCGGTCGGTCATGATCACATAGGTCAGGTCCGCCGGAAAATGCGATTGCAGGGCTTCCAAAATCGGCACGAATGTCGTGTCGACAAAGATCACCTTATCTTCGGCGTGATTGACGATATAAATCATCTGTTCGGCCGAAAGACGCGGGTTGATCGTATGGCAAACCGCGCCAATGCCGGAAATCGCGAAATAGAGTTCAAAATGGCGATAGCCGTTCCACGCGAGTGTCGCCACACGGTCGCCCATTTCTATCCCGCGTGCCAAAAGCGCGTTGGCCAATTGGCCCACACGATCACGGACTTCGGCGTAGTTGGTGCGGTGAATGTCGCCCTCGGTCCGTACGGACACGATATCCGCCGTTGGAAATGCCTCGGCGGCATAGGTCAAAATATCGGAGATCAGCAGCGGACGCTGCATCATCATACCTAGCATAGTCTCCTCCCAGTAGACTGTTTTTACTGAGGTCACGCTAGCGCGATTGCCGGGCTTTCAAAAGAATATTCGTGCGTCTTTTCCCGCACGGACGTTGCGTTCTTTGCTCTGCGCCAAGACGTTGCGAAACTTGCCTCTATATGCGGCTTTTGCTGGATTGCTGCGGGGCGCCCCGCCTATGGTGGGCCGCAGAGGTCGCGCTCGTTTTGGGGCGCGGACCACGCGATGGGAGAGAGAAATGTCACAAAAAATGCACGCGGTGATGTGCCGCGAATTCGCCGGTTTGGACAAGCTGGATTACGCTGAGGTCGACGCGCCGCAGCCCAAAGACGGCGAGGTGCAAATCCGCGTCGAAGCGGCGGGGGTCAACTATCCCGACGGTCTGCTGGTTCAGGGGCTTTATCAGGTGAAACCGCCCTTGCCCTTTGCCCCCGGGTCCGAAGTCGCCGGAACGATCGAGGCCTTGGGCGCGGGTGTGACGTCGTTCAAGATCGGGGATCGCGTGGTTACCGCATGTTCGGGGGGCTATGCCGAAGTGGTCGTGGCCGAAGCCGCCCGCTGTTTCGCGATGCCCGATGGGATGGATGCGGCCGATGCCTGTGCGATGATCGTGGCTTATGGCACCTCGCACCACGCGCTCAAGCAACGCGCCAATTTGCAAGCGGGCGAGACATTGGTGGTCTACGGCGCGGCGGGGGCGACCGGAATTGCAGCTGCGCAGATCGGTAAAATCATCGGCGCGCGGGTCATTGCCGTGGCCTCCACGGACGAGAAGAAACAGATCGCGCGCGATGCCGGAGCCGATGCGGTGATCGGCTATGACAACCTCAAAGACGAGGTCAAATCCTTGACCGGCGGCAAGGGCGCGGATGTGGTGTTTGACGTGGTTGGCGGCGACGCCTTCAATGCCGCAACACGTTTCATGGCCCGCAACGGCCGGCTTTTGGTGATCGGTTTTGCTAGCGGAGAAATCCCGAAATTTCCTGTCAATTTGGCTTTGGTGAAGGAATACGCCGTGATCGGGGTATTTTGGGGCAACTTCACCCATGCACAACCCGAAGATTACGCCGAGAACATGCGCGAATTGTTCGGGTGGTATCACGATGGCAGCGTGAAGCCCTTGATCGAGGGGCGCTATCCTTTGTCGACGGCTGCGGAGGTTCTCAAACGCGTTCTGGGGCGCGGTGCCGTTGGCAAAATCGCCCTGATCCCTGGCAGCTAACTGCGGTCCATTTTATTGGAACTGGCCCATTTGGGGGCCGGTTTTTGTTGCGAGAGGTATCTGCGCGTTGAACATTCTGGCGATCTCGGGCAGCCTGCGGGAGGCATCGACCAACACTGCATTGCTGCGCGCATTGGCGGATGCCGCACCTGAGGGGATGGAGATCACGCTTTGCGAGAAGATCGGACAATTGCCGATTTTCTCGCCCGATCTCGAAGACCCGCTTCGCCCGCCCATCGTCGCGGAGTTTGCGGCGCAAATCGCGGCGGCAGAGGGCTTGATTATTGCCTGCCCTGAATATGTTCACGCGCTGCCCGGCGGGTTTAAAAATGCAATTGATTGGCTGGTGTCCGGCAGTGAAATTATCGCAAAACCGATTTTTCTGGCGCAGGCCACGTCGCGTGGAAAAGATGTATTGGCCGACTTGCAACGCGTGCTCGGCACTGTTTCGGAGCGGTTTTACCCCGCGCCGATGCTTTGTGTTCCGTTGTTGTCGAAGACGCCCGAAGACATCGCAAAGCACGTACAGGATCCGCAGATCCGCGCTGAAATTGATCTGTTTCTCGACGCGGTTTGCAGGGCCGTTATGGCGCAAGAGGTTGATTAAAACCCGGCGCGGGCCACGGTGTTGACGAGCTCAACCAGTTGCGGGCCAAGGTCGTTTTCGAGCCGATCCTTTGGCAAGACATAGGCCGGGCCGCCAAGGTTGAACACCATCAACGGGTTATCCCCATGGGGCGCGCGGTAGGGCACGGCGACGGCATGCACATCCTCTTGCCATCCGCCGATATTGGAATAGAAGCCGCGATCGGAAATCTGTTGCTTGGCGTTTTCGATTTCGTTCACAATGCCGGGCACATCCGCCGGGTCGTAGCGCGCATGGATGCGTTCTATGATATCGCCATATTCGGTCTCGTCACAGGCGGCGATATAGGCGCGTCCCATGGCGGAGCGTGTTATCGAAATGCGCGAGCCGACATTTAATTGCAGCGAAATCATTCCGGGAGAACGCGCCGTGGCGACATAGGTCATCGACATATTGTCGCGCCCGCCCAGTGCCACAAGCACCCCGTCACCACAGCGGTCAGCAAGCTGCTGCATATAAACCTGCGCGGTTTCCTTCACGCGCATCCCGCCAAGGCAAGCATACCCAAGCGACAACACCGGCACCCCCATACGGTAGCGGCCGATGCCCTCATCATAGACCAGATAGCCAAGTTTCAGCAGTGTGAAAGTCAAACGCGACACGGTTGAGTTCGGCAATCCGGTGCGCTCGGCCAACTCGCGATTGCCCAGTCCGGCTTGGTCGCTGGGGTGGAAGGCGCGCAAAATCTCAAGGCCACGGTGCAAGGCCGTGACAAACTGACGATCATTATCGCCGGTGTTCTGCGCCGCGTCCGCCGTTGTATCGGATGCTCTTTTTCTCACTTGCTGTACCTTCGCCTCGTATCGCGCCTTGCGAGTTGCTCGCGGTTACTTGAAATTCCGCACTGCGGTCAAGATGTTTGCTGAAAACCAAACCCTACCCTGCACAGTTCTCTGCTGTTTGGGTGGTTTTTGTCGCGTTCCCGCCGCGCGCGGCATCGGTTTCGGTTAACCTGCGCCAAAGAACCTTACCGGTTCCTGACTTTGGCAACGCGTCGATAAAGATCACGGATTTCGGGCATTTATAAGCTGCCATCTCGGCCGCGCACCATGCGATGATGCTTTGCTCGGTGGCGCGGCCTTTGGCGTGCTGGGCTGGCACGACATAGGCTTTAACCGTCTCGCCGCGGCGCGGGTCCCGCGCGCCGATGACACAGACTTCGGCGACGTCCGGGCAATGATGCATGAGCGTTTCGACCTCGGCGGGCCACACTTTGAACCCCGAAGCATTGATCATCCGTTTGACACGGTCGACCATGAAAAAATAGCCTTCATCGTCATACATGCCAATGTCACCGGTGCGGAAAAACCGTTTGCCATCAAATTCGACAAAGGCGTCTGCCGTGGCGTCGGGGCGGTTCCAATACCCCTCAAAGACCTGCTGCCCGTTCACGATAATTTCGCCCGTCTCGTTGGGGCCAAGCACGCGGCCGTCTTCAAGGCTCAAAATGCGGGAGTCAACGTCCATGACCGGAATGCCAAGACATTGGCGTCGCGGCTTTTGTGGGGGATTTATATGGGTTCCGCCGATGGTCTCGGACAATCCGTAGCCTTCGATGTAATCAAGGCCTGTCATCTCATGCAGCTTGGCCGCTACGGCGGCGGGCATTGCGGCACCGCCCCCGCCGATGGCGCGCAGGGAACTGAGATCATAGCTGTCAAATTCAGGGTCATTCACCAGATCGATCACCATGGTGGAAATCGACCGCCATCGTGTGATGCGGTGGCGTGCGATCAATTGCGCGGCTAAGCGGCGGTCCCAACGGGTCATGACCACAATCGTTCCGCCGACATAAATCGGGCCGTTCATGCCATTGGTCATGCCGGTGACGTGAAACAACGGCAATACCGAAAGATGCACGGCCGTATGGTCCACCGGCTGCCATACTGTGCCGCCGATGGCCGTGGTCTGTACCGATCGATGTAAATGGGTGCAGCCTTTGGGGTGGCCTGTGGTGCCTGACGAATAAGGGATTAACGCCAGATCGTTCAAACCGACATCGAGCGCGGCAGGCCTATGATCCGCGCGGATCACGTCCGACCACCGCACCACACCTGCACCGCTGCATTGGGTCTCGCTCATGCTGCCCAATGGATCGGGCAGTTTCAGATCAAACGCAGGATCAGCCATATCCGCATAGGCACCAACAATGATGTGGTTCAAATGGCCGTCACCCACCAAGGGTTGGATGAAATCCAAAAGTTCGGATCCGGCAATCGCAACCCTCGCCCCGGTATCCTCGGTCAGCTGCAACAGTTCCGCGTGGCGGTTCATCGGGTTGACCGGCACCACGGCGGCACCCGCCCGCATGATCGCATAATATCCAATGATGAATTGCGGCGAGTTTTGCGCATAGAGCAACACGCGGTCGCCCTTTGCAACGCCGCAGACCCGTTGCAAATAGCCTGCCATCGCATCGACCTGCGCGAGAAGCGCGCGATAGGTGATTTCACGGCCATGAAAAAGGATCGCGGGATGGTCCGGCAGGCGCGCCGCCGTGTTGATCAGGTTCTGCGCCACCGATTGTGCGGGCAACTCAAGGTGATGCGGAACCCCTTCGGGCCAGACGGACATATGCAGATTGGCCATGGGCCGGGTTGGGTTTTTCAAACGATCAGACCTTCATTCCGGGCAGGTTAAGCGAGGCCGTATTGCCGCCATCAACAGGCAAGGCCTGTCCCGTGATATAAGAGGCGTCGTCGCTGGCCAGAAATGCGATGGCGGCGGCGATTTCTTCCGGATGTCCGTAGCGGCGCAACTCGCACCGTTGGCCCAATTTTTCTTCTTTGCCGGCGCCGCGTGCGTAATCGAAGACACCTTTGGTCATGCCCGTTTCAATCAGGCCGGGGCAGACCGCGTTGACCCGCACGCCATAGCCGCCCAAATCGCATGCGGTGGTTTGGGTCAGGCTGATCACTCCGGCTTTGGAGGCCGAATAGATATTGCCACCCGCGCCGGACCGAAGGCCGGCCACCGAGGCCGTATTCACGATCGCACCGGCGTTTTGTTCGGCCATGACCGCACCGACATGTTTGATAAAATTGCCAACCCCGATGAGGTTGACGCCCAAGACCCGCAGCCAGTCATCGGACTCGATCTCCATGATCGGAGCATGGTTGCAGATCACGCCTGCATTGTTGGCCAAAACGTCGATGCGCCCAAACTGGCGCTTGACCTCGGCGACCAAATCCTTGATCGCCGCCTCGTCCGAGACATCGCAGGGCAGGGCGATATGACCGTCGCCCGCCAGCATCGCCCCCTGTAACGCATCCGCGTTGATGTCGACCAAAACAACGGTTGCGCCTTCGGCAGCGAGCCGCGCTGCGGTGGCTTTGCCAATGCCGCTGGAAGCGCCTGTGACGATGGCAATCTTGCCTGTAAATCTGTTCATGATCTTCCTTCCGATGCCTGAGATTGGCACAAAGATGGGCGGTGATCAATATTGCGAAATGATTTTCCGCTTTGCGAAAATTGGGCGATGTTTCAAAGGAATTTCTATTCCTATGGCCGCCGCACCTCCATGCGCCCTATACGGGGCGCGCAGTTTTCGCGCGGTGCCTTAGAGTATATGGATCAGCCCTTTGAGCCGTATTCGGCGCGCAATTCGCGTTTCAAAACCTTGCCGATTTCCGAACGCGGGAGGTCGTCACGTAGGACGACCGCCGACAATCTCTGCGTTTTACCAAGCTGTTCATTGGCCCATGCGCAAATATCTTCAGCGTTATCTGTCGCGCCGGATTTCAATACCACGAGACCCAAAGGCGTTTCGCCCCAAGCCTCTGATGGAACCGCGATCACGGCCACATCCGCGACTGCGGGATGCGCGCGCAAGACATGCTCAAGATCCGTCGCATAAATATTGAACCCGCCGGAAATAATCATATCCTTGCGGCGGTCCAGAAGGTGCAGGAAACCATCCTCGTCGAACCGGCCCATATCACCGGTGCGGATGTAGTCGAACCCGTTCGCATCGCGCCAAAGCACCTCGTCCGTTTTGTCCGGCGCGTTGTAATAACCGGGCATCATTGACCCTGAGCGGCCGACGATCTCGCCGTATTGGGTGGGGGGCAATTCATTGCCCGCCTCATCGATGATCCGTACGTCACATCCCTCGGCGGGTGTTCCGACGGTGTCCAATTTGTCGGGGTGGGCGCGGCAATTCAGAACCGTCGAAACGCCGCCTTCGGTCATGCCGTAGATTTCGTATAACTCACCGGGCCAGCGGTTCAAAATGCGCTCGATCAACGGTCCGGGTAGGGGGGCAGAGGTAGACATCTTGGCGCGATAGGCGCGCAGATCGTATCGGTCGAAATCCGGGTGGCCCATCAGACGCATGTATTGCACGGGCACCAACATTGCGTGGCTGACTTTATGCGTTTGGCTTAGCTCAAGAAACTGTCCGGCGTCGAATTTCGGCATCGACACCACCGTGCCGCCCGCCGCCAGAACCGGCAGCACCGCGACCAATGTGGTGTTGGAATAGAGCGGCGTGGACATCATCGCCACCGCGGTATCATTCAACCCGAACAAAGGCATCCGGTTCAGTTGGCGCGCGCGGAACCGGTGATCATGGGCGATGCCCTTGGGGGTGCCGGTGGTGCCGGATGAATAGATCATATCGAACAGATCATCCGCCGCGACGTCAGCAGGGGCATTGATTGGGGCATCACCAGCCCATGTCATCAGATCGGCCAGATCAATCACGACATCGGCGGCCAATTGATCGGCGACCTCACGCTGTGCCGCAGAGGTAAACAGCAAGGTTGCGCCGCAATCGGCGCGCATTTTTTGCAAAGCAGGCAGCGCAGCGCTTTGCGGCAATGGCACCATGCAGGCACCGCTCAACAGCACGCCGCAGTAGAGCGTTAGATAATCGGCGCTGTTTTCCGACAGGGCTGCGATCATATCACCGCGCCCATATCCACGCGCGGCCAATTGCGCCGCAACCCGTGACACGCGGATGTAAAATTCTGCCCAATCAAGGCGCGTGTCGCCGTCGATCACTGCGATTTTATCGGGATCGGCTGCGGCCGAAGCTGCGAGAGCCACGCCGAAATAAACCGGCACTTCGCCGTCAAGCTTAGGGGCTTGCAAACGGTTTCGCAGCGCTTTTTGGTGGGTGTTCATGAGCAGGGCCTCCCCGCCCCTATGCTTTGTGATCGCTTTCAACGCACGTCCCGACGATGCGCTGCTGCGCCTTGGCAGTCAGTGTTTCGCCATGCGGAAAAACTTTCCGCCATGATTGGCAGCATTCCCCCCGTGACGCAAGTTTCCCCCGTGGCGCAAGTTTATTTCAAGGGTCCGCACATCTGGCCGCATGGTCGGGACTGGGGGCGATGGAGGGGATGCATATGTTGGATTTGAACGGAAAAACCGCAATCGTGACAGGTTCATCGCGCGGGATCGGGCGCGCGATTGCCGAACTGTTTGCACGTTGCGGGGCCAATGTCGTCGTTTCGTCGCGCACGATGGAGGCCTGCACCCCTGTGGTGGAGAGCATTGCGGCCCAGGGCGGCGAAGCGATGGCGATCCCTTGTCACATTGGGCACAAGCAAGAATTGCAAGCTTTGGTGGAGAAAACCATCGCGGCCTATGGCCAGATTGACATGCTGATCTGCAATGCTGCGATCAATCCGGTATATGGCCCGATGTCGGAAACCTCTGACGAGGTGTTCGACAAGATCATGGGCACGAATGTGCGTTCGACCTTGAATCTGTGCAACATGGTTCTGCCAATTATGGCGGCACAGGGCGGCGGCACGGTGGTGATAATGTCGTCGATCGCAGGGATGCGTGGCAACATCAGCATCGGCGCCTACGGTATTTCCAAAGCGGCCGAAGCCGCATTGGCGCGCAATCTGGCGGTCGAATGGGGACCTGATAATATTCGCATCAATGCGCTTGCCCCCGGTTTGGTTAAAACCGATTTCGCCAGAGCGCTCTGGGAAGATCCCGTGCGGTTGGAGCGCGCCGAAAACCGCACGCCGTTGCGCCGGATCGGCACGCCCGAAGACATCGCCGGAACCGCATTGTTTCTTGCAACCGAGCTGTCGAGTTACATCACCGGCCAGACTATCGTGGCCGATGGCGGCGAAACGATCACCTGAACCGGAATCGGACAGGCGTGTGGTGACGGGGCCCGCGTCGCGCGCTTTGCTGCTTTTGCCGTTCAACCCCGCATCAATCTATGGTTAAACTCGGACGAACCCATTCTCGCCGCCCATGCGCGTGCCCGATCGCTCAGAACTGGATGCCCAATGACCCAACCCGTGATTGCCCCCGACCATATTCCCGCCGACCTCTATGATGTGATTGCGGCGCTGTGCCGGACGTCGATCGACGTGGCGGCGATCATTGCCAAAGGGCCGCTGGGCCAATCGCTTGGCAATTTGGTGGGAGAGAACTCGGATGGCGACGGACAAAAGGCATTGGATGTTTTGTGCGACGAGATGTTCACCGCTGCGCTGACACGTGAAAACGTGCGGTGGTATGCCTCTGAGGAACAAGAGACGGTCAATTCTCTCAACGAGAACGGCAAATACGCTTTGGCCATTGATCCGCTGGATGGATCGTCCAACATCGATGTGAATGTCTCTATTGGCACGATCTTTTCAATTTTCGAGGCCAAAGACGATGCCGAGGCCAGCTTCTTGCGGCCCGCGTCCGAGCAAGTCTGTGGCGGCTATGTTGTTTATGGCCCGCAAACCGCATTGGTCGTCACCTTTGGTGCAGGCACGCAAATGTATGTGCTTGACCCCGACACAAAGGTTTTCATCCTGGTTGAGGAAAAAATGACCATCGCGCCCACCTCGAAGGAATTCGCGATCAACGCATCGAACTATCGCCATTGGGTGCAGCCTGTGCGCGCGTATGTCGACAATTGCCTTGCGGGCAAAGACGGCCCCCACGGCAAGGATTACAACATGCGCTGGGTCGGGTCCTTGGTTGCGGAAACCCACCGGATTTTGAGCCGTGGCGGCATTTTCCTTTATCCGTCGGATGCGCGCAAAGGCTATGAAAACGGGCGTTTGCGGATGATCTACGAATGCGCGCCGATTGCGTTTGTCATTGAACAGGCGGGCGGCCGGGCCACCGATGGCGAAACACCGATTCTCGAACGTCAGGTCGATACGTTGCACGGGCGGGTGCCGTTGGTTTTCGGTTCGGCGGAAAAAGTCACCCGCGTTGCCGAGCATCACAATATGCCCGCCGTTTGAGCCGATTGTTCACGGCGTGCGAACGGCGTGATGGATGGTAGCGTAAACATGTCATGAATTGCCCTGATGCCTGTGGCGCGAGGGCGCGCGACATTGTAGTCGAAGGTCAAAGCCGTGCGGGGGAACGCCCCGCCGATACCGGACAAAAGGGATTTTATCATGGCACTTATCACATTGCGTCAATTGCTCGACCATGCCGCCGAACACGATTACGGCGTGCCGGCGTTCAACATCAACAATATGGAACAAGGCCTTGCCATCATGCGCGCCGCCGAAGCCGTTGATGCGCCGGTGATCTTGCAAGCCAGCCGCGGCGCCCGCAATTACGCCGGTGACATTATGCTGCGCCACCTGATCCAAGCCATGGCGGAAATGTTCCCGCATATCCCGGTTTGCATGCATCAGGATCATGGCAACAACGAAGCCACCTGCACCAGCGCGATCCGCCACGGATTTACCTCGGTGATGATGGACGGCAGCCTTGAAGCCGATGCGAAAACAGCCGCTTCTTATGAGTATAACGTCGAAATCACCCGCGCCGTGACCGACATCGCCCATTGGGTCGGGGCCTCTGTCGAAGGCGAATTGGGCGTTTTGGGCAATCTGGAAACCGGCGAGGCTGCCGAAGAGGACGGCTCTGGCGCATCGGGCAAATTGACCCGCGACCAGATGCTTACCGATCCCGAACAATCGGTGGATTTCGTGCGGCGCACCAAATGCGACGCGTTGGCGATTGCCTGTGGCACCTCGCATGGCGCCTATAAATTCACCCGCAAGCCCGACGGTGAGATCCTTGCCATGAGCACCATCGAGGCGATCCACAAACGCTTGCCGACGACGCACCTTGTGATGCACGGCTCGTCTTCGGTGCCGCAGTATTTGCAAGATCTGATCAATGCTCATGGCGGCGAGATGCCGCAAACCTATGGCGTGCCGGTGGAAGAGATCGAAAAAGGCATCAAAATGGGCGTGCGCAAGGTCAATATCGACACCGATTGCCGCATGGCGATCACCGGCACCTATCGCCGCATCGCGCAGGAAAACCCTGATGAGTTTGACCCGCGCAAATTCAACATCCCCGCGATGGAAGAGATGACCAAGCTGTGCAAAGATCGCTACGAGCGCTTCGGCACCGCCGGTCACGCCAGCAAAATCCGCGTTATTCCGATGGACGATATGGCCAAACGCTATGCCGATGGCACGCTTGATCCCAAATTGTAACGCGGCTTTGCGTCTGGGCATTGCGCCCGATGAACCCTATATGAGGGGCGCGCCCATCTATTTATTGGGTCGCGCCCCTTTTTCATCTCTGACCAGAGGCCTGCCATGAGCTTTGACCGTTCTATCAAAATCGCCCCTTCGATCCTATCCGCCGATTTCGCCAACTTCGGTCAGGAAATCCAAGCCATCGAGGCCGAGGGCTGTGATTGGGTGCATGTCGATGTGATGGACGGGCATTTCGTGCCGAACCTGACCTTTGGCCCGCCGCTGGTCAAAGCGATCCGCCCGCATATCAAAACCGTCATGGACGTGCATTTGATGATTTCGCCAGTCGATCAATATCTTGAGGCCTATGCCGAGGCGGGCGCCGATGTGATTACCTCGCATCTGGAGGCCGGGCCGCATGTGCACCGCACGATGCAAGCCACCCGCGCGCTGGGCGTCAAGGCGGGCCTTGCGCTCAACCCCGCGACCCGCGCCGAAGAGGCCGAATATCTTTTGGATATGGTCGATTTGATTTGCGTGATGACGGTGAACCCCGGTTTTGGCGGGCAAAAATTCATCCATAGCCAGATCGACAAGGTCAAGAAACTGCGCGCAATGATCGGGGACCGTCCGATCCATATCGAGATCGACGGTGGCATGACGCCGGAAACCGCGCCGCTTATGACGGCGGCTGGGGCCGATGTTTTGGTCGCCGGATCGGCCGTGTTTAAAGGCGGATCGGTGCAAGATCCCGCACCCTATGGCGAGAATATCCGCGCCATTCGCGCGGCAGCGACGGCGGCGCAGTAAGCCGCTTTTATACGATTTCGGTTTTCGGCACAGGCGCGCGGGACACTGCGCGCCTGTTGTGGTTATCCCAGATGCGACAAGCGCGCCAAAAGCGCCGAAGCATTACGCACCTCGAATTTGCGGAGCAACCGTGCCCGCACGTCTTCGATGCTGCGCGGCGACAGGTTTAATTCGCGGGCGATTTCCTTGCTGGTCAACCCACGCGACAATCCCGATATCACGTCACGTTCGCGCGGGGTCAGGCTTTGCGCCGCTTCGGCATGTGCCAGAGGCGCAAAACTCATCACCACCCGTGCCAGCGGCGTTTCGGGGGTCAGCGTATGCGCGCGAAACCGGAACCAGATCGGTTTGCCGTTCTCATGGCGCATGATCCGCTCATCGCTATAGGTCGCGGCCTGTTTCAACGGCTCCAAACCAATGTCGCGCACACGGTCAAAATCGCTGCCCGATGGGTAAAACATTCGAAAACTCTGTCCGATAATGTCCCGACGTTCATATCCGAACAAATCTGCAAACCGTGCATTGCACGCACGGATCACCCGATCTTCGCTTAAAACGATCCCCACGGGGGCGGCATCAAAGGCCAGCAAAGCGAGGCTTTGGTCCATCATCTCGCGCGGTTCCTGCATCGGGTGCTTCCATTCTCTTAGGGGCAATTTGTTGCCCGTGTTATTACGGTATTGAGACCGTATCGCAACCCGCGCAAGCTTGACCAGAGAAAAACGACCTTTGTCCGAACGGATGCGGCAGACGCAGGGAGTCATAATGCAAGACGACAGCGATCTTGGACGGCGTTTGGAGGCGGCAGTTTTGGCGCGGCGGGATGACTTGATCGAACTGACGGGCGATTTGATCCGCATTCCGACGCTCAATCCCCCCGGTGAAAACTACCGCGAGATTTGTGATTTTCTTGATCGGCGGTTGTTGAAATCCGGTTTTGATACGCGGCTGATCCGCGCCAAAGATACCCCCGGCGACAGTGAAAAGTTCCCGCGCTGGAACATCGTCGCCCGCCGCGAAGGCACGCGCCCCGGCGAATGCGTGCATTTCAACAGCCATATCGACGTGGTCGATGTCGGTAAGGGATGGACCACCGATCCGTTCGGCGGCGCGTTGATCGATGGAAGAATCTATGGGCGCGGCGCGTGCGACATGAAGGGGGGATTGGCGGCCAGCATCATCGCCGCCGAGGCGTTTCTAGAGGTCTGTCACGATTTCGCCGGCGCGCTTGAAATTTCCGGCACAGGCGACGAGGAATCGGGCGGTTTTGGCGGTGTCGCCTATCTCGCCGAGCAAGGCTATTTCGATCCCAAGCGTGTGCAACATGTCATCATCCCCGAACCGCTTAACAAAGACCGCATTTGCCTTGGTCATCGCGGGGTGTGGTGGGCGGAAATTGAGACCCACGGCGAGATTGCCCATGGCTCCATGCCCTTCCTTGGCGATTGCGCGGTGCGCCATATGGGCGCCGTGGTGCGCGAAATGGAAGACACGCTTTTCCCTGCGCTGGCGCGCAAACGCACGGATATGCCGGTGGTGCCGGAGGGTGCCAAACAATCGACGCTCAACATCAATTCGATTCACGGCGGCCAAAGCGAAGGCGCGGCGGATTTCACCGGATTACCTAGCCCCTGCGTGCCCGATAGCTGCCGCATGGTGATCGACCGGCGGTTTCTTATCGAAGAGGACATCGACGAGGTCCAAGCAGAGATTCGCGCCATTTTGGAAACCGTCAGAGAAGGCCGCGCGAATTTCTCCTATGACATGCGCGAAATGCACCGTGTCCTGCCGACAATGACCGAAAAATCAGCCCCCATCGTGCGCACAGTCGCCAAAGCCATCGAAGACACAATGGGGCTTGAGGCGGAATATGTAGTTTCTCCAGGGACTTACGACCAAAAACACATCGACCGTATTGGTCGTTTGAAAAATTGTATCGCTTATGGGCCTGGCATTCTGGACCTTGCGCATAAACCGGATGAATATGTCGGTGTGGATGATATGATCCAATCTGCACAAGTGATGGGCCGCAGCCTGATTTCCTTGCTGGTTCAGGGGGATGGCGCCGCCGCAAACGGGGAATGAACGACATGTTTTATAAATCCATCAAAGCTGGCCTTTTGGGCGCGACGGTTCTGGCGTTCGGCGCTGTGGCGGCCCATGCCGAACGCAGCGACCTGACCATTGCGATGCAGCTTGAGCCGCCGCATCTGGACCCAACGAGTGCCGCAGCCGGAGCCATCGACAGCGTCGTCTATTCCAATATCTTCGAAGGTCTGACGCGGTTTGCGGCGGATGGTGCGGTGATCCCTGGCCTCGCATCGGCATGGGCGATTTCCGGGGACGGCTTGACCTATACCTTTACGCTGCGCAGCGATGTGAGCTTTCATGATGGCACCACAATGGACGCCGAGGATGTGAAATTCTCGCTTGATCGTGCCCGCGCCGAGGACAGCAGCAATGCGCAAAAGGCGCTTTTTGCGGGCATCCATGATGTCGAGGTTGTCGATCCCCTGACCGTCAAGGTGACGTTGGCCGAGCCAAACGGATCCTTCTTGTTCAACATGGCGTGGGGCGATGCGGTGATCGTTGCGCCCGAAAGCGTCGGGGACATCAAAACCAACCCCATCGGCACCGGCGCGTTTAAATTCGCCAATTGGGTGCAGGGCGACAAAATCGATGTCATCCGCAATGACGCCTATTGGGGCACCAAACCGGCGCTTGAAAAAGCCACGTTCAAGTTCATCTCGGACCCCACTGCGGCCTTCGCGGCGGTGATGGCCGAAGATATCGATGCCTTTGCCGGTTTCCCGGCGCCAGAGAACCTGCCGCAATTTGAAGCGGACCCGCGGTTCCAAGTGCTCGTCGGCTCGACCGAAGGCGAAACGATCTTGTCGATCAATAATAAAATGCCACCGTTCGATAACGTCAAAGTGCGCGAAGCCGTGGCCCATGCCATCGACCGCCAAGCCATCATTGATGGCGCGATGTTCGGATATGGCATCCCGATCGGCACGCATTTCGCCCCGCATCATCCCGACTATGTCGATTTGACCGCGATGAGCCAATATGACCCGGAATTGTCGAAAAAACTCTTGGCCGAGGCAGGGTTCCCGGAGGGGTTCAAGACCACGCTGAAATTGCCGCCGCCCTCTTATGCGCGCCGTGGCGGAGAGATCATCGCGGCGCAGCTTCGCGCCGTCGGTATCGAGGCCGAGATCAGCAATTTGGAATGGGCGCAGTGGTTGGAACAAGTGTTCAAGGGCAAGGATTTCGGCCTGTCCATCGTGTCGCATACGGAACCGATGGACATCAACATCTATGCCAATCCCGATTACTATTTCCAATATGACAGCCCCGAATTCCAAACCGTCATGGCACAGTTGGCGTCGGAAAGCGATCCGGAGCAGCGTTCGGATTTGCTGAAGTCCGCACAGAAAATGATATCTGAGGATTACGTCAACGGATATCTGTTTGAATTGGCCTATCCTACGATCGCGAATGCGAAAGTTCGCGGCCTTTGGCAGGACGCGCCGACACAGGCCGTGGATCTTACCGGCGTCAGCTGGGCCAAGTAAGCCCGCAGCTGCGCAAAAAAAAGACGGGGGCGTATGTTTCGCCCTCGTCCTTCGATCATACCCGTCGGTGTCGGCCTGACCTGCGGCCTCCCGACTTTCCTCGCCCCACCGTGCTGTTGCCATGGGGCATGCCTCCACCCTGCATTTTGAAGGACATCAATGCTGCGCTACATGCTCAAACGTTTGGTGTCCCTGTGTCTGTCTCTGCTGGTGGCCAGTGCAGTGATTTTCCTTTGCATTGAGGTCGTTCCGGGAGATCCGGCGGCCTATATGCTTGGCATGAATGCCCAAGAAGACACGCTTGCCGCGCTGCGCGCCGAGCTTGGCCTCGAAGGCTCGACCTTATCTCGTTATTTCGCATGGGTCGGTGGTATGGTGCAGGGCGATTTTGGCACCTCTTATACCTATCGCACCCCCGTCGCCGAGATGATTGGTGAACGCCTTTGGGTCTCTTTGCCCTTGGCGGTTTATGCATTGGTGCTCTCGACAGTGATCGCTTTTCCGGCGGGCATCTGGGCGGCGTCGCGTCGCGGCCGCCTTGCCGATTATGGCGTCATGGGTATGACGCAGCTCGGCGTGGCGATCCCGAATTTCTGGTTTGCGATGCTGATGGTTCTGGTCTTTGCGATCAACCTGCGCTGGATGCCGGCGGGGGGCTTTGCCGGATGGGACGAGGGCCTGTTCGCGGCGCTGAAATCTCTCACATTGCCGGCGATTGCTTTGGCCTTGCCACAAGCATCGATTTTGGCCCGTGTGATGCGATCCTCGCTATTGGATACGCTGGGCGAAGATTTCATCCGCACCGCCCGCGCCAAGGGCCTCACCCGTGCACAGGCGCTTTGGCGGCACGCGCTGCGCAACGCGTTGATCCCGGTTTTAACGATCATCGGATTGCAATTCTCTTTCCTGCTGGCAGGGGCAATCATCATCGAGAATGTTTTCTACCTGCCGGGCCTCGGGCGGTTGGTGTTCAAAGCCATCTCCGCCCGAGATTTGATCGTCGTCGAAAGCGTGGTGATGCTTTTGGTCTTTGCGGTGATCATGGTGAATTTCGCGGTCGATATGGCCTATGCGGCGGTCGACCCACGTTTGCGCAAAGGCGGGCAGGGACGATGACCGCCCGCCTCGATACCACGACGGGCAGCGGCATGCGCCGCGCTATGGGCAATCGCTCTTTGGTGATTGGTCTGTTTTTGACGGTGTTCTTCGCGGGCATGGCGCTGATCTCGCTGATTTGGGTGCCCTATGACATCACGCAGCTGCATATCGCCGACAAACTGCATACCCCTGAACCTGCGCATCTTTTGGGCACGGATCATTTCGGCCGCGATATTTTATCGATGATCATGGTTGGCGCGCGCACCTCGATTGCCGTGGCATTGGTCGCGGTGGGGATCGGTATGGGGCTGGGCGTGCCGCTGGGACTTTGGGCGGCAGCGCGCAAAGGATCGCTTGTGGATGAATTGATCATGCGCGGCAACGATGTGGTTTTTGCCTTTCCGTCGCTTTTGATCGCGATCATCATCACGGCGATTTTTGGCGCGTCGGCGCTCAATGCGATCATCGCCATCGGGATCTTTAATATTCCGGTTTTCGCGCGGCTGACCCGCTCCGGCGCGCTGTCGCTTTGGACCCGCGATTATGTGCTCGCCGCGCGTGTGGCGGGCAAAGGGCCGGCGCGGATTTCCATCGAGCATATCTTGCCAAACGTGACCAATCTCCTGATCGTGCAGGGCACCATTCAATTCTCTCTTGGTATTCTTGCCGAAGCCGGTCTGAGCTATGTTGGTCTGGGGGCGCAGCCGCCGATCCCGAGCTGGGGCAGGATGCTGGCGGACAGTCAGACGATGATCTCTTTTGCCCCGCATCTGGCCATCTTTCCGGGGCTTGCGATTTTGTTCACGGTGCTGGGGTTGAACCTTTTGGGGGACGGGTTGCGCGATTCGTTCGATCCGCGTTTGCGGCGGGGGCGCGAATGAGCGACTTATTGTCCATCGAGAACCTGTCGTTGACGATCCATGGGGCGCCGATCCTGCGCAATGTGTCGCTCACCGTGGGCGCCGGGCAGATTGTCGGCGTGATTGGCGAAAGCGGCTCTGGCAAGTCCATGACCGCCTTTGCCGTGATGCAATTGTTGCCACGCGGCGCGCGAACCGTAGGGCGCATCATGTTGAATGGCCACGCCATGCTGGACCTGCCCGAACGCGATCTTTGCGCGCTGCGCGGCGCGACGGTCGGCATGGTGTTTCAAGAGCCGATGACCGCGCTCAACCCCTTGAAAACCATCGGGGATCAAGTGGCCGAAACCATTTTGATCCACGAAAAGGTCAGCCGCTCCGAAGCGATTAATCGCGCCCGTGATGCGCTTGCCCGGGCTGAATTGCCCGAAGAAAAATTCGCGCTCGGGCGCTATCCGCATGAGCTGTCCGGAGGGCAACGCCAACGGGTCGTCATCGCCATGGCGATTGCTTTGCGCCCCAAACTTCTGATCGCGGACGAGCCGACAACCGCGCTTGATGTCACCACACAGGCCGAAATTCTCAAGCTGCTCAAACGGCTCGTGCGCGAGGACGGTATGGGGCTATTGCTGATCTCTCATGATCTTGCTGTGGTGGCGGATATGGCCGATCATATCGTCATCATGCAGCGCGGCGACGTCGTCGAAGATGGCCCATGCCCCGCGATTTTTGGCGCGCTGAAGCACCCTTACTCGATTGCGTTGCTAGAGGCCTCCGATCACAGTCCCGCCTATTCCGGCGCGCCCTCGGATGCGCCATTGTTGGAGTTGCACAATGTGGTGCGCGATTATCCCACGCGCAGCGGCGGGTTATGGGGCAAATCGGGATATTTCCGCGCTGTAGATCATGTGAGCTTTACCATCCGGCGCGGTGAAAACCTTGGCCTTGTCGGGGAAAGCGGGTGCGGCAAATCCACCTTGACCCGTGCGATCCTCGGGCTTGAGCCGGTGCAGGGCGGCGAGATCTTGTTGGATGGCGCGCCGATCATGCAAAACGGCCATGCTGCCCGTGACATACGCCGCCGTATGCAGGTGGTCTTCCAAGATCCCTATGGCAGCTTCAATCCCCGCCACCGTGTCGCACGGTTGGTCGCGGAACCCTATCATTTGCTTGATGATCCTCCCACGGGTGCGGCCCGCGATACCGCCATTTCCGAGGCCTTGGAAGCCGTGGGCATGCAGGCCGCCGATGCCGGGAAATACATCCATGAATTTTCCGGTGGGCAAAGGCAACGCATCGCCATTGCCCGCGCTCTGATTATACGGCCCGAGTTGATTATTCTTGACGAGGCGGTCAGCGCATTGGACGTCTCGGTGCGTGCGCAGGTTCTTGACCTTTTGGCCGATCTTTCCGCGCGTTTCGGGCTGACATATCTTTTCATCAGCCATGATCTGGGCGTGGTGCGCAACGTGTGCGATCGCGTCTTGGTCATGCAGGATGGGCGCATCGTCGAAGAGGGGGAAACCGCGCAAATTTTCGATGCACCACGTCAAGATTACACCCGCCGCTTGATGGCGGCGACACCGCGTTTGCCGCAGGCAGCGGCAGAGTAAGACCGGCCCGGCAGGGTTAAAGGGAGAGAGTTATGAGCGATCTAGAGGGCGATCTGAACCTGTGGTTCGATCCGGCAAAATGTTTGATCGGCGGGGTTTGGTGTGCGCCGGCCGGAGGGCAGATATTGCCGCTTTATAATCCGTCGACGGGGGCACAAATCGGCGCGATCGCACGCGGTGGGTCTGCCGACATTGATGCGGCGGTTGCCGCCGCCGAGGCCTCTCAGGCCGGTGCATGGGGCCGGATGCCGGCGGCCGAACGCGGTCGGTTGTTGCTGAAACTCTCGGCCATGGTGTTGTCCCGTGCCGAAGATCTGGCGCGGATCGAGGCGATGGATGTGGGCAAGCCACTTAAACAAGCCCGCGCAGATGCGGTCGCCTTGGCCCGCTATCTCGAATTCTACGGTGGCGCGGCGGATAAATTGCACGGTGCGACGATCCCTTATCTAGAGGGCTACACGGTTTACACCCTGCGCGAAGCACATGGCGTAACGGGGCATATCGTGCCGTGGAACTACCCGATGCAAATCATCGGGCGGTCGGTTGGTGCGGCTTTGGCGACGGGCAATTCATGCGTGTTAAAACCGGCCGAAGATGCCTGCCTCACGGCCTTGGCCTTCGCGGATATCGCCTTGCAGGCGGGGCTTCCGGCGGGGGCGCTCAATGTTGTGCCTGGATTGGGGGCAGAGGCGGGGGCCGCCCTGACCGCCCACGCTCGTGTCAATCACATCAGCTTCACCGGATCGGTCGGCGTTGGCCAAATGGTGCAACGCGCGGCGGCGGATCACATCGTGCCGGTGACCTTGGAATTGGGCGGTAAAAGCCCGCAATTGATGTTCGAGGACGCGGATTTGGACGCCGCATTGCCGTTTTTGGTCAATGCCGGCATCCAGAACGCGGGACAAACTTGCTCGGCCTCCTCGCGCATCTTGGTGCAACGCGGCGTTTATGACGAGGTCACGGCGCGGATGGCTGATGCCTATGGAAAATTGCGTGTTGGTCCGGCCTTGGCCGATCTGGATGTCGGGCCGTTGATTTCGGCGCGGCAAAAGGCAACGGTTGAAGGGTTTTTGGCGCGGGGCGCGGATCTTGAAGTTGCGGCAAGGGGCAGCTTGCAAGATGCACCCGAGGGCGGCAACTACATCTGTCCGACGTTGTTTTGCGGTGTGGATCCGGCGCATGTTCTGGCGCGAGACGAGATTTTCGGCCCTGTGCAGGTGATCATTCCTTTTGAGGATGAGGCCGAGGCGTTGAGCATCGCCAATGGCACTGATTACGGTCTGGTGGCCAGTCTTTGGACCCGTGATGGCGCGCGGCAAATGCGGGCGGCCAAAGCGATCCGCGCGGGGCAGGTGTTTATCAACAATTATGGCGCGGGCGGGGGCGTGGAATTGCCCTTTGGCGGCGCGGGGAAATCCGGTCATGGGCGCGAGAAAGGGTTCGAGGCGATGTATGGGTTTACCGCGCTGAAAACTGTCGCGGCCTATCATGGGTAGGTCATGAGCGCGCGGATCGACATTCCCAATGCGCAGGCGCGGCACCTGTGGCTGGCGGCGCATGATCTCGCCGCGGCGCCGGTGGCGCATATCGATGCGTTGACGACGATCCGGCGGCTTGGGTTTTTGCAAATCGATACGATCCGCAATGTCACCCGTGCGCATAATCATATCTTGTGGTCGCGCAATCGCAGCTACCGCGAGGGTGATCTTTGGCCGCTATTGAAGCAACGCAAGATCTTTGAACATTTCACCCATGACGCCAGCTTGATCCCTGTCGAAACCCTGCCGCTTTGGCAGGTGCAATTCGCGCGGCTCGGGGCCAAGGTGGCCGCCTATGAGTGGTTCAAATCCGGGCTTGGCCAAAAGCAGGTCGCAGATATTCGCGCGCGGATCAAAGATGAGGGCGCATTGTCCACCCATGCCTTTGACACCAAATCAAAAAGCCGGGAAATGTGGGCGCGGCCACCCCATAAAAAGGCGCTTGATCAAATGTGGTATGCGGGGGATTTGGCCACCTGTCACCGTGAGAATTTCATCAAGTTTTACGATCTGGGCGAGCGTGTTTTCACCCCCGTGGAAACGCCGCCTGAGGCAGAAGCGCTTGGCGCGTTGCACGCGGATGCCTTGAACCGGCTCGGCATGGCCACCACCGGCGAGGTGCAACGGTTTTGGGGGGTGGCTTCGGCGGTGGAAACACGCAGTTGGGCGGCGGATGCGGATCATATTCCCGTGCGGGTCGAAGGCGCGGACGGGCAATGGCGCGACGCGATGGCCGCGCCGGATATCGAGGCGCGTTTGGGCGCATTGCCGGCTTTGGCAGGGCAAATCCGGCTGCTTAACCCGTTCGACCCCGCGATCCGCGACCGTGCGCGCACCGAGCGGTTGTTCGGGTTTACATATCGCAATGAAATGTTCGTGCCTGCAGCCAAACGCATCTGGGGTTACTACGTTTACCCGTTGCTCGAAGGGGATCGTTTCGTTGGCCGGATCGAGGTCAAAGGCGACCGCGCGGCGGGGCAAATGACCATCACAGGATTTTGGCCTGAAGAGGGCACGAAATGGGGCGCGGGGCGTAAGGCGCGGCTTGATGCGGAGTTGGCGCGCTTTGCACGGCTGGCCGGATTGGATGAAGTTTTATGGACCCCAGAGCTGCGTTGAGGATGTGAGGTTGAGGATGTGAGAGAGAAGCGTGTGTTAGTGTAAATCGGCGAGATAACCGCTGGATCATGAGAGGGAAAAGAACATGAGGTTGAACGGGAAAACGGCCATTGTGACCGGCGCGGCAAGTGGGTTCGGCGCGGGGATTGCACGCAATTTTATCGCCGAGGGTGCCGAGGTGGTGATCGCGGATGTGAACGCCGCAGGGGCGCAATCTCTGGCTTCTGATTTGGGCGCGAAAGCCCATGCGTTTGGCGGTTCGGTTGCTGACAAGGGCGATGTCGAACGTTTGCGCGATCACGCGATAGAGGTCATGGGCCGCGTCGACATATTGGTCAATAATGCGGGCGTCACCCATATGCCGACCCCTTTGGAAGAGGTCTCAGAGGAAGATTTTGACCGTGTCTTTGCGGTCAATTGCAAATCCATTTACCTCATGGCGCAGGCCTTCGTGCCGGTTATGAAGCCGATTGGCGGGGTGATCCTCAACGTGGCGTCGACGGCGGGGTTGAGCCCGCGTCCCAACCTGAATTGGTATAACGCCTCCAAAGGGTGGGTGATCACCGCGACGAAAACCATGGCTGTCGAATTGGCGCCGCAAGGCATGCGTGTGAACGCGCTTTGTCCCGTCGCGGGCGAGACGCCGTTACTGGCCAGTTTTATGGGCGAGGATACGCCAGAAACCCGCGCCAAATTCTTGTCGACGATCCCCTTGGGGCGGTTCTCAACCCCTGAAGACATGGGCAATGCGGCGGCGTTCCTTTGCTCGGACGAGGCCAGCATGGTCACCGGCGTATGCATGGAGGTGGATGGGGGGCGCTGTATTTAGACGCATGGAGTTTTGGGCCGGGTGCAAAGAAGCGATTGGCATGGGCCGGTAAATCACGGTATCTGGCGGGCATGACAGATCAATCGAAGAGTGACGCGCGCTCCGGCGATGCTGTATGCCTGAATGGCATCGTTTTGGAACGGGGCGGAACTGCCTTGTTTGACGGGCTGGATATCGACATGCGGGCGCGCCGTATCGGGATCGTCGGGCGCAATGGCGCGGGCAAAAGCCAGATGGCGCGTTTGATCGCAGGCCTGACCGCGCCGGACACTGGCAAGGTAACGGTATGCGGCGTCGATGTCGCCAAGGACCGGAAAGGCGCGCTCGGCGCGGTGGGAATCCTGTTCCAGAACCCCGATCACCAAATCATTTTCCCCACCGTCGAAGAGGAGTTGCTCTTTGGCCTGCGGGCGCAGCGGGTGGCGAAATCCGAGGCCTTGGCCAAGATTTCTGTGATGCTCGAAACCGTCGGGCACGGGGATTGGGGGCCGCGCGCGGTGCATACGCTCTCGGGCGGGCAGAGGCATTTGGTCTGCCTGATGTCGGTTCTGTTGATGCGGCCCAAGGTGATCGTGTTGGACGAGCCCTTCGCAGGCCTTGACCTTGGCGCGCGCTTGCGGTTGGCGCGGCTATTGGAACGCAGTGATGCGATGATTTTGCATATTTCGCACGATCTGGAGGCGCTCGAAAGCTATGACGAGGTGCTTTGGATTGATCGACCGGCCGGAGCCCATGAGCCCGCTTATTTGCGGGCGCAAGGACCAGCCAAGGAGGTTTTAACCGCCTATCGTGGCGAGATGGAGAAGCGCGGAGGCGGCAATGATTTCACTGACCTCTGAGACACGCACGCCCTATCACAGCTGGCGCGCGGGGCCGAAGCTGGCGGCGATGTGTTTGTTTACGCTCGGTTTTTTCTTTGTCGATAGCGCGATTTGGGCGGCGCTGGTTCTGGTTTTCGTTGCGGGGCTGTATTTGTTGGGCGGGATGCGTTTCGCCCGCGAGGGGCTGCGCAATCTGCGCCCGATGCTGTGGATTTGCGGGTTGATTTTCGGCTGGCATTTGTATCGCGGCGAGCCTTTGCCAGGGTTTATCGCGGTGGCCAAACTGACGGTCGCAGTATCCTTGGCCAATTTGGTGACGATGACAACGCAACTGGCGGCCCTCTTGGAGGTTCTGGAACGCGCAATGAAGCGAATCGGTATAAGCGCGGCGCTGCGCGGACGGGTGGCCTTGGCCATTGCGCTGGTCATCCGCTTTATTCCGGTGTTGGGCGAAAAAGGCGGGTATCTGGCACAGGCATGGCGGGCGCGCTCGCCTAAGCGGGCGGGTTGGCGACTGTTTTTTCCCTTTGCTTTGATTGCGATTGATGACGCGGAGCAGGTCGCCGATGCGATCCGGGCGCGCGGCGGCGTGACCGAGGCCGAGTGAGCGTCGTATCGGGCTTGGTGATCCTCCGGTTCGCGGAAACTACGGTATTCGTGCTAGGCATTTTGGCGAAGATGGCTTAAACAGCCTTGTAATTAGAAAAGGATGCGGGAAACCCCGCGCCAACACTGGACAGGAACCAATCGTTATGGAACGTAATATCACTCTTATCGCGCTGTTTGCAGCGCTGATCGCGGCGCTCGCCATGCTGCCGAAATTCATGCTGGCCTCGGGCGTGCCGATCACGGCGCAAAGCCTTGGTATCATGTTGGCGGGCACGTTGCTGGGCCCGAAACGTGGGGCCTTGGCAGTGTTGCTGTATCTTGGCTTGGCGGCTGTCGGGCTGCCGATCCTCGCAGGTGGCAAGGGCGGATTGGCGCCGTTTATGGGCATCACGGCTGGCTACCTTGCCGGTTTTGTCGCTGCGGCTTTTGTTGCGGGTTTGCTCGCACAGAAATGGCGCGAAAAAGGCGGGGCCATCTTGCCTGCGCTGGCGGCCTTTATTGGCGGGATTGTGGTGCTACACGCATTCGGGATTGTCGGCATGGCAGCTTATGCGGATGTCAGCCTTGCTGCGGCTTCGGTTTGGGCCGTGCCGTTCCTGATCGGAGATGCGATCAAAGCGGTTCTCGCGGGATTGATCACCCAAGCCGTGATGCGCGCGCGTCCCGGCTTGGCCAAAGCCTAACTCGTACCCCAATAAAAGACATCGAAACGCGCGGTCCTTGTGGCGGCGCGTTTTGCGTTTGACTGAGGGTCACGCTATTGATGCGGATGCTGCAGGACAATAAAAAAGGGCGGCGCGATATCGATCGCGTCGCCCTCTTGTTTTCTACGCGCGGGGGCGGTTAAACCGCCTCGAGCATGAGCGAAATACCTTGCCCAACGCCGATGCACATGGTGCAGATGGCGCGTTTCATCGAATTCTCCTGAAGGGTGATCGCCGCCGTAAGCGCCAAGCGCGCGCCGGACATGCCAAGAGGGTGACCCAAGGCAATCGCGCCGCCATGCGGGTTCACATGATCCGCGTCATCGGCCAATCCAAGATCGCGCGTCACCGCAAGCCCCTGAGCGGCGAATGCTTCGTTCAGTTCGATCGTGTCGATGTCGCCGATGGTGGTGCCGGTCAATTCCAGCAGTTTTTTCGTCGCGGGCGCCGGGCCAAATCCCATAATACGTGGCGGCAGGCCCGCCGTGGTCATGGCGCCGATTTTCGCCTTGGGAGTCAGGCCGTATTTCTCGACGGCAGCCGCCGAGGCGATGATAATCGCGCAAGCGCCGTCATTGACGCCCGATGCATTGCCAGCGGTGACGCTGCCGCCCTCGCGGAAGGGTGTATTGAGTGCGGCGAGCTTTTCCATCGTTGTGGCACGCGGGTGCTCGTCGGTGTCGAAAATGATCGGGTCGCCTTTGCGTTGCGGCAAAGACACCGGTGCGATTTCGCGGGACAGACGGCCCGAGGCAATGGCCGCCGCTGCGCGTTCTTGTGAGGCCAATGCAAAGGCGTCTTGCGCTTCGCGCGAGATATCGAACATTTCGGCGACGTTCTCGGCGGTTTCGGGCATGGAATCCGTGCCGTATGCCTTATGCATCGCTTTGTTGATGAAACGCCAACCGATGGTGGTGTCGTAAATTTCGGCGCGGCGGGAGAAGGCGCTGTCGGCTTTGGGCATCACCAAAGGCGCGCGGCTCATGCTTTCGACGCCGCCGGCCATCACGACCTCGACCTCGCCGGAGCGCACGGCGCGCGCGGCGGTGCCGACGGCATCAAGGCCCGAACCGCAAAGCCGGTTCATCGTCACGCCCGGCACCTCTTCGCCAAGCCCGGCCAGCAAGGCCGACATGCGCGCGACGTTGCGGTTGTCTTCGCCTGCCTGGTTGGCGCATCCCATAATGACCTCGTCAATCTGCAACCCGCTCAGCGGTGCGGTGACTTCGCGCATCACATGGGCCAGCATATCATCCGGGCGTATACCGGACAGCGAACCGCCATAGCGGCCGATTGGTGTGCGCAATCCTTCACATAGAAATACATCTCTCATCGGGTCGAAATCCTCGTATTAGGGCGCGGTAGTCGCGCGTAAGCCTGTAAAAAGGCGCTGAAAATTGTGGCACATGGATAACAGCAGAAGTAAATTCCGCAAGTGTGCCAGTGGGAAAAAGCAACCCATTCAGACCTGTGCATATTGCCACCCGGCACGGCAAAATGCGTTGTGCGCCGGATGGTCATGCAAACAAATGCACGAAACCTCTTGATTGGCGCTCCATTCGGCGCAACTCTTGCATTATGAGCTTTGAACCCCCCATCCCATTCCCGCGCGCAGGACAGGCAAAACCCGCGCCGCAAGTGGCTTTCCATCGCACCGAACTCGGCCCCATCCTGTCGCTCTACGGGCGCATGGTCGCGGCGGGGGAATGGCGCGATTACGGCATTTCCTGTTTACGCGAGGTGGCGGTGTTTTCGGTGTTCCGGCGCACGGCAGAGCACCCGCTTTACCGGATTGAAAAACGGCCAAAACTGCGCGGGCGTCAGGGGCTTTATGCCTTGATTGGGGCGGACGGGCAGGTTTTGAAACGTGGACATGATCTGGCGGGTATATTGCAGGTGCTTGAACGCAAGTTGATCCGCGCGGTGAAATAATCTGCGGGTCCGGCGCCCGCCGTTCAATAGGGTCTTTGCAGCATCTGCCGTAAGTGGGGTTGCCGTATTATGCCCGCCGGTGCGCGATGATGGGGCCGCCATCTTGTGCCTTGATCCGCGCGATGGCCTCGGGCAGATGCTCATAGGCCACGGCCATGTGATGGGCATTGGCATGAATGATCCTCCCATCGCCCAGTGCGATCGCCACATGGCCTTTCCAAAACAACACATCATTGCGCTGTGGGGCGCTGCCTATTTGGATCGCCGCGCCAAAGCTCTCCGCTTGCATGTCGCTGTCCGCAGGGGCGGCAATGCCGCAGGCGCCAAACGCGGCCTGCACCAAACCAGAGCAATCAATGCCATAGGATGAATTTCCACCCCAAAGGTAGGGTGTCCCCAAAAGGCGTTCGGCCACTGCGGCGGGGTCGGTTTCATAATCGGCAACGGGGCGCAGATGTGTGCGGGGGACATAGCCATGGTTGGTGGCGGCGAATCTTTCGGTGCCATCATCATGCCGCAGGGCAAGGCGGGCACCATGGCTCAGAGCCGCGCGCTCGCGGGTTTTGAAATCGGGGCGATCATAGGCATGGCTGGCCCGCGCGGCGATCCAATGGGTTGCCGGGGTCACATCGCCCAACTGTGTCGCGGCCACATAGCCGACATATCCATCGCGGGCGTTTTGAACGAAGGCCCAGCCGTCCTGCTCCTCAAGGCAAAGCACCTCTTGGCCGACGAGCAACTGCCGCTCTCGCGCGCCCTCTGGCGCGATCAACAGATCGGCCAGAGGGGCGGTGATTTGGCGTGCCGTTCCAGCGGTGAAACGCACCCCTTCGATATGCCCGCGCAGCGTTTCAAGCGCGACGCGGCCATTGGCCGGCCACATCCTTGGGTCGGGCTTTTCGCAAAGCGTGTCGCCACGCGGCGTGCTCATAGGTCCAGCATGTCGGGCAGGGCGGCAAGGATTGCCCGCGCGCCCATGCCGACGCCACCCTTGGGGCGGGCAGGTTTGGCCTTAGGGTTCCAACCATAGATGTCGAAATGGGTGTAGCGCGCGGTATCTCCGGCAAAACGGCGTAGAAACAGCGCGGCGGTGATTGCGCCGCCAAACCCGCCCGACGGCGCATTGTCGAGGTCGGCAATCCCGGGTTCGAGATCGCTTTCATAAGGCGCCCAGAACGGCAAGCGCCAGACCGGATCGGCAACCGCTTGCGCGGCGGCGTCCAAGGCATTTGCAATCTGCGCATCATCGGTGAAATAGGGGGCGAGATCGGGGCCGACGGCCACCCGCGCCGCGCCGGTGAGCGTAGCCATAGAAATCATCAGATCCGGGGTCTCTTCGGCGCCATAGGTCAGGGCGTCGCCCAATACCAGCCGTCCTTCTGCATCGGTGTTGTTGATCTCGACGCTGAGACCCTTGCGCGAGGCAAGGATATCGCCGGGCCGGAAGGCATTGCCCGCCACCGCATTTTCGACGGCGGGGATGAGCACCCGCAATTGTAGCGGCATCTTTTGCGCCATGATCATTTGTGCCAGACCCAGCACCGTCGCCGCGCCGCCCATGTCCTTTTTCATCAACCCCATAGAGGCACCGGGTTTGAGGTTCAGCCCGCCGGTGTCAAAACACACCCCCTTGCCAACCAAGGTCAGCTTTGGCCCCGCCGTGCCCCAGCGCATATCGATCAGGCGGGGGGCATGTTCGGCGGCGCGGCCCACCGCGTGGATCATCGGGAAATTTTTCTCCAACAGGTCCGCGCCGGTGATCACGGTGATATCGGCATCGAACCGTGCGGCGAGCGTGACGCAGGCCGCTTCCAGATCCGCCGGCCCCATATCGCTGGCCGGTGTGTTGATAAGATCGCGGGTTAAGGCTTCGGCTTCGGCAATCGCCTCGATTCGCGCCGCGTCCAGACCTTCGGGCGCGACAAGGCTAGCGCCACGGGATTTTTGCGTGGCATAGCGGTCAAACCGATAACCGGCCAAGAGCCATCCCAGCGCCTCATGCTCTAAGGTATCTGAGCAGCCTTCGGGCAATCCGCCGGTGAGGCGATAGGTGCCTTCGGGCAAAGATTGCGCCGCAGCGGCCAGATGGAACCGCCCGCGTATCCGTGCAGAGGCATCGCCAAACCCGACCACAGCAAAGATCGGCGTGCCGTTTGCGCCGGGCACCAAAAGCGAAGCGCCGAGCGCGCCGGTGAAACCGCTGGCTTTGACCCACGCCGCTGCCGCTGTATCAAGCGTCTGGCACCATGCGTCGACGGCCGAACGTTCAATTACATACAGCGGCAAAGCCCCGGCAATATCGGAGGCATCAGTGGCAAAGCGCATAGCATTGGTGTCGGGCATGGTCGGATCCTTGCAAAGGGCGACAGCGGGCTGCCGCGGGGCTCTTTTCCGCAACAGCCTAGCCGCTCTGGCAGCGCCTGCAAGGGATCAAATCATCCGGCGCGAGGCCCGGCGCGATAGAAACCGCGACACCCTGCCTCAGGATCAGATCGACAAATCCTGTAAATTCCATATCGCAGTCAGGGATTCTTCACCGATGCGCAACAGCCGCGTTAAGGTTGCGGCCAATGCAGGACCATCGCCATCGTCGATGCAATGGGTCACATCCTTGGCCACCCGTGCCAGCATATGCATACCAATTTGGTCGGAAATGGCGACAAGGCTGCGCGCGGATTTGCGCATATCCCCCATCATTCCCTGACGATAAAGCCGCTCTGTATGCGACAGTCGCACGGCCAATTCTTCCATCGCGCGGCAGACCACATCCTCTGCGCCCGCCTGCCCGAGTTGCGCGTAAAGCTCACCCAGACGGTCAGGATCGAGCTGCACTTTTTCTTTCTGCGCAAGCATTACTACCTGTTCCAATGTCTTACCCTTCTTAATCACGCCCCCACGGCGCAGGACCAACATCGCCCGTAGAGGTTCCCAAAACATTGAAAGCGGAGCAAAATATTGCTCGATTTTTTGTTGAATACCCGACAACTGCCGCCTATTTGTTTCAACGCTGTACCTTTTGATGAGGGTGCGGCTCCCGCAGTTAACCCATGAGGACAGACCATGCCCTTCACCAAACCCCTACCCAGCTATCTTGTTCAACGCTATCACGGTTGGAAAGCCACAACATATGACGAGAATAAAAGCTGGTATCGCCGTTTGGCAGATGAAGGGCAGCGCCCGCGTGCCATGGTGATTTCATGTTGCGACAGCCGCGTGCATGTGACCGCGATTTTCGGGGCGGATCAGGGCGAATTTTTCATCCACCGCAATATCGCCAATCTGGTCCCGCCCTACGAGCCGGACGGTGACCACCACGGCACCTCCGCTGCGGTGGAATATGCGGTTACGGCTCTGAAGGTTGCGCATATCGTCGTGCTTGGCCATTCCAATTGCGGCGGCGTGCAGGGATGTATGGATATGTGCACCGGCCATGCGCCACAACTGGAAGAAAAGACCTCTTTCGTTGGTCGCTGGATGGATATTCTGCGCCCCGGCTATGAGATGGTCAAAGACATCGAAGACCCACAGGAACGCGTGCGCGCCTTGGAAAAACGCTCTGTCGTGACGTCGATGGAAAACCTGATGAGCTTCCCCTTCGTCAAAGATGCCGTTGATGCGGGCGAATTGACCCTGCATGGATTGTGGAACGACATCGGCGAGGGTGGGTTGGAGCAATTCGACGGCACCGAATTTGTCGCGATCTAAAGCGGGGCGGCCCGGTGGTTCCCACCACCGGGTTCGAGGTTTTTACTCGATAGGTTCTTAGTCCTATACAAACGCCGCCGACCCGACGGCCCATCCCAATGTCAGCGGCATTCCTGATGGCAGGATGTGCTGTAGCGGTGTGCCGCGCGCCGCCTCCAATCCCAAAAGCGCCGTGAACGCGGCAAAATCTTCAAACCAGCGATGGTCTTGCGAAAAGGATTGCACAATCATTGCCGTGCGGTCGGTTTTGAACCGCTCGGCCTCCAACACAGCTGCCGCCGTTCTATGGAAAAGTTGATATCGCAGCGTCTCGGGCGGTGGTGAGGCCACCCCCAACAGGGAACAGATGAACCCCAACCGTTCGATTTTGCCTTTGCTGGCACCCGACATCCAGTCGCCAACCGTGGGGCCAAACGGCTCGTTGACCTTTGCCTCGACCGCCATGGCGATTGTTGCATCATCGACGCGGGCCAAGGCGAAAACATCGCATTGGCTTGCGCGGCCCCCACCGGGCAAGGCGACTTTGTGCTCGGGAATGGCAAGCATAAGCTCAACCGAACCGCCCAAAAGCGCATCTATTTCCGGCGGCAGGGCATCGGCGGCTTCCCACGACAGGGCCGCCGCCATTGCTGAATACCCGCGTTTCCATTGCTTTTCAGGATCGGCGAGAAAGCGTTTCCAATCGGTTGCTCCCGTTGTCGGCACAAGAATATTCGCCATTTCACATTTCCTCGCTGCTGGCTTGGATGGCTCTGAAGCCCATGCCGATTCTACCGCAATTCCTTCCCCTCGGGCCATGTGATGACCGTTTCGAGCTCAAGCTCTTCGCGCGCGCCTGCGGGCAATTCAAACGCCCATGCCATCACGCCGCGTTTTCCGTCCACATCTTCTTCGCTCGGGTTGCGGCTCGCGCGCCATGTGATGTCGAGGTCTTCTTGCTCGCTATAGGGCACGCGGTCGATGAGCCGCATGTTCCATGTCTCCGCAGTCAGGTTCTGAACGCTCATGCGCAGGCTCTGTTCCCGGCGGTTGGATTTGCTGATCACGCCGCGATCCCCCTCGGCCTGCTCCAGCACACGGTAATCCAAACGCAATCCTTCGATCGGCCCGAAAGACAGCGTGTCCTTCGCGCCCGAGGCGATGATTTCGGTGGACCGGCGTCCGACGAATGTGCCGTCCATATAGAAAGACGCCGACAGGCTGGGCAAGATCAACTCGCCGGTGTCATTGGCGAACTGCGCCACAAGGAAGGCGGTATCGTCATAGCGCGGTGCGGCTTGGGCGATCAATGTGGCGTCAGTGACCAATCGGCCCATACCGATGCGGACGCTGTCGGCATTATTGGCAAGGCTCACGGGCGCAGGGTATTGATAGGTATAGTTAATCCCGTCAAACCCCATTTGTGCGCGTTCCTCGACCATGACCGGCGCATCCATCGCAGAGTTGGCAAATCCGGCGATCTCAGCCTGCGCCGGAGCCGCCATGGTTTTGCGCACGGGTTGCAGATCCACCGGATCATAAAGGCGCAGAAGTTGGGCATAGACCTCGTTCGGATCGGTTTGACCCGACGGGCGCACCGTCGAGAGCGTCAGGTCAACATCAACCCAATCCTCGCCGCTGCTTTGGCTAACCACCGCGAACCGGTCCCAAGCAATGCGCGGGCTGTCGCCGCGGGTCAGATGAACATCATAGACCGGCGCCCAATGCATTGCGCCGGAGGCATAGCGCAAGCTGACCTCGCCTTGCGTGGCAGCATCGGCCGTGATGGTCACCGCCAAAAACGCGCGTGGGCCGGATTCGGTGTCCAACGCGGCCAATGCCGCCTGCGCCTTGGCCAACGCCTCGCGTAAATCCTCCAACTGAGGCTCAAGCGCCCGCGCCGCCCGCTCGGCATTGATGATAGATTGGCGGGCCGTGAGGGTCTCTTCGCCAATCATCAGCGACAGCGCGCGCAAATTATCGCTGGGTTGCGGGGCATCGCCTTGGCCCAGTTTGGCCAGAAATTGCAACCGTGCCGAAGCCGCATCGCGGGCCAGCAAAATATCGGCGCGGGCATCTTCGGCGGCCATCAGATCGGCCTCGGCGGCGTCGACGGCGGCTTGGGCGGCTTTGATGGCGGTGTTTTCCACGTCATCACGCGGCGGCAGGTAATCCGTGCGCAGCCGCACCGATCCCATTTTTGCGCCCGTCACCGACAGGCGCGGGAAATCATTCAATGTTTTCTGTGGCAGGTCCGCAATCAGCAACTCATGCGTGCCGGCGGGCACATCGAAAACCGCCCTGCGTTCAAGCGATCCACCGTCGGGATAAAGCGTCGCTGCCGCCACGCGGCTGGAGATGACAAACTCGTCTGCCGTCGCCCAAGATGGTGCCGCCACCAGCGCCGCACAGATCACCCAATTCAGTTTTCTCATCACGCATGCCTCTTTAAATGTATCGGCGACAAACCTCGCATAGACGTGCCAAAACGCAAGAGGGGGCACCCTACGGCACCCCCTCTGCATACAGCTATCGGCGAAAATCAGCCCTTCTTGAGAACCCGCGTTCCCAAGGTCTCGGCGATCTGCACCGCGTTGAGCGCCGCACCCTTGCGCAGGTTGTCCGACACGCACCACAGGTTCAAACCGTTGTCGATGGTGCTGTCCTGACGGATACGGCTGATGAAGGTCGCATAATCGCCAACGCATTCCACCGGCGAGACATAACCGCCGTCTTCGCGTTTATCGATCACCATGATACCGGGCGCCTCACGCAAGATATCGCGCGCCTCATCCTCATCAAGGTGGTCTTCAAACTCGATATTGATCGCTTCGGAATGGCCGACAAACACCGGCACCCGCACACATGTCGCGGTGACTTTGATCTTCGGGTCGATGATCTTTTTGGTCTCGACGACCATCTTCCATTCTTCTTTGGTCGATCCATCTTCCATGAAGACATCGATATGCGGGATCACGTTGAACGCGATCTGCTTGGTGAACTTTTTCGCAGGCTTGTCATCGGTCGGGTTGTAGATCGATTTGGTTTGATCCCACAGCTCGTCAATGCCCTCTTTGCCCGATCCGGACACGGATTGATAAGTGCTGACCACGACGCGTTTGATCCGCGCACGGTCGTGCAAGGGCTTCAATGCCACGACCATCTGCGCGGTTGAGCAATTCGGGTTGGCGATGATGTTCTTTTTGGAATAGCCCAAAACCGCTTCGGGGTTCACTTCGGGCACCACAAGCGGCACGTCGGGATCATACCGATAAAGCGACGAGTTATCGATCACGACACAACCCGCAGCCGCCGATTTCGGCGCGTAGATTTTTGTCGCTTCCGACCCGACGGCGAACAATGCGATGTCCCATCCGGTGAAATCGAACGTGTCGAGATCCTTAGTGGTCAACGTCTTGTCGCCAAAGCTCACTTCCGTGCCCAAAGACTTGCGGCTCGCCAGAACGGCGATCTCGTCCACGGGAAACTGGCGCTCGTCCAGAATATTCAGCATTTCGCGGCCCACGTTTCCGGTGGCGCCAACGACGACAATTTTATAGCCCATCTAAGAAAACTCCTTATTTTAGAGGCAAGGGCGCACATAACGCAGCCGCGTCATAGAATAAAGGGAATTCTGCGCGGCGGTGCCGACCCCGTGATCGGGGCGGCCCGTCTGTTTTTTGCTTTGCCGAGAGGCCTCGCCGCACGGTCCGATGTGCGCGTTAGGCGCGGCCCGCGTACGTGGGGTGCGGCCCTTTGGTCACCCGCAATACACCCGGGTGATGCGGCCGCTTGCATCATACGTGATGTTTAACCGGTTGGGGCGGTAATCCTTGGTTACCGGCTGTTTCGGTCCGATCACCCGCACCAGTGGCGCAAGCCCGCCGAAATCGCGCCCGGTGGCGCTTTGCCCGATCAATCCGGCATGAGCTTGGGCGTCACAGCTTTGATTGGCGGTGGCGCGCGCGGGCGGCGGCGTATCGCCCTTTGCCGGTTGATCGGCGGCCGCTTGCTCCGTGGTCGATTGTGCATCTGTTGCGGGCTGCGTGTCCGGTTGGCAGCCGCTCAACGCCGCCGTGAGCGTCAAGGCGAGCGCGCAGAGCAACAGGCGGCTCAAGGGACGTTGGAGATAAGCGGGCCGGATGGCAGAGAACAGTGAAATGGTCATAGGCGTTTCCAGATAATGAGAGGACGTGCAGAAGCGGGGTTTCTCGCGTGCAGTGTGAAGCTAACCCGCCGTCAGGTGCAAGGAATGCCCGCGCGGCAGTTGAAGTTCGGACGTTAATCGCTCACGGTTCCGGAACGTTGAACCCGTGGTTGGAAGGAATACCAGATGCGAACAAGAGCCGCCGTTGCGATGGAAGCGGGCAAACCGCTTGAAATTATGGACGTGAATTTGGAAGGACCGCGCGCCGGTGAGGTGTTGGTGGAAATCAAGGCCACGGGCCTGTGCCACACCGACGAGTTCACCCGTTCCGGTGCCGACCCCGAAGGGATATTCCCCGCCATCTTGGGCCATGAAGGCGCAGGTATTGTGCTTGAGGTTGGTGCGGGCGTGACATCGTTGCAACCGGGCGATCATGTTATTCCGCTCTATACGCCGGAATGCCGTGAATGCGATTATTGCCTAAACCCGAAAACCAACCTGTGCCAATCGATTCGCACCACGCAAGGGCAGGGGCTTATGCCCGATGGCACCTCGCGATTCTCGATGCTCGATGGCACGCCGATCTTGCACTACATGGGGTGCTCGACTTTTGCCAATCATACGGTTTTGCCCGAAATTGCCTTGGCTAAAGTCCGCAAGGACGCGCCGTTTGACAAAATTTGCTACATCGGGTGCGGCGTGACCACCGGCATTGGCGCGGTGATCAACACCGCCAAGGTCGAAATCGGATCGACCGCGATTGTCTTTGGTTTGGGTGGCATTGGATTGAACGTGATCCAGGGGCTGCGCCTTGCCGGTGCGGATCAAATCGTCGGGGTCGACCTGAACCCTTCCAAGGTCGAGATGGGCAAACGCTTTGGTATGACAGATTTCGTCAACCCTGCGGAGGTGACCGGCGATTTGGTTGGGCATCTTGTCGAACTCACCGGCGGCGGCGCGGATTACACATTTGACGCGACCGGCAATGTCGACGTGATGCGCACGGCATTGGAAAGCGCGCATAAGGGATGGGGCGAAAGCATCATCATCGGCGTCGCCCCTGCGGGCGCGGAAATCTCAACGCGGCCGTTCCAATTGGTCACCGGACGCAGTTGGCGCGGCACGGCCTTTGGCGGCGCACGCGGGCGCACGGATGTGCCGAAAATCGTTGATTGGTATATGGAGGGAAAGATCGAGATCGACCCAATGATCACCCACACCATGCCATTGGATGACATCAACAAAGGATTTGATTTGATGCACACAGGCGAAAGCATTCGCGGTGTGGTGCTCTACTAAATGCTGCGGTGGCCCCGCCCGAACGCGGCGCGCGCTATGGTTTGCGCCATGGTTTTAGCGTCATGCGCTTTGGTGGGCGGGGCCTTCGCCCAAGACCTGATATCGCCGGCGATCGCCGGATTGCCGGATGGATCGCCGCCGCGTCGCACCGCACCGATGAGTAGTGCCGAAATCGAGGCATTGGCACGGGCGCCAGCGGTGTTGCGTTTTGCGGTCGGATTTGCGGCCCTTGACCTACCCGTTGCGGAAGTGCCCCGCGTCACATTCGACCGCGCCGGTCCTCGCGGCATGGTATATCTGTCCTTGCCCGAACACGTCGCCTCACGGTTCTATGCGTTGACGGCAGGCCACGTCGGCCAAGTGATGGAGGTGCAGTTGTGCGGCATCGTGCTCAACGCGCCGACAATAATGTCAGCAATCAGTGGTGGACGCGTGCAATTGCTCTTACATACATATGAAGAGGCGCGCATTGCTGTTGAGGTCCTATCGGGCCGCCAGCCTTGCGCCGCGCTGGGCGGGCTCCCTGCTCTGGCGCAATAGCCTCGCGATATTTGCGCTGCTGCCGGTCATGGGGCCGGGGGCGCGCCGGAAACGGAATGACTACATGAACACCAATACAACACAACTTCTCGCCGTTTTGATCGATGCGGATAACGTGCCGGCGAAATACGCCAAGGCGATTTTGAAAGAGATCACATCTTATGGAGAGCCGGGGCTGCGCCGGGTGTATGGCGATTGGTCGAGCGGCCAATTGCAAGGATGGACGGCGACCAGCCGCGAATTGGGTCTGGTCCAGCACCAGCAAACCGCAAACACCAAAGGCAAAAACGCATCCGACATCGGGCTTGTGATCGACGCGATGGATATTTTGCACGCCGGTCGGTTTGACGGTTTCGTGCTGGTCTCCTCCGATAGCGATTTCACCCGCCTCGCCAGCCGCATCCGTGAACAGGGCCTCACCGTGATCGGTATCGGAGAAGCCAAAGCCCCCGAAGCCCTGCGCAATGTTTGCAACCGTTTCGTGCAGATCGAAAATATCTATGATGAACCGGACACGGCCAACGCACCTCGGGATGCCGCACCGCAGGCCAAAGGCAAGTTATCCTATGCCTCGGCGCGGCAACTGTTTTTGGATGCGATGGACAAGCTTGACCAAGACGATGAATGGTATTCGCTTGGCCGGATTGGTCAGCAAATCCAAGCCGACAAGCCCGATTTCGACACGCGGTCCTATGGCAAACGCAAGCTGAGCGATCTGGTGACGGAGCTCAAAATCTTTGAGACGCGGCGCGGGGCCGGCAATCAGTTGGAACTGCGCCGGTTGGATTGAAGGCGCGGACTACACGCCATAGCGGGCAAAAATCACATCCACCGCTCCCGTCGCCACGCGGGCAATTTCCTCCTCTGAAAACTCGCGGCTGATCCCGAAGATCAACCGCGGCCAGATATCGGTTTTGCACAGCTCCACAAATTGATCGGAGGCCAATTGAAGGTCGTCGATCTGCATTGCGCCGCTGTCATTGGCGGCGCGAAAGGCTTCGAGCAAACGATTGCGCGCCATCATCGGCCCGCTGGTATAAAAATCGCGGCCGAATTCAGGGAAGCGTTCGCTTTCCGCGACACAGAGCCGAAACACGCCCTGTGCGAAATCGCTGATAAAAAACCGGATCATGTGCTGCGCGCCGCTTAAAAGCACGTCGCGCAGGGTCGCACCCTCTTGCAGCACGTCGAAGCAGGCTTCGGCCTGCCGTTTGCATTCGGTCTTGGCGACTTCGAGAAACAGCAATTTTTTATCAGGAAAGTAGGCATAGAGCGTTGCTTTGGACACGCCTGCGGCTTTGGCGATATCATCCACGGATGCGCCGTCAAACCCGTCGCTCATAAAGACCTGACGCGCGCCTTCAACGACTTGATCGAATTTGCGCCCTTTGCGATTCACCGCCTTATTCGGCTTCGATGGTGCGCAGGCGTCGAACTTTCGGCCAGCCATATTCATTTGTCTCTCCTCTGCCGGTTGAATTATATACGTGGCAGTCTAGGTTGAGCAAGGAGATCAGAGGCCGGCGCCGTCCGGCGACCGGAGCAAATATGAAGTTTCTTACCTCCCGCCGAAGATTTTCCGACCTTTCCGAACAAGAGGTTTTGGCGCTTGCGATTGCGTCCGAAGAAGATGACGCCAGTATCTATCGCAGTTATGCCCAGCGGTTGCGCGACGAATACCCCGGCACGGCCAAAGTTTTCGAAGGTATGGCGGCGGAAGAGGACAGCCACCGACAGATGTTGATTGATCTGCATCGCGCCCGGTTTGGCGAGGTGATTCCCTTGATCCGGCGCGAACATGTGGCGGGCTATTATGCGCGGCGTCCGGTGTGGTTGATGGAAAACCTGTCGCTTGACCGGATTCGCGAAGAAGCCGAAGGCATGGAGCGCGAAGCCGAAAGTTTCTATCGCGCCGCAGCCGAGCGCACCACGGATGCCGCCACCCGCAAATTGCTGGGTGATCTTGCCGCCGCCGAAGCGGGCCACCAGGAAGCCGCTGGCACGCTGGAGCGCGCGCATCTGGACACCGACACCAAAGCCGCCGAAGCCCGATCGGCCCACCGTCAGTTTGTGCTGACATGGGTGCAACCGGGGTTGGCGGGGTTGATGGACGGCTCTGTCTCGACCCTTGCGCCGATTTTTGCGGTGGCGTTTGCGACGCAAGACACATGGACGACCTTTCTTGTCGGGCTTGCCGCCTCGGTCGGGGCGGGCATTTCCATGGGCTTTACCGAAGCAGCCTCGGATGACGGGCAATTGTCGGGCCGCGGATCACCGATCAAACGCGGGATTGCGGCGGGGGTGATGACCACATTGGGCGGACTGGGCCATGCTTTGCCCTATCTCATTCCCGATTTTTGGACCGCGACGATCACCGCCTTTTTCGTGGTCTTCGTGGAGCTATGGGCCATCGCATGGATCCAGAACAAATATATGGAAACCCCGTTCTTGCGGGCCGCGTTCCAAGTGGTTCTGGGGGGCGCGTTGGTGTTTGCGGCGGGGGCCTTGATCGGTTCGGGCTAGGACGCCTTGCGGGTGATTGACCCGCCCCCGCATCCTGTTACCAAGGGGATATGATAGATATCTTCCTTAAAACCCTGCCGTTTTTCGCCATCATCGCTTTGGGCTTTGCCGCTGCCAAACGCGGATTCTTTTCGGAAGAGGCGACGGGATACCTCACCAGGTTTGTATTTTATTTTGCGCTTTCGGCGATGCTGTTCCGTTTTGCCGCGAACCTGAGCTTTGCCGAGGTGTTCGATTTGCAATTCGTGCTGGCCTATCTGGTGGGCAGTCTGGCCATTTACCTCGTGGCCACCGGCGTCGCCATGGCGCGCGGTGTCGGGGTCGAAAAGGCCGCCGTCGAAGCGCAATGCGCGGTGATCGGAAATGTGGGTTTTTTGGGCGTGCCGATGTTGGCGCTGCTGTTGGGCGAGGCGGCGGTTGGCCCTGTGATGATGGTTCTGGCCGTGGATTTGATTGTGTTTGGATCGCTGATTGTTTTGATCATCACCGGCGCGCGCGACGGGCGGATGTCTCCGCGCATTTTGGGGGCTTTGGGATTGGGTTTGCTTAAAAACCCGATGATCGTATCGATCACCTTGGGTCTGCTGTGGTCGGCGATGGCATGGCCGATCCCTGCGCCGTTGAACGAATTCGTCGGCATTCTGGGCGGCGCTGCCACCCCCTGTGCGCTTTTTGCGATTGGCGCATCTTTGGCCGGAAAGAACGCCGAACGCTTGACCGTGGCGGGGTGGCTTAGTTTTTGCAAACTGGCGTTGCATCCGGCGGCGGTGGCCATTACGGCGCTTTTCCTCTTCGAGGTTGACCCCTATGCCAGCGCTGTCATGATCGCGGCAGCAGCTTTGCCTGTGGCGGGCAATGTCTATATTCTGGCGGCGCATTTCGGCGTCGCGCCACAACGGGTTTCGGCCACGATTCTGATTTCAACGGTTCTGTCGGTCGTAACGGTGTCGCTGGTGATCGCATGGGTGACGGGGCTGTATTGATGCAAGAAACGAGGCAGGCAGATGTATAAATCCGGTGATGTGCGCTACAATCCGCTGCCCTTGCCGGACCGCGCCGATATGGATGATGCCGAAATGCGCGAGGCGGCGGCAGACTTTCTTGAGCTGATGAAGACCCGCCATTCGGTGCGCGAATTCTCAAACCGCCCCGTGGAGGCGGATGTCATCAAGGATGCGATTGCCACTGCCGGCACCGCTCCCTCGGGGGCCAATCACCAACCATGGCATTTCGTTGCTATTTCCGACCCCGTGATGAAATCGCGTATTCGCGCCGCTGCCGAGGCGGAGGAAGAGAAGTTTTATGCGGGCGGCGGCGGTGATGAATGGCTCAAAGCTTTGGAACCCATCGGCACCGGCGCATCCAAGCCGCATCTCGATGTCGCGCCGTGGTTGATCGTGGTGTTCGCGCAGCGTTACGGCACCACCCATGACGGGCAGCGGTATAAGAATTACTACGTTCCGGAAAGCATCGGCATCGCCACGGGAATGTTGATTACGGCGCTGCATATGGCGGGGCTGTGCAGCCTGACCCACACGCCCAATCCGATGCGGTTTTTGAATGGTCTATGCGCCAGACCCGAGAGCGAAAAGCCGGTGATGATCCTTGCTGTGGGGCATCCTGCGCAGGATGCGAGCGTGCCCGCAGTGGCCAAAATCAAAAAACCGACCGACGAGATCATGACGGTCTTTGCGGTCGCAGACGAGACAACGAACAAGGACTAAGCCAATGGAAACCCTTTCTGAAAACAAATGCTTCGGCGGCACGCAGGGCGTTTATAAACACAGCTCCGAGGCGACCAAAACCGACATGACTTTCGGGCTGTTTTTGCCTGCCGAGGCTGCCGACGGCCCCGTGCCGGTGTTGTGGTATTTGTCGGGCCTGACCTGCACCCATGAGAACGCCATGGTCAAGGCGGGCGCCCAAGGATGGGCCGCCGAGCAGGGCATCGCCTTGGTATTTCCTGACACATCGCCGCGCGGCGCGGCGGTCGCGGACGACCCCGGGTATGATTTGGGCCAAGGCGCGGGGTTCTATGTCAATGCAACCCAAGATCCATGGGCGCCGCATTTCCAGATGTGGGACTACGTGGCCGAAGAATTGCCGCGTCTGATCACTCGCAATTTTGCCGTGGATGAAGAACGCCAATCGATCACCGGCCATTCGATGGGCGGGCATGGCGCGCTGACCATGGCGATGGGATTGAAAGGCCGGTTCAAATCTGTGTCGGCCTTTGCGCCGATTGCCAACCCGACTGCGGGGGATTGGGGGCGCAAGCAACTGAACGCCTATCTCGGCCCGGACGAGGCCGCATGGGCGCGCCATGATGCAACATTGATGATGGCGCAAAACGGCCTCGATATCCCGCTTTTGGTGGATCAGGGCACGGCGGATGATTTCATTGATCTGCTGATGCCCGAGGCTCTGTTTGCCGCTGCGGCGCAGGCCCGCGTTGATGGGCACCTGCGGCTTCAAAAAGGATATGATCACAGCTATTTCTTCGTTTCTTCCTTTATGGAAGATCACATCGGGTTTCATGCCGAAGCGCTTTACGCATGAGCGCGCTTTATATTGATGCCGACGCCTGTCCGGTCAAATCCGAGGCCGAGCGGGTCGCAACGCGCCACGGGATTAAAATGTATTTGGTCGCCAACGGCGGGCTGCGCATGTCGCAAAATCCGATGGTCGAGGTGGTGATCGTGCCGGACGGGCCGGACGTCGCCGATATGTGGATCGCAGAGCGTTGCGGTGCCGGCGACGTGGTGGTCACTGGCGACATCCCCTTGGCGGCGAAATGTGTCGAGGCCGGCGCGCGGGTGCTTAAACACAATGGCGAAGCGTTGACGGCGGCCAATATCGGCAATGTTTTGGCGACCCGTGATTTGATGGCCGACCTGCGCGCGGCGGACCCGTTTCGCCAAGGCGGCGGCAAGGCGTTTTCTAAAAGCGACCGCTCGCGGTTTTTGGAAGCTTTGGAGCGCGAATTGCGGGCCGCAAAGGCAAAATGACCGGTCCGGTTTTCCCTGTGCTGCGTGCGGGGGAGCGGCGGCGGTTTGAGGAGACAAGACAATGACCATCGAGGCCGTGATTTTCGACATCGGCAATGTGCTGATCGAATGGCAACCCGAACGCTATTATGATGCCAAGATCGGCGAGGCACGCCGCCGCGCGATGTTCGCCGAGGTGGATTTGCACGGGATGAACGACCGTGTGGATATCGGCGGCGAATTCACCCAAACCATCTATGAAACGGCTGAAACCTACCCCTCTTGGCGCGACGAAATCCGTATGTGGCATGACGATTGGATCGAATTGGCCACCCCGCCGATAGACCATTCCATCCGCCTGATGCGGGCGTTGCAGGCCAAGGGTATGCCGGTCTTTGCCCTGACGAACTTTGGCATCGGAAGCTTTGCTTATGCCGAAACCAAATACCCGTTTTTGGGTGAATTTGACCGGCGCTATATCTCGGGCCACATGGGCGTGATCAAACCCGACCCGAAGATCTACGAGATGGTCGAGGCCGATTGCGGCATCGCGCCGGAGCGACTTTTGTTTACCGATGACCGCGCCGACAACATTGCGCAGGCCAAGGCGCGCGGTTGGAACGTGCATTTGTTTGAAGATCCCCAAGGTTGGGCGGATTGCCTTGTATCCTATGGGCTTTTGACTGCGGAGGACGCGACATGACCGGCCCGCGCATTATTCCCTATGCCGCCGAGGCGGCGCTGGATTGGATTGGTTTGACCCGCGCGCTCGAAAAAGGCCATGCGGCGGGGGCGGCCAAGATCACCGATAGTTTTCTGTATCGCGGCGAGGATACATTGCTCAACCGTGCCGCATGGATTGACGGGCTTGGCTTGGCGGTGAAAACCGCAACGATCTTTCCGCAAAATGCGCAAGAGAACAAACCCACGGTCAATGGCGGGCTGTGTCTGTATTCTGATGATGATGGCACGCTGGAGGCCTTGGTTGACTTCCATCTCGTGACCAAATGGAAAACCGCTGGCGATAGTCTTCTGGCGGCGTTGCGATTGGCCCGACCGGAGAGTGAAAACATCCTCATCCTCGGGGCCGGAACACAGGCCCACGCCCTGCGCGAAGCCTATGGCGCAGGGTTTCCCAACGCGCGGTTCACCATTTGGAACCGCACCTATGCCAAGGCCGAAGCGTTTGCCGCAAAGTTCCCCGACACCCGCGCCGTCGCGGATTTGGAACCGGCAGTGCGCGCCGCCGATATCGTCACCTCGGCCACCATGGCCGCCGACCCCGTGTTGCGCGGCGACTGGCTGCGCGCGGGGCAGCATATCGACCTGATTGGCGCTTTTCGCCCCGACATGCGCGAGGCAGATGATGCCGCTGTCAAACGTGCCCGCATTTTCGTCGATTTTTACGGATCGGTTATCGACCATATTGGCGAGCTGAAAATACCTCTGGATAATCGCGTCATTGCGCGCAAAGATATTGTCGCCGACTTTTACAGCCTTGGCGATTTCACGCGGCTGGATCAAAGCGAGATTACGCTTTTCAAGAACGGCGGCGGTGCGCATCTGGATTTGATGGTGGCGCGGTATATTGCGAATTGTTGGAAAGGCTGAGTGGGTATGTGGGTGTTGTTATGTGTCATTGTTGCGCTGGTCTTGTTGCCGGTCGGGATGGAGGCGCGGCACCGCAAAATGGACGCTGCAGCGCGGGCCAACGCCACCGGTGAATTTGCCGAACTCTCACAGGGCGTCACCCATTACCAATGGCATGGAACAGCGCGCGGCCCCATCTGCGTATGCATCCACGGGCTGAGCACGCCGAGCTTTGTCTTCGCCACATTGGCGCAGGGGCTCGGGGCGCTTGGTTTTCGGGTGCTGACCTATGATCTTTACGGACGCGGGCTGTCTGATCGTCCGGGCGGTGTGCAAGATAGTGACTTTTTCCTGCGCCAGCTTGAGGATCTGTTGGAGGCTCACGGCATCCGCGAAGACATTACGCTGGTTGGCTATTCCATGGGCGGCGCGATTGCTTCGGCATACGCGGCGAAATCACCCGGCGCGCTGCGGCGTTTGATCCTGCTGGCCCCTGCAGGATTTCACCTGGCGCTTGGCGCTGCGGCGGAACGGCTGCTGTCTCTGCCGGTTCTGGGGGATTGGGCCTTGGCATTGGCTTTGCCGCTGAGCCTGCGCAAAGATGCGCGTGCCGAAGGGCCAACAAGCACGGTCGAGGGATTGCCACAAGCACAGATTGGCGAGTTGCGGTATCGCGGGTATGTGCCGGCGATTATCTCGTCGCTGCACGGTATTCTCGACGAGGATTTCCAAGCGCGCCACGAAGCGATCAGCCGCACGGATTTGCCTGTTATGGCAATTTGGGGCGAGGCGGATCAAACCATCCCCATGCGCGCCATGGGCACATTGACCAAATGGAACCGCATGGCGCATCACACGGTGATCGAAGGTGGGGGCCACGGTATTCCCCATACGCATCCCGACGCGGTTTTGGCCGCGATCCGCGCCGAGGTGCAAGGCGAAAACGGTTAATGTCCGCTACGCGGCAGGTTGCACCAGCGCCGCGCGATGTTCGCGCACCGGCAAATGCACGATGGCGCTAAAGGCACCAATGCCGACACCGATCCACCAAACCAACGTGTAATTGCCATAGACATCATAAAGCCGCCCACCGAGCCAAACGCCCATAAAGCTGCCCAATTGGTGCGAGAAAAACACGATTCCGTAAAGCGTGCCCATATATCGCAACCCGTAGATATGCGCGATCAGCCCAGAGGTCAGCGGCACGGTGGCCAGCCAAAGCGCGCCCATTCCGGCCGAGAAAAGCAATACCGAAGCGGGGGTGATCGGCATCAAGATAAACGTCCCCGCCACCAGCGTGCGCAACACATAAATGCCTGACAACAGATATTTTTTTGAATAGCGATTGCCCAAATACCCCGCCGTCAACGTGCCGACGATATTGGCCAATCCAATCAACGAGATCGCAATCGCACCAAGCGCCGAAGTCGTGGTGATGCCGATGTCATGCAACACGCCGCCGGGCATGATCGGTCCGCATAATTCGGTGACAAAGGCTGGAAAATGCGCGGTGATGAACCCCAATTGATAGCCGCAGCTAAAGAACCCCAAAAAGATCAGCGCGAAACTCGGATCGCGCAGCGCGCGGCCCAAAATCGCGCCCATGCTCTCTTCGATCTCGGCTTTTGTCGCTGCGGGCGCGCGCATCATCGGCAAGATCATCAATGAGGCAAGGATTGCCGCCGCAAAGACCATGAACACCGATTGCCATGTCATCAGGCTTAGCAAAAATTCTGCCAATGGCGCGCCAAATACCTGCCCGGCGCTGCCTGCGGCTGTGGCGATGGCCAAAGACATCGATCGGTTCGCATCCGACGAGGCGCGGCCAACCACGGCCAAAATCACCCCAAAACCGGTGCCCGCGATGCCAAAACCCACCAAAACCTCATAGGCCTGCATGCCCAAAGGCGTGACCGCATAGGACGATAGAACAAGCCCGCCCGCATAGGCCAAAGCCCCCAAAACTATCGCCAACCGGTCGCCCATTTTTTCCGCGAGCGCTCCGAAAATCGGTTGGCCAAAACCCCACGCAAGGTTCTGTATCGCGATGGCGAGGGAAAACTCCGCACGGGGCCAATTAAACTCGGCGGCGATCGGAATTTGAAACACCCCGAAACTGGCGCGCACCGCGAAAGAGATCAAAATGATGACGCAGCCGGTGATCAAAACCGGTGTGAAAATCGAGGCGCGAGGGGTCATGGGGCTCTCCGATGGCATAGAGGCGGAAATTGCGGCAAATTTGCGGGGCGGTCAATTGACGGTTTGTGATTGGCAACATCACGATCCGCGTCGATTGAAGGGTGTGATGCGCGACGATTACCGGACACTCGCAGGTTTCTACGGGGGCGAAAGGGACGTGACATTGGCGGACGCCGTCTGCGGGGCAATCCCGATGGGATTGTTGAACCCGCTGCTTTGTGCGCCGCATCGGCAAACGCCGGCCAATTTTCGGGCGGGCTGCCTCTACACATCCGCACGCCCGCGCGGTATGTCGTTTTCATGAACCTGATGGATAAATATGCGGCCCTGACCGCTGACGGAACGCTCAAACCCGATCCCGCCCAAGAAGCGGTATTGGTGGAGCTCGAACGCATCCGCGCGGCGATGGCCGAGCCACAAAAACGCGGGCTGTTTCGCCGGGCGCCCGAGCCGCCGAAAGGGCTTTACCTTTGGGGCGGGGTCGGACGCGGAAAATCCATGTTGATGGACATGTTTGTCGGGTGCCTCGAGGTGCCCGCCCGCCGCGTGCATTTCCATGCGTTCATGCAGGAAATCCACACCGAGATGCATAAGGCGCGCCAGAACGGTGTCGAAGATGCCCTCGCCCCCGTGGCACAAGCCGTGGCGAAATCGGTGCGCGTGCTGGCGTTCGATGAAATGCAGATCAGCGATATCACCGATGCGATGATTGTCGGGCGGCTGTTTGAAATGCTCTTCGCCGCCGGTGTGGTCGTGGTGACGACCTCGAACCGCGTGCCCGACGAGCTTTATAAAGACGGGCTGAACCGGCAATTGTTTTTGCCCTTTATTGATATCCTCAAAGATAAGATGAAGGTGCTCGAAATGGTGTCGGCCACCGATTACCGTCAGGATCGCCTTGCCGGGAACCCGGTGTATTTCTCGCCCGTAACACCGCAAACCCGTGCCGAGATCGATGCGATTTGGCAAGATCTCACCGGTGGGCGCGCCGATCCTTTGGTGCTCCACGTCAAAGGTCGCGATGTGGATATTCCGGCGTTCCGTTCTGGCATCGGGCGGGCCAGCTTTTATGATCTTTGCGGTAAAATGCTTGGTCCGGCGGATTACCTTGCCGTGGCAGAGGCCTGCCGGGTGTTGGTGCTTGAAGATATTCCCAGCTTGTCTCGGAGCAACTTCAATGAGGCCAAACGGTTCGTCACCCTGATTGATGCCCTTTACGAAGCGCGGGTGCGGTTGATTGCATCGGCTGCGGCGGCGCCGGAAATGTTGTATCTCGAAGGCGAGGGTACGTTTGAATTTGAACGCACGGCCAGCCGGTTGCGCGAAATGATGAGCGCCGATTGGGCCAAAGACGCGCCCGATGGGGCGGCATAAGCAAATCTGTGGCCGATGGGGTGGAGCGCGTTACGCGGATGGGGTTCGGCGCTGCGGTTATATGAACTTGCCACGTGAAAACGGGGCCGCGGGAAACGGCCCCGTTTTCGGGTAAGATCTGGGTGATCTCGGGGTGACCTGCTGTGGCAGGCCGTGTATGACAGAACGCCGCAACCGGCCTGTGGCGCGGCGGTTCTGCCTTTCGCGCGATATTAGATCGCGGGAATGATCAGAGTTTGACCCGCCTGAATTTTGTCGGGGCTGCTCAGGTTTTCTTTGTTGGCGGCGAAAATCCATTGATAGGCCGAGGTGGTGCCATAATGTTGGTAGGCAATTGCCGCGAGGCTATCACCATACTTTACCGTATAGGTCACGGATTTTTCCAACCTGCGGATGGTGGGGCGCGGGGTCGGGCGCACACCGTCAGAGGTTGCGGCGGCCTTGTCCACAATCGCGGCGATCAGGGTTTTGGTGTCGACGCTGCCTTCGGGTGTGACCAGAGATTGCGGCACGGCCACAAGCCCGGCTTCGGCGGCCTCGTTGAGCAAGCTGTCGACGTATTCATCCGGACGGCCTTCGTTGATTGCCTGAAGGATCAGCGAGTGCAGCAAACCTTGCATTTGTGTGTTGGACTGGGCTTCGACGTGGAATTCGGCCTTGCCAAGTTGGCGGATCGCCCCGGCAGACATGCCGCGCAAATCGCGAGATCCCGGTGTGTTGGGGTCCGCATCGGCGAGCTGTGTGGCCAAGCCCAAACCGTCGAGAACATCCCCGGCCAGGGCGCTGTTTTGCTCGGTGTCGATACCGACGGATGTCAATTCACGCAACGAGTTTTGATCCGCATCGTCGTCAGTGACAATATTGGGCTTGCTGAACACCACCTTCTGGGGCGCCGGGGCAGACGCAGCCGCCATTGTTGGCGCCGGATCAGCCGCCGCAACTGCGGTCGCGCTGAGCGCGGTCAGATCGCTGCTGGCACGCGTGGTGACCGCCGAAGGGTTTGTGGTGGCAAATTCCACAAGAAAAACGCCCGCCGCAGCCAAGGCCAAGGTGCTGGTGATCATCGTTATTCTATACATCGAACTTCCTCTCAAAATATACTCAAAGGCGCCCAGATACGCGGGGTTACGGTTTCACGGTGCTCAGGCCAAGCGAGTGCCAGACCTGCATGCCGCCGCGATAATACTTAATCTTTTCGGCGGGATAGCCGACCTTGCGCAGGGCGCGCACCGCCATCGGTGCTTGCAGGCACCACGGGCCGTTGCAAAAGAGAACCAAATGCCGCGCCGCCGAAAAATCCCAAGTGTCGCCCTGTTTCAGGCCGCCAAGCGCGGCGACGATATCGTCGCGGAACGGGTTGCTGTCTTCGAGGGTGGTAAAGGGCACATTGACCGCGCCGGGGATGGTGCCTTGTTCAAACCAACCGGGCAGGCGCGTGTCGATCAAATGCCCCTCGTTCTTCGCGGCCATGGTTTCCAGGAAATCCATCACTTCCAATTCACCAATGGTTTCGACGTCCCGGGTGGCGCTCATCGGGGTGATGCAAAAGGGCGGGCAGGCGCGCGATGTCTTGGCAAATTCGCCGGTCAGCGTGTTGCTCTCGTCCTGAATGCGGGCGACGGTATAACTGTTGCCGTTGATCGCAAAACTGCGATCATGGGCATCCACGGTCAGCCGCACCGATTGGGCGCTGGCGGTGGTCGGCAATCCAATGGCGGTGAAGAGGGCAAGCGTCGCTGCAAACATCCCTCGGGCGATCCGTGTATTGCGATTGGCAGAGGGCCGAGCCGCACCGTAACGCGCCGTGCGCAGGCCAATATCCTGCCGATCAAATCCAACAATGCACGTAAACCAACTCATGCCTTTTCCCCCATAATGACACCGGCTCCCGTGGTGTGGCAGGCCGGAGCGATATCCTAAATACTTTTACAAGATATAGGCGAGTGGCGGCAAAACGGTCAACATGCAGTGGCCCCTCCGATATATAGGAGGTGTCACTTTTCTGGGGATAACTTACGTTTCATTGAGGTTATCAAGAGGTTAATAAATCCTTAAAAACGGGCAGTCAGCCGTTCTCGCGTAGCACGGCACCGGCCAAATAGAGCGATCCACAGATCAAAATCCGCGCATCGGGGCGAATCTGTGCGACCGATTCTACCGCAGAACGGGAATCGGTCGCGACCTGCGCGGCGATGCCGGCGCGGGTGGCGATGGCGGCGGTCTCCTCGGCACTGAGGGTCGCAGGCGCATCGGGGATCGGCACTGCGGTGAGAGAGGCCACATGCGGCGCGAGTGGCGACATATATCCAAGCACATCCTTGCTGTTGAGCATGCCGCAGATCACATGCGTTTCGCGTGGCGGCAGGGATGCCAGATGCGCGGCAATCGCCTGACCTGCGGCCGGATTGTGCCCCCCGTCAAGCCAGATTTCAGCCTTTGGCGCGGCATCCATCAGCGGCCCGCTGCGCAGCCGTTGCATCCGTGCGGGCCAATAGACATCGCGCATCGCGCTCTCGGCGATGGTCTCAAATGGCGTCTGCGTGTCCTGCGGTGCGAGATGGCGCAACGCGGCCAAGGCCGCACCGGCGTTCTGGATTTGATGCGCGCCGGGCAGGGCAGGCAAAGGCAAATCCAACAATCCGCGTTCGTCTTGATAGACCAGCCGCCCGCGTTCCTCCCAGCTATGCCAATGTTGCCCGTGCGCGATCAGCGGTGCGCCAAGACGCGCGGCGCTGGCCTCGATCACCTCCATCGCCTCATCGGGTTGCGGGCCGACCACACAGGGCACTCCGCGTTTGATGATACCGGCCTTTTCACCGGCAATCTGTGCCAAGGTGGTGCCAAGATATTGTTCATGGTCGATCGAAATCGGCGTGATCACTGTCAGGGCGGGGGCGTCAACCACATTGGTCGAATCCACCCGCCCGCCAAGCCCGACCTCAAGCAAGGTGAAATCCGCAGAACTGCGGGCAAAAGCCAGGAGCGCGGCGCAGGTGGTGATTTCGAAAAACGTGATTGCAGCGCCGCCATTGGCCGCATCGCATTCATCCAAAAGCGCGGTCAATTCGGATTCGGAAATTAGATTCCCTGCCAGCCGGATACGTTCATGGAACCGCGCCAGATGCGGGCTGGTATAGGCATGAACGCGCAGGCCCGCGGCCTCCAATCCGGCGCGGATCATGGCTTGGGTGGAGCCTTTACCATTGGTGCCTGCGATATGGATCACCGGCGGCAGGTCGCGTTCTGGGTGGCCCAATGCCGCCAACAGCCGCCACATCCGGTCCAGCGCCAAATCCATCACCTTGGGATGCAGGGTCATCATCCGCTCAAGAATGGCATCGGACGTCGCGTTGGCGGGCTGGGCAGAAGCGTCGGTCATGGGGCATCCGTTTTAACGGCCCGAAGGCATGGGGTAAGGCATAGGAGAAGGCGTGGCAAATGAAAGCGCAAAGGAAAACGAGACAAGCTGTGACGGCCGGCTTGCGGCCACCCGATGCACCCGCCGCCTGATGCAGGGTGTTGCCGTGACACCCTTAGAAAGCGGGCCGGGGTAAACCGTGCCCGGCGGCTACTTGCCAGATTTACCGGTCTGTGTGCTCTCTTTTGCACCTGCGGGCGCCTCGGCGGGTTTGTCCGATGAAGGGGCGGCCTGCGCGGCGCCACCCTCCGCTTCGGCTTCACTCTCTTCCTCGGCACTGCGTGCTTCGGGTGCGGGCAGAACACCGGAAATTGCGGGCGGCATCCCCATCAGCATACGCAAGATCGTGACCAATTCCGCCTTCATCTCAGTGCGTTTGGTGACGCGGTCGAGCATCCCGTGGTCGAGCAGGTATTCTGCCCGCTGGAAGCCTTCGGGCAGGGTTTCGCCAATGGTTTGTTCGATCACGCGCGGACCGGCAAAACAGATCAACGCATTGGGTTCGGCGATATGCACATCCCCGAGCATCGCATAGGATGCGGTGACGCCGCCGGTGGTCGGATGGGTCAGGACCACAATATAAGGCAGCCCCGCTTCCTTGAGCATCTGCACGGCCACGGTGGTGCGCGGCATTTGCATGAGAGACAAAATGCCCTCCTGCATCCGTGCGCCACCAGCCGCAGAAAACAACACCAAGGGCCGCTTGAGTTTGATGGCTTCTTCGGCGGCAGCAATGATTGCATTGCCGACGTACATGCCCATCGAGCCGCCCATGAACGAGAAATCCTGCGCAATGGCGATGATTGGCGTTTGGCTGATCTCGCCCGCCCCGATCAGCATGGCTTCATGCTCGCCGGTGGATTTTTGCGCGGCTTTCATCCGGTCGGGATATTTCTTTTGGTCGCGGAAATGCAATGGATCGGTGATCGGATCCGGCACGGCGATTTCGGCAAATACCCCGCCATCAAACAATGCCTGAAACCGCGCACGCGGGGTAATATGCATGTGGTGGCCGCAATTGGTGCAGACGTTCAGATTTTCCGTCAATTCGCGGTGAAACAGCATAGTGCCGCATTCGTCGCATTTGCTCCACAGGTTGTCGGGCACTTCGCGGCGTGAAAAGATCGAGTTGATCCGCGGGCGGACGTAGTTGGTAATCCAGTTCATGCCAAAAGCACCCCATAATTCATCTGCGCCACCTTGCTCGCGTAGGTCAGCAAGGTAAATTCTCCTGATCCAGATAAGCTCTGGCTGTGCGAATTGCAAACGGGGAAGCAGCGAGAAACTGCCTCGCCGCCGCGTCCTTTAACGGCGCAGCGCCGCCCGCGCCACGCCCCACATCAGCACAGTCATGAAAACTTCGACCGTCAAAGCCGGCGAAAGCACCCAATCCGCCCCCGGAAGCGCACCGCCCGTGCCGTCGGCGCCGAGGTTCACACTTTCGAATATCATCAGGGCCAATCCCGAATCCGGTGCACCCAATTCTCCAAAAAACAAGAACGCATAGGCGTTATTGGCCATGTGAAAGCCGATGGCCGCGCCCAATGTGCCGGTGCGCGCCGTCAAATCCGAAGCGGCCAGCCCAAAGAAAAACGCCCAGATCACATATTGTATATTGCCCACGAGATCAGCGCCGCTGCTCCAATGGGCAATAGCAAACAGGATGTTGGGTATGATCATCCACGCCCATGCCGACGGCATCCGCGCCGCAATCTGACTTTGGACGTAGCCGCGATAGAGCAACTCTTCCGCTCCGGTTTGCAACATCAACCCTGCCAAAGAGAGCGGCAAAAGCGGTAACCACCATGCCCATCGGACCGCTTCAAGCGTGTCAAAACTCCAATAGGGTGGCAAACATTCAACTGCGAGAAACAACAGCAAAAGCGCGGCGAATACCCGCGTGCCCTGCCGCAGTGCCACGCGCACCGGGCCGATGAAACTGTGTGCACTGCGCCCTTGTAGCCACCGCGCCACCCAAATGGTCCACAGGGCAAGCGCGCCAAAACTGGCAAACTGCAAGAGCAGCCCGGGCGCAGTATTGCCCATAAAGAAAGCATCGCCCAAAGCCGGTGCTAGACGTGCCAGGCCTTCTTCCAGAGCCGAGAGGGTCAGAAGATAAAGCGCTTCGATCACGAAGACGCCCAAAATCAGCCGGTCCAGTTGCGGCCGGGGCAACGCCGGAACAACCAATGGCCAATAGGGCCTGTAACGCCGCCATTTAGGTGTGTCGTCAGCCGATGGGATATCCAAGGGTTGCCATGGATCGGGCGGCGGAGTGTCGTTCACCGTCCGAGGCCCCAACGCGCCGCGCGCCAGGCCAAGACAATCACCCCGAGTTCAAGCACCATCATCGGCCAAAGCGCCGCCGTGTCGCTTAGCGCCATAGGGATCAGGTAAAGCGACAGGTCAGACAGATTGTCCTCCATCGAGGCATAAAGCAGGCCGGAGTTATGGGTGAAATGCAGGGCAATCGCAGGGCCGAGCGATCCGCTGCGCGCAGTCAAATCCGCCGCAATCAACCCGAATGCTGCGGCCCAAATCACCATCAACACCGCGCTGGGACCCGCTGCGCTGCTGTAGTGAAGGGCGCCAAACCCGAGCGAAGGCAATACCATCCACACCCACCGCGATTTGAACCGAGCGGCGAGCTGGCTTTGCAGATAACCGCGAAAGGCAATTTCTTCGGCGCTGACCTGCACCAGTATCGCCAGCAAGGCAAAGGGCAACATCCGCGCCCATGTGGACAAATCCAGTGCACTGCGAACGGGCGTCAAATCCTCGGGCATCGGCAGCAGGATGAACAGGGCATAAATCGGCAGGACACAGAGAAAAACCCGTGTGCCTTGCGCCGCCGCGCCCTTGCCAAGCAAACTGCGCAGAGTGCGCCGATGCAAAAGGCCCGCCGCCGCAATCACGCCAAGGGACAGAAACCCGAAAGAAAACAGCATCGCAAGCATGCCACGGGCCGCGCGCACGACGTTTTCGGTCTCGAAAAGACCCAGTTTCGCCAACCCCGTCACCCAGATGATACCGCCCACCACCGCCGTGGCGATCGTAAGCATCACCCCGAGCACCAGCCGCCAAATCTGTGCGCGTTCGGCAGCAGGGCGGCTCATGATAGCCTGCGGTTCATAGGGAGGGAGAAAACGCATGTTGCGCTTTTCCCTGTCTTGGGGCGTAGGGCCTTCGGGGTGATCGGAAAACTCGGTCATGTCCCATAGCTAGACAATGCACCCGATGCCCGCAATGCCGCGCCGCGTCGCGGCCGTGAAAAACAGCAAGGTCGAGTCAGGCGCGAAGCGGCGTGCTGCGCCGCCAAGCGTGCCGCCTCACGTCATATCGCGTCATCCGCTTTGCTTTTTCGTCCCTTCAGTTTTTGACATGTATCGTCTCCGGAGATTCCTGATTGCGGCGGCGGGCCCGTCTTTGATATTTGCGCGCTGCGGGTAATGCGTGTTTTTGCCTTTGGGGAAGGGTGGTTTACCCCGTCCATGCCGTCGCCACCGGCGGCGCGATCCGCAACAGATCCACGGCCCGCGCTGCGATCTGCTCGATCACCTCATCCAAGTTCTGCGGGTGAAGGTAAAACGCGGGCACCGGCGGGAATACAATCGCGCCCATTTCCGTCACCGCAACCATATTGCGCAAATGAGCAAGCGTCAGCGGCGCTTCGCGGGTCAGCAAGATCAACGGCCGCCGCTCTTTGAGCTGCACCGATGCGGCGCGGGTCAACAGATTGTCGTCAAGCCCATGGGCAATCGCCGCGAGGCTGCGCATCGAGCAAGGGGCGATGATCATCCCCGCCACCGGCGCCGATCCCGATGCAATTGTGGCACCAATATCGGGCGGTGGATGCACCCGATCCGCCAGCGCCGTCAGCGCCGCCTCGGCCCCGGCGCCACATTCCGCCGCTAGGGTCCGCTTGGCTGCGGGCGAGATCACCAGATCAAGTGCTCGTCCGAGCGTACGAAGGTGGCGCGCCACCGCCAGCGATAGCGCCGCACCCGAGGCACCGGATACACCGAGAATGACGCGGCTCATTGCACCACCTGTCTGCGGGCTAATAAATCGGCGGCAAAGGCCGCATCCTCGGGTGCGGTCTGCATCACTTCGCCCCATGCGCGCGTGGTTTCTGCACCGATCTTATTGGTGGCATCAATGCCGATTTTTCCGGCCAAACCTGCGTCAGGCGAGGCGAAATCAAGATAATCCATCGGTGTCCTTTCCAAAATCATCACGTCTCGGGCGGGGTCCATCCGCGTTGCCAATGCCCATGCCACGTCATCCCAATTGCGCGGGTCGATATCCGCATCCACAACGATGATCATTTTGGTGTAGCTGAATTGCGGCAACATACCCCAAAGCGCCATCATCACGCGGCGCGCCTGACCGGGATACCGTTTGTCGATCGCGATCACCGCCATCCGGTAGGAACAGGCCGCAGGCGGCAACCACAGGTCGCGTATCTCGGGAATTTGCCCGCGAATAACCGGCAAAGTCAGCCGGTTAAAGACCTCGCCGATGATCGCCGGTTCATCGGGCGGACGGCCGGTATAGGTCGAAAGATACAGCGGATCGGCGCGGCTGGTCAGGGCGCTGACTGTCATCACCGGAAAGGGCTCTGCGGCGTTGTAATATCCCGTGTGATCGCCGAACGGACCTTCCGGTGCGGTCTCGGCGGGATCTACCCATCCTTCGATCACCATCTCGGCATCGGCGGGCACCATGAGCGGTACGGTTTTGGCGGGGGTTAATCGGGGCCGCGCGCCAGAAAAAACTCCGGCAAATCCGATCTCCGACACCGTTTCCGGCAAAGGCAGCGCCGCCGAAAGCACCGTGGCGGGGTCTGCGCCCAAGACAATCGCCACTGGCATCGCGGCACCGGCCTGTTGCCATGTGCGGTGATGCGCCGCGCCGCCGCGGTGGGCAAGCCAGCGCAGGATGATCCGGTCTCGCCCGATCACCTGTGCGCGGTAAATACCGGCGTTGTAGCGCGCGGCGACCTCGGGTTTGCTGCCGTGCGGGCGGGTCAACACCACTGGCCATGTGATCAAAGGCCCGCCGTCACCGGGCCAATGGGTTTGAATCGGCAGGGTGGAGAGATCGACCTTTTCGATCACCTTTTGTTGCACCGGCGCGGAGTTCACCAATTTGGGGCGGGTGGCCATCGCGGCCTTGAGCATCGGCCAGCGTGACAGCGCATCGCGCATTCCCTCCGGCGGCGAGGGCGCCCGCAGAGCCGCCAGAAATGCGCCCAGATCATCCAGACCTTCGGGTGCAACCCCAAGCCCTGCAGCCACCCGTTCTGTCGTTCCGAATAAATTTGTCACCACCGGGATCTGTGCCCGGCTGCCGCTGTCCAATAGCGGATGGTCAAAGCGCAAAACCGGGCCGCCACGCTCCAGAACCGCGCGGTGCACCGCCGTCATCTGATGGCGCACCGAGACCGGATCGGAAAGCGCGGTCAATTGCCCCGTAGCGGCATTCCATTGCAAAAATGCCCGCAGGGTCGGAAAGGGGGGAAGGGTGCGAATTGGGACTCTCCTTTTGGGTTGCACATCGCCCTATCATCGCTGCGTTCCGGCAAATTTGACCGTCGTCAAGATTTCCCGCCGCTGCCGCGTTAGGACAAACCGGCGCTGGTGCCGGTGATGGCCTCGCGTCGCCCGGGTGCCGATTCTGCGCGCTCTGGACGCAAAATCTGTGCAAACCCCGCGCGAATTGCGCGCAAGACCGGAGCGTGCCGCCCTGATGTCAGAGTTTTCGGTGCATGTGCCGGTATTTCCACAGCTTCCTGCCTTGGCATTGCGCTGTGCGCCGGTGGCCCCGATGTCCATGGCGCTGGGCGGCTTTGTGGCGCGTCTGGCACAGCGGCACGCAGGGTTGTTTCGCAGACTTGGGGCTTATGGGCGGTCACGCTTCGTAATTGACCCGACGGATTTGCCGGTTTCGCTGGCGCTGGAGCCGCGTGGCGGTTGTCCACGGGTACAGGTGTCGCGCGGCCCATTGCACGGCGATGCGCGCATCGCGGGGCCATTGGCGGCGCTGCTTGGGATGGTGCATGGCGCCTATGATGGCGATGCGTTGTTCTTTTCACGGGATCTGGTGATCGAGGGAGATACCGCCGCTGTTCTGGCCCTGCGCAATGCGATCGATGATGCCGAATTGGACTTGTGCGCCGAAGCCCAAAGCATGGCCGGCCCCTTTGCCGATGCGGTCAAACGTGTGGTTGCCCTTGCCGAAACGCGCACCGGTGTCGCCCTGTCCCGCCGTGAGGAGAATGAAGAATGGTGATGGAAATCGTTTGCCCCGCGGGCACACCCGCGTCGCTGCGCGCCGCCGTAAAAGCCGGGGCGCATACGGTTTATTGCGGTTATGCCGATGAAACCAATGCCCGCAATTTTCCGGGGTTGAACTTTGATCGAGCGGAAATGCGTGCGGGCATCGCTTTTGCCCATGCGCATGGCGCAAAGGTGTTGGTGGCGATCAACACCTTTGCGCGTGCGGGGGCAGAGCCCTTGTGGCACCGGGCCATTGCGGATGCTGCAACCGCCGGGGCCGATGCGGTTATACTGGCCGATCTGGGGCTATTGGCTCATGCCGCCGCGCATCACCCGACTTTGCGCCGCCATCTGTCGGTGCAGGCCGCCGCCGCCAATGCCGATGTGATCAATTTCTACGCCGCTACCTTTGGCGTGCGCCGTGTGGTTTTGCCACGCGTGCTGTCGGTGCCGGAAATCGCCGCAATCAATGCCGAGGTCGAGGTCGAAACCGAGGTCTTCGTCTTTGGCGGGCTTTGCGTCATGGCCGAAGGGCGCTGTTCTTTGTCCTCATATGCGACAGGGCAATCCCCGAACATGCAAGGGGTTTGCTCCCCCGCGAGCCATGTGGATTACCATGAGGACAACGGTGTTCTTTCGGCCAAATTGGGCGGCTATACCATCCACCGCGCTGCTGCCGGAGAACCCGCGCCCTATCCGACCCTGTGCAAAGGATGCTTCACAACTGAGGGCGCGTCCGGCCATCTGTTCGAAGATCCGGTGAGTCTCAATGCTGAAACCTTAATCCCGCAACTGGCCAAGGCGGGCGTGCATGCTCTCAAGATCGAGGGGCGGCAACGTTCGCGGGCCTATGTGGCGCAGGTGGTGCGCAATTTCCGCGCCGCCGTCGATGCACAGGCGGCAGGCAAACCGATGCCCGAAGGCATGTTGGCCCGTCTCACCGAAGGACAGGCCGCCACGGCGGGCGCTTACAAGAAAACCTGGAGATAGGCGATGCAATTGACCGTTGGAGCGAACCAGTTCTTTTGGAGCCCCGAGGATTGGGGTTCCAGCTACACGGCTTTGGCGGCTGCGCCGGTGGACCGCGTGGTTTTGGGCGAATTGGTCTGTTCAAAACGTTTGCCATTTTATCAAGACCGCATACCTGCGGCGATCGAGACGCTTTCGGCGGCGGGCAAGGCGGTGTCGGTGACCTCATTGGCGTTGATCACCTTGAAGCGTGAACGCAAGCTTGGCGCCGAATTGGTTGGAACTGGGGTCGATATCGAGATCAACGATCTATCTATGTTGGCCTATCTGCCTGAAGGGACGTCGTTTTCTATCGGCCCGCTGGTTAATGTCTATAATGAGGGCAGTTTTGCATGGCTGGCCGCACGGGGCGCGCGCAGCATCTGTTTGCCGCCGGAACTGCCGATTGACGCGGTGCGCATTCTGGCGCAACTGGGCCGCCGCCTAGGTGTTGCGGTCGAGGTTTGGGGCCACGGGCGCGTGCCCTTGGCGATCTCGGGGCGGTGTTACCACGCGCGGCGCCAGGGGCGCAGCAAGGATAATTGTCAATTCGCCTGCGAAAACGATCCGGACGGTTTGGATGTTACGACTCTGGAGGGGCAGGATTTTCTTGCTATGAACGGCGTGCAAACCCTGTCGGCCAGCTTTGCCTGCGTCGATCATCAGATCGAGGTGTTGCAAGAGGCGGGGGTGACGGGGCTGCGATTGTCGCCGCATACCGGAGATTTCACGGCCGTCTGCGCGCAGTATCGCGCCCGTATCGACGGCCACGTTGCGCGTGGTGCCGTGGCCGACGCTCTCTTGGCCGCCTATCCGGACCGGCACCTCAGTGACGGGTTCTTGACCGGCGCACGCGGCGCAGATTGGTCCGGCCCCTTGCCGTAGGCGGGTCTGCGGTGCTGATCTGCGGTTGGTTTGATCCTGTCTGATCCGTTGGATTTGGGGCTGAACCTTAAGGCATGACATGGCACGATATATTCCATTCAGTGCTCTGGTTAATCTCGAGGATATGATCCTGCGGGCAGTCTACGGGTCCTGCCCGATATCCATTTTTCGACCACGATGTGGGTGAGATACGGGCGGCGCATGGGCATTGGGTGACGATAGCGACAGTGCGTTGGGGGGGCGAAATTTACTCCGGAGGCGCGATACCTTTGACCAGCGGAGACCCTGACGCGGTCCGCAAGGGCAGGCTGGGGAAACATTGGCGCGGCTTGATGCCTGCCGGTGCGATCTGTGGCGTGCTGTTTGGTGGCACCGCTTGCGGGCGGGTGTCATTGGCCCCTGACAGATTTCACACCGCTTTGCTTGCGCCGTTTGATTTTGATCAAGACGCAGCGACGGGTTTTGGTCTTTGTCTGGGCAGATCCACCGTGGGACCGGCCCGTCAGGACAAGCCCGTCCCCATCATGCGGTGTATGCCCTGCCGGAGACCCCGATGACCCAAGAACCCCACCCGTGCGGCAAATGCAGCTTTTTCCAACGCAGCCTGTGGCGTCCGGTTGCCGGTGGCGCGCGTGCGACCCTGACGCGAAGTTTCACCCGCCGCGAGGTCGAAACCGGCGGCGTGGTGTTCCATCAAGGTGCCCCCAGCGATGGCGTTTATTGTATCTCCAAAGGCTTGATTGCCATACGCAGCTTTGCGCCCGATGGCAGTTCAAGTCTGTTGCGCCTCGCCTATCCGGGGGAATTGATCGGCTATCGGGCCTTTATGACCGGGCGGGACCATCGGACCGAAGCACAGGCAGTGTTGCCCTCGCGGGTGTGCATCGTGGCGCAGCGCGATGCCAAGCAGGTGGTACAAGCCTGCCCCGAGGTTCTGGCCCGTTTGGGTCTGCGCTGTGCCGACGAATTGGATCGCTGCCACGACCGCATTCACGACGCGGCGCGGGTTTCGAACAAGGCGCGGTTGGCGCAGGTGTTGGACCGGTTGATGGCGGCGCATGGCGCAGCAACGGGCGGCGCAATAAGCGACCAACAAGGCGACGCGGATCGGATCACATGGCGGATGCGCCTGCCGATCTCGCGTCAGGATCTGGCCGATATATTGGGGGTTCAGCCTGAAACATTATCGCGGCTGATGACGCGGTTGGAACAAGACGGAGCAATGCGCGCTTCTGGACGCTGGATTGAAATGCCGTTTTCACCGCAAAAGCGGGCGGTTTGACATATGCCGCAGGGCGGGGCGTGCGGGAAGACTTGCCGATTGGGTTTCCGGTGACATTTTGCCTGTGGCGTGCGCGGTGCAAGAGATTGTTTAGACATGTTTCAAACCGCACGCGGTCTGTCTCTACCGGGGGCAGCGCTCATTTGCACCATGAGCTGGGCACGCATGGTGGGCTTTGGTGCCGCCGGAACCGGCGCCGGTGTGCGGATCTGACCGTTCCCCAAGGCGTTCGCCCCGTGCGCAACTCCGATGCCGCGAGGGTCGCCGCGCAGGGTGTCGATGGGCCGTTCGAAGATTTGGTCAAACAAAGGCGTGGGAGAAGACATACAGGCCGAGAGACCCATGAACCTCATGGCGAATTTTCGCCCGAAAAGCGCAATCCACCGAACGCATGGTATCGCCGGCGAATGTCGGATATTAACGTCGCGCGCAGGCCCACGGGCGCAGGGATCGAACGCAAGGTCAAAGACGAAGATTGGCCTGCCAAAGGTCCGGCGGCGACACCGCCGTATTATTGAATATACCGAAGGAGAGAAGAACATGAAAATCGAAGGACAAGCCGCAATTGTGACGGGCGGTGCCTCTGGATTGGGCGGAGCCACTGTTGACCGGCTGGCCGCTGCGGGTGCCAAAGTGGCGATTTTTGATTTGAATGAAGAGCTGGGCCAAGCCAAGGCAAAAGCCTGTGGCGGCGCGTTTTTCAAGGTCAATGTCACCGACGAGAGCGAAGTCGAAGCTGCCATTGCTGAAGCCGAAGGCCTGCATGGCAAGGCGCGGATTTTGGTGAACTGCGCAGGTATCGGGCCACCCGCCAAAGTGATCGACCGCGACGGCAACGCAATTCCGTTGAGTGGTTTTACCGGCATCGTCAATGTGAACCTCTTTGGCACCTTTAACATGCTGTCGAAATTTGCCGCCGCACTGCACCGCGCCGATCCGATCGGTGAAGAGCGTGGGGTGATCATCAACACCGCATCGGTCGCGGCCTTTGACGGGCAAATCGGCCAAGCGGCCTATGCGGCCTCTAAGGGTGGTATTGTTGGTATGACCTTGCCGGTCGCCCGTGAATTTGCCCGTTATGGCATCCGTGTGATGACCATTGCCCCGGGTCTGTTCTTGACCCCCCTGTTGGCCAGCCTGCCGCAAGAGGCACAAGACAGCCTTGGCGCGCAGGTGCCTTTCCCTTCGCGCCTTGGCGATCCGGACGAATATGCCCGTATGGTGGCGGCGATCGTCGACAACGCCATGCTCAACGGTGAAACCATCCGCTTGGACGGCGCGATCCGCATGGCGCCGAAGTGAACGCCCTGTTGGAAACCGTTGGCATTTCGGAACGCGCGCTGGAGATCAGCGCGCGTGTCGAACAATTCGTGCGCGAGAGTGTTGCGCCCTATGAGGGAGATCCGCGTTGCGGCGCGCACGGGCCATCGGATGAATTAGCGATGGAGCTCAAGGCATTGGCCCGCAAGGCCGGTGTTTTGACACCGCATATTTTGCCTGATGGCAGCCATTTGTCCCACCGCGAAACTGCGGCGGTCTTGATCCGTGCGGGCTTGTCGCCGCTTGGGCCGATTGCATGCAATGTTGCCGCGCCGGACGAAGGCAACATGTATTTGCTGGGCAAGGTCGGCGCGCCGGAGATCCGCGAACGCTTCCTTGCTCCGTTGGTGAAGGGCGAGAAACGCTCTGCGTTTTTCATGACCGAGCCGGCCGAGGATGGCGGCGCGGGGTCGGACCCGATGATGATGCAAACCACCTGTAAAATGGATGGCAATCATTGGGTGATCAACGGGCGCAAGACCTATATCACCGGCGCTGATGGTGCGGGCGTCGGGATCATTATGGCGAAATCCGATGATGGCGCATGCATGTTCCTTGTCGACTTACCCGATCCCGCGATCCGGATTGAGCGTGTGATGGATACCATCGACAGCTCGATGCCCGGCGGTCACGCGGTTGTCAGTATCGACAATCTGCGCGTGCCTGCCGATCAGATGCTCGGCGAAAGCGGCGAGGGTTTTCGATACGCTCAAGCGCGCCTTGCGCCGGCGCGGTTGACCCATTGTATGCGTTGGCTTGGTGCCTGCGTGCGCGCCAATGAGATTGCCACCGATTATGCCAACCGCCGTATGGCTTTTGGCAAACCTTTGGTCGATCACGAAGGCGTTGGGTTCATGTTGGCCGAAAACCTCATTGACCTGAAACAGGCTGAGTTGATGATTTATTGGTGCGCCGATGTGCTCGACACCGGGGCAGTTGGCACCACCGAAAGTTCGATGGCGAAAGTCGCGGTCAGCGAAGCCTTGATGCGGATTGCCGATCGCTGTGTGCAATGTATGGGCGGCCAAGGGGTGACGACCGACACCATTGTCGAACAGGTCTTCCGCGAGGTCCGCGCGTTTCGCATCTATGACGGTCCGACCGAGGTGCACAAATGGTCCTTGGCCAAAAAGGTCAAACGCGATTGGAAAAAGGTGCAAGATCAGGCGTGATGTTGCAAGCCATAGCACCAAAGGTGCCAAGGCAAACCACAAGGCCATAGGCGCCGCCGCGTGAAGGGGCGCCTATGGCGCGGGGGTGGTAGTGGCTGCCGGATCGGTGGAGCCCTCGCTCGAGCGCCCTCGGCACGACTGTAAGGCGGGTCGCGCATATTTCGCTTTGGGCTATGTGGTATGCGGACCGAAATGATCCGCGCGCTGAACGGGCAGGCGGGAGCGGGCAGGCGTTTTAAACCCAAAGGTGGGTGCATTGGTCTTGTAGTGATCTTGCGTTGCACCTGATGAAAATGTCCGGTTCGCCATGTCGCGTACCGCCTCTTTGGGGGCATCGATACACCCTGCGCACCGCTTAACCCGCCAAGGGGAACAGGGCGAAAGGCCTACAAACCGGGTTCGGGTGCGGGCGCAATCCGCTTGTGTAGGCGGGATGCGTGATTTATTCGTCTGACAACGCAAAATCTTCGGCGCTCTTGACCTGCGCCGCAACGGGAGGCCGACATGACCCAGTTCGACAAAACCAAATTGCCCAGCCGCCACGTCACCGAAGGACCAGAGCGCGCGCCGCACCGCTCTTACCTTTATGCGATGGGCCTGTCGGATACGGAAATTCACCAACCTCTCGTCGGGGTCGCCACCTGTTGGAACGAAGCCGCGCCGTGCAACATTTCGTTGAACCGCCAAGCGCAAGCCGTGAAAATGGGCGTCAAAGCAGCCGCGGGCACGCCGCGTGAATTCACCACCATCACCGTCACCGACGGCATCGCCATGGGCCACGAGGGCATGCGGTCCTCGCTCGCCTCGCGCGAAGCCATTGCGGATACCGTGGAATTGACCATGCGCGGCCATTGCTATGACGCGATTGTTGGCCTCGCGGGGTGTGACAAATCCTTGCCCGGCATGATGATGGCGATGGTGCGCCTCAACACGCCGTCGGTCTTTATCTATGGCGGTTCGATCCTTCCGGGCCGTTTGAACGGCAAAGACGTGGTCGTTCAGGATGTGTTCGAGGCCGTGGGCCAGCACCAAGCGGGCAATATGTCCGACGCCGAGCTTGACGTTCTTGAACGCGTGGCGTGCCCCTCGGCGGGCGCATGTGGCGGGCAATATACCGCCAACACCATGGCCTGTGTCTCCGAAGCCATCGGCCTTGCGTTGATGAATTCCTCCGGCATGCCCGCGCCCTATGAGAGTCGCGACCAATATGGCGAGGCCTCCGGCGCCGCCGTGATGAATTTGATCGCGAAGAACATTCGCGCCCGTGATATCGTCACGAAAGAAGCCTTGATCAACGCCGCGCGGGTTGTCGCCTGCACCGGTGGCTCGACCAACGCCGGTTTGCACCTTCCGGCCATTGCCCATGAAGCGGGTATCGATTTCGACCTCTTCGACGTCTGCGATATTTTCCGCGACACGCCTTATTTCGTGAACCTGAAACCGGGCGGTGAATATGTCGCCAAGGATCTGTTCGACGCGGGCGGCGTGCCTGTTGTCCTCAAGGAATTGGACAAAGCCGGCTTGATCTACCGCGATTGCATCACGGCATCGGGCGAATCCATCGGTGACGAGATCGACAAAATCACCCGCGAAATCGACGGCAAGGTGATCCATTCGGTCGCCGCGCCCCTGTCGAAAACCGGCGGCGTTGTCGGCCTCAAAGGCAATTTGGCCCCCGAAGGCGCGATCGTCAAAGTCGCAGGTATGGAGGCGCAACACCAACGGTTCGTCGGCCCCGCGCGCGTATTTGAATGCGAAGAAGACGCTTTTGAAGCCGTGCAAAAACGCGAATACAAAGAGGGCGAAGTCCTCGTTATCCGCAACGAGGGGCCCGCAGGCGGTCCCGGCATGCGCGAAATGCTCGCCACCACGGCGGCGCTTTCGGGGCAGGGCATGGGCAAGAAAGTCGCGCTCATCACCGATGGCCGCTTTTCTGGCGCCACACGCGGGTTCTGTGTCGGTCACGTTGGCCCCGAAGCCGCGCATTGCGGCCCGATTGCATTGATCAAGGACGGTGACACCATCACTTTGGATGCGGTCAAGGGCGACATCAGCGTTGATTTGACGGATGAGGAATTGGAAGCGCGCAAAGCCGATTGGAAAGGCCCGCGCGAGACGATTTATACCTCGGGCGCGTTGCAAAAATATGCGGCTTTGGTGGGCTCGACCCGTTTGGGTGCGGTCACCCATCCCGGAGCCAAGGCCGAGCGCCACATCTATATGGATCTCTAAGTCAAGAATGCGCCAGACGACGGGGTATTGGGTCCCGCCTCTTTTGCCGATTGTGAAAAGGCGCCCCGCATGTCGCGGGCGCCTTCTTCGCGTTATGGCGCTTGCGGCGACCCTGCCTTTGGCCGGTTGTATTTCGCCGATCACCGGCGGCACGGCACAGTTCGCCCAAAGCGGGGGCGACGATCAGAACCCACAACCCCGCAAAGCTCTGCGCCGGACGAGTATGGTTCGCGGTGCCGTGATCGTCCAAGGACCGCGCGGTTATTGTATCGACGCCGAAAGCCTGACCTCGGGCGGGGTCTCTGGTGGATTTGCGTTGTTGGCATCCTGTGAAAGCCTGCTCGGGAAACCTGCCGATGCTCCTGTTGAGCCGGCTATTATGACGGTGACGGTTTTGCCGTTTTCCCCCCGTCCGATCCAGCCGCGCGCGCATGAAATGGCCAAGGCGTTGGCGCCGCATCATGTGTTGGACCAGATCAACGGAGACGGGTTGACCATCGTGCATCTGGCCACCGGCGGCACCGAAATTGCCGATGGAGTCGATCCGAAACACTGGCGTGGAGCGATGTTGATCAATGGTCATATGATCGGCCTCGCGGTCTATGCGCCCAAAGGCAGCGCGTTGTCGGATGCGGCAGGATTGGAGGTCCTGATCGGGCTGGCCGAAGTGCTGCGCGAAGCCAGCCCGGTCAGGGCTGCCAAGATCATGCCAGATACCGCCCGTGCCGCGAAAAACTCGCAAAACTCTGGCCTGAACCCGACCAGCCCTCAGGACGCGGATCAACAACACCCCGGTCTGAGGATCGCCGGCGCAGAAACGGCCGGGGTCTCGGATGCGCCCCAGAGCCCCCCGAGAACCACCGCCAACGGCATATTGCGCCCGCCGCGCATGCCGGCCGCTCTATATGCGGCGCCCGCCCCGACCGGTACAGCCACCACACAACCTCGCGGAAAACGGATCAAAAAGCTGTTTCCGCGTTTGTTTCGATGACCGACTATCGGTAATACGGAAACGGTAGGTAGGATTCCCGAAACAATATGCGGGTATGCCGGAACACCAATGGCGCGCCGTTGGAGAATTTGCGCAGTCATCCCTGTCGGGCCGGCACAATAAGGCATGAGACAATGAGCAAGAACAAGGACCGCAGCGATCCCAAAAACGCGCTTGATGCCGACGGGCTATCTTTGTTCGACAGGCTGGCGCATCGCCGTGTTCTACGCCGTTGGGCGCGGTTCGCGGAACATGCCGACACCGCGCCGTTGCATCGTTTGCGCGCCCAACGCGCCCGGGCCCGCGTGCTGAAAATCCACCTTGATAAACTGATCCATGTGGCCGAAAGCCGGTTGGCCCTGCCGATGATCGGTTCGAGTGCCTTTCAAAAACCTCATGATGCGGATTGGTCGTGGCGACCGGAGCTTTGGCGCGGCCCGCTGGCAACGCCGGGGATGTCGTCGGTTGCAAGCAAATCCATGCTCGGCGACGAGGTGACGTTGTTTCATGACTGTGCCCTGTCGGAATTGACCCTGCGCCAGATGCGCAACCGCCGCGAAGAAGACCTCGCGCCTTTTGGATTGCGCATGGATGTTTTCAATTTCGATGGCTCGTTCCTGTCGCTGGTGGTGGATCTGCCCGAGAGCGCGACCACCGGATTGCAAAAACGCCATCTGGTGCGGCTTGACCTGATCGTGGAGATGGAAAAACCGCTCGAGATTTTTGCGCGGCTCAATATAAAAAACGGTCCGAACACCGAACAATTGGTGCGCGAAATTGAAGTTGTGGACAAACATGCCACGGTCGAATTTGATCTCGCCTATTCCCATTTGAACGAGAAGCGGATTGAGCGGGCCTGGCTTGATCTGATTTTTGAAGGGCCGGAAATGAATCAGGTCGTGTTGCGCGATGTGACTTTCTCGCGTCGCCCGCGTGCCGAACTTTGATCCTCTTCGCGCCCGTAATGCCTGTGTTTGATATCTGTCCCGATGTCCGTAAAGGAGCCATGAGATGACCCAGCTGACTTTGACCAAAACCCGCCTGTTTGAGGGCAAATGGGAAGGCATCGTGACCACATCGGGGGGCGAAAACCATCAACCCAAAATCGAGGTCACCCACTTGGGTGAGGCTCTGCCCGGCATTGAGGTCACCGAGGACCGCGATAAGGGCGAATGGCAACTCGTCATTCCGGTTCCGGTGACATCCATTGGCGAGGGCGCGCATGTCTTTCTGATCCAGGACAGCGAGACGGGGGAAACACTGGAAAGCTTTTCGGTCATCGCGGGCGAAGCCATTGCCGACGATATGCGCGCCGAAGTCGAACTTCTGCGCGAAGAACTTGATATGCTCAAACGCGCCTTTCGGCGGCACTGCCTCGAGACGATGTAAGCGGCTCGCCCGCTGTTATGGGCGGTGTGCAAGTCGCGTCTCGGCAGGCTCCTTTCTGTCACGGCTGGTATAGGGAGGCGTGGCGCCGCGCCGATGAAACACCTGTTTCCACGTTTCCGTGCGATCAACGATCTGTGGCGAAATCCCGATATTGTCCGCAATACGCCCCAGTTGCGCCCCATTCCGCTGTCATACACCTCCGCAATGAATTGAAATGCAGAGGTGCCGGTTAATGGATCGTTTGACGGAAATGGAAGCCTTCGCCACGGTGGTGGACCAAGGCGGCTTCACAGATGCCGCAAAAAAGATGGGGATTTCAAAATCCGCCGTCTCGAAACATGTCTCGTCGCTTGAAGCGCGCCTTGGGGCGCGTTTGTTAAACCGCACAACACGGCGCGTCTCGCCAACCGAAATAGGTTTGGCCTATTATGACCGCGCCCGCCGGGTTCTCAATGATGCCGGTGAGGCCGATGCGCTGGTGTCCTCGATGCAAAGCGATCCCTCGGGTCTTTTGCGCATCTCGGTGGCGACGGATTTCGGCGTCAATCATCTTTCGCCGGTGTTGGGCGAATTTTTGGGTGATTTCCCAGATATCACCGTCAATATGGTGCTCAACAACCGCTATGTTGAACTGATCTCCGAAGGTTTCGATATGGCGATCCGTATTGGCGAGCTTGAAGACAGCACCCTGCGGGCCCGCAAGTTGACCGAAACCACCAAACGTATGGTTGCCAGTCCCGAGTATTTGGCGCGCCATGGCCGTCCGCTCAAGATTGATGATCTGAACGAGCACAAATTGCTGCATTACTCCAACCAATCGGCGGGCAATGTGTGGAAACTGACCGCCCCGTCCGGTGAGAAACGCCAAGTGCGCACCTCTGGCGGGCTGAGCGTCAATGACGGGCAATCGCTGCTCAATGCGGCGATTTCCGGACTTGGCATCGCGTATTTGCCGAGCTTCCTTTACGCGGATGCGCTCGCTAAGGGCCTTGTCGAAGATGCGATGCCGGATCTGCCGGTCGAGACCCAAGGCATTTATGCCGTCTATCCTCCGGGGCGCTTCACACAGCCCAAGGTCCGCGCCTTTATCGATTTTCTGGTCCATGCCTTTGCCGAAAAAGGCCCGGTCGATTGGTAGCCCCATTTCTCGAGTTTTCCCCCCGGCGGCCTTAATGGCCGACCTATGCCCGGCATTTGATGCCGGGCTTTTTTTTTGGGGGGGGGCGCTTGCTTGCTACGGCAGGGCGGGGTTATTCCGCGTTGAGCAACACCGCTTCGACGCGGCGATTGGCCTCGCGCCCGGCCGCGGTGAGATTGGCGTTGCGCGGGGATAGATAGCCCACGCCTTCGCCGTCCAATTGCCTGCGGGGTACGCCATAGGCGGCAACCAACCGCTCCACAACAGATGCCGCGCGGCGCTTGGATAATCCGATGTTGGTTTCCAGACCGCCGACACTATCGGTATGGCCAACCAAGGCGACGCGCAGAGTGGCATCGCCAAGCAGAAGGTCCGCCAATGCGGCGAGGGAGGCGAACGGGCCGGGGCCCAATGTCGCCGAGCCTGTCCCGAAACTGAGATCATCCAAAACCACATGACCGGCGTTGCGCAGCGCTTCGGGCAGGGTTTCGGTCTCTTGCAGTGCCGGGCCTTGACCTGCGGGCCGTGCGGCAGGTCCATCCAGGGCCACAGGAGGCACGCCCGCCTTAGCCGCCTGTGCCGCAGGGCTCCCGATCGGAGCGATCTGCACCATGTGGACATAGCCGGAGGCACCGGCACGGCTGACCAGCAACAGGATGGTCTCCTCTCCTTCGGAGGGGCGGACTTTGGGCCGTTGTGTTGCAGTCGCAGTCGCCGCAGCCGTACCGGCTTGCTCTTGCTCCGGTTTCGCCGGTTGTGGCGATGCGGGCGCTTGTGACCGGATCGGGCGGCGATAGGCGGCGTAACGATAGTCGAACAGATCGACAAACATATCCGGCGCGGCGATCACATCCATCGCAAAGCGAAAATCGTATCCGCCGCAGCGCTCTGCCGCGCAGCGGTGCAGCGCAGTGAAGCCTTCGGCCTCCAATTGCGCGGCCAGCGGCGCCATCAATTGCAAGGTTTCAAGCCCGTCCGAGCGCACCCGCCACGACGTGCGGCTGACGCGGCCTTCGGCGCGGTCCATCGGAATCCCCGAACTGGATTGGTTGCCGGTTGGATAGGCATAGCTCGCCGGGGCGGCGGTCTCGTGATGGGTTTGCTGGGCATTGCTTGGCAGCGACAACTCAAACGCCGCCGCCCCCTGCACCGTGCAGAGGGCGAGCGTGCATAACGTTACTGTGTATCCAAGCAACACCCGCAACGTTAAACCGTCCTTTTTAGCGCGATTGCGCGTGATAGGCGTCATTGGGGTGCATCGCCGTGGCCGAGGCGACGCGGTTCGACATGTTGAAAAATGCTGCCACATTGGAAATGTCCCAAATGTCGCGATCTGTGAAACCCACATCACGCAATGCCTGACGGTGGGGCTCTTCGATTGTGGCGCTGGCCTCGGTGATTTGCACGGCGAAATCGAGCATCGCCCGTTGACGCGCATCCAGATCCGCCACGCGGTAGTTCATCATCAATTTCTCGCTCAACATCGGGTCGCCGGACAATTGCCGCACCGCCGCACCATGTGCCGTCAGGCAATAGAAACATTTGTTTATCGACGACACCACGACCGCGATCATCTCGCGCTCCAGCTTGCTCAGCCCGCTGTCGGCCAGCATCAGATCGTTATAAAGACCGGTGAAGGCGTTGAGTTTGTCGATGTCAAAGGCATGCGCCTGCAAAACATTCGGCACCATTCCGAGCTTTTCATTGCAAATATCGAAATATTTTTGCGTCGCGGCGGGCAGCGGATCGACCATCGGCAGGTCGAGTGCGGTCGGGTTTTGGGTCATGTTATTTTCCTCCCTGAAAAATGCGGTAGTGGTAGTTTTCAGTAACCGACATGCCGAGCGAAGAATAGAGCCGGTTGGCGGCGGTGTTGTCTTTTACGCAGAGCAAAGTCATCTCCGTCGCGCCCTGTTCTTGCGCCCAAAGCGCGGCGCGGCGCATGGCATAGCGCCCCCATCCTTTGCGGCGTTGTTCGGGCAGAACCTCCATCGCATGCAGCATGGCAATATCATTATGAACCGCGACATAGCCGGTGCCGGCGGGATAGTCTTTCATCCGGCCAAAGAGCGATGTTTTGGGCGTGGTGGCGCGCTCCATAATGGCCATGCGCGCGGGGCCAATGCCGCCTGCGGCCCAAATATCGCGTTGGATCGCCAATGGCTCCCAGATGCAAAAGGTCGATACCGTTGGCGGTGTCTCGCCGGTCAATGCGGCAACCGGCGCGGCATAAAGAGACACCGGATCGATGAGGCCATATCCGCGCGCGGCCAATGTCTCATCAAGTGCGGCATCGGTGCCCTCTGCGCCGCCACGGATCATAAAGAGGGGCGCTTGCCCCATGTCGGTTTGGGCCGCTTCGACGGCCTCTATATCGGTGGGGGCGAATGATGTGTCGCGCAAGGATGCCGCAGACACACGTTTGCCCCCTGTGGCCCCCGTCGCATCGCGCCCGTCGCGCACCAAAAAGGGCCCGACCTCTTGCGTTTCGGCGGCGGGCCAAGTGGCGTCGATTGCATCAAAGTAGCGTTGAGAAGTCATGTGGGAAAGGCCTCGTTCAATTCGATTATTGCGGCGTCAATACGCGCACCATCATGGCCGCGGATCACGATATTCGCGCCAAAAACGCCATCTTTGACGTAGGGGTAGGAGCCGATCGACAGATCGGAATATTTCTCTGCCAAATCCGACAACGGCCCCGCGATTTCGCCCTCGCCGCGCTCAATCCGCAGACTTTGGCTCAAAAGCGGCGCGCCGCCTGTCAGGGTGGGCAGCACGCTGGCGACCATCGCCTCGAACACCGCAGGAACCCCCGCCATGACATGCACGTTTTCGATCGTGAACCCTGGCGCGATGCTGACCGGATTGTCGATCAAACCGGCCCCGTCGGGGATGCGTGCCATGCGCAGGCGCGCTTCGTTGATCTGTCCGCCGCTGCGTTTGTAATGGGCCTCCAAAAGCGCGCGAGCGTCATCGCGCACCGATATGGGCGTGTCAAAGGCGGCGGCCACGGCTTCGGCGGTGATATCGTCATGGGTCGGCCCAATGCCGCCCGAGGTGAAGACATTGTCATAGGCGGCGCTGAGCGCGCGCACCGCCGCGACGATTGCGGCGTGGTCATCGGACACCACCCGCACTTCGCGCAGGTCAATACCGGCGCGGGTCAATGCGCCGGCCAGATGGTGCATGTTTGAATCGCGCGTGCGCCCGGACAGGATCTCATCCCCGATCACAAGCATCGCAGCACTGGGGTTTTCGGGCATCGTCACTCTCCTTGAAACCTATTTGCTACAGGTATAGGCCCGCCCCATGCGCTTTCAAACCCCTCTTGAACCGGCCGTGCTCATCCGTCGCTATAAACGGTTTCTGGCCGATATCCGTTTGGCGGATGGAACCGAGGCCGTGGCGCATTGTGCCAATCCGGGATCGATGATGGGATTGGCGCAAGAGGGCATGCGCATTTGGGTCGAGCGCAACGACGATCCGAAGAAAAAGCTGCGCTATGGGTGGCGGTTGGTCGAACATGACAGCGGAGATTTCACCGGCGTCGATACATCGGTGCCCAACCGCGCGCTGCGCGAAGCTTTGTGCGCGGGGCAGGTGGCGGAATTTGCAGATTTCGATGAGGTTCTACCAGAGCAAAAATATGGCGCGAACAGCCGGATTGATTTTCTGCTGCGCAAGGCGGGCGCGCCGGATCTGTATCTCGAAGTGAAATCTGTGACGCTGAGCCGCCAAGCGGGGCTGGCGGAATTTCCCGATAGCGTCACCAAGCGCGGCGCCAAGCACCTTGAAGAGTTGATCGAAATGCGCCGCCAAGGGCACCGCGCCGCGATGCTCTATCTGGTGCAACGTACCGATTGCGCGCGCACCGCCTTGGCCGCCGATATCGACCTCGCCTATGCCGCCGCCTATGCGCGCGCCCGCAACGCAGGGGTCGAAGCCTATGCCTACGCCTGTAGCATCACCCCCGAAGAGATCACGCTTGGCGCGGCTTTGCCGCCACCGCCGGTCGCGTCATCTTTGCCGTGAAACTTGAACAAATGTCGCTGCCTCTGGTCCTTGGAGGCAAACCGTCCTAAATAGAGGCGAAATCCGGCGCGATCGGGCGCCCCCATCCATATCCGAGCGAGGCACCATGGGCGAAGATCATCGCGGCCGTATGACCAAAGACGGCATCCGTATCCACGAAGAGGCAGATTTTGCCGGCATGCATGCGGCGGGAAACTTGGCGGCAACAATCCTTGATGAGATCGCAGAGCACGTCTTTCCGGGGCAGACCACGGCTGAAATCGACCGTTTGATCGAAGAAAAGGTCAACGCAGCAGGGGCGAAATCGGCCACCATCGGTTATCGCGGTTATAAACACGCTTCGTGTATTTCGGTGAACCATGTGGTGTGTCACGGAATTCCCAGCGAAAAGACACTTAAAGACGGTGACATTCTCAACATCGACGTGACGGTGATTGTCGATGGATGGTATGGGGACACCAGCCGGATGTATGTTGCGGGCAAACTTGGCCGCAAGGCCGAGCGACTCATTGAGGTCACGCATGATGCGTTGATGCGCGGCATTGACGTGGTCCGCCCCGGCGCGACATTTGGCGATATCGGCCATGCGATCCAAAGCTTTGTCGAAAGCCGCCGTATGTCTGTGGTGCGTGATTTTTGTGGTCACGGGCTTGGGCGCGTGTTTCATTCTCCGCCCAATGTGTTGCACTATGGGCGTCCGGGCACAGAGGCTGTTCTGGAAGAAGGGATGTTTTTTACCATCGAGCCGATGGTGAATTTGGGCCGCCCCGAAACCAAAGTGCTTGCCGATGATTGGACTGCCGTGACGCGCGATAAATCGTTGACGGCGCAGTTCGAGCATTCGATCGGAGTAACCGCCGACGGGTTCGAGATTTTCACCCTATCCCCCGCCGGTACCTTTCACCCAACCTACTAAGTAACCAAAGCACTGAATAAATTACCAAAGCACTGGTGAACCACCCACATAGGGATACACTGCAGTAATTACGATTTCGTGACGATCGTGGGCAGGGGAAAGCAATCCCCGAATTCCCCATTTGCATCCTTTCTGGCGCGTTTTGTGTTTTTTATCAGTTGGTTAAATGTGGTGCGGTGGCGGGTTGGCTCTTGAATGCGGCTTGCGCTTCGGTAATACCCTTCCCATCTTGATCCTGCTGCACTGCCGCATGGCACCTGCCGCGTTTCCAATCGGGTAGCACAAGGAGGCCAATCTATGAGCTTTATGAAATCCGCAGCCCTCGCCGCCGTTCTCGGCCTGACCGCCACCGCGTCCGTCGCGCAAGAGGTCACGCTTCGCTTCCAACATTTCGTTTCGCCCAACTCCGCGAACCCGAAATACTTCATCGAACCATGGGCGAAGAAAGTCGAAGCCGACAGCAATGGCCGGATTAAGGTCCAGGTCGTGCCCTTTATGCAGTTGGGAGGCAAAGCGCCCGAGCAATATGACTATGTCGCCGATGGTGTGATTGACGGTGGTTGGGTGATCCCCGGATATCAACCGGGACGTTTTCCCGAAGCCGAAGCCATGGAAATGCCTTTTATGACCACCAAGAACGCCGAGGAAGCTTCGATCGCGGCGTGGGAGTTCACGCAAAAGCACCTTGCCGATGATTTCGCCGATGTGCATTTGATTGCCGCCCATATGCACGGGCCGGGAATCGTGCACAAACGCGCGGAAGAGATCAAAACCGTCGAAGATTTTGACGGTCTGAAGCTGCGCGGCCCGTCGCGCGCGGCGACGATGCTTTTGAACAAATTGGGCGCAACGCCGATTGGCATGCCGGTGCCCGCTTTTCCCGAAGCTTTGTCCAAAGGTGTGGTTGATGGCGGTGTGATCACTTGGGAAATGGCGCCTTCGCTAAAGCTTGATGATCTGGCTGACAGCCATACCGATGTCGCCGGCGACAAAGCCTTCTACAACCTCTTTTTCATCTGGGCGATGAACAAGGACGTTTATGAAGGGTTGCCCGACGATCTGCGGGCTGTAATCGATGCCAATTCCGGCGCGGCGACATCGGCTTGGGCCGGGCGTGCACATGACTTGGGCGACAGGGATGGCCGCGCCGTCATGGAAGCCGCAGGCAACACGCTCGCCACGATTAGTGTGGAGGAAACGGCGCGGATTCAAGCTTTGGGCGATGAGGTTGTGGCCGACTGGATTGAAGAGGCCAATAAGGCCGGTCTCGATGGTCAATTGCTGATCGACGATGCCCGCGCCCTGGTCGCCAAATCCGCAGGCACCGCGCGTCCGCTGGAATAATAGCATGACCAACTGCATTAAAGGCCGTCCCATATGGGGCGGCCTTTTGTGTTCGAGGGGGTCGTAAATGCGGGGAAAGGATGCGCTGCCGGAGGGCGGGCATCCGCCGAAGCGGCAAGGTGATTTAGGCTTTCTCCAAGAGTGAAATCACCGTGCCGCCGTATTTGCGCGCATCCAACACCTGCCATCCGGCGGGCGGGGTGATTGCCGCGCTTTCTTCCCAGACGATAAGCGCCTGATCGTCGATCCATCCGCCCGCCAATGCGGCTTTGAGCGCGGCTTCGCCCATTTGTTTGCCGTAGGGCGGGTCAAGAAACACCAAATCGAAGGGTGCACCCTCATGTGCGGGCAATTTGCGCGCATCGCGGCGGAAAATCTGGCAGGCGGTCTTGGCCTCGCACAGCGCGATATTCTGGGTCAGTATTTTTTGTGCCACGCGCCCGTCCTCGATGAAACACACGGCATCCGCCCCACGTGACAGCGCCTCAAGTCCGAGCGCGCCGGTGCCGGCAAATATGTCCAGCACCCGCGCCCCGCCCAAAGGGTCGCCGAAACGCCCGCCGCCTAAAACATTGAACAGGCTCTCGCGCACGCGGTCTGTGGTCGGACGCAAATGCGCGCCCGCATCGCCCTTACCAACCGAGGCCAAAGCGCGGCCTTTGAATGCGCCGGCGATGATCCTCATCTCAGCAGGCTCTTGAGATCGGTGTCGGGGTCGTCGATCAAGGCCGGATCGGGGGATTTCCCACCGTCTATCAATCGTTTCCCCACCATATAGGCGCGTGGATCATTGGCCGCATCGACGGCCAGCAATGTCGCGCCACGGTAATACCAAAAGGACATTGCGCCGTCTTTGTCGCCCGTCCGCGTGATGATCCGGTCATAGCCGCTGTTCAATCCTGCGATTTGTAATTTGACGTCATATTGGTCGGACCAGAACCACGGCTGCGGCACATAGGGTTTATGCGCCCCCATGATATTTTCAGCCACGCATTCGGCCATATCAATCGCGTTGGGCACGGATTCGAGCCGCAGCATCCCGCCCTCATGTGGGAAGCTGGCGCAATCGCCTGCGGCCCAAATTGACGGGTCTGATGTCTGGCCAAATTCATTGACCTTGATGCCGTTTTCGACAGTCACCCCCGCCGCTTCGGCGAGTCCGGCGCGGGGCCGGATGCCGACACCCACCACGGCAAAATCCACCTCCAGATGGCTGCCGTCGCTCAGGTCAGCGCCGCTGACATGGCCCGTGCCCGTCAGCCGGAGCAGGCCGGTGCCTTCACGAATATCAACGCCATGCGCGGCGTGAAGCGCGCGGAAATAAGCGGAGGTTTCGGGGCTGGCGACACGTTGCAAAATGCGTTCGGCCATTTCAACCAGAACCACATGCAAACCGCGTTTGGCCGCGACGGCGGCGGCTTCCAATCCGATATATCCGCCCCCGACAATCAGCACCCGTTTCCCCGCCACAAAATAGGGGGCCATTGCATCCACATCATGCAGATCGCGCACGGTGAAGACCCCGTCCAAATCACCGCCAATGGCGCGGGGCAGGCGGATCGGCTCTGATCCGGTGGTCAGGGCCAATTGGTCATACCCAAGCGTTTCCCCCGTAGCGAGCGTCAGAAGTTTATCCTGCGGCAGGATCGCCGCGACCTCGGCTCCCTTGCGCAGGGTGATATTTTGCTCGGCGTAAAAACTCTCGGGGCGCAGGAACAGGCGCGCGCGCTCCATTTCGCCAAGCAGGTATTTCTTTGACAAAGGCGGGCGTTGATAGGGCGGGGCATTCTCGCCGCCGATCAATGTGATCGCGCCCTCAAACCCCAATCCGCGCAGCTTTGCGGTCAATGAGGCCCCGGCTTGGCCCGCTCCGATCACGACAATATGGCTCATCGCGCCCGTCCTTTCACAAGTTTCCTATGGCCCGCGTAGGGCGCGCGCCTGTATGCTGTTCCAGACGTATCACAATGACAGACAGGATAAAGACGAATGACACTCAAGGTTGGAGACAAATTGCCCGAGGCGACGCTTGTTGGCATGGGGCCAAAGGGGCCCGCGCCCGTAGCATTGAGCGACAAGCTCAACGGGCGCAAGGTGGTGATCTTTGCCGTGCCCGGCGCGTTTACCAGCGTATGCAGCACCGCCCATGTGCCGAGCTTTATCCGCACCAAGGGCGATTTTGACGCCAAAGGCGTTGATGAAATTATCTGCGTCTCGGTCAACGATCCCTTTGTGATGGACGCATGGGGCGAGAGCACCGGTGCGACAGCGGCGGGGCTGACCATGCTTGGTGATCCGCAAAGCGAGTTCACCAAAGCCATCGGTATGGATTTCACCGCCCCCCCCGCAGGGCTGATCGCGCGCTCCAAACGCTACGCGATGCTGGTCGAGGATGGCGTTGTTTCGGTCTTCAACGCGGAAGAAAACCCCGGCATGTGCGAAGTCTCTGCCGGTGAAGGATTGCTGGCCGAGATTTAAGGCGCGTCGCCTTGCGGGATGCAGTATCCCGCGATGTTGCACTACGGCATAAAAGGGCGCTCCGGATCGGGGCGCCCTTTGTATAAATGGTTTTTTGCCTTGGGACCGCGATATGCGGCCTGCCGGTTTGGGGCGCGGCTGATGACTTGCGGCACGGCCAATCGGCCCATCCGGCCAAGGCGCGATGCAAAGCCCGCAGGCAGATGAAGAGCCGCAGGCACGGTGCCCGTTGCGGTAGAGGGAACTATGCCGGCAGGCGGTTTGCCCCATGCGGTGCACGGCGCGTGTCATGCGGCAAACCGCGCAGCCGTTATTCTGAGCTCTGCGTGACCTGATACATGGTCCGTGTCGGGAACGGAATGTCGATGCCGCCTTCGTCAAAGGCCTCTTTGATCGCCCGGGTCATATCGGCGCGGAAGGCGAAATAATCGCTCGATGCGCACCAGACGCGCACCAGAAAATCAACCGAACTGTCGCCCAAATTGGTGACCTGAATAAATGGTTCGGGGTCGCTCATAGCACGTGGATCGGACAGGATCGTGGCGCGGATGATGTCATCGGCGTTCTTCAAATTCGCGCCGTATCCAACACCAAATGTCCATTCGGCGCGCCGCGTGTTATTGGAGGAATAGTTGCTGATCACATTGCCCCAAACTTCTGAATTGGGAATGATCACCTGCGCATTGCTGAGGTCCGCCAGTTCGGTAAAGTTTAAAGAGATGTCTTTGACGGTGCCGGTTTGGCCTGCGACTTCGACAAAATCTCCGATTTTAATCGGGCGAAACAGGATGATCATCACCCCTGCGGCGACGTTCGAAAGCGTCCCTTGCAGCGCCAGCCCAATCGCCAGCCCGGCCGCACCGATAACGGCCACAATCGAGGTGGTTTGAATCCCGAAGGTATTGAGAACAAACAAAACCGCAAAGGCGAGGATGGTATATCGGGCAATGTTTCCGAGGAAGTTGAACAGCGTGCTGTCGAGGCGGGCATAGGCCTCGCCCATGCGCACCAACCGCCGCCGCGCCCATCCGGCGACGATAAATCCGAGCAGTAAGATCAGCAGTGCCGAGACCACCGACCCCAAAGCCGAGGCGAGGAATTCCAGCGTCAAAACATCAGAAATTGAGGTGCCGTTATAAATGTCGGTGTGGAGGAGTTCTGTCAAAGTCATTGTGCCAGTTGGTCCATTTTTCGTGCCAGTTTTGCATCCAAGGGTGTCAATCCACCTGCGTCATGGGTGGTCAGCGTGACGCTGACACGGTTGTAGATATTGCTCCATTCAGGATGGTGATCCCATTTTTCCGCCCAAAGAGCCGCACGGGTCATAAAGGCAAAGGCCTGTGTGAAGTCCTCGAAGGTGAAGGTTTTGGAAAGGGCATCGCGGGTTTCCTCGACACACCATCCGGTCGCTTTCAACGGCTCCAGAAGCGGGCCTCGGCCGGTATCGCTTAGGCGTTCGGTCATTGGGGATCCTCGTCAGAATTGGATTTTCGGAATGGACCATAGTCGGTCAGAACGTCGATGTCTTGGTCTATGGCGCGGGTTTCTGCCGTGAGGAACTCGCTTACGGCGCGGGCAAAGCCGGCATCAGCAATCCAATGCAACGAATGGGTTTTTGCCGGAAGATAGCCACGCGCCAATTTGTGTTCGCCCTGCGCCCCCGCTTCGACGCGGGACAAACCCTGTTGGATCGCGAAATCTATCGCGCGGTAGTAGCAAAGTTCGAAATGCAAGCACGGGTGATCCTCTAAGCAGCCCCAGTATCTTCCAAACAACGCGTCAGAGCCAATAAAGTTCAATGCGCCGGCAATGTATTTGCCGTCCCGTTCGGCCAGCACCAATAAAATATCGTCTCTCAAGCTCTCTTGTGCGCAATCAAAAAAGCTGCGGGTCAGGTAAGGCGTGCCCCATTTGCGCGCTCCGGTGTCTTGATAAAACGCCCAGAACGCATCCCAATGTTCCGGCTCGATTTGATCGCCGGTGAGCATATGGATCTGCCCGCCGAAGGTGGCGGCTTGCGCGCGCTCCTTGCGGATGTTCTTACGTTTGCGCGAGGACAGGGACGCAAGGAAGTCGTCGAAATCGGCGTAGCCGTCATTCGTCCAATGAAATTGTTGGCTGGCCCGGGGCATCAAGCCCATCGCACGGCCTGCGGCCGCTTCGTCTTCGGTGCAAAACGTGATGTGTAGCGATGAAATGTTATTGGTCGCGGCCAATTCTACCGCCCCCTGGACCAAGGCGCTTTGACCTTGAATCTCGTGCCCCTTACGGGTCAGCAGCCGACGCCCGGAGACGGGTGTAAACGGCACGGCAATTTGCAATTTCGGATAATATTGCCCACCGGCGCGCGCATAGGCTTCGGCCCATCCGTGGTCGAAAATATATTCGCCTTGACTGTGGGATTTGGCATAGAGCGGTGCGACCGCGATGATGGCACCCTCTTGCCGCGCCAGCAGATAATGCGGTTCCCATCCGGTGCCACGCCCGACCGATCCGCTGTCTTCGAGGGCCTTGAGAAAGCGGTAGGTGGTGAAGGGATCGGCAGGTCGTCCGGCCATATCATCGGCACAGGCGCAGGCATCCCAATCGCTCTGCCCGATGGCAGATATATGGCTCACCGCTTCGATTTCGATCGCTGTTTCGCTCATATACCTATCTTCGTGCCTTGGGGCCGCGCGGCCTATCTCCAATTATTTGGGTCTACAGAGGCCGGATTCAAGCGGGGATTTCAGCCGCATAGCCCTCGAAAGTGATATTTTGCGCAATGCGCCGTGCGCGGGTTTCTTGAGCACGGGAACGGATCGTCCAACACAAGACCCCCGCACCGCGTGTTTTGAGGTCCGCCACACGAGCGCGGGAGAGGTCTTCAGCTTGGTGGCTGATAAAGCTGGCGCCCGCCGCATCATAATCTGGAATGGCGCGCAGGCGCGCGCGCTTGGCCGCATTCAACATCGGCCAATCCTCCGCCGCATAGTCACAAGTGGTGATTCCGCGCGGCACATCGGGTGCCAGAGCGGCCATTTGAATGACCGAATGTGGATTAAAGGACATCACCGCGACCGGGCCGCGATATCCGGTAAGCGCCATGGCCACCGCCTGTTCCAATCGGCCGATGTTGGCGCCCAAGCCGCCGTCTTGATCTTTGATCTCGATGAGCAATGCGGCGCGCCCCGCGACAATGTCGAGAACGTCGGACAGCTGCGGCATGCCTCTGCCATCGCCGGCTTTGAGCGGAATGGTTTCAAGCGCGGCTGCGGTTTGCGCGTTGACGGCGCCTTTGCCTTCGGTCAATCGGTCGAGGGCATAATCATGAAACACCATGGCAGCGCCGTCTCGCGACAATTGCACGTCGATCTCGATACCATATCCGGCCTCAACAGCGGCGCGGATTGCGGCGCGGGAATTTTCCGGCCGGGCCTGTGCCAGATCCCAATAGGCCCGATGGGCCAGCGGGGCGCGCAAGAATGCGTCCGGCAGGGCGGGGGCGTTGGTGCTCATTTGATTTGGAAAATGGCTTCGATTTCGACCGCAACGCCCAAGGGCAACGACGCCGCAGACACCGCCGAACGCGCGTGCCGTCCCGCGTCGCCAAGCGCCGCCACCATGAAATCCGATGCGCCGTTGATCACCTGTGGTTGCTGGGTAAAGTCTGCGGTGGAGTTGACAAACCCCACCAGTTTGACCAAGCGCACCAGCCGCGATAGATCCCCGCCGCAGGCTGCTTTGGCCTGTGCCAGCAGTGAGATCGCACAGGTTTGTGCCGCTGCCGCTCCATCCTCGACCGTCAGATCAGCGCCGAGTTTTCCAGTGATCAACCCGTCGGGGCCGTTTGATATTTGCCCCGAGACATGCACCAAATCACCGACCTGCACGAAGGGAATGTAGTTGGCGGCAGGGGCGGGGGCATCGGGCAAGGTGATGCCCATATCGGCAAGGCGGGTTTCGATTTGGGGGCTCATGGCGCATCTCCATTGCAGGGCATTTGAGGCGTTCGCGGCCAAGCTAACGCGCGGATCGCGGGTTGCACAGAGACAAATGATCGATCCGGCACGGGAAACGGGCGGCCGATTGGATCGCGTCGCCCGGTTTTGTTCCGTGCGGTTTATTCGCGGAAGGCCTTGGTGAAGTAATCCGTGAACGGTTTGACCAGATAGGCGATCGGGGTGCGATCCGCCGTGCGGATAAAGGCTTCCACGGGCATGCCGGGGATCAAGGGCGACCCGGCTGGCAACTTGGCCTGCTCACCTTCTGAAATCACGATTTCCGCACGGTAATAGGATTGGCGCGTGGCGTCATCTTGGAAGGCATCGGCGGAAATGTGCACCACCCGCCCCATGAGTTCCGGCGTGGTGCGTTGATCAAGCGCCGATATCCGCAATGTCACGTCCTGACCGACGAAAATCTGGTCGATATGAATGGGCTCGATCTGGGCCTGCACCACCAACGGACGGTCCTGCGGCACGATATACATCAGCGGATCGGCGGCGCGGATCACCGAGCGTTCGGCAAAAACAGTGAGCCCGTAAACCACGCCGGACACCGGCGATGTGATGTCCAGTCGCGACAGCTGTTCCATCAAGGCCCGGCGTTGCTCCGCCAATTCCAATTCGCGATATTGCAGATCGCGCAGGCGGGTGATCGCCTCTTCGCGGCGCTGGCTGCCGAGCTTGAGGATCTCCAAATCAATCTCGGTCACGCGGCCCTCTGCTTGCGCTTTTTGGGCTGCGAGATCGCCGACAGAACCCAAAAGCCGCGCTTCTTCACGTTGCAATCCCAGCACCCGCGCCGATTGCGCAAGCCCGCGATCCAATAAGGATTTTTGGCTGGCAAGCTCTTCGCCGATCAACGCCAATTGCCGCTGTAGCGCATCGCTTTGCGCGGTGAGCCCGTCGATCTGGTTACCGATCTGGCTGCGCCGCTTTTGCAGTTGTTCTCGCGCTTGCTCTTCCGTCTTCGACCGTGCCTCCAACAGGCGCATTTGCCCGGAAACAAGGCCGGCAACGTTGCTGTTGGCTTGGCCTGCGCGGATCAAAAGCGGATCAAAAACGGCGGATTTGGTGCCGTCACGCTCGGCCTCAAGCCGGCCGCGCCGCGCCATCAATTCGTAAAGCTGCCCTTCGGTGATCGCCAATTGCGACCGCAATCGCGTGTCGTCAAGCCGCAGCAGAATCGTGCCGGCGCTGACGGTTTCGCCTTCCTTGACCAGAACCGCATCAACCACGCCGCCATCGGGGTGCTGGACGATCTGCCGGTTCTGATCGACCTCGATTCGCCCGCCTGCGATGATCGCGCCGGAAATCTGCGTGAAGGTCGCCCATGTGCCAAATCCCAACAGCAGCACGGCCAAGGTGATGATCCCCGCCATCAAAGGCACCCGCGCCGACCAGTTCGGCACATCATCTGCCGCCTTTGCTCCGCCATTGCCAAGCAACAGGGGCGCGGCGGATTGCGCCGCAGGCTTTGTCGCTGCGCTGCGCGGCTTGGGGGCAGGGCGCTGGCCCGGTTTCGCAGCGGTCATCGCACGCCTCCGGGGGTGGTATTGGAACGAATTTGTTTGTGGTTTTGCACCACCTCGCGGAGCACATCCTCTTTGGGGCCATAGGCCACCCGCGCACCGTTCTCCAACATGAGCAGCATATCGCATTCCTGAATGGCGGATGGCCGGTGCGCCATGATCAAGACCGAGCGGCCTTCGGATTTCATCTGCCGGATGGCGCGGTTCAAGGCTTGGCTGCCCTCATTGTCGAGGTTCGAGTTCGGCTCGTCGAGCACCAGGATCACCGGATCGCCATACATCGCCCGCGCAAGGCCAAGCCGTTGGATTTGTCCTCCCGACAGGCGCCCTGACGTGGCGCTCATCTGCGTGTCATACCCATGTGGCAGCTTCAAAATCATCGCATGCGCATCGGCTTTCTTTGCCGCTTCGACGACCTTTGCGGGATCTGGGTTCATCGACAGTTTTCCAATGTTTTCGGCAATGGTGCCGTCGAACAATTGCACCCGCTGTGGCAAGTATCCGATGTATTGGCCCAACATGGAGGGGCCGTAGTTGTCCAAGGACGCGCCATCGAGGCGGATTTTCCCCGCTGCCGGACGCCAGACGCCGGTCAAGGCCCGCGCCAGGGACGATTTCCCCGCCCCCGACGGGCCGATCACCCCGACGGCTTGCCCCGGTTGCACCGTAAAGCTCACCATGCGCAGCGCGGCTTGCGCCTCGCCGGGGGGGACGATGGTCGCTTGCTGCACTTCCAAAAGCGCCTGCGGCTGCGGCAATGGCGTGCGCGGTGCGCTGGGGGGCACTTCGCCCAAAAGCTCCGAAAGGTTCTCCCAACCTTTCACGGCGCGTTGCACCACCGCCCATTGCCCGATGGCCAATTCGATAGGCGCCAAGGCCCGCCCCATCAGGATCGAACCGGCGATCATCGCGCCGGGGCTCAATTCGTTCTGCAGCACCAGATAGGCCCCGAGACCCAGCATCGCCGATTGCAAAAACAGCCGGAAGGATTTGGTCGTAGAGGAGAACAGCCCGCCCAGATCGGCGGCATGGACCTGTTCCTTCAACGAGTTTGCGCGCAGCACTTGCCAGCGGTCGAATGCAGCATCGCGCATCCCCATGGCTTGCACCATTTCGGCCTCGTTGCGCATCTGCTCCGATACGGCTTCGGAATGCACATTCGCCATGGCGGCGCGGCCTTGCGGTTGCCGTGTGGTGATTTGGTTGGCCACGGTGAGGGCGATCAACACCAGCCCCCCCGCTAATGCCAATAACCCGAGCCAAGGGTGGAAAATCGCAATGGCGATTAAAAAGAACGGCGTCCAAGGAATATCGAAAAGCGCCATCAAGGCTGGCGAGGTCATTAGCCGTTGCACCGATTCCAGATCACGCAATCCCGTGGTGCTGGTGTCATCAGGGCGCAGGGCAGATTTGGCCAGAACCGCTTCGAACACCCGCCGGTCGAGCCGCGATTGAAATTGTGCGCCGACCCGCCCCATGATGCGCCCGCGGACAAAATCCAAAACCCCCATCACCGTGTAGAGGAACAGCACCAGAACCGAGAGCGCCACCAAGGTCGCCACCGAACGGCTCCCAAGCACGCGGTCGTAAACTTGCAACATATAAAGCGGGCCGGTCAGCATCAGTACATTGGCGAAAAAGCTGAAAATTCCGACGGCCCAATAGAGTTTGCGACTCTCGCGGCGGGTTTTGCGTAACTCGTGCCGCCCGGCTTCCAGCTGTTTTTTGGTGACCATGAGCGTCTTTTCGCCTTGTTAGGACCGTGATCTGACAACTCGATTTTGATCGTTTGTCCGGCAGTTTAAAACAGAAACTGTCTTATAGGTGGTTTCTGTCGCCAATTGGCCACATTGTGGCGATGACGCGGGCGCAAAGGGTGGGCATTGGCTGCCGATCATCTAGATAGGAACATAAGCTCAATAGCGCGGAAACTCCATTGCCTTATTCTTCTCTGCGGATGCTGTTGCGTCCTGTCCGCACTGCCTCGTTTTTCGCCGGCCTGATCGCACTGGCTGCCTGCTCAACGCCGGATCCGGCGCGGATGTCCGATGGTGTGTGGGATCCTGACGAGGCGGCGAACCGCCGGGTGCATGCGTTTAACAAAAAACTGGACCGCGCCGTTCTGGCCCCGGCCGGGAAGGGCTACGTGACCATTGTGCCTGCGCCTGTGGTCCACGGTGTCTCGAATTTTTCCGACAACCTGTCGTTGCCCGGCACGGTGGTGAACAATCTGCTGCAACTTGATTTGGGCGGTGCGTTGACGAATACCGCGCGGTTTGCCTTTAACACGGTGGTTGGCGTTGGCGGGGTGTTTGATCCGGCGGGGTTGATCGGCCTGCATGAAAAAGACACCGATTTCGGCCAGACGCTGGCGGTTTGGGGCGCCCCCGAAGGCAGCTATCTTGAATTGCCGGTGCTTGGCCCTTCGACCCAGCGCGCCGCGACCGGCAAGGTGGTCGATCTGGTCACCAATCCGCTGTCTTATGCCTTACCTGATCCCGAGAAATATTACGGCACCGGCGCCTCGGTCCTGTCTAAGTTGGGCGATCGCGGTAATTATGGCGATGCTTTGGATGATCTGTATTACAATAGCGCCGATAGCTATGCCGCCGCGCGCTCGGTTTACATGCAAAACCGTCGCTTTAACGTCGGGGCGGCAGACGGGGGATATGATGATCCCTATGCCGATCCCTATGGAAGTTCGGACAATGACCCCTATATTGCGGATCAACTTGATCCCTATGAGGCCCTAAGCAATGAGTAAGTTTTCCCGCCGCATGTTTGCCCAAACCGCTTTTGCGGCGCTTGGCATGACGGCCTTTGCCGCGCCGCAAGCCGCGTGGGCTTTGAATGATGCACAGGCCAAAGCCTTGGTCGATAAAACTGTGGCCGAAATCAACCGTGTGATCTCTTCGGGGCAATCGCTTGGTCGTATGATTTCGGATTTCGAGCGGATTTTCACCCGCTACGCGGATGTCAATATCATCGCCCGTTCGACCCTCGGCCCGGATAGCCGCCGCGCAAGCGCGTCGCAGATGCGTGCGTTTACCACCGCATTTCGCGGCTATGTTGCGCGCAAATATGGCAAACGGTTCAACGAATTTGTCGGCGGTGTCATCACCGTGCAAGGCGTGCGCAAGGTAAAGAGCTATCACGAGGTGGTCACCATGGTGAAGCTCAAAGGCGAGGCGCCTTTCGATGTGAAATTCCTCGTGTCGGATAAATCCGGTAAGGATCTGTTCTTTGATATGATCATCGAGGGGATCAGTTTGCGCCTGACCGAACGAACCGAAATCGGTTCGATGCTGGACCGCCGCAGAGGCGATATCGACGGCCTGATCGAAGATCTGAAAAAGTCCGGTTGACCCGCAAACGCGAAAGATACCATTTTGTTCTGGACGGCCCCGCCATATTGGCGCGGGCCGTTTTCGGTTCTGGTTTCGGTTCTGCGGCAGCGGGCGATGCCGGCTTTACGGTCGCTCTAGTTGATGCCCAAAATATCGCCCAACAGCCGCTCGATGGCATTGCGCGGCCGTTGCTTTTGCGCATTTGCGGGTGCGAGCTGGCGTTGCTCTGCGCGCGGGGCAGGGCGCAGCATCGGTAATGGGCGCACTTCGGTGCCCTCATGTACGCGGATCATCGTTTCGTGCCAGATTTCCGCAGGCAGGCCCGCGCCCGTCACACCGGTCAATGGTGTGTTGTCGTCATAGCCCATCCAGACGCCGGTGACATAATCGGCGGTGAAGCCAAGGAACCACGCATCACGTGCGGCCTGCGTGGTGCCGGTTTTGCCCGCCGCCTCGCGCCCCTCAAGACGGGCGCGCCGTCCGGTGCCGTTCTCGATCACGTTATGCATCATATAGGTCAACTCGCGCGCCGCATCTTCGCGGATTACCCGCTCGCCGATACCGGTGCCGTCATTGTTCATCAAGGCTTCGGTTTCGCCCTGAAGCCGCAGTTCGATCAATCCGTAGGGCGTGACCGACGACCCACCGTTGAGGATACCGGCATAGGCGCCGGCCATTTCGATCAATGTGCTTTCTGATGCGCCGAGCGCCAAAGCCGGCCCTGCGGCCAGATCACTTTCGATTCCGAAATCGGAGGCCACCTTGCGCACCATATCAAGCCCGACGCTTTGCGCCACTTTCACTGCCGGAATGTTGAGCGAATTGCGCAGCGCTTCGGTCAGCGTCACCGTGCCGTGGAACTTTTTGTCGTAGTTCTGCGGCGACCATGGCCCCGAACCGGGAATGTTGATCGTCAGCGGGGTATCATCGACCAGATCATCGTGGTGATAGCCAAGCTCCAAAGCCGTGGCATAGACAAAGGGTTTGAAGGCCGATCCGGTTTGGCGCAAAGCCTGCGTTGCACGGTTGAAGGCGCCGGACACTTTGGTTTTGCGCCCGCCAACCATGGCACGCACCGCGCCATCGGCGCTCATCACCACAATCGCGGTCTGGGCTTTTGATCCTTCGCGCACCTTGTTTTCGAAGACATATTTCATCGCGTCTTCGGCGGCTTGTTGCAGGCGCTGATCCATTGTTGTGTGAATAACCACATCTTCGGTGGTGTTGCGGGTCAAAAACTCCGGACCCGTGGACATCATCCAATCGGCGAAGTATCCGCCTGCCTTGGCCTCTGCCGCTTCGGAGAGCTCGGCCGGGTTGTCGCGCGCATTCTGCGCCGCATTGTCGGACAGATACCCCTGTTCATGCATCAATCCGATGATCAATGCGCCGCGCTCTTGGCTGCGCTCGAGGTTGTTGGTCGGTGCAAACCGGGTTGGGGCTTTGAGCAAACCGGCGAGCATGGCGGATTCTGCGGGGGTGACCTCGGCGGCGGATTTGCCGAAATAGCGTTGGCTGGCCGCTTCGAACCCACGTGCCCCCGCGCCAAGGAAAGCGCGATTCATATAGATGGTGAGGATCTCGTCCTTGGAGTATTTCACCTCCATCGCCAAAGCATAGGTCGCCTCTTTGATCTTGCGCCAGAGCGATCCCTGGCGGCAATCATTTTCGTATTCGGTTTCGCTTTTCCAATCCTCGGGCACATAGGGCGTGCCCATGCACAAGAGCTTCGCGGTTTGCTGCGTGATGGTCGAACCGCCGTTGCCCGACAACGGCCCGCGCCCTGCGCTCAGGTTGATCCGCACCGCAGAGGCAATACCACGTGGCGAGACGCCGAAATGTTTGTAGAACCGCTTGTCCTCGGTCGCGATGATGGCGTTGCGCAGATGTGGAGAGACGGTTTGCGCGGTGACCACCCCGCCGAATTGGTCGCCGCGCCAGGCGAAGACATTGCCCTCGCGGTCAAGCAGTGTCACCGATCCGCGCGCGCGGCCATCAAGCAGGGCAGAGACTTCCGGTAGGGTCGAGGCAAAATAGCCGACGCCGAGCGCCAGAATAAGCGCTGTCACCGTGCCGACACGCCACCCGATCCCCCAAATAATACGCAGCACAAACCGTAGCAGTCCGATAAATGCACCCACGATAGGTCCACGCTTGCGCGCTGGGCGCCGGGGGGAACGGGCCGGTTTTGCCTTGGCTCTCGTGATTTTACTTTTGGCCTTGGATGCCGCCTTGGCGGTTTTGCCCGACTTGGCCTTGGGTTTGGCTTTGGACTTGGAATAGCGTTTGTCCGCCACCAAGGGTGTGCGACGACGACCTGAATCACTCATGTATTGCCCTGCTCGGCTTCATTGTTTGCCACACAATACAGCGAAACACGCCGGATGTTGAGCCAAAGCCCATGCGGTTTGCGTTATAATTTTGCGCAATAATTAGGCATGGTTTCGAAATCGCACAACAATTAATCAGATGAGGTGGGTTTTGCGCCGATTTGACCCCGCTCTGACTTCCCCCGTTCTCGGATACGGGTTTTTTCTGAGCGGGCAAAATCGCGGTGCATGCTGCGCAAAGTAACTGAAGGGGACCAAGGTGAAACTGATTATTGCAACAATCAAACCGTTCAAGCTTGAGGAGGTCCGCGAGGCGCTGACCGAAATCGGCGTGCGCGGAATGATGGTAACCGAGATCAAGGGCTTCGGCTCGCAATCTGGCCACACTGAAATTTATCGCGGTGCAGAATATGCCGTGAACTTCGTGCCGAAAGTGAAGCTCGAAATCGTCGTGAGCGCCGCAATGGTCGATCAGGTCGTAGACACCATCACCACCACCGCCAAGACCGGTAAAATCGGCGACGGTAAGATTTTTGTTCTGGACGTCGGCCAAGCCGTGCGTGTGCGCACCGGCGAGACGAACGGGGACGCGCTTTAATCGGCGCCGAGGGAAAGGAAAGACTTATGAAAACTCTCACTAAATTTGGGCTCGCAGCGACGTTGATCGCGTTGCCCAGCCTTGGCCTTGCACAGGACGGCCCGACACCGGGCGTCAACGCATCGACCGACACCGTATTCATCCTGAACTCCTTGCTGTTCCTTGTTGGCGGCTTTCTGGTGTTTTGGATGGCGGCGGGTTTTGCCATGCTCGAAGCGGGCCTTGTGCGTTCAAAAAACGTTACAATGCAGTTGATGAAGAACGTCGCGCTGTTCTCGCTCGCGGCGATCTTTTACTACCTTATCGGCTATAATCTGATGTACCCGCTGGGCACTTGGTCGGTTGACGGCATGCTTTCGGGCGTTTGGGGCCCTGGTGTTCTTGAAGCCGTTGGCGTGACCGCCGAGACGGCGGATGATTATTCCTACGCCTCTACCGGTTCGGATTTCTTCTTCCAGTTGATGTTCTGTGCCACGACGGCATCGATCGTTTCGGGCACCTTGGCCGAACGCATCAAACTGTGGCCTTTCCTGATCTTCACGATCGTTCTGACAGCCGTGATCTACCCGCTGCAAGCGTCGTGGAAATGGGGCGGCGGTTTTCTTGACCAAGCCGGTTTCCTTGATTTCGCGGGCTCCACTGTTGTGCACTCGGTGGGTGGCTGGGCCGCTTTGACCGGCGCACTGATCCTTGGTCCGCGTATCGGCAAATACTCCAAAGAAGGCCGCGTGATCCCGATCCCCGGTTCGAACCTGACCCTTGCAACTTTGGGTACGTTCATCTTGTGGCTCGGTTGGTTCGGTTTCAATGGCGGCTCGCAGCTGGCCATGGGCACCGTGGGTGATGTCGGCGACGTAAGCCGGATCTTTGCCAACACCAACACTGCGGCAGCTGGCGGAGCGATTGCAGCCCTGATCCTGACGCAGATCCTCTACAAGAAGCCTGACTTGACCATGGTTCTCAACGGCGCATTGGCCGGCCTCGTGTCGATCACCGCCGAACCGCTGACCCCGTCCTTGGGTGCGGCAACTTTGATCGGCGCTGCCGGCGGTGTGATCATCGTCTTTGCGGTTCCTTTCCTCGACAAGCTGAAAATCGATGACGTTGTCGGTGCCATTCCGGTTCACCTGATCTGCGGCATCTGGGGCACCATCGCGGTTGTCTTCACCAATGGTGATGCGTCGCTCGGCACCCAGCTTTATTCGATCGTTGTGGTTGGTATCTTCACCATCGTCGCATCCGGTTTGACCTGGTTCATCCTCAAGGCTGTGATGGGTCTGCGGGTGTCCGAAGAAGACGAGATCAATGGTCTCGACCTCGCGGAACTTGGGATGGAAGCCTACCCAGAATTCTCCAAAGGCTGATTATCTCCTTCCAATCAGCTGACAGAGTACTTCCCGGGCGTTCGCGCCCGGGATTTTTTGTTTTGGGGTCTGTTTTGTGTTGGCCTAGAGGGTCGCGGGGCACAGGGCTTGCGCTGCACGCCCGCCCGCGTTTGGGCCGCGATGGTCGGCTCTACCATGCCTTTCACCGGCCAAGAGACCGACAAAGAGCGGGCTGATTGTCGCTATTCTGCGATGGTCAAAGCTTCGCGGCATTTGGCCACCATGAATTCGGTAAAAAGCTGCACCTTTGGGTCGCGCAACTTGCGGCTGGGCGTCAGGCAGGCCAGCTGCGCGGGCAGGGGCGGTGTGGCGGCGGCGACTTCGACCAACGCGCCACTGGCCAAATGCTCCGCTACCTCGAAACGTGGTTTCATCACGACCCCCGATCCGGCCAAAGCCCATCCGGTCAGCACATCGCCATCATCACTTTCCAACGGGCCGGTGACAGCATAGGCCCGCGCGCCGGTTTTGGTTTGCAGGCTCCAGCGGAATTCGCGTGCTCCTGGAAACCGCAGGTTCAAACAATCATGCTTGTCCGCGATCAACGCATCGCCATCTTCGGGCATCCCCCGCGCGGCAATATAGGACGGCGCGGCACAGAGCAGCCGTTCGCAATCGGCGATCACGCGGATTTTCAAATCGCTGTCCTCCAGCGGCCCCAAATGAAACGCTAAATCCAACCCTTCGCCCATTACATCTACGATCCGGTCCGACAATCGCAGACGAATGTCGATCTCGGGGTAGAGCATTTTGAACGCCGGCACCGCAGGCGCAATCAAACGCCGCCCGATTCCCAAAGGGGCGGCGACAAACAGCGTGCCGCGCGGGCTTTGACTGGCCTGCATGACCTTGGCCTCGGCGGCGTCAATGGCATCCAGAATCGCGCAGGCCCCGTCGTAAAACAGCCGCCCGTGCTCTGTCGGGCTGAGCGACCGCGTGGTGCGGTTGAACAGGCGCACGCCCAGATGTTTTTCCAACTCGCCAATGCGCGCCGACGCCACGGCGGGCGAGGTGCGTTGATCGCGGGCCGCCGCGCTCATACTGCCCAACTCATAGACACGGACAAACATTTTGACGTTATTCACATAGGCCATTTTCAATGCCTTCTTGAAACTGCTGGTGGTATTTGCAGGATTAACAAAAAGCTGCCCGATGCGATAGCCTTGGCAGAACCGGGACCAATAGGAGAGATGCGCGATGTATGATCTGGCAGCGATGGGCGAATGGATCGAATTTGCCGTGCGTTGGGTGCATGTGATCACCGCGATTGCATGGATCGGTTCGTCGTTCTACTTCATCGCGCTCGATCTGGGTTTGCACCGCGACCGCAATCTTGCCTCCGGCGCCGATGGCGAGGAATGGCAAGTCCACGGCGGCGGATTCTACCATGTGCAAAAATATCTCGTCGCACCCGATGCGATGCCCGGTGATCTGATCTGGTTCAAATGGGAAAGCTACTCCACATGGCTCAGCGGTTTTGCCCTGATGTTTCTTGTCTATTACATGGGGTCGGAATTTTTTCTCGTTGATCCTGCCGTGGCCGATATTGCCGGATGGCAGGCTGTTTTGATTTCGCTGGCCTCGCTGGCCTTTGGCTGGATCGCCTATGACCGCATTTGCAAATCCAAGTTTGGCGATGACAACACGCGGTTGATGGTGCTGCTCTATGTAATCCTCGTTGCGATGGCCTATTTCTACACCTCGGTGTTTTCCGGCCGTGCGGCTTTGCTGCACCTTGGGGCCTTCACCGGCACGATCATGTCGGCCAATGTGTTTTTCATCATCATGCCGAACCAACGCATTGTTGTTGCCGACCTCAAGGCGGGGCGCACACCAGACGCCAAATACGGCAAGATCGCCAAACAGCGCAGCACCCATAACAATTACCTCACCTTGCCGGTGATTTTCTTGATGCTGTCGAACCACTATCCCTTGGCCTTTGCGTCGGAGATGAACTGGTTGATCGCATCCTTGGTGTTTTTGATGGGGGTGACGATCCGGCATTATTTCAACACGCTACATGCCCGCAAAGGCAATCCCACATGGACGTGGTTGGCGACGGCGATCCTCTTTATTGTCATCATGTGGCTTTCCACCGCACCGATGTTCCATGCCGCAGAACGTGAGGAGGCCAGCGGCGCAGCCTTGCGGTTTGCGCAGGCCGAGGGCTTTGAAGAGGTGCATGATATCGTGCTGGGCCGCTGCTCCATGTGCCACGCGGCGGAGCCGGGGTGGGAGGGGATGCATTGGGCCCCCAAAGGCGTGCGGTTGGAGACAGAGGCGCAAATCGCCCGCCAAGCCCGCGATATCTATATGCAAGCGGGCCTGACCCATGCCATGCCGCCCGCGAACCTGTCCTATATGGAACCGGCCGAGCGGGCCAAAATCGTCGCATGGTATCGCACCGCCAGCGGCGGGTAGGGCGCCGGTGGCCGCCGTGATGGTGAGCGAAATTGCCGGTGGATAACTGCGATCTTGAGATGTGCGAATCGCGCTTGGGTATGCTAAGTCTTGGGGCATGTCCCAAGCACACCCCTATATGAGCGATCCTAACGCCCCCGATGCCCCCGCGCCCGTGATCCGCCAATTGGATGAGGGGGCGATCAACCGCATTGCGGCGGGCGAGGTCGTCGAACGCCCCGCATCAGCGGTCAAGGAATTGGTCGAGAACGCCATCGACGCCGGTGCGCGGCGCATCGAAGTGGCCTATGCGGATGGCGGTAAAACCTTGATCCGCGTCACCGATGATGGGTGCGGCATTGCTCCCGATGATTTGCCTTTGGCGATGTCGCGCCATGCCACGTCGAAAATCGACGGCTCCGACCTTTTGGACATCCACACCTTTGGATTTCGCGGCGAAGCTTTGCCCTCGCTCGGTGCGGTCGGACGGTTGACCATCACCTCGCGCGTCAAAGGCCAAGACGCCGCCGAACTGCGCGTTGCTGGCGGTAAAACCGATCCCGTGCGCCCCGCCGCATTGACCGCCGGCACGGTGGTCGAACTGCGCGATCTTTTCTTCGCGACCCCTGCGCGGCTCAAATTCATGCGCACCGACCGCGCCGAAGCGGCAGCGATCACCGCGATTATCAAACGCCTCGCCATGGCCGAACCCTCTATCGGTTTCACCCTGCGCGATGTGACGGGCGGCGGCGAAGGGCGCGTGACCTTCCGCGCCGATCCCGAAAACGGCGAATTGTTCGAGGCTTTGCATGGTCGTTTGGCGAATATCCTTGGCCGCGAATTTGGCGAAAATGCCCTGCGCATCGACACCGAACGCGAGGGGCTGCGGATGACCGGATATGCCGCTTTGCCGACCTATTCGCGCGGCTCTTCGGTGGCGCAATTTCTTTTCGTCAATGGCCGCCCTGTTGAGGATAAACTCTTGTTCGGGGCGCTCCGCGCCGCCTATTTCGATTTTCTCAGCCGCGACCGCCATCCGGCTGCCGCGCTGTTCATTGATTGCGACCCTCAACTGGTCGATGTGAACGTCCACCCTGCCAAATCACAGGTGCGTTTCCGCGACCCCGGCCTTGCACGCGGGTTGATCGTCTCGGGGCTGCGGCATGCTTTGGCCGAAGCGGGGCACCGCGCCTCGACCACCGTGGCGGGCGCGACATTGGGGGCGTTTCGCCCCGAAGGCGCAGGCCCCACCGCCAATGGCGCGGCGCGGGTCTACCAAATGGACCGGCCCTCTTTGGGCGCGCGCATGGCCAGCTATGCCGCCCAAGCGCCCGCGCCGGAGTATCCCGCCGCGCCGCAATCGGGCGGCGGTTTTGCCGAATTCTCTGGCGGGTTCTCGGGCCGTGTTGAAGCCCCTGTCGAAGCGCCGGATCCCGAAATTCAGGACCTCCCTCTTGGCGCGGCGCGCGGCCAAGTACATGAAAACTATATCATTGCGCAGACCGCCGATGGGATGGTCATTGTCGATCAACACGCGGCGCATGAACGGCTTGTCTACGAGAAGCTCAAAAAGCAGATGGCCGCAAACGGTGTCGCGGCGCAGGCGTTGCTCATCCCCGAAATTGTCGAGATGTCCGATGGCGACGCCGCGCGGCTCATGGAGCACGCCGAAGATTTGAGCCGCCTTGGCCTGACGCTCGAGCCCTTTGGCGGCGGCGCGATTGCCGTGCGTGAAACCCCGGCGATCTTGGGCGAGGTCAACGCCCGCGCGCTTGTGCTTGATATCCTTGATGAATTGGCCGACCAGAATGAGAGCATGCAACTCCAAGCCCGCATCGAAGCCATCCTCAGCCGCGTGGCCTGCCATGGGTCGATCCGTTCGGGCCGCCGGATGCGCGCCGAAGAGATGAATGCGCTGTTGCGTGAAATGGAAGCCACGCCCCATTCGGGCCAATGCAACCATGGCCGCCCCACCTATGTTGAACTCAAATTGGCCGATATTGAACGGCTGTTCGGACGCACATGAACGACGTAACGCCGCCGGTTTTCGACCTGAATGATCCAATGATGCAACTGGGCCTTGTCGGGGCTGTGGTGTTGGCCCTGATCCTCGTTTTGTTGGTGATGACGGTGCGCGCAGCGGGCCGTTCGGCGCGTATGGCCGAGCCATTGGCACAGCAGATGGTCGCACTTGGCCAGCGAGTTCAAAGCTTGGGTGACGGGCAGCAGCAACTGGCAGGCGGGCTCAGCCATGTGTCCGAGGCGCAAGCCGCCGCGCAGGCCAATATGCTGCAATTGATGGAGCAACGCCTTGCCCATGTGTCGAATGCGATGCAAGAGAACCTGCAAGGCAGCGCGCGGCGTACGGCGCATTCCTTGGGCGAATTGCAGGAACGTTTGAAAACCATCGATAAGGCGCAGGACAATATCACCAAACTGTCCGGTGATGTGCTCAGCCTGCAAGACATTCTGTCGAACAAACAAACCCGCGGGGCCTTTGGCGAAATCCAATTGAACGATATTGTGTCCAAGGCCTTGCCCAAGGACAGCTATACGTTGCAAGCGACGCTCACCAACGGTAAGCGCGCCGATTGCCTGATCCATCTGCCCAACCCGCCGGGGCCGATTGTCGTCGATAGCAAATTCCCGCTGGAGGCTTACGAGGCGCTGCGAAACGCCAGCACGCAAGAGGAATTGAACCGCGCGGCGCAAGGCATGCGGTCCTCGGTCAAAGCGCATATCAAGGCGATCTCGGAGAAATATATCATCGAGGGCGAAACCGCCGACGGGGCGTTGATGTTCCTGCCTTCCGAAGCGGTTTATGCAGAGCTGCACGCCAATTTTCCCGCGCTGGTGCGTGAGGGGTTTGCCGCGCGGGTTTGGATCGTCTCTCCGACGACCTGCATGGCGACGCTGCATACGATGCGGGCGATTTTGAAGGATGCAAGGATGCGCGAACAGGCGGGGAATATCCGCCGTGAACTGGCGCTCTTGCACGGCGATGTGGATCGTTTGGGCAGCCGCGTCGAGAACCTTGACCGGCATTTCGGTCAAGCCTCCAAAGACCTTGCGGATATCAAGATCTCTGCCAACAAAGCCGGACGGCGGGCACAGCGTTTGGACAATTTCGATTTCGAAGAACTCGCCCCCGATGCGCCAGGCACCGCGCCGCAGGCGATTGCCGAGGCGGCGAAACCGCAAGAATAGAGCGCAGGGCGCGGTGCCAAACCCGGTGGCCATCGGTTGTCGGCGACCTGTCCAAAACGGCCCACGCTGCGTGATGCATGAACTTTACCCGTCGCGGTCGAGGTGAAATCCTTCAGCAAAGGCATGGGTTTTGAACGGGATTTGTAGCCGTGCCAATCGTGAGGGTTTTGGGCGCGGCCCGAATATCACGTGTGTAGGGCCGGGCTTATATCTCACTTTAACGATTCTGCGTCCTGCGAACGTGAATACTGAACCGCGTTGACGATCAACTCTGCAAGAGTTTCAGGAGCAATCGCTTGAAGGTCAGAGAAGTTGATGTGGCGCCGGAACTTTCCTGTTCCGGAAAGAACGTGGTTGGGGTCTTCGAGGGCTGTGCCATTGCTAAAGGCAAGCTGGACGTGATCCTTATATGGGAAGATGCCGCAAAACTGCCCTTCTTTCTCGCTCGGTCTCAATGTGTAGAGCGTGCCGCCATATTTCGGAAGCGTCTCCACGTCCGGCACGGTCTGCCGGATGATGCGATCAAGCCTTTCAATAATCGCGTCCTGCTCGATGCCACTTATCGCCATGTCCCATCTCCTTGCTTGTGAAAGAAAACCGTGCCTCCATGGATCATAACCCTCGCAGAATTAGCGACGAAAAACCATAAAAAGGGGGAAGTCATGTTTCCGCCTGCGCTCTTTGTGACCTACGTGGCCTTTGTGAGCCACGTGATCGACAGGGCCAAAGAAACCCGCACATCCGTCCAAAAATCACTGTTTTCCGAACCGGTCAACAAATCATTCAACAAAGCGTCCATCGGTGCGCGTGCTTCTAACTGGCGCTTCGCGCACCGCGCAGACATGCGCGGTGCAGGTCTCGACCACGGGGGCTATGTTCCCTGCGTTGGCGGGGCTAAATCCGAAAGAACGGCTGCAACAGGCGCGGCAAGAACCCGTTGAATTTGAGCGGCGCATCGGTGGCCGCGAGGCATATGCAATCCTCGCCGATGTCGGCAATGGGTGTGTGGTTGTCGGCCTCATCTGCGATCTCGATATCACCGGCGGCGAAACGGTCGGCTTCGTCGTGGAACGCGCCTTTGAGCACCAATGTCAGTTCGGTGCCGTGGTGGCCGTGATCGGGCATCGCCGCCCCCGCAGGGATATAAAGCAATCGCACCGAGGCCTCTTTGGAGGAGGGCAAAATCGCTTGCTTGACGCCCATGCCAAGGGGGCGCCATTTCACCGCGTCCAAATCGCCGCCCACGTAATCTTGCACAGGCGCAGGCAGGGTGCCACCGGTGGACACACGCGGCGCGGCGGCGAAGGCATCGGCCGGTGTCGTGCCCGATTTGATCCGCTCCAAGGTCGCGGCAAAGCTGCCCTCGTCCATCGCGCTTTGGGTGTTTCGATCCAAAACCGCGCCGCCAAGCGCATCGAAACTTTGCGCACGCGCGCGGCATTCGTCGCACATGGACAGATGCGCGGCGATCACAAGGTTGAATGCTTCGGGCAGGCTGCCCGCCGCATAGCCCATAAGCAGGGCATCATCGAGATGGTGTTTGATTTGATCTGTCATGTCATCGCATGGCGCAAACGGTCGAGCGCCAGCCTCAATCTGGATTTAATGGTGCCGAGGGGAAGCCCCGTTTCGGCGGCGATTTCGGAATGGGTGAGGTCGGCGAAATAGGCGCGCTCGACCAAGGCCCGTTGTTTTTCGGGAAGCTGCGCCAAGGCCGTGGCCAGTTGCGCGCTTTCTTGTTGAAGACCCAAAACTTCGTCCTGCGGCGGTTCCGGCTCATTGCCCCATGGCAGGTCTTCGGGCTCCGGACGGCGCTGTTTGCGCAGGGCGTCAATGCGGCGGTTTCGGGCGATGGTGAAAATCCACGTGGCCAAAGAGGCCCGCGCGGGATCGAACATATGCGCTTTGTTCCAAAGGGTTGTCATCACCTCTTGGGCGCATTCTTCGGCCATGCCCGCATCAGCGCCGGAATTGATCAAAAACCCCTTCACGCGCGGGGCAAAATGGGCAAAGACCGCTGCGAATGCAGCTTCGTCGCGGGCATCACGGATACGCTGCATCTCTGCGATCCAGTTGTTTTCTGGCGGGGGTGTTTTCCCTGTCACGCGCTTTGCTCTCGCCTTCTTTGTGCTTCGTGTCTTTGACATAGCACGGCGCGCGTCCGCCGGCGAGGCATTGCAGTCATTCGCGCCACGCTCCACGTCGGAGGCGGGGGGCAGATCGAGCAAATCTTGGGTGCGGCTATCCATCAACATAACAGGTCTACGGAGCAAGCGGCCGCGTGGATCATTTTTTATCCGGGGGGTGATACTCTTTGTTTCGGCGCAAAGTGATCCGCAAGCCGCAAGAGTGCGTAACCTTTGTGATATATGCTCTAAAGCGCCCTCATGAAGAAAGACGCCCATGCCTTTTGAAAATAGCCCCCTTCGCCGCCGCATTGCCGTTATTGGCGCAGGGATCAGCGGGATGGGCGCGGCCTATCGCCTGTCCGAGCGCCATGATGTCACTTTGATCGAATCCGAACCGCGTTTGGGTGGGCATGCCCGCACGGTCATGGCCGGACGGTATGGGGATCAGGCCGTTGATACCGGATTTATCGTGTTCAACTATGCCAATTATCCAAATATGGCACGGCTGTTTGCCGAACTGGATGTGCTGGTGTGCAAAAGTCAGATGAGTTTTGCCGCGTCGTTGCAAGACGGTGCATTTGAATATGGATTGGACAATTTGAACGCGATGTTCGGGCAAAGACGCAATGCGCTGTCGCCTAAATATCTGCGTATGCTGCGCGACATCGTGCGGTTCAACGCCGAAGCATTGCATGCGGTGGAACGCGCCGACATGACCGTGGGGGAGTTGATTGCGGCGCTTGATCTTGGCGATTGGTTTCGTGATCGTTATCTGTTGCCATTGTCCGGTGCGATCTGGTCCACGCCCAAAGAAAAAATACTGGATTTCCCCGCCGCTGCGATGTTGCAGTTTTTCGACAACCACGCCTTGTTGCATCACAGCGGCCAACATCAATGGTACACCGTTAAGGGCGGCAGCATCGAATATGTGCGCCGGTTAGAGGCGGCGATGGCCGCGCGCGGTGTCGATATGCGTTTGAACGCGCCGGTCGCCGCCGTGCGCCGAAACGGGCAGGGCGCAGAGGTCAAACTATACGGTAACGAATGGATGGGGTTTGATGAAGTGATCTTTGCCACCCATGCTGATGACAGTCTGCGCTTGCTCGAAGACCCGAGCGGTGATGAACGCGCCGCTTTGGGGCAGATCCGTTATCAACCCAACGACATCGTGTTGCATGCTGATCCCACGGTGATGCCCAAACGCCGCCGGGTTTGGTCGGCTTGGAATTATGCCGAAGCGCCCGGCCGCCGCGTCGGGCAAATTGATCTGACCTATTGGATGAATGCGCTGCAACCGATCCCGATGGAAGACCCGATGTTTGTCACCCTCAATAGCCAACGGCCGATTGACGAGGCACGGGTGTATGACCATGTCACGCTGCGCCATCCGGTCTATGATCGCGCGATGTTCGCGGGGCAGGCCGCAGTGCGCCGGCTTAATGGCGCGCAACATACATGGTTCTGCGGGGCATGGATGCGCGATGGGTTTCACGAGGATGGATTGACCAGCGGGCTGGAGATCGCCGCGCAGATCGAGGCCGAGTATGGCCTGCCCTTGGCGGCGGAGTAACCGACATGGCCGGGGTCGATCATATCGCAGGGCACACATGGCACGGACGCAAGGGCAACGTGGAAAATACATTTCGGTATGGGGTGGACTATGTGTTGCTGGATGCCGAAGCAAAGGTGACCTCGCCGCAGCTTTTCGCACGCGGCAAACGGGGCGTTGTTTCGTTAAATGATGCAGATCACGGCGGTGCACCGCATCATGGACGTGGGGCCCAATGGGTGCGCGAGTTGCTCCAACGCGAAGGTATCGCGTCGCCGGCGCGGATAGAATTGCTGGCACAGCCGCGGGTGTTCGGTCATGTCTTCAACCCGGTCAGCTTTTTCCTATGCTATGATGAGGGCGGTGCATTGCGTGTCGTGATTGCGGAGGTGACGAATACCTTTGGCGATCGCCATAGCTACTTGTGCGCACACAACGATGGCAGCCCAATCCGGGCCGCTGATCACCTTGTCGCGCAAAAGCTTTTGCATGTCTCTCCTTTTCAACCGCAAAGCGGGCAGTATCGTTTCCGCTTTGACATCGGCCCCGATCACATCGGTATTCTGATCGATTATACGCGGGGCAATGATGCGGCAACGGGCGGGGTTACGGCGACCCTGACCGGCCCGCGCAGACCGTTGACCAATCGCCGTCTATTGGGGATGCTTTTGCGCCGCCCCTTTGGGTCGCGCCGCGTGCAGGTGTTGATTTTCTGGCAGGCGATGAAACTTAAACTTAAGGGCGCGCGTTATCGTAACAGACCCGATGCACCCACGCGCAACGTGTCACGTTGATCCCCGAATAAGGAGCCATTTATGACCGCAACTGATCCCCTGCCGCAGGCCGCCGCCAAATGGGCTGGAAAACGCTATTGGCTGATTGGCGCAAGTGACGGGCTTGGCGCCGCACTGGCCCGTCATTTGAGCCGTGCAGGTGTGCAATTGGTGCTGTCGGCACGCAACGAGAAGGCGTTGCAAACCCTTGCGGAGGATTTGCCTGCCAAGGCCGAAGTGCAGGTGCTTGACGTGACCGACATGGACAGCATCACCGCCGCTCATGACAGGGTCGGCGCGGTGGATGGCGTGATATATCTGGCCGGTGCATATTGGCCGATGGGGACCGCCGACTGGGACGCGGAAAAATCGGCGGTTATGGCCGATGTGAACCTTGGAGGAGCGTTGCGGTGCCTTGGCACGATCGTGCCGCCGATGGTGGCGCGTGGTCACGGGCATGTGGTCCTGACCGGTTCGTTGACGGGGTTTCGTGGCTTGCCCGGCTCTATCGGATATACCGCATCAAAGGCCGGGGTGATGTCGTTAGCTGAATGCATGAAGGCCGATTTGCGCGGCAGCGGCGTTCAAGTGCAACTCGCCAACCCGGGGTTCATCCGCACCCGCCTGACCGCCAAAAACGATTTCAAGATGCCGCAAATCATGGAGCCTGACGCCGCTGCGCAGGAGGTCTTTGAACTGATGTGCTCGACGCGGTTTGCCAAAAGCTTCCCTGCACCTTTTGCGTGGTTGTTCCGGCTGTCGCAATTTCTGCCAAGCGGGCTTTATTTCCGGCTGTTCTCCTGATCCGGACCATGCCGCCATTTGCGCAGGATCAAAGACCGCCCCATCCAGATGGCGCAATCTGACCCTCGATATCAGCGCGAAAGGAAACGGATATGTTGGAAATTTCAGTGCGCAAAGTGGCACAGGTGATTTTAATGGCGCGGGAATTGACCCGCGCCGAAGGTGAATTGCGCGGCTTTATCGACAACCTCACCGAGGAAGAGGCCGTCAGCCTCGTTGCGGTGATGTGGATCGGCCGCGACAGCTTCGCCGCAGAAGAGTTGCAAGATGCGCTCGACACGGCCGCCAGCGAAGCGACCACACCGGCGAGCGATTATCTGATCGGAACGCCGCATTTGTCCGATCATCTGGAAGCCGGATTGGAGGCGCTGGGCCTTTCGGCCTCGGATGAGGAAGATGATCTGTTGCGGCCCTAACCGGCCACCGGATCACAGCGCGGCAATATGTTCGGTGAACAGCGCTTCGGCCCGCGTCCATATCGGCGCGCGTTGGGCAAGGCCTTGCAAGGCGGGTAACAGCTGCGCGGCAAAATCTTCTGAGGCTTCACGCGGCAACATCGACGGCAGGTTGTCAATCGCCATAATATCAAGCACGGGCGCGTCATGCACGCGGTGGACCGGCGCGGCCCAAGTCGTCGCCTCGCTATAAAGCGGCACGGGGTTATAGTGACTGTCCGGATCACAAGCGATATCGCCAATGACGCTCAGGGCGCGCGGCGCGGTCACGGCATCGGGTCCGACGAACACCGGCGTGCCCGGGCGGGCGTAAATGCAGTTGAAGAAAATTTCGTGAGCGAGAATTTCGGGAAATGGTCCGCCCGATGCGGTCTCTTCCATGTCCCAAAGCGTGGTGCCTATACCCATCACAGCGCATAGATCCGCCGCCCCGGCACCCACGCGGCCCTTTGCCCCGATGATCAAGGCTCTGGGAGCTTTGTCCGCAGCGCCTGCTTTGGCCAGGGTTCGCGTAAGATCGGCGTTCATCGCATCCTTATCGACGTAGGCCTCGGCGGGCGGACAGAGGCTGCCATCCTGCTGCGCGGCCCATGCGCGCAACGTGACCGCCGCCCCGGCATAGCCCGCCCAATATCCGAACGCGGCGATACGGCGGCCGGTTTCATCGGTCAGATATTCCAGATCAAGTAAGGTGCCGCCGCCCGCGCGAAACCGCTCTAAAAGCACCCGACCCGCATGTTGCCCCTTATAGGCATGGCCGAACATGATGTGGCGATGGGACAGGGGTGTGCCATCCTCGGGCAATTCCTTGAGCCCCAAGATCACCGCCTCTCTGGGCGCACTTGCCCATGCGCCCTCAGCGGCAATTTCTGCTCCCGCCGCGATGTATCCATCCAGCGGGATAGCGCGTTGGACGCTGTCCTCGACGGTCAGCCGTAATCCCGCCGCCGTCAATGCTGCCGCGCCCTCGGGGGTCAGCGCCGCGCGGGCCTCATTTTGACGGGTTTCGGCGCGCAGCCAAAGATGCAATGCGGGAGATGTCATGGGACGGCCTTTGATCAACGAATGTTGAGGCATAGGGTAGGCTGGCGGCGTGCGATCCTCCATCCCCGTAGAATCCACAGGTGCAGGCCGGTTGCGCTCCGCAGCCCCGAGAAAATTGACAGTGCGCACCCGCACGGGGCACCTTAATGCAACGACCATCATGAAACCGCATCCTAAAACTCCATCGCGCAAAGGACATCCCGATGATCCCCGTTAATCCCGACCGTTTTCTTGCCGATCTCCATGCCCTGCGGGAAATCGGGGCTTCCGGTATCGGTAAGGGTGTGGTGCGCCCTGCCTTCTCCGGTGACGATATCAAGGCGCGGCAGTGGATCGCGGCGCGGATGACCGAGGCAGGCCTCGAGGTGCATATTGATCCGGTCGGGTCGGTTTGGGGGCTGGCAGCGGCAGAAAAATCGTTGCTGATCGGCTCACATAGCGACACGCAACCCGAAGGGGGCTGGCTCGACGGGGCGCTGGGCGTGATTGCGGGGCTTGAGATCGCCCGTGCATCGATTGAAGCGGGCGGGCCGCCGGTTTCCGCCGTGAACTTCGAGGATGAAGAGGGCCGTTTTGGCGTCACCACAGCCAGCACGATCTGGTCCGGCGCGCTATCATTGGAAGTGGCAGATGAACTGACCGACCGGGACGGGGTTACTTTTGCCGATGCGCGCGGAGCAATGGCGCATCTGGTCACCGGCCCGTTTGTCGATCCGGCGCGATTCAGCGGGTTTTTAGAGATGCACATCGAACAAGGTCCGTGGCTCGATCAGGCCGGCGATACTGCGGCCGTGGTTTCGGATATCGTCGGCATCCGCGACATGCGCATCACATTCGAGGGTGAGCAAAACCATGCCGGCACCACGCCGATGCACATGCGCCGTGATGCGTTCCAAGCGGTCAGCCTGTTCAACGCGCGGCTCAATGACCGGCTGCGCAATGTGGTGACGCCGCAAACGGTTTGGACCATCGGCCATATCAACCTATCCCCGAATGCCCACTCGGTTGTTCCGGGAAAGGCCGTGTTCTCAATGCAATGGCGTGACGGAGATACGGATCGACTGTCGCGGATGGAGGCAATCATCCGCGACACGGCCGCCGAAGTCGCGGCGGAGCAGGGGATGGAATTGCACTATTCTTCCCTGCTGGGGCTGGAGCCTGTGCCGATGGACGTCGGGGCGCAGGCGGCGCTGAAGGCGGCCGCCGAAACCCATGCGAAGGGGCGCTGGCGCGCGCTGCAATCGGGGGCGTTGCATGATGCGGCGAACCTATCACGTTTGATGCCGGTGGGGATGTTGTTCGTGCCGTCGATTGACGGGATTTCCCACGCCTTCGAGGAAGACACCCATGAGGAAGATTTGGTCAAAGGCTTGGAAATTCTGGCCGATGCAGCAGGGCGTTGGGCGGTTTAAGCCGCGCGGTCATAGCCGCGTTTAAGCGCCCTTTCGCGCCACCGGTCGGCGGCTTCGGAGGCGTGGCGCAGATTGGCGAAAATGGCGATTTCCATCCGGCCTTTTCCGCCTTTGTGTCCCCATTCGCGCAAGACGGAGACCTCTTCGAAAAGGTTAAGGGCGATTTCGACGCGGTAGTACCGCGCAGGGCCGCAGGCGTTGGATTGATACATGAGGCAGCATGTCATGACCCGAATCGTAGCGCCGCAGGCAATTCGGATCAAGAGCCGATAGAGACGATTCCGTAAGGTGGGCCGCGCCGGTCAGCTCCAATCCACATCCCCCAAACAGATATGGCCAGCCCCGTATATGGTTTTGATAAGCTGGGGATTTTTGGGATCTTCGCGGAGTTTTGTGCGCAACCGCGAGATCCGCACATCCATCGCGCGGCCAAAGCTTTCTCCCGCTGCCCCGCCAAGGGCCTCTTGCATCATGACGCGAGGAATCAGCCGCTTGGGTCGTTCGAGAAACAGCCGTAAAACTTCGCCCTCGGCATGGGAGAACGGGGCTTCGGTTCCCGTGGTATCGGTGAGGACATAGCGGTTAAGAGAGGCGGTCCAACCGGAGAAACGCGCCAATTGCCCGCTTTGTTCGGCCGGTTTATTGGCACGAAGACGGGCGCGCACCCGGGCGACGACTTCGGCCGGATCAAAGGGTTTTATGATGTAATCATCGGCGCCCAATTCCAATCCCGTCACGCGGTCCTGGACCTGCGCCCGGCCCGAAATGATGATCACGCTCGCCCCCTGTTCCAGCGCTAGTCGATGCACAAGGCCAAGCCCGTCTCTGTCGGGTAACGACAGATCGACAAGGCATAAATCCGGGGTGGGGCTTTGCAAGGCGGCTTCGAATTCAGTGGCACGTGCAAAGGCCAAGGTGCGATAACCGGCCTCTTCCAATCGCGGTGAGTGGGCTCAAGATTTCGATCCTGCCGCCCTCGCGCAAAAGGGGGGCATTCAGGTGATGGAAGGCCGTCACTGTATCGAGAATGCCTCACCGTCGAGGAAAACCTGCTGACGGGCAGCTATACGCGCCGTGTATCCAAGGGCGATATTTTTGCCGATCTTCAAATGGGTTCCAATTATGTTCCGCGTATGCGGGAACGTCGCAAAAGCCAGGCGGGCTATACCTCCGGCGGTGAACAACAAATGGTGGCCATTGGCCGCGCCTTGATGTCGAAACCCGAAACAATCTTGCTGGACGAGCCATCGATGGGTCTTGCGCCGCAGCTCGTCGAAGAGATTTTCGGCATCCTCAAGGATCTCAACGAGAAGGAAGGCGCGATCTTCCTCGTCGCAGAGCAGAACACCAATGTGGCGCTGCACTAGGCCCGTTACGGGAGTATTCTGGAATCGGGTCGCGCCATGATGGACGGTCCTGCTGTTGATTTGCGTGAAAATCCCGATGAAAAGGAGTTTTACCTTGGCATGTCTGACGAAGGCCGTAAAAGCGTTCGTGATGTGCGCTCATATCGCCGCCGCAAGCGTTGGCTGAGCTGAGCCGCACTGCACGATTTGACCACCCTTGCCCACTGGCGCCGCGCCGCGCCCTATCTGAAGGAACCTGTCGATGTCCCGACATTTTGACGCCGCCGAAACCCGTAGCTCCGAGGCCCGTGCCGAGGATATCGCACAGGCGCTGCCTGCACAAATCGCCCGGGCGCAGGCTTTGCCCGGATATGCGGGAACCTTGGACCGCGTAGAGGCCAGCAAAATCACCTGTGTTGCCGATCTGGCCGCGCTGCCGGTGTTGCGTAAATCCGATCTCGGCAAGGCGCAGGGGGCCTCTGCGCCCTTTGGGGGTTTGACCACGCTTGCGCCCTCGGGCTTTGCACATATTTTCCAAAGCCCCGGCCCGATTTATGAACCGGGCCGCGTTGATCACGACTGGTGGCGCATGGGCCGCGTGTTGGCGGCGGCGGGCATCGGACAAGGCGATATCGTTCAAAACTGTTTCGGCTATCACCTGACCCCGGCAGGCATGATTTTCGAAAGCGGCGCCCGCGCCGTTGGGGCCGCAGTGCTGCCTGCGGGAACGGGGCAAACCGAATTACAGGCCCGCGCTGCCCATGACATTGGCGTAACGGCCTATGCCGGCACGCCGGATTATCTGAAAATCATCCTCGACAAGGCCGAAGCGATGGGGCTGAAGTTGGGTATCACCAAGGCAGTTGTCGGGGGCGGGGCGTTGTTTCCCTCTTTGCGGGCGGAATACGCGGATCGCGGTATTGTCTGTTTGCAAAGCTATGCCACGGCGGATCTTGGAAATATTGCCTACGAATCCACGGCGATGGAGGGCATGATTGTTGATGAGGGCGTCATCGTTGAGATCGTCACCCCCGGCACCGGCACTCCGGTGGCCGAGGGCGAGGTCGGCGAAGTGGTTGTGACCACGCTCAATCCCGATTACCCGTTGATCCGGTTCGCCACCGGTGATCTGTCGGCGGTTCTGGCGGGGCAAAGCCCCTGTGGGCGCACCAACATGCGCATCAAAGGATGGATGGGCCGCGCCGATCAGACCACAAAAATCAAAGGTATGTTCGTGCGCCCCGAACAGGTCGCGCAATTGGTTGCGCGCCACGATGAAATCATCAAAGCCCGGGTGATCGCGGCGCGCGCTGGCGAGATGGACACCATGCATGTGCAAATCGAAGCAACCGGCGGCGATGAGGACCGCTTTGCGGCCAGTATCGCCGATGTTCTCAAACTTAAGGGTACGGTTGAAATCGTTGCGCCGGGGAGCTTGCCCAAGGATGGCTTGGTGATCGAGGATCAGCGCAGCTACGAGTAGACCCAACCAGAATTCAAAAGGGGCCCGCCGGTTTTGGCGGGCCTTTTTATGCGCGGTCGGTCCCTCTACCGCATTTTATGCGCATGGGCGCCGCGATGGCACGCGCGGGATGTTATGGCTGTCTTTGCGGTGCTTGCGCGATGGCACCTGCGGCGGCAACGGCTGCGCCGTGATTCCACAGTGCAGATTGTTCACGGCATTTTGCTCAGGTCCGGCGGGACCTGCTGCGGTCCTCACAAACGAAAAAGGCCGCCACCCGAAGGAAGCGACCTTTTAGCATTCAGCGCTGTCAGCGACTTAGCCTTGGCGGGCTTTGAAGCGAGGCTGGGTTTTGTTGATCACGTAAACGCGGCCCTTGCGGCGCACAACGCGGCAATCACGATGCCGATTCTTGAGCGAGCGTAGCGAGTTTTTAACCTTCATAGGTCTTCTCCTCATTCGCGGCGCAGGGTGCGCCTTTGGTTTCATTGACCCTTGTAAATAAGGGCGCTAGCGGGTGCATCCGGCGGAACGGACGCGTAAATCATGGTGGGCGATACTGGGATCGAACCAGTGACCCCTTCGATGTCAACGAAGTGCTCTACCGCTGAGCTAATCACCCATTTACCGATGCAGCGCCTCGCCCCATAAAAAGGGGCGCGGGGATGCCGCGCCGGTTCGCTGGTCAATAAAAGGAGTCGGGAGAAGGGTCAAGGGGCTTTTGATAGAGAATATTTTGAGGCATGCTCTCCTTGGAAGAGGTCGTTTCATGCCCAAGCACGCCTATCAAGTCATTTCGCCACCCGAGCGTCTCACATCGGTGGTTTTTGCCTCGCCGCACAGCGGGCGGGACTACCCTTGGAGTTTTGTGCGCAGCTCGGTTCTGGATGCGCAAATGATCCGATCTTCCGAAGATGCTTTTGTCGATGATCTGTTTTCTGCCGCGCCCTCTTTTGGCGCGCCATTGCTCATAGCTTGCGCGCCGCGCGCCTATGTCGATTTGAACCGCAGCGCCGATGAATTGGATCCCGCCTTGATTGATGGTCTGCCCAAGGGCAAGGCGCTTAACCCGCGCATCGCCTCCGGCCTTGGCGTGGTGCCGCGGGTTGTGGCCGGTGGGCGGGCGATCTATCGCGGCAAATTGCCGATGAGCGAGGTGCAGCGGCGCATTGATCTTTATTGGCATCCCTATCACGCGAGATTGCAAAATTTGCTCAACACCAGTTACCGTGAATTCGGCATGTCGGTTCTGGTTGATTGCCATTCGATGCCGCATGAGGCCGTCGCAAGCATTGCACGTCTGGGCGGTCAACGCCCCGATGTGGTGCTCGGCGATCGGTTCGGCGCCGCAGCAGATGAAAGCGTGGTCGACCGGATCGAGCGTGCCTTTGTGCATGCGGGGCTGCGGGTGGTGCGCAACACGCCCTTCGCGGGTGCCTATACCGCACAACATTATGGCCGCCCTTCGCGCGGGCAACACGCGGTGCAAATCGAAATCGACCGCAGCCTCTATATGGATGAAAAAGCCGTCCGTCCGAACGAGAATTTCAACGCCTTTAAAACCCTGATTGACGGGGTTGTGGCGGATGTCGCCCGTTTCGGTGCGCGCAAAACTCCGTTGGCCGCCGAATAGCGCGGCCCGCAGGGCAGGCTGCACGGCCACTGTTTCGGGCCCAGAGGTGCCGTTCGACGGTCAGCAGGTTACATGGTGTTGGCGCTATGAGCCGTCTTTGGGGCCGTGCCCCGATGCACCGCGTAGACCGCGTCCTTTGACAATCGCTTCGGGGCCAAACTTTTTGCGGATTGCGTCCGTGGCCCGTTCGGTTTTGGCGCGCCGTTCGGCATCGGGATCAAGCAAATCTGCCGACAGATCCGCACCGCTTTCGTCTATCAAATCGGACAGGCCCACGCCGATCAACCGGTAGGGACCCTCATTGGGGCCAACCTGATCGAAGAGCCCCTTGGCTGTCCGATAGATCACATCAGCCAACTGTGTTGCATCGCGTAGCGACAGCCGCCGGGACAGGGCGCTGTGATCGCTGCGCTTGAGCTTGACGGTCACCACACGGCCGGCCAATGCCTTGGCTTTGGCCCGCGCGGACACCTTTTCCGACAACCGCCACAGATGCCCGTCGAGAAGCGCGGCATCGCCGGTGTCTTCGGAAAACGTCGTTTCGTTCGAAATGCTCTTCATCGGTGCATGGGCCGAGACGCCGCGTGTGTCTTGCCCCCGGGCCAGATGCCACAGCCTTTCGCCCATCGTGCCAAAACGCGCATGCAACTCGCGCCGGTCCCACCGCAACAGATCGGCAAAGCTGCGAATGCCTGCGGCCTCCAGAGAGGCTTGTCCGGCGGCGCCCACGCCCCAAATCATCCGCACCGGTTTATCATGCAAAAACGTGGCGGTTTCGGCCTTTCCAATCACCGAATAGCCATGCGGTTTATCGAGATCCGAGGCGATTTTCGCCAGAAACTTATTGTGGCTCAGCCCGATTGATCCGGTCAAACCCAATTCCACCTTCATGCGCCGCACCAAGCGGGCCAACATCACCGCTGGCGGCGCGCCGTGCAAGCGTTGGGTGCCGCGCAGGTCCAAAAATGCCTCATCCAGCGATAAGGGCTCGATGGCGGGGGTCATGTCCTCCATCATTTGCCGAATGGCGCGGCTGGCCTCGGCATAGGCCTGCATGCGCGGCGCAATCACCACGGCATCGGGGCAAAGTTTGAGGGCCTGAAACATCGGCATGGCCGAGCGTACGCCGCGAATGCGCGCCACGTAGCAAGCGGTCGAGACAACGCCGCGCCGCCCGCCGCCAATGATCACAGGTTTGCCCGCCAAGGCCGGATTGTCGCGTTTTTCGACCGAGGCAAAAAACGCATCGCAATCCATATGGGCAATGCCGAGTTCAAACAGTTCCGCATGGGCGACGATGCGCGGACTGCCGCAGGACGGGCACCGTGCGGCACCTTCAAAACAGGTCATGCAATCGCGGCAGAGCGCGGGGAGAGGGGCGGTTTTCGGCGTCATGATCGGTGGCGGTTCGGTCCTATGCGCGTGGTGATGCGCGGTGGGAAGTCGCCGGGGCGGTCGGCGGATGGCCGGTCGCCTCCGGGGCATTGTGAATTGGCCCGTCCTTGTCACATGGCCTATTGGCCCGGTGACCGGACCGCAAGTTGTCTGTTTCGCGTCGGGCGCGCGGACTTTTGGGACAGATGCACATTGGCGCTTGGACGGGACTGCTTTAACCTTAAGGCAAAGTGCAAGAGAGCGGAATGAGATTTATGGACACGCGGTGTGCCGGGGCGAAAGTGGCGCTTTTTATCGGTGGGGACCTGGTGGCTTTGCTGCGCGACGATGTGCCCGATATTGCCTTTCCGGATCATTGGGATTTGCCAGGCGGTTTTGCCGATCACGGCGAGGGGCCTGTGGTCTGCGCCTGCCGCGAGACGCGTGAGGAAACCGGTATAAAGCTTGCGCCGGAGGATTTGAAGTTTCAGGCCGTTTACCCGCGCCCCGTCGGACCCGTGGTGTTCTTCGCAGCGTATCTGCCGACCCATGCGGGCGCGCGATTGCGGTTGGGGGATGAGGGGCAGCGGCTTGAATTGATGACGCCGCAGGGCTTTATCGATCATCCGCGTGCGGTGCCGCATTTGCAAGATTGGCTGCGGATCTTTCTGGGGAAATAGGCGAACACAGGGCGCATCCATCGCGCAGAAATGATATGAAAAGGCCGCATCCTCCTTATGGGGATACGGCCCTGATTGTGGCTTCGCCGGTGCCTATTTTAACGGGGGTTTCTTACGCGAAGCCGAAGCCGAGAACGGGTTTTCCAAGGCCTGCTCTTCGGCGGCGCGCTCTGCGTGCTGTTCGGCGGTTTTTTGTGCGGCGCGGGCGCGGTCGGCCTCTTCGGCGGAGGCGACCATATTCACCACGGGCGTCAATGCCTCGCCCTTGACCAGCCATGCCAGCGCAAAGGCAAACAAGCCAAAGGTTTCGAACCAGAAGATAAGGTGGTTTTCCTTGGTGAAATGCGCGATCCCCTCGCTGCCGACGGCACCAATCACAAAAAGCAGCACCAAAATCGCAGTGCAGCCAATCAGCACATTTCCGCAGGCCGCGTAGATGCTGCGTTCTGCGGCGCGGCTGCGGCTTTGAGTGCGGTCCAAGGGCGCGCGGCGAAAGTTTTCAAGACACATCACCGCCAGCGCGAGGAAGAAAGTAAGAGCGCTGATTGCATGCAAAATCGACGATCCGCCACTGCCCAGCCACTGCACCATCAAGGGCACGGGCATTGTGGCCACCTCGGATGAGGTCGGAAATATTGCCACACCCACCGCGCCCAAAGCCGCCGCCATCGATACCCGGCGATCGGTGAGGAATTTCTCGATCGGGCGTTGTGCGACGCGTTGCGGTTCGGCCGCATAGCCTTTGTAGCAAAACAAGAAGATCGCAATTGCGCCGATCACCCCGACCAGAAGGCTGCGCACGGGGGTATAGTAGAATTCGGAAATCGAGGGCATGAAGTTGACCGTGGGGGTCACCGCCATGATCAACAACATCACAGGAAGAGCAAACCCCAACATTCCGGTCATCCGGCGCAGTTTGAGATAGGACAGCACCAGATCATTATGGGCTTTTTGCACCTCGCCCAACGGCGCCATGCCGCCGTTGTTACCGCGCTGCGATGGCGGTGTCGGCGCGCCGCTTTCGAGCGTGGTGGTCGCGCTGCGATTGCTGTCTTTGGAAACCGGCGTTCCTGCGTTGATGGTAATGGCCATTCTCTCGTCCCCAGATCAAATAGATAAACTCATGTCAGTATTGGCACATTGGTTAACACATGCGCGACCATTGGCGCACCCGCTTTTTAGGCGAATGGCAGAGATATCCACAACATATAGGTGTGCAGGGGCCTATTTGCCCTTTATTTGGGGCGCGTGGCCGACCTGAACCGGCCCAAGATCAGGCGCGGCGCATTTCGTCGAGAATCGCCCGCGCGGCGTCGGCGGGGCTGGGAGCCTGCCAGATCGGGCGGCCCACCACGATATGATCCACCCCGTCGGTGATGGCCTGCGCGGGGGTCGCCACGCGTTTTTGATCGCCCAACGCGGCTCCTGCGGGGCGCACGCCAGGTGTTACGATAAACTTGCCCGCCGCCGAGGGCAGGGCACGGATCGCGGCGGCTTCTTGTGGGGAGGCGATGATGCCATCGGCACCCGCTTCGAATGCGTTATGCGCGCGTTCCAAAACCAGATCCGCCACCACGCCGTCTTTGATCAGGCTGGCATCAAGATCTTTGCGGTCCAGCGAGGTCAAAATTGTTACGGCAAGGATTTTCGTCTGCTTGCCACTGGCGCCCTCTTTGGCGGCGCGTACCACATGCGGATCGCCATGCACGGTCAGGAAATCCAGATCGAATTGTGCCAATCCACGCACCGCCGCTTCGACCGTCGCGCCAATGTCAAATAGCTTCATGTCGAGAAAAATGCGTTTGCCTTGTTCTTGCTTGAGCTCATTGGCCAAGCCCAAGCCGCCGCCCGTCAGCATTCCCAGACCGATTTTATAAAAATTCACCGCCTCGCCCAAATCTGCGGCCAATTGCAAACCGGCCACGGCGTTGGGGACATCCATGGCAACAATCAAACGGTCATCGGCAGGGGGGGAAGAATGGGTCATGGCGCAGCTCCGGTACAATAGGGCGAGGGTTTGTGCCCTTGTTGCGATCCGGACGCCGCACGTCAAGGCTTTGGCGCAGCATGTGGCAATCGCGATCGCAAAAGGCGAGAATTGGATCGGAGGGTGTCGCAGTATGATTGCCCTATAGTCGCAGTATGATTGCCCTATAAAGGAACGGGCGCGAGGCACCATGAAAAGCCTCGCACCCGTCTCCTTACGCGTTACCGCGTTACATCGTCCGACAGCCGGCCGGATGGGACGTATCCTATGCCGCGAACCGAGGGGTGTCGTGGTTGCATAGCATCGTGGTCACGCGTTCTTCGGCGCTGGATTTCCGGCTCATCCGCATGGCGCCGATGCCCATCGCTTTTTGGCGCGCGGCTTTATGTTGTAAGCGGGCGCGCTCGGACAGCCCGAGGGCGATGGTGCGAAATGGCGCATCCAAAGGCGCAGCCATCTGGCAGGGGTAGATAAAATCCTCTCCCTCGGCGTGGAGGGTCACATTGGCCTCAAACGCGCTGAGGGCCGGATTATAACGAAGATCATCCAGTTGAAGTTTATCAGTATGCATGGCGTTGTGCCTTTCTGCTCGGGTGCGCTCTACGGCGCGGGTGATATACACATGGGCGTGTTTTCATGGATTAAACGCCCTTATCACGGAAAAGTTCCCTCTATTGTCCGGGCGCGCTTTGCGCTGTGCCTTTGGATCGGGGCGGATTGGTCATGTCCGCGCCAGAACACAGGGCGGTTTGCAAGACGAGGCCCCTGCGTCAGTTTGCGCATGTTTTTCGGCGAGCCTGCCCTTGAAGCCTCGCCTGCTTTTTCCCAAATTATCCGTGAGGCCCGATAACAGGGGCGTGCCGCAAAGCGGGCGCCACCACCGGAACGGGCGCTTTGATATAAGGAGAACGGCAATGGACTTGAATAAGTTCACAGAGCGTGCGCGTGGTTTCATCCAGGCGGCTCAAACAATTGCGATGCGCGAAGATCATCAGCGATTGACCCCAGACCACATTCTTAAGGCCTTGATGGATGACCCCGAAGGCTTTGCCAGCACCCTGATCACCCGTGCGGGCGGTCAGCCGAAGGACGTGCTTGATAATGTCGATGCAAATTTGGCGAAGATCGCCAAAGTGTCGGGCGACGCGGGCCAAACCTATATGGATCAAGCCACGGCCAAGGTTTTGTCCGAAGCGGAAGCCGTTGCTAAAAAGGCGGGCGACAGCTTTGTGCCGGTGGAGCGCTTGCTCACGGCGCTGGCTTTGGTCAAATCCGGCGCCAAGGACGCTTTGACTGCGGGCGGTGTGACACCGCAAGCGTTGAATGCCGCGATCAATGACATCCGCAAAGGCCGCAAAGCGGACAGCGCCAGCGCCGAAGACAGCTATGAGGCATTGGAGAAATACACCAATGACCTGACCGCTGCGGCGGAGGCGGGCAAAATCGACCCGATTATCGGCCGCGACGATGAAATTCGCCGCACCATGCAGGTGCTATCGCGCCGGACCAAAAACAACCCCGTTCTGATCGGGGAGCCGGGCGTGGGTAAAACCGCGATTGCCGAAGGCCTTGCCTTGCGCATCATCAACGGCGATGTGCCCGAGAGCCTACGCAACAAACGCCTTTTGGCGTTGGACATGGGCGCGTTGATTGCCGGCGCGAAATATCGCGGCGAGTTTGAAGAGCGGCTTAAATCCATCCTCAACGAGGTCACGGATGCGGCGGGTGAAATCATCCTCTTCATCGACGAAATGCACACGCTCATCGGCGCGGGTAAATCGGACGGTGCGATGGATGCGGCCAACCTGATCAAACCGGCGCTTGCGCGGGGCGAATTGCATTGCGTTGGCGCGACGACCCTCGATGAATACCGCAAATATGTCGAGAAAGACGCGGCCCTTGCGCGGCGGTTCCAACCTGTGATGGTGACGGAGCCGACGGTTGAGGACACGATTTCGATCCTGCGCGGTATCAAAGAGAAATATGAACTGCACCACGGCGTGCGGATTTCCGACAATGCGTTGGTGGCGGCGGCGACCCTGTCGCACCGTTATATCACCGACCGGTTCTTGCCCGATAAAGCCATCGATTTGATGGACGAAGCGGCGAGCCGTTTGCGCATGGAAGTGGACAGCAAACCCGAAGAACTGGACGCGCTGGACCGTCAGATCCTGCAAATGCAGATCGAAGCAGAGGCGTTGCGGTTAGAGGAAGATGCGGCGTCGAAGGACCGTTTGGAGACGCTTGAGCGTGACCTGTCGGACCTGCAAGAGCGCAGCGATCAGATGACCGCAACATGGCAGGCCGAGCGTGACAAGCTTGCCGGTGCGCGCGACATCAAAGAAGCGCTCGACAAGGCGCGCGCTGAATTGGATATCGCCAAACGTGAAGGCAATCTCGCCAAAGCAGGGGAGCTGTCTTATGGCGTGATCCCCGACTTGGAGAAAAAGTTGGAGGATGCGGAAAGCCAAGGCACCGATGGGGTCATGGTCGAAGAGGCCGTGCGCCCCGAACAAATCGCGCAGGTGGTCGAACGTTGGACCGGTATTCCGACGACCAAGATGCTCGAAGGCGAGCGTGACAAGCTGCTGCGCATGGAGGATGGCCTGCACAAGCGGGTGATCGGACAAAATTCGGCGGTCAAAGCCGTGGCCAATGCGGTGCGCCGTGCGCGTGCCGGTCTGAATGACGAAAACCGCCCGCTGGGCAGCTTCCTCTTCCTTGGGCCAACCGGTGTCGGTAAAACCGAATTGACCAAAGCCGTGGCCGAGTTCCTGTTTGATGACGACAACGCCATGGTGCGCATCGATATGTCCGAGTTCATGGAGAAACACGCGGTCAGCCGTTTGATCGGGGCGCCTCCCGGTTATGTCGGATATGACGAAGGCGGGGTGTTGACCGAAGCCGTGCGCCGCCGTCCTTATCAGGTGGTGCTGTTTGACGAGGTGGAAAAAGCCCACCCTGACGTGTTTAACGTGCTGTTGCAGGTGCTCGACGACGGGGTTTTGACCGATGGGCAAGGCCGGACCGTGGATTTCAAGCAAACCTTGATCATCCTGACGTCCAACCTTGGCGCGCAATCGCTGAGCCAATTGCCCGATGGGGCCGATGCCTCGGATGCCAAGCGCGATGTGATGGATGCGGTGCGGGCGCATTTCCGGCCCGAATTCCTCAACCGTCTGGACGAGACGATCATCTTTGACCGTCTGGCGCGCGCGGATATGAGCGGGATTGTTGAAATCCAACTGGGCTTGTTGGCGAACCGTTTGGCCGGGCGCAAGATCTCGTTGGACATCGACGAGGCCGCAAAAGTCTGGCTCGCGGACGAAGGGTATGATCCGGTGTTCGGGGCGCGCCCGCTCAAACGGGTGATCCAGCGCGCCTTGCAAGATCCACTGGCCGAGATGTTGCTTGCCGGGGATGTGAAGGACGGCGATGTGATCGCAGTCGGCGCCGGAACCGACGGGTTGATCATCGGGGATCGTGTCGGGGCGAGCAACCGGCCCAAACCGGATGATGCTGTGGTGCATTAGCCGTGCATCGGCCGCGCATTGATGGCGCTGTCGCCACGGTTCACATGTAAGATTGACCAAGGCCCGAACCCGCGAGGGTCGGGCCTTGTTTGCTTTTGCGGCGCCGGCCCGGCCTGACTTTCGCCGCCCGCAGTTGTCGCCACAGTTGCAGTCACAATCGCAGCCCGTGTGACGCTGTAAAGTCGCGCGTGCCCGCCGCAGTATTACAGATGGAATTTATCACTAATCTTCGGGCCAAAGACCCTCGCGCCTGAACTCCGGCCATACTTGGTTCTTGGCCGTCTCTTGCCTGATAAGAGGATGAATAGGACGGTGCTCGGTGCGCTGGGCTCAGAACACTGCACATGGTAAAGAGAGGCGTTTGGTAATGGGCGTCTCTATTTGATCTGTTGTGTGTAGCCTGATCGGGTGGGGTTAATCTAGGCTGATTGCGCTGCGCACAATGGTATCGACTAAGGCTTGCACTTCTTGCATCGGCCCTTCTGGAAATGCGCGATAGCCGATGGTGACGTGATCGGGATCATCGGGCATTTGCGCCACAAAAATATCATAGGGGCAAAAGCGGATGTTCATCGGGTCCGCCTCCATCACTTTGCGCGATAATTTGGCCGAGCAAAAACTGTAGACATCGGCGCGGGTGAACAACACCACATCCGATCCCACATCCGCGCGTGTGCGTTCTAACATGTCACCCACATGCGAGGTGCCATCGATGAGCAATCCCTGATCGAGAATGGCGTTCTCAAGCCCGAAGATCACATCATCATAACTCTCGTCTGTGACATATTGGATCAATCCGTTTTCGGCATGGGCCGCTTGCGGAGCGGTCATGAACGGCAGCGCCAAGAGCGCGGCAATGGCCACGCCACAGCGGATGAACCTTCTCATTGGGTCGGGCATGATATCTCTCCTCCGAGGTGGCGGCGTCGCATTTGCACAACGCGTTGTTGCGCGGCATTGCCCCCTGTGTTTGTGTGACTGTGATAGTCTAGCATAGCGCTAAACCTGACTTTGACACACATCAATTGAGGATACTTATGGGAATTGCGACGCACGCCTTGACGGTTTTGGCCTTGGTCTTTGTTCTGGTGCTGGGAGGGGCGGCGTTGATGGCGCTGTTGTTCTTCATCGTCGACAAACTCCAAACCAGCGATGCCATTCGCCGTAATTATCCGGTGATCGGGCGGTTCCGGCATATTTTCTCGACGCTTGGTGAATTCTTCCGGCAATATTTCTTTGCCATGGACCGTGAGGAAATGCCATTCAACCGCGCACAACGCGATTGGGTCACCCATGCCGGCACGGGCAAGGGCAATACCGTCGCCTTTGGATCCACCCGCAGCCTGTCGACCCCCGGCACATCGATCTTCATGAATGCGGCTTTCCCGCCGCTCGAAGATCAATTCGCCAAGACCGAACCGATGATGATCGGGCCAACGGCGGCGATCCCATTCGTGGCAAAATCTATCTTTAACATTTCCGGAATGAGCTATGGCGCGATCTCGCGCCCTGCGGTCGAAGCCCTGTCGCGCGGCGCGGCAGAGGCGGGCATATGGCTCAATACAGGCGAGGGCGGCATTTCGCCTTTTCATACGCTTGGCGCTTGCGACGTGGTGTTTCAAATCGGCACCGCCAAATTCGGGGTGCGTGACGAGCATGGCAATCTGAGCGACGACAAATTGCGCACAGTCGCCGAGCACCCGCAGGTCCGCATGTTTGAATTGAAGCTGGCCCAAGGTGCCAAGCCGGGGAAGGGCGGTATTCTACCCGGCGAGAAGGTCACCGCCGAAATCGCCGCGATCCGCGGATTGCAAATCGGTCAGGACGGGATTTCCCCGAACCGCCACCGTGAGATCGATGATTGGGGGGATCTGCTTGATATGGTCGGCCACATTCGCGAGGTCACAGGAAAACCCGTGGGGTTTAAGACCGTGATGGGGTCTCCTGACGCGCTGGAACCGCTTTTCAACCTGATCAATGAGCGCGGCGCGGACTGCGCGCCGGACTTTATCGCCATTGATGGCGGTGAAGGCGGGACAGGGGCGGCGCCGATGCCTTTGATCGATCTGGTCGGCATGCCCATTCGCGAAGCATTGCCCATGCTGGTGGACCTGCGTGATAAACATGGGCTGCACGACCGCATCCGAATTATTGCGGCGGGCAAATTGGTAAACCCCTCTGATGTGGCTTGGGCGATCTGCGCGGGGGCGGATTTCGTCACCTCGGCGCGGGGGTTCATGTTTTCGCTCGGCTGTATTCAGGCGCTCAAGTGTAACAAGAACACCTGTCCCACCGGGATCACCACCCATGATCCGCGCTTGCAAGCAGGCCTTGTGGTCGAGGACAAATACAAACGCGTGGCCCATTACGCCAAGCAGGTGATCAAAGAGGTGGAAACCATCGCCCATTCGGTTGGCGTGTCGGAGCCGCGCCAAATGCGCCGCCGCCATGTGCGCGTGGTGATGGCCGACGGGCAATCCGTGCCGATGAACACCATCTTTCCCAGCCAAGATGGTCAGGCAGGCGTGACACATTAAGCAATAGGGCCGCGCATCGGGGTTTTTTATATTACGCAGTCGGGCTCATGCGTCGGGCCGCTCGACGCGATCTTGCGCCCGGCGCGGGCACTTTTTCCGGATCGGTGCAATATCAAACGGGCGGCGCCACCAACATCGGTCCGAGCCTGTTTTACAATGTCTTCTCCGATATCGACTTTGAGGTAAGCGGTGCGCAAATCAAGAGCACCGGATCTCCTATAAGCAGCACCTATAATCAGGTTGATTTGGCGGGTGGTACCGATGCCTTCTTGTCATATTACCAAGCAGGGTTTGGCGCGACGGGGCTTGCGGGGGTGAATGTATCGGCTGTGTCGCTTGAAATCCGTTAGAAGGAGGGCGTTAATCAGTTCGATGATATGGGCGATCTCTTCGGCGGATTTGCCGAAGGCGACAGTTTTGATCTGGATGATATCGGCTATGTGAGCCTCGTGGCCTATTACGAGGATGACGCGGGGGCTTCCATCGGACTGGGTACGACGATCTTGCGGCTGCATAATTTTGATAGCCTTACCGTCAATGTGTCGGATGTCGCCCCGGCGGTGCCACTACCTGCGGGGTTGCCGCTGGTGATCGGGGCGTTTGCAGGTTTGGCCACATTGCGCCGTGAGGTTCGCCCTCAGGCGGCCTGACCGCGCGCCTCTTTAAGGGGATGCCCGACGAAAGAACCCCAAAGCCGCGATTCCCGTCGCGGCTTTGGACGTTTTAAGGGGCATCGGCGGTCCGACTCGCGAAAGCGCACGAAAATCCGACTCGCATGACATGATTCCACCTCCGCTTTTGGGGTGATTTGCATCGTATTCGACGACCTCTTGGGGATAAGTCTGTGGGTAACCCAACATATAGGGGGGTGGCCTCCATTTCATGCCAAGGCTCGAGGTGTCGCAGACTGCAGAAATTGCGGCACTTCAGAATTTGTTTGTCATTTAAGTCGTTGTATTTATTAGGATATTTGCATTTTTGAAGAAAAGATGACGATAACCTGAAAAAACCACTTGCGGGATTTGTTTGATAACACTAGAACCCCCTTCACCGGCAGCGACGATACGCTAACGGGGCGCCAGACGGGGCGGACGGGACGGTCACAGAGGTGGCGGAAGCGGACGGATAC
>NZ_KZ826488.1 GCF_003205515.1 Litorivita pollutaquae
AAACTTCTGGAGATCGGGGCGGGCACCAGCGAAGTTCGCAAGATCATCATCGCCGAAGAACTTTTGCGCGCCTGAGGGAGGACCCAGCCATGACCAAGCAATTACGCAACGATATCGACCTTCCGACACATTTCATGACGGATGAACAGCAGGCACTGGCCGATCAGGCCGGCAAGTTTTTCATGTCCGAGTTCCATCATCTGAACGCGGAAATGGACGACACCGACGATCTGCCCGCCTCGGTTTTCCCCAAGTTGGGCGAGATGGGCTACCTTGGCCTCAATGTGCCGCCGGAATTTGGCGGTGCCGGTCTCGATTTTACATCGGCCTGCATCATCACCGAACAGATGTCGCGGGCGTCGGCCGCCATCGGATTGACCCATGTCGCGCATGACAACCTGTGCGTCAACAACATCTACCGCAACGCCAATGACGAGTTGCGCCGCAAGTATTTGCCGGGGCTGTGCAACGGCACGCTGATCGGGGCTTTGGGCCTGACCGAACCCGGTGCGGGGTCGGATGCGCTTGGCTCGATGCGCACGACGGCGAAGAAGGATGGCGACGATTACATCCTGAACGGGGCCAAGATCTATATCACCAACGGGCCGATTGCCGATGTGGTGCTGGTCTATGCCAAAACCTCGCCCGAGAAGGGCGCCAAGGGCATTTCTGCCTTTATCGTGGAAACCGATACGCCCGGCTTTAAAGTGGCGCAAAAGCTCAACAAGATGGGCTTTCGCGGCTCGCCCACCGGCGAGTTGGTGTTCGAAGATTGCCGTGTGCCGGCCAAGAACATGGTTGGCAAATTGGACGGCGGTGTTGCGGTCACGATGTCGGGGCTGGATCTTGAACGCGCGATCGTTTGCTTCAATGCCTTGGGTATTGCGCAACGGGCGTTGGATATTTCCATCGATTACGCCAAGACGCGCCAGCAGTTCGGCAAACCGATCGCCAGTTTCCAGATGGTGCAGGCGATGTTGGCCGATATGTATACCCGCCTTGAAGCGGCGCGCAGCCTGTCCCTGAAAACTGTTGCCATGTGCGAGGGTCTGGAAGAGGGCGAAGGCGGACGCGGCGAGATTCACAAACTGACCGCCGCCGCGATTTTCAAGGCCGCCGAGGTCACATCATTCGTGCTCGACAAGGCTGTCCAGATCCACGGCGGCTCTGGCTATATGCGCGATACCGAAGTGAACCGGCTTTACCGGACGGGCCGCGTGCTTGAGGTGGGCGCGGGTACCCAAGAGGTGCGCAAGCTGATCATCGCTGGCGAACTTTTGAAAGGCTGAGGGGGAAACACATGACTGAGAATAAAGCACCGCGTTACGCGCCGGATCTGATGGCCGGCCAAGTGGCTCTTGTCACCGGATCGGGTTCCGGGATGGGGCGGGCAACCGCGCTTGAGATGGCCGCTTGCGGGGCCAAATTGGCGCTGTTTGCGCGCCGTGAAGAGCCATTGGAAGAAACCGCTGAAATGATTCGCGCGGCGGGGGGCGAGGCATTTGTCGTGCCCGGAGATACCCGCGACGAGGACAGCATCGAAGTCGCAATGGGCCGCATCAAGGACCATTACGGACGGCTTGATGTTTTGGTGAATAACGCCGGAGGCCAATATATCGCCGCCGCGCGCGACATCACCAACAAGGGTTTCGAGGCGGTGATTCGCAACAACCTGATCGGATCATGGCAAATGACCCGCGCCGCAGCGGATCATTTCATGTATGAAAATGGTGGCTCGGTTGTGTTTGTCACCGCGATTTCCGCGCGCACGGCCCTCACCGGCTTTACCCATACGGTTGCCGCCCGCGCCGGTGTGACCGGCATGATGAAAACGCTGGCCGCTGAATGGGGCGAATATGGCATTCGTCTGAACTGCGTCGCACCGGGGACGATCAAGACCGAGGCGCTTGGCCGCTATCCGATTCCGCCTGAGCAGTGGAAAAAGCTGAACCGTTCGGTCCTGAACCGGATGGGCGCGGCCGAGGATATCGCGGGTACGATTATTTTCCTCGCCTCGAAGTTGGGCAATTTCGTCACCGGCGAAGATATTTATATCGATGGCGGAGAAACCTTGCACATGGGTCATGATGCCCGCGATATGATCAATCCCGAGATGTTTGACAATCGTGAACGCGGAGACGGAAAAGATGAGTAAGCCTTGTGTCCTTCTGGACGTCAAAGACCGCATCGCCACAGTGACGTTGAACGATCCGGAGCGCCGCAACCCGATCACCGGCAACGATATGATCGAGGCGCTTTTGGAAACCTTTGCCAAGGTGCAGGCCGACCCCGAGGTCAGCGTCATGATCCTGACAGGGGCCGGTTCGGCATTCTGTGCCGGCGGTGACATCAAGGAAATGAACGACCCCGACAGCGTGTTCCGCAAGGAACCTCTCGCTGCGGCGCAAAGTTATGTCGACGGTGTGCAACGCCTTCCACAGGCGATCTATAATCTCGACATCCCGACCATCGCGGCCGTTAACGGCGCGGCGGTTGGCGCAGGGTGCGATTTGACGATGATGTGCGATATGCGCATTGCATCGGAAAAGGCAAAGTTCGGTGAGGTATTCTTGAACCTCGGAATTATTCCGGGCGATGCGGGCAGCTGGTTCCTATTGCGCCGTCTGGGCCATCAACTGGCCGCCGATTTGACCTTTTCGGGCCGTATGGTCGAGGCCAAAGAGGCTTTGGACATCGGCATGGTGCTTGAGGTTGTGCCGCATGATACGTTGTTGGATCGGGCCCGCGAACGCGCGGCCGTGATCGCGGCGAAACCACCGCGTGCGGTGCGTGTAGCCAAACGCCTGATGCGCAATGCCGAACGGATGGATCTGCCGGACTTCCTGAATTCCGCAGCGGCCTATCAGGCCCTGATGCATCAGACCGAAGACCACCACGAGGCGATCTCTGCGTTTATCGAAAAACGAAAACCCAATTTTACTGGGCGCTAAGGAAAGAACGTATGGCTGAAATCAGCAAAGAGAAGATGGAGCAGATCGCGCAGATGTGGAATGCGCGTGGCAAAGGGTTGATCACCCATATGGCGCTCGAAATCGAAGAGGTCTCGAGTGACGGCGTGCGGGTTCGGATGCCATTCAATCCGGACTTTTGTGTCGATACGGATCAAACCCTGCTGCATGGTGGCATCCTGACGGCCCTTCTGGACAGTGTTTTCGGTTTGGCAAATTTTGTGGCCATCGAGGGCGTCAGCACCATGGCGACCCTCGACCTCAGGGTTGACTACCTGCGTGCGGCCCGTTCGCGCGCGGATGTCATTGTGAACGCGCATTGCTTCCGGCAAACCCGCCATATTGCCTTCAATGCCGGCAGCATCTGGTTCGATGGCCATGAGGATGCGGAAATCGCCCGCGGCACGGCCTCGTTTGCATTGACGCGCGGGGACGTCAGCCTGTTTGAAGCGATGACAAAAGGAAAAGCCTCGTGATTGATTTGGAAACTGTAAACGCCAACGCATCCCGAGTGCCGTTCTTCCGGTTTCTCAACTTCGAAGTTCAGAGCTTGGACAGCCTCCATGCCGAAGCGGAGATGACCTTTGAAGAACGTCATATCGGCAATCCGGTCATGGATCACTACCACGGCGGAATCATCGCGAGCTTTATGGAAGCAACGGCGGCTATCGCTGTCCATCCTGATTTCAGCGAAGCGCCGGCCAAGCCGATCAATCTTACGGTGGATTATTTGAGACCTGGCGTGAAGGGCCCACTCTTTGCCCGTGCAAATGTGACCCGCAAGGGTAAGCGGATCGCAAGCGTCAGCGTGATCACCTGGCAAACAGACCGGGATAAACCTGTCGCAGAGGGATTGTATCACTTCCTATTGGTGTGATTGTGAAAGGGGCTGCGGTTAACGCGCCCCTTTTTCTTCTTCTGAGAAGGCGATGTTTTCCCTGTCGCAAATGCCCTCGAGAAGCAATTTGATGAGCATGCCGGAGAATTCGGACAAAGACAGATACCCATCTACGCCTGCCTTGTCCGAATCAAACCATTCCACCGTCCAATTCAACGCGCCGAGCATCACCTGCCGCAACGGGACAATTTTAATGTCCGATCTAATCGCATCATCTTCTTGTGCGTCGCGCAAGATTTTATCCCAGAGCCTGCCGTATTGATGCCGGATGCCCCTATGCCGCTCCCTGAGTTGATTGGGGAGCATGCCATAGCTTCGGATGTTCGCGGAGGTGAACTCGCTTGCCTTGAACAGAAAATGCAAATGGGTCCAGATCGCAGTCGCGATCCGGGCATGGTGATCATATGGCGGCTGGAACTCGTCGGCTGCGGCGCTGACGCCAGAAAGCAGATCGCTCAACCCGGCGTTCAGAACCTCGTCGACGATCGCTTCCTTGGATTTGAAATGGTAATAGACGCTGCCCGCTTTCATATCGGCATCGTCTGCGATCTGACGCAACGTCGTGGCCTTGTATCCGTTGTCTCGCAGAACACGCGCCGCAGCTTTCAGGATTTCCGCACGGGTTTTTGCCGCCTTGCCCGAGGTTTCAACAGCTCTGAACATAATATCACTGGGCATCTTCCGCCCGGCGGTGTCGGCGCTTCGTTGTGAACACATTCCGTCAAGGATGAGCGTGCTCATACGTTCCGCAAGGAGGTTCACCGGATATCGGTTCACGTCATACCATTCGACCGTCCAATTCATCGCGCTGAGCACGAATTGCCGAATGGCCGAAACAGAAATATCCTTTCTCAAAAGGCCGTCACGCTTGGCCTCTTCGAGAAAATCGCTCCAGACCTGCGCGTAAGAGGCGCGCAACTCACGGTGCGGAGCACGTGCTTCATCCGACAACATCGGGTAGTTTCGGATATTGGCCGAGGTATAGTCGCTGGTGGTCAAAAGGTAGGTCAAATGTGTTTCAATGAGCTGCGAGAAGGTTTCCCGAAACCCGATGGATTGATCTTGCGCGGAACGGACGATTTCACTGACGCTCTCGTAGAGCTCGCGAACACCGATATCGAGCACCTCACTCAGAATCTGGTCCTTCGATTCAAAATGATAATAGATGCTTCCGGCTTCAATGCCGGATTCTTGCGCGATGTCGCGCATTGTCGTCGCGTAATAGCCTTCATGCCGAAAAAGCCGAGCGGCCGCAGCAAGAATGCCCTCGCGTGTCCTTTCGGACTTGCTTAGATCGTCGACGATTTTATTAACCACATCATACTGTTCTACCATTCTGTGTCGATACTTGTCAGCGGCAAGGCTGTCCATTGCAATAAATCTAACAACTGTTAGAATACACCAAAGAACCATCGAATCAAGTTCTTTGCTACGATTTTAATGCAAGAGGAGGACCTTCATATGCGAGGGCTGAGTGGAAAACGGGTAATCGTGACAGGCGGCGGCAGCGGCATTGGTCGCGCGGTTTGCGAACGGTTTGGACAAGAGGGCGCTGAAGTCGCTGTCTTCGATATGAATGAAAAAGGCGCGCAAGAAACAGCGCAGCTGATTCAGGACGCCGGTGGGAAAGCCACGGCTTATAAGGCGGATATCACTGACCGCGCTGAAGTCGATAAAGCGGTTGCTGCCTTCGAAGCGGGCGGTCCGATCGACGTGCTGGTGAACAACGCGGGTTGGGACGTGATTAAACCGTTCCTCGATACCGATGCCGATCTTTGGAAGAAAGTCATCGACATCAACCTCTATGGCCCGCTGAACATGCATCATGCGGTGCTTCCGGGCATGGTCAAGAACGGTGGCGGCCGCGTGGTCAACATCGCGTCGGACGCTGGTCGCGTTGGATCCTCGGGCGAGGCAGTCTATTCGGCTTGCAAAGGCGGGATCATCTCCTTCACCAAAACTGTGGCGCGGGAACTGGCGCGCAAAGGCATTCAATTGAATGCTGTTGCCCCCGGCCCGACCGACACGCCGCTGTTTGCCCAAGTTGCCGAAGGCGAAGCCGGTCAAAAAATCGCGGAGGGTCTCAAGCGGGCCATCCCGATGAAACGTCTGGCGCAGCCGGCCGATTATCCCGGCGCCATTTGCTTCCTGTCGTCCGACGACGCCGGTTTTATCACCGGTCAGGTGATTTCGGTCTCTGGTGGTCTGTCGATGCACGGTTGACCGTTGGCGGCGGCCGCGTCTGTCACAGGGCACGGCCGCCAAGCCATATTCAAGAGGGTTACCTCCCAAACTGGCCGCGCCAACGGCGCGGCCCTTTTTGCGTTGAAGAAAGATAAAACATGTTTCAGCCAGCTTCTGACATTCAGCGTTCAAGCACACTTACAGCCTTCCTGAAGGAGTGCGGTGCGGACAGCTATGAGGACCTCGCCCGCCGGGCCAATGATGAGCCGGACTGGTTCTGGGATCGGGTTATCGACTACGCCGGCATACGGTTCTCCCGCCCCTACACCAAGCTACGAGATATGTCCGATGGGCCAGAATCGATCAAATGGGCCGTTGGCGGCGCTTTGAACCTCACGGAAACCTGCCTTGACGCCCGTATCGAGGACGGACTTGGCGACAAAATCGCAATCGACTGGGTCGGCGAGGACGGAAGCCGCCGCAGCTGGACCTATACCGAGCTTGCCAATGAGGCCGCGCGCGTTGCCTCGGCACTGTCCCGCCGCGGGGTAAAACCCGGTCAAGCGGTGGGCATTTACATGCCGATGATCCCCGAGATTCAAGCCGCGCTTTTGGGAATTGCCCGTTTGGGTGCCGTGGCGGTGCCGCTGTTTTCGGGGTTTGCACCGCATGCCATCATCAGCCGTCTTAACGATGCCGAAGCCGTGGCGGTCCTGACCGCAGATGCGTCGCCGCGTCGGGGCACGCCCGTCTGGATGGAGGCCAAACTGGCCGAAGCCCTCGAAGAAGTGCCCTCGACCCATACCGTCATCAGCCTGCGCCGCTTTGATGGCGCGGTGGCCGATCCGGCCCGTGATCTCGATTGGAACGAGACCGTCGGAACGGCCGATCCGGCCTATCCCGCGCATCCGGTAGAGGCGGACGCGCCGCTGCTCATTGCCTATACCTCTGGGACCACCGGACGCCCCAAGGGCGTGGTGCACACCCATCTTGGCGTGCAGGCCAAGGCCACATCCGATTTCCTGTTGGGGCTCGACATGAAGCGCGACGACCGGCATCTGTGGATGACCGATATGGGTTGGGTCATGGGGCCGCTGACGATTTTGTCGGTGCTATTGTCGGGGGCGACCTTGGTTCTGGCCGAGGGCGCGCCATCGATGCCCGGCGATCCGTTTCGGCTTTTGCGTCTCGCGTCAGAAATGAAGGTCACACATATGGGCGTTGCGCCGACCTTGGTGCGGCAATTCATGACGCAAAATCGCGCGCCGCTGTCAGGTTATGATCTGTCGCCGTTGCGCATCGTCGCCTCGACCGGCGAGCCTTGGACCGACGACGCATGGCTTTGGCAGCTTGACCATATCTGCCGCCGCCGTGCGGTGCCGTTGAACATTTCCGGCGGGACCGAACTTTTTGGCGCGATCCTGACGTCGACCGTGCTGCATGAGATCAAACCCGGCGGGTTTTCTGCGCAGGCGCTGGGTGTCGGGGCCAAGGTGCTGCGCGAGGACGGCAGCGAAGCCGCCCTTGGCGAGGTCGGCGAATTGGTCGTGACCCAACCGCCCATGGGGTTGACGCCGGCCATCTGGGGCGACCGCGAGCGGTATTTGGAAACCTATTGGTCCACCTTCCCGGGCATGTGGCGGCACGGCGATTGGGTGCGCTGCGACCCGGACGGCACATGGTATATTTTGGGGCGCTCCGACGACACGTTGAACATCGCCGGCAAACGCATCGGCCCGCCCGAGATCGAGGCCGCCCTGACTGAAACCGGCAAAGTGGTGGACGCCGCCGCCATCGCGGCGCCCGACGATATCAAGGGCGTGGCCGTGGTGTGCGTCTGCGTGGTGGCACCGGGGGTGACCCCCGATGATGCCCTTGTCGAACTGCTCAAAAATCAGGTGGGCGAGATCGTCTCGAAACCCTTCCGCCCGCGCGAGATTTATTTTGTCGAGGGATTGCCCAAGACCCGCAGCATGAAAACCATGCGCCGGATCGTGCGCGCGGCCTTCCTTGATGAAGACCTCGGTGACCTGTCATCCGTCAACAATCCCGAAACCATCCCGCCCATTGCGGCGCTCAGAAAGGAAAAGCCATGATCACAGTCTTTGGAGCCACCGGAACCACCGGCGCACCGCTTGTTGAGACCCTTCTGGCCAAGGGTGCGGACGTGCGCGCCGTGACCAGCGATCCTGCCAAGATTGGCGGGCTGAAGGCCAAAGGATGCGAGGCCGTCACCGCGAGCTTCACCGACCTTGCCGCGCTGGAACAGGCCTGTGCCGGAGCCGAAAAGATCTATCTGGTGACGCCTGCGCATCTGGATATGCGTCAGTGGAAGGCCAATGCGATCGCGGCGGCCAAGGCCGCAGGTGTGAAACATGTGGTTCTGGCCACCGGACTTGGCGCATCGCCCAAGGCGGGGCTGACCTTTGGCAAATGGCATTCCGAAAGTCAGGAATTGCTAAAGGAAAGCGGCCTTGACTGGACCTTTGTGCAGCCGACTTATTTCATTCAAAACCTGATGTGGCAGGCCGGTAGTATTGCAAAGAATGGGGTGTATTACGACGATCTGGGCGGACCTGTGTCGTGGATCGACGCCCGTGATATCGCCGATGTCGCCGCCGAGGCGCTGACCGGCGCGGATCACGCGGGCAAGGGCTATGGCGTGACCGGCCCCGAAGCGCTGACCGGCGACGAGATCGCTGCGGTTCTGTCCGACGTGACCGGGCGGTCCATCACCTCGGCGACCCTATCCGCCGATGAGGCCAAGGCGGCCATGGTCGCGGGCGGAATGCAGGATGAAGTCGCCTCCGCGATGGTGGAACTGGCCTCGATCGCGCCCAAGGGATACCTCGGAGGCATTGAAACCACGGTCAGTGATGTGCTCGGACGTCCGGCGCGCAGCTTCCGCGATTTTGTCACCGAGAATCGGGACGCCTTCGTTCAGTGACCAGACGGCTGCGCCGCTCGATTTTGAGCTAACACGCTCCGCAGGTGTGGCGGCGCAGCTGGATCAGATTCTCCTGCGCGGCGGTGGACGCGGGCGGTGCGCCGCCATCTTTTCTGTGAGGTCCGGCAGGGCCGGTGACGGCAATTTGCCTGTGTCGCGCGCCCTACCCTGTCGCGGCCCGCGCAGTTTCCACCGCCCCTTCTGTTGCCCGGGATGGCAGCGGACGCGCAGGATGTAATCCAACACCGGCGTGCCAAGGTGGTTCGGCCGCCCAGTGCGCCGTGTTTTCAGGGGGGCCAGCTGTCTTTTGGGCTTTTGTTTCGGCTTCGCACTGCAATGATGGGCCAAGGTAGGCCGTCACGGATCAATAGGGCGAAGTGAGAGCACGCGGTGGTGCAATGTGGCCCGATAAAATGATGATGGGCACGGCCGACATGCGCGGCATGGCGTCCGGATCGGGAAGATGCGGACCTCATTCCCTTCAAGATCTGCGACGGGGCCTATCCGCGCATTGAAAGGCCCCGTTAATTCGAGAGGTCTGAAACGCGTATCAGGCCGCGCGTTTTAAGCGCGGCTCATGCTTTTCGATCAACTCCGCATGCAAGCTCTGGATCGCAGGTTTCAACGCGTCCTGGTCAAGAACAAACTGCACATCGACACTTCGTGGACCTTGGCTGGCGCCCACCACTTCGAGACCTGCCTCCTCCAGCGCCCGCAGTCCGCGCAACAACACAGATAGGGACGTCAGGTCGCGGCCAATCGCTGAGACCATGGCCAACCGGCGCGTGGTGATATCGGCCGAAGGATAATGCGTCGTGAGATCTTTTTCGATCCGGCGCATGTTTTTGAGCGAGGTGTCGAGATAATGCGTGATGGTGTTGGCGTTCGACACCTTTGACACGATCGGGACATTGTGGCGCTTCAGGACCTCGAGGATCGTGGCGTCATAGCCTTTCACTCCGACCATGTCCTGTTCAAACACCTCAAGTGTCACGATTTCAAGACCCGTGATGATTTCGACACCCGGTTCCTCAGCGGGTTGATCGTCGATCAGCGTGCCCGGATCCTCTGGCTCGAACGCGTTGGTGACGCGCAGCGGGACTTTGGCCTGACGCAATACTTTTGCGGCTTTGGGGTGGATTGCTTCCATCCCCATGTTCGACAGTTGGTCGGCGACGTCGTAATTTGTCCGGCCGAGCTTGCGAACCGTTCCTTCCCCAACCAACTTTGGATCGCAGGACGACAAATGGAATTCCTTGTGGATGATCGCCTCGCGGGCGCCAGTCTGCGCCGCCAGCCGCGAAAACGTCACCTCGGAATAACCCCGGTCATATTCCCCCATCAACCCTTCGGCGCATTGCGCATAGCCGGTCACGATCGGCATCTCGGTGCTTGGATCCACGCCCTCGAAGGCCTTGGCGATTCTTTCGTTCAAGGTCACGTCGCCCTCGTCGCGCCAGCCCGACAGATCGACGAACCGCGCATTCACGCCCGCACGTTGCAGCAACAGCATGCTGACGAAAGCCGAATGCGCCTCGCCCAGCCCCGAGAGCAGTTCGCGGGTCTGGCCCATGTGCTCTGCCAGACGGAAATGGCCGTATGAGCACAGCCGCTGCAGGTCAATCAGACAGCCACGCGCGCCGTGCAGGCGTTCATCGACAAAGGCATCTGCCTGCTGAAGGTCTGCGGAATGGCTGAGAATGCGGCCATGCGCTTTTTTCATGGCTTCGGCCACAGAGTCGAGCTGATCGTGCCAACCATGGTTGGTATCGTCATTGGCGAAATAGGCATAGACCCCCGGCGCACCGGTTTTCTTGTGCTCCAGAAGAAGATCCGTGATGCCGCCAAATGCCGACACCACAAACACGCGCCCGTACAGGTCAGCCCCTTCGCGGCCCCCGATGAAGAGGGTATCGCGCAGTTCATCCAGACGGGACATTGATGTCCCGCCGATTTTCTCAACTGTGTGGCTCATATCAGGCCTCGTCGGCGGCTGCGTAAGACCCGTCTTCGCGGTGCACTTCGGTGCCGGTGACGGGCGGATTAAAGCAGCAGGCCATGACCAGTTCTTCCTCTGCGCGCAGGATATGGCGGTCATGATCGTTCAGCGCATACATCACCCCCGGCACAATCTTGTGGGTTTCGCCGGTGGCGAGGTCGGTGATCGACCCCTTGCCCTGCATGCAATAGACGCTCTCAAAGTGGTTCTTGTATTCGAACGTGTGTTCGGACCCCGCATCCAGCGTCGTGATGTGAAAGGAAAATCCCATTCCGTCATCCGCCAGCAGCAACCGCACCGAGGTCCAGCTTGCATCCGAAACCACGCGATCAGGTTCGTTTTCGACAATTTTGTTAAAGTCTCTGACAATCATGTCTTTTACTCCGCAGCTATATTGGTCGTTTCGGTCAGCGTCTCACGCGCAGCTTCGAGCAGGATGTCAAAGCCCTGGCCAAAGGTTTCAGGTGACGTTGTCAGTGGTGCAAGCACTTTGACGACCTGATCTTCGTTGCCAGAGGTTTCTATCACCAGTCCCTTCTCATAGGCGCGCGCGCAAATGTCGCCTGCCAACTTGCCCGAGCCGACATCGACCCCCTGCATCAGGCCGCGGCCCTTGAGTTTGGCACCGGGGATGAGCGCCGCCAGATCGGACAGCGCATCGTGGATCAGATCGGACTTTTGTGTCAGCTCGTTCTGGAACGTCTCGTCGGCCCAGAATTTTTCGATCGCGACGCGTGCGGTGACAAAGGCGTGAGTGTTGCCGCGAAACGTGCCGTTGTGCTCGGCCGGCTCAAAGACATCATATTCTGGCCGCACCAGCACCAAGGCCATCGGCAGGCCAAATCCCGAAAGTGATTTCGCCATGGTCACGATGTCCGGGGTCACGCCCATCTCCTCGAAGGAAAAGAACGTCCCGCAACGGCCACAGCCGGCCTGAATATCGTCGATGATCAACAGGGCCCCATGCTTTTTGGCCAGTTTGGCGATGCGCCGGACCCATTCGGGACGGGCGACGTTCAGCCCGCCTTCGCCCTGCACGGTTTCAAGGATGATTGCTGCGGGCGCGTCGAGCCCGCTGGAGCGGTCATCAAGCATGGCCTCCAGATAATCCGCCGTGTCCGACTGACCTGCGATATATCCGTCATAGGGCATGCGTGTCACGCCATTGAGCATCATGCCCGCGCCCCCCCGGTGGTAGGAATTGCCGGTCGCGGCCAAGGCCCCTGCCGTGACACCGTGAAACCCGTTGGTAAAGGCGATGATGTTGGTGCGCCCGGTGACCTTTCGTGCGATCTTCATCGCCGCTTCGACGGCGTTGGCCCCGGTGGGGCCGGTGAACATCACCCGATGGTCCATGTCACGGGGGGCCAGAATGTGCCGTTCGAAGGCGGCGAGAAAGCTTCCTTTGGCCCCGGTGTGGAGATCAAGACCATGTGCGATGCCGTCGCCCGCGATATGGTCGATCAGCGCCGCCTTCATATCCGGGTCGTTATGGCCATAGTTCAGCGATGAACATCCGGCAAGGAAATCGATCCAGCTGCGCCCGTCGGCGTCTTTCAGTTCCGAGCCGCTGGCACTTTGAAACATTGCGGGCATACCGCGGCAATAAGAGCGCACGGCGCTTTCGCGGCGATCAAAGATAGTAGAGAAGTCGATCATATCCGAAGTCATGAAACGTCCTATTTGGTTTATTACGGGGAAAATGGTTCAGGCCGCGCGGGCCATCGCCTCTGGGGCGGGCAGCGTGACTGTCACCATGTGTTCGGTATCGTGGAGCCCTTCGAAATGCGCTTCACATTCGAAGTGCGGTGCATCAGTGAGTTCGCCGCCGATATCTCGGGCCAGACTGCGAAACAGCGACCATGATGCGTCGTTGTCTTTGGTGATCGTGGTCTTGAGATGCGTCGCCGCATCGCAAGCGTCGCGTTCGATCAGCTCGCGCAGCATGGCGCGGCCAAGTCCGAGGCCGCGTGCCTTGGGGCTGACCGCCACTTGCCAGACGAAAAGCTCATCGCGCGCGGGAATCATGTGTCCCGATATCCAGCCAACGATCTCGCCATCCATTTCGGCGACGACACAGGTGTCGCGGAAATGGTCGGCCTGAACCAGATTGCAGTACATCGAATTTTCGTCGAGCGGCTTGCAGGCTTTTACCAGCGCCCAGATGTCGGCTCCATCCGTCGTATCGGGTTTGCGCAGATGCGGCATCTGCGTTGCGGAGTTTTCGATATCTTTCGGCATGGGTCTAACCTCTCGTTTATTAGCTAAGCTAAGTAGTGCGCGATGGTTGGAACGTCAACCCGAACCCCAAAATACCCGAATAGGCGGTGCGCCACAGTCATAATTCATGCAAAATGCCTGTGGTGAATGCTTTTTGCCTCATGGGACGAGGTGAGCCACTACTTCGACAGTGCTAATCATTTCAATTGAATTCTTAGGCCGTAAGGGGTTCACATGCGGCGTGAGCCGCACCTGCTCTGGGCAAGTAAACACCTGCCATAGGATCGGAAGGGGGTCGCGCAGTCGCGTCGATGGTGAAATGTCATGCGTGATCTTAGCCGCTGCGGGCAGGCTTTATTCTTGGCCTTTGCGTTCGCATGACCGGTGGCCATTTAGGGCTTTGCCATGTCTGCTTCGCCACGCCTATTGCCGCAGATCACCGGCATCCAGCACTGGCGCGGCGTCAAGCTCTTCAGCATCCAGCATCGTGGCGACGCGCTCCAGTGATGCAAGCAGCATTGCCTGTTCCCACTGCTCCATTTCCTTGAAGCGGCGCACATAGCGTTGTTGCAGCGGGTCCGGCGCATTTTCAATCGTGCGGCGGCCATGTTCGGTAATGATGATATTGGTTTGCCGGCGATCGGCTTGCGATTTTTCACGCATGACCATCCCTTGCGCCACCAGCTTGTCGACAAGGGCCGTGATTGTGGCCTGGCTCACCCGCATCCGGGTGGAGATTGCCTTGCCTGTGGTCTGACCCGTTTCGGCCACAACTTGCAGCACGCGGAACTGGACCGCAGTCAAGCCTGCCGACTGCGCCAACTCCCGCCCGAACATCTCGGTCGTGCGCAGAATGCGGCGCAGAGCGACAAGGCTGCTGTCAATTCGATCCATGGAGGCCATCCTTGTAGTGCATCAAGAATATTTGGCAGGATTATCGCCATGCATCAAGCGAATTCACCAGCATAAGTTTCGTTTTGCTAATTACTAAATGGCTGCCCTTGGCGTAATTGACGCGCATCAAGTACTATTTTCGCGGGAATTGAGGCTTTTTGGTATTTGTAATACTTAGAGCGACAAAGCAAATGTGGGTGACGGGGTCATCAGGGTGTGTCTGTCTCGTTGTTGTCCTTTGCACGGCAGCTTTGTTTATCTGGCACGCGCAAACAGCCACCCCGTCAATTGACGAACGGTTTTGATGTGTCGCCGATGTGGTGGAGCGGGGCAGAATTCAAACCATTTGCGAAATGCGCGCTTAGGTTTTCACGCACAGGACAGCAAATTGGTCGTGATGGCGGCCGAAACGCGAATTGGGCGGTGTGGCGCTGCTGAATGGCGGGCGCTTGCGCCAAAAGCGCTCCGGCCGCCGCGCGCTCGGGCGGCCGGAACATGTATTGCAAAACCGGATCAGCGGCTGGCGACTTCGGCCAACCGTTGGCCATAGGCGCGCGCCGTATCCAGATCGCCGCCTGTCGGATACTCCTCGGGGGAGCTGTCAGAGGGGGCAATCGCCAGAAGGCCAGAATACCCGCCCGTCCAGTTCAGCTTTTCCGGGCCGTCGGCCTTGGTGTTCGCTGGCATCAAGCCAACGCCGCACCAGAGCTGACCATGTTGCTGCGACAATGTAATGAACTGCTGGATGGTCGAAAACTTGTCGCCATTGACTGTAGCCGAGGTGGTAAAGCCGCCGCCGATCTTGTCCTTCCAGTTTTGCGTAAACCAAGGCTTCGAGCTGGCATCGGCGAATTTTTTGAACTGCCATGCGGGGCCGCCCATATAGGTCGGACTGCCGTAGACGATCGCATCGGCCGCATCGAGCGCCGCCCATGCTGCCTCGTTCAGCTCTCCGTCTTCGGACAGTTTCAGCAATTCGACCTCGGTGCCCTCGACACCCTTGGCCCCTTCGGCAACGGCCTTGGCTTGCACTTCTGTGTGGCCATATCCGCTGTAATAGACAATCGCGACTTTCGTCATGGTTCGGTACACCTTTTGCTTGAATCCTAATGGCTCCGACCTAGGAAGGTTGGCTCCCGAATGAAAGCGGATTGTGTTTTCGATCCAAAGCCGCAGCCGGTTGCTCCAACTGTAGAGGATTTCCAACATTTCACGTAAGTGATTGTAATGTTATGAAAATATAGATACGTTAGATGTTCACCCAAGGGCCTGTGAGCGCAGCCGCACAACCATTGTGCGCCGACTGCGTCATGGGTTGCGCGGTTTTTCATCGGCGGCCAGATCCCAAACGCCTGCCGGTCGACCTTGCGAAGGGTCCATAGCGGCGACCCGTGAAGCGGACTGAAGTGAATTCACGCGGTCGCATCTTGCAGAGATCACCGCCTGTTGCGCGGCACAAGCCACCCACCGCGCGATATGCCGGTGGGTGGCTCGGTCAGCCTCGCATCCTCTCTTGCTTTGGCAGCTCAGAGGCTTTGCGCCAGCCGAACGCCTTCATCAATGGCGCGCAACGCGTCAAGTTCCGCAGCTTCCTTTGCGCCGCCAATCATGGTGACGGTAGCCCCGCGGGCTGTGAGATCCTCTGCCAAAGCGCGCTCCGGCTCCTGACCGGTGCAAAGCACGATGGTGTCTGCAGCAATGGTCTTTGGCGCGCCATCTACCATGATATGCAGGCCTGCGTCATCGATCCGGTCATAGACCACGCCGCCCAAGGCTTCGACCCCGTGTTTGCGCAGCGCGTTCCGCAAGATCCATCCCGTCGAAACGCCAAGCCCCGTGCCCGGTTTTGAGGCCTTGCGTTGAAGCATGACAACCTTGCGGCGCGATGGCTTCGGCGCCAACGGATCACCCGCAAGCGCACCCGATGTCGCAAATTTCGGGTCCACGCCCCAGGTATCACAGAACGCGTCGGTGTTATGAGCTTCGGCCGGTTCGGTCACAAGGAATTCGGCCACGTCATGGCCAATGCCCCCTGCCCCCATCACCGCGACGGTTTCGCCTGCGGCGCGGGCGCCGGAGAGGATCTCGGCGTAGGTCGCGACGCTGGGATGGTCGACGCCCAGCAGGTCGGGAATACGCGGCGTGACTCCGGTGGAAATAACCACATGGTCAAAACCGTTGAGATCGTCCAACCCGGCGCGCTGTCCAAGGCGCAGTTTGACACCGTGCTTTTGCAACTGGCCGCTATAATAGCGCAGGGTCTCGTTAAATTCATCCTTGCCCGGTGCTGCTTGCGCCAAATTCAACTGACCGCCCAGCTTGTCTTGCGCCTCGAACAGGGTAACGTCGTGGCCCAGTCTTGCGGCCTCGGAGGCCGTGGCCATGCCTGCGGCGCCGCCGCCAACAACGGCTACCGTCTTGGGTGATTCGGTTGGTGTGTCGCGAAATTCGGTTTCGCGCCCCGCGCGTGGGTTGACCAGACAGCCGACCGGTCGGTCCGAGAAGATGAAATCCAGACAAGCCTGATTGCAGGCGATACAGGTGTTGATCTCGTCGGCGTGGCCTTCGCGCGCTTTTTTGACGAAATGCGGATCGGCCAGAAAGGGACGCGCCATCGAGATCATATCCGCCTCGCCAGAGGTCAGAATGTCTTCGGCAAGCTCGGGGGTGTTGATTCGGTTGGAGGCGACCACCGGAATTGAGACCGCCGCTTTTACGTTTGCCGCCGCCTTGCGCCATGCGCCGCGCGGAACCGGATAGGCAATGGTCGGCACGCGTGCCTCGTGCCACCCGATACCGGTGTTGAGGATATCCGCGCCTGCGGCCTCGATCTTGCGCGCCAAGTCGGCGATTTCATCGGCGGGCGCGCCGCCCTCGACCAGATCGGCGGCCGAAATCCGGTAAATAACAAGGAAACCGGGCCCGCAACGTTCGCGCACCGCGCGCACGATCTCGACCGGAAAGCGGTGGCGATTCTCGGCGCTGCCACCCCATTCGTCTTCGCGTTTGTTGGTGTGGGGGACGGTGAATTCGTTAATCAGATAGCCCTCGGAGCCCATGATTTCGACGCCATCGAATCCTGCGGCCTGTGCATTGGCGGCAGATTTGGCGAAATCCTCGATGGTGCGGCGAATATCGGCATCGGTCATTTCACGCGGAACATAGCGGTTGATCGGCGCGCGAATCGGGCTGGGGGCGACGCAGCCTTCGATCTTTGCATAGCGCCCGGCATGAAGAAGCTGTGCGCAAAGCAGGCTGCCTTCGGCTTGGACCGCTTCGCAGATCGGGCGCAGGTTTTCCGCCTCCTTTGGATCGTCGATCCGCGGGCCTTCGGGGTCGAATATCCCTTCAGCATTGGGCGAAAATCCGCCCGTGACCAGAATAGCCGCCTCGCCCCGTGCCCGTTCGGCATAAAAGGCGATCTGTTTGGCAATACCATCAGGTTCGGTTTCCAACCGGGTGTGCATCGACCCCATAATAACGCGATTGCGCAACATATGTTGACCCGCACGGATCGGTGACAGCATGGTGTCGAAGTTGTCTTTCTGCGAATTTTTCATTTTGGTCCTCCTCGTCAAAACATCTCTTGAAGTGTATTCTAACATTTGTTAGATTTTAGGGAAGAAGATATTTTTCGGTCATGGGGAGGAGCACCGATGCAATTCCAAGCAACAGAAGATCAAAAGGCGTTTCGCGAGACAGCGAAACGATTCGCAACAGAGAAGTTGGCGTCGAGCTATTTGGAGCGCGCAAGCGGCCACACATTCGATCGCGCGCTGATCAAGGAGATGGGCGCACTGGGTCTCATCGGGGCAGATTTGCCCGAAGAGTTCGGCGGGATGGGGCAAAGCTCTGTCACCTCGGGGCTGATTGTCGAAGAGATCGCTTATGCCGATTTCAACGCCAGCTACGTGCAGCTTTTGGGCTCGCTCATGGGCGGCATGGTCGCCAAACACGCGTCTAAAGAGATTGCAATGGAATGGGTGCCCAAGGTTGTGTCCGGCGAGGCCGTGATTGGTTTGGGCCTGACCGAACCGCGTGGCGGGTCGGATGCGGCGAACCTGATTTTGAAAGCCGAGAAATCCGGCAACGGTTGGGTTCTGAACGGCGAGAAAACGTCCATGAGCTTTGCCAGCCAAGCCGATGCGGCGGTGGTTTTTGCCCGCACCGGCGATCCGGACGGCGGCGCACGCGGCGTGAGCGCCTTTTTTGTCGACCTGAACCAAGAGGGCATCAAGCGCACCCATTTCGACGACATCGGCACCAAGCCTGTCGGACGCGGGTCTGTGTTCTTTGACGATGTCTTCGTGCCGGCTGAAAATATGATGGCCGAACAGGACCGCGCCTTTGGCACGATCATGGCGGGCTTCGATTATTCCCGCGCGTTGATCGGGCTGGAATGCTTGGGCGCGGCGCAAGCGTCGGTAGATGAAACTTGGGCCTATGTTCAGGAACGCGAGGCGTTCGGCGCCCCCATCGTGCAATACCAAGGCGTCAGCTTCCCGCTGGCCGAGGCGGAAACGCAACTGACCATGATGCGTCAGCTTTGCTATTACACGCTGGATCTGCGTGATCGCGGCATGCCGCACACGTCACAAGCGGCGATGTGCAAATGGTATTTGCCCAAAACCGCCTGCGAGATCCTGCACCAATGCCTGATCCTGCACGGGCACTATGGCTATACCACTGATTTGCCGCATCATCAGCGTTACAACGACGTTCTTGGCCTGCAAATCGGCGACGGCACCGCACAGATCCAGAAACTTGTGATCGCGCGTGAAAAAGTCGGCCGGATGGCGCTGCAATACGACAAAAAGGCGAAGGGAGCATCGAAATGAGCGACCCCGTAGTCGCCAGCATCGAAGGTGCCACCGGCATCATTGATCTGGCCCGCCCTGAGAAATTCAATTGCCTGTCACTTGACGTGCATGAACGCATCACTGCCGCGCGTGCGGAATTCGAGGCAAACCCGGACATCCGGGCGATCCTCATCCGTGCGCAGGGCAAGCATTTTTGCACCGGTGCCGATTTGACGGAAGTGAAAGGTAAATTGAACGATCCCGCCGCGCTGGATCATTTCATTGCTTTTGGCATGGAAAACCTGCGTGCGCTCGAAACCTCCTCCCTCCCTGTCGTCGTGGCCGTGCAGGGTTTGTGTCTGGCCGGTGGGATCGAACTTATGTTGGCATGCGATGTGTGCTTTGCTGCCGAAAGCGCCCAGTTTGGCGATCAACACGCGCAATTCGGTTTGATCCCCGGTTGGGGCGGATCGCAGCGGCTCACCCGGTTGATGGGTCAGCGCCGCGCGCTTGATCTGATGTTCTCGGCGCGCTGGCTCGAGGCCGGAGAGGCCAAAGAGGCCGGTCTGGTCAATTATATCGTGCCGGATGCGGACTTGCATGAGGCCGCGCTGGAATATTGCCAGAAAATCGCGACCCGCTCGCGTCCCGGTATCGCCGAGATGAAGCGTTTGGCGCGCGAAGGTGCCGATCTTGGCATCGATCAGCAAATGCGGCTCGAGCGCGACGCAGCTGTGCGCGCTTTGCCGAGTGATGACGTCGCCGAAGGCCTTAATGCTTTCGAGAATCGGCGCAAACCTGAATTCAAGGGCTAAGGAAGAACCATGGATTTTACTCTGAACGACGAACAACGTCAGATCTACGAATACGGCGGCCAGCTGGCCCAGCAATACGACAACACCTATTGGCTCGAGCACGCCCGCAAGCATGAATTCCCGCACGACATGTTCAAACAGATTGCCGATGACGGCTTTCTGGGGATCATGGTGCCGGAAGAATACGGCGGCGCCGGCCTTGGCATGACCGAAATGGCGTTGTTCATGGAAGGCACCGCCAACCATGGTATTCCGCTTTTGATGATGGTGGTCGGACCGACCATGTCGCTGGCCCACCTGGCCAGCCACGGCACCGAATTCCACAAGAAAGAGCTGCTGCCGGCGGCCTGCCGCGGTGACATCCAGTTCTGTTTCGCGATCACCGAACCCGGTGCCGGATCCAACACCATGAAGGCCACGACACTGGCCAAGCGCAATGGCAACCGGTTCACCCTGTCGGGCGAAAAAACCTTTATCACCGGTGCCGAAGTGGCGGATTACTGCCTCGTCGTGGCGCGGACCAAACCCCACAATGAAGTGGACCGTAAGACCGACGGCTTTACCCTCTTTGCGGTCGACCTGAAGAAAAAAGGCGTCGACAAGCAGCGGGTTAAGATCTCGATCCCGCTGCCCGAGGAACAGTGGACATTGTTCTTTGATGACGTGGATCTAGGCCCCGAAGATGTGGTCGGCGAAGTGGACGAAGGCTTCTCGATCCTGTTCGACAGCCTTAACCCCGAGCGCATCATCCTCTCCGCACTGTGCTGCGGCATTGGCCGGTTCGCGCTGAACAAAGGCGTGGCTTATGCCTCCGAGCGCAACGTATTCGGTCAACCGATCGGCGCGCACCAAGGCGTGCAACACCCGATGGCCAAAGCGCACACAGCGGTCGAAATGGCCAGCCTGATGACCCGTCGCGCGGCATGGGAGTTTGACAACAAACTGCCTGCTGGTGCGTCGTCGAACATGGCAAAATATGCCGCCGCCGAAGCCGGGATCGAGGCCGTAGATGCCGCGCTACAGGCGCATGGCGGATCGGGCTTTACCGAGGATACAGGGCTTTACGAGATGTACCCGCTGGTGCGTTTGCTGCGCACGGCGCCGGTCAACCGCGAACTGTGCCTCAGCTTCATTGGTGAAAAGGTCATGGGTCTGCCGCGATCTTATTGATCGCGCAGCCCGGAACGGAGGACGATATGCAATTTGGAATGCGCTTCCGGCGGCAGGACGCCGCCGACAAGGTAAATGATCGTTTCTGGCACGAGATCGAGGGCATGCCTCTCGATAAAGTGCGCCAGATTCAGGAAGAGCGGCTTCGCGATCAAATGGCCTATCTCAAGGCGAACTCGACCTTCTATCAGGAAAAGTTCGCCGAAGCTGGCGTGGATTTTGATGATATTCGCACCATCGAAGATCTGCAAAAGCTGCCCTTCACCTACAAAACCGAAATCCGCGAAAGCCTTGCGGCGGAGCCGCCCTTTGGCAAACACCGGGCCGCACCGATGGCGGACATCGTCCAGATGCAAGCCTCGTCCGGAACGACCGGTAGCCCGTCTTACGTGGCGATGACCGAGTCCGACACCGAGATGTGGCATGAGATGACCGCACGTTGTTTCTTTGCCAATGGTGTGCGCCCCGGCGATATGGTGCTGCATGCCTTTGCACTGGCCAAAGGTTTTGTTGGCGGCATTCCGGTGATGCAAGGTTTGCAATACATGGGTGCAGTCGATGTGCCGGTGGGCGCCGATGGCGGGGCCGAACGGCTCTTGCGCGCCTGTGCCGACACGCGCCCGCGCTGCATTGTCGGCGCGCCGAATTTCGTTCTGCATCTGGCCGAAAAAGCGCCTGAGGTGCTTGGCTGCAAGGCCAGCGAATTGGGCGTCGAACATGTGATCGTCGGCGGCGAACCCGGCGGCGGCATTCCTGCCATCCGTGCCAAGATTGAAGAGGCTTGGGGCGCGAAATGCTGTGAAATGCTGGGCGGCACCGATCTCGGCGTGACCTATTGGGCCGAATGCGACGCCCAATCGGGCATGCATATGGTCAACATGGACTATATCATCACTGAATTGCTTGACCCTGAAAGCGGCAAAATCATTCCGTGGGAAAAGGGCGCCGAAGGCGAAATGATCTATACCGCGCTTGGCCGTCAGGCCAGTCCTGTGGTGCGGTTCCGGTCCGGCGATTATATCGAAGTGATCGACACCGAATGCACCTGCGGGCGCACCGGACCCAAGATCCGCTGCACCGGCCGGACCGACGACATGCTGATTGTGCGCGGGGCCAATGTGTTCCCTTCGGCGGTCAACAGCGTGGTCACCGAAATGGTGCCGGACACCAATGGCGTCATGCGCATCGTGGCCGATTTCACCGGCCACACCACGCAGGGCGCGCTGACGGTGATTGTTGAACGCGGGCCCGACCGTGACCCCGCAGATGACGCGGCCCTCAAGAAAAAGATCGAACAGCGCCTGCGCGACGCTCTTGTCTTCAAGGCCGATGTTCATCTGGTGGCCCCTGACACCTTTGAAAAACCCGGCGCCGCCAAGGTCGCCTTTGTTCTGAGAGAATATCCAGATCTGCCATGACAAAAATGAAATCCCTCCTCGACACCGGGTCTGATGACTTCCGGGAAAACGATGCGCAGTATCGCGCCAAAGTTGACGATCTGCATGCGCTTCGGCGGACGCAGCGCGTCGGCGGCCCTGAAAAGGCACGCGAACGGCACGAATCCAAAGGCAAGATCCTGCCGCGCGAGCGCGTTGAGCGCTTGATCGATCCGGGCACGCCGTTTTTGGAACTCGGCGAACTGGCCGGGTTGAATATGCACAAGGGCGTTCCGCCCGGCGCCGGCATCATCACCGGCATTGGTGTGATCGAAGGCCGTCAGTGCATGATCATCGCCAATGATGCCACCGTAAAGGGCGGCACTTATTTCGGGATCACCTGCCGCAAACACGTGCGCGCGCAGAAAGTCGCGTGGAAAAACCGCCTGCCTGTCATCACGCTGGTGGATTCCGGCGGTGCTTTCCTGCCTGACCAAGCCAATCTGTTCCCCGATGAAGGTCAATTCGGTTCGATCTTCCACCAACAGATCGGCATGTCCGGCGACGGCATTCCGCAGATCGCCGTAGTGATGGGTCCCTGCACCGCAGGCGGCGCCTATATTCCCGCGCTCTGCGACGAAGTCGTGATCGTGCGCGGTCAGGGCTTTATGTATCTGGGCGGGCCGGAATTGACCTTTGCCGCAACCGGCGAAAAGGTCGAAGCCGAAGAGTTGGGCGGCGGCAAAATGCACTCCTCCGTCTCCGGTGTGACCGACCATTTGGCCGAGGATGATGCGCACGCATTGGCCATCACCCGCGATATTGTGCGTCACTTGGGCGAGAAGCCCGTGCCCCGCAAAACACCCGCCGAACCGCGTCCGCCGGCCTACCCGACCGAGGAAATTTACGGCCTTATCAGCCGCGATCCCAAGGTGCCGACCGACAACCGCGAGATCATCGCGCGTCTGGTCGACGACAGTGATTTCCACGAGTTTAAACCGCTCTATGGTGACACCATCATGACCGGATGGGGCCGTATCCATGGCCACGAAGTCGGCATTATCGCCAACACCGGTGTGCTCTTTGTCGAGGCCGCGTTGAAGGCCACGCATTTCATCAATCTTTGCGTCCAGCGCGATATCCCGCTGCTGTTCCTGGCCGATGTGAACGGCTTTATGGTGGGCCGCGAGGTCGAACAGATGGGCATCGCCAAAGCAGGTGCCAAGATGATCACCGCCATGTCTTCCGCGCGGGTTCCGAAGTTCACCATCATCACCGGCGGCTCCTACGGGGCTGGTTATCTGGCGATGCTGGGCCGTCCGTTCCAACCGGACGCGATGTTCGCGTGGCCCACGGGCCGCTCTGCGATCATGGGCCCCGAGCAAGCGGCCAGCGTTCTGGCGCAGGTGCGCGCCCAAATCAACGAACGCGAAGGCAAAACCTGGACCCCAGAGGAAGAGGAAGCCTTTAAGGCCCCGATCCGCAAGGAATACGAAGAATTTCAAGGGGCCTACAATTTCGCATCGAACCTATGGATCGATAGCGTGATTGAACCGTGTGAAACCCGCAACGTCATGGCGCTTATGCTGGATGTGACGTCGCGCAGAGCCAAGGTCGAAACCAATTTCGGCGTGTTTAGGATGTGAGGAGCGATCCATGAAAATCAAAACGCTTCTAATCGCCAATCGCGGCGAAATTGCCTGCCGGATCGCGCGCACCGCGCGGGCCAGCGGTATCACCCCTGTTGGCGTGCATTCCGATGCCGATGCCAATGCCCTTCATGTCCGCGAAATCGGGCATTCCGTCTGCATCGGGGCCGGACCGGCCTCCGAAAGCTATCTGAAGATCGACGCTGTGATTGCCGCCGCGAAATCGGTCGGCGCGGATGCAATCCATCCCGGGTATGGCTTTTTGGCCGAGAACTCCGATTTTGCCCGTGCAGTCGAAGCCGCCGGTATGGTCTTTATGGGGCCAACGCCGGACACACTTGAACGGTTCGGCGATAAGGCCAGCGCCAAAGAGGCCGCCGTGGCCGCCAGCGTTCCGGTTATTTCGGGCGCCGAAGGTGCGCGGTCTGATCCACAAGAGATCGCCGAAGAGGTGCGCGCGATGGGCTTGCCCGTCTTGCTCAAGGCCGTCGGTGGCGGTGGTGGACGCGGTCAGCGTCTGGTGACCGACGAAACCACCCTGGTGGAAGACATCGAAGGCGCGCTGCGCGAGGCAAAGTCGACCTTCGGCTCCGAAGGGCTTTTGCTTGAACGGTTCCTGCCCGAAGCGCGCCATGTCGAAGTGCAAATCGCGGGCGATGGTAAGGGGCATGTGGTGCACCTGTTTGAACGCGATTGCACGCTGCAGCGCCGTCACCAAAAGGTCATCGAGGAAGCGCCGGCTTGGGGCCTGCCCCGCACGCTTTTGGACAAGATCGCGCAGGACGCGGTCCGTCTGGGCGAAACGCTTGACTATCGCGGCCTTGGCACGGTGGAATTTCTGGTCGCGGGGGAAGAATATTTCTTCCTCGAAGTGAACCCCCGTATTCAGGTGGAACACCCCGTGACCGAAGCGATCACCGGCTTGGATCTGGTTGCGCTGCACCTGCGGATTGCCGAAGGCGCGGGCCTTGGCTTGGTACAGGATGATTTGAAAATCAACGGCCACGCGGTCGAGGCACGGCTTTATGCCGAAGATCCGGCGATGCAATTCGCCCCCTCGACAGGCACATTGACCACGCTGAGCCTGCCGGAAGGTTTGCGCATCGACAGCGGCGTTGAAGAAGGCGACGCAGTGACGCCGTTTTACGATCCGATGATCGCCAAACTGGTGGTGCATGCCGCCGACCGCGAAACCGCATTGGCGCGGCTGGCGACGGCTTTGGACCATGTCGCGGTCGAAGGGGTGCAAACCAACCGGGCTTTCTTGACAGCTCTGGCGCGCAATCCCGAATTTGAACAGATGCAGGTGCACACGCGCTGGATCGACGGCAGGCTCGATGAGCTCACGCAGGCGCATACCCTGTCCCGTCCTGCGCTTTGGAAAGCCGCCGCGGCCATTCTTTTCGTGGCCGCATCGCGGAGCGACGCAAGCACCAATCCATGGACCAACCGCGATACCTTTACCGGATGGCGGCTTGGCCTTGGCGGTGATGCGATGGAAGCAGGGCAGCATGTCACGCTAACCGATGCTGCCGACACCTCCGAGGAATTCCGCGTCGGGCCGATCAAAGCTGTGGATACTTACACCGTCATGTCGGAAAACGGCGATGCTTTGACCTTGGCCATGCGTGAAATCACCCCGGGCCGGTGGCGCATCAGCGACGGCGATGACGTCTTCTTGATTGATGCGCGCTTGCATGCGGGCGTGATTGAAATGGACACGCCTGAGGGACGGCTTGTCTTCCGTCCTGCCGCGCCTTTGGACTTCGCCGGTGGCGATGCAGCCGGTGATCGCGCTGTGGCCTCGCCGCTCACCGGTATGATCGTCGAAATCAAGGTGGCCGATGGTCAAGACGTGACCGAAGGCGACGTGATCGCGGTGATGGAATCCATGAAACTTGAAATCTCGATCCGCGCGACCGCTGCGGGGATCGCCAGCAACATATCCGTCTCGAATGGGGACATGGTCGATCGCGGCCAAGTCATCGCCGAGATACTACCATCCGAGGAGTGATAAAATGAGCGATTTTCCAAAATTCGTCGAGTTCAGAGAAGAAGGCCCGCGTGAAGGCTTTCAAATCGAAAAAAAGATCTACCCGATCGAAGAGCGGATCGAACTGATCGACATGCTCAGCGAAACCGGATTGAAGCGCATTCAGGTCGGCAGCTTTGTCAGCCCGAAATATGTGCCGCAAATGGCAGATACCGGCGAGTTGTTCCAACGCATCAAACGCAAACCCGGCGTGAACTACACCTCGCTTTGGTTGAACGACAAAGGCTTCCGCAAGGCCCTGACCGCGCATGAGGTCGATATCGACCCGCGCCTGTTGTTCTACCCCTCCGAAGCCTTTGCGCAATCGAACAACAATTGTTCTTCGGCAGAGATGCGCGAAAAACAACGCGATTGGGTTCGGCTTTACAAAGAAGAAGGCTACACCGTTGATGCGGCCTATGTGATGACGGCCTTTGGGTGCAACTTCGAAGGCGCCATCCCGCAAGAACGCATTCTGGACGATTTCCGCTTTATCATTGAGCTTTGCAAAGACGAGCAAATTCCCCTGCCCATCCTTGTGATCGCCGATACGATGGGTTGGGGCAATCCCGAAGCCGTCAAACGGATGATCGGCGCGCTGCGCGACATGGCACCGGAGGCCCGCATCGGGATGCACATCCACGATACGCGCGGCCTTGGTATTGCCAATCTTCATGCGGCCCTGTCGATGGGTGTGGACATGTTCGAAAGCTCTGTCGCCGGTCTTGGCGGCTGTCCTTTCGCTGGCCACGGCCATGCGCGTGCTGCGGGCAACGTCTGCACCGAAGATGCGGTTTTCCTGTGCCACGAGTTGGGCATTGAAACCGGCATCGATTTGGACAAACTGATCGCCGCCGCCGTCAAGGCGGAAGAGATCATTGCCGCGCCGCTTATGGGCCGCGTCATGCACACTGGCGGTCTCGACAAATACCGCAAAGCAAGCTGAGGGAGACGAAGATGACAAAGGCACTTGATGGAAAAGTAGTTCTGGTCACCGGAGCAGGTGGCGGAATCGGACGTGACATCGCCCTGATGGCAGCCTCCGAAGGCGCCGCTGTGGTGGTCAACGATTTGGGCGCGTCGCTGAAAGGCACCGGCCAGACCGAAAGCGCAGCGCAAAAAGTGGTTGAGGAAATCAAGGCCGCAGGCGGCGATGCGATTGCCGATGGCGGCAACGTCACCGATCCCGACGCCGCGCGCGCCATGATCGAAGCCGGTGTGAAGGAATTCGGCCGCATCGACGCAGTGGTGAACAACGCCGGCATCCTGCGCGACGGGTTCTTCCACAAAATGACCTATGAAGATTTCGACGCAGTGGTGAAGGTCCATCTTTATGGCTCCTTCAACACCAGCCGTGCCGCCGCAGATTATTTCCGCGAGCAAGAGGGCGGCTCCTTGGTGCATATGACCTCGACCTCGGGGTTGATTGGTAACTTGGCGCAGGCGAACTATTCCGCTGCGAAACTGGGCATCGCCGCCTTCTCGAAATCTGTGGCGCTGGACCTTCAGCGTTGGAACGTGCGTTCGAACTGCATCGCGCCCTTCGCGTGGAGCCGGATGATTTCGTCGATCAAAACCGACACGGACGAGCAAAAAGCGCGGGTTGCAAAGATCAAAGAAATGACACCGGCCAAGGTGGCACCCATGGCCTGTTTCCTGATGAGCGACCGCGCAGCGGACGTGACGGGACAAATCTTTGCTGTGCGCAAGAACGAAATCTTCTTGTTCAACCAACCCCGCCCCGTGCGCTCTGTGCATTCCGGTGACGGTTGGACCGCAGATGAAATCGCCGACCGCGCTATTCCTGCGCTCAAATCGCAATTCACACCGCTCGAAGTGTCGGCGGATGTCTTTTCGTGGGATCCGGTCTAATGGGTAAGCGTAAGGAAAAAATCAGCTCCGATATCGCATGGAGCACCGCCGACAAGATCAGCGTGCGCGGGCTCGACCTGCCAAACGAAATCCTGGGTCACATGAACCTTGGTGATCTGGCCTTTTTGCAACTGACGGGCCGCAAGGCCACGCCAGAGGAAAGCCGCGTCTTCAACGCCATCGTGATCACCTTGGTCGAGCACGGCATCACGCCGTCGGCCATGGCCGCGCGCATGACCTATATGGGCGCGCCGGAATCGCTTCAGGCGGCTGTCGCGGCTGGCCTATGTGGTTTGGGCACGGTGTTTGTCGGCTCCATGGAAGGCGCATCGAAGATGCTCTATGAGGCGCTGCCACCAGAAAAACTGGGCACTGGCGCTGATTTGGATGCGATTGCCTTGGAAACGGTCGAGAAATTCCGCGCCAAAAAGACCATCGTGCCGGGGCTTGGCCATCCGGTGCACAAACCGGTCGATCCGCGCACTCCGCGTCTGTTCCAAATTGCGGCCGAGAACGGCAAGTCTGGTGAATACATCGAATTGATCCAGAAAATTCAGGCCGTGGCCGAAGAAAAGTCGGGCAAAATGCTGCCGATCAACGCCACCGGCGCGATTGGTGCGATTTGCTGTGAATTCGGCTTCCCTTGGAAAATCGTGCGCGGTTTCGGTGTCATGGCGCGGTCTATCGGACTGGTCGGGCATATCCTTGAGGAAAGCGAGAACCCGATTTCCTATGAGCTGTGGCAGCGTGCCGAGCAGGAAATCCTCGAAACCTCCGGCCCCGGAGCAACGTAAATCATGCAAACCTCTGCCCCAGAAAACCATACTGATCTGCGTGACGCGCTGCGTGCGCTTTGCGCGCAGTTTCCGCCGGAATACCACCGTAAATTCGGCGAGGATGAAACCTATCCCGAGGAGTTCGTCGATGCCTTGACCCGCGAGGGTTGGTTGGCCGCGATGATCCCCGAGGAATACGGCGGGTCGGGCCTTGGTCTGACCGAAGCATCGATCATCATGGAAGAGGTAAACCGTTGCGGTGGCAACGCCGGCCACTGCCACGGGCAGATGTACAACATGGGCACGCTTCTGCGGCACGGCTCGGACGCGCAAAAGCAGCAATACCTGCCCGGCATTGCCAGCGGTGAACTGCGCCTGCAATCCATGGCCGTGACCGAACCCACCACCGGGACCGACACCACCAAGCTCAAGACCACAGCCGTCAAAAAAGGCGACCGCTATGTGATCAACGGCCAAAAGGTGTGGATCAGCCGTATCCAGCATTCGGATCTGATGATCCTGCTGGCGCGCACCACCCCGTTGAAGGATGTCAAAAAGAAATCTCAGGGTCTGTCGATCTTCATGGTCGATCTAAAGGATGCCATCGGCAACGGGATGGAGGTTCGCCCCATCGCCAACATGCCCGGCCACGAGACCAACGAAGTGTTTTTCGACAATCTCGAAATTCCCGCCGAGAACCTGATCGGGACCGAAGGGCGCGGTTTCTATCATATCCTTGACGGTTTGAACGCCGAACGGACATTGATCGCGGCGGAATGTATCGGCGACGGCTATTGGTTCGTGGACAAGGCCCGCGCCTATGCGGGCGAACGCATCGTTTTTGACCGTCCCATCGGGCAAAATCAGGGCGTTCAATTTCCCATCGCCAAGGCATTCGTGAATGTCGAGGCCGCCAACCTGATGCGGTTTGAAGCCTGTAAACGCTTCGATGCGGGTCAGGATTGCGGGGCGCAGGCGAACATGGCCAAACTGCTGGCCTCCGAGGCCAGTTGGGAAGCTGCCAATGCCTGTATTCAAACCCACGGTGGGTTCGGGTTTGCGCGCGAATATGATATCGAACGCAAATTCCGCGAGGCCCGTTTGTATCAGGTGGCACCAATTTCGACCAACCTGATCCTGTCCTATGTTGGCGAACATATTCTTGGGATGCCCCGCTCCTTCTAAGATATTCATGCGCGGGAATTGATCTCCATCATATGAAGAACTAATCGAATCCTCCACAATTGCTCCAAAGCAATTGTGGAGGAAGATCGATATGAAACGACTTCAAGGAAAGATCGCACTCATCAGCGGTGCAGCCAAAGGCATGGGGGCGGCCGAGGCGCGGCTCTTTGCCAAAGAAGGCGCACAGGTCATTGTCGCCGATGTCGATGACGCGGGCGCAAGTGCCGTGGTCAAGGACATCGAGAACGCGGGTGGTCGCGCGATAGCGGTTCATTTGGATGTCTCTGACGCCGCAAGCTGGCAAACGGCCATCGCAGAAGGAAACAAGGCCTTCGGCAACATCAACGTGTTGGTCAACAACGCCGGCATCTTGCTCATGAAGCCCGTTCAGGACACCACCGAAGACGACTGGGATAAGATTTTCTCGATCAATACCAAGGGCGTGTTTTTGGGCACCAAAGCGGTTTTGGAGAACATGAAGGCCGCAGGCGGCGGATCGATCGTCAATATCTCGTCGATCTACGGCTTGGTCGGCGCGCCCTCGGCGGCGGCGTACCAAGCGACCAAAGGTGCGGTGCGATTGTTCACCAAATCGACGGCGGTGGATTACGCCGAGTTCAACATCCGGGCGAACTCGATCCATCCGGGCGTGATACGCACCCCAATGACCGAAGGCCTTCTGGGCGATCCGGGTGTCGAGAAGGCAATGCTTGGGACAACGATCTTGCAGCGCCCGGCCGAGCCGGAAGAAGTGGCGCGGGCGGTGTTGTTCCTGGCGTCCGATGATGCCTCCTTCATGACCGGATCGGAAATGGTGGTTGATGGTGGCTATACCGCGCAATAGCGTCGGCACCCTCGGCAGGGCTGGTAGAACTATATGGCCAAAACAGTGCGGCGGGCGCAATCGCCGTCGATCCCGTCGTCGTTTGGATCGCTGTCTTAATCCGCCCTGGCAGACCAAGAGAGGTCAGCCGTTTTTGATGGCCTGCGCGCGTGACCAGCCTCTTGCGATGGACAGGAATGCAGATTCCAAAAACGGCTGCGATGGTCCGAGTGTGACGCACGCATACTCAACCAGCGACGCGCTTTGCAGTCCGGGACGTCAGTCGGCAGTCTTTCGCGGTATCAAGGCGCCCTCACCGGCGCCGCACCGACCCGCCGCGCCAGAGGAGATGACACTCCAAACCAGTCCTGTCCCTCGGCCCTCGGTCGTTGTTCGGTACCGCGCGGCCATTCAATGCATACCGCCTTCACTACGACCACGCGCGGCGTCTTACACCAAATCCTAGTCCGTGCTTGTCGCCCATGGCCCGGTGCAAATGCACACGGCCCTCAATCGCACCGCAAAACCTGTGTGAACGCGCACGGACAATTTGCTTCCGCAGCCTCACGTCTCAGCTACGGCCTCTCAAGCGATGATACAGATACGGCTTGGCACCGGAATGAGGGCGACTTCTTCTCTTTTGACGCTTATTAATCAGTAATTTACATCATTTTGGAGCTGCGATAAGTCAACTGTTGATTTGCCTTTCTAACGTATGTTAGGTTTATCTCGTGAGTGCTTGGCATAGTTGCCGAGTGAACCTCTGAACAAAGAGGTGGGAGGAGAAATAATGGGAATGATCCCTTGCACCCGCGCTTGCGCGGAAGATGCCGCTATGTCTGTACGTACAATATGTCGCGGGAAAACCGAGGTCACGTCATGACGGCGGCGCCGCTCGCGGTTCGCAACGCAACATTGAAATTCGGCGGTGTGACGGCGCTTGACGATGTCAGCATCACCGTAAACGATGACGAATTGCTTGCCATCATTGGCCCGAACGGGGCCGGAAAAACATCTCTTTTGAACGTCACGGCCGGGTTCTACCGTCCACAAAAGGGCAGTGTCGAGCTTTCTGGCAAAGACGTCACCGGTCAGCGTGTCGATCAAATCGCCCGGCACGGTTTGGCCCGCACCTTTCAAGGCACCCATCTTTTCGCCGGGCAGACCGTGGTGGAAAACATCATGATCGGCCGGCACATGCTGATGAAGTCAAATGTGGTTCAGGCCTTTTTCCAATATGGCACGGTGATGCGCGAAGAATCGGAGCATCGCGAAGCGGCCGAGGAAATCATCGATTTTCTGGAAATCGAAGCGATCCGGAACAGGCCAGTGGGCACATTGGGTTACGGGCTGCGCAAGCGGGTCGATCTGGGCCGTGCGCTAGCGCAAGAACCGTCGATCCTACTGATGGACGAACCGATGGCCGGCATGAATTCGGAAGAGAAGGAAGACCTGGCGCGCTTCATTCTCGACGTGCGCGAGGCGCGCAAAATTCCGGTGGTTTTGGTGGAACATGACATGGGCGTGGTGATGGATCTTGCCGACCGGATTGTGGTGCTGGATTTCGGGCGTGTGATCGCCGAAGGCACCCCCGAGGAGATCCAGAAAGATCCAGCCGTGATCAAAGCATATCTGGGGTAGCGGAATGGTCAAACAACGAACAGCAATGGTCTACACAGACCCCGCCGTCACGCAGAGCGAAACCCTGCCGCAAGTCCTGTTGGCCCGCGCAAAATCCGCGCCCGACGCGCTTGCCGAACGCCACAAACGCCTTGGTATCTGGCGCGAGTTCACCTGGAGTGACGTGCTTGAAAAGGTCCGTGCGCTGGCGCTCGGACTGGAGGCAAAAGGCCTGAAAGCCGGCGATTCTGTCATGCTAATTGGCGAGAACGAGCCCGAACATTTTTGGGCGGAATACGCGGTGCAGTCTTTAGGCGGGAAAATCCTGTCTGTTTATCCCGATCAAACGGCCGATGAAATTCTCTATCTGGCAGAAGATTCCGAGACCCGCGTGTTTCTGGCACAGGATCAGGAGCAGGTCGATAAATGCATCGAAGTGGCCGACAAATATAACGGCGCCATTGCGATTGTGTTTTGGGATGGATCGGGGCTTTGGAACTACGAGCATCCGCTGTTGAATTCCTTCGACAGCATAAGCGATGCCGGTCGTCAGGTCCACGCCACAGAGCCGTCGCGCTTTGAAGAACATGTCAAACGCGGCCGCGCCGAAGATATTGCCATGCTGTCCTACACCTCGGGGACCACGGGAAAGCCCAAGGGCGTTATCATCAGCCATCGCTACCTGTTCGACAACAGCTCGCGGGTGATGGGGGCCATCGACATCGCACCGGGCACCGAATACCTGACTTATATTTCACCCGCTTGGGTGACCGAACAGATTTTTGGCCTGTCCATCGGTTTGATCGCGCCCATGGTCGTGAACTTCCCCGAAGGGCCGGAAGAAGTGCTCGACAACATCCGCGAACTGGCGGTGGACGCATTGGTGTTCAGCCCGCGGCAGTGGGAAAATCTCGCCTCCATCGTGCAGGCGCGGATGCTCGGCGCCGGCAAGTTCCGCACCGCAATGTACAATTGGGGAATGAAGGTCGGCCGTGACGTGCATGTCGAACGGTTGGAAGGGCGCAGCCCGCGCCTTGCCGCACGCCTGCAACTGCCCTTTGCCGAGGCGCTGGTCTTGCACCATCTGCGCGACAACCTTGGTCTCGGTAAGGCCAAGAACGCAATGAGCGGCGGCGCATTGATGGCGCCGGACGTTTTCCGGATGTTCCACGCGATGGGCGTCAAATTGCGCAACGTCTATGGCGCGACCGAGATCGGGCTTTTGACGGCGCATATGGGCAAGAGCTATCAGCTTGAGACAAGCGGCAGCTGGATGCAAACCAATACCGCCTACGGCGATTTGCTGGAATACCGGGTGTCGCCGGAAGGCGAACTTCATGTGCGCGGCGGATCGGGGTTCGGCGGATATCACGGAAAACCCGACAAGACCGCCGAGGCGCTGACCGAAGACGGTTGGTATGAAACCGGCGACGCCGTGTCGATGACTGACGATGGAGAGCTGTTGTTCTTTGATCGGGTCAAGGACATGCGCCGTCTGGCGAATGGGCACAGCTACCCGCCGCAGTTCATCGAAACGCGGCTGCGCTACAGCCCTTTCATCAAGGATCTGATGACCTTGGGCGACGAGGCCCGGGGTTTCGTCAGCGCTTTGATCAATATCGACATGGAAGTACTCGGCCGTTGGGCGGAAGAGAACAAGATCAGCTTCTCGACCTATACCGACCTGTCGCAAAAGCCCGAGATTTTGGAGCTTATTAAAGGCGAAGTGGCACGCATCAATGCGCTGTTGCCCGAAGGCTCCCGCGTGGCGCGGTTTGCGAATTTCCCGAAAGAGCTCGACCCCGACGAAGGCGAGCTGACCCGCAGCCGGAAACTGCGGCGGACCTTTTTGGAAGAACGCTATGCCAAACTCGTCGACGCGATTTATGGCGGTGATGACATGACCGATCTGGAAATCGCCGTGACCTATCAAGATGGCCGTCAGGGCGTTCTCAAAGCCACGGTTCGGGTATCGGATGTCGAAAATGCATCAAAGGCTGCCACGCGGCAGTCGCAAACTTAAGGGAGGTCGGGGAAATTGGTTTATTTCATCAATGACATCATCACCGGGGCTTTGATCGGCCTGCTTTACGCATTGGTCGCGATGGGGTTCGTCGTAATCTACCGCGCCAGTAAGGTGTTTAATTTCGCGCAGGGCGAACTTGTCATCATCGGCGGTTTCATCGTTTGGTTCACAACCATGCAGCTGGGCCTTAGCCTTTGGCTTTCGATCCCGCTCTCGCTGGTTCTGGCCGGTTTGGTCGGCTACGCGATTGAACGGATTTTCCTGACGAAGCTCATCGGTGAATCGGTGTTCTCGATGGTCATGGTTACAGTCGGTTTGCTGATTTTGTTGCGCGGTCTTGTGCTGTTGCTCTTTGGCCCTGCTGTGCGGCCCTTCCCGATCATCTTTCCGCTCAAGCCATTGTTCCTTGGGGATATGTTGATCCCGATGAATCTGTTGGCGGGTGGGATAATAACCATTGTCGCCGCGGTTGGCCTCTCGTGGTTCTTTAACCGGACACGCTCCGGCCTTCGGATGACCGCCGTCGCAGAAGATCACGTTGTGGCCTCCTCGATGGGTATTTCCGTAAAGGGTTCGATTGCCTTCGCTTGGGTTCTCGGTGCGATCTTGTCCACCATCGGCGCGATGATCTTTCTCAGCGGCAAGTCGCTGACCTTTCTGGCCTCCGATATCGGGTTTGCGGCGCTGCCTGTGGCGCTTTTTGCCGGATTGGAATCAATCGGCGGGCTCATTTTGGCGGGGGTGATCATCGGCGTCGTGCAAAGTCTGACCACCAACTACCTTGATCCGATGATCGGTGGCTCACTGGGCAGTGTTGTGCCCTATATTATCATGCTTGCCATTTTGCTGATCCGGCCCACCGGCCTGTTCGGATGGCGCACAATCGAGCGGGTGTAAGCCATGGATCCTTCTGGAATTTTCCCCACAAGCTATCGCACCGACCGGCGCGTTGTGCGCACACGCTGGCAGGCCATCGCCCTTGCTGTGTTCATGGGTCTCCTGCTGGCGGCACCCTATCTTGCCAGCGGGCGTATCATCGCCGTACTGAACATGATGTTGATCAGCGCCGTCATCGCGGTCGGGCTGCAAATCTGCACCGGCTACGCCGGTCAGATCAACCTCGGTCAAGCGGCATTCATGGGGGTTGGGGCTTATACCGCCTCGATATTGGCCTCGAAAACCGGCATGTCGTTTCTGTTGACGATCCCCTTGGCGGGGTTTGCGGCGGCGCTGTTCGGATTTCTGTTTGGCCTGACAGCGGCACGGATCAAGGGGTTTTACCTCGCGCTCACCACCATTGCCGCGCAGTTCCTGTTCCACTTTGCGGTTTTGAACCTGCCATCGTCATGGATGGGCGGATCAAACGGCATCACCGTGCCGCCTGCTGAACTTTTCGGGTTTCGCATTGTTGGCGAAACCTCACAGTTCTACATGAACCTTGCGGTTGCTACGATCATGATCGCGGGTGCATTTGGCATCATCCGGTCCCGCTTTGGCCGCGCCTTTGTGGCGGTCAGGGACGATGACGTTGCCGCCGGTATCATGGGCATCAACGTCGCGGCGACCAAGGCAAATGCCTTTTTGATCGGTGCCTTCTACGCCGGGGTTGGCGGGGCGCTTTGGGCCTATTTGATCCGTTTTGTCGGGGTCGATCAGTTCACCTTGTTCAACTCGATCTTCTTTATCGCGATGATCATCGTCGGCGGCATGGGGTCCATTGTCGGCGCTTTGGTCGGTGTGTTCGTCATCCGTGTCATTCAGGAAGTCATCGCCACCGTCGGACCCAACATCGCCGACTCTGTGTCGTTCTTGGGTGGTGACATCGTCTTCGCCGGCATGAATGTCATTTTGGGCGGCGTGATCGCAGGGTCCATGATCCTTGAGCCCAAGGGGCTGATGCATCGCTGGAATATCCTGAAATCGTCTTTTCGCATCTGGCCGTTCCCCTATTGATAGGAAAACGGTTTTCAACCTGGGAGGAAAACTAATGATCTGCAAAATGAAACCGGGGTTTCGTGGCCTGCTGGCAGCCGGTGCCGTTGCCCTGACGGCAACGATGCCGATGAAAGCACAAGCCGAAGAAACCTATAACCTTGCTCTGCTCTCGGACTTTTCCGGACCCTATGCCGATATCATGCCTGTTTTGGCTGGTGGACGCGAGGCCGTGTTCAAATGGTGGAATGCGACCCAAGGCAAGGAACTTGGCGTTACGCTGAACTATAAAAACTACGAAACCCGCTATGACGCGGCCCAAGTGGCCAGCCTTTGGCCGGGCATCAAATCGGAGCTCAACCCGATTGCCGTTGTCGGCCTTGGCGGACCCGATGTTGCCGCGCTTTCCGAGCGCCTGCCGGAAGACAAAATCCCGATGTTCATGGCCACGGCGGCCTATGGTTTCGCCTGGAAGGAAGACGCTTGGATCTTTAACCCGCGTCCAACCTATTCGCATGAAAGCGCGGGCTTCTTGGCATGGATGAAAGAGCAGCGCGGCGGCGATGAGCCGCTCAAGGTTGCGATCATGGCCTCCGAGGCCTCGCCTGCCTATGTCGATATGGCGAAGGGTCTGGAGCTTTATGCCGAGGAAAACCCTGATGCACTTGAAGTTGTCGAAGTCATCTATACCGAAGTGCAGCCGACCGATTTGACGACGCAAATGCGCCGCGTTGCACGGGCCGGTGCGGAAGCACTGATCGTTCAGACCAACACCTCGATCGTGGTTGCGGCGAAACGCGGGTTGCAGGCCAATGGCGCTGACATCCCGATCATGATGAGCTCGCACAACGGTTTACCTGCTTCTGGTGGCGCGCTCGGCGGGCTTGACCAACTTGAGGGCGATTTTGAGGCCTACGGCATGGCCGTTGCCGCCGAAGAGGACACACCCGCGCGGCAGTTCTACCAGACACTGGTTGCGGAGTATGACCTCGATGCGCCTTGGAACGTTGTAACCGCCATGGGTGTTTCTCAAGGCCTTTATACCGTGACTGTGATCCAGCATGCGATCGAAGAGAACGGTGCCGAGGGTCTGACCGGCGAGATGGTGCGCGAAGCGCTCTTTGCCAAACCGATCACCACCGAAGAAACCCACGGCTTCCTGCCGACCTTGACCTTCACCCCCGAAGCGCCCTTCCCGTTGAAAGGCCTTAAAGTAAACGTGGGCACCGTCAAGGATGGCAAAATCACCATCGAAGCCACCGGCGTGGACGTTCCTGACGTTCACAAGTGGTAAGTTAAACTTGGGCGCCGCAGTCGCGGCGCCCGTCCTGATCCTTAGCACCGGGCACAATGACCATGCTGGAACTCAACAACGTAGAAGTGACCTATTCCGACGTCATCCTCGCGCTCAAGGGCGTATCGATGAACGTCAAGGAAGGTCAATGTGTTGCCCTGTTGGGCGGCAACGGCGCGGGAAAAAGCACAACGCTAAAGGCTATTTCCGGAACGCTGAAATCCGAAGACGGCACCGTTTCGGCGGGCTCCATCATTCTGGACGGCACGCCTGTTCAAAACATGGAAGCCTCGAATGTGGTGAAAAACGGTTTGGTTCATGTGATGGAAGGGCGGCGCGTGTTGCGTCACCTCACCTCAGAGCAGAACCTGATCGTCGGCGGGCATATGGTGCCGAACGCCGCCGAGTTGAAAAAGCGGCTGGATCACGTTTACACGCTGATGCCGCGCCTTGCGGATCTGCGCAACCGCACATCGGGCTTCATGTCCGGCGGTGAACAGCAATTGCTGTTGATCGGCCGGGCCATGATGGCGAAACCGAAAATCATCGCGATTGACGAGCCGTCTTTGGGGTTGGCACCGATGATGATCCGCGACGTGTATGAGGTGCTCAAGCAACTCAAATCCGAAGGCACGACGTTCTTCTTGGTCGAGCAAAACAGCGCTGCGGCGCTGTCGATCGCCGACTATGCCTATGTCATGGAGAACGGGCGGATCGTGATGGACGGACCGGCGGACAAGCTCGCCAATAACGAAGACATCAAAGAATTTTATCTCGGGGTCACCGCCTCTGGTGAACGCAAAAGCTACCGCGAGATCAAACACTATCGGCGCCGCAAAAGGTGGCTTGGATAAAGGGTAAATATCATGAGTGAACTGCTCGACATAAAAGGGCGCACCGCATTTGTCACCGGTGCGGGCCAAGGCGTGGGCCGTCAGGTCGCGCTCTATCTGGCTCAACATGGCGCAGGGGCCGTTGTCATCAACGACTTCCACGCTGATCGCGCCGAAAGCGTTGCCGCAGAAGTCGAAGCGGCGGGCGCAAAGGCATTGCCGCTGGCGTTTGACGTGTCCGACTATGAAGCTGTCGGCGCGGCCTTTGCCACGGCTAAAGACACCTTTGGCAGCGTGGATATTCTGGTCAATAATGCTGGCAACGCCGGTCCAACCTCGCGGCTGGATGATCTTGTGCCGTTTTGGGAATCCGATCCCGACGAATGGCGCCGCTGGATGGCCACCAATTTCGATGGCGTGCTAAACTGCACTCGGCATGCCATGCCGTTGATGGTTAAAGGCGGCTACGGGCGCATTGTCACCGTCATCTCCGACGCAGGCCGCGTGGGCGAGCCGCATCTGGCGGTTTATTCCGGTGCCAAGGCCGGTGCCGCAGGCTTCATGCGCGCCATTGCAAAGGCCAGTGGCCGGTTCGGGATCACCGCGAATTGCGTTGCTTTGGGCGGTACGAGAACGCCCGCTGTTGCCGATTTGATCCCTGATGCAGAGACTGAAAAGCGGGCGCTTTCGCAATATGTGATCCGCCGTCTTGGTGAGCCGGAAGATCCTGCGAGCATGATCTTGTTCCTGTGCTCGGACGCCGCAAGCTGGATCACCGGACAAACATATCCGGTGAACGGCGGGTATTCCTTTGCCTGCTAAGGCCCATTTTGGGCGGTCTCCGTTAGTCGGAGCCGCCCATAACGACGCTTTCATTATCCGCCCTGATCTCAGGCGGCACACCAGAGATCAGGGATTCAAAACCCGCGCACTTCAACGGTTGCACCAAGAAGGTTTCGGCCTTGCCGCCATCATGCGCGAAGGACCGGGTCATCAACTCGCCACCCTTACAGGTGAAGACACCGTAAGCCGGTTCGGCGATGAACTTGCCCAATGCGGTGCCGTTCGCCGCCGGAATCAAAAATGCCGTGCGCATCGACACCGCCCCATTGGACATGGAGACATCGACGCAACGCCCCTGCCCCGTGCGTTGGCCCGACAGGATCGCGATGGCCGCGAACAGCGCCGCGCCAACATCGGCCAAAGGCAAGACCGGCATCTGTCCCGGCTGTCCGGCGGTGCAGTGCTCATATCGATCTCCAACTGTCATTTCTTCCGCGTCCGAGTCCACCTCATAGCAGCGCAACCCGACGTGGAAAGTAACCAAAAATTCAAAATAAACCACTATATTTCAGGAGCTTAACATGACTGAAACACCGAAAACCCTATCCGTGGAACGCATCGGGCGAACCGAATGGATCACCTTCCTGCGCACCGAGCAGTTGAACGCGATGTCGACACAGATGTTGCGCGAAATGACCGCAGCGTTAGAGGCCACAATTGCCGACGACGGCGTGCGCGCCATTGTCCTGACCGGATCGGGACGGGCGTTCTGCGCCGGTGCCGACCTCAAAGAAGTCGCCGGTGCCAAACATGAACCCGGCGAGCCGGATCTGCTTGATCTTGTCGATCATACCTTTGGTCTGATGCGTCATGGCCCCAAGCCAGTGATCGCCGCCGTGAACGGGTTGGCGATGGCGGGCGGTCTGGAAATGGTGATGGCCTGCGATTTGGTCTTTGCCGCCGAAAGCGCGCAAATGGGTGATGCGCATTCCAATTTCGGCGTCTTCCCCGGCGCAGGTGGGGCGGCAATCCTGCCACGCCGGATCGGGTTGAACCGTGCCAAATACCTTCTGTTCTCGGGCGAAAACATTTCGGCCCGTGAGATGATGGATTGGGGATTGGTCAACAAGGTCGTGCCGGACGCAGAATTGCGCGACGCCGTGCAAGCCTTCACCGACCGGATCGCGGACAAAAGCCCCGCCGTGTTGCGCCGCATGAAGACGGTCGCAAACCGATCCTTGAATGTCGACGAAGCCGCCGCCCTGTCCGAAGAAATGCTGAACCTGCGCGCACACATGCGCTCCTGGGACATGCTCGAAGGACTGACAGCATTCAATGAAAAACGCAAACCGCAGTTTCGCGGTTACTAAATAGGAGACTGCAAAATGCAGGATATTTACGTTGTAGGCGTCGGGATGACGCCGTTCGGGAAATTTCGGGACAAGACCATCAAGGATATGACGGGCGAGGCTGTCGCCGCAGCTTTGGCTGACTCTGGCGTGGCGGCAGATCGCATTGATGGCGCGTTTTTCTCGAACGCGGTACAGGGCCATATGGAAGGTCAGCACATGATCCGCGGCGAAATCGCGCTGCGCGAAATGGGCATTCAGGGCATTCCGGTGGTGAATGTCGAAAACGCCTGCGCCAGCGCCTCGACCGGCTTCAAGCTGGCGGTGGATTTCCTTAAGGCGGGCAATGGCGATTGCTGTTTGGCTGTCGGTGCCGAGAAGATGTATTCCGACGACCGCGCGTTGATGTTTTCCGCCTTTGACAGCGGTTGGGACGTCAGCAACGGCGAAGAAGTCGCACAGCGGCTTGCCGATCTGGGCGCTGGTATCGAGGAACCCGAAGGATCGAAATCGCCGAAACCCTATAGCGTGTTCATGGACGTCTATGCCGGTTTTGCACGGCTGCACATGAAGACCTTCGGCACCACGCAGGAACAGTTTGCCGCCGTTTCTGCCAAGAACCACGCGCATTCTGCGCATAACCCGTTGGCGCAATATCGCGATGCGATGACCATCGAACAGGTTCTGAACGCGCCGCCGATCACCTACCCGCTGACCCTGCCGATGTGCGCGCCAATCTCGGACGGTGCGGCAGCGGCAATTTTGTGCACCGGCGAAGGGCTCAAACGGATGGGTCTTGATCCCGCCCGCGCGATCAAGGTCAAGGCCGCGATCCTGCGCTCGGGCACCGACCGTCCGCCCGAGGACTACAAAAACCACCTGACCCGCCTTGCCGCGCTTCAAGCCTATGAACAGGCGGGACTTGGCCCGGAAGACATGTCGGTCGCCGAGGTGCATGACGCCACAGCCGTGGGCGAGGTCATCCAGATCGAGAACCTCGGCTTTGTCGAGTTTGGCGACGGCGGACCGGCCAGCCTGCGCGGCGAAACCAGCATCGGCGGGCGCATTCCCGTGAACCCCTCGGGCGGGCTCGAATCCAAAGGGCACCCTGTCGGTGCCACCGGAATCGGACAGGTGTTTGAGCTGGTCACACAGCTGCGCGGCGAAGCCGGCGCACGTCAGGTCGAAGGCGCACAAAACGCCATTGCCGAAAACGGTGGTGGTCTGCACGGTGTCGAAGAAGCCGCCGCCTGCGTCACCATTCTAGGTCGCTGAAACAAGGAAAAGAAAAATGGAAAATGTGATCGCTGCCGCTCAGGCAATTTACACAGACGAGCAACGCATGTTGCTGGAAAACTTTCGCAAAATGGCCGAGGCGGAGTTCGCTCCGCTGGCCGAGAAATATGAAAAACTCGGTCACCCGCCCGATGCAGACACCCTGAAATCCTTGTTTGCCAAGGTCGAGGAATTCGGGTTGATCAGCGGCCTGATCCCCGAAGAAGCCGGCGGTGCGGGCATCGACCGGATGACCTACGGCATCCTTTACGAAGAACTGGCCCGTATCTGGGCGGATCTGGCGATTGCGGTTCTGATCCAAGGCCACGCCGTGTTTGCGGTCAACCTTCTGGGCGATGCCGCGCAAAAAGAGGCCTACCTCAAGCCGCTGTTGCGCAGTGAACGCATCTGCGCCACCTGCATTTCCGAACCGGAGGTCGGCTCCAACGTGCGCGAGGTCAAGACCCGTGCGGAACGTGTGGGCGACAAGATTTTTGTCACCGGACAGAAGCTTTGGATTTCCAACGGCGCGCAATCGGATTTTGCCATCGTGGTTTGCAATCTCGATGACGGGATTTCCATGGTCATCGTCGATCGCGACAAGGGCGGCTATGAAAGCCGCGAGCTGCGCAAGATGGGCCTTGTGGGCGCATCGACCTGCGAATTGTTCTTCGACAAGGCCGAAACCACTGCCGATCATGTTCTCGGCAACTCCGGTGGCGGTCTGTTCCAGACCTTGAAGCTGTTCGAAAGTGCGCGCGTTTTCGTCGGGTTGACCAGCATCGGGATTGGTCAGGCGGCGCTCGAATGTGCGGTGAAATATGCCCAAGAACGCGAGCAGCACGGCAAGCCCATCGGCGGGCACCAGTTGATCCAAGGCTATCTTGCCGACATGGCGACCCAACTCGACGCTGCGCGGCTGTTGTGCCAGCGTGGGTTGCAACTTTTGGATCTCGGCGTGCGCTGTGACACCCAAACCTCGATGGCGAAATGGTATGCGACGGAAATGGCCGTCGAAATCGCCGGCAAAGCGGTTCAAATCCACGGCGGCAACGGCATCACCAAAGAGTTCCCCGTTGAGCGGCACTTCCGCAATGCCAAGGTCATGCCGATCCCGGATGGCACCACCGAGATCCAAAAATTGGTTATCGGGCGAAACCTGACGGGTTTGAGCGCGTTCTAAAAAGGGCCGGTTTCCTGCGGCATTGGTCACCTATCATGGCGACCAGTGCCGTATGGTTTTCACCCGCGAAATCATATCGCACAGGATACGCGGCGCGGTATTAAACGAAAACGGGCGGCAGGTTTCCCTGCCGCCCGTTTCTATTCCAACTTCTGAACGCCCATATATTTCGGGAACGGTCTCAGTTGTCTTTTTGATTGATGATCAAATCTGCATTTTCCGGCAGCTCGGCGACGACAGCCACCTCATCGGCGCGAATTCTTGCATGCAATTTGAAAGCCTCTGCGGCGGAGGTTTCCGCATCAGACGCCGATGCGCCCTCTTCAAGGACCAGCGAAATGCGGATCATATCGCGGTCGTTCTCGCGCGTCACCACGGCCTGCGCCGCCTTGGCACCCGGTGTGGCGATGACAACTTCCTCGACCACGCGCGGATAGACGAATATCTCGCGCACTTTAACCGCCGCGCCGACGCGCCCTTGCAACGCGGAAACGCGTTTGACGCTGCCATCTTCGTTGCTTTCCAGCGCAAAGGCACTGTCGCCGGTGCCAAACCGGATCATCGGCCATGTCGCATCACAGGCGGTGACAACAACCTCGCCCGGCTCGCCTTGGTCCACCGGAGCGCCGCTGACCGGATCGCAGATTTGCACCACGCGGTCGGGATGCACCACATAACCTTCGCCGCCGTCCTCATAGGCCACAAGACCCAGATCGGCGGTGGCATAGGCCGCCCAGGTCGACACGCCATAGTCCGCCTCAATCCGGCGGCGTTTGGCCATCCAGTCGCCCATTTCGCCGCCAAGGAAGGCGGTTTTGACCTTCCATGCGTCGCGGCCATAGATTTCGATCACCTTATCCGCGAGTGTCAGGAAAAACGCCGTCGAGGCACAAATCGCGGTCACGCCGGTTTCGACGATGATCTGCGCCTGAAGCTCGGTATTGCCAACACCGCCGGGAATGACCGTGGCGCCTGCGGCCTGCGCGGCTTCATCAAACAACAGCCCCGCCGGTACGAGGTGATACATCCATGTGTTCAGGATAACGTCGCCTGCGCCGACGCCTGCGGCTTTGAACAGCAGATCAAGCCCATGCCCACCGATGCCGGAAAGCGAGGGTTCAAAAATAGGGCCGGGGGACACATAAATCCGCCCGATGTCCTTCAGGTCCGCGCCGAGAAACCCGCCAAAGGGGGGCTTTTCACGCTGAATCTTCAGGAGTTCTTCTTTTTTCATCACCGGCAGACTCGATAGATCCGCCAGCGATTCAACGGCTGCCGGATCGAATCCGGCAGCCGCAAACCGGGTCTTTAGACCCGGTGCCTTTTCGGCCGCTGCGGCATAGGTTTGCGCGATGTCTTTGTAGATGTTTACGGACATATCTATGCCTCCTTGACCTTGTGTTGCTTAGAGCGGGCAGTCTTTGCGGAAGTTCGGTGCGCGTTTCTCGCGGTGCGACAACACGCCTTCCTTCACGTCTTCGCCCATGAAGCCGAGCATTTCCAACGCGGTCGAAGCGTCGAAAATCGGGCCTGCCTGGCGCAGCCAGTTGTTCAGCGAATACTTGGTCCAACGGATGGCGCTTTGCGATCCATTGGCCAGCTCAACAGCTGTATCCAAAGCGGTTTGCTGCAGCTCTTCGTCTTCGACGCACATCGAAACGAGACCGATGCGCTCTGCTTCTTCGCCAGACACCGGCTTGCAGGTCATCAGGTAGTATTTCGCTTTGGCCATCGAGGTCAGCAGCGGCCAGATGATCGCAGCAACGTCACCGGCGGCAACACCCAAGCGCGGGTGACCATCGACGATTTTGGCACGTTTGCCGGCAATCGAGATGTCCGCGAGAATAGCGACAACAAGACCCGCGCCCGCAGCCGGGCCGTTGATGGCCGAAATGATCGGCTTGTTGCAGTTGATGATGTTGTAGACGAGGTCTTTGGCCTCTTTCCACGTTTTCATGATCTCATGCGAGTTGCCGATCATGTTTTCGATCAGGCTGAAATCGCCGCCTGCGGAGAAGGCTTTGCCCGCACCGGTTACGATCACCGCGTTGATATCGGGGTCGCGGTCGATGTCGATCCACATATCGGTCATCTGGGTGTGGGTTTCCGCGTCAACGGAATTGAACGACTCTGGCCGGTCGAACGTGATGCGCAAAACGCGATCCGCCGGGTAGTCGAACTTCATCTTGTGGTACTTTGCATAGCGATCAGACATATCTTACTTCCTCTATCAGATGTCAGTGCGGGTTTAACCAGGCAATCCGAGGACGGCCTTGGAAAGGATGTTGCGCTGGATCTCGTTGGATCCACCGTAGATCGTTGTTGGGCGGGCCTTGTAAAAGCTCGCCAAGACATCAACGTTGACATTACCGACCTGAAGCGGGCCGATGGTGCCGCCATCAGGGCCAGCCGCCTCGATCATCAATTCGGTGATGCGTTGGAAACACTCGGTCACCCAAATCTTGAGCATCGAGACATCCGCGCCGAGGGTTTCGCCCCGTTTGAGTTGGTCCGCAAAACGGCCATAGAGCGCAGCGTGATCCTCAACGTCGAGAGCGGCCTGCGCAAAACGGTCGCGGAATACCGGATCGTCAAAGGCACCGCGGCCACGGGCAAAGCTTTCAAGCTGCCCAAGCGCGTTCTGCGCCAAGCTGGGCGAACCGATGAAGATACGCTCAAAGCTCAACAGCGCCTTGGCCATGGTCCAGCCTTTGTTCAGCTCGCCAACAAGGTTGGCTTTCGGCGTGCGGGCGTTGTCAAAGAACACCTCGCAGAATTCCGTTTCGCCCGACAATGTAGTGATCGTGCGCACTTCGACGCCCGGTTGATCCATCGGTGCCAGCAAGAAGCTGATCCCTTGCTGTTTCTTCGGGGCATCCGGATCGGTGCGCACCAACATGAAGATATGCGTGGCGTCATGCGCCATCGTGGTCCAGATTTTCTGACCGTTGATGACAAACTCGTCGCCCTCAATGTCTGCGCGGGTGCGCAGATTGGCCAGATCAGAGCCGGCACCGGGTTCGGAATAGCCTTGGCACCAGATGTCTTCGCAGCTCAGGATACGCGGAAGCCAATAATCTTTTTGCTCTTGGGTGCCGAATTTGATGATCAGCGGGCCAACCATTTGAATGCCCATGTCGCGGCCACGGTTCACGCCCCAACGCTGCTGTTCTTCGTAGAAAATCAACAACTTAGCGGCGTTCAGGCCCATGCCACCAAATTCCGCAGGCCACGCAGGCGCGACCCAGCCTTTGGCGTGCAGCTTGACATGCCAATGCTCGATCTCGGCAAATTTCGGACGGTGCGGCAGATGGCGCAACTCTTCGGGATATTCCGCTTCGAAGAACCCACGCACTTCCTTGCGGAACTCCGCGTCGCTCATTGCGTTCCAATCAGTCATTGTGCTGCCCCTTCTTCTTCGCGCGCATCAAACCACATCCGCCGGTGATAGGCGTCATCGCCCAACCAAGCCGACAGCACCAGCGCCCGGTTCAGGTAAAGTCCGATATCGAACTCGTCGGTATAGCCGACCGCCCCGTGCAACTGGATGGAATCGCGGGTGATTTTTTTCGCGGCCCTCACGGCACGCGCCTTGGCACGGCTGGCGAGACGCGCGCGGATCTTTGGATCGGCTTCGCTGTCCATTTGCGCCAGGGCTTCGCGAACGCCCGCTTGGGCGACTTCGCGCATCACATGCAAGTCCACCGCACGGTGTTGGATAACCTGAAACGACCCGATCGGTTTGTCGAATTGTTCGCGGGTCTTGATGTAATCCAAGGTGATTTCAAAGGCGCGATCGCTGAGCCCGACGAGCTCGGCGGCGGCAAGAGCCGTGGCATCGCTGACCGCATCGGCAAGGGCGTCCTGCACCGCGGCACCATCGGCAAGCTGCTCTGCTGGCGTGCCCGAGAACGAAAGCTCGCCCATCGCGCTGCCATCGGCCTGCGGGCTTTTTTCCAAGGACAATCCGCTTGCTTTGGCCTCTGCCAGAACCAGAACCGGCCCGGCGTCGCTGTCGGCCACGACCAGAAAACCATCGGCCCCAACTGCGCCAACCACCCAAGCCTTGCTGCCGGTCAGTTTTCCGTCAGCGTAGCGGCAGGTCGCCTCGGCGGGACCGCCATTCGGCCCGCGTTCTTGCCATGCAACGGCCAGAACGGTGGTCCCGCCGACAAGTTGTTCCATCTTGGCATGATCGGGGCAAAGCCGGCGCAGAAGGCCAAGGCTCAACCCGACGGTCACCACCACCGGCTCCGGCGCGATCACACGGCCGACTTCTTCGGCGATAACGCCACCGGCCGCCAGACCCATGCCAAGCCCGCCATTGTCTTCGGGAACGGTCACGCCGAAAACGCCGGCCTCGGCCAGTTCACGGATCATATCCGCGTCCCATCCGCCATCGGCATCGCGTAATTTTCTGGATCTTCCGCTGCCGCCGGCGCGCTCAAACAGGGTGCGCGCGCTCTCACGCAGCATGCGAAGGTCTTCTTGGTCGCTGGAAAGCATATCAGTCTGTGTCATGTTTGTTTTCGCTGGATCATAACGGGCGTGTCGGTTGTAAAAACGACCTCGCCCTTGGGGTTTTTGGCGCTCAGCGTATAGTGCAAAACGCCGCGGTCAGGCTTGCTTTTTGACGGTGTCACCGAATTGATTTTCATTTCGACTTCAAGAGGTTCATCCGGCCGAACCGGCCGCAGCCAGCGCAGATTGTCGAAGCCCATGCCGCCAATATTGGCAACATCGATCATAAATTCCGTCATGATGGGCTTGAAAACCTCAAGCATGGTCTGAAAACCCGAAGCGATCAAACTGCCATGAATGGTGGCGGCGTAATCTTCATCGGTGTGCAGCCGTTGCGGGTCCCACTCATGGGCGAAGGCTTTGATCGCCTCTGCGCTCATCGGGGCGCTGGTAAAGTGAAAAACCTGACCTGCGGAAAAGTCATCAAGATACTTCAAGATGTCCCCTCCTTCGAGAAACCGGCATCATAGCCGCTGGAATCCTTGGCGATGCGCACGCGGTTGAACTCTTCCAGTTTCGGGTAGGTTTCTTTGAAGGCGATCAGGAACTCTTCCATCGGCGCATCGAAATACAGGCCCCGATCATTCACATATTCCATGTGACGGTGGTCCTGTTCGTCGAACTCGTGGAACAAGGCATCATGATACCCGTCAAAGACCAATGGCTTGACCCCGAACCGTTCACAAAGCTCCATGTTGAAGGCAGGCGTGACCTTGTAGGTTTCGTCACCCAACCACAATTGAACGTAGCCGTGATAAATAAACAGATCGGTTTCCATCAGCTCTTGCAGCTTGGGCGTGTTCAGGTGGTTACGCACATCCGCAAACCCCAAAGCGGCGGGAATACCGACCGCCCGCAAACAGGCGGCAAGGAGAATGGCCTTGGGCACGCAGAACGCGGCTTCGGCTCCGGCAATGCGGCTGGCGCGATAAGAATCCTCATCCAGCGCAAAACAATAGGGGTCATAACGGATATCGTCGCGCACCGCCTCAAACAGACGAATCGCCTTGTCTCGATCGGAGGCATCCGCAGCAAGCTCGCGCAATGCGGACGACACGAAACCTTGCACTTCAAGGCTGTCGCTCTCGACGTAATGCGACGGCATGACATAGCGTTCCGCTTCTGCCGGCAGGTCATCTTTCGACTGCACCATTATTTCCTCCCTCGTTTTCTAACAAGTGTTAGATTAATGACTGAAAACCTGCCCGTCAACGAGATTCATTCTCTGTCGCGCAAATCCGCGCCAAAGCGGACATTGTCCTCTCCCAAAGTGGCCGCGCGACCGGCAGAACCTGCGGGCGAACGGAATTCCGGCGCGATGGGCAAAGGAAGGGCTGGCACCTCCTGACCGGCAATGTTCAACGTCCGGTCGAACACGCCGCGCGCGGTGAAATGCGGATCCCGCGCCGCTTCGGCAGGGGTTTTCACCACAGAACAACAACAATCAGCAGCAATCAGCAATGGCTCCCAATGCGTGGACGGCTGACTTCCCAGGCGGCGCGCAACCTCTGCCGCACATGCGTCCGGGTCGCTCCAATCATCGCGCAGCGCTTCCGGTTGGCCGATAACATCGCAAAAAGCTTGCCAAAATTTCTCTTCCACCGCGCCGACGGCAATCTGCCGACCATCGGACGCCGAATAAAGCCGGTAACGCGCAAGCCCACCGGTCAAACGGGCGGATGCACTGCCAATGTCCTGTCCGGCAATCACGCCTTGCGCATGCGCCCAATAGGCAAAGGCAAACGCGCCCTCGGACATCGCAATATCGAGGTGAACCCCTTCGTTGGTCTGTTGCCGCGCCATCAAAGCAAGCAAGATATTGACGACCGCAGGATAGGTGCCGCCGCCGACATCCGCGACCAACCCGAAGGGCGCGGTGGGCTGATCCACCGGCCCACGGCTCAGCGACAAGACGCCCGCATCGCCGACGTAATTCATGTCGTGACCCGCCGATTTGGCCTTTGGTCCGGTCTGACCATATCCGGTGATCGAACAATAGATGATTCGCGGATTGATCGCGCGCACCGCCTCATATCCGAACCCGAGCCGATCCATCACGCCGGGGCGGAATTGCTCAACCACAACGTCTGCCTTCTCAAGCAAGGGACGCAGAATCGCGCGCGCGTCCTCGGACTTCAGATCGATGGCCACCGATTTTTTGCCGTGGTTCAAAACGGCAAAACCAATGCTTTCGCCGTCGATCTTCGGAGAGGTGTGTCGCGCGTCCTCGCCTGTCACGGGACGCTCGACCTTGATCACCTCCGCCCCGGCCTCGGCGAGCATAAGCGTCGCCATCGGGCCGGGGAGAAGGGTGCTGAAATCCAGCACGAGGATGTCCTTAAGAGGCTGTGACATCCCCTTGTCTTACGCGAATCGCGCGGCGCCGTTGTTCAACACCAAGACTTCGCGTTCCGGGATCGACGCACGGAACCGTGCCTCGCCATCCTCTTCCCAAATCTCGAACCGCACGGTTTCGCCCGGATAGACCGGTGCCGAGAACCGCACGTCCAGACCGACAAGCCGGGACGCATCATAATCAAGCGAGGACTTCAAAATCGCACGTGCCGCAAGGCCATAAGTCGCCAGACCATGCAGGATCGGGCGATCAAACCCGACCGAACGGGCAACATCGGGATCCGCGTGCAGCGGGTTATAGTCACCGCTCAAACGGTAGATAAGTGCCTGACGCGGCAGGGTTTCGATATCACAAACATGATCAGGCGCACGATCCGGCAATGCCGCAGGTGCAGGGCCAGCCTTGTTCTCGCCGCCAAACCCGCCATCGCCGCGACAAAACGCCGACATCGCCACGCGCGCCAGCTTGTCGCCGGTGTCCGCATCAATGATATCGCGGCTTTGGTAGATGACCGCGCCTTTGCCTTCGCCCTTATCGGAGATGAAGTCGATCTTGGTCCGGCCGATAATCCGGCCCTTTGTTGGCAGCGGCTTATAGATGTCCAGCCACTGCTCGCCATGCAGCACTTTTTGCCAGTTCACACCGGTTTTGGGATCGCGCAGCCAAAAGCCGGGATATCCCATCGTTACCGCCATCGACGGAACCGCCTTCAGGCCGTCCTCATAGACGTAGGCCAGTTCCTTTTTGTCGGTTGGGTCTTCACCGAACCCCAACCCGAGCGCGTATAGGATGGTATCGCGCTCTGTCAGCGTCTGATCGATCTCTGCAAAGTCCCAATTCGACAGTTCTTCGAAATCCAATGGCATAATCTTTCCTCCCTTGATTACATTCAGAGTGTATTTTGTGACCCCAGAATGGCCGTGACCTGGCTCGACAACACGCCGCCGTTACCATGAGCCAATGCCAGATCGACGTCCTTCAACTGCATACCGGGCGCATCGCCGCGAATTTGGCGCGCGGCCTCGATCACGGTGAAAATGCCGTACATGCCCGGATGCACACAAGACAGCCCGCCGCCATTTGTGTTCACCGGCAAAACCCCGCCCGGCGCAATGCGTCCGCCTTCGACAAAGGCGCCGCCCTCGCCCTTGGCGCAGAAGCCGAGATCTTCGAGGAACAAAATCGTGTTGATGGTGAAGGCGTCGTAGAGTTCCACCGCCTGAATGTCGCTGCGCGATACGCCCGCCGCCTCAAAGGCACGCTGACCCGACTCGCGCGCGGCCGTCACGGTGAAATCTTTCATTTGCGAAATCTGCCGGTGCGAACTTTCCGCCGCGCTGCCCAACACATAAACCGGCGCCTTGGGGAAATCCTTGGCGCGGTCGGACCGCACCATGACGATCGCACCGCCGCCATCGGTCACCAGACAGCAATCGCGCACCGTCAACGGATCCCCGACCATACGCGCGCCCAACACGTCTTCGCGGGTCAACGGACCGCGCTCGAACGCTTCGGGATTGTGCTGTGCCCAGGCCCGCGCCGAGACGGCCACATCGGCCAATTGTTCGCGGGTGGTGCCATATTCATGCATGTGCCGTGCCGCCGCCATCGCATAGGCGGAAATCGGATAGCGCGGATTATACGGCGCCTCATAGGCCGGCGGGCGCGAGGCCGTCACCAGTTTCCCCGACGCCGTGCGTTGGTTCGACCCGTACACGATCAGCGCGACATCACACAAACCGGCCTCAAGTGCCATGCTCGCAGATGTCAGGTAGTTCACGAAAGACGACCCGCCCAGCATGGTGCCGTCGATAAAGCGCGGCTGAATACCCAGATATTCCGCCGCCATAAGGGCCGGCATGCTGTCTTCCATCATGGTGCAGAACAGCCCGTCAACGTCGGACAGCTTCAGCCCGGCATCGCCAAGCGCCGCAAGCGCCGATTGCGCCATGACATCATAGGCCGTCAGACCATGTGCCTCGCCAAACCCGGCGTGTCCGGTGCCCACAATGGCAGTTTTTCCTCGAAGATCATTGGTCATGGGTTATTCCTCCACCGGCTTGAAAAGTACGACCGGCGCTCCGTCGGCCTCGCCCACAAAGGCGGTCACGTCCATGTCGATCGCAACGTCGCCGGGGGCGATCCCCTCGACCCGGCTCATCATGCGAACACCTTCCTCCAGCTCGACCATACATATGTTATAGTCGCCACCGCGTTCGGGCTTGCGACGCACCACAGTGGTGGTATGAACCCGGCCTTTGCCGCTGGCGGGGGTCCACGAAATCGCGCTGCTATGGCAATGCGGGCACATAACCCGTGGAAAGAAGTGAAACGCGCCGCAGTCATCACACTTGGGCAACAGAATTTCGTTATTGGCGAGGGCACGCTGAAAAACGTGGTCTGGTCCTGTGGTGTTCTGCACCTGCGGTCTCCTTCAAATGATCCGGTAGCTGGCTAACCGTGTTGATAAAATTTCTAACAGATGTTAGAATTAGTCAAGCCCTTAGGATCAATTGCGAGAAACTCATGTCAGGTTCACATTCATCTGCCCTTGCGGGCAAACTCGTTGTCGCGCTCGAACAGGCGGTCGCCGCCCCCTTCTGCTCGTCTCGTTTGGCCGATGCCGGTGCGCGGGTCATCAAGGTCGAGCGCAAGGGCGCCGGTGATTTTGCCCGCGCCTATGACACCGCAGTGAACGGCGAAAGCGCCTATTTCACATGGCTGAACCGGGGCAAGGAATCGATTGCCTTGGACATCAAGGACGCCGAAGACCGCGAAATCTTGTTGAAGATGTTGGAACATGCCGATGTCTTCATTCAAAATCTGCTGCCGGGTGCTCTGGCAAAGATCGGGCTCGATTCGGCCACCTTACGGGAAAAATTTCCGCGACTCGTCACCTGTGATATCACCGGATACGGCGAAGATGGCCCGATGAAAAACGCCAAAGCCTATGACCTGTTGGTGCAGTGTGAAAGCGGATTGGCCTCGGTAACCGGCACACCGGACGGGCCCGGACGGGTTGGCGTTTCGGTCTGCGATATTGCCACCGGTATGACAGCCCACGCAGGCATCTGCGAAGCTTTGGTCGGCCGTGACCAGACCGGCAAAGGCAGCGGTGTTTCAGTGGCAATGTTCGACGTGATGGCCGACTGGATGGCGGTGCCCCTGCTCTATCACGACTATCTTGGCAAGGAGACACCGCGTGTTGGATTGAACCACACGGTGATCTGCCCCTATGGCGCCTATGAATGCGGCGACGGTGAGCAAGTCGTCGTTGCCGTGCAGCATTCCGGCGAATGGGATCGGTTCTGCACGCATATCCTCGGCGACGCGGACCTTGCGACCGACCCGCGGTTCCATGACAACACCTCGCGCCTGAACAATAAGATCGCGCTCGAAAAAATCATCAAGGCCGAGTTCGCGTCACATGACCGCGCCGCAATGCTCGAACGGCTGAACGCCGCAGGGATCGCATCCGGAGCCGTGAACGATGTGGCCTCCCTATCGGGCCACCCGCAGCTCGACAGGTCCACGATTGGCACGCCCTCCGGCGAAATCAATGTCCCGACGCCGCCGATCCGGCGCAACAGCGGCGCACCCATATTGGGCCCCTCGCCGGCCTTCGACGCCGACGGTACGGCAATTCGTGCCGAATTCGGACCCCGGTCATAACCGAGCATAATACAGGACACGCGCACATATGACATCCGCACAGAAACCTGCGATCCTTGATGGCGTCAGGGTCATCGATCTAACGTCAGTGGTATTCGGCCCGTTGGCCACGCAAATGCTCGGTGATCTCGGTGCCGATGTCATCAAAGTCGAAGGCCCGGACGGCGATCTTTTGCGCCAAGTCCAACCCTCCCGCAACAAATTGATGGGAGCGGCCTTTCTCGGCGCCAACCGCAATAAGCGCAGTGTCGTGCTCGATCTGAAAACCCAAGCCGATCGCGACCGGCTACAAAAGCTTCTGGCCGAAGCCGATGTGATGATTTCAAGCATCCGGCCCGCAGCGCTTGCGCGGCTGTCGCTCGACCCTGACAGCTTGCGACGCGCCAATCCGAACCTGATCACGGTCTCCGCGACCGGCTACGGTCAAGATGGACCCTATGCCGCCAAGCCCGCCTTTGACGACATCGTTCAATCGGTTTCGGGTTTGGCGAGCCTCGCAACCCTACGCGACCCCGAGGCGGCGCCCGAATACGCCCCGACGATCCTCGCCGATAAGCTTGGCGGGGTGACCGCCGCCTACGCCATTATGGCCGCGCTATTTCACCGCGAACGCACGGGCGAAGCCCAGCATGTCGAGGTGCCGATGTTTGAAACGCTGGCATCCTTCCTGCTGGCTGAACATATGGATGCGGCGACATTCGAAGAAAAGCCGCAAGATTTCGGCTATGCGCGTATGCTGGTGCCGCACCGCCGTCCGGTGCAGACCGCAGATGGCTATATTACGCTTCTCCCCTACACCAACATGCAATGGGCGCGTTTTTTCAAAGCCGTCGGACGCGATGACATGCTCGACCACCCTTGGGTCACAGATATGGATGTCCGCAGCCGCAACATTGGCGCAGTCTATGATATGGTGGCGCAGCTTGCGCTGACACGGACAACCGATGACTGGCTCGCGATGATGGAGGACGCCGATATTCCCGCCATGCCAGTGCGCAATCTGGCGGATCTGCCGAGCGACCCGCATCTTGCAGCCACCGGCTTCTTTCAGCAAGTTGATCACCCGACCGAAGGGGGGATCTGGACAACGCAGCCGCCGGTGCGTTTCTCGGCAACCCCGGCGCGTCATGATTATCGCCCCGCCCCCCGCCTTGGAGAGCACAGCGATGAGATTTTGGGACCGGATAAGGCCTAACCCCACCCGGTCCCGAACCGATCAGATATCCATCGACCGGGCGATCAATTCTTTCATGATCTCGTTCGTGCCGCCATAGATCATCTGCACCCGGCTGTCGGCATAAAGACGCGCGATCGGGTATTCCATCATGAAACCGTAACCGCCGTGCAGTTGCAGGCATTCATGCATGACCTCGTTTTGGGTCTGACTGCCCCACCATTTCGCCATGGACGCTGTGGCCGCATCCAATTCGCCGGCCTCAAGCCGCGCAATGCCATCATTGACAAAGCTACGCAGCAATTCGGCCTTGGTCTTGCATTCGGCCAATTTGAACCGGGTGTTTTGGAAATCCATGATCCGGCTGCCGAAGGCTTTGCGGTCCTGAACGTATTTCACGGTTTCGTCGATGGCGAAGTCAATAAAGCCAAGCGCCGTGATGCCGATCATCAGCCGCTCCCATGGCAGTTGCTTCATCAACTGATAAAACCCCTGCCCTTCTTCGGCGCCAAGCAGGTTTGAGGTCGGCACGCGCACATCTTCAAAGAACAGCTCTGCCGTGTCCGAACCCTTCATGCCCAATTTCTTGAGGTTGCGCCCACGGCGGAACCCTTCCGCGCCTTCGGTTTCCAGAACGATCAGCGAAACACCCTTGGCACCGGCGCCGCGATCGGTTTTGGCCACGACCACGATGATATCTGCGGTATGACCGTTGGTGATGAAGATCTTCGAGCCGTTGATCTTGTAGTGATTGCCGTCTTTTTCCGCGTGGGTTTGGACGTTTTGAAGATCGGATCCCGTTCCCGGTTCGGTCATGGCGATGGCCGCGACGTTCTCGCCGCTGATCAACTTCGGCAACCATTTTTTCTTCTGCTCTTCGCTGCCATAGGCGTTGATGTAATGGATCACGATGGTCTGAATGCCATAGCCCCAACCGGTGTCACCGGTGCGGCCCTGTTCATAGACGGTGATCGCATCGAACCCGATGCCGCCACCAAACCCGCCGTACTCTTCGTCAATGGATCCGCCCATGACGCCCTGTTCGCCAACGGTCGTCCAGAAGTCACGATCGACGATGCCTTGCTCTGCCCATTTATCAATGTTCGGAGCCATTTCAGCATCAAAAAGCTTGCGGGTGCTGTCCGCGAACATCTTGTGTTCACCGGTCGCCCAATTTGGGGAGTTCTTAATCAAAGACATGTTGTTTTCCTACCGAACATTACGAGAATTATAGAAAATCTAACAACTGTTTTGTTTTTTGACAACGATGCATACTTGCTCTGACGGAGCGTCATATTGCGCAAAACCGGCCCCCGGCGCCGCGCGGTTGGCCCCAGGGCGAAAACGCTCCAACCATAAAAAAGGCCCGCCAGTTTGGCGGGCCTTCGATCTGTTGTTGCGGGCCCATTTGCCCACCGCGATTTAGAGTTTTTCGGTCAGTTCCGGCACGGCCTCGAAGAGGTCTGCGACCAATCCGAAATCGGCAACCTGAAAGATCGGGGCTTCTTCGTCTTTGTTGATCGCGACGATGATTTTCGAATCTTTCATACCGGCCAAGTGCTGGATCGCACCCGAAATACCGGCCGCGATGTACAAAGCCGGCGCAACGACTTTGCCGGTCTGTCCCACTTGCCAATCGTTCGGGGCATAGCCGGAATCGACCGCCGCACGGGATGCACCCACTGCCGCGCCCAGCTTGTCGGCCAAGGCTTCGATGATTTTGAAATCCTCTTCGGAGCCGACGCCACGGCCGCCCGACACAACGATACCGGCGGAGGTGAGCTCGGGGCGGTCGCTTTCGGCGACTTTGTCCTCAACCCATTCCGAAAGGCCCGGGTTCTCTGCGGCGCCAATGGTTTCAACCGAAGCCGAACCGCCCGTGGGTGCCGCATCAAAGGTCGACGTGCGGAAGGTGATGACTTTCTTTGCATCCGACGATTTCACGGTCTGCACCGCGTTGCCCGCGTAGACCGGGCGTTCAAAGGTCGTGCCATCGACAACACCGGACACATCCGACAATACCATCACATCCAACAGCGCAGCGACGCGCGGCATGACGTTTTTCGCGTCCGTGGTGGCCGGTGCAACGATGTGCTCGTAATCGCCTGCAAGGCTTACGATCAACGCCGCAGTCGGCTCCGCCAAACGGTGGCCGAGACTTTCGTCTTCGGCGACCAACACTTTCGACACGCCATCGATGGTGGCCGCCGCATCGCCCGCAGCGGCAGCAGACGCGCCGGCGCACAAAACGGTTACATCACCGATCGCCTTGGCGGCGGTCACGGCCTTGGCGGTGGCATCCATCGCCAGTTCGCCATTGGTCACTTCGGCAAGGAGAAGAACAGCCATTACACAGCCCCCGCTTCTTTAAGTTTCGTAATCAGTTCATCGACCGATTCCACCATGATACCGGCCGAGCGTTCGGCGGGCTCTGCGGTCTTGATGACTTCGAGACGCGGCGAAACATCGACACCGTAATCGGCGGCGGTTTTCTCGTCCAACGGCTTTTTCTTGGCCTTCATGATGTTGGGCAAGGAGGCATAGCGCGGTTCGTTCAAGCGCAGATCGACGGTCACGATGGTGGGCATCTTGACCGAAATCGTTTGCAAGCCGCCGTCAACCTCACGGGTCACCTTGGCATTGTCGCCATCGATGTCCACTTCGGAGGCGAAGGTCGCCTGCGACCAGCCCAGAAGCGCCGACAGCATTTGGCCGGTGGCGTTCATGTCGTTGTCGATCGCCTGTTTGCCGCACAGTACAAGGCCCGGCTGCTCTTCGTCGACAATGGCTTTGAGGATCTTGGCAACGGCCAGAGGTTCGATATCCTGATGGACGTCATCGGCGGCCACGACCAAAATCGCGCGATCCGCACCCATGGCCAAAGCTGTGCGCAGGGTTTCCTGCGCTTGCTTCACACCGATCGAGACGGCAACCACCTCATCGGCCTTGCCGGCTTCTTTCAGGCTGATCGCCTCTTCGACGGCAATCTCGTCAAAAGGGTTCATCGACATTTTTACATTGGCAAGATCGACACCCGATCCGTCCGCTTTGACGCGAACTTTCACGTTATAATCGATCACGCGTTTGACAGGCACAAGCACCTTCATTTGCGGTCTCCTTAAAGTTCTTGATATGGTTGCGACCGGTTTATTGGTCGTTGAATTCAGGCTTTCGTTTTTCCGAGAACGCTTTCATGGCCTCGGGAAAATCATGGGCGCAGAGTAGAACGCTTTGCACGTCGCGCTCAATGTCGAGCGCTTCGATATAGTTGCACTCTGCAGTGCTGCGCATCACCCGCTTGGCGCTTTGAACACCAAACATCGGATGCTGGGCAATCTCGCGGGCGATTTCAAGCGCACGCGCTTCGACTTGATCTGCAGGCACGCATTCTTCTACAACTCGCAGGTCCTTTGCGGTGATCCCGTCGATCTCGCGACCTGTGAGAACAAGCATCCGCGCCACACCGGCGCCGACGCGTTGTTGCAAAAGCCAGCTCGACCCGGTGTCGGGACATCCGCCAACGCGGGCGAAGACTTCGCACAGTCGCGCATCTTCGGCAGCCACAACGATATCTGCCGACAAGGCCAAGCTCAGGCCCGCGCCAAAAGCGACGCCGCATACAGCAGAAATCAAAGGCTTTTTGAACAAATAGGCCGCGCGGCCGCCATCATGCACCCGATCGACCATTTCGGACGTGGCGCGTGCTCCCTTGGCGATCTCGGCTTGGAACCCGACCAGGTCGCCGCCACTGCTGAAATGATCGCCGCCGGTCATGACCACGGCACGGATCGTATCGTCGCGCTCGGCATCGCGCAGATGCGCCACCAGTTCTTCAACAAAAGCCATGCTGTACGGATTGCGTTTCTTGGCCTCAAGAAAGCGCAGGATGCCAATCGGCCCGTCCCGCTCCAGACGAATAAGTTCGCTCATTTCAGCCTCCTCAGGTGCCGGTCCAAACCGGCGCGCGTTTCTCTGCAAAGGCTTTGGGGCCTTCGACGCCATCATTGCTGGCATACACCACCTCATGCAGGCGCTTGCCCTCTTCCAAACCGCCGGCGCAGCCCAGATCCATGGTCGCGCGCACACTGCCTTTGGCCGCAACGACGGACAACGGCGCCGCAGAGGCAATTCGTTTGGCAAGATCATACGCCCGCGCACGCACTTCGTCCGGGGTGTCTTCGATATAATTGGTAAAGCCGTAATCATGCAGCCGCTCAATCGGCATCAGGTCACCGGTCAGGACGATTTCCATAAGGATCGGTTGCGGCAGCATCGACAGCGCCGGAGCCGCCCACGGAGAACCGCGGCCGATCTTAACTTCGGTAATCCCGACCTTGGTGCCCTTCAGACCCACGCGCAGATCACAATTCAGCGTCAGCATCATGCCGCCCGCCATCAGGGATCCGGTCATGGCGGCGATAATCGGCTTTTTGCAATCGCGCATCTTTTCGTGAAACGGATCGCGCATCTTGCTGAGGATATCGACACCCTCATCACGGGCGATCTGCGTTGCTTCCTTCAAATCGAGCCCGGCGCTAAATACACCGCAGTCGGTTGAGGTCAAAATGGCCACGCGAACATTGTCGTCGGCTTCGATCATTTCCCAAGCATCGGTCAGCCCGTTTGTTGCTGCCACGGACAAAGCATTCTTGCGCTCGGGCCGGTTGATACAAACTGTTGCAATGCCGTCTTCAATCGTCACGTCGATGGGGTTCATGAGCTACGCCTCTTCTCGTCGTAAAATTTTCGGCTGTTAAGCCAGCAGGAAGTCCCCCGCAGCTGGAATGCTGCGGGGGGTAGGTTTTTTTAGTCTACGTGGAACTTCTCGGAGCTTTCCTTGATCACTTCCCACACAACGTCGAGATACTCGGCGCTCCAGTCGGTCAGCGGAACCCATTGTTCACCGTCCCACTGCTCAACGCGGGTTTTACCACCGCCACCGTGATCTTCGCCGGTCACAGTCAACGGAGCCATCAGACCATTGGCATCGTAACCTTCAAGCTTCTCGTAACCCGCTTTCATGGTCTCGGGGGTCAGCGGCCAGCCATTTTCTTTGATGGCGATACGGGCGGCTTCGAACGCGGCGGAGTACATGCTCATGCCGGTGTTGTAATACACGTCACGGACTTTTTCTTCCGGGCCGCTGCCTTTGCCGTTGGCGTAGTAAGTGTCGAGCATCGTTTTGATGATTGGCACTTCTTGACCACCGGCAACGTTGGTCCCGCGAAGAACGCCTTTGGCGTCTGCTTCACCGATGTTGCTGATGTCGACTTCGTTCATCCAGTTCACCGACAGGTAGCGGTCAATCGGGAAACCGTTACGGCGCATTTCCTTGGATGCGACAACGTGGCCACCGGCGAGAAGCCAGCTGATCACATAGTCAGGCTTGTCACGACGGATTTTACTCCACGCACCGGACTGGTCCGATCCCGGCAGTGGCACCGGATAGAGATCAAGTTCAAAACCTTCTTTTTCGGCAAGTGTCTTCAGGATCTCGATCGGTTCCTGACCGAACGGATAATCAAGATAGATGAAGCCGATTTTCGCATCGCTCAGATTGCCGTCCAACTGTTGCTTGATAAAGGCAACGTCGTTGGCGGCTTGCTGCCAATAGGTCGGGCCGATTGGGAAGACCCATTCGAAGACTTCACCATCGACCGCGTCACCACGACCAACCGCAGATTGCATCAAGATGTTCTCGTCTTTCATGATACGCGGCAAAGCAGCGTTCGAGACGGGCGTGGACAGGAAGTTAAAAATAAACACCCCGTCACGCTTGAGCTGCTCGTAGCATTCAACGCCACGCTGCGGTTCGTTACCGTGGTCACGCACGACCATTTCAACCGGATGGCCTTCGATGCCGCCATTGTCGTTGGCATACATCGCGAGATCCTGCGCGGCTTGAGCCACCTGGGGCGAAATGAATGTGTACGACTTGCTAAGGTCGAAGCACAGACCGAAACGGATCGGTTCCTCGGCTTGGGCGGAGCCCACCGCTGCGCCAGTTGCCAAAGCAGCGGTAAGAGCCGCCACCTTGATGTGTTGAGTGATTTTCATCTTTACTCTCTCCCTTTGAGTGAATGCAGGGCGTTCGTTCTTCTATGACGACGGAGCGCCCTGCCAGATAGTTTACAATCAGTTAATCAAACTGTCATTGTCCGTATTTCTCGGAGCTTTCCTTGACCACGTCCCACACAACGTCAGAATATGCGGAGATCCAGTCAGTTTGCGGAACCCAGGTTTCGCCGTCCCACATTTCGATGCGGGTCTTGCCACCGCCGCCGTGATCTTCTCCGGTCACGGTAATCGGCGCCATCAGACCGTTTGCATCAAAATCCTTCAGAGTTTCGAGGCCAGCCTTGTAAGACTCCGGCGTGATCGGCAGCCCTTCGAGTTCAACAGCCTTGCGCGCGGCTTCGAACACGATCGAATACATCGCAAGCCCGGTGTTGTAGAAAACGTCTTCTGTTTTCTCCAGCGGGCCAGAGCCTTCACCCTTTTCATAAAGCTCGGCAAGGATCTCTTGGCGCAGGGGCACGTCAAGACCGCCCACCACATTGGTGCCGCGCTTCAAACCAATGGCGGCCTCGTTGCCGATATTGGCGATATCAACTTCGTTCAACCAGTTGACCGAAATGTACTTGTCCATGGGGATGCGGTTACGCTGCATCTCTTTCGACGCGACAACATGTGCCCCGCCCAACATCCAGACGATGACATGATCGGGCTTGTCGCGGCGCACCTTGGACCACACGCTGGCCTGATCGCTGCCGGGAAGCGGAACCGGATAGAGTTCGAGGTCGAAACCCTCTTTCTCGGACAGGGTTTCGAGAATCTCGATCGGCTCTTGGCCAAACGGATAATCGAAGTAAACAAATCCGACTTTTACATCCGACAGATCGCCATCATGCAATTGCTTGAGATAGGCAACATCGTTGGCCGCCTGTCCCCAATAGGTCGGTCCGACCGGATATACCCAATCGAAGACCGTGCCGTCCACCGCGTCACCACGTCCGACGAGTGATTGCATCAAGACGCGCCCGTCTTCCATGGCCCGCGGCAGGATCGCCAAAGACACCGGGGTGGACAACGTATCGAAGACAAAAACGCCCTCGCGGCTAAGTTTGGAGTAGCATTCAATCCCGCGCTGTGGCTCGTTGCCGTGGTCACGCACGATGACTTCCACCGGCTCCCCACCGATGCCGCCCTTCAGGTTGACCAGCTTTGCCAGATCCATGGCGGCTTGCGAAACCTGCGGCGAAGCAAATGTATATGCTTTGCTGAGGTCGTAACAAACGCCCACTTTGAACGGCTCGGCCAGAGCCTGCGACCCTGTAATCAGGCCGCCCATCATCGAAAATACGGCTAATGCCTTGGTAAGTTGTCTCATGTTGTCCTCCCTGGATGTTGTCTTTTTTAGTACCTCAGCTCAACCAACGCTTACGCCGGCTGTAATGCTTCACATTGTGGAAGTCGGTGCCTTCACCGCCACCAAGATAGAATTCTTGGATATCGGAGTTGGACTTGAGAGCTTCCGCAGTGCCGTTCATGACGACACGACCGTTTTCAATCAGATATCCTTCCGAAACGATCTCCAAAGCGGCCAGAGCATTCTGTTCCACAAGGAGAACCGACATGCCTTCTTCTTTGTTGATCTTCTGAAGGATGCCGAAGATCTCGGCCACCAAGAACGGCGCAAGGCCGAGGCTCGGTTCGTCCAGCATCAACAGCTTCGGTTGCGTCACCAACGCCCTGCCGATGGCGAGCATTTGCTGCTCGCCTCCGGACAGATACCCGGCTTGCGAATTGCGGCGTTCGGCGAGACGGGGGAAGTAAGCGTAGATCTTTTCCTTCTCCGCATTCAGCGTCGACCGGGACATCCCCGTCGGCGCAGCAGCGGTCAGGTTCTCGTCCGGAGACAGATGTTCAAAGACACGGCGCCCTTCGATGACGTGACAGATACCTTTCTGCACGCGATTTTGAGCCAGTGCGTCGGTAATATCTTCTCCTTCGAACTTGATCTCCCCGCGGCTGATACGTCCACGTTCAGCTTTCAAAAGACCGCTGATCGCTTTCAGGGTTGTGCTTTTTCCCGCCCCGTTCGAGCCCAAAAGCGCGATCATCTCGCCTTTTGGAACTTGAACAGAGACACCTTTGATTGCCAGCATCACGTTGTCGTACAGCACCTCGACACTGTTCATCGACAGAATGGGCTGGGCTTCTGCTTTATCTTGCATCGGGATCTCTCTTTATTTTCTGAGCTGATCGAAGGGCCAGACCATCAAATATTCTCTGATGTTGCCGTAGAGCTTACCAAGCCCCAGCGGTTCGATCAAAAGAATGACGACAATCAGCGCACCATAGACCGCGTTCGGGATATGAGCGAGCGTTTCAACGTTGATCTGCATTCCAATCGCCTCGCTGCCTGCGGCAACCAGACCATTCACCAGACCCGGAACAAGCAGGATCAAAGCAACCCCGAAGTAGGATCCGATGATGCTACCAAGACCGCCAACGATCACCATCGCAAGCACCTGGATTGAAACGTTCACCGAGAACTGCTCAGGCGCAGCCAAGAAGAAGAAGGTTGCGACAAGCAATGCACCGCTAACGCCCGCGATAAAGGACGACGTCGCAAAGGCCAGGATCTTGTAGTAGAAACTGTTCACACCCAAGATCGCGGCTGCGAAGTCTTTTTCCCGCACGGCGACCAGAGCACGACCAAGGCCGGTGCGCTTCAGGTTCAGCATGAAAATCGTCACCAACACACACCATCCGAAGGCGACATAGTAGTAGCCGGCGTCAGAGGTGATGTCCTGCCCAAGCAAGGCCAGAGTAGGAGATTGCAACGACGCGTGCGAGCCGCCCGAGATTGCTGGCGAGTGGGTCAACACCCAATCCATTACGAACTGCATCGCAAGGGTGGTAAGCGCCAGATACAAACCTTTGACCCGCAGAGCGGCGAAGGCGAAGAGGCTACCAATCACCGAAGAGGCCAGGCCCCCGATGATCAGAGCGAACTCCCAAGGCACGCCAAACTTTGCGGCGTGGATCGCGGAGTAAGCCCCAACAGCCATAACCGCAGCATAGCCCAAGTGAAGCTGACCGGCCCAACCCGTCACCAGGTTCAGCCCAAGTGCGGCCGCAGTCCAGATGAGCCAAGGCAGCATGTAGCTGTTCAGGTAAAGCGACGGGATAATGAACGGTGCCGCCACCCCGATGATTAGGAAAAAGACCGCCAGATTTCGGTCCGCAGGGACCTTGAACATACGACTGTCTGAAATGTAATCGGCGTGATGGACACCGGAAAGTCGGTAAAACATCTTTTATACCCTTTCGATGTCGTGACGGCCGAACAATCCATGTGGACGGATCATGACCGTAAGAATGAGAACCGCAGCGACGATAAGTTCACGGCTACCGCCACCAACGAGCGGATCGATGAAATCTGCACCGACGTTTTCGATAATGCCGAGAATGATACCGGCAATCACCGCGCCGAGGATGCTGTCGAGACCGCCCAGAACCGCAACTGTCAGACCTTTAAGAAGCAACAGCGACAGGGATTGATCGACACCTTGAACTTCGCCCCAGATGACGCCTGCGGCGACGGCAACAACCGAAGCCAGGGCCCAGGACAAACCGACACCACGTTCGACCGAAATCCCGACCGACCACGAAGCGGTATAATCATCCGCAATCGCGCGCAGTTTGATGCCCGTCCGGCTGCGGAAGAACAGCATGAAGGCCACAAAGAGACCGATCGCCACAGCAGCACCGACAAGATGGATACGGCTGATGAAGATGTCGCCCAAGAACAACGGATCATAGCTGACGCCCAATTCCATCGAACGCGACGTGCCGCCCCAGATGGCAAGCGTTGTGCCGCGCAGGAAGATATCGAGGCCCAGTGTCAACATCAGGATCATGACAACAGGGCGACCCGCGAGACGGCGCAGAGCGACACGCTCGATGCCAAATCCCAATGCGAACATGAACAACGCCGCCAGAGGGATCGCAAGCCACAAAGGCAAACCCGCGTCATGCGAAAGAGCCACAACCACATAGGCCCCGAGCATTGTCAGCCCGCCCTGTGCCAAGTTGGGCACCGAGGAAGCTTTGTAAATCAGCACCAAGCCGATGGCGAAAAGCGAATACAGAAGACCCGTGAGGGCACCGTTGATCGCAAGCTCCGATAAAAATATCCAGTCCATTTATACCTCCCTGATGGGAAGGCTTTTTTCGACCTTCCCTACTTCCCCGGTCTCGTAAGTCACTTGTGCGCTTACATGGACCTCTTTTGAACCGTCGTAGAGCGCAGCGATAACATCGGCATAACGTTCCTGAACGACTTTACGACGTAGTTTACGGGTCCGTGTGATTTCCCCATCATCCGGGTCGAATTCTTTCGGCAAACTGACAAAACGCTTCAACTGCAAAGGCTCCGTGACGGCCTTGTTCACCCGCTCGAACGCCTGGTGCAGCAGCTTGGAAACTTCATCGCGCTGAGACAAATCGGCATAAGAGACGTAAGGCACGCCATTCACTTCGGCCCAGTGACCTACCGCTTCGAAATCGACGCAAACCATGGCTGTCAACTCATCCAGTCCCGCACCCAGAACAGCCGCATCTTTGATGTACGGGCTGAACTTCAGACGGTTCTCGATGTAGTTGGGAACATAGCGTTCGCCGCCGGCCGTATACATGACCTCAGACACACGCCCGAGAACCACCAGCTGGCCGTTATCTTCAAGATACCCGGCATCGCCAGTACGCAACCAGCCCCCTTCGAGGGCCTCGGCGGTTGCTTCGGGCTTGTTGAAATAGCCTTCGAACACGCTATCCGAGCGCAGCAGGATCTCGCCGCTGTCGTCAATCTTGACGTCAACACCCGGTGCCGGTTTGCCAACAGTATGCAGGCGCACTTCGTCCGGTGCTTGCATCGCACTGATCGCGCTGATCTCGGTTTGACCGTAGAACTGACGCAGTTTGATGCCAAGGGCGCGGTAAAACACAAAGGTGTCTTCGCCGATGGCCTCACCGCCGGTGAAGGCATTCTTCAAACGGCTCATGCCGAATTGGTCCTTGACCGGCCCGAAGACGAGCAACTCGCCCAGCATCCGGCCCAAAGGTTCCAGCACGCCGCCGGTCTGGCCATTCAGCTTGCGGGTTTCGGCTGCCGTGGCCCGATCCATGAAGAAATGGTACAACCATTTTTTCAACCGGGTGGAATCTTCCATACCGACCTGAATTGTGGTCAGCATCTGGTCCCAACTTCTGGGCGCCGCCAAATAGAATGTCGGTGCGATTTCGCGCATGTCCCGAACGACCGTTTCCTGCCGTTCCGGCACGTTCACGGTAAAGCGGTACAAAAGCGCAGCAGCCACTGTAATGGCATAGTCCCCGACCCAAGCCATCGGAAGATAGGCAAGAATTTCCTCACCCTCTCCATATGCCCCGGCGTCATGGCCATTCTTGGCCGCCGCCAAAACATTCTTCTGGCTCAGAACAATACCCTTTGGCGCGCCGGTTGTGCCCGACGAGTGCAAGAAGATCGCCGGATCGTCAGGCGTTGCTCTCTTTGAAAGTTCTTCGCGACGCTTGGGATCTTCGTTCAGATGGTGTGTACCAACTTCAACCAAGTGGTCCCACGACATCAGACCTTCGTCTTCGTAGAACCCGAGCCCGCGCGTCTCATCATAGATGATATGTGCGATGCCGCTTGCGCCAGCGTCCCGAAGCTCAAGGATCTTGTCGACCTGTTCCTGATCTTCCGCGATCGCCGCAACAATTTCAACTTCGCCGAGGAAATGCTGCAGCTCGTCAAGCGTTGCCCCCGGATAGGCCGGCATTGCGTAGGCACCAAGCAGTGAAATCGCCAGCATGCCGCCATAAAGCCGCGCGCGGTTGTCGCCCAAAATGAGCACAGCCTTGCCCGGCTTTACGCCAAGTTTCTCCAGACCTGCCGCACAGGCCAAGATTTCTTCTGCGTAATCGGCCCAGGTTGTTTCCTTCCAGATGCCGCGCTCTTTCTCGCGAACCGCAATACTCGACCCGTGGCTAGACGCATTCCGCGCCAACAAAGCGCCGATCGTCTCGCTGGCAGAATGCAATTTTGCTCCTTCAGCCATGGGACCCTCCAATATATGCTTCGATGACCCTTGGGTCTTTTACAACTTCTTTCGGAATGCCGCTGGCGATCATTTCGCCGTAGTTCAATGCAAGCATCCGATCGCAAATGCCGGTGATGACATCCATGTGGTGTTCAATCAGCAGGACGCTGACGCCACGTTCGGCCCGCGCATCCAGAATAAAGCGGGACATATATCCCTTCTCTTCCTGGTTCATACCGGCCATCGGTTCGTCAAGGATCAGCATTTGCGGTTCCGCCACCAGCGCGCGCGCCAGCTCGACCCGTTTTTTCAACCCGATCGGAAGACCATCGACCAACTCGTGGCGGATGCTTTCAAGTTGTAGAAACTCGATCACTTCCTCGACGATTTTGCGGTTCTCGATCTCTTCGCGTTGTGCTGCCAACCAATAAAGCGCGGTGCGCATAACGCCCGGCTTCATGTGGATGTGCCGCCCGAGAAGAATGTTATCCAGAACGCTCATCCCGTTGAACAGGGCGAGGTTTTGGAACGTGCGGGCCACGCCGAGCGTCGCAACCTTATGCGGTGCGGTGCCGGTGATGTCTTTTCCTGCCAGCCGGACAGTCCCGACGTTTGGCGGGTAAAACCCGGTGATTGCGTTTGTCAGTGTTGTTTTGCCGCTGCCGTTTGGGCCAACGAGACCAAAAATTTCACCCTGCTGAATAACAAGGTCAACACCGGTAACAGCGACGATCCCACCAAACCGGCGTTCGATCCCACTGCATTCCAGTATAGCCCCATCTCCGGCGCTGTTTGCTGTTTGCTTGTTCGTCATCATCTAGATTCTGTTGTCCCCCTATGTTCGTAGCTTGTGTTAGGAAATCCGGAAGTAGTCCGGTCGCCCTGTTGGCCAGGGATCCCCCCACAGCTGCTGCCCGCCGTCGATATTTAGAACTTCGCCAGTTACGAATTTCCCCGAATTAGCCGCCATATAGACGACACCTTCCGCAACATCCCATTCGTCCCCTGCATGCCGCATCGGATTGGAATCCTGAAAGGTTGCCGAGCCTTCTGCGGGATAGTTTCCAAAGCCGTTGCTTTCACAGCAGCCCGGCGCCACGCAGTTCACCCGGATATTATGCGGTGCCCACTCCACGGCAACCGATTTGGACAGGTATATCACCCCTGCCCGCGCCGCACAGGTATGCGCGATGCCCGGCATACCGCGCCAGATATCGGCAACGATATTCACGATTGAGCCCGGTTGTTTGTTCTTTTCCCAATGGCGCGCCGTGGATTGCATCATCCACCAGGTGCCATTGAGATTGGTATCGATCACCGCGTTCCAGCCCTTAGGGGTGAAATCCAGAGCAGCCTGTGGAAACTGCCCGCCCGCATTATTGACCAGAACGTCAATCGATCCGTATTCCTGATTCACCTTGCTGACGAAATCCTCGACCTGTTCAGGGTCGCGGATGGTCATCGGCATGGCAAAGACTTTGGCACCCAAGTCTTCGAGAAATGCCTTGGCCGAAGCCAGCTTTTCCTCGTTACGTCCATTGATTGCAAGATTGGCACCCAGTTTGGCGAACAGGGCCGCGATCGCCAGGCCCAGGCCACCACCTGCGCCAGTTACGACAACCGTTTTACCCGCGAACAAGTCGCTTGAAAAAACGGTCGAGCGCTCCCGTAGGTCTTCTCGCGAAGACCCAAATTGCGTCTCACTCATGACGCCTCCTCCCTTTGTCCCTCGTTCGAGGTTTTCCCCGATAATCTAACGCGCGTTAGAAAAACAATCAAGCAATAATGCCCGATGTTTCAACGCCCCCCTCATACCTAGTAAGATTTTGGAAGTCCAAGGGCTTTTTCAGCAATAAACGACAAAAGCATTTGCGGCGTCACCGGAACGATCCGGAACAGCAATGCCTCTCTCACCAGCCGTTCGACATGATATTCCTTGGCATAGCCGAATCCCCCAAAGGAAATTTGCGCCGCTTCGGTCGCCTCAACGGCCGCATCCGCCGCCAAAAGCTTGGCCGCGTTTGCCTCGACGCCGCAGGCCTCGCCCGAATCGTAGAGGGCAGCCGCGTGCATTACCATAAGGTTGGCTGATTCCACCCGCGCCCACGCCCGTGCCAACGGGTGCTGAACCCCCTGATTCTGACCGATCGGCCGGCCAAAAACCACGCGCTCGTTGGCGTATTTCGCGGCACGGGTCAAAGCATTGCGCGCAATGCCGATGCATTCTCCGGCCACAAGGATGCGTTCAGGGTTCAGCCCATGCAAGATCTGCCGGAACCCCTGACCTTCTTCACCGATCAGATCTTCGGCCGGAATGGGCAGACCGTCGATGAAGACTTCATTCGAATCGACCGCTTTGCGCCCCATTTTCTCGATCTCGCGCACATCCACGTATTTGCGATCAAGGTCGGTATAGAACAGGCTCAATCCTTCGGTCGGGTTGGTCACCTCTTCAATCGGCGTGGTTCGGGCCAAAAGCAGCATCTTATGCGCGACCTGCGCCGTCGAAATCCAAACTTTCTGACCATGCACGATGTAGTGATCACCCTGCCGCACAGCCATGGTTTTCAATTTGGTCGTATCCAATCCGGTGGTCGGTTCGGTCACGGCGAAACAGGCCTTTTCATCGCCGGAGATCAGAGGCGCCAACATCCGCGCGCGCTGCGCGTCAGAGCCGAACTTCACCACCGGATTGAGCCCGAATATATTCATATGGACCGCCGAAGCCCCGCTGGCCCCCGCACCCGATTCGGCGATGGCCTGCATCATGATGGTTGCTTCGGTGATCCCCAAACCGGCCCCGCCGACCGATTCCGGCATGGCAATCCCAAGCCATCCGCCATCGGCCATGGCCCTGTGCAGATCATGCGGAAAGCCGCCGTTGCGGTCGCGCTCCAGCCAATAGTCGTCGTCGAACTGTTCGCATATCCGCAAAATCTGGTCGCGAATTTCTCTTTGCTCGTCCGTCATTCGAAATGTCATGATCTGTCCTCCCCATCGTCAAAACTTATCAGCCCTGCATCGCTCAGAGCCGCGATCCGGTCATCGTCAAAACCAAGTTCGCGCAGAATGCTGCGGGTGTCGGCGCCGGGCGCCCGTCCCAGCCACCGCAGCGCGCCGGGTGTGGCGCTCATATGCGGGACCGGACCGATGACTTTTGTCGGCTCGCCTTCGACCGATACGATATCGCCGCGATGCTTGATTTGCTCGTTGGTCGTGATCTCTTCGACACTCAGCACCCGCGAGGCAATCGCGTCGTGACGGGCGAATACCGCCTCGACCTCGGCAAGGGTGTGCTGCGTGACGAAATCATTGATGGCATCAAAGACCACGGACATGTGCTGCGACATCTCGGCAAGGGTCGCAAACCGCGGATCATCGGCCAAAGCATCGCCGCCCACCGCACGCAACAGCCGCTGCGCGGTCTCGGCGCTGCCTGCTGAAACCGTCAACCACACGCCATCGGAGGTGCGAAACATGCCCCCCGGCGCGTAATCCATCGGCTGGCGCAACCCGTTGCGGCGCGGCGAATGATTGGCACCCGTCAAAGCCGGAACCGGATAATCCATCAATCGCAGCAAGGCCTCGAACACCGCCAGATCAATAACCTGACCACGCGCCGTGCCTTTTTCGCGCGCAAACAGCGCGATCATAATGCCCAAAGCGCCCATCAAACCGGTGGTGCTGTCCGCCGCCGGAAATCCGGGATGCATTGGCGGCCCGTCGGTGAACCCTGTCAGATGCGCCAGACCGCTCATGGCTTCTGCGGCACGTCCAAAGGCGGGCACATCCCGCATCGGGCCGTCCTGCCCATACCCCGAAATCCGCAAAATGGTCAGATCCGGATTCCATTCGTGCAAGGTCTCTGGCCCGACCCCTCCGCGCTCCAGCACGCCGGGGCGGAAATTTTCAACCAGCACATCGGCACCTTCAACCAGTTTGCGCAGGATCTCGCGACCTTCATCCGACTTCCAATTCAGGCTCAGGGTTTGCTTGTTGCGGCCCAGCGTTTTCCACCAGACGCCCACCCCATCTTCGGCTTTGGGTCCAAGGTCGCGCACCATGTCGGTCCGGTTCGGCGATTCGATCTTGATGACATCTGCGCCAAAATCAGAAAGCAAAGCGGCGGAAAGCGGCCCGGCAATAACATGGCCGAGTTCAATGATTTTCAGGTGTTGAAGTGGTCCGGTCATCTGCTCTCTTCGCTCATATTCTAACATTTGTTAGATTATTAGCCACCCGGGACGCAAACCTCAAGTCATCAGATCGCGAAAGAGCACCGCAGCAGGCTGGCACGCAGACGGAAAGCAAGGCAACCGCGATGCATCAACACCGCCCGCAGATCTGTCAAATGGGCCTCCAGGGCAATCCCCCACCCCGTGGCCGCAGCCCATCTAACCCGGCCATGCGGCGATACACTCGGACATGCAATCTGGGAAACCCGCAGGCCACGGCCCCTCTGCGCAATGGTCTCAACCAATCACCGGCGCCATGGCCCATAACCGATCCGTTTAGGAGCGGGGCGGCGATGCGCTTCGCCATGATCGCTCAATCCTCGCGCCACAAAGCGCGATAAATGCGGCCCCGAAACACGGGTCAAACGCCCGCGCCGGCCCCTTGAGCCTCGCCGTGTCCTGCCGGCCCGTGCACCACGCCGCTATTTATCCGGCCCTCGCACCAGCCCGTGCTGCGACCGCACCACACCAGACTTGAGGCACGTTGATGCTGCACAACCCGTCGAAAACACGGCTAAAAGCGGATTCCAGCGGCCAAGACCATGACTACTGACTTGCCCTGAGGGCAGTGTATCCCTAGACATTCCATCGACCAACCGTTCCAGCCAGAGCGGACTTTCATAATCTGAGGACTTTCAGCTCTTGCTCGATCAAACTGCGCTGCGCACCGAACTTGCCAATCACTATGATCTTGCCCCTTCGCCCGAATTGGCGGCGGCACACCCCGAGATTTATGCCAAAATGGCCCGGGTGGTTTCTCCGCCCGATTGGGCAATGTTTGCCCCCTATGTGGTGGCAATCAACCAACTGAAGAAAGAGCGCAACGCGGTGATCCTGGCGCATAACTACATGACGCCCGAAATTTATCATGGCATCGCCGATGTCGTCGGGGACAGCTTGCAGCTGGCGATCGAAGCGACCAAAGTCGAGGCTGATGTGATCGTGCAATGCGGCGTGCATTTCATGGCCGAAACCTCGAAAATCCTGAACCCGTCGAAAACCGTGCTGATCCCCGACATGGAGGCGGGCTGTTCGCTGGCCGAAAGCATCACTGCCGAGGGCATTGCCGAGATGCGGGCCCAATACCCCGGCGCGCCGGTGGTCACATATGTGAACACCACCGCCGAAGTGAAAGCCGCGTCAGACATTTGCTGCACCTCGTCCAATGCGGCGCAAATCGTGGCCGCACAGGACAGCGACACGGTCATCATGACGCCCGACAAATATCTGGCACAGAATATCGCACGGGAGGTGCCACAAAAACGCATCGTCTGGTGGGACGGGTCATGCATCGTGCATGAGCGGTTCACGGCACATGATCTGAACGCGTTTCGCGCCCATAATCCCGACACCCGCATCATCGCCCACCCCGAATGCCCACCCGATGTCGTCGATGCGGCGGATTTCTCTGGCTCGACCAGTGGCATCATCGCCTATGTCGAACGTGAGCGCCCCGCACAGGCGATGCTGGTCACCGAATGTTCAATGGCTTCGAATATCTCCGACAACCTGCCGGATGTGGATTTCGTCGGACCTTGCAACATGTGCCCCTACATGAAGAAGATCACTTTGGAAAAAGTGCTTTGGTCGCTGCACAGCATGCAGGGCGCGGTCGAGGTTGATCCGGCCATCGCGGACAAGGCGCGCCGCTCTGTTCAACGGATGATCGATCTGTCTCAGCAATTGGCCCGCTAAGCGGATGAAACGCATCGAGACCTCACGTGTTGTCATCGTCGGGGCGGGGCTTGCGGCGCATTATGCCGCGCTCAAACTGGCACCGCGACCGGTTCTGATGATCTCGCCCGAACCCTTGGGAAAAGGGGCCTCTTCGGCATGGGCACAAGGCGGCGTTGCTGCTGCGATGAGCCCTGCCGATAGCGCCGCAGCCCATGCGCGCGATACGGTGCGCGCCGGCGCAGGCACAGTGGATGCGCAGGTCGCATTGGCCGTGACCGAAGAAGCCCGCGCCCATATTCTTGATTTGACCGGCCTTGGCACCCCCTTCGACCGCACCGAAACCGGCGACTACGTGATGTCCCGCGAAGCGGCGCATTCCTTTGCCCGCGTGGTGCGGGTGCGCGGCGATCAGGCCGGCGCCGAAATCATGCGCGCGCTGACCGCGCAGGTGCGCGAAGCTCCCCATATTCAAGTCCTCGAAGGCCTGATGGCCTCCGGTCTGGAGGTGGTGGATGGCACGGTGCGCGGCGTCGAGGTCATGCGCTGTGATAACGGGGTCTCTGCGCCTTGCCTGATCCGCGGCGCGGCAGTCCTTCTGGCGGGCGGCGGATCAGGCGGGCTCTATGCTTTGACGACCAACCCGCCGCGAGTGCGCGGGCAAGTGATCGGCATGGGCGCCCGGGCCGGCGCCGTGATTGCCGATGCGGAATTTGTGCAATTCCACCCCACTGCGATCGCCTGCGGCCTCGACCCGGCCCCGCTTGCCACCGAAGCCCTGCGCGGCGAAGGCGCCATATTAATCAACCGCCATGGCGAAAGATTCATGCGCGGCGCCCACCCCGACGCCGAACTTGCCCCGCGCGACATCGTGGCCCGCGCCGTATTTGCGCAAACACAGGCCGGGCTGGCCCCGGCGCTGGATACACGCGCGGCTTTGGGGGCGCGGTTGTTGCACGATTTCCCTGCTGTCGCTGCCGCCTGCGCACAGGCTGGGCTTGATCCGCTCACCACCCCGATCCCGATCGCGGCCGCCGCGCATTATCATATGGGCGGTATTGCCACCGATGCGGCAGGACAAACCTCATTGAGCGGCCTTTGGGCTTGTGGCGAAGTGACCTCAACCGGATTGCATGGCGCAAATAGATTGGCCTCAAACGGGCTTCTCGAAGCGCTCGTCTACGGGCGGCGCGCCGCCGTCGATATCGAAGCCGCATTGGGTCCCATGACCGGACAATGCGCTCCCGTTATATTGCCCGACTTGCCCGACGCCGTGCCGCCGCGTGCCGATCTGGTAACCCCACTTCGCCAAGCCATGACCAACGGCGCAGGCGTGATCCGCACCGCCGAGGGATTGCAAAGCACCCTAAGTGACATTGTCCAGATCGAAGCCGCACAACCCGATAGCGTCACCCTCGCAAATATGACCGCGACCGCGACACTGATCGCGGCGGCGGCGCTGAACCGCTGCGAAAGCCGCGGCGCGCATTTCCGTTCTGATTATCCCGAAAGTGACGGCGACACCGGCGACCGTTCGTTCCTGACCCTGACCGACGCGCGGGCCATTGCCCGACAGGAGACCCCATGACGCATACCCCCCTGCCCGACCTGATCCTTGAACCATTGATCCGCGCCGCGCTGATGGAAGACCTCGGCACCTATGGCGATATCACCACGCGCACGGTCATCCCGGAAAAAACCCGTTATACCGCGCGATTGAATGCACGTGAAAATGGCGTGATTTCGGGGATGCAGATTGCGGCACTGGCCTTCCGTCTGGTTGATCCCGAACTCAAGGTGACCGCGCATAAGGCCGATGGCGACACCATTGTCGCCGGTGATCTGCTGATGGAGATCGAAGGCCGCGCCGCATCGATCCTGTCGGCCGAGCGGGTGGCGCTTAATTTTGCCGGGCGCCTTTCTGGCATCGCCACGCTGACCGCAGGCTTTGTCGCACAGGCCAAAGGCACGGCGACGCGCATCACCTGCACCCGCAAAACCACGCCGGGGCTGCGGTTGGTGGAAAAACAGGCCGTGCTGCATGGCGGCGGCTTCAATCACCGGTTTTCGCTATCGGATGCGATTTTGATCAAAGACAACCACATCGCCGCCGCCGGTGGGATCCGGCCCGTGCTCCGCGCTGTCAAAGCCCAAGCATCGCATATGATCCGCACCGAAATCGAAGTTGATCGTCTCGACCAATTGGAAGAGGTCCTGGATGAAGGCGGCGCAGAGGTGGTGTTGCTCGACAACATGGACACGCCGACGCTGAAAGATGCGGTCGCGATGACAGCGGGGCGTTTGGTTTTGGAAGCCTCGGGCAACATGCGGATGAGCCGCGTGGCGGAAGTGGCGGCAACAGGGGTGGATTATATCTCCTCCGGCGCGCTGACCCACTCGGCCCAGACCCTCGACATCGGATTGGATTTCTAAGCCCGCAAAGCGACCGGTTTCTTCCGCAAGAGAGCCAAAAGTCCCGCGCCCGACATCACCGGATCGAACCGCATCAGTCACCGCAGGCTGCACGGCGGCAGCAGGCCGCGCGCGGCCTGCTTTGGGCGCAGATCAGGGGCGGAAACCCCATGATCTGCATGATGCCAAAAACGGGTTCAGTTTGCCCCCTACCCCACGACACATCGCGGCCAACGCCGAGTCAGGCGGTTGACGGATCGCCTTCGGCCCCTGATGCGGTGCGCTGTGGCGGGCGAATTTTGAAGAAGAGCGCATAGAGAACCGGCACCAGAACCAAGGTCAGAACCGAAGCAAATGCCAAGCCGCCCATGATGGTCACCGCCATCGACGCAAAGAAGGCGTCAGGCAACAGCGGCAGCATACCAAAGATCGTGGTGCCCGCCGCCAGAACAACCGGCCGTAGCCTGCTGACCGACCCGTCCAGAACCGCCTTATAATCCTCGACCCCATTGGCGCGCTGCGCATCAATCTCTTCGACCAGAACAATCGCGTTTTTCATCAACATGCCCGACAAAGACAAGAAGCCGAGGAGCGCGGTGAAGGTGAACGGCAGACCGGTGAACAACAGCCCCAAGACCATGCCCGTGACCGACATCGGCACGACAAGCCACAGGATCAGCGGCTGCCGCAGTTTGTTGAACATCAGGATCGAAATTGTCAGCATCACCAAGAAGCCCAAGGGCAACTGTTTGCCGAGCGAGGCTTGCGCGTCGGATGCGCTTTCAAATTCTCCGCCCCACTCCATAGCATAACCGGGCGGAAGCGCGATGGCTTCGATCTGCTCTCGGACGCTGCGGAAGGCTTCATCGGCGGTCAATTCATCGCGTGCGCCGCCCAATGCGGTGATCGTGCGCTCACGGTTGCGGCGGTGGATCAAGGCTTCGGAAAGCTGCGGTTCGAATCTTTCGACAAGGCCGGACATCGGCACATATTTTCCGCCGCCATCTGACCAAACATCAAGATCACGCAACCTTTCGACCCCATCGCGGTCGCTTTCGGGAAGCCGCAAGATCAGCGGAACTTCGGTATCGCCTTCGCGCAAGGTCCCGACACGTAGCCCCGACGTGCCATATTCAATTGTATCCGCGATGGCCTGACGGCTGGCCCCGGCAAGACGCATCCGCGCCTCGTCAACCACGGGGTTGATCGTCAGCTCGCGCTGACGCCAGTCGGTGCGCGGATCGGTGATGGTTCCGGTCTCCCGATAGATCAGCAACGCCTCGTCCGCGAGGCTGCGAAGAACAACCGGATCGGGCCCCGAGAATCGCACTGCGACCTCTGCACCTGCGGGGGGGCCGAACACCAGCTCATCAATCCGGACCAATGCGTTGGGGAACTGCGCCGGCAAGGATTGCCGCAGGTTCTGGGCCAACGCCGGAATGGTATCCGCATCCTCGACACGGACAATAAGTTGCCCATATCCGGAATTGGCCTGTTCAGGGTTATAGGTCAGCATAAAGCGGCTCGCCCCCCGCCCGACCAACGTGGCCACATCTGTGACGCCATCCGTCTCAAGCAGAACCTTTTCCAGCCGTTTCATATCCGCATCCGTGGTCCGGATGTCGGTCCCTTGCGGCAATTGGTACTGGACATAAAACAGCGGTGTGGTCGAGGCCGGGAAAAAGGCTTGTTTGACCTGCCCGAACGCCATCAAAGACAGAACCGTGATCCCGACAACAGACCCGACGACCAACACACGAGACCGCAGCGCGCCCCAAAGAATGCCACGATACATCGAGTAGAACCCGCTTTTGTAAGGATCTTCCGACACGTCTTTTGGGGCCCGCAGCAACAGCGCGCCAAGGTAGGGTGTCACCGTCACGGCAAGAATCCAGCTCAGCAACAAGGAGATGCCGATCACCGCAAAGAGCGAGAATAGGAATTCGCCGGTTGCGTCAGGCGACAGACCGATACCGGAAAAGGCCATAATGCCAATAACCGTTGCCCCCAAAAGCGGGATCGAGGTCGCGGTTTCCGTTTCCGATGCGGCCGCTTCGGCGGATTTGCCGCGTGCCATGCCAATCACCATACCTTCGGTGATGACGATCGCGTTATCGACCAGCATCCCCATCGCAATGATCAAGGCGCCAAGGCTAATGCGCTCCATGGGAATGCCGAACACAGACATGAAAAAGATGGTCGCAAGCACGGTCAGGGCAAGCGTGGCCCCCACCACAATCCCGGCGCGCCACCCCATCGTCAGCATCAGCGCGCCGATCACGATGGCGACGGATTGACCCAGACCGATCAAAAAGTTGGATACGGCGGCATCCACGACCTTATGCTGCTCATAGATCGGTGCGACCTCGACGCCCTCAGGAAGCCCCGCGATCAGCATCTGCAACCGTTCCTCAACACGTTTACCAACCTCAACCACGTTGCGATCTGCCAAGGCCGAAACACCCAAGGTAAAGGCCCGCTCCCCATTGTGGCGGATGATCTGCGCCGGTTGTTCTTTCTCGCTGCGCGTTACGCGCGCAATATCTGCCACGGCAATCTGGCCCACCTCACCGGGCGCACCCAGCCGGAGCGCCTCAATGCCGGAAACTGTCGCGTAACCTTGCGGCACGGACACGCCGATGCGGGCCGATCCTTCGGTGATTTCACCGTCTGCAAACACCCGGTTTTCATCTGCAATGGCGGCCAAAATCTGATTTGGCGGCAGCCCGAGACCGATCAGCCGCGAAGAGGGAATTGCGACCGTGATTTCTTCTTCGGTCAGCCCTTGAATTTCAACCTTCGCAACCCCGTCCACAGAGACAAGACCGCGGCGCAAAAAGCGCGCGATCTCGCGCTGCTCTGTTGGCGAATACCCGTTGGTGCCGACAGCGTAAAACAGGCCGTAAACGTCCCCAAAATCATCGTTGATGATCGGAGCGCGCGCCCCGTCGGGCAGATCGCCGCTTAAATCGCTTAACCGGCGGCGCATCTCGTCCCAGACCTGAGGCATCTCTTCAGGCCCATAGCTATTGTCTATTTCGACGGTAATTTGCGCCATGCCCGGCATCAATTTGGATTCGATCCGGTCCAGTTGCGTCATCTGCTGCAACGCACCTTCAATCACCTCGGAAACCTGTTCCTCGACCTCCTCGGCCGTGGCGCCGGGGTATGGGACAAACACCAATGCGGTTTTGAGGGTAAAGCTCGGATCTTCAAGCCGGCCAACGGTGTTCAGCCCCCAAAGTCCGCCAAAGACACAAAAGATAATGGCCAGCCAGATGGTGACAGGACGCTTGATTGAACCCGCTGCGAGAGACATTGCCATGGTGTTTTCCTAAAGTGCGTCGGGACGGACCATCATGCCGTCAATCAATTTCCACCAGCCACCCGAAACGACGCGCTCCCCTGCGGTCAGCCCCTCGAGCACCAGGATGGAGCTTTCGCGAGGCAGTCCCAAACGCACAGTGCGCGGTTCTACGGTTTCGGTCGAATCATCGAAAATCCAGACTCTGGGCTCTGGCGCACTGGTCGTGTCGATCGCAGACACAGGAACAAGAACGCTTCCGGTGTCATCCGCCACCTGAAGCCCGGCCGTGACATTTGCGGTCATACCGGGCAACAAACGCGGATCGGGCTGACCGGCAATTGCGAATTCGACCATATATGTCTGGGCAACGGGGTCTGCTTCGGTCACAAACTCGCGCAGGATCAGCTCGACCTGATATCCCGGTGCGGCGGGGAATGTCGCGGTGATGTTGAAATCATCCGCGCGCGTCCGCGCCAAGGCGGCGACCTCCTCTGGCAGCGAGATATAGACACGCATTTCGCTGACATCCTGCAACCGGACGATCGGCGCCGCCGGTGTCGTATTGGCATAGGCTTCGGTAAAAATGCGCCCGACAAGCGCATCAAACGGGGCCTCGATCCGTGTCTGTGCCAACCGGCGTTCCGCTTCGCGCAACGCCACCTCGGCCTGTGCTTGCTGCGCCTTCGCAGAATCGAGCCGCGCCTCGGAGCCAGCACCGCGATTGGCCAGCTCCTCGGAGCGTTTGAATTCACTCGCGGTCAGGTCAAACGCGGCCTGCGCCCGCGCGAGCGCCAAATCGAAGTCCGCGACATCCAAGCGGGCGATCAAATCGCCTTTCTTCAGCCTCTCCCCCGCCGAAACCGGCAATTCCAGTATCTGCCCCGGCACCTGAAAGGCCAGATCAACCACTCTCAACGGTTCCAACCGGCCCACAAAGACGCGCTGCACGCTGTTCTTCGCCTGCACCGCCTCTGTCAGCGGCACGGTCACGGCTTCGGTGCCGGTCTTGGTGCTGGCCAATTGCTCTTGTGCGATTGTCGCCGTTGTGACGCATCCCACAAACACCGCCATCAACCCCAAAGACCGGGTGATGCGCGTAAAGGTCTTACCGTAAATCATAGATCATTCTCTCGAGCCGGTGTTATCGTGTTGATCGTGCCGTGGTTGCCATGTGGTGGCCTGTCCAATTGCGGTTGACGCCGCAGGTCGTGCCCTGCGGCCGCGACGGGCGCAGTTCGTAGATCGTCAGAGGCAAACCCGGCCTTTTGCGGATTGCTTCCAGTCATACTGCCGCGCGGATCGAAACGATCGGAGCATTTTGCAGCAACTGCAGGTATGGCCATCAATAGGTTTTCCTTAGGATCGGTTAGAAGCAGCAAGCAAATGCAAGGGCCGCCGCAAGGGTGCGTCCGGTTTCGTCGGGACCACCGCGTATTTGCGCACGGGAGGGCCCTCAATCATGTTGTGAGGATGGGCCGATAACACTGCCTGCTTGGATGATACGTTACAGCGCACGCCGCCTTTGCTCATTCTAATCGCCCACTGCGGGCGGAATTTCACACGTTGCGTGCCGGTCTTTTTTCACCTTTTTACCTCTGACCATTTGATCGGCTTTTAATTCTGACAGATCAGTTAAGCTTATGCCTAACAGTGTCAAGTTAAAGAACCGTAGATCCGCGCAGATTTGTCCGCCGCGTAATACAACGCCGAAATCTTTGGCTTTTTCGCACAAGGACACTGCCGGTGCGACGATCTACCGCGCGCGGTCACGCAGGCGGTCAATCCATTTTCCGGCAGGGCAGAAGGATGGGCAGCGACACCCGCATAGGCCCCGCGCGGCCCGCCTCTTCGCAACCTCTTCAGGGCGGCCCATTCAGGCGAGCACATGCGTCTCACCTGCTCCGCATGAAAAAAATTATATTTTTCAATGCCTTATACATCACTTGACCGACTTCGCACCGTATCGGGTGGGGCAAGGCCCCTGCCCTGCCCCACCGGTATTGGTACGGCAAGGACGCCCGACACTGCACGACCTTATCCGCGGATAAGGTCAGCCCAACCCATCAACCAAAGAGGCAATCGCCCGTTCCAATTTGGCCCGATCAATGGTCGAAAAATCACGGTCAACTTTGATCTCAAGCCGGCCGACCCCGGCGGTGCATTTCACCTGCCCTGCTGAGCTGCGGATATGAAAGGTGGTCTTGGTCTTGGACCCTGCCCCCCCGCGTGCGGGTTTGGCGGCGGGCTTCGGCGCCGCCTCCTCAAAATCATCCAGGCCAGCAAACCGGCGCAATACGCCCAGCTCATCGGCGATGCTGCGGTTCTTCCAAGTCTTCAACTCATCCGTGATCCGTCCCACCACTTCGGGGCGCTCCTTGATCTCGCGGGCCAAAGCCACGCCGAGCGCGCGGGGGATTTCGGTCGGGTAATCCAGCACCTCGCCAAGACGGTCAAGCAAGACAGCAAAAGACCGGATGTAGCTGCGCTTGGAATAGGGGGCGGATTGGAACAGGGCCGCCACCGCATCGGAAAGGTTCTTCGCCTCTGTCGCGGGATCGGCAGCATAGTTTTGCGCCGCATAGGCCATCTCGGCAAAGGACAGATCCTTGCGGATCACGTTCTCATCAACCATCCGGCGGTAAAGGCCGGCAACGTCGCCCTCGCCCGCCATGACCAGCGCCGGGATCGTCGCCCAAACGGCATTGCCCGTGTCCTTCAACAGCCGCTTATAGGCGCTCAGCCGGCGGAAGCCTTGGACCAGTTCGAACCCGCTGCCATCGGGGCGCGCCATCACGCGGATCGGGTTCGACAACCCCAATTCCTTGATGGATGTCACCAGCCCGTCAAGCTCGTCATCCTCGCCGGGAAGACGGTCGCGCACCAACATGAACATATGCACATCATCCAGCGCCACGGCCTGCACCACATGGCCCGCCTCGCGCAGCGCAACATATTCATGGGCCAGTGCGTCATTCTCGTCGCGGATCGCTTCGGCGGCGCTTTTACGATGCTTCAACGCCTCGGCATTCTCATTGATCGCTGAGGCCATAGGCCCGCGCCGCGCTGCCGTTTCCGCGGCCGGCGGCGCGACCACATCTTCGGGCATTTCGATATCGAATCCACGCTTTTTGCGGCTCATGTCTGTTCTCCTTCACCTGCCACCTTATCTGCGGATAAGGTCGGGGCCGACATCGCCGCCCAATGGGGCAACATCGCCTCTTTAAACTCGCTATAGGCCTGATCAAAACTTGCGCGCGCCCGACGCCATGTTTCACGAGTCATGTCGCGATAATCCATCTCATAGATCGAGCTCAGGAACCGGCCGGATTGCTCCACGGCACGGGTCATTTCGACCGGATGCTTGGCCAATTTGTCACCGAACACCTTACCGAACGCCTCAAACATCGCGCGGTGCAATTCATTGCCCGGCTCATACCGAGTAAGCAAAAACCGCACGTCCTGAAACACCTTCGGCAGGGTGACCTTATCCGCGGATAAGCTGCCATCGAATCCATGAGCAAGATCCTCGAGCGCCTCGCTCAACTGTCCGATGAACGACGTGGTGCTATCGTATTCCCAATAGCCGGGGCCAGAGGGCACATAAAGCATATCCGCCGCGAAGACCGCATTCATCGATTGGTAGCCAATCGCCGGCGGGCAATCAAAAAACACCAGATCCCATTGATCATCCGGCAACTGATCCAGGAAACGATTGACCGCCGCAAAGAACGACCACTCGGGGTTCAGATGTCGATACTGTGCCGAGGCAAATTCGACAAAGGCCGCGTTGGCACAGGACGGAATGATGTCGATCGTCGGCCAATTGGTGGGCTGAATGAAGTCCCCGATGCGCAGATCCTGAAGACCAAGGTCAGAGATGCTCGACGGGATTGCACGGCGGGGCAGGGCGGTGCCCGAGGCCGCGCCGCGCGGCGCATTGTTCTGCGCCTCGGTCTCGCGGATCAGATCGCGCGCCATAATTCCCCATACGGTGTGCTCCTCGCTGACCGTGTTCAACCCCATCGAATGGGACAAGGTCGCCTGTGGATCGAAATCAACACACAACACGCGATACCCGTCCAACGCCGCTGCATGGGCGAAGTGCAGCGCCACGGTGGATTTGCCCGCACCGCCTTTGAAGTTGGCAATCGCTGTCCGAAAGGCCCGCCCCTTGGGCCGCGTCGGCATCAACGATTTGCCACGCGGTTTGAGCTTACGGCGCAGGGTATTGACCTCGTCCAACGTGAACCACCGCTGTCGCCCCTCCGGCTCGACCTTACCCGCGGGTAAGGTGGGATCGGCGGCCATCTTGCCTCGAAACGTCGACTGGTTCAGCCCGAGGATCAATTCCGAGACCTCCCACGACGAGAACCGCCGCAACTGCTTCTCATTTTGCGGCGAGAAGGTCTGCTGCCGAATCCACCCCTGCATCTTGAGCGACCTGGATTGGAGCTCTCTCAAATCTGTATGCGTAAACATATTCCCTCGGACGTAGAATGTTGCGTTCCCCTGATTTACGCTGAACTTGCAAGATTTGTCGAGAACCTTATTATATATAGAGCGTGGAAAATCTCCGTGCCTCACAGGGCCCCCGCCAAGGCCAGCAAGGCAAACCCATCCGAATCCCACATGATTCGGTTCTTGCAAGACACGGCCTGCAAAATGTCTCTGCTTCGGCTGATTTGGGGGGACATAGGATGCGCCCAACTATATCTTGAGGGGACATCAAGGGCGGTTGAGGGGACACTCAAGACGTCCCCTAATACCAATCAATACCTATTTTCCTTTTCAAATAGAATTTGGGAGGCACGGCAATTCACGCGAATCCTTGACAACAGGCCCACTTCCAACGCTAATCATCCCAAGATCAGAAAAAGCGTTTGAATAGCCTCATCAAAGAATGGCGACCCGCGCTTTCACGAGGCATAAGGCAAGACCAATCGAGGGATCGGCATGCAGGGACGACAGATCGGGCAGGGCAGTCCGGACATGAAAGCCGCCGGCCCCGGATCACAGGCCATCAAATACGATATTCTCACCGCATTATTGGCCATGGCCTCCAGTGGACCGGCCATCGAAGCGCGGCTGTCATTGCGGTTATCGTTGTTGATCACCGCCCGGTTCAATTGGCGGATCGGGACGTTTGCCGTGGGGCAACGGGAAATGGCGCGCATGTGGGGCGTCAGCGAACGCACCGCGAAACGCGAGATGGCAGCAATGCGCGCGCTTGGATGGGTTGCAGTGGCGCAGCCTTCGGCGAAGGGCAGGGTGGCCCAACACCGTATTGTTTTACCGGCGGTTCTGCGCGCCACAATGCCCTATTGGGATGCGGTTGGCCCTGATTTCGCCGCCCGCATGGCGGGGGCACCGGAGCCGGAAAACCAACCGCCCTCAAATGTGGTGCCTTTGCATGCGGAGCCGGCGCCAATGCCAACCGAAGATGAAACCGGATGGGGCGCCGCCGCGCGCCGTTTACAACAGCAAGATCCGGCCATCTACAGCGCATGGCTGGGTCAACTCGAGCCGCTTGAAATCGAAGGCGATGTGTTGAGCCTTGCCGCGCCGTCACGGTTTGTCGCGGATTATATCAAAACCCATCATCACACCCGCGTGCTGGCCGCGCTGGTCGCCGAAAACCGCGCCATCCGCGACATTCACATCATAGCGGTGCAATCGTAAATTGGTTTCTATTCGGCGATTCAAGGCGGATTAGTGTCACAAAACCGGTTGTAAAGGTGATTGTGACTGCTGCTGTACGACAAGGGAGCCTCATGATGAGGATCGCGCGCGTGGGGCTCCAAACCCGATCGCGGGGGCGATCATCGACCCCAAGCGCGCCGTGTGTTGGGCATTGTTGATATCGTTTTGCTCCTCTTGCGGCAGCAGGGGCGGACAGGGAAGGCATCCCTCGGTCAAACTTCGCCCTGCGGCGGCGTTGATCACCATCAACCGCGCCACTTGCGGCGTGGCGCCAGAGGTGCCAACCAAACGGGATTGCCCGCCGGAATAACATCCAATGGAGGGCGTGCCGCGCAAAACCCGCGAATGATCGGCGACCGCCGAAATCGTGGTCTGGGCCCCCCATGGTTGGACACCACCGATGTCATGGCGCAGCCCGCCTGCCGCGCTGTAAGACGCGGGTTGGCCGGAGGATTGGACATATCCCGCCACACGGGTCACCCGCGGCGCAGAGCCGACACCGCTGAGGCTGCCAAAGCCGGAAATCGGTTTGATTGCGGTGGAATAGAGACGATATGGCGGGGCAGGGGGGCGGGCATGCCCGGGCCCGCGCGGCGTTAGATCGACAAAGCGGCTTTGCCGTCCGCCGGTTTGCAGGGCGCTCGGATCATCGTCGCGTTGCACCCAAAGCCGAATGTCTGCACCCTCGGGCAAGGCAGGGGCGCCCGGCCTTCGCGATATCTCGATCTGCCACCGGCCAGCGGGCGCGCGGCGCGTCTGATTGCGGACATATGCACTGGGGATCAAGGCAATCAAGACCCGCCAGCGGTTGCCACGGTGCAAATCTGCCGAGAGTTGCCCGATATTTTGTCCGTTCATCTCCAATTCAGTAAACCGCCGCGGATCGCCGCGATGGCCCAGTTCCGGTGTGAGGGTGATGGCCCCCCCTGAGGATAGGGAAAAGCCGTTTGGCGGTGTAACAGTGACAGAATAGTCCGCGCCATCGACGCCTTCGGGTAGCCAGATTTCGAGATAATTTGAGGTGCGATCCTCGGGTTGAATTTGCCAACCCACCGCATGTGCGCCGCCGCTCAGATCTTCTTCGCGCAGGGCCGCGTGCATCTGGCTGTCGAAATTATTTCCTGTCGGCATGGTGATCGCGGTTTCGGGTTGAAGTTGCTGGCGTTCGGAGAGCAATTGTTCAATCGCCAATTCCATTTCTGATTGCCCGTCATGGCGACCCGCGCTCCAACCGTAGCTGAAGTTCAGCACCAGCGGCAGTTCGTCGGGATGGGCGGGATCGGCGGCATATTTGGCGGCAATCGCGCGGGCACGGTCAAACACATAGTGGATGGCGCTGAGCATATACATTTCTTTGCCAAACCCGGAGGTGTCCCATGCGATCGTGTTCGGCAGTTGCACGGCAATGATTTGAATGTCATCGCCGAGCACCGCATCGCCATAAAGAGGCCCATTGCCCGCCGCCATCCCCATGACATGCGCGCCATGGGTCATGGCGCGGCGCATATAGGGGCCAAGTTCGTCCAAAACAGGGTCTATTGCACCGGAATTTCGATAAAATGCAGCCTCGTCATCCCCCGCTGCGGCGCGCAGGGCATTGATATCACCGTTCATGAATTCGCGGCCAAAAGGCACGGCGCTATGCCCATTTGCGGCGTGCGCGCGGGCGGATTGCAACCAGATATGCGATACACGAGTATGGCCGGTGCTGTCCAAAAAGGCACGGTGGCCAAAGGGCAACCCGTCGTCGATCACCGCTATAATGGCTTTGGGACGTGTATGCGGCACCACCCAGTGGTCCATATCACAATGGGGGTGATATTGCCGCGTCCATGCTTCGGGCGCGATGGGGAAATTGACTCGAAATCGCGGGCGAATGGCGCTGCGGGCGGCGCTTTCGGCACTGACGCTGTCGAGCAGGCTGGCGACTTCCCGATCCACACGGGCGCGGCGGTTGGGATCGTTGGCGCCTTTGTCATAGAAGGCAAAAGGCACGATCGTGCGGGTGCGGCCCATGGGATTCCACAGCGGCGGCAGGCGCGTTTCAAACCGTGGATGCTCAGGCAGATGATCGGTGCCCTCAAGCAGCGCCGTATAATAGCCCGATGTTTGCTCGGCGATGGCCGGAAAAGCAAAGGGTTGGCCGAGCTCTTCGGAGAAGACATAGCGTTCATAGGGCCCCGAATAATTCGAGATCCGCTCATTCGGGTCGCGCGTGGCATACATGGCTTAAATCCCTGTCGGGGCTTGATGTTCACCCGCCGCTTCATCCCAGAGCCATGAGAAATTCGGCGTTGCGGTGGCGGTGTAATCTGCGCCCTCAGTCAGACCATGCGCGGCGGCGTTCTGCGCGAAGTCATGGTCGTTGAAATCACTGTTTTGCGCGGCATAGCTTAGGGAGGGCAGGGCGGAAGGCGCCTGTCCGCAGCGACCAAGAATGGCGCGGCCCAGGGCGGTGCCAAGCGCCGCGCCGGCCCAGCTGTCGATCGGGAAATGCACGCCTGCAACCGTACGATTGACCGCGATGCGTTCGGCCAAACCGCGTAACATCGCCAGACGGGGTGCGATATCGCCAAGGCTGCCCCATGTGCTGACCAAAGCCTCCATCACCGTCAAAACCGTATAGGCTTCGGTGGCATGAGCAGAGGGGAAGCTGCCGTGGCCGGGGGTCGGGATCATCGGCAAAATACGTCCGCCGATTTGATCGGGGCGGCGCACGGCGAGCGCATGTTTGACGATCATCGCAGCATGGGCGGCGATGATTTGCGTCGCCATGATCAATTCAAAGGTTTTCGGATGCTGCCCCACATGCATCCCGAGGATCATCGCAAAGTATTCGGTGGGAAAACCGAGCTGCGAGGTGATCTCGGTGGCGCGGTCAGAGCGCAAATCGGCATAGTTAGAGACTAGTTCGATCTGTTGGCCCAAAATCGCATCGGTGGGGCGGGTCAATGTGACCATGGGCGCCCCGTCAAAGGCCAGAGTGACGGATTTGGTCGCCTCTTGGGTGGAAAACGAAAGCGCCGGGAAGACTTCAGAGAGGTAAAGCGAGCCGCGCACCCATTGCGCCCACCGCTCCAAATTGTCGGGACTGTCAAACTTCAAAGGCGCGGGATCGGGGGCCACGGCCGTGCCGGCCAAATGACGCAAGCCGTCGGCGGTTGTCATCAGGCCGGCGGTCACCGCGCCGCTATAGCCGCCGGTATCACCGGCGCCCAGAAAAGCCCCGAGCCCGGTTTGAACGCCCAGCCCCCCCAAACCTCCGAGACCACCCAAACCGCCCAAACCACCGAGGCCGCCCAAGCCGCCAAGTCCGCCTAAACCACCATATTGTGCCATTCGAATTGTCCTTTCAAAAATGAATCTGTCCTAAAGGTGAAAAATCATGTGATGCCGGAGGATTGCAGCGCCTCGATCACCATTTTTCCGACGCGATGGTCGGACGAAGGGTGGCTTGCGCGATAATGCTCCAGATTAAAATCGGGGTGTCGGCGGCGGATCAAAAGCGCCGCTTCGCGGGCCTCTTCATGACGGCCAAGGTTATAAAGCGCGGTGACTTTTGAACGCATGGTCGATAGATGCCGGTCATTGACGGCGAGCGAGCGGTCGGCAAAGGACAGGGCCTTTTCGAATTGCTCGGCAGAAACATAGGCCGTGCTGGCAAGGCTGTCGTAGTAATAGCCGAAGGGATCAATCGGCGACAGGCCGCGCGCGGTTTGCGTCGCCCGGATCGCTGCGGCGCCGTCGTCCTGAAATGCCATGAGCGCACCGCGCAATAGCCAAGACAGGCTCTCGTTCGGATTGACCTCAAGGGCGGCGTTATACCGCGCCTCGGCGACATCCATATTCCTGAGCAGGTTATTGTTGGCAAACCCGTCGATTGTGAGACTAAAACTGCTCTCAGGGTCGATATCAAGCGCCCGGGCGGTGCAATCCAAGGCCTTTTGCGTGTCGCCGTCGGGGTCGGTGGTGAAGCCCTTGAAGACCGACAGCACATACCATTTGCCGAGCCAGGCGTGAGGTTCGGCAGTATTGGGCATGCGTTTGGCGGCTTCGACCAGATATTCACGCGAGGACAGGAAATCGCGCATTTGCGGGCGATGCATCATCGACACGCCGGCGATCACCAAATGATGGTCCTCAATCATCGGCAGCGGGCGGTCCCGTACATATTGGATGGCTGCGTCGGCAATCGTCCGTCCGATGGTCTGGATCACATTGACGAGGTGGCCTTGCAATTCTTCGGTAAACGCGCCGACCGGGCAGGCAAGGTGGCGGTTCCATAGGATGTTGCCGCTGCGGGCGTCGACGAAATCGAAATCCGCCACCAGATCGCCTTTGAACCGGCGCAGGGTGCCGGTGATGAGGTAATCGACATCCAAGGTTTCGCGCACCGATTGGATGTCGATCAAATTCACCGCCATGGCGCGGCTGGACAGGTGGGAAATCACCGTCAGCAGATTGGAGCGTGACAGGGACCGACACATTTCTTCGGCGGCCCAATCGCCCAACACGCGCAATTCGGGATCCGCGCCCAGAACCGAAAGCGGCAGAGCCGTGATGCGCGGGCGCGGGCGGCTCAATTGCGCGCGTGGCGTGATGCGATATAGCGCGGCAACCTGATCCGGCGCGGCGCGAATCCCGTCGACCCAATCGCGAAATTCCTGCTCCGCGATGTTTAGATCTTCTAAAAACGCGCCGCCGTTCGGATCGCCGACATAGGTGACGTGTTCGAGATCCAACTCGATATCGCTGTTTGTGGTGTGAACGAAGGCGCTGAAATCATCGCCCATGAGTTTGCGCAGATCCGACAGAGCACGGCGCAGGTTCTGGTGCCCGCTGTCATAGCCGGCATAGCCCCACAGCGTGTTTTGCAAATAGGTGCGGGTGCGCCGGCCCAAAGGCGCGGTGGCCAGCATTGCAAACAGGGCGCGATGTTTGGCGCCGCGAATTTCACGCACCTCTTCCCCGATCACGCGAATGGCACAGGTGCCAAACAGGGATATTTCAAGCCGCGCTGTCAAAACCGATGTCTCCGATTGCCGTTGGGGAAACGTTAACATTGGATTTACACGGCACAAAGCACTTCACAGTTTATTCACGCACGCCACCGGAGGCCTTGTCGTAGGGTTAAGGGGTAATCATCAAGCGAAGGGTTTCACGATGCATCCATCACCTGACGATCATCCTATCGAAGATCTCGTCGATTTTTATCATCGTTGGCCGGAGTTGCGTCAGGAGGCTGTGTCTTTGGCTGAAACCTGCAAGCTCGAGGGCGGTCAACGAGAGATTTTGGGTTGGATGATTAAAGTGATTGACCGCGTCGGCCCTGCGGATCTGGCAAAGGAGAACACAGATGTTGAGTAGACTGCAAACCTCACGTTGGATGCCACTGGAGTTAACCGGATGGACACGCCGCGCCTATGGCCGCCGTATCATGTTGGAAACCGAAGGCGGCACATTGCGCACGAGACTGGACCTCGGACAGGCGGCGGAACAGCTTTACCTTCAGGTCGAAGTGAAAGGCCGGATGCTGATCCAGCTTTACTGCAAGGATGTGCTGGTCGTGGACGAATTGGTCGCCCATGGCGAACTGGATACATTGGTCAATCTGGAAGATTTCGGCGGTTTGGGACCGCTGGATGTCGAATTGCAATTGATCCCCGCGACCTATGGCGAGGCCAAGGTGCGTCAGGAATTGCGCCTTGTTGCGATTGATTTCGGGATGGAGAAAGTTGCCGTTTGACACCCCGAATATCCGGCGCGCCTGTCTGTTCCTTCTAGAGGTTTGGTTATTGCGTGCAGGGCAGGGCGCCCGATACGACCCGCGATACATTTTCCCCGTGTCTCGCGGTACGGTTCGATCTCTATCTCCCTAGAGATTTAACCTGTGACGGCGGCGTTGGTCTATCCCGTATCAACGCCGCCTTTATATGCGTGGCGGGAGCGCCGCCTTGCATCATCCGTCCGGCGTTTTCACGCGGCATATGTGCGATGTCATGCGCAGATTTATGCGCATGGGCTGGATCGGCGGGCGCAGCTGTGGTAGGCTGGATCACCCTATGTCACCGGAGCCACGCCATGTCGCGCATCGAAGGGCGCAAGCCCACCAATCTGAGCCTCGACGCCGCCCTCGTCAGCCGCGCCCGTGAAAGCCAGGTCAATTTGTCACGCGCAGCCGAAGAAGGCATTCGCGCGGCATTGCGCGCGCGCAGCCGTGAAGACTGGCGCAAAGACAATGCCGAGGCTTTGGAAAGTTCCAACAGTTTTGCCGCGCAAAGCGGTTTGCCTCTTGCCGGTTTCCGGCGGTTTTAAGGATGCTATGCCTGTCCCGCGCCGCAACCCGCCACGAGGTTTGAATGCCACGCCATGATGTTTATGCCCTGCGCGACGGGGCTTTGGTTCTGGATGTGCAGGCCGACCTTCTGGAGCCATTGAACACCCGTATCGTTGTGCCGCTTTTGCCGCGCGCCAGCGCGCCGAAACCGGCGCGCGGTCTCAATCCGGTGTTTCTTTTGGGCGAAACCGAAATGGTCATGGTGACGCAATTTCTCGCGGCGGTGCCTTTGGCCGAGATGGGCGCGGCTTTGGGCAGTCTGGATGCCCATCACGATGAAATCACCCGCGCCCTTGATATGGCGTTTCAAGGCATTTGAGGTGCTGGGGCGTTGATGGCCCCCGCAGGGATCAGCGCGCCGGTGTCGATCGCGGGCCTTATCGCTCCGGCGGGGTCCAGTCTTTTTCCATGTCGGCATTGTTGCGGCGCAGCCTGAGCGCGAGACCAATGCTGACACCCACGCCAATGGCGACGGTCAAATCGGCAAAAACCGTCAAAACCAACGTCAGCACCAGAAGCACCCGATCCGAAGGGCGCGCATGTAGATAGCTGCGCCATTTATGTGGCTCGCTCATATTCCACGCGGTCAGGATCAACAAACCGGCAAGCGCAGGCATGGCCAGATACCCCGCCAATGGGGCCGCCAACATCATCACAAGCAGGATGGTCAAGGCATGAACAATGCCGGCCACGGGGGTTTTGCCGCCCGCCCGCACGTTGGTGGCGGTGCGCGCAATCGCACCCGTCGCCGGAAGACCGCCGAACAAGGCAGAGCCGATATTGGCAAATCCCTGGGCGAGAACTTCGGCATTGGGCCGGTGATGCCCGCCGATCATTTTGTCCGCGACCATCGCCGATAACAACGATTCAACGCTGGCCAGAAAAGCGATGACCAAGGCCGATGGAAGCAGCTCGATGATGCGCGCCGCGCTGATGTCAGGCAGGGCGGGAACCGGCAAAGCATGTGGCAAACTGCCGAATTGTGAAAAGATCGTGTCCACTGGAAGCGGGGCGAATGCGACAACGCCCGAGGTCAGCCCGACCGCAACGATCAATCCCGGAAATCTCGGGGCGAGTCTGCGCAGGAGGACGATCAACACCATGGTAACAAGCCCGATACCAAGAGCAAAGCCGTTCAGGGTCTCGCGCGCCTGCCATAGGGTTTCGATCTTGGCGATGAACTCCGCAGGGACTTGCGCGCCGGACAGCCCGAGAAGGTCTTTGATCTGACTCGTGGCGATGACCACGCCGATGCCGATGGTAAATCCGTTGATCACGGCTTCGGGGACAAAGGCGACAAGATTTCCGGCCCGAAGATATCCGGCAATCATCATGATCATCCCGGCCATGAGCGTCGCCAGAACAAGCCCGTCATAGCCATGCTCGGCGATAATCCCGTAGACGACGACGATAAACGCTCCCGTTGGACCGCCGATTTGCACGCGGCTGCCGCCCAGAAGCGAAATAAGAAATCCGGCGACGATGGCGGTGACCAGACCCTTTTCCGGCCCCGCGCCAGAGGCGATGGCGATGGCAAGGCTGAGGGGTAGGGCGACCATTGCGACGGTCATGCCGGCCAGCAGATCATCGGAAAATTGTCGACGGTCGTAGGTTTTGAGTGTGGTAATAATTTTCGGTTTCATAGGAATAGCTACGTCCGGTGGCGTAGGAAATTCAACCTGTCAAATATGCAACGCCGTTATTCACCCTGCGGTTCGACCTCATGGCGGGCGTATTTTTGCGGCCTGTTTAAGCCGGATCCGTTCGCCCGCCCGCCGCAACATCGACCAACCGCGCCAAGAGCAGGGGGCATATAGGGATGCTGAGAGTAGGGGCGGCGGGGCAGGGCGCGGGTCCGGATTCCTATGAGGGCGCGGGGGGTTAGGGGGGAGGTCGATGGACCCCGAGGGCGGCGTCCCCGCATCTGCCGCTAAACGTCCGGCGCGCCCGGTGCGATCAGCCCGTCAATCGCCCATGCGCCATCTGCGAGCAATGTGGCGACAGTTTCGCGCAACAGATCGGCGATGACCTCGCCCGCGCGCGACATGGGCCGGTCGGTCATATGCACCAAATAGGCCGAGCGCCACAAACGCGGTTCTGCAAAATGGCGGATACCAACCAGCCCTGCTTTCGCCTCTGCCGCGACGGCGTGATAGGGCAGGATCGAACAGCCGTGCGCACCCGCGACCAGCGCTTTGATATTGCTGAACGAGTCGATTTCGACTTCACATGTCAGCTTGCTGCCGGCGTGGCGGGCGGCCTGATCGATCATCCGGCGCAAGCCATGCGCGGAGCTGGGCAAAATCAGGGCTGTCCGCTGGAGATCCGCGAGGGATACCGGATCGGGCATATGATCGCCCGGCGGTGTCAGCATCACCAATTCCTCCTTCAAGAGCAAATCCGAACGCAGCCCCTTTTGCCCGATATCATTGTAAAGGATTGCCATATCGATGCGCCCATCCATCAACCATTCGCTGACAAATCCGCTCATGGCCTCGGCGATGTTGATGCGGATTCTCGGATATCTGTCGCGGGCGGCGGAAATCAGCGGCACCGAGAGGATGCTGCTGACCGTGGCGGGGAACCCGAGACGCACCTCGCCTGCCGGATCGGAATGGAGCGAGCGGATTTCGTCCTCGGTGCGGGCCATTTCCGACAGGATCCTGCGCGCCCGAAGCGCCAGTAAATCCCCGGCCTCTGTCGGCACCACGCCCTGTGGGCGGCGGATCAAAAGCGGCGTGCCCAAGGCATCTTCCATTTTACGCAGATGGATGGACAAGGCCGGTTGGGCCACGTTCAACACCGCCGCCGCGCGCGAAAACGATCCCTGTTCGACGATGGTCAGGAAATAGCGCAATTGCCGCAGGTCCATTTTTGGACTCCTGAGTGGGGCCGCGCCAATTGGGGATGCGCGCGGCAGCTATAACAAAATGTTATTTCTTATAGTATGAATGGATATTTGATTTATACCCCCACCCTCGGGTTATCTTTGCGCATTCCATCGCCCCGCCGGATCGCCCCGACCGTTAAGGACATCAGATGACAGATTATGCCGAGGAACAGTTTCAGGACATCCGCGATGGGGCGCAATTGCTTTGCGCCTCATGTCCAGACGCATATCACCCCAAGATCGATGACGCGCGCGCCGAACCGAAAGCCGGTGTCGACGCCCTGATCACGGCGCATGGCGGGGCGGCATGGATCCCCGAAAACGGCGGCGTCGAACACGCGCGCGGCCTGCCGGGGTCGTTATAATGCCGCCGCTATGGCCCCTGCAGGGGCGACCGTATCACCGGGGTATCGGGTCGTTTCCCATACCCCCTGTCAACGCGCCGGTTGAATTTCCCATCCCCGTGGGCATGATCGGCGACGCATCCCGCATCTACTGTCCGGTACCCGGATTGTCCAAAATGGAGACACGCACATGAGCCTCGATATCGACCACCTTCGCAGCTGGATAGGCAATACCGAAACAGCCAGCGAAACGGTGACTTCCGACATGGTGCAGCGGTACGGCGCTACGCTTGATCTGGACCTGGAGACAGGCAATGGTGCGATTGCCCCGCTGTTTATTCATTTGTGCGTGGCGCCGCCGGCGGTGCCTTCGACGGAAATCGGCCCCGACGGGCATCCCAAACGCGGCGGCTTTCTGCCTCCTGTGCCTTTGCCGCGGCGCATGTGGGCGGGCGGCGCGCTTACCCTTCATGACGATATCCATGTGGGTGATGTGGTTTCCCGTCATTCCACGATTTCCGATGTGACGGTCAAACAGGGGCGCAGCGGCACGCTGTGTTTCGTCACGGTCCAGCACGAAATTTCAAGCGGGACGCGCCATGTGCTGAGCGAACGTCAAGACATTGTCTACCGTGATGTCGATGACCCGGCGAAACCCGCCGCGCCCAAGGCCGCCGGTGCGCCCGCCGCCCCGGCCGGTGCGCATCGCCGCCCCATCACACCCACCCCGCCGCTGTTGTTTCGCTATTCCGCTTTGACCTTTAACGGCCACCGCATCCATTATGATGCACCCTATGCGCGCGATGTCGAAGGCTATCCCGGCTTGATCGTGCACGGCCCGTTGCAGGCCACGCTTTTGGCGCTTTATGCCGAAGAACTGCGTGGCGCGCGTCCGGCTGAATTCAGCTTCCGCAGCCTATCGACAATCTTTGATACCAGTGATTTTTCGCTCAACGCCAGTGAGGATGGCGAGGTGATGCGGCTTTGGACGGCGCAAGACGGCGGGCCCGTTGCCATGGAGGCGACTGCCAAATGGTGAATGTTGACACCCTATGGGCGCCGCTGTTTGTGCCGGCGAACCGCCCCGAACGGTTTGAGAAAGCCGCCCGCAGCGGCGCGGACGCGGTGATTCTCGATCTGGAAGATGCCGTCGCACCCGAAGCAAAAGACGCCGCCCGCGCCGCCCTGCGCACCGATTTTACCGATCTGCCGGTGATCGTCCGGATCAATCCGGCGGGCACCCCGTGGCACGAGGATGACCTGGCCGCACTACGCACCCTGCCGGTCGCGGCGATTATGCTGCCCAAAGCCGAAAGCGGGGCCGCGTTGGATCGGGTTGCCGCCGATTTTACAGGACATACGCCGATCATCGCATTGGTTGAAACCGCGCGCGGGATTGCCGATGCCCGCGCCATTGCCGTTACTGAAAATGTGGTACGACTGGCCTTTGGGTCGGTGGACTATTGTGCGGATCTGGGCTGTGCGCATCTGCGCGAGGTGCTTTTGCCTGCCCGCTGCGAAGTGGTATTGGCGTCGCGCCTGGCCGGGATCGCCGCCCCGATTGACGGGGTGACCACCGCGTTGGATGATCTGTCGATCACCGCCAGCGATACCCAACACGCCCGCGCATTGGGGATGACCGGAAAACTATGTATCCACCCCAAGCAGATCGCCGAGGTGATGCGCAATTTCGCTCCCGCGCCGGAGGAGCTTGATTGGGCGCGCCGCGTTCTGGAGGCGGGCGATGGCGCGGTGTCTGTCGATGGGGCCATGGTGGATGAACCGGTGCGGATCAAAGCCCGCGCTCTGATGGCGCGCAGCGGAGCGTAAAGCAATACCGCAGCGGCCGCCGTTTGCCGGTGGGTATCGCGGCCGGTTCAGGACCGGTTCAAAAGAGCGCATCCGTGTCACGGCTTTGTTGGCGACGGCGGGGCAGGGGGGTTAGGTCGGGGTGGCCGCCGGCTTTTGCGCCACCCACGCCATAATTGCATCGGCTTCCGGTGTCAGTTCTGTGGCCATGCCATCTGCGAACCGCAAGAAGGCTTCGATATTGAGCGGATTGACCACGGTGATGACCGGCACGCCCCGGTCGAGAGCCTGCGCGATTGCGGCGCTAAACCCGTGGCCCTTGGATTCTTGTGCGCCGAATTTATTCACGATGAGCACCTCTGCGCCCTGAGCGATTTCGCGCTCGACCTGTGCGACGGCGGTTTCGAGCGATCCGATGTCCATCCGGCATCCCGAGGCGCCGCGGCCCAGATCCTGCGCGATAGAAAAAACCTGCCCGCCGGGTAGGCACATCAGCTCCATATCGCAGGGGTGCGCGCCGGTTTGAGGCGCGCGGAATTGGACCAGTCCGGTTACGCGGACTCCTTGCGCTGTGAGGCGCGCGGCCACCTCCGATAGGATGGCATTGGGGCGCCCGCGCGTGGCGGTGTGGATGTAACCCAGCATGGAAAAGGGGACTGTTGCATTAATTTCTCTCGGCATGGTTTGGGCCTTCGAGTTCAGGGGGTAAGCGGTTTTGAATGGCTTGCTGATAAACTCCAACTCGTCCAAGATACCTGATCGATTGTGATGGACATGTCCACGTTTGATTGTCCGGGCGGTCTCAATCCCGATCAGGGTTGCTTTTGCCATTAGAACGATCAAGAACGGACACATTCAAAATAGTCAGTCAGGCGTAAGAGGGCAAGTTGCCTTCGTAAGCCGATTGTTTGGTTTGGCTGCGTGAAATCAACGTGTTACGATATAAACACGGGCTTGGCCGGTTAATGCAACAGTCCCGGAACGAGAGGCGCTATCAGAAATGCGCTTGGACAGAGACGCTTGGAAGCAGCAAGCTACCGCGCTTTTAGGCGCACCGGAAAAGAAACATCGTCGCTGGTGGCCATAGCCATAGAACACGTTCTAGCGGGCGTGATGGGGAAATAACATAAAATGACCGATTTGGATTCAGAACTTCAAGATGTGGCCTTGGAGCTCACCATGTTGCACTTTGCAAGAAGCAACGTGAAATCTGCTACTGAGGTGGCAAAATTACTTAAGCTCAAGAAACCACTATTTCGCAGAGCACGAAGACTTGCTGGGCTCAGAGCCGAAATATCTATTCTCTTCTGTGCCCTCGTAATCACGCAGGCCAACCGGCTCCTTGATCAAAGCTGCACCAAAAGCCTTGTAGATATGTTCCTGAACAAATCCCAGCTCGTAGTCTTTCGGGATTTGGAAAAGGCGAGGGAAGCATTTCAGAATGAGTACAGTGAGAAGATTCAAGAATATTTTACCGCCTTACAAGAAGAAAATAGCTCATTGTCAGTTTCCCTGACCTTTATTCGCAACGTTGGCGGAAATCTCGAAATAGGGTGCCAAATGCAAGTTATTGATCTTGTATCAACCATATCGGAGAAGATCACAGTTTCCCTCGAACGCCTTAGAGCAGCTGACGCGCCGAAGTTTGACGAATATGATAATTATCATGATGCTCTCGACGAGATTGTGGCAAAGCTTGAACCTGCCTTTCTTGAAAAAATTCCAACTGGGAGCTTCCAAAAAGCAACCGATCCAAGGAGCCTCTGCGAACTCATTGCTTATTCGGCAGTTCGGCGCGTACGTGACCTTTACGGCGAACAGGTCAACGATATGGCGTGGAACTCGTTCCGCCGAAGCATAGAAATCAGGCTATGTGAGGTCGCCGGAAATAGCCCATTCAATGACACACTAGAAGTCCACGAAGATGGGTCGAGGTCTCTCATCTCTAGGTCCACGCCTTGGCTGAGCCGATTGACAAAAATTGACTCGCTTATTGAGGCACGCTCACAACGTGGCCCGTTGGACGCGTCGTTTGCTCTCGCGTCTATTGGATTGGAGGACAGCCACTTCTCAGCAGAAGAACTTAACCAAATCAACGAGATTCTGTATGAGGCTGAAAGCACCGCTCAATCTTTCATTCTACCAGACATCATCACGGGCTTCAGTTGACCCCTTCGGCTTTGATGGTGATTTTGTGATCCCTACACAAGGTTAGTCTATGATGGCTGATAGCCAACCTCTTTCTGGTGCCGCACCGCGACGACCAAAGCCACGTCCGGGACTGTTGCATTAATTTGTGAAGCATTACTTTGTTGCAGGGCAGGGGGCAAAAATGCATAGAAAGCAACCATTCAAACGACACCGTTTTCCGTCTTTGATCATTTTGTGCGCGGTGCGGATGTATCTGCGATACCCGCTGTCTTACCAAGATGTCGCGGATCTTTTGGGCGAACGTGGCGTCGATGTTGATCGTTCAACTGTCTTTCGTTGGATTCAAAAATTCGGACCGGAACTGGCGAAGCGCACAGAAGGCCATCTGCGACGGGCAAGCCTAAATTGGCACGCCGATGAAACCTACATCCGCGTTGGCGGGAAGTGGCGACACCTATGGCGAGCCATTGATGCGGACGGTCAACTGGTGGACTTTAGACTAACAGCGCGGCGGGATGCAAAAGCAGCCAAAGCCTTTCTGAACAAGGCGATCGAACGTGTCCGGCTCCACAGGCCGATCTCAATCTGCACAGACAAAGCGCCCACCTATCGCAAGGTCATACGAGAAATAAATCACCGATATGACCCTCACTTTAATTACATCACACATATCGACAAAAAGTATCGAAACAACCGTGTTGAAAGCGATCATGCTGCTCTCAAGAGGTTGCTGGGGTACCGACAAAGCTTCCGATCATTATGATGTGCGAAGGCGACATTGCAGGGAATGGAAGCCATTAGAACGATCAAGAATGGACACATTCAAAATCGTCAGTCAGGCGTAAGAGGGGAAGTTGCCTTCGTAAGCCAATTGTTTGGTTTGGCTGCGTGAAATCAACGTGTTACGATATAAACACGGGCTTGGCCGGTTAATGCAACAGTCCCGCACGGAGAATGATATCACCTGAAAAATGATGATGGTTGAAGGGGGAGCTACGCGGCATTATGTGAACTCACGGCGAAGCGCAATTTCTCTTTGTTCAGTTTATCTGGATCACGGCTCTCCTTCCATCAGTTTTGCGCGGAATACTTCTGAAGGTGTCTGATAGCCTAAACACTTTCGCGGCGTTGCGTTGAGGCGGTCGCAAATCGACCCTAAATATCGATTTGTGAACGCCGTGGGATCGGCCTTGCGGGGTAGGTAGCGACGCAGGCGGTTGTTGGTATTTTCGACGGTTCCTTTTTGCCAAGGAGATTGCGGATCACAGAACCAAGAATCAACGCCCAAACCAGCCTTCAGATATTGCCATGCTGTGAACTCGGTACCACGATCAAATGTGATCGACCGGCGCGCGTTTGCGGGCAGGGGTGACAGACTTTCGATGAGGCTTTCCATCACGGGCTTGGATTGCCTATCTGGGTTCTTCAAAACAACCGCATATCGACTAACACGTTCGACCAGCGAGGTGACGTTGGCTTTGCCAAATTCCTTGCGGAACATCACCAGATCGCACTCCCAGTGCCCAAATTGGTTGCGATCAGCGACCATGTCAGGGCGGTGCGCTATGGCCAATTCATCAAGAAACCTTCGTCCATGATGCTTGCGCGTCCCACGTGGCCTGCGACGTCTGCGGTGCTCAGGCAGATGGCGATAAAACTTCTCAGCACGGCCATCTTTAGAATAAGCATACCGATAGATCGTTTCGTGACTAACGCGCGTTGGATGACGCTCTAACTTCATGCGGCCCGCGATTTGTTCGGGCGACCAGCCAGCATCAAACCCATCGAGCACGGCAGCCATCAATTCAGGGTGTCGGATCAACTTGCGATGCACCGCACGACGCTTCTCATATTGATCCTGCGCATTCACCGCGTGGTAGCCGTTCAGCTCTGGCAGTTCTTCGTCATGATAGAAGTTCCGCCTAATCTCGCGGTAGATTGTTGAGGGCGCTCTCGCCAGGTTGTCGGCGATCTCTTTGATTGGTATCTTCGCATCAAGCCATTTGGCCAGCTTGCGACGTTCTTCGAGGTTCAGGTGAGGGTAGCAGCGTCCCATTGATTAACTCCATGCAAGGTTCTGTTTTAATACAGAATTCGCACTTCATTTGTGAATCCACCTTATCAACCACATAAGGCCAATAATACATCTTATGTAAATAACGGGGGCGCCTGCTCTATGGTGGTCGCGGTATCGGCCATATCCGAAAGGCCAGCATGCCACGACCAAATATGTGAAGCAAACCGTGCCTCACGGTTCTTTGCGCCACGCAGAGCCGTCAGCTGTCAGCCGTTTGGCGGCGTCGTGCCAATGCGCGCCGCAAGCACGGCAGGCCCGTCAGGTTTATCTATATAACAGATGTCTTCCCACAGGGCAGCGCTGAGATCCCGACCGAGCAAGGTTTCCGACTTGTCTTGCAGTCGAAGTTTGATCGCGTCGGGGTCGTTGGTGGTAAGAATATCATGGCGTGCGCTGCGCACCGTTTCACCGGCAGTGACGCAGACCTGTGCTTCGCTGTCCGACAATGTGTCATCGGGGATTACCGTGACCCGATCGCGGAGGGCGCAAATGTCGCCGCGTGTGCAGGTTTCGGCGCTATAGACGTCCAGCGCAGCGGTATCGAGCCCGCCGAGCACCATTGCGGCGGTCAGACGATAACTAAATTTCGCCTGCAGGCCGGTTTCGGGGGCGGGTTGGTTGCACACGTTGAGCCAACGCGGATGTGTGTTGATCGACACGGTGTCGATCGCGCTTGCAGGGATGTCCGTGAGGTCGATGGAGCGCAAGGCTTCCAACATCGAATGAAGGCCATGACAGCAGGCGTGAAATTTATAGGACACTCCCGAAAACAGCCACTCCTGACCGATGTTGTGCAGGGCAGAAATTTCGGCCGCGCCGGAATGGGTGGGACCAAACCCTTGCGGACCCTCAAGAGCATCGGGGGCCGAAGTGGCACCCATCTGCGCCAGCAGCGCGGTGGTCACCCCGACTTCGGCGGCAAACCCTGCATGCAGCGGTTTGCCCATTGTGCCGAATTGACTTTTCAACCCAGCGGCACGTGTAGCCGTCAGGCTGAAGGCCTGTGCCATCTGGTCCGCGTTCAACCCAAGTATCCGCCCCGCTGCTGCGGTTGCACCAAATGCGCCGGATGTGCCGGTCTGGTGAAATCCTGCTTCGTAATGCGGCCGGCCCATCCATGCACCAACCCGGCAGGCCGTTTCCAGACCAACGGTCAATGCTTCGATGAAGTCCGCGCCTGTGGCGGCTTTGGCCTCGGCCAGCGCAAGCGCGGCGGGGACCACCGCAACGCTTGGATGTCCGAGATACCCGAAATGCGTATCATCATAATCAAGCGCATGACTGGCCGCGCCATTGGCAAGTGCGGCGGCGGCGGGTGACGCACGACCGGCGCCAAATACAGTGGCACTGTTTTTGGTCCCTGCGGTTTCAAGCGCCATCGCGCGTGCCGCTCGGGCCACGGGTTCATCACGTCCTGCAAGGCCGACCGTGGCCCAGTCATATAAGGAGCAATGCACGAAGCGGGTCATGCGCGTGTCGGGGGTGATCGGGCCTGTTGCGAATGTGCCAAGGGTATGGGCAAGGGTCATGTTATGTCTCATTTTGTGGAGTGTGGTGCGGCGACTGCATCGCGACCTGCGCGCAGCAACAGGTCGGGCAGCCAGGCCGGTTCGGGTTCGGCGGGGGCAAGCGGATCGCGTGTCGTCAAGCGTTCTGACAAAACCATACGCGCCAGCAGCGCGCGATCCGTGGCCGCAACCGGATCTGTTGCGGTCAGTCGGGCGCTTTCCCACGCAAGAAAGACAGCCGATGTCACGTTATAAAGCGCGCTGGCCGCGCGGCGTGTTTCTGCTTCCTGCGCGGATTGATGCTCTCCTGCGGCGGCCTGTATCAAAATGCTGACATCTTCAATCGCCTGCGCAATCGGAGAGGTCAGCGCGTCCTCGACCTCTGAAAGGCAGGCAATCAGATAGTCGGTGAGAGCCTCCAACGCGCCTTCACGGCGCACCGCGCGTCCGACATCGAGTGCGACGATATTGCTTGTGCCTTCCCAGATTGATCCAAGATGTGCATCGCGCAGCACGCGGGCATCCGACCATTCCTCGATGTAGCCGCACCCGCCGCGCACCTCCATGGCATCTCCGGCAACCTTGCGCGCATCCCGACAGGTCCGGAATTTGACAAGGGGTGTCAGGATCCGCAGCACCTTTGCCATCGTGGCATCGCCCCGGTCCGCCGCGTCCAAAACCCGTGCGGTGTGGAACACCATGCTGCGCCCTTGTTCCGTCGGCAGAAGCATTTTCGCCAACTGGCGGCGCATCAGTGGCATGTCGATCAACCGTTTGCCAAACGCGGTGCGGTGGCGAGAGATGAACAACGCCTCCGAGGTGGCGCGCCGCATCAGCCCGGCGCTGCGGACACCATTGGCAAGCCGTGACATGTTGATCATGTCGGTCATTTGCTTGAACCCCTGCCCGGCCGCGCCAACCAGATAGGCTTCGGCCCCTTCAAGGGTTATTTCCCCCGATGCCATTGATCGGGTGCCCATTTTATCCTTTAGCCGTATGATCCGATAGGCGTTCAGGCTGCCATCTGAAAGGTGGCGGGGCAGCAGGAAAAGCGACAGCCCGCGGGTGCCCGCTCCGCCGCCTTCAGGCCGCGCCAGCACCATCGCCAGCGCCGCATCCGGATTTGAGCAAAACCATTTGTCCCCATAGAGTTTCCATGTGCCGTTCTCGTGGCGGGCCATGGTGTCAACCGCGCCAACATCGGACCCTGCGGCTTGTTCGGTCATGAACATTGCCCCTTGGAACAGCTCGTTCATGTCTTGGCTGGTCAGCCGGTCAAGATAGCGGTCGATCAACGCGTTCGAGCCGAATTTACATAGGGTGCGCGTCAACGAGTCGGTCATGCTCAGCGGACAGCACAGCCCAAACTCTGCCTGCACAAAAAGATAAACCAGTGCATATTTCGCCAAGGGGTGCAGTTTGTCCGCCTGATCAAAGACGCCGCCCCGATGGGACATGGCGGCCAGCCCGAATTCGCCAAAGGCAACGCGTTCAAGCTCCTCATAGGCGGGGTGTTTTTCTATCTGCTGGCAGGGTTCTCCGGTGCGGTCGCGCAGCAAGAGCCGGGGCGGATTTTTATCCGATGTCAGGGCAAGTTGTTCCAATCTGTCGCCCACCAATTGGCCCATCCGGTCAAGCTGTGGTTCCAAAACCGGATGCAGGGCCTTGGGCAGGTACACGGTCAACAGCGCCGCAAACGCCGGATCTGTCCGAAATGCGTTCAGGCCCCGACTGTCGGGGACGTTTGTATGGGCCAGATCGTTCATGTGCTCCTGCCTTTCTGCTGTCGTCTCAGCGCAACAGTGCGGTTTTGGCGGCGCGCTACGCCCGCCCAAGCGGCGCGGCGATATCCGGCCTGGGTGAGCTTTCGCTGCGCGGCGTGCCGGAGGGCCCTGCGCTTCCGAGATCTTTCCTTGCTTGGCCGCAGGGGGCTGCAGGAGCCTCGGCCCGCGCGGGATACATACAGGATTTCATCAAAAATCGCCATGACAATCCTCTCTTCTGGCCCTCCGCGCGCGGGGCCGATCATGTCGCAATGCGGCCGGCATTCCCCCATGCGGGCATGGCCTGCGTCTGAGGCGATGTCCCGATGTCGGCGGCGGGTCCGACCGGCGCCGCGCTGCGGTCTGGCGCTTGCCCTCACGCGATCCCCGGCGCTCCAGAGCGCGCTTTCAGGCTTTTCGGACAGGTGGTCTTTGGGCTTTCGCATGCTCGCCCCTTTTCCTTTACGTCAGGATCTCGGCGTCAGTCAGGGATTGAACCTCTTCAAAACTGTTGCCCGGTGCCAATTCCACCAGTTTGAAACCCTCCGGCGTCACATCGAGCACCGCAAGATCGGTATAAACCGTGCTGACCACGCCCAGACCGGTCAATGGATAGGTGCATTTTTTCAAAATTTTGGGGCTGCCGTCGCGGTTCACATGCCGCATCATCACCAGAATCTTTGGCACCCCCGCGACAAGGTCCATTGCCCCGCCTACGGCCGGTGGAAATGAATCGTCAAGCGTTGCCCAATTGGCCAGATCGCCATTTTCTGCCACCTGATAGGCCCCCAAAACCGCAATATCTATATGCCCGCCGCGCATCATTGCAAAGCTGTCGGAATGTTCGAAAAAGGCAGCTCCGGGCGCGGCGGTCACATATCGTTTGCTTGCGTCGATCAGCTCGGGGTCTTCTGTACCTGCGGGCGGTACCGGGCCGACGCCTAAAATCCCGTTTTCGGAATGGTAGATCACTTCGCGGCCTTCGGGGACGTGGCTGGCGACATGCGCGGGCTTTCCGATGCCAAGATTGACATAGGAGCCGTCTGGAATGTCTTGCGCGACCCGCGCCGCGAGCTGCGTATCTGTCAGTGAATTCATGGCCGGACCCCGTATTCCACGACGCTTTGTACAAAAATGCCCGGTGTTACGACCTGCTCGGGCTCCAGCGGGGTTTCGGACAGGTGCCGGACTTCGGCAATGGCATGGCGGGCGGCCATTGCCATCACGGGATTGAAATTGCGCGCTGTCGCATGAAAGTTCAAATTTCCATATTTGTCGCCATTCTCCGCGCGCAAAAGTGCGAAATCGGCATGCAGCGGCGCCTCAAGCACGTAACCGCGACCATCGATCATGCGTGTTTCCTTGCCCTCGGCGAGGAGCGTTCCATAGCCTGTCGGTGTGAGAAAACCGCCCAACCCTGCCCCCGCAGCGCGGATACGTTCGGCAAGCGTGCCTTGAGGCACCACTTCAAGGCCGATTTCGCCGGCTTTGTACCGTTTTTCGAACCAGATTGATCCCGGTGTGCGCGGGTAAGAGCAGATGACTTTGGCCAACCGCCCCGCCTTCAGAAGTTTTGCAATCCCGGTTTCGCCGGAACCGGCGTTGTTCGAGATCACGGTCAATCCTGTGGCCCCCTGTTCCAGCAGAGCATCGATCAAACCGAAGGGAATACCGGAGGAGCCAAATCCGCCGATCATCACGGATGCGCCGTCGGGGATTGGGGCGACCGCATCGCGCAAATTGGGGGCGCTTTTGTCCATTCGCAGATCTCCTGACTTAGGTTCCGGTGGCGCTGTTACGGCGTCCAATCCCCAAATTGACCACGATCACGGCGGTGAGGATCGTGCCGCCAATGAGGCTGGTCGCCAGTTCGGGGAAGATGATCAGAATACCACCGGCGCCAAAGGCAATGCGACTGACCGTGCCGATCCTGCCGACCTTGTAGATCCAGCTTTCGAACGCCGAAGTGACTGCCCAGATCGCGATCAATGTCAGGGATATGCGTTCGATGATCTGCGGCCACGTGCCATCCATGATCAACGCCGGATCATAGACGAAAATAAACGGCAGCACGAACAGCGGCATTCCAAGGCGCATGGCGTGGAACCCGGTTTGCATCGGGCGCGATCCGGCCAGATTGGCCGCTGTGATCGCTGCGAGCGCAACAGGTGGGGTGATGTAGGACAGCATGCCCCAATATAGAATGAAAAGGTGACTGGCGATCGGGTTCAGGCCTGCTTGAACCAATGCGGGGGCAAGCAAGATGGACAGGAAGATATAGCAGGCGGTTACGGTCATCCCCATGCCAAGAACAAAGCTGGTCACAGCCCCGGCAATCAGCATCAATGCGGTGTTGCCTCCGGCATAGAGAAGCAATTCTCGTGCGAAGGCGCCCGCCACACCGGTGTAGGAAAGCCCCCCGACCACAAGACCGATCCCCGCCAGAACCGCAACAAGGCTCGCAATGTTCTTAGAAACATCCAGAAGCAGGTCTTTCGCACGGCGAAGCGATAGCCGGGTTTCTTTTTTGAACGAGGTGGCGATCAACATGACAAGCGAGGCGTAGTAAGGCGAACGGGCCTCCATCCGCAGGCCCATCAGGACAAAGATCAATACCGCGAGGCTCAACAGGTAGGGCCAGCCGGATTTCAGCACCGGCCAAATGGCGGGAATTTCGGTGCGAGGCAGGCCTTTGAGACCACGCCGGGCGGCATACATGTCGACTTGCAAAAGCAAAGCCACATAAAACAGCAAGGCCGGAATGACCGCCGCAATCACAATTGTCGAATATTGCACCCCCAAAAACGAGGCCATGACAAACGCCACAGTCCCCATAACGGGTGGCATCAGCGTCGCCCCCGTGGAGGCACAGGCCTCAATCGCGGCGGCATAGCTGGCGGGGTAACCCACGCGGCGCATTGTCGGGATGGAAAATGGCCCCGATGTCAGAATGTTCGATATGACGCTGCCTGACAAAGATCCCAAAATGCCGGACCCCATGACCGCGACTTTGGCGGGGCCGCCGCGGCTGTGCCCAAGAAGGGCCGACGCCAGTTCCATGAAAAAATCGCTGCCCTTGGTGATGACCAAGACCGAGCCGAAGATGACAAAGCCAATGACCAATTCGGCCACCACTTGCATCGGGATGCCAATGATGGATTCAACCCCAAGCACATGGGCCCGTATTGTCCCGATCAACGAATATTCTGTGCCCCACAAAAAACCCGGCATGTAGCCGGCGTAAAGCGGATAGGTGCCAAATAGAATTGCGGTGAACAAAAGGATGGGACCGCCTGCACGGCGCACGCCCTCAAGGACCAGAATGATCAGGATTGAGGCCATCACATCGGCCATCAGCGGGGCGTCATATTCCCATCCGCGTTGGATGATATCGAGCCCATGCCGCCCAAGCCATCCGGCACTGACCAATGCGGCAATTGCGAGAACCGGGTTCAGCCATTGAAGCCGCTGCGGATGCAACCTGCTGACGGGCATGGTGAGAAAGGCAATCGCCAGAAAAATCCCGATCAGGTAATACAGATAGGCGTTTCCCAAGGGCTGAAACCCGAGGATATTCAAAAGAAACTGTTGGTTGATCGCCATAGCGACGCCAAGGGCGCCAAGCCCCATGACCGCCACGCGCATCATGCGCTGTCCGGTCGGTGCATCGGCACTGACCTCCGCCGCATGTGCTGCGGTCGGAGCCTCGTTCTTGTCTTCGGATACCATTGTTTAATCCCGACCTGGCAATGTTTATTCCCCCGGCGGCAGATCAAGCGCACCGGGGGAAGCAAAAACGCGCGGCTCAGTTCAGGCTGGCAGCGACCTCTGCGCGCCGGGCCATCCAAGCGGCGGCGAATTCTTCCTCGGACATGTCTGCATTCTGAGGTTTGAATTCGGCCCAGGCGGCAATCAGCGCATCCATCCGTTCGGTACGCTTTGCATTCCAGGCATCATCTTCGGCGGTCCAGATCCCTTTTTCTTTCAGGTAGCGGATGGCGCCTTCGTGGAAGGGCACGTCGATGGCCGGTTTGCCGGATCTTTCGAGCGCCCACCGTTTCATGGCGGCGGTGCCATCTTTGTAAAGATCGTAGGTTTCATCCAGAGCCTTGATAAAGGCATAAACATCATCTGCCGATTTATCCACGGTCGTGGTGATGATCGGATAACGATAGGCACCCATTTTGGCGACTTCGCCTTCGGCGAGACCGGCGGCGACATCCTCGTTAGAGGGGCTCATGATCGGCAGAACCTCCAAAAGCTGTTTCCAACCTTCCGCATTGTCCGCTTCAAGCGGGGCGTAATGAATGCCACGCGGGCTTTCGGCCAGTTCATAGAGCTGGCTGGTGGTCGGAGTCGTGCAGGTTGCGTCCGACTCGTTGCGTGTCATGGACGACATCGCGGCTGCATATGTCGGGAAGGTCACCACCTCGACATCGTCAAGCGTCAGCCCGCCAAAGGCAAGGATCGCCTCACATTTCACGTTCACAGAGGGGTTCCCGGCGACAAAGGCAATGCGTTTTCCGCGTGCATCGGCCACGGTTTCAATTCCGGCGTCCGCCGCCGCAACCAAAGTGAGGCCTGCCGGACGCCCGGCAATGGCACGCAGCTCTTTTGGTCCCCAGTCAGGCGTTGCAAAGTCATAGGCGCCTTCAGAAAGGAAGAAAGCTTCGGTGGCGAGAAATGCGTAATCGGCGCGCCCCTGAAGCAAGGGCTGAAGCCGTCCGATCCCGCTGCCGGAGGGTTGAATCCGCACGCGGGTGCCGAATTTCTTGCCAAAGGCGTCTGCGATGGCCGAGGCTTCGGCGTAACCGGCCGACCCAACGTCATAGGACGTCCAGATCATGGTATCCGGCAGGTCCTGCGCCGAGGCCGAAAAGGCCGATAGTGTCATCAAGCCGCTAACGGCAGCTGCAATATGCGTTCTGGTTTTCATGTAGCTCTCCCTGTCAAATGGAAGCCTCTCGAACCGCCGATCCTCCACCGGCGGCGGCGCTGTGGTGTATATGAAAACACCAAGACACCGGACAAAGACGTTCCTTGAAGTAAACAGTGCATGATATGGAAGCCATGTTGCAAGTGTATTATAGATATATCAGCTATACCAATGAGGTATGAATGGACTTTCGCCAACTTCGTAATTTTATCCATGTGGTTGAGCTGAGCAGCATCACCGCCGCCGCAGAGCGTTTGAACATTGCGCAACCTGTGCTCAGCCGACAGGTCAAATCGTTAGAGACAGAATTGAATGTGCAGCTGTTGCGGCGCCACGGCCGTGGGGTGATGCCGACAGAAGAAGGCATCAGATTGGCGCGCCGGGCCAAGGTTATTTTGGAAGATGTCGAGGATTTAGCGGGCGAAATTTCGGGCAACCTTACGCCCCTTTCGGGCACGGTGACGCTTGGCCTGCCCCCGACCGTCGCGGAAATTTTGGCGACGCATTTGATTGAACAGGCATTGCACGTCTATCCGGATGTGAACCTGCGGGTCATTTCCGGCTTTAGCGGCCATGTGCAGGACTGGCTTGTGCGCGACAAGATTGATCTCGGGGTGGCGTATGAGGGGCAAAGACCCCCTGCAATTACATCGCAACCTATTATTATAGAAAAGCTTTTCTTGGTTCAATCTGCTCAACACGCATCGGCGGATGATGGCGTTCCAATCCGTTCCGGTGAGGCATTGAAGCAGGATCTGATTTTGCCCAATCGCGAACACGGGTTGCGCGGATGTATCGAAAACATCGCCAGCGACGCACAGATCGACCTGAACGTGATCCTGGAAGTTGACATATTGCCAACCATGCTCGCCTTTGTGGAGCGAGGTTTGGGCAGCACGATCCTGCCTCTGGTCAGCGTGATCAATCAGGTGCGTGCAGGACGGTTGATTGCACGTCCGATCGAGAGGCGCAGCATCGACCGCACATTGGTTTTGATGACGCCGTTGAACCGCCCCGGTTCGCGTTTGACCAGCAGCTTTGCCGATTTCCTGATCGCTGAAGTGCATAAGATGGTTGCATCGGGACAATGGCCGGGCGTCACCCTGTGACGGCTGTGCCATCCGATCATGACCTGAAATGTGGTTTGGACATTTCACACAGATATGATTTTCACATCCGGCGGATGGTGCGGGCGTTGACTTTGCGGATCCATGTGCACCGCTAAATGTCTTTAGATCAGGCCCGTTTGTATCAGCGCGGTCAGCAGCACGGCCCATACCGCCAGGATCGCCATACAGTAAGGCCCGTTCCAGAACAGGCCAAGACGTGCGGGTGAGCGCCCCATTATGGCCGCCCCGATGATGACGGTGGTTATGAAAGGCGAAAACCCCATCACAGCCGCCCATCCCCCGCTGATTGCTAAGGCAATAATCGTGTCGTTGAGTCCCGGAACCTCCAACTGTGTGGCGATGGCTCCCAGAACCGAGGCCACCACAATCGGGTTCACCCCAAGAAGCCCGATCACCACCATCATCAGCAGCAATCCCAACGCCAATATGAGTGGCCCAAACCCAAGTGCGGCAATGGCATCGCGTAATGCTTCGGACGGGATCAACGCCAATAAGACAACAGGTAAAAATCCGGCCGATGCGAAGACCCCGATTTCACCGCCGATCCCGGACAGCCGTTGCCAGCTTGTGCGGGTGGCGGTCTTGATACCGGCGACTGGTCCGCCCGGCGCGCGCCGTGTCGCTATGGCGGCCCAAAAGATTGAATAACAGGGCACCACAAGGATCAGGGCTTGTTGAAAATTGAGGAGGCTGAGGTCATGCACGATAAACACCGCCGCCCCCAAAGCCCCCACATGGCACAACAGCAATGCCGCTCCGGCCCAACTTCTGGGCGGGGGGCTTGGCGGCGGAAGGCCCATGCGCCGATACCGCCGCCCCTCCCATCGATCCATGCTCCAGCCGACGGCAATGAATACGAAAGACATCGCAAACCCGATCGGCCCGAAATCGAAATAGGAAATACCGGGCAAGGTGATCAGGATGGCATTGGTGGCAAACCCGAAAGGCGACCAGAGTGCAATCAGCGAAAACCCCCGGATCACCGCCAAGGTCATGCGTTTTTCACGCAGGTTCCGGGCCTCTTGGGTCATTTGTGCGGCGGCTTCGGTGGATATCGCGCGTTTGGCCATATCCAGTAGCACCGCAAGCCCGCCGAAATTGATCAGCACACCAAAAAGATGCCCGCCAAAGGTCATTGCCAGATACCGGCGTGAGGCCGGTTGATTTGTCACATATTGACCGGCGCGATGCACTTCGGGTGCCAATGCGGCGGACGACCGCAATGTGCCCAGAAACGCGATCAAGGCCGATAGGAAAAGCATGCGGTCGGAGGCTTGCCACAGAACAGCAGCAGGCACTCCGCGAAACAATGCAACGATCAGGGTCAAAAGAGACAGCAGGACCGGCACCCAGGTGCCAGCACTGAACTGGCGCAGGGTCAAAATCAGGTACAGCCCCAAAGCCGCCATTCCGGCCAATGTCAGCCCCTTTGAATCGGCAAAGATAAGCACAACCGCCACCAGCATGACGAAGGCCAACAGCCCCCGCAGCAGCACCATCCTGCCGGTCTGTAAAACCGGATGGGAGGGTGCGGGTGCATTGGTGCGCTCCTTGGTCAACATCCGCGAAATCTGGGTGGCCTCTTTTCGGCAAAGGCAGCCCGACCTTCGGCGGCATCGGCGCTGTTCACCAAAGCGGGCTGAAGCGTTTGCTCATAATCAAGCGCCGCACCGAGATCACGGGCAAACCAGTCCACAATAAATTGACGCGGCATCGGCGCCGTTTTGGCTTCCTCAAGCGCCAGCACCCCGGCCAAGCGCGCGGCGTCGCCGGGGTCGGTCAATTCATCGACCACGCCCAATGTCAACGCTTCGGGGGCATCGATCACACGGCCGGTAAGCAACAATCGCCGCGCGCGTGCGGGACCGACCCGCGCCGGAAGGGTGGCAAATAACCCCATATCAGGCATCAGCCCGACCTTGGTAAAACTGGCGACAAATCGGGCATTCCGCGAGGCGACCACCGTCGGGCACGCCAGTGCCAGTGAAAAACCGCCCCCTGCGGCCCATCCTTCGACCCCTGCAACAAGTGGTTTTGAAAACCGGGCCATCCGACCGACCAAATCCTTGATCAGGGCGAACCGTTCACGATGTTCGCAGATGCTGCGGTCTTTTTGCTCGCGCACATCCCCGCCGGCGGAAAAATGCCCGCCCGCGCCGGTTAATACGACGGCGCGCACGGTGGGGTCTGCCTCGGCCTCCGACAGCCGGGCCCGTAGCGCTTTGCGTCGTTCATGCCCGATGGGATTGCGGCGCTCGGGGTCATTGAGTGTGATGATCAAAAGGCCATCGTCGTGATGCTCTGTTGTGACGCTCATTTTGCACTCCTGTGCCGGAACAACTCATTGCCGATGACGATCTTATCACGCTCAATGGCGCGCGTGCGGAATGATCCGTCTTGCCAAATTTCGGTCCGCAGCGTTTCGCCGAGGAATACATGCGCGGTGAACCGTGCATCCATTGACCCAAATGCCGTGTCATCATAGTCGCATAAAACCGCAAGCAGCGCATGGGCGGCGCATCCAAAGCTGCATCGACCGTGCAAAATGGGTCGTTCGAAGCCTGCCTCATGCACGGCGCGCGGGTCAAGATGCAGCGGATTGGGATCACCGTTCCAATGAAAGAGCAAGGCTTGCTCTGGTCGCGTGAGTGTTTCAAAAACATGATCCGGCGCAATTTCAGGGAGAAGATGTGGGGTTTTTAACGGCCCGCTGGGGCCGCCAAACCCACCCTCCCCACGCAAAAATGTGGTCCCCCGGCACGTGGCCAGATGCACACCGGTGTCGGCGTCGTGCAGGTCTTTTTCGGAATAGAGCAAGGCACCTTTTCCGGCGCCTTTGTCGATAAGGCCCGTCACGCGGGTCTTGGCCGCCACGGCACCTTTGGCGTGAATGCGGTTGTGGATCGTCATGCCCTCTTCGCCATGCATAGGCTTAAGCGCGTTGACGTCCGTTTCCGGCTTGCTCATCCAAAATCCCGGATGGCCCAATATGTTGACGATGGCGGGTATCGCAGGTTGATCATGTGCAAGCGCACCGACATATGACATCTGGCGTAGGTCCACCGGATCCTGTCCGAGGCCGACAGAAAGACCATAAAGCCCCACTTCCGCCGGCCCGTAGGTTTGCCGCACGTCCGGGATCTCGACATGCATCAGATGATCATAGTCAATGGCCATCAAGGGTCCTCGTGAGGGGTCAGTTCAATAACCGCATCCAGAGCATAGGCGCCCTGCCCGCTTGGCATGGCCAGAACCGGATTGAGATCGACGGAGGCAAGACGCTCTCCCGCCCCGGCGGCAAAGACCGACAGGCGCGATAGCATATGTGACAGCGCATCAATATCTGCCGGCGCTGTCCCGCGCGCCCCTTGCAGAATGGCGGCGCTGCGGATCGACAAGATCATGTCGCGGGCGGTTTCGGGATCAAACGGGCAAGCCCGTACAGCCACATCATTCAGCAGTTCGACAAAAATACCGCCAAGCCCGAATACGCCCACGGGCCCAAAGGTTGGGTCACGGTTAATCCCCATCAGACATTCCACACCGCCCGACAGTTGCTTGGCCACAAGCACTCCGGTGACTGTTGCCTCTGGCGCGTGTTTGGCCGTCGCTGCCAAAATGTCACCATAGGCGGTGCGCACGGCATCTGCATCCTGAATGTCCAATTTGACAGCGCCGATATCGGATTTATGCACAATCTCCGGCGACAGGATTTTCATCACCACCGGATATCCAAAGGCGGCGGCGGCTGTCACCGCCTCTTCGGCGCTGCTGACGGCCTGTTCGGGGGCGGCGCAAATGCCGGCGGTGGTGAGGAGTGTTTTGGCTTGGGCTTCGTCGGGGCTTGTTGCGGGCAAGATCACCGGTCCATGCGATGGCAGCGCAGGTCGGGCATCTTTGTCCCGCGCGCCGCCGAGCCTCAATATTGCATCAAGCGCGCGCACCGCGCGACACGGGTCATTGAAAATCAGGATGCCCGCGTCATCGTATTGGCGCAGAATTTCGGGATCGCCCAAGGCACAAAAGGCGATGATGCGATCGGGATAGGCGCGGCGCAGCGGCACCATCGCCTTGAGGATCACTTCGGACATTGCATCACTGCCGGCGACATAGGTCAGGAAACACAGCACTGCACCATATCCACCCTCTTCCAGAGCGGCCTGTGTGAAACTTTCCAGAAGCGAAGGATCGTTCAGCGCCTGCGCCGTGCAGTCCAGCGGATTGACCGGCGAGGCATAAGGCAGCAGAGCCTTCAACTTGGCCTGCGCGGCGTCGGGCATGGGGGGCATCGGAAGGCCAACGCGTTCTGCCTCGTCGCTGGCGACGATACCCGCGCCGCCACTGACGGTGATGACGCCCAAAGAATGGTGCGCCGGGAAAACCTTCTTGGAGGCCGCATAGGCAATATCCATCATCGTTTCGGGATCGCGCAGGATAATCGCACCGTGATCGGAGAGAACAGCATCTGCCACCACGGCATCACCTGTCAACGATGCGGTATGCGATGCGGCGGCGCGTGCGCCTACGGCCGAACGTCCGGATTTCAACGCGAGCACAGGTTTGCCTGCCGCGCGTGCGGCATCGAGCGCCGCCAACAGAGCGGGCGCATCATTGATCGCTTCCATATAGGCGCAGATCACATCGGTGGTGTCGCTTTCGGCCATCCACCGAATAGCTTCGGCGACGGTGATATCGGCTTCGTTGCCGGTGGTGATCAATATCGAACAGCCCAGCCCCCGATCCCGCGCCAGCGCCCCGAGATGCGCCCCAAACGCACCAGACTGGCTGGCGATTCCGATGTTGCCGGGAAACGGGTGGCCCGTATCCAGAGACGAAGAAAATGTCCCGTAATACCCGATATCTACATTATAGACCCCCAGCGTGTTCGGACCCAGAAGGCGCATACCGTGTTCGCGGGCAAGTTCGACAAGTTCACGCTGTGCGGCTTCGCCTTCGGCGCCGACCTCGGCAAAGCCGGCGGAAAACAGCGTGGCTGCGGTGCAACCTTTGCGCCCAAGCGCCTCAATCGTTTCGGCCACCAGTTTGGCGGGCACCGCGATCAGCGCCGCATCGGGCACTTCGGGCAAATCGTCTACGCTGCTATAGCAGCGCAGGCCCTGCACAGTGTCGCGTTTCGGATTGACGGGCAGAATACGGCCCTCATAGCCCGCCTTGAGCATCGCGGCGATCGGTCGTCCGCCAATGCGTGTGACATCATCCGAGGCACCGATCACGGCAACGGAGCGAGGCGCAATCAAATTATCAATATGTGGAAGACTGGTCATAGTGTGGCCTCCGATCCCAAAATGGCGGTGCATTGGCTCGAGAGTGTGCCGCCATTGCCATGACACAGCGCCAGATGGGCCTCATAGGCGGCCTGCGGTCCCAGTTCGGTCATGTCAGATGTGGTCATGTTGTCTCCCCCTTATTTTTCGTCCTTCCACCCCAGAAGCAAATGCGTCTGAGAGGTCACGCCAGCGACTTTACCGTCGCCACGTGTCATCGTGACCTGCAGCACCAGCGTCGTGCGCCCGACATGCAACGGAACGCTATGCGCGACCAGCGTATCGCCGACGTGCACCGGGCGCATGAAATTTGTCTTGGCCTCGACGGTGGTGTTTGAAAATTCGGCCGCGCTGTTGATAAAGGCCAATGTGCCCGCCGCCGTATCGGATAGCGTCATCAATGCCCCACCATGCAAGACGCCGTTGCGATTCGACATTTCGGGCGTGACCGTCATGTGGCAGATCACTTCCTCGGGGGTGCAGCGCACAACCTCGATGCCCAGAAGATTTGAGAAATTCGAAGGTGCCGGCATGTCTTCGAGGCTGCGTGTCGTTGGGCGCGCCATGATCAACCCGCCCTTTGCGCCAAGGTGCGGCGCGCGATGACAAGCTGTTGGATCTGACTCGTCCCTTCGTAAATTCGCAGCAACCGGATATCGCGGTACAGCCGTTCGATATCATATTCGGCCATATATCCGGCGCCGCCGTGCACCTGCAACGCGCGGTCTGCGATACGGCCCGCCGCCTCGGTGCAAAAATATTTGGTGCAGGAGGCCTCAAGAATGGCCTTCCCATCGCGGTCAAAGGTTTCTGCCGTGGCGCGCACCAATGCACGGGCCGCATGGAGGTCCGCCTGACAATCGGCCAAGAGGCCCTGTACCAATTGGTGTTCACCAATCGGTTTGCCGAACTGCTTGCGCTCCAATGCATAGTCGGTGGCGATGTCCAACATGCGCTGGCTTTGGCCAACGGCCATGGCGCCAACATGAATGCGTCCGCGGTCCAGCACCTTCATCGCGGTCCGGAACCCCAGATTCAATCGTTCGGGGCCGCCAAGGATTGCGGTTTCTGGCACACGAACGTCTTCGAAAATCACATCCGAAGTTTTGGTCCCGCGCTGACCCAACTTGCGGTCCGGTGTGGCGACGGTGATGCCGGGGGTGTCCGCCGGAACGATGAAGGCCGAAACACCCTCTGCGCCGGGCGTATCGGGATCGGTGCGCGCAAAGACGGTAAAGACTCCGGCCCGCACCGCGTTGGTGATATATCGCTTGGTCCCGTTGATGATAAAATCCGACCCGTCACGGCGGGCCGAGGTGCGAATGCCGCCTGCATCCGAGCCGTTATCAGGTTCCGTCAGAGCAAAAGATGCGATGATATCGCCGCTCGCAACACCCGGCAGCCATTGTTGTTTCTGCTCAAGGGTGCCGTCCATCACGATCCCTTGCGAGCCGATGCCAACATTGGTGCCAATCAAAGAGCGAAAGGTCAGCGAGGCATAGCATAGCGTTTCGATCAGCCGTGCTTCTTGCGGAACATTGATGCCGATGCCACCGAAGTCTTCGGGGGTGGACAGGCCGAAGAGGCCCATTTCCTTCATCTCGGCGACGATTTCTTCGGGAATATCGTCTTCGTCTTCAACGCGGCGTTCCGCCGGGATCAGACGTTCACGGGCGAAGCGGTCGACGGTTGTCACAAGCTGCTCGAAAACGTCACTGTCCACACCTGTTGCCATTCTGGTTGTCTCCTCAAACCTACGTCAGATGTCACTTGAGGTATCAGGAATATTCTGTATAGTAAATGCAATTCTATCAGGGGAATATTGTGACGATCGAAGCGAGTCAGAAACTTGTGCCTGCGGTGCAAAATGCCATACGCATCCTGCGGCTTCTGGCTGCGGCGGGCCGTCCGATGGGGGCGACGCAGATTGCGCGCGAAACCGGTTTGAATGTGTCTTCGGCCTTTAACATTTTACGCACCTTGCACAACGAAGGCCTTCTCGGTTTTGATCCTGACACCAAAACCTACACAGTGGGGATGGGGCTTATGGAATTCGCCGCGCCGCTTTTGGGCGCGAATCCGTTTGATCTTATCCGGCCAACGATGACGGCCCTTGCGCAGGAATATGAGGTGGTGATTGGCCTTTGGCAGATCACGTCAAACCAACGCGTTGTGTTGATTGACCGTTTTACGGCGCCCAATATCGTGCAGGCGGCTATCGCGCGCAACAGTCGCCTGCCGGTATTTGCGGGAGCGATCGGGCGTTGTTATGCGGCGGCGGTGGGACTTGATAAGGCCGCCACACAAGAGGGTTACGCAACTGTACGTTGGCAGGACGAACCGGGTTTCGATAATTACTGGCGCGATGTGGTCGCCGCGCGCGAAACCGGGACGGCGCAGGATCGCGGCCAATTGTTCAGGGGGCTTGATGTCGTGGCGGCGCTGGCTCGCGATGCCGGCGGTGTGCCGCAGATCGGCATGAGCAGCATCAGCATCGCCGGCCAGCATGATGATGATAGCCTGAAACGCGTGGCGGCGGCTTTGGCCGAGGCAGGACAACAGATCGAACGCGGTGTGTTTTGTCGATCCGCCAAGGGCGCGCAAAAATCTACGTCAGCGGATTAGCGACAAAGGCCTGTCCGAAAGGGCACCTTCGGCATGTGGCATGATGTGGCACGGCGCGCCTTAGGCGCACCCTGCGGTGACGGAGCTGTCCAATGAGGACCGACCCCCTCTTCGATCAGCCTTGGCGAGGGCGGGCGCAAGATGTCTCCCATCACTGGAACGTCTCACACCAGCCCTCTGCCGGGTCTGGTCACATGCGCTTGGCGACTTCTTCGAGCATCACCTCCGAGGCACCGCCGCCGATCGCTTGCACGCGGGCGTCGCGCGACATGCGTTCAACGGGGGTTTCGCGCATATAGCCCATGCCGCCGTGGAACTGCACACAATCATAAAGCACAGAGTTCACCAGCTCGCCGCAATAGGCTTTGACCATCGAAACTTCTTTCACGCAATCGCGGCCCGCAGCGTCCAGACCGGCGGCCTGATAAACCAACTGACGACCTGCGGCGATGCGGGTCTGGCAATCGGCCAACCGCTGACGGATCGCCTGTTTGTCCCAAAGCACGCCGCCAAAGGCTTTGCGTTGCTTGACGTAATCCACCGTCATGTCGAGGGCGATTTGCGATTCAGCGCAGGCCATCGCGCCCAGAACGATGCGTTCGTTCTGGAAGTTTTTCATCACCGAGTAGAAGCCTTTGTTGACCTCACCCAGCACGTTTTCGGCAGGAACGCGGACATCTTCAAAGATCAGCTCGGCGGTGTCCGAGCACAGCCAGCCGGTCTTGTTCAACGCGCGCCCAACCGAGAAACCCGGCGTGCCCTTTTCCACCGCGAACATGGTGATCCCGCGCGATCCTTTGGCATCGGGGTCGGTTTTGGCCCCGACGAAATAGATGTCGCCATGCACGCCGTTGGTGATGAACATCTTGGTGCCGTTCAGCACCCAATCCGATCCATCCTGCACCGCGCGGGTGCGCATACCGGCCACGTCCGATCCGGCGCCCGGTTCGGTCACCGCAACGGCGGCGATCTTTTCGCCCGAGACGATCGAGGGCATCCAGCGGGCTTTTTGTTCCGGCGTTCCGGCGTTTTCAAGATGTGGCGAGGCCATGTCGGTATGCACCAAAACCGTGGCCGCGAAACCGCCAAAGGTGGAGCGCCCGACCTCTTCGGCCAGAACCACGCTGGACATCACGTTCAATCCTGCGCCGCCATATTTTTCGTCATAGCGCATGCCCAAAACGCCCAAATCGCCCATCTGGCGCAGCACGTCGCGGGGCACCATGCCGGTTTCTTCCCATGCGTCGGCCTTGGCCGTCACTTCGGTGGCGATGAACCGGCGCAGCTGGTCGCGGATCATGTCGAGGTCTTCGTTGAACGGGCCGTTGGCCGCAGTGATCGTGTCTTGTTTGGTCATGTTTCTTCCTCCGGGTCGAGTTTGACAAGTGGGGCGTGCCCGGCGACGGTATCGCCTGGCGCGCAATAAATTTCGGTCACCACGCCCGCAATCGGCGCGGGCAGGCTTTGCAAGAGCTTCATCGCCTCAAGGACCACCAGCGTATCACCGGCGGCAACGCGGTCGCCGGGCGCGACACGCACTTCGGCCACGGCGCCGGGCATCGGCGCCGTCAATAGGTCGGCGCCGCCCGATCCGCCGCTGGCGCGGGCAAGGTGCTGATCTTCCAGAACGCGCAGGTCTGTCACGCGCATACCGCCAGACGTTTGTAAATGCACCCGCCAACAATTGCCACTGCGCTCGATATGGGCCACGCGCGAAAAGGGAACGCCGTCGATGCGCCCACTCAAACGGTCACCGGTCAAGGCACCGGCCTCGGTTGTGGTGCTCTGTCCGTCTGGCAATGTGGCCGTCAGCCCCGCTCCGGCTTCGGTCACGCGGATCGGATCATCCTCGGATGTGGTCCAATAGGACGCCGCGCCGGGCCGTCCCGCAGGGGCTGTGAGCCGCCAAGATCCAAGGCTTTCCCAAGGCGATGCGCCCGCCGGCGTCAAATGCAGATGCAGCGCCATGGCCGCGAGGCCGGCGTCTTCGGCTTCGGGCGCGGGTTCGGCCCATCCATCGGGGAACAATTCGGCAAGGCCCGAGGTATGATGCCGGAAGGCCTGAAAATCAGGATGGTTCAACAGCGCCCGCTGATAAGACAGGTTCAGCCCGACGCCGCCCACCGCAAAGGCATCAATCGCGGTAATGGCCTGACGGATTGCCCCTGCCCTGTCCGGCGCATGGATGATCAATTTGGCCAACATCGAATCGTAATGGTGGCCGACGATTGACCCTGCCGCGACGCCGCTATCGAGCCGCACGCCAGCGGGCGGGGCCCAAAGGGTGATCTCGCCGGTTTCGGGGCGGAAATTTTCGGCGGGGTTTTCGGCGGCGATGCGCACTTCGATGGCGTGGCCGTTAAACTGCACATCCGATTGCGCCAGCGTCAGGGCCTCGCCCCGTGCGATACGCAATTGCCATTCGACCAGATCGATGCCGGTGATGGCCTCGGTCACGGGGTGTTCCACCTGCAGGCGGGTGTTCATTTCGAGAAAATAGTATTCCCCGCGCGCCGGATCATAAAGGTATTCCACCGTTCCTGCCGAGCGATAGCCAATGGATTGCGCCAATCGCACCGCCGCTGCACGCATGTCATCGCGCACCGCGTCGGGCAGGTCGGCGGCCGGGGCCTCTTCGATCAACTTTTGATGGTTGCGTTGAAGCGAACAGTCGCGATCGCCCAGATGCAGCGCATTGCCGTGGCTGTCGCCCAGAACCTGCACCTCAACATGGCGCGCGCGCGGTGCATAGCGTTCAAGGAACACCGCCGCATCGCCAAAGGCGCCTTTGGCCTCGGCCCGCGCCGAGGTGATGGCCTCGGGTGCCTCGGCCAGATCGGTGACAAGGCGCATGCCGCGCCCGCCGCCGCCCGCGCTGGCCTTGACCAGAAGCGGCACGCCAAGCGCCTGCGCCTCGTCCAGCAAGCGCGCGTCGGACTGATCCGCACCGCGATAGCCGGGCAGCACGGGCACGCCGGCTTCTTCGGCGGCGGCCTTGGCCTCGATCTTCGATCCCATCATGGCAATCGCGTCCGCGTCCGGCCCGATGAAGACAAGCCCCGCCGCCTCGATCGCAGCGGCAAAACCGGCGTTTTCGGACAAGAAGCCATAGCCGGGATGCACCGCGCCTGCGCCTGTCGCGCGGGCGGCCTCCAAAATGGCCTCGACGTTCAGATAGCTCTCCGCTGGTGCGGCCCCGCCGATGCAGACGGCGTGATCGGCTTCGGCCACAAAGGGCGCGTCGCGGTCGGCCTCGGAAAAGACCGCGACCGTTTCCAGCCCCAATTTGCGACACCCGCGTTGGATGCGCAGTGCGATTTCGCCCCGGTTGGCGATCAGGATACGGGTAAAATTCATTTCACGCGCCATGACGGGATGCTTTTGTTGAGGAAGCTGCCAATGCCTTCGATGCCTTCTTCGGTTTCCCAAGCGTCGGCCAGACGGTCGGCGGTGTAGATCATGTTGGTTTCCAAATCGTGCGCCGCGACATAGGCGATCAACGCCTTGGTGTCGGCGACAGCGCCCGGCGCGGCTTGCAGGTGATCATGCACGACACGCTCAACGGCTGCGTCCAGATCATCGGCTTTTACGACTTCGGTCAGCAAACCGATCCGTTCGGCGCGCGTGCTGTCGAACAACGCCCCCGACAGCATGGTTTCGCGCGAATGCACCTTGCCGATGCGGGCCACGACATAGGGCGAGATATTCGCGGGCAAGAGGCCCAGTTTTACCTCGGTCAGGCCAAAGCGCGATCCCTCGGCCCCGATGGTGTAATCGCAGACCGAAATCATGCCGACGCCGCCGCCATAGGCCGGGCCGTTGATCCGCCCGATCAGCGGCTTGGGCAGGGTATCAAGCCGGCGCAGCAAATGCGCCAGCGTGGCGCTTTGGTCGACCCGCTCGGCGCGGGTTTTGTCGATGTTGGAGGAGAACCAGTTGAAATCCCCACCGGCGCAGAAGCTTTTGCCGTTACCGGTCAAAATCACGATGCGCACGGCATCATCCGCAGCCAGCTTTTCGGCCACGTCGTATAGCTCGGCAATCAGCGTGCCGTTCAAGGCATTGTGTTTGTCCGGCCGGTTCAAGGTTACGGTGGCGACGCCGCGCGCGTCGGTTTCAAGCAGGATGGTTTCGTAAGTGGTTGTCATGGTATTGGCCTCACATTCTGAAGACGGGCGTGTGGCGCCCTGCCTCGGGCACCGAAGAAACAATGGCCAGACATAGGCCAAGAATATCGCGGGTCTGACCCGGTTCGATCAACCCGTCATCCCAAAGCCGCGAAGTGGCGTAATAGGGATCGGACTGTTCGCCATATTGGGCGCGGACCTGCGCCTCGATCTGCTCCATGTCGGCTTGCATTTTGTCTTCATCGCCGCCCTTTTGGCGGCGCAGTTCCAACATCACGTTGCTGGCAATGTCGGCGGACATGGTGGCCAGCTCTGCCGTCGGCCATGCAAAGAGGAAATTCGGCGCAAAGCCGCGTCCGCACATGCCGTAATTGCCGGCCCCGTAAGAGCCGCCCAAAAGCACCGACAGGCGCGGCACTTTGGCCACTGACATGGCATAGACCAATTTGGCGCTGTCTTTGGCGATGCCGCCGCGTTCGGCCTCGGTTCCGACCATGAAGCCGGAAATATTGTGCAGGAACAAAAGCGGGATGTTGCGTTGATCGCACATCGAGACGAATTGCGCGCCCTTGAGGGCGCTGTCGGACAAAAGCGCGCCGTTATTGGCAAGGATGCCGACGCGGAAGCCGTGGATGCGCGCCGTGCCACAGACCAGCGTTTCACCCCAGCCGGGCTTGAACTCGCGGAACTCGCCCGCGTCGATCATGCGCAGCAGAACCTCACGCATGTCATAGGGTTCCTTGCGGTCGGCGCTGATCACGCCAAGCAGCTCTTCGGGATCATGTGCGGGCGCTTCGGGGGCGGCGTCGGGCTGCATCGGGCGCGATTGGCCCAATTCGGCCACGATGTCGCGCATCAAAGCCAGCGCGTGATGCTCGTCCTCGGCCAGATGGTCGGACACGCCGGAGACGCGCGTGTGCATTTCGGCCCCGCCCAACGTTTCGCCATCAACCTCTTCGTTGATCGCCACCTTGACGATCGACGGCCCGCCCAGATGGATCCGCGCATTGCCGCGCACCATGATGACCTCGTCCGACAGCGCGGGAATATAGGCCCCGCCCGCTGTGCAGCCGCCGAAAACGGCGGAGATCTGCGGCAAGCCGCTGGCCGACATATTGGTTTGACGATAAAAGGAATTGCCGAAATGGCGGGCGTCGGGAAAAACCCGATCCTGTTCGGGCAAAAAGGCACCGCCGCAATCCACCAGATACAGGCAGGGCAACCGGTTTTCCGCCGCAATCTCTTGCGCGCGGATGTGTTTTTGCACCGTCTCGTGATAAAAAGAGCCGCCCTTGACCGTCGCATCATTGGCGATCACCACGCAGGGCAGACCATGCACGATGCCGATGCCGGTCACGATCCCCGACCCGGGAACCTCGCCGCCATATTGGCCATAGGCGGCCAGCGATGACAGCTCCATAAATGCGGTGCCCGGATCTACCAAAAGGTCGATCCGTTCGCGCACAAGAAGCTTGCCGCGTTTGCGGTGCCGCTCAACCATGTCAGGGCGTCCGCCCGATGCGACATCGGCAATCCGTGCGCGCAATGTCTCGACGCGTTCGCTTTGCGCCGCGTGGTTGCGGGTATAGGTTTCGGATGCGGTCATCACCGCCGTTTCAAGTCGTGCCATGTATCAGCTATCCTGTCTTTCTAGTATCCCGTTGAGAAACACATCGGCATAGGTGCGCGACAGTGCCTCGGCACTGCCCCGGTCCGGGTCAAACCAGTCGAGCGTTGCATTAAGTGCGCCAATCAACATCAGGCGCAGGCGGCGAATGTCGACATCGGGTTTAAGCGCGCCGCGCTCTTGAAGTCGGGACAGTAAGGCATCCCATTCAGCCTCATAAGCGCGGCGTGTGGGGAGGTTGGCGTCCCGGACGGATTGTGGCACCTGCCCGAAAATACGCACATTGGCCGAGGTATAATCGCTCACGTCAAGAAGCGCGCGCAGATGCGTCCCGATTGCAGCCCGCAAGATCGTTTCCGCGTCGGTGCCTTCGGGCAGCGCCGAAACAGCTTGGCGCATTTTCTCGTGAACGACCTGAATGCCGACATCCAAAATGGCCACTACGATTTCGTCCTTGGAACCGAAATGGTAGTATATGCTGCCCGCCTTGATCCCCGCCGCATCAGCAATTTTTCGCAGCGATACGGAGCCGTAGCCTTGTTCGCGAAAAAGCCGCGCCGCGACGTCCAAAACGCCTTCTCGCCCGACGGGATTGCGCGGTGCGTCTTTAACCTTGCTCACTGTGCCATCTGCCATGGAGTCTCTTCCGGCGCTTCCCTACCTAACACCTGTTAGCTTGACAGCAGAGGCGAGTCAATCGCCCAAACCTGTTGAGATGAGCTTTGCCAAAAAGAAATCCGGGCAACCTGTTATGGCTGCCCGGATGTGTATCGCCGACCAAGGTCGGAGTGCGCGATAAAAGTCGCGCGGATCAGATGACGAAGCCACCACCGCAGATGATGTGTTGACCCGAGATGAAGTTCGATTCCGGTGCACAGAACAGATAAACCGCGCCTGCGGCCTCTTCCGGTGTGCCGACCCGGCCCAGAGGAATCATGCGCTCCATTTGGGTCAGAAGCTCGGGGTTCACGCCAACTTTGATCTCTTTTTCCTCGACCTTGATCGTGCTGTCGCCGTCGGCGCTGCCTTCGGTCAGACGGGTGCGAATCGGGCCGAAAGCCACGGCATTCACGTTGACCTTGTAGCGGCCCCATTCCTTGGCCATCGTCTTGGTGACCCCCAGAATGCCGGCCTTGGCGGCGGAATAGTTGATCTGACCCGCGTTGCCGCCGGTGCCCGCGATGGACGAGATATTCACCACCTTGCGGAACACTTCTTGTCCGGCGGCGGCTTCTTCCTTGGCCTTGGCGCTGATCACCGACTGAGCGGCGCGCATGATTTTGAAGGGCGCTGTCAGGTGCACGTCAATGATTGCCTGCCATTGCTCGTCGGTCATCTTTTGAACGACGCTGTCCCATGTGTAGCCGGCGTTGTTCACGATGATGTCCAACCCGCCAAAGCTGTCGACGCCGGTTTTGATGAAGCGTTCGGCAAAGCCGTCTTCGGTCACGCTACCGGCGCAAACCACAGCCTCGCCGCCTGCGGCGCGGATGGCCTCGGCGGTTTCATTGGCCGGATCGGGATCCAGATCGTTGATCACCAAACGGGCCCCTTCCGAGGCCAATTTGAGTGCAATTTCGCGTCCGATGCCCCGGCCGGAACCGGAAACCAGCGCAACGCGCCCGTTGAGTTTATCAGTCATATTCTTTCCTTCCGAATGGCGCTATCAGACTTTTTCATAAAGCGTGGTGACACAGGCTCCGCCGAGGCCGAGATTGTGCTGGAGCGCCAATCGCGCGCCGTCGACTTGACGTGCATCGGCCTGCCCGCGCAGCTGCTGAACCAGCTCGGTGCATTGCGCAAGACCGGTCGCCCCAAGCGGGTGCCCCTTGGACAACAGACCGCCCGACGGGTTGGTCACGTATTTACCGCCATAGGTGTTGTCGCCATCGTCAACGAATTTCGCCGCATCACCGCGCGCACAAAGGCCAAGCGCCTCATAGGTGATCAGTTCGTTATGGGCAAAACAGTCGTGCAGTTCGACCACGTCCACATCATCCGGTCCGATGCCCGCAGCCTCATAAACTTGGTCGGCGGCGTTTTTGGCCATCGAGAAGCCGACAACCTCGCGCATGTCGTGCGCGTTGAAGGTTTCCGGTCCGTCCGTTGTCATGGCCTGAGCCGTGATCCGAACCGAGCTGTCGAGACCGTGCTTGTCTGCAAATTCCTTGGAGCAGATGATTGCTGCGGCCGCGCCACATGTCGGCGGGCAGGCCATCAAACGGGTCATGACACCGGGCCACATGACGGGCGTTGCCATAACGTCATCGGCTGTCACTTCCTGCCGGAACAGAGCAACCGGGTTTTTGGCTGCGTGGCGGCTGGCCTTGGCGCGGATCTTCGCGAAAGTTTCCATCGGCGTGCCGAATTCGTCCATATGCGCCTTGCCCGCACCGCCGAAATAGCGAAGCGCCAAGGGGATTTCCGAATTGCCAACCAGATCATCGGTTTCTTCGTCGAATGATGCAAACGGGCTGACCCGGTCGTTGAACATCGCACCGATTGCGCCGGGTTGCATTTGCTCGAAACCGAGCGCCAATGCGCATTCAACCGCGCCGCTTTCAACGGCCTGACGTGCGAGGAACAGGGCAGACGATCCAGTCGAGCAGTTGTTGTTCACATTCACAATCGGAATGCCGCTCATGCCGACATGATACAGGGCGCGTTGGCCACAGGTGCTATCGCCATAGACGTAGCCGACATAGGCCTGTTGAACCTTGTCGTAATCAAGGCCTGCATCCGCAAGGGCGGATTTGGTGGCCGTGGTTGCCATGACATCATAGCTTTCGGATTTTCCGGGCTTTTGGAATGGGACCATCCCGACGCCGGTGACATAGGCTTTATTTGACATTTCTCTCTCCCTATAGTGGTCCGGTCCACTTGAATTGAGCACCATTCCATTTTCTACCATTTGTTAGATTTTATATCCCGGCGCCCAGAACTGTCAACAAGGACGCGCTGTGACGTGGGGTGCTTGCCGGATTTCTTGGCGTGTGCTTGGGTGCTTGCGCCGCCAGCTTTAAAAGGTCCGCGCATGTTGCAGATCAGGTTTCCGGATCTGAGGATGTCTCGGCAAGACGTTGGCGGACGTCGGACGCGTGGTTTTGACACCGAAGGCGCCAGCCTAAGAAAGGAATTGAAAAATGGCATACTGCTATGAATTCAAAGGGTTCGTTCCTGTGGTGCCCGAAGGAACATTTGTTCACCCTCAGGCCGTGTTGATCGGAAACGTCATCCTTGGCAAAGGATGCTATATCGGACCCGGGGCAAGCTTGCGGGGCGATTTCGGCAAGATCGTGATTGGCGACGGCGCCAATGTTCAGGACAATTGCATCATGCATTCCTTTCCGGGGCGTGATGCGGTGGTGAAAGTCGATGGTCATATCGGTCACGGCGCGATTCTACATGGCTGCACCGTGGGTCGAAATGCGCTTGTGGGTATGAATGCCGTTATCATGGATGGCGTTAATCTTGGCGCGGAATCGATCGTCGGCGCGCAGGCCTTCATACGGGGCGAAACGGTTATCCCGCCGCGTTCGATGGTGGTCGGGTCACCGGCAAAGATCATCCGCGAGGTTAGCGAAAAGGAAGTCGCGTGGAAGACCCGCGGAACAGCCGAGTATCAGCAGTTGGCGCGCGATTGTCTGGCCAGATTGAAACCCGTCGAGCCGCTGAACGAAGTTGAGGCGGGCCGGCCCGAGGTGGCGCCCTCTGACGTGGTGTCGATACAAGAAGCGCGGCAGCAGGACACCTGACGCCGCGCATAAAGATGTATCTGGAGCGGCCCGAAATTCCGAGGGGCCGCGCCGGAGGCATCGCACCCTTAAGGGGGCGGGCACTGGCACTGAAGACCCGCGGGTCGATCCGGGCGCCAAAGCGGCGCGCCGGATCTTAACCCATTAAAGCCGGAAAATACCGTAGTGCGGATCTTCGATCGGGGCGTTCAACGAAGCAGAGATCGACATACCAAGCGCATTGCGCGTATCAGCCGGGTCGAGAATGCCGTCATCCCACAACTCCGAAGTCGAGGTATAGGCTTCCACGTCCTGGCGGAATTTCTCCAGGACCGGATCGCGGATTGCGGCGATTTCTTCTTCGGTCAATTCCTTGCCTTCGCGTTCGAGCTGCCGGATCTTGACGTCGGCCATGGTATTGGCGGCCTGATCCGCGCCCATCACGCCGATTTCGGCCTGCGGCCACATGAACAACGTCCTCGCATCCCACGCCCGTCCGCACATGCCATAATTGCCCGCCCCATAAGAGGCATTGGCGATCACGGTGAACTTCGGCACGACCGAGCCACCCTGCGCCATCAGCATTTTTGCGCCATCCTTGGCGATGCCACGCTCTTCGTATTCGCGGCCCACCATGTAGCCGGTGATGTTTTGCAAGAAGACCAAAGGCGTGCGGTTCTGGTTGCACAATTGGATGAAATGCGCCGCCTTGAGCGAGCTGTCGTTGAACAGCACCCCGTTGTTGGCCAAAATCCCGACCTTGTAGCCCCAGATATGGGCATAGCCACAAATCATCGTGGTGCCATAATCGGGCTGATATTCGTGGAAGCGCGAGCCATCGACGATCCGGGCCAGAACTTCGCGCATGTCGAATTGGGTTTTGCGGTCCTTGGGGATGATCCCGTAGAGTTCCTTGGGGTCGTAGTAAGGCTCTTCAAAGGATGCGGTTTCGATGATGGTTTTCGGCTTGCGCTTCCATTGGCTGACAATCTCGCGCGCCAGTGAAAAGGCGTGCTGCTCGGTGGCGGCGCGGTAATCGCCGGTGCCCGAAACCGAGGTATGCATGACCGCCCCGCCCAGTTCCTGAACGCCAACTTCTTCGCCTGTCGCGGCCTTCACCAGTGGCGGGCCACCAAGGAAAATCGCACCGGTGCCTTCGATGATGATGTTGTAATCACTCAGCGTCGGCACATAGGCGCCGCCAGCGGTGCAATGGCCGCCGACCACCGCGATTTGCGGAATGTTGGCCTGGCTCAGCTTGACCTGATTGCGGAACACCCGCCCGCCGAGATAGCGGTCGGGAAAGACGCCGTGTTGCAGAGGCAAGAAGCCGCCGGCGCTGTCGCAGATGTGGATGACCGGCAAGTGATTTTCCAGCGCGACATCCAAAAGCCGTACGATCTTTTTGACGGTATGTGGATACCATGCGCCGCCCTTGACGCTGGCGTCATTGGCGTGGATGGCGACTTCGCGGCCCTGCACGATGCCGATGCCGGTGACCACGGCGGCGCCGGGCACCGCGCCGTCATATTCGCGGCAGGCGGCCAGAGTGGAAAATTCCAAAAACGGCGTGCCGGGGTCCAGCAGCAGTTTCAAACGTTCGCGCACGCCCAGCTTGTTCTGGCGGGCAAGGCGGTCGATGTCGCGTTGCGGGCGTTCAAAACGCGCCGCCTCTTGGCGGGCGTGAAACTCTTTCAACCGCTCGGACATGGCCGCGTAATTTGCCTTGTAGTCGGGGGCATTGGTGTCGATCTGGCTTTCGATCCGGCGCATGATTATTCCTCCTCGGGAGCCAACTGGGCGAGCGTGGCCTTAAGCCCAAAACTGTCACCTGCGGCAAATGGTATTTCAGCAACCACACCGTCGCGTGGCGCGATCAGGCTGGTTTCGAGTTTCATGCTTTCAATGACAAGCAAAGGCTGGCCTTCCTTGACGTGATCGCCGGGTTTGGCGTTCACCGACACGACCACGCCGGGCATCGGCGCGACGATACGGTCATCGGCCGCGCCGCTGTCGTTTCCGGCCAGACGCTCGGCGGGATCGACCCGTCCGACGGCATATGTCTTGCCGTTCAAATGCACGAAGGTTGCGTCGGGCCCAACGGCCAGCCGCACGTTTTGCGCGCGCCCCCGCATCCGCAGCACATAGCCGCCCGGTGTCCCCGTGGGCTCCAACTGGCAGGGGATCACGCCATCAGGCGTGTTCAAATTCATGTTGTTGCCGTCGTGTGACAGCCAGCATTCGGCCTCTTCGCCGTCGATCTGGAATATCCGCTGCATCAGTTTCTCCACCCGCCCATTTTTCGGTGCATTTCAGGTATCTGCATCACATCACTCACCAACCGTTCGTCCGACAGGGCCGCAGCCGCCATCAACAGGTCGCTGAGATCTTCGCCCGGCGCGGTCAGCGTATCGGCCTGTTCCGCCAAAAATCCGGTCGAGACATCGCCAGACGCGAAATCGGGATGGGCAAGGATCGCATCCAGATAACCGGTGTTGGTCGTCACCCCGAGGATAACGTAGTTTTGCACCGCTTCACGCGCGCGGGCGATGGCCTGCGCCCGATCTTCGGCGTGCACGATCAATTTGGACAGCATCGGGTCGAAATCGGTCGTGACCTTGCCGCCGTCCAGAATGCCGCTGTCAACACGCACGCCTTCGCCGCGCGGTTCGTCCAGCAACAAGATATCCCCGATCGCGGGGCGGAAATCGGCGGTGGCGTCTTCGGCACAGATGCGCAATTCGATCGAATGACCGTTTTGCGGAATATCGGCCTGCGCCGCGCTCAACCCCTCGCCCGCCGCGATGCGCAGCTGTTCGGCCACCAGATCAAAGCCCGTCACCATTTCGGTCACCGGATGTTCGACCTGAAGGCGGGTGTTCATCTCAAGGAAATAGAACGACCCGTCTTGGGCATAAATGAATTCAACCGTGCCGGCCCCGCGATAGTTGACGGCGCGGGCGATTCCAGCGGCGGTTTCGCAGATGTCCAGACGTTGCGCCTCTGACAATGCCGGAGACGGCGTCTCTTCGATGATCTTCTGGAACCGGCGCTGGATCGAGCATTCGCGCTCCCAGAAATGCACAACATTGCCTTGCCCGTCGCCCATCACCTGCACTTCGATGTGGCGCGGGCGTTCGATATAGCATTCGACGAAAAGTCGCCCGTCGCCGAAATAACGCTCGCCCTCGCGGCGCGCGGTGTCGATCTCGGCTTCCAGAGCACTGTCGTCGCGCACGACGCGCATCCCCTTGCCGCCGCCGCCTGCCGAGGGCTTGATCAGCAGCGGGTAGCCAACCGCGCGGGCGCGTTCGACAAACGTCGCGGGATCGTCATCTTCGATGGCCGAAGGGGCCACCGGAAAGCCGCGCTCTTCGACAAAGGCGCGAGCGCGGATTTTGTCACCCATCAGGTCGATGACCTCGGATGTGGGGCCGACAAACGTGACGCCCGCCTCTTCCAATGCGGCGACGAAGGCCGCATTTTCCGACAAAAAGCCATAACCGGGATGCACCGCATCCGCGCCGATCCGTTTTGCCGCCTCAACGACTTGCGGGATGTCGAGATAGGCGGCCACGGGTGTGGGACCATCAATCGTCACAACTTCGTCGGCGATCAGATGGGCCGGCCCCTCTTGTTCAGAGGCATGGCGCAACACGGCGGTTGCAAGGCCGCGCGCCTTGGCGGTGCGCAAAACCCGCGCGGCGATCTCGCCCCTGTTGGCGACCAGAATTTTGGAAATCGTCATTTTCTTTCCTTTCATGCGCTCTGGGCAGAGCGAAGCCCGTCACGCGCGGCCATTTTGGCGGGCACGGGGATTTCGATATCGAGCAGCATTTGTGCAAAGCCTTTGCCTTGCGGGTCGATGCGGACCGAGGCGATGCCGCCACCGCCCAGCGATTCATGCAGCAGGAAGTTCAGCGAATGACTTCCGGGTAGGTCGAAGCGTTCGACCGCGCCGTCGCACAGATGAGCGAAATAGTCTTTCACCGTCTCTTCCGTCAGGGCGGATCGGATATAGGGCAGATACTCCGGCTTGCGGGCCAGAATGCCGATATTGGCGATATCGCCCTTGTCGCCCGAGCGGCCCCAGGCCAGATCGACCAGCCGCACATTCACGGCGTCAGGACCAGCATCGCGGCTTTCTGCCTGTGGCGCGGCGGGCGCCTCAAGTGCGACAGCCTTGGCCGCGACGGTGACGGGCACATCCTTGCCGTCGACCTCGACCGCGACGGGGGTGGCGGATTTATCTTGCAGGAAGGAGAAGAGCCGCACCACCGGTTGCACCTTGGGCCGTCCGGCAAAGAACCCGGTCAGGCCCTGCGCGGTGGAAATGGCCATCGGCGCGATTTCTCCGGCAAAGATATTGAGCGCGCGCCGGTCGTCATGCGCGGCGCCGATCTTCAGCACCACTTCGCGCGTTTGGGCGCGGGCGTTGGCGCCATAAGCGGCCTCGGCCCCCAGAACCTCGGTGCTGACCTGCCGGAAATCGCCAAGGTTCTTGTCGCGGAAAATCCGGCGGCAGCGGGTCAGGATCGCCTCGGCCACGCGCTCGGCCTTGGCCGGTGCGTCAATGGCCGCCAGCGTCAGCGTGGTCACCGCGCGCCAGCCATCGGCATGGGTCGCCGAGACCTTGTAGCTGCCGGTGCGCCCGAGGCCTTTGCCGCCTTTGACCAGCACCTG
>NZ_KZ826489.1 GCF_003205515.1 Litorivita pollutaquae
AATGCATTAACGGGTTCTACAATCCGCGCCGCCGACACTCAGCATTAGGCTGGAAAAGCCCGGTCGCTTTTGAACGGAAAGTGGCTTAAACGAGCACTTGGAGCGGCACAAAAGCGTGACAGGTCCAGTTGGTAGAAAGCACGTTAAAGTTCGGCCTTCTCAGCCCACTTTGCGAACTCAATCAGTCGCGCTCTAGGAGACCCATAGGTGCTCTCGGCGATGGCCGTCGACGAATGCCCTAAAAAGCCATGGCGGACCTCTACAGGTGCCCCTGCATCTCTCAGTTTGTCCGATACGCGGTGTCTCAGACCATGCACAGTAAGGCGCTTGTCTTTGGTTTCCGCACGGACAGCCTTCATTAAGGCAGCAGAGGCCGCGTCAGCGCCCCTAACACGAGCATAACGAGTAAAGACTGGGTCTCCAACGCGAGCACTCTTCAGAGCTTCCTCAGCGGCATACAGGGCATCCCCGTAAGAGGAACTGAGCGATTGCTGGAAGCTGTCTTGAGATCGCGGATGCTATTGGGGCGGACAAGAATGTGAGGCATCTCTGCGTCGAGAATTATGTCTTCATGTGCAAGCCCAGCGACTTCACCGAGCCGCATACCCGTCCCTTTCAACAATCGCCACATCACTGGAAGCTCTTTGGTTCGACCTTCCTTGAGCCGCTTTTCGACGGTTATGATCAAATCATCTGGCAGGGGCAGCTTCTTGTTCACTTTGGGGCCATTGTCTTTGGGCCAAGGCAAACCAACAAAAGGGTTCTTGGTATCAATGTCGCCTTCACGCATTGCATGGTTGACCATGGCAGCGATGATCTTGCTCTCCTTAGCGCATGTGGCGACGGACAGTGACTGACCATCTATTTTGGTCTCCTTAAGCATCAGGTCCATGTAGCGCCTACCGTGATCTCTTCGCAGCTCCTCGAGGGCTACCTTATCGAGCGCCCCAATGGCTTTCTCGAGGCGACGTGTAATGCGGTCAAGGCGGACAACCTCATTGTCAGCCATGCGCTTATCACGAGCATACATATTCTTGGCGTCCTGCAATGACAGCTTAGGCGCATCAGCATTCGGGTTCACGAGTGCTTTCAAAAGCAGGGGGTCGGTATTGGACTGCTCAGAGAGGCCCCTAGCGATCTCCCTTGCTGCAAACTCTGGGTCGTCCTCAAGGCCTACGGTCTCAGACACCAACTCTTCACGCTTAAGAAGTGCTTCATGCCATCTTTCGATTGGTGATCTCGTGTCCTTGCCTGCGATGCGACTGCGGACCTCAGACACTATCCGATCAAACTCCTGTATGATGGCCTGATACTCTCGGTGAAAGGCAAGGCCCTCGCGGTTCTTAATATGCACCTGCAATGCAGGTTCACCGAGTGCCTCAGCAACATCTTTCGGGAATCGCCTTCTGAACCGCAAAACCCCGTTGGGCCGCTTATCTACATGTTTGATTTTGGTGCTTAGGGCCATCTTTGTGTCCTCGAAGTGTGTCGCTGCGTGTGTCGTGATAGACAGCGTAACGCCTTACAATCAAGGAAATAAAGGGTTTCTTAGAGTGAAATGGTGCCCCCACACGGACTCGAACCGCGGACCTACTGATTACAAATCAGTTGCTCTACCAGCTGAGCTATAGGGGCTTGAGGGGTCATTTACTGCCTGTATTCGGGGCTGGCAAGCCTCTTTTTCAAGCAGACCATCTTAACGGTTCGCACGCGCCAGAAAACCCACGGCGGCGAGACCGACGAGGATCACCAAGATAGCAGCCGGAGCAGCGTCTCCGAGGTTCTCGAGGCTGGCTTGATCATGCACACGGGTCGCCAATGTATCATAGTTGAACGGGCGCAGCAGAAGCGTTGCGGGCAATTCCTTCACACAATCGACAAAGACCAGCAAAAGCGCCGAGGCGACCGACCCCCGGATCAGCGGGTAATATACCTCGCGCAGAGTCGCGCCCTGACTGCGGCCAAGGCTACGCGCTGCCATCGGCAGGCTCGGGGGCACCCGGCCCATGGCGGCATCGGCCGCGCCTTGAGCGATGGCAAAGAACCGCACGCAATAGGCCAAAACCAAAGCAAAGGCAGAGCCGGTCAGCACAAGGCCGATGTCAACGCCGGTCAGTGCCTCGATCGCATCCGCAAGCCGGTTGTCGATGACCGCCAGCGGGACCAATATCCCGACCCCCAAAACTGCGCCGGGGGCGGCATATCCGATGGTGGTCACCGGCAACAAAAGTCGCGGCAACCGCCGCCCGGACAGGCGCACGCCATAGACCATGAACACCCCCGCCAGGACTGTGAGGCTCGCGGCAACGCCCCCCACAAAGACCGTATTGCGCAGGGCAGAGATCAAGGCCGGATCGGCCCAACGGGCGGCATTGCTCAATGCATGGCTTAAAATCACCCCGGCCGGCAGAACAAAACCAACCGCGAAGGGCAGCAAACAGGCCAGCATCGCAATCATCCCTGCCCCGCCCGTCAGGCGCAATTTGCCCAGCGGGCGGTGTTTAGAGGTGGTCGAGAAAAACCGGCTTTTTCGGCGCGATGCTTTCTCCAAACCGACAAGAAACACCACCAGGACCAATACCACAGAGGCGATTTGCGCCGCACCGCCGGCATTGTTGCCATCCAACCAGACCGAGAAAATCCCTGCTGTCAGGGTTTGCACCGCGAAGTAATCCACCGTGCCGAAATCATTTACCGTCTCCATCATCACGATCGCCAAACCCGCCGCGATCGCCGGCCGCGCCAAAGGCAACGCCACGCGCCAGAACCGTTGCGGCGCGTTTTGACCCAAGGACATGGCGACCTCTTCACCGGTGGCAGATTGTTCGCGAAACGCCGCGCGTGCCAAAAGATAAACATAGGGATAGAGCGAGGCCGCCAAAACAATCACCGCCGCCCCAAGCGAACGGATTTCAGGAAAGGCATAATCGCGCGCCGATTGCCACCCAAAGATGGCCCGCAGCCCGCTTTGCACCGGACCGGCATATTCAAGAAAATCCACCAAAGCATAGGCCCCCACATAGGCAGGGATCGCCAAGGGCAACAGCAACAGCCATTCCAGCCAGCGTGACAAGGGAAACTCATAGCGCGCGATGAGCCACGCGGCTCCGGTGCCGACGGTCCCCGCCAACACCCCCACGCCGCACATCAATTGCAAGGTCGTCCAAAGATACCGCGGCAAGGTCGTCGACAACAAATGCGGCCAAATATTTTCGGTCGGGTTCAGCGCAATCCACACCACCGATAGGATCGGGGCCAAAACCACGGTCGCAATGGCAAAGGCACCGATAGACCACGGGCTTGGCGCGCGCAGCGCAGGTAAAATAGATAGGGTTTTCATCATTATCTTATCCCTGCCCGAAACCGGTTTAACTGTCCAGAAAAGAGCGTATATTATCCTACCGGTAAACAATGAAACGGAACAGATCCCCCTATGCAGCTCGTCATTCATGCTGGCGCACATTGCACCGATGGCAACCGGCTGGTGAAATGCCTGATCCGCAATCGTGACACGCTCGCGTCCGTGGGGTCCGTAGCGCCGAAACCCAGCCTGTATCGCAAGCTTTTACGCGAAGCCAGTGCCGCCGTTCCCATGGGGCGGGCCTCGGCGGATGCGCGCGACATCCTGCTCGATGCAATTTTGGACGATGAGGTCGCCAACCGCGTGATCCTGTCGAATGAAAATTTCTTCGGCGTGCCGACAATGGCGGTCTCTGGCGGTCATTTTTATCCCCATGCCGTGCGCAAACTGGAGCGTCTGCAAGAGCTATTCGCCAGTGACGACGTGGAACTCTTCCTCGCGATATGCAACCCGGCCACCTTTCTTCCGGCGGCATTCGAACGCTCCAAAAACACGGATTTTAACGATTTTCTCGAAGGCACCGATCCGCGCGTGCTGTTCTGGTCCGACCTGATCGGCGATATCCGCGAGGCTTTGCCCAATATCCCGGTAACGGTTTGGTGCAACGAGGATACGCCGCTGATCTGGTCACAAGTGATCCGCGATATTGCCGGGCTTGCACCCTCTCAAGGGATCAAGGGTGGTTACGAGATTTTGGCCTCGATCATGTCCAAAGAAGGGCTGCTAAGGTTTCGCGCCTACCTCAAGGACCATCCTGACATGAGCGAAATTCAAATCCGCCGGGTGATTTCGGCGTTTTTGGACAAATTCGCCAAGGAAGACGCCATTGAAGAGGTCGTCGATCTTCCCGGATTTGACGCGGATCTGATCGCGCAATTGACCGAGCAATATGAAGACGATCTTTTTGCCATCCAGCGTATCCCGGGCGTCGAGGTGATTTTGCCCTGACGGGCTGGCTTCATGCCTTCGGCGAGGATATTTCGGGAAAGCAGAAAGGCAGCGGCTCGCATTCCAAGATGCGCAAGAGAGCCCTGCACTTCGTTACCCCAAAAGAAAACGCGCCCCGATGGAGCGCGTTCCAGCAGATATCATGCCGTCTCCGTTCAGGACATGCCCAGCGCTTCCTTGTACATCTCAAGGACGGCTTCTTCTTCGGCGATGTCATCGGGTTCGCGCTTGCGCAATGCGATAACCTTGCGCATGACTTTGGTGTCGTAACCGCGCCCTTTGGCTTCGGCCATCACTTCTTTTTGCTGCTCGGCGAGGTCTTTTTTTTCGGCATCAAGGCGTTCGATGCGCTCGATAAACTGGCGTAGCTCATCGGCGGTGACGCGGTAGCTGGCGTCGGAATTCATATCATTCATATCAGGGGCTCCGTCAGGTTCGACCGGTTTCGGTCCCCTCAGTAGCGCCGCCGCCCGCGCCCTGCAAGGCCCGCATTGCCGCGCAGGCTCAAAATCGCGCCCCTGCGCCTTGCAACTCAAGCGGGCTTGGATTACCGCAGGCAAAGCGAAAGCAGACCGACTTAAGGCGACGCACAGGCATCAGGAAAGGCACATCTCATGGGAGCATTGATCTGGATCGGGGCAGCTGTCTCATTGGTGGGATTGGTCGGGCTTGTGGCCAGCATCTTGCGGGTCAGCGCCGCCCGTCGCGCCAATCTGTCAGACGAAGAGTTGCGCAATGCCATCCAGCGGGTCATCCCGCTCAACCTCGGGGCTTTGTTCCTCTCTGTTATCGGGTTGATGATGGTGGTGATCGGGATTTTCCTCGCCTGACACATCGGTCCCGAAAGCATAGCAATGCTGCCGGTTAGCTTGGCAATCTCATGCCTCGAAACGGCGGCCGTTTTTGACCATATCCACCAAGAGATCGCAGGGCGCCCAGAACGCTTGATCCTGCGGGCGGCGGGCCATTTTGGCAAAACGGCGCATGTCAGCAGCGACCCGGTAGACACCGCGTGTATTGGCATGATGCAACGGCCCGCCCAACGCGCGGCGATAGCCAAGCGCGCGCACCGATACCACATCCAAATCCCCCGCTGCCAAAGCCGCACCACTTTGCAACAGCCGCGCGGCGGTGAGCACCAAAGCCGCCTCGGCGCGGGCCACGATCTGCGCTGCGGGCATCTGTGTCGGCGCCGCATCGTCTTGCGCCAACAGTGCCCGGTGCAGATCAAGCACCTCTCCGTCGGGTTGCGCCATGCCGCCTTCATAGCGGTAAAACCCGGCACCGGTTGAATGCCCCAAACGGTCGGCGGCAATCAATGCGTTCTGAAGCGGGCTGACGGCCGCCTGCGCGCCGCCCTCTTCTGCTGCGCTCTCGGCCAGATAGGCCGCCGCCCGCAATCCTGCCGCGTCGAGTCCGGCGTAGATCCCCTGCCCGATGCCCGCCGCGCGCAGCGCGGTATCGATGGCATAGGGCGAGACACCAAGCGCCAACATTTCATCACCCGCGCGGCGCAACCCAAGCAGCAAAGCCTGGCTCAAGAACAAGTCCCCCCGCGTGCCCACCGCGATCTTATGCATACGGCGTAAAAGCCCAACCGCACCGGCTTCGGCATCGGGCGCAGTGCCCTGCGGAACGGCCAGTTCTCCCATCATGCAAAGATGCGCGGCGCGGTCAAACAACACCCCGACCAGATCCGCCGACCGCGCGCCGACCGCATCGCCAAACCCGTCGGGGGTTCGGCCAAGCGTCACGATGGTCCGCCCTTCAGGCATATGCTGGCAAGCCTCCGTCACCAATGCTGCGCCGTCATCGCCGCCAATCGGGATCAACACGGCGATGTCCCCAGCGCGCATCACCGCCGGATCATCCGATATCTTGAGCCGTTCAAGCCGGTCTTGGCGCGCCTGCGAGGCCAATCGCCCGGCTTGCACGGCGGCGCCATAAATGCGGGTAATGTCGCCGCCGGTTTTTTGCACCTCTTGCGCCGCACGGCCAGGGTCAACCAGGATCACCTGCATGCCCGCATCCAGAGCCGCCACCGCCACCCCGGCCGCCGCCGCACCACGCCCGACAATGGACAACGTGGTGATGGTCGGTCCTGTGGTATGGGAAATGTGGCCCGCAGCGCGGCGCTCGGCGGCATATAGGTGTCGCAAACTGGCAGAGCGCGCCCCGCTCACAACATCGTCGAATTGCGCCGCTTCAAACGCCAGCGCCGCCTCGGACGGCAAAAGCTGTGCCGCCTCCACCGCCGCGATCAACGCCCCGGCAGCGGGGTCATCCTCGCCTGCGCTGTCAAATCCGGCGCGCGCGCCCCGCACCGCCGCGATATACCCTGCCGGATCGGCAACGCCATCCTCGCGCGCGCTGGCCGCAACAAAGCCGCCGGTCGCCGCGAGTGTTTTGGCAAACTCAATCGCGGCCTCCATTGGATCGGTTTTGGTCACCTGATCCACAAACGGCTGTGCCTCGGGAGAGGCCGCCCCAATCACACCGCCGGTCAACAACAGATCAAGCGCCGCTCCGGCGCCCGCCAGACGCGCCGCACGCGTTGCCCCCCCCGATCCGGTCGACAATCCAAGCGCAATATCGGGCAAGCCGATGCGCGCCTGCGCCCCGGCCACCCGCCCGTGACAGGCCAGCGCCAATTCAAACGCCGCGCCCAACACGCGCCCTTCCAGAACCGCAACAACCGGCTTGGAGCTTTGCTCGATCAGGCTGCAAACCCCGGCCAACCAAGGGGCACGGAGCGGATGGTCATATTCGGACAGATCGATACCGGCGCTGAATTGCCCTTCGCCCCCCGCGCTGTTTCCGTGGATCACAACCGCGCGCGCCGTCTCATCGCCCAGCGCATGTTCAACCCCAAGCATCAGCCCCTTGCGCACCCCGAGGGTAAGCGCATTCACCGGCGGATTCTGAATGGTCAAAATCGCCACCCCATCGCGGCATTGATAGGACAACAGACCCGACATTTCCCCTCCTGACCGGCAGCATCATTGACGCGGCCCGATCAAAAGCGGCGCGTGCTGCCCACCGCTTCTTTTGCGGCTTGCGACATTTTCCGGCAAGTCTACGCAGACGATAAATCAAGGCAAGCGCACGTAGCCCCCCGCCCTGAAATCAACAGAGAAAGGAATCGTTAATGCAACAGTTCTGGGCCAAAACAGGCGGCGACACAGGCAAATCCTGTGTCGAAACGAGGATCGGGGCGCGTGTTTTGCAAAAACGCCGGGCGCCGCGAATGGATTTTGGGCCACGGATGCGGCTGCCCCCCTCCATGGCGAAACCGGCCCCCTAACAACGGGGCCGGTCTTTGCACGTTCCGCGCAGGGTTCCGGACACCGGCGCTTCGACCGATCAGACCGGCAGGTTATCAAATTGGGCTTCGACGGCCTCGTCGGTCAATTCGCAATCGATATGACTGAGATGCGCGGGCACCTCGACGCCCTGACGCCTCATCTCGCAAACCAAGGCATGCACCTTGGACTGCAGCGCCACGCGGGTTTGCGCATCCGCAGCCTCCACAGCAGCTTCCAACGTCTCGATTTGCGCGTCAAATGTAGGGGTCTTCATGGGTCTCTCCTTTTTGGATATGGCCTTGAATTTGGCTCTGGCAACAGAACACGCCGCCGCAAGCCGATGCTGGACCTGTTGCACGGCCCGTCACTATGTCATTGGGCACCCGAACCGATCAGAAAGATCGCCATCGGCCGCCGCGCCCATCACCTCGCCCGCTTTATGCGGCACAGTTTTTACAGTATGGCGTGTCGGGCAACACCTCCAGACGCGCAGCGGAAATCTGCTCACCGCAGCGCACACATTCACCAAACGTGCCGTCGCGGAGCCGCTGCAACGCCGCCCGAATACGCAAGATCTCTTGCGCGCCCGCCTCGCCAAGCCCCTCAAGCACCTCATCGCCCTCGCGTTCGATGGCCATGTCATCCCAGTCTTTGGAATGCGGTTCTTCCAGTTCGGCCTCGACCGCATGCAAGCGTCCGTCCAGCTCTTTAAGTCGGGCCAAAAGACGCGCTTTCGGGTGTTGAATGGCATTCATAGCTATCTCTCCTCGATACAAAAATAGTATGACACAACCGCGACAGCGAAACTTTGACCCACATCAATGGATCAGGGCTTGCAACACATGCAATTAACAATATATGTCTGTTGAAACGGAGGATTATCCCATGAAACCTGACGTTATAGCGTTTTTCGATGAAGCCACGAACACAATTTCCTATGTGGTCAAGGATCCAGAAGGCAGCGCCTGCGCGGTGGTCGACAGTGTGCTCGATTTTGATTACTCCTCTGGCCGGACCGACACCCGGTCGGCCGATGCGATCATCGACTATGTGAAGCAGCATAATCTTGAAGTGCAGTGGCTTTTGGAAAGCCATGTGCACGCCGACCACCTCTCGGCCGCGCCCTATCTGCAAGAGCATCTCGGCGGCAAGATCGGCATCGGCGACCGCATCACCATCGTGCAAGACACCTTCGGCAAAGTGTTCAACGAAGGCACGGAGTTTCAACGCGATGGCTCGCAATTTGATCAGCTTTTTGTCGAAGGCGACAGCTTTCACATCGGGCAGTTGCGCGGCGACGTGCTCCATACCCCGGGCCACACGCCCGCTTGCCTAACCTATGTGGTGGGCGATGCGGCCTTTGTTGGCGATACTTTGTTCATGCCGGACTTCGGCACCGCGCGCTGTGATTTTCCCGGCGGTTCGTCCGAGACGCTGTATAATTCGGTGCAAAAGATCCTCTCCCTGCCGGACGAAACCCGTATTTTCGTTGGCCATGATTACAAAGCGCCGGGCCGCGACCAATACGCATGGGAAACCACCGTGGGGGAACAAAAAGCCGCCAACATTCACGTCGGTGCAGGCAAAAGCAAAGAGGCATTTGTCAAAATGCGCGATGCGCGCGACGCCACTTTGGACATGCCCAAGCTGATCATTCCGTCACTGCAGGTGAATATGCGGGCCGGCAATATGCCCGAACCGGATGAAAAAGGTGACGTATTTCTCAAGGTGCCGGTGAACAAACTTTGACAGGCCCTGCGCCATCGTCGCTCCCGCCTCCTGCCTGATATGCAAGGGTGGGAATGACCCCTCTTCCGCCCTGCCATGCTGTTGCGGTCGGACAAACAAAAACAGGAAACACGATATGGAAATGGATTGGATCTGGGGGCTGGCCGGTGGCTTGCTCATCGGGCTGGGCGGGGCGACCTACCTTTTGGGCAACGGGCGCATCATGGGGGCCAGCGGCATCATCGGCGGGTTGGTCGATAAATCCGGCTGGTCCACCGGGAAGGAACGCATTGCCTTTTTGATCGGTGTTCTGGTGATGCCGCTGGTGCTTATGCCCTTCTTTTCCGACACCGACACCCACGTCACCAACAACTATATTGTGTTGATCGCTGCGGGACTCCTGGTCGGGATCGGCACCCGCATTGCCAATGGCTGCACCTCGGGCCACGGGGTGTGCGGCATCTCGCGATTGTCGCTGCGCGGCATCACCGCCACGGTTTTCTACATCCTCGCAGGCGGCCTGTCCGTCGTGTTCTTCCGCCACATATTGGGAGTAATCTGATGAAACTTCTGGTCGCATTGATTGCCGGTGGCCTCTTTGGCTCTGGCTTGTTTATCTCCGGCATGACCGACACCGCAAAGGTGCAGGGATGGCTGGATGTCTTTGGTGCATGGGATCCGACGCTCGCCTTCGTGATGGGCGGGGCAATCTTGCCGATGATGGTCGCATGGCGCCTCACCCGTGGATCGCGGCCACTGACCGGAGGGACATTCCCGCCGCCGCCCGTTGCCGAAGTCGACCGCAATCTTGCGATTGGCTCTGTGCTCTTTGGCCTCGGGTGGGGATTGGCGGGGCTGTGCCCCGGTCCGGCCATCGCCTCGCTGAGCTATAACGGCACCGCTGGCGTGGTCTTTGTCGTTGCGATGCTCGGCGGTATGGCATTGGCCCCGATGCTACGCGCACGTCTGGACAGCATGGGCGCGGCGGAATAAAGCATGTCTATGGATATTCGCAACATCACCCCCCGCTATTCCGTCGCGCCGCAGATCGAGCCGCAAGATTTTGCCACGCTCAAGGCGGCCGGTTATACCGCCGTTATCTGCAACCGGCCCGATGCGGAAAACCCGCCGGCGCTGCAAACCGATGCAATGGCCAAGGCCGCCGCTGCGGCCGGGCTGGCCTTCCATGTCATCCCCTTGACGCATCAAACCATGACCCCCGACAACATCGCGGCGCAAAAAAATGCGATGACAAACTCCGAAGGTCCCGTGTTGGCCTATTGCGCGTCTGGCACCCGCTGTTCGGTGATTTGGTCGTTGATGCAGGCGGGCGAAATGAGCACCGATGACATCCTCGCCGCCACCGCCAAGGCCGGATATCAACTCGAAGGGCTACGCCCAACGCTTGAGGCAATCGCCGCAGGTAAATGAGCCCCGACAACAACGGTAGAGACACAGAAACACGCGCAGATAAAATGCGCGTGTTTCTTTTATATACAGAACCTTATGGCGGGGTGTTCACGTGTTGCGTTAATCCAAAGCAGGCAAATCCGCCAGATCCGGCAAATCACTGAAATCCGGCAGGTCACCCAGATCAGGTAGATCGCCCAGATCCGGCAACTCTCCCAGATCCGGCGCGTCGCTCTGCGGTTGCATATCAAGACCGCCAAGATCGCTGAGGTCCGGCAAATCACCGCCACTGAGATCAGGGAGATCGCTCAGGTCGGGCAAATCATCGCCCGCCGGTTCGCGACCACCCCCACCATTCCCCCTGTCAGTTCCGCCCGCCATGTCAGGTAAGGACGCCTTCGCCGCCACAGGGGCCGCGACGCTTTTCTCGAACTCACCCGCCATCGCCACGACATCTTCCGGCACCGACAACTGCACCCCTTCCGGCACATCCATCATCAATCGCACCGCACGAAAACCGTTCATCTGCCCCAACCGGCTTTCGGCCAGCTTATGTTTTTTGCCGACTTCGAGAATCGTATCGCTGAGCGCATCGCGCTCGATCGGCAAACAATCCCCCACTTTAAGCTTGCCCACCGCCGACAGGGGCAGGGTCACACGGCATAGGACAGCATCAATCTGCGCCGGAATCTTCATCAAAGCTTCGCTCAACAGCGCGCCGATGTCAGGCATTTTCTCGCCCTCGGCCAAGGGGATGCGCGGTTTTTCCACGACCGGCAATACGATGACCATCTCACCTTGTTTGGCGCCGGAAAACAAATCCAGATTCAGACGGATCAAATTGAAATCCGGCGCTTCCAACGCCAATTCCATCATCCTTAAATTTTCCAACCTTACGCCGAAACGATACCCGCAGGTCCAATAGCCTTGCTCCTCTTCGGCGAGGTTCTCGGCAAACCGGTCAAGCACATCATCAACCAAAGGCGCAACCATCGCTGCGTCGGTTGGCGTTGGGGCGCGCGGATCGGCAGGTTTGGGCACCACGCGTCCGGTGGTTTGCACCTCGATCAAGGCGGCAAGCGTTTGAACATCAAAGCTGACCACGCCGCGCGCGCCATCAGGCCCGTCGAGCAAGACCAAAAGCGATTCGTTCGACATTGCTGCTGGCAGGGCATCTTGCTGGAACACCTGATGTTCGACGCCCGTCACAGCCAAAGGCATATCAAACAACTCGTCCGCCGATTTTGCCAAAGCCATACGGATCGCCTTGCCAAGCGACATCGCACGAGATTGATACACCTCGCGCGCTGCGCTTGCCTTGCGCCGTAAAACTGCATTTGAACGAGCTTCTGCCATACCCCTCACACCGCCTTTCGCGGATCCATTTGTAAGCAACCTATCGTTGATTTGGTTAACTTGGCCTTTATTGCAGTGCAGAAATCCCGCCAACTTCAACATTTTCCAACGGCACCGTCACACGAAAGGCCGCCCCGCCCTGCCCCGGCAGATAGAAGATCGTGCCGCCCAACCGCACCATGATCTTGCGGCAAATCGCCAATCCAAGCCCGGCGCCGCCGGCTTTTTGCTCTGCAAGGCGCCAAAATTTTTCAAAAATGATCGCTTGCACCTCGCGGGGGATACCACTGCCATTGTCGATGAAATCCACCACGACGCTATCGCCGCTGCGTTCCGTGCGGATATCCAGATGCGGGGCCTCCGCGTCGCAATATTTTTGGACATTGGCGATCAGGTTGATGAACACCTGTGCCAAACGATCCAGATCGGTTTCGATCATCACGCTTTCCTGCGCCAAGCTGCGCGTGACGCGCAGGCGCGCGCCTTGGCCCGCCCCATTCACTCCCGCCGCCACGAGCGCATGGTCAATCACATCACCAAGCCGCCCATGCGCCAGATTAAGGCTCCCCAAACCATTTTCCAACACGCTTAGATCAAGGAGATCATCCAACAGCCGCGTCAAACGAAGCGTCTCGTCATGGATGATCGAGGAATATTTTGCCTTCTCGGCCTCGGTCAGCCCCTCAGTGTCCCGCAGGATTTCCGAAAAGGCACGGATCGAGGTCATCGGAGTGCGTAATTCATGGCTGATCTGGCTCAAGAATGCGTCCTTTTGCACCGAAAGCTGGGTCAGCTTGTCATTGGCTTGGCGCAATTGCCGCGCCGTGCGGGTCAGCTCGCCTGATTTCGCCTCCAGTTGGCTGGAATATTCCATCATCTGCGCGGTTTCATCTGCCACGGCCATCAGATCTTCGACCGAAACCATCGCACCGCCGACGATCTGTGCCACCATCGCATGCGCCGTTGCCGCGCCAACCGATCCGGACAATTCGCGTTCCAGATGTTGCAGGAATTCTGATGTGGGTTCAGGAAGATACCCCGCCAGACCTTGCCCTTCGGCCTGCTCTTGGAACAATTTTTGCGCCTGGGTCGCGCCCAGAATACGTTGTGACATGACCATGAGGTCTTCACTTTGCGCCGCGCCAACCGACCAACCACGGTTGTTTTGCGCATCGTCCAGGGCATTGACAAATTGCATACCTTGCAGCCGTTCCAACGGCTGCGGGAAGCTGACCAGAGATCCGATCACAAAGCCGGTCAAATTCAGCCCCATCGACCACATCACCGCATGCACCAATGGATCCAATCCCTCGATGCCGAATAGCGCATAGGGCCGCAGCCAAGACAGGCCAAACAGCCCCTCGTTGAAAATCGTCTCGCTGAGCGCCACGCCGACCCCGAAGCTGGGCAAGAACATCACATAGGCCCACACAAAAAAGCCAACGGAAATGCCGATCATCGCGCCGATCCGCGTCGCCCCGCGCCAGAAAATGCCGCCCAAAAGCGCCGGCAAAAACTGCGCCACCCCCGCAAAGGACACGATGCCGATGGCCGCCAAGGCCGTGCCGCCGCCGGACATGCGGAAATACAGATAGCCAAGGAAAACCACGCCCACGATCGAAATCCGCCGGGCCAACAACACCACATGGCGCACGTCGCCGGATACGGTCGCACCGCCCCCTGTCATCATCAACCAAATCGGCATCACCACATGGTTCGACACCATCGTCGACAGGGCAATCGAGGCGACAATCACCATCGAGGTGGCCGATGAGAACCCCCCTAAAAACGACAAGAGCGCCAGCCCATCGCGCCCTTCGGCCAAGGGCAGCGTCAGCACGAAAAGATCTGGATTCGACCCCTTCGGCACCACCTCCAATCCGATCACCGCAATTGGCAGAACAAAGAGGCTCATCAACATCAAATAGGTCGGAAACGCCCATGAGGCGAGACGCAGGTAGCTTTCGTCCTCATTCTCGACCACGAGTACCTGAAACATCCGGGGCAGGCACAAAAACGCCGCAGCCGACACCAAGATCAACCCGGTCCAACGTCCGCTATTGACCTGCCACACGCCGATCTCTGACGCGTTGATCCGTGCCATCACGGGACCAATGCCACCGCCCAATCCCCAAACCACGAAAATCCCGACCGCCAAAAGCGCGCATAGCTTGACCACCGCCTCAACCGCAATCGCCATCACCACGCCGTGGTGGCGCTCGTTCGCATCCAAATTGCGGGTGCCGAAAACCACGGTGAACAACGACAATCCCAATGCCACCCAAAAGGCCGTCGATTGCTCACTGGGCAGGGCCGCAGCGCTGTCCTCACCGGCGAAGCTGGCGAAACTCAACGTCACGGATTGCAATTGCAGCGCAATATAAGGCGTGGTGCCGATCACCGACAAAAGAGTCACAAACACCGCCAACAGATTGGATTTGCCATACCGTGAAGAAATCAGATCCGCGACCGAGGTGATCCTTTGCTGCCGTCCGATCCGCACGATTTTGCGCAGCACCCACCACCATCCCACCATAACGATGGTCGGGCCGATATAGATTGCCACATATTCCAATCCGTTGCGTGCCGCCGATCCCACCGCGCCGTAAAACGTCCATGCGGAACAATAGATCGAAAGCGACAAAGTATAGACCCAGGGCGAGCGCAAAAACGCACTGCGCCCGCGTTCCGCCGCGCGTTCTGCGCCAAAGGCCACAAGAAACAGAAACGCCACATAGGCAAGGCAGACCGCCACCAACAGATTGAGCATCACCTCAGTCCTCTTGCCCTGCGCGAACCGCGCCCGCGCCGCTGCCTGTCTTGCCGGCCTGCGCCGCTCCGATGAACTCTGCCCGTGCCAATCCGCGTGCCATTACGACAGAGACAAGGATCAGGAGCGCCCAAATTCCAAAGACATAAAGCATCGCCGCCGAGGTTTCGACCGGCCCTGCGGACAGGCCGCCCCCCGCCGCCGCATCACCGCCAGAGGTCGCAATTTCGGCAACCGGTTGCGGCCAAAGCGCCGGCAACAGAAACAACACCATCCCGAGCACCGGAAGCACCCGCGCCCCGTCCATCAAGCGCCGCGCGCGATAGGTTTTACGTTCTAAAAAGACCGGCCCTCGGCCCTCTGGGGGCGCAGAAGGCGGCCTCACGGGGTCACCAATTCGCGCACCACCTCCAACACCTCCGCATTCGAGAAGGGTTTGGTCATAAACCGGCTGGCCCCGAAGCGTTCGGCCATTTCACGGTCGCGGCTTTGCCCGCGGGCCGTAAGCACCAACACCGGCAGATCAGAGGTCGCGGCCCCTTCACGCAATTCGCGCAAGATATCGTAACCGCTTTTGCCCGGAAGCATCACATCAAGCACGACAAGATCGGGGGATTTCGCCTGCACCACCTCGACCGCATCTATGCCGTTGGAATGGGTGTCGACACGCCACCCGTCGCGGTTGAGCAAAAAACTGATCGCTTCGATGATGTTCGGCTCGTCTTCAATCAGAAGGACATGTTTGCCCATTTCACGCCCCCTCCCCAACTTGGTGAAACTCAAACTGTGATCCTCACTTAACACTACATTTTGCGACCAAGTCAAAACTCTTCGCTCATGATGGATGGCTCGCGGCGTCCGATACAGTCTTTTCTCGGGCAGATCCGGCACGTGACCCCGATCTGCCGCACGCCCTCCACCTGCCCCGCATCGGTCGTGGGCACATCGGTTTGCGCCGTTTTTTCGGGCACGATCAACATATGCGCCTCAACCAGCATCGGCGCATCAAACTGTTGCGGCCCGATGGGCTGCGCAATCGCATAGGTGTCAAATTGTCCGGCGCCGCGACCGCTTTGCCGGACCTGCATATGCAAGGCGGCCATCGGACGCCCCAAAGCAGAATATAACGGCCAGAGCGGGCACGCGCCCCCGAACCGCGGTAACGGAAAACCTTCTATCGGTTTGCGAAAGGTTGTCGATCCAGAGGCATCACAGATCACCAAGCCCAATGGCACCGGCAGATGATCCGGCGCCAACATCGCCAGACGCCGCATGGCCGTGCCCAAATCCACATCGAACCGCCGCGCCATGCCCGCCGGATCAATCTGTGGCACTGCCGCAACCTCGGCCAGAACCGCGCCGAGCGGCATCCGCTGCGCATCTGCTGCATAGCGCTCCAGAAGCGCCCGCATCATCACCCGGGGCGAGGCCGAGGCAAAATTCCCGGCGTCGATCAACATGGAAATCGTCGCTTGCGGGTCGCCCGGTGCCTCCAATGCCGAAAAGTGAAAATCATGGGCCCGCAAAAACGCCTCGATTTCATCTTGCGGAGAACTGGCCCGCGCCTCATCGCCTTCGGCACGGTCGAGATAGGCCACCAGAGACTGTGCGCCCTCGGCCAATCGCACCGCATCCTCATTCAGGTTCCGATGGAAGCGGTCGCGCCATTCCGGTTCGATTTCGCGGGTGTCGGCCAGAATGCCGGCGGTCGACCGGATCGCCGTCACCATCGACAACACCTCATGCATCGACGCGGCCAAATGCGGATCATGCGCCAATCGGTCGGTCAGAGTTTCGACGATATGCTCCAACTCACCAATCCGCCGATGCGCGCCCATCACCAATTGCGCCCATCCGGGAAAGCGCCCCGCGAATTCATCGGCGCGATCCCGCTCGGCCGCGGCCCCCAAAGGCGTGGCCGCCGCTTCGCGCAATGTGGCAATCAACGCCGCCTCGGCACCTTCGGACAAGAGCGCCTGTTCGACGCCCAAAGCCGCCGCCAGATCACGCAGCAATTTTCCGCCGATTCTGCGGCGGTTGTGTTCAATCAGGTTCAGATAAGACGCCGAGATATTCACCGAGGCCGCAAGTTGCGTTTGCCGCACCCCCAACATCAATCGTCGTTCGCGAATACGGCTTCCGGTAAGGGTCGACATCGACATGGCATTTTCCCTGCGCTTTCAACACGTTTCTGCGGCGCGGAAAAACTTTTTTACAAATCACGCCGCGTCATTGTACAGTTTTTTACAAAAAAATCGTGCAATTCAAGGCTCTTGTTGCAAAATTTTCTATTCACGCGCGATACTGCATTTGCACAAACGTGCGTGCGGGAGGCGCAGAGGAGAGCGAACCCCGCATGAAAATGTAACGGGAGGATATAATGTCCAATAGTAATTTCACGCGCCGCGGCGTGATCAAATCCGGCGCAATTGCCGGTGCTGGTGTCGCTCTGCCGACGATTTTCACGGCCTCTTCGGCCGCAGCTTACACGAACGAGCCCACCGGTGGATCAGTCACCTTTGGCTTTAACGTTCCGCAAACCGGCCCCTACGCAGACGAAGGCGCCGACGAGTTGCGCGCCTATGAGTTGGCTGTCGAGCACCTCAATGGCAACGGCGACGGCGGCATGATGAACACCTTCTCGTCCAAATCCCTCAAGGGCAACGGCATTCTCGGGAATAAGGTCGAATTTGTTACGGGTGACACCCAAACCAAATCGGACGCGGCGCGCGCCTCGGCCAAATCGATGATCGAGAAAGACGGCGCCATCATGATCACCGGCGGTTCGTCCTCGGGCGTTGCTGTTGCGGTTCAAGGTCTGTGCCAAGAGGCTGGCGTCATCTTCATGGCGGGTTTGACCCACTCGAACGACACCACCGGCAAAGACAAAAAAGCCAACGGTTTCCGGCACTTCTTTAACGCCTATATGTCTGCTGCGGCGCTCGCGCCGGTGCTGTCCAAACTCTATGGCAATGACCGCAAAGCCTATCACCTGACGGCGGACTATACATGGGGTTGGACCCAAGAAGAGTCGATCAAAGCCGCAAGCGAAGCCCTGGGTTGGGAAACCATCAACGCCGTGAAGACCCCGCTGGCACAGACCGATTTCTCGTCTTATATCGCACCGGTTTTGAACTCCGGCGCCGATGTTCTGGTTCTGAACCACTACGGTGGGAACATGGTCAACTCGCTGACCAACGCGGTTCAATTCGGCCTGCGTGAGAAAGTTGTCAACGGCAAGAACTTTGAGATTGTTGTGCCGCTCTTCTCGCGTCTGATGGCGCGCGGTGCGGGTGAAAACATCAAGGGCATCCTTGGGTCCACCAACTGGCATTGGTCGCTGCAAGACGAGGGCTCCAAAGCCTTTGTCAAATCCTTTGGCACCAAATACGGCTTCCCGCCGTCGCAGGCCGCCCATACGGTCTATTGCCAAACCCTGCTCTATGCGGATGCCGCCGAACGCGCGGGCACCTTTAACCCTTGCGGTATTGGCGAGGCGCTCGAAGGCTTTGAATTCGACGGGTTGGGCAACGGTAAAACACTATACCGTGCCGACGACCACCAGTGCTTCAAGGACGTTCTGGTTGTGCGCGGTAAAGAAAACCCGACATCCGAATTCGACATTCTTGAAGTGGTCGAAGTCACACCGGCAGAACAGGTTACCTATGCCCCCGACCACCCCATGTTTGCGGGCGGTGCATTGGGCAACTGTAACCCCGGCGCGTAAAATACGCCAAAGACCGGTCGCGCCCCGCGCGCGGCCGGCTTCTTTCCGCCAGCCTGCCAATGCGGCCATAGAACACGGCCCTTTCGTCCGCTGCGGAGCCTCTTTTAACCACCAAATAAAAAAACCCACGGGTGGGAACAATGGACGCAATCATACTGCAAATTCTAAACGGGCTTGATAAAGGCTCGGCCTATGCGCTCATCGCGCTTGGGCTTACACTGATTTTCGGCACGCTCGGCGTGGTGAATTTCGCCCATGGCGCGCTGTTCATGATCGGTGCTTTCTGTGCGGTCACCTTGAGCAGAATTCTGAACTTCAGCTTCGAGACCATCGACCCCACCAAAACCGATTTCCTCGGCAATCCGGCCAAGATCAAAACCACCTATGTGGAGCATTGGTTCGGCGCGGATTTCGGTGCGACGATCATTGATTGGGCTGTGCCGCTTGCGATCCTGTTTTCGATCCCGATCATGATCCTGTTCGGTTTCATCGTCGAGCGCGGATTGATCAAACACTTTTATAAGCGTCCCCACGCGGACCAAATCCTTGTCACCTACGGCCTCGCCATTGTGTTGCAAGAGATCATCAAGGCGTTTTACGGTGCCAACCCGATCCCGACCCCTGCCCCCGATGTGTTCAAAGGCAGCTTTGATTTCGGCACGCTGCTCGGGTTTGAGCCAAATGCGATCATCTATCCCTACTGGCGTCTGGTGTACTTCGCCTTCTCGGCGCTGATCATTTCGGGTGTCTTTGCCTTTTTGCGCTTTACCACCTTTGGCATGGTTGTACGTGCCGGTATGGCCGACCGCGAAACCGTGGGTCTTTTGGGTCTCAACATCGACAAACGCTTTACCTTCATGTTCGGGCTTGCCGCTGCGGTGGCCGGTGTTGCGGGTGTGATGTATGCGCCGATCAACTCGCCCAATTACCACATGGGTATGGATTTTCTGGTGCTCAGCTTCGTCGTGGTGGTTGTCGGCGGCATGGGTTCGCTTCCGGGCGCTGTGTTGGCTGGCTTCCTTTTGGGTATCTTGGAAAGCTTCGCCTCAATGAACGAAGTCAAATCGCTCATCCCCGGTATCGACCAGATCATCATCTACGTCGTCGCCATTATCATTCTACTTACACGTCCGCGTGGCCTTATGGGTCGCAAAGGCGTGATGGAGGACTAATCCATGCTGGGTCTGAACAAAAAAGACTTCTCGCTTCTTCTGGTCGTGGCGGCTTTGACGCTTTTCGCGCCCTTCATTCTCAACCCCTTCCCTGAAGGCTCTGGCATGGCGCAATTCAACGCGGGCTATCCCGATTTGATGCAGCGGTTCGTAATCTTTGGCATCTTTGCCATCGGGTTCAACATCCTGCTTGGCCTGACCGGTTACCTCAGCTTCGGTCACGCCGCTTTCCTCGGTGTCGGCTCTTACTCGGCGGTGTGGATGTTCAAACTGCTGTCCATGAACGTCATCCCCGCGATCCTGTTGGCGGTGGTTGTCTCGGGCCTCTTTGCCCTTGTTATCGGGTTTATCAGCCTGCGCCGCTCGGGGATCTACTTCTCGATCCTGACGCTGGCCTTTGCGCAGATGTCGTTCAACCTCGCCTATTCGGTGCTCACTCCGATCACCAATGGCGAAACCGGTTTGCAATTGACGCTCAATGATCCGCGCGTTCTTGGTCAATCTGCGACAGCGGATGGGTCGATCCCTGTGACCTCGCTGTTCGGACTTGAAATGCGCTCGACATTCGAGATGACCCTCGGCCCATGGCTGTTTCAGTTCAACGCAGGTTACTACCTCTGCGCGCTGATCCTGCTGCTCAGCTTCTATTTGTCGATCCGCATCTTTCGCTCGCCGTTCGGCTTGATGCTGCGGGCGATCAAATCGAACCAGACGCGGTTGAATTACACGGGCTTGAATGCGCGCCCTTACACATTGGCAGCCTTTGTTATCTCGGGGATGTATGCCGGTTTGGCCGGTGCCTTGATGGCGTCGATGGATCCTCTTGCGGGCGCCGAACGCATGCAATGGACCGCATCGGGCGAAGTGGTTTTGATGACCATCCTTGGCGGTGCGGGCACTTTGATCGGTCCGGTTTTGGGTGCAGGTTTCATCAAGTATTTCGAGAACATCTTCTCGAAGATCAACGATACGGTTCTGCACGGTTGGTTTGAATTCATGCCCGACGGTTTGGAAAACCTCATTGTGGGCATTTTGCACCCGTTCATCGGCAAAGGATGGCATCTGACGCTTGGCCTGTTGTTCATGCTGGTGGTGATCTTCTTGCCCGGCGGTCTGGTCGAAGGCGGTCAACGCATTGCCAAATTGTTCCGCCGCAAAAAACCGGATGACGCTGGCGACAACGCTCAATCCACCCCTGCAGAATAAGGAGACGGTAGAATGGGTATTCTAGAAGTCAAAAACGTCAACAAGCGCTTCGGCGGGTTGCAGGCCCTAGGCGATGTGAACTTGTCGGTTGCCGAGAATTCGGTGCATGCGATCATCGGGCCGAACGGGGCGGGGAAATCTACCCTTCTCAACTGCCTCGTCGGCAAGTTGATCCCCGACACCGGATCGGTGATGTTCGACGGGCAATCGGTTTTGGGGCGCACGCCCTATGAGATCAACCAAATGGGCATCAGCCGCGTCTTTCAAACACCCGAGATCTTTGGCGATCTCACGGTGATGGAAAACATGATGATCCCCTGTTTTGCCAAACGCGACGGTGCCTTCCGCCTGCATGCCATTGCGCCGACCGACGACGAAAAAGAGATCGTCGAGAAAGCCGAGCGCATGCTTGAGGATATGAACATGGCCGGTAAACGCCACATGCCGGCGGCGTCGATGTCGCGCGGCGACAAGCGGCGGCTCGAAATTGGTATGTGTCTGGCGCAAGAGCCGCGGCTTTTGCTGCTCGACGAGCCGACGGCGGGCATGGCGCGCGCCGATACCAACAACACCATCGACCTGCTCAAACAGATCAAGGACGAACGCGATATCACCATCGCGATCATTGAACATGACATGCATGTTGTGTTCTCCTTGGCCGAGCGGATCACCGTTTTGGCCCAAGGCACGCCTTTGGTCGAAGACACGCCCGACAACATCAAAGGCCATCCCAAGGTGCGCGAAGCATACCTTGGCGAGACGGCCTAAGCGGAGGACGCGATATGAACGTCAAACCCGATTTTTCAAAGGGCAAGAACCTTGCCGAAACCGCCCCGGCTTTCCTGTCGATCTGGGAAATGGAAAGCTATTACGGCGAAAGCTACATCGTGCAGAACATTTCGTTCAACGTGCATGAGGGCGAGATCCTTGCGCTTTTGGGCCGCAACGGCGCAGGCAAAACCTCAACCCTGCGCTCCATCGCCCGTATGGATAGCCCACAAGTCACCCACGGCGAGATCTGGCTCGATCACCAACCCTTGCACACGATGGTCTCCCATCAGGCATCCTCGCTCGGCATCGCCTTGGTGCCTGAAGACCGCTGCATCATCCCCGGCCTAACGGTCGAGGAAAACCTGCAACTGGCACAGATCGCCCCGCCGATCGGATGGTCGATCGAGCGGCTTTATGAATTGTTCCCCCGCCTGGGCGAACGCCGCAAGCAAGAGGGCGTGACCTTGTCCGGCGGCGAACAACAGATGTTGGCGATTGCCCGCGCCTTGGCCCGCGACATCAAGGTACTTTTGCTGGACGAACCCTACGAGGGCCTCGCCCCCGTCATCGTGGACGAAATTGAAAAAACACTGCGCATCATCAAGGAACAGGGCATCACCACCGTGATCGTCGAACAAAACGCTGTGCGTGCATTGGAATTGGCCGACCGTGCGGTTATTCTCGACACGGGCGGCATCGTCTTTGATGGTTCGGCCGCCGAGGTCCTTGGCAACGAAGAATTGCGCGCCGAATACTTGGCGATTTAACGCTATACTCCGTTCGCCTTTGGTCCCGATTGCAACTCATGGGGCGGACGGATACCCAGCCCCAACCAAAATAGTAGTGAAGGCCAGCCCCATGTCCGATCAATCTTACCCGCCCTCCGCCGCATTCAGCAAATCGTCCCACGCCGATAAGGCAACCTATGACAAAATGTATGCGGCCTCGATCAATGACCCCGAGGCCTTCTGGGCCGAGCATGGCAAGCGGATCGATTGGATCAAGCCCTTCAGCAAAGTGAAATCATCCGATTTCACCCTAGGACAGGTCGATATCAAATGGTTCGAGGACGGCACATTGAATGCCTCCTACAACTGCATCGATCGTCATTTGGAAACCCGTGGCGATCAAACCGCGATCATTTGGGAACCCGACAGCCCCGATGACGAGGCGCTGCATATCACCTATAATGAATTGCACCGCCGCACCTGCCGCATGGCCAATATCCTCGAAGATATGGGCGTGCGCAAAGGCGACCGTGTGATCATCTATCTTCCGATGATTCCCGAAGCCGCCTATGCGATGCTCGCCTGTGCGCGGATCGGCGCGATCCATTCCATCGTTTTTGCCGGTTTCTCGCCCGATGCTTTGGGATCGCGGATCAACGGCAGCGATGCCAAGGTTGTCATCACCTCCGATGAAGCCCCGCGCGGCGGGCGTGTCACCGCGCTCAAATCCAACGCCGATGCGGCGCTTTTGCACTGTAAAGACACGGTGAAATGCCTCGTGGTGAAACGCACCGGCGGGCAAACCACATGGACCGAGGGGCGCGATTACGACTATAATGAGATGGCGATGGAGGCGGATGATTATTGCAAGCCCGCCGAAATGAACGCCGAAGACCCGCTGTTTGTGCTCTATACCTCTGGGTCCACCGGCCAACCCAAAGGCGTGGTGCACAGCACCGGCGGCTATATGGTCTATGCCGCAATGACGCATCAATACACGTTTGATTACCACGATGGCGATGTGTTCTGGTGCACGGCCGATGTGGGTTGGGTGACGGGCCACAGCTATATCATCTATGGGCCATTGGCCAATGGCGCCACCACCATCATGTTCGAAGGCGTGCCGACCTATCCCGATGCGGGCCGGTTCTGGGCCGTGTGCGAAAAGCACAAAGTAAACCAATTCTATACCGCCCCCACCGCGATTCGCGCCCTGATGGGTCAGGGCAACGATTGGGTCGAGAAATATGACCTCAGCGATCTGAAACTGCTGGGCACCGTCGGGGAACCGATCAACCCCGAAGCGTGGAATTGGTACAATGATGTTGTCGGCAAGGGCAAATGCCCGATCGTCGACACTTGGTGGCAGACCGAAACCGGTGGCCACATGCTCACCCCGCTGCCCGGCGCCACGGCGACCAAACCCGGATCGGCCACCCTGCCCTTCTTCGGGGTTCAACCCGTCGTGCTCGACGCTCAGACCGGCGAAGAAATCCACGACACCGAATGCGAAGGTGTCTTGGCGATCAAAGACAGCTGGCCCGGGCAAATGCGCACGGTCTACGGTGATCACGAGCGGTTCGAGAAAACCTATTTCTCCGACTACAAAGGCTATTATTTTGCCGGTGACGGATGCCGCCGCGACAAGGATGGCTATTACTGGATCACCGGCCGCGTCGATGACGTGATCAACGTCTCCGGACACCGTATGGGCACCGCCGAAGTCGAAAGCGCATTGGTCGCCCACCCCAAGGTGGCCGAGGCCGCCGTTGTCGGCTACCCCCATGATATCAAAGGGCAAGGCATCTATGCCTATGTCACTTTGATGAACGGGATCGAACCGTCGGACGCGCTGCGCAAAGAATTGGAAACATGGGTGCGCACCGAAATCGGCCCCATCGCCAAACCGGACCTCATTCAATGGGCCCCCGGCCTGCCGAAAACCCGTTCCGGCAAAATTATGCGGCGCATCCTGCGCAAGATTGCCGAAGACGATTTCGGCGCGCTTGGCGACACTTCGACATTGGCCGAACCCGCCGTTGTTGACGAGTTGATCGAGAACCGCATGAACCGCAGCTAAGCCGGGCGCGCGCCCTCACGATGACCTTACCATGACAAGGGCCGGAGCACTGTTCCGGCCCTTGTCCTTTGGCGCGCCTGCCAAGCCGCATCCGCGCCGCACATCTTAAGTTCTCTTCACATGTATGAAGCCGTTAAGGTTTTACCGCCCTCGCCGTGCAACGATATCCACAGTACCAAGGCGCCGCCCGCCCCACGGCACCCCTATTTTCATGCACCGCAGCGAGTTTGGATCGGACGCAGACACCAGAATTTAACAAGTATTAATCGTCTATAAACATTTACGTCTTAACCTCTGAGTCGTGTGGGTAATTCAAAGGATGTAACAAATGCTTGCAATGCGGATTGTCGGATGGGCGATGTCCAGCGTGCTGCAAGACGGCACGCAAAAACAAAATCACCAAACACCTATGACCGACACATCGTCGGCAGGAACAGGGGGCCGCGGGTTTGTCCCCGGTGCAGCGCCAGCGGCTGGGGCGCTCTCGCCGCCGTCCGCGATCAATCCGGCAACGGTATTGGCCAATCCAGCCGCTGCGGAAAAAACCGGCAGCACGCAAGATCAGGCCACCCAAGCCGCCGCGGATGTTGTCCGCCGCAGCGCCAACCCGACCTCAAAGGAAAGCGCGGCCCGCGTCGCCGTCGAAGCCCCACCGGTTCAAGACCACAAAACCCGTGTGGCCACGGCCGAAGCGATGTTTGGAGCGGCGGATGACGAGGTTCGCGCGCAAGTCATCGAAACCGGACTGCGCGCTGCGCAAGCCCCCCAAGACGCCGTGCGTCAGCCTGACGCCCGCGCCCTTGATGAGGAGGCGGCCCCCATCGCCGCCACACCGCGCGAAATCGCCGTTGTGGACACCCGCCCGGCTGTTGCACCTCAAGCGCCCCAATCCGACGTCAACAATGATCAAATGCGCCGGCAGGCCGAGATTGCCAATGCCGAAAGCCATGCGCTGAGCCTTGCGTTGCAAGCCGAGCTGCGCGCGCAATACCTCGTACGCGAGATCGAAGCCGCCGCCCGATCCGCCAAACAAAGCGCCATCGCCGCCGCGCGTCAGGGCGAGGATGTCGGTTCGATTGATGTCCCGACCCCCGACCAGCGCTTTGCCGCCAGTCAGGTTCTGGCCACCTATGATGCCGCGATTGTTGCCAGCCGCGCCGCCTGACGGCTCTTGAGACTTGGCCGTCGGCGCAGTGCATGGAATTCCTTTGCGCCCGCCCGCGCGTGGGTGCAATATCCCCTCCATGCCCCCCACCACCGCACGCCCCGTTCCTATAGCCTCACCCGCCAACGCGCCCCATGCGGCCAGATCCGAGGATACCCTCGCCGATCTGGCCTTCGATTTTGCGCCAACCGGACTTGTGGTATTGGAGAACCGGGTCGTCCGACGATGCAACCAACATTTCGCACGCATGTTTGGCGGCACGCCCGACAGCTATCAGAACACGCAATTCTCAAAGCTTTATCCATCCATACAGGAGTTCGAGGCCATCGGCGCACGCTGGCGCAAGGCTCTGCGCACCACAGGCCGCTACCAAGACGAGCGTGTCATGCGCCGCCGGGATGGCACGTTGTTCTGGTGTCGGGCACGCGGCCAATCACTCACCCCCGAAGATCCGTTCCGCCAAGGCATATGGTCATTTGCCGATCTCTCCGACGAACGCCCGTTGGTCGAACTCACCCGCCGCGAACGCGATGTGGCGATTTTGACCTGTCGTGGGTTGACCTGCAAAGAAATTGGCAAGGAACTGGACCTGAGCTATCGCACTATCGAAGTGTATCGCGCCCGTCTTTTGAAGAAATTCAAGGCACGTAAACTGGCCGAATTGGTCGCGAAACTCGCGGGTACGCCATTGTGATCCCGCCGCGCTTTGGCCACTTTGACGCCATAGAGCGCCGTTCGCCTCGCATTTCGACCACCGGCACCCCATATAGGATGAAATTGCCCGCTTTATTAGCACCCCAGCATGGCCTATAAGCGGACCAGATTTGGCAGGGCCCACGCCAAGATGGGCGCATCTGACCGTTTGAGGACGATATGACAAAAAACACCCATGACGCCGATGTCGCCTTTATTCAGGCACTGGCAGAACTTCTGCGCGAAAACGATTTGACCGAATTGCAGGTCAAGCGCGACTATGGCGAAGATGACAGCCTCAACGTGCGCGTCAGCCGCAAAAAGGAAATCATCACCCAGGTCGCAGCGGCCCCTGCCGCTGCCGCACCGGCCCCCGCGCCCGCCGCAGCAGCACCAGCAGTAAGTGCACCTATCGAAGACGACCCCGCAAGCCACCCCGGCGCCGTCACCTCGCCGATGGTCGGCACGATTTATCTACAAGCCGAACCGGGCGCGCCCGCTTTCATCGCCACCGGCCAGCAAGTCAGCGAAGGTGACACGCTGCTGATCGTTGAAGCGATGAAAACCATGAACCACATTCCAGCGCCGAAATCGGGCACCGTGAAGCGTATTCTCGTCGCCGACGGCGAAGCGGTCGAATATGGCTCGCCGCTCGTTGTTATCGAATAAGGCGCAGCATATGTTCGATAAAATCCTAATCGCCAACAGAGGCGAAATTGCCTTGCGGGTGATCCGCGCCGCCCGCGAAATGGGCATTAAATCGGTCGCTGTGCATTCCACCGCCGACGCCGATGCAATGCATGTGCGCATGGCCGACGAAAGCATTTGTATCGGCCCGCCCTCCTCCACCGAAAGTTACCTGTCGATCCCCGCGATCATCGCCGCCTGTGAAGTCACCGGCGCGCAGGCAGTGCACCCGGGCTATGGATTCCTCTCTGAAAACGCGAATTTCGTGCAGATCGTCGAGGACCACGGGCTGACCTTTATCGGCCCCACGGCGGAACATATCCGCGTCATGGGTGATAAAATCACCGCGATCGACACGATGAAAGCACTCGGCGTGCCCTGTGTGCCCGGTTCGGGCGGCGGCGTACCGGATTTGGCCACGGCAAAAAAGCTGGGCGAGGAAATCGGCTATCCGGTGATCATTAAGGCCACCGCTGGCGGCGGCGGACGCGGTATGAAAGTCGCGCAAACCGCAGCAGATATGGAAAGCGCATTTCACACCGCGCGCGCCGAAGGCAAAGCCGCCTTTGGCAATGACGAGGTCTATATCGAAAAATACCTGACCACACCGCGCCACATCGAGATACAGGTGTTCGGCGATGGTAAAGGCCGCGCCGTGCATTTGGGCGAACGCGATTGTTCACTGCAACGGCGCCACCAAAAGGTATTCGAAGAAGCCCCCGGCCCCTGCATCACCCCCGAAGAACGTGCGCGCATCGGCAAAGTCTGTGCCGATGCCGTGGCCAAAATCAATTATATTGGCGCCGGCACGATCGAGTTTCTCTATGAAAACGGCGAGTTCTATTTCATCGAAATGAACACCCGCCTGCAGGTCGAGCACCCCGTCACCGAAGCGATTTTCGGCGTGGATCTGGTGCGCGAACAAATCCGCGTCGCCGAAGGCCTGCCGATGACCTTCGATCAGGATGCGCTCACCATCAATGGCCATGCGATTGAAGTGCGGATCAATGCGGAAAAGCTTCCGAACTTCTCGCCCTGCCCCGGTACGATCTCTGCCTTTCATGCGCCTGGTGGGCTTGGCGTGCGGATGGATTCGGCGCTTTATGACGGCTACACGATCCCGCCTTATTACGACAGCTTGATTGGCAAATTGATCGTCCATGGCCGCGACCGTGCTGAGGCTCTGGCGCGTCTAAACCGGGCTTTGGGGGAATTGATTGTTGATGGGGTCGACACGACCGTGCCGCTTTTCGATGCGCTCTTGCAAGAGGACGACATCCACGAAGGCACCTACAACATTCATTGGCTCGAGCATTGGCTTGAACAGAAGTTCGCCGGAAAATAGGCTTCGGGCAGCCTGCGACAACAGAATACAAAACGCCCGCTGTGCGACCGGCGGGCGTTTTGCGTGATCCGGGCGGTCACAGGCCGCGCGGCACCATGGTGCAACTGGCGCGTTTCTGGCCGTCGGTGACGAAATAATCTGACAAACCGACGCGTTGATTCTCTGGCACCTGCGTCCAGTCGACCCACTCCAACTCGTAATCCAGCGCCTCGGCGATCACTTGCAAGGCACGCGGCCCCGGCACTGCGCGCGGGCGCAATGGCCCCTCTCCTTCGCCGCTTGGCACCGGGTGGTTGACCATGCGCAACACCGGATCATCCGAGATCAAGAATACCCCGTCGAGAATCACCAAACGCGGCGCCAGCGCCCGGATATGTGAGAAAAGCAAAAACAGATCCGCAACGTTTTCGAGCAAATCAAACATCGCCACCACGTCATAGCGCCGCTCGGCCTGCACTTCGGCGGCCAGTTCCTTCATCGGATCGGCACACCGTAAATCAATCCGCTCGCGCAGGCCGATGTCAGGATGGCGGCTGAATTTGCTCACCGGTTCGGCGTTCTGCTCGACACCGACCACCCGCGCGGCCCCCGCCGACGCAAATGCATAACACCAACGCCCGTCTTCCGCCCCGAGATGCAGCACGTTGCTATCCACAATCACATCCCGATAGGCATCCAAAAGCAGGCGGTGACGTGCATGCATACGGTTCACCATCATCATCGCCGAATTGCCCGGCCCATTACCAATTCCACTCATTCCAAGACCTCACTGGAAACTTCACGTCAGATAAGCGTAAATGGTGGAGAAAACCGGCCCGTTAACCGCCGCCTTGAAAATCCGAACGAGTTTCACCGTATTTGAATGACCCTTGCTGCACACATCACCCCCGAGATCCTGCTTGAAGCCTACCGCATCGGGGTCTTTCCGATGGCCGAGCATGAAAACGACCCCGAAGTATTCTGGGTTGACCCACGTCGGCGCGGCATTTTCCCGATGGACGGGTTTCACGTTTCGCGCAGCCTTGGCCGCCGGATGCGGCGCGGCGGCTATGGCGTCACGCTCAACCAAGATTTCGACGGGGTTCTGGCCCATTGCGCCGACCGCGCAGAAACATGGATCAGCGCCGACATCGCACGGCTATATCGCGCGCTGCACCTGCGCGGCGCAGCCCATTCGATCGAAGTTTGGCAAGACGGAATGCTCTGCGGTGGGGTTTATGGGGTCACCTGTGGCGCCGCCTTCTTTGGCGAAAGCATGTTCTCGACGCGTAGTGATGCGTCAAAACTGGCGCTGACGCATCTGGTTGATCACTTGCGGCGTTGCGGATTCAGGTTGTTTGACACGCAGTTCACCACACCACATTTGATCCGCCTCGGCGCGGTGGAGGTGCCGCGCAAAGACTATCACATGATGTTAAATGAAGCCGTGGCGCGGCCTGCGGATATCATGGCCTGTCCGCTTGAGCGCGACCCTCAGGAAGTCTTGCAGCGGATGACCCAAACGTCATAACGCGAATGATCCAACGCGCTCAACGCCGGCGAAGACGCGACCATCCAACCATCGTAAACCGGCGCATCTTCCCCAGCATCGCGCACCGTCACATGGGCAAAAGCGTCCGCTGCGGGGTTGTCCGAAGGATAACGGCACTCAAGAAGATCGACCCGCAGCCGCCCCATGTCAAACCCGGTCCCCGATTGCATCGTATGATCAAAGACCTGCCCCGACACCTTGTCGAGCGTGCGTAAAATCGCACCGGAGGCCGTGGTTGTTTTTTGCTGTGCGGCGACCGGCCCTGCCACCGCAAGCGTAAAAACCATCATTAAAATCCCGACGAAACGTGTCATTGGCCCGCGGCGCTGTCGCTGCTGTCATCCCCGGAGACAAATTTCATCAAAAGAGAAATCAGGCTGATCGAACCTTGGGTGAATTCAATTTCATCGCCCGACGCAAGATAGAAGGGCGACCCCCCTGGCATCACCTCGACAAAGTTACCGCCCAGAAGACCTTCGGAGGAAATCGCGACAGCACTGTCATCGGGGATATCAATGCCGCTTGCGACGGTAAACTCGGCCGAGGCGCGATAGGTCTCGGTGTCCAAGGCCACCTCTGTCACCGTGCCGATTTTCACACCGGCAAGGCGCACATCCGTGCCAACGCTGATCCCTTCCAACGACCGGAAGGACGCAGTCAACGGATAGCCGCTATTGCCCGCAGAAAAGCCCGTGGCTTGTCCCGCGTAGAACAAAAATCCTACCGCAGCCGCCAAAACGGCACCGCCAACCAGAGTTTCAGTGATATTTTCCGACATTGGGTCGCTTCCGTCTTGCGCGGGCATCTGTCCCGCCGCAGGTCTCGCGCCGGATTACTCCGGCGTCCAAGCCTCATAATCGCTACGCTCGGCAGGCACCGCGCGGCGAATCGACCCGGCAGGCGCATAAGCCATAGCCGTGCCACTCAAATTCGGCTGATGTGGTTTTTCCCATGTTTTATGGGCCAGCGGGCGATCTGTCGGCGCCTCTTTATAGGTATGATGCAGCCACCCATGCCAATCCGCGTCTACGCGGCTGGCCTCGGCTTCGCCATTAAAGATCACCCAACGGCGCTTGCCATCTACGGTGCGATAATACCGGTTTCCCTGCTCATCTTCACCCACTTTGACGCCCTTGCGCCATGTGTAAAGCTGTGTGTTCAACGTCTGGCCATTCCACCAGGTGAATACACGCATAACATTGTTCAGAATACCCATCGGTCTCTCCGCAACTGGTCTTGTTTCATATGAACCATATCAGGCCGAAGGTCCAGTGCCGATGCCATCGCGCACCTGCACCGGCGGTTATTACGCCGCCAAGGCCGTGACCTCGATCTCGATCCGGTATCTCTCGTCAATCAACCCGCATTCCACCATCGTCGCGGCAGGGGGCGCATCGCCAAACACCTCGCGCAGGACCGGCCAACAGGGTTCGAATTCGGCCCGATCCGGGAGGTAGTATGTCACGCGGACCACGCGGTCGAAACCGCTGCCCGCCTCGGCCAGCGCCTTGCCGATTGTCTCCAATGCCGCACGGCATTGCGCAACCACGGTATCGCCCTGCCCGACCGTGCCCGCGACATGAACGAATCCGCTTGCCACAACTGCGCGACAATACCCGATCTTGGCCTCGAATTCGCCGCCGGAGAAGATCCGTTGCATGTCCTGCCTCTTCAAAAGATTCCATCTGCGCCAACAAATACAGCCCCGACCATATCGGCGCAATCGAGCGGTGCATCTTGGCCAAAAGCTTCGGCCCCAACCAAACAAAAAATGCCCGCTCAATAGCGGGCATTCCTCAAAATCTCGGCCGGACGGGCACAGGCAAATGCTATCCTGCGGTGGCGCCCTTTTCTTTGCTTTCGGCAAAGATCATCAAAGGCGCTGCATCCGATGTCACCGCTTCTTCGTTCACAACCACTTCTTCGACATTGTCCATCGACGGCAGTTCGAACATGGTGTTGAGCAAGATATCTTCGAGAATTGACCGCAGGCCACGCGCACCGGTTTTCCGCTCGATCGCACGTTTGGCGATGGCCGACAGCGCATCATCGGTAAAGCTCAGCTTGGCATCTTCCAACTCGAACAGACGCTGATATTGCTTCACAAGCGCATTCTTCGGTTTGGTCAAAATGGTAATCAGCGCATCTTCGTCGAGATCTTCAAGCGTTGCAATCACCGGCAAACGGCCAACGAATTCAGGGATCAAACCGAATTTAAGCAGATCTTCCGGCTCCAGATCGGTGAAGATCTCGCCCACGCCGCGCGCATCATTGTCGCGCACATCTGCGCCAAAGCCCATGGCCGACCCTTTGCCACGCTGCGCAATGATCCGGTCCAAACCGGCAAAGGCACCGCCACAGATAAACAGGATGTTGGTCGTGTCGACTTGCAAGAATTCTTGTTGCGGGTGTTTGCGTCCGCCCTGCGGCGGCACCGAGGCAACCGTGCCTTCCATCAGTTTCAACAAAGCCTGCTGCACGCCCTCACCCGAAACATCGCGGGTGATCGACGGGTTTTCGGATTTGCGCGTGATCTTATCAACTTCGTCGATGTATACGATGCCGCGCTGTGCGCGCTCGACATTATATTCCGAAGCCTGGAGCAATTTCAGAATGATGTTTTCAACGTCCTCGCCCACATAACCGGCCTCGGTCAAAGTGGTGGCATCCGCCATCGTGAACGGCACATCCAAAATCCGCGCCAAGGTCTGCGCCAGAAGCGTTTTACCGCAACCCGTCGGACCAATCAGCATAATGTTGGACTTCGCCAATTCGATGTCCGACCCTTTGGCCGAATGATTAAGGCGTTTGTAATGGTTGTGAACCGCGACCGACAACACACGTTTGGCCATCATCTGACCAATCACATAATCGTCGAGCACGTCGCAGATTTCTTGCGGCGCGGGCACGCCTTCGGAGGACTTCAAACCGGATGTTTTGGTCTCTTCGCGGATGATATCCATGCAAAGCTCGACACATTCATCACAGATGAAAACAGTCGGGCCGGCAATCAGCTTTCGCACCTCATGCTGGCTCTTGCCGCAAAAGCTGCAATAGAGGGTGTTTTTGCTGTCACCGTTGGATGTATTCGCCATGTCGTCCCTTTCAGGCCCCGTGTCTGCATCGTGTGACCATTCTGGTCGTCCGGCGCCCTTCATTCAAGGATAGCTTAGGACAGCCAAAGAGGCTCTACAATCTGAAAATGCCTGCGCGCCAAGGGGGCACGCAGACGTGATTACTTATTCCGCGTCATCGCCTTTGGCGCGGCTTTCAACGATCTCGTCGATGAGACCCCAGTCTTTGGCTTCTTCGGGCGACATGAAATTATCGCGCTCAAGCGCCGCTTCGACTTTTTTCAGGGTCTGCCCCGTATGACGCACATAAATTTCATTAAGACGCGTTTTGAGTTTTTGCGTCTCTTGTGCGTGGATCATGATGTCCGTTGCTTGACCTTGATACCCGCCGGAGGGCTGGTGCACCATCACGCGGCTGTTGGGCAACGAGAACCGCATGCCCGCCTCACCCGCCGTAAGCAAAAGCGAGCCCATCGAGGCGGCTTGGCCGATCACAAGGGTCGACACTTTGGGTTTGATGTATTGCATCGTGTCGTAGATCGACAATCCGCTGGTCACAACACCACCGGGCGAGTTGATATACATCGATATTTCTTTGGAGGGATTTTCGGCCTCAAGGTGCAACAATTGCGCGACAATGAGCGAGCTCATGCCGTCATGCACCGGCCCCGAAAGGAAAATAATCCGCTCTTTCAAAAGCCGCGAGAAAATATCATAGGCCCGCTCGCCCCGGCTCGTTTGTTCAACGACCATGGGAACAAGGGTGTTCATATAGGTATCGATTGGGTCTTTCATATCCGCCTGCCTTCTGCTGTCCGGGGCATCATTACGCGTCAGATGCTAATGGAGTCTTAGTCTCGCGCCCAAGGGGCTGCAAGGGCAGCGGGAGATTTCTCTACCCACCGTGCGAGGTTTCTTCCTGAATTTCAGGTATTGGTTGATGAAAGGTAAAGTTTTACCTGCGCCCATCGTGTCTCCTAACAGCAACATATGCCGCACAGTAAAACGGGGCGCGCCCGCAAGCGCCCCCCGCCTTTAATCCCCGCAAGTCCGATGATTTGCGCGCCTATGGCGAGACCGATTTAAGGTAAGCGATCATCGCGGCGATATCGCTGTCCTTCTTCAAACCGGCAAACGACATTTTGGTTTTCGGGGCATAGGCCTTGGGTTTGGCCAAAAATGCCGCCAAAGCCGCGTCGTCCCAAACCGCACCTTCGGCGCTTAACTCTTGGAAAGACTTGGAATACCGGAACCCCTCGATCGTGCCAACGGCACGTCCGGCAATCCCGTTCAGCAGCGGACCGGTTTTGTTTTTCGCGCCCTCGCCCACCTGATGGCAAGCCTTACACTTCTTGAAAACCTTGGCGCCCTCGGCAACCAACCCCGGATCGAGCGCCGATTCCTGAACCGGTACCACAACCGGTGCAGCGGCGGCAGGCGCCTCGGCTTTGGTCTTTGAGACAGGTGCGCTCTGTTCTTGCGCTGCGGCCTCAGCGTCTTCTTCTTCGGGCGTCACATCCAAAACCAATGCCCGCATGGTGATTTCCACCTCCGCCTTGCAGTTTTCCATGCAAGGCGCCGCAGAGAATTGCGCATATTCAGTTTCGGCCCGATCATCGATGATGAACCCGTCTGCGTTGCGCATCTCTACGTCCAAAAATGTCTCGTTCGACAGAATGAAATCATCTTCCACCATATCATTCGAATAGAGGATATAAGCAACGACAGCATAGACTTCATCGGCGCTGAGGCTTTGCGCATTGCCGAATGGCATCGAGCGGTTCACATAATCCCAAGTGGTTGAAAGATATGGCCAATAAGAGCCAACCGTTTTCAACGGGTCGTCGTGATCAAGCGTATCCACCCCGCCGGCCAGCTTCGGCCAATTGCCCCGCCCTTCGGCAAAATCCCCGTGACAGGAGGCGCAATTGTCAGCAAAAAGAACATCACCATCCTCGACATTGCCCGCCCCCACCGGAAGGCCGCTGCCATCGGGACGCACGTCCAAATTCCACGCCGCAACCTCGTCAGACGTCGCCGCCCGGCCAAGCCCGAACGGGCCGGCATCTGCGGCCGTCGCGATCGCCATCGTCGCCAAAGTTATGGCCGTCAGAGAATTAAGATACTTCAACATTTTCGGCCTCCCCGCTCTCCTTGACCCACCAGGTCTGGATGCAGTTATTGTGATAGATCGAATTCAAACCACGCACTGCGCGCAATTGGGTTTTGGTCGGCTGGACATATCCGGTCTCGTCCATCGCCCGGCTTTGCAACAGCATCTCCGAACCGTCCCAATCGATATCAAGATAAAAGCGCGTCAGCGCCATTTTTTGTCCCGGCGCCGCCAACCGCGCCTCGGCCCATGTCTTCCCGCCATCACGCGACACATCGACCCGTTTGATCGCTCCGTTGCCGGACCACGCAAGGCCGGTGATGACCAATGGCCCCTTGCCATGGGTGATCGGCGATTGCGGGCTGGGCGATGTCACGACGGATTTCGCATCCATCACCCATGTCCATTTGCGCGAGGTGCCGTCGGCCAAAGTATCGGTATATTTTGACGTCTCCTCGCGGCTTTCGACCGGCGCGTCCGTGACCTCGATGCGGCGGATCCATTTGATCCACATGTTGCCTTCCCATCCGGGCACCACAAGGCGCACAGGATAACCATGTTCCTTGCGCAGGGCTTCGCCATTGGCTTTGAACGCAAGGATACAATCATCCAAAGCCTTTTCCATCGGGATCGAACGCCCGTTCGATGAAGCATCGGCCCCTTCCACATAGATCCACTTATCCTTGAGATCGCCCGCCTTGGTCAGGCCCGCCTCCTCCAGAATCGTGCGCAGGCTCACGCCGGAATATTCCATATTGTGGATCATACCATGGGTGAACTGTGCGCCATTCAATTGCGCACCGGCCCATTCCATGCCGGTATTGGCGGCGCATTCGAGGAAATTCACCTGATTGACCCGCGGAAAGCGTTCGAGATCGGCATAGGTAAAGATCAATTCACGATCGACCAACCCGTTGATCATCAACCGGTAATCTTCCTTTGCCAATTCAATCGCACCGGAATGGTGCCGCTCGAACGCACAACCTTGCGGCGTGATCGTCCCGTCCAGCGCATGGATCGGCGTGAAGTTAATCGAAGAAATCGTATCAGCCGTGAGCCATTCCACGTTACGCCGCACAACATCGCTTTCGAATTTGATCGGCAGTCCGTAAGGCGTCTCATCCACCCCATCTCCGAACCCGCTTGCCCATGGTTGCACTTCGGTGATCAACGGATCGCCCGCCGCACGCGCCGCGCCCGCCGTGGCAAGCGCACCCGCCGCCGTGGCCGCACCTTTGAGGAATGCGCGCCGCGATGGGGATTTGCCTTTGAAGCTGACTGTCATATGCTTCTTGCTCCCTTCATAACATTAAATTCATCTGTATGAATTCAATGGATAAAAAAATTTGCTCTCGGTTTGCCGACGGGGCGGAGGCCTCAGGCCCCCACCACCGTGACGCTATTGTTCGGGGCGACGGACACCGTACCCTGTTTGCGGATATGGCTTTCCACCACATCCCAAATTTGCGGACCTTCGGTGCCCTCATTGACGCTGGCCCAACCGGCGACTTGGTAAGTCTTGGCCGGATCAATCAATTCGCCTGTTTTGAGCAGGGTCATCTCGGAAATCCGTTCGCCTTGTTTCTTAGAGATATCAATGCGGTACCCCATGCCGCCGATCCGCACCATATCGCCGCCCTGCTGGTAATAGGGATCGGTGTTAAAAAGGTTATCCGCCACGTCTTCGAGGATCACATGGATGAATTCGCCGGTCATTTCGCTACGGTAGGCCTTACCATAAGACATTGATGTCACGTTCCAAATGTCCTCGCGGGTGATATCCTGCCCCGGTAGGATCGACGGCCCCCAACGCACCCCCGGCGACATGGCGATATCGGCCTCGCGTTCGGACAAAAGCGCATCACAGATCAGATCATCCCAAGAGCCGTTAAAATTCCCACGCCGGTACAAAAGGCTGTCGGTCTGCCCGATCACTTCAGAGAGTTGATCCGCATAGGGCGCGCGCTGTGCATCAATCAATGCGGCCACCTCTTTATCCGGTTCGATGACATCGGAAAAAATCGGGATCAATTTATGTTTGAACCCCATCATCCGCCCGTCGCGCACATCCAGATCGACGCGGCTTACGAATTTGCCGTTCGAGCCCGACGCAATGATAATTGTCTCGCCCACCAGAACCGGTTCGGGCAATGCGTCATGGGTGTGCCCCGACAAGATCACGTCAATGCCGGTGACTTTTCCGGCCATTTTCTTGTCCACGTCAAAGCCGTTATGCGACAGGCAAACCACCAATTCGGCGCCTGCAGCGCGCACCTCGTCCACCATGCTTTGCATATGCGCGTCGCGGATGCCAAAGCTGTATTCAGGGAACATCCAACCGGGGTTGGCGATGGGCATGTAGGGGAAGGCCTGCCCGATCACGGCAATTTTCACGCCGCCACGTTCGAACATTTTATAGGGTTTGAACAATTCCGCCGGCTCATCCCATTCCGCATCGAAAATATTCTGCCCCAACGCCGCAAAGGGCAGCCCCTCAACAATCTCGTTCACCCGCTCCGATCCCAGCGTGAATTCCCAATGGAAAGTCATCGCATCGGGTTTGAGCGCGTTCATCACATTGACCATATCCTGGCCTTCGGTGTGGTGGCAGGTGTAGGAGCCGTGCCACGTATCACCGCCATCCAAGAGCAGCGCATCCGGGCGCGCCGCACGAATTTGGTTGATCACGGTGGCCACGCGGTCCATGCCCCCGACGCGTCCATAGGTGCCCGCCAACGCGGTGAAGTCATTGTAAGTCAACGCATAATGCGACGGCGATCCATCCTCGATACCATAGGCACGGCGGAAATCCGCACCGGTGACATGCGGCATCTGACCCTTGGCCGCGCCAACGCCGATGTTGATCTCCGGCTCGCGAAAATAAATCGGTTTGAGCTGCGCGTGAATGTCGGTGACGTGGATCAGGCTGACATTTCCGTAGGTGTCAAAGTCGAGAAGTTGATCTTGGGTGAGCGCCTGCTGCGCCGCCAAACGGCCCCAATTGCCAAACCCCGACGCGCCCACAAGCGCCGATGCAGCCATTCCGACTTGAAGAAAATCGCGGCGTGAAATCATATCGACCGACTCCGAAAGGTTAAGAATATCCTGAACCGCCCGCGTGGATATGCGTGCAGCCTTGGCCGACATGGCCCATGGTGGTGGAGCATCGCCCCGATGTCATATTTCCGTCCCGTCCGCGCAATACACTTGCGCGGGTGTGCCGCGTGAGGGCGTACAATGACGCCCCCACGCGCTCTTATGATTTAGTTCCGCACCGAGGGTGCTTCGACCGACAATCCGTTGCCACGCGAGGCGACATAAAGCTCAAGCGCCACAAACTCGGGGCTTCCGGGTTTGAACGTCTCGGCGCGGGTATCGCGCACGCAACCTTTGAACCGCGCATGGGCTGTGTTCAGCTTGGTATTCTTCAAACGGTAAACCGGAAAGCCATTGATCTGACCTTGGCTCAAATGATCCGCACGGATCATGTTGCCATAGTTCTCTTCGTGGCAAGACGCACAAGACAGGTCGAGTTGACCCGTGCGGGTATAATAAAGCTCTTTGCCCTGCGCCCACATGCTTTCGGCCGGGCCATCAATCGCCACATCGACCGGCATCCCGCGCGATTGCAACGAAATCAAAGCCTCCATATTGGCCATTTTTCCCGATGTGTACCCATAGGGTTCGGCGCCCATTTGTTCCGTGCGGCAATCGTTGATTTGCATCACCAATGTGCGCACTTCTTCGGCATTGTCATTCCACTTGGGATATTCCGCGCGCACGCCCTTCATCGATGTTTCGACGTCCTCGTGGCACGATGCACAAGATTTGCCCTCGGATCCGTCAACAGCGTTCCACTGATCCATGCCTTGATCGACAAAAATCATCCCCGGGTTATCGAAGTCGTCCATTTGGGTTTGCTGGGTTTCATCGGCACGAAACAACCAACCGGAATAAATCGCATCCATGTTGGCCTCTTCCATATGCGCAGGAAGCGGGGCCTTGGTGACGATCTCGATCTCGCCATTGATCACCAATTGCGCGTCTTCATCCGCCTGCGCCGCAGCGCCCCAAAGGGCCCCGCCTGCAAGGGTCAAAGCCAAAAGCGCCTTGGTGCTTGTTTGCTTGGTCATAGTCTTCCTCCCTGAAGGCCGCCCATTAGGCAATCGCCACCGATTTCATATCCTCATAGACCGACCCATCGTCGTCATACCATGTGAATTTGAAGTCCCCCGCTTCGGGCACGACGGCCTCGAATTCGAAATAGGGGTTGGTCGAAATCGCCGGTTCCATTTTGATATCAATCACCGACTGGCCGTTGAACTCACAGGTGAAGCGGTTGATGATCGAACGCGGAATGGCGGAGCCGTCCTTGTTCTTGCGTTGACCCGATTCCATCTTGTGGCTGATCAGGGTCTTGATTGTGACAGTTTCGCCAGCCGCCGCCGTTTTGGGGGCTTTGACGCGGGGTTTTACACCAGATGCCATGGTCTTATCTCTCCTGAATTAGCCGCCGCAGCCGCCGATGGTGACTTTCACGGTCGAGCTTGCGCGCGCAAAGCTGCCATCTTCCATTTTCGCAATCGCAACAACGTCTTGCGTACCGGCAAGGCGGATGCGTGTGCTGGCCGACCGGCTGCCTGCGAGGGGGCCGAAATTGAACGTCGCCACGCCCGGCGTGGGGTTGCCCGCCGCCAGGATCATGATCGATACCGCGCCTTCGGCGGATACCGAAACCGGAACCGTATTGCCGTTTTCTGCGATTTCCGGTGCGGTCAATGTGACACCGCCTTCGGCCACGTCTGCCCCGCCGGTAAAGGCTGCAATCGCCTCGTCTGCCGCCGCCATCGCGCGCATTGGCAAAACCGTCAGCGCAGCAGCACCAAGCCCAAGGGCCAGTGTTTCGCGTCGTGAGAATTCCATATTTATCTCCTTAAGGTTCCCTGCCCTGATCACTCGTCTTTGAGCGTCATCAGGAAGGCAATAACATCTTCGATCTGCGCCGCGCTGAGCAGCGGATCAAGCGGTCCCTCGGCGGCCTTGCCGGTGTAGGCATTGCCCGGGCGATTAAACCCGTCGACCTTATAATAGGCCGGCATCACCGAGCCTTCGAACGGCATTTTGGCATTCACCAAAATCCCGCGCAGCTCGGCCTCGGAATAACGATCCCCGACCCCGTCAAGCAGTGGCCCGACCTCGCCGTGGAATGGCGCGTCCTTAAGCGCCGTCACCTCATGGCAGGCGATGCAATTGCCCTGACCTTTGTCCTTCATAATCGCGGCACCATTGGCCGGATCGCCCGGCGCGCCGGTCAAGGATACGCCGACCGCACCCTCGTCGAAGGTGACATCTGCGGGCGCGACCGGGTTGGCAAATGCCGCCCCCGATGCAACCAGCGTTGCCACCAGTGTAACTGTAGAAAGCCTCATGTTTCCTCCCATGGCTATCGTTTCTCGGCTAGGATAGCTCCGTATACCGTAGTCCACATCATGTCCCCATGACAACTACAAATTCACAATATTGAATTTACTTATATTTACCGCCCCGCATCTTCAGCAACATGCTGCGGCGGCATGCGGGGTCCCTTTACCCTTGGTCAAACACCCTCACTGCGGGCGCCCCTCGCAACCCCCAAAGACACTGGATCCATCCGCCCGCACGTTCTATTCGCCGCCGGTTTCCGCCAGTTTACGCGCATGATATTTCTGGAAGGTCTCCTCGCCCGCATAGCCTTTTTCCTTCACCCATGTCAGCAAATTAAGCGTGGTATGCTTGCCAAAGGCGCCCGGCACCTGTGCAACCGCGACCTGCGGCGCCGCGCCCTCGCCCACCTCTTCGGGAAAAAACATCATCGTCGGGGTGAACATCAATCCCCATTTGCGCACCATGTCCTTTTCCGACAACGTCTCGCCATCGAAATCGGTCACCTCGACATCGCCATACATATTGATCTGGATGAAGAAGAAATTTTCTTTGATGTAAGAATCAATCGCAGGAATTGGAAAGACCTCTTCATGCATTTGAGTGCAGTAAATACACCCGCGCTGCTCGACGATCAAAGCGAGGCGCTTGCCTTCGGCATTGGCCTCTGCCAGATCCTCGCGCAGATCCTTGAAGGTGTCGCGCATCCAATCGGTTTTGTGCAACCCGTCGTCGCCAAGCGTGCCCGCCAGCACCGGCAGCGCCGACAGCATAAGCGCCGCGCCCGTCATCATTATCCGTTTCATCATCTTCCCTCCTCCTGCGCGCCGCGCGCCTACGTCCTGCCCCAACGGGGTCTAACCAAGAGTGCCAAAGCTCGGAAACCACTCAATCATTTTCTGCGCGATATAGTTCACGCTATTGGTGGCAATCAGCAGGGCAAACACAATCAGCATCACCCCCATCGCCTTTTCCACATAGGCCATATAACGCCGGTTACGCGCCAGCCAATTCAGGAACGGTTTGGCAAACATCGCCGCCACCACAAACGGCGCGGTCATCGCCAAGCCGTAGACCAACAACAACGTCCCGCCGCGCCACAAATCCCCCATCCCCGAGGCCACCATCAAGATCGACGCCAAGGCCGGCCCGACGCAGGGGGTCCAACCGAATCCAAAGGCCAAGCCCATCACATAGGCGCCCAACACCGTGGTCGGTTCGGATTTACTCTCGATCCGCGCCTCGCGGTAAAACAACCCGATCTTAAAAACGCCCAAAAAATGCAGCCCGAACAACAGCAACACCGCCGCCGCAACATAGCTCAACGGTTGCTTCCACTGCGCAAAAGCCTGCCCCAAAGCGGTCGCACCGAGGCCGAGCAGCACAAAAATCGTCGTCACCCCAAAGGCGAAGAAAACCGACGACGCGATCAATCGCCGTTGCGTGCGCGGCGACACCCCGCCTTCGCTGCGCAGTTCTGCCATCGACGTGCCCGCCATATAGCACAGGTAAAACGGCACCATCGGCAAGATACAGGGGGTGAAAAACGACAAAAGCCCCGCGAGCGCCGCACCGGCATAAGTGATTTCGAGCATGGAGCCTCCTTGAGTCATTCACACATTCACATTATGTTGTGCGTAAACTGACAGTCAATCACAACACGACATCGCAAAGACCACAGCCCTTATGCGCGCCGCCCTTTACCTTGCCAAGACACCACCGCCGCAGCCCCTGTCCGGGGGGCTGCGCAGGCTCTTGCGCCACGGCATCGCGGCGGTCGCGGCGGCCTTCCTATGGGGCGGCGGCGCAACGGCAGACGCGGCGGAACTGCTGATGGTGGATCGTCCCGGATGCCCCTATTGCATCGAATGGGAGGATAAAATCGGTCCGATCTATCCCAAATCAGCGGCCGGAATATTCGCGCCGCTGCGTCATATCGACATCTCGGATCTACCACCGAAAGACATCACACTTACCCGCAGCGTCGCCTTCACCCCGACCTTTCTATTGATCGAGGATGCACGTGAAATCGGCCGCATCGAAGGCTACCCCGGCGAGGATTTTTTTTGGGGCCTGCTCGAAAAAATGTTGCGGGAGGAAACGGATTTTGACGGGTGACACCTGCACCCTAAAGGCGCCGTAACATTGCAGACTGCGCACGAAATTGAGCCGCAGACGTTAACAACATGGCCCAAAGGCCCCATAATGGCGCAAAACGCACCAAAGAGAGCGCCGCGGCAAACGGCCCACACCGATGCCGCCGCAAACCAACGAGGACCGGATCATGGGATTGCCCATCATCAACGACACCATCACCGAAGCGGAAATGGACCGCATCGTCGAAAGCGCCACTGACGCTTCGAATTTCCTCAAAGCGGTGAGCCATGAAGGCCGCTTGATGATTCTGTGCCATTTGGTCACCGGCGAAAAATCCGTGACCGAGCTCGAAGAGCTGCTCTCGGCGCGGCAGGCTGCTGTCAGCCAACAGCTCTCGCGCTTGCGTCTTGAAGGTCTGGTCATCCCGCGCCGCGAGGGAAAGGCGATCTATTATCGCTTGGCGGATGACCGCCCCAAACGCATACTGGAATTGGTGTATGAGCTATTTTGCGACACCGGCGACAAGTGATCGCCGCCGCAGCACGAGACACATGACCGCAAGGCATTGACTGGGGAGGATCTGCCATGCTTGAACCCGCGAGCGACGCGCTGATGGTGACATTGGTCGGCCTTTTCGGCGGCATCCTGTTGGGGCTTGCGGCGCGATTGGGCCGGTTTTGCACGATGGGCGCGATCGAAGATCTGCTGTACGGTGGATCGGACCGGCGAATGCGCATGTATATCCTCGCCATCGGCGGCGCGATCACCGGCAGTTTCGCACTGCAATCTTTGGGGCTTTTTGACCCCACCGGCTCCTATTACCTATCGATCCGCTTCATGCCACTGGCCGCGATTATCGGCGGGCTGTTGTTCGGCTATGGCATGGCCTTGGCGGGGAACTGCGGATACGGATGTATCGCCCGATTGGGCGGCGGCGACCTACGCGCTTTTGTTATCGTTCTGGTCATCGGTGTGTCGGCCTACTGGACGCTGATGGGCCCGCTGGCCATCCTGCGCAACCGGTTGTTTATACAAGAGGATGTGACATCGGACTTACCGCCGGGGCTGGCGCATCTGTTCTCCGAAATGTTGGGACTACCTGTGCCGGTGATCGGACTGTTTTTGGGACTGGTGATCTGTATCGGCGCCCTCGCCAATCGCGGCTTTCTGCGCGATCCTAAAGGCATTTTTTGGTCCCTCGTCGTCAGCGCCGCCATCGTGTCGGGGTGGGCCGGCAGTTTTCACGTCGCCACCACCGGATTTAGCGACCTGCCCGTTGTCTCGCACAGCTTCTCCGCCCCGGTTGGCGAAAGCCTGCTCTACGTCATGACCGGCAGCGCCCGCGCGCCCTCTTTCGCGGTCGGCTCGGTTATAGGCGTGGCGCTTGGCGCCTTCATCGGCTCCCTCATCAAAGGCCACTTCCGATGGGAGGCCTGCGATGATCCGCGCGAATTGCGCCGCCAGATCATCGGCGCAACGTTGATGGGCATCGGTGCGGTTCTGGCGATGGGCTGCACCATCGGTCAGGGGCTTTCGGCCTTTTCGGTGTTGGCCTTCTCCGCGCCGTTGACCTTTGCCGCGATTTTCGCGGGCGCAGCGTTGGGATTGCGGCAACTCATCACCGGATTTCAACCCGCCCAATAACGCGAAGGACACGACATAACCGCAAGGCGATATTCGATAATTTCGCCACGGCCGCGCAGCAATTCACAGCCGCGCGTCGCGCCCCCTTGGCGCGGCCCCGCCCCTTGCCTATAACACCCGCAAAAGCGCGGCCTCCCGCGCCCGCTCAAGTCAAAGGATGGCGATATGCGCAGCGCAAAGATCACGCGGACCACCGCCGAAACCGAGATCACCGTCGAGATTAATCTTGACGGCACCGGCGTCTATGACAACCAAACCGGCGTTGGGTTTTTCGACCATATGCTCGATCAATTGGCGCGCCACTCCTTGATGGATATGACCGTGCGCGCCAAGGGCGATTATCACATCGATGATCACCACACCGTCGAAGACACCGGCATCGCATTGGGCCAAGCATTGACCAAAGCGCTCGGCGATAAAAAGGGCATCGTGCGCTATGGCGCGTGCCTTTTGCCAATGGATGACGCCTTGGTGCGGGCGGCGCTTGACCTGTCGGCGCGGCCATTTCTGGTTTGGAATGTTGATCTGCCCACCGCGAAAATCGGCGCCTTCGATACCGAGTTGGTCCGCGAGTTTTTCCAAGCCTTCTCGACCCATGGCGGCATCACCTTGCACATCGACCAATTGCACGGAATCAACAGCCACCACATCGCCGAAGCCGCATTCAAGGCCGTCGCCCGCGCCCTGCGCGATGCGTTGGAAACCGATCCGCGCAAAGCAGATGCCATTCCCTCGACCAAAGGCGCGCTCTGAGCCGCAGACCGGAGAGACCCCATGACCACGGCAATTGTGGACTACGAGAGCGGCAACCTGCACTCGGCGCAAAAGGCATTTGAACGGATGGCCCGCGAAGGCGGGCATGGTGATGTCATCGTCACCTCGGACCCTGATGCGGTGCGGCGCGCCGACCGGATCGTGTTGCCCGGTGACGGGGCTTTTCCGGCCTGCCGCGATCAGTTGTTCGACCATTCGGGATTGTTCGAAGCCACCCAAGAGGCGGTGATTGCGGGCGGAAAGCCCTTTCTGGGGATTTGCATCGGCATGCAAATGATGGCCACCCGTGGCCTCGAATACCGCGAAACCGCAGGGTTCGATTGGATCAAGGGCACGGTTGAGAAAATCACCCCCAAAGATCCCGCGCTCAAAGTGCCGCATATGGGGTGGAATGATTTGATCATCGACCATCCGCACCCGATTTTCGACGGCATCAAAACCGGCGATCACGCCTATTTTGTCCATTCCTATCATATGCATGTGGCGGATACCGCCGAACGGTTGGCCTATGTGGACTATGGCGGTGACATCACTGCCATGATCGGCCGCGATAATATGATCGGCATGCAATTCCACCCCGAGAAAAGCCAAAAAACCGGCCTGCGGTTGATTGCGAATTTCCTCGGATGGGCCCCATAACCCGGCATGAAACAGGGCACCCGAGGCGCCCCGTCAAAACCTATATATCTAAGGATGTGCCGTGCCGCATGACTGCTTACTTTGCACGCGTCCAGACTTGCTTTTTGCAAATCGGACCGACACAGCCGGACACATTGAGCACATTGCCCTTCATCGACATTTTGGATTTATAGACCTTACCCGACGAGGGCTGCCAGATTTTGCCGCCCGAATAGGCGCCGCTACCTTTGGCTTGCATGTCCCAGACAAGTTTCTTGCCGATGCTGTCCGATTTAAATTCGCCGCCCGAATTGAATGTGCGCGTGATATGACCGCATAGCGCAGCGCCGCATGGGGCGATGTTTACATGGGCATAGGCCCCGTCATCGACTGCGGTTTTCCAAATGCCTTCAACCGGATCGGCCATCGCCGTGCCTGCAAAAAGGCTCAACACCAGACCAAGTGCAAAGTTTCTCACTATTTTCCTCCCAACAACCTTCACGCGTCGCAGCGCAAAGCATCGCTCCTCATGGCAACAGATCGTCAAATCCTGCGCGGCGCGGTGCCGCAAATCAAGAAGATCTTCGCAAGTGAACCTGAACCTCGCGCCACGTCACCTTAGGCCGCCCGCCGCGCCGATGCGGATATCATAGCGCCTCTTTGCTTTTGCCCCCCAATCATGCAAAAGCAGCCCAACACGATGCGAAAGGCCGAAATCATGATCCTCTACCCCGCCATTGACCTCAAAGACGGCAATGCCGTGCGCCTCGTGCATGGCGACATGGAACAAGAAACCGTGTTCAACGAAAACCCCGCTGCACAGGCGTTGGAGTTCGTCGAAGCTGGCTGCGAATGGTTGCATTTGGTCGATCTCAACGGCGCCTTTGCGGGCGAACCCGTCAATGCCGCGCCGGTCGAGGAAATCCTCAAGCAATGCAAGGTGCCGGCACAATTGGGCGGCGGCATCCGCGATATGGCGACCATCGAGCGTTGGCTCGAAAAAGGATTGCAACGTGTGATTCTCGGCACGATCGCTGTGGAAAACCCCGATCTGGTACGCGACGCTGCCCGCGCCTTTCCGGGGCATGTGGCCGTTGGTATCGATGCGCGCAATGGCCGCGTAGCGACCAAAGGATGGGCGACGGAAACCGATATCATGGTCACAGATCTGGCCAAATCCTTTGAAGACGCCGGCGTTGCCGCGATCATCTATACCGACATCATGCGCGACGGCGCGATGAAAGGCCCCAACGTCGAGGCCACTGCCGATTTGGCCCGCGCCGTGTCGATCCCCGTGATTGCCTCGGGCGGCGTGTCCTCCTTGGACGATCTACGCAACCTCAGAAATTGCGGTGCATCGCTGAACGGGGCGATCTCGGGCCGCGCGCTGTATGACGGGGCGATTGACCTTGGCGAGGCTTTGGCCCTACTCAAAGCGTAATCTCTGCCCATCTTACCAAAGGCGAAACCGATAACATGCTGAAAACCCGTATCATCCCCTGCCTTGATGTGGCCGATGGCCGTGTGGTCAAAGGCGTGAATTTCGTCGGCTTGCGCGATGCCGGTGATCCGGTGGATGCGGCGCGCGCCTATGATGCGGCGGGGGCCGATGAATTGTGTTTCCTCGACATCCACGCCACCCATGAAAACCGCGGCACGATGTTCGATGTGGTCAGCCGCACCGCCGAACAATGCTATATCCCGCTGACCGTGGGCGGCGGCGTGCGCACCCCTGCCGATGTGCGCGCGCTTTTGCTGGCGGGGGCCGATAAAGTCTCGTTCAATTCCGCCGCCGTGGCCGACCCCGATGTGATTGCCGCCTCGGCCGATCAATTCGGCAGCCAATGCATCGTGTGCGCCATTGATGCCAAAACCGTCGAAGAGGGCCGCTGGGAGATTTTCACCCATGGCGGGCGCAAACCCACGGGCATTGACGCGGTAGAATTTGCGCGGATCGTGGCGGCCAAGGGCGCAGGGGAAATTTTGCTCACCTCGATGGACCGCGACGGCACGAAATCGGGATTTAACCTGCCGTTGACCCGGGCAATTTCCGATGCGGTGGACGTGCCGGTCATTGCCTCCGGCGGGGTTGGCACGTTGGAGCATTTGGTCGAAGGCGTCACCAAAGGCGGCGCCTCTGCGGTCTTGGCCGCTTCGATCTTTCATTTTGGCGAATTCACCATTGGCGAGGCCAAAGCGCATATGGCCGCCGCCGGTATCCCGATGCGTATTGAAAGCTGAGGCGTAGAAAATGGCATTTACATTGAATGACTTGGAGGCCGTCGTCGCAGCGCGCGCATCGGCATCAACCGACGAAAGCTGGACCGCGAAACTGCTCGCCAAAGGGCCGGAAAAATGCGCCGAAAAATTTGGGGAAGAGGCGGTCGAGGCGATCATCGAGGCGGTGAAAAACGACCGAGAGAAGCTGACATCGGAAGCGGCGGATGTGTTGTTTCACCTGCTGGTGATGCTGAAATCGCGCGATGTGCCTCTGGCCGATGTGATGGCCGTATTGGAGGCCCGTCAGGGACAATCCGGCATCGCAGAAAAAGCTGCGCGCTAGATCACAGCTTCGACGAAATCACACCGGTATTAAACCCGCCCATGCGCAATTCGCCAAAAAGCCGTTGATGCTCAATCTTCGGGCAACGGTTCATCACCACATCCACCCCGCGTGCACGCGCCATTTCTGCGGCCTCATCATTGACCACACCTATTTGCATCCAGATGGCTGAAAGGTCAGGAAATGAGGCCAAAGCCTCCTCGACAATCGGCGGCACGTGTTCGGAGCGGCGGAAAATATCAACCATATCCACTCCACCGTTGATCTCTGAAAGGCTGCCGACAACCTTCTGCCCAAAGAGCATTTTTCCGACATGGCCGGGATTTACGGGGATCACGGTGTAACCCTTGAGCGACAGATAGCGCGCCACATAGTAAGAGGGGCGCACCGAATTCAATGACACGCCAACAACCGCAATGCGGTTGACCCGTGTCAGGATAGATTTGAGATAATCGTCTGAATATGTCTGGCTCATGCAACCACCCTAAAACGGCATTTAAACTTGGGCAAACGATATACTGCCTTGGTAGAAAAAGGCCCAAGGCACGCAGCCTTGGGCATTCAGTTGCGGAACGAGGGACAGTGAAGAAGAGCGCAGGGTTCCATCTTGCGCCCGTGCTATATCACTTAGGCAACACGCCTTATAAAAAAAGAGGATGTAATAAATCTGTGAACGCGGCGCAGGCTCAAGCCGGCAATATTCCGCCCACCCCTGCTCTAGGGTTTGGCCGCATAGAGCGCCACAGCCGCCGCATTCGACACGTTGAGCGACCCGAATCCGGCCGCATAATCGATCCGCACCAAGGCATCGCAGGTCTCTTTGGTCTTTTGCCGCAAACCTGGCCCCTCGGCCCCTAATACCAAAGCCACGGGCCGGTCGCGTTTTCCCTCAAGTGCGGCATCGATTGTCACCTCGGCCTCGCCATCCAGTCCCAAAACCAAATATCCCATGTTTTTCAATTCGGTCATCGTATCGGCCAGATTGCGCACCCGCAGATAGGGTTGCCGCTCTAATGCGCCGCTGGCGGTTTTCGCCAAAGCACCGGTTTCGGGGGCGCTGTGGTGGCGCATCCCGATCACCGCCGAGGCGCCGAACACTTCGGCCGACCGCAAGATCGCCCCGACGTTATGCGGATCGGTCACCCGGTCGAGCAGAACCACACGCGGGACCACGCCTTCGCGGCCCAAACAACATTCCGCCACCGGCCCCCAATCCAAAGGCTTCACTTCCAGAACGGCGCCTTGATGCACCGATTGCGGATCAAGCGGCGGTTTGAATTTGCGCGGATCGACGATCTCGGGTTCCATGCCCGACGCCGCGATGGCCTCTTCCAATTTCGCCTGCGCATTCGGCGTGACCATGAGCTGCAATTTTTTACGTGCCGGGTTTTCAAGCGCATCACGCACCGCATGCAACCCGAACAGCCATACGGTCTCCGCCGCAGCGGCCCGTTTTGATTGCTCTTTCTCAACGACCCATTTGGGTTTTTTCATGGTGCAATGCCCCTATGCGCGCGCGCCGCCGCAGCGGTGCGTGAAATTCTCATGTCCAACGGGCCTTAGCATGGGATTTTCCTGTTGACGACCCAAAGTCGCGCTTGTAATCACCCCCTACTCGAAACGCGGCGCTGCCGTTGATCGGTAAGTGGGCGACAGGCCGCAAGGTGTGGCAGGGGACTGTAACTCCCTCGCGGAGACGCACGCCTGGTTCGATTCCAGGGTCGCCCACCATTTACTCCTTCGACATACTTACCTTGCGATAGCGTCGTAACCGGCCCTGCGATTACCGATCGGTGCCGGTGGAATATCGATCAGGGCATCATGATTTCGCCGCGCACCCATTGACCGCTGCCCTTGCTCAGATCGTCATAGGTTACCTCGACTGCGACGCTGACCACCGATCCTGCGGCAAAGGCGCGATACGGCAAGCCATCCGCCTCGGTAATCGCATTCGGCGTGGCAGAGTTCAAATGGCAAGGCGGCAAGGACCAATCCTCGAATGCGCCGCCATTGATCGAAACTTTCAACTGCTTCAACCCGCAACGCCACGACCACAAATGCGTCACATAAAGTAAATCCTGCCCGTTAAAATCACGCAGCGCGACCCAATTGGCCTGAGTTGCTTGCAAGATCGGCTTGACCTCGCCCGCAGTGGTGAACGCGCCGCTGGGGGTTTGATCCTCTGCGACCATCGCCTCCTGCGCCGCGCCGCTTGCCGCGAAACTGCACATAAATACGCAACGTATAATCCATTTCATCGCACAATCCTTATCATATCAAAAATCATCCTGCTCCGCCCCGCATCAGAGGGGGCAATCGGCTCTTTTACCGCAGGCGCTTCCTCTCCTATACTGCCCGAAAACCTCGGCGGAGAATGCGGACAGCATGGCAGAGCAAAGCGGCACAGATCAACCATTCAATATTGTGATCATCGGCCAACAGGGCCGTTTGATGTATGAGGCCGTGCTGTTTGCCGCCTCATTGCGTGCGCAAAGCCCTGCGTTTTCGGGGCGATTGCTGGTGGCGGTGCCGCAGGCCGGTCCGCTTTGGGGGGATCATGATCCCGCCATTCGCAACGATGATGTTCTCGCACAGCTGAAAGAACTCGACGCCGAAATACTACCGTTTGAAAGCAAGCATTTCGGCGCCACCTACCCCTATGGCAATAAAATCGAAGCGCTGTCCGCTCTACCCGAGGGCGAAGCATTTGTCTTTTTCGATACCGATACATTGATCACCGGTGATGTGACGCAAGTGCCGTTTGATTTTGACCGCCCAAGCGCCTCCTTACGCCGCGAAGGCACATGGCCAAAGCCGGAGCTTTACGGCCCGGGTTACACCGGCCTGTGGAAATCGCTTTATGACCGCTTTGATCTCGACTTCGAAGGCTCGCTCGATCTGAGCCAGCCAGACGAATACTGGCGGCGCTATCTTTATTTCAACGCCGGTTTTTTCTTTTACAAATGCCCGCGCGTCTTTGGCGACCTCTTCTTGCGCTATGCTTTGGACATCCGTGACAACCCGCCGGTCGAACTTTGCGCACAAAGCTTTGATCCTTGGTTGGATCAGATCGCCCTGCCCCTTGTGATCCATGCTCTTGGCGGCGGGCGCGACACATTGCCAGACGGATTGATCGATGGCGCGGTGAGTTGCCATTACCGTGTCATACCGCTGCTCTATGCCCGCGAAAGCGACCATGTGGTCGAGGTGCTCGAAACGATCACCCAACCGAACAAAATAAAGAAGGTCCTGAAAACCTTCGAACCTTATAAGCGGCTGATTTATCAAGGGCGCGGCCATAAGGTGCGGGCCATGTTTGACCGCGATCACCTGCCGCGCCGCGAACAGGCCCTGCGCAATCAAATCAAACGCGCCGGATTTTGGATGCGCTGATCGAAAAGCCGCCCCTACAGACCCTTGCAAGCATTTGATTAAAAACGAATTTCAAGATGTATGGGTGGAGCCCCCCATGGCACGACCGGCGGCCCCTCAAACCACACCGGTGATATAGGGCGCAGCTCTCCCCCCACGCCCCGATGCCATCAGGCGATCCGCCAAACCCCGCCATGCGGCACGCGGCAAACCGTCCCGAGATGCGGCATCGGAGCAAGTTACCTACCCGCATGCCCCGCCTATACCGGCCTCATCACATGCCCCGAATGCATGTGAAGCGGAGACCTGAAACCCTTGAAATCCACCCCGGTGTCTTGCCGCTCCTCTGCAGCAATATCCACCGCAGATCATCAACGCTGACCGAAAGCAAAAGGTACAAAGTTTTTGCGTGGCACCTTGGCATTTCCGGTATTTTTGACGAGAGTGCGGCGACCATCACCTGCATGGGCCAATCTACGCAAGCCGCGACCGCGGAATAGGGAGAAAAACGATATGACACATGGTTTCGACACGCTGCAAATCCACGCGGGCGCACGCCCCGATCCGGCCACCGGCGCGCGGCAAACACCGATTTATCAAACCACCGCCTATGTGTTCCGCGATGCCGATCACGCGGCGGCGTTGTTCAACCTGCAAGAGGTCGGTTACATTTATTCGCGCCTCACCAATCCCACCGTTGCCGTGCTGCAAGAACGCATTGCCACGCTCGAGGGCGGCGCCGGTGCGGTGTGCTGTTCGTCGGGACATGCGGCGCAGATCATGGCGCTGTTCCCGATCATGGCACCGGGGCGCAATGTTGTTGTCTCCACGCGTCTTTATGGCGGCTCGATCACCCAGTTCAGCCAAACAATCACCCGCTTTGGATGGTCCGCCAAATTCGTCGACACAGATGATCTGGACGCGGTCAAAGCCGCCATCGATGACGACACCCGCGCGGTGTTCTGCGAAAGCATCGCCAATCCGGGCGGCTACGTAAGCGACATTCCGGCGCTGGCCAAAATCGCCGATGCGGCCGGCCTGCCGCTTATCGTCGACAACACCTCGGCAACGCCCTACCTATGCAACCCCATCGCCATGGGGGCGACCCTCGTGGTGCATTCGATGACCAAATACCTCACCGGCAATGGCACCGTCACCGGCGGCGTTGTGGTCGACAGTGGCAATTTTGATTGGTCGGCATCGGATAAATTCCCTTCGCTCAGCGAACCAGAGCCCGCCTACCACGGCCTCAAGTTCCATGAAACCTTTGGCCCGTTGGCCTTTACCTTTCACGGCATTGCCATTGGCCTGCGCGATCTGGGCATGACGTTGAACCCGCAAGCGGCGCATTACACGCTTATGGGGATCGAAACCCTGTCCTTGCGGATGGAACGCCATTGCACCAATGCGCAAACCGTGGCCGAATGGCTCGAAGGCCATGACGCCGTGGCAAAAGTCACCTATGCGGGTCTGGCCTCTTCGCCCTATTTTGATCGCGCCAAGGAGTTGTTCCCCAAAGGCACCGGCGGGTTGTTCACCATCGCGCTCAAGGGCGGCTATGATGCATGCGTCAAATTCGTCGAATCCCTTGAGATTTTCTCACATGTGGCCAACCTTGGCGACACGCGCAGCTTGGTGATTCATCCGGCCTCGACCACCCACCGGCAATTGTCCGAGGATCAACAAGTCGCCGCAGGCGCAGGCCCCGATGTGGTGCGCATTTCCATCGGGATCGAGGATGTCAAAGACTTGATCGCCGATCTGGAACAAGCCTTCGAAAAAGCCTCGGCATAACGTATCGTTAGAATGCAAACTTCACGTCGCCATCTGCGGGTGGCGGCGTGTTTTCCTTCCCCTCGGCGGGAAGCTGCTGTAAAATCGTAGATGCGCTGCCAAATGTTTTCCGTGGGCGGCGACGGGATGGTAGAACCGCTGCGATGAAACCCAATTTTGCCCTTACGCTGTCATTTGACGGGATCGGACTGCTTCAGCGCAGTTTCCCCGGCTGGTTGCGCGTGGGCGAAACCGTGTCCTTGGAGAGACCCGATCTTGCAGATGCGCTGCGTGAGCTGCGTGATATGGCCGCCGCGCTGGGTGCGGAGCCGGCGGGCGACATCGCGTGCAAGCTGGTGCTGCCCAACGAGCAAATCCGCTATCAAACCATCCAGACCGGCGAGGTGCCCGGATTTCAACGGGCCAATTTGGCGCGCGATGCATTGGACGGGCAAACCCCCTATCCCGTCGATGAACTGGCTTTTGATTGGTCGGCCGAAGGCGAATTGACCCATATCGCCGCCGTGGCGCTTGAGACCTTGGAAGAGGCCGAAAGTTTCGCGCAGATGCATGGGTTTGCCCCCTTCAGTTTTGTCGCCACCGCACCTGCCAGCGCCTTCCTTGGCGAGCCGTTCTTTGGCACCCCTGCACGCGTGGCGGCTTTGCTTGATGACGGGGACACGGTTGTCCGGGACACCAACCCGATCCGCATCATCGGCACCGCCACGCCGCCGCCTCTTGCGCGCGCCGCCGAAGCCATGCCCCATGCCGACACGGCGCCCGCCCCACAGCCGGAGACCGCGCCGACCGCACAGCCATCTGCAAAGGCCGTCCACAGCCTCGACCCCGCGCGCGCCCCTGTCGATGACGTTCCCGTCACCGGAGCAACCACCGCACCAGATCCCGGCGCGCCAGTACAGGTCACGGAGACGCCGGATATAAATCCCTCCGCCGCCGACGCGCGGCAGAGTGCTGCGCCTACGGGCACCGACACCGGCAAAGCCGCAAAGCCGACCTTAACTTCCGAAGACATCCACAAAGAGGATCGGCGCACCGCCCCTGCCGTATCCTTTTCCACCGTACGGCACACAGACGACGGGCAAACACCCCGTGACAGCATTTCCGCCGCGCCGCGACTTTCAGGCGTCTCCCGAGACGTCAGCGGCACCACGGCCGCCTCGATCCCGATCCCCGCCTCGCAAACCGACACGCCGCGCCCGCAACGCGGGCCGTTGCATTTGTCTTTGCCGGAAGCAGCCGCCGCATCCCAAGACGGCAGCGCCACCGCCGAAGAGGGACGCACACCCGTACCCCCATTGGGCGACCCGCCGTCGGGTGCAGCCACCACTACGTCAGATCAGAGCCCTTCTGGCGGCAACGCCGCAAAGCATGACGGATCGGATACCACTCCCGCCGCCGAAAAGACGCGGGAAGACGCCGCCTTTGTGTCCCGCCGCGCCGCCGTGCCGCATCCGTTGCCTGCCACCGCCCCATCAGCGGCCCGCGCGCGCGCCTCTGCGCCTGCGCAAACCACCCCGGAAAAACCCCATAGGCGGCTGAGCATCGGCCTTGGCAGCACGGCGCTCGTCCCCGCTGATCCCGAGATTGCGGCGCGTGGCAAACCCAAACATCTTGGCTTGATACTCACTGCGGCGCTCTTGCTGTTTCTCGCTGCTGTCGCGGCATGGACCTCGCTGTTCATGGACGACAATGTTTCCGGGCTTCTGGGGCGCGATGCTGACATAGACCTTGCCGTTGCCCCCGAGGCCCTACCGCAAACTCCCCCCCCCGATCCGATCGAGGCCAAGGTGGCGCCGGAGCCTCAACCAGACAATGCGCCGCGCGAGGGGCAATTCCCCCCGCCCGCTCTGGACTTGGGAATCCCAGTGCAAATCCCGGTGCAAGAAGAGGCGCAGAGTGAGATGAGCGATGCACAGATCGACGATGCCTATGCCGCCACCGGCATCTGGCAACGCGCGCCTGTCGCAGGGCAATCCCCAATGCCCGACAGCATCGACACGCTTTACCATACATCCATTGACCCCAAAGTGCCGGTATTTGACGCGCTCGCCCTGCCAAGCCCCAAGGCCGCGCTCAGCGACGTGTTGCCGGGCAACCGCGCCTCTCCTGCGGCGGCAGGCACACGATTTGCCCTCGACGCGCGCGGATTTGTGCGCGCCACCCCCCAAGGGGCCCTAACCCCCGAAGGCGTATTGGTGCACGCGGGCAAACCCGCCTCGCAGCCCCCGCAATTGCCGCAACGTTTGACCCAAGCCCCCGCCCCGACCGAGGCCGAAACCGCGTCGATCATACGATTGGCCACGATCCGTCCGCACCTGCGCCCTGTCGATTTGATCGAGCAAAGCGAACGCAGCCAGCTTGGCGGGCGCAGCCGTTTGGAATTGGCCGCCTTCCGCCCGAAAATCCGCCCCGATCTGCCTGCGCAAAAAATCGAAGAAGAGCAAAACCAAACCCCGACCGAACAGGCGGTTCTGATCTCCAAACGCCCCGAGGAGCGCCCGCGCAGCATCGCCAAAATCGTCGCCCGCGCCGAAAAGCAAACCGCCGCCGTGCAAACCGCCGCCATGGTCGCGCCACGCACGGTCGCGCCGTCGATCCCCTCCTCCGCCTCGGTGGCGAAACAGGCCACGGTGCGCGGCGCGCTAAACCTGCGCAAAGTCAATTTGATTGGCGTTTCGGGCAAACCTGCGTCGCGCAGCGCCCTGGTACGGATGTCGAATGGCCGGATCAAGAAAGTCAAAGTCGGCGACCGCATCGACGGCGGCAAAGTCGTCGCCATTGGCGAACGCGAGTTACGATATTCGAAAAAAGGCCGTAACGTGGTTTTACAAATGCCCAAAGGCTAGATGGTTTTTCCGCCCCGCCTCTCTTATCACCACCGCACCGTCCAAAGGGTGTTGCCCCGCTCCGCTCTCGAACTCCCCGATACCCGCTCTCTTTATGCCAGGATAGAACAGTCAAATGTATTGCCCGAATGATCCCTTATGCCCCTGCACCCCCTTTGGCCGGATCACCGATCCGCGCCATGCTTTGCTGAGAGGCTGAGCGCGCGTGGAAGGGTTTTTATTTCAAGCCTCGATCTACCTTGCTGCCGCAGTGATCGCCGTGCCTTTGGCGGCGCGGCTCGGGTTGGGATCGGTTTTGGGCTATCTGGCCGCAGGCATTTTGATCGGGCCGGTGTTTGGATTGGTTGCGAGCGAAAGCGCGGATCTACAACATTTTGCCGAATTCGGCGTCGTGATGATGCTGTTTATTATTGGCTTGGAATTGGAGCCGCGGGCGCTTTGGAACATGCGGCACCGTTTGATCGGTCTGGGCGGATTGCAAATCCTTGCCACCATGGCGGTGATCACGGCCGGAGCCATGGCGCTTGGCCAACCGCCCAGCATTTCCGTGGCGATCGGAATGATTTTTGCGCTCTCCTCAACGGCGATCGTTTTGCAAACCCTGACGGAAAAAGGGTTGATGCAGACGGCGGGCGGGCGCTCTATCTTTTCTGTGCTCTTGACCCAGGATATCGCGGTCATCCCGATGCTGGCGCTGTTGCCGCTTCTGGCGCTGCCGAAGCTTGCCAATATCAACCCGGACGGCTCGATCAATCATCGCCTGACCGAAGAGGCGCATCATTCCATTTCACTGGTTCAAGGTCTGCCCGGTTGGCAGGTCACATTGGTCACGCTGGCCGCCGTGGCTCTGGTGATCCTTGCCGGTGTCTATCTGACCCGCCCGCTGTTCCGTTTCATCCATGCCGCGCGCCTGCGCGAAATGTACACCGCATTGGCGCTGTTGATCGTCGTCGGCATCGCCTTTTTGATGACCGCCGTTGGCCTGTCGCCGGCGCTTGGCACCTTCCTTGCCGGTGTGGTTCTGGCCAACAGCGAATTTCGACACGAGCTTGAAAGTGATATCGAGCCGTTCAAGGGATTGCTCTTGGGGCTGTTCTTCATCACCGTGGGTTCAAGTATTGATTTCAAAGTGCTTTTTGGCGATCCATTGACCATTGCCGGCCTCACCACCGCACTGATCTTGCTCAAAGGCGGCATTCTGTTTCCTCTGGGCCGCGCCTTTGGTCTGCGCGGGCGCAATCTGTGGCTTTTCACCCTCGGCCTTGCCCAAGCCGGCGAATTCGGTTTTGTGCTGATCTCGTTTTCAACCCAAACCAATGTGCTGCCCGACGAGATTGCCGAAACGCTTTTGTTGGTGATTGCCCTATCGATGTTGATCACGCCGCTGTTGTTCATCTTGCATGATATCCTCGCCAAACGGACGCAGGACGCCGCGCAGACCGAACAGGATGACGAGATTGACGAACAAGGGCCGGTGATCATCGCGGGCATCGGGCGCTTTGGGCAGATCGTCAACCGTTTGGTACAATCGAGCGGGTTCAAAACCGTGGTGATCGATAACGATATGAAGACCATCGAATTGATGCGCCGCTTTGGCATCAAAGGTTTTTTTGGCGATCCCACCCGCCCCGAATTGCTACATGCCGCAGGTTTGTCCAAGGCACGGGTTCTGGTTGCAGCGATGGACAATCCCGACTCCGTAACGAAATTGATCACCTATGCGCGCCGCGAACGCCCCGATTTGCATATCATCGCCCGCGCCCGTGACCGCAATCATGTTTACCAGCTGTATCAAGCCGGTGCCAATGATATCGTGCGCGAAACTTTCGACAGCAGTCTGCGCGCCGGACGCTATGTTCTGGAGAATGTCGGCCTGTCCGATTACGAAGCTTCGGAAGCCGAGAAAACCTTTTTCCACCATGACCGAATGACCGTGCGGGAATTGGCGAAACTGTGGGATCCCGACCTTCCCCCGGGGGACAACGCCGCCTATATCGCGCGCTCCAAAGAATTGGAGAAAGAACTGGAAACCGCGTTGATGACACAGATTTACGCCGCCCGTGACACAGGATCGACTACGGATTAGCCCCACAGCGCCGGCGGGCGCATTATCCTTCGGAAACGCCCGCTTCGGCAAAGGTCGCCATGCCCGAATGGCAGGCGACCGCGCCCTTGATGATCCCCATTGCCAATGCCGCGCCAGACCCTTCGCCCAAACGCATTCCCAACGCCAAAAGCGGGTCTTTTCCGATTTTGTTCAACACCTTGGAATGCCCCGGCTCGGCGCTGACATGGCCTGCAACACAATGATCCAAGGCGCCCGGCACCGCGTTTTCAAGACAAGCCGCCGCAGCGGAGCAGATGAACCCGTCCAAAATCACCGGAATGCGCAGCACCCGCGCCCGCGCAATCGCCCCCGCCATCGCCGCAATCTCGCGCCCGCCAAGGCAGCGCAGCGCCTCTAGACCAGACACCCCGGCATGGCGCGCCACACCCTCTGCAACGACTTGGGTTTTGATGTCCAACCCCGCATCATCCACACCGGTCCCGCGCCCGGTCCAATCGCCCGCTGCGCCGCCGAACAGGGCCATCGCGATCGCAGCCGCAGAGGTGGTATTGCCGATTCCCATCTCTCCGGTCACCAATAGGTCGGTGCCCGCCGCAACCGCCTCCCACCCGCAGCGCAGCGCCGCGATAACCTCGGCCTCATCCATCGCAGGGCTGGCCGTGAAATCCGCCGTGGGTCGGTCCAGATCAAGCGCGTGCACGTCCATCCGCGCGCCAAACACCTTGGACAATTGGTTCACCGCCGCGCCACCATGTTCGAAATTCGCCACCATCTGCATCGTGACCTCCGGCGGAAAGGCCGAAACGCCCCGCGCCGCGACACCGTGATTTCCCGCAAAAACAATCACCTGCGGCGATGTGATCGCGGGACGGCCCGTGCCGCGCCATGCGCCATACCAAATCGCCAAATCCTCCAGCCGCCCCAAGGCCCCCGGAGGTTTGGTCAGCTGTTCATTGCGGTCCCGTGCGGCTTGGCGCGCCGCGCCGTCCTCGGTCGGAGCCGCCGCCAATAACGTGGAAAATTCCTCAAGCGTATTGAAATCTAGGCTCATTTTCTTCCCCGATGTAGACATTGAGTGGACAGGACGTGCCCGCGTGTTTACCGCAGGAGCCGTGAAGAGCAAGAAAGGAATGCGCAGCAATGACACCCGCGCAGCACATCTCATGGATCCGCCGGCCTCTGGCCGAACTGGCCACCGGCTTTGCTTTGCTCACGCGGCTGCCGTATATCGCACGCCACGCCGATTTTTCCCGCGGCGCCGCCGCGATCTGGAGCTACCCTTTGGTCGGGTTCGGTATTGCATTGATTGCCGGTATGCTCGGGACGTTTGCCTTAGCCATCGGGCTTGCCGCGCCTTTGGCCGCGCTGGTTATTTTGCTCGCCTGCATCGTCACGACCGGCGCCATACATGAAGACGGATTGGCCGACAGCATCGATGGGCTGTGGGGCGGATGGGATCCCGCCCGCCGTCTTGCCATCATGCGCGACAGCCATATCGGCAGCTATGGTGTCATTGCTTTGGCCTTGTCCCTGGCCGCGCGGTGGGCGGCGCTATCGCTCATGCTGGAAGCCGATCTGGTCTTCGCCCCGCTGATCGCGGCGGCGGTTCTCTCCCGCGGGGCGATGCCGGTCTTGATGGCCAGCCAACCCCATGCGCGCCGCGACGGATTATCCCATGCCCAAGGCCGGGCATCGGGCGAACGTGCCGCCTTGGGCCTGCTTTTCGCCGTTGTCCTCGCCGTAGCCGCCGGCGGCGCATCTGCCCTGTTGCCCGCAGCAGTGATGCTGTTGATCTGGCGGCAGATCACCACTGCCAAAATCGGCGGGCAAACTGGCGACACCCTCGGAGCGGCGCAGCAAATCATTGAAATCACAACGCTCTTTGCATTCTGCGCGGCTCTTTAAAACCCGCATGCAAACGCAAAAAAGCCGCGCAGCCAATCGGTTGCGCGGCTTTTTTTTGTGGGTTTAATGCGGTGTTAGGCCGCGCGGGACAAAAGAACCTCGTCCACTTGCTTGGCCGCTGCAACCTCGTCGCCGCCACTGACGGCTGCCACTTCGCGGGTCAGCCGCTCCAAAGCCGCTTCATAAAGCTGGCGTTCGGAATAGCTTTGCTCACGCTGGTCATCATTGCGGTGCAAATCGCGCACCACTTCTGCAATCGCAATCAAATCACCCGAGTTGATCTTTTGCTCATATTCCTGCGCACGGCGCGACCACATGGCGCGTTTGACCTTGGCCTTGCCCTTCAACGTGGTCATGGCACGCGAAATCACATCGGGGCTCGACAGTTGACGCATGCCGATATCGGTTGCCTTATTGGTCGGCACCCGCAACGTCATTTTGTCTTTCTCAAAGGAGATGACAAACAACTCCAATTTGAGACCGGCGACTTCTTGCTCCTCGATCGACATGATCTGGCCCACACCATGCGCCGGATACACGATAAAATCGTTGGGGCGAAATTCGTTCTTCTTAGATTTGGTCATGCGGTTCTTCCTCGTAAACCACCTGTCACGGGCGACAAAAAGCTGGGCGTGGTCAAAGAGATGACCGCGTCCAGACGATTTTTATCACAATGTGATCCCGATCCGTAGTACAGCCCTAGCGGCGGGAAAGCAGGCAGATTTCATCATTTGTAACAGGAGTATATCACAAAATCCGCTTCTTCGGAAGCGGTTGCGTGTCTATTCACCTACCGGCCCCGAGAATCAGGGGAACAAACCCTTATGATTTGATCAAAACGTGCCGCTCACAGCACCACAGGCAACACTTGCTGTGCTGAAACGAATCAGCCGCCCTCGCCCGGGGCTTCGCTAAAGTACTTGTTCAATTTGTCCGCTTCGCCGTCACGTTCTGCGGCCTCCGGCATCTCGTCTTTCTTGGAGATGATCACCGGCCACAATTCGGAATACTTGCGGTTGAACTCGACCCATTTTTCCATGTCCGGTTCGGTATCAGGACGGATCGCATCGGCGGGGCATTCGGGTTCGCAAACACCACAATCAATGCATTCATCGGGATGGATCACCAGCATATTTTCACCCTCGTAGAAGCAATCTACAGGGCAAACCTCAACACAATCCGTGTATTTACAGGCAATGCAGTTGTCGAGCACGACATAGGTCATCTTCGTATTCCATCTTTTTACGCCCGCCCTAGCTAGTGCAGGTGCAGAAATCATTCAAGCGCAACGCGACAAATTAAGGTCGGTTGAGATCGATTTGCCTTCGATCCCGCTTGGTCGGGCGCCCGCCTCCCTCAAATCGCGGCGCAGGTGGAATAACCTCCTTTGGTTTTTCCGCCAAAGGCTCCAGATCGGCATAGAGCGCCTGCGCCTCGGAGGCCGGACCGCGCCGCGTGCCAAGGGCCAGAACCTTGATCACCCGAATCTCACGCCCCTGCGCAAAGGTCAGCACGTCGTCGCCGGTCACGGGTTGCGCCGGTTTGAGCACCTTTTGGCCGTTCAGCCGCAAGTGCCCCCCGGACACAACCTTGGCCGCGAGCGAACGGGTTTTGAAAAACCGCGCGTGCCACAGCCATTTGTCGACACGAATTTTACCAATATTCTCGGTCACCTTTGGCGCAAAGCTCACCTATTTCTTGGTCAGGCCCATAAGCGCCGCCGCAAAGGGATTATCCGGATCAATCCTGTCTTTCTTTGGCGGGCGCGCTTCAAAATTCTTGCTGCCTTTGTCGCCGCGATCCCCGCCCTTGGGCCCGCCTTTGCCACGCGGCTTGCCCTTGCCCTGCGGACGCCCCTTGCCTTGCGGTTTGCCGCGTGCTTGCCCGTCACCGCGACCGCCGGAGCGGTCCCCGCCACGCGCCCGGCCCCATGCAAATGTATAAAACACTTCCATTTCAGGCGTCTCGGCAGGCTCTGCCACGATCTCTTCCGAAGGCACCTCGGCCACGTCCGTCACCGGAGCAACAGGCGCCGCATCGACCGGAATCGCCTCGGCGGGCGCATCCTCTGCGGGGGCTTCTTCTGCGGGGGTATCACCCTGCGTTGCGGTTGCGGTGTCCGCGTCATCCGCCGGTGCCGCAGGCGCTTGTGCGACGGGTGCAGCCTTGACCTTTACCCGCTCGCCCTTCTCGGCGCGATAGCCAAGCCCTTGCATCAAATCCGCAAATTGCTCCAGCGTCATGCCGGTGATCGATAGCATATCGGCCTTGGCTTCAAACCCGCCACGGCTGTCCTCGCCGCGCAGCATATCGGCCAGACGTTCCAACATATCGATGCGGATCGCCCGCGCCCCGGAGGCACGATATCCCGACATCAAATGATAGCCATCCGGCGTGCCTTCGCCCGTTGGCACGGTGACCAACCCGGGAGGAGGCGCCTCAGGAAACTCTTGCAAGCCTTTGGAAAGCGACCACAAAACCAACCGCAACCGCGTCGGGGCAGGTTTCAACAAAAGCGGCATGAAGATCGTGAATTGACCGAAACGCACGCCATGTTTGCGCAATGCGCCGCGCGCCTCTTGGTCCAACGCCTTGACGTCATCCGCGACCTGCGCACGTGGCAAAAGGCCAAAACCCTCGACCAGTTGAAAGGCAAATCCGCGCGCCAACCCCGACAGGGCCTCGTCGCGCGACATGTTCAAAAGCGGTTCAAACAGGGTCGCAATTTTGCGATCGATAAAATGCTGCAAACGGCGGGTGACCTTTTGCGCCACGTCGTCGCCGGCTTCTTCATCGACAAAAGCTTTGACCTGCGGTTTGAGCGCATCCGCCCCCGCAACCAATTTACCCACGGCGTTGTTGCCCCACATAAGGCCGCCCTGCTCGGTAAAATCGATCTCGGTATCGGGCGCATTATAGAACCGGTCCGCCCGCAGGTGGAACTCCGGCGTCAATGCGGCCATCGCGGCGGCGGCCAATGTTTTGGCCTCTTCCGCTGTGGCGGTTTTGTCCTGCTGGAAGCGGAACCCTTCGAGACGCCCGACGAATTGTCCTTCGACGGTCACGTCACCTTCTTTGCTTACTTCGGCCAACATGGCTTCCTTCTGTTTGAGCCGGCGCAGGAGCACGCTTGTGCGCCGGTCCACAAATCTTTGCGTCAAACGCTCGTGCAGCGCATCCGACAAGGCGTCTTCTACAGCGCGCGTCGCCCCGCGCCAATGGCTTTCGTCATTTACCCATCCCTTGCGCTGCGCGACATAGGTCCAAGTGCGAATATAGGCCAATCTTTTTGAAACTGTGTCGATATCGCCATCCATACGGTCGATTCGCTTGATTTGCCGCGCCAGCCAATCATCGGGGATGCTGCCTTTTTCGTGCAAGAACCCATAAATGGCCTCCAACAGGCTTGTGTGTTCGGCATGGCTGATTCCACGAAAATCAGGAATACGGCAGACATCCCAAAGCAAGCGCACGGATGCCCCGTCCGACGCCCGCGCCCGTGTTTCCGCGTCACCACTAAGGGTTTTCAGCGCCATAAGGTCATCGGCCTCCCGCGCCTTGATGAGCCATTCATCCTGCGGCGCCACCTCAAGAGAGGCGATCAAGGCCTCAGGCGTGCCCATTTGCAGGTCCGTATTGCGCCAGTTCAATTTCTTGATCGGGGTGAACCGGTGATCCATGATCGCCTGCGCCGTGCCCTCGTCCAATGGGCGCGCTTCGCCGGTGACGCCGAATGTGCCGTGCGACATGCCGCGCCCTGCGCGCCCCGCGATTTGCGCCAACTCATTGGGCGCCAAAGGCCGCATCCGCCGCCCGTCAAATTTCGTCGTCGAGGAAAACGCCACGTGATTGATGTCTAAATTCAACCCCATGCCAATGGCATCGGTTGCCACCAAAAAATCCACATCGCCGTTTTGGTAAAGCTCCACCTGCGCGTTACGGGTGCGGGGGCTGAGCGCGCCCATAACCACCGCAGCGCCGCCTTTCTGGCGCTTGAGCAATTCCGCAATCGCATAGATATTATCAATCGAAAACCCGACAATCGCACTTCTCGATGGCATTCTACTTATCTTTTTCGAACCTCCGTAGGATAATTCGCTCATACGCTGTCGCTGCACGAATTCAGCTTCGGGAACCAATTCCGCAATCGCGCCGCGCATGGTGTCGGACCCCATAAACAGCGTCTCATGGGTGCCGCGCGCCTGTAACAATCGTTCGGTAAACACATGGCCGCGTTCGGGGTCGGCACAAAGTTGGATCTCGTCCACTGCGAGGAAATCCGTGCCCATGGCCGGCGGCATCGCCTCGACGGTGCAAACCCAATATTTCGTGCGCGGCGGCACGATCCGCTCCTCGCCCGTCACCAATGCCACCACCGACGGCCCGCGCAGGGCGACGATTTTGTCATAGACCTCGCGCGCCAAAAGCCGCAGCGGCAGGCCGATCACGCCGCTGTTGTATCCCAGCATCCGTTCGATGGCATAATGGGTTTTGCCGGTGTTCGTCGGGCCCAGAACGGCGATCACCCGCCGGTTCATCCCGCTTTGCGTGCTGCTATAGGATGTCACGTCTGGCTCTTTCTCGGTGATGGAGGGGCAAAATACGGGCGAGAGAGGGAGCGGTTAGAGCGTCTCGCCCTCATGACGCGCCAGCCGCCCCAAAGCCTCGGTCACCTGTTCATGCGCGGGATAAAGCGCGGCGGCAAGCGTATAAGCCTGCAATGCCTGCGCCGGGCGCTGCAATTGTTCGAATATCGCGCCCAACCCGATCATCGCTTCGAAATGGCGCGGTTCAAGGTTCAATGCGCGTCCCAAATCATGCAAAGCCAATCCATATCTGTCCTGCCGGTAAAGCACCATCGCGCGCATGTGCCAGCCTTCGGCAAACTGCGGCGCGTGATCGGTCAACGCGGTAAGATGTTCGTAAGCCAAAGAAAGCTCGCCCCGCTCCAACGCATCGCGGCCGCGTTTGAGCAGTAAATCCATCACCGGCGATCCCGATTTCGACCATTCAAGCGCGATCTCGCTGGCGATCCGCTTTGCCGCGCCGCCCTCGGCCTGCTTCAGTTCCGACAAAAGCCGCTCAACCCGCGCCGAGTTGCCCGGCTGCGCCGCACTTACCGGCAAATCTGCACCCTCCTGCGCCCGCAAAAACGGACCAGATAGGGAAAACATGACTATGGCGACACTTGTCGCCACGATAGGTTTGAAATTGAATCGATCCACGCCCATAATTTCATTCTATCGCCAGCGCGTAGGGATTGTCAGCCCCGCATGGCAAGAAGCAAACCAGAAAGGCGCAAATATGAGCGATGTTATCACGGCGGCTGTGGCCGCACTTTCCGAGAAAATGCGCGGATCCGATTTTGACGGTTCGGCGAAATTCATCATTGAAGGCGAAGGATCGGTTGTCGTCGACGGATCGGGCGCGCGCGCCTCGGACGACGAAGCCGACGTCACATTAACCGCTGACGTGGACACGTTCCAAGATATGATGGAAGGAAATCTTAACCCCACAAGCGCCTTCATGAGTGGCAAACTCAGCATCGACGGCGACATGTCCAAAGCGATGGCTTTGGCATCGACCCTCAGCTAAACATACAGGTAAGACATGGAAAACGCTCCCTTTTACGATGAACTGGCCGAAGGGCCCGCAGGCGCAAGAGCCTATTGGACGACAGCATCGGACGGGGTGCGAATTCGGGTTGCGGTTTGGCCCAAGACCGGTGCCAAAGGCACGGTTTTGTTGTTTCCTGGACGGACGGAATATGCCGAAAAATACGGGCGCGCGGCGGGTGACCTTGCCGCGCGCGGCTATGCAATGGTTGCGATCGACTGGCGTGGTCAGGGATTGGCCGACCGGATCACCGACAATCCGATGACCGGCCATATCGACGATTTTGCCGATTATCAAAAGGACGTGAAGGCCGCTCTTGCTGCCGCACGCGCTCTCGATCTGCCCGAACCCTTCTTCTTGATCGGGCATTCCATGGGTGGCTGCATCGGTCTACGCGCCGTCTACGACGGCCTGCCGGTCGCCGCAGCGGCATTTTCCGCCCCCATGTGGGGCATCCGGATCAACGGTTTTTTACGCCCCGTCGCCTGGAGCTTATCCTGGAGCGGTGCGATGTTGGGCATGGGGCATCTTTTTACCCCTGGAACCAAACCTGACAGCTACGTTCTTGTTGAAGGTTTCGAGGACAACAAATTAACCAAGGACCGTGACATGTTCGATTACATGGTGCGCCAAACCCAATCGGTCGAGCGCTTCGGCCTTGGCGGTCCGTCGCTCAAATGGCTTTACGAGGGCTTGGTGGAAACCGCGCGCTTGATGCAAGCCCCCGCCCCGGATCTGCCTTGTGTGACCTTTTTGGGCGCGGATGAACGCATCGTCGATACCAACCGCGTTGCGGCGCGGATGGACGACTGGCCCAAGGGCCGGCTTGATATTATTCCGAAGGCTGAACACGAAATTATGATGGAAGTGCCACAGACCCGCGCACGGTTCTTTGATGGCGTGGCGGCTTTGTTCGACGCGCAGCTCTCACCAGCGCAAGCGGCGATGTAAACCGCGCTATGCGTCCCGCATCACCTTCTGGCGCTGCTCGCCCAAACCGGCAATGCGCAGCGCCATTTCGTCACCTTCTTGTAAGAACCGGGGCGGTTTCATCCCCATGCCCACACCGGGCGGCGTTCCTGTGGCAATCACATCGCCAGGCTCAAGCCGCATCATTTCGCTCAGGTGCACGAGAATCTGCGTCACGGTAAAGATCATCGCCGACGAATTGCCACGCTGCGCCGCCGCGCCGTTGAGGTCCAACTCCATTGCCAAATTCTGTGGATCGCCCGCTTCGTCCGGCGTCACCAACCATGGGCCAACCGGACCGAATGTGTCGCAACTTTTGCCCTTGGTCCATTGCCCTCCGCGTTCGGTTTGGAATGCGCGTTCGGACAGATCATTGACAATCGTATAGCCCGCGACACAATCCAACGCATTGTCTTCATTTAGATATTTTGCCTCCTGCCCGATCACCACACCCAATTCGACCTCCCAATCGGATTTCTGCGATCCACGCGGCAACAGCACCGGATCGTTCGGACCGTTCAAGGCCGAGGTCGCCTTCATAAACACGATCGGTTCTTCCGGTTCTTCCATGCCCGCTTCGGCAGCGTGGTCGGAGTAATTGAGGCCGATGCAGATGATCTTTCCGATCCGCCCGACCGGCACGCCGAGCCGCGGGTTGCCCGCCACACACGGCAGGCGTTCGGGGTCAATCCGAGGCAAATCCGCCAAGACCGCGCCGCTGAGATCATCGATCTCCTCAGACAAATCGCGCAGTCCTCCCTCTGCATCCAACACGCCGGGTTTTTCGGCGCCCACCGCACCATATCGTACAAACCGCATAACACTCCTCCTGCGTTGCGCCCTCTGGTGCCGGCTTCATCACCGCCCCAATCGACGCCCCTATCTTGCCGATCCGCTTCGCGCCCGCAAGCCATTGCCCGCCACATCACCGGTCCCCGGAGCCATTAACCGCGCCCCGCCCCTTGAGAGCGCCCAATGGAGCGCGTATGTCTGACCAACCAATAAAAGGACGTTCCCATGTTTCAGCTTCCCTCTTCGTTTTGCGACCAGCCCCGCGATCTTTTGCGTGACGCCCATGCCGGCGGGGGAAAGGACAATTTCGGGAAGCTGCCGGAATGGGATTTAAGTGACCTCTACAGCGGTGAAGACGCGCCGGAATTGGCCCGTGATCTCGAATGGTTCGAGGCGGAGACGCAAAAATTTGCCGCCGATTTCGAGGGCAAACTAGCCGGTCTAGATGCCGCCGGTTTCCTCGCGTCTATCGAGCGGTCCGAGAAAATGGACGCCATCGCCGGACGTATCATGTCTTTTGCCGGTCTGCGCTATTACCAAAACACCGTCGATGCGGACCGCGCCAAATTCATGTCCGACATGCAAGAGCGGATCATCAATGCCTCTTCCGCCTTGGTGTTTTACTGGCTTGAAGTGAACGAGGTATCGTCCGAAACCTATGAAGCATGGATGAAGGACAGCGAGGGCCTGCGCCGCTATCGCCCCGTTCTGGACCGCCGCCGCGCCATGCGCCCCTATCAATTGTCCGACGAGATGGAACGGTTCTTGCACGATCTCGGCGTCGTCGGGGATGCCTGGGAAAAGTTGTTTGATGAAACGATTGCCGGATTGGAATTTGATGTCGCGGGCGAAGGCGACACGCTTAACATCGAAGGCACGCTGAACCTTCTGACCGATCCCGACCGCAGCCGCCGCGAAGCCGCCAGCCACGAATTGGCCCGCGTCTTTGGCGAGAACATCAAAACCTTTGCCCGCGTCCACAACACCCAAGCCAAGGAAAAGGAAATTTACGACCGTTGGCGCAACATGCCTTCGGCGCAATTTTCCCGCCACCTGTCCAACGATGTGGAACCCGAGGTGGTCGAGGCCCTGCGCGATGCGGTGGTCAACGCCTACCCGCGCCTGTCGCACCGCTATTACAAGCTCAAAGCCAAATGGCTCGGCCTCGAAACCATGCAGGTTTGGGATCGCAACGCGCCCCTGCCGATCGAGGACACGCGCACCGTTGATTGGCCCACCGCCGAGAAAATCGTGATGGAGGCTTACGGCGCCTTTGATCCGCGCATGGCCGAAATCGCCGCGCCGTTCTTTTCCAAAGGCTGGATCGATGCGGGGGTTAAACCGGGCAAAGCACCGGGCGCCTTTGCCCATCCGACCGTGACAGATGTGCACCCCTATGTGATGCTCAACTATTTGGGAAAACCCCGCGATGTCATGACCTTGGCGCATGAATTGGGCCACGGCGTGCATCAGGTTCTTGCCGCCGAGCAGGGCGAAATGCTCTCTTCGACGCCTCTGACTTTGGCGGAAACCGCATCGGTCTTTGGTGAAATGCTGACGTTCCGCAAAATGCTCGACGGGGCGAAAACCCCTGCAGAGCGCAAGGTGATGCTTGCCGGTAAGGTCGAGGATATGATCAACACCGTGGTGCGCCAGATCGCGTTTTATGATTTCGAATGCAAGCTGCATGCCGCACGCCGGACGGGCGAATTAACCCCCGAGGACATCAACGCATTGTGGATGTCGGTGCAGGCCGAAAGCCTTGGCCCTGTGTTTGAATTCATGGAGGGGTATGAGACGTTTTGGGCCTATATCCCGCATTTCATCCACTCGCCCTTCTATGTCTATGCCTATGCCTTTGGCGACGGCCTCGTGAACGCGCTTTATGCGGTCTACCAAGACAGCCCCGAGGGTTTTGAAGAGAAATATTTCGACATGCTCAAGGCGGGCGGCTCGAAGCACCACAAGGAACTGCTTGCCCCCTTCGGACTTGATGCCACCGATCCGGCTTTCTGGAACAAGGGTTTGGCAATGATCGAAGGGTTCATTGATGAATTGGAAGCGATGGAAGGCTAAGGCGCGCCCTGCCTCGGGCGGGGGCCACGGGCTGCGCGCCCGTCTCGCCCGCATGTTGGTGCGGGTGCGGCGCAACGTGCCGGCGGGTTTGCGGCTTGTGCTTGGCGGGTTGCTCATCGCTGGGGGAATATTGGGGTTCTTGCCGGTTTTGGGGTTTTGGATGGTCCCGCTGGGCATCGGCATTGCGGCACTAGATATCAAACCGCTTTGGGCACGGATATCGGGGCGCGACTGACCAGCCGCGCCAAGCTCATGCTTTGCCTGCGCCCCCTCGCCCGTGGCAAGGGCACCCTTCGACATCACGCAACCTATAGCCAGACCGGTTGTTTTGCTCTCTACTCCTCCCCAGACCTTTAGGGAGGATACGGATATGACATGGCTCAAACGGCTCGGGGTTTTGGTTCTGGCACTGATCGTCGTCGGCGCCATCGGGTTTTTCGGGTTTCTGGCCGATTACGTTGGCAACAAATCCAACAATGTCATCGATCATGATCCCTATCCCGTCTCAGACAGCGCGCGCGCCTTGCACGACACGCTTTTTGTCGGGGACTGGCATGCCGATAGCCTTTTGTGGGACCGCGACCTCAACACGGTCGGCTATGGTCAGGTCGATTTTCCACGCCTGCGCCAAGGCGGCGTCGCACTACAGGTATTCACCGCCGTAACCAAAAGCCCTGCGGGCCTGAACTATGAGGAAAATTCAGCAGAAGCGTTTGACAACATTACGCTTTTATCCTTCGGCCAATTGCGCCCGATCAAAACCTGGACCTCGCTTTTGGCCCGCGCCGAGGATCAAGCCATGCGCCTGCATGCCTTTCGCGACGCCGACCCCAGCCGCATTAGAATCATCAAATCCGAGGCAGATCTGGACGCGCTGATCGCCGCCCGCGCCTCTGACCGCGATGTGATCGGCGCGCTTTTGGGCGTCGAAGGCGGGCACCCCTTGGAAGGCAGAATCGAAAATCTCGCCCGCCTTGAAGAGGCCGGGTATCGCTTGATCGGATTGCAACATTTCTTTGACAATGCTCTGGGCGGATCGCTGCATGGCACTAGCAACGCCGGACTGACCGCATTCGGCGAAACCGTGGTCGATGAAGTGGTGCGGCGCGGGCTGATCCTTGATCTGGCCCATTCCAGCCAACAGGTCATCATCGATGTGCTCGCGCGCACCGATATCCCGCTCGTGGTGTCTCATACCGGGTTGCATTCGCATTGCGAGGTCAAACGCAACATCCCCGACGCCCTGCTCAAAGAGGTCGCGGCGCGTGGCGGGGTCATCGGCATGGGCTATTGGGCCGAGGTGGCCTGTGGCGAGATCACCCCCGAAGGCATCGCCAAAATGATTGTCGCGGCGGTGGCAGCGGTGGGCGAAGATGCGGTGTCCTTGGGTTCTGATTATGACGGGTCGGTCGAAACGGCCTTTGACACGTCAGAATTGCCCGCCCTCACCCATGCCTTGCTCGAGGCCGGTCTCAGCCCGGCGCAAATCGCGAAAGTCATGGGTGAAAATATGCAACGGGTGATCCGCGCACGGCTGAATTAATCTTGCGGCAGCCAAACAGCAGGGGACGCCGTGCGCGCTGTTGCGGTCAATCCCTTCACCTTGAAACCTTGGCCCTGAGATCAATCGATTTCGGTCCAGGGCCAGGGTTTGACCCGACTGTCGGCGGTCATATAGCGCACCGCCTTGGCCATCCAAACGCCAAGATCCGTGCCGAAACGGGCAAGATTCTCATTCGGCTCGCCCTTGTTCAACGCCATCAGGACCAATTGCACGATCGTCGCCACTGCCAAAATTGTTTGTGACACGCTCATCATCAATGCGATCAGGATCACATAGACGATCCGGACAAGCATCCCCTCGGGCGCGTCGGGTTCGAACTGTTCGCCGTGCAACCGGCCCTCTACTTTCTCGTCATCATTCATATCCATGGCCCCCAAAAGAAAAACGCATCGGGCGCGACTGTGCCGCCCGATGCGTTTGTTTTCAAGCGCCACAATCGCGGCGCGATGCCACTGGCAGGTTTAAGCGCTTTCGATCATGCCTTTTTCATCGGCCAATTCGCGCATCCGCAGTTGCAGCTTTTCAAAGGCGCGCACCTCAATCTGGCGGATACGTTCGCGGCTGACATTATAGACCACGCTCAATTCCTCGAGCGTCATCGGCGTATCCTGCAATCGCCGCTTGGTCAGGATGTCCTGCTCGCGCTCGTTCAATACGTCCATCGATTGCGCAAGCAACGCACGGCGGGTTTCGAGCTCGTCTTTTTCGGCGTAATCGCCGGCCTGATCGGCATCTTCATCTTCGAGCCAATCCTGCCATTGCATCGTGCCCTCACCTTCGGAGCCGACCGTCGCGTTCAAGGACGCATCCCCGCCCGACATCCGCCGGTTCATCGAGATCACTTCGGTTTCCGTCACGCCCAATTCGGTCGCAATTCTGGTGACATTCTCGGGGCGCAAATCGCCCTCTTCAAATGCGCCGATTTTGGCCTTGGCCTTGCGCAGATTGAAGAACAGCTTTTTCTGTCCCGAGGTGGTGCCCATTTTCACAAGGCTCCATGAGCGCAGGATAAATTCTTGGATGCTGGCGCGGATCCACCACATGGCATAGGTCGACAACCGGAAGCCTTTTTCCGGGTCAAACCGTTTGACCGCCTGCATCAAACCGACATTGGCCTCCGAGATCACTTCGGCTTGCGGCAATCCGTAGCCGCGATAGCCCATAGCGATCTTCGCCGCCAAACGCAGGTGCGATGTGACCATTTTATGCGCGGCCGCCGTGTCTTGTTCCTCGACCCAACGCTTGGCCAGCATGTATTCTTCTTCCGGCTCCAAGAGCGGGAATTTGCGGATTTCTTGCATATAGCGGTTCAAACCGCCTTCCGGCGTTGGTGCCGGCAGATTTGCATAGTTACTCAAGGTGTGTCCCCCTATCTGGGGCCCTTATGTTAAAGGGCGTAACATTGAATTAAGCACTGAACAGCGCAGTTTCAAGGCGCTGAGGATTGATTGTTTAACGAATGTATACCGTGCTTCCGTCGCTGCTGCGCGGCATTTCCGCGGTTTTCACGCGTTTGTGCACGGCAGAAACATGGAAAATTTAACGAGGCGCGTTGAGACCGCCTATTTTGCTGGCAAACGCAGCTCATCCATCAACTGCGCCATATCTTGCGGCAATGCCGCCTCGAAGCGCATCATCTCGCCGCTGACAGGATGCTCAAATCCCAAAACCGCCGCATGCAACGCCTGGCGCGCAAAGCTTGAAATCGCATCCACTGCGGTTTGCGCCAATGCGCCCTTGGGCAGCTTGCGCTTGCTGCCATAGGTCGGATCGCCGATCAAACTATGCCCTGCATGGGCCATATGCACACGGATCTGATGGGTGCGCCCTGTTTCCAGCCAGCATTCAACCAACGTCGCCACCACCGGCGCACCAAAGGTTTCGACAATCCGCGCGCGGGTCACGGCGTGCCGCCCGCCGGTGAAGAACACCGCCTGCTTTTGCCGGTCATGTTTGTGCCGCGCCAATTGCGTGGTGATCCGCATGATATTGCCGCTCTCGAAGCTGACACCGCGCACCCCGCGCAACCGCGGATCATTGGCATCGGGCGTGCCATACACCACCGCCAGATAATAGCGCTCGACGGTGTGTTTTTCGAATTGCTTGGCCAACCCGTGATGGGCGCGGTCGGATTTGGCGACAACCAAAAGCCCGCTGGTTTCCTTGTCGATCCGGTGCACGATGCCGGGGCGTTTTTCGCCCCCCACACCGGACAAATCATCACCGCAATGATGCAACAGCGCATTGACCAATGTGCCCGACGGCGTGCCGGGGGCCGGATGCACCACCATCCCCGCCGGTTTGTTGATCACAATCAAATCGTCATCCTCGAACACCACATCAAGCGGGATATCCTCGGGTCCGATATGGCTGTCTTCGGCCACGGGCACGGTGATATCGATAATATCACCCTCCACGACTTTGGCCTTGGGATCGGTCGTCACTACGCCGTTGAGCGTGACGTCCCCCGCCGCAATCAACCGCGCCAGCCGTGTGCGCGACAACGACGCCTCCACTGGCACATCGCGCGAAAGCGCCTTATCAAGGCGGGGCGCAGGGTCTGCGCTAATACGAACGGAAAGGCGCGTGTTGCCCATGAGTGATGATCCTCAACCGGAATTGCCGGCCAACTTGCGGTTTCTGCGCCTCTTGGTGACGGTCCTGACAGGCACAATGATAGCGGGGCTTCTAATCATCATCGCGTTGATTGTCATCCGTTTCTCGTCCGAGCCACGCGCGGCGATGCCACCTTTACCTGAAACCATCGCTCTGCCTGATGGCGCCCAGCCGACGGCATTTACACGCGGAAATGATTGGGTGGCCGTGGTCACGCAAGACAACCGCATTTTGATTTTTGACGCCGCCACCGGCGATCTGCGCCAAACCGTGCACATCACCACACCATAGCGCCGCCAGATGGCAACTCAAATTATCGGCGGGGGGTAATGGTACCACCTCCTGGTCTCGAACCAGGGACCTCTTGATCCACAATCAAGCGCTCTAACCTACTGAGCTAAGGCGGCACTGGGGCGGATTTAGCGGCTGTGCCAAGCAAATGCAAGACTGATCTGCGCGAAAAAATGCCACAAAGCCCTGCAAATCCCATCACACTTGGAAAAATCGACCTGCGGTTCAAAGACTTGCAAATCACCCCCCCTCGGAGTAGCTCAATGAACTCAAAAAGGAGATGGCCCATGGGGATCAACAGCGAAGTCGACGTCGAAGCGAATCTGCAAATCGGGCCAACGGATCACGGCATGGTCCGTATTTACATCGAATCTCAAGGTGTTGAAATTCCGATGGATTTTACTCCTGAAGAGGCCGAAGAGATCGCCGAGGAAATTCGCGCTGCGGCAGGCACGGCACGGAATATCAAATAAATCCCTGCCCCGTCTTGCCGTCAGGGACGCGGATCACGCATCCGGTGCAACCGACGCGCCGCATCGCGGGCGAATTTCAAACTGAGAGATTTGCGCCGTGCGGGCGGCAGCTTTCCCTCTGGCCCCATGCGTATAATCTCCGCACCATAAGCATCCGCAAGGATCAATCCGGTATCATCGGGTAATACTTCGACGGGGAAAACCGCATCCACCGCCCAAAAAAAGCGGTCGCACCACGGCAAGTAGCCCTCCCATTTCGAATCCGATTGGAAATCCGCCAGAGAGGATTTGCACTCGACCACCCAAATCTCGCCCTTTGGACCCATTGCCATAACATCCACGCGGCGGCCGCGTTCGGGCACGAATTCTTCGACCGAGACGAAATCATAGCTGAGCAGATGGCGGCTTACCCCACGCGCCAACAGCTGTCCGGGCTGTAAAAACTCTGTCATGGATTTATCTTGGACGACGCCCGAAAAATAGCAAGCCCCGCGCGCACGCGGTTTTTCGACGTCATCTGCAGTGTGCCCCTTGCCGGATGCCGATGCGAGGACTACATCAAGAGGCGGCGGGTTCTGCCCTTCTCGTTATTGGATGCATTCCGGTGGCCTTAAGCAATTCCGAGGGAGCTGGCTCTGTTTTGGCCCTGGCCTCTTTATCTGGCGCCCACCTGTACATACAGGTCCTCGGGAATGAGATATCCGGACGGTTGCGTTTGCGGGCCCGCCACTTCACCACACCATCGCCCAAGCACACGAACGCCTGCGATGCGCGAATGTTTGGGCAATCGTGATCGGGCACCACTGTTCGGGCGCCCGTAAAAGAACCGCTCACTGACGTTTTTGGAACCTGTCGCCGGAACGTGCCGGCGCTTGCGCCCGTACCATCGCCGGTTCGAGCGTTGCAACCGGTTGGCGTTTACCGCCGCGCGGCCCGGTATCATCGTCCTTAAGGCGCATCACTGCAATGGCGAATTGCACCCCGGCAAAGACAATCCCATTCGACACCCAAAGCACCAGCACCGCCAAAATACCTGAAGGGCTATGAGAAACCAAATGCCACAGGTTGGCGATATTGAACCACAAGAGCATCGACACGAAAGCCGCCGAAATGGCGAAACCGATGGCACAATGGGTGATGTATAGACGGATAAGTTTGGGCATTTTAGCGCTCCAAATGAAGGGGAGCAGGGGTATCAACCACCCTGCCCCTCAACCATATCGCAAAGTTGACCCGTCACAAGCCCACATCCCTACGCCGCGCGTTTTTGCCTCAACCGAACGTAAAATGAGCCAAAACCTGCTCGTTTCAAAGCCATTCGTGCCCATTTTGTGGCTCATATATCCGCAGGCCCGATGAAACGCCGCCATCTGTGCCGCGCGACGGTGTGCCGCTGCGCAAACCTGCGCCCCCGCATCAAAATGCGTCGGGCTTGGCCTCGCGTGCCATGTGATCCAGAACGGCATTGACGAATTTCGCCTCTTTGCCTTCGGGGAAAAACGCCCGCGCGACATCGACATATTCGGTGATCACCACCTTGGGCGGCGCGTCACCTTGGGTCAATTCCGCACCCGCCGCGCGGAACAGCGCGCGCAAAGTCGGATCGATCCGGTTGATTGGCCATTTCGCCACCAACGCGCGATCGGTCATCTGGTCAATCGGGGCTTGGAAATTCACCGCATCCTGCATCACCGTGCGAAAATGGCGTGGGTCGCCCTCTTGCATTTCATCGCCGTCATAGACCGCGCCAAACCGGTGGTCTTCAAATTCCACGATCACCCGCTCGACCGTTTGCCCGGCGCTTTCCATTTGGAACAAGGCCTGCACCGCATAGAGCCGCGCGGCGGATTTCATCTTGCGCTTGGCGTTGCCGGACAGGTTGCTGCCCCGGCCCGTATGTGCGGATGGGTCTATGTGGTCGTCGTTGCTCATGCGGTTGGGGTGCCCTTGCTGGTGCCTGCGATTTGGTATTCGTCTTGCGCGGGGACAAATCCGACCCCCTTGCGCGAAGCGCCCCATTTACGGGTCAGCGCGACAAGATGCAAGGCCGCAGCGGCCGCCCCGCCGCCCTTATTTTGATCCGCCGGATCGGCCCGCACTTCGGCCTGTTTGCGGGTCTCGACCGTCAGGATACCATTGCCGATGCACAGCCCTTGCAATCCCAAAAGTTGCAGCGCGCGGCTGCTGTCGTTGCACACGGTCTCGTAATGGGTCGTCTCGCCGCGAATGACGCATCCAAGCGCAACATAGCCGTCAAAATTGCTCATCCGTTCGGCAATGCCGATCGCAGTGGGAATTTCCAATGCGCCCGGCACTTCGACGATGTCATAAGTCGCGCCACAGGCGTCGATCTCCGCCTTGGCCCCTGCGATCATATTGTCGGCGATATCCTTGTAGTAGGGCGATACCACGATGAGAATTTTCACCGGCTTGTCGAATGTAGGCCGTGGAAGAATGTAATGTTGCTCTGCTGCGGCCATCATACGCCTCCGATTTTGTGGGTGCCGGTGATTTCCAACCCGTATGCATCAAGACCGACAACATTGGGTTTGGGCGAATTGGTCAAAAGATCAATCTTCGACAGGCCCAGTTGCGACAGGATTTGTGCGCCAAGCCCGTATTGCCGCAAAGTCTGCGGGTGGCTGTCGCCCTCGGCGGTCAGCTTGGCCTGCATATCTCGCAACAGGACCACAACGCCGCGCCCCTCTGCGGCCACGGCGCGCATCGCACCTGCAAATTCGCTCGCCCGGCCCGCGCCTTCCAGACCCAGCATATCCTTCATCGGATCCATCGCATGCATCCGCACCAAGACCGGCGCATCCCCCGACAGATCGCCTTTGATCATCGCGACATGCTCGGTGTCCTGGGTCACATCACGGTAGACATGCATGGTCCATGTGCCCCCGAATTCCGAGGTCACCTGCGCCTCGCGCACGCGTTTCACAAGGTTGTCGTGACGGCGCCGGTAGGCAATCAAATCAGAGATCGTGCCGATTTTCAGCCCGTGCTTTTGCGCAAACCCGACCAGATCAGGCAAACGTGACATCGACCCGTCATCATTCATGATCTCGCAAATCACGCCCGAGGGGTTCAACCCCGCCAAACGGGACACATCCACCGCAGCTTCGGTATGACCGGCACGCACCAGCACACCGCCATCCTTGGCGCGAAGCGGGAACACATGGCCCGGTGTGGCGATATCTTGCGGGCCCTTGCTGGCGTCGATGGCCACCGCCACGGTGCGGGCGCGGTCATGGGCAGAAATGCCGGTCGAAACCCCTTCGCGTGCCTCGATGGAAATCGTAAAAGCCGTCTCGTGGCGCGAAGAATTATTCGTCGACATCAATTCAAGGCCGAGCGCGTCAATACGTTCGGACGACAGCGTCAGGCAAATTAACCCGCGCCCGTGCGTCGCCATGAAATTGATCGCTTCGGGCGTCGCCATTTGGGCGGGGATCACCAGATCGCCTTCGTTCTCGCGGTCCTCGTGATCAACCAAAATGAACATACGGCCATTGCGCGCATCCCCGATGATCTCGTCAATCGGTGAAATCGCATCACGCCAGTTCTCTTCAACAGGTCCGGGCGTTTCAAATGGTACGGAATCGGGCATCGGCTTTCCCTCTTTTTTGCGCGTAACCGGCAGATACCCCAGAGCGCCAGCAAAGGCTAGGCCCGCAACGTCTGGGGGCAACGCGCCGCTGCGTCTCGGCGCGGCGGTATGCCCCGTTCACGCCCCGTGCCAAGAGAATGCGGAACCCGCCCTATTCGAATTGCCAAAGCGCAGGCAAAAACCGGTAACTGCTGCCCTCGGCCCGCACATGTCCGACGCCGGGAAAGGGAAAATGATAGCCCAGAACTGCAATCCGGTCGGCAGCGGCACGGGCCAATAGCCGCTTGCGCGTGAGAACGGTCAGGTCACCATCGCTGTCGGTGCCGTTATACCATTCGGGATGGGCAAAGTTGAGATGCGCATGGGTCATGCTATCGCCGAGCGCAATCAATTGCTGGCCGTTGCTTTCGAGATGTAGCGACATATGCCCCGGCGTATGCCCCGGTGTGGAGATCAGCCGCACGCCCGCAACGACCTCATGCCCCGCATCGGCCAAAACCCATTTCACACCCTCGCAATTGATCGAATTGACCGCCCCCACGACGAATTGCTGCGCCTGTGGCTCCACGCGCTCGGCCAAACCATCCTGCATCCAATAGGCGTGCTCGGCCGCGCCCATGATATATTCGGCCTGCGGGAAAATCGCCTCGTCGAAATCATCGCGAATGCCCCAAATATGATCAGGATGCGCATGGGTGATCGCCACATGGGTGATGCTTGCCGGATCAATCCCCGCCGCTTCCATATTCGCCAAAAGTCGCCCCGTAGAGCCAAACCAACGGGTACCGGATCCGACATCGACCAAAATCCGGGCCGCGCCTGTATCGACAAACAAGTGGTTGGTATGCGAATAGCCCTGTTCAAGATCAAGGTAGTGCTGCGCCAGAAAATCGGCCACCGCCTCGCGCGGCGCATTCACCCCAAGGCCCGAAGTCGGCAGCGCAAAATGCCCGTCCGACAGCACAGTCAGCTTCATCTCCCCCAAGGTAAAATGAAAATGACCGGGATTACCGCCGTCCGGTGCGCCCAGAACCGCTGCCTGCATCGGCCCCGCCCCCATCGCAAAGGCGGGCAATGCCGCTGCCAGTTTCAAAAGCGCGCGCCGGTTCGGTGTGGTGAATAACATGATCTCTCTCCCTACTGTCGCCCACGATAGAGCGCCCAGACAACAACGCAACACAATTAATGAATGTGTCCTGCCGCGTCCACCAAAGATAAGAGCTTCATGCCTCCGGCGGGGATATTTTCGGAAAATAGAACGCGCGCGCGCCTATTCTGCTTTCTCTCAATATCCCCGCCGGAGGCATCCGCAATCGGCCAAATGCACCACCATTCGACGGGATCAGGAGAATTCTTGCAGCCGTGCCACGTAGCGGGCCAGTGTATCGATTTCGAGGTTGATGCGATCTCCGACTTTGGCATCCCCCCATGTGGTGGCCTCTTTGGTGTGGGGGATGAAATTGATGCCAAAATCGCACCCATCGACCTCGTTCACCGTCAAGGATGTGCCGTTGAGCGCCACCGACCCTTTGGGCGCAATGAACCGCGCCAAGGCCTCCGGAGCGCAAAGGGTAACGCGGGTGCTGTCGCCCTCGTCCTGCAACGCCACGATCTCGGCAACGCCATCCACATGGCCCGACACAATATGCCCGCCCAATTCATCGCCAACCTTGAGCGCCCGTTCGAGGTTTACCCGCCGCCCCTCAACCCAATCGCCGAGGTTGGTTTTCGAGACGGTCTCACGACTGACCTCGACGTCATACCAGTCATCGCCAAGCGCGATCACCGTCAGGCAGACACCATCGCTGGCGATGGAGGCCCCGATATCGATCCCGCCGGTGTCATAGCCCGTGGTAATCCGCACACGCAGGTCGCCGCGTTGCTCCAATGCCGTCACGCGGCCAATATCGGTGATAATACCCGTAAACATGCGGTGTTTCCTTCGGTCAGACGCCTAATTTCGCCTCTTGAGGTAGCCTCCTTGCAACATTTTGACAAGCACCTGCGGCGTCGCGGGGCCCGAAGCCTTAATTTTGCCGAAGGTCTGCGCTAAGCTGTTTGAAAGAACTTGTGCGGTAACACATGGCATGGACGATACGGATCACAGTGAGATGACGTTAAGACCCACCGAGGCAGAGCCGCCCGCACGGCGTAATTTTCTATTTCTACAGGGACCACACGGGCCGTTTTTCCACAGCTTGGGAAAAATGCTGCGCCTCGCCGGAGCCGAGGTTTGGCGTGTCGGCTTCAATGCCGGGGACCGCGCCTTTTGGTTTCATTCCGCCTCCTACATCCCGTTCCACGGCGCGCAAGACGAATGGCCCGCGACATTCGACGCGCTATGCGCCGAGAAATCCATCACCGACATTGTCCTTTATGGCGACACCCGCCCAATTCATGCCGAGGCCGTGACCCGCGCCCGGGCTGCGGGGTTGACGGTGCATGTTTTCGAAGAAGGCTACATGCGCCCCTATTGGGTTACCTATGAACGCGGCGGATCGAACGGCCATTCGCGGCTCATGGATATGAGTGTTGCAGATATGCGCCGCGTTTTGGCGAACTCCGATATGGACACACCGGTGCCGCCCGCCCGTTGGGGTGACACGCGCCACCACATTTTCTATGGCGCGCTCTACCATTGGTTCGTGATGTTCCGAAACGGCAATTATCGCAATTTCCGCCCTCATCGCGCTCTGAGCGTGGCCAAGGAATTTCAACTTTATGTCAAGCGCCTTCTGCTCATGCCGGCGCAAGCATTGGACCGGATGATCGCCACCTTCCGCATCCGCAGCGGCGGCTTTCCCTACCATCTTGCCCTGCTGCAGCTTGAGCATGACAGCTCGTTTCAGATGCACTCGCCCTTCGCCACGATGACCGATTTTCTCGACGTGGTGATTCGTGGTTTTGCCGAAGGCGCGCCGGGCCATCACCATTTGGTTTTCAAGTCCCACCCGCTTGAGGATGGGCGTGCGCCTCTGCGCCGTGAGATCAAGCAGTTGGCCAAGGCCTATGGCCTCAACGGCCGCGTGCATTGGGTGCGCGGCGGCAAGCTGGCACAGCTATTAAATGACGCGCGCACCGCAGTAACCGTCAATTCCACCGCCGCGCAGCAAGTCCTGTGGCGCGGCATTCCGCTCAAAACCTTTGGCGATGCGGTCTACGCCAAACCCGAGTTTGTATCGACCCAACCGCTGCCCGAATTTTTCGCCGGCGCAGGTCGCCCCGACCGGCGCGCCTATACCGATTACCGCCGCTACCTATTGGAAACCAGCCAGATCGCAGGCGGGTTTTATTCGGCGCGCGGCCGGCGGCAATTGATGCGCCAAGTCGTCGATATGATGCTCTCGCCCGAAGACCCCTACGACGCGCTTGCCTCCGGCAGCGCCGCCCCGCGACAATCGCTTCGACTGGTGAACTGACCCCCAAAGCGGCCAGGCTCCCGGATAATGCCAAGGTGCAAACCGGCAAACCACAAGGTTTCAAGCATATGCCCGCCCCCATAGGGCCGGACAAACAATCGCCCCTTAGATCTTCCACGGCGAGAACACTGATTTATCTCCCGCCAGAGGGTGTCTTAGCCACTTCATATGTCATGGCTGCGCTTGCGGGCCATCGGGCGCGCGCTCCGCATCGGCCTGATGTTTGGCGCCGCAGCCGTCTTTTCATCTGTGCCGACATACAGCTGAGCACGATAGAGACCTAGAGCGCAGCGCTCTATGGCGGCGCTTTGCCGGCAAACGGGGTGCCGTTAGTGACACGCCGTTAAGTAATCGCCATCATCCAATGATGGCCGCGTCGCACCCCCGCGCACGACGGGCCTCACAGACCCCATATCTAGCGGCACGATCAGAATACCCCACAGCATCTCGTAGCGCACGCGCCGCCGCGCGACCATGAAGCCACACATACAACCCGGAAAACGGCCCAACGCCGCGCAAATGCTGGATTTTTGCGAATGGGTAGGCTAGCCTGCTGCCAAAGCGCCCGAAAAAATGAGGCGCGCAGAGGCAGAAATATCAGGTCGAGGAGACCCGAGGCAGTGAATACCCATTCAAAAAAATGGGCGCGTGGTATCGCGCTTTTGGCCGCATTGGCCGTCGTTTCCTCCTGCGGGTTACCGCGCGTGGGTCCCAACAAACGCGAAATTTATGCCGGGTCCGTACAAAACCAAGGCGACGCCTTCATCGTTGCGGTTAATGACCGCGTGACCCGTGCCACCGCCTTCACCCCCGCGCTTGGATTTTCCGATGCCTTTCTTAACGCCAGCCAAATCGGATCGGATACCATTCGCCCGGGCGATACTCTGGGCCTGACGGTTTGGGAAAACGTCGATGACGGGCTCCTGGTCGGCGAAGGACAGAACTCTGCGGTGCTTGAAGAAGTCCAAGTCGACGGTGCCGGTTTCATTTTCGTTCCCTATGCAGGCCGCATTCGCGCCGCAGGCAACACACCCGAGGCCATTCGCCGGATCATTTCGACCAAGCTCGAAGGCCAAACCCCCAGCCCACAAGTTCAGGTGCGCCGCCTCGCCGGTGACGGATCGACCGTCAATCTCGTCGGCGCCGTGGGGGGCCAAGGGGTATATGCCATCGAACGCCCCACCCGCACGCTTTCGGCGATGCTGGCCCGCGCGGGCGGCATTACGATTGAGCCCGAAACCGCACAAATCACCGTGATCCGTGGCAAGGAACGCGGCGAGATCTGGCTCCAAGACCTCTATGAACACCCGGAAAATGACATCGCCCTGCGCGGCGGCGACCGCATTCTGGTCGAAGCCGACACTCGCGCCTTTACCGCGCTTGGCGCCACATCGGGCCAAGCCCGCGTCACATTCGAAACCCAAACGCTCAGCGCACTTGAAGCCATCGCCCAAGTCGGCGGCCTTGTCCCCACGGCGGCAGATCCGACCGGGGTGTTTGTCCTGCGCAATGAACCTGCCGAAATCGCCAATATGGTCATGGGCCGCACCGATTTGGTCGGCGCGCAGCGCCTTGTCTATGTGCTTGACCTGACCAAACCCAACGGCATGTTCATGGCCCGTGACTTTGTCATCCGCGATGACGATACACTTTATGTCACCGAAGCGCCGTTCACCCAGTGGAACAAAACCATTGGTGCGATCACCGGCTCGCTCACCCCGATCAATTCGATCAACTCGCTCGCGGGCAACTAAACCTCGAGGGACGTCCAACATGATGGATGACCCACATAAGCCAGCCGCCGGTCTCTCCAACCGGCGGCTGCTCTATTACACTCTCGGTTTCTTGCGGCAACATCGCCTGCGCGCCATTCTGCGCGGTGCGGGATATGACCCGGTTTTCGGCTATCTGACGCGGCCACGCGACGGTGACGTGATCGGTGTTTGGGGGCACAGCCCCTATGCCAAACGGGGCGAAGCTTGGGCCAAAAAGACCGGCTTACCTCTGGTCCGGATCGAGGACGCGCCGCTGCGGTCGCTGCATCCGGGACGGCAGGGAGAGCCGCCGCTTGGCTTAACCATCGACACGCGCGGCGCAATGTTTGATGCCCGCCAACCCTCCGATCTCGAACATCTTCTGATGACCGACCCGCTGGATGATGCGGCAGTTCTTTCGCGCGCGCGCGGCGCAATGGCCCGCATCAGGGACGCGCATTTAAGCAAATACAGCGCCAATGACCCTGCCCTGCCCCCGCCCGATCCGGGGTATGTTTTGGTGATTGACCAAACCCGCGACGATGCCTCGGTGCGCCTTGGCGGGGCCGATGCCAACAGCTTTCGCGAAATGCTTTACTACGCGATGGAGGACCACCCCACCGCGCGTATTTTGATCAAGACCCATCCCGAAACCGCCGCCGGTCATCGCGCGGGCTATTTCAGCCCAGACGATGCCCAAGGCCGGGTGCAACTGATCACCGCGCCGCATAGCCCGCAAAACCTGCTCGAAGGCGCGATTGCGGTCTATACCGTTACTTCGCAATTCGGGTTTGACGCGATCCTGTCGGGGCACCGCCCGCAGGTCTTCGGCCTGCCGTTCTATAGCGGCTGGGGGCTGACAGAGGATCGCCACCCCAATCCGCTGACCCGCCGCAACCGTCCGCTGACGCGGGTGCAACTGTTCGCCGGCGTTATGATGCTTTACCCGCATTGGTATGATCCTTACCGCAACAAATCCTGCGAGATCGAGGATGTGATTGCGACGCTCGAAGCCGAAACCCGCAGCGACCGCGAGGATCGCACCGGATGGAGCGCAGGGCACATGCGTCTGTGGAAACGTCGCCCGTTGCAAAGGTTCTTTGGCACAGAAAAACCAATGCGATTTTCGGACAAAGCGGTTGAGGGCCGCAACCACATGGTTTGGGGCATGGCGCCGGCTACGGACGGCACATATCGCCTTGAGGACGGGTTTTTGCGCTCTGCCGGACTGGGCGCGGCGCTCACCCCGCCCCTGTCCTTAGTGCTCGATGATCTGGGGATGTATTACGATCCAACCCGCGAAAGCCGCCTGGAACGGCTCATCCACGCCCGCGCCGATATCTTACGCCCCGATCAAGCCCTGCGCGCCGAACGGCTCATGACACAGCTCGGCAAAGCCGGATTGAGCAAATATAATCTGGGCGCCGCAGCACCGGATTTGGAGGGGCTGCCCGATGCGCCGCGTATTCTTGTGCCCGGACAGGTCGAGGACGATGCGTCGATCCGCCTTGGCAGCGGTCAGGTTGCCACCAACCTCGCGCTTTTGGAAGCCGCCCGCGCCGCGCATCCCGATGCGGTGATCCTTTACAAACCTCACCCTGATGTCGAGGCAGGCCTGCGCAAAGGTGCGGTGTCGCAACAAGCCTTGGCCGATCTGGCCACCCGCGTTTTGTCCGGCACCGATCCTGCCGCGCTTTTGGCGCATGTCGATGAAGTTTGGACCATGACCTCCGGCCTCGGGTTCGAAGCCTTGCTGCGCGGCGTGCCTGTCACCTGCCTTGGCACGCCCTTCTATGCCGGTTGGGGTTTGACCTGCGATCTGGGTACGGTCCCCGCCCGCCGGGTCCGCAGCCCCGCACAAAATCCGGTGCGCCTTCTGGCGCTCGCCCATGCGGTCCTCATTGATTATCCGCGCTATTTTGATCCGGTGACACGCCATCCCTGCCCGCCCGAAGTGGTGGTCGATCGCCTCTCCACGGGGCAAACTGGCGGCAAAGCCCCCGCACTTAGAGTGCTCGCAAAATTGCAAGGCATATTGGCAAGCCGCGCGCATCTATGGCGCTAGATCAAAGCTCGGCGCGCCGCCAGATATGCAGCAGATCATTGCCCACCGTCCGCGCTTCGCAAAGTTTGAAGCGCGGTGCATCAGCCAAACGCTCTATCCCCATCGCGCTCAGGCTGGGCCGCCCTTCCGCGCCCAAGGCCAGACCTGCGGTAAAGCCGATCAATTGATCCACCAGATCGGCGCCCAAAAGCGAGGCGGCCAAAGCTCCGCCGCCTTCGCAGAACACCCGCGTCAATCCGGCATCGCCAAGCTTGGCCAGGATATCGCCCGCATCCAACATCCGCCCGTCGGCCCGCACCTCGATCAGAGTCGCCCCGATCCCGGCCCAGGCCTCGCGCAGCGCCGGATCGGCGTCGGGTCCGTGAATGAGCCAGACAGGCACCTCTTTGGCGGTGCGTGCCAATGTGCTCAACAGCGGCAGATCAAGCCGCCGCGACACCACAACACGCACCGGTTGCTGCGCAATGCCAAGGCCGCGCACCGTCAAAGACGGATCATCGGCGCGCGCCGTCCCCCCCCCGACCATCACCGCGTCATGGGCGGCGCGCTGCAGATGCACCAACCGGCGCGCCTCGGGGCCGGTGATCCATTGGCTTTCGCCCGACGCGGTGGCAATGCGCCCGTCAAAGCTGGATGCGAGTTTCAGCGTCACCAAGGGCCGGCCTTGCTCGCGGGCCATGAAAAAACCGGCATGGTCGCGGGCCGCTTCGCTGGTCAATATCCCGGTGGTGACCTCGATCCCTGCCGCCCGCAACATGGCAAACCCCTGCCCCGAAACCCGCGCGTCAACGTCCTCGAGTGGGGCGACAACCCGCGCGATGCCCGCCGCAATAAGCGCGTCGCAGCAGGGCGGCGTTTTACCGTGATGGGAGCAGGGTTCTAGGGTGACATAAGCGGTGGCACCCCGCGCGGCGGTGCCCGCTTGAGCCAAAGCAATCGGCTCTGCATGCGGGCGCCCGCCCGCCGCAGTCCAGCCACGTCCGACAATGCGCCCGTTTTTGACTATCACACAGCCCACAGCAGGATTGGGCCATGTCGCCCCCTGCCCGCGCCGCCCCAACGAAAGGGCGAGCGCCATGTAACGGTGATCGTGCGAAGTCACTCGTCCGGTTCGACGTTCGGGCGCAGTTCGGAGACGAATTTATCGAAATCGTCTGCGGCTTGGAAGTTCTTGTAAACGCTGGCGAAACGCACGTAGGCAACGGTATCGATGCGGGCCAAAGCCTCCATCACGATCTCGCCAATGAGTTTCGACGGGATATCCGTTTCGCCCATGCTTTCCAGCCGGCGAATGAGCCCCGAAATCATCTGGTCCATGCGCTCTTGCTCGATGGGGCGCTTTTGCAGCGCAATGCGGATCGACCGTTCCAATTTGGAGCGGTCAAAATCCTCACGCCGACCGTTGGATTTCAATACCACCAGATCGCGCAACTGCACGCGTTCATAGGTGGTGAAGCGGCCACCGCATGCAGGGCAAAACCGGCGGCGACGGATCGAAACATGGTCCTCAGCCGGCCGGCTGTCTTTCACTTGAGTGTCCATATTTCCACAAAACGGGCAACGCATCAGCCGGATCCTCTTATCACTTCATGCAATCATATGCGGGGAGTGCGCGGATGTTGCGGCGCCCCTCCGCCTGTCCACCGTCACTATAGGACAGCCACCATCCTTTGGGTAGAGCAAAAGTCAGCCCGCAAGATGCGCCGCGATCCGGCGGCTGTGAGGGGCATCGCGGTGTTCAAACAGATAAATTCCCTGCCATGTCCCAAGCCGCATCCGCCCGTCAGCAACGGGGATCGACACCGACACCGGCATCATCGCTGCCTTGATATGGGCGGGCATATCGTCGGGCCCCTCATAGGTATGTGTCAGATAGGCCATCGACGGATCGCTGGTGGGCGGCACCAACCGGGCGAAATAGGCGCGCAGGTCGGTTTGCACCTCCGGATCGGCGTTCTCTTGGATCAACAGCGAACACGACGTGTGCTGCACGAATAGGGTCAATAGGCCATCGGCAACCCCAGTCGCAGCAACCCATGCCGCGACATCACTGGTAAATTCATACAGCCCCTGTCCGCAGGTGCCTATGGTGAACCCATGCTGCCTCATGGCTGCCCCGGCATATGCGCCTTGCACAGCTCCCACACCCGGTCTGCAAACTCCTCTTTCGCCGGCTCGAACCCGTGCACCGCCAAGGCCCAGTAAAAATAATCTTCATATGGAAAGCTCGCCAAAGCCACCGGCGCCGCCTCAAGCGCGCGGGGCAAATCGACGCCCTCTTCCACAACCCAAGCCGCGTGATGATACTCGGTTCTGCCGCATAGAATCACTGGCTTTTTGTGCATCAACGCCTCAAATCCCACGGCGCTGGTCTGGGTCACGATCCGGTCGCTGACCGCGATCAAATCATGCACCGATGCGGCGCTGACGGTGACGCCGCACCCGCGCGCCACCTCCGACAAAGTCGCATTGCGCGCCGCGTCCCCCGCAGGATGCAATTTAAGATAGACCCGCCGCCCCTGTGCCGCCTGCGCCGTGCGGGTGATCACCTCCGCCATCGGAACATAGTGAAGCGGCTGTTTGAAATGCTCGATATCTTGGGCGAAAATGGTCGCGTAGGCGCCGTCAATCTGCGCGCGCGCGGGTTGCGGCAACTTACTGACATTCTCGCGCCGCATATGTCCGGTAACCCCGTTGAAAAAATAACGTGCCGCCCTGTGGTCAATCACATCGGGATCAAACACCCGATCTGCCTGCGCCGCGCGGCCATGCACGCCGCTCGGGTCCAACATCCAGAACCCCCAAATATAATGCGGATGCGCATGCAATATATGAGGCCCCTGCGGTGTGATCGGCCCGATCACGATATGCAGATAGGGTTTTTCAAACAACCGCTGCGCAGCTTTGCGTTCGGCACGGATTAAAAATGCCCCATGCCCTTCGATGCGCGCCTTGGCCGCCAGCTTGTTGAAAAAAGCAAAGCGGCCCTCGCGCAGGGCCCGAAACCACGTCTCGGAAGCATGCACAATCACCGGACCTTTGCCAAAATCAGTTTGACCAAGACGATCAATCAACGTGAGAGCGGATGCAGACATAAGGCCAAGTGTGGCCCAATTCGTTCACCCCGCGCAAGGGCGCCGGACTTCTCTTTGGCTCACCCCGTTTCAGTGACCTCCCTTAAGGGGCGGTATGGGCCTTACGCCGCGCGCCGACTGCAAATGCGCCCAAGCCGCCAAGCAGAAGCGCAAAACTGGCCGGTAGCGGAACTGCCGGATAGCTTTGCCACGACGCCTCGATTTGCTCAAGCTGCACCCATTCGTACAATGAAAGCGTCCAATGGCCAATAATATCATCTGCACCGTATTCTTCAAAACAGTCCGGCGGCGAATCATAGCCACAGCGATAGATCGGAATGTCGAAATCTGCTGTCAGGCTGTCGAAACGGTTGCTACCGATTGCGATGTCCAAGGTATATACCGCCGAAAGTTCAGCATACCAATTGCCGCCGCCGCCACTGCCATAATTGTAAGCCGCTGCGGTTAAGTTGTAGGTTTCATCAAGGGAAATTCGACCATCCCCATTCAAATCCTCGGCGGAAAAACTGCCATCCATCAACCCGTAGGCACGGAAACTGACGTCGTGAACCTGCCGCGGCGCTGTCGTTGCCTGCCCCATCACGGGGACGATCGTGAGCGCCAGGGCGGCAGCCGCAGAACAATGAAACTTCACGGGTATCCTCCTTACTCATTCAAAAAACCATCTTTGGTTACGATGGAGACTTGGCTGACTTAAGAAAAGAGAAATACATCGCTAACGGGATTTTTTTTACCGATTGCTCCTCAAAGAGCAATAGATGCTGCTTTGCGCCCGGTAATGAGCGCGGCCAAAAAACGAAAACGCCCCCAAATGGGGGCGCTCTACATCATTGATCCAAGAAACTGCGCAGCTTGCGTGATCGGCTCGGGTGCTTGAGCTTGCGAAGCGCCTTCGCCTCGATCTGCCGGATCCGTTCGCGGGTCACGCTGAACTGTTGGCCGACCTCTTCAAGAGTGTGGTCAGTGTTCATACCGATGCCAAACCGCATCCGCAGAACCCGTTCTTCGCGCGGCGTGAGTGAGGACAAAACCCGCGTTGTGGTTTCTTTGAGGTTCTCCTGAATGGCGCTATCCAGAGGCAGAACCGCGTTCTTATCCTCGATGAAGTCGCCCAGCTGACTGTCTTCCTCGTCGCCAATTGGCGTCTCCAAGGAAATCGGCTCTTTGGCGATTTTCATCACCTTGCGCACTTTCTCAAGTGGCATTTGCAGCTTTTCAGCCAATTCTTCCGGCGTCGGTTCGCGGCCGATTTCATGCAACATCTGACGGCCAGTGCGGACCAATTTGTTGATCGTCTCGATCATGTGTACCGGAATACGGATGGTGCGGGCCTGATCGGCAATCGACCGGGTGATCGCCTGGCGGATCCACCATGTCGCATAGGTCGAGAATTTATACCCGCGCCGGTATTCGAACTTATCCACGGCCTTCATCAGGCCAATGTTGCCTTCCTGAATAAGATCAAGGAATTGCAAGCCGCGGTTGGTGTATTTCTTGGCAATCGAGATCACCAAACGCAGGTTCGCCTCGACCATTTCTTTCTTGGCCTGACGGGCTTCTTTTTCGCCCTTTTGAACCTGCTGCACGATGCGGCGGAATTCTGAAATATCCAAACCGATATATTGACCGACCTGCGCCATATCGGCGCGCAATTCTTCGACTTTATCCGAAGAGCGTTCAATGAACATCTGCCAACCGCGACCGGCCTTTTCGCCCATTTCTTCAAGCCATGCAGGATCAAGCTCCCGGCCCCGATAGGCGTCGACAAATTCGCGGCGGTTGATCCGTGCCTGATCCGCCAATTTCACCATGGCGCTGTCGATCTGCATGATCCGGCGGTTGATGCCGTAGAGCTGATCGATCAAGGCCTCGATCCGGTTGTTGTGCAGGTGCAACCCGTTGACCAATTCAACAATCTCGGAGCGCAGCTTTTGATAGGTGGCCTCGTCCTTATCCGAAAAACTGTCGTCTTCGTTCAAGGTTGCGGAAATCCGGCTGTCCTGCATTGCCGACAGACGCGCGTAATCATCGGCAATGCGGTCGAGGGTTTCCAACACCGTTGGTTTCAACGCCGCTTCCATGGCCGCGAGGCTCATATTGGCCTGTTCATCCTCATCGTCGTCATCGTCATCGGCGATGGGATTGCCGTCCGCGTCGAGCTCTTGCTTGCTTTCCTCGCTCGCAGCGGGGGTCGCAACACCGCCGGCTGCCGCGCCGCCGGGGGCCGCGCCGACATTCGCCGCAACAACAGGCGCGCCGTCTTCTTCCTCGCCCATCTGGTCGCCAAATGTGGTCTCCAGATCGATCACATCGCGCAACAAAATGTCCTCGGACAAAAGTTCGTCGCGCCAAATGGTAATCGCCTGGAAGGTCAGCGGGCTCTCACACAGCCCGAGGATCATCGTATTGCGACCCGCCTCGATGCGTTTGGCAATCGCGATCTCGCCTTCGCGCGACAAAAGCTCCACCGAGCCCATCTCACGCAGATACATCCGCACCGGATCATCGGTCCGGTCCAATTTCTCGGAGGTGCCCGAGGACAATGTGACATCGCGGTTGGAACTGGCATCGACCACAGCGGTCGATTTGCCGTCTTCTTCCTCTGCGTCTTCATCCTCAATGATGTTGATGCCCATTTCCGACAGCATCGACATCACATCTTCAATTTGTTCCGAACTCACCTGATCGGGGGGCAGAACCTGATTGAGCTGATCGTAGGTAATATAGCCTTTTTCACGCGCCTCCGCGATCATCTTCTTGACCGCAGCTTGGCTCATGTCGAGCGAACCCTCGGCGTCCTGATCGTCGGTCTTGGCGTCGTCGTTGTCTTTGGCGGCCATATGGTGCTCCTGCGCTAGCGCTTTGGCGGGCGGGTGATTCGATTCGTTTAATCCGAATCAATAACGCGGATCATGCTGATTCGCACGTCCCGAGTAGCCCGATTTGTTTACCGAATCGTCATCATGCTCGTGCCCCGTGGCAAATAGGGCGCGTTTTGTGTCCGTCGAGGCCGAAATTCCCGGGTTTCGCCGCAGAAATACGCCTGTCGGCCCCCAAATCTCGTCTCGCACATTTTAAATAATCTCCATCGGGGGCTCTCTTTGCCCCATGTCCGGGCCTGACCGGTTAGCGTTTTTTCTCAAACCGGATGGTTTGCATCAACGCATCCAAAGCCGAGCGCTCATCACGGTTGATCGGCGCGCCATTCTCGCCCATGTCATATTCGGCGCGGTCCTCTTGCTGGCTGCGTGCGGCACGGTCATGTGCCTCGGTGGCCTGTGCCAACCGCCATGTCAAAGTCTCGTCTTCAACATGAATGAATTCCTCTTCCGCCTCACGGCGCTCTGCCTCCAACCCGCGAGCGGCTTCCAGTTTTGCCAATTCCTCGGCCAATGTCATTTGCGCGCGATCCAGATCGCCGGGTCGACGCACGGGCGGGCAAATGCGGACATGGGGCTGCGCCATCAACCGATCAAGAGGCTCCCGACCAATTATTTCGCAAATCCGCTGCCAAAGCACCTCTGCAGCAGGATTGCGAGGCCCTGCGGCCAATACCGCAGGAATGCCGCCCGCACTGTCGTCGATCCGGTCCGGCGCAACCGCCCCAAGCCTCGGCGGCGCATTGGACGGCGCATCCGGCACCCGGAGGCTTTCGGCAAACCGCGCCGCGACCGCCTCTTCGCCGGCGGCTTCGGGGCCGGTGTGATCCATATCGCCCTCGATTGCATAGGCATCTTCGGGGATCATCTCAAAGGGCATGTCGGCCATCTGCGGCATCTCGTCAGCGAACCCGTCGGGATCAGGCGCCGCGCCATAAACCGCATCATAATCCACCGGTGGATAGGATGGAGAAGCCGCATCCGCAGGTAGCGCCCGCACGCCAGACGCGGCACCGGACTGCGGATCACCATCCTTCGCCGCAGCCTCAACCGCTGGCCCGTGCTGCGCGGTGTTCGGCGCCGGAGCAGAGGCCGGCACAGGCGCAGAGGAGGCGCATTGTAAAACCGCCGCCTCGGCATGTTCCAAAATCAGGTTGCGCAGGGGGGCGTGATCGGCGCCAAGGCACTCCAAGCGCGCAATACGGCGGCGAAATTCCGGCAGGATCTGCGGCGTGGCAATCACGGTGGCAAGAATCACCGCCTCGCGGATACGGTCTTGGGTGCGCGCATCTGTGCCCACCAGAACGGAGGCCTTTGTGCCCGACGTTGCAGGTTCGGGCGGCGGCTGCCATTTTCCCTTCGCCCCCGCACGGCGCGGCGTCCATGGTTTTGATCCGGCCCCATGGGTCGCACCGCCCGGCCCGCGCCGGCCCCGAAACAATTGCCAGCGCAAATCTTTGATCGCCTCGCCATAATGGCGACGGATCGACGGGTCGCGGATCAATTTGATCTTGTCCCGCAGCACTTTATCCAGTGCCGCCTTGCGTTCTGGACTGTCGAAAACCTTTCCTTCGGTCTCGCGGCGCCACAGTAAATCCACCATCGGGACAGCGCCCTCAATCACCGCCTGCATGGCCCCTGCCCCTTCGGCCCGGATCACATCATCGGGATCTTTGCCCTCTGGCATGATCGCAAACCGCAAGGATTTACCCGCTTCCAACAGCGGCAGCGCCAAATCGACAACCCGCATCGCCGCACGCAGCCCCGCCGCATCGCCGTCCAAGGCAATCACCGGTTCGGGCGAAATCCGCCACAACAGCGCCAGTTGGTTCTCCGTCACCGCCGTGCCCAAGGGCGCGACCGATGCGCCAAATCCGGCCTCGGACAAGGAAATTACATCCATATAGCCTTCGGCCACGATCAAGGGCTGCCCCTTGCCTGCCGCCTCGCGCGCGGGGCCGTGGTTATAAAGCGAACGCCCCTTGTCGAACAATTCGGTTTCGGGCGAGTTCAGATATTTGGCGTTGTCCCCCGGATCCATCGCCCGCCCGCCAAAGGCAATGGCGCGGCCACGCGCATCGCGGATCGGGAAGATGATGCGATTGCGAAACGTGTCATAGGGTTTCTTGCCCTTGGCAGAGGCTTTGGCCAGCCCAGCGCCGAGGATCAACTCTTCGGGCACCGATTTCGCCGTCAGATGATCCCACAGGTTTTGCCAACCGTCCGGCGCAAATCCGATGCCAAAACGCTCTTGCGCCGCGCCGTCCAATCCGCGCCGCGCCAGATAATCGCGCGCCGGTCCCGCAGCCGAGGTGCGTAATTGAAGGCGGAAAAACTGCACCGCCATTTCCATGACTTCGACAAGCTGCGTGCGCTTGTCGGCCTTTTGCTGCGCCTGCGGATCGCGGGCGGGCATTTGCATGCCGCTTTCTTCGGCGAGGATTTTCACCGCCTCCATGAAATCGACATTCTCGGTTTCGCGGATAAAGGTAATCGCATCGCCTTTGGCCTGACAGCCAAAACAATAATAATAGCCCTTGCGGTCATCGACGTGGAAAGAGGCGGATTTTTCTTGGTGAAACGGGCATGGCGCCCACATGTCGCCCTTGCCTTGATTGGATTTGCGCGGATCCCACATGACTTTGCGCCCGACGACCTGACTAAGCGAGGTTCGGCTGCGCAACTCGTCCAAGAATCCGGGTGGTAGGCTCATGCCCACTATATTGGCACGCGCGCGCGCAGAGTCTAGAGCCCAGCGCGGGCAGAAAGGCGCATTGCCCTCCCTGCCCGCGAGGTTTCTGTGGATAACCCCCGCGCAAGCGCGCGCGGGTCGAAACGCTACAACCCCTTGGCGCGGTAGCTCGCAGCGACCTTTTCGATCGCCACCAAATAGGCCGCCGTGCGCAAATCCTCGACATCATCGCGCCCGTGCCAGACCGTGCGCATGGCTTGGTAGGCGATGCGCATCGTGTCATCGAGCCCCGAACGCACCAGTTCCAATTCATCCGCGCCGCGCAGGTATTTCTCGCGAAAGCCGTCGGACACCGACCATGTGCGCCCCATCACTTCGGAAAGCTGCTCCAATTCGTCAATCACCAATTGGTGACGCGCCTCTTCTTGCCGGCGCTGCATCCGGCCAAAGCGGATATGCGACAGGTTCTTGACCCATTCAAAATAGGAGACCGTCACCCCGCCCGCATTGGCATACATGTCGGGAATGATCACCACGCCCTTTTTGCGCAGGATATCGTCCGCCCCCGCCGTGACCGGGCCATTGGCCGCCTCGATGATCAGCTTGGCATTGATCCGCTCGGCGTTTGTCAGATTGATCACCCCCTCAAGCGCCGCGGGGATCAAAATATCACAAGCCTCTTCCAGGACCTCCGCGCCCTCTTTGGCATGGACCGCGTCAGGGTATCCCTCCACGCCACCGTGCTTGACGATCCAATCACGCACAGCATCGACATTCAGACCCTCGGGGTCATGCAGGGCACCGTCATGTTCGATGATCCCGATGATCTTCGCCCCGTCCTCTTCGGACAGAAACTTCGCCGCGTGATAGCCCACATTACCCAAACCCTGCACGATGATCCGTTGATCACCCAGTTTGCCGACCAGGTTGGCCGCAGCAATATCGGCAGGATGGCGGAAGAACTCGCGCAGTGCATATTGCACCCCGCGCCCCGTCGCCTCGACCCGTCCGGCGATGCCCCCCGCATTGAGCGGCTTGCCGGTCACGCAGGCCTTGGCGTTGATGTCCGTGGTATTCATCCGCGCGTATTGATCTGCAATCCATGCCATCTCGCGCTCGCCAGTGCCCATATCGGGGGCGGGCACGTTTTGGCTGGGATGAATCAAATCGCGTTTGGCCAGTTCATAAGCAAACCGGCGGGTGATCTGTTCCAACTCGTGCTCGTCATACATCCGTGGATCAATGCAAAGCCCCCCTTTGGAGCCACCAAACGGCGCCTCAACCAGCGCACATTTATAGGTCATCAATGCCGCCAAAGCTTCGACCTCGTCCTGATGAACGCTGAGCGCATAGCGTATGCCGCCCTTGACCGGCTCCATGTGATCCGAATGCACCGACCGGTATCCTGTAAAGGTCTGGACCTTGCCACGTAGGCGCACGCCGAACCGCACCGTATAGGTCGCATTGCAGACGCGGATTTTCTCCTCAAGCCCGGGGGCGAGGTCCATCAACGCCACTGCACGATTGAACATCAAATCCACACTTTCGCGGAAACTCGGCTCGCTCATTTCTTGAACCTCAATCACATCTAAAACACTCATCACCATTTCTCCTCATTGCGGCCGAATCGCTCCGCGCCATTGGCCTGCCGCCCCGCAGGCGGGAACAGACGTTGCCTTGCAAATAGTGACTTCAACACATGAGAAGAAGGTTAATGCCAAATCCATCCGGGTCGAGACATTTTTTGGTCTGGTTAACGTTTAAGTTATCTTTGCGCGGCAGGCCTGCAGCCGAATCACCCTGCGGCAGATGGAAATATGCGCGGGGCTGCCTCAATTGCTCTGGATCGTTTCCCCCTTGAAAACAATGACCTTCGCACCCCCTCAATGTCATTTAATTTGCCTGTAAAGCTCTCGTTTTGGGCACCCCGACGCCCCATTCTCGCCACACTGGTTGCGCATATATTAGGGGTGCGAAAAGCGTCCATTGCGGCAGAATCCCGATGTGATGCGAAACGAGTAAAGGGCATTGAAATGAAACGGACAGCTTTCGGGGCAAAGAAGCAGCAGGCGTTGGGTGACGCATGCCGCATTCAAGACAAGGCTTTTCTAAAGAACTTTGTGCGCGGCGAAGACGGCACAATGGTGGCTTTGGCTGTTTATATCTTTCTTGCTATGATGGTCGTCGGAGGCATTGGGGTTGACCTAATGGCATTCGAGATGAACCGCACCCGTTTGCAACATACTTTGGACCGCGCGGTGCTTGCAGCGGCGGACATTGATCAGACATTGACGCCCGAAGATGTGGTCACCGACTACTTCCAAAAATCGGGAATGGAGCAATTCCTCTCGGATGTGCAAGTAGATCAGGGCGTCAACTATCGCACAGTATCCGCCCGCGCCACCGCCCGTGTCAAAACCCAATTCATCCATATGGTCGGCATCGACACATTCGAGGCCCCCGCTTACGGCGCGGCCGAAGAAAGAATCGGCAATGTGGAAATTTCGCTGGTGCTCGATGTGTCCGGTTCGATGAAAAATAACAACCGTTTGCCGAACCTGCGCACCGCCGCGAAAACCTTCGTGGACACTGTGATCCGCGACGAAAACGAAGACCGCATTTCGTTGAGCATCGTGCCCTATTCGGAACATGTGAACGTCGGCGAAGAGATCTTTGACCTCATCCCGAACACCAACCACCGCCATGATTTCAGCCATTGCGTCGAAATGCGCAACAGCGATTTCAGCTCCACCACAATCAGCAGTTCGTATCGCTATGACCAGATGCAGCACTTCACCTGGAACTATGACGGGCGCAACAACTTGCTTGAAGATTCGGTCTGCCCGCTTCCGCTCTCCAGCCGGCACAACCGGTCGCGGTCTGACAACGAGATCACGGCCTATAGCCAGGATGCATCGGCCCTGAAGGCGCAGATCGACTCGCTGACGCCGATCTCGGGCACCGCAATCTATCAGGGCATGAAATGGGGTGTGGCGCTGCTTGATCCTTCGACCCAAGGCATCGTCTCGGGGCTGACCTCGAATGGAAACGCCGATCCCGCCTTTGACGGGCGCCCGAAATCCTACAGCGACGTCGAAACCCTCAAAACAGTCATCTTGATGACCGATGGCGAGAACACAGGGACAAAACGGATTGCCGATTGGGCTTATGACAGCGAAAGCGACTACGTACATTGGGACAATTACAACTTTAACTACTACCTGTATAACCATGTGCGCAGCTACCGCCGCAGCAACTACTACTACACCACATATCAACGCTCTGAAGGCGACGCATTTCTCCACAACGTGTGCGAGGCCGCAAAGGACAAGGGCATTATAATCTGGTCGATCGGTTTCGAAGTGACCGACACCGGCGCCAATGTCATGGAAGATTGCGCCTCGTCTCCGAGCCACTTCTTCCGGGTTGAAGGCATCGAAATCGAAGAAGCGTTCAAATCCATTGCACGCCAAATCAACCAGCTGAGATTGACCCAATGATCTGGTCCTTGAAAAAACGCCTCGGCGGGTTCCGCCGCCGAGAAGACGGGACAGCAACGCTCGAATTCGCCATCATGTTTCCGATGTTTGTTTTCATGTTGCTCTCCGGGGTCGAGATCGGGATGATCAACTTTCGCCATTCGCTGCTCGAACGCGGATTGGACATGGCCGTGCGTGACTTGCGCATCGGGCCAACCTTTGCCCCGTCCCACGGCGAGCTGAAGGAAAGCGTTTGCACCTATGCGGGGTTCCTCCCCAACTGCACAAACAGCCTGAAACTGGAAATGGTGCAGGTGGATATGCGCAACTATACCTCGATGCCGGGCGACAGCGACTGCACCGACAAGGCCGATGAAGTCTCGCCTGTGCGGAATTTTAAGGCCGGCGGCGCAAACACCACAATGGTTCTGCGCGCCTGTTTCAAATTTGATCCGGTCTTCCCCCTGTCCGGCTTGGGCAAGGATCTCGCCACCCAAGACGGCGGACAGGCCGCGATGATCGCAACCACTGCCTATGTGCAAGAACCGAGGTAAGCGAGATGGATGACATGACCCCGACGCCAGCCCCCGGCCCCGTCGCAGCGATCAGCGCCCAGTTGCGCCGTTTCAAAAACGAAACCCGCGCCTCCGTGGCCGTCGAAACCGCGATGATCCTGCCGATCCTGTTCTGGGCCTTCATGGCCTCCTACGGGTTCTTCGACGCCTATCGCCAACGCTCGGTCGCGGAAAAAGCTGCCTTCACCATCGCGGATATGCTCAGCCGCGAAACCCTCAACATCAACAATATCTACCTCAACAACACGCATGAATTGCTGGGTTTCCTGACGCGCACCAACAATCCGCAACTGCGCGTTTCGGTGGTGCGTTGGGATGAATCGGATGACACCTATAAGGTCATTTGGTCCGAAGGGCGCGGCGGGCGCGGCGGGCTTGCCGAAGGCCCGATCGCGGATTGGGACGACAGGCTGCCGAATATGCCCGACACCGACCGGTTGATCGTGGTTGAAACCGGTGTGCACTTCAAACCGGTTTTCAAAATCGGCATTGATGAGCACGATATGGAAAGCTTCGTCTTCTCGCGCCCGCGCTTTGCGCCGCAACTGAAGTGGGAAAGCTAAGCCGCCGCCCCTAAGAGCAAAGCCAAAGGCAGGTCGCAAGACCTGCCTTTTGTCTCATATCGCCTCTCTCCCCCTACCAGCCACGCGGCCAGCGGCTATTGCGCTTGAAGCACGCCGCGCCTGCCCCTCCGGATCGTCAGAACGCCACGACCATATCGCCGCGCTGCGAGACAGAATGCCAAGCCGGCATATCGTTTCCAAACAACACTTCTTGCGCGTCAGCAGAGCGTGTTCACAACCAAGCGTCGCATCAAGCCCGGTCGCTTGACCCAAAAAACAGGGCCGCCAAAGGGTGCCTGCCACAAGACGTCGGGTGAAGAGGCGGCCTACGCCATCCTCCACCATGGTCGAATATGGCCGCTGACCGCTCTACCGGATCGGCAGACCAAAGAGAGGCGCTGAAGAGCGCGGAGCCAGCTTCAGGAGGTTGTTGCAAGCCCCACCACCGGCGGGGTGGCACGGGGCGGCATCGCGTCAAATTCTTTACCAACCGCAGGCTCTCGAACCCATCGCGCCGGCAACACGCAAATCAGCGCCGCCGCCAATCGCTTCATATTGCGCCGCTGGTGCGCGCATTGACAATCGCCGCGATCATATCGGCCATGGCCTTGGTGTCTGCCCCTGCGGCCACGCCGCCCACGCCAATGCGTTTGCCCATGCGCCACCACAGGCCCGGCTGCCACGCGCGGTCCTGCTTGGCCCCGAGGCGCAAAGAGAAACCATTCGAGGGTTTATTGGCAAAGGTGCCGCGTTCGACCGCCGTGACCTCCGCAAGCGGCACAATCACCGAAAAGTCGCCGGTGCCGTCCTCAAAGAGCAACGCCGCCTCGGTCAATACAATCGCCCCGCGCGTCGCCCGCTGCATGATGCGCGCCACCCAAAGCGCCGCCGCGCCCAATACCAATATGTAAAGCCGCCAGCCAAACCCCATCTCGGAGCCGCCGCCAAACCCGATATACAGCAATATCCCGCCCAAAAGCACAAGCGTCGCCACCCCGAATACCCGCCGCGGCTTGGACGCCTGCACACGGCTCAGAACCTGCGCCCCTGTGTCGGCTGCTCCGCCCTCTTGTTGCTCTGTCATATCGCCGTCTCCTTTGTCGTCGCAATAGCGTGATTTGAACGCCAATGCGAGAGCCGCCCGCACCCGTCCGCTGCAAACAACATGCAGGCCACCATTGCGCAACGGAGCCTTCATCAGACCCGCGCATTAAGCCGCCTGCCGCCGCGCATGTGGCGCGGGCAGAAGCCTCCGGCGGGGATATTTAGAGAAAGCAGAAAACAGCAACGAGACGCAGATCCCGCAGCGCCGCAACACCGACGCCATACCGAGGCTATATGGAAGCCGGATTTTGCAGGTTGGCACAGGTTCAAACGGCGACGGTTTTACGCACCATGCCCCAATAGATTTCTTCGATCTCGGCAAGCGAAAGCCGCCCCGCCTCGCGAAACCATGTGTTGACGCCGGTAAGCATCGCAATCAGCGCCAATGCGGTGATCTTGGGGTCAGGGATATCAAAAGCACCGGAGGCGACGCCTGCGCGTAAAATCGCCTCGAGACGGCCTTCATAGACACGGCGCAAGGCTTCGATCCGCCCGAAGTTTTCGGCGCTAAGATTGCGCAGCTCCATGTAGGAAATGAACACCGCATCGGCGCGGGCGGCATTGAACCGGATGTGAAAGCGGGTGAAATGTTCCAACGCATCGGTGGGCGCGCTGTTCTTTGGGGTTTCCGCAGTGTGGGCGACCAAAAGTTCATCCATATGCGCCGCCAGAAGATCAGCCAGAAGGCTTTGCTTGTCTGGGGTGTAATTATAAAGCGCCCCGGCCTGCACCCCGACCTCGGCAGCAATCTGGCGCATTGAGACCGCCGCATACCCGTGACGCGCGAATAACGTCAATGCAGCCTCGCGCACACGCGGGCCGGTAATATCGGAATGAGAGCCAATGGTTCGTGCCATAGGGCGATTTTAACTGAACATATGTTCAGATCAAAGCGCTGTTTCATGCGACCCGCGCAACCGCCAAAAATGGCGGCGCGGTCATGCCCTTTAATCCGCCCTCATGATGCCGGTTGAAGCGCCGCCCCTTATCCATATCGCCGCGCTATCGTTGACCTTTCGCCCATCCCTGCCAGAATGGCCCCGATCACGCCAGATCAAGGAGGCCTGTGGCGATGTCATTCGAATTTCTTCTCACCTCGCTGGTTGTGGTGCTTTTGCCAGGCACCGGGGTGCTCTATACGGTGGCTGTCGGCCTCGGACAGGGGTTCAAAGCCAGCGTCGCGGCGGCGTTGGGTTGCACCCTTGGCATTCTTCCCGCCGCAACGGCCAGCATCATCGGGCTTGCCGCCCTGCTCCACACCAGCGCGATGGTTTTCCACACGATCAAATATCTCGGCGCGGCCTATTTGTTTTATATGGCTTGGCGGGTTTTGCAGGATCGCACGATGATGAAGGTCCGCGACACCGCACAGGGCGCCAGCCATACCCGCATCCTGACCACGGCGACGCTGCTCAATATTTTAAACCCGAAACTCTCGCTGTTTTTCCTTGCTTTCCTGCCGCAATTCATCGCCCTCTCCGCGCCCGATGCGACTGCGGCTTTGGTCGGCTTGGCCACGGTGTTCATGGGAATGACCTTTGCGGTTTTCGTGCTTTACGGAGCCTGTGCCTCTCTGGCGCGCGATTATGTTATCCACCGCCCGTCGGTGATGAAATGGATCAAACGCAGCTTTGCCGGAACCTTCGGCTTTCTGGGCGCAAAACTGGCTTTATCGACCTGATCAGGCGCGCCCTTGCACATCGCGCGCCTAGGGCGGTAAAAAGGCCAAGCTCGCCCCCGCCATTGGCATCGGAATGTTTCATGCGCCCTGCTCTTCCCCGTCCTTCCTGTCGCGCTACGCACGCCCTCTCGCTGGGCTTGGTGGTTTCGCTGCTAACGGGTTGCGGCGCCCCCCCCGAAGGCGGGCGCCAAATCACCCAAGCCGAGCGCGACGCCGCCTATCCGGCTTTGGTCCCGGTCGAGGGACTGCTTGTGGCGCAAGGCGAACAGATCACCGACACCACCGAAGAGGCATTGCTTGCCCGTGCTGCCGCCCTGCGGACCCGCGCCGCGCGTCTGCGCCACACCCCGGTGGGTGCGGCAGAGCACACCGACATCACAACCGGGCCGGACGCCTAAACACCCTGCCCGCCCCCCGCCCGGCAAATGCCGCGTTGCAGAGCAGCAAAGCTTTCGCTAAATCCCGACAGTAACTGCGGCCCCCGCGCCGCGCCCTTGTTTCATGAATGGAGGCCACCATGACCCAACCTTTGCGCTTAGGGATTGCCGGTTTGGGCACGGTCGGCGCCGGCGTCGTCAAAATCATCCGTCAAAAAGCCGCCCTTTTGGAAACGCGCTGTGGCCGTCCCGTAGTCATCTCCGCCGTCAGTGCCCGCAATAAGGGCAAGGATCGCGGCGTGAATTTGACCAGCTATGCCTGGGAAGACAATCCCGTCGCCTTGGCGCAGCGCGACGATGTGGATGTCTTTGTCGAACTTATGGGCGGATCGGACGGACCGGCCAAAGCCGCGACCGAAGCCGCGATTGCCGCAGGCAAAGACGTGGTCACCGCCAACAAGGCCCTGCTTGCGCATCACGGCCAAACCTTGGCCGAAACCGCCGAAGCGGCCGGCCGCGTGATCCGGTTCGAGGCCGCCGTCGCGGGCGGCATTCCGGTGATCAAGACCCTGATCGAAGGGCTTGCCGGCAATGAAATCACCCGTGTGATGGGGGTGATGAACGGCTCGTGTAACTACATCCTGACACGGATGGAGGATGCCGGATTAACCTACCAGGAGGTCTTTGACGAGGCCAACGCGCTTGGCTATCTGGAGGCCGACCCGAATTTGGACGTGGGCGGCGTGGACGCAGGGCATAAATTGGCCCTGCTGGCGACGATCGCGTTTGGCACAAAGGTGGATTTCAACGCGGTCGAATTGGAAGGCATCGGCTGCATCACCATCGAGGACATCCGCCAAGCCGCTGATATGGGGTATAAAATCAAACTTCTGGGCGTCAGCCAGATGACCGGTCGCGGTCTGGAGCAGCGCATGTCGCCTTGTCTTGTGCCTGCGACATCGCCGCTGGGCCAACTTGATGGCGGCACCAATATGGTGGTGCTGGAAGGCGACGAAGTCGGGCAAATCGTTCTGCGCGGGGCCGGTGCGGGCATGGGGCCGACGGCCTCTGCGGTGTTGGGGGATATTTGCGACATTGCACGCGGCTTGCGCATCCCCACCTTCGGCCAGCCGGCCGCAAACCTCGCCGTCGCACCCGCCGCCGTTGCCGCAACCCCGGCGCCCTACTATTTGCGCATGACCTTGCAAGACCGCCCGGGCGCCTTGGCCAAGGTCACCAAAGCCTTGGGCGAGGCGGGCATTTCGATCCACCGGATGCGCCAATACGACCATGATGCCGAGAATGCGCCGGTCCTGATCGTGACGCATAAAACCTCGCGCCGCGATCTTGATGCGGCCTTGGCGGCGATGACGAATTTGGACGATATTCAAGGCACGCCTGTGGCGTTGCGCATTGAATCCGTCTGATCCGGCAGGCCGGCTTGATTTTGCGGGCTTGATCCCACTGGCTCCGCCGCGCGCCCCGCGTTAGAACGGGCCAAGCATGAGGAGCAGGCATGAGCTATTTGGATGTTGAGCGCTCGTTGTCGGGGCGGCGCTGGGTTGGTCCGGGGATCGAAATCGACCGCGCGGGCGAAGCAATGGCACAGGAAACCGGATTGCCCCGTCCGCTGTGCCAAACCCTTGCGCGGCGCGGTGTGTCCGCCGCCGAGGCCGACGCCTTCCTCGCCCCACAATTGCGCGACCTGCTGCCCGATCCACGTAGCCTCAAGGACATGGAAAAAGCCGCAGCGCGGTTTTTGGCCGCCCTCAAAGCCAAAGAGCGCATCGCGATTTTCGCCGATTACGACGTGGATGGCGGCAGCTCTGCGGCGCTGTTGATCTGGTGGCTGCGCGATATGGGGCACCCCGCGACGCTCTATGTGCCGGACCGGATCGACGAAGGATATGGGCCAAATGAACCCGCGATGGAAGCATTGGCAAAGGATCACGATCTGATCCTCTGTGTTGACTGCGGCACCGTCAGCCACGGCCCCGTCGCCGCAGCCACGGGCGCGGATGTGGTGATTTTGGACCACCACTTGGGCGGCGAGACCCTCCCCCCCGCTCTCGCGGTGGTCAACCCCAACCGTCAGGATGAAAGCGGCGATCTGGCGCATCTATGTGCCGCTGGTGTGGTGTTCTTGATGTTGGTCGAGGCCAACAGACAGCTGCGCGAGGCCAAGATCAAAGGCCCTGACCTGATGTCGCTGCTCGATCTGGTGGCTTTGGCCACCGTGGCAGATGTTGCCCCGTTGATCGGCGTGAATCGCGCATTGGTGCGTCAAGGCCTGAAGGTCATGGCGCGGCGCGCACGCCCCGGCATTGTGGCGTTGTCAGATGTCAGCCGGATGGACACCGCGCCCGCGTCCTATCACCTCGGTTTTCTGCTGGGCCCCCGCGTCAATGCGGGCGGGCGCATCGGGCAGGCCGACCTTGGCGCACGACTTTTGTCCACCGACAACATGCATGAAGCCAAAGCCATGGCGGAACGGCTCGACATGCTCAACACCGAACGCCGCGATATCGAAACCTCGGTGCGGGCCGCCGCCATGGCACAGGCCGAAGAGCGCGGGCTTGATGCGCCCTTGGTTTGGGCGGCGGGCGAAGGATGGCATCCCGGTGTTGTCGGCATTGTCGCCAGCCGCATTAAAGAGGCTACCAACCGCCCCGTCGTGGTGATTGGTTTGGACGGCGACGAAGGCAAGGGATCGGGCCGCTCGATTTCCGGTGTGGACCTTGGCGCATCGGTCCAAAAGCTTGCGGCGGAAGGACTTTTGATCAAGGGCGGCGGGCATAAAATGGCGGCGGGCCTGTCGGTGGCGCGCGATCAATTGGAACCGGCCATGGCGCGCCTGTCCGAGTTACTGGCCAAACAGGGCGCGGGCAATGCCGGCCCTGCCGACTTGAAGCTCGACGGAATGTTGATGCCGGGGGCCGCGACTGTGGCGCTTATCGAACAGATCGAAGCCGCCGGCCCCTTTGGCGCATCGGCCGCCGCTCCGCGTTATGTCTTTGCCGACATGGCAATCAAATTCGCCAAACGCGTCGGAGACAGCCACCTCAAGATCAGCTTTACCGATGGTATGGGCCCGCGCATCGACGCGATTTGCTTTGGCGCCTTTGACACCGACCTTGGGCCGCGGTTGCTCGAGCACAACGGAATGCGATTCCATTTGGCCGGCCGTCTGGAGATCAATGAATGGGGGGGGCGCCGACAGGTGCAGCTGCGTCTCGAAGATGCGGCAGAGGCACACCGCCCATAGGCGCCTAACATGGCGGTGAAATCGGGGCCAAATCCCCGTAAAATCGCCGTTTTTCAAACGATGAGAAAAATCTGCAAAAAGTCGGAAATTACCTCTTGCGCGGCGGGCATGGTTTGCTTAAACACCGCCTCACGCCAAGGCATGGCCCGTTCGTCTATCGGTTAGGACGTCAGGTTTTCAACCTGAAAAGAGGGGTTCGACTCCCCTACGGGCTGCCATTTATCCTTGCACATGTTTGATTTTATAGTGTTTTTTGAAACCTCGAAATCCTACTACAAAACTACTATAGCGAAAAATGATCGGTTCGAGCCTATCGAAACCCTGCAAAGCTATCTCATATTCGTGAACACCGCACTAATCCGCCCAATGATTTTGGATTGGTGCCGCCTTTGTAGCGAAGTAGGGCTGTTCTTATGCCCGCAAATCGATAGCCTAGTCGTAAACCGGCTTAGAAAGGAGCTTCGATGTCGAATACCTGCACATTTTTTTTATCATTAGTTTTGGCTATTCCAATTTCTTCGGAAGCAAGTGCGGCTATCAGTTGCAAGCGGATTGGGGATGACCCTTACGGAATTGGCGAAACACTGTTTGTTGACGGTCCCGCAGGGGCATACGGATATAAAGCATACAACGGCCAGCGGGAAATTCTCGAAGTGAAATGCGACACTTTTAAGAACGACACTGATCAAACAGTATTGTGTGCAAGTATTTTCGAAAGAGCCGACGGGACAACGACGTATCACTACATTATTCCAAAAGTATCACATTTCACTTCGATGTTCATTTCAACATTCGTAGAAAATACCTCGCCAACTTTGTATCCAAATGAAAATCAAGGAAGATACAAACAAATAGCCGTTGCTTGCTCTAAAAATAGCGACTGACAAAAAGGATCCCGGAGCTTCGCCGCAATCCGGGCAGTTAGCTTCCAAGTGGCCCAAGGATGATCGCTAAAAACAGGCTGCGGGGATACCCACAATCAAGCGGTCGGCGTCGGGGTCAACGCCCCGTGCAACAGCCGCTTGTCGCAGGGTCTGGCCTTGTGCGACCCTAAACCTGACAGGCTGGGAAGCCCCCAGCGGGTTAGAGCACGTCGTCAATGCGAGCTATTTTTCACAGGCGGCATGGTCGTTCCCCCGTCGCCGGAGGCGTATCAATTTCTATGCGGTCGCCATGCCTTTTTCAATGCCACCGTGCGACAACACATCCTCAGCACAGGCTAAACTCAATTCGCACGAACGATATCCATCGCGGCTTACCGACGGAGCACTAACTCGCCTCGCGCCCCACCGGCGGAGCCAGATTGCGTCCATCCTCGAGCAAGTCATCGCTGTAAAACGTATGACACGCCCGCCCCTTATGTTTCGACGCATAGAGGGCAATATCGGCGTCCGACAATAAACGCACCGCATCAAGGGCCTCATAATCCGTCGATATAACCGTACCAATCGAACCCGAGATACGACAGATTTGACCATCATGGGGCACCGGTTCTTCAAGGCGCGAAATCATCCGTCGGGCGATTTCCTCAAGCTCATCACGTTCCGTCAAGCGATTGAAAATCAAAACGAACTCATCGCCCCCGACCCGCGCCACCGTATCGACATCACGGGTTTCTTCGACCAAAATACGTGCCACTTTTTGCAATACCGTATCGCCGGCCGCATGGCCCATCGTGTCATTTACCGCCTTGAAAAAATCCAGGTCGAGATGCATCAGGGCAAAGCTCTTCTCACCCTCAATCAACCGGCCGAGGATGTGATCCATCGCACGGCGGTTCTTCAACCCCGTCAATGTATCGGTATAGGCTTGCTCCTCTGCGGCAATCATCGCGCCTTGAAGCCGCTGGTTCAAACTGCGCGAGGCTTCCATCGCGGCGGATTTCGCTTCGATCAGGTAGAGCATTTCGATCGTCGGGTCGGTGATGGCGAAATCACGGCTGGTCAGCGGATACTCGGCCAAAGCATCCACAATCGAAATGCCGAACGACAGGTTGATCGCAATCCCGTCTCCGCGCATACGCGGCACCAATACGCCTTTGAGGTCGGTGCGCGGGGCGTCGCGCAGTTGCAAATGCAGCTTGCGCCCATGAAGGGCCTTCAACCCTTCCATCGTCGCCGCCGTGCTCGGGCGGCAAAGGTCGAACACCTCAAAAAATCGCTTACCTAAAAACGCTTCTTTCGGACGCAATTTCAGCATGGTCGGCCCGACATGATCGATATGGCCTGATGCGCTGACGAAAATATGCATCGGGCAAAAAATATCCATTGCCGCGCTGGCACCCTCAAGGAACTCTTGTTCTTCAATGACCGTCATTTTAGCCCGCCTTCCCGCCCAAATGAAAGCTGCGCCCCTCGGTGAAATCCGTCTCAAGCAGTCGAATTTCGATCCGTTCGCGCCCGGCCGCCAACTCACCATATTCCATCATAACCAAGGCTCCGTAATCATCTGCCATTGCCCGCAACAGGCCCAGCATCACATGCCCGAACCCCACGCTGGAGGCACCAAGCGTCAAGGCGTAATGCTCAACCGAGTATTCCGACAATTCCATCACGGGCAGATCCAAATCCGACACGGCCAAACGTGCGCGCCCCGGCAGATCGTCCAAAGATTGCAGAAATTCGATAAAATTCACCCCGCCAAAACGCAATAACCGGCGCAAGGATTCGACTTTGGGGTTGGACACGAGATAGGTGCCGATATCTTCAAGCACCTCTTCACGTGGCTTACGCAGCACCAATTCCAATCCGCCCAGAACGGCACAGGTCTGCTCGTCTTCATAGATCAACATCGCCTCGAATTCGGAAAACCCCAAATCGGCGTGATTCATCACCTGCGCCCATGCATCATCTCCATAGATGTCGCGGGTAAAACTTTGAAGAGCCGTGTTTATTAATCCGTGCATCGCCTGCTCTCGGGTCATTTCTGACAGCAGAATGCAACGACGACAGTTAATATATGCCCAACACATAAAATTGTCGGCACTTGTGACCCCAAGGCGTTGCGACGCGTCAACATACCTGCCGCGCCGCCGGTCTCGTCACTCAAAAAGGCGCGGCCGTAGCCCTCTCGAAAGTCGCGGATTGATTTCGAGACCGCCCATAAACACAGAGGGACCACTTGGCGTGTCCAACCTCAAATCACCATCACGTGCCGCCGCAATCAAATCCGCGATTTTGACACCGGTTTCGCCGGCAGAGGTGGCACGGAGCGTCGCACCGTTTTGCATCACCGTCCCCTCCTCATTGATCTCCAACGTAATGACCTGCGCCGGCCGCCGGATCAACAGAACCACGAACTGCCGTCCCGCGTAGGCCTGCGCATCGAGCATCAGCATCGCGCAGGCTGGCCCATCTTCGAACCGGGCCCTGCATGACCTAAGCCAATGGTTGAGTGTGCCAAGCGGCACATTTGTCCCAGTGTGGTCTGGTCGACCCTGAGCTTCGGGATAGATCGGCATCGCTTGGAATAATTCCGTCAAAGCCCCCGCTGTGGTCGGTTCTCCAAATTGACCGTTCACAAACGCTCTGCGGCTTTTGGCGCTACGGGCCCGAGCAATGTCTTCTTGCAATCCGGCCAATTCTTGGACCTCGGCATATTGCTCCAACCCCGCCAAGGCGCGGCGTCCGGCTTTGCCGTAGCCCGTTTTCAGGTCATATAAAGCCCCTTGTGGCGTCTGCGGTGTCTGTGGCGTCGCGTCAGAATAGGCCGCCACAATCCGTGCAGATTGCGAGCGGGCCGAAATCGCTTGAGCGTTGAGCAGAGGTGTCAGCGACAGCGACAGCATCGCCGCCGCCACCAAGGCCATATAAAGGTTAACCCGCCGCAGCCACGCCGCCCAATTGCTATGAAACCCCAACAGGACCGCCCCTGCATAGCTGGCCGCATATCCCGCCGCCAACGCGCAGGTCAGCGCCACCATTACCCGCGAGGGGGTCCAGCCGTATTGCGCCACCCGCAACCAAATCGCATAGAGCGCGATCACCGCCAACGCCGGTAGGATCACCGCTTGAATTCGCGTCGCCATGCGTAGGAACCGGCTTTGCGTGGCCTCGGCATCGTCGCGGTCTACGGCCGCGGAAATCACCGTCATGGCAATCGCCCCCATCACCAAAACCGACAGCACCGGTGACAGACCAAAGGTGGATTGCTCCGCCGTGCTGAATGGAAAAGCCACGACATAAAGCCCGGTGACCATCAGAACCAAGGGCAACATCATCCGCGCGAAGCGCACGAACAGATAGGGCGTGATATAGCTGCGCATTTCATGCACCACGGCCATCGCCAGACCAAAGGCCAGCCCCGACAAAACAAACCCCAGCCAATCATACGCCCGCAGCAACCGGCCCAACCGGATGCCCACCGTTTCCAATAGGCCACCTGCAACCATCAGCAGCACCCAAAACAGGCCGGTGAACAGGACCGCTGCCGCCGCCCGCACCACCATTTCCCACGACAGATCAAACAACCGCGCATAATCGCGCCACCTCGCCCCGCCGTTTTCCGACATGCCGCCTCTCGGCGCCCCTGCCATCACAAAGGGTGCAAAAATCAATAGACAGGCCGCGAGGATCAACGCGCCGAACCCCGATGTTTGGAAACTGTCCTGCGCCGCAAATCGTCCGCCGTATAGCCCGCCAAGCACCGCCGCGACGGCCGCTGCCAGCACCGCGAACAGCGCCGCGCGCCGCAACGGCAACGGTCCGCCAAGCACCAAAGCCATCGACACCCCGCCCACCAATGCGCTGCCCAATGCCCATTGCGCCTGTGGCAGCAAGGCAAAGTCTTCAAAGACCACGCCGACCAGAAACGTCACATACCCGAGCGCCCCGCCGAGCACCGTCAGGACAATGCGCCATATCACGGGGGACTGCGACGCGCCGCCGTCCGGGCCAAAATCTTGGCGCGCGTCTGAAGGGGCCGCAGGATTGATCTGCGCACCGTTTTTCGCAGGGGTCGTGGTCATTTCGCTGTCACCCATCGCACTCTCATCCTCTCCCGTGTCACGGGCGCCGTGATCCGGCCCATCGTGCACATTGCCCAACAAATACTTGGTTCTTGGGTCTTTTATCGCATTCCCCCGTAGGCTCCCAGAGGACAAATCCGCACGAACCGCCACCGTTGCCTTCGTCGCCAGTTGCCTTTGCCGGTGTGTTCTGCGCCAGCGTTCTCGACGCCGGTGGACAGCCTTGGCGCGGTTTAGTCACCGCCCGCCAACCACTTCGGAATATGCCCGATATGCGGCAACACCACATCCGCAAAGGGCGCAAGCTCCGCCGCCTGCGCCATGCCGGTGAGCACCCCGATGGTGCGCATCCCTGCCGCCCGCCCGGCGATTAGATCATGCAGGCTATCCCCAACCATCGCCACCCGCGCCGGCGCAATGCGCATCTGCGCGGCAAAAGCCAATAAAGGCTCCGGCGCGGGCTTGGCCCCGAAACCACTGTCATAGCCTATGATGAAATCGAAATGGCCCTTAACCCCCGCCGCCGCCAAATGCGCATGGGCAGCATATTCGCTGTCATTGGTCATCACGCCTAATGCAAGTCCCTGCGCGGCCAAACCGGTCAGAAACGGTTCCAGATGCACCGCAGGCACCTGCATCACATCCGCCGCAGCAATGCCCAAAAGCCGTTCCAGCGCGTCGACATCCGCCGCATTCAAGGCCACGGCCAAAGCTTCCGCCGCCGCGCGCGTGGTGCCGGAAATGATCGGACTACTGGGCAAAAACTGCCGTTGCGGCAGGTCAAAACCGATTGCGCGCGCCACCTCTTGCGGCACTGCGCCATAAAGCGTTGCCTGCTCCAACAACATGTCGGCAGTCCAATCGGCCCAGCTTTTGTGAAAATCGAAAAGCGTGCCGTCTTTGTCGAACAACACCCCATCCACCGGCAAATCGCCGCGCTCTGCGCGTTCTGTTGGTGCCATCCTCGTTCCCTCGCCCGATCCCGCAGTGCCAACCTGCCTCGCCGCCGCCGAACGATCAAGCGTGAAACACGCGCTTGCACGTCCGTCGCCTTGACACCACCCTGCCGCCTATGTGCCTATACCGCTATGACACAACGTGACACATCCTCTCCGGCGCTCTCTTCTGCAGATACTCCAAAAGACGCCACAGCGCCTACCGCATCTGGCAATTACCGGTTGCACAACTCTCTCGGCTACCACCTCTCGCTTGCCTCGCGCCTGCAAGAACGCCGTCTGGACGAGTCTTTGCGCACGCTCGGGCTCACCCGCACCACATGGTGCATTCTCTTGGGCGTCGGCAATGAGGGATTGCAACAGCCATCCGATATCGCAAAATTTGTCGGGATCGACCGCACCGCGACCTCGCGCGCTTTGCGGCATATGGAAAACGATGGGCTGGTGGCGCGCTCCTCCGGCGAAGATGACAAACGCACCCGCCATGTGGAGCTGACCGCCAAAGGATGCAACGTGATTGCCACCGCCACCCCCTTTGCCGAACATAATGCCGAGGTTCTGGCCCAACGGCTATCGCATGGCGAACAGGACGAATTGATCCGCCTGCTCAGCAAACTCACCCGCGGCGAAAACATGGATTTGTCGCGGCTGTAATTTCTACAGTCGCCCTGCTCCTTTCGCGCATCGGATATTGCGCCTATCCCCAAGACAGGCCGCCAATCCCGCCCTGTTCCATTGGGATCGGCGGGTTTTTAGGTCCAATTGACCTGCGCCCCGCCCGGCAAAGCCGCACGCGCCATCATCGGTGCTTCATAGCGTTCGCCCACGGTGTCACAAAACCCCACGACCCACGCATCATCCATCATGAGAAAATCCAGAACCGAGCCCAGAAAATCGGGATCGGAGACGCGGCTGCGCACGTCGGCTTCGGACGCGCCGCTGGCGTTCAAAAACACCGGCAACAGATCGTCATTTCCAGCCAGCCACGCCAGCGCCTTAAGCGCGAGGGTCTCGGCCATATTTTGCGAAAGCCTCATGGTTTGCTCCTGATCAGCGCACGGCGGCGAAAGCGTGATCATTCTATCCGGCCGGCGGCAGCCACACAATGGCACATCGGGCCGCGACTTGGCCACGGGGCATACCGGTCACACCCTGACCACAGGCCGGAATATACCGTCGCCGCAACCACAAAACACCCCGACAAACTGCGGTTTCACGGTCCCGCAATCAGCGTGTTTCCGCCCGAATTCCCCCCGCCGTTAAAACATCCTCAACAGAAAATTAACCATTGCCAGCCAAAGGTTAGAAAACCGTAACACTTCGGGAGACGTGATCGCATGCCAGGTAAGATCTTAATCGTCGATGACATCTCCACCAATCGAATTGTCCTTAAGGTCAAGCTGTCTTCGGCCTTCTACGAAGTGTTACAAGCACGCAGCGCCGAAGAGGCCGAAGCCTTGATCGAGGCAGAGGCTCCCGATCTGGTGCTTGCCTCGGCGCGGCTGCCGAACACGCCGGCGCTGACACTTTGCGCACGGCTGAAAGCAGCGGCAGGTGATCGCAGCTTGCCCCTCGCCTTGATCGATACCGAGGATCTGCGCGAGGAGCGTCTTGAACGGCTGCGCGCCGGAGCCGATGATGTGTTGACAAAACCCTTGGACGACCTGGAACTTCTGGCCCGTGTGCGCAGCCTTTTGCGGCTCCACGATGGCACCGAAGATTTGCGGTTGCGCGCCGGCACGGTGCCGGTTCTCGATGAAGACGAAATCGCGCAATATGCCGAATCTCACGCCAATGTCATGCTTTGCACCAATGCACCGGCGCGTGCGCTGCGTTGGCACAAGGCGTTGCAACGCAACTATTCGGGGCAACTGTCGACGGTGCTTTTTCGCGACGCGATGCGTGATCGTCAAGACGGCAGCCGCCCGGACGCCTTTGTCATCGAGCTTTCCCAAGAGGCCCCCGAGGCCGCACTACGGCTCATTGCCGATGCCCGCGCCCGTTGCCAGACCCGAGATGCCGCCGTGATCGCGGTCATGCCCAACGAGAACCGCCGCTTGGCTGCGGATGCGCTCGATCTTGGCGCCAACGATGTTTTGGTCAATGGCTTCGACGTCGAAGAACTGACCCTGCGGCTGCGCCGGCAAATCCTGCGCAAACAGCGGATGGAAGTGCTGCGTGATAAGCTTGCCTCTGGTCTGCGCGCAGCGGTCACCGATCCACTCACCGGGCTACACAATCGCCGCTATGCGATGCCGCGATTGGCCGAGTTGGCCGAACACAGCATTGAAAGCGGCGAAGACTGCGCGGTGATCCTCGCCGATCTCGACCATTTCAAATCGATCAATGACCAATTCGGCCATGCCGCCGGCGATACAGTGCTCTGCGAGGTCGCGAAGCGGCTGCGCGACAATCTACGCGGCGTTGATATGGTGGCCCGCATCGGCGGAGAGGAGTTTTTGATCGTCATGCCGAACACCACCTTGATCGAAGCACATGGCGCCGCAAGCCGGTTATGCCGTATCATCGGACAAACGCCAGTGCGCGATCCTTCGGTTGCGCGCCCGATGCCGGTCACGATTTCCATAGGTCTGGCCATGTGCAGCGCAACCAAAGCGCAGCAGGGCGATACCGCCCGCGCAATGCTGGACCAAGCCGACCGCGCGCTCTATGACGCCAAATCCCAAGGCCGCAACCAAGTGACCCTGAGCCGCCTCAGCGCCGCGTGACGTTTCAGATATCGGCAGTGAGATCCTGAAACAGCCGTTTTATGAGCTTGCCCCTGCTCGCCCTTAGATGGGTATCGGTTTTGCCTAACATTTTCACCCGACCCGGAAACCGCATCGCTCCGGCAACCGCGTCGGATGTGCGATCATAGAAAAAGGCGGCAGCCCATGCCACCGCCTTTCACATCGAGGCAATACCCCGTCATTTGTTGCTTTTGTCTTTTCTCTCGGCCCTGCGCCGCTCGTCATGGGTCAATGCCTCTTCCAAACGGTCGGCGAATCCGGCGCGTTCTGCATCGCTCATCTGTGTGAGTTTTTCGAGCAACAGCGTCTGCCCGACCAATTGCCGTTCTTCCGCCGCCTGACGTTGCCGCATCAATCCAGCCTGCACCGGCGCCGGATCAAAAGGCACCGCGCGCAGGGCGTGCAAAATACTGTCATATTGAACGCGGAAATCCTTCCGGCTGAACCGCCCCTCGCGATAGCTTTCGTTCAGCTTCCTGCCCAGCGCCCGCCGGTCATCATGGCTCAGCGCCTGGGTCAACGGGCCACTCGCCCGATCCAAACGCGGCGGACGACGGTGGTCCCCTTTGTCGCCGATCACCACGCCTGCCACCAATCCCAGAACCGCAAGGTTCATCGCCAGCGACACAAACAGCACGGCCCGCAGCCAAAATCGTGTGCGGCCGCGCGTGGATTGCTCTGGATCAGATGCATTTGTTTCATGCTCCACCATTGGCTTAGCCCTCCTCAAAATCAAAATTGAGCCCTGGCATCACATCAACCAGATAGCTGTCCTGCGCCGCAACAAACAGCCCCGCATCCGACAGGTATCCACTCGTTGTCTGGCCAATTCCCATAGGTTGCACCGCGCCCAACCACAGCCCTGCGGTCGCCACACTCGCAAGACCGCCCACTGCGGGCCAACCGCCAATCGCGGCCACCAGCTGCGCCCAAAGGCCACGCGCGCCGCGCGGCTCTTGCAGCGGCGCGGCCGGTGCCCGCCCCGCCGCAATCTGTGCCTGCACATCGTCTGCATCGGCCAGAACCGCAGCAAACAACGCCGCATCCGGTTCCGGCGCTGCATCGCGCGCCGCCGCAAAGAACAGATCCAGATCTATTTCTGTGCTGGCAGTGTTGTCGTGGCTGTTGCTGTGATCAGTCATTGCTAAACCCCAATTCATCACGCCGTCCCGACAATATCGCCGTCAGCGCCCTCTTTCCCCGTGCGGTCAAACTTTCAACCGCCTCAAGGCTGATATCCATAATTCCGGCAATCTCGGGATTGCCCAAACCTTCGATATGACGCAACACCACCGCTTCGCGTTGTCGCTCTGGCAGTTCCGCCAATGCGGCAGACAGGGCCTCGGCGCGGCTGCGGCTTTGCATTTTCTCGGCCACCGAGGCGGTTTCATCCGCCGGTTCCGGCGCCGCCTCAAGCGGTGCCATACGCCCCCGTTTACGCAAACGATCCGTGCATAGATTGGCCGTCACACGGTACAGCCAGGTGCTCACCTGCGCCTCTCCCTGCCGCCACTGCGGTGCAATTTTCCACAACCGCAACAACGCTTCTTGCGCCACATCATCGGCTTCGGACCGCTCGCCCAACATCCGCACAGCTTGCCCCAGCACACGCGGCAACAACCGTGCCGTCAGCACCCGCGCCGCCGCGTCATCGCCATTGGCAAACAGCGTCAACAAAGCCTCGTTGGGCACGTCATCCATTTTATCACTCAGGGCGTCATAGGGCATATTCATCGTCCATTGGCGTATCCTGCTTGAACCCTTGCATCAAGTTGCCACTTCGGCGGCCAGTGTGCCCGCCGCCCGAACTTGTGGGGCAGCGGGCGATTTTATCTACACGAACGCAGATTACTCGCTTGGGGTAGGCTCTTGATCGGCAGAGCCATCAGGAGCGTTCTTCTGCATGAACCGCTTACCGTGCTCCCCGTCTTTGTGGCCGCCCTTGTGGTGCCCACCATGGCCATCTCTACCATGCGGGCGCTTCTTCGCGTGATCGGCTTTCATCGCAGCGAGTTCCTCGATCGAGATCGCGCCGTCTTTGTCCGCGTCCAGACGCTCAAACATCTTTGCGCCGCCGTCCCTGGGGGCGATCTCTTCAAGGCTGATTTTACCATCCTTATTGGCATCGCGGCGTTCAATCATCCGTTCGGCACCCTTTTTGGAATGCTCTTTGGCTCTATCCTGCATCCGCGCTTCCATGCGGGCGGCCATTTCTTCGGCAGACAAGGCACCGTCCCCATCGGTGTCTGCGGCGGCAAAGCGCGCCTCGCTAAAGGCCTTGATCTCATCTTGGGTCAACCTGCCATCGCTATTGGTGTCCGCCGCCGTGAAATCCAAACGCGGGCCGCCGAAACCGCCCATGTTGTCGCGCGCCATGGCGCTGCCTGCATTGGCCGCAAGGGCAACTGCAATCAAACCGCTCAGAATATATGCTCGTGTCATTATGTGGATCTCCATCCTATAGTTTACCCATTGTTGGGCCATTTCATTGGCGTCCCGTGCCGGCGCTTTGTGGCCGGTTATGTGACTTCAACGACAGGGCCGCCGCATTCCGTCGCGGATCGGCAATTTTTTTTGCACCGGCGGCCCGCACCGAACACAACCCGCGCCAAAACAACCGTCCAGCGCCCCTTGGCCAGGGCCTTATCTGTCCCCCTTCGTGCGCCGCCCTGCCGCCGGACGTTTGCGACATCGCGCCGCAACTGGCGCGCAGCGTCTTTCAATTCGGCGTCCGATACCCCAAGTTCATTTCATTGAAACCCATCCCCCCTATGAGTATCACCATGACAGATCCCCTCACCGTTTCCGCCCCCCATGCCGACCAGGGGAGCGCACCAACCAGCCTTGGCCGCACTCTTTGGCGTGGATGGTGCCGTAAGTGTCCCAATTGTGGATCCGGTCCGATGCTCAAAGGGTATTTGAAAGTGCGCGACACCTGCCCGGTCTGCCGCGAAGATCTCAGCCATCAGCGCGCCGATGACGGGCCGGCCTATCTGACCATTCTGATCGTCGGGCACCTCATGGCCCCGATCATGTTGATCGTTTTCACCGCCTACCGCCCCGAACCTTTGGTGACCATCACCATCTTCGCTATTGGCTGTGTCTCGCTATCGCTATACCTTCTGCCAAGATTAAAGGGCGCATTAGTGGCGTTCCAATGGGCGCGCGGCCTACACGGGTTCGCCGGACGCAACATATAAGGGGCCATATGCCCCATCCGCCAACGGGCGGAACAAAAAGGGGAGAGAGCCATGAGCCAACACCAAACCGAGACCAAGGGCAGCAACCCGCCGATCGACAAAACCGCAATCCGCGATGCCTCGACCGTGATCGTTATGCGCAACCGCTTCGAAGACCCGCATATCCTGATGGGGCAACGCGGCGCGACAGCCGCCTTCATGCCGAATAAATTCGTATTTCCCGGCGGTGCGGTGGATCTTGCCGATGCCGATATTCCTCTGGCCACGCCGATGCCCGCACTTTGCGCCGATCGCATCGCCCAAGACAGTGCCCGCGACATGTCGCATCCTTTGGCCGTCGCCGCGATCCGCGAACTTTGGGAAGAAACCGGCCTTGTGCTCGGCGCGCCCGGTGCATGGGACATGACCCCGCCCGCAGATTGGATGGACTTTGCCCGGACCGGCCATCTCCCCTCTGCCGAGGCCTTGCAATTCGTGTTTCGTGCCATCACCCCGCCGGGCCGCCCACGCCGGTTTGACGCACGGTTCTTTTTGATTGATGCAGACGCCGTCTCGACCGATCTGGATGATTTTTCCGCCGCCTGCGACGAGCTTTCGCATCTGCAATGGATTCCGCTGCCAAAGGTCCGCGAGTTTGATCTGCCCTTTATCACCGAGGTGGTCTTGGCCGAGGTTGCCGATCGCGCCCGTGACAGCGCCCCGCCGGCATCCGTGCCGTTCTTCGACAGTTCCGGCGGCGACAGCCGCTTTCACCGCCTCAAAGAACGGCTATCAGAACAAGAACGCTCAGACTGATCAACGCGATACCAATGCCTTCACGCGCGGTGATTTTCTCTTTGAAAAACAACACCGATGCCAGAAGCGCAAAAATAAGCTCGATCTGCCCCAAGGCGTTGACATAGGCCGCGTTCATTAAGGTGAACGCGGTAAACCAGCTCATGGATCCGGCCATAGAGGTCAACCCGACCCATCCCGCAACCCGCCATGCATAAATAACGCGCGTGATTTCACCGCGCTCGAAGCCGCGCAAATAGGCGCCCAATGCGACCACCTGAAACAGCAGCACCGCACATAGGGTGATCCCCGCCCGCAGCAACGGATCAGGGCTTCCCACCTCTAAGCTCGCGCCGCGATAGCAGACCGCTGAAATGGCGAAAAAGGCCCCCGACAGAAGGCCCAGCGCCGTGGCCCGATTGCCCATCCGCCGCAACAGCCCGCCTTTCAACGCCGGCATATCCGACAACACCAACACCCCGATCAACCCGATCAGAATTGCAAACAGCCCCGCCACCGCGATCCCCTCACCCAAGATCAAGAACCCGGCAAGTGCCGTTTGGATCACCTCGGTTTTTTTAAAGGTGATGCCAACGGCGAAATTGCGGTGACTGAACAAGATCACCACGCAGACCGTGGCCAGAATTTGCGCGGCTCCGCCCGCAACCGCATAGGCCAGAAAACTGCCGCCGATGTGCGGCAGCGCGACGCCGCGCCCCGGTAGATAGAATGCCAGTAAAATCACCACCACCGGCGCGGCAAAAACGAACCGCGCAAAGGTCGATCCCCCTGCCGAAAGCCCCGCCGTGCTTAGATGTTTTTGCAACATGAAGCGCAGGGTTTGAAAAAACGCGGCGCTCAATGTGGCGATGATCCACATATCCATCCCATGGCTATAGGCGCGCCTGCGCATTCTGGCAATTGTGTCCGCGCGCGCCGGAAACTGCGACTTTTAACGCCGCGCTGCGCAATTATACTGATGCGAAATAGTCTTCTATACTGATGCGAAATAGTCTTCGGCGCGACGGCGAGCCTCAGAACCCGATCCTCAAAAGGGCATCGGATGGACGCGATGCACCGCATCCAAATCGCGCAGCACCGCCTCGTCCAAACTCAAATCTGCCGCCCCAATCAGCCCTTCGAGCTGTTTCAGAGTTGTCGCTCCGATGATGACGGACGCGATGAACGGCCGCTGCTTCACCCATGCCAGAGCCATTTTTTCAGGCTCCAAATCATGTTTGAACGCCACATCAAGATAATCATCAACCGCCGCAAAAGCAGCTTCTGTGCGTCGCCCTCCCAATTCCGGCACCCGCGACATCCGTGACCCTTTCGGTATCGCCCCGCCCTGGTATTTGCCGGTCAATAGACCCGCAGCCAAAGGCGAATAGGCCAACAGCCCGACCTCCTCATGGTGGCACAACTCGGCCAGATCGGTATCGAACAACCGGCACATGAGAGAATATTCGTTCTGGATCGTCACGGCGCGCGGCCCCTTGCCGGCCCCGGCCAAAGCCAACCATTGCGCCATGCCCCATGCGCTTTCGTTCGACAGACCAAAATGCCGGATCGTGCCGCGCGTCACCTCGGCGTCAAGCGCATCGAGCACCTCTGCCATATTATCCATCACCTCGGCGCGGTTTTGCGTATGTGGCGCAAAATCCCAATTTTGCCGGAAATGATAGGACCCACGGTTCGGCCAATGGAGTTGATACAGATCGATATAGTCGGTTTTGAGGCGCCGCAGCGACGCCTCGACTGCGCCCTGCACCGTCTCCTTGGTGATCGGCGCACCGTCCCGCACGTATTTGAGCCCCGCGCCGGAATGCTTTGTCGCCAAAATCACGTCCTGACGGCGAAAACTCTTCTCGAGCCACAGCCCGATGATCCGTTCGGTCCGCCCGATGGTTTCGGCGGACACCGGATTGACCGGATACATTTCCGCCGTATCGATGAAATTGACCCCTCGCTCGAGAGCATAATTAATCTGCGCATGGGCGTCTTTTGTACGCGTTTGCATGCCAAAGGTCATGGTGCCAAGGCAGAATTCACTCACCATAAGGCCGGTCCGGCCAAGCGGGTTCTTTTTCATATGGTATCTTCCCGTTTCAATTTACGGCCGCTTTGCCATCTTACCCCGAAGGGATCAAGCGCGGGTCCCCCTAGATGGCCCGACCAATCGTGCTTAACTTACGAAAGTTACGATAGATTTTATGCCAGAGCCGAAATTTCCCCGGCACCGGCGCAGGCGCCTCTGCATGCCCCGGCATCGTGGCACTGGCACGGCGCGACAAGCTGGGGTAAGGAAGCACAAAGCGACAAGGGGCCCGCATATATGACACGCCATCTGATCACCTCGGCCATTCCCTATATCAATGGGATCAAGCACCTCGGAAATCTCGTCGGCAGCCAATTGCCCGCCGACCTCTACGCACGCTTCCAACGCGCGCGCGGCAATGAGGTGATGTTCCTATGCGCAACCGACGAACACGGCACCCCCGCCGAATTGGCCGCATCCAAAGCAGGCAAACCCGTGGCAGAGTATTGCGCCGAAATGCACGATGTGCAGGCCAAAATCGCCGACGGATTCCGGCTGAGCTTTGATCATTTCGGGCGTTCGTCCAGCCCGCAAAACCATGCGTTAACCCAACATTTTGCGGGGCAGTTGAACAAAGCCGGCCTAATCCGCGAAGTCAGCGAAAAACAGATGTATAGCCCCGCTGACAGCCGCTACCTGCCGGACCGCTATATTGAGGGCACCTGTCCCAATTGCGGGTTCGAGAGCGCCCGCGGCGACCAATGTGACAATTGTACCAAACAATTGGACCCTACGGATCTGCTCAACCCGCGATCGGTGATCTCCGGCTCCACCGCATTGGAAGAGCGCGAGACCAAGCACCTTTACCTGTGCCAATCGCAAATGCGCGGCCAACTTCAAGACTGGATCGACAGCAAAACCGATTGGCCGGTCCTCACCACTTCGATTGCGAAAAAATGGCTTAATGACGGGGACGGGTTGCAAGACCGCGGCATCACCCGTGATCTCGATTGGGGTATTCCCGTCAAAGACGGCGAAGCCGATTGGCCCGGGATGGAAGGCAAAGTATTCTATGTCTGGTTCGATGCCCCGATCGAATATATCGCCTGCGCCAGCGAATGGGCCGAGGCCAACGGCAAGACAGAGGCCGATTGGCAATCGTGGTGGCGCACCGACTTGGGCGCTGATGACGTGCGCTACACCCAATTCATGGGCAAGGACAACGTGCCCTTCCACACGCTCAGCTTCCCCGCCACGATCCTTGGCTCCGGCGAGGATTGGAAGCTTGTCGATTACATCAAATCCTTCAACTACCTGAACTATGATGGCGGGCAATTCTCGACATCGCGCGGGCGCGGCGTGTTCATGGATCAGGCGCTAGAGCTTCTGCCGGCCGACTACTGGCGCTGGTGGCTGCTGAGCCATGCGCCCGAAAGCTCGGATGCGGAATTCACATGGGAAAATTTCCAAACCTCGGTGAATAAGGATCTTGCCGATGTCTTGGGTAACTTCGTCTCGCGCATCACCAAATTCTGCCGCTCGAAGTTTGGCGAAGAGGTCCCCGCAGGCGGCAGCCATGGCCCGCAAGAACAGGCCTTGATTGCGGAACTCACCACCCGCATCCGCGCCTATGAAGGCTTTATGGAGGCCATGGAGGTGCGCAAATCGGCACAGGAATTGCGTGCCATTTGGGTGGCGGGCAATGAATATCTGCAATCCGCCGCGCCGTGGTCGACGTTCAAAACCGACCCCGAGCAGGCCGCTGCGCAGGTGCGCCTTGGCCTCAACCTAATCCGGCTTTACGGCGTGCTTTCGGCGCCCTTCATTCCCGATGCGGCGGCCTCTTTGCTTGCGGCGATGCAGACCGAAGATGACACTTGGCCCGATGATATCGCCGCCGCGCTCAGCGCGCTGCCTGCCGGTCACGGCTTTACCGTGCCCGAAGTGCTCTTTGCCAAAATCTCTGATGAAGAGCGCGAGGACTGGCAAAACCGCTTTGCCGGCACCCGCGACTAAACCCGCCAAACCGCCAAAGACAAGGCACGCCTCCTATGGCGTGCTTTGCCGCGCCAAGAAGGCGCCGATCCAGACCAACCGAGCCTGTGGGTCAAAATTCATCCCATTGTTGTTCTGACTCGGGAATGTCTTGGACCACAGCAGGCTGCAGCGTGGTCACGGCTGCGGCCACGGATTTTGGCTCTGGCGCGCGCGATGCTGCCAGCCGTTGCGCGCGGACCTGCGGCGCGCGGCCGATACCATCACCACCATCACCGATGCGAAACCGGCTGGCCGCCTCGCCCAAAGCATTCGCCTCTGCGGTAAGCGCATGGCTCGCTGCGGTGGTTTCTTCGAACATCGCCGCGTTTTGCTGGGTCACCTGATCAAGATCATTCATCGCAAGATTGATCTCGATCAGCCCTGCCGATTGCTCGCGTGAGGAGGAAGCGATTTCGGACACGCGGGTCGAAATATCACGCACCGACTGCACGATCTGGCTGAGCGCCTCGCTGGTCTTATCGACCAACTCAACCCCATTCTTGACCTCATCGCCACTGGTTTTGATCAGACCGTTGATCTCACTTGCCGCATCCGAAGAGCGCTGCGCCAAGGCCCGCACTTCCGTAGCCACCACGGCGAACCCGCGCCCTGCTTCGCCCGCCCGGGCAGCTTCGACACCGGCGTTAAGCGCCAAAAGGTTGGTCTGGAACGCAATATCATCGATCACCGACGTGATTTTCGCGATCTCTTGCGACGAGATCTTGATCCGGTCCATTGCTGTTTTTGCTTGTTCGGCGACCTCGCCGCCGGTTTCGGCATTGGCCTGCGCGTGTTGGGCGATTTTCGTCGCCTCGTCGGCCCCGTCCGCCGCTGACTGCACCGAAGTGGTCAGCTGGTCCACGGCCGCCGCCGTTTCTTCCAAGGTTGCGGCCTGTTTCTCGGTGCGATGTGATAAATCATCTGCCGCATTGGTGATTTCAGAGGTCTCGCTGCGGATGGATTCCGCGTTCTCGAGCACTGCACCCATTGCATCTGACAGGGTTTCGAGTGCGGAATTGAAATCCCGTTTCACCGCTTCGTAATCGCCGACAAACGGTGCATCAATGCGCACGGTCAAATTGCCCGTAGCCAACCCGCGCAGCCCCGCACTCAAGGCTTCGACGACCTGCTGTTGCTCTTGCTGCACCGCCTCTTGGCGGGCCTGCGCCGCCTTGCGCTCTTCGAGCGCCTCGGTCACATCCATACCAAGGAAAATCGCCCGGTCCGAGCGCCCCCTGTCATCCATAATCGCGGTGAAACTGCCCTCGACAAACAACCCGCGGCCTTCTTTGCTTTTGACCCAATAGCGCCCGTGATGCGCCCCGCCCATGCCGATGCGACGGGAAATTTCCATAGATTGATCTTTGGTCATGCCATCGGGCTTGAATAGATCTGTCGAGTGAAGCTCGCTCAATTCCTCAAGCGAAAAACCGGTCAAATCGCTAAATTTTTCGTTTATATAGAACGCCTTGCTGTCATGCCCGATATCAACGCGTAATTGGTTGTCTTCAATCGACGACAAAACCGCAGCATTCAATGCGACCTCGGTGACATCGGCCCATTCCGCCACATAGCCGATGCGAGCGCCGGACTCGTCCGATACGCTGTGGAAACTGATCTCGATCCTACGGCGTGCGACCCGCATGGGTTGTTTCAATCGCTCACCGGGCTCCTGGGCATCCAGAACGGAGATCACATTTTCCAAATCCTTGAATTGGTCGATCCGCACCCCGAGCAAATCCGTCGCATCAAATCCGGCCCAGTGTTTTGCGATACTGTCTTGTAATCCGACGAACAAATCTTGGCACGCAGGGTTATAATAGGTCACACGGCACTCGGCATCCAACAACATCATCGCGGCGCTCGACCCTGCAAATCCCGCACTTTTAAACGCACTGTCGCGCGCCTGCTCTTCGGCCTCTGACAGGCTGTCCCGGAAGCATTGTAACCGTTGCGCAATCACGCCAATCTCGTCGCCGCGTTCGGTGCCGGAAATCTCGGCAGCATAATCGCCTGCTTCGACCTTTTGCATCGATCGGGCCGTGCGCAACAAAGGCCGCGTCACACATTTTGCCAAGAACCCCGCCATCATCGCCAAGGCACCCAAAAAGACCAGCCCCGCAATCATCCAAGATCTACGATTGGTAGCCTGCAGCGTCGCCAATTGCCGCGTATCGGTCCAATGGGTCGCCACCGCGCCCACGACACCGTTGTCCGGGCCAAACCGGATCGGTGTCGCTCTAGCCAACCCCTGTTCGATCACCACCTCTTCACCGGTCTCGATGGCTTTTTCGGCCAAGGCGTTTAAAACCGGATCACCGCCATTCTCGACAGCACTGTCATAGATGACATTGCCATTGGCGAGCAGAGCCAAACCACCCTGCGCATCGCCCCGGCTGCCTGCGACCACCCCCATGATGACATCCTGCACCGCTGGTGCATTGCCAAACTTCACCGCCGCGCCGATCTGCCCGGCGATCATGGCATTCGCTTCGGAGGCCCGCGCCGCGACATTTTCGATGATCACCTTTTGCACCTTGAGATGCGACAGATATTCGGTCGTGGTGACAACCAATAAGATGCACAGCGCCATAAAACCGGTGCTGCGCACAAAAATGCTTTTGAACGCCGGGTTCCGAACAATATTGGAAGACGAAGAGGACATAATATTTCCCATAAATAAACAACGTGTCACCGCCGCGAGATCGCGGCGGCAGGGCTTGTTTGCAGTCAGATCAAAACAGCATTCCCGCGTTCAATCCGATGGTGATCGCACCGATGACCGCATGGGTGACCGGATCGACAATCGGCGCCGAAATCTGCCCCTGATAGGCGCTGGCCGATTCATCAAACTCGACATCGGCGACATGAATTGCTCCCGCGCCGCGACCAAATGTTTCGATGAACTTTGCTTCATCACCTTGCCAATAATCCGATGTCGGACCGGTCGCAGCGACGTTCAACCCATGCGCATCCATGATAAAAATCTCGCTAATGATACCACCGGAATTGGCAACCTGATCCCGCAAAAAATCGGCGCTAGAGCCGTTGATTACAGGCGTGATTGTCGGAGTTTCGGATTGGCCGATTTCCGCGCGCCATTGTGTATCGAGTTGCAAAACCTGTGCCCGTCGCAATCCGGCATTGCGCGCATTTTGCGCCCTGATCGCCGCGACAATCATCGGATCCGCATACCAATGTGCCACTTGGGTTTCAAAATACTCCTGCATCGGAGCGGCAAAGTCATCTGAGATGGCCGCACCACTCGTCACCGACAAAGACGTTGCCATCATAGCGGCTTTCAACATTTCTAAAGTCTCCTCTCGGTGCGGGCCCCCACCCGCAGCATCCGGCACACTCTAGAACTGGAAATCTTTCGGCCAATTTAACGCCGGCGAATTAGTTCGTCGGGCAAATGATTCAAAATGTGCCGATCACCCGGCAAACATTCGGCGACCACGGCGCCATCCATCGGACCTGCGCAGCATCGCCGATCGGGTTCCATCCTATAGGAAAACGGAGATCACAAGCGTTCCGAAAAATGGCGATGTCACAGCCATGCATAGCATGTAGAGCGCCGGAAAATGGTGCGGGCGGTGGGACTCGAACCCACACGGGCACACGGGCACACGGCCCAACAGATTTTAAGTTTTGATTCACGGCACTTTTTACGGCCTTTTGCGCCTTATAGCGGTCCGCAAGTCCATATAAACACGACATAAAAATCTTATGCGCCTCAGATCGACCTGAGGCAACCTAATCAAAAACGGGCCCGAGTTCGGGCTAACTGTCAGATTACATAGGAGAAACGCCTCATGGCAACCAAACTCACGCAAAGCGTGGTGGACAAAATCCGCCATGACCAAGAAGCAGGCAAACAGATATATGACGCCTCTGTCAGCGGCCTTCGCATCGTCGTTGGTAAGAACAGCGCCAGTTACAAGTTAATGGGCAGAATCAATGACGGCACTGACCGCTATATCTCACTCCTCATTGGTCGCACGGACGAGGTGTCGCTGAAATCAGCCCGAGAACGCGCTCATGAGCTACGCACGATATTGCGCAGCGGGACTGATCCGAGAGCACCCAAGGTGAAGATACCGAACCTCAAGGAGGTCGCAGATGGACCTGTCGCGGTTTGATGCCGCTCCTTTGATAGCATTTACTGCAACAAAGGAGACTGACTATGGGATTGAAACGGACGGACGAATTCCGCCAGGATGCGGTGCGTATCGCGCTGACCAGTGGG
>NZ_KZ826490.1 GCF_003205515.1 Litorivita pollutaquae
CGACGCTTGCATCACAGAAAACGCGCCGCATAATCAGATCAACCAGATGAGCCAAACTCTCTCTTAGATTAGGCTGCCAGTGGTCCCAAAAAACCTGACGACGGACAATGTTGGCGTGATTGAAGAGAGCAGTGGCGTTCAGGATCACTTCGAAGAGCAGAACCGCAAAGGCTGGTGGGCCAAGTGCCGCGACGACCGCGAGCTTGATCGCCATCGAGATCACAATCTCGACCGGGTGAAAACGAAGCCCGGTTGTCGCATCGAAATCAAGGTCGGCATGGTGCATGCGGTGCAACCGCCAGAGGGCAGGGACTGCGTGAAACATCACGTGCTGCAGATAGATGGCGAGATCGAGCAGTAGCATGGAGACGAGTGCGACTGCCCAGACGGGGATTTCGAGATTGTTGAACAAGCCCCAGCCGCGATCTTCGGCCATCACGGCCAACCCAACGGCAAGGATGGGAAAGGTCAGACGCAGGATCACTGTGTCGACGATGACCAGCGCCAGGTTATTGGTCCAACGGATCACACGCGGAAAGTCCCGGTGCCGGCGCGGAGCCGCAATTTCCCACAGTGCCATGGCGGCCAATACGCCCAGAAAGGCCGTCAGGCGAATTTCGGGTTCCGCAACAAGGATGGTTTCGATCACTTTCCAGCCTCCTGCGATTTCAACCCGATACCATGGCTCGCGTGCGGGTTTGACGATGACGTCGTTGCCTCTCCTTCGTTGGCTTCGGACGCATTGGAAATGTCGAGACCTTGCGCATGCGACTCTTCGAGACAATCGGTCTCCAATTGCAAGGTGACCATGTGAAAGCCGTGCTCGTGGGTGAGCCGGTTATAGGCGCTTTCGAGAATGCTGGCGGCGTCAGCGGAATCGGCATGGCGCAAGTGGGCCGAAAACGCGTGTTTGCCACTTGTCAGGGTCCAGGCATGCACGTGATGGACATCGAGGACATGCGCCTGTTCGCGAAGATCGGCGATGACGGCCGGGAGGTCTGTGTCTTCCGGGGTCCCTTCCATTAGGATGTGAACCGCTTCGCGGATCACGCCGATGGAGGCCCAGAGGAGCACGACGCCAAACGCAGCTCCGAGGATCGGGTCGATCGCGAGAAAGCCGGTGAACTTGATGACCAGGGCGGTCACGATGATCAAGAGGCTGCCGACAAAGGTTTGGATGATGGGCCAGAGCGCGCCGCGCGCGTTCAGGTCATCCCGGCTGGACTTCCACATAAGGCTCAGCGAGATGACCTCGGTGACCAATCCACCAAAGGCCACCCAAAGCATGGGCCCCGTAGGAAGATGGATCGGATTGCCGAGCCGCATGACGCCCATCCAGATCACGAGAAGCGCCATGCCCAATAGAAAGCCGCCATTGACGAGCGCACCGATGATCTCGGCACGATACCAACCGAAACTGCGCTCCGGATCGGCAGGCCTGCGGGCGATACGCTGCGCGACAATCGCCACCAAAACCCCACCGACCGCCGAAAGTGTGTGAAATGCATCCGAGAGGACGGCAATAGAGCCGGTCCGGAGCCCCACGGCGAGTTCAATCACGAAATAAATACCCGTCAGCCAGGCGGAGATGACCAGCGCCTTGCCTGACGTGGGCATGTGTCCGGAGTGAGAATGGGATGTCATGTCAGCTCTCTTTCCTTGTAGGGCGGCGTTCGCGCCAAATCGCGACAAGCAGGGACAATGCGGTAAACCCGCCGAGGGCGACTGCCGTCCAGGTGGCGGTGCGGGCATCCCCGTTCATGGCCTCGCTGCCGAGATGCGCGAGAAGAAAACTCGCCGGGATGATTCCGGCCAGGGTCGCAAGCGCGAAGCGCCACAGATGCAATTTACTCAGCCCGGCCGCATAGCTGATCATGTCGAAGGACAGAAACGGCAACAGCCGGCTTCCGAAAACCAGAAAAGTCAGGGTGTTCTGCGACCCGAGAAAGTACGGGCCTGTCTTTTGGCCGAAGTGGCGTTCGACGAAGGGTTGGCCGAGCCAACGGGCGAGGAGAAAGGCGCCGAGTGCCCCGAGTTCCGCACCGAGGACGACAAGTAACGTCCCGAACGTGTGGCCATAAGCGGCGCCAGCAGCGAGCGCGATCGGGGCGGAGGGCAACGGACTAGCAACGATTGCCGCCGTCATGAGCGCGACCACAAGTATGGGCCCCGTAAGTCCCGCGGCATCGATCCAGCGGTCAAGGTCCTCACGTTCGGGAAGATTGATGTCAAAGCCCAGAACATCCGGCAATGCTAGAACGGAGATCGCGAGCACCAGAAGGAGCAGTAAGGCAAGCCGAAACATCATGGCCAACCCCACGGCTGCCTGGCGTCCTGTTCAGAGTTTTGTTGTCTCGCGCCTATCATGAGGCGTGACATAGGACTTCCAGTCGCTGGAAGGTCAAGGGCCAACATCACGTTGATACATTTTGCGACAAAGGAAGTTCGGGTCATTTGGGAAAGATCAATCTATTCTACGCGTTATGACATGCCGAACGAAAACCAGAGATCATAGACGCTCGCAGGGCCTGCGAAGCGCGAAGGCTTTGTGCGGGCTCCTTGGCTTGGTGATCCCGGCGAGTGGCTTCGTGCTGCCGCAAGTCGGAACGGCTCAGACGCATGCTACTCTTTTTGATCAGGTTGAAGACGTCGTTCTGCCGTCGAAACCGGGCGCGCATGAGCCGTCTCTTGCGAGCCACAATGGCCTGCTCTACATGAGCTGGCTCGAGCGCGAAGGGGATCAAACCAAAGTCATGATGGGCCGCCGGTCCGCGCAAGGCTGGTCCGAACCACGCCTTGTGCATCAGGGGTCCGATCTCTTCGTGAACTGGGCGGACTTTCCCGGCATCGCGCTCTTTGACGATGGCACGATCGCGGTTCACTGGCTTCGTGAAATCGGTCCGTCGAGTTTCGACTATCAAGTCGAGACCGCGCTGTCGCGCGACGGTGGCGCGTCGTGGAGCGAACCGCTGATCCCCCACGAGGACAGGTCTTTCGAGCAGCACGGGTTCGTGTCGATGCTGCCAGCGGGTGAGGAAACTCTGGCCGTCATCTGGCTCGATGGGCGGGCCTATGGAGCCGGGCGCGACGAAACATCCACAGTGTCTGACGCCATGCAATTGCGGGCAACGACGCTGGCAAGCAACGGCTCTCTCGGCCGCGACGTTGCCGTCGATCTGCAAACTTGTTCCTGCTGCCAGACAAGCCTCGCCGCGACCGGGAATGGCACGATACTCGCCGCTTATCGAGACCGGACGGATGGAGAAATCCGGGATATCTCCGTCGCGCGGCTGACGGTTGATGGATGGCAAAGGCCCGTGACGGTTCACAATGATGGGTGGGAGCTGGCAGGATGCCCGGTCAATGGTCCGGCAATTGCTGCCGATGGCCATGACGCGGCCGTCGCATGGTTTACAGGCGCGAACGACCTTGCGGCTGTCAACGTGGCCTTCTCTGACGACGCGGGCCGCAGCTTTGGCGCGCCTGTCCGGGTCGATCTCGGCAATCCAGTCGGCCGGGTCGATGTCGAGCTGCTCGAGGACGGGACCGCGTTGGTGTCCTGGGTCGAATGGACCGACGGGAATGAAGCGCTCATGTTGTGCCGTGCGGAAAAGGAAACCGGATGTGTTGCACAGGAGGTGCTGGCGACAAATTCGGCAGGTGCGTCCGTGAACTTTCCAACCATGGCTCGGCTGGACCGTGACATCTTCATCGCCTGGACCCAGCCTGAAGAGACGGGCGACCGCATCGCCATGCGCCGGGTCAGACTGACGGAGATCGACTGATCATGTCCGCCCCGCCACATATCCTCGTGGTCGATGATCATGCCGAAATTCGGCAATCGGTCACACGCTATCTTCAGAAAAACGGGATGCAGGCCACCGGCGCGGGCAACACGTCCGAAATGGATGACCTTCTGGGCAAGGAAACCATCGATCTGATCGTGCTGGATATCATGATGCCCGGAGAAGACGGGCTGGCAGCCTGTGCGAGGTTGCGGCGCGAGCATCGGATGACCCCAATACTCATGCTCACCGCGCTCGGCGAAGATGACGATCGCATCAATGGGCTCGATACGGGGGCCGATGACTATCTGGCAAAGCCTTTCAATCCACGCGAGCTTCTGGCCAGGATCAATGCCATTCTGCGCCGTGCGGGCGATGCACCACACGGCGGCACGCTTGCAGGAAAACGCGCGAGCTTTGCCGGAGTAACCTTTGACCATGATGCAAGCCAGGTGACCAAGCAGGACGGCACGGTAAACACGCTGACAACTGCAGAAGCGAAGCTGCTGTCGGTCCTTCTGGAAAGCCCACGCGTCGTCATCAGTCGGGATGAGCTGCTCGAGTTGAGCGCCGGGCGCATCGCCGGGCCTTTCGATCGGACGATAGACAACCAGGTCTCCAGACTACGCAGGAAGATCGAACCGGATGTCTTGCGGCCGCGGATCATCACGACCGTGCGCAATGGCGGCTATTGCTTGAATTGCGATGTGGATCTGGAGAGCTGATGCGCATGGGGTTTCGCACGCAGATTGCCATTCTCGTTGTGTCGGTCCTTTTCGTCGCCCAGGTCGTCGGCTTTTGGCTCTTCGTGGATGAACGTTCACTTGCGGTGCAGGCAGCCATCGGGAGCGAGGCGGCGGGGCGTGCCGCCAATGTTGCCCGCCTCATCGAAGCCGCACCGCCCGATTTGCGCGATGAAATCGTCGCGGCGGCGACCTCGCCTCTGGTGCGCTTCGAACTGGGTGACGCGCCGTCGGTCACGCATACGCATCATGACGAGAACGGTGCCGTGGAGGCCCGCATTCGTGCGCTTTTGAACGATGGTTACAGTCGAGACATCCGTGTGGAGGTCCATGAAATCGAACAGGGTCTTCTCCCGTTGCCGAATCTGTCGCCAGAAATGGCCGAGATGCACGCTGAAATGATGCGAGGCAGTTTGGCGGCCATCGAAATGGAGGTATCGATCGCAATTGCGGGTGGCCGCTGGTTGAACGTCGCAACAAGGTTCGAGCGTCCGCCGATACAGTGGTCCTGGGCGTCCACGCTGTCATTTGTACTGACATCGGTGGTGCTGCTTCTGGCGGTATTCTGGTTTGGCCTGACGCGGTTGACGCGGCCACTCAACGAGCTCGCAGCGTCCGCGGAGAAATTCGGTCGGGGAGGAGGGCAGGGGCCGATTGCGCCTGTCGGTCCGACAGAGGTTCGGGATCTGACGATTGCCTTCAACGACATGCAGGCGCGCCTTGCACGGTTCGTCACGGACCGCACCCAAATGCTTGCGGCACTTGCGCATGACCTGCGGACACCCCTGACAGCGCTGCGGGTCCGGGCCGAAATGGTGGACGATCCCGAGACCAAAGACGGCATCGCGACATCGCTCGAGGAAATGCAGGAGATGGTCGAAGCCACGCTCGCCTATGCCCGCGGCGTCGGGCAAGGCGAAGAGTTACAGCGTGTCGACGTGGCGGAATACCTCTCTGAACTCTACAAGAACACACAAGGCGACCTTGATCTGCAAGTGGGCCCCGAGGCAGTGGTGCAGATCAAACCCATGGCCATGCGGCGCGCGCTGCGCAATCTGATCGACAATGCACAACGCTACGGTCGCTACCCCGTTCTTTCGTGGGATGTGTCCGGGGCGAGCGTTGAAATACGGGTCGACGATTGCGGGCCCGGGATCCCTGAAAACCGCATCAGAGAGGCGTTCCAGCCCTATCAGCGGATCGAACAATCCCGATCACTGGATACAGGCGGCCATGGACTGGGGCTCTCCATCGCGCGCAGTATCGTCCTGGAACATGGCGGTACCATAGACTTGTCGAACCGCGATGAAGGCGGGTTGCGCGCTCGCGTTATGCTGCCTCTGACCGGCACGTCCGACGTTGGGGAACGCTTGGATCGGGGATCCCACGACCCACTGCAGGTGCCAGGACACGGGACCTGACCAGGCATTCCAGCTGCTCTGTTGATACATATCATTACAAAAAACCAAAGCGCCAAACGTTCCTGAATTCTTGCATGTCCGCTAGAAAACAAGGCAATCGACATGGAATGAGGCAGAACCATGCAATCAAGAAACCGATTCCTGATGTCCAGACGCGCGTTCGCGGGCAGTTTGGGTACAACACTCCTATTTGCGCCGTCCGTTGTCACCGCTGAGACCGCTGAGCCAGTTCGACGGAACGTCTCGTCCTTTCGTACCCACGCTTGGGAAGACCATTTCGACACCCTCGGGGTTGGGTTGGTCATCTCTGACACGACATCGATGGTCCTCCAACATTGGACCGCTGAGGGAGAGATGCGTCTATATCCGACGTCTGTTCCGATCTCGGATGAATTGACACGGCGCGGCTACACAGAAGTTGTAGAGAAGCGCGAGAACCCGAGTTGGGCGCCGACGCCATCCATGCGCGAACGCAACCCTGAATGGCCACTGCGCATTCCGGGCGGTGATCCAGCCAATCCGCTTGGCACGCGGGCCCTTTATCTTTCTTGGCAGTATTACCGGATCCACGGCACGCAAGACACGCGCAAGATCGGTCGTCGCTCATCGAATGGCTGCATCGGTCTTTACAATGAACACATTGAAGAGGTGTTCGATCGCGTCCCGGTCGGCACACAGGTCAAGCTGATCTGATGGGACGATACACTCTCATCGCGGTTGCTCTGGCAGCATTACTGGGCTTTGGTTTTTGGTGGTCGGGAGAAGGCGATGTACCGGATGTCGCGGCAGGCACGGATAGAATTGGTCCAGCAATAGTCGATGTCGTGGTGCCGGAGACGCTTTCAGCGAATGCAGAAATCGGCAAAGCCGCATTCGAGGCAAAATGCGCGGCCTGTCATGGCGCGAATGCAGCCGGACAGGATGGCGTCGCACCTCCCCTTGTTCACAAGATTTATGAACCGAGCCACCACGGCGACGCGGCTTTTCTTCTTGCAGCCAAGAATGGCGTCCGCGCGCACCATTGGCGCTTTGGCAACATGCCGCCAGTCGAAGGCGTGACCGATGGCGATGTGAAAATGATCGTGGCCTATGTGCGCGAATTGCAGCGCGCGAACGGGATCAATTGAGGAACAATGAGGAGAGCAAAATGCAATTGAAGACTTGGATAACAGCTGCGGCCATCTCGGCTGTTGGACTGGCGGCGCTCGCACATTCCGGCGCGACCGGGGTGATGAAAGAGCGAATGGATGCCATGGGCGAAATGGGCGACGAGATGAAGCGCCTGACGCCCATGATGCGTGGCCAGACCGCCTATGACCCGGACGTCGTGCGCAATGCGGCTGACACGATGATCGGTCACGCGGGCACCCAGATGACCGAGCTGTTCCCGGAAGGCTCGAGCGGAATGCCCTCGGAGGTGAAAGATACCATATGGACCGATTGGGAAGAGTTCGAGGCGCTGGCGGAACAGCTCCAACTTCTTTCCGAAGGGTTGTCCATGGCTGCTGACAACGGGCTAAAAATGGCGGGCGCGGACGGCGGAGCCACCATGGATAGCGGTGCCATGATGGGGGGGCAATCCATGATGGGAGGTCAGACCATGATGGGCGCCGGGTCGATGATGAATGACTTAGGAATCGAAGAGCTCGCCGAATTGCCGGCTGACGCGGTCTTCATGATGGTCAGCCAGACCTGTGCGGCGTGCCACACCAAGTATCGGGCGGAATCAAATTAGATGCGCAAGGCGCTTATCGGGGTCTCGTTTATCGCAGCGGGGGTGGCGGCGGCGTTCGCGGCCCTGTCAGTCTGGCCCATTGGCACGGACGTCGCGGAGATCGCACTGGAGGGTGATGTCAATCGCGGGGCCTATCTAGCCAGAGCGTCCGGCTGCATCGCGTGTCACACCAATTTCGAAAAAGGCGGCGCTCCTCTCGCCGGTGGTGTTGAACTCGAAACGCCGTTCGGTTCCATCTATTCGCCAAACCTGACCCAGGACCCGGTGCATGGTATTGGCGACTGGACCATCGAAGAATTCGCAAAAGCGGTTCGGCAGGGCATTTCACCAGACGGCAAGCCCTATTATCCTGCGTTTACCTATCCGTTCTACGCGAATTTCACTGATCAGGAGATCGCTGATTTATGGGCGGCATTTCAAACCGTCGCTCCGGTGGACGAGGCTTCGCAGGAACCGGAGATGCCGTTCCCGTTCAATCAGCGAAGCACTCTCAAGATTTGGCGCGCGTTGTTCCTTGAACCACCGCGCACCGACCCTGCTCCGGAAAACGGCGATCTGTGGAATCGCGGTCGCCAGCTGGTTGAGGGCGCGACGCATTGTGGCGCCTGCCATACTGGGCGCAATCTGCTTGGTGCCCGAAATATCGACACAGAACATTTCAAGGGAAGCGACATGCTGCCCGGTGGTGGCAAAGCACCTGCGATTGACTACGAGACTCTGCGCGCCCGCGGTTGGGATGTCGATAATCTGTCCTACGCGCTTCGCACAGGCATCACTCCGTCAGGTGACGCATTTGGGAACGCCATGGGCGAAGTGGTTCTCTATGGTACGCAGTTTTTGACGGATCAGGATCTCGAAGCCATTGCCACCTATCTTATGGATGATCACGGCTGACTGCAGGCCGAGCAAGGGAAATCCAATGAAACCAAACCGCCGAGATTTTCTGCTGGCGGCAACTGCCGCCTTGGGGCTCCCCAAGCTGGCTCTTGCCCAGACAGGATTTGCGCCATTGAATGCGCGCACCGCCAATATTCGACTTCTGCCTGAAAAATATGGGGAAACCCAGATTTGGGGATATAACGGTTCGGCACCGGGTCCGGAAATCCGGGTGGCTCAGGGCGCACGCGTTCAAAGGCGTGTGATCAATGATCTGCCTGATGCAACCTCTACCCACTGGCACGGGATCCGCATCGACAACGCGATGGATGGAGTTGCAGATCTCACCCAGGACGCCATCGCACCCGGGTCATCGTTTCAGTACGATTTCGTGGCACCTGATGCGGGCACATACTGGTATCACGCGCACAACCGTTCGTTCGAACAGGTAGCACGCGGCCTTCATGGCGCGCTGATCGTCGAAGAGCCGGAGCCGATTGATATCGACCGTGACGAGGTTCTGATCCTTGACGATTGGCTTGTCGATCCTGAGACCGCGCAGATCGCAGATACCTTCGGGGCGATGCACGATCTGAGCCATGCCGGGCGGCTTGGCAACTACATCACCACGAATGGAACCTATAACCTTGCACTGCCGGTAAAGCGGCACGAACGTCTGCGCCTGCGCATGATCAACGCTGCAAACGCGCGCATCTTTCAACTGGCGCTCGATGGTCTCGAAGGCTGGATTGTTGCGCTCGATGGCATGCCCCTCGCTGAGCCAAGACCGATCGATGGGAGTTTCGTCCTTGCGCCCGCGCAGCGTGTCGATCTGATCGTTGACGTGACCGCGGAAACTGGTGGCGCCGGACATATCGTGCAGATCGACCGCGACGAGAGTTTCTCGCAGGTGGCATTCGAAGTGACTGGAGACGCTACTCGAGCGCGCCGGGACGCTCCCCGCGCGCTGCCCCCGAATGTCCATGCGATGCCCGATCTGGCCGAGGCCACAAAACTTGAATTGCTCATGCAGGGCGGTGCCATGGGCGGCATGATGGGTGCGATGATGGGCGGGCAGATGTCGTCCATGCGCGACATGATGCAATCCGGCAACTTCTGGGCGTTCAACGGAGCGGTCGGCGGCATGGACGGCGCACCGCTCGCGGCCATGTCGCGCGGTGAGACGGTGCGTCTTAAGATCACCAATGACACCGCGTTCCCCCATGCCATGCATCTGCACGGAATGCACTTTCACGAGATTGCACCCGACGGCAGTCTTGGGACGCTTCGGGATACAACGCTACTGGATCGTGGCGAGGTCCGCGACATTGCGTTCGTGGCCGACAACCCCGGCAAATGGCTGCTGCATTGTCATATGCTGTCGCACGCAGTTTCGGGCATGATGACCTGGATCGACGTGGCATGAACCGGGGCACTGCCTTTGTCGGGGCTGTTTCTATCGCCATGATTGGAGCGGGGATCCTTTTCTGGATGGCCAATGCGGCAGGCTCCGATAGCGGGGTCATGCCGAAAGACGTGGATTTCACCGCGGGCCAAACCCTTTACGTCGAGAATTGTGCGTCCTGCCATGGTGCCAGTCTGGAAGGGCAGGAGAACTGGCAAAGCCCCGGCGAGGAAGGTCGCTTGCCAGCACCGCCGCATGACGAGACAGGACACACCTGGCATCACGCGGATCAGGTTCTTTTTGAGTACACCAAGCTTGGTGGCCGCGCACTGATGGCCGCTCAGGGCATGGAGTTCGATAGCAGTATGCCAGGCTTCGGGGATCAGCTTTCCGATCAGGAGATCTGGAACATTCTTGGATACATCAAGTCGACCTGGCCCGACCGAATACAGGAAATGCAAGCGGTGCGGACCGAAGGCGAGACACGGAAGAGGGAAAATTGAGATGAAAATTCTTTTGAGGCTGGTTTTGGCGTCGGTCCTCGTTGTCCCACTTGCCGTTCAGGCCGACGGTCTGAGCGAAGATCGCGTCAAGGAACTCGTGCTTGAGGCTATTCGCGAGAACCCCGAGATCGTATTGGAGGCGGTTCAGATCATAGAGCAGCGCGAGCAGCAGCGTCAGGCCGCAGCCGCTGCAACCGTTCTATCCGAGAACCGCGATCTACTGGAAAACGACCCGAATGCGCCGGTGCTCGGCAATCCAGAAGGAGATGTGACAGTTGTCGAGTTCTTCGACTACAACTGTCCTTATTGCCGCCGCGTGAAGCCGCGTATCGAAGCATTGCTGGAAGCAGACCCGAATGTCCGGCTGGTCTATCGGGAGTGGCCAATCCTGGGCGACGGGTCCGTCTTTGCGGCACGGGCAGCGCTCGCCGCACGCGAGCAGGGCAAGTACGAAGAGTTCCACTGGGCGCTTATGGGGATGGCCGGACGGGCCGAAGAGGCCTCTGTGATTCAGATGGCCGGGCAGGTTGGACTGGATGTCGCGCAATTGCGGCGCGACATGGAGGCTCCGGAAATCGATGCGCATATCGCAGCGTCGATGGAGCTGAGCCGTGCGCTCGGTTTCAATGGAACACCATCCTTCGTGATCGGCGATGCGCTCGTTCCCGGCGTTATCGAGGCGGACCAAATGATTCGCCTCGCGGAAGAAGCGCGCGCAGCCGGCCAGTGATCCTAGATTGGCGCCGCCTCGTATCCGGCAGACTTGATTGCTTCGATCACGGCCCCGTCGGTTTGGGATGTTGTGACTTCAACCGTCCGGGCGTCGAGGTCGGTTGAAACCTTCGCTGCGGGATCGAGAACTGCGATTTCTTTTGTGATTGCAGCGGTGCAATGGCCGCAGCTCATGTCTGGGACGTGGAATTTCATGTGAAGTCCTTTCCTGACTTGGGCACGAGATAGGGATTCCAGCAGGTGGAAGGTCAAGTGGAAGTTGGTGGGTAAGGCAAAACAAAAAAAATTTCATCTGCCCTATTGAGCCTCCAGTCACTGGAAGCCCTATATCCGTTGTGAACTCAGATGAGGCGAACCGACATGACTCAAAATCCGCAAGTCACTCTTGGCATCGAAGGCATGACCTGCGCGTCTTGCGTTGGTCGTGTGGAAAAGTCCCTTTCGGCGCTGGAAGGCGTCTCCGATGTCTCCGTCAACCTTGCGTCTGAATCGGCACGGCTGTCCGTCAACGATCCGGCCCGTTTGCAAGACGCTGCTCAGGCGCTGGATACGCTGGGCTACCCTGCGCGGACTGCGAGGGTCACTCTCAACATTGCGTCCATGTCCTGCGCCTCCTGCGTCGGGCGGGTCGATAAGGCGCTGGCTGACGTGCCAGGTGTCCTGTCCGTGACCGTGAATCTCGCCGCCGAGACAGCCGTCGTCGAATTCCTTGAAGGTGCAGTCGCGACGGCTGATCTGATGGCTGCGACTGCGGCAATTGGTTACCCGGCCGAGGTCGCGGAAGCGAATGCCAGCCAGTCGCGCGTTGAGCGTAAGGCAGAAGAAGCGGACAATTTGCGCCGCAACGTCCTCTTGGCGGCGGCTCTGACACTTCCGGTCTTCGTTCTGGAGATGGGCGCGCACCTGATCCCGGCCTTTCATATGGTCATTGAGAACAGTATCGGGGCCCAGACATCCTGGGTCATCCAGTTCGTTCTGGCGACGATCGTTCTCTTCGGACCCGGCAGGCACTTTTTCCTCAAGGGCATTCCCGCGCTGCTCCGCGGTGCGCCGGACATGAACAGTCTTGTCGCGGTAGGCACAGGGGCCGCTTGGATCTATTCGGTGGTCGCAACCTTCCTGCCCGGACTGCTGCCGGAAGGCGTGCGGGCGGTCTATTTCGAGGCCGCCGCTGTTATTGTCGTGCTCATCCTGATCGGACGCTGGCTCGAAGCCCGAGCGAAGGGACGGACTGGCGCGGCAATCCAGTCGCTCTTGGGACTTCAGGTCCGCACCGCCCGCGTCCTGCGTGATGGTGAGACCGTCGAGGTTGACGTCGATGTGCTCGGCGTTGGCGACACGATCCTCGTGCGCCCTGGCGAGCGGATTCCCGTCGATGGTGAGGTCGTTGATGGGACCAGCAACGTTGACGAGAGCATGATCACGGGTGAGCCCGTGCCCGTCACCAAAGCCACAGGCGCAACCGTCACCGGCGGCACGGTAAATGGTACCGGCAGCCTGACTTTCCGGGCGTCACGTGTAGGCTCTGACACGACGCTCGCGCAGATCATTCGCATGGTCGAAGAGGCGCAGGGCGCCAAACTGCCAATCCAGGGTCTGGTGGACCGGGTAACGCTTTGGTTCGTGCCCGCCGTCATGGCCCTGGCAGCCCTGACAGTTGTTGTTTGGCTATTGGTCGGCCCTGACCCGGCATTGACCTTTGCGCTGGTGGCGGGAGTGTCAGTGCTGATCATCGCCTGCCCCTGTGCCATGGGGCTTGCCACGCCGACCTCGATCATGGTGGGGACAGGACGCGCAGCCGAAATGGGTGTTCTGTTTCGCAAGGGTGACGCGCTTCAGGAGCTATCAACGGTCAATGTCATCGCGCTTGATAAGACCGGGACGGTGACCGAGGGCCAACCCACGCTGACCGATGTCGTCGTCGCAGAAGGTTTCGACCGCGAAGCTGTCCTCGGTCTGATCGCTGCAGTTGAGGAGCAGTCAGAACACCCGATTGCCGAAGCCATCGTCCGAAGCGCGCGCAGCGAAGGCATCGCGGTTCTCGCCGCGTCCGGCTTCCGGTCCGTTACCGGATACGGGGTCGCGGCCATGGTCGATGGCAAAGAGGTCATGGTTGGTGCGGATCGCTACATGATCCGCGAAAACGTCGACATCGCGTCCCTTGTCGACACCGAAAAAAATCTGGCCAGCCGGGGTCGCACCGCGCTTTACGCGGCCGTTGATGGCAAGTTGGCTGCCGTCATCGCGGTTGCCGATCCAGTAAAACCCGCGAGCCGTGACGCAATTGCCGCTCTCCACGGCCGAGGCTTTCAAGTCGCCATGATCACCGGCGACAAGCAGGAGACGGCCGAGGCCATCGCCCGCGAGACAGGGATCGACCAGGTCATCGCGGGCGTGTTGCCGGACGGAAAGGTCGCGGCGCTTGATGACCTAAGGGCAGGGGGCCGCAAGATCGCCTTCGTGGGCGACGGGATCAACGACGCGCCTGCGCTGGCGCATGCCGATGTGGGCATCGCGATCGGCACGGGCACGGACGTGGCGATCGAGTCCGCCGATGTGGTGCTGATGTCAGGCGATCTGCGCGGCGTGGTGAACGCGGTCGAGGTGTCGAAGCGGACGATGTCGAATATCCGCCAGAACCTCGTCTGGGCGTTCGGCTACAACGTGGCCTTGATCCCGGTTGCTGCAGGTGTGCTTTATCCCGCCTTCGGGTTGCTGCTGTCTCCGGTTTTCGCCGCAGGCGCGATGGCGCTGTCCTCGGTTTCGGTCCTGACCAATGCGCTGCGCCTGCGCCGTATTGCCCCCGCGATGTATGAGCCGCCAAAGACTGGGGCGCCGCTCACGCAGGCCCAGACGCAACCGGCAGAATAGGAGATTGAGACCCATGAATATTGGAGAAGTCGCGGAGCGCTCTGGTATCCCGCCCAAAACCATTCGCTATTACGAGGATATCGGTCTGATTCGCCCGCAACGCAGTGGCAACGGCTACCGGGCCTTCCGCGAGCTGGATGTGCACAAGCTTGCATTTCTCGGTCGTGCCCGCGCCCTCGGGTTTTCAATCGAGGACTGCCGGACCCTGCTCAGCCTCTATGAGGACGAAAGCCGCGAAAGCGCGCAGGTCAAGGCCATTGCAGAGGAACATCTGACCGCGATTGACGAAAAGATTACGCAGCTTCAGTCGATGCGAGAGACGCTCTCCCATCTGATAAAATCCTGCCACGGCGACCATCGTCCGGATTGTCCGATCCTGAGCGACCTGGCCGGCGACCCTACGGTCGTGCGCACCGTCTCTTCGCTTGCCAATAAGGCAGCAAAATAGCCTCCTCAATCGCGTGCGACGCTTCTTGTCGATGCACGGTCGAGCGCGTCGAGCACCAGCGTCTGGGTCAGGATTTCCGGCAGAGAGATGCCCGACGGGGCTTCTGGCCCGAACACGATGTTAAACGGAATGCCGTACCGGCCATGGCGTTCCAGGAACCTCGCAATCTCGTCGTCAGGTCTCGTCCAGTCGGCTTGCATCGCGATAACCGTCTCGTCGCTTAGTCGGTCAGCGACAGAATTCCGATCCAGCACCAACGTCTTGTTGGCCTTGCAAGTGAGACACCAATCAGCTGTGACATCCACAAATACCGTATGGCCTTCCGATACGTGTCGAGCGATGTCCTGCGGAACGAATGCCTGCCAATAGGTGGTCCCGGTCGAAGCCTCGGAGTACGGTTGCGAGGAAAACAACCCGACGCCCACGAGCGGTATTGCGAGGCTGGCGGCCATCAAGATGCGCCGCAGAGACACGGATGACCATTCCGTCATGGCCAGAAGGATGAGCACGCCGACGGATACGGCCACCAGCACCGTCGCGCGCCACCCGGCCACACCGACGAGAACGAAAAGAAGCCAGGCGGCAGTCGCGAGCAAGAGAACGCCGAGCAACATCCTGACAAACAGCATCCAGCGTCCGGGACGTGGTAAACGTTCGATCAGTGCAGGGCGCGCGGCGATCAGAACATAAGGCGAAGCCAGGCCGATGCCGAGTGCCGTGAAGACGACGAGAACGTCGACCGCGTTACCGGCCAGAGCGAATGTAATCGCCGTCCCGAGAAACGGAGCGGAGCATGGCGTGGCAAGAATTGCCGCAAGCAGGCCAGTCCCGAAATCGGCAGCATATCCGGCGCGATCGCTCCCCACACCGAGGCGGTCCTGAATGCCCACAGGCAAGGCGATCTCAAACAGGCCGAACAGGTTTGCGGCAAAAGCGGCTACCACGATGAACATCAAAGCGACAAAAATGGGGTTCTGAAACTGGATACCCCAGCCGACCGAAACGCCGATCCATTTGAGAACGAGAACAAGCACTGCGAGCATCCAGACGAATGTCAGAACACCAAGAGCTGAAAACAGAAAGCCATTGCGGATCACACGTCGGGGCTGGTCTGACACTTTCAGAACCGAGGCGAGCTTGATCGACAAGACAGGAAGTACGCAGGGCATGACATTGAGGATCAGCCCTCCGAGGAAAGCGATCGCTGCAATCAAAACCAGCTGAAACGGGCCGCTTCCAGATGCGGCACGGGCATATGGCGGGGCAGGGATGTCCGCACTCAACACCACGGGAGCCGTGACCGCTCGATCCGCATCCGTGACGGTCACGAGAGGCGCTACGTAATCGTCCGACCACGCGTTCAGCGGAATCCGAGTCCAAAGCTCCGACCGGTCTCGACTGAGCCGGATCTCCGGTTTGCCGAAAGTCACAAGCGGTCCGAACTCTGGAAAGATATCGACCGTCTGGAACGGTTGGGTGCTCTGAGCGGTCACGAATAGCGAGGAAGTCTTTGCATCGAGGGCGACTGTATCGATCTCGATATCGCTTTCTTCTGGCGCGGCCGGCACCTGAGAAACGAAAGTGGCGATTGCGTTGGCTGAGGCCCGATCAATACCTGTGCCATTGGCCAGATCCAAAGCGAGATCGAAGGTGTGCGGCACGCAGACGTTGGAACACGTCAAAAGCGCCACGCGAGCGCGCAATTCTAAAGGCTCGCCTCGATCTTCCAACATCACCCGGATTGGCAGGACGACCTCGCCAGAATACCCAAAATTCTCGATGCCGAAGGCTTCAAAGCGTTCCGGTGCGGGCCAGAGGATTTCGGCTGAAGCGAGATTGGATGAGCCCGTCCAGTCGATTTCGGGAGCCAGCCCAACTTCACCAGGCGTTCGCCAATACCCTTTCCAGCCTTCACCATATTCAAGGACCAACCCAAGCGAAATAGACACAGCGTCCGGGGCGACGCCGTTTTCAGCCGAGACAAGTCGAGCGTTGACCGCCGGGTTCGAAAATATGGTCGACTCCGCAGCACGAGCCCCCTCGGTCAGTGTGAGAGCAACCAAAGACGCGACAAGCGCCAGAAGGCACAAAGAAAACCGGGAAGCCCTGGCGCGTGTCCCCATTCAACGTAGCGCTTCAGGGAGCGCAGCGAGAGCCGTCTCAAGATCAGTTATCGGCAAGCCGCGCGCGATCCATCCAGGGCCGCGGCGAGACCCAAGCATGCCTTCCGAGACGTCGATGAAGCCCGGATATCCGGCGCGCTTGAGGGCTGCGAGCAGCCGCGCGCTACGACCCCCAGTGGCACAAATCAGAGCGACGGGTTTTTCTGCAGAAAGATCGCGGGCGGCGAATAGCCGTTGCTCGAAACCTCGCTCGTGCATGCTGATAGGCCATGCACCTTTCGCCAGACCGGTCTCGGTCCATTCCGCACGTGTACGCACATCGATCAGTGAAATGGCATCGTCTTCAAGAGCGTCAGCAACCTCCTGAGCCGACCAGGTGTCGCTGGTCACCGCCCGCGCAAGACCGGGCATCACACTGGCACCTGCAACAAGCGCTAGGAACTGTCTTCTTCGCAAGCGGTCTGCGATCCTCATTATATGCCTCTGTCGAAAGATATTCTCGGGGTGGATGGTATCACGCGGAGATACAGGCAGCATCCCAACCCTCCTCGCGTTCCAGATCGATAATTTCGCGGAGCATCCTATCGCTGATTTGCCCTTGAACGACGGTACGGCCAATGACGAGTGCAGGTGTGCCAACAAAGGAAAACACACGCGCAAGAGCGGAGCTGTTTTCCAGTTCTCGGACAACCTCGGCGCTCTCCATGTCCGAAACCAATTGATCCTCATCGACGCCAAGATCGCCGGCGAGGCGGGACAGATATTCAGGCGACGCCTGGAACGGTGTCTTCATCAGTCTCTCGTGGAACGAGACATAGGCGCCCTGACGTTTCGCTGCCAAGGCAGCTTTGGCAGCGAGGTTTGAGCTGTCACCTAGCAGAGGCAGTTCATGCCAAGCGACCGCGACTTCATTCGGCATCGAATTCGTCATCTCCGCCAGCCGCTTGGTTTGAACGCGGCAGTATGGACAGTAGTAATCTGAGAATGAGGCCATCGGCACTCTGGCCGCGCTTGTCTCGAGGTCACCATAGAGCGCGCCGCAGATATTGTCTGAAACACGTTCGAAAGCGGCTTCCTTGCGCGCGACAATCTCGGCACCCTCTGGTGTGTCCAGCCCCACAAAAAGATCAAACCCGCCCGACGTGTCGCCCGCGACATACTTTCGGAAGCCGGTTGGGTTTTCGAGCGGCTCGAGTTCCAACTTTTCGGGCAGAAGGGAGGGAATGGTGCGCAAGGCTGCATATCCCGCAAAAATCGCGCCGAGCGTCAAAAGGGTCGATCGCTTTTTGGAATCCATGCCACGCCCTTCGTTACTCCATGCCGCAGTCTGCGTATCGTAAAGTCATGGCGCTGGTCAACATTACAAACTGATACAATTCTCGCCGTGAAATCAGGATGTTGAGCACGTGTAACCTATATCATCGCTATCGCGCGACAAGCAGTGCAGGTGGAGAATACTATGTACCGATTAGGAATACTTGCAGCGTTGTTCGCTACACCGGCCTTGGCCGACCCGGATGGCTATGGCCACATGTCCGGCTGGGAATATGGAATGGGCATGATGTTCGGTCCGATCCTCTGGATCATCGTCTTGGGTCTGGTGGTCGCAGGTATCATTTGGTTCGTTCGCAGCTCTGGCGTTGGAGACCAAAAACCGGGAAATTCTGATGCCATAAGCGCACTCGACCTGCGTTTCGCCAAGGGTGAGATCGACGCAGACGACTATGCCGCCAGGAAAAAGCTGCTGACCGAAACATAGCCACGCACGGCGAGATACGGAGAGGGAAGACCTCGTCTCTCTCTCGAACAGGCTGAGTCCCACATCCAACTAAATGGAAGTAGCACAAGTGACCGGTAAACAACTTGGCATGCTCGCCGCAGGTGGATCCGCTGTCCTCCTGCTGGCCGCATTTGTTTTTCAGGCGCTTGGCCATGCACCTTGCGCGATGTGCATCTGGCAAAGATATCCGCATGGCGCGGCAATTGCTGCCGGCGCGCTCCTGGCCGTCGGATTGTTACCCGTAGGTCTCATGGTCATCGGCGCTGCAGCCGCGGCTACCACATCCGCCATTGGCGTTTTTCACACGGGTGTCGAACGAGACTGGTGGCAGGGTCCAACATCTTGCACGGGGTCGGGGCTGGATCTGTCGAACCTTTCCGGATCGGACCTCCTTCCGTCAGCATCATCAGGTCCATCAACTCTGGTGATGTGTGACGAGGTCGCATGGGAATTTCTCACTCTGTCAATGGCCAGTTGGAACGCCTTGTGGAGCGCTGCTCTCGTCGGGCTATGGCTCCTCGCATTCGCTCGAGAATGGCAACATCGCCAGGCTCAGAGTACATATTCGGCCACCTAGCCTTGCAAGTATGCGATAGTTTCGGCGACGACCGTCAGTAACGCTACCGAAAGCCCAAAGCTCAGGATTGCAATAATGGTCACGGCAAAATTCCGTGGGCCAAGTCTGACGTATGGCCGTAGGACCTGGGACTGTTTGATTGTTGTGATGTACAGCGGCAGCGCACTCACCATCGTGGCGTAGAGATAAACACCCGAGATGTTTTCAAAGAATGCAGAGCGCGCAAGCGTCGGCGCGACAACGCTCAAAGCCGTTTTGCGACTACCACCAAACGACCCGAACCAATCCGCTGACAGGACATAGATCAAGGCGTGCAGCGCGAGAAACAGGAAGACCCGAATGCCTATATCCACCAAGACAAACATGCTTGGATCGCGGTGACGTCCCGTTCGCTGTTGCGCAACGGCAAATAGAAAGAAGCTCACATAGTTGATGACAAAGACGACCAGCAGACCGTTGGTTGCAACCTGTCTGAGAAACCGTCCAAGCGCTGGACCCCCTCCAAGCAACGCTGAACCAAAACCCGGGGCGAGGAAGACATAAAGAAAGAGAACTGGAATCAGTGCTGCGAGGCTGAACAGCAGGACGTTTCTCACGAAACGAACACCTGGCATATCCGTGAAAAAAAATCGTTCCATGTGGCTAGGCTGACATAGCGATCACAGCAAGTCGACCTGCATGCATCTGGCTTTCAGAAGGGTCAGTTATCACTCGTGACCGGCAGGGTTCGTGTGGTCCACCGGAAATGTCTGCATGGCGCGCTTCGAGATGCTGCCGACGTTACACAAGCGCGTGTGAAACAGACTTTCTTCTTGAATTACCAGTACATGTAGAATGTACCATCGGTTGATCCGAGCGCGCCGCAGGCTCGCCAATTGACAAAGAAAACCGGGACTGGACCAAATGCTTACGAGACGACATTTCATCGCGACCGGCACAGCGCTGTTTTCGACGCCGATCGCACCTCCCGTGCTCGCGAGCACTTGGCCGACAGCGTCGCAAAAAGCGGCCTGGGATGCACAGGTGACACCGGCGAATTTCGATCTCGAGACCTCGAACCCCTGGGGTCTGCAACCGCGTTTCTTGCCGCGGCGGGTTGAAGCGCGAGCTGGTCTGACGCCCGGAGACATCCATGTCGATGCGGTGGCACGGTATCTCTATCATATCGAAGAGGGCGGGACAGCGATGCGCTATGGCGTGGCGATCGCCCGCGGCAATCTTTACGAGCCGGGGACCTATACGATCCGACGCAAGGTCGAGTGGCCGCATTGGACGCCAACCAAGTCCATGATCGAGCGCAATCCGGAATACGCCCAGTTCGAAGACGGGCAGGAGCCGGGTCCAACGAACCCCCTAGGCTCGCGTGCACTGTATCTGTTTGTCGGCCAGCGCGACACGTACTTGCGGATCCACGGATCACCGCAATCGAGGTCGATTGGCGGGCGGGCCAGCTCTGGATGTGTTCGAATGGTCATGGCGCACATCAACGAACTCTATCCCAAGGTCGCAGTTGGCTCGACGGCCCACCTCTACTCTGCCGAAGATAGTGTCACCGCCCGCAGCTAGGTTGCCGGCTTGACGCAGATCGGATTGCCGCCAGCCGTCCTGAGCGGCAATGGCGTTGTTTCAACCGGACCCGCATGCATGTACCAGTAGCAGTTGTCCTCGGGCCGAAAGTACGCGGTCGCGAGGTCCTGGTTTGGTGCTGCCAGTTCTACGATATTTTCCGGTAACTGCGGGCGTGACGACGCGCCTTTTGAATTCGAGAAAGACTCCGAGCAAGCCCCCAAAGCCAAACCGGTTGCGAGGAAAATCGTGCTTCTTATGTACATAAATCGAAGATCCGTCTGGCTGGTCTGACATCGGTTGCATTGTGTCACAGGTTTCCGAACCATAAGAAATAGTCTTCCCTGCGTCAAATCGCTATCGCTCAGAAAAGATAGGCCCAGCGAGTAAGGCTTCTGTCGAGAACCAAAGTATAGCAGTGCGTACGAAACCTTTCCAAGTGGGGCAGATCACGTTAATCCGAAGTGTATCAGAATGTAACGCACCCAAGTCATTGACCGACTAGGATTTTACCTTCATCGTTGTGACAATGAACGGTTTCTTTGGGATATCTCAAGTGCTTGCTGCAGCTTTAAACCTACTGGCAGTGGTCTCTTTGGTTCTGGCATCATCCGGTGCGGGCCACGCTGAAAGCCATTCCCTTGGGCACGCACAGACAGAGACGATTGTTGGACATGGCGCAAGCGCCGCTGACGAAGTACCAGACCACTCTTCTATCGCTTCATTTGCCGCGTGTAATACTGATAAAACGACCTCGGCTGGACAGCAAACGTCAGATAATTGTTGCAGCGGATTCTGCATGTCTGTTGCGTTGCATCAATCGCACAATGCCGCGTCACATTTTGCGTCCGTCGAAAGCTACGTGCATCATGTCGAACGCGAGACGTCGGTAAATGCACTTGCTTTAGAACGCCCCCCTCGACACCTGATCTGATCCTTAAGCTTTGAGTTTTGTCATGCGGTTCTAGTGCCGTCGTGTCACACGTCTCTTACAAATCAGGTACCATCCATGAAATTCTATATCTTTCCGGGGGCCGCTGCCCTCGCGCTCGGCGCGTGCAGTGTTGACCCCACACCCTTGCCTAGTGTGGCCGATCAACAGGCAGTTTCAAACGCCTCCGTGTCATCACCAATTCAATATCAGAACCCCTTGGCCGGCTACACCTATCGTGCGCCGACCGGCCCACGTGATTGGCGATCTGTCAACGAAGAACAAACGGAGGGTAACTGATGCGTGTTTCAAGACTATCTCTAATTATCGGGTTTCCACTGTTCTTGGGCGCCTGCGCGACGGCTGTTCCGGGTATCTACACCGAGCCAAAGGCCGGGTTCGCAAATGTGTCGAGCCAAACGACGGCAGCGATTGGCAAACGTACCGCCTTTGCAGAAACGCAAGCTGAGAACGAAGCCTTGAAAAAGCAAGTTCGAGCATTGGTCTACCGCAAAACCTTATCCGCAGACACAGCGGTTCAGGTTGCTCTGCTGAACAATAAAGGTCTGCAAGCCGCGTATGCCAACGTCGGGCTTTCGGCTGCTGAGGCATGGCAACAGTCCACGCCCCAGAATCCAATTGTTTCAATTGGGCTCGTTGGGATTGGAGCACCCGAACTGGGGCTCTATCGGAGTATAGAAGGTCTGATCCGAACAAATATTCTGGACGCGACGACTCGAAAGCAACGAATGGCAATCGCTGAAACTGCATTCCAGCAGGCCCAGCTGACAGCAGTGAACGATACGCTTTCCTTGGCCGCTGAAACGCGTGCTGCCTGGATTGATACCGTGTCCGCTTTCGAGACAGTCAGTTATCTGAGGCAAGCAAAGGCGACTTCCGATGCTGGCTCTGAATTGGCCCTGCGCTTGGGAGAGACAGGGGCTCTGAACAAGGCAGGCCAGGCGCGGGAACAGGCGTTCAACGCTGAACTCGCAGGGCAGTTGGCTCAGGCTCGCCTCAGTGCAGCGCGTTCGAAAGAGAACCTTGCGAGACTTATGGGGTTGTGGGGATCAGACGTTGAGTTCTTTGTTCCTGACGCTTTGCCCCCGCTTCCAGGATCGATTGGCCGTGTCACAAACATCGAAGCCAAGGCTTTGGCGAACCGGGTAGATCTGCGCGTCGCCCAGTTGGGTTTGGAGGCCCAAGCGCGCGCTTTCGGCCTTACAGACAAGACCAGAATCGTCAGCGATCTTGAACTTGTCGTTGGCATTGAGTCGGAACGGGAACGTGAGGACGGTCAAACCGAAACCGAAACGCTGCCGCAGCTTGAGTTGGAATTTGCAATCCCAATTTACGATACGGGCAAAGCGCGCATGCGAAAAGCGGAGCTGATGTATTTGCAATCGGCGAATGTATTGGCGGAAAAGGCCGTCAATGTGCGCTCTGAAGCACGCAGCGCAGAGACTTCCTACCACGCATCCTACCAAATCGCACGCCATTACCGCGATGTTCTTGTTCCACTTCGAACAACCGTCGAAGAGGAGGGTTTGCTGTCCTACAACGGCATGATCACCAACACTTTCGAGTTGCTTACTGACGTGCGCGAAAAACTAGGCGCGTCACTGGAAGCAGCAAATGCAAAGCGTGAATTCTATTTGGCCCAAGCTGACCTGACCGCTGCCATCTACGGCGGTGGTGAAGGCAGTGCTGGCGCTGGTGGAGAAGGCGCATCACTTGCTGCCGGTGGCGGCGCAGGACACTGAAAGGAACTGACATGTTAAACAGACGTCAATTACTCGGAGCCGGTGCCGCTGGTGCCACACTGGTTTCTTCGCAAGCATGGGGTCAGACCCTGAACATGGGCTTGCCTGAGGCTGCTCAAATGGACAGCGCCGCTACAGCGGTCACGCCCAGGCCGTCGTCAGGTGTGGATTACAATCCTGTCGTCACACTGAATGGCTGGACCTTGCCGCACCGTATGAACAACGGGGTGAAAGAATTTCATCTTGTAGCCGAGCCGGTCGAGCGAGAGATGGCCGACGGAATGATCGCACACCTGTGGGGTTACAACGGGCAATCTACTGGCCCTACTATTGAAGCGGTCGAAGGTGACCGTATCCGTATCTATGTTACCAACAAGCTTCCCGAAGCGACTTCAGTCCATTGGCACGGCTTGATCCTGCCGTCAGGTATGGACGGTGTTGTCGGGCTCAGCCATCCGGGCATCAAACCTGGCAAGACATTTGTCTATGAGTTCGATCTCATCAAATCGGGCACCTTCATGTATCACCCGCATGCGGATGAGATGACCCAAATGGCTATGGGCATGATGGGCATGTTCGTGGTCCATCCCAAGGACCCGACTTTCATGCCCGTCGATCGGGATTTCCTGATCATGCTAAACGCTTTCGACATCGATCCTGGGACCTATGTACCGCGCATCATGACGATGACCGATTTCAATTTGTGGACTTGGAACAGCCGGATTTTTCCGGATATCGACCCGCTGGTCGTGAACCGGGGCGACAAGGTGCGTGTCCGGGTGGGCAACCTGACGATGACCAATCACCCCATTCACATGCACGGGTACGACTTCAAGGTGACGTGCACGGATGGCGGTTGGGTTCCTGAATCGGCTCAATGGCCTGAAGTCAGCATCGATATTCCGGTAGGTGCGATGCGCGCCTACGAATTCGTCGCCGATCATCTAGGAGATTGGGCGATCCATTGCCACAAATCACACCATACGATGAACGCCATGGGTCACGACGTGCCGACGTTCATTGGCGTGAATAAGAAACCACTCACCCAGAAGATCCGCGAATTCCAACCCGAATACATGCCGATGGGAACTGCTGGGATGGGGGACATGGGCAAGATGACCATGGAATTGCCAGACAATACCATTCCAATGATGAACGGCTGGGGTCCGCATGGCCCGCTCGAGATGGGTGGCATGTTCTCGGTCGTGAAGGTGCGCGAAGGTATCGGCGCGGACGATTACTCCGATCCCGGCTGGTACGAAAACCCTCCTGGCGAGCAAGCCTATGAATGGACAGGCGAGTTGCCAGAGTTCGCCTCCAACAACAGCCCCAAGACTATTCTGACACCTAAACCAACCTCGAAGGGCTGATCGGTACTTTGAAAATCAACCAAACTATAAACTCTAATCATACAGGATAACCCAATGAAAAACCTTCTTCTGACCACCGCATTCTCTCTTGCTCTTGCCACGCCGGTTTTCGCTGCCGGCACCCATGGCGGAGGCCATGGGGAAGCGAAAGCAGAGAGTCATGCCGCGGATCACGCGGCCATGATGCTCGTGGGCCAGCCCGGCAAAGCCGAGGGTGTCGACCGCACTCTCGAAGTCAGCATGCGTGAAACAGACGACGGCACCATGATCTTCGAACCTTCCACGTTTGAAATCCAGCCAGGTGAAACCATACGCTTCAAGGTCAGGAACGATGGCGAACTGGAGCATGAGTTCGTCATAGATACGATCGAGCAAAACGTCGTGCACAAGGCACAGATGGCGCAAATGGACATGGAGCATGACGACCCGAACTCCATCCGTCTGGATCCTGGTGCTGACGGTGAGGTGATCTGGACATTTGCTAACGAAGGCACGTTCGAGTTCGCCTGCCTGATCCCTGGCCACTACGAATCCGGAATGCATGGGCCGATAAACGTGGGCATGAAAATGGCACAGGCGAACATGGAGTACACAAAAGGGACGGTCAAGAAAGTTGATGCCAAGGGCGGCAAGGTCACGATCAATCACGGGCCGCTGCTCAACCTTGATATGCCTGCCATGACAATGGTGTTCCGGGCCGACGAAGCCTTGATCGCCAGAATGTCCGAAGGTCAGGACATCGAGTTTGTCGCGGAGCCGGTAAAAGGCAAATTGACCGTCACTCAGCTTAAGTAACCACCTAAGGGGGCGATGCCTTAGATCGCCTCCTTTCATCCCGCCTTTGCAATGAAGGGGCTGTGCATGCCGTAACCCTTTTGGATAATTAATTTACATAAACTTCATTATGCGTATTTATACTTAGTGTTGCGATAGTATATTATCGTATGTAGGATGAACCCTGTCACAGAGGTTCCTCAGCATGCATCAACTATTCAAGAAGCTCCTCCCCTCGGTCGCAGTCGCTTTGACTGTGACGATTTCGTCGCTACCGATGCCCGCCCGCGCGCAGACATACCCGATTGATTGCGCGATCCTCCTGTGCCTGTCTGGCGGCTGGCCTGCTTCCGTGCCATGCACCAGAGCCCGAGCCGAATTCATCCGACGCATTACGCCTTGGCCGGTGGAACCTCCGCTTCAAATCTGGCGCTGTCCCTTGGGCGCCACCTATGAGAGCGATCGGCCATTAGACAACGCTGGCCGCATCTTTGAAGCCTTGTACCAGACGGACAGCCGTCGACCGCATCAATCCTTGCCAGTCGACGATCTCGCTCCCGCCGACCAGACCCTCCAGCTCGTTCAAGATCGCGCGGACATCGATATCAGCGGACCTGAGTTCAACTTCGCGCGGTCCATCCGCGTCTTTGATGTCCGATATGCGCGACAACACGAATCCGGACGTGACGGCGATTGCAACCGTAGCGCTACCGTAGTCCTCGGCACTTACGGGACCCAAGGCGATTTCTCATGGCAACGATCTTCCATAACTGCCCTGCCCGAAGCCCATGCGGGACTTGAACGATGGGGCCAGAATTGCCCTAGTATCTATCATCGGTCCGTCTTCGTCGATTGGCGTGATTACGAGGGCAACTACGGCTTTGAACAGGTGAACTACTAACCAAAAAATGCTGCGGTTCCAGTGGATTGAGGGGAGTGCTCAAACATTTGCGCAGAGTTGCCGTTTATCTGGGCAGCGCGCCATTCCACTGTGGAGAAAACGCAATTTCGCGGCGCTCGCGCCGATGTCCGATTCTACGGCTTTGCGATCTTTGCGTTTCATTGCACATGATTTGCAGATTGTTACTGGTTAAAGCCTGACTAAATACGACTGGTTGAAAGAACCCGGCCAGACCTCTGGGATCTGACCGGATTGGCGATACGACGCGGAGATTCCGCTGCCGCAACTTGGGGAACTGCTACGGCTTATAGGCTGCGTCCTGCTGCCACCCGGTGAAGCCGGTCTGCATGACCACGACGTTCGATCGTCCCGCCACCCGCAGCGCAAACGCCGCTTGAGATGAAAGGCTGCCGGTGTTGCAGAACAGGATAGTCATACGGTCCTCGGGAATCTCGTCAATCCGGTCGAGCACCTCGCGCCACTCGATGTTGACAGCGCCAGGGATCGTGCCCTCCTCGAACTGGCCCGCGTCGCGGGTATCGACGAAGAGCGCTGTCTCGAAGACGGTCTGGTCGAGTTGCTGGGGCAGGATGATGCCGCCCTCGTATTCGGAGAACATCATGTATTCCTGCATGGCATCGATGGCCTCGTCCTGCGCCAGTGCAGGCGCAGTGTGCACGCCAAATGCGACGGTCGTCGCCAAAAGTAGTTGTTTCAGGGTCATCCGGGTGTTCCTCCGTTTCGGATTTCTGTTTTCTTGGCCGGCCTCAAAACACCAGCGCTTTGTCGGCAGCTAGCGTCGCCTGGGCGAGGTCGTCCATGTTCGATCGGGTCTGCCCCTCCATCATGTCGTCATCGACGCGGTAGAGCACGTCCATGCGGGTGCTGTACATAAGCAAGCGCCCTTCGGCGGACAGGATCCGAAGGAGCATAGGCTCGAGGTGTAGTGGCCATCGGGTGGTTTTCTGCCCTGCCTTGGCGCAGAGCACCGCATCGGCAACTAGGAATACGGCTATTTCGGCCTCCGGGTCTTTCTTGGCCAGTGTGTGAGCCATGCGCTGGCCATCGAAGCAGCACTCGGTCACATAAGGTGTGTCGTTTGGAAGGATCAGGTTGTTTCACTCGCCTCGCTTTTTTCCAGTAAGACTCGGGTCCAGCGCACCACCTCTGGCGGGGCCGCGCAGAGGCTGGACCAGCATCCGGTCGAGCCAGAGATCGCGGCGCGTGCGGAACTGTTCGATGCCGATCTCCATCCCCTCATGTCCCTTGGCGGGCTGGGCGATGTAGGTGCCAAGCAGCCGGTCCCACCACGGCAGGTTGAAGCCGTAGTTCGAGTTGGTCTCGCGCGGATCGATCGAATGGTGGACGCGGTGCATGTCGGGGGTGACGACGATGAGGCGCAGCACGCGGTCCACCGGGCGCGGCAGGTCGATATTGGCGTGGTTGAAAAGCGCGGTGGCGTTGAGGATGACTTCGAACAGCAACACCGCGACGGCGGGCGGTCCGAGCGCCGCGACCACCGCCAGCTTGATCCCCATCGAGATCAGGATTTCCACCGGGTGAAACCGCAGCCCCGTCGTCGCGTCGAAGTCGAGATCGGCGTGGTGCATGCGGTGCAGGCGCCACAGGCCCGGCACCGCGTGGAACATCACGTGCTGGAGGTAGATCGCCAGATCGAGGACCAGCATGGAGACGACGATGGCAAGCCAGGAAGGCACGTCGATGTTGTTGAAGAGGCCCCAGCCGCGGTCCTCGGCCATGACCGCGAGCCCGACCGCGATGATCGGGAAGCTCAGTCGCAGAATCGCGGTGTCGAGTACCACGAGCGCAAGGTTGTTCGTCCAGCGGATCACGCGCGGGATCTCCCGCCGGCGGCGCGGCGCTGCCACCTCCCACAGCGCCATCGCCACCAGGACGCCAAGAAAGGCGACAAGGCGGATAGTCGGTTCGGCGGCAAGGATGGTCTCTGACATGGGTCTTGGACTTCGGGCTTGTGGGGCGCGATGGAATCGCTATCATTCAAGTCATCGCTTGAATGATCTACCGTCTGGAGACGTCCAGTGTCAATCTGCCCGAAGCTGGCTCTGCTCGAAGAATACGCGCTCGTCGCACGCGCCTTGTCGGCTCCGGCGCGGCTGTCGCTCCTTGAACAGCTCGCGCAAGGGGAGCGTGGCGTGGAGGCGCTGGCGGTAAAGACGGGCCTGACCATCGCCAATTGTTCGCAGCATCTGCAGCAGCTCCGCCGCGCGGGCCTCGTCACCAGCCGTCGTGACGGCAAGGCGGTGATCTACCGGCTGACTGACGCGAAAACGCTGGAGCTGATGGACCTTCTGCGCATCGTCGCGGAGCGGAACCTCGCGCAGGTCGAGCGCATCTTGCAGGGGCTTTCGGGTGGCGCGGACGCCCCCGAACCCGTCAGCCGCGCGGATCTTGCCGCACGGCTCGCGGAAGGCTCCGTCACCGTGCTCGATGTCCGGCCCGCCGACGAATACGCCGCGGGGCACATTCCCGGCGCGCTGAACGCGACCCTGGCGCAACTGGAGCAGATACTCCCGACGCTCGCGCCGGACGCCGAAATCGTCGCCTATTGCCGCGGCCCCTACTGCGTCTACGCCCATCAGGCCGTCGCCGCCCTGCGCCGCCATGGCCTCAACGCGCGACGACTGGAAGGCGGTCTGCCGGAATGGCGCGAGGATGGAAGGCCCGTGCTCATCGACGCGGGCTGAGTGTTTGTGTGCTCAGGCAAGCGAGCGCCTGATGGGCGCATACACTCGACGCAAGGCGCCTTTGAAGATCGCAAGATCATCCGTGTCCAAGTTGACCAGTTCGAGACCACCCGCGAGGATGGCTTGATGGTACCACTGTGGTCTTAGAAGTCTGGCAAGCTGCAAAATGACGGCGCAGCCAGTGTTGGTGCGCACTGGATGAATGCGGACATTCATCACCAGCGCATGATCAGTCACAATGGGCTTGTTTGAGAACTTCGCTGCGTGCGACCCCAAAGTCTGATATGATCGGCGGACTCTTTCCATCAATATGAGCTGGCGGCTAGCTGAGAAGCCTATCCGTCTTCACCTCTTCCGATCCGCTTCAAATCATCGAAGTCGATTTCCTGCTTCTGTTCCGCAGTGAGATCCGGCCGGGTTTCCGACACCGGCTGGGGCCCGTGGACGTCCCACATCACCGCATGCCCGCCTGTACTCCAGCGATAAACCCAACCAACAATGTTGCACCCATCGGTCCCGATCAGATTGGCGATCGCGACGCCCTCACCTTTATCATCGTTCACTGTTTACTGACTTCCTGCACTGAGGCTCTGATTTTGCAGCGTGACGAGCCGCGGTGCTCGCCTGCACCGCATGCCGCGCTTGGGGGATGTTGGCTAACCGCTCTTTCTTGAGGAGCTCACTTCACTTGGGGACGCACAAAGCGGAGCGTCCCAAAATTACATTGCTTTCAAATCTTGTGGTCGGGCTCCGTGGCGGCTTCGACGATCGACAGGACTTCATTTTTGTCAAAGCCAATGACTCTCGCCAGAACTGTAAATTCCACGACGTCGATACGACGCTCCCCGCTTTCGAGACGTGCCACAAACGACTGGTGGCGTTTGAGCTTCGCCGCCAACTGCTGCTGGCTGAGACCCGCATTCTGACGCGCATCAACCAACGCACGGACGAGCGCCAACTGGCCATTTGTTCTGATTGTTTTCGCCACGCGTCACATACCTTTTGTGACGTCGCTAGCGGATGAAATCTGTTATCTAAAAAGTAGATATTTGAGGGTGTTATCGGCGTCTGGTTTCCAAGGGGTGCAAGTCTGGTGCGTGCCCAGTGGCCCATCAATCCCCCACCAGTTCGAGAAACCGACCGTAGTCCTGACTGACTTCACGGGCTTCTTCGAAGGCGCGCGCACGCTCCTGCTCGAGGCAGCGAAAGTAGTCCTGAATGTCCGCGATGTAGACCTCGAAGTCCCGACGGATGATGTCGGCATAATCTCGGGCGGCCTGCGAATCGCTTGGAACGAAAGGCCGGACCGGGGCGAGACAGGACCCGGCCTGGCTTGCGACCGGAACGAGCAAAAGCAGTGCTACAGACTGCATGCACACCCATCGGCTCAACCGCAGGTTTCTGAAACCCCTATTTTCCTTGATAGACGCCAATGGCCGTGCCTAGAGTTTGAGTAACCGAGATACAGCCGTATCTGCCGCATTATATCTTGCGGTTAATAATATACTATCGTAACTCTGGGCTTCAAGTGGGAATGCCCGGGCGTTGCGCGTTTGAAGAAAGCGTGAGCCGGGCCATGAACTGGGACATCGAAGCACCAAATGTGGTTACGGAAGCACGTTTCCGCGAACTCGTGGAAAGTGGCTATAGCGCTGAAATCCTGTGCCAGGAGTCGGCACACAAGAAGGGCCCGAGTTATTACGGGGTCTGGATCATGCGTGTCGTGTCAGACGAGGGCGTGGAAAAGCTGCTGGTCACGGCCCGCACCCGGACGACCTATAACGACATCAAGATCCGCGAGTTCAAGACCATTACGGGCGTGGTCTCCTTCCTCATCGGGATCGGCTTCTCTCATGCCGATGTTCCGCTCGAAGAAGGCCAGCGGACGACACACAAGCTGGCTGCGACCGACAAGGGCGGCAGCAAGTAGCCTTCTCCTTGTCTGGTATCTCGCGGGTCCAGCCACTGCCCAAATGGTGCTGGTCATGGAGAGCGATGGCTCTCTGACCCCGTCTCGCTCCCAGGACAGCTTTGCCCGCAACTACAATGACGGCATCGGCCAGGGATCCGCTGCTGATGAGCTGGCGATCCTCGGAGAGACTGAGCTTGGGCCAGACGAAATCCAGATTGCAGCCCTCTCGCGGCCTGCGCCCCTGCCCCGCGCCGATGTTCTCACTGCCATCGAGGCCACCGCGCTTCGCTACGCCGGGCATCCCGGGCTGCGCCGCACGGATCTCTCGGTTCGCGATTGGCTGACCCTCTTCCGCGCCAATATCGAGGTCGAGAGCGCCTACCGGCAGGACGCTGTCTCAAGCGCAGGCGCCATTGGCCTTGGTCAATTGATGCCCGCGACGGCGCGGGACCTCGGCGTCGACCCGCGTGATCCGCTGCAGAACCTCGACGGGTCCGCACGCTACCTCGCGATGATGCTCGAGACGTTCGGCGATCCGCGCCTTGCCCTCGCGGCCTACAACGCCGGACCAGATGCGGTCCGCCAGTACGGCGGCATTCCCCCCTACAGAGAAACCCAGAACCACGTGGCCCGCGTCATGGCCGTCGTGGCCCGATTGGAAGGATCAAATTCATGAGACAGATTTCAAACCTATTCGTCGCCTCGTTGGCGCTCTTTCTGCTCGTCGCAGAGCCGGCGCTTGCTCAAAGCATCGATCTCTCCCCGATCCAGAGCCTGTTGCAGGGCATTGTGGATGCGCTGACCGGCCCGCTTGGTGTCGTCATCGCAACGCTCGCCGTTCTGGGCGTTTTCTTGAGCTGGTTCTTCAACATCATCGATCTGCGGCAGGCGCTTTGGGTGCTTGTCGGCATTGCTGGTGTCGCTGCCGCCCCCACCATCGTTGCCGCGGTTTTTGCCGGTGGCTGAGCGCGCGCCCCTCTTTCTGGGTCTCGTGCGCCCGCCCAAGCTGCTGGGCCTGCCCATCATGTACGCCATGGTCTGGCTCTTCGGCTCGGTGCTCTTGTTCGTCTGGGTCCAGCATATCGCGGTGCTGGCTGTCGCGGCACTACTCTACCCGGTGCTTTGGAAGGCCGCGGATTGGGACCCGCGCTTCATCGACGTGATGATGACAGCGCTGCAGGAAAGCCCGCCGACGCGGAATCGCAGCATTCACGGTGGGGACAGCTATGCGCCCTAACAATGCCTTGGACGAAGCGCTCGATCTCCGCACGATGACGCCGAACTGGTATGCCCGCGAAACCCGCCTCGCGCACATGCTGCCGTACGTCAGCCTGGTCGATGACCGTACCGTGCGGACCCGGGTCAACGAGCTTTTCCAGTGCATCCGGCTCGACGGGGTCAACAGCTACACCACGGATGATGCCTATCTCGACAAGGTGACCGCGCTCTTTGCCCGGATCATCGCGCAATTAGGGCCGGAGTTCAGCTATTACGTCCATAAGGTCTCGAAGGCGATCACGCCGGACCTCGAGCCGCTGCGCGAGGACAATTTTGCTGGAGAAGTTGACCGGCTCTGGCGCTCCAAACTCGAGACCAGCGGCCTGCGAGACAAAACCTTGACCCTCACGGTCATTCACCGCCCGCCTCCAAAAAGCGTCCTGCCATTCCTGAACCGCAGCGCGCCGGATCGCCTCAAGGAAGCGACCGAGAAACGCCTTCGCCGATTGGGCGAGGCCGTGAGTGTGTTCGTGTCGGGCCTGACGGAGCTGAATCCGCGCGTGCTAACAGCAAAAAGCGGCGAGTTGATCGGCTTTCTGGGCGCGCTCAATACCGGCCAGGAATTGCCGCTCTATCCGGCGAACACCTTTGGCTTCCTCTCCTTCAACGTCGCCAACACCCGGGTGACGTTTCAAGGCGATCACTTCGAGCTCTCCGAAGGAGTCGTGGGGCATCGCTACGGCAAGAGTTTTACCATCGGGGAATACTCGGAAGGCACCTCCTGCACCATGTTCGACATGCTGAACCTGCCGGTCGACATGATCGTCACCCATTCCTTCACGCCGATCAATTCGAACCTCATGGCGGGCCGCATCAAGCGGCAAAAGCGTCAGATGCAGGCCAGCCAAGATGCGGCGCTCTCGCTGATGGAAGCACTCGACATCGCCGCCGATGATCTCGAGGCCAAGCGCCAGAGCTTTGGCGAGCACCACATGATCGTGACGATCTTCTGCGATACGCTCGATGAGCTGCAGACGCTTAGCGCCGAAATTGTCAACGCCGCCGCCGCCGAAGGCGTGAAGATGATCGGCGAGCGCGTCGCGGCCAAAGCGCATTACCTCAGCCAGCATCCTGGCAACCAGCCCAAGCGCGTGCGCGCCAGTGCCATCACCAATCGCAACTTCGCGGATTTCGGGGCCTTCCACCGGACCCAACTCGGCAAACCCGCCACGAAAACCCCCTGGGGCCGGGTCATCACCTATCTGCCGACCCCCGAACAGAGCGCCTACCGGTTTTCCTATCACGAGCAAGGCTCGCCCGACAAAGAACCCACCAGTGGGCATACGCTCATCATGGGGCGGCCCGGCTCGGGCAAATCGGTGCTCTCGGCCTTCCTCATGACGCAAGCCCGCAGGGCGGGGGCGCGGATCTTCGTCTTCGATTACCGTCTCGGTATGGAGATGGCGGTCCGCGCCAATGGCGGGCGCTACGCGTCTTTGAACGCAGGCCAGCCCACGGGGCTCAACCCGCTCTGGACCGAGACCGATGCGCGGGGCACCGCCTGGCTCTCGGATTGGCTCACATCCCTGCTCTACCGCGCCGACAAGCCCCTGACGCCCGCACAGACCAACCGCATCCAGGAAGTCGTGCGCCAGAATGCCCAGGCCACCAACCCGGCCCTGCGGAACTGGCGGGATTTCGCATCGCTTTTTGTGTCTACGGATGACGGCGGCGATCTGCACCAGCGCCTGCTCGAGTGGTCTGAGGACGGCCGCTACGGCTGGATCTTCGGGCAGAGCCTCGAGGACACGTTCTCGCTCAAGGGCGATGTCGTGGGCTTCGATCTGACCGGCATTCTCGACAGCGAGGCCGACAAGGAACGGATGGCGGTCCTGTCCTATCTCTTCCGCCGGGTCGAGCGCGAGATCGAGGACCGCCGCCCCACCATCATCGTGATCGACGAGGCCTGGAAGGCGCTCGACAACGCGTATTTCGCCGAGCGGCTGTCGAACTGGCTGGTGACCGCGCGCAAGCAGAACACCGTCGCGGTGATGATGACGCAATACGCCAGTCAGCTCGAGCGCACGCGGACCGGCAAGACTATCGTCGAGGCGGTGCCGACGCAGATCCTGCTTCCGAACATCCGCGCCCATGCGGCCGACTACGCGATGCTGAACCTCTATGAGAAGGAACTCGATGTGCTTCTCAACACCGGCAGCGACAGCCGCCTTGCTCTCATCCGCGACGACCAGGGATCCATCGTCGTCGATGCCGATCTGAGCGCCCTCGGGCCCAATCTCACCATCCTCGGCGGCATGGAAAAAGGCGAGGCGCTGGTCGGCGCCGATTACCGCGACCGCCCAGACTTTTGGAGGCTTTCATGATTCGTACTCTGTTTCTTCTCACCGCGCTCGGCGCTTTGGCCTCCTGCGCCCAGTACCAGGAACCGCAGGCGAACTGCTTCACATTCCTCGCGTCCACGGCACCTGTCGCGCCTGATTGCACCTTTACGCCTCTAGATGCGCCGGAGGGCGACATTGAAGTCTAAACTGCCCCATATCCTCGTGCTTTGCCTGCTGCCCGGCATCGCCCTTTCCCAAGGCGTGCCGACCAATGACAGCGGGCTGACCGCGCGTGACATCGTCGAGACTGGCGATCGCGAGGCTGACTTGGCCGTTCAGGCGGACAAGCTTGCCGTGCGCGAACTCATTGCCGAGATCGAACGGGAGCAGCTGGAAACCCTGCAACGCATCCTCGATGCCCAGACCAGCTTCGGCGGTCAGGGCCTGACCGCGATGATTTCAGGGCTGGAAAACGGAAGCGGCGATCCAGCCCGTTCCGTCGAAACGGTCTACGGCAATGCCGAGATCGACCCCAATCCCGGCGGCGCACAGATGTTCGGGGATGCCGCCGAAAACATTGAACAACTCATCATCCGCGTCGCCCAGGAAACCAGCGGCTTTGCCGGCGTTGGCCGCGCGGGCCTCTCCCCGGTTCAATGGCGCGCACTCCTACAGGCGCTCATCTGGCAGGAAAGCCGGTTTACCATCGGCGCGCGCTCGCCGGTCGGCGCCTTTGGCCTCACCCAGATTATGCCCGGTACGGCCAGCGATCTCGGCATCAACCCGGATTACTATGACAGCCCCTACCTGCAGGTGCATGGCGGCGCGCGCTATCTCGCCACCCAACTCAACACCTTCGATGGCAACATCATCAACGCCCTCGCGGCCTACAACGCCGGACCCGGTCGCGTGTTCGAATATGGCGGTGTCCCGCCCTTTGCCGAGACCCAGCACTACGTCCAGGTCATCCCCGAACGCTACAATCTCTATCTGAGCCGCATCGGTGGGATCGAAGCGCTCGGCACGATCGATCCGGCGCTTCTAGCCAATGCGAACCTCTCAATCACCGGGCACGGCGCGGCTTTCTATGGCAACAATTCCCCTGCGGCGATTAGGCAGGCCGCCTTGCGTATTGCGGACATCGTCGAGCGGATTTCCGAGACGGAAGACATGCAGGAAAGCGTCGCGCTCAACACCTATGCCCGCGCCGAACTCGTGCGTCTCGTCGCCGCGCGTATTCGTCTTCAAGCGGCGCGGACCCGCGTGCTTTCGGCCGAGGAATTGGCACAGGCCAGCGCCCGCATGGCCGAGGGCGCCTTCATGGAATTCACGATCAGGGAGATAGACTGATGAGAGACTTACTCGTGAGGACGGCCTTGGCCACGACGCTTGGGATCGGTTTGTATGTCGGCACCCTGTCCCCTGCCCTGTCACAGGGCGTACCCGTCGTCGACACCCAGAATATCGCGCAAAACATCCAGCAGCTCCGGCAGATGATCGAAGACGAGATCCTGCAAAACGAGCAGCTGACGCAGCTCCGCGAACAGCTCGGCCTTCTCACGGACCAACTCGCGGAGCTGCAAAGAACCTACGAAGCCCTGACCCGCCTTGCTGAACTGCCGGAAATCATCCGCACGGAAATGGAAGACGAGTTGAACGGCCTGCTCGACCAAGAGTTCGGAGACATCCTCGCCACGATTGAGGCCATCAAGACGGGGGATTTCTCCGGTCTGTCCGGTTCCGGTGCGGGCGAGATTGAAACCCAGATGGACCGGGTGCTGGCCGATCTCGGCTTTGACGACGACACCCTCTCGGAAATGGCCACCAGCGGAAATCCCGGGGCCAATCGTGTGGCGACGCAAGCGACGACCGGCGCGCTCGTCTCGGCCGCTGCCCAGAACAGTTATGAAGACGCAGGCCAATCGCTGGAACGCGTCGACAGGCTGGTCGGTCTCATCGACGACATGGACGAACTCAAGGAAAGCATCGACCTCAACACGCGGGTGACGGCGGAACTGGCGATCGCGCTCGTGGCCATGTGGCAGCTTGAGGCCGTGCAAACCGTGGGGGACGGCACAGGCGGCGTGATCGATGCCGCCACCATCGCCGAGGAGCAGCGGTTTATGGACTTCACGCTGCCCGAGTTGCGGGCAGACTGATCAAGGGTTGTGACAGGTGGCGAGTGAACAAGAAATCATCGAAGAAGAGCTGGTCTATGGTGCGCTGCGCCGCGAACGGCTCTGGCAGCGCCTTGGGCTCATCGGGCTCATCTTCGGCATTCTCGGATGCCTGAGCGCGGCGACTGTCGCAATTCTCGATGTCGATCCGCCGCCTGTGGTCGTGCCCTATGATCCCGCCACCGGCTTTGCACTCCCCGAAGCCTCGGTCGGCGCCTCCTCGGTGACCGCCAACCAGGCGATCATCGAGGCGGAGGTGTTCCGCTATGTGACCGACCGGGAGGTCTATAACCAGCTCGACAACGATCTGCGCATCCGCAACGTCCTGCGCCGCTCGGACGGAGCTGCCGAGAGCGGGCTGCGCCAGATCTGGAACAGCGCCAATGAGAACTACCCGCCGACGGTCTATGGCCCCAATGCGCGGCTCGACGTGGAGATCCTCAGCATCAACCGGATCGGAACCAACCGCGCGACGGTCCGCCTGCGCAAGCGCCTGAACTCCATCAATGGCGTCCAAACCGGGCTTTTCACCGCCACGCTTCTCTTCGAGTTCCGCCCCGAGACCCGCCGCTCCATCGATGAGGTCTGGACCAACCCCTTCGGCTTCACGGTCCTCGAATATTCCATCCGCTCCGACAGATTGGAGAATTGAATTTGTTCCCTGTTCGACTTTTCATATTGCTGATTGCCCTGTTGCCCGGCCTTGCTTTCGCCGAAGCCATCCCGCGTGGCGGTCCCAACGACAGCCGAGTGCGCTTGGCCACCTACCAGGAGGGTCAGGTCTACCGTCTCAGCGTGTCGCTCACCCATGTGACCACCATCGAGTTCGGCGAGGGCGAAAGCATCCGCTCGATCATTGCGGGCGACACCGAGGGCTTCGAGATCGACGGCGTCCCGGGCGGTCAGGCCTTCGCGATCAAGCCTGTGGCGCGCGGGGTGCATACCAATGTGACCGTCTACACGAACAGGCGCAGTTATTACTTCAACGTCGAGGAGACCCGCAGTCCGACCTTTTACGTGGTCCAGTTCCGCTACCCCGAAGACAATACGCGGCCCACACGTGCCATCGCGGCCCAAGCGCCGAACTATAATTACGGTGCCAGCGCGCGGACCGAGTTCACCCCCACCCGTGTCTGGGATGACGGGACGTTTACGTATTTCGAATTTCCGCGGAACGCGCCGGTGCCTGCGATCTTCCGCTACGCCAATGGCCGTGAGCGCACGGTCAACACGCAAGCCACCGAGGACAGCGTGATCCGGGTTTCAGGTGTGAACCGACAATGGGTGCTGCGGATCGGGGAGGAGGTGGTCTGCATCGAGGCCACCCCACCTGCGGGGGTAGGCTCATGAGCGATACTGGAAACGCAGACCTCGAGAAACGCCTCGCTGCTCTAGAACAAGGCAAGGGCGCTGGTTCGCCCCCTGCCCCACGGCGCTCACCGCTGCTCGCTTTGGTCGTCGTCCTCGTGATCGGCGCGGGCGGTGCGTTGCTCTATCTCATGTCCCAACCCGAGGAAGAGGAAGTCCTTCCCACGGCCACGCCGGACGTGTTCCAGAACGAAGGCGACGGGTTCGGCGCCATCGAGACCTTGCCCCCGCCCGAGCCCGAGGTTGTGTTCGTCGCACCCGATCCGGTCGAGCCCAATGCTGAGCTTCTGGCACAGCTCGCAGCCCTTCAGGCCCAGATCGAGGAATTGCGCAACGCCCCTGAACCGGTCGTCGAGGAAGACACCGCCGCCGCAGAGGCGATCGACGCGCTGACCGCTCAGATCGCTGCGCTCCAAGCCGCCTCGGAAGCCGCACAGCAACGATTCCAGGACGAACTGACGGCGCGGGATCGCAGCCTTGAGCAACTCCGCATGGATCTGGAACTGGCCCAACTCGAGGCCAACCGCCCCCTCCCCGCACCCACTGGGCCCACCGAGGACGAGTTGCGCGCGCGGGAAGAAGAACGGCTGCGCCGCGAGGAAGAAGCACGACGGCTCGCGGAACTTGAACGCCGCGCTGCTGAGGAGCGCGCGTTTCAGGAGCGCCGCATCACCTCGCCCACCATCGCCTTTGGCGGCACCTCAGGCGCAAATGAAACTGCTTTGACCGAACGGACTTTTGGGCAAGTGACGGATTTTGTGCTGAATGGTGCGCTGCCCACTTCGGTGACGCAAGCTGAGGTCATCGCCAACCCCTCCAACACGATCATCCAGGGCACGATGATCCAGGCCGTAATGGAAACCGCCCTCGACAGCTCCCTGCCCGGCCAGACCCGTGCCGTGGTCTCTGAAGATGTGTTCAGTTTCGACGGTTCTCGGCTCTTGATCCCGCGTGGATCCCGCCTCATCGGGCGGTATCGTTCGGGCGTTGATATCGCGCAGCGCCGCGTCACCATCGCATGGGACCGGATCATCCTGCCCGATAATCAGACCGTCCAGATCAGCTCCTTCGGGGGTGATGAGTTGGGGCGTTCAGGTGTGACTGGCTTTGTCGATACGCGCTTTGATGAGCGCTTTGGCTCGGCAGCGCTGATTTCACTGATCTCCGCCGCACCAAGCGCCGCCGCCGCAAATGTCCAGGACGAAACAGCCGCGGACGTGCTCGAAGACGTGGGCGATGATCTAGCGGATGCCACGGACAGCGTGATTGGCGACTATCTCTCCATCGGCCCCGTCATCTATGTCGACCAGGGCGCGCGCGTCACGGTGATGGTCGACCGCGATCTGGAGATATTCTGAGCCCATGTCGCTGAGCTATCTCGAAACCTCCCTCGACCGGATCGAAGCCGCCGCCCGCGACGATGTCATCGAGATCTGCATCAACCCCGACGGCTCCTGCTGGGGCGAATTCCAGGGCGATCATTTCATGCGAAAGCTGGACCAGGCGTTGACTGCAACCGAAGTGAAAGACCTCGGCAACCAGATCGCCTCCTCCGCCAACACCACGATGAGCAAGGACCGCCCCATCATCTCGGTCTCGATCACCTACAAGGGTCGCCCGATCCGAGCACAGGTCATTACCCCGCCCGCCGTGCTCTCGGCCATGTCGATCAGCCTGCGGTTCTTTTCAAGCCTGCCGCTTGACGGGCTTGCGCTTGATTTCCTTTTTGGCAAGGAACGCAAGCTTGAAGAACTCCGCCTCGAGAAAACCCACGAACTGCGCGAAGTGGTGGCCGCGGGCGTGATCGACGATGCGCTGGCCTTTTGCGTCGCCAACAAGCTTAACATGATCGTCTCTGGCGGCACCTCCACCGGCAAGACCGTGGCTGCGCGCAAGATCCTCTCGCACGTGCCATCCGAGGAACGCATCGTCACCATCGAGGAAGCCGCCGAGCTTCTGCCGACCCAGCCCAATGCCGTGACCCTCATCGCCAATCGCGATGCGGAGTTCCAGACCGCCGATGTGCTGCTCACCGCAACGTTGCGCATGCGCCCCGACCGGATCATCCTGGGCGAGGTGCGCGGCAAGGAGGCCATGACCTTCCTCGAGGCGATCAACACTGGCCATGGTGGGTCCATGACCACGCTGCACGCAGAAACCCCGCAATTGGCCGTGCAGCGTCTGGCCATCGCCGCACTCAAGACCGAGATCCCGATGACCTATGCCGACATGATCCAATACATCGAGAATTCCATCGATGTGATCATCCAGGCCGGTCGCCACGACGGCAAACGCGGCATCACCGAATTCTACCTTCCCGGCAACAATGAGATCGGAGCCTCCCAATGAAAACCTTTGAATACGATATCCTGTCCTTTCCCATGACCCGCAAAACCAGTCTTGCCGACATGCAGGCCAGCCTAAATGTGAAGGGGGCCGAAGGCTGAGAGGTCGTGTCGATCAGCTCCTCGGAATTCGCCAATGTGGGACACACTGTCTTCCTGAAGCGCGAGACCACACCCGCCAGAGCCACGGCATGAGGCAGGCGGGCTGTACCCTCGTACTGACTGCGCTGGTCCTGGGCCTGACGTCGGCACCCGGCTTCGCTGAGCGCAATCTCGTGCCGACCCTCGAGCGCAGTTTCGACGTCTGTCCAGAACGGCCCGCTGAACCCGTGTGGATGCAGGAGATCCCCCTGCGCCAAGCCTATCAGCGCGTGCTGGTTCAAGACATCTACCGAGCCCAAAATCTTGAACGCATCGTAGAGACTGGCAGCTGCGACTGCGAAATCCGGTTCCCGTCCTGGGACGATGCCGAGGGGGCGTTTCGTGAGCGCCACGCCAGTGACGAACGCTGGGAAATGCTGCAGGCCTCGGACGCCTACAACCGCCGCGCCAGCGCCGTCCGCCCTGCCGCCAAAGCCCTCTGCGAAGCTGCAGGCAATTGGTAGGGTAGTCCCGTTATGAGCGTCGTCACTTATTTCGTTGAAACCTCACAGGGCTATCTCGACACCGCGGCGGAAACCCAGTTCGGGTCGGTCGCGGCGACAGTCGGCACGCTTCTGGTGCTGGGAACAACTCTGGTGGTGATCCTCGTCTTCCTGAACATGATCTACCAGTATAAGGCGATGGACGGGCGCACGGCCTTTTGGCTCGCAGTCAAGATCGGGTTGATCGGAATATTTGCGACCAATTGGGTGCAGTTCAACGCGCTTTCCGCCGCTATCCTTGCAGGGATCGACAGCATTGCGGGGGCGCTCGTGGCTTCGGTCGGTGGTGGAACTCCCGGTCCTTCTGGAACTTTCGCCGAAGAATTCGACCGGTTGATCGCCGAGTTGGGGGACTATCTGAACGCTGCCGGGTCCGAGCTGAACTGGATGGCCGGCGCCATGCTCGACATCGTCGGTGTCCTGCTGCTTTCCATCCTCGGCGGGCTCGCCGCCTTCATCCTCGTGGCCTCCCGACTGATGATCGCGCTTCTGATCGGGATTGCCCCGGTGATGATTTTTTTGACCCTCTTCGAGGTGACCAAAGACTACTTCGCACGCTGGCTGTCGGCGTTGGTTTCCTTCGCGCTCTACCCCATCGTCGTGGCCGGCGTGTTCGCGACAATCACGGGCGTCTCCTCCGCACTCATCGGCGAGCTTGGCGACCCGGAAGGGGCCTCCAACATCGGCGCGCTCATCCCCTTCTTCATGATGGTCCTCATGGCCAAGGGCTTCATCATTGCCACGCCCTTCATCGTCCGCGCGATCTCCGGAAACATCATGATGCCCGCCCTCTCCGGTGGTCTCGGCGGCGGCTACAGCTTTGCCCGCGCCGCAATGGGCAGCAAGCAGGCCTACAATCGCTACCTGATCGGTGGGGCAAGTGGCGCAGAATACGCAGCCCTCAGGGCGCGGCAGTTCTTCGGCGTGCAGCAGATGCCCGTGAGGCAAGGCATGGGGCAGACGGGTTCCGCAGGAGGCACAGGATCCGCAGACTCGGGGTCAAAAATGCTGGCGCAGCTGGCGAGACTGGGTCGACTTGGCCGACGGTGACGGCCCTTAGCCGACCTTCAGGCATCCCGTAGCGAACGTCGGGTGGGAGCCTATTCTGTTGAAAAACTCACCCTTGATCGAGGCCGAAGTCACTGATTCAATTTCCATATTGAACGGGGGATTGAGTGATGATGGGACCGAGACAAGAAGCGCAGGCGGCTTTGTTTTACGAGTTTTCGCTGGAAGATCATGTGCCTCAAGCCCACCTGTTGCGCTCGATTGATCGGTTTGTCGATCTGAGTGGCATTCGCACCCATCTTGCGGAGTTCTACAGCCACACGGGCCGCCCTTCTGTCGACCCTGAACTCCTGATCCGCATGCTTCTGGTGGGGTATTGCTTTGGCATCCGCTCCGAACGCCGCCTGTGCGAGGAAGTGCATCTGAACCTGGCCTATCGATGGTTCTGTCGGCTCGACCTCAATGACCGCGTGCCCGACCATTCGACCTTCTCGAAAAACCGACATGGGCGGTTTCGGGAGAGCGAACTGCTGCGCCATTTGTTTGAGACGACTGTTACCCGTTGCATCGCAGAGGGTCTCGTGAGCGGCCAACGTATGGCCATCGACGCCAGTCTGATCGAGGCTGACGCCAACAAGCAGAACTCGACACCGAAGGAAGAATGGGACGCGACAACCATTGATCCCATGGATGCACCACGCGCCGTTCGAGAGTATCTCGACACATTGGATGAGGCGGCCTTTGGCGCTGCCAGCAATGTGCAGCCGAAGTTCACATCACATTCCGACCCCGCCAGTCAATGGACGGCAGCCCGCAAAGGTCCTGCATTCTTCAGCTATTCCGACAATTATCTGATCGATACGGATTATGGGGTCATCGTCGACGTCGAGGCCACACGATCCATTCGGCAGGCCGAGGTTGGGTCCACCAAAACAATGCTCAGGCGCGTGAAAGACAGGTTTGATCTGCACCCGGAGCGCCTGATCGCAGATACCGCCTATGGCACCGGGCCGATGTTGGGCTGGCTTGTCGAACGCAAGATCGCCCCACACATTCCTGTCTTTGACAAGTCCAGCCGCAGCGATGGCACATGGACGCGTGCTGACTTCGAATGGGATGCAGAGAACGATCAATACATCTGTCCGGAGGGGCACGCGCTGAAGCAGTTCCGTCGCAACTATTCCGACCCGAACCGAGGACCCACCGGCAAAGGCACAGCCCGCTATCGCGCATTGAAACTGACCTGCCAGGCCTGCCCATCAAAGGCCAAATGCTGCCCGAATGCCGACGCTCGCAAGATCACACGTGAAGAACACGAAGACGCACGTCAAGTCGCTCGCGACATCGCCAAGACCCGCCAATACGAGATCTCAATGAAGCTCCGAAAGAAGGTCGAGATGCTCTTCGCTCACCTCAAACGCATTCTCGGCCTCGGGCGGCTCCGATTACGCGGACCATGCGGTGCAAATGACGAATTCCTCCTCGCCGCAACCGCCCAAAACCTCCGCAAACTGGCAAAGATCTTTCCCGCACCGCAGCAAACGCGCAAAGCCTGATAGAAAAGGCGCTCGCGCTATGTTCAGCACCGCGCTTTCTGCGTCAGCAACACGTTGTTTTTCCACAGAATCAGCCCAAAGTGAACAATGCTGCATCGCGTTCCAATGTAGGCTCTCATAGCCGAGGATGAAAAAGTGACAAAATCAAACCGAGTTTCGCCAAGGGTTTGTGGCAGAGTATCGACACCGGTAAGATCCAAAATGCTTGTAAAATTGGCCTGTGATCTGTCAGATGCCAGCGGCAGAAGGAGAGCCATCCCTTCACGAGGACTTGATCATCGCTCATAAATGAGGCCTTGAACCTATAGTGGCTTGAGGTTCTACAAGGCACTCGAGGCATCCAAGCCGCGGCTGGAGGTGCACAAACAATTTCTTTGGAGTAGGACCTATGCTGACCCGGCGCCATTTCATTTCCACGTCCACTGCGATGTTTTCGTTACCGATCGCGGGACCGGCTTTGGCCAGTAGCTGGCCAACGACCGGCCAAAAAGCGTCGTGGGATTCTCAGGTAACGCCCAGCAACTATGACCCGGCGACATCCAATCCGTGGGGGCTGCATCCCCGTTTCTTGCCGCAACGTGTTGCTGCGAAAGATGGCCTTGTGCCAGGTGACATCCATGTCGATGCAGTCGCCCGCTATCTCTATCACATTGAAGAAGGTGGTACAGCGATGCGGTATGGAGTGGCGATCGCGCGTGGAAATCTCTACGAACCAGGAACCTACACCATTCGGCGAAAGGTCGAATGGCCACACTGGACCCCAACAGCGTCAATGATCGAACGAAATCCGGAAAACGCAGAATTTGCGGATGGGATGGAGCCGGGGCCGAAGAATGCACTCGGGTCACGTGCTCTTTATCTCTACGTTGGCAACCGAGACACTTACCTTCGCATCCACGGGACACCTAAACCTTGGTCGATTGGCGGTCGAGCGAGTTCTGGCTGCGTCCGGATGGTCATGGCACATATCAATGATCTCTATTCAAACGTCGCCATAGGGTCGACCGTATACCTGTATTCTGCCGAACAGAGTGTTGTTTCGGACAGCTAGTGCAGGATTGTGACGCGTTGATCTTCGCTCCGGCCCTCAACGTGGGCCGGAGATGTCAGGAAGATCGTTACGTTTACCGAGCAACACAAATCGGGTTGCCACCAGCGGTTCTGAGGGGAAGCAAGGTCTTTTCTACGGGTCCGTTGTGTTCATACCAGTAGCATCCGTCTTCTTCGCGGAGCCGGGCTGTTGCAAGGTTTTGACTTGGATCAGCCAGTTCCACGATAGCCTCTGGCACGTTTCCGATTTTTTGGGATCCGTTCTGATCTGTCGTCGCGCATGCGCCAAGCAGCAGTACCCCAAGTAGCGGTAGTCCGATCGGTCCGGCAAATTGCTGAGTCTTCATAAATTCCTTGTCGCCTTTCTTCGTTGATTGCGTGTCCGCCGATTGGTTTTATACTCGCGCGCCCCTTGGCAGCCGAAAACTATATACGAAACAAAATACCTCTTGAACCTCTAGCGACTGTAGGAGTTATGGTCCAGCCAAGCAATGATTCTGGAGATGCCGAATGGCCGCCAAAACTGAAACTGTGGTATCTGAAGTACACCCAACTGATAGAGCCAAGTCAGAAACATGTGCAAGTGAACATGCCTGCTGTGGAGGAAGCCATTCACACGAAGAGTTTGGTCCCGTGCCACAAGATGGAGCGGGCCGGAGTTTTCAGGTCAGCGGTCTTGATTGCGCAGAAGAAGTGGCGATCCTCAACAAGGTCGTTGGACCGAAAGTGGGCGGGGCGGAGCACCTGGCATTCGATGTCATCAACGGACGCATGATCATACTCCACAGCGCTGCCGCAGTGTCGGATGGAGAGATCACTCAACTGGTTGCGACCACGGGTATGAGCGCAAAACCCTGGGATGCCGAGAACGCTTCGGAGGATCAAGCTGCGCATCTTGCCCGTCAGCGCCTGTTCACAATGCTGAGCGGAGGCTTTTGGGCGGCAGGATTTCTGTATCACATCGCAGAAACCGGGATGGGCGGTGCGATCGGTCTCTTTTCCGGCCATGGAGAAGCAGTGATGCCTTTGGTCGAAGCGGGGCTTTTTGCTATCGCGATCCTGGCTGGCGTTTGGCTTGTCGCCCCGAAGGCGTGGTCATCCGCGCGGCGCGTATCGCCCGACATGAACCTCTTGATGGTGGTCGCTGTGGCCGGGGCTATCGGCCTTGGCGAGTTTTTCGAGGCGGCAACGGTCGCGTTCTTCTTCTCTCTCTCGCTGTACCTTGAAAGCTGGAGTGTCGGGCGGGCGCGGAACGCTGTCTCGGCTTTGCTCGACCTAGCGCCACCTACTGCAAGGGTTGTCTACGAAGATGGTTCTGAAGCAGATGTTCCGGCGTCAGCCGTCGCCATCGATGCACATTTCGTGGTGCGTGGCGGGGACCGCATTCCATTGGACGGGCAAGTGATCGAAGGCGCCGGGGCCGTTGATCAAGCCCCGATCACTGGCGAAAGCGCATTGGTGCCGAAGGAGCCGGGTGACGAGGTCTATGCGGGCACGATCAATGGCGAGGGCACGCTGACGGTACGCGCGACCAGGGCGGCCTCCGACACGGTGCTCGCCAAGATCATCCGCATGGTAGGCGACGCCCACACCCGCCGCGCGCCCGTGGAGCAATGGGTGGCGAAATTTGCGCGCGTCTATACGCCCATCGTGATGGCGCTCGCCATTGCCGTCGCGATGCTGCCACCGCTCGTATTTGGTGGAGCCTGGGATGACTGGTTCTACAACGCCCTCGTCCTTCTGGTGATCGCCTGCCCTTGTGCGCTGGTCATTTCGACGCCCGTGTCCATCGTCGCCGCGCTCACAGCCTCGGCCCGCGCCGGGGTGCTGATCAAGGGCGGTGCTTATGTCGAAGCTCCGGGACGCACTTCAGCCTTGGCCATGGACAAGACCGGTACGATCACCATCGGCGAGCCTGAAGTTGCTGCAATGTATCCGCTAGGGAATGCGTCGACGCAGGATCTGATGGGCGTAGCGGCGGCGCTTGAAGCGCGATCCTCCCACCCGTTAGCGCGCGCTATCCTTGTACGTGCAGAAGTCGACGGCCTTGATGTATCCGCGGCGGACGATACGCGGACCGTACCGGGGCGTGGGCTTGAAGGCAGGGTACAGGATCGGGCGGTCTGGCTCGGCTCTGACCGGTTCGCCGAGGAAAAAGGGCTTGGAAGTGCCATTCCGACAGACCTTCGGCACCGTATCGAAGTTGCCGGTAGTACGTTGGTGGCTGTTGGTGATGCAAATGGGGTGATGGGTATTCTGGAACTGCGCGACCGCATCCGCCCCGACGCCAAGGGAATCGTGGCTCGTCTGCATGCGCAGGGCGTGAAAACCATCGTCATGCTGACGGGCGACAATGAACGCACCGCGCGCGCGGTCGCGACAGAGGTCGGCATCGACGAGGTGCGCGCGGAGCTTCTGCCCGAGGACAAGGTGACGGCCATCGAAGACCTGGTCGAAGCGCACGATATGGTGGCCATGATTGGCGATGGCGTAAACGATGCCCCCGCCATGGCGCGGGCCCACTATGCTATCGCCATGGGCGCGGTTGGTTCCGACGCGGCCATCGAGACGGCGGACATTGCCTTGATGACTGATGACATTGGCAGGGTGCCCTGGCTCATAGGCCATTCCCGCCGTGCGATGTCGATCATCCGTCAAAACATCGCAACCTCGCTGGCAACCAAGGCCGTTTTCGTGGTGGCGACAGCGTTTGGGATGGCATCGATGTGGGGGGCCATTGCCGCAGATGTTGGCGTGTCACTGCTGGTTGTCGCAAATGCGCTCAGGCTGTTAAACGGACACCACGCGGAGACTCCGCCCAAAGGCGGTGACCGCGTCGGCGACAGACTGGCCGAAGGTGCTTTGGCGCACGGCCATTGAACGGGCTGGCACAGCACGCTAGTGTCAAGTTTGAAAAACCTCATGAAAGAGGCATTGAGCAGTGAATTTTCGAGTTACACGTCGCACAATCCTCCTGGGAGCTCTGGCGACAATTCTTTCTGGATGTGCAAACAAATTCCGCACTTACAGGGGGCCGGAGGTGACCCGGGTGCGGGTCTACAAGGGGCAGCGCATGATTGTCCTTGATGGACCAGAGGGTGTTTTGCGCACTATCCCAATGGGCCTTGGCTTTGCGCCTGAGGGTCACAAGCAATTCGAAGGGGACGGGCGCACGCCAGAAGGATCATACGTGATTGACAGGCGAAATCCCGAAAGCCTGTTTCATCTTTCCATCGGGATCTCGTACCCGAACGAGGCGGATATCGCATACGCAAAGGCTCAGGGCCGTTCCCCTGGTGGAGATATTTTCATCCATGGGGGGCCGCGCCCTGGCATTGACCCGACAAACAAGCGCGACTGGACGGCCGGATGCATTGCCGTTTCGGATCGGGAGATAGAAGATATCTATGCAATGGTGAAGAACGGGACACCTATTGATATCTACTCATAACCGAATTTGTCTGGAAACGGTGGCGGCTGTGCTTCTCAAAAAAACTGTTGTCGGTGCGGCAGACTGACAGTTTCAAGGTAGACTGATCAAACCGAAGAACACAGGTAATGAGCAAGATAGGCGAACCCCAGTTCAGTGGGTCTGGCGAACGATGAATGGTAGGGAAAGCTCTTCGAATGGCACTACGAAACTGAAAACGCTGCGAAATCTGAATTTTCCGACCTTCCTTGATCAAAATCGTCACGAAAACCGCTTTTGTAAAACCGAATTTAGACCTTCGAACAGCAGCACAAGAGCGATGATGGCAAGCGTGACAGTTGCAGCTTTGTCGTATTGGAACGAACGCACGTAAGTCTGAACGTACAGACCGATGCCCCCGGCGCCAACGATACCTAAGATCAAGCTTTCGCGGAGGTTCAGTTCAAAGCGGAAGACAGTGTCGCGGAGCACAACTGGTGCCATCTGTGGCCAGATCGCCCACCGCAATAATTGCGCTCGGCTGGCACCTGCGCTTTCCAATGCAGCAAGTGGTGCGGCACCGACATTGTCGATTGCTTCAGCATAGAATTTGGCCAGCATGCCGGTGGCATGAAAAGTGATTGCAAGAATACCGGGCAGTGGGCCCAGCCCGACTGCCCCCACCATCAGCATCGCCACCAAGATCAGCGGAATCGACCGGATCACTGCCAGCAGCGCACGTACCGGGCGCCAGATGGCTGCGGGTACAAGGGTCTCAGACGCAAGTACAGCCAGCCCCGCCGACAGGACGACCGCAAACAGCGTCCCAAGAATGGCGATTCTCAGTGTCTCGGTTAGGCCTGTAAGGACTTCCGGCCAGACAGAAAGGTCCGGTGGTATCATCCGGCCTAGAAATTCTGCTAGCCTCGGACCCGCTCCGGGCAGTTTTTCCAAGCCGATGTCAGCGTTTCCTGCAGCCCACAGCACAGCAAGCCCGAGTACCATCCAAACCAAGATCCGGCTCATCAGCTCACCACCCGCAATCCGTCACCAGGTACTGTTCCATGGTACAAATCGCTGATGTCATCGTTGCCGACCATCGCGGAGGGCTTGTCAAACAGCACCGCGCCCGCGCGCAATCCAACGATACGGTCGGCAAAGCGCCGCGAAAGCTCTGGCTGATGCGAACTGAAGACTACAGCGATGCCGCGATTTCGCGCTGTGTTGGTGATCAGTTCCAGAATGCGTTCGGCGTGGGCTGGATCGAGGTTGCTGACCGGTTCATCCGCCAGTATCAACTCAGGCTCCTGCGCCAGGCAGCGGGCGATGGCCACTCGCTGGCGCTGACCACCTGAAAGCTGATCTGCACGGCGCTGTGCCAACTCCGTTAGGCCGGTGTCCTCCAGCGCGATGGTCGTCTTGAGGTGATCCTGCGCACCGTATCGCCCCCAAAGCGACGGCCAGAGGCGCATTCGCCCCAGCCGCCCGTTCATCGCATTCTGGTAAACGCTCTGCCGGTCAACCAGGGCGAACTCCTGAAAGATGAAGCCAGTCTCTAGCCGGGTTTTTCGTTCTGGTGCCCGATCATTTGGAAGCCGGTTGCCCAGTACCTCAGCCCGACCGCGCCATCCCCGGACCCGCCCATCCAGCAAGGCCAGCAGGGTCGACTTGCCGGCGCCCGAAGGCCCCAGCAAGGCCACACATTCCCCCGGTGCCACCTGCAGCGACACATCCTGCAGGGCCTCAGCGTCGTCAAAGCAATGCGACACAGCATGGAGGGCAAGCGCTTGGGTCATTTTAGATAGCCGTAACGGCGTGCCATCTGCCTGACCCCGTCATAGACCTTGGGATCTGCTGCCACATAGCCGTCTGGGCCGTAGAGATAGGCCAGCAAATACTGGTTCTCAGCCTGGTTCAGGCGCAGCATGGCATCCACGAAGCGGGCCTGCAAGGCCGCATCTAGACCAGGCCGGGCAATGATGGCATGGCTGGGGATCTGCGCGCTTTCGCCCAGCACCCTGACCTCGGCCTGCTGCTCAGGCGTCAGATAAAGATCGGCATACTGGCTGGCACCCGCAGCATCCACTAACCCGTTGGCCATAGCCTGCATTGCCTGCTGATAACCACCGGCAAAGAACTTCTGGCCAAAGAACCGGTCCGCATCGCCTGCATCCGCAACGAGTCCTTCGCGCACAAACAGGTCGAGCGGATAGAGATAGCCGGACTCCGACACCGGATCGGCAAAGGCAATGTCACGGCCCTGCAGGTCGGCCAGCGTCTCGATGCCGCTGTCCTTGCGCACAAACACCCGGCCCGAATAGCTCGGCTGGCCGCGGTAAACCTCGGACAGAAGTGGCACCGCCCCGATCTGGTCTTCTGCCAGCACAAAGGGCAAGGCACCCATGAAGGAGATATCGGCATCACCATTGCGCAATGCCTCAACTGCCGCAGCATGATCAAAGGTAACAAAGCCGGTGACTGGAACCTCCAACTGCTGGGACAGCCAGGCAGTGATCGCCTCGATATCCCCCAACAGCTTCTCTGGGTTTTCTTGCGGAATGAAGGCGAGTTTCAGTGCCTCTTCCGCAGAGGCAGTTGCTGGCACTGTTAGGGCGGCAGCGACAGTGGTCAAAAAGGTACGGCGCGACAGCATCAGAACATCCTCTCATCAATCTCGGCTTGCATGGTTTTGAAAGCGTCCCACTGGAGGCTCGCCTCAGCCCAGTCGCCAGCGGCGCTGGCATCGCCAACTGCCTGAAGAATTGCGGCAAATCGGTAGATTTCTGGCTTAGCGTTTTGATTGATCATAACGCTCGCATCTGCCGCCAGATCCGGTGCAACAGTATCAATCAATACGGCGATGTTCTCCGCATCCCGCATCGGGATCAGTGTGTCCAGCGTCGAAGCAAAAGTGGTAAGCTCTTCCCACGACAGGCGGAACACGCTGTCTCGGCCTTCAAAGCGCTGGTAGGGCTCCTCACCATCTCCTACCGCGCGCAGATAGGCAGTTAAATCGGCGCGCTGTTCCGCATCCAAGCCCAGATCCTTGGTATCGTTGAACCAGTCTACAACCCCCGCTAGGGTCGCCAGCGATCCGTCATGCATGTAGGGCGCGGTGAAGTTGACATTGCGCAATGTGGGCGTTTCGAATGGGGTTGCGGTGCCGCCCGGGAACGGCGGCTCGGCCGAGCCAATGTCATAGGTCTGCCCATCTCGGAAAAACCGGTCCGGGGTGTGGCAGGAGGCGCAGGACCTGTCGCCAAGCCCGGCAAATTCGGTATTGAACAGTACCTCACCGCGTTTCGCAGCCTCAGAGGCCTTGTCAGTCAGCCGCCCGGCCTCGTCTATCTGTGGGTTGGGCAGAAAGTCAAAGGCGCGCAAGTAGGCGACCATCGCATCGAGTTGGAACGGCGTTGGCTCCGCTCCGGCAAACTCGGTCACGATCACATTGCGTACAAAACTGCGCAGGCTCGGCTCGCGCCCATCACGCCCGTAAGGCGCTGTAAAGCGGATGCCTCGCATTGACGGCGTATCCAGGTGATCGTCTTCCCGGTCATTGAACATCGGATTGAAGAAGGAGCTGTCCACATCCATCCCGCCAGCATGGCTAGAGAGGCCGGGGATAAAGAAATCCCGGTTCACATCGGACCGGTTGTGGCAAGTTGAACAGGCAATGCCCAGGTCACGTGCTGGGGAACCAAAGATTTCAGGGCTGTCGAACAGCATGTCGCCATAGGCCACAAGCGGCAGGTTGGCCTCATCCTCGCCAGCCTCTTCAAACTGGAGCACCAGCCGGGGTAGCTCGCGCTGATCAGCAATATTGGAGCCCGGTGGGAGTGTGGCGGGCAACACTACCGGCGTACCGGAGCGCACTGCGCTCTCCGGTGCCGGGGTCAGCTTGCCACGTTCGACAAAAACGGAGGGCAGATAGTTTGTCTCAATGTACTCCACGATAACTTTTTGCGCCTCAGCAAATCGCGCCACATTCGGGTCTTGAGCGCCATTGTTCAAAATACCGGTGCTACCCAGAGAAGAATTCAGAACCAGCCAGGCGCGACCTAGGTCGTGTGCGGCCTGCTTGTCCGCCGCCAGGATGCCGTCCTCGAACGCGCGGTACAAGGCCGCAGACTGCGCAACCTCAAATGCGGCTTCAGGCTGGCCAAGTGTCGCCTCGGCTGCCTCTAGGTGCTGCAGAATACCTTTGGCCAATGCCGTTGTAATGGCAGCAAACAGGGCCTGTCGGTCTTCCGCAGCCAGCGCTGCACGAATGTTCTGGGCGTCGCTATCCGATACCCGTGACAGTGCCTCCACCGCAACTGCGCTGCCGGGTGCCGGAGCAGTCCAATTGTTTTCAATCTTCTCCCAGGGAACGGGTGTCAAGTTCGCCATGAATAGGCTCAGCCGGTAGGCTGCGGCCCGAGGTGCCCAAGGGGCTTCTTCAATGGCAGTGGCCCCCACACTAAGCGGAAGCAGGCCAATCAAGGCAGATGCAATCAGGTGTTTCATGGTTCAGTCTATAATTATTAGCCTTGGCTAAGTTTTGTAGAAAAGTCTATGTCATTGTCAAGGCCCGCGTCGCTGGTGCATACACAATAAGGCGCGGCAAGCAGGGTTCCGCACCAGCAATAGACACCGAGAGCAGAATGACCGATCAGAAACCACAACTATTCGGACGTAAACCTGACGACCAGGTGAGCGGTTTCGAGGCAGCCCGCGCCGCCCGACAAAGCGAAGTTGTGGAGGATTATGTCGAGCTGATCGCGGAGCTGATTCACCAGAACGGTTCAGCGAGGCCCGTGGAGATTGCCGAGCGGCTCGGCGTGACCCAGCCCACTGTGTCCAAGAACCTGACCCGGCTTAAACGCGAGGGCTTCATTGTGCAGGAACCTTACCGATCAATACGCCTAACGGATGCTGGGCGGCGATTGGCCGAGGCTTGTCGAAAGCGGCACCGAATTGTTGTGGAGTTCCTTATCGCCCTGGGTATTTCCAAAGACGTGGCCGAGCACGATGCTGAAGGTATCGAGCATCATGTAAGCGAAGAGACGCTTCGCGTATTCAAGGATTTTTCACAGAGTAAAATGAGCCGATAGCGAGTTGGTTCATGCTATTGCCATTTGCCATAATGATGCGCTCAGGGGAGGATTGCATTCGATCCTGACATGCAAACCATGGCAATGCAGGGGCGCAAGGCCCCTGCGACCGAAGTTCAGTCAAGATCTGAGTTTTGCTCAGGAGCCGTCATCGTCTGCTTGAACGATTAGTTTGGCCTCGACGGGCAAGCCCCCAACCATTAGCGGGCTGTGGCTGTTGCCATTGAGGGAAACTTTTATCTCAACGTCGCCATCCGGCAGTGATGGGAGGTGTATCCAGTTGGCATAAAGGCGCCCCAGCTTTTCGCCGTTGATATAGACATGCGCGTGACCTTCACCAAGTATTTCCTCAGTAGAGGCATTCTCAGGAGAAAATCGGAAGTTTTGCGGTGTCACGTGCAAGTTCCAACCTGCCATCGGATCTTTAATCATCTTGATCGCCACGCTGGGGGCATTGCTGTCGGCCGGTAAGTTAGTGACAGCAGAGTGGTCATGGGCTGCCATCTCCGCATTGCTACCATGTTGAGACGGGTCAGCATGGTCGTGGCTGTCAAAGGTGCTGCCGCTGCCGGCCGCGATCACAAAGCCGACGCCGCCGCCAAAAATCAGCCCGATGGCGAAGAGAGCGAGTGAACGGGACATTTTGTCCTCCTCAATAAATGAAAGCTCCCGCCGGCGGTGACCGGCGGGAAAGCAATAGAGGAAAGGAATCAGGCGGCGGCGTTCGCGCGTTTGCCTTCAGCCTGCCAGAAGTATCCGGCAAAGCTTCCCAGCAACACCCAAGCGGCCATGCCGATGCCAAAGGCTCGGGCGGCAAATAGCGCGCCGATCTCGGTCGGAACCGGGCCAGCGAAGGTGTCGGGTTCAGGCGCACCGACGACGTGAGGCGCTATCAGCAGTCCAGCGGCGATCAGATAGCTCACCAAGTTGCCTCCAAAGGCGATCAACCACATGGCGACGCCAGCTGTGGCAACAGTAGCAGTCCACCATACTTGGCGCACACCGACATCTGCTGCGGCTACGCCTGGCACTTCAGGCGCCAGCGACAAGCCAGGCGCAAAGTGGAAGGCAACAAAGCCAGCCAAGCCCCAAAGCAAACCGGTGCGACCGTTAATCTCACGACCCTGTTGTTCGGCAATCGACATAAGCGCCACAAGGGCCAATGCATAGCCAGTATACGTCAGCATCGTGAAGATGATGCTTAGGCCGTCGCGCACCGGCTCGGCGAACATGCCGGGCAACTCGGGATGCGCAGTCACAGGATCAGCGCCAAAATGCACCAAATCGCCACCCTCATAAAGTTCGGCGTGGAGAAGTACAGGCTGCACGAAATAAAGCTGCAGCAAGGCGGCAATCAGCCCCGCTGCAGCACCAGCGAACAACGCGCTGGTCAGAATACGACTGAACATGGTCTTAGTGGCAGGGAAAGCCAGTTGCGTGGCGCACATCGTGAGCAGCGTCATGCAGGCCAGAAGCTTGAGCATGGCCGGTCACAGTAACAACACCCAAACCCAGAATAAGGGCGAACACTGCGGGCAGAATGGTTGATCCTACAGCGGATGCTTTGATAGCGTTTGTCGTCATTTTAGTCCTCCTTGCCGTCACACCCGACGGCGCAAGTTACGTTCAATATACGGCCGGTCTCCTGACTCGCGGGTCGATGCCGTCTTCCCCCTTCCCAGCACTCTCGCACCAGTGGAAATGGAAGGTAGCTCGCCGCTCACAGTCGCGGGGGCGGTTGAGGTTTCGGTGCCGCGATTTGGTCCACCGTCCTCATTCCCGTTTCAGCTCTAATGCATTTGCACCTTTGAGCACCGTAATGACTGTTTCTGTCCGATTAGGCGGTAGCAGGTCAAGTACGAAACCGGCATGCCTAAGTTCCGCAGCGCCAAATTGATTTGAAATCTGCTGCTGTCAACACTGTACTGAATGCAATAATTCACCGCAGGAGCTACTAATATCGTGGTGCGGGTGGTTTACTGCACATCTGCGGGAATGCGAGCAATAGCCTTGAAACGCAGCTTTCCAAGTGGCCTTGCATCCGCGAAGTTACCGTCTGGGCTTTCCTGATACATCCGGATGAATGTCAGGATGTCCGGCAGGTCTTGAGCAGTTATCTCACCGAAAAGATAAGCAGTCTTGTCGTTCTGTCGGACTGCAAGCGTTTGTGGTCGCATGCAGCCGGACATGCAATCGACGTGCTGCAATTTTGCCTTCACATTCGCTGCCTTTAGCGTTGATACCACTTGATCATACAGGGTTGGATCCGCGTCACGGCAGGTTCGGCATAAAGTAAGCGTTGGTAGGTGCATGCGCCGAGCAAGTCCTTTTTTGAGCAACCTTCTTTATGATTCAATATCTGCGGGTGGTTACTGGTTCGATTTCGAAACTTGGTTTTGTCGCGGTGCCTTTAGAAAAGTCAATACTTGAGCGATCGGCAAGCTCGCCGGAGTAGGCACCTACAATGCCAACATAGATTATTCAGACTTGTGGCACGAGAAATTTTTCTTGTCCGGCAAATCGAGGAAACAGTTGCTCAGGCAAAAAATCCGCCGAATGAAACTTGGGGCAATGTCTTCAATGATCGCCCTCGAAGTGCCTCTGGATCACTGGTACCACCAGCAGTAATCCGGCACCTCCGACAATGAATACGTCTGCCATGTTGAAAGTCGGCCAGTGTGCAGATCCAATGAAAAAATCAAGGAAGTCTGTTACGGCTCCATAATGGATGCGATCAACGACATTGCCGAGCGCGCCACCTATGATCGCCCCATACGCAATCGCTTCTATACTGCTCTCTGTGCGAAGCATCATGATCAGGAGCCAGGCACAAATGATAAGCGCAAGAAGCAAGAGGCCCCACCAGGGGGCGCCACCCAAAAGCCCGAAGGTTACGCCATCATTGCGATGGAACGTGAGATTAAGCCCGGGAAAGACAGCGATCCCGTCTTTTAGGGTATCGGCGCTCGCGACAACCCAGGCTTTTGTTACCTGATCAGTGGCGACGGCGCCGACGACAGCTAGTATGCCGAGTACTTGTGTTTTGTTGACTGTCAACATGTTGCAACGTAACTACTTTGGATACCATTGGCCGGTCTGCGCTGAAGCGGCTGAATAGGTTAGCTAGATTGGGGAAAGGACTTCCATAATTCGGCTCGGTTACCCTGCTGGGTAGCTCGAAAATATTTCGGTCGAGCCGTCTTTCTGGATCAAGAAGACGTCGTAGGCATCGCGTTCGTCTTCCGGCCCCATCCCTGGCGAACCATAGGGCATTCCGGGGACTGCGAGACCGACCGCATCGGGGCGTTCGTTCAGAAGGCGGCGGATGTCGGCTGCAGGCACATGTCCCTCAATCACGTAACCGTCCACGAGCCCAGTGTGACAGGAGACCATGCGCTGCGGCACTCCGTTGTCGAGTTTGAAGCGCACGAGAAGGCCGCCGAACATGTCCTGGCCTATTGGTGCGAAGCCGTTCTCCTCAAGATGATTCATCCAGGACAGACAGCAACCGCATCCATTGGTCTTGCGGACGTCTATTGGGGTTGCCTCCGCGAGGGCCTGCGCCGCCGGTAACAGGGCGAGTGTGATGGCAAGAGCTTGGATCATGCGTCTCATGGGTCAGAGCCTTTCGGTTGTCGTTTCGGCAATGTCGCTGCCGAGGTTTTCATTCAGAAGCGCCCGCGCCTCGACCAGACGCAAAAGCGCGGCTGTATCATCCGCTTCGCTCTCAGCCGCTTCGGCAAGTCTGTCGTCAGAGAGGGGGTCAGTAGGGCGTCCATCCACGAGGACTTCGTAGTGCAGGTTCGGGCCCGTCGCCGTGCCAGTCGCGCCGACGCGACCGATCACATCTCCCGCCGCAACGCGTTGGCCTTGTGCCAGGCCCTCGGGCACAGCGCTGAGATGCGCATAGCGTGTCATTGTGTCTGAGCCGTGGGCGATTTCGACCACGCGACCATAGCCGCCCCGCCAGCCGATGAAGCTGATCCGTCCCGGTGCTGTCGCTTGAACCGGCGTTCCGCTTGCCGTCGCGAAATCGACACCTGTGTGCATCCGGACATTGCCGTAGACCGGGTGCGTACGGCGGCCAAATACCGAGCTTAATCGCGCCCCTTCGACAGGCTGTGCAAAAACGCGGAGAACCGTGCCATTGACGTAAATCGTTGCCCGATCGCTACCGCTTACCGGCCAGACAACTTCATAAAGTGCGCCGCCGATCTCCAGCGATGCAAAGGTAAGTTCCGGCTGACCAATTCTGTCTTCGCCAACACGGGCCTCGCGCCACAGTAGCCGAAGCGTTTCTCCGCCGGTCACCTCACGACGGAAGTCGACGATTCCACCCAGCATCTGTGCCAAATCGACAGCGAAGCGGGCAGGCATCTCGGCTTCTTCCAGCGCGGCAAAAAGCGAGCTGTCGATCACCGCTTCGCCCGCCGATGTTATGAAGTCGGGAGCCGGGGTCACGACCTGCGTGGCCAACTCTTCGCCAAAGATCGCCTCGATCCGCACACCGTCCTCGACGGAGAGCGCGACGCTGCGCGGGCTGCCGTCCATCGTCGAGACAACGGTGACCGAATGCCCAGGCCTAAGTCGCCTCAGATCATATTCCGCGCCGAGGGCCAGAGCGACCTCGGCACGGTCAGTCGCTGAGAGACCTGCTTCTTCAAGAACGGTGTCGAGCGTCTCGCCGGTTGCGATATCGCGTGACCAGTTGGAGAGCGGAGGTTCTATCGTCGGTAAGAGAGTATCGGCGCTCGCAACCTCCAGACGTGGCATGGACTGGAGTGGTATTGCGGGCTCCACACGTGTTTGTGCGACCTGCGGTGTTTCCGTTTCAATAGAAGTGGGAAGCGGGAGTTGAGGTGGCGACCAAGTGGTTGCAGCTGCCAGACCGGGAGGGATCGGATCCTTCGACCAGATGCCCGATATTGCCAACCCGCCCACCGACAGCACCGATACGAATGCGAAACCTGCCGCGATTGTTCTAATTCTCATGTTGCCCCCCAGTTTCTCTATTGAGCGCACGCCGGATTTTCGGCACTGCGAATTCCCTCGGCTCGTGATAGTCGATCATGGTGCTGAACCGGCCTTTCGCGTCGAAAAGGAAAACGCTGGCAGTGTGGTTCATGGTGTAGTCGCCACCTTCGGTCGGCACCCGCCCATAGCGTGCGCGGAAGCCCTGTGCTGCGCGCGCAATTTCCTCTTCCGGGCCAGTCCACCCGCGGATCGACGGATGGAAATAGCCGACATACTCGGCCATTGCCTCGACAGTATCCCGCTCTGGATCGACGGTGATGAACACCACGTTCATTCCCTCCGCCTCTTCGCCCAGGTCATCAAGCCAGCCGGAAATATCCGACAGAGTCGTCGGACAAACGTCCGGGCAATAGGTGAAGCCGAAGAAGACCATTGACGGGCTGCCGATAAGGTTTTCGGGTCCAACCTCGTTACCTTCGTGATCTGTCAGGCGGAATTCCATTTCAGATAGGGCAACCGGGCGCAACCCCGCTTGTTCGGGCGCGCCGGGGCCATCGACCTGCCACCACCCAACAACAAGTGTCAGGATGATCGCCGCGATGCCAGCGAAGGCATACTTGAGGATCGACCGTCGGGTCATTAGCTCTCGGGACCGCGCGCTGCAATACCTAGAATTGGAACCTCGACCACGATCTCACCACCGTCCGAGAAGTCGAGCGTCAAGGAAAAGCTTTCGCCCTTGGCCATCGGTCGCTGCAAGCGCATCAGCATGGCGTGAAGGCCACCCGGTTCCAGAGACACAGATTCACCCGGCGCAATCTCGATCTCGCCTGCAGGTGCCATTGAGCTAACACCATCGGCATTTGTGGATGTCTGGTGAATATCAGGCATCATCGCCAAATCCGTGCGGAGGCCAGTAAGTATCACAGCCTCGTCGCCTGTATTGCGGATTGTCATATACGCGACACCCGGACGGTTTACGCCGATTGACGCGCGCGCCCAGGCATCTTCGACGACAACGTCTTCCGAACCAGCTTCTACCGGGGTCGCTGTGCTTGATGCGAACATGCTTGCGGCCATCAGGCCATAGAGTACTGTCTTCACTTTGCGGTTCCCTTTTTGACCACTAGCTGCCAACTGCAGCTACTTCGGCGTCAACCTGTTGTCTCAATTCGTCCATTCCAAACGGATCTAGCGGCTTGCCATTGATGTAGAACGTTGGGGTCTGGCGAACGCCCATTGTTTCTACGTCCGCTTTGTCCTGATTGACGATTGCCACGATATCGGGTGATTTCATCTGCTCTATCGCAAGTTCGAGATCGAGCCCGGCTCCGGCCGCGATCTTTCCCAGCTTTTGTTGATCAAACGCCCCATGCGCCGCCCACGCGTCTTGATAAGCCATTAGAGCATTTAGCACCTGTTCGAACTTGCCCTGCATCCGGGCCGCTTCTAGCAACTTGACGGCTATATCCGAAATCGGTCCGTGAAACGGGGTGTATCGTATGACAACACGCACGGCTTCGGGATTTTTGTCCAAAATATCTTTTACGACGGGGTGAAATGCGCGACAGGCCTCGCAGGCTGGATCGAGGAACTCAACGATGGTCACGGGGGCTTCAGCGGGCCCCAAAACAGGCGAATATGGTCGCATCAAAGCGTCCGCCAACTCTGGCGCGACAACCGCACGTTCAGATGACGGTTTTGGTTGGTTTACATACCACGCGGCCCCACCAAAACCGGCAGCACCCATTGCGAGAACGGAAATAATCAACCCGCGTCGGTTCATGATTTTTTCTCCTTGAGAGATAGGACTGAAAGCGCACCAATAAGCGCAAATGTAACAACGGCCATCAGCGGAATGGGGATGCCTAACACCAACTGGTTGTCGTCAGTGCAAGAGGGCCCCGTCGCAGTACAAGGTTGGACGCGTTCAGGTATGATCCCGACATATAACCCCATATGCCAAGCAGCCACTGCTGCGCCACCAAGTGCGAGTACGACACCGTACCGACCAACACGCGGATCTTGCCACCATAGTCCCAGCCCAAGAATTATCGCCAGTGGAAACATGAAGGCGCGCTGGAACCAGCAAAGAACACAAGGTGTCTGCCCCAGCACTTCGCCAATGAACAGAACAGCAAGCGAGGCGATGAGGGCGATCACCCAAGCCAGCCCGAGGGCAGTTTCTCCGTATAATCGGTTCATTTGGGTCAGAGCCTCTCTCTTAGATCGGTAAGTATCTCTTCGGCAGAGGTGCCATAAGCCCAAGAGTCGGTGAAGCGCGCCTTTGGATCGAAGAGGAATAGATGCGATGTGTGGCCCATTGTGTAGCCATTTGGTGCTGAGGCCTCCTCGATCCGCTCATAGAAGATCGGAAAGGTCTCGGACGTCTCAGCAATCTGCTCCGGCGTGCCGGTCAGCCCAATGATGCCTGCATTGAACAAGGGCACATACTCGGCCAGCGCAGCGGGTGTGTCGCGTTCAGGATCAATCGAGATGAAGATAGGCTGTATTTTCTCTGCATCTGTTCCTAGGTCTTCCATGACGGCGGCAACTTCGGCGAGCGTCGTTGGGCATACATCTGGGCAGTTGGCAAAGCCAAAAAAGACAAGCATCCACCGCCCGGCAAAGTACTCATCCGTCTGCACCAATCCACGATGATCGGTCAGTTCGAAATCGGCGTAAAACGCAGGGTTAGAGGCATTAGCGTCGGTATCGGTCGAAGGTTCGAAATACTGGAATGCCGCAAAGGCAAGAAGCGCTGTGCCTGCCAGACCCCACAATAGTCTCTGAATAACTGAAAGACGCACGTTATTTCGCCCGTTTGATTCTCGGTTTTGAGCCGGTTTACATCCTCTAGCTACTGTAGGTTCAAGTGGTTTTCTAAAGAGCGCGCCAGAGATCGCCAAAACGTGATTTCCGCGGTTGCGCCATGAGTGAGATAAATCTACATTCACTAGAGGATTAACGGGGTTTCGACATGCTCACAATTGGGACTCTTGCGAAGAGGACCGGCACCAAGGTTCAGACGATCCGCTACTATGAGCAGATTGGATTGATGCCGGAACCTGGTCGGACTGAAGGCGGGCAACGTCGCTATGGTGACGCTGAACTTGATCGCCTCGCATTCATCCGGCACAGCAGACAGTTGGGATTTCCGCTCGACGCGATCCGGGAGTTGCTTGATTTGTCCGACGCGCCGGACCGGCCCTGTCACGAAGCCGATGAGATCGCACGCCGACAATTGAAGCTCGTTGAGCAGAGAATGGAGCGCTTGAAAGCGTTGCGCGCGGAATTGAAACGCATGGTCAAGGAATGTAGTGGCGGCAACGCATCGCAATGCCGCGTCCTTGAAGTGCTAAGAGACCATTCGGAGTGTCTGACCGAGCACGATCAAATTGGGGTGTGAGTGAGCACAGAAAACTATTCGAAGTTTTTGCTTGAACCTACAGCGACTGTAGCAATTATCTCTGTACTCGAAAGATTCGAGGAGCCCCATCGTGGCACATAATGACCCTTTATTGACCGCAACCCCGATCCTGGATTTTGGGGCGGCGCCCATAGCGGAGCTCATCGCTGCAAGGGGTTGGCGTGATCTGTCCGACACCGACAAGATTGGCGCGATCTATGACTATATCCGCAACGAGATCGCCTTCGGCTACAACCGCGCCGACGACATTCCAGCGTCCGAGGTGCTGTCTGATGGCTATGGTCATTGCAATACGAAGGGCACGCTCCTTATGGCGCTCCTTCGGGGTGTGGGCATAAAGTGCAGAATCCACGGGTTCACGATCCACAAGGGCCTTCAGCGCGGTGTTGTGCCGGAGCTGGTCTACCCGATTGCGCCGGAAGAGATCCTGCATTCGTGGATCGAGGTCGCACTGGACGGCAAGTGGATCAATCTCGAAGGCTTCATTCTCGACAGCGCGTTCCTGAAGGTTCTGCAATCGTCGTTTACCGACCGCGAGAGTCTGTGCGGTTACGGTGCTGGGACGGATTGCCTCAACGCGCCGCCTGTCGAGTGGACAGGGCAGGACACATATATCCAGGATACCGGGATCGTGCAGGATTTCGGAACGTTCGACACGCCCGACGCTTTCTATGCAGAGCATGAGCAGAAATTCGGGCGTTTGCGCGGATGGCTCTATCGGAACATCATCCGGCACTGGATGAATGCGCGTGTGCGGGCCTTCCGCGCAGGCCGTCTGAAACCCGACGCCTCAATTGCGCACCAGCATGAGGGAGAGACCCGTGCCGCATGATCACCATGGTCACAGCCATGCCCATCTGGACCCGTCCAGCGGGGATCGCCGGGTAGCAATTGCGATTTGGGCGAACGGTCTTCTGACGGTTGCGCAGATCGTCGGCGGCATCTTCGCAGGGTCTCTCGCCCTGATCGCGGATGCGCTGCATAACTTCTCGGACATGGCCGCGCTTGTCATTGCCTTTGCGGCCCGCAAGATCGCGCGGCGGCCCGCTGATGAGCGAATGACCTTCGGCTATGGCCGGATCGAGACCGTGGCGGCCTTGATCAACTACACGACGCTGATCGTGATCGGGCTCTATCTGATCTATGAAGGCGGCATGCGCCTTATCGAGCCGCCTGAGGTGAAAGGGTGGACAGTCGTCATCATCGCGGGACTGGCACTGGTGGTTGATGCCCTGACGGCGGGGTTGACCTATTCCATGCAGAAGGGCAGCCAGAACATCCGCGCCTTGTTCCTCCACAACCTCTCCGACGCTTTGGCTTCAGTCGCTGTGATTGTCGGTGGCACGCTGATCATCCTCTATGACATGCGTTGGGTTGATCCTGCGATCACGATTGGTATCGCGCTCTATATTCTGTACCTGGCCTTCGCTGAGATTGGTGGCCCGATCCGGACGCTGATGCTTGGCAGCCCGCCGGACATTGATGGAGGTGACGTGGTGGCCGTTTTGCGCCAAACAGAGGGCGTTAGCGACGTCCACCATGTGCACTTGTGGCAGATGGAAGAGAATGCTCCAGCGCTCGATGCGCATGTCGTCGTCGAAGATGTTGCATGGGGCCAGTTGGAGCAGATCAAGGCAGAGCTAAAGACGCAAATTGGCGCTGAGTTTGGGATTGATCATTCCACGCTGGAATTTGAGCGTAATGAAGCTTGTGACGTCGAGGCGCCGCTGTTTGGACATGACAAGCACCAGATCGAATAGCTTAGGTGATATGCATGATTGATATCTTTGGGGCGGCACCTAGGACGACGTGGAAGCAGACCTTGTTGCTGCTGCAGCGAAAGGGCACTTTGTCCGCGTAGCAGACCTTGGCGCCAAGTGCAGTGAATGACCGCTTCCCGCCCTCTATGACCGTCAGACCATGCCCACCGCCCTACCGGTGAATTGGCTTTTTGCCACCCTCCTCCTGCAGCATCGCTTCCATATCGTCCAAGCCATCAACGGCAGAGCGCATCTGCGCGTCATCATCCACCCCCACTGTCTCGGCATCCGCGACCAGGCCCTCAAAATCCATCTCCATCTGTCGCTGTTCCTCGGCGATCACAGCTTGAACGACAGGCGCGGTCTTCTTTGGAGCGACATCAGTTTTCCCTGACGGTTTGCCATCAGCAGCCTGGCGTACACCCTCCGCGTCGGCCCCGGGTCCGCTTGACCCGTTCGGTGGCGGTGTCATCGGCATGGCGCGCATACTCGGCGGCAGATTGCCCTGCGGCCCCCCTCCCCCAGGCTGCGGAAACGGCAACTCGCCCGTCTGAGCCGCGTGGATCGCCTTGAACAGCCGATCATCAAAATACTGGATCCGTTTTGCGCGGACCGGCATTTGCGCATCGATCACCATGACGATCTCGTCGAGCGGCAGGCGGCGCGCCTCATCTTCGGGGAGCAGCGAGCTTTCTTCCGTTCGGGTCGACTGGCTGCGGCCCTCGAAGGGGTTCTTGCCGATAGACTGCGAGCGGGTGACCACGGTTTTCGTGGTCTTGCCGACAGCCTTGCTCAGCTCCTCGACGGTTTTTTCGTCGGAGGGCGTCAAGTAGAGCTTTACACCAGCGTTGCCTTGCAGGGCACGGCGGGTGTTCTCACCATAGATTTCATCGAGGGCGGGGATGGTCTGGGTGACCACTGCCAGGTGGCCGCGATAGGTCCGCAGGGTTTCGATGCTCTCGACCACGATGGGCATCTTCCCCAAACGGTTGAACTCGTCGAGCATGATCATCACGGGCCACGGCTCATCCGGCCCGGGGTCCTTTTCCTGCATGGCGGAGAGAAGATCGGAGAAGAAGAGGCGGATCAGGGGCGCCAGTGGCTTCACCATCAACGGCTGGACAACGAGATAGACCGAGAAGGGCTTCTTGCGGATCGTGCGGAAATCAAAGTCCGACACCGCCGTCGCTTCATCAATGGCTGGGTTCTGCCATTGATCGAGCCCCGAGGTCATCAAAAGCGAAACGTAGGAGGTCAGCGTGTCGTTGTTGGTTGAGGCAAGCCGCGTGAAGATCAGCTTGGCGGCCCTGTTCTCCACCTCATGACCCCGTGCGAAATACTCCTTCTGCTTGTTTCCGCCCGAGGCCGCGATGCGGTAGATCTCGCCCAGAGTCGGGCGCTTGCGTTGGAAGGCCAGAAGCCCCGCCGCCACGAAGAGATCGATCCCGCCCTTGAGGAGGCCCTGCACCCTGTCGTTGTCGCTCTGCAGGAAGAGCGTCGCCAAGAGCTGCAATTCCATCTGCTGGCGCGCGGGATCTTTCAGCTCGAAGATACGCAGGAGCGGGTTGTAGCGATGCGTGCGCTTGCCCTCCCAATCGGTTGGGGCAAAGCGGTAAACCTTGTCGCCTTGGGCTGCACGGTGCCGGGCCGTGGCCTCGAAACACTCGCCCTTCACATCGAGCGTCACGGCGGAGCCTTGCCAGGTCAGCAGGTTCGGGATGACGAAGCCCGTGGTCTTGCCACGGCCCGTGGGCGCCACGATCAGCGCATGCGGGAAGACCTTGGAGCAAATGTAATTGGCGCGGGAGCCCGGCGTACCCAGTTTGCCGAGGATGAACCCGGTCCCTGGCGCCCCGAAGAACCCGTTGGCCTTCATCTCGCGCGCGCTCTGCCAATGGGTCTGACCAAAGCGGGTGAGGGCGGAGCCCGAGAGGGCGAGGCTCAGCATCAGGCCGGCAGCCGCGAAGCTGCCGATGATCAGGTGAATAAGTTGCGCGTCCTCCGGCCGGCGATCGCGGATCGCCAGATAGTTCTGCGCTATATAGGCAAAGTCGATCTCGGCCCCGAAGCCAAGGTCCTGATAAGAGAGCACTGCCGAGGCGATGGTATAGCCCATGGCCCCGGTCACCAGCGTTACCAGCAAAACGCCGGTCGCGATCCGCGCTTTTCCCATGGCGGCGCTCAATGGACCTGTCCCCGCTCGGTCTCGCCATCCACGTCTGTCGCGCGGTGTTTTTCGTATTCGGCGTCGGCCAGTTCATCGACAACCTGGCGCAAGGCCTCTGTGTTGGCCGTCGCTGCATCGGATTGCAGGTAGACCTTGGCGACATAGAGCCGGTCGAGGCGGTCCTCGAGAACCTGTTCCAGCGCATCAGCATCGCCGGATGTGAGGCGGCCCAATTGGCGGTCATCCAGCACCCGTGCGATCTCGTTGCGGAAGGCATCCCGTTCCGCTTCGGTCTCGAAGGGTGCGGTCAACTCCCCCGCCCGCTCATGGTCCAGAACACGCGCAATCTCGTCTGCAAGGCGGTCGGCACGGTCAGACTGCGGCGCCGTTTCACCGGGGGCCGCGAGGATGTCGTCGCGCGTGCCAACCCCAAGTCCGTCGCGCAACTCGCTTTCGCGGCGGACCTGATTGATGGCCTCCGTGTCCCGTATCTCGACGACAGCGGCATAGGTCGCGCCGAGCCCGCGGGCGAGGTGGGACGGCATGTCCGGATAGCGCTCCCTGAATTCATCCGTGACAGCATCTGCAACGGGCGTGCGGATATCGCGTCCCTCCATGATCCGGTCGACCTCGCGGGTGATCTCGCTGGCGCGGGCCGCATCGGTAATGGTCTCCCTGTAAGGCTCAGACCGGTCAATCACATCGCCGGGGCGTGCGAGCAGATCCGGGTGTGCCTCGAGATATGCACGCTGCTCCGTCTCAATCCGGCGCTCTGCCTTTGAGACCACCTCCCAGTCCCGGTCTTCGATCCGCTGCGCTGTCAGGCCCTCTGCGCGCATCTGCTGACGGATTGTCCCTTCCATCGCCCGGACCGCGTCCCGGTGATAATGGAACCGCTCGCTGATCGGTTCCGCTTCCATGACGCCATCCCGGCGCAGCACGTTCTCGCGCTCCAACAGCGTGCCAAGTTCCACATGCACGTCATTCAGGATGTCACGCGCCTGTTCCAGATCGGCGCGGCGCTCGAGGTTCAGATCGCGCGCCTCAGCCACCTTGGAGAGATCATCTGCGATCCATTGATGCTCCAGCGCGGCATTCGCGGCCCCGGTCTCGATCCGCGCCACCACTTCCGATGTGCTGATCCCGGCGCCCCGTAGCGCTGCGTCGATCCGAGAGCGCAGGCGCGGCTCTGTGAGGCGCTCCAACTGGCTCTCTTGGATGTTTGCCTCGGAATAGACCCCGCCCTCCGAGGGCGCCTCTGACAACGTGCTCGAACGCAATCCGAGCGGCTGCATGTGCTGGACCTGCGTCTGGATCTCGATAAGGCGCTTTTCCAGCACCGGACGTTCCGCATCGGACTTCTCTGCGATCATGCCCTGCACCCGCGCGAGCTTCTCCGCATAGAGGCTTCTCAGATCCTCGAAGCTTTGATCCTCGGCCATATACACATCTCCTGTTCGGTCCACCTGCCCGCCGCGCGCCAGCACCTCGCCCGCGCGAAATAGCGCCGCCGCGATATCCTCGCGGGCTTCTCGCGAAGCTTCCGTGGCGAGCGAGTGGTAGACAGTTCTGGTATTGGCGATCTCCGCCAGCGTCCGCGTCAGGTCGGCCCCCACGCGCGCGCGCTCGCGGGGCGCGCGACCCTCGTCTTTCGCCGCATAGACCTCGCTGGTCCGGGCGGGGTAATGCACGACACCACGATCCACCCGGCGCGTGGCCTCCAGGCGCACGCCATACTTTTCTGCCTCCTCGACCATGGCGAGGCGGAAGTCGTCATAGTTGAACCGATGGTTCCGCCCCAGAAAAAAGAACTCGCCTTCCTGCGAGCGGCGGTTCAGAACCAGATGCGCATGCGGGTGATCGCGGTCCTCATGCACCGCAATGATGTAATCGAAATGCCCCTCATCGGTCTGGAAAAACCTCTTCGCCACGCTTTCGGAAATATCGCGGACATCCTCACCGCGCGTGCCAACTGGGTAGGACATGAGCATGTGGGTGGTCTGGCCGAGCTTGGGCTTGAAGCCCGCGTCCCACCGCTTGGCAAAGCGTTCGGTGAGGTCTTTGATGTCCTTCGCTTCGAGCTTCGCCTTGCCATCCAGAAATCCGCTTGAGTCCACGATATGGGTGGACTTGGTGGTCAGATACTCGAGCTGGTTCATCAGCTGCGATTTGGTGTGCGTTCCCCCGCCCCGGATCGCCTTGAAGACCGCTGGCCGGTGCCCCGCCGCCGCACGCACAAGCTGGCTCTGCTTGGCTACGTGCAGCCCCTGCATCGAGCCCCGGATCCGGCTCCAGCCATCCCGGAAGACCTCGCCCGTGACGGCATCGACAGCATCATTCAGCCGCATGCGCAAACTCCCTCAAGGCGGCCGTGGCCTCGAGCTGCATCGCGTCTCGACGGCGGCGCAGAAGCAGGTCAATCTCGTCAGCGGAATCCAGAATGAACCGCGCCAGCCCGCGCAGCTGCGCGAGGCGCAATTCGGAGAACTCGGCACTCGTGCCCCCCACGGCCCCCTGCCCCATCCGGTTGGCCTGCGTCATCTGTTTGGCGATCTGCGCGACCCCATTGCCGACCTCGTGCAAAGAGGCCCTGTATCGCGCCATCTCGGCCGCCATCTGCGCATCCGGAACGAACACCCCGCCTGCCGCCTGAATGAGCCGCCGCAGTCCCTCAGCCCGGCTCTCGATCCCGGCCTTCGCCAGCACCGCGTCGAGCGCCTCAAGCTCCGAAGCCGTGACCTTCACACTGACCGCGGAGACCGGGATGGCTGCATCCGTCTGGCGCTCGGCATCGGCCTTGAGCGTGTACTGGATCGCCCGCGGCGACACGCCAAACCGCTCGGCCAACACGGATGTCGACACACCTTCCGCAGCCTCGCGAACGATCTCCATGCGGTTCGCATCTGTGAGACGTTTTGAACGAGACATGCGAAGAAAGACCCCCTATTTCCTGCCAACTTCCACCAAGGCTGCCCCCACCTTACGATAATATACCAAACAGTCAATTGTATACTTACGTCGCATTCAGGCTCAGGCAGCCTTGGTGTCCGCTTCACGCCGCGGCCCGCAGGGACGCGGCTCTGCCGCCCTCACCACCAGCACAGCCTCCAGCTTCAAAGGCCCCTTCTCCAGCACCGCCCGAGGCTCTGGCCGAACACGCATGTGTTCGGACGGAACCGCGGGCGGGCGCAAACCCCACCGACAGGGCGGACAGGCAGGGTCAAGGAGGGCCAGATTTGGGCCCCCAAATCTCTGCTGCAAAAACCGGGAGGCCCTGGCCGATAGGTTTTTGTGGATGGCCCCCTTGAGGCTGGCTGGCCGGTCTGTCGCGGCCTGATCATTCTGGGAGGCGTGCGTCCGTTGAACGCGCAGCGACCGGCACTTAGGGGAGATCACTGTCGGCGATCACCCGCGCCAGTGACGGCATCCCTGGAACAGGGACAGGGCCGCCTGATGGCGGCCCATCCTCGTCAGAGGATTTAGTCCTGCGGATCCTTCGCGCTCGGCGGGAACATCACCAGCTCCGAGACCGCGACCGGGAAGTCGAGCTTGAGGCTAAAGAACTCCGAGCCGTCCCCGTTGCGGGTGTTGCGGAACATCGCGCCCACGCGCTGAAAACGGGTGCGCTCCTGGCCATCGGTGTCGGTGAACTTGACGGGGACGGTGGCGACGTAGTGGTTAGTCATTTGGGTCTCTCCTTGTTGCGATGGGGATCACCCGGCACGGGGGCAAGAGGCCCGGTCGCAAGCGCAAATGCGGAGGGTCCGTGGCTACGCCGTGGAAGCCGTATTTGTGCTTGCCGGAGCGAAGCGGAGGGCACGATTGGGCCGACCCCGTGCGATCCGCATCAATGAGCAAAAAGGAGTGACCCGAATTTGTGCCACCACTTTGAAGCCGCCATCGAACCCGTCGATCGTGACCGAAGATGGCCTGGTTCGTTCTGATCCAATGCATCTGGATAACGATCCGTCACGCTCGCGATGCGGCGGGTCAGCGTTCTGCCGCGCGCGAAGGTCCGTCGTCTGGGTCGGTTGGGCGCGTATGCTATCGGCACCAGGGTTGAGGGCGTGGGGGACAGCTGGTGCGTCCACATCGGTACGGCACGGCCAGACCTTCAGCAATGAGCGTGCTGCCGACGTCCCGACCGTCAACGAACAACGAGCCACAGAACCGCCCAAAATTGCACTGATCCGTACCCTCTGTCCCGGGCCGGCAGGAACAGGCCACGCGCTCAAATTCAATTGATGTCGCGCCCCGCACTAATTGACCTAGACGCGCAGTCGCGCGCTCCCCAACCTCACGCTCTGCAGTGCAGGCGGGTTTCCATGTCTCAGGCGCGTTAAATCCGACGAGACGCACGTTCGCTGTTAGGCCTCGAACATCGACCGTATCACCGTCAATGATCCGCACATCGCTGGCGCGAAGCGACCGGTCCTGTGAGGCGGGTCGCTCTGTTGACGGCGCGACCAGTGACAGGAAACGGGTAGCCATCCAGCCCGTACCAAAGTTGGATCGAATTTGTGTCCACTGCCCTTCTTCTCGAAGCTTTTCAACGCGGCCCCCCTCGCTCAAGACACCCATCACGGCATTCGAAGTAGACGGTCCAGCACGTTGATTGACACGCGTCCCTGTCACATAGACGTAAGCGGCGTCGGCAGTTTGCGATGAGGGAACCGCTGACGGACTGTAGGGTGTGGATCGCGAGTTCGATGATTCAAACAATGATCCAACCAATGCGAAGAATCCGACAGCGATCACCAACGGCACCATGATTTGGCGTTGAGCCTTGCGCACGGCACGCCGAGGTGCATTGATCGCGCGGGTCACGGAGACCGGACGGGGTCTCGCCTGTACGGCTCTGGAGCTGCGCTTTGGTGCTGGTTGAGAAGTGCCATCGTCGGCGGCTGACCTTGTCTGGGCTGGTTTTTCCCTTTCCAGTTTCAGGACTTTGTGCAGGCTGGCATACTGCGCTTTGCTCAGGCGCGTCTCCGTCCCATACCGCTGAAACCGTTCAGCCATGTTTGTGAGAAAAGACACTTCCCAATCGTTTGCCTGCCCAGACCGCAAACGCGCATCAATGCGCGATTGAATCTCTTTGGTGCGTTCCGGAGAAAAAGGCATCGAGGAAAAACCTGGGCGGGTGTTGAGCTGCGCAACAAATGTCTTCTGCCGCACGACCATATTAAGCTGTGATTGCATCGAGATACCATCCAGTCATTCCCAAAAACCAGATTGGCCAGATTGCAATCACCAAGACTTTCGATGCCCATTGCTGGAGTTCACTGCGATACCCCTGAGGTTCGCGCACCTCTGAGAAACGAAGAAAGGGCCGCCCTTAGGCGACCCTATCAATTACATCTCCGCGGTCTTCTTCGCCGGATCAGTGACCCGCATTACCGTCAGCCCTTTTGCCTCGGCCTTCTGTCCGAGGTTCAGCGCCACGCCATTGCCGCCGAAGAGAACAACCCCCGTCGCTGCAAACTTGTCGTCCAGCATCTCGTCATTGCACTTGAACGGTGCCGCCCGCCCATGCGCGGACCAGCGCGGATCGAACCGCGCCTGCGCGACCCCGCGCGCCCGGGCCCACCGGGCCGCGATCATCTCGGCCCCGTGCTTGCCACCCTTGTGGCAGAGGAAGATCTCCTGATTGCGGTTCTGCCTGATCCGTTCGCGAACCTTGTCGAGCGTGTTGAAGATCACATCGACATCGGTCCAGTCGGTGGCGCCCGAGACAATCAGGGGAACCCCCTCGACTTTCGACTTCTCGGCAGTCTCGCGGTCGTGCTGCTCGAGGAGCTGCCGCGCCTCGAAGACCGCCCCGGTCTCTTGCGCCCGGACGCTTGCGCGCGACCCAACTGCCGGGATGAAGGCGTGACCCGTCTCGATCTCGTAGCATTCCGCCGCCGCCTCGCTCATCACCTCGATGGCGCTGACGATCTCGCGCAGTTGCAGGAAGCGGGCCTGCGCCTCTTCGAGCGCGGTCTCGGCGATCTCCGATCCATCGTGGGATTTTGCCAGTGCGCCGATCTTGTCGGCGGTGCGGTCGACCTCCTTGCCGAGCGCCACCTTGCGCCGCTGCAGGATCGTGGCGAGCCCATGGGCCAGCGGTTCGATTTCTGCCTCAAGGCCGGTCCCGCGCAGCGGACCGAGCAATGCCTCGAAGCTCTCGCGGATGATGCGGTCGGTCAGGATGTGATCTTCCGGGATCGGCAGCTGTGCGTCCTTCTCGGTCAGTCCGAAAAGCTCGATGGTTTCGTAGGTGTTCGCTTGATCGTATGCCATGTCTGTTCTCCAGATTTCGGTTGTTCGACCACCACGTGAGTGTGGTGGCATGGCCGAATGCCTGGTTTCCGAATCTGCCCGGGTCAGGGACGGCGCAGCCGCCGGCTTGCCGGGCGCAAAAGTTTTCCGTGCGCAACACACGACACATGCGCGCCCTCACCCACGGGACCGCCCCGCGTCACAGGCCCGGCCTTCGCCGAAAAGTTTTGCGATCCTTGAGGCGGGCTGATTTGGGGGCCATCCGGAGGATATGCTTCCGCGCTCATGTGTGTGTGTTTTGACGGTAGGTTTGCCCGACACGAGCAGGCAAACGGCGCGAGCGGACGCGGAAGACGGATGGAGCGGCGGGATCGTTTTGCCCAGCAAAACAGACCAGAGCGCAATCCGGCGGAGCGGCCGGGGAGCGACGTGCTCGCGAGACGGGCAAACCGGGATGCCAAGCGCTACGCCGCGGTGAGGCCGAATGGCCGAATGCGCGACGGACCGCAGGGCCGTTCTCACCTGCGACACGCGAAGCCGAGCAGGGGAGGCCGTGAGGCTGGTTGCTAAGCAGAGAATCAGGTGCTCCCGCTTCCTACTCGAGATCGCACAGCACGACGGAGGTGATGTACTCGAAATCTCGCAGAACCGGCGAACAGCGTTGCCAAAGAAGGCAGGATTGTCGCCAGCACGTTAGGCTTGCGAGCTGAGGTTGTGTGCTTTCATTCAGTCGGGCTTCAACTTTCAATTGGTCGGCAGTTGACTTTCAATTGGTCGGAGACGTACTTTCAATCGGTCAAAAGGAGTCGCGCGGCGATGTACCCAAGATTTGCCAAGGCTAGAGTGGAAGAGGCGCTGTCCGACACCCGCGTGGTCCTCATCTCGGGGCCGCGTCAATCCGGCAAAACGACACTTGCAACCGAAATCGCGTCGGACAAGACACCCTTTCTGACACTGGACGATGCCAACGTATTGCGGTCGGCGATCGATGATCCGGTCGGTTTCGTCCGCGGATTGGACCGCGCAGTAATCGATGAAATCCAACGCGCACCCGACCTTCTACTCGCCATTAAAAACTTGGTCGATGACGACAAGACACCGGGGAGGTTCCTCCTAACAGGTTCGGCCAATCTCATGACCATTCCCAAAGTGGCGGATTCCCTTGCCGGCCGAATGGAGGTCGTTCGATTGTTGCCACTCTCGCAAGCAGAAATCCTTGGGACGAAATCGGGGTTCATTGATCGGGCCTTTGCGCGGGAGATGCCGACGGCTGACCACATGATTGTCGGTGACGACCTCGTTGAAAACGTCCTCTCCGGAGGGTATCCAGAAGCGCTCGGTCGAGTGCGATGGGCGCGGAAGCAGGATTGGTATCACGGGTATCTTGATGCGATCGTCCAGCGCGACGTCCGAGACGTGGCCCAGATCGAACAACTTGCCATCATGCCGAAACTGATGTCGGTGCTTGCCGAGCACTCAGGACAGCTGGTCAATTATACTGGCATCGGTGCCAGCATCGACCTCAATCATGTCACCACACAAAAGTATGTGAGTGTTTTCGAGAGCCTCTATCTCGTTCACACCCTGCAGCCCTGGTTCACGAACCGTCTAAAACGCCTGACCAAGTCGCCCAAGCTCCATTTTTTCGATGCGGGCCTCTTGGCAGCAATGCGGGATATTTCGCCAGATGTAGTCCGAAAAGACAAAACGAGCTTTGGCGCGATCCTGGAGACGTTCGTGTTCGGCGAGTTGCGGAAGATCGCGACGTGGAGCGAACAGCGGTGCACATTCTCGCATTTCCGAGACAAGGACAAGAACGAGGTCGACATCGTATTGGAGAACCGACGAGGTGAGGTCGTCGGGATCGAGGTGAAGTCGTCCGCCACCGTTTCGGCAAGTGATTTTTCGGGAATGCGAAAACTAGCGGACGCCTGCGGCAAGAAATTCGTCCAAGGCATGATACTTTACGACCATGACCGGGTCGTACCGTTCGGCGAAAACATGTTCGCTGCTCCGCTCTCATGCCTGTGGGGTCGCTCATGAATCTCGTCGAGGAACAATGCGTCGAGGATCTCGCGGACCTTCTCTACAACTTCTTGCCTGGGAGCGGAAACTCACGGACCGCATTCCCATTGGCAGCGGCACAAGTCCAATGCGAGGACTTGTGGACCGGAGCGAGCAAGCGTCCGGCCATTGTTCAAATGTTGTCGTCAACCCTCAGTCAACGGCGACACAAGCTCAGCGCGTTGATGTTGGCGATCGTCCGGCAATCGATGACTTGGCGCAGAGGTAAAGGCGAGCCGCTAACCCGCGCGGAAGTAGATGGTTTGAACGCGCTCCTTTTGCGTCTGTCGATAAAGGTGCTCGAGCTAAACGATCCCACGTTTCTTGAATCACTGGCGGGAGCCCAAACCGAGCCGGAGGCGACTCCGGAACCAAAGAAGGCCACGCTTTCGGACGAGTTAGCGCACACGCTATCGGCGCGCCTGATCGGCCTATTTGAACACCCGCCTCAGCGGCGCGGCTATGAATATGAGCGCTTTCTAACCGAACTTTTCGCCGCGTATGGTCTGACGCCGCGAGCGCCTTTCAAACTGACAGGCGAACAGATTGACGGAAGCTTCAAGTTGCACGGCGAAACATACCTCGTGGAAGCCAAATGGCAGGCTGGTCGCACGGGACAATCCGATCTGCTAACCTTTTCGGGAAAGGTCTCAGGCAAGGCGACTTGGGCGCGCGGGCTTTTCATCAGTAATTCGGGCTTCTCCGAAGACGGCCTCAAGGCTTTCAGGACGGGTAGACGCACAAATATAATCTGTGCTGATGGGTTGGATCTGCATCAGGTCGTTCACAACCGTCTCTCATTGATCGACGTGCTTGACGAAAAGCTGCGACGCGCCGCTGAAACCAACCAAGCATTTGTTCCGGTTCGAGACTTGTTATGACGAGAACCGAACGAGGAAAGAAGACCAATAGATCGGGCAAGCCTGCCGGTTTACAACTAATCACTCGGCCAGCGACGAGGCGGCAAAGCTGCGCGCAATCGACAATTATTGAAACCTCGAAATCCTACAGAAATGACTTTCATGATTATTCCAGATAACGAGACCGCCATCGACATGATCTACTCGGAAGCCGTCTCCGCGACGGTCGCGAAGGTGATCAGAGACTCTGGGAACGAACCTCTCACGGTCGGCGTCCATGGGGACTGGGGTGCTGGAAAATCGAGCGTGTTGCTCATGCTGGAGGACGCGTTTTCAGAGGACGATCGCACATCCGTCGTCCGGTTCAACGGCTGGCTGTTCCAAGGCCTCGAAGACGCAAAGACCGTCATCATCGAAACGATCGTAGAGCAATTGCTGCGGGATCGGGCCTTCACCACCAAGCTGAAAGACGCATCCAAAAAACTGCTTAAGCGCGTCGATCTTATGAAAGTCGCGTCCAAGGCGGGTGGCCTCGCCCTGACCGGACTTACCGGCATCCCATCCCCGGACATGCTCGGCGGGCTCATGGAACAGGGGAAGAAGCTCTTGGCCGGTGGCGAAGATCTGACGGTTGGCGATATGACAGGGTACGTCAAGAATGTCACAGATTGTCTTAACGACCCTGAAGCCGAAACCTTGCCTGCCCATATTCATGCCTTCAGGGTGGAATTCGAGGAACTGCTCGCGGCCGCGGACATAGATCGCCTCGTCGTTGTTGTTGACGATCTGGACAGATGCCTTCCCGCCACGGCGATCGAGACACTTGAGGCGATACGGCTCTTCCTGTTCGTGCCCGGCGCGGCCTTTGTCATCGCCGCCGACGAGGGAATGATCGAATACGCCGTCAGGTCCCATTTCCCGGACTTGCCACTATCGTCGGGCCCGTCGACCTATGCCCGGAACTACCTCGAAAAGCTCATTCAGGTGCCGTTCCGACTACCGCCACTGGGATACGTCGAGACCAAGATCTATCTCACGCTTCTCGTCGCCGGTAGCTCGCTCGACACCGGTTCGGCCCCCTTCGACACATTGCTCAACTTAGGTCGCGAAGCACTCAGACGTCCCTGGGACGGGAACGGGCTGAGCCGCGGTGTGATCGAAGAGCGTCTCGGTGCGGTCTCGGCGGAGCTGGAGAATGCGCTCATTCTCGCCGATCAACTCGCGCTGCCGCTCGCTGAAGGCGCTCAAGGCAACCCGAGGCAGATCAAGAGATTTTTGAACACGCTCAATCTCCGTCTCGCCATCGCGGATGCGCGCGGGATCGGTGACGATGTGAACCCCGCGGTCCTCGCCAAGCTGATGCTCGCCGAACGTTTCAAGGCCGATTTCTTCGAACGCCTCGAGGTCGAGGCCGCTGTCAGCGGCTCCTCCATAACCGTTGCGACACTCGAGGAGGCGTTGCGCAAAGATGATGAAGAGCCCGAAAAATCCAAGAAACCGGCCACCGCCAAGGGCCGGGGTCAAACGGAGAGACTTCCGGAGGACGACCTTCTTGCGAGCGAATGGGTCAGACGATGGGCTTTGGTAGCCCCCGCGCTCGCGGACGAGGATCTGCGTCCGTATTTGTTCGTGTCCCGAGATCGCAAGGCGCTATTCACTGCAGGCACCAATCTCGCTCTGAAAGAGGACTGGATCGAGAAGCTTTGCGGCAGCACCCTAGGCGCGCGCGCAGCGGCAGTAGAAATCGCAAAGCTCACGCCCGGAGAGATCGAGCAGATCTTTGACGTGGTGGCCGCAAGGATCAGGGCCGCAACAGATCTGAAGAAGCGGCCTGGTGGCATCGAAGGCCTTGCGGAGCTTTGCAAAATATCCGCCAATCTCCAGACCCCTACGGTTCGCCTTCTCGCGGACCTGCCAAGTGGTCAATTAGGGCCATGGGCAGCCACGGGCTGGGACAAGATCTTCACCGGAGCGGAAGCCAAACGAGAGTTTGCCAAACTCAAAGAGGGCTGGGCCAAACTTGATGAGAACAAACCGCTCCAGCTCGCTGCGGGTGGTGGACGAAGTGGCCGTGGGAAGGGGACAGGATAATGGGAACTTCGAGCTCGTACGGTGGACCCGCGTCCGGCCTCGTTCCGGACTGGGTCGACGGCGTCGATCCGGGCATGGGCGGTGGTGAAGAGGGATCCGATCACGACGGAAGCGATGGTTCTGACACCGAAAAACCGACCCCGGACGAGGGCGGAGAGAAGGGTGCAGTGCAGACGCCGCCCGCCTTGGCCCCTCCCGGCGGCGCATTCACCTATCCTCGCGGCCAGTTCACCCGATTCACGAACGGTGGCGGGAGCAAGTCGCTCGGACGGGCGTTGAAAGGTTACGTCAGCGCTGCGGGAGGCGGAGCCGGGGCCGCACGGCGAATGCCGCACTCTACCAGGGTCGCATCCGGTGTCGCCGGGCTCGCAAGCGCCGTCGCGAACGAAGGTGCCGAGGCGGCGCTCGCCCGATTTGATCTTCAAGGCCTTGCGGGTCGGCCAGCCGCGGAGGTCCTTGAGGCCGTCGCGGAGGTAATCTGTCCCGATGGTGGGACGATCGATGAATCGATCGCCCGTGACGCGATGCTCGAAGCGATCGCAGAGGTCGCGGAAGATGATCCAGGCGCATTCGATGAGCTTTCACCCGATCAACTCGATGAATTCTTGTGTGATGTGATCACCCGGAGCGTGGTTACCAAGGTCCTGAACGAGATCGGTACGAACGCGTTGCACGGATCCGCATCCGACGCCGACTTCCGGGAGGCCGAGCGGATCACACGCGATTTTACGCAGGGACGGGTCAGGGACGCGCTTGGTAACCGGTTCGATGTCGAATCCCAACCGACACAACCCGAAATCGACAGAAGCATTTCCGAGGTCTATGCAGACACCTTCGACATGCTCGGAGCCGTCCTGGAGACCATGCAATGAGACGAAATATCTTTGTCCGTTTGGGGCGCGGTGACGTGACATCTGCTGAGGGTGCGGCTGATATAATCATCGATATGATCGACAATTTTGGGGATCTCGACAGGGGACTGGGTCAGCTGCTGGACCGGCTCTTCAAGCTGGGCGCGAGACCGAGCGAGGCCGCGGTCGACCTCATGATCATGGCTACCGCGGTGTACGCCGCCGACACCGGCGTCTCGCGGGAACGGTACGCCGATGACGGATGGACGCGCATGATCGATCTCAGCGTTCCCGTGGCAGAGCCCGAGCTCTGGCGACACCAGCACGACCATCTGTCCCGAATGCTGCAATTCTTGACCGGCGATCATTGGAGTTTCACGTTCCGTCACCGGCCGGACGAATTCCAGTCCTTCACGAAGCAACCCGAAGAGATGGACTTCACAGACTTCACGCAAGTGAGCCTGTTCTCGGGCGGATTGGACAGTCTCATCGGTGCGATCGATCTCCTTGCCTCGGGGCAGCGGCCACTCCTGGTCAGCCATTACTGGGACGGCGAGGCGTCGAGCGCGCAGAGGCAGTTGCTCGAGGTATTGAAAGACCGACACGAGGACGCATTCGAATCCGTCCGGGCTTATATCGGCTTCCGAAAGAAGGATTTCCCGGAAGCCGGGAGCGACAACAATCAGAGGGCGCGCTCCTTCCTCTTCTACAGTCTCGCAGTGGTTGCGGCCGACGCCGTCGCTTCCACAGACAAGGTGCTCATCCCCGAAAATGGGTTGATCGCGCTCAACGTTCCCATGGACGCCCATAGGCTCGGGTCGCTTAGCACGCGGACGGCCCATCCGCATTTCATCCGCTCGATGTCAGATCTCGTCAAAGTCTTGGGCATCAACGTGTCGCTGGAAAACCCCTATCGCTTCAAGACTAAGGGTGAGATGGCCAGGGAGTGCCTTGATCGTGACCTTCTGGCCGAACTTGCCCCGACCTCGATGTCCTGTTCCCATCCTGCACAGGTCCGTTTCGAAAGCGCGCCGCCCCAGCATTGCGGACGCTGCGTCCCCTGCTTGATCCGTCGTGCCTCCCTTGCGGCGGGCCTCGATGGACCCGATACGACACAGTACTTTCTGGATGACCTTAAGGCCAGCACATTGGACTCAAAATCTGCCGATGGCAAAAATATCCGATCCTTCATGTTTGCCGCAGAGAATTTGCGGCAAAATCCCGGTCGGGCAAGGTTCCTCGTGCAAAAGCCAGGACCCCTCGACCGCGATGATCTGGACGCATATGTCGACGTGTATCGCCGAGGCATGGATGAAGTGTCAGAGATACTCAAGGGCGTGAGGACAAAACATGTCTGACGCGGACTGGTCCGGCCCCGTCGACTTTCATTGCCATCTCGACCTCTGTCAGAATATGGCGGCGGAGTATGCGCGTTGCGAGGCCGCACGGTGCCTAACCCTGGCAGTGACGACTACACCCAAGGCTTTTGCCCGAAACGCCGAGATGGCCCGTACCAGGCGCTTTGTGCATGCAGCCCTTGGAATGCACCCGCAGCTTGTCGCGCAACGCGCATCGGAGCTATCTCTGTTCGAAGAACTCGCTCCCTCGACCAGGTATATCGGCGAGGTCGGCCTGGATGCAGGTCGCCGGTTCTATCCTTCATTCGAACGCCAGAAATTGGTGTTCGAACGCGTGATGGCGCTCTGCGCAAGGCTCGGCGATAAGGTAATCAGCATTCACAGTGTTCGAACCGCTAAACAGGTGCTTGATGTCATCGAGAAAACGGGGGCGCATCGCACATGTGTTCCTGTTCTGCACTGGTTCAACGCTTCGGGGGCGGAGATCAGACGCGCTTTAGAACTAGGCTGCTGTTTTTCGGTCAACGAACAGATGCTGCTGGCTCCACGGGGGCGCAACTTGCTTGAAACGATCCCTATAGAACAACTTCTCACCGAAACGGATGCCCCGTTTCAGTCTGATAAGGCTCCAGGCGACGTGCACGGGGCCATTCGGTTGATTGCCAAAGAACATAACTTGGAAGTTTCAGCGGTCGAGGCCAGAATTAGGCGGACGGCCACGGAACTGTTGGCGAAATAAGCACACATCTCACGCCGGTCATGTGTCGGGTTGCCCACAAACATACCGACGAAGAAAAAGGGGAACCGTGTAACCACGGCTCCCCTTGCTGCTCGGTTGTTCAGGCCTCTTGCTGTAGTCAGGCGACCAGCGACAGCCCCGCGCCTGCATCCTGCGGCTGCTCACCACCGTCGATGAACGGGATGATCGAGAAGGTCTTGCCGCCGCGCTGCTCCTCGTTCTGCACGGCGTTGACGCGCAGGTCGCCATCGGGCGTGTTGATCAACAGCGACAGGTAGTCATTGCCCGTGCGGCTGCTCTTGGCCATCCAGGCAGACCCGACGCGGATCGGCTTACCGCGGGGCGAGCTGACCTCGACCCGGTAATCGGGATGGGTGTCCTCGGACTTGTAGTCGTTCTCGATCAACATGAAATCGAGATCGAACATCATATTGGCGATGTAGCCGGCGAAGGCGTTGTCGGCGTCCATCGCGGTCAGCTCGCCCGAGATCGAGCCGGATTTCATGAAGCCGTTGGAGACCATCGGGATGATCTCGAACTCGCCGCTCTTGGCTGCACGCGCTTCTATCGTCTGCACGGCGTTGACGCGGAACGGGCCGAGACCGATATCAATCTGGATCGAGATGTAGGGGTTGCCGCTGGTATTGCCGGTCTCGTTCCAGGCCGTGCCGATGCGGACCTTGCGGCCCGACTTGTTGACCGCGGTCACGTCGTAATCCGGGCTGCGCTCGGACATCTTCGGACGGTTCTCGAGCTGGATGGCAATGTCGAAACGGCTGCTGTGGATCATGCCTGAATATTGGGCGGTTTCGGTGTTGCGGGTCAGGGTTCCTGCGAACATGGGATGGTTCCTTTTGGATTTGCCGGTGCCTGACGTCCTTGCCAGAGCATCCGGGATTTCTTTTTCGACCCCTCCTGGGATCACAAACCAGAAAGCTCGCTTTCCTTTCTCCCCAACCTTCAGTTCAGCGCTGGCGCCTGAGAGATTGTGCCACCTCCCCGCCGGGTACGACGCCCCTCCCCTGCCCGTCTGGTCTCAGATGGCTGTCTTGGCTCTTCTCGTCGCCCTCCTCCGATTTCGCGATGAAGAACTCTGCCTCATCCCCGTTCAGCCGCAGCCCGCTCCGGTCGGTCAGCCCTATGGTGCTACCGTTCGGCTCAAACGTAATCAGGTATTGGCCGAGGCCGTCCTTGTGCACGCGGTAGCCGGTGTTGGCCCAATGCAAGGTTTGGCCTGCATCGATGGCGGCTTTGATCTCTTCGAGTGTCATGATCGCCCCCTCGCTATTCTGCTGCCACTGAAGTTACGTCCCGCGTGGCGCCTGGTCCGGTTCCAACAATCCGGGAGAGGATGCCCAATGTGTCGACTCCGTCCCCATGCGGCAGGAACACACGAAGCTGGAAGGCGATGATCTCCGTGAAACACCCCATGGCCTTGAGACCCTCGATCATGCCCTTGTCGGCACCGCCCAGCTCGAGGCGCACCTCGCCTGCCACCCGGCGGCGGGTCAGGGTCAGGCCGCGGCCCAGATCGACCTGGGCAGTGGAGCCTAGGGCGGCGGTTAGCATTTCTTCTGGGGTTTGTGGGTTGGAAACGAGGAAGCGTGCGCGCAGCGCCGCCGCGCCTTCCTCGCTCAGCGTGCGGCCGATCATGCTGGTTCCGCCGTCGGGCGTGACCCTGTAGATGCGTTCATTCGTGGTCGGAATATCCTTCCAGATCGGCAGCAACAGCCCGGTCAGCAGGTAGAGCTTCGTCATGCTGGTTTTTGGCAAGGACGCGGCTTCGTCATCCCAGAGCCGGGTGAACTCTGCCCCCCCGATCTTTTCCCAGGCTGAAGCCTCAAACCGGGTCTCCTCGAGATAGCTGGACCCATTGGGCCGCACCGCCTTGCGCATCAGGGTGACGATATCCTCGTCATACATCTGCATGGGCCGCGCCGAGATGAGCGCCGCGCGTCCCGAAGCGCGGTTTACCATCGTGGTCTTATCCGGATTGCGCGAGAGCGCCTCATCCGCGGACAACACATACACCGGGTCCGTGACCTGAAGCCCAATGATCCGCGTCACCGCGCCGGATTTCGGGCAGGTCCAGAGGTCCTCTGCCCCGACCTGCTCGATCCTTTCCCCGCGCAGGGTCTCCACCCCGAGATCGAGCGTTCCCGCCGCCCGCGCCCGTTCGGTCTGATCGGCGATCCGCCTCATGAACTCCGCAAAAAGCGCGTTCTGCATGTGAATGGGCAGGGCTAGAACCCGGTTAAGGAAGCGCTGGATCGGGGGAAGCTCTTCGAGCAGAAAGCCGTCCTTGTCGATCAGCCGCAGCGCAGTCCAATCAGTGAAGCTCTCGTAGCTCATCGCCTCGGCCCGTCCGGCAGCGAGATCGGCGTAGTAGCCGCGCAGCGCCGCGCGCGCGATCGGACTTTCGAGATTGTCCTCCTCGCGGAACATGCCTTGCGAGCCGGTTTCTCGCTGGCCCTTGGTGAGCGCCCCCAGCTGGTCGAGCCGTTTGCTGATCGTCGAGGTGAAGCGCTTCTCGCCATGCACATCCGAGGTGCAGACCCGGAAGAAGGGCGCGCTGACCTGGGCCGAGCGATGCGTGCGGCCAAGACCTTGAATGGCCGCGTCGGCGCGCCAGCCTGGCTCCAGCAGGTAGTGCCGCCGCCGTTTCTGGTTCTTCGCCGTCTGCGCGGCATGATAGGAGCGGCCCGTGCCACCCGCATCGGAGAAGATCAGGATGTTCTTCTCGCCTTCCATGAAGGCTTGGGTCTCGGAGGAATTGCTGGCGGCGGCGCGCTTCTCGATGAAGAGATGACCATCCTCGGCCTTCAAAGGGCGGATGGAGCGCCCGGTGACTTCGGCTACGGCTTCATCGCCGAAGGCCCAGAGGATCTGATCGAGCGCCGAGGGGATCGGCGCCAGTGTCATCAGTTCCATCATTGCCGCATCGCGCAGGGCGAGCGCCTCGCGCGAGACGACCAGCGCGCCGGTCTCGTCGCGCAAGGGTTCCGCCACCATGTTGCCGTCGATCTCGACCAGCTTTTGCGCATGGATCGGGAAGGCCTGTTCGAGATAGCCCAACACGTAGTCGCGGGGCGTCAGCGCGCCTTCGACCAATTCATCGTCCGGGTCCATCATCTCAAGCCGGCGCTTCAGCAGGCTCTCACCCGTCGAGACCACCTGGATGACGCAAGCATAGCCTGCCGACAGATCTTCCTCGATGGCACGGACGATGCTCGGGGCCTTCATGCCCATCAGGAGATGATTGAAGAACCGTTGTTTCGTGCTCTCGAAGCGGGACTTGGCCGAGGCGCGTGCGGCGGAGGCATTGGTCTCGCCCGAGGCGTCATCGACGCCGGTGGCGGTCAGGGCTGCCTCGAGATTGTGGTGGATCGTGCGAAACGCACCCGCATAGGCGTCGTAGATCTCGGTTTGGGCCGGGGTCAGTGCATGTTCCAGCACATCATATTCCACCCCATCAAAGCTGAGCGCGCGGGCCGTGTAGAGCCCGAGTGTCTTGAGGTCGCGCGCGACCACCTCCATGGCAGCGACGCCGCCTGCCTCCATCGCAGAGACGAAACTTTCGCGGCTCGGGAAGGGGTATTCGGGACCCTGACCCCAGAGCCCCAACCGCGCGGCATAAGCGAGGTTGTGCACGCTCGTGGCGCCCGTGGCCGAAATGTAAAAGATGCGGGCGCGGGGCGCGGCAAGTTGCAACCGCAGCCCGGCGAGGCCCTGCTGGGAGGGTTTGACCCCCCTGCCCTGCTCGGACCCGGCCGCGTTCTGCATGGCATGGGCTTCGTCGAAAGCCAGAACACCATCGAACCCCGCGCCCATCCAGTCGAGGACCTGGCTCAGCCGCGTGGTGCCGCATTTGCCCGCCGAACGCAGCGTGGCGTAGGTGACGAAGAGGATACCGTCGCCCATGGGGATGGGCTGATCCGGTTTCCATTTCGACAGCGGCTGAATGTCGGCGGGCGAGCCGCCGAGATCAGTCCAGTCGCGGATGGCGTCCTCGATGAGCGTGGCGGACTTCGAGACCCAGACGGCCTTACGGCGTCCGGCGAGCCATCCCGCGAGGATCAGCCCCGCACATTCCCGACCCTTGCCGCAGCCGGTGCCGTCGCCAAGAAAGTAGCCGAGGCGATAGGCGCGCGCATCCGGGTCATGATCGGCACGCGTCATCTTGGTCTGGTCGTCATCGATGGTAAAACGCCCTGGCAGATCGCACCCATGGGCATAATGGGCCATGATGATGGTCTCAAGCTGCGCCTCGGAGAGGTGGCCCTCTTCGATCAGTCGGGCGGGCAGACGCAATGACTCGCTCGCCTCATGCGATGGCGATGGCGGCGCGACGGAGGCCATTGCGATACTTTCGACCAACGGCGTGGGATGTTCCCGAGCGCCCGCGATCTCGATCCGCTGCGGGCGGTAGCGGGCATAGATGTCCGAGACCGGCGTGTTGTCCCGTGGGGTCTCGAGACTGGTGAAGGTAAGCGGAACGGCGGCGTTGGTTTTGGTCTTGGATGCAGCGACCGCTGCAACAGGCCGCTTGCGCGTGACAGGCACTGGAACGACCCTCCCCGCGTGAGGGCTCGTCGCCGCCCTTTGGGCGAGACGCGCCTCGGGCCGAATCGCAGCCACGGCGTCGACATATGCCAAAGCGTCGTCCAGATCCCGCACCGTGGCGCGGATGAACTCACCACCCTCCGGCACCTTGTCGAAGACCATCAGCTGGGTTTCCACACTCGTGCCAAGCTTGCGATAAACCTGTCCCGGGATCGTCAGCGCCAAGCGCGGCGTGAAGAGGCCGCAGGCGCGCGACCAATGTGCGGCATCACGGTCGGGTGTGAACCCAGGCGGCATAATCGCCACCAGCCGCCCCCCGGGCGCGAGGCGCTTCGCGGCAGCGATGAGATGCTTGGCCGCGATGTGCTTATCCCTAGACCGATCGATCGAAGAGGCGAATGGCGGGTTCATCACCACGACGTGGGGCAGGACCAGTGTCTGCAGCAGATCGTCGATATGCTCACCATCGTGACCTGTCACCTCGCCCCCGAAGACCGCGCACAGGAGGCGCTGGCGAAACGGATCGATCTCGTTGAGCAGAAGCGTGGCGCCTGCGCGGGTGGCGAAAGCGGCCAGGGCGCCAGTTCCGGCGGATGGTTCGAGCACGGTCTCGCCCTTGCGGACCGCAGCCGCCCGCACGGCAAAGGCGGCAAATGGCAGTGGCGTGGAAAACTGCTGCAACCGGATCTGCTGCTCGGAGCGGCGGGTTTCCGTCAGGAGCCGCGAGGCGAGCAGCTTTGCAGCGGCAATACCACCCTCGGCGCCGTCTTGACGCAGCAGCACCTGAACAGCCGCAGCCTGCATCATGTCATAGGCCATGCGCCAGTCCCACGCGCCACTGGCATCGCTGCCGCCGAACGCCTCCCGCATGATACGGGCAAGCGCCGAACTGCGCAGGGGCTGGTGATCAATCTCCGCTCCCATCTGCCTCAGAGCGGTGGAAAGATCGGGGTCGGAGACGGTAAGAACTGGGTTTGTTGGGGTTGGCTTGGCCATGGGGTTTGTCCTTTGGATCAGGGTCTGAGTTCCAAAAGACAAATAGCCCCCTCTACACTTTGTAAGAGCAGAGAGGGCTCGAAGGAAGCGCCGGTGCTTGATGGTCTAGTCGTTCAATCCTCCTGCCCCGCCAGGAACTCTGCCAGCACAGGACTTGCCGCGCCCTTCGCGGAGCTGAGCAGCTCCGAGCCAGCGAGCGTCGCTTTCGACAGGCGCACGAGCGCGCCGGTTTCCTCGATGCGGTAGCAGCGGCGTTTTTGCCGCCCCCGACTGTAGTGGGTCACGGTGACGATCTGGCAGGTACTGCCATCTGTGAGCGTCACGGGAGCGGCGAGCTTGATCCTGTCACCTTCCTGGTAGTCCGGAATCGACGCCCAATCACGACAGCGCTGGCGCCAAGCATGGGCATAGCTCTCTGGGTTCTTCAATTCCGAGAGCAGCGCCAGAAGGCTGAGCGGCGCGCGCGACTCGACGGGACCAGCGCTTTCCTCCATGTCCTTGTAGCCCCAGCAGCCGTCGTCGTATCGGGTGAGGAATACGGCACCGAAGGTGACGGAGCCGTCAGGGTCTGTGACATAGGTCGCATCCTCGACCGGAGATCCGTGGAGGTTTGTGACCCTCGCTGCCGCGTACCAGGTCGAACCCACCTTGCAGGCCTTGAGCAGTTCTGTCTTTCGGATGTCGGTCTCGAAGGTACAGAGCCGTGTAATTTCCGCCTTCTCATCCGCGTAGGATTTGATACGACGGTCGGTGTAAAAGAGCCATCCCACTATGCCGCCCTCCGATCGTCGATCTCCATGAGCGCATCGAGCGGCACGCGATAGGGCTGCATGGCGTCGAAATCCTCGCAATTGCCGCAGTTCTGGACGATCGCGAAGGTGTCACAGGCGTCCTTGAGGATGACTCGGAAGGTACCCCCGAGACCAGAGGGCACGTCATAGGCTCCGCCGATGAGATAATCCGCTGCGCGGCGCACGAAGACGCGGATGCTGTGACCATCAGTGGCGAGCCGGATCGTGCCCTGCCCCCGGTCGATGAGCACCTGCACGTCGTCCAGGATGTCCGTGTAAAACTGCCCGGTCAGGTCGCGAAACGCCATGCGGCGCTGCGCCATCCAGTCGGTGTCCCGAAACGGGTTCATGCCGTCGGCGAAGGCGAAGGAGGGATCCGCCTGCTCGGTGGTGACGATGCGGGTGGTTGTGCCATCAATGCCGTTCGAGCGCAGATGCACGCCATTGCCGACGATCAGAATCAGGGCGGGCCTGTCCACGGGTCCGTTCCAGTTGGGCAGGAAGGTCTTGCAGCCGCGCGCATGGGCGATCTGCGCCGCGACAGCGGACGCGGAGAACTTGAGAATAGCCATGGGGATGTCTTTCTGTTCAGTGTGGGAAAGGGTCGACCCGCGCGGTGTTTGAGCCTTGCGCGGGTCGAGAGGGTCGCTCAGGCCGCTTTCGCGACGCCAGTGTCAGGCTCCGAGATTTCTACCGTGGGCGCTTCGTCCGTCGCGCTTCCGGCGGTCTGCATCATCGGCGGGCACCAGGCGGCTACCGCAGCGCGTTGTGCGTCCGTCAGAGTGGCGAAGGGTTCGGCGAAGAGCTTGTCGCAGAAGGCGACGATCTCCTTCTTGCTGGACGAGGCCAGCGTCACCGCCTCCTGGGCAAGGCCAAGATCTTCGCCGAGGATTTTCAGGAGCCAGGCCTTCTTGAAGCGGTTGAACAGAGCCGCGTTCGGCGTCCAATGTGCGCGAATGTCGGGCATGATCTCGATCTCGAAATCATGCATCAGGCTGTCGCGCTGGCGATCCCGCGCAAAGCAGGACTGCGTGGTGCTTGCTGTGGCATACGCGACAAGCTTGGCCTTCTCGGCGGCCTCCAGCGCGCGGAACGCGGCGAACTGATCGGCAGGGGACCGGGCCTCATCGAGCCACGAGAGGTCAAGCGCATTATGCGCCGCCGCCACCTGCTCGAGCGAGGCGCCATCGATCTCGTCCATCTTGGCATGGCTGCGGCATTCCTTGCGGGCATCGATCTTGATCGCCTGCGTGACACTCATGCCGCTGGCCAGAACGTCACTGACCAGCTTGAAGAGCGTCAGATCCAGCGTGGCCTCAGGGTTCATCGCCATCGCGGCTCCAAGGGCCATAGCCCGCTCGGTCTTGAGATCCTCGGCCAGCGAAGCCGGATAGGCGATCTCGCCTGGGTCGGGCTCATCCTTGCCGGTCTGGTTCCCGGAAGGGCTCTGAGACGCCTCTTGCTTGTCCTCCGGGCGCACGAGGCCCACATGGAGCGTGACCTGACCGCCCGACCACGACGCAATCACACCGGCGCGGGCAAGGTCCTCGGCACCGTAGGCCTCCTGCAAATCGCGCGCTTCGTCTTCCAAAGCGTCCACACGTTCGTAGAGCGCCGTGTAGGCGTCGTCCTCGAGCCCCTCATCCTCCATCTCGAGCTGCAGTTTCTCGAGCTCGGCGGTGATCTCATCGATGCGCTTCTGGGCGGCCTCATCAGGCTCAATAGGGCCGGGATAGACGCGGCCGTAGTCGGCCATGGTCGCGTAATCATAGCGCACCATCGCATCGGCCCAGGCAAGACCCAGTTTCGCACGGGCTTCCTCGGCGGCGGCACCGAGCTTCTCCAGCAGGATGACCTCGACCAGTGCCGCATTCTCGAGCACGGAATGCTCTTCCAGAAGGTCAGCCGCAACAGCACCTCCCCGTGCCTCGTAGTCCGCGCGCACGAAAGCCCCGATATCGTCGCTGATCTGCACGCCGCGGGATTTGAGAGCCTGACGGACGGTGTAGGCCTGCAGATAGCTGTCTTCCGTCGTGAGCGCCTCGAAGACCTCCTTCTGCACGTCCTGGCTCGGATGCTCCGCAAAGGCCTTCATCGTATCGAGCGTGATCGCTTTGGCCCGGGCTGCGGCGCGGATGTCAGGGTGAATGAGGCCGTAGCGCAGCCGCCCCTTCACGGCGGCAACGGTGGCACCGAAGGTCTTGGCGATCGTCTCGGGCGTCTGACCATCGACCTTCATCATCCGGGCGAAGGCCTCGAACTCGTCGATCGCGTTCATCGGCGCCTGGGTGATGTTCTCGGCGAGCGACAGGGCCGTGGTCACGTCGCAATCCTCCGGCACAAGGCGGCAGTCGATCTCGGTCTTGCTCGTGAAGCCCTTGGCGGCCTTGTCCGCGACCAGCTCGTTCAGCGCGGCATGGCGTCGGCCACCGGCAAGCACGGCGTATTTGCCGTCGAGCTTCTGGACCAGAAGTGGCTGCAGGAGGCCCAGAACGGCGATACTGGCTTTCAGATGCGCGATATTCTCGGAGTCATAGGTTTCCGGGGAGTTACTGCGCACATTGGCGGAGTGGGCAGTCAGATCGCCGATAGCGACAGATACGGGTTTGAAGCTTGCGGTCATGGGATGTCCTTTTCGATGGGTAGGGTGCGGCCGGCGCGACCTGCTGCGCGACCAATCCCCGGGTTCGGGGATCAAAAGGACAAAAGGCCCGCTTTGCCTTTTGAGTGGGCAGCGGGCCTTAGGAGGCTGAGAAATAGGTCTTGAGGCTACCCCTCGCCTACCAGTCGCGCGCCATCATGATGGTCAGCACACGCATGGTGGTTTCCGGGTTATCCGGGACCTCGGCACCGTAGCGAAAATCGGAATCTGCCTCATAGAGATCAATTTTCCAGAATACGGTTTCACCCTGGATCTCGACCGCCCCGAAATCATGCCATCCCTCCGGATCGTTCTCTGGCTCAAACGTCTCGAACGTACCGGTCGCTTTCACCGCCTCGGCCATGAAACCGTCCCCCGCCTCCATGAGCGAGCGGGTCACATGCATCCGGCCTTGGATGGGCGCCTCTGGTGCTATCCCGAGGCAGGCGAGCTTGCGGAAAGCGTCATTCTGAGCGGCGATTACGGCGGGGTCTGGGAGGTCTGTCAGAGGCTGTGCTGCGTTGGTCATGGGTCTGTCCTTTGAGAAGTTTGAAACACCCTTCCCAAAGCCTACTTTCCCTTTGCCGACACACATCCCCTCAAGCGGCCTGGTCGACCTCCCCTGCCCTGCCCGCCTCCGATCGCGCGATAAGGTAATCACAGGCGCGCTGCGCATCGGCCGCGTGCTTGAAAATCGCCTGCTTGTCCGAGCGCAGCACCCGCAGCCAATTGTAGAGGTAAGCGGCATTCATCTCGAGCGTATGCGACGTGAACCCAAGTTCCTGCCCCAGAAAGCACGACGTGAGCTCGGCCACGATCTCCTCGCGGGCATAGGCTGTGTTGCCAAACCGCGAAAGACCGTAGTCGCGGTTCAAGCGATGGCGCGCCTTTGTGGCATGGCCCAGTTCATGGGCCCAAACCCCATAGAAATTTCTCGGGTTCTGGAACCGCGTAATCGGCGGCATGTAGACCTTGTCAACCGGCGGCAGATAGTAGGCGTCGCTACCCGTGAAGACGGTGGTGATATCGATGGCATCAAAAAAAGCCTGCATATGCGGTATAGGCTCAGTGGGCGGACGCTCAGGCACCGGGTCCGGCTCAGGATGAAAGCTGTCCGCCAACCCCTCGATCTGGCAGGCGTTGAACACGCGATAGGATTTCTGGAAACGGAAGACGCGGGTCTCATCCCCATCGGCCTCGTCGGCGTCTCCAGACGCCTCGTCCTGTTTCCGGCTCTGGCCGTAATAGACCACCACGGAGGACTTCTCGCCCTTGCGGACCTTGGCGCCCAGGGCATTGGCCTGTGGGATGGTCATCCAGTAGGGCGAGCTGTGGCCAGCCATCACGGTCCGCATGGTCAGCAGGAAGTTGTTGACGCCTTGATATGCCTCGCCGTTGTGACGGAGCGGGCGGGAACTGCCACCGGCGGTCCAGGGCTTGCGCCACGGCAGGACGCCGCGCTCGATGATACGGATGATTTCGTTTGTGATGACCTCGGAGGCATCGAATTTGGGCGTGCGGGAACGGGCCATGGCTGGCCTCCTTTCGAGTGTTGGTGTGAGGGGATAGTGATCAGGCTGGCCGACTGGGGCGTGGATCGTTGACGATCCTGGCACCAAGCTCTTCGACCATGTCGATGTAGGCGGTTAGAGAGACAGCCCGGCCAGGACCCCAAGGTTCAGGGTCGACCGGTCCGTCCCGTGTCACGCGGGGCAGGTTCGCGAATGCGATGACATCGGTGACGGGTCGAATATCGATGAACGGCGTGCCTCGTGCGACCGCTAGAGCGGCCAAGGGAAAGCGCTCGATTGGCGCGAAAGTCGACACGCTGGTCCAGCCGAGCTGGACAAACGTCCCGCCATCGCCGCGGGTCACATGGGCGTTCGACAATGTCGCCGCCTGCCTGAGATGGACGAGATCGCGCAACACGGTCTCGCGTTCGAGCCGCCGTGCCAGTTTCAGCTGGCCAGTTCGGCGCAGTTCCTTGTGCCGCCACCAGGAGGCGGCGGTCGCGCGCAGCACGCGCAAGACACCTGTTTGCATGGGAATGCCCTTCATCAGGAAAGACAGACCGGAACCCGGCCCGGACCCGTCCGAGGAACCCCAAAGCCCCTCATCCGTCAGTCACAAAACCCGAAGGACACTTTCACTTTTCCCGGCCCCACCAGCCCGGGAAAAGAACTTCAGGGGCCGGCACGGCCCCAGTTTTCTTCATTGCACGCAGAAACTCCGGATCGGCAACGAACATCGGCAATGCCAGACCTAAGAGTTCCATTTTTAGAATTTATATCAATGAATAATGGCAAATCTCAGATCGGCAATTTTTTCTGGCGACTGTCTGACATATCCTGGCGGTGCTTGTCCTGAGCACCGGATGCGACAAGCCTCTTCACTTCGCTGACAGGGAATAGCTGGTACTACGTCCACCAGCGTCATCTTTCTCAAGTGCTCCCAAGTCGATCAGGTCCAGGATGTCGCGATATGCGGTGTCCTGCGAACACTTCTCGATCTTCGCATATTTCGACGTCGTGAGTTTTCCTTCGAACCCATCCAGGAGGCGGTTAAGCATGTCCCGCTGGCGGTCGTTTATGTTGGCCGTTCCGTATTTCTCCCAGAACCGCGCCTTTTGAAACACGGCCTCCAGAATGATCTCTGCGCCATCAAAAGCACGGTCGAGGCAATTGAGGAACCAATTGAGCCAGGCGGTAACATCAAGCCCGCCCTTCTGCGTCGTCTCGAGCATATCATAATAGGCGCTCCGCTCCTGCCGGATTTGGGTCGACATGCTGTAAAACCGCTGTGAACTGCGTTCGGATCGAGCCAACGCCATATCCGCGATCGCACGCGCAATGCGCCCGTTGCCATCGTCGAAGGGGTGGATCGTGACGAACCACAGATGTGCAATTGCGGCATGAACAACTGGATCCGTGTCAGGGACCTGATTGAACCAGGTCAGAAACCGCCCCATCTCTGTATCAAGCCGTGCTGCTCCCGGCGCCTCAAAATGCACGCGTTCACGACCCATAGGTCCTGATACAACTTCCATAGGGCCTTCACGCCACTGCCCCACGGTGATCCGGGTCATTCCGCTTCGCCCGGTTGGGAAAAGGGCGGCATGCCAGCCGAACAATCGCTCTGCGTCCAGTGGTTGGTCATACGCTTGCGTCGCGTCCAGCATCATCTCGACGACCCCATCGACATGGCGATCAGACGGGATCAGCCCGCCGATTTCGAGCCCCAGCCGTTTTGCGATAGACGACCGAACCTGATCTTTGTCGAGCGTCTCGCCTTCGATCTCGCTGCTCTTGACGACATCACTGGTGAGAGTTCGCAACATCGCTTCGTTTCGAAGATCAAAGCCAAGGCCTTCCATGCGTCCCAAGAGCTTGCCTTGTCGGTGGCGGACAGCGGCAAGTTGTGAAGACAGCTTGGCCTTGTCCCAAGAAAACTGCGGCCAGTCAGTGATTTCGTGAATGTAGGTCATATTTTGCGCATTCCTTGCGGAGATTATACCGCATAATCTCGTCAAGACAACAATAACTGCCGCAAAATCTGCGGAGAATACAGGCGGCAATCTCCGCATGCCCCACCTGGAACTCTGAACGTGGAAAAACTGCGTCCCCATCCCATTATGCAGCCTGCCCGCTCAATCGACCATAGAAGCTGCGCTCGAGATGCAGCTCCCCTGCCCCGGCTTTCTCGACCATCCCACGCAGATATCCGCCCGGTGACGCCACTTCGCCGGCGCAATGCTTGTCGAACGTGAGAACCAGCGCCGCAGTCGCGATTTGTGGCCCAAGTCGGTCCTGCGCGAGGTTCCAGGCGTGTTCAGAAACGCCGATCATCGGCCTCAACTGCCCCACAACACGGTGCAGATCGCCCCAATCCTTCAGATATCCGCCCATATTGCGCGCCCACGACGCAAATTCAGGACAGGCTTGCATGACTGTCGGCAGATCAAGAGCTGCCCCGCGCTTCTTGCGCGTTTCAGCCACCCAATTTTCCAACTCCCTATCAACGCGCTCTTCCGGTGGCGCATTTGGCACCACGCTCGCCGCTTCCTCTTTTTCTGAGGAATTACAGGTTACAGGATTAAGTTGATTTGTAATTAGTATATGAGGTTCGGAAATGACCTCCCTGGGGTCCATTTCTTGAGTCTTCTGAAGTACTTGCTCGGTGGTTTCGGCTGTGTTTTCCACAGCCTCGTCCGCCCGAACTGCCTTGAGATAGGCCACCTCGACACGCTCCTGAAGCTCCCGGAACCATTCCAAGAGCCGTGTGAGCGTCTCAGAGGCCGTGTCCCGTCGAGGAAGACGGTCCAGGAGATCCTCAAAGAGGCCTGTGAGCTGCGTCCAGGGGCCTCTCAGAGCGCTGCCGAGCGCCGCTTCGATCCTGGCGCGGATCATCCGGCGCGCAACCGTGATCTGGCGCTTCAGGCGCTGACACAGCTCACGCTCAGCCTGCAATTCGGCGTGCAACTGCGCGAACTCTTCGACGCGGGCCGACAGCGGCGACAAATCGAAGCCGTAGGCCTCGATGATGACGCCATCCGCGTCCCTGCGGCCCCACCGCTTGCCGTTGGGGCTGTCTTTGAAGGAGATCAGCCCGATCTCCGCCAGGCGCCGTGCGTGGCGTTTTAGCGCGGACAGCGAGAAGCCTGTCTGCTCCATCAGATAGGCATTGGATGCCCAGACGATCGGGCGGCGTCCCTCCTCCCAGTCCTGGGCCTGTGTGAATGCCCCGAGCGTGTCCAGGAGCATCATATCGCCCGCCTTGAGACCAATATGGGCACCCACGCGCTTTATGGCCACGAAGGCCTGTGCCTTGGGAACGGCTGCTTTCTCGCCGACCTGTGCATGTTGCTCAGCCACTGCGAGTCCTGCCGTTGCTTTGCGCCACCCGGACGGTTGGTTGATATTGGACACACCTCCACCGATCTGAGGCATGCCTGTCCCAGTCGCTCCATGCGGAGCATCATTGAATTTTTTCATTTTTTAGCCAGCAGACAAAGAAATCCCGTTCGCTCAGGAGCGATTTCTCTTGTGTGGTGATTCGGTGGCTGCTAGATTCTAGGTGTCTAATCTAAGAATTGCGCTTTGCGCAGCAGCCCTCGAAGCTCCGGTTTCGGGGGTTTTTCTTTGCTCGCCTTCCTCCTTTCTGCTCGTCCTCAGTTTTCATCCGTCCGGTTTACAGTTGTAAACTCGGCGTAGGATCTCTTGATGATTTCAGCCAGGTTGTCGTCGAGCCATTCCGCAAACTGCGCATTGGCACCTGATTTCTTGACTGACATCGATACAGAACCGCGACCTGTCTTGATCGTCACGCCCTCGACTGGTGTCACTTCAGAGGTGACGTTGCCTTGTCGCGCCCCTCGCTTGGAGGCTTCTTTCAACAGCACTTCCAATCGGTCGTCGGAACTCACTTCCTGACCGCAGTTTTTTAGAACGGACAGAGCAACCTTCTCAGTGAGCTTTTTGGAGATGAAGAGCTCCGCAAGAGCGGTCCATTTGGGTCTGCCAGATTTCGGCGCAGCCCCAACAAGATCACCTACCTTTACCGGCACGTTCTGGGTCACTTTCATCAAATGCGATAGACCTGAGGCGGACAGGCTCAAAACCTGCCTCACCGTGGGAGTGGCATGACCGGCCTCCAGGATAGCTTCTGCAAAACGCGCCTTTTCGTAGAATGAAAGGTTGCGGCGGGCAGCGTTTTCCAAACCTTTTGCAAGAAGAGCCGTTTGGTCATCGATGTCTTGGACATTGGAGCGAACCTTGATGCCAAGTTCCCGGCAGGCTCTCAGTCGCCGCCGACCATAGATTGCCTCATACCGCCCTTCGGACTTCGCCTTTCGAACAAGGATTGGGACTTGTTGTCCACCATCCCGGATGCTGTTCTTGAGAGCATCGAACCCTGCGCCGTCATCGTCGGAGTTTACAGCTGTAAACTCGTCGAGCCGGTCCGTTGGACCCCAGTCATCAATTAGGTCCGGATCTATTTCACGAATTGCAGCAAGAGACCCCTGCAGCGCTCCGAGAGCAGGTGCACTTGTCTTCGCGACCTTTTCCGCCGACTTTGCACCAGACCGCGCAATAGCGCTGGCAATACCGGACATTTCTTGGAGTGATTTCCTAGCCATTATGAACGTCCCCACGCTTGCTGGATCATCCGCTCGACTTCTTCTCCCACCGCATCCATGGAGCCCTTGGCGCGGTCATAGGTCGCTCGCGTCATCTCAGAACGAACAACTTCATAGATCGACTGCTTGAGCATCGTAGCGTCGCTGATTGCTGTGCTCTTCAGCGCAGTCGCCGACATGACCCGATCTTGAAACAAGGCGCGCATGAACGAAGTGAGCTGCTGCGAAGGCACATCGGTTGGCTCGTCGCGGGTGACCAAAAACTTGAAATGATCGTATTGCAGCGTCGCGCCGGCGTCTTCAATCACCCCCATGTACGCACCTGCGAGTTCGAGAAACTGGGCCGTGGACGACACATCCAGCATGGACGGCGTGAGAGGCACGAGCAGCGAACTCGCCGCTGCCATCCCTGCGATTGTCAGGAACCCGAGCTGCGGCGGACTATCCACAAGAACCAAGTCAAAATCATTTTCCACCTGGACAAGCGCGTTCCGAATGCGTGTGAAAAACGGCTGATCCGGGTTCGAATGAACCGCGGATTCCGTTTCAAACTCGGAGAGGATCAACCGCGACGGAGCGATTGACAGGCCGGGAAAATAGGTCGGCTGCACGACATCAGCCATCTCGACCGGATCATCGTACCGGATCGCGTCGTAAATCGTCAGCCCATCAAACTCGATCTCCGGGCTAATCCCACACATCGATGTAAGCGAGCCTTGCGGGTCGAGGTCCACAGCGAGCACCCTGTAACCACGTAGCGCAAAATAGTGGGCAAGGTGAATCGTCGTGGTACTTTTGCTGCTGCCACCTTTGAAGTTCATCAGCTGCCAAATCTGGAGCTTCTCCTCAGGGGAGCGGCGGGGCACATATCGGCCCTTTGTACGAGACGAGCGCTCGAGGATCTCTCGTGCGTTCCAAATCTCTTGGGCGGAGTAATACCGGCGGCCACCACGGATGTCGCTTGGCTCAGGAACCGTTCCCTCGGCATGCACTTTTCGCATGAACTGGCCAGATACACCCAACAACTCGGCGACCTCCGGAGCAGCGAAGGCACGCAGCGACTTTGTGTTGTCTGGTGCGAAAGCCGCAAGAAGGTGCTCTCTGATCGCCGCGTTCAGCCGTTCGGAAATTTCGGTTGCGAGGGCTGATGGCCTTTCGGTACTAAGCGGTGTCACTGGAATCATGTGGTTGCCCCAAATTCAAACATGTGGCTTTTTTCGCGCCACTTGGGGATAAAAGGTGTGATTCACCCAGTTAAGTCAAGATTTTTCGCATATATAGTGTCTAATTAGGCAGAACTAGACTACATGCGCCGTCCATTAAACCATTCGTGTTTACAGCTGTAAACACTCCGGCAGGACAGGTTGCCCGCGGGAAACCCTACTCAGACTTCGGTCGAACCCCAGAGAATCACTCGCTGAACCATGTCATCATCCTGGATTGCAGTCTTGCCAAGATTGGCGTTGAGGACAAAATCCTGGATCGCCAGGGTGAAGTAGGCGGCCCCGGCCACATACTTCTGCGTCTTCCAAGTGCCGTTGCGTTCAACCAGGAGACCACGGGATGAGCAGACGACAACTCAGTGCATGGGGCAACGCGATTCCCGCTGGCAACCGGCTCAACAGCGACCTCATTGTAGGAGCTCAAGGTCGAGACCAAACCGGCGCTCTTGGCAGACTCGGTTTTGGCGCTTTCGCACTCAAACAAATGGAGGTCAATGCTGTGCGCCTTTATTTTGGTGATGCAATGATAACCAGAGCGTAGGAGTCCAAGGTTGTGAAATCCTAAAAGCGAAGCGGGGAAGGGTAGGGGGACGGGAGATTTCAATGCGAGAAATGACCGGCAGGGTTTGAGAAGGCTCCAAAAGGATAACCAACTTAACCGGGGCGTTTCGCACGAGCATAAAATCCGCCGACGCCAACGTGAAGCACAACGTCACGGCGATGGTCCCAAGGCGGATCGCGCCGAGGAAGTACTAGGGCAGGGGCCTAGGATCAGCGTTCAAGTTGAACGAAGCGCTGGCCAATTGCCGCAGGAAGGCAGGGCTCAGTTGGGAGGACACCGGGGTTTTTCTTGCCGGCATCCAGTCTTTGTGCCCGGTCGAGGACCTGACGGTGCAAACCCATCAGGTGGGCCGTGCATTGGCGGAGAAATACCAGCTATCGGTCAATGACGCGATGGTCGTGTCGGCCGAGTTGATCTCTGGGTGCACGACGTTGAGGGGTGAGGACATGCACGACGGATTGCTCATCTAGGGTCAGTTGCGCGTCGTCAATCCGTTTGTCTAACCAGCAAACCAAGACGCTCGGCCCGTTCCAACAGCATTTTCACCGAAGATGGCTGCCAACTTGTCCGTCCGCGTGGTGTGCGCTCACGCATCGATTCCAGCCGATCGCAGATCGCCACTAGCGTGATGTCCGGGTCCGCGCCCTTGATGGCAGCGACGATCGCGGGCAGGCGGTCGTCGGTTTCGCGACGTCCGGCGCGGCCCAGAACCTCGGCGGGCAGGAACCCGTCGCGCACATAGGCTTTCACGGCGCGCAGCAGGCGGCTTTGCGTCCAGCGGCGATCATGGGGCAGGGGGCCGTTGATGATCCGCAACATGTCTTCCCAAGCCATATCGGGCCGCAGGCGGCGCACATGGGGCACCCAATCCTGCGCGGTCTCGTTCAGCCGCTCCATGTAGCCGTCTTGCCGCGCCAGTCGCACCTTGCGTAGCGCCGCTGGATCGCGGGCGCGCAGGCCCGGGTTGCCGCCGACTCGGCCCTTAGTACGGGCGCTCGCCAGCCCCGCCTTGGTGCGTTCCCGGATCAGCGCGCGTTCGAACTCGGCCGCGGCGCCCAGAACCTGCAGCGTGAACTTGCCTTGTGGCGATGCCGTGTCGATGGGGTCCTGGAGAGAACGGAAGAAAGCCCCCTTGGCCTCCAGACGTTCGATCACCTCCAGCAAGTGCGACAGAGACCGTGCAAGCCGGTCGATCCGAACGACAACCAGCGTGTCGCCGCTCTGGACGCGTTCGAGCACGCGGGCAAGTACTGGCCGCGCACGATTGCCGCCTGAGGCGTGTTCTTCAAAGATCTCTACGCAACCCGCAGATTGAAGGGCCTCAGACTGGGGCAGGGGGGTCTGATCCTCTGTGGAAACTCGCGCGTAGCCTATCAAGGGCATCAAATCATGCTTTTTGCAGTTTTACATATCACTAATAAACGACGATTTGTAAACGAATGCAAGCAAGTGTTCTCTCGGCGCGCTGGTGCATAATCCCTTGGTTTCCTAGGGCAGAGCGCGAACTGAGAGGTTCTGCCGGCAGTCGCGCGCGCGTACTATATAAAGGGCGCAAGCAGCGGCCACAAAAACGCTTGGGTAATGTGCAAAAGATCAGTATTTTGCGCATATGAAGCCACAAACCTCTACTTTGATTGATGATTACGACGCCCCTCTCATCACCACCGAGGGGGATGAAGAGGTTCACGAAGACGATCTCTGGTTCCTGCCTGGACCACTCGAAGAAGAACCGGATGATTTGCCTCCCGGCCCGCGGGCGGAACCGCCCGACACTGCTGTCATCGAAGACTGGGCAAAGGCAGAAGGCGTTCACGCTTCGCGACTGGCAAGAGTGGCTGGACGCCTGGGGGCTTTGGATGACCGGCTGTCGCGTAGCCTTTAATTGTGAGATAGGAAATTCAACGAAATCAACGGTCGCCCTTTGCCCTTAAATATGAGATTTTGTCTTTAATTCCGATATTTTTGCCCTTAAACCTGAGACAGGGTTCGCAGCTTCGTGTGGCAAATATTGATGGATGATGATCGCGAAGACTCCGTTGCCGCTGGTGCTGAGGAGGCGCGCAGGGCGGCCGTTCTGCGTCCGCTTGTTCAGGCATATCTCAAAGGAACTGGCAGTCTGGAAAGTGGCATCAATGACGCCGTTTGGGAGCTTGGTGTCAGCAGGGCGACTATCTGGCGCTGGATAAAGCGTCTGGCCGAAGAGGGTGGGCGGACCAGCGCGCTGGCTTCTCGGAAACGGGGCCGCCCTACTGGTACAACCTTGATATCCGGCAAGGTGGAAGCGGTGATCGAAGAACATCTTCGCCGTTATTTCTTGCGGCGGGAACGTCCAAGCCTGTCGCGCATCGTGACAGAAATCCGAAGCGCGTGCTGGCAGCAGGGCTTGCAACCGCCGACACGTCGGACGGTTCAGCGCAGGCTGGATGCAATGGATGCCCGCGAAATTGCCAAGGCACGCGAAGGCGCAAAGGCAGCCCGCCAGAAATTTGCGCCGGTCTTAGGCAACAACAAGGCAAACCGGCCACTGGAGGTCGTGCAAATCGACCATACGCCTGCGGACATCATTCTCGTCGACAGTTTTGAACGCCAACCAATTGGGCGGCCTTGGGTCACGCTGGCGATCGACGTCGCAACGCGGATGGTGACCGGATATTACACCTCTCTCGAGGCACCTTCGCGTCTGTCGTTGGCGCTTTGCCTGACACAGGCTGTGGCCCCCAAGGCGGAACTTCTGGCGGAATTGGTGTGCAATGTTCCTTGGCCCGCGCAGGGAAAACCGCGTAGGATCCACGTCGATAACGGGCGCGATTTCCGGTCGCATGCCTTTCGGTCGGCATGTGCAGAATGGGGGATCGATCTAGTCTATCGGCCGCCAGGCAGTCCTCATTTCGGAGGGCACATCGAACGATTGATCGGCACGATGATGGGGGCCGTGCACCTGTTGCCTGGAACAACGCAATCCTCGGTCGTGGCCAAGGGCGACTACGATGCCGAAGGCATGGCCGCGATGACTTTAGGCGAATTTGATCGCTGGTTTGCCCTGGAAATCTGCCGCTACAACAACAGCATTCATTCAAGTCTTGGCTGTACGCCCGTCGCCAAATGGGAGGTGCTCTCAGAGGAAATGATGGGCGACATCCCCTTCGAGATGGAAGCCTTTCGGGTGAGCTTCTTGCCGAGCGAACTGCGCAAGGTCAGGCGTGACGGCATCCATCTGTTCCAGATACGGTACTGGTCGGATGCGCTTGCAGGCCACATTGGGCGCGGGGATGGGAAGGTGGTCGTTCGCTACGACCCTCGCGATATCTCAATGATCTGGGTCGAATTGGACGATGGCCGATATGTTGAGGCGCGTTACAGAAACTTGGAAATTCCGCCCGTGCCGCTCTGGGAATATCGCGAAGCCATGAGGAAGGCCCGTGCCCTTGGCAAATCCGGGTCCAATGAGCTGGTCCTGGCTGAGCTGATCCGACAGCAACGCCAGATCGAGTTTGAAAGCCGGGGCCTAACGAAGGCCGAACGCCGATCCCGTGAAAGAAAAGGGACATTGGAGGGCACCAACTCGGCTGTCTCGAAAACCGAAGGGCTGCGCCCGATCGACACGGGTGATACATCGCGCCCATTGTTCAAAGTGGAGAGATGGTGAATTGAGGGCAGGGACAACTGTCCGTCGTCAGGTTTTTTGGGACCACTGGCAGCCTAATCTAAGAGAGAGTTTGGCTCATCTGGTTGATCTGATTATGCGGCGCGTTTTCTGTGATGCAAGCGTCG
>NZ_KZ826491.1 GCF_003205515.1 Litorivita pollutaquae
AATACATTAACGGGTTCTACAATCCGCGCCGCCGACACTCAGCATTAGGCTGGAAAAGCCCGGTCGCTTTTGAACGGAAAGTGGCTTAAACGAGCACTTGGAGCGGCACAAAAGCGTGACAGGTCCATTGCAGCTCATCAAAGAAAAGCGTCTGAGAGATCACCCTAACTCATTCGGGCCTGAGCAAGATATTTGCGATATCACGCTCTGGCTGAACCAAAAGTTCTCCATGTCGAAAGCACGTGTGCTGGTTGATCGGCTCTACACCCAACGCAGCCGCGAAATCGTAGGCCTTTCGGTCACCGGAATAGCCTCACAATCCGTGTCGATGACCCCAATCGCCTTCGAGGCCTTCTTGGCTTTAGGATATTCGATTCAGAAGGCGAGCGGAGATAGCTTTCGATGTCCCGCTTGTTTTGGGCGCCATTCAAGACATGATGCAATCAAAGCCTTCGCACGCATCGAAGGCGCGCTACGCGCCCAGCGTTCACGATAGAAACACTGAAAAACGATATCAAAGGGCGGCGCGAGCCGCCCTTTTCCCGTTGAAACACCTGGACTGGGTTCTTGTCTTAAACCCAGGGTATGGTGATGTGCTGGTACGCCTCTGGATACTCGGGAGACCCCTCATCTAAGGCAGCCCAAGGATTGACCGGTCTGGCGTTGCGGCTGCACATTCGGATGGCTCTGGTGGATGGAAAAAACAAAAAATTGTTTTTGCTCGCCACAACGCCGCCCCATATCCTCCCCGGCAGCCTCGAACCCCCATTTAACTCATAAGAGGACCTGGAACGCGCGAAAATCGGGCGTTTCCGCCCGATTGACCTTTTTTGCTTGCGAAATGGACATTTCAGCCCGGCCGATGGCTATTTATTGGTGGTCAGAACAACAACACCCGTCCCGACAATTCGCTAAGAACACTTGCTATGACCGCAGCTTGAGCAGGTCATGCAGCCTTCGACCATCATCAAAGTGTACTGCCCGCAAGAGGCACAGGCCTTGCCTTTGGGACGGCTGTCCACCCCCATCGCTTCGGCTTGCGGATCAACCTTGAGGCCCATGCCTTCGCCCTCGATGAAGTCGATGGAAATCAAATGGCGTTCCAGAACACCGCCGATGGCCGCGAGGATCGAAGGGATGTATTTCCCCTCCATCCATGCACCGCCGCGTGGATCGAACACGGCTTTGAGTTCTTCGACGACAAAGGACACATCGCCACCGCGCCGGAACACTGCTGAAATCATCCGCGTCAAGGCCACGGTCCATGCGAAATGCTCCATGTTTTTGGAGTTGATGAAGACCTCGAAGGGGCGGCGGTGACCGCCTATGACGATGTCATTCACCGTCAGGTAAATCGCGTGCTCGGAATCAGGCCATTTCAATTTATACGTCGCACCATCCAAGGACTTCGGACGCTCCAACGGGTCGGCCATATAGATGACGTCGGCGCCGTGATCGACTTCGGGGCTTTCATCGCTCTTCTCCGAGACGCTCAAAACCGATCCGGTCACATCGTTGGGACGATAGGTGGTGCAGCCTTTGCAGCCGGTTTCATAGGCCTGCATATAGACATCTTTGAAGCTTTCGAAATCGATGTCTTCGGGGCAATTGATGGTCTTGGAAATTGAACTATCGATCCATTTCTGCGCAGCGGCCTGCATTTTGACGTGGTCGCCGGGGGCCAGAGTTTGCGCATTGGTGAAATAATCGGGCAAGGGCGCGTCGCCCATTTTATCGCGCCACATTTGCACGGCGTAATCAACGACCTCCTCCTCGGTGCGCGAGCCATCTTTTTGCAAAACCTTGCGGGTGTAGGCATAGGCGAACACCGGCTCGATGCCCGAACTGACGTTGCCAGCATAGAGCGAGATCGTGCCCGTCGGCGCGATAGAGGTTAGCAGAGCATTGCGAATGCCGTTCTCGCGGATCGCCGCGCGCACATCCTCGTCCATCGCCTGCATCGTGCCAGAGGCGAGGTAAGGCTCGGCGTCGAACAGCGGGAACGCGCCTTTCTCCTTTGCCAAGTCCACCGACGCCAAATAGGCGGCGCGGGCGATCGCTTTGAGCCATTCTTCGGTCTGACGCGCCGCCTCGTCAGAGCCATAGCGCAGGCCGACCATAAGCAGGGCGTCGGCCAATCCGGTTACACCCAACCCGATGCGGCGTTTGGCATGGGCTTCGCGGGCTTGCGCTTCCAACGGGAATTGGCTGGCATCAACAACGTTGTCCATCATCCGCACTGCCACGGCGACCAATTCTTGCATGGCTTCGGCGTCAAGCGAGGCCGCCGCGTCGAACGGATCTTTCACCAGACGCGCCATGTTGATCGACCCCAAAAGACAGGCGCCATAGGGCGGCAAAGGCTGCTCCCCACAGGGGTTGGTGGCAGCGATATCTTCGCAATAGTTCAGGTTATTCGCCGCATTGATCCGGTCGATGAAAATCACACCGGGTTCGGCCACATCATAGGTGCCCTGCATGATCTGGTTCCACAGATCGCGCGCATCCATTGTGTGATATACTTTGCCGTCGAACTTAAGCTCCCAAGGCGCGTCGGCCTTCACCGCTTCCATGAAATCATCGGTGATCAGAACCGACATGTTGAACATGCGCAAACGCGCGGCGTCGGCTTTGGCCGTGATGAAATCGAGCACATCAGGGTGGTCACAACGCATCGTTGCCATCATCGCGCCGCGGCGCGAACCCGCAGACATGATGGTGCGGCACATGGCGTCCCACACATCCATGAACGACAAGGGCCCGGAGGCATCCGCCGCCACGCCCAAAACATCCGATCCGCGCGGGCGGATGGTCGAAAAATCATAACCGATGCCGCCGCCCTGCTGCATGGTCAGGGCTGCTTCTTTCAACATGTCGAAAATGCCGGCCATGCTATCGGGGATCGTGCCCATGACAAAACAGTTGAACAGCGTGACCTTGCGTGCCGTGCCGGCGCCGGCAGTGATACGTCCTGCGGGGAGAAACTTGAAATCCTCCAAGGCGCCGTAAAATGCATCTTCCCATTTGGCCGGTTCTTTTTCCACCTCGGAGAGCGCGCGTGCGATTCGCCGCCATGTATCCTCGATGGATTGGTCGCGCGGCGTGCCGTCGGCATCCTTCAGGCGGTATTTCATGTCCCAAATTTGTTCGGCGATGGGGGCGGAAAAACGGCTCATAAGGTAATCCTATTGGGGTTTTGGCTACGTGGCAGCAGCGTCTGTTCGGGTTTCGCAGGGGCACAGGCTCTAACACAGAGTCAGATTCGCACAATCCCGCAGATGTGCATGAAGGCTTTCGAACCTAAGCGGATGCCCGCTGCGGGTCAACTTGCCATTGGCCTACTTGGCCCTATATTTAGACTCAACACTTTGGGGCGTGGCGATGACAACACACATACATCTTGTGAAACTTTCGGTCGGCACCGAAGGAGTGGATGACCTCGCGGCATGGCAAAAACAGCCCCAAGTGCAGACAAAAGACGGCTTTCCGTGCCATGTCACCCGCATGAGGCCCAAGCGCGAGCCGGAGATTTTGGCAGGCGGATCAATCTATTGGGTGATCAAAGGCCAAATTCAGGCCCGCCAGAAGATTTTGCGCCTCGACGAGGTGGATCGCGGCGACGGAATCCGGCGTTGTGCTATCGTCCTTGATCCCGAAATCCACCGCACCGCCAGCGCCCTGCGCCGCCCGTTCCAAGGGTGGCGCTATCTTGACCCTGAAGATGCCCCTGCCGACCTCCCCAAGACCCGGGATGGCGAGGAGGCCTTGCCACCGGAATTGTCGGCCGCCTTGGCGGACATCGGGTTGCTTTAGACCCTCAATCGACCTTGAGCGTTTTGCAAAGGGTGTTCAACACCTTGCGATCGGCGTCGCTGATCTCGGCCTTGCGGCTTCGAAACAACGTCGCTTGCGATTTCAAGATCAAACCGTCTTCGAGCAATTTCAAATGGTTGGCTCGCAGGGTGTCGCCCGTGGTGGTGATATCGGCCACCGCTTCGGCGGTCTCGTTGCGCACGGTGCCTTCGGTCGCGCCCTGGCTGTCGACCAATTGGTAGTCCGCCACTCCATTTTCGCGCAAAAACTCGCGCACCAACCGGTGATATTTCGTGGCAATGCGCAACCGGAACCCGTGTTTGGCACGAAACTGCGCCGCAACGGCATCCAGATCGTCAAGACAATTCACATCGGCCCAGACGTTCGGCACAGCCAAAATCAGATCCGCAAAGCCAAACCCCAAGGGCGCCAACTCTTCGACCTGCATATCCCATCCTGCGATCTTTTCGTGGATCAAATCCGTACCGGTGACCCCTAAATGGATACGCCCCGCCGCCAATTCGCGTGGAATTTCGCCGGCGGACAGCAGGATCAACTCGACATTTTCCACGCCCTCGACAATGCCGGAATATTCGCGCTCGGACCCTGTGCGCGCCAAGGTCACACCGCGGGCGCCAAACCAGTCAAAGGTTTTCTCCATCAAGCGGCCCTTGGAGGGCACTCCAAGTTTAATGCTCATGCGCCACCTCCAAGTTCGACCACCAAACCGGGACGGATCACCCCACCCACGGCCGGAATTTCTGCGCCCTGTCCCAGCACACGGGTCAGCGCATCATAGCGTCCACCGGTGGCAACTGCGGGTAAATCGGGGCGGGATTCGGAGTAAAACCCGAAAACGAACCCATCATAATATTCCATCTGGCTGCGGCCGTAGGAGGCTTCGAAATCAAGCGTTTCAACATCAACCCCGCAACGAGCCAGCGCCTCCATACGCGCTTCGACACGATTTACCGCCGTGCCGATCGCAGGCATATCAACGGTAATATCATGCAGCCGCGCCAACGCATGCGGCATAGTTTCGCGCACATTCAGGATCGAATCGATCACCAAAACATCACCTTCCGGAATTGGTTCGGCCACCGCATCGGCGCGCAGCGTGGCGATGCGTTCTTCTATTTCAGCGCGCGAGCGCAACCCGATTTGTGGCGCGTCTCCAAAGGGATCGTCCTCGGCCAGAAACGCCGCACGGCTGGCGGGGGGCGGTGTCCGCCCTGCAAATCGGTCGAGCAGCGCGCGGAACCGGCGTGGCCGCCAAATATGGCGCATCAAGGCGGCGCGCCGTTGCTCTGTGGTGCGCAAGGCCGTCACCGCCGCCAACAACACGCCGATGTCGCCGGTGGCCGCACGTAAAGGCAAATCGCCCAATCCGGCACGGATACGGGCAAAAACCTCGGCATCGGCTTCGGCGGGGTTCTCTTTGTCGAAAATCTCGTAGCCGACCTGCAAATATTCATTTGCGCGGTCGGGATCGTCCTCTTGGCGGCGGAACACCTCGCCCGCATAGGTATATCGCGCGGGGGTCGCGCCGTGTTGCATGTGCATTTGCACCACGGGAACGGTAAAGTCCGGGCGCAACATTTGCTCGCCGCGCAGGGCATCGGAGGTCACATAGGCACGGGCGCGGATATCTTCGCCATACAGGTCGAGCAACACCTCAGCGGGTTGCAAGATCGCGGTTTCGACAGGCAAAGCGCCAGCGGTTTCAAAACCGGCGCGCAGCCGCGCGGCCTCGTTGCGGATCGCAGCACGGGAGGACATCACAGATCTCCGCTTGTGGCTGTTGCAGGCGCATGCAGCGCGACGATCTCGGCCACTTTGTCGACCAATTCGGCGCGCGGCACTTCAAATTGGCTGGGCCGGTCTTTCCATTCTTCCAATGTGGCGGTCTCGGCAATTTGTGCACCAAGGATCAGGTCCTTGATCTGCACCACGCCTTTTTCTTTCTCGTCACCGCCTTCGATCACCGCAACGGGTGACATGCGTTTGTCGGCGTATTTCAATTGGTTGCCAAAGTTTTTCGGATTGCCAAGATAGACTTCGGCACGGATGCCTGCGGCGCGCAATTCGGCTGCCATGGCCTGATAATCGGCCATGCGGTTTTTATCCATGACCGTGACGATCACCGGCCCTTGGGCCAGGGATGTCATCCGGCCCTTTTCGCGCAGCGCTGCGAGCAAACGGTCGACCCCGATCGACACGCCGGTGGCCGGCACGGCTTGACCAGTGAAGCGTTTGACCAGATCGTCGTAGCGCCCCCCGCCCGCGACAGAGCCGAAGTTGCGCGTGCGGCCTTTCTCGTCCTTGATCTCGAAGGTAAGTTCGGCCTCATAGACGGGACCAGTATAATAGCCGAGGCCGCGGACCACCGACGGATCGATATCGATGCGCGCCGTGTCATAGCCGCCCGCTGCGACGAGCGCCGCAATTTGCTCTAGCTCCTGAACGCCCTCTTCGCCGACATTCGAGCCGCTAACCGCAGCGCGTAAGTTGGTCAGCGTCGCTTCGGCAGTTTCGGCCTTGGATGTCAGAAAGGCGATCACGGGTTCGGCTTGGTCATCACTAAGGCCGACGCCATCAATGAAGGCGCCCGACGCGTCCAACCGGCCTTTGGTGAGCAACTCACGCACGCCGGATTCGCCAACCTTGTCGAATTTGTCGATGGTACGCAGCACCGCATCGCGGCGCTCCACATCCTCGGTCAGGCCCATGGCCTCCAGCACGCCGTTCAAGACCTTGCGGTTGTTGACGCGGATGATGTAATCGCCGCGCGGGATACCCACGGCCTCCAAGGTGTCGGCCAACATCATACAAATCTCTGCATCCGCCGCCACCGAGGGCGCGCCGACCGTATCCGCATCGCATTGGTAAAACTGCCGGAACCGTCCCGGCCCAGGTTTTTCGTTGCGCCATACCGGCCCCATCGCATAACGGCGATAGGGGGTCGGCAAATCATTGCGGTGCTGCGCATAGACACGGGCCAAAGGCGCGGTCAGATCATAGCGCAGCGCCAGCCAATCGCCGGGTTTGTCGGCTTCGGCGTCCTCCTGCCATGCAAAAACCCCCTCATTGGGCCGGTCCACATCCGGCAGGAACTTGCCCAAGGCTTCGACCGTTTCGACCCCCGAACTTTCCAGCGCATCAAATCCATAGCGATGATAGACCCCTGCGATCTTGCGTAGCATCTCGCCGCGTTCGACCACTTCGGCACCGAAATAATCGCGAAATCCTTTGGGCGGAAGCGCCTTGGGACGGGGCTGTTTCTTTTGCTTGGACATAGGCTCTTTCCTTGCAGGTTCCGTGCAGGCAAATCTTGCGCCGCGTTTATCCGAAGGGGACCGCAGGAGCAAGCGATGCAGCAAGGGGCCGCCGCGCGAAGACCCGCCACATTGGCGGCATAGACAGGCTGAGACCGGCCAACCGCCCGCTTTTGGTGAGTTGACGCAGTTCGGCGCCACTCGTATGTGTGAATACATGCAAGTCCTTGAAGAAAAAATTGCCCATTTGATCCGCGTCACCGAAGACCTTTCGGAGGTCGTCGCGCGACAAGAGACCGAGATCGCCATGTTGACGCGGCGGGTACAAATGTTGATGGAACGCGAGGCCGAACGCGAAGCGGGAACCGCCGGGCAGGTGTTCTTGGGCGACGAGCGCCCCCCACATTGGTGAGCAATCCATCGGGGCCGGCCCATATGGGCCGAATGGGTCAATCACCGGAGATCTGCTCTAAACGCGTGTAAGTTCACGGCGACCGCAATGACACTGGCAGTACAGATGGCAACTGTTGGCCGACTGTCAGGGTATTTTCATATCCTTCGCGATGACCGCACCGTCATGTAGCAAAACATTGCTCCATCGGGCATTATCGCCATAGCGCTCGTAGAGAGACAAGAACACCGTGTCGCGTTCCAAGACATCCATCTTCTTACCGCATGCTGCGCCGCGCGCCACGCCGCAGGTTTTGGATTTCACCTTTTCATAGGCTTGATCCGCTGCCCCGTTCGGGCGCTGCTTCACCGGCAACAAATATTGCAAACGTTCATACATCGAGGCGCGGCCGAAGACCGCCAAAGCGGCGGTGAATTGCCGTGCGCACCCGTCGTTAAATCCGGTGATGTAGAACGTATGCGCACCCGTGTGTCCGGGCAAACTATCGTAAAGACGATATTTGGCGCGCCGCTCGGGATAGCTGGCGACTTCGGTGCCCATTGCGGATCTCGGCAAATTGCACAGATGCGCAATCTCTCCATAGGGCAACTGCGTCCCGTAGGAGACAAGCATGGCGTCGGGGCCGGTGCGGCGCGGCGGCGATTTCACCCCGGACAGAAGGCCAAACAACCCGCGCGGTTTTTGCGATTCTAAATCGGCTTGCGGTGCGGGATCGGGATCCGGGAGGGCCGCGAGCGCGACTGCTTCGCCGGGCGCATCGGCCGCGTCGTCGGGGGGCGGCACAGGACCATCATGGCCCGCCTCGGACGCGGTGCCGGAACGCAGAAAACTCAAGATACCCCTGCGCGTCGGTTTTGCGGTGCTTTCACGCGGCGCGGATGCGGATACGGGCAAGGCATCTGCGGTCAAAGCTATGGCATCGGGGGCGGGTCTGTCGGGCATTGCGGCTTGTGCGGGCGCGGCGGCAGAGGTCGGCGCGGTCTTGCCCCCAAAGCCCAACATGCCCAAGAGCCCGCGTTTGCGAGGCGGTGGCGCCTGTTCGGTCACTTTTGCGGGCGCGGTGGTGGTATCTTGCGTGTCCCCCGAATCCTGTGGATCAGAACCCAACCGATCAAGCGGCGCCGCATCGGGCTGTGCCGCGTCGGCGGCATTCTGCGCCGGATCGGTTGGCAAGCTTGGCGGGGTGTCGGCGGACGCGGGGGCGTTCTTGCGGAACAGGCGCGTAAAGAGCCCCTCGTTTTCGTCCTGCGCGTCCCCCTCCGTGGGGGCGGCCATGGCGTCGGCTTGCGGGGCATCTGCAGCCAAAGGCACATCTGACAGGCGCGGAATTTTATCAATGGGATGACCACATGCGGCAAGCCCCCATAGCGCCATCATCACCACAGCGGCACGTCCATGAAATCCGCGTTTGATCACGCCTTGCCCCATCTCCTGTTCCCTTTACGGCGGGTTTACAAAAACTTGCCCACAAGAGCCACCGTTGATTGCGCGGGGCGGGGACTTCGGCGAAGGCTGGCCACTGAATGCCCCTCATTCCGCAGGATCATGAGACATGAGGCGGGCGGGAAAGGCCGTAGAAGCGGCGGTTAGACTTCTTCCACTTCCATCACACCATCCAGGCTTTTGAGCGCGCCTTTGATTTGCGGGGTGACGGGATATTCGCGGCCGGTATCGACTTCGACTTCGCCGGGCAAATCCGGATCCATAAGGCAAAATATGATTGGACCGCGCCCGCCGGATTTGATTTTCTGTGACGCGTCTTCAAGCACCTCGGCCACGGTGGCAACCGCCGCCGCATCTTCAACGAAGATCTTCAACCCCACCGAACCGGCATCGGCCACCACCCCGTCGATGGGGGCAATGCCGCGCGCCAGCAATTTCAATTGATCGCTTTCCATCGTGGCTTCGGCGGTGACGACCACCTTCATGCCGGTTTCGATATGGTCGCGGCATTTTTCCAACGTGTCCGAGAAGATCGTGACCTCATAGGCGCCGGTCGTGTCGCTCAGTTGGGCAAAGGCAAACCGGTTGCCGCGCGCGGATTTACGCTCTTGCCGCCCTGCGACAATGCCAGCCAGTTTGGCGATAAACGGCCCGCCTTCGGCCTTGGCCGTGACCTCGTCAAGGGTCAGGATGCCCTTGCGCTTCAGCGGCACCATATAGTCATCGAGCGGGTGACCGGAGAGGTAAAACCCGATGGCCTTAAATTCTTCGCTCAGCCGTTCGGCAGGCATCCAGTCGTTCACCGGCGCAATGCGCGGTTCGGGCAAATCATCGCCCGCCTCGCCAAAAAGCGACACTTGGTTCGAGTTCTTTTGCTCATGAATCGCGGCAGAATACGCGACCAGCGCATCGAGGCTGTCAAAGACGCGGCGGCGGTTGGTGTCGAGTTGGTCAAAGGCGCCGGACCGCGCCAGCATTTCGAGCGGTCGCTTGCCCACACGTTTCAAATCGACACGGCGGGCAAGGTCAAACAACGTGGCAAAGGGTTTGTCGATCCCGTCCACTTTGCGCCCGTCGGTGATCAACCGCATCGCCTCTGTCCCGACGTTTTTGAGCGCGCCCAGCGCATAGACCAAAGCGCCGTCATCGACCTTGAACGTCGCATCCGAGCGATTCACGCAGGGCGGCACATAGGGCAATTCGAGCCGCTTGCGCACCTCTTCGAAATAAATCGCCAGTTTGTCGGTCAGATGAATATCGCAATTCATCACACCGGCCATAAATTCGACTGGGTGATTGGCCTTGAGCCATGCGGTTTGATAGCTGACGACCGCATAGGCGGCGGCGTGGGATTTGTTGAAACCGTAGTTGGCGAATTTCTCCAACAGGTCGAAAACTTCCGACGCTTTTTTCGCCGGAACCCCGTTTTCAGCCGCGCCTTTTTCAAATTTCGGGCGCTCGGCGTCCATCGCCTCTTTGATCTTCTTACCCATCGCGCGGCGCAGCAAATCCGCCCCGCCAAGCGAATATCCCGCCATGACCTGCGCGATTTGCATCACCTGTTCTTGGTAAACGATAATACCTTGGGTTTCCTCAAGAATATGGTCGATCAAAGGGTGGACGGATTCGATCTCCTTAAGGCCGTTTTTGACCTCGCAATAGGTCGGGATATTCTCCATCGGGCCGGGACGATAGAGCGCCACAAGCGCGACAATATCCTCGATACAGGTCGGCTTCATGCGTTTCAGCGCATCCATCATGCCGGTGGATTCAACTTGGAACACCGCGACGGTTTTGGCGCTGGCGTAGAGCTCATAGGTCGGCGCGTCGTCCAAAGGGATGTGGCCGATATCGTTCTCGGCGCCTTCGGCAGGTTCATACAGTTGCCGCCCGTCGGCAGAGACATGCAAATCCCGCCCGCCGCGGTGGATTTGCTCGATGGCATTTTTGATCACGGTCAAGGTTTTCAGGCCCAAAAAGTCAAACTTAACCAGACCGGCCTGCTCGACCCATTTCATATTGAACTGCGTCGCGGGCATGTCCGAACGTGGATCTTGATAGAGCGGCACCAGCGCATCCAAGCGCCGATCGCCAATCACAACGCCCGCCGCGTGGGTCGAGGCGTTGCGCAGCAATCCTTCGACCTGCATCCCGTATTTGAGCAGGCGGTCGACCACCTCTTCGTTTTTGGCCTCTTCGCGCAACCGCTCTTCTTGCGCGAGGGCTTGCTCGATGCTGACCGGTTTGACCCCCTCGACGGGGATCATTTTCGACAGGCGGTCAACCTGCCCATAGGGCATTTGCAACACGCGGCCGATATCGCGCACGGCGGCTTTGGACAAAAGCGCGCCGAATGTGATGATTTGCCCGACTTTATCGCGGCCATATTTTTCCTGCACATAGCGGATCACCTCTTCGCGGCGATCCATGCAAAAATCGATATCGAAGTCGGGCATCGAGACGCGTTCGGGATTGAGGAAGCGTTCGAACAGCAAACTGTAGCGCAGCGGATCAAGATCGGTCACAGTCAGGGCATAGGCCACAAGGCTGCCCGCGCCCGACCCACGGCCGGGACCGACGGGAATATCGTGATCCTTGGCCCATTTGATGAAATCCGCAACGATCAGGAAGTAACCGGGGAACCCCATGCCCTCGATGATGTCCAATTCGAAATCAAGCCGCGCTTGGTAGGCTTCGACTGTATCGGCATGGGGGATCACCGCAAGGCGCGCTTGCAGGCCTTCATTGGCCTGACGGCGCAGTTCTTGCACCTCGTCATCAGCAAATTTCGGCAGGATCGGATCGCGCAGATAGGCCCCAAAGGCGCAGCGTTTGGCGATCTCGACGGTGTTTTCAATGGCTTCGGGCAGGTCGGCAAAGAGGGTGATCATCTCTTGCTGCGACTTGAAATAATGTTGTGGGGTCAGCCGGCGGCGCGGCTCTTGTTGATCGACATAGGCGCCCTCGGCGATGCAAATCAATGCGTCATGCGCCTCGTACATTTCGGATTTGGGGAAATAGACATCATTGGTCGCCACCAAAGGCAAATCCATCGCATAGGCCATTTCAATAAACCCGCGTTCGGTCAAACGTTCGGCCTCGGGCAATCCTCCGTCCACCGGATGACGTTGCAATTCAACATAGAGCCGATTGGGATAGGCGCGGGCCAAGCGTTGCATCAAGGTCTCGGCGGCGGGGCGTTGGCCCGATTGCAAAAGCTGCCCCACCGGCCCGTCCGGTCCGCCCGACAGGCAAATCAATCCGTCCGAATTGGCCTCAAGCTCTGCCAATGTGACTTGCGGCAACTGCCCGCCTTTATCCACATACAGACAGGTGTTGAGCCGCATCAGATTCTCGTAACCGGCCTCGTTTTGCGCCAGCAACACCAAAGCCGCCGGATCGCGCGGTTTCTCGCCCGGGGCGGCATCGATATAGGCGACATCGACTTGGCACCCTTGGATCGGTTGCACACCGGCGCCGCGTGCCGTGACCGCAAATTCAAGCGCCGCGAACATGTTGTTTTTGTCCGTCACGGCCACCGCAGGCATCTCCATATCGATGCATAGGCCGGGCAATTTCTTCATCCGCATCGCCCCCTCAAGAAGCGAGTATTCGGTATGGGTGCGCAGGTGGATGAATCGGGGCTCTGTCATGGCGTGACCATATGGCGCGGGCGAAACAAGGGAAAGGGCGTCAAACCGGGTTTTATAATTCCTACTAATTTAGTAAGAATTTATTGTGATACAACACACTGGATTTTGTCATGACCAAAGCAATCCTCGCTGCCTTCCTCTGCGCAAGTGCCACAACCGCTATCGCCAGCGGACCGGGCGAAACTCATGTGGGTGGCACCAACTATCTGGAAAACGGTAGCCTGACCTATGAGGTTTTCGAAACCGCACTTCCGCATGTCGATCTCGATGGCTGCCCGGCCCAGTTCGACACCGATGTGGTGTTTTGCCGGATGACTCTGGCCAATGAAATGGCGCATGTATTTGTGTTCTCTTATGAGGGTGACCAGCCCCTGCTTGCCGTCAAAAGCTATGGCTTGGGCGATGGCTTCCTGCCATTTTAACCCCCAAGCCGACGGTCGATGACAGATCTGCTGCCATGGGCGCGCCTGTGACCAACAGGCCCGCGACGGCCTCGGCATGCGTGCATAAAAAACAAGCATGCGCCCAAATGGTCGGCAAATCCGATGCGGGTTTTTCTTGCAGCAACAGGTTTTGATGTGCTTACCTGTCTGAGGCCTTGGTTAAGGCTGACCCATGGCCGTCTGTTTTTTACGTCGCATCGAAGGCAGGCATCAGGTCACGACCATCGGTAAGGCGGCAGGTTTTACATTCATGGATATCACCTTTCTTCTCAATGGAGAGAGCGTGTCGATCGAGGACGTGGCTCCGATGGCCACTTTGCTTGACTGGCTGCGTGAGACGCGCGGGTTGACCGGCACCAAAGAGGGTTGCAACGAAGGTGACTGCGGCGCCTGCACCGTTATGGTCAGCGACGAGAACGGCGTGCGGGCGTTGAACGCCTGTATTTTGCTGCTGCCGCAAGTGCAGGGCAAAGCCATCCGAACGGTTGAAGGCATCACCGCGCCCGACGGTACATTACATCCCGTGCAAGAAGCCATGGTCGCCCATCACGGATCACAATGCGGGTTCTGCACACCGGGCTTCATTGCCTCGATGGCCGTGGCGCATTGCAACGGCACCGATGATTATAACACCGCTCTGGCGGGCAACCTGTGCCGATGCACCGGATATGCGCCGATCATGCGCGCAGCGGAGGCGGCGAAATCCGCGCCGGTGCCGAATTGGCTCCATGATGAACTGCCCGCAGATCTGCCCGCGCAGCCCGCCGCTGGCGATATGACGGGCAACGTGGTTTTGCCGACCTCCTCGGAGGATTTGGCAACGTGGTATGAGGCGCACCCAGACGCCACATTGATCGCGGGGGCGACCGATGTTGGCCTGTGGATCACCAAACAGTTGCGCGAGATCGAAAACGCCGCGTTTTTGCATTTGTGCACCGATATGCAGCATATCGTTGAAACGGATCGTAGCCTGCGCATCGGCGCCGGCGTCCGCATTGCCGATCTGATCGCCGTGATGGACCGGTTGCATCCCTCTTTCGGCACCATGCTGCGCCGTTATGGCTCGGCACAGGTGCGCGGCGCGGCGACGATTGGCGGCAATATCGCCAATGGCTCGCCGATCGGCGACGGCCCGCCGCCTCTGATTGCGCTCGGGGCTCGGTTGCATCTGCGCAAGGGGGATGCGCGCCGCGACATTGCACTTGAGGATTTCTTTCTCGACTATGGCAAACAGGACCGCGCCGCCGGCGAATTCGTCGAGGCCATCAGCATCCCCAAACAGGCGGATCGCCTCAAGGTTTACAAATTATCGAAACGCTTTGACCAAGATATTTCCGCGCTCTGCGGTGCCTTCAATATCACGGTCACAGGCTCCACAGTCACCGCCGCCCGCATCGCCTTTGGCGGCATGGCGGGCACCCCCAAACGGGCCAATGCCGCCGAAGCGGCGCTCATCGGTGCACCGTGGTCCGACAGCACAATCCGCGCGGCCATGGCCGCAATCGCGGATGATTACACCCCGATGAGCGACATGCGGGCTTCAGGCCGCTATCGCATCGGCACAGCGCAAAATATGCTTTTGCGGTATTGGCAAGAAGACCAGGGCCTCAGCGCGCCCCTGGCCGAGGTCACGGCATGAGTATCGCACATAAACCCCTGCCTCATAAACCTCTTCCTCATGACGCCGCCGCCCTGCATGTGACCGGCGCCGCGCGTTACGTTGATGACATCCCGACACCTGCCAACACGCTGCATATCGCCTTTGGCCTGTCCGAGATTGCGGCCGGCACCATCTCCGTGATGGATCTTTCCGCAGTGCGCGCGGCGAGGGGCGTCGTGGCGGTGATGACGGCGGATGATCTGCCTTTTGCCAACGACGTCTCGCCCTCCGTCCATGACGAACCGCTTTTGAGCGATGGCTCGGTTCACTACATTGGGCAGCCCCTTTTTGCGGTGATCGCCACCAGCCACCTCGCCGCCCGCAAAGCCGCGCGTTTGGCCAAAGTGCGCTATGAAGCGGTGGCGCCGATCCTGACCATCGAAGAGGCGCTGGCTGCCGGATCACGTTTCGAAGAGGGGCCGCGTATCTACACCAAGGGCGATGCCACAAGCGCGATCAACACCGCCGCGCATGTGATCGACGGCACGCTGGACATGGGCGGGCAAGAGCATTTCTACCTCGAAGGGCAAGCCGCCCTTGCCCTGCCGCAAGAGGGCGGCGATATGGTGGTGCATAGCTCCACCCAGCACCCCACCGAAATCCAGCACAAAGTCGCCGAAGCCATCGGCGCGCCGATGCATGCGGTGCGGGTCGAAATCCGGCGCATGGGCGGCGGGTTTGGCGGCAAAGAAAGTCAGGGCAATGCGTTGGCAGTGATTTGCGCCGTGGCGGCGCGGGCCACGGGACGCCCTTGCAAGATGCGCTATGACCGCGACGACGACATGACCATCACCGGCAAGCGCCATGATTTTCGCATCACCTATCGCGCGGGATTTGATGCGGACGGGCGGATTTCAGGCATCGAGTTTGGGCAATATACCCGCTGTGGCTGGGCACAGGACCTGTCGCTTCCGGTGGCGGACCGCGCGATGTTGCACGCTGACAATGCCTATTTTATCCCCAACATCCGCATCGAAAGCCACCGTTTGCGCACCAATATGCAATCGGCCACCGCCTATCGCGGATTTGGCGGACCGCAAGGCGTGTTCGGAATCGAGAGGGTGATGGATCACGGCGCCCATGTGATTGGACTGGACCCGATTGAAATCCGGCGCCGCAATTATTACGCGCCCGCCGCCGCAAAAGCAGAGCAGACCACGCCCTATGGGCAGGTGGTCGAGGATTGCATCCTGCACGAGATGACCGAGGCATTGTTGAAAACTTCGGATTATGCCGCCCGCCGCGACGCCGTGGCCAAATGGAACGCGTCCCACCCGACCATCAAACGCGGCATCGGGTTTTCGCCGGTAAAGTTCGGCATTTCCTTTACGCTGACCCACCTGAATCAGGCAGGCGCATTGGTGCACGTTTATCAAGACGGATCGGTGCACTTGAACCACGGTGGCACCGAGATGGGCCAAGGGCTGTTCCAAAAGGTCGCACAGGTCGCCGCAGCCCGGTTTGGCCTGCAGATGGATGCCATCAAAATCACCGCAACAGACACGGGCAAAGTGCCCAACACCTCGGCCACGGCGGCCTCTTCGGGGAGCGATTTGAACGGCATGGCCGTCAAGATCGCCTGCGATACCATACGGGGGCGTATTTCCACGCATCTTGCCGCCCGGCATGATTGCACGCCGCAGGAGGTGACCTTTGTGGATGGAATGGTCACGGCGGGCCGCGCGGCGATGCCTTTCGCCGCAGCCGCAAAATCCGCCTATGAGGCACGGATCAGCCTGTCGGCCACAGGGTTTTACGCCACGCCAAAGCTCGCATGGGACCGAATCAAAGGCCAAGGCCGGCCGTTTTTCTATTTCGCCTATGGCGCGGCTGTCACCGAGGTGGCCATCGATACATTGACCGGCGAAAACCGTATTCTGCGCGCCGATATTGTGCATGACGCGGGCGAGAGCTTGAACCCCGCCCTCGACATCGGGCAGATTGAAGGCGGCTATGTGCAAGGAGCCGGATGGTTGACCTGTGAAGAACTGGTGTGGGACGATAAAGGCGCGCTGAAAACCCACGCGCCTTCGACCTATAAAATTCCCGCCGTGTCGGACCGCCCCGATGTGTTTAACGTGGCATTATGGGATGCGCCGAACCGCGAGGAGACGATTTATCGCTCCAAAGCCGTGGGTGAGCCGCCGTTTATGTTGGGCATTTCGGCGTTTTTGGCCCTGAGCGATGCGGTCGCGGCCTGTGGCGACGCCTATCCGGCACTGGATGCCCCTGCTACACCCGAACGGATTTGGGCGACGATCGAAAGGCTGCGCGATGAGGGCTGATACGCGCGACGACACCGGATTTGATCTTGCGGCGCTACGCGCGGCCTTGACCCAAGCCTCCTGTGTGGCGCGGGTCGTGGTGGCCGCTGTGCGCGGGTCCACACCGCGCGCCGCCGGCGCCGCAATGTTGATCTGGGACGGGCCGGCAGGGCGCGCGCAATCGGGTACCATCGGCGGCGGCGCGTTGGAGTTTGAAGCCGCGAATGCCGCATTGGACGGTCCGCACCCGCGCCACAGCCTGCAAGCGCTTGGTCCCGATTTGGGGCAATGTTGTGGCGGCGCGGTCGAATTGTTTTTCGACCTGTTTACCGCTGCGGATATGCCAGTATTGGAAACGCAGGACGTGATCGCCCGTGGCACCGGCGATATGCCACTATCGGTCCGCCGCGCCCTGCAGGGTGCCCGCGCCAAAGGCGAAAGACCCACCGCGCAATTTATAGACGGCTGGATGATTGAACCTGTCGCGCGGCCAGCGCGGCCGCTGTGGATTTGGGGCGCGGGCCATGTCGGGCGCGCGCTCGTCAACACGCTCTCGCCGTTGCCTGATTTCGATATCACATGGGTGGACACCGCTGCAGATCGCTTTCCCGATGTGATCCCCGACGGCGTAACGCCATTGACCGCGCAGACGCCTGAGCGGCTGGCCGCCCATGTGCCACAGGGGGCAGAGCATTTGATCCTGACCTACTCGCATGTGCTTGATCTGGCGATTTGCCACGCGCTATTGCAACGCGGGTTCAGCTTTGCCGGCTTGATCGGATCGAAAAGCAAATGGGCCCGGTTTCGCAAACGATTGGCCGCGCTGGGACATGCAGAGGCGGATATTTTGCGCCTGACTTGCCCGATTGGCGCGCCCGAGCTCGGCAAACACCCGCAGGCGATTGCCGTCGGTGTCGCCGCCGCGCTGCTGCAACAGCCTCCCCTCCACGCTCGAAAGGAAATCCGCGCATGACAGAGGTGCTGCTCTCTATCGATGGGCTGACCAAAGCCTACCCCGGCGTGGTCGCCAACGACGATGTGTCCTTCGATATCAAGCGCGGCGAGGTGCATGCTTTGCTTGGTGAGAACGGGGCCGGTAAATCCACGTTGGTCAAAATGATCTATGGGCTGGTCAAACCCGACAAGGGCACGATGGCGCTCAATGGCGCGCGCTACGCCCCCGCAGAGCCACGGGCCGCGCGCGCGACCGGCGTGGCGATGGTGTTTCAGCACTTTTCGCTCTTTGACGCGCTGAACGTGGCCGAAAACATCGCACTCGGGATGGAAAATCCGCCCTCGCCGCGCGATCTCGCGCCGCGTATCCGCGAGGTGTCCGAGGCTTACGGCTTGCCGCTCGATCCGTTCCGCACGGTGGGGGATTTGTCGGCGGGTGAACGCCAGCGGGTCGAAATTATCCGCTGTCTCCTGCAAGACCCCAAACTTTTGATCATGGACGAACCCACTTCGGTTCTCACCCCGCAAGAGGTGGAAATTCTCTTCCAGACCCTGCGCAAGCTGTCAGCCGAAGGCACGGCAATCTTGTATATCAGTCACAAACTCGAAGAGATCCGCACCCTATGCGACGAGGCGACGATTTTGCGGCTTGGTAAGAAGGTGGGCGAATGCGTCCCCCGCGAGGTTAGCGCCGCGCAGATGGCGGAAATGATGGTCGGCAGCGCATTGAAACCACCCAAACGGCGCGAGGGCGACGCGGGTGTTGTCGCCTTGGAGATCGAGAATCTGTCGCTCGCCTCGCCCTCGGAGTTTGGCACCGCGCTCAAGGATGTCAGCCTGACCGTGCGGCGCGGCGAGGTTTTGGGCATCGGCGGCGTTGCGGGCAACGGACAAGACGAATTGCTTGGCGCGCTGTCGGGCGAATTGAAAAGCGCGGCAGGTGCCGTGACGTTTGGCGGCGCAGAGATTGGCAATATGGGTCCGAAGATGCGCCGTAAAATCGGACTTTTGACCGCCCCCGAGGAACGATTGGGCCATGCTGCCGCGCCGGACATGAGCTTGACCGAGAATGCCTTGCTGACAGGGGCAGAACGCGAAGGATTGACCGCGCGCGGGTTTCTCAAATGGGGCACCACCAAGGATTTTGCCGAGAGAATTATCGCCGCATTTGACGTGCGCACGCCCAGCGCAGGCACCGCCGCGCGGGCGCTGTCGGGTGGCAATTTGCAAAAATTCGTCATTGGCCGCGAGGTCTTGCAGCGGCCCGAGGTTTTGGTGGTGAACCAACCGACATGGGGGGTTGATGCTTCTGCTGCTGCCGCGATCCGGCAGGCTTTGCTCGATCTGGCCGCAGGGGGGGCGGCGATCATCGTGATCAGCCAGGATTTGGATGAGTTGATGGAAATATCCGACACATTTGCCGCGCTCAACGAGGGGCGCTTGACGCCTGTTCGCCCTGCGGCGGGGCTGACGATTGAGGAAATCGGGCTGATGATGGGCGGCGCTAGCGATATGGAGGTGGCCCATGTTGATGCTTGAAAAACGCCCGCAGCCGTCACGGGCCTTTGCCTATCTGACGCCGCTCTTGGCTGTGCTCGCGACAATGATCGCCGGCGGGCTTATGTTTGCGGCCTTGGGCAAAGACCCGATTGAAGCGATCCGTACGATTTTCTGGGATCCGTTGTTCGGCGAATTTTCCTTTTACTACCGCCCGCAATTGTTGGTCAAAGGCGCGCCTTTGGTGCTGATCGCGATTGGCCTAAGTCTCGGCTTTAAGGCTGGAATTTGGAATATCGGGGCCGAGGGGCAATATATCGTCGGCGCGATTTGCGGCGCCGGAACGGGATTGGCGTTTTATCCGATGGAAAGCTGGATCATCTTTCCATTGATGATCCTCGCGGGCGCGATTGGCGGCATGCTTTGGGCAATGATACCGGCGATTTTGAAGGTGAAATTCGGGACCAACGAGATTTTGGTCAGCCTGATGCTGGTCTATGTCGCGGAACAACTCTTGGCTTCTATGTCATTGGGGCTGTTGAAAAACCCCGAAGGGTTCGGTTTCCCGGGCAGCCGCAATTTGCAGCAATATGCCTCGGCCCATAACGCCGACATCATTGAAGGATCGGGTATGCATTGGGGGGTGGCCTTTGCCTTCATCGCGGTGATCTTCGCCTATATTCTGCTGAACCGGCATATGCTCGGATACGCGATCCGTTTGACCGGCGAAGCGCCGCGCGCGGCGCGGTTTGCGGGCATCAATCCGGCGCGGTTGATCCTGTTTTGTCTTGGCGCATCGGGGGCCTTGGCCGGGCTGGCGGGACTGTTTGAAGTTTCTGGACCTGCGGGTCAGATCAGCATTGATTTCAATACCGGCTATGGGTTTACCGCGATCATCGTCGCATTTTTGGGGCGCCTGCATCCGGTTGGCATATTGCTGGCGGGCCTCTTGATGGCGCTGACCTATATCGGCGGCGAGATCGCCCAAGGCAGCCTTGGCCTGCCCGGAGCAGCAATCCAGATGTTCCAAGGCATGCTATTGTTCTTTCTGTTGGCAGTGGATGTCCTGACCAACTACCGCCTTCGATTTTCCCAAAAAGGAGCCGCATGATGGATCTTTCTGCGATCAACCCCGCGCTTCTTCTGGCCTCGCTCATGGTTGCGGCCACGCCCATCCTTTTGGCGGCGATTGGCGAATTGGTGACCGAGAAATCCGGCGTTTTGAACCTTGGCGTCGAAGGCATGATGATCACCGGCGCCATTTGCGGATTTGCCGCGACGATTGAAACCGGATCGCCCGCGATCGGATTTGTCGCCGCCGCAGTAGGTGGTGCGCTACTGTCGCTGCTCTTTGCCTTCCTGACGCAATTCGCCCTCGCCAATCAGGTTGCATCGGGCCTTGCCTTGACGCTCTTCGGCCTCGGGCTGTCGTCGCTGTTGGGGCAAGATTACGTCGGGTTAAAACCGCCCTCGACGCCACAGCTTGATATTCCCATTTTGTCGGATCTTCCGGTCTTGGGGCAAATCCTGTTTCGCCACGATATGATGGTCTATTTCGCCCTCGCTTTGGTGGCCGCTGTATGGGCGGCGCTGAAATTCACCCGCGTGGGATTGATATTGCGCGCGGTTGGGGAAAGCCATGATGCCGCCCATGCGTTGGGCTATAAGGTCGTGCGCATCCGTGTTCTGGCGATCATGTTCGGCGGGGCCTGTGCCGGTCTTGGCGGGGCTTACATCAGCCTCATCCGCGTGCCGCAATGGACGGAAGGCATGACCGCCGGCGCCGGATGGATCGCATTGGCCCTTGTGGTATTCGCCTCATGGAAACCATGGCGTGTCCTTCTGGGTGCTTATCTTTTTGGCGGTGTCACCGTCTTGCAGTTGAACCTGCAAGCGGCGGGCCTTGCCATTCCCGTGGAATACCTTTCCATGTCTCCATACCTGATCACCATCCTTGTGTTGGTCATCATGTCATCGGATCGCAGCAAGGCACCCGCCTCGCTCGGCCGGATTTTCCACGCCTCACAATGAGGCACTGCTGCCAAATACCAAAACAGGGAGTTTTAACATGAAACGCAGACAAATTATGACAGGGGCGGCCACCGCTCTGGCGCTGGTTCTTTCCGGTGGGGCATGGGCCGAAAGCCACAGCGACAAAACCAAGGTCGGATTCGTGTATGTCGGTCCGGTCGGCGACGGTGGTTGGACCTATGAGCACAACCAAGGCCGGTTGGCGGTTGAAAAAGAATTTGGCGATGCGGTCGAAACTGTGTTTGTCGAAAACGTGCCCGAAGGCGCGGATGCGGAACGCGTAATGACACAGATGGCGCTTGAGGGTGCGGATCTGATCTTCACCACTTCGTTTGGTTATATGGATCCAACGATCAATGTGGCGAAGAAATTCCCCAAGGTGAAATTCGAACATGCCACGGGCTATAAAACCGCGCCGAACGTCTCGACATATTCGGCACGTTTCTATGAAGGCCGCGCCGTGCAAGGCACCATCGCGGGCCACATGACAGAAAGCAATGTCGTCGGCTATATCGGGTCTTTCCCGATCCCCGAAGTGATCCGTGGCATCAACGCGGCTTATATCCACGCCAAAAAGGTCAACCCTGATGTAACGTTCAAAATCGTTTGGGCCTATACGTGGTTTGACCCCGCCAAAGAAGCCGATGCCGCCAAGGTTTTGATCGAGCAAGGCGCCGATGTAATCTTGCAGCACACAGATTCCACCGCACCTTTGGCCGCGGCAGCCGCCGCCGGCAATGTGATCGGCTTTGGGCAGGCCTCGGACATGGCCGAATTTGCCGATGGCCCGCGGGTTTCCTCGATCATCGACAACTGGGCACCCTACTACATCCAACGCACCAAAGCCGTTATCGACGGCACATGGGAAAGCGCCATGACATGGGATGGCATAGGCCCCGGCATGGTTGGTATCGGCGAGATCACCGACAAGGTGCCCGCCGAGGTCAAAGCCGAAGCGCTGGCCCTCAAGGACAGCATTGCATCGGGTGACTACCATCCCTTCACCGGGCCGCTCAAAAAGCAGGACGGCAGCGATTGGTTGGCAGAAGGCGAAACCGCCGATGACGGCACATTGGCGGGGATGAACTTCTATGTCGAAGGCATCGAAGGCGACATTCCGCAATAAGCGCGCGTGAGAGACCAAAACGAAAAGGCCCGCCATTTGCGTGGGCCTTTTTTGTATCCGTCATTTCTTGCATGGTGCCTTTCGTTTGCGGGCTTGCCGTGGCACTCTTGGCTGCAGGCGCGCACGGGGGAACAGCCATGAGCGATATCATCGTTATCGGCGGCGGGGTTGCTGGTCTATCGGTTGCCGCGCGTTTGGCCCCTCATGCGCACGTCACTGTGCTCGAAGCAGAAGACAACATTGGGTATCACGCTTCCGGCCGTTCGGCGGCCCTGTTCGAAGCCAATTACGGCGCCCCCACCACCGTCACCCTATCAGAAGCCAGCGCGGAGTTTCATCACACTGCCCATGGCGGATACACCACCCCGCGCGGGTTGATGTTGGTGGCTCCCGGCGAGGCGCGTGGACAATTTGATACCGACCTTGCCTATCTCAAAATGCATGAAATTCCAGTTGCCGAAGCTATGAGGTATCTGCCGATACTCAACCCAGATGCGGTGGCGTATGCAGGGTATCACGCCGAAGCATGGGATTTGGATACCGACCGGATGCTGCAGGATTTTCGCCGGGAGATCCGTCAGAACGGCGGCGCCTTGATCACCCGCGCAAGGGTCGAAACCATCGCCTATGATGCGCGCGGTTGGACCCTGCGGTGGGATGATGAGGCCCGCCGCGCCGATATGGTGATCAACGCCGCCGGGGCTTGGGCCGATCAGATTGCCTTGCAGGCGGGCATCACGCCCATCGGCTTAACCCCGCTGCGCCGGTCCATGGCGCGGATTCCGGCGCCGCAAGGGCGGGATGTTTCCCGTTGGCCTATGGTGATCGGCGCAGGCGAGCAATGGTATGGCAAACCGGACGCCGGCGCTTGGATCGTCTCGCCCGCCGATGAGGATCTGGCTGTGCCACATGACGCATGGCCCGATGATATGGTTTTGGCCGAAGGGTTGGCGCGCTATGCGGCAATGGTCACCGCGCCGGTTGATCGGGTGATTGCCTCTTGGGCGGGACTGCGGACATTCTCGCCCGATCGCGCGCTCACCATTGGCCGCGATGCGGCCGTGCCCTCGTTTTTCTGGGTCGCCGGGCAAGGCGGATACGGATTTCAAACAGCTCCTGCAGCCAGCCAATTGGCTGCCGATCTGATCCTTGGCCGTGCGCCGGACATAGATCAAGCCACAGTCGCCGCGCTATCACCGCATCGGTTCGGGTAGATCAAAATCACACCGCTATTTTCATGCGATCGGTCTCGAATCTGATCAAGATCAAGGTCCGCGCCGCTGTGCCGTGATCTGGCTTGCACCAGATACATGCAAGGACTCTGATATGATCTGGACCGACAAATTGTCTGATACCCGCAACCAGTTGCGCACCCTGAACAAAGCCATCCCCGAAGCCAGCCGCGCCTTTGGCGGGCTGTCCAAAGCCGTGAAGAAAGGTGGGGTTTTGGATTTCAAAACCAAGGAGTTCGTCGCCCTTGGCATCGCCGTTTCGACCCGGTGCGTGGCCTGTATCGCCTTGCATGTAGAGACTTTGATAAAGGCCGGAGCCCGCCGCGAAGAAGTGTCGGATGTCTTGGCCATGTGCGTTCAAATGGGCGGCGGCCCCGCAATGATGTACGCGGGAAAGGCGTTAGAATGTTATGATGAACTGTCCTCAAAGGAGTAGTTCTTAACGCCACATCCCGCCGGTCGCTCACGCAGGCTGCCGGTGCTCTAAACCTTTGATATAGGCAGGCCAATCGGTTTGGATGTTCCCGCGATATCGTGACCGTGCTGCGGGCTTGGTGCCGGTTTCCCTCGCCCGTTTCACCCAAGGCATCATGGCGGCAATGGAGCAACAGATCGCAGGCGCTGCAGTTTGCGCCGTTGGGCGGGGTGCGGGATCTGCTTCGAGGGTGTGTGGCAGCGGGAACTCTGTCTCTATTGGTAAGGCCCCCACTGCAAGACGATGGCCAACAGAACCGCGCCGGCACGATCCGGAGACTATGACGCGGCACTGCGGGCGTGGCGGATTTTTGCGATCAGCCGTCCATGCGGATGCTCTGGTTTTTTGGATCATAGGGGCTGTCGCAAGTGACGGTCGCGGGCCAAAGCCGGTTCAGCATTTTAACTTCGACCTTGGTGCCATCAACGGCCAGCGCCGGCGGCAGATACCCCATGCCGATACTTTTGCCAAAGGCCACAGAATAGCCGCCAGAGGTCAACCGTCCGATTTTTTCACCGCTCAAATAAAGCGCCTCGCGCCCCCAGGGGTCGGTATCGGGTGGCCCGTCGATGAGCAACGTGCAGCATTTCGAACGGATGCCTTTATCAAGCATCGCCTGCTTGCCGTGAAACTCTTTGTCCAGATCTATGAAGCGCGACAGATCGGCTTCTTGCGGCGTGGCATCACGGCCAAGTTCTGCGCCAAATGCCCGGTAGGACTTTTCCTGCCGCAACCAGTTTTGCGCCCGCGCGCCGACCAGTTTGAGGTCATCCGCCTCGCCCGCCGCCATCAGCAAATCAAAAAGATAGTTTTGCATCTCGATCGGGTGGTGCAATTCCCAACCCAGTTCGCCGGTATAGGCGACGCGGATCGCGTCAACCGGGCACATGCCCAACTCGATCTTGCGCGATGACAGCCATGGGAATCGCGTATTGCTCAGCACGGTTTGCGGATCGGCATCCCGGATCACTGCGCCCAGAACGTCGCGCGTTTTCGGCCCCGCGATGGCGAAAACGCCATATTGCGTGGTCACATCGTGGATCTCGATATAGCCGAATGCGCCCGCCTTATCCTCGGCCGCCTTGCGCAAATGGTCGCTGTCATAAGCCGTCCACGCGCCCGCCGAGACGAGGTAATATTCATCAATGCCGCGCCGCACGATGGTGTATTCGGTGCGCGTGGTGCCCGCAGCGGTGAGCGCATAGGTCAAATTGATCCGTCCGACCTTGGGCAATTTGTTGCAGGTGAACCAATCCAGGAACGCCGTTGCACCGGGGCCTTTGACCACATGTTTGGTGAAGGCCGTCGCATCAATCAGGCCCACCCCCGTCCGGATCGCCTTGGCCTCATCAACGGCATACTGCCACCATCCGCCGCGCCGGAAACTGCGCGCCGCGTGATCGTCAAACCCGATGGGCGCATAGTAGTTCGGGCGTTCCCACCCGTTGACCTGACCGAATTGTGCGCCAAGGGCGGCTTGGCGATCATAGGCGGGTGAGGTGCGCAAAGGGCGCGCGGCGGGGCGTTCTTCATCGGGGTGGTGGAGGATGAAGACATGCTCATACGCTTCCTCATTCTTGGCAACCGCGTAATCGGTGGTCATCCACGCGCCAAAGCGTTTTGGGTCAAGCGAGGCCATGTCGATCTCGGCCTCGCCCTCCACCATCATCTGCGCGAGGTAAAAGCCCGTGCCGCCCGCTGCCGTGATACCGAATGAAAACCCCTCGGCCAGCCACATATTGCGCAATCCGGGGGCGGGGCCGACCAATGGGTTGCCATCCGGAGTGTAGCAAATAGGGCCGTTGAAATCATCCTTTAGGCCCACCTCTTCCGAGGTCGGAAGGCGATGGATCATCGACATATATTCTGCTTCGATCCGCTCCAGATCGAGCGGGAACAAATCGGCACGGAAATGATCCGGCACGCCATATTGGAACCGCGCGGGGGCGTTTCTTTCGTAGGGGCCAAGAAGCCAGCCGCCGCGTTCTTCGCGCACATACCATTTGGCATCGGCATCGCGCAAAACCGGATGCTCCGGCCCGCCGTTTTTGCGATATGCAACCAAAGCCGGATCGGGTTCGGTGACGATGAATTGATGCTCGACCGGAATGGCGGGGATCTTGAGACCCAAGAGTTGCGCCGTGCGCTGCGCATGGTTGCCGGTCGCGGTAACCACATGTTCGGCAGTGATGATCTGCTGCTCGCCTGAAGGCACCAAATTGCCGCCCTTTTCGACCATCTTGGTCAGGGTCACGCGCCATTCCGATCCGGTCCATTCATAACCGTCCACTTGCCATTTGCGCGCAATTACCACGCCGCGCTGCCGCGCGCCCTTGGCCATGGCCATGGTCACATCGGCGGGGTTGATATAGCCGTCGGTCGGGTGGAAAATCGCCCCCTCAAGATCGTCTGTGCGCAACAACGGCCACCGCTCGTTCATCTGTGCGGGCGTCATCCATTCATATGGCACCCCGCAGGTTTCTGCCGTGGTGGCGTAGAGCATATATTCATCCATGCGCGCCTTTGTCTGGGCCATACGCAGGTTGCCGACCACGGAAAATCCAGCGTTGAGGCCGGTTTCGGCCTCCAGCGTTTTGTAGAACTCGACCGAATATTGGTGAATATGGGTCGTGGCAAAGGACATGTTGAATAACGGCAACAACCCCGCTGCGTGCCATGTGCTGCCGGACGTCAGCTCGTCGCGTTCCAAAAGCATGACGTCAGCCCATCCCGCGCGCGCCAGATGATAGGCAACCGAGGTGCCGACAGCGCCTCCGCCAACAACCAAGGCTTTGACATGCGTTTTCATGGCGCTCACTCCTGCAAATCCGTTCCTCAAGATATGGCGGACCTGCGCGCAACGCGGCGCATTTCCTCCGACAGGGTAGCGTTCAAATGCGACGCGCCGACGGTTTTGGGATAGTGCGCCGCCGAATTCCGGCCTGTGTGAGGTGCATATTCACCGCGCGGCGGCTGATCGCTCCGGCGATGTTACGCGATCTGACACGCTCGCGTAACTTGAGACAATATGGCCCTATCTCATCGCAAGGCCCCTGTGACAGATTTCTGCGCGCTCGGGTCTGGCAAGCCAATACCGTCTTGCGGCGCCCACGACGTGCGCGGCGAGCTCTTCAGCGTGCAGAGCCGCCAATGATTTGCAGGGCCTGACCCAGACTCTGCGCCATACCCTTGTTTACGGCAATCCGGCGCGCTCAGCGGGGCATATGGTCTCCGATCGATCGGCTGATGGCTTGGCGCACCTGCGTGCAGGGGTCATTTTGCAATGTCGCGCCGGTTTTGTCTTCTTCGGTCCACCGCATATCTGCTGCCGTAAGGCGCCAAAAACGCGGCACCAACAATACCGTAGTTGCCGCAATTTAATTGGGCTGATAGAAGGGAGGATAAAGCGGGGTAAGAACGCCGCACCCCTAAGATCAAGGACAGGATTTTGGAGATTTTCCGTACAATCAACGGGCTGCGCGGATGCGTGCAGGCGTGGCGGCAAACCGGTGCAAAGGTGGGGTTCGTGCCGACCATGGGCTTTCTGCACGACGGGCATTTGTCTTTGGTGCGCCGCGCGCAATCCCATGCGGACCGCTGTGTTGTATCCATTTTCGTCAACCCGACGCAGTTCGGACAAGCTGCCGATCTGGATGCCTATCCCCGCAACGAAGCGCGCGATCTCGACATGTTGGAAGCACAAGGCGTCGATGCTGTTTTCATTCCCGAAGTCAACGAAATCTATGCTCCCGGCGACGAAACCATTGTCGAAACCACGCGGTTGGCGAATATCCTGCACGGGCAAGTGCGCCCCGGTCATTATCGCGGTGTCGCCTCGGTGGTCACACGTTTGTTCAATATTGTGCAGCCTGATGTCGCCGTCTTCGGAGAAAAAGACTATCAGCAATTGCAGGTGATCCGCCGTATGGTGCGCGATTTACATATGCCGATTGAAATCATCGGCGGGCCTACGGTCCGCGAGGCGGACGGCTTGGCGATGTCCTCGCGCAATGTGCGTTTGACCGATGCGGACCGCGCCGCAGCCGTGGTATTGAGCCGCGCGTTAGACGCTGCAGAAGCCGTCGCCACCACGGGCGGCACGGTTGAAAGCATTCGCGCCGTGATCCAAGACACGATCGATGCAGAGCCGCGCGCCACACTGACCGGCCTCGATACGGTCCACCACAGCGATCTGACCGAAATGTCCGGATCGCTCGGCGCGCCGCTGGCGGTGATGATATCTGCGCAATTTTCCGACATTCTCTTGATTGACCAAAGGGTGATACAGCCATGAGCATACAAACCACAATCCGTCGCACCACCGTGCCGCAAATCGCAAATCGCAAGGGCGGCGAGCCGATTGTCTCGTTGACCTCCTATCACGCTCATACAGCAACGATTGTTGATGGCTACGCCGATTTCATCCTTGTTGGGGACAGCCTTGGCATGGTCATGCACGGTATGGACAGCACTGTTGGCGTCTCGCTGGATTTGATGATCACCCATGGTCAGGCCGTGGTGCGCGGCACGCAAAAGGCGCTCATTGTTGTCGACATGCCCTTCGGCACCTATGAAGAAAGCCCGCAACTGGCCTTTCGCAATGCGGCGAAAATCATGAAAGAAACCGGTTGTGGCGCGGTGAAACTGGAAGGCGGCGCGCGCATGGGGGAGACGATTCGCTTTTTGACCGAACGCGGCATTCCGGTGATGGCGCATATTGGGCTGACCCCGCAATCAAGCCATGTAATGGGCGGGTTCAAGACCCAAGGTCGCGATGAAGACAGCTGGCCTTTGCATGAAGAAGACGCGCGGGTTGTCACCGAAGCCGGGGCATTCGCCGTGGTGCTGGAGGGAATGGTCGAACCATTGGCCGCGAAGATCACCAAGCAAGTAGCCATTCCTACCATCGGGATCGGGGCCTCTGCCGACTGTGACGGACAGATTTTGGTGCTTGAAGATATGCTCGGGTTGAACAAATGGACGCCGAAGTTTGTGAAAACATACGGCGACCTTGGCCCCGCAATCGAGCGGGCCGTGGCAGAGTATGCCGCAGAGGTCAAATCCCGCGCCTTCCCAAGCGAGGATCAAATCTATCGCTGAGCGCGATTATGCAGCTTTGGCGCGGTTCCAATCGGGCACATAGGCGGCGCGCAAATTGTTGCGCAATTCCCATGCGTTCTGAGCGAAATCGCGCACATCGCGGAAACTGTGGACATAGACTTCGACCTCGCGCCCTTCACCGAGAACCGAAATGATCTCCTGATGCACGCGGGCTTTGATCTTTCCAGATTGAGAGAGCTGGTCACTATGGGTTGCTCTGAAATCGTCCAGCCGCTCGGTCAGTGCCCGCCCTGTTAATCCGACATAGACAGGCATGTTGTCGACAACCATGGCAAAAACTGCGGGGCGGTCCGGCACCAGACCCTCGAAACGCAACGATCCATTTGCATCCAAGCACCATACGCCAACGTAGGCCAATGTATCGCGCCAAAACGGCGCCGTGTTGTTCACCATCATCTTTCCTCCTACCAAAAACAAAGGGCTTGCTTGCCGCACGCAACGCGCACCCTCACAAACACCATGAGATATCAAAGAAGGAAGAGAGCTAATACTTTGCCAAAGGCGGGTGAAACACCAGCGGAGCCTCGCCGATTGCCTTTGTTTTAGGCGAAGACGCGCGATGCTGCGCAAATGCGCGCCCCTCTTTGCGGGCGGCGCGCGCCATTTGTAAGCGGTTACAGCATCGCGGGCACGACCTGATCCGGTGGACGATGACCGTCGGCGTATGTCTTGATGTTCAACAACACCTTCTCACCCATTTCGATCCGCCCCTCAACGGTCGCCGATCCCATATGCGGCAGCAAAAGCACATTGGGCAATTCACGCAGCGCCGGGGCGATTTCCCACCCGTGTTCATAGACGTCCAACCCCGCACCGGCCAATTCACCGGCGCGCAGCATCCGTACCATCGCGTTTTCGTCGATCACTTCGCCGCGTGACGTGTTCACGATCATCGCATCCGGTTTCATCAACTTCAGCCGCCGGGCGTTCAACAAATGATAGGTCGATGGCGTGTGTGGGCAGTTGATTGACAAGATGTCCATCCGTGCCACCATCTGATCGAGGCTTTCCCAAAAAGTTGCCTCAAGCCGATCTTCAACCTCGGGGCGCAGACGTTTGCGATTGTGGTAATGCACCTGCATGCCAAACGCTGTAGCGCGGCGAGCCACGGCTTGCCCGACATGACCCATGCCCAAAATGCCCAAACGGCGCCCGCTCACGCGACGACCCAGCAGAGCCGTCGGTGACCATCCGGTCCATTCGCCCGAGGTCATATGGCTCAGGCCTTCGGGAATGCGCCGCGTCGAGCCGAGAATCAGCGCCATGGTCATATCGGCGGTGTCTTCGGCGGAAACGCCGGGCGTATTAGAGACAAGAATGCCGCGTTGTCGGGCGGTTTGCACGTCGATGTGATCCACGCCGGCACCATAATTGGCAATCAGGCGCAATTGCGGTCCTGCCTGCGCGATCAAGGCCGCATCAATGGTATCGGTCAATGTGGGAACAAGCACATCGGCTGTGCGCATGGCATCCGCCAACTCTTCGCGGCTCATCGGCGTATCGTCTTCGCGCAATGCCACGTTGAACAATTCGCTCATACGCGTTTCAACAGCATCAGGCAGGCGTCGCGTAACAACAACACTCAAACGGGGTGATGGCATAGGGGCCTCCTCATCCTTCCAAAGCCGACGGTTCTGTGGCATCAAAGCCCATAGACAGCCGAGGCACAAGAACCCCGCGCAAAAACAAATAAGTTTCGAGCCATCAGAACCCAGCAAGCAGACCCTATGACACAGCAAATGAGACGGATTTTCCTGTGCGCCGCCGCGATGAGGATCGCGGTGATGATCGTCGCCGTGATCTTTGTGACCGCAAAACCTGCATTGGCACAAGAGCGCGGCAGCGTGACCAACCTGCCATTGCCGCGGTTCGTTTCAATGAAAGCCACCGAGGGCAACGTGCGGCGCGGCCCGTCTTTGACCCACCGTGTCGATTGGGTGTTCAAACGCCGCGAGATGCCGCTTGAGATCACCGCAGAGCACGGCCATTGGCGGCGCGTGCGTGATCGCGACGGCGCGGGTGGCTGGGTGCATTATTCGCTTTTGTCCGGTGTGCGCACCGTGATCGTCGAAAAAGACATGCTGCCGCTGCTGAAGAAACCACAAGATGGGACCCCCATTACCGCACGGTTGGAGCTGGGCGTGATTGCACGGTTGAACGATTGCACCCCCGATTGGTGTTATCTCAATGCCGGTGGCTATAAAGGTTGGGCGCCGAAATCGGCACTTTGGGGCGTTGCTCCCGACGAGATCCGCGAATAGCTTGCCCGCAGGGGAAATGGCGCTAGCGTGGAACAAAGTCCCATCTTGGAATCCATGCCCCATGCCCGACCTTCTGTTGATGTCCCTTCTCCGCCCGCTCTCGCGACGTCTGCGCGCCCCTATGCGGAAGCCTGCGGGGTTCCGGCCGCGCTTGGCCGCGCTGTCCTTGTCGATGCTCTTGGCGCTAAGCCTGTGGGGCGTGGCGGCGGTGCCCGTGTCTGCGCAAATCGCCACCGAGCAACCCAGCGGCACCATCACCGTCAGCGACAACGCCGCGCAAGACGCGGCCATCGCGCGCCGTATCCGTGACATTTTGGGAGAACTGGACGGCTATGACGACATTTCGGTCACCGTGACGTCAGGCATTGTCACCCTGCGCGGCATCACGCCGGATGCGGCCACGACCACACGGCTGGACGAGCTGGTGTCCCGTGTCGAAGGCGTTGTGGCGATTGAAAACGAGGTCGCAGAAACCACCGATGTCGCCGAACGGTTGTCGCCGTTGGTTGACCGGTTGCGCGAACGTATCGCAACTGTCGTGAGCTATCTGCCGCTGCTGGCGATTGCGATTGCGGCATTTTGCGCTGTGGTCATGCTCGGATTCGCAATCGCCCGGCGGCAGCAACCCTGGACGCGCATGGCGCCGAACGCTTTTATTGCAGATATCTACCGGCAGATTTTGCGGCTGGTGACCGTGATCACTGCGCTGGTGGTGGCGCTTGATATCTTGGGCGCCACAGCGCTGCTTTCGACCATCCTCGGGGCGGCAGGGATCGCGGGATTGGCCATTGGTTTTGCGGTCAAGGATACGGTGGAAAATTTCATCGCCTCGGTGTTGCTATCGATCCGCCAGCCCTTCAAACCCAATGACACGATCGAGATCGACGGCGACACTGGCAATGTGATCCGCATGACCGCACGTGCTACCATTCTGCTCAGCTTTGACGGCAACCATATCCGCATTCCCAATTCCACGGTGTTTAAATCACGGATCATCAATTACACCCGCAATGACGAGCGGCGGCTTACCTTTGACATCGGCGTCGCACCGGATGCGGATCTGGCCTCGGCGCAGCAGGTGGCGTTGGTGGCGCTGCAAGAACTGCCCTTTGTCTTGGCCGAGCCTGCGCCGAACGCATGGCTGTCGGGCATCGGTGACAGCACCGTGACCTTGAGCTTGGCGGCGTGGATCAAGCAAAGTGAAACCTCGCTGGTCATGGCACAAAGCGAGGCGATTCGGCATAGCCTCACGGCTTTAACAGAGGCCGGTATCGACATGCCTGAACCGACTTACCGTTTGCGCGGCATGACCGCCGCTGCCCCCGCCGCCTCAAGCGAGCCGGCTACCACCGCCCCACCGGCACGCGCAAAACCGATTCCCGGGCATGGGACCGGCGCGGAGGCAGAAGCCTCGTTAAAATCAATGGTCAACGAGGAACGGGAGGCTCTGGCAGACGCAGATTTGCTAAACCGCGAAGGTGCAAACCAAGAATAGCAATTTTTTTCCATCATAGGACTTGATCAGCGCCCGCGTTCGGCGTAATCAGCGGCCTCAGTTGGGATGTAGCCAAGTGGTAAGGCAACTGTTTTTGGTACAGTGTACCGTAGGTTCGAATCCTACCATCCCAGCCAATTTTCTGAATTTGTGATGTTCGGTCAAAATTGGAACCTAACCGGTCCAACTTGGAACCTTGACCTGGCAAGACTGGGGTTTTGGGCCAGAATAGATATTTCCTCTTTTGATTATAAAGTTTCTGTCGCATTGATGTGAAATCCGAAAATTTACTCGGTAATCCCCCCATTTTTTAATGGGGTTCAGCCGTAGAATTCATGCGGCTGTTTTCAGTTTCATGGCGGTTGTCGAGCACGTTGGATGCCAGCTTCTGTGTCGAAGCTTTGAACGAGGCTATTACCAAATACGGCAAGCCTGAGAGCATGAACAGTGATCAGGGCTCCCGGTTCACCGGGGCGGTCTGGATCCCCACCCTGACCGATGCCAAAATCAAAATCTCGATGGATGGGCGCGGCCGATACTTGGACAACATCTTCATCGAACGGCTCTGGCGATCCCTCAAGCAGGAGGCGGTTTCTTTGCATAAATTGCAGGATGGGTTCCAAGCCGAACGCACCATCAACAACTGGATCGTTTTCTACAATGCTGATCGACCGCACACGGCGCTTGATAAACGAACGCCCGACGACGCATACTTTGATGCGATACAGGTGAACCAAGCGGCATGCAACCTAGCCCGGCTACATCTTAGCTCAACCGCAAACCTGTCTAGAAAAGCCGGACCACTTCATAATATGACACATAGTAGTCCGAATAGTAGAGATAAGAGAATTTTGCGGAGGTACGTTGCGGATGAAAGCGAAAACAGATTGGAAAGGTGTGCGTTGGGAATCCGTAAAGGGTATTGCAAACAATGACTTCACGCGGGTCATTGGGTTGATACCTATTGCCGGTTACCTGATCCTGTTCAACGATGAAATCGCTGGGATGCTTTCTTTCGATGCATTGGCAGGCGTCGGTGAAGGTGAGAGATCGCCTTTCCTCTTGGACGGCCTGACCAAGCTTCGATTGGTGTTCTTCGGAAGCCTATCCGTGCTCTCCTCGTTTCTGACCTACAGATTGTTCCGTCCAGAAGTGTTGGAGGTCGCCAAAAACGACCTAGACTTTTCTGAATTAGTAAGACAGCGATACAGCGTCTACGAGCTCGCCCAAATAGAAAAGCACGTTTACTCTAACTCGTGGGCAGAACGAACCGAGTCCTTTTGGAAATTCTGGGGTACACAGCGCTCCAAGAAGCCTGTGGTTTCAGGTTTTAGGCCAGACGTCAGAGCCCAGATGTTCTCGAGGCATGGCGACTACATAGGCTTTCTCGCGAGAGAGTGGTGGGACGGTATGATGCACACCTATAAGCCCGCACGAATATGCTCCCTAGTGTTTGGAGTTGGGGGATATGTCATGTTGGCAGTTCCCAGCTTGGACGTCGCTTAGGCGGTTCTTCGGCAGCTACTTATTGGCTAGTGTGCGCTCGCGGAGAAGGTCCGGTCCGACGGGCCGCACTGCGGCGTGGCCGGAGCATAGATAATGTCAAGAACAGGCCGATCTTACCACATCTCGAACCTTAACTGAGCCGCATCGTATCGGTTGCCAACTGCGTATAGACTTTGGTCAGCGACATAAAATCTGAGATGTATTCTGAGTACAAAATAGCGGGTTCCGGTCTTGCGCGGAATAGGTTTCAATTCATTTAGGACATCCAGAATAAATCTGTCCCATATCAAATACTTAATTTTTCCCCAGTTTCCAATCGTCACCGGACGCCACAAATTTGTAATGTTCGGTCGAAAATGGTACCTCGCTGGGCCAACGTGACACCTTGACCGGGCAAGAGTGGGGTCTGGGGCCAGAAAAGCTATTTCGTCCTTCGATTCTTTGAAATTCCGCCGCGCTGACGTAGAATTCGCAAATTTACCCGTTCCGAACCCGAGCGCCACGCGTTCGACGTAAATTACGCAGCCTGACGAACATCATCACCCACATCCGTGGCCCTGAAGCCTTTCAGGGAGCCAATTGAGCCTGCGGAGACGTTCTCACGACACCTCATAGGTTGATCTGATTAAGATGAGCAACAAACTCTCTCTTAGCAAATCGACCTATTTGGCCCCATAGGCGCTGACGTCAGGCAGTCGAAGAACATGTCTTTTCGGCTTGGCACCGAGCTGTAATCTCGCGGTTGACGCGGGTTTGGAAACGGTGCTCGAATAGAGGGGAAAATTTGCGCTAATCCGGCGCGACAGGAGGCTATCATGCAAGCGCCAAGCGGAATTACATCGAATATGCAGCTGATCGAGGCTTGCTTTGCCCCGCTGGCGGGGCGGGCGCTTCTTGATGTTGGCTGCGGCGGCGGCAACTTGTTGGGCGCGTTGGCCAAACGCGGGGCGGTTCCTGTCGGTGTGGACCCCTTACCCAGCGCCGTCGCAGCGGCGCAGGCGCGGTATCCCGCGCTTGATATTCAGGAGGCCGCTGCCGAATCTCTTCCCTTTCCTGAGGGGCAATTCGAGGGCGCAATCATTCTCAACAGCCTGCATCATTTCACGCAAGACAGCGTGGCTTTGGCGCTGACCGAATGTTTGCGTGTTCTGGTCAAGGGGGCGGGGCTTTTGGTGATCGAACCGGCGGCGCGCGGCGGGTATTTCGAGGTCGCGCGCCCGGTCGAGGACGAAACCGTTGTGCGCGCTGCTGCGTTGCAGGTGCTCGATGCCGAGATTGCCGCAGGGCGTATCGGTTGTGCTTTCCGGTTGGAGTATGACACGGCGGTGCCGGTCACGGACGCAGATTCAGTTTTAAAATCGCTGGTGCAGGTCGATCCGGCCCGCTCCGAGCGCGCTGCATCCTGCGCCGCCGAGGTTCAGGCCCTGTTCAACCAGCATGTGCAAACCGGTCCAAGGGGACGGTTTCTGGATCAACCGATGATTGCCTATTTTCTACAAGCTGTATGATTTTAAACGAGAAAGCCCGCGCATCTGCACGGGCTTTCGGATCTTATCGTGACGGCACCGTTTAGGCGTCATCGTCATCCTTGCCATCATCATCGGGCAGGTTGAAGAAGCTGTCGGCATCGAAAACCTTCTCTTCTTCTTTTTCTTCGCGGTCATCTGACAGGGTGAATGTTTCGAGGCCTTCGATGGCGCTGGGGATTTTCGGTTCCGGATCCATTGACAGGCTTTGTTCCGTCGACAGCAATTTACGGCGCTCATCGTCGGTCATGGAGGCGCCATCAGCAGCCTTTTTCGCGGCGGCTTTTTGCACAGCTGCATCCAATTCCGATTGTTTGCACAGGCCAAGCGCCACCGGATCAATCGGTTGGATGTTGGCGATGTTCCAGTGCGTGCGCTCGCGGATCGCCTGAATGGTCGGTTTGGTGGTACCAACCAATTTTGACACCTGCGCATCGCTGAGCTCGGGGTGGAATTTTACCAGCCAATAGATCGACGCCGGGCGGTCCTGACGTTTGGACAAGGGGGTATAACGCGGGCCGCGACGCTTTTCCTCGCCGACGGCGGCGGAGTTGAATTTCAATTTCAACTTATGCAGCGGGTTTTTTTCCGCAGCGTCGATTTCCTCTTGGGTCAACTGGTTGTTGGCAATCGGATCAAACCCTTTCACACCTGCGGCGACGTCGCCATCCGCGATGCCTTGGATTTCCAATTCGTGCATGCCGGTGAAATCCGCGATCTGTTTAAAGGTGATGGTGGTGTTGTCCACAAGCCAAACAGCTGTGGCTTTTGCCATAATCGGTTGTGCCATGTCGGCCTCCTTACTTGTATGTATGCCGGAACGTGCGCCACCGGCGGGCGGGCCTACGCCGGAAACCTGTCGGGCAAATCTTTCCCGTCGCCTGAAAGAGGCGGCCCTGCGCGCAGGGTCTGGTTTCCATTGTGGGGGAACTTACCGGCGATATACTACGCAAAAACCTATAAGGGAAGAGTGAATGCGCATCGCGGTTTTGACACTGTTTGCCGGCTTGGCCGGATTTTGCCTTTGGGCCGCGCCATCGCGGGCCGATGGCGAACCCAGCGGCGTGTTTGATTATTATGTTCTGTCATTGAGTTGGTCGCCGACATGGTGCGCCTTGGAAGGCGATGCACGTGGATCGCCGCAATGTGATGCGGCGGCGGATTTCGGATGGGTGCTGCATGGGCTTTGGCCGCAATATCATCGCGGTTGGCCCGCCTTTTGTCCGACAACCGCTCGTCACCCCAGCCGCAGCATGACCGCCGACATGGCCGATATCATGGGGACATCGGGCCTTGCGTGGTACCAATGGAAGAAACACGGGGTTTGCTCGGGGCTATCAGCGCCGGACTACTACGCGCTGGCGCGCAAGGCCTATGACGGGATCACCCGCCCGCCGGTGTTTCGAAACCTCACGAAACCGGTGACGTTGCCCGCCAAATTGATCGAGGAAGCCTTCCTTCAATCAAACCCCGCGCTAGAGCCGAATATGATCACCGTGACATGCAAACAGGGCCGCATTCAAGAGGCGCGGATTTGCCTGTCAAAAACGCTCGATCCGGTGCCCTGCGGGCAAGATACCCTGCGTGATTGCACTCTGAAAAATGCCCTCTTCGATCCAATTGAATAAATTCCGCGTGCCTTTCTGCTTTCTGGAAGATATCCCCGCCGGAGGCATCCATCACCACCCACGAGGCAAAAGCGGTGGCAGGGGCGGTCAGACCTCGCGCCGTGCATTCAACGCGGCGGTGATCGTGCCGTCGTCGAGGTAATCCAATTCGCCGCCGATTGGCACGCCTTGGGCCAAGGATGTGATCCGGCAACGGCCGTCCAATTGATCCGCAATGTAATGTGCGGTGGTCAAGCCATCGACCGTGGCGTTGAGCGCGAGGATCACCTCGGTGACCTCCTCGCTTTCAACCCGCTCTGACAATTTGGGGATGCGCAGGGTTTCAGGCCCGATGGCGTCCAGCGCCGATAACGTCCCCCCCAACACATGATAACGCCCCTTGAACACGCCCGAGCGTTCCATTGCCCATAGATCTCCGACGTCCTCGACAACGCATATTTGCCCCGTGGCGCGTTCATTCGACAGGCAGATATCGCAAACGGGTTGCGTGCCGATATTGCCGCAATTGCGGCACTCACAAGCGGTGGCAGCGACGGAGGTCATGAGGTCCGCCAAAGGTTCCATTTGCAGCGCGCGTTTGCGGATCAATTGCAGCACGGCGCGCCGCGCCGAGCGCGGGCCAAGCCCGGGAAGCTTGGCCATCATCTCGATCAGGGCATCAATGTCGCGGGTGCTGCTCAATGGTGGGAACCTAGCGGGAAGATGCGGGGGGCAGGAGCCTCCGGCGGGGATATTTTCGGGAAAGCAGAACAGGGCGGGCGTTTTTTCCCGCCCCGTTCGGATGGGTGCCGTATTAGAACGGCAGCTTCATGTCAGCAGGCAGCCCCATGCCTTCGGTGATCTTGCTCATCTCCGATTGGGCGCGCTCATTGGCTTTTTGCTGGGCGTCCTTGATCGCGGCGAGGATCAGGTCTTCGACGACCTCTTTGTCATCGCCGGAAAAGATCGACGGGTCGATGTCGAGCGTTTTCAATTCGCCCTTGGCGGTGGCGGTGGCTTTGACAAGGCCCGCGCCGGATTCTCCGGTGACGGTGATGGCATGCATGTCCTCTTGCAGCGAGGCCATTTTTTCCTGCATCTCTTTGGCAGCCTTCATCATTTTGGCCATGTCACCCATGGCGCCCAAACCTTTGAGCATGTTTTTATAACTCCTTCTCGCGGCGCGCGGGCCGCAGTGATTGTATGATTGCTATGATCGATATGGCGGCAAGGATAATGATAGGCAAGGTCGGGTCGGCGACACAGCCTTCCGAGCGGGCCATTTGGTAAAAGCCGGTCGGGTCAAGTTTCGCGCCTGCCCATGTCAGCAGCGCCAAGAGGCCCGCGACGAGGGCTGTCGGGGTCCAAAGGCTGGGTCGTTTGAAATAGAGCGCGGCGGTAACCAGCGCGATGAGCACGAGGCCGGGCGCGGTGGTGAACACGTGGAATGTCTCACTCAGCCCGCTGGCGGGTCCGTCTGCGGGCGACCAGTTGGGCCGCTCTTTGTCGCAGACCTCGGCCAAAGCCGGACCCGCGCCGAGCACGAGCAGGGCGGTGGCAACCACGGCGACGGGCGCGGGCGTCAGTCTGCTTCGAAAGGGTCCCATTCATCCTCGACTTCTGGCAGGGCTTCGGCTTGCGCCGTGGCGGCGATGTCTGCGGGGGTGCGGACATCGGTGATGCGCGCTTTGGGGAAGGCCAAGAGCACGGCTTGCACCAAGGGGTGCGCGGCGGCTTCGGCTTTGATGGCGTTTTCTTTGGCATCGCGGCGTTCGGCGATGGTTTCGCCGCCGCCCTCATTGACGAGGATCACCGCCCAGCGATTGCCGGTCCAGCGTTGCAGGCATTGGCCAAGGCGTTGCGATAGATCGGCAGGGGCGCGATCGGTTGGGACAAATTCGATTTGTCCGGGCCGGTAAGAGGCAAGGCGCAGGGTGGTTTCCACCTCGATCAGCAGTTTGGCATCACGGTTGGCGCGGATCAGGTCGATCACGTGATCGAAAGTCGGGTAGCGCGCCAGCGCGGCATTCGGTTCACCGGCGAGCATCGCGGTTGGCGCACCGGCGCCTGCACCGCTGGACGACATGGCCGGTGTATGGGAAGGCCTGCCGATGGGATGGGCCGGTCCAGAGGCATATCCGCCGGTTTGCGCGGGCGCATTGTTATGTGTGCCTGCCCCGCCGCCAGAGCTGCCACCAGAGCCGCCTTGCGGGGCGGGGCCATCGGGGCGCGGTGTGTTTTGCAATTTGCGCACAAGGTCTTCGGGTGACGGCAATTCCGCCACATGGGTCAGCCGGATCACCGCCATTTCGGCGGCCATCATTGCATTGGGCGCGGCGGCAACCTCGTCGAGTGCCTTGAGCAGCATTTGCCACATCCGCGTCATCGCGCGCATGCCGAGCCGCTCGGCCAAATCGGTGCCGCGGGCGCGTTCGTCGGGCGATACGGTCGGGTCATTGGCGGCATCAGGGGTAATTTTCACCACAGAAATCCAATGGGTGATTTCCGCCAGATCGCGCAGCACGGCCATCGGGTCGGCCCCATCGGCATATTGGCTGCCCAATTCCGTCAAAGCCGCCGCCGCATCGCCGCGCATGATCATTTCAAACAGATCCATAACGCGGCCGCGATCGGCAAGGCCCAGCATGGCGCGCACTTGATCGGCGGTGGTTTCGCCCGCGCCGTGGCTGATGGCTTGGTCCAGGAGCGAGGTCGCATCGCGGGCCGAGCCTTCGGCGGCGCGGGTGATGAGGGCCAGCGCCTCGTCGGTGATCTCGCCGCCTTCGCTATCGGCGATTTTGCGCAGCAATCCGATTTGGTCTTCGGGTTCAATGCGGCGCAAATCAAACCGTTGGCAGCGCGACAGCACCGTCACCGGCACCTTGCGGATTTCGGTTGTGGCGAAGATAAATTTGACGTGTTCGGGCGGCTCTTCGAGCGTCTTCAAAAGCGCGTTGAAGGCGTTGTTCGAGAGCATGTGAACTTCATCGATGATGTAGATTTTGTAGCGGGCCGAGGCGGCGCGGTAGTGCACGCTATCAATGATTTCGCGAATGTCGCCCACGCCGGTGCGCGATGCGGCGTCCATTTCCATCACATCGACATGACGACCTTCCATGATGGCGGTGCAATGCTCGCATTGTCCGCAAGGTTCGGTGGTCGGGCCGCTGGTGCCATCCACGCCGATACAATTCATGCCCTTGGCTATGATCCGTGCGGTGGTGGTTTTGCCGGTGCCGCGAATGCCGGTCATGATAAACGCCTGCGCGATCCGGTCGGCGGCAAAGGCGTTTTTCAGCGTGCGCACCATCGCATCCTGCCCGACGAGATCGGCAAAGGTCTCGGGGCGGTATTTGCGCGCAAGGACCTTATAGGCGGTCTGCTCTGTGTCGCCGTGCTGGCTCATGAAGGCTCCTAGATTCTTATCCGGGAAAGGATAAATGCGCGCGCGGCGAAGGTCCACCGTTGACTGTGCTTCGTGCCATTATGGGCGGCAGATGTGCGATTGTTCGAAAACGGGGAACAGTGATTTCTATTCCGGCACGTTTACGGAACTTTCAAACGAGGTTAGGCAGGGGTGAGTTTAATAAAGAGTGATGAAAATGTTACCGATTTTGATGTTACTGGGGCTTGGCCTGACGATGTCGTTGTTGATGCCTGATGATGACGCATCCGGGGCCAAGGAGTCGGAGGAGCCTGATGAATATTCTGACGGCGATGACGCAATCATTTCCGAGGATTTTCGTGACGGATTCGAAGCCTATGGGCTTGATCTGGTTGGCGAAGGTGAAATCACCAGAGATGAATATGACGAGGTAATTGCGGCAACGCATTTTGTCACAGGTCCAATGAACATTGATGCGGGCGGCGGCGAGGATTCGATCCTCGGCTCGGATGGCGACGACACTTTGGATGCGGGCGCGGGCGATGATATCGTCGATGGCGGTGCTGGCGATGATGAAATCGTGCTGGGCGACGGGTCGGATGTGTCGGGCGTTGATTGGCGGGTTATGAATTACCCCGATGATTATGTTTCCTTCCCGAACGATTTCGCGCCTTTTGGCACCGAGGCCGAATACGAAGGTGGAAATGACACGATCAGCGGCGGCAGCGGCGATGATTTCGTGGCGGATGGCTATGGCGGGAATGTCCTCAAGGGGCGCAATGGTGCGGATTTGTTGGTCGCAGTGGACCAAGACGGGGTGACCCCTGATGAGATTTATGCAGGACGCGGCAGCGACGAAATTTATGTGGATGAAGGCGATCTCGTCACCACATCGACGGGGCAAGATGTGGTTCATGTCGAAATTCATGGTGCGGTCGAAGCAGGATATGACGTGGTGACCATCACCGATTTTGATCCGGCCAATGATACGTTGGAAATCTATGAGCGGGTCGAGGATTATGTGACGGATCCGATCACCGACCCCGTCACCGTGGCCGATCTTGAGGATGGCAGCGGCGCGATGGTGTCAATCGGTGGTGTGCCGGTGGTTATGGTCGTCGGCGGGCAAGGCCTGACGGTGGATAATATTCTGCTTTAGGGCGCGCTTGCGGCTCTGTTCATCTATGCTCTCATCACGGTAAGGTCGGCCAAAGCGCCGCGTATAGCGGCGCGGCTCACACCGGAGGATACGCCATGCGTTTGAAGGGCACCCGCGCCAGCCGCAATATCGAAGATCGCCGTCGCCGTGGAGGCGGCGCCAAAGCGGGCGGAATTGGCGGCGTTGGCCTGCTGATTGTTCTGGCCGTGGGCTATTTTGCGGGGATCGACGTGACGCCTTTGCTTGAGGGTGCGGCGCCGATGCAGCAACAAAACAACAGCCGCACATTAACCGCCCAAGAAGAGCAAGCCGGAGCGTTCGCCGCGCGGGTTCTCGGCACCACCGAAGAAGTTTGGGAGCAGGTTTTCGCACAGCAGGTCGGCAAGCCCTACAGTCCACCGATCATGGTGCTTTATGCAGGTGTCACGCAAAGCCCCTGCGGCGGGGCGTCCGGTGCGACGGGGCCGTTTTATTGCCCTGCGGATCGCAAAGCCTATCTCGACACCGCATTCTTCGCCACGATGGCACAGCAATTGGGCGCCAAGGGCGATTTCGCCGCCGCCTATGTGATCGCCCATGAGGTCGCGCATCATGTGCAAAACGAATTGGGCATCTTGCCCGAGGTCAATCGCCGCCGCGCGGCGGTGTCGCAGGTCGAGGCCAATGCTCTGACCGTGCGGTTGGAGTTACAGGCCGATTGCCTGTCCGGTGTTTGGGCCCGCGCCGTTGGCGGATTGCTCGAGCCGGGGGATCTTGACGAGGCGCTCCATGCCGCGCGCCAGATCGGTGACGACACATTGCAACGCAACGCCGGGCGCGTGCCGCAGCCACACACATTCACCCATGGCACCAGCGCGCAGCGCGCCGGATGGTTTAAGCGTGGCTATGACCGCGGCGATATCGGGCAGTGTGACACTTTTGCAGCGGGCCGCCTCTAGGCAGGATGGCGGCGTTGAGTGACCTAAGGGAAGCGTGTAGAGTTCTTCTTAGGTATAGATTGATTTTATGTGATTGTCGTCAGAGACGGAAGGGCGCGTCAGATGCTCCTGCAGCCGGGTCAGATTCACCGCTCCAAATATCAAAATGCACTGCGCGAAATGGCGCGCGCCGGTGTTGCGCCGCGTGATGCCGATCCTTGGGCGCAGCGCCTCTTGCGCCGCATCGGGGTGCCGCACCGACCCGCGTTTTATCGAGATTTCTGGCACACGGTCGTGGTGAACGGGGTGTCGTTCGCGGCGATTTTCCTTCCGATATTGGCCCTGATCTACAATCGCGACAATTTATTTTCGGCCCAGATTATCGTGGTTACGGGAGTTCTGGCTGGCGTTTTCTTTGGCATCGGCGCCGCATTGATCGCGCGCCGCAAAGCCATAGAATTCAAGCTTAGCTCTTGGGACGCATTGTAGGGCTTCGGCGGGGAATGTCGGTGTGGAGAGGGTGCCGAATACCGGGGCGGGATCAACGGCGATATTTGCCTTGCTTGCCCTGTTGCCCTTCGGATTGCACCCGTTTGTGAAACCGCGAAAGTTTCTTCTCGCGCCGCCGTTTTTCGCCGACGCTTTCGGTGTTGCGGTTGTCTTCATCGGTCAGCTTGCGCCAACGTTCGACCCGCTCGGCGTCCAACGCGCCGGCGTCAATCGCGGCGCCGATGGCACAACCCGGCTCGCCGTCATGCGCGCAATCGCGAAACCGGCAGGTGGCAGCCAGATCAACAATATCTTCGAACACGGTGTTGATGCCCGCCGCGGCGTCGATCAATCCCAATTCGCGCATCCCCGGCATGTCGATTAAAACGCCGCCGCCATCGAGCAAATGCAGGCTGCGGGCGGTGGTGGTGTGGCGGCCTTTGGCGTCATCCTCGCGGATGTCTCCTGTGGCTTGCGGCACGGATCGGGCGCGCAAAGCATCGCGGTCAATTCCCGTCAGCCCGTTGATCAACGTGGATTTCCCAACCCCGGACGAGCCGATAAAGGCCACGCTTTGTCCCGCCCCGCACCATTTGCGCAACCGCTTCAGGTCGTTTTCGTCCTTGGAATTCAGGGTTAAAACGGCTTCGATCCGGTCCGAGATCGCTTGTGCTTCGGCGGCATAATCTTCGGCGGGGCGGCCTGTGGCCAAATCGGTTTTTGTGAGCAAAATGACCGGGGTGGTGTCAGCCTCCAGCGCCAAGGCAACATAGCGTTCCAACCGCGCGACGTTGAAATCGGCATTGCAGGAGGTGACGATGAACAGCGTATCTACATTGGCCGCGATCAATTGAGGGCGCACTTCGGGACCGGCTGCGCGGCGGGTCAGCAGCGAGCGGCGGGTCAAGATGCGCACGACGCGGCCGGTGTCCTGGGCCAGAACCCAATCGCCGACGGCGACCTCGCCAGTGGTCAGCCCCGGCGGAAAATGCAACGCGACAGGACCCGCTTCATTGAGGCCCGTGGCGCCGGCGCGCTCCAGATGGGTGATGCGATAAAACCCGATACGCGCCTCGTCTTCGGTGATCTGATCGGCAAAATAGCGGCTCCAACCGAGATCGGCATTGCAATGCATGGGGGCGGCGGGCCTATCGGTCATAGCGCGATAGGTTCGGGGCCGCAGCACGCCGAGCAGATTGGCCAATGGGAGGTGAGCCGCGCCAAATCCAGCGGTCAGGCGGCCGTCGGCAGGACATAAATGCAGATCATGAACATCCCTCCGGTCGGGCATGGGTGGCAGGCAACCGGCCAATATAGGGCCGGTTTGCGTCCGCACGACGCGGCGGAGCAAGGTGAGAGGCTGGACAACGACCCAAGCGGGGCTCGTTACGGCTGCTTCCTTCCGGATCTGACCGGGTTGGCGAGGCGCTCGCCCGCGCCAACCTCTCACGGCTGCATATAGGGGCAGCGCAGTGGATTCGCAAGCCTTACGCACGCGGTGTGTCCGAAGGGACACCTGCGGTTTATGGCGTGCGGATGCCGCAACGGATCTGCCCAAACAGGCCATAGCACGCAAGCGTGCGGCCAAATCCGGTCATCGCGTAACGGTTATAAATCAAATGGTCGGTGAAATCCTGCCTCACCTGCGGTTTGACAATCTCAAAGCAGGCCGTGGCCGAGACCTTGCAAATTTCAGTCAGCCCCTCTGCCACGATCAAATTCTCGGGAATAAAACTTTGGGCCATCACCGCGCGGCGCAGGGCGCCGGGCACATGGTCCATAAGATCGGATGTCGTGGGGCGGGTCATGACCGCAGCGACAAGCCCAACGAAAACCGCCGCGAGACAGAGCCAGACGAGGGGAAGGGTGCGCATGTGAAACGTCCTGTTGTTAATCCCCGCGCGAAGGCGGCGGGCGGTGCGCATGCAAAATCCGATTTCGCGGCAGATGTCTAGATGAAGTGTCGGCGTGCGCGTGCCGCAGGGGAGGCCGCCCGCCTTGGCGCGCATGCCGTCCGCGTGATTACAAAGTCAGCCGGAAGCGGGTAAACCCGCTGTCTAGATCGCCAAGGAGTTCAGGCGCAAAATGGGCGATTTCATCGATGTGGGCGCGGGCGGACGGCGAGGTGTCAAATAACACTGTCGCCTTCCCTGCCGGAACAAAGGACCAAATTTCGCGATGGTCCAGGCCTTCGGCGGCACCCGATTGAACATAGTCGAGCAGGATGTCGCGGCTTGTCTTATGACCACGCAGGACGACGCTATCGCCTTCGGCCCCGGGGAAGTCACCGCCGCCGCCGGCCCGAAAAGAATTGGTTGCGACCAGAAAACGCGCCCCGGGTTCGACCAATGCGCCATTGTGGCGCAGATTTGTGATGCGGCATGCGGCGGGGTTTTGCATCTGTCCGCGTGCGGTAAACCGCGAAGGTTGGGTCAGGTCGATTTCATAGGTCAGCCCGTCAATCACGTCGAAATTATAGCTGGGGAAATCGGGGTCGAGCAGCATTTGATCTTGGCCCCCTGCCGTGATCTGGCAAAAGGCCCCCGCCGCACGTTCGAGCCATCCGGCCAATTGTGTGCCCGTCACATGAACCGCGCGAAACATATTGGGAAAAACGTAGAGATCGGCCAGATTGCCAATCGTCAGCGCGCCAGAGGTCAGGTCGGTGTAATTGTCCGGCCCGCCGCGCCCCCCGGTTTTGAAGGGGGCGGCGGCGGACAGCACGGGCAATCCCTCCCATTCAGTGCCTTCGATGAGGCTGCGCAGGTGGTGGCTTTGGGCTTGGGTGACCATCTGAACCGACGCATCGGTGCCCAGCATCGAGAAATAGCTATGCACTGCGCGGTCGATCGCCCCCACGGGGCGGCGTAAGTACGATAGCGTTTCAGCATGTGCGGTCTCGGTACAGGCGAGCACCTCTTCGTCTTCTTCAATCAAAGGCAGCAAACGATGATCCGCGCCGCGGGCGGCGGTGGGAATCAATCGGCTTTCGTGGCTTTTGACCCGCCAGATGTTGCCCTCGCGCAGCAAGGTCAGATCAATTTGTCCCAACACATTGCCGCCGAACCCCGGCATGATGGCGGGGGTGCCGCATAGGGTGCCGGCGTCGGGATCGATTTGGGGGCTGGCGGCGTGATCCGGCCCCGGAAATTGCAGATGGCTATGTCCGCAGACCATCGCGTCGATACCGGCGATGCCCGCCAACGGAATAGCCGCGTGCTCCATGTCCGGGCGGTACTGTTCATCGCCAATGCCCGAATGGCATAGGGCGATGACGATATCGGCGCCCTCTGCCCGAATTTTTGGCACCAAGGTGCGGGCGGTTTCGACGATGTCCCGGATTTCCACGCGTCCGAGGACATGCCTACGGTCCCAGACCATCACCTGTGGCGGCAGTACAGAGAAAAACCCGACGCGCAGAGGCTGGGTAGAGCCATCGTCACAGGTGATTTGCCGCGACAGGATGGCAAAGGGCGGCATGAAGGATTGTTCGAAAATGCTGTGGCGTTGGGCTTGGGCGGGGGAAAATACATTCGAGGAAATCACTGGAAACCGGGCATCGTTTAGGGCGGTTTCGAGGAAGTCGATGCCGAAGTTGAATTCGTGATTGCCCAGACCAACGACATCATAGTTCAGCCGATTCATCGCCGCGATGGCCGGGTGGGACGCGGGGTTGTCATCTGGGCGCTCATAGGCGATGTAATCCCCAATCAAGCTACCCTGTAGGAAATCGCCATTGTCCACCAATAGGCTGTTTTCGGCGCTGTGCCGCTGTTGGCGCACCAATGTTGCGATCCGTGCCAAACCACCCGCAGCAGAGGGCCGGTCGGCAAAATAGTCATATCCACGCAGGTTGATATGCATGTCGGACGTGGCCAGAAGCCGAAGCGTTGCTTGCGCCGAAGCATGGGGCGCAGCGGGATTTGGGAGCGGATATGACAAGGTGGACCTGTTTGGTTTTAGTAGCAGAGTGGCGGGGTTGTGCGTCTTAGGCACAGGGTAGGCTTGCATAAACAGCATCACTTGAAACTTCCGCCCCTGTCTTAACACAATGTTTTATATAGGCAATCAACTTTAGGCTGTATTTGCAAAAAAAATTCAAGTGTGGTGAATGTGCTGTGCATTGCACTTTGTTGGTTGTCGGGGCATCACTCACTTATGCGGCACGTATGGGCGATATCGGGGTGCATGGATGAGCGGCTGAGAAAGGGACGCGCATGAGAATTGCAGAGACGGTGACATTTGGCGGCGCGGGATTGGACCGTGCGGGCGAGGTGCGCAGCGATCCTGCGGCGCTGGCAGCGGCGCAGGCTGCACCAAGCAGCCGTACGATGGCGCTCTGGCGCGGAAAGCCGTTGATCGCGGATCGGGGGCTGGGCGGATTGATGTTGCTGCCGATGGACCACCCGATCTTCGAACAGGCCTCTGAGGCAAGGATTTTGCTCGGGCGTGACAGGCACGGCGCATATCTATTCGCCGCCGATCTGTCCGATTGGGAGCCCGAAGAAAGTGACGCGGCGCAGATGGGTAACTTTCTGGATCGCTCGTTGCAGGCGCACCCGGCTGTGCCCGAGGGGGCATTCGCGGAATTGCGGCTTGTGATGGCGGCGCAACTGGATCCGATGGAGGCCGAATTAGTGGCCTCGGCCCTTGCGAATTTCAATTGGCACCGAAGCCATATGTTCTGCTCGAAATGTGGAAAGCCGTCACAGATGGCCCTGGCCGGATGGCAACGCATTTGCCCCGCCTGTGGCAGCGAGCATTACCCACGCACTGATCCGGTGGTCATCATGTTGATCACGCATGGCAATTCGGTATTGATGGGGCGCTCGCCAGGGTGGCCCGAAGGGATGTATTCGCTGTTGGCGGGATTCGTGGAATCGGGCGAGCCAATCGAAGGCGCTGTGCGCCGCGAGGTGTTCGAGGAAACTCAGGTGCGTGTCGGGGAGGTCGAATATCTGGCCAGTCAACCATGGCCGTTTCCCAATTCTTTGATGTTCGGGTGCTGGGGGGCGGCGCTGAGCACCGAGGTCACCATTGATCCAAAAGAAATCGAGGCGGCGCGTTGGTTCACCCGCGAAGAGATCCTATCCGCATTTGCCGGCCAAAACCCCGAGATGTTGCCTGCACGGAAAGGTGCAATTGCACATTTTATTCTACGCAACTGGCTTGCGGACAGATTGGATTAGGGCGAGACTGAACGCTCAGAAAATCGGCTAACCGGCGAGAGCAGACACGATGCAGTTTACCACCCGCGAAGATATCGAAGCCCCGATCGAGCACGTGTTTGCGCAGGTGTCGGATTTTTCGGGGTTCGAGCGGTCGGTTTTGCGGCGCGGGGCCGAGGTTGAGCGGGTCGAGGACCGACCTGTGCCGAGTGCAGGTATGGCATGGGACGTGCGGTTTCCGATGCGTGGCAAGACCCGTGACATGCATGTCGAAATGACCGAATACGATGCACCCAACCACATGGTCTTCAAATCGACCTCGCAGGGAATCGAAGGCGAATTGCGGCTGGATCTGGTGGCGTTGTCGCGCGGGCGCACACGGCTCAGTCTGAGTGTTGAACTTGCCCCGAAAACCCTGTCGGCGCGGCTTTTGGTGCAATCTTTGAAATTGGCGCGCACCAATTTGAACAAGCGGTTTCATCTCAAAGTGGCCGGCTACGCCAAAGAGCTTGAAGATCGTTTTGCTCGCACGGCCTGAGGCGGTCCGCGCCGGGCGTTAGGGCTTAGTCAAAGCGCTCTAAGAGTGATCACCTCTGGCGGCGCTTGTAGAACCTCGATTTGCGGCTCGCGCAATTGTTCCGAAAGTACCAGAGCGACGGCGCCGACCAAGAGACTGGCAAGAGTGAGCGCGCTAAGCCAAAGAGGTTTCATCGGGTCATCCTTTCGATCAATGTCCTTGGTGATACGGTGGCCGTCGGTCCTTCCGTCGCAGAATGCGCAAATGAAATGCATAAATGAATAACACCCCACAAATTTGTAGCGCGCTTTTCGGGTTTTCCGGCGGTAGAGGCCGGCGAAGACGCAAAGCGCCCTGTCGAGTGATGGCTAACTGTCGTTTTGCGGCACTTTCGCCGCTGGATAGACGCCCAGCAAGGTCATCGAATTGGTAAAATAATCCAATTCATCCAGCGCAAGTTGCACGTTGCGGTCGTCAGGATGGCCGTCGATATCGGCGTAAAACTGCGTCGCAGTGAAAGAGCCGCCCACCATATAGCTTTCCAGCTTGGTCATGTTGATGCCATTGGTGGCAAACCCGCCCATGGCTTTGTACAAGGCGGCGGGAATGTTGCGCACTTCAAAGATAAAAGTGCTCTTCATGCCGCCATTGCCGCGCCGCGACAGATCCGGAGTGCGCGACATGATCAAAAACCGCGTGGTGTTGTTGGATTGATCCTCGATATGGCGGGCCAATATATCAAGCCCGTAGATCTCGCCGGCAAGTTCGCTGGCCAATGCTGCGTTGCGTTTGTCATCTTGTTGGGAGATCAACAGTGCCGATCCGGCGGTATCCGCGCCCGTGATCCGCTCTATGCCGTGTTTGCTTAGAAATTCGCGGCATTGTCCCAACAACATGGAATGTGAGGTGGCCGAGGTCACCTCGTCCAACGTGGTGCCGGGCAGGGCGAGCAGGTTGATATGTACCCGCACGTATGCTTCGTCGACAATATGCAAGCCCGACGCCGGCAACAGGTGATGGATATCGGCCACGCGCCCGAAGGTGGAATTTTCCACGGGAAGCATTGCCAATTCCGCCTCGCCTTTGCGGATCGCTTCGATGGCGTCTTCAAAGGTGCTGCAGGCCATCGGTTCATACTCAGGCAAAGCCTCGCGACAGGCTTGATGCGAATAGGCGCCCAGTTCGCCTTGGAAAGCCACTCGTTTCGTCATTCGTCCAATATTCCCGTCTATAAACCATCCAAAGAGGTGCAAAATACGCGTCGAGGCGTTTGGTCGCGGAAACTATACCTTGCGTTCGGTAAGGGGAAGCGAATACATACGCGCCCAAAGACACCGATTTAGAACAGGCTGATCCATGTTTGATACAATGACACTGACGAAAGCTTTGGGCGCGGGTTGTGGCACTTTGCTGGTATTCTTGCTGGGCAATTTCACGGCCGATATGCTGTTTGAAACCGGCGGCGGTCATGGCGAGGGCGATCACGCCGCTGGCTATGTCATCGAAGTGGCGAGCGATGAAGGCGCGGCTTCGGAGGCCGAAGAGGGCCCGACATTTGAAGAGCTTCTTGCTTCGGCGGATGTTGGCAAGGGCGCGAAGGTTTTCGGCAAATGCAAAGCCTGCCACAAGGTTGAAGATGGTGCGAATGCCACCGGTCCTTTCCTGTACGGCATTGTGAACCGGGCCGTTGGAGCCGTTGACGGATTTGGATATTCCGGTGCCTTGGTGGCGGTGGCCGAAACCTGGACGCCTGAGAATCTTGACCATTTCCTTGAGAACCCCAAAGGCTTCGCGCCGGGCACCAAAATGTCCTTCGCGGGTTTGAAAAAACCTGCTGACCGCGCCAATTTGATCGCCTATCTCGACACGCTCGGCGACTAAGCTTGCGCACTGATTTTATTTGGAAAAGGCCGCATCTCTTGTGATGCGGCCTTTTTTGCGTTTTCCGGCTCTGATCACGCTTGCCTCACGCAATCTCAACTTGAAACTCCGGTGCTGCCTCCGCTAGCCTTGACCAAACTGTCAGCCGGACATTCCGGTGCTGAGGAGGACACGTATGCGCGAACTCGAACCCGCCTTAAAGCCCCGCCGCGACTCGAATCGCAAAGGCGCTGTCGCGCTGGTGCGCCGCCGGGGCGCTGCCGCCGGACAGGGCCTGCGCCATATGGTAACGGCGGGCGTCATGGGGATCGCTTTGGCGGTATGTGCCGCAGGGTTGGCGCGCGGAGAAAGCCATGCACAGCCTGACACAGGCGATGGCATCATCCGCTCGCACGGCTATTCCTTCTTTGGGGATTTGAAATATCCTGCGGATTTTCCTCATTTTGATTACGTTAATCCCGATGCGCCGAAGGGCGGGGAGATTTCCCTGTCCGCACCGGGCACATTTGATTCTATGAACCCCTACAGCCGCAAGGGCCGCGCGGGGCGCTATAGCTGGATGATTTATGAAAGTTTGCTGGGTGAAATGCCCGCCACCAGCGGCGGGTTGCCCGCGGATACCTATGGCGAAAGCTACGGATTGTTGGCCGAACGTCTTGAGTATGACGAAGGCAAAACATGGGTGATCTTCCATATGCGCCCGGAAGCACGGTTTTCCGACGGCACGCCGGTGACGGCGCATGATGTGGTGTTTTCCCATAACCTGTTTCTCGAGCAGGGATTGCCGTCCTACGCGACGGCAGTGAAAAAACGGATACTAAGTGCCGAGGCTCTGGATGATCACACGGTGAAATTCACCTTTGCCACCGGCATTTCGCGCCGCTCGTTGATTGATCAGGTGGGCGGCACGCCGGTGTTTCCGCGCGCTTGGTATGAAAAAACCGGGGCCCGCCTTGACGAGCCGCGCCTTGATGCCGCACCGGGCTCCGGCCCCTATGTGATGCAAAGCGCCGAGGTGAACCGCCGCATCGTCTACAAACGCAATCCCGAGTATTGGGGTAAGGACCTGCCGATCAACAAGGGGCGGCATAATTTCGATCGCATCCGTATCGAATATTTCGCCGATGACAGCGCGGGTTTCGAGGCGTTCAAGGCGGGCGAATATACGTTCCGGCCCGAAGGCGATTCCAAAAAATGGGCGACAGGATATGATTTTCCGGCTCGCACGCGCGGCGATGTGATCCTCGAAGAATTGCCCGATGGCACGCCGCCGACCCCGACAGGGATCGTGTTCAACCTTGGCAAGGATGTGCTCAAGGACCGCAATGTGCGCAAGGCGATTGCTTTGGCGTTCAATTTTGAATGGACCAATGCGTCGTTACAATACGGGCTTTTTGCGCAGCGCCACAGCTTTACCCAAGGCTCGCCCTTGGAAGCCAAAGGCGCGCCGGAGGGAGCGGAGCTTGAGTTGCTTCGCGGGCTCGGGGATTTGGTGCCCGAAGATATGTTGACCGAGCCGGCGCTTTTGGCACATACTTCGAACCCGGACCGGTTGACCGACCGGCGCAACCTGCGCGCCGCGATGAAGATGCTCGACGCCGCCGGATGGGCGGTGGGAGATGACGGTATCCGGCGCAATGCGGCGGGGCAAAAGCTGTCGCTGGATTTCCCGGTTAACTCCTCCGGCTCCGCGACATTGGAGGCGGTCGTCACCAATTTTGCGCAAAACCTCGAAGCCATGGGCATTGATATCAAGGTCGAAAAGGTTGATCCCAGCCAGTTCACCCTGCGCAGTCGCGACCGTGATTACGATCTGATCTTCGACAGCTATTCCGCGTTTTTGGGCACCGGCACCGGATTGATCCAAATGTATGGCACCTCCGAGGTGGAAAACAACGTCTTCAACCCTGCGGGTCTTGCTTCGCCTTTGGTCGATAAATTGATCGATGTGTCGCTCAATGCGACGACGCGGGAGGACCAGGATGTTGCGCTCATGGCATTGGACCGGGCCTTGCGGCATGAGTTTTTCATGATCCCCGTTTGGTATAATCCGACCTCTTGGGTGGCCTATTGGAACATGTATGAACACCCCGCCGAATTGCCGCCCTATGCTTTGGGCGTATTGGATTTCTGGTGGTGGAATGCTGACAAAGCGGCGGCGCTCAAAGCCTCCGGCGCGTTGAGGTAGTCCGCCGCAATGGGAGCCTATATCTTACGGCGGTTGCTGCTGATCATCCCGACGCTGGTTGGGATCATGGTGATCAACTTCGCGCTTGTGCAATTTGTCCCCGGCGGGCCGGTCGAACAGATCATCGCCGAAATGCAAGGGCAGGGCGATGTGTTCGAGGGCTTTGCCGGTGGCGGCAATGATGGCGGCGCGGATATGGCCAGCGCTGGCGGGGATGACAAATACCTCGGTGCGCGCGGCCTTCCGGCGGAGTTCATCGCTGATCTCGAACGACAATTTGGCCTCGACAAACCGCCGCTTGAGCGGTTCTTCGGGATGATGTGGAATTATATGCGGCTTGATTTCGGCGAGAGCTATTTTCGCAAGATCTCGGTGGTTGATCTGGTGCTTGAAAAGATGCCGGTGTCGATCACATTGGGCCTGTGGTCCACGATTATTGCCTATCTGGTGTCGATCCCTTTGGGTATTCGCAAGGCCGTACATGACGGATCGCGCTTTGACACATGGACGTCGGGGTTGATCATCGTCGCCTATGCGATCCCGGGATTTTTGTTTGCGATTTTGTTGATGGTCCTCTTCGCGGGCGGCTCGTATTGGCAAATCTTCCCGCTGCGCGGGCTGACCTCCGAGAACTTTGATCAACTTAGCGCCTTTGGAAAGGCCAAGGATTACCTGTGGCATATCGCTTTGCCGGTGATTGCATCGACGATTTCGGCCTTTGCCACGCTGACCCTGCTGACAAAGAACAGCTTTCTCGACGAGATCAAAAAGCAATATGTGATGACCGCGCGGGCCAAGGGATTGACCGCGTCGCGGGTGCTTTATGGTCATGTGTTCCGCAACGCGATGCTCATCGTGATTGCCGGATTTCCGGCCGTGTTCATCGGCGTGTTCTTTGGCGGGAGCTTGTTGATCGAAACGATTTTCTCGCTTGATGGGTTGGGGCGGCTCGGGTTCGAGGCCGCCGTGGCGCGCGATTATCCGGTGATGTTCGGCACGCTGTTTATCTTTGGCCTGATCGGTCTCGTGGTCGGCATCCTGTCGGATCTGATGTATGTGTTGGTCGATCCGCGCATCGATTTTGAAAAGCGGGAGGGATAGGCGATATGGCTTTGATCACGCTCTCGCCGCTCAACGCCCGCCGGTGGCGTAATTTCCGCCGCAACGGACGGGCCTTTTGGTCTTTGATCCTGTTCAGCATTCTCTTCGGCCTGTCGATGTTTGCCGAGTTTTTAGCCAACGACAAACCGATCCTCGTGAACTATCGCGGCGGGTATTACATGCCGATTTTCAAATTCTACCCCGAGGTGGCGTTTGGCGGGGATTTCAAAACCGAAGCGATTTATCGCGATCCCGAGGTTAAATGCCTGATCCGGTCGGGCGGGATCGAGGATTGTTTCGACGATCCTGAGGATATTTTGAAAGAGATCGACGCAGGCACATATAGCGCCGAGGGGTTCAAGAAAGGTTGGTCGATCTGGCCGCCGATCCCCTACAGTTATGACACGCCTGTGGACCGCCCCGGTGCCGCGCCATTGCCGCCGAACGGGCAAAACCTGCTGGGCACGGATGACACCAAACGCGATGTGTTGGCGCGGGTGATATATGGGTTCCGACTGTCGGTTTTGTTCACATTGATCGTTACGGTGATCTCGACAGCGATCGGAATCGCGGCGGGCGCGTTACAGGGGTATTTTGGCGGCTGGGTGGATTTGATCACCCAAAGGGCGATGGAAATCTGGTCTTCGACGCCGCAAATTTACGTCATCATCATCATGTTCTCGATCCTGCCGCGGGGGTTTTGGCTGTTGGTGTTCATCACGGTGCTGTTCGGTTGGATGAGCCTTGTGGGCGTGGTGCGGGCCGAATTTTTGCGCGCGCGCAATCTTGAATATGTGCGCGCGGCCAAGGCATTGGGCGTCAGCAACGCGACCATCATGTTCCGCCACATGTTGCCCAACGCGATGGTGGCGACGCTGACAATGTTGCCCTTCATCGTGACGGGCACAATCGCCTTGCTGGCGGGGCTGGATTTCCTTGGCTTCGGCTTGCCTGCATCTTTGCCGTCTTTGGGCGAATTGACCTTGCAGGCCAAACAGAACCTTGAAGCCCCTTGGCTCGCCTTCACGGCCTTCTTCGCTTTTGCCATTATGCTGTCGCTGCTCGTTTTCATTTTCGAGGGCGTGCGCGATGCGTTTGATCCCAGAAAGACCTTTCAATGAGTATTCTAGAGGTCAAAAACCTGACTGTGGGCTTTCGTCAGGATGGCAAGGTCCACGCGGCGGTCAAAGGAGTGAGCTTTGCTTTGGATCGCGGGGAAACCGTGGCTTTGGTGGGCGAATCCGGTTCGGGTAAATCGGTTACGGCGCTGTCGACCGTGTCGCTTTTGGGCAGCAATGCCGAGGTCAGCGGATCGGTGACCTATGACGGCACCGAGATGATCGGAGCAAATGAACGCGACCTGCGCCGGGTGCGGGGCAACGATATTTCCTTTATTTTCCAAGAGCCGATGACCTCGCTCAATCCGCTTCATACGTTGGAAAAACAACTGGCGGAGTCGATCGAGTTGCATCAAGGGCTGCGCGGCGCGGCGCTGAGTGCGCGGATTATCGAATTGCTGCTCCGTGTCGGCATTCGCGACCCCGAAACCCGGTTGGGTGCCTATCCGCACCAATTATCGGGCGGGCAAAGGCAACGTGTGATGATCGCTATGGCTTTGGCCAATAAGCCTGACATCTTGATCGCGGATGAGCCGACGACGGCCCTTGATGTGACCATTCAGGCGCAGATTTTGGAATTGCTGGCCGAGCTCAAACGCGAAGAGAACATGGGGCTGTTGTTCATCACCCATGATTTGGGCGTGGTGCGCCGGATTGCTGATCGTGTCTGCGTGATGAAAGACGGAGAGATCGTCGAGGAGGGGCCAACGGCGGATATTTTCGCCGCGCCACAGCATCCTTATACACAAAAACTTCTGGCGGCCCGTGCGGTCGGGCGGCCCGCGCCGGTGGCTGCGGACGCGCCGGTGGTGGCACAGACCGAGCATCTCAAAGTCTGGTTTCCGATCCAAAAGGGGTTTTTGAAAAAAACCGTTGGCCATGTCAAAGCGGTGAATGACGCGTCGATTTCTGTGCGGGCGGGTGAAACGCTTGGCATCGTCGGCGAGAGCGGGTCGGGCAAGACGACGTTGGCCTTGGCGATTATGCGTTTGATTGCCTCACAGGGCGGTATTCAGTTTGATAACCGTGATTTGCACAAGATATCGACACGCGGCTTGCGCAGCCTGCGCGGCGATATGCAAATCGTGTTTCAAGACCCCTTCGGATCACTCAGCCCGCGCATGACCTGCGAGCAGATCATCGCCGAGGGGCTGGGTGTGCATGGCACCTCTGCGGGCAAGGACCGGCGGCAAATGGTCACCGATGTGATGGTCGAAGTGGGGCTTAGCCCCGAGATGATGCATCGCTACCCGCATGAGTTTTCCGGCGGTCAACGTCAACGGATTGCCATTGCCCGTGCGATGATATTGCGCCCCAAATTGGTGGTTCTGGACGAGCCGACTTCGGCGCTTGATATGACCGTGCAGGTGCAAATCGTCGATCTCCTGCGGAACTTGCAAGTGAAATACGGTCTTGCCTATCTCTTCATCAGTCACGATTTGCACGTCGTGCGCGCCATGAGCCACAAGATGATTGTCATGCGTCAAGGTGATGTCATCGAGGCGGGCGAAGCGGGGGCAATCTTTGATGCGCCGCAAACCGAATATACCGCCGCGCTTTTGGCTGCGGCGCTGGATTTGAAAGCGGATGAGGCCGCGACCGGACAATAGATCGGCCGCGTTTGCGGGCGGGGGGCCTTCGGCAGGCCTCAGATGGCCGAGCTATGCCCGGCTTTGCTCAAATCATAGGCATCGATGCTGCGCGCGATCATGCGGGTCAAAGGGCGCGCAGCCGGCGGGATCGCCAACCGATCCGGAGTGACCTGTAGCAATCCGTCATACCCGCAGGCGATATCGGCAAAACGCTGGTCAATCTCGGCCTGCGTCAAACCGAAGTCACGGCGCAATTCCTCGGCATTGATTTCGAAATCACACATCAAGGCTTCGATCATCCGGCCACGTAGGATGTCCTCGTTGCTGAATTTATGCCCGCGCGAGATCGAGAACCGGTCGTCGCGGATCTTGCCGGTATGGGCGCCGGTTGCGGGGGCATTTTGCGCATAGCCTTGCGGGAACCGCGAAATTGACGAAGCCCCAACCCCGATCAGCGCCACGGCGGTGTCATCGGTGTACCCTTGGAAGTTGCGGCGCAGGGTGCCGGCGCGGCGGGCCTTGGCCAATCCGTCTTCGGGGCGGGCGAAATGGTCGATCCCAATGGCGTCATAGCCGTCCCACTCAAACAGCCGCGCGGCGGTTTCAAACAGCGCGAGCCGCTCTTGCGGGGTCGGCAGCGCGTCCGAGGGGATCATCTGTTGTCGCTTTGCCATCCATGGCACATGCGCATAGCCATAGAGCGCCACGCGATCCGGCGACAGCGCCAGCAATTTTTGCACACTCTCGGTGATCTTCTCATTGGTTTGATGCGGAAGGCCAAAGAGAATATCGGCGTTGAGGCTTTCAATCCCGCGCGCGCGGATCATGTCCACCGCATCGCGGGTGATGTCGAAACTTTGCATCCGTCCGATGCTTTGCTGGATGCCCTCATCGAAATCCTGCACCCCGATCGAGGCGCGGTTCATCCCCGCAGCGGCCAGAGCATCAAGGCGACCTTCATCAATCTCGTTCGGGTCGATTTCGACCGAAAATTCGTAGTTCTCTGCAAAAGGGGCGATTTCGGCGATTTTTGTCGCAAGGTCTTGCATCATTGCCGGTTGGAGCAACGTCGGCGTGCCCCCGCCCCAATGCAGCCGTGACAGGCGGACGCCCTCGGGCAAATGCCGCGCCAACATGTCCAGTTCGGTCAACAAGGTTTGCAGATAGGCCAGCACCGGCGCATCGCTTTGCGTGCCTTGGGTGCGGCAGGCGCAAAACCAACACAGCCGCCGACAAAACGGCACATGCACATAAAGAGATATCGCGCTGCCCTTCGGCAGGGCTTCGATCCATTGCGTATAGGTGTCCGGCCCGACGTCATTGTTGAAGTGCGGGGCGGTGGGATATGAGGTGTAACGCGGAACTTTCGCGTCAAACAGCCCCATGTGAGCAAGTTGGGTTTGTGTGACCATGGCGCGAGTGATATGCTCAGTGAGATGCTAAAACTTTGACACAGATCAAACGCGCTAAGAGACCCTATGCTCAAAGAACAAATCAAGTCCCTGCCCCATGAATGCGACGATTGCCCGATCCGGCATCGTGCGGTTTGCGCGCGCTGTGATGCGGACGACCTCGAGCGTCTTGAAGAGATTAAATATTATCGCAGCTTCCAGGCGGGGCAGACGGTGATCTGGTCCGGTGACAAGATGGATTTTGTCGGATCTGTGGTGTCCGGGATCGCGACGCTGACGCAGACGATGGAAGACGGGCGGACGCAAATGGTCGGCCTATTGCTGCCGTCGGATTTCGTTGGGCGCCCGGGGCGCGAAGGATCGGCCTATGATGTGGTGGCGACCACCGATCTGATGATGTGCTGTTTCCGTAAAAAACCGTTCGAAGAGATGATGGAAACGACGCCGCATGTGGCACAACGTTTGTTGGAAATGACGTTGGATGAATTGGATGCGGCGCGCGAATGGATGTTGGTGCTGGGCCGCAAGACGGCCCGCGAAAAGATCGCTTCGCTTTTGTCGATTATCGGGCGGAGGGATGCGTCGTTGAACTTGCGCGGCACTAAGGGGCCGTTGGTGTTTGACCTGCCGCTGACCCGTGAAGCCATGGCGGATTATCTTGGGCTGACGCTTGAGACTGTGAGCCGTCAGATGTCGGCGCTTAAACGGGATGGGGTGATCACATTGGAAGGCAAACGCAATGTGACAATCCCCGATTTCGGGCGTTTGATGGACGAGGCGGGCGATGATTCCGATGGTGGAATGTTCGCCTGATCCCACGCGTACGGAACCGATTTTTCGATTTGTTTGTTAATGTAATGCCCCCTGCGTAGAAGCCCTGCGCAGGGGGTTTTTGTGACGTAATCTGCCCTAATGCGCCATCAATACCGGTAAAGTGGCTTGCTCGAGCATATAGCGGGTGGCCCCGCCGAGGATCGCTTCGCGGAAGCGTGAATGACCATAAGCTCCCATCACGATCATGTCGGCTTCGATATCGGCGGCATGGCGGATGAGCACGTCGGAGATGCGCGGCAGCGTTTTGGACAGAACGTCGATTTCGCAGCGCACGCCGTGGCGCGACAGGAATTGTGACAGCATGCCGCCGGGATCCGAACGTGTCGGTCCATGGGTTGGCGGATCGATCACCACCACATGTACGCTATCGGCGGCGGCGAGAAGGGGAAGCGCCGCCCTCGCGGCGGCCAGAGCTTCGGAGCTTTCGTTCCACGCCAGCAAGATGCGCTTGGGGGTCGGATTTGGTTGGGCATCATTGGGGATCACCAAAACCGGAACCCCTCCATCAAACAGGGCGGCTTCGACGACGGGTTCAAGTTCGGCGCCGCGATCCTTGCCATAAGGTTGCGGCAGCACCACCAGATCGGTGAAACGGGCGCGTGCGGCAACGTGACGTGACAGGTCTGCCAATTGCGCAACGCCGCTTTCGGTGGACCAACGAATTTCGGCGGGGGCCAATTCGGCACGTGCTTTGGCTTCGATGTCGTCGGCCTCGTCTTGTGCACGCGTTATGGTTTCTTGCAGCACCGCAGCATTGGCGCCCGCATAATAATATCCGGTTTGGCTTCGGTCGACACCAAGACATAGCGCATCCAGATGCGCATCCAGCTTCGCGGCTAAGGCGGTCGCGTGAGCGAGAGTGTTCTTGAGTAGAGTGTCATCCGTTAACACGGTGAAAATAGAAGTATAGGCCATGAGACCCTCCTACGGAATGGTTTGACTGTTTTTTAGCATATTCGATGCATGCGGCGGGCATCTTTGACACCGGTCAATAAACAACATCGCATATGTTGATGCAGATCAAAGCGGCGCGCGGCGCAGGGGGTGAAAAGGCCAACAGTCAAAATCCGCCTATGCGAAGCGACGCGAATCGTGTGGGCACCGACGAAGGGACGCAACATGAACAATTATATCAAGCTGATCGTGCTTGGTCTGATCACGCTATTCGCGATGATCGCGGCCAATTTCGCGCGCGATCTGGCCTATATGGTGAACGCATTGACGATAATGCTGGTCGCTGGTGGGCTTTTTCTGTGGACTTTGCGCCGCACGGGCGAGACGCCGGTCGCCGTCGACCAATCGATCTATATGGACGATGTGGTGCGCGCAGGTGTGATCGCAACGGCGCTTTGGGGGGTGGTCGGATTTCTGGCCGGAACCTTTATCGCGTTTCAGCTCGCCTTTCCGGAGCTGAATTTCGAATGGGCCCAAGGCTACGTGAATTTTGGTAAATTGCGTCCCCTTCACACCTCGGCGGTGATTTTCGCTTTTGGTGGTAACGCATTGATTTGCACGTCCTTCTATGTCGTGCAGCGCACCTCTGCGGCGCGGCTTTGGGGCGGCAACCTTGGGTGGTTCGTCTTCTGGGGCTATAATCTGTTCATCGTTCTGGCCGCCACCGGTTATATTCTGGGGGCAACACAGTCGAAAGAATATGCAGAACCCGAATGGTATGTGGATCTGTGGTTGACCATCGTTTGGCTGTCCTATCTGGCGGTGTTCCTCGGCACGATCGTCAAACGCAAAGAGCGTCACATCTATGTGGCGAACTGGTTCTACCTGTCGTTCATTATCACCGTTGCGATGCTGCATGTTGTCAACAACCTGAGCATTCCGGTCTCCATCTGGGGCTCCAAATCGGTGCAGGTCTTCTCGGGTGTGCAAGATGCGATGACCCAGTGGTGGTATGGCCACAACGCCGTGGGCTTTTTCCTCACCGCCGGTTTCCTCGGGATGATGTATTATTTTGTGCCCAAACAGGCCGAGCGCCCGATCTATTCCTATAAGCTGTCGATCATTCACTTTTGGGCGCTGATCTTCTTGTATATCTGGGCCGGTCCGCACCATTTGCACTACACGGCCTTGCCTGATTGGGCTGGGACCTTGGGCATGGTGTTCTCGATCATCCTGTGGATGCCGTCCTGGGGGGGTATGATCAATGGTCTGATGACGCTTTCGGGCGCATGGGATAAATTGCGCACCGATCCGGTGATCCGGATGATGGTGATTTCTATCGGCTTCTACGGCATGTCCACATTCGAGGGTCCGATGATGTCGATCCGTGCGGTGAACTCGCTGTCGCATTACACCGACTGGACCATTGGGCACGTGCACTCCGGCGCCCTGGGGTGGAATGGTATGATCACCTTTGGCGCGCTCTACTTCCTCGTGCCGAAACTGTGGCACCGCGAGCGTTTGTATTCGTTGTCCTTGGTCAGCTGGCACTTCTGGCTCGCCACCATCGGCATCATTCTCTACGCGGCATCGATGTGGGTGACCGGTATCATGGAAGGCCTGATGTGGCGTGAAGTGGATGCCAATGGCTTCTTGGTGAACAGCTTTGCTGACACCGTGGGTGCCAAGTTCCCGATGTATGTGGTGCGCGGTTTGGGCGGTGTGATGTATATCACGGGCTCCCTGATCATGTGCTACAACCTGTTCATGACTGTGCGTCGCTCTCCGGCTATCGAAGCCGGTGCGCATGACGCAGTCCCGGCCGAATAAGGAGGGCCGGAATCATGGCTATTCTCGACAAACACGGCGTTATCGAAAAGAACGTCACGCTGCTCTCGGTCTTTGCCTTTTTGGTGGTGACCATTGGGGGGCTGGTAGAAATCGCGCCTTTGTTCTGGCTGGAAAACACCATCGAGGATGTGGACGGCATGCGCCCCTACACCCCGTTGGAGTTGGCCGGGCGCGATGTCTACATCCGTGAGGGGTGCTATGTCTGCCACAGTCAGATGATCCGCCCCATGCGCGACGAAGTAGAGCGCTACGGGCACTATTCTCTGGCGGCGGAGAGCCAATATGACCATCCGTTCCAATGGGGATCCAAACGCACGGGGCCTGACTTGGCCCGCGTTGGTGGCCGCTATTCGGACGAATGGCATGTGGATCACTTGGCCGACCCGCAATCGGTGGTGCCGGAATCCGTGATGCCGAAATACGGCTTTCTCAGCCACCGCAGTCTCGAGGGGACATATATCGAGGACAACATGAAAGTTCATGCGGTTGTCGGGGTGCCCTACACCGACGAGATGATGGAGAACGCACAGGCGGACTTCCTCGCACAGGCCGATCCGGACAGCGATTATGACGGATTGATCGAGCGGTACGGCGAAAGCGTTCAGGTGCGCAACTTTGATGGCGAGGCAGGTGTGTCCGAAATGGATGCTCTTGTGGCCTATCTGCAAATGCTCGGCACGTTGGTTGATTTCTCGACCTTCACGCCCGACGCAAGCCGCTAGGAGGGGGGGAGAACATGGAAACCTATTCCTTTTTGCGCGAATTCGCTGACAGCTGGATGCTGATGGTGCTTTTCGCCTTCTTCATCGGCGTGATCCTTTTTGTCTTTCGCCCGGGCGCAAGCAAAATTGATCGCGACATCGCCGAGATCCCGTTCCGGCACGAAGACAAACCCGCGCCGGCGCGTAACGCTCGCGCCAAGGAGGTCTGAGACATGGCTAAAAAACCTGAGACCAAACAAGAGGTCAGCACAACCGGCCACTCCTGGGACGGAATTGAAGAGTACAACAATCCTCTGCCGCGTTGGTGGCTCTGGACCCTCTATTTGTGCATTATTTGGGGCATCGGATATACAATCGCCTACCCGGCGTGGCCGATGATCAATGGCGCAACCAAGGGGGTGCTTGGTTATTCGACACGGGCCGAAGTGGCGGCAGATATCGCCGCAGTCGAGGCGCAGAACGAGGCCATTAACACTAAATTGGCGGGCACGGAGCTGACGGAAATTTCCGCCGATCCCGAGTTGAACGGTTACGCGCAATCGGCGGGTGCGGCCGTGTTCAAAACATGGTGCGCGCAGTGCCACGGCTCCGGCGCGGCGGGGGCCAAAGGCTATCCGAACCTTTTGGACAACGATTGGCTGTGGGGCGGTGATATCGAGGCTATTCACACAACGATTTCACACGGGGTCCGTAACGAGACCGACGATGATGCCCACTATAGCGAGATGCCTGCCTTTGGCGAGATGCTCGAGAACGAAGAGATTGATCAGGTGGTGAATTACGTTCTGTCGCTCTCTGGTGATGCACCTGATGCGGCATTGGCCGAGGCCGGCGCGGTGGTCTTTGAGGACAATTGCGCGGTGTGCCATATGGAAGATGGCACCGGTGATCGCAGCCAAGGCGCGCCTAACCTCGCCGATGCGATCTGGCTTTATGGCGGTGATTTCGACACCGTCAAAGAGACCGTGACCTATTCGCGTTTTGGCGTGATGCCCAATTGGAATGAACGGCTGACCGAGGCGCAGGTGCGCGCCGTGGCCACGTATGTTCACAGCCTCGGCGGCGGCGAATAAGCCCCCGCCAAAAGAGATACCCCCGCGCCCTCGGGCGCGAGGGTTGGCACCGGACCTTCCGTCCTGTTCGCGCGTTTCCTGGAAGGCCGGTGTCTTAAATACAGAAGCCCCGCCCCCTGTCAAAGGGCGGGGCTGTTTTTTGTGGGGCCATGCGATTGGCGGACCGGAGTGTCGGCGCCGCAGCGATGTCGCGGGGTCTTGCGCGTGAGGCGCCACCGCGCCGATGAACATTGCTGGATTGCATTTTTACGCACTGTCGATTTTCTTCTCGCCTTGTGTGGCCCTCCGGGGGTTGGTCTAGCGGCGTTTCGCTTGCCCGATTGGCGCAATGCCACATGCAGCGTTTTAACATAGATCGGGAGCATCAATTTGGCCTCCGATTCAAGCGCCGTTCATAAGCGCGCGGCATTTCCATCCTGCGCGCGGCGGCGTCGGCCGCAGCCTTGCAATCGGGGTTCGGCCCCATGGGTCGTAAAATCAACGGTTTGACCGGACGGGATGCGGATCTCCCGTTGCAAATCACTGCTACGCCAAGGGCAGGGCAGGGCGTTGCGATTGCGGCCAAAATTTTCGTCGCGGCGGACCTCAAAGCGGGGCGGTTGCAGATGCTGTTCAAAGACGAGCGTCACACAGGATATTATTTGGTCATACCTCCCGGGGTGCAACGTCCCGCCCTGCGCGCCTTTGTCCGGTGGCTGCGCAGCCAGATTGATGTCACCTTCTAACCTGTTGACGCAGCCGTGATCGTTAGGCCGGTAATAAGATGCGTTTAGAAGTTAGATTTGATGCAGATCAAAGCTGTGGCGCGCGTGTCCTGTGACAAGGAAGCTAGAAATACACATACGGAGTTTCGCAGTGTCCGATTCTGAGACCCCCAGTCTATACGCGGCCCGCGAGCCAATTTTTCCCAAACGCGTGTCAGGTCTGTTTCGCAATCTGAAATGGGGAATCATGATCGTCACTTTGGGGATCTACTACATCACCCCATGGCTGCGATGGGATCGCGGACCCGAATTGCCGGATCAGGCGGTCTTGGTCGATCTGGCCAGCCGGCGGTTTTTCTTTTTCTGGATCGAGATTTGGCCGCATGAATTTTATTTCATCGCTGGGCTGTTGGTCATGGCGGGGTTGGGATTGTTTTTGTTCACCTCGGCCTTGGGGCGCGTGTGGTGCGGCTATGCCTGTCCGCAAACGGTGTGGACGGATCTTTTTATTCTTGTCGAACGCTGGATCGAAGGGGACCGCAATGCGCGGTTGCGCCTGCACCGGCAGAAAAAGCTCGATTTTCGCAAGGCGCGATTGCGGCTGACGAAATGGACGACATGGCTATTGATCTCGGTTGCAACCGGCGGGGCATGGGTGTTCTATTTCACTGATGCGCCGACGCTTTTGGTTAATCTGGCCACCATGAACGCGCATCCTGTGGCCTATACGACCATTGCGGTTCTGACCCTGACAACCTTTATCTTTGGCGGTTTCGCGCGCGAGCAGATCTGTATCTATGCGTGCCCCTGGCCACGGATTCAGGCGGCGATGATGGACGAGGACACATTGGTTGTCGGCTATCGTGAATGGCGCGGCGAGCCACGCGGCAAGCACCGCAAAGCCGAAGGCGCAGAGGCATTAGGCGATTGTATCGATTGCATGGCCTGCGTCAACGTCTGCCCGGTGGGGATCGACATTCGCGACGGGCAGCAATTGGAATGTATCACCTGCGGGCTTTGCATTGATGCCTGCGATGACATGATGGACAAAATCGGCAAGCCGCGCGGCTTGATCGATTATATGGCCCTGACCGACGAGAGCCGTGAACGCGCGGGGATGGAGCCGAAGTCGGTATGGAAACATGTGTTCCGCCCGCGCACCGTCATGTATACGATTCTGTGGGCTTCGGTCGGCTTTGCGCTGCTGTTTGCGTTGTTCATCCGCTCCGACATCGATCTGACGGTGGCGCCGGTGCGCAATCCGACCTTCATCACCCTGTCGGATGGCACGATCCGCAACACCTATGAGGTGCGTTTGCGCAACAAACATGGCGAGGAACGGCCATTTCGCGTCACGGTGTCGGGCGATCCATCGCTGCATGTGACCGTCGAAGGCAGCCCCTATGAGGTCGTGCCGGTGCCGGCTGATAGCACCAAATTGGCGCGCATTTATGTGATGGCACCCAAGGGCTCCACGCCCGCCGAAGCCGAACGCACCGAGTTCCGGTTCTGGGTCGAAGATACGGCCAGCGGCGAGCGGGCCTACAAAGACAGCGTGTTCAATGGAAGGGCGAATTAATGGCAGTCATACGCGCACCGCGCAAGATCACAGGATGGCATGTGTTTGCGGTGTTTTTCTTGGCCTTTGGTGTGATCATCGGGGTCAACCTTGTGCTGGCTTATAGCGCGGTAAAAACGTTTCCGGGGCTTGAGGTCAAAAACTCCTATGTCGCCAGCCAGCAGTTCAATGTCCGCAAGGCGGCGCAAGAGGCGCTGGGCTGGTCGGTGCGCGCGGATCATCGGGATGGGCAGGTGATCTTGGCGATCACGGACGCGGCAGGCGCACCGGTGATGGTCGGGGATTTGCACGCGGTGGTCGGCCGCGCGACCCATGTGCGCGAGGATGTCGAGCCGGAGTTTATCTTTGATGGCACTGCTTATGTTGCGCCGCTCACCTTAGGGGCGGGCAATTGGAACATTCGCATGACCGCCGTGGCGCCGGATGGCACGGAATTTGGCCAACGTGTTATCTTGCACGTTAAACATTAGGCATCAAACATTAGGCAACGCGCTTCAACTCTGGATTTTTCTCGATGACATCCATGCCCACATTGACCCCTTCGATGTCTGCCTGCCCCGCCTGCGCGGCGGCTCCGGCGGCGGAGGCTTTGGCAAACCGCGCGGCGATCAAGGATGCACAGATCGCGTTGAGCTTGCCCGAAATCCATTGTTCGGCCTGTATTGCGGGCGTGGAGCGGGTGCTCTCGGCGCAAGCCGGGGTCGAAGACGCCCGGGTGAATCTTACGCTCAAACGGGCGATGGTGCGCGCCGCGCCAGAGGTCTTGCCCGACGATTTGGTGCGGGCGCTGACCCGTGCGGGGTATGTGGCCCATCAGTTGGATGCAGGCACGATCGCGGCGACACAGACGGACCGGTCAGGGCGCGATTTGTTGATGCGGCTGGCGGTGGCAGGATTTGCCTCGATGAATGTCATGCTGTTGTCGGTGGCGGTCTGGTCCGGTGCGGCAGATGCGACGCGTGATTTGTTTCATTGGATTTCGGCCGCGATCACCCTGCCGACCATTGCCTTTTCTGCCCAACCGTTCTTTCGCAGCGCCTATGCCGCGCTCGCAGGGCGGCGGCTCAACATGGATGTGCCGATCTCGCTTGCGATCCTGTTGGCTGTCGGCACGTCGCTTTGGGAGACGTCTTTGTCCGGTGAGCACGCCTATTTCGATGCGGCGCTGACCTTGACGTTTTTCTTGCTGGCGGGGCGTTATCTGGATCATCGCACACGTGCGGTGGCGCGCTCTGCGGCGGAGGAATTGGCGGCGCTCGAAGTGCCGCGCGCGATGCGGTTGGACAGCGTGGGCGGCCGCGAGGAGGAGGTCCGCGTAAGCGCCCTGCGCGTGGGGGATTTGGTTCTTGTCCGGCCGGGTGGGCGCATGCCGGTGGATGGGGTGGTCATTGACGGCACATCGGAAATTGACCGGTCGTTGTTGACGGGCGAGACATTGCCAGTGTTCGCGGGCCATGATCACGAGGTATCGGCCGGCGAGATCAACCTGACCGGCCCATTGGTTTTGCGGGCTACGGCGGTCGGGGCCGATACGTCGTTACACCGGATGGCGGATTTGGTCGCCATCGCGGAAAGCGGACGCTCGCGGTATACGTCTTTGGCCGACCGCGCCGCGAAACTCTATGCGCCCGGCGTGCATATCCTTTCGGCGCTGAGCTTTCTGGGCTGGTGGGCCTATTCGGGCGATCTGCGCATGGCGGTGAATATCGCGGCGGCGGTGCTGATTATCACATGTCCCTGTGCGCTCGGGCTTGCGGTGCCTGCGGTGACCACGGCGGCGTCGGGGCGGCTCTTTCGCAAGGGGATGCTGATTAAAGACGCGACCGCATTGGAGCGTTTGGCGCAGGTTGACACGGTGGTTTTTGACAAGACCGGCACTTTGACAGCGGGCACGCCTGCTTTGACCAACCTGGACGATCTGCCGCGCGCGGCTGTCGAGGTGGCCTATGCGTTGGCGTTGGGGTCTGCGCATCCCTTGTCGCAAGCGGTGGTGCAGGCCGCACAGGCGGCAAACCTGCGCCCGGCCTGTGTCGAGAGCATCCGCGAGGTGCCCGGATATGGCACCGAAGGTATGTGGAACGGTGCTCCGGTTCGGTTCGGCCGTGCCCATTGGGCAGCAGAGGTTTGCGGCGATGCAGCGCGCGCGGCGCAAGGAACGGCGGCCTGGCTTGGCGTCGAGGGTGCTGGGCTTGAGGGTTTCTTGTTTGAAGACAGCCTGCGGGCGGGCGCGGCCGAAGCGGTTTCGGCCCTGCAGGCATCGGGCCGTGAGGTGCATCTTGTGTCTGGTGATACGCCCTATGCGGTCGAAGCTTTGGCCGCAAAACTGGGCATTCATCATTGGGTTGCCGAGGCCCTGCCCGAAGATAAAATCGGGCGGATCGATATGCTGAGCGCGGGGGGAAAACATGTGTTGATGGTCGGGGACGGGTTGAATGACACGGCGGCGTTGGCCGGTGCGCATGTGTCGATCTCTCTGGCCTCCGCCCTTGATGCGGCGCGGGTGGCCTCTGATGTTGTGCTTTTGGGCGGAGATCTTTCGCCGATTCCCGAAGCCTTGAGCGTGGCGCGGGCAGCAACCGCGCGTATCCGCGAGAATTTCCGCATTGCCACGGTTTACAACGTGATTGCGGTTCCTGTGGCGATCATCGGATTGGCCACGCCCTTGATTGCGGCGCTTGCGATGTCGTTGAGTTCGATTACCGTATCGCTGAATGCATTGCGATTGACCCGCGCAGGGAGGAAGACATGAGTATTATTGCCTATTTGATACCGATTTCCCTGATCCTTGGCGGGGTGGGGCTTTTGGCGTTTATCTACACCGTGCGGAGCAATCAATATGATGACCCCGAAGGCGATGCACAGCGCATTTTAAGCGACGAGTGGGACGATCATCCACGTCCTTGACCGGTGTCCGAAAGAGCTGCCAGATATATATGTGGCGGCCGCATGATCGGGTGGTTGATTGATCTCGCACATCTGGGTTTGCGGCGCGCCGAATGTGCAATTTTACGTCTTGGATATGCAAAAGGGCGGACCCGAAGGGCCGCCCTTTTGTCTGTTTCGGAGTATGCGGAGGTTTAGCTCGCGGGTCCGATCATGAAACAGGTGACTTTGCGTGCGGCCAAACGGCGACAGGCCAAATCGGCGGTCTCGCGGCTCATGCCCATGAAATTGGCATCGAAGCCGGAGGTGCGGCGCACGACTTTGCGCAATGTGCCGTCCAGAGTGCTCATCTCGTTGAGTGCGGTGGTTAAAAGCACGCGTTCGGCCTTATAGCGGCTGGGATACCGGCCAACATTGATGCCCCAATGCCGTCCGCCGGATGTCGAGACGCGGGTGACCACCTCGGGTTCGGGGCGGCGTTGCGGGGCGACGCTGGCCAAAACCACATCTTTGGGGCGCGCGGCGGGTTTGAGGCTGGTTCTGGGGGCGATGGAAGCAGGGATCGCGGCGGGGGGCGGGGAGGCGGCCGCAGCGGCCAAAGCGGTTTGTACGGCGGTGGGCTTGCTGGCGTTTGCCTCGGTCAGTGCCTGAAGAATATCGTCTTTCATTGCGACGACCACGGGGGCAGGTTCCGGCGCGACGGTCGGGGCCGGGCGGGAGAGCGGGCGCAGACTGCGTTTGACAGCCGTCATGATGCGGATGGTTTTGCCGGCTTTGCCGTCCGATGTGCTGCGGCCCGCGACCACGATCGGTTCGTTGTGCTGAACGCCCGGTTTTTTGGGTTTGCGCAGTGGCGCGCGGCTTGGGGCGCGGCGAAAGCCCAGATCGAGCAATTCTGCAACCTTGGCGTTGCGCGAGGCGGTGGAGCGGCCCCCGAATACCGTGGCGATGACCCGTTCGTTGCCGCGTTCGGCAGAGGCCACAAGGTTAAATCCGGCCGCGCGGGTATAGCCGGTTTTGATGCCGTCCGCGCCGCGATAGGCCGAGAGCAGGCGGCTGTTCGTATGGGTGACGGTGCGCACGCCGGCATCGGCGGTTTTGCGAGAAAACAGGTTATAATATTGTGGATAGTCATAGATGACGTGGCGGCCCAAAATCGTCATATCTCGGGCGGTGGACATATGCCCACTTTCTGTCAATCCATGCGCATTTTTAAAGGTTGTCCGCGTCATGCCGAGCGCTTTGGCGGTGCGGTTCATCCGGCGGGCAAAGGCCGCTTCGGACCCTGCAAGTGCTTCGCCGATGGCGGTGGCGGCATCATTGGCGGATTTTACCGCAGCGGCGCGCACGAGATAGCGTAGTTTGATTTTCTGACCGGCTTTGAGACCCAGTTTCGAGGGCGGTTCGCTGGCGGCATGTTGCGAAATCCGCACCATTGTATCCATCGAAATTTCACCGGCTTCCACAGCCTGAAAGGTGATGTAGAGGGTCATCATTTTGGTGAGAGATGCGGGATGCAACCGGGTGTCAGCATTGCGGGAATGCAAAACCTCTCCGGTGCGTGCGTCGACCACATAGGCCGCATAGGGCGCGGCCACCGCACTGAGCGGCACGACGAGGATCATCCAAATACATGCAAGAATATACAGCCCAATACGGGCCGGCTGCCTACGCCGAACCATCACGGTCTTCACCTTTTTTCTGCCTCGTGCCGCCGGTTATCCGACTGGCTTATTGATTTGTTTTGAGGCTAGCACGGGGTGAAGAATCGCGAAAGCTTTGATTTCCTAAGGAGCACAATGAAATTGCAGTGAAAATAGCACATTTAGCGGCGAGGGTAGGGCGGCCCACTAGATCAGCAATTGTGGCAGGAATGTGGCGGCAGATTTGGCGGTTTTTTCGAAAAGCGTTGCTAAAAGGTCAGCCGATGCTTTGGACCAAATCGGCAATGGCGCCGAGGTCAGTAATTTCGTGGTAGCGTGACGCGGTGCGGGGCGGTTCGGCATGTTCAATCGCCCAACTTAACCCGTGAGGGACATACACCCCCCAGCCACCGGCATCGACCATCGGCACGACGTCGGATTTCATCGAGTTGCCGATCATCATGCCGCGCGCGGGTCCGTCGCCGTGTCGGGCGAAAATCTCGTCGTAGACGGGGCGGGTTTTATGCGACACGATTTCGACCCCGTCGAATAGATCGCCCAAACCCGATTGTGCCAGCTTGCGCTCTTGGTCGAGGAGATCACCTTTTGTGATCAATAGGATACGGTGGCTATCCGCGATTTTCTCGACGGCGGCTTGGGCGTGGGGCAGCAACTCGATGGGATGGGACAGCATCTCTTGCCCTGCGGCGATGATTTGCGCGATGACGTCGGCGGGTACGCGGCCGCCGGTTACGTCAATAGCGGTTTCAATCATCGAGAGAACAAAACCTTTGATACCAAACCCGTAGTGACCGAGATTGCGTTTTTCCGCCTCGAGCAACTGCGCCATCAGGTGCTCTTGCTCTACATAATCAGCGAGCAGATCGGCAAAATGAGCCTGAGTCAGATGGAAGAAACGCTCGTTGTGCCAAAGCGTGTCATCCGCATCAAAACCGACAGTTGTCAGGTTTTTCGCCATTTCTCTCCGTCCGCCCCTCTTTTCAGCGCCACCTATAAGGTTATATACAGCCCGAAGATGCCAATCACACCCCGCCAATTCAAGAGATACCGATAGCCCCATGCCCGTTGCCATGCCTGCTGATCCAATGTCCGATGTTATGACCTTGCGGGGGGATCTATTGCCCGGTCTGACGCCCGCGACCGCTTCTGTACGGATGTCGGACAATGAGGACGACGAGGATGACGGCGACGTTGCGCTCGCGTTGAAAACCCGCCCCAAAACCAAACGTCCGCCGCTTTATAAGGTGATGTTGCTCAACGACGATTACACACCGATGGAATTCGTTGTGGCGGTGCTCGAACGGTTCTTTTCGATGAACCACGCGCAGGCTTTCGAAATCATGTTGACCGTCCATAAGAAGGGCCTCGCGGTTGTCGGTGTATTCAGCCACGAAATCGCCGAGACCAAGGTGATGCAGGTGATGGATTTCGCGCAGCAGCACCAGCACCCGCTGCAATGCACGATGGAAAAAGAATGAGCGCGCTGCGCCGGACACGGGATTTTTTCTGATGGCGGGATCACGGTTAGAGGCCGCTTTGGCGGGCGGATTGATTTTGCCAGCGGGGCTGCGCATTGCGGTGTTCGCCCCGCGCTCTGATACTGATCTTTCGGCGCTGGGCCTTGAAAGCTGTCATATCATCACAGGGTTCCGCCCCGACCGCGATGCATTTGCCGCGCAGGGGTATGATTGCAACTCCGCTCCCGAAGGTCGCTATGGCGCGGCTTTGGTGGTTTTGCCGCGCGCCAAGGCTTTGGCCCGGGGACTGGTGGCCTTGGCCGAATCCGTCACGGACGGTCCGGTGATCATCGACGGCGCAAAAACCGATGGGGTGGAATCGGTGCTCAAGGATATGCGCAAACGGGTTGATGTGGCAGGCGTGGTGTCAAAAGCCCATGGCAAGCTGCTGTGGTTTTTGGCTGGGCATACCGCGCCGCAATTCTCCGATTGGGCCCTGCCTGATAATCAACAAATCGAAGGCGGATACTACACCGCGCCGGGGGTGTTTTCCGCCGATGGCATTGATCCCGCGTCGAAGATTTTGGCCGAGGCTTTGCCCGAAAAGATCGGCGCGCATATCGTCGATCTGGGGGCCGGATGGGGGTATCTGTCGCGGCATATTCTTGAGCGTACCACCGTCAAATCCATTCATCTGGTCGAGGCAGATCATGCGGCGTTGGACTGTGCGCAGCGCAATGTTGTCGATGGGCGCGCACAGTTTCACTGGGCGGACGCGACGCAGTGGATGCCGCCGAAGGATGTTTCGGCGCCGCGTGTCGATACTGTGGTGATGAACCCGCCCTTCCATACCGGCCGCCGTGCCGAACCAGAGCTTGGCCGTATGTTCATTGCGCAAGCGGCGCGGATGTTGGCGCCGTCCGGGCACCTGTGGATGGTTGCCAACCGGCACTTGCCGTATGAAGAGGCATTGACTGCCGGTTTTGCCCATGTTGAAGAGGTGGCGGGCGATAACCGCTTCAAGGTTCTGCATGCGCAGCGCCCGAAAGCGCGCTCTCGCACCTAAGCGCTGGATCGCTTACCCTTCCCCCAACGGAATCAGCAAAAGGCAGCTTCCATGTCATTTTCTATCGCGGGTAAAACCGCCATCGTCACCGGCGCGGCCAATGGGATCGGGCTTGCCATCGGGCGGCATTTTGCGGCGCGCGGGGCCAATGTGGTGTTTGCCGACATCGACGAAGCGCGGTTGTTGGACGAACTTGGCCCCAATGAAGAGGGCAAGAACACGCGGTATTTCGCCGGCGATCTGCGCGAGAAACTGACCATTGCCAATCTGTTGTCTGCAACCATTGATGCCTTTGATCAGGTGGATATTCTGGTCAACGGCGCGCGGCAGATCGTTTCGGCGGATCCGCTCGATCCTGATAAGGATTGCGTTGAATTGCTGCTCCAGCAAAACTTTATATCGGCGTTGCGGCTATCTCAACTGGTGGCGAAACGGATGATGAAACAATCGCGTGATGGCGAAGGGCCGGCAGGGTCCATCGTCAATCTCAGCTCGATCGCCGCCCGCACTGCTCACCCTGATTTGATGGCCTATTCGATTTCGATCGCTGCGCTTGATCAAATGACGCGCAGTTTGGCCGTGGCTTTGGCGCCGCAACGGATTCGCGTCAATGCCGTGGCCTTCGGGTCGGTGATGTCGGCCAGCCTCAAGGAAACCTTGCGCGAGAATTCGGACTACCGCGAAGACATCGAGGGGCACACGCCGCTTGCGCGGATCGCCGCACCGTCGGAATTGGCCGAAGCGGTGCAATATCTTGCCTGTGATGCGTCGGGCTTCATGACCGGACAGGTGATGACAGTGGACGGCGGGCGCACCTTGCTCGATCCGGTATCCGCGCCCGCGCATTGATCCGTTACCGACGACGAAAGAAGACGAGGAAAGAAGACGCCGAATGACAGATGCCCCGATGGTCACCTCTGAAATGGTGGATGAAAAATCCCGCGCCTCGGCGTGGTTTCGCAACCTGCGTGACGAGATTGTTGCGGCGTTTGAGGTGCTGGAAGATAGCCAGACCAGCGGCCCAACGGCGGGCTTGCCGGCAGGCCGTTTCGAGGTCAGCGAAACAACGCGCGCCTCGGATGACGGTTCGGACGCCGGCGGGGGCCTCATGTCGGTGATGCGCGGCGGGCGGGTGTTTGAAAAGGTCGGGGTGAATATCTCGACGGTTTACGGCACTCTTGCGCCGCGTGCGCAGGCGGCGATGGCGGCGCGCAAAGGCATCGCGGGCATGGCCGAAGATCCGCGTTTCTGGGCCTCTGGCATCAGCCTTGTTGCGCATATGCAAAACCCCCATGCGCCCGCCGTTCACATGAACACGCGGATGTTTTGGACGCCGCATGCGTGGTGGTTCGGCGGCGGGTCGGATTTGAATCCTTGCCTCGAATATGATGAGGACACGGCGCATTTTCACGATGTGCAAAAACAGCATCTCGATCCGCATGATCCGGCGCATTACCCGCGCTTGAAAAAATGGGCGGACGAGTATTTTTATATCCCGCATCGCAACCGTGCGCGCGGGGTCGGGGGGATTTTCCTCGATGATCACTGCTCTGGCGATTGGGCGGCTGATTTCGCCTTGATCCAGGACATCGGTCGTGCGTTTTTGCCTGCGTTCCTGCCTCTCACCGAAAAGCGCCGTAACCAGCCGTGGAGCGAGGCCGATAAAGACGCGCAGCTCGTGCATCGCGGGCTTTATGCAGAATATAACCTTGTTTATGACCGCGGCACGAAATTCGGGTTAGAGACCGGCCATGATGCCAATGCGGTGTTGATGAGCCTGCCGCCGATGGCCAAATGGGTGTGAGCGTATAACCGCACAAAGCCCCGCCGGATTTGGCGGGGCTTTGTGTTTGGCGGGCTGCGCTTTTGCCCCGCAAGGATCGCTTCGGATGGACGGTCAGGCGTTTTCGCGCAGGGTTTCGATCATCAGCGCGACATTTTCGGGATCTGCGTCCGGTGTGATGCCGTGCCCGAGGTTGAAAATATGCGGGCCGTTGGAGAACGCCTCGCGCACATGGCGCACCTCATCGATCAAAGCTTGCCCGCCAGTGACCATATGCGAAGAGGCAAGGTTGCCCTGCACACAGCCATCGGGTTGCACGTGTTTCGCGCCCCATTCGGGGGTGATGGAATTGTCGAGCGCCACACAGTCGACGCCGGTTTTGGCGTGAAACCCGATGTATCCGTCGCCTGCTTCGCGCGGGAAGCCGATGATGGGGATATGCGGATGGCGTTTTTTCAATGCGGCGGTGATTTTGCGCGCCGGTTCGACCGCGTATGTCTCAAAGGCTTCGCCCTTGAGCGATCCGGCCCAACTGTCGAAGATTTTCACGACTTCGGCGCCGGCCTGAATTTGCGCGTCGAGGTATTCGATCGTGCCTGCGGTGATCAAATCAATCAGTCGCGCAAAAAGCGCCTCGTTGCCTTCGCGCAGGGCATGGGCAGGGCCTTGGTCCGGCGTGCCGCGCCCCGCGATCATATAGGTGGCCACGGTCCAAGGTGCGCCCGCAAAGCCGATCAATGTGGTCTCGGTCGGCAATTCACGCGATAGAATTTTGACGGTCTCATAGATCGGCGAGAGCGTATCATGGATCGCATCCACACCTTTGAGCGCGGCGAAATCGTCTTCGCCGGTGATGGTCGACAATCGCGGTCCTTCGCCGGTGACGAACCACAGATCCGCGCCCAAGGCTTGCGGCAACAAGAGGATGTCGGCAAAGAGGATCGCGGCATCAAACCCGTAGCGCCGGATCGGTTGCAAGGTCACTTCGGCGGCGAGGTCAGGATTATAGCACAGCGATAAAAAATCGCCCGCCTGCGCCCGCGTGGCGCGATATTCGGGCAAATAGCGCCCTGCCTGCCGCATCATCCAGATTGGCGGCGTCGGTAGGGTTTCGCCCGCCAACGCGCGCAGGATTGTCTTTGTCTGAGCCATGATGCACCTCCGGTTTGGCCCCGTGGTCGCCTTGGGGCGACAAGATGTCAAGCATCGCCTTCTTGTCAGGACGATCCGCCACGTCTAGACCTGCGCCATGACATTGACATTGCCCACACCCGCCCAGCCTCTCAAGATCGGAACCCGCGGTTCGCCGCTTGCATTGGCGCAGGCCTATGAGACCCGGTCCCGGCTCATGGCGGCGTTCGATTTACCCGAAGCGGCGTTTGAGATCGTCGTGATCAAAACCACCGGTGACAAGGTGCTTAACCGTCCACTCAAAGAGATCGGCGGCAAGGGATTGTTCACCCGCGAAATCGAACAGGCCATGTTGGTGGGCGACATCGACATTGCGGTGCATTCGATGAAAGACATGCCGGTGTTGCAACCCGAGGGGCTGACCCTGGATTGCTATTTGCCGCGCGAAGATGTGCGCGATGCTTTCGTCTCCTTTGATCACGAGAGCCTTGCAGCCCTGCCCGAAGGGGTCAAAATCGGCACCTCCTCCTTGCGCCGCCGCGCGCAATTGTTGATTGCGCGCCCCGATCTCGAGGTGGTTGAATTTCGCGGCAATGTGCAAAAGCGTATGCAGAAATTGCAAGACGGCGTGGCGGTGTGCACGTTTCTGGCGATGGCGGGTTTGAACCGTCTTGGTATGGCGGATGTGGCCAAATCCGCGATCGAACCGGATGATATGTTGCCGGCGATTGCACAAGGCGCGATCGGGATCGAGCGGCGTTTGGACGATATGCGTATGGCCGAAATGTTGGAAGCGCTGCATGACCGCGAAACCGGCGAACGATTGGCGGCAGAGCGCGCATTTCTGGCGGCGCTCGACGGGTCATGCGAGACACCGATTGCCGGATTGGCAGAGCTGGACGGTGACACATTGCGTTTGCGCGGTGAGGTGCTGCGTCCTGACGGCTCCGAACGCATTTTCGATGAGGCGACAGGCGCCGTTGAAGATGGTGCAAAGATGGGCCGCGCGATGGCAGCCAAGCTGTTGGAGCAGGCGGGCGAAGGGTTCTTTGACTGGCGCGTATGAGGGTCTGATCGCGCAGGAGCAAACCGCTCCCCTCCGGGTGGGCGGCGTTGACCGCTGTGATGCGCGGGGCCGATTGGTTTGTCGGTCAATCGCTGTCTCGCCTTTTGGCGGTGCCTGATCGAGGCGTTTGTATCTTTGATACTCTGATGGAGCGCATCTATCGTTGATCTGTCCACACATGCGGCCATGCGTGGCTGCTCATCTTTGATGCCATGTCTATGCCTGCACGGACCAATCTTTGCAGACAACGAACCGGCGCGGGCGGGTTTGCTGCGCACCGCAGTTGACACCGCAGGCCGAAGAATGCCAATTGGGCGTGCTTATGGTTCTGAGTAAACCCATGCTCGGATGAAAAGGGAACACGGTGAGGAGTAGCCAATTGGCGCCGAATCCGCGACTGCCCCCGCAACTGTGAGCGGTGAGCGATGCCGACGAATGCCACTGAGACGCTGTCTCGGGAAGGCTGGCAAAGCAATGACCCGCGAGTCAGGAGACCTGCCCTAAGTGGTTGCCGTGTTATGCGGCGATCCATGTTCACCGGATGCCGGGGTAGGCATCTGGCGCAGAAGATTTTCCGCGCCTGCACCCCGTTCCCTTGCCGCGCCTTGCTCTTTTGCAAGGTCCATCGGACAGGAGACTACACATGCGTATTGACGCTATTTTTAGGACGTTTTCGACCCTCACGCTGGCGTTGGGGGTTGGCATGTCCACTCCCGCACAGGCGCATTTTCAATTGATCTATACGCCGGACGTTTTGCCCGAACGGTCGCAAGATTTGCCGCTCAAGCTGGTGTTTTGGCATCCGTTCGAAAATGGGTTCGTGATGGATATGGGCGTGCCGGAGGCATTTTTTGTCCTGCATCGCGGCCAACGGATCGATTTGATCGATCAACTGTCACCGACGACATTTGCCGGGGCGCAAAACACCGCGAAATCCTATGATGCGATGCTGCCGGTGCGGCGGGCGGGCGATTATGTATTGGCGTTGCAACCGGCCCCTTATTATGAGGAAAGCGAAGATATCTTTATCCAGCAGATTGCCAAGAGTTTCGTCAACCGTGCCGGAATGCCGACCGATTGGAGCGAAGAATTGGGCCTGCCGGCAGAGATTGTTCCCCTGTCGAAACCCTATAACATTATCGCGGGCAGCAGCTTTACCGGCCGCGTGATGGCGGATGGCGTTCCGGTCGATGGGGCCGAAATCGAAGTCGAATATATCGCGTCGCTGCCGGATATGGAAACCGCGTCGGCAGGCGCCGCCAGCGTCGATCCAATGCCGGGTGGCGCGGTGGTGATTCATTCAGACGACAACGGCATGTTCACATTTGCGGTGCCGCGCGCGGGGCATTGGGGGTTTGCGGCGCTTGATATCGGGCCGGACAAAACCCATGAAGGCAAACCATTGAGCCAGGACGCGGTGATCTGGATCCGCGCCTTTGAGATGGAGTGAGCCATGCATATTGTTGATGGAGCTCTGTCCAACCCCGTCGTCATTGGCGGCGCGGTTGTGGCCTTGGGCGGCATTGCAATGGGGCTCAAGCGCCTGCCGGTGGAACGTATTCCGGCGGCAGGCGTCCTGAGCGCCAGTTTTTTTATCGCCTCGCTGATTCATGTCCCGATCGGCCCGTCGTCAGTGCATTTGATTCTGAACGGGATGGCGGGGCTTGTGCTTGGCTGGGCGGCGTTTCCGGCGCTATTTGTGGCGCTGTTGTTGCAGGCGGTCTTTTTTGGTTTTGGCGGTTTGACGGTCTTGGGGGTGAACACGGTGTTGATTGCCGCGCCTGCGGTCGCCGTTCATTTCCTGTGCGCGCCGGTGATCCGCAAAGGACCGGCGCGCAGGGCGGCGGTTTGGGGTGGGGTCGCCGGTGCGGCCTCCTTGGCGATGACGGGCGTTTTGGTCGCCTTCGCCTTGGCGCTTACGGGGGATGCTTTTGTGCCGGCGGCCAAACTGGTGCTGGTGGCGCATGCGCCGGTGATGGTGATCGAAGCTTTGCTCACCGGCGCGGCGGTGATGTTGACTCGGCAGGTCAAACCGGAGCTATTTATGAAGGAGGCTTGGGGATGACCGCGATACCAATAAAGACCCGCAGGGCGATTGGCCTTGCTTCGATGCGCCTTTGTCTTTGTGCTTTTGGTCTTGTTGCGGGGCTGGCGATGCCAGCGGCCGCGCATAAAGTGATCGCCTCTGTCTATGCTTCGGGGGCGACAATCGAAGGTGAGATCGGATTTTCCTCTGGCGATATGGCCCGAGGGGCAGAGGTGATCATAACCGACGATGAGGGGGCGGTGTTAGGCCGCGCCATCACCGACGAGGAGGGCTTTTTTACTTTTCGACCGGTGGCCGCCGTGGGGCATGTCTTTCGCGCCGATCTGGGTGCCGGCCATGTGGCGCAGGTGCGTTTGGAGGCGGATGAGCTGCCGCGTGGCTTGACCGATACATCCGCCGAGGCTGTGCGATATGACGGAGCACAGGCTCAAGCACAGGCCGCAGGCGCGGGGTTGGCGTGGTCCGGTGGTGGCTCTGCGCCGGGCGATGTGGTGGGCGGCGGTGTGGGCGCTGTGATGCCTGTGGAGGCGCAAGAGGCCCTTGCTCAGATGTTGCAAGATGAATTGCGTCCGCTGCGGCGCGAAGTCATGGCCTTGAAAGAGACGCGGCGCGTGCAAGATGTGCTGGGCGGGTTGGGCTATATTGCCGGGCTGTTCGGGCTCGGGTTTTATATCGCCGCGCGGCGCAAGCTGGATGGCGGACCTTGAGCATTCTGGCCTCTCTGGCGCCGGTGCGCACGATGCCACAGGCGCGGTTCGGCGCGGTTGATCCGCGTGCGCGGGTGGTGTTGTCCGTCGGATTTGCTTTGGTCACGGTCGGGTTGTCGGAGTTGGTGGCGCTCTTTGCTGCTTTGGCGATGGCGACCGGATTGATGATCATGGCACATTTGCCAGTGGGATCGACCCTGCGCCGGATGGCGGCGATGGATTTGTTTATCTTTGCGTTGATTGCCATGTTGCCCTTTACCACGCCGGGCACGCCGATGTTTACGATCTTCGGATTCGAGGCCAGCCGCGAGGGATTGTACCATGCGGTGCAAATCGCGCTGACCGCCAATGCGGTAGCTTTGGCGATGCTGGCGCTTTTGGGCACGATGGAGGCGGTGACATTGGGTCATGCGCTCCATGCGCTGCGCTGCCCGGAACGGTTGGTGCAGCTGATGATGTTTACTGTGCGCTACATCGAAGTTCTGGGTGAGGAATACGCCCGGATGCGCCAAGCCATGCGCGCGCGCGGGTTCAGACCGCGCAGCAATTGGCACAGCTATCGCAGCTATGGATATCTCGTCGGGATGATGTTGGTGCGGGCGATCGAGCGATCCGAACGCATTTTGGGGGCGATGAAATGTCGAGGGTTCACAGGGCGTATTCCCTTGCTTGAGCGGTTTGAAATGCGGCGACGCGATTGGCAATTTGTCGCGGGATTTGCTGTGGCTCTGGCGGTGTTAGTCGGGATCGAGGTTGCAAATGTGTTTGTTTGATCTGCGCGATGTGCATTTCGCCTATGCGGGGCGTGCGCCGGTGTTAGCCGGGGCGTCGTTTCAATTGCACGAGGGGGAGCGTTTGGCCATCAACGGTCATAACGGCGCGGGAAAATCGACGCTGCTGCGCCTGATGGTCGGGTTGTTGCGCCCGACGGCGGGGGCGATCATTGCCTTTGATGCCCCGCGCCAAAAGGAGGCGGATTTCCACGAGGTGCGCCGCCGTGCCGGATTGGTGTTTCAAGATCCTGACGATCAACTGTTTTGCCCCACCGTGGCCGAGGATGTGGCATTCGGACCGCTGAACTTGGGCCAAAGCCGCGATGAGGCGATGGCGCAGGTGGACAGCGTTTTGTCCCTCTTGGATTTGATGTATCTGCGCGACCGGATCACACATAAACTCTCGGGCGGCGAAAAACGGCTGGTGACCTTGGCGGCGGTTCTGGCAATGTCGCCTGCGGTGCTGCTCCTTGACGAACCGACCAATGCCTTGGACGAGGAAAACGAGGCGCGTCTGGTCGAGATATTGCAATCCTTGCCGCAAGCGATGGTGATTGTCAGCCATGACCCGCATTTTCGTCGCAAGCTGGCCACGCGCAGTTTGGTGTTGCGCGGTGGGGTGTTGGGCGCAGCGCCCGAAGCGGCAGCGCAGTGCACGCATGCGGTTACGCGGTAGGGTAAGGTTCCCGAGGGGCGCGGCTGCCTCGGACCTTCCTGTCGAAAGCGTGTTGATCCTGCGACTGTTTTCTCCGGATCGGCCTCCTGCGCGGCGGGTTGCTCCACGCGGGATTTTCAATGCAATGCCTGCCCGCATCACACGGCGTTTGAATAGTTCAAAAAACTGCGGCTTTCGGGCTTGACGGGTTGTCATCCTTGGCATACCTACCGCATCGGTTTTGGCGGAGTAGCTCAGTTGGTTAGAGCAGCGGAATCATAATCCGCGTGTCGGGGGTTCAAGTCCCTCCTCCGCTACCAAATTTCCCTAAGCAGGTCAGTACGTTGATCGTCGGCGACCATGAGCCGTGAAGGCCTTGGGAGGCGCCGGGTATCATTTGAGTGTGGGGAGCGATCAAGGCGCTCGGTGTCGACCCTGAAGGGCATCGAGGCTTGAAAATCCTCGTGTCGGTGGTTCGATTCCGCCCCTGGGCACCATTTAACTCTCTGTAACATAACGAGTAATTGGCATTCTTGCTTAGGGACGCTGTTGCGGGTTAGTCGCTTGGGTGCCGATTGGGTGCCACCAGCCTGAGCCATAATGGATTGGTCAGATCAATTCCATTTGAATGGCCGCTATTTGGAACATTCTAGCAGCTTGGCCGAACTCGCCCTTGGGTAGCATTTTGTGAGTGAAGTCTAAGCAGCATACGGTTAGTCTTGAAATGAGTGGTTCCTGCTGCATCCTAAAAGTGCATCTGTTTGAGTGCGTTGTGGTCGCCATTCGCGGTTTTGTTAAAACTATTAGTGATGCGTTTCCAGCGATTTGGGGAAAGTGAACATTAAGAAGTGGATTATTGGCCAGTGTCAAATAAAGGTTCAGAGTGGCGCAGGTGGGAGCCACATATTCATGCCCCCGGTACAGTCATGAACGATCAGTTTATGGGGCCAAATGCGTGGGAGGATTATCTCACTGCGTTGGAAAACGCGTCACCGAAAATCAAGGCATTGGGTGTCACTGATTACTACCTGACCCATACCTACGAGAAAGTACGGGAAGCCAAGCAAAGCGGACGGCTGAGCGAAATAGAATTGATCTTTCTGAATGTTGAGCTGCGTATTGGAATTGGCACAACCAAGGGTGGGTGGGTGAACATGCACCTCATGGTGAGTCCTGAAGACTCTGACCATCTTGAGAAAGCGAAGGCGTTTGTTCGAAACCTTAGATTTCGTGCCCATGATGAAAGCTTCAACTGTACCAAGGAAGATCTAATCCGCTTAGGGCGTCTTACAGACCCCTCCAAAACCACTGACGAGCTTGCTCTGGAGCATGGTGCTACACAGTTCAAAGTCGGGTTCGACCAGCTTCGAGATGAGTTTGACAAGTCAAAATGGGCTCAAGAAAACATTCTTGTAGCGGTCGCCGGAAGCAAAGACGACGGGACCTCTGGCGTAAAGGAAGCTGCTGATGCGACCCTAAGGCAAGAGATTGAGAAATTCGCTGACGTCATTTTTGCGAGTAGTGTTGCACAACGTGAGTTTTGGCTGGGCCTTCGGACCGCGTCCACCGAGGAACTCATGTCAAGCTATGGGGGGTTGAAGCCGTGCATGCATGGAAGCGACAGCCACGAAACGACGACCGTAGGGAAACCAGACGGAAACCGTTTTTCTTGGATCAAAGGAGGGCTAGAGTTTGATGCCCTGCGGCAGGCCTGCATTGATCCGGCAGGGCGCGCCTTTGTTGGTGAAGCACCCCCGCGCTTTGGAACACCGTCTCAGCTCATCGACGAAATTGAACTCGTAAACGCACCATGGGCGAAGACGCCTCGTATTGGCTTCAATCATGGGCTTGTTGCCGTAATCGGCGCTCGAGGTTCTGGCAAAACTGCGCTGGCTGATATTGTCGCCTCAGTTTGCGATACTACGCCACAAACCTCTGAGGGCGGCTACAGTTCCAAGCCAAGCCCGTCCTTCTTGAGCCGCGCAAACGATCTATTGGGGGACGCCAACGTGAAGGCGATATGGCGTGCGGGCGAGCCGACAACACGATACCTTGATGGCCGTGATCATCCAGACGTAGTTAATCCGCGCGCGCGTTATCTTTCTCAGCAGTTTGTAGAGGACTTGTGCTCGGCGGATGCGATGACCGACGGCCTCCTGCGCGAAATCGAACGGGTGATTTACGAGGCCCACACACTGACGGATAGGGAGGGCGCGCTTGATTTTCGAGAACTGCTTGAGCTGAAGTCGGCTCGGTTTCGTCACGCCAGAGAGCGCGAAGAAGAAACAATCGTTTCGTTATCGGATCGGATTAGTACCGAGTACGAACAAGTTCGCATGGTGTCCAAATTAACTGCAGATATTGAGGCCAAAAACAAACTCATTGAGCGACTGAACGAAGATCGTGGCAAGCTGATCGTCAAGGGTTCTGAAGCCCGAATGGCACGTTTAAACGCGCTCTCAACGGCGGCCGAAACAGTTCGCGGTTACCTTCGGCATTTCAATCAGCAAAAGTCAGCGTTAGAGGGGCTTTCTGATGATGTGAAGGACCTAAGAACAGCGAAGGCCCCGGAACTTTTGCGAGCAACTCAGGAGCGACGAAAGGCTAGTCAGATAAAAGATAGTGATTGGGATGCGTTTCGGATTGACTACACAGGTGATGTCGACGCCCAACTCGTCAAACTTCTTAAGAACTGCGAAAAATCTATAAGCTCTTGGAAGGGTGTCCCCCCGCCAGCTCCCACGACTTCGGAGACCTCTCTAATTCCCGAAGATGCTGAGCTCAGCAAGCAACCTTTAGCGCTTCTGCAAGCCGAAATCTCGCGGCTTGAAAAGTTGGTTTCTGTCGATGAAGTGACCAAAAAGCAATTCTCCGCCCTCACATCGAAGATTTCAGCAGAAACTACATCTCTTACCATCTTGAACGAAAAACTTGAGGCCGCAAAAGGAGCCCGTGCACGTATCACAGAGTTGCAGACGGAAAGAGATGAAGCCTATGCTCGAGTATTTAGCGCGGTTACCTCTGAACAGGCCGTTCTGACAGAACTCTATAAGCCCTTGCTTGATAGACTGTCCGGTTCAACCGGAAGCCTCAAAAAAATGTCGTTTACAGTATCCCGTTCGGTCGACGTCGACAGATGGGCGGCCTTCGCAGAAAAGTACCTTATCGATCTACGCAGGGATACCCCATTCAAAGGCGCTGGCACGTTCCTGTCGAAAGTCAACAATGACCTCAAAGCCATTTGGGAAACTGGAGATGCAGATGCCGTAGGCAAGGCCATGGCAGCTTTTCGGGCCGAGCACATGTCTGCTTTGCTCGAGCATGCCAATGTTACGAAATCGGATGAGATCGAGTATCGCAACTGGCTCAAGCGTTTTGCCAAGTGGTTGTATTCCACGGATCATATCAGCCTTCAATACGGCATTGATTTTGATGGCGTAGATATTCGCAAGTTGTCGCCTGGCACACGCGGAATTGTGCTTCTGCTACTCTACTTGGCGCTGGATGATGCTGACACACGCCCTCTGATTATCGATCAGCCAGAAGAAAACTTGGACCCAAAGTCGGTCAACGATGAATTGGTCGACTTGTTCATCGCGGCAAAAGCAAAGCGACAAGTGATAATGGTCACCCACAACGCAAATCTGGTGATCAATACAGACGCCGACCAAATCATCATTGCTAACGCAGAGAACCACACGAGGGGGGAATTACCCGAAATTACTTACTTGTCCGGCGGGTTGGAAAACGCTGAAATCCGAAAGGCGGTTTGTGACATTCTAGAAGGTGGTGAGGTCGCGTTCAAAGAACGGGCGCGTCGATTGCGGGTGCGGTTGAAAAGATGAACGTACAACAAAATGCTTTAAGCCGTTTGGCAAATGCCATGAGGTTGTTTGGAGAGGCAAACCTTAAGTTTGATGGCCTGAAGAAGATCGATCTTGAAGAAGCAGTGCACAATCTTGATCGAACGTTTGAAGCAAAATTAGAAGCATTTCATAGCCTTTACGATGTCGACAAAGCGGAATTCGACTACTTTTCTTGCGCAGACACTGCTGTCCTCATCATGCTCCGAAACGCAATACATCACAGAGATCACCCGCTGTTTTCCAGTTGGAATGAAGAAATGGCTCTAAACGGCGGCATTGATCGAAGCCGGGGCGCAGAATTTATTTTTGCCGCTCACGAAGTGGTTGGCGCTGGTCACACCATGAGACAATGCTACCGTCTCGATGACTTTTACCTCCGTCTCGATGGGACTTTAGCATCGCCGCATTTGGAAGGCAGGATGGGCGTGCGCAATCGCGAGAAGTTACTGGCGCAGATCAACTCTGAACTCAAATTCGAAGAAATACTGAGCCACGCGACAGCAAACCGCTATCCAAGCCACCAAGTCTACCTCAACGTTATTCCCATTTTCGTTTCAGCACTTTGCCGCATCTTTGGCAGCCTCAATGACAGAGGGGTCAAATTCGACGGGTTCGACGCTGGCGCTTACAAGTCCGTCTTTGTCGATGAGCTGTCGGTTGACCTGAGCAACGTAAACTACGCAACTTTGAGGATCATCTGAATTTTTTTATTTTGTCGCGAGTGAGCAATGGCGTCTCGTATTATTGGAACGGACAAAGCTACCGATTGGTTCTTGCAAGTCATTTCCGTATAAAGTTTAGAGATTGTCTCGCTTCTTTTTCTGCTTGAGACCCTTTCAACCATTGCCACGGTGTGCGTGGTTTGCGGGCCTTCGCCAGTTCTGGGTGCGCCTTTGCGTCACCAACTGCGGCGCGTAGCTTTTCGCGGGCCTCGCGTGGGTCGATCTTGAGTTCTTCGCAAAGGGCTTTCAGTGTGATGATGTCAGTCATTTTGATCTCCTAAGTTTCTCATGCAGATCGATAAGACGAGGTCAGTGGGCATGTCAGGGACAACCCTAGTGCGGCTTGAAGATTTCGGAGACGTTTATGCCGAGGGCCTTGGCTATGCGCTCAAGCACCAAAATCGACAGGTTGTCAGCCAGCGCCTGCAACTAACCCCGAGCAGGGAGAGCAAAACGCGCGCGCGGCGGCGTTGTATTGAGCCAGAAGTGCCGGGGTGTGCTTCGCGCATGGTGATACCGTCGCGATCCCGGCTGGCGCGCCATGCGCTGAACTCACGGCGATCATCCCGGCACCTGCACAGGCACGGTGCATCGGCATGGCTGTCCCTGTGGTCTCCCGTGACCGCACGGGAATTACCTTGACGGGCGATAGTCCCCGATCTTATTGCGCTGGCATCGAAACCAGCCAACGAGGAAATCGGTAATGACGATCCGTGCTACGTGGGCCTTCAACGGCCAGACGCAAACCATCTTGGGCAACTGGCACCGCCTGTGGTGCCTGCTGTTCGGTCCGCTCTACTACCTGTTCAAGGGCATGTTCCTGTGGGCGCTCTTGTCGCTGATCACGGCCAACGGCCTGTGGGTCGGCTTCCCCCTGTTCAACCGCGCCATCGTGCTGCGTCACTTCCACAAAAAGGGATGGGTTCAAGAATGACCGCCCAAGCAGTTTGCCACCCGAGTGGAACCCGGCACGCTATGCCGAAACCCAGCGCGAACGCGGACCGTATGAAAAGACTTGGCAATTCGGGTCCGGCTCGCATCCGACAGACTGATAGATAGTCAACGGGTCGATCCGAGGCGTTCCGCGCAGTGCACGATGCGGTGCTGGCGCAGGGTGACCACAGGGGGTGGGGGAGGTGCTTTTTTTAACGGCGCGCGCCCTGCGGGCAGACGAGGGGTCATATCGATTGCCGAGATTTTAGGCCCTGAGCCGCTGCCGCTGCCGCCGCACCTTGGCTTAGTGAATTTTCGAGCGGGGGATCACGGTCATGGGGATTTTCCCCTTTTTGCGCAATTTCTCAAATCGCTCGATATGACCCAAAATTGTCAGTGCGTGTTTGAACGAAAGTTCTTTTCGAGAATACGTCTCGAAGCCGTGGAAAGAGGCATAGAAACCAGCCATCTCCAGCAGGGCCTCGACAACATCGGTGTTGGTAAGGTTGACCTCGTTGGTGCCTTCCGTCTTACCCTCGTTCAAGATTGCCCGCTGGATTGCGGATTTCAGGCGGTTCTGCATTTTTTCGTGTTTGGTCATCTTGGATTTCCTTCTGCTATGTGACGCGCCTGAGCCGCCAAGGCCGCGAGCGCGGTTTTCGGTGGGGGATGAACACTTGCTCAAAAATCCCACACGTGTGCGACTTCTGAGCAAGTGATGCTGGTGGTACGGATCAGGGCAGCGCCCAGACGGAGGCTTTCCCTTCCTTCGATTTCACCACGCCGAGTGCTTCGCCCGCGCGCCGGAGCGTCGGGAGTGAAATCCCTTCCTCCTTGGCCCAACCGTCCAGCACCTTCTTCTTGACCGGGCCTTTGCGAAGCGCACTTTCCAGCCACGCGGTCGCCGTGTCACGTTCCCGTGGTGGTCGGCCCCGTTCGGCCTCAGGTGGTGCGAGTAGATCGACCACCGTCAACTCAGGCTCACACGCATGCCATTTCACGCGGGGGTGCGAGCGCGGGCCGGTGCTTTGCATCTCGAACACAATTGTCGGTCCGGGTTCGGCATAGTTCGATTTCGCGTGGGCCACCGCCCGCAAGCGCGGGTCGTCAGGATGCGGCGCTAGGATTAGACCCGACCGCACCCGAGCGGAAATCGAAATCGATCCAATACCTTGGTGCATGGCATGATCGGCACGCGCTTTCCGAAGGTGCCGCACGATCAGGATGGCCGTGTCGAACTCGCGTGCCAACTGGTCGATCTGCACCATGAAGTGCATGGTCTCGGTTGCCTTATTCCCATCCGCACCGTCCTTCATGAAGGCGATGATCGGGTCGATCACCACGAGCGCGGGCGTGTTTGCCGACAGTTCTTGCCGGAGCAACGCCAAGCCGCGTTCGTCCAAGGTGAACGGTTCCTCTTGGTATCGGACCTTCGAGACATCGGCACCTGCCTTCATCAAGCGGGGTTTCAGCACGCGCGATGGATCATCCTCGGCGGACATGAACAGGACTGAGCCTTTTTCGATGTCACCCACAAATGGCGGCGGTTTCCCGGTCGTCACGGCGGCAGCAATGGCGCAGGTGAAGGTCGATTTCCCTTGGCCCATGTTCCCGTCGAGAACGGTCAGGGCACCCTTCACGATATAGGGATATGCAAGAAACTGCGGAGTGGATTCCTCGACATCGCCCAACCAGCCAAATGCGGCCTCGTGACCCGCCTCGTACTTACCGACGCTGGACGCGATGCGCTCGACCTCATCGGCGTCGAGAGGCGGGCTACACGCCACCGCGTTGATCGCCTGCAACGCGCCTGCGATGGCAGTTTCGGCCAATCCGCGAAACCTGAGTGATCCGGCAATCTTGGTTAATTCGTTGTTGCGGCTTCCGGACTTGAATGAGGCCACCGTGTCGATCTGGGCTGTGCGGCGTTCGTCGCGATTAAGTGCGCGTTTGAAGTCGGCAGGCAACACGGCCAAGCGTGTCTCTCCGCGACGCACGCGATATCGGCGACCACTCTTATGCATGCTGGGCGGGCCAACGAGGTATCCACTTGCATTGTCTTTGATATCTATGCCGGGGAGCGGCGCTTTCCTCTTGGGCAGAGCCTCTGACACGCGGAAATAGTAGTGTGTTCCGCGACCTGTTCGAACCGATAGAGTCGGGGGCAGGTTCAGCTTCTTGAAGGTTTCGGCCCCCTCCGGGCCGTCAACATCAAGCACAACCATGCCCGGTGGAAGGATGACACCGAAGTTGGCATTGGGGTACTTCTTGAACGCGCGGCGGATTTTAGCAGTGTTGCTCGTGGCGCTATACTGCCCCTTCGGAAACAACTCTGCGATAGGATGTTTGCCGGGGCTTCTGCAGTCGGGTTTCCCGCAGGTGCAGTTGCCGTTCTCATCGACCCCATGCAGAGCGATGATCTTTCCTCCGTGCCGCGCCCATGCGAGCGCGGCCTTGATGGTCGAAGATGACAGCAGATCACCTTCGAAACGAAATGACTTTCGCATTTCGGCTCTCCTTATCTGGGTGATCAGTAGTTGGCGTAATGTGTGCGGGCGCGCTCGTCGGCGCGTTCAGCGAGCCAGTCCTCGATCTCGGACAGGAACCACGCAACGCTGGTCCCGGCCATCCTGATACGCCGAGGGAAACGCCCACGGGCCTCCCAACGCAGCAGAGTCGTGTTGCTCACATTGATGCCAAGGCGTTTCAGGTCGTCGCGCGAGGCCAAGGTCTTGCGACCGTTTTCGATATTCATGTTGTGTTCCTTCAACTTGGGGTGAAGGAATGCGCATTCCGTCTTCTCAGCCGATGGTCAGAAGGTAGCGAATGCGGATGCGACAAAAAATTCGGAGGAAATCTGGACCTGTCACGCTTTTGTGCCGCTCCAAGTGCTCGTTTAAGCCACTTTCCGTTCAAAAGCGACCGGGCTTTTCCAGCCTAATGCTGAGTGTCGGCGGCGCGGATTGTAGAACCCGTTAATGTATT
>NZ_KZ826492.1 GCF_003205515.1 Litorivita pollutaquae
TTGACGATCTTCTCGCCAGGGCTTTTCGTTGTCTTTCTCATCGTCCACTCCTTGGTGGCTACGATGAGCAACAAACCCTCTCTTAGCAAATCGCCCTATTTGGACCCATAGGCGCTGACGTCAGACAGTTCATCACAAATAAAAGGTACACGAAAAGGCCCTTGTTCCGTGCTGCCGGGAAAGGGCGGATAAAGGGTGGTGAGGCGAGTGTCAGCTTTTCCTTCAATGCCGACACGACATCGAGCAAGCCATTCTCCGGTACCTTCTACCGTCTCGCTGTCGCCAATAAGACCTACGCGAACTGCAGTGGGCGCGCCAGTTTGGCCCGCGTCGAATGGGCCGTAGTCCATCAATCCGTAGCGGATGTCGATATGGCGATGTGCCTGCCCGAACTCCAATTCAGGCTCGGGCAGATGTGATAGCTTCATCAAATCAACAGCCCTTCAATATCAGCGGGCGTCTCTCTCACTGGTTTCCAAAGTTCATCCGGCACACCGAAATCTGCTGCCAACTTCTCAACGGGAGCGAACGAAAGGAACGGATAAGTATCAGAAAACATATCGGTCTGCGTGTCAGTCGCCAAATATGCACGCCACATGCCAAATTGCCCACGCACATCGTTGTTCCACTCCATCCGCTTTATTTTTGCTAAATGCTCGCCTCCGAATTTGTCCTTTTCCCTGCCATTCCGAGTAAAATGGTATGTCGGTGTAATCTGTACATACCACTCTTCGCCAATGCGGATAAATTGCCACTGGAATGCTGAATGCCGCCAGAACTTAACCTGTCCGTCCTTTGTCCTATAGGGCTTGGCTACGGAGCGATCTGCCTTCTTCGCTTCAGCGAAGTACGTTATTCTGCGTTCTCGACCGCCGGGGTTTGGACGAAAATATAGCGAATAATGGCGGCGATCATAGCTCATCTCGCGCCTCACCATCTCTTTCATCGCACAGTTTAGCAATGCCACGAAGTCCCGTTCGCGGTCAGGGTCATCAGAGTGGGACCACTCGGAGACATCAAACTCTTCCATAGCGCCAGTGTCACACGCCTCACGCCAAGGATGGGTGTCAAGGTCATGGAAAGAAAGCGCCGCGCCGCCTCGCAAGATCGTTTCTCCCGGTGGGTATCGCACATGCTCTTGCACACGCCCCCAAAATTCACGCACGCTTTTTGCGTCGGTCGGTGCCCAAAAAATCGTCTTGGCAAGAGCAGACACGCGCAGCAAGTTTGGCGTGAGCCATTCAGATTGACGTGGTGCAGAATAATAGCTGCCCGGACGCGCAGTCTGAGCCACCTCCCGCAACGCCAATGCGGCATCTGCGTTGAACAAGTCCGCAGATTTATCGAACACGACCTTCCGTGTAGCACGGTTCTGTGGGTCACCAAACCACGCGCGCATATCTTTCCAATAAGCCTTGTCATTTTTTACGTCGACGACAATTAAGACGACAGGCGCTGTGCCAAATGTCCAATAGTCGATATCTTTCTCGTTGCAGGGCCAACTAAATGACAATTCGGACATCCCGGGAAGTGGGTTGCGGGTCGCCTTGCTCTGAAATTGCACAATTTGGTTTGCCACTTCACCAGTCGCTGGATCGCGTATTTCAATAGAACCGTCGATCCCTGCCTCAACACCCCCGGTCTCATAAAACAAATACTCCATCGCGGCGACAACTTTGCGGATGTGCGCGATCCCTTGTTCTCCAATTGCGTCAGAGCGCGAAATTTTCTTTGCCATGCGTACAATCACTAAATGTTGTCGATATCTCAGAGGCGACAACAGTAAGATGTGTATAAAACACCTTCCATCACGTGCCGACTACCTAGGACCAATCCTTGAACGATAGCACTTCGGTCAATTGACATGAAGTATTTGTTTCGCTTTCTGGTTGCGCATTTTACCAAGGTGCGCGAAGTTTGATGTACGAGGTTTCCCCTCGCAAACGCGCTGTCGTAACTGCGGCGTAAGAGCAAAAGTCTGCACAAGAAACGTGCGCCCAACATGAGCTATGTGCACATGGGGCGATTGGAGGGGAAACCTCGTGCCAAGCCCGTTCAATTTATTTGGTGGCGCGAGCCGAACAAAAATCCCACCTGAGCTAACGAGCAAAGACGAACTTCTTAAACACCTTGGTGTTTCCCCTGCTGAACTTAAGAAAATTTGGTGGTTTCGTGGTCGGATGTATTCGCATTTCAACATTTCAAAACGTTCAGGAAAGACTCGACTGATCAGCGCGCCAGATTACCGGTTAAAGATGCTGCAGCAAAAGATCGCGCGAAGCCTTGCGAAGTTGTATAATCCCCGTAAGCCAGTTCATGGCTTCGTGCCTGATCGGTCTGTTCGCTCAAACGCCGAGTCACATTTGCGTCGCCGTTTCATCCTAAACGTGGACCTCAAAAACTTCTTTCCGACGATTACAGAACCTCGAGTACAAGGACTGCTTGAAAGTATTGGCATCAATAAGGATGTGGCAGAGACAGTTGCACGGATTTGCGCAAACAATGATTGCTTGCCGCAAGGGGCACCTAGCAGCCCCGTGATTTCCAACATGATTTGCTTCCGCCTTGACAAAGCCCTAATGAAATTCTCCAAGGAACATCGGCTCCTCTACACACGATATGCCGACGACATAACGCTTTCTAGCTTTCAACCGCCTACAGCTTTGTTTGAAGGCGACCGCCCTGACCCCGGAAAAGTCGCCGAAGAAAAGCTGTCCGATGAACTTCGCTCGATAATCAGAAACAATGGATTCGAGTTGAATCCAGAGAAAATCCATTATGCGGACAAGAATTCGCGAAGGATAGTAACAGGGATCAAGATTAATGAGGGAATGAACGTTGACCGACGGTATGTCAGAAACGTTCGGACCGCATTGTTCAAGGTTGAAAAGCATGGCCCCGCTGCTGCTCAGGCAGAGTTGGAGGCGCGCTTCGGCAAGACCTGCAAAATCCAAGCGCATCTTCAGGGCAAAATTTCTTGGGTAGGCTTTGTTAAGGGGCAATCTGATCCAGTTTTCCGCGGCTTGGCCAAGCGCTACAACGCCTGCTTTCCTGCGTGTCCTATCAAGGTCCACCCCACTCAAGCTGAAATCGTAGATCGGGCGATATGGGTGGTGGAGACCGAAGACGATACTGGCACAGCATTTTTCTTAAAAGGTGTCGGACTCGTGACTGCCGCTCATTGCGTCAACAGTGCATCGGAAATCGAGGTATTCCATCCTTTGAAAACCGCCAACAGGTTCAAGGTAACGATCAAACACATTTGCGCGCACCGAGACCTAGCAATCCTCGAACACTCGATTTCTTCGACAGAGTATTTCGAGCTGGAGTCATTCACAGGTTCCCCGGTAGTCGGAACAAACACCTTAGCTGCAGGCTTCCCAACCTACGGACCAGGTGATCAACTTAACATTAGACAAGGAAGCATAAGCTCCCTAACGACCAAGAGCGCAGTTCCCTTGATTGAGGTTTCGCAAATGCTTGGGCAAGGGATGTCTGGCGGTCCGTTAATGAACAAGAATAACGAGATTTTGGGCATCATCCACAAAGGTGGTCCTGTTGCCTACGTTGCAAAAGATGGAAGCGTTTCTCCACAGCGGCAGCTTGCGGTTGCGATTTCAGAGCTAAAAGCATGGGTGTCGGCCCTGCCGTAAGCCACTATGCGCACTCACATCCTTATGGGATTGCCGGATACCTGTACGCGCAGATTGCTACCCCAGTGATACCCCAGCTCAAATTGGGCACCCACACAATTAGCCGAGAAACGCGCAACACATTGATTATATTTAATTTAAATGGTGCCCGGGGGCGGAATCGAACCACCGACACGAGGATTTTCAATCCACTGCTCTACCCCTGAGCTACCCGGGCACCGGAGAACGCGTTTGCGTTCGGGTGCGTGCGTTCTAGGGGAGGTGCGGGGCGCTGTCCAGAGGCTTTTGTCAAAATATTCAGTGTGGTTTTGACTCTGTCTCTTCTGCGGCGCGCATTGCCTGCTCTATGGCCTCTTCGATGTCATCAGGGTCCTGCGACGGGACGGCATATCCCCCTGTAAACCATCGGGCCAGATCGACATCTTTGCAGCGATCAGAGCAAAAAGGGCGGCATGCTTCGGTGCTTTTACGCCCGCAGATGGGGCAACTCATTGCGCGCTACCACGCAAGACCTCGCTCAGCGGCAGGCGCGCGCGTTTGCGTTGCAATTCATAGTTTCCCAAAGGGGTGAACCCGGCCATGACCGTGTCGATCCCGTCTTCGCGCAGCGCCTTGCGCAGTGCACTTTCGAAACCGGGGCGGTCCTTTTTGGGCATCGGAGCCAAATCAAGGATCACCTGACCACCAAGGCCGCGCAGGCGCAATTGGCGCGGCAAATCCCGCGCTGCCGCGATGTTGGCTTTGGTGCCCGCCGCCAAGGAGGTGTCCGCGCCGGTGTTCACATCGACCGCGACAAAGGCGCGCGTCGGTTCGACATACATCGATGCACCGCCCGACAACCGCACGACCGCCGCAGACAGATCGTCGATCGCGTCCAAAACACCATGCGCTTCAAAGCCGCCCTCGTCGGTCTCGATCTGGGCCTCGTCGGTCCAGTCGCGCCATGCAAGCGCGTGTGGCCCGTCGCCTTCGGTTAGCGCCTCTGCGCCGCCCTCTGCGTCGCCCATGACGGCCACCGCCAGATCATGCATCGCGGCGATGTCTTCTGCGATCTCGCCGGCCTCGGCGCCCTCGCAGGATGAGCGCAAGATCAACCCCATGTCAGAGCCGCCCATCACCTCATGCGCGATGCCGAGCAGCAGATCGCGCATCTCCTCGTCGCGGATCTTGCGCGAGATGTTTAAACCCGGGGCGTCGGGTGTCACAATCGCATAGCGGCTTTTGAACAGCAGACGTTCGGTCACCGGCAAGGCCTTGCCCTCTTCGGCGTATCCGGTCACTTGCACCAACAATGCCTGCCCGGGTGCAAGGCCTTTGATCTGGCGCAAAAATGCAGACCCGTCAGGGGTTTGCATGAACATGCCGCCTTGTCCCTTGACCGGTTTATCGGCAATCGCACGGTAAATCGCACCGGGGCGGGGGGCGTCGGAATCGATCAACAAATCAATCAGCCGCCCGTCTTCCAAGAGCGCCGCCGCTTCGCGGCCTTCATATTGGTCGAGAACGATCATCCGGCCTTTCATGGGCGGTCCTTCCACATCGGGTAACCTGCGGCCGTCAGCAGGGTTGCGGTTTCGGCAAGCGGCAACCCGACCACGGCGGTGAACGATCCGCTGATCCACGGGATCAATGCGCCTGCGGGGCCTTGAATGCCATATCCGCCGGCTTTGCCTTGCCAATCATTCGTGGTGAGATAGGCATTTAATTCTTCGTCCGACAGGCGCTTCATCTGCACCGTGGTCACAACATCGCGTTCCCACATCTGTGCGCCGCGTTTGACCGCAACGGCGGTGATCACGCGGTGGCGCCGCCCCGACATGGCAAGTAGAAATTCCGCAGCCTCGCCCGCATCCGCAGGCTTTCCAAGAATGCGCCGCCCCAGTGCCACAGTGGTATCCGCTGACAAAACGATATCATCCGTATCAGCACGCACGGCCAATGCCTTTTCGCGCGCCATACGGGCGCAGTAGGACCGTGGCAATTCGCGTGTGGCGGGGGCCTCGTCGATGTCAGGGGGGCGGATATCATCGGCGACAACGCCGATCTGCGCCAGCAATTCGCGCCTGCGCGGGCTGCCGGAACCGAGGATAAGTTTCATGCGCGCACCTGTGGGCCAAGGCCCGCAAAGCAGGCGGCGCGCCACGTCAGTGCGCACATGGGATTATTTGAACCGGTAGTTGATCCGACCCTTGGTCAGATCATAGGGGGTCATTTCGACCTGTACTTTATCGCCAGCCAGAACACGAATGCGGTTTTTCCGCATTTTGCCTGCCGTATGCGCAATGATGGTATGGCCGTTTTCCAGCTCGACCAGGAATGTCGCGTTCGGCAGGAGTTCCTTCACGACACCGGGGAATTCGAGCGTATCTTCCTTGGCCATGTTGTCTCCATCTTTGAAAGCCCGCTCAATTTGCGGGTCGAGGCAGTAAATGGGCGCATTTTACCCGATTTTCAAGGCTTATCTGCCCTAACGGAGCGAAACTTGCGTGATGGCCAATCGATCGGTCTGTTCCACCCAGTGTTTCAGTCCCAGAACATTGCCATCGCGGCGCAATTCGCAAAGGGCAGGCAATGAAACCTTGCCGTAGGTCCAGCCATCGGTGCCGATACGGCCTTGGGCAGATACACCGGAGGGCGGCATGCCGCGATCGGGCGGCGTGAAAATGGCACCCATGCCGACTTGTTCTTCGATGCCTGCGATCCGCGCATCCCCCCCGGTGAGCGAGGCCATGACGCAGGCGCATTGCCCCTCCAACGCCCGGGCCATCGCGCCAATCCGCACCCTCCAATACCCCTCCAAGGCCTCGGTGCAGGACGGCACAAGGAGCAATTCCACACCCGCCTCGACCAATGCGCGGGCCAGCAGCGGGAATTCACAGTCATAGCAGATCAAGATGCCGATCTTGCCCAAGGATGTGTCAAAGACTTGCAGCGGCCCACCGCCCGAGACCGCCCAATCGTCGCGCTCGAAACGGGTCATGATCTGTTTGTCCTGAAACCCGATTTGTCCTTCGGGCGTGACCAAGGCCGCGCGGTTGACGAGGCTGTCGCCCCGCACGACCGGTGCAGAAGCGGCGAGGATATGCACCCCCAATCGGCGTGCCAGATCGGCATGTAACTCCCAAACGCGCGGCATCATATCGGAAACGGCAACGCTGGCGCGCGCAATGTCTGCCGCTACGGCCTCGCCCGCGATCGAGGCCAATTCCATCGCCCCATATTCGGGAAACACCATCAGATCGGCGCCGTGGCTGGCCGCCTCCTCGCACCAACGCGTAAGTTTGGCGGTATAGGCGTCCCAATCGGCAAGCCATTCGGCTGGATAGGCGGCGGTTGCGATTTTCATCGGACGGTCCTTTTCAGCTTGGGCGCAATCATTACGGGGGCGCCGGCACTACGCGGCCTAGAGCCGCAAGTCCGGCGCGCCCCAACGTTCGGTGAAATGCGCAACGATTTGATCGCGGCTTTGGCGATAGGCCTCCAATTTTGCCTCGCGTGTCTCGCCAATCCCGGTCGGATCCATGATCGGCCAATATTCGACCTCAAGGTGAAACACACGGGTGAGTTCCAAGGCCTGCCTTTGGCTGGCAGGAGACAGGGCAATGATGAGATCAAAAGAGGACAGATCATCCCCCCATTGTTGCATCTGTTCGAAGCTGCGCGAGCGATGCCGCGACAGTTCGACCCCGATTTCCTGGCATACGGCAATGGCGAAACCGTCGATCTCGAGATCGCATTTGACACCGACCGATTGCACATAGGTGCCGGTGCCGTAGAATTTCTTCATGATGCCCTCGGCCATCGGCGAGCGCACGGCATTATGATCGCAGCAAAACAATATGGATTGGGGGAGGTTGGTGATCACCCCTAGCTCCCGAAATGCAGCACGCAAATGAGGGTAAACAGTCGCCGCGCCGTATCGTGATCGACCTCGGCCTTGCCCTCCAAGCGTTCGGCCAACACATTGGCACCCTCATTGTGAATGCCGCGCCGCGCCATATCGATGGTTTCGATCTGGCTCGGCGGCATGTTTTTCACGGCATCAAAATAGCTTTCGCAGATGGCCCAGTAATCTTTGACCACTTGGCGGAATGGCGACAGGGACAGATGGAATTCTGCTGCCGGATCGCCGGCTTCGGTACGGATGTCAAACACCAACCGTTTTTCGCGGATCGATAGGCCGACACGAAATGGCCCGTCCGGCACCGCGCGGTCGTCGCGCTTTGGCAGATCAAAACTGTTCTTTTCCATCAAATCGAACATGGCGACCTTGCGCTCTTGCTCGATCTCCGGAGTCGGCGGGGGCAAGCCCGCATCGTCCAACTCGATATGACTGATATGCGACATGCCTGTTTATCCTTCGTTCAATCGGTCAAGGCGGGCGCGGACGGACAATCCATGCGCCTCTAACGATTCGGAGTTTGCCAGACATTCGGCCGCAGCGCCAATAGCGCCAAGCGCGGCAGGCGTCATTTGAGCCAAAGTTGTGCGTTTCATGAAGTCGAGCACCGACAGGCCCGACGAAAACCGTGCCGAACGGGCGGTTGGCAACACGTGGTTCGGCCCGCCGATGTAATCGCCAATGGCTTCGGGGGTGAACGCGCCAAGAAAGATCGCGCCCGCATGGACGCATTTTTCCGACAGGCTCTCTGGATCCGCGACGCAAAGCTCAAGGTGCTCGGGGGCGATGCGGTTCGACAGGGCTGCGGCCTGCTCCAAATCCGCGACGGTGATCACCGCGCCAAAATCGCGCCAACTGGCGCCCGCGATCGCGCGGCGTTCCAGCGTTTCGAGCCGCTTGTCGACGGCGGCAGCCACAGCACGGCCAAACGCCGCGTCATCGGTGATCAAAAGCGATTGCGCGCTCTCGTCATGTTCGGCTTGGCTCAACAGATCGAGCGCGATCCAATCGGGATCGTTGTCTTTATCCGCGATGACCAAAATTTCGGACGGCCCTGCGATCATATCGATGCCGACCTTGCCGAACACCCGCCGTTTTGCCGCCGCAACAAAGGCATTGCCGGGGCCGGTGATTTTATCCACCGGCGCAATGGCTTCGGTGCCGTAGGCCAGAGCCGCAATCGCTTGCGCACCGCCGATGCGGTAAACCTCGTCCACGCCGGCGATTTTTGCCGCGAGCAGGACCAAAGGATTGACCACACCGTCCGGCGTTGGCACGCAGATCGCCAAACGCGCGACGCCCGCGACCTTGGCGGGGATGGCATTCATCAACACCGACGAAGGGTAGCTTGCCAATCCCCCCGGCACATAAAGTCCTGCGGCGGCAACCGCGCTCCATCGCCAGCCAAGCGTCGCACCGGCATCGTCGGTCCAAGACTGATCTTCGGGAATTTGACGGGTGTGATAGGCACGGATGCGGGTTGCGGCCAATTCAAGGGCGGCGCGTTCGGCATCGCTGACCTGTGCGCAATACTGCTCAATCTCGGCGGGGGAAAACCGCATAGTCTCGGCCGTCAATTCAAGCCGGTCGAATTTCGCCGTCAGTTCCAAAACCGCCGCATCACCGCGATGGCGGACATCCGCGATAATACCCGCGACAACATCGTCGACATCGGGGCTGTCTTCGCGTTTCGCGGCCAAAAGGCCCGCGAAGGCGGTTTCGAAATCGGGATCAGTGGCATCAAGAAAAATCGGCATGGGCGTCTCCGGCATTGCATATTTGCACATAGCGCCCGTGCCCGCGCGCCTCAAGCCCCGCGTGGCAGTCGGTCGCGCAGGGACGGGTGGTGTTTGACGCCATCAATCGGGGTGTTGCGGGGTTTTCTTCGACGGGGCCACATAGGGGCGCGTCACATCTTTGAGGGTGGCCTCGATGCTTTCGACCGCAAGGCGGATGGCGCCGTCGCCTGCCAATGTCAAAATCACATGGCCTGCGCCGTCTTCACCGGGGTCAAACGCAATCGTCAGAACCGATAAAACGAGATGCTTGTCATCGCGGCTGACACCTTGGGAGGCGACCGACAGCACGTTTTCAAACGACAACACCGATTGCACCCGCTCGGGCGCGTGGCGCGCGCTGCCTTGATCTTCCCAACGCATCCGGTTGAGCAAAAGGGCGAAGCGCCGCGCGCGCGGTTGCCACGTCATTTCCGTGGCGGGAAACACCGCGTCTTGCACCAATGCCGAGATCACTTTGAGATCGGCGGCGTCCATCGCCCCAAGGTTAAGCGGCGCTTCGCGGCCCTCTTCGAATGTGGCGTCGGATCCGCTCATCGGTCCGACACCCGCTCTATGTTCGCGCCCACGGCAGAAAGCTTGCGCACCACATGTTCATAGCCGCGATCAAGGTGGTAAACGCGGCTGACCACGGTTTCACCCTCTGCCGCCAGACCGGCGAGGATCAGCGACACAGAAGCGCGCAAATCGGTTGCCATCACCGGCGCGCCTTTGAGGCGATCCACGCCAGTTACGGTGGCATGGCCGCCTTGCACGTCGATTTTCGCCCCCATCCGGATCAATTCCGGCGCATGCATGAACCGGTTTTCAAAAATCTTTTCTTCCAAGACCGAGGTGCCGTCGGCGGTGCACAAAAGCGCCATCATCTGTGCTTGCAAATCCGTCGGGAAGCCGGGGAAAGGTTCGGTGACCACATCCACCGCGCGCACGCGGTCATCGCGGCGGCGCACTTTGAGGCCGGCGGGGGTTTCTGTCACTTCAATGCCTGCGGCATCCAGTTTTTCGCAAAACGCGCCGATCAGGCTCATCTTTCCACCCAAGAGTTCCACCTCGCCGCCAGCAATCGCAGGGGCCAGCATATAGGTGCCCAATTCGATCCGGTCGGTGACAACCGGATGTGTCGCGCCGTTCAAACGGTCCACACCCTGAATGGTGATCGTCGAGGTGCCGTCGCCGTCGATCTGCGCGCCCATCGCACGCAGGCAATCGGCCAGATCAACGATTTCCGGCTCGCGCGCGGCGTTGTTGAGAACCGTGGTGCCCTTGGCCAATGTCGCGGCCATCAATGCATTTTCGGTTGCGCCCACCGAGGCAAAGGCGAAATCAACAATGCCGCCTTTGAGGCCCTTGGGGGCCTTGGCGTGCACATAGCCTTCCTTGAGTTCGAGTTCCGCGCCCATGGCCTCCAGAGCCTTGAGGTGCAAATCCACGGGGCGCGCGCCAATCGCGCAGCCGCCGGGCAAGGAGACAACCGCACGGCCATCGCGCGCCAGCATCGGACCCAGCACAAGGATCGAGGCGCGCATTTTGCGCACGATGTCATAATCGGCGGTGTGGTTGTGGATGTCATGGCTCGACATCGCCAGAACTTTGCCGCCCTGCAAGGACGTCACTTCGGCGCCCAAAGATTGCAACAGGTCGGTCATCGTCTTGATGTCCGACAACCGCGGCGCATTGGTCAGGGTCAGCGGCTCTTCGCTCAGCAATGTTGCCGGCATCAGAGTCAGGCAGGCGTTCTTGGCCCCCGCAATTGGTATTTGCCCTTTGAGCGGGCCATTGCCCGTGACGATAATCGAATCCATGTCTCTACCCTTCCGAAGCGATTACTCGCCCTGATCACTGCCTCTGTTTTGCCCTGCGGGGTGCGCGTCCGGCACAGGCTTATCGCTGCTGCGCACGCGTGCCTGTTGCTTGCGCCGGGCCAAATTGGCCTTCAGCGCCGCCTTCAAGCGGTCCTCGCGGGTTTGGCCGGTTTTCGGCCCCCGATGTGTGGTTTTTTTTCCATCCATGCCCCCTCTGTAAAGCACATGCAAAAAACCGTCCAGATTACCCTTGCACGATCTTTCATTTGCGTCTAATCAGCCGCCCACACGATAGGTTCGTGACGATGCTGTGGTAGCTCAGTGGTAGAGCACACCCTTGGTAAGGGTGAGGTCGAGAGTTCAATCCTCTCTCACAGCACCATCCATCTTTATAGATCAATCACTCACGAGACGATAGCGCGTCAATGTTTGCGTTAAAGCGACAGTCCCCCGTGCGCATGAAGACCTGCGAAGGACGGAGATGCTGCAGCAAGCGTGGACCTATCCCGCGCTGCCGGAACCGAAGCCACCATCGAGCACTTTGAGGGTGATCCCGGGCCAAAGCATTTATGGCCCATATACACGTCCCCACATTCCTAAAGTGATTGTCTCTGCCCCTCAGTTCATATTTGCTGGTGAGGTAACACTTGAAATCCGAACTCCCCACGGGCGAGGCTGCATCATCCCTTGCCTTAAGGAACGGGTTTGGTGTGGGGGGGCAGCAAGGGTATCCTGAGGCTGAATGTTGTCACGTTGCGTTCACATTTGACCTCGATCTGGCCGTTGTGCGCTGTGGCGATGGACGACACGATATAGAGCCCAAGCCCAAGCCCTTCTCCTGCTGCGTGAACTCCGCGCTGGAACGGGTTGAACAAAACTTGGCGCAATTCGTCGGGCACAGCGGCCCCATTGTTTGCGACACTGATTTCGATGCCATTCTCATCGATAAGACCTTGAACGCAAATAGGGGTGCCGGGCGTGCTGTATCGAACGGCATTTGACAAAAGATTCGAAACAGCCTGCGCGACGCGCGGAGCATCACAACTCACCGGCCGGTCGAAATTCAGATCAAGTGTGATCTCAAGCTCCGGAGCTGTAGCCCGACTTTCCTCGACGACCTGCGTTATGGCCTCGGTTAGTGGGGCATCGGATTGAGCAGAAATACGAATACCCCCGCCCAAGCGCGCCTTGGCGTGAAGCATGATATTTTCTATCAAATCGTTCATGCGGCGCAGCGAGGATCGCATCATCGGAAGTATGGTCTGCGCTTTTTCGGTCATGGGTTCAGTGCTTAGCTGCCTGAAACCGGCATCCAGTGCAGCAATGGGGTTTCGCAGATCGTGCCCTAAAACTGCGACGAACTCCTCTTGAATTTGACTTAGCTTGCGCTCGTGAGCGATCATCTCCTCATGTGCTTCCAGGCGTTCTTCTGTTTCGAGGCTTTGACCGATAATATCGGCAAACATCTCCAGCATCGCGACTGATCGCGGTTGCTTTACATCGCGCGGCTGTGGGTCGATTGCGCAAAGCGTGCCAAAGAACGTCCCATCACTCCGATAAATCGGGATCGATGCGTAACTCACGATGCCAAACATGGCTGCAATGGGATGGTCTCGGTAGACTTCATCGGTCGCTGTGTCGTTGAAGATAACCTTGTTTGACGTATCGCGAACGGATTGGCAGAAGGTTGACTGGATTTCGATTTCGTCGCCCGGTTGCAAACCGAAGTTGACCTCGTCGACGGTTCGGCACGCTACCCAATGATCATCGGTCACGCGCGCGACAGCAGCAAATCGCATGTTTGTAGCCAGCATGACCGTTTCGAGAATTGTGCCGATCAAAGCACTATCGGCAAGCATCTCGATATCAGACTGGAATTTGTGCGTTCCCTCCAAAAAGGCAGCGTGGTCCTGTATCGTAGCTTGCCGTGCGGCTAAATCATTCACTTCGGCTTCCTCACACTAGGTTCTGCAACAGGACACGCGTCTAATCTGTCAAGGACAAAAGGCGTATCCTAAAAGACAATATAGTTGGACCTGCGACGCAGAGGCAAGACTCCGGCACGCCCCAAGACGAGCTTGGAGTGAGAAGTGCGGGTCTGGTCCAATGTCCGCTTTATGAAAGCTGCGTCGCAGCGTCGAGAGCGTCCGTGAATGGCAGTTAGGGGCACCTCACACGGCACGTAATCGCACCCGATTGCCGTGCTTAAACGAGTCCAAAGCGCTTTCGCTGCAAGGGAACTGGCACAAATGTTTCCCAAACCCAGCGCCATTCGGAGCCACAGGGTGCCATTTGCACTGATTTTGAAGCGTCGATGGGAAATTTCAAAAAGAGGTTTTTTCGCCTTGTAACCTCTACGTTGACTTGGCTATACGCGTCGGTGGAGACGTGGCCGAGTGGTCGAAGGCGCTCCCCTGCTAAGGGAGTAGGCCCGGAAGGGTCTCGAGGGTTCGAATCCCTTCGTCTCCGCCACCTATATAAGTGAGGTGGCTGCTTTTAAACTAAAAATGTCCCCGAAATATTTTGCGTTCCCACATTCATTCCCGCATTCCCGCGCGCGCCGTTTGATGGAAACTTTCCTTTTAGTCTGGTTCGGTCACATTTCCCGTAAGCAGCTTGCGTTGTTCGTCGCGACGAGTTTGTCCGTAGCCCGCGTTATCGCAGGACGTTTTGGAATGCCAACACCCCGCACAGCGCAAAATGGGACATTTTTGCCTGATCGCAACGACACTTGAGCCGACAAAGACGAGCGCTAACCGCTCAAAATTTCAATGTGAGCGGTTAGCGCTCCAACGAGTTTGCCTATATGCTTTCTCTTGGAGGAAGGTGTTTGCGACTAAAGTTGCCATTTACACGGCTGAATTTGGCACGTCGCTACATTTGGGGCGCATTGGTCGTTGCCCTTATTCCATTGGCTCTCATCGCTGGCCTCTATGATCGTTACAGCGCCAATCTACTTAACAATCTCGTCACCAACAGAGTGGAGTCCGAGCTTGAGGCGACAGCTGCGAAATTGGACAACTTCTTGGCAACTCAGGTCAATCGGTTGGAAAATATCGTTGATTTGCCGGACACTACCGCATTCTTTGCAAACCACGAAGACAGCGACCTCAGGCCGTTGTTGGCTGACTTTTTGAGAATTGAAACTGAAAGCCCGGACATCTATGCCATCGAGCTTGCAGATATAGATGGCAATACCCTGCAAACCATTCCCTCAAACCGGTATCGCGAAAAACCGGATGACTTCAGTACATTGCCACTGGTCCAACACGGCGCTGTAACTATTTTGGGTCCGGTGCTGCCCAAGAACAACCGACCAGGCTGGTTTCTTATCAGCATGCCTGTGAAGCTCAATCAAGAGACGATCGGCATGGTGTCCTTGCGGATGCGGCTCGCGTCCCTTTCGGAACAAATGTCGTCACTCGTTGAGCCGAATGTCTACCGTCCGCATATCGTGGTCTTTGATCGCGTGAGGCTTTCGGCGGTCGGCACGGCAGCTGAGCCCGGCATTGAAACAGCAGGATCGCGCCAGTTCTTTCCAGGTTGGAAAATCCAATTGGTAAAAGGACGCGACATCTACAAAGAACCTCGAACTTATATTCGTTATCTCCTCATGGTCGCTGCGGCGTCCTCTGCGCTCTGTCTGGTCTATTTGTTCTTCCAATTGTCAGAACGTTTGTCGCGCAACCTTCAGCCACTCAGTGAAGGTGCCCGCGCGGTCGCAAACGGGAACTTTAGTGTTCCGGTGCCCGAGGATGCGCCGGGAGAGCTTGGGATTTTGGCCCGATCTTACAATCAAATGAGAGAACAGCTTGGCAAACTCATTGAATCGCGAATTGACGTGGAACGCCGAGCTGCTCTTGGCAACATGGCGGCCGGTATCGCCCATGAAATTCGAAACCCGCTGACAACGGTATCGGCCACTGTGCATGGTTTGAAGCGCACCGAAAAAGACGCCGAGAGACTGCAAATGCTTGATGTAATCTCGTCGGAGATTGCCCGGGTGGATGGCGCGATCAGCGAGCTTTTGAACTATGCCCGCCCGAGCGAACCAGAAAAAGAACACGTCGCCATCAAAGAAATCCTGCAATCCATAAAGGTCCTGATCGCGGCGACTGCGTATGAGAGCAGCGTTGTGGTCAATATCTCGGGGCAATCGAATTTGGTGCTGTTGCTCGATCAGGCCCACCTTCGACAGATCCTGCTCAACCTGGCCCTCAACGCGATCGAAGCAATGCCAGAGGGAGGCCACCTAACCATGCGCGCCTATCGCAATAAGGGGAGCGCGGTATTGGAGGTTTCCGACGACGGAACGGGTATTGATGATGATACCAAAGCAAAGGTCTTGCGACCGTTCTTTACAACAAAATCATACGGCTCAGGTCTGGGGCTCTCGATAACCAACCTGCTTGTCGAGGCCAACGGCGGCACCATGCAAATTGAAAGTGAAACAGGAATAGGAACAACCGTCACCATGACGTTTCCGGGCGTCGATACAAAGCGAGGCAAGTCATGAGTAAGACAACCGTTCTGATTATTGATGATGAGATAAAACTCACCCAGTCTCTGGCATTTACCCTTCGGCAAGCGGGGATGATTTGCCTTGAAGCGCACAATGGTCATACCGGATGCAACCTGCTCGAAAGCCAAAGCCCGGACGTTGTTCTTCTCGACATCCGGATGCCGGGTCAATCCGGGATAGAGGTGTTGGAATGGATGACAGCCGAAGCGCCGGATATACCGGTCATCATGATGAGCGCCTTCGACGATACGAAGGACGCCGTGACCTCCATCAAGATGGGCGCGGTCGATTACATCTCGAAACCCTTTGATATCGATGAATTGATTCATTTGATCGAAGGAACCAGCAGACGCAAACGACTTGAATCTGAAGTGAAGTATCTGCGTCAACGCTACACGAATGACCCGGAGTTCATTGGCAATTCACACTTGATCCGGACCTTGCGGCAGCAGGTTGAACGCGTGACCGAAAGCAATGTGAACACTTTGTTGCTGTCTGGTGAAACTGGCGCCGGGAAAGCCGTTATTGCCAAACAACTGCACCTAAAAGGAAGTCCGGCTGACAGCCCTTTCGTCGAGATCAACTGCGCAACCTTACCGGAGGGCCAGATTGAGGCCGAGCTTTTCGGGGCTGATAAGGGGGCCGTCCCTGGCAACGTGTCGCGCAGCCGCGGTCTGGTTGAAATCGCCGATGGTGGAACGCTGTTTCTTGATGAAGTCAGCGAGATGCCTCTGTCCGTCCAAGCCAAATTACTGACCTTTATCGAAACCCGGAACTATCGCCCGGTTGGTATCACCCGGGAGCATTACGCCGACGTTCGGGTCATTGCTGCGACCAACAAGAGTTTAGAGGAAGCTGTTGCCGATGGGTCTTTTCGTCATGACCTGTTCTTTCGCCTCAACGTCATGCCCATAGAAATTCCTCCGCTACGTGATCGGGGACAGGACATAGAGTTGCTCGCAAACTATTTCGCCCAGCGCTTTGCGCAAGAGACCGCAAATAAACCTATTGGTTTTGGCAAGTCCACGATCGCCTTTTTCAATTCGTATCCCTGGCCAGGGAATGTTCGGGAATTGAGAAACCTCGTCGAACGCTTGACGATCCTTCATGCTGGGCAGGTCATTTCTGCGGATCATCTGCCCTCGGAATTTAAATCCGTTGATCCGGTGGGGCCGATGTCCATCGAAGAATCGATAGATGGGGTTGAAAGAAACATGATCCAGGATGCTCTGTTGAAATCTGGCGGGAAGAAGGGGGTGGCTGCTGAACGGTTGGGCATCTCTCGCCATGCGCTCAAACGCAAGATGCATCGGCTTGGCCTCCAATGACTTGGATGAAACGCATTCAAGGTCTCTGCCTTGCAGGTTGCGCGGCGCTTTCCATTGCATCGCAATCTGTCGCGCAAGGGCAACCGGTCAAGGTCGGATGTCTCTATCCTTTAACCGGGCCCGCAGGTCTTTTTGGGCGTGACAGCTCTGTCGCGATCCAAATGGCGCTGGTTCATATAAGATCTCAGAAACCAGCAGGCTATCCGGAGTTGGAAGTCATAATCGAGGACACGCGATCAAAGTCCTTGCGGTCTGAACAGATTGCGCGTCGTCTTATTGAAGAGGAAAAAGTTGATTTCCTATGTGGCGTTGTGAGTTCAAGCGTCGCGCGCGCGGTGTCTGCAGAGGCCGCAAGGCATGAGACCTTCTTTATCGGGACCGACCACGCATCCCCTACCCTGACAACCGAAGCATTGAATCCCTATTACTTTCGCATGAGCAATGGGACCCGGCAGTCGATGCTTGCGGGTGCCAAGTACATCCGCGAAAGCTATCAAAACCCCGATAAACCCCTATCGATTGCATTCATCGGGCCCGACTATGAGTACGGATATCAAGCCTGGGATGATCTCAGAGAATTCCTGCGGCAAGAAGGCGTCAAGTTCGAGATCGCCGGCGAGTATTGGCCTCGCTTGTTTGAAACCGACTATTCAATCTACATTCAACAGCTTTTAGATTCCCCCGCAGATATCGTAGTGAACGGTCACTGGGGGTTGGATTTGCTCACCTTTGTAAAACAAGCGCGCCTGAGCACCCTTTTTGAAAGCACGCAGTTCATGAACTTTGATGCTGGCGGCAATTTCGAGATCCTGGCGGAACTGGGCAATGACATGCCCCTTGGTCTGGTGCTGTCGGCCCGGCATCACGTCAATTGGCCTCCGACGGACGCCAACAGGACGTTTGTTGATGAGTTCTACGAGATTGCTGGCCGCTATCCGAGCTACGCCGCGCAGGGGGCTTACGCGGGGATTTTGGCCATTGCGGAGGCCGTGAAAGAGGCCAGCGGCATGTCCGACAAAGAGGCAATCCGCACCGCACTTGAAAATCTATCACTATCGCTACCGGAAGACCCGGACGGCTTTAGTTCGGTCATGGATCCAACGTCACATCAACTTCTGCAAGTGCAGGCAATTGGGAAAACAATATTCAACAAAACCTACAAGCCAGCATCTGTCCTGATAGGCGAATGGTCGATCTACTATCCTCCGCAAACCTGGCCGACGCTTGACAGCAACCCCGACTAGTCTGGATGGAACAGTGGACCTGTCGCGGTTTGATGCCGCTCCTTTGATAGCCCTTATTGCAACAAAGGAGACGAGCTATGGGACTGAAACGGACAGATGATTTCCGGGCAGATACGTCCTGACCTTGGTTGACTGCCCAGTTTTTTGCTCCCAATTCAATGGCTTGGCGGCGCGTTTGGCCCAAGCACGCCACCAACAGGCAAACTTCGCTTCGACGTGCTCAAGCTGGCGAAACGGTGGAAGCCGAAAACCCACCTAACGGATCAAAGTGAGGTCAAAACAAAACTTGCCCTATGCAACGCCCCCGATGCAGATGTACTTGATCTCAAGGTAGTCATCACAACCATATTTCGACCCTTCACGGCCTTGGCCTGATTGCTTTATCCCGCCAAAGGGGGCGACCTCTGTCGAGATCAGGCCGGTGTTGACACCCACCATTCCGTATTCAAGCGCTTCCGCGACTTCCCAGACTTTGGAAAGATCCTTGGCATAAAAATAGGAGGCCAGACCAAAGATCGTGTCGTTGGCCTGCGCGATGACGTCCTCAACCGTTTCGAACCGGAAGAGCGGCGCGACAGGTCCGAAGGTCTCGTCGGACGCAATGAGCATGTCGCGGGTCACGTCTTTGAGAATTGTTGGCTCAAAAAAGGTGCCGCCGAGGTCGTGCGCCTTGCCGCCCGTCACAATCGAAGCCCCCTTGGAGGTCGCATCCTTGATGTGCTCTTTGACTTTCGCAACGGCGTCAGCACTGATGAGCGGGCCGGCCACAACGCCATCCGAGAAACCATCTCCGACTTTCATAGCCTCAACAGCTGCCGTCAGTTTTTCGGCAAAAGCGTCATAGACACCGGATTGAACGTAGATGCGGTTCGCACAAACGCAGGTTTGGCCGTTGTTGCGGTACTTGGAGATCATTGCGCCTTCAACGGCCGCATCGAGATCAGCATCATCGAAGACGATAAATGGGGCGTTGCCCCCCAGTTCCATCGAGGTTTTCATCACCTGATCTGCCGATTGCTTCATCAAGATGCGGCCCACTTCGGTTGAGCCGGTGAACGTGAGTTTGCGGACCTTTTCGTTGTCGCAGAACTCTTTTCCGATGATCGAAGACCGTTTGGAGGTGACGACCGACAGGAGGCCCTTGGGAAGTCCTGCCTGCTCGGCGAGATAGGCCATGGCCAGCGCCGAAAGCGGCGTTTCGGCCGCCGGTTTTGCAACAAAGGCGCAGCCGACCGCAAGAGCAGGCGCCACCTTTCTGGCAATCATCGCATTCGGAAAATTCCAGGGCGTGATCGATGCAACAACACCAACAGGTTGCTTGAGCACCATGATCCTTTTGTCCGGTTGGTGACCTGGAATAATGTCGCCGTAGACGCGCTTGGCTTCTTCCGCGAACCATTCGATGAAGCTCGCCCCATAGAGGATTTCTCCTTTGGCCTCGGCAAGGGGTTTGCCCATCTCGGCACAGAGGATCGCGCCAAGATCATCGGCATTGGCAACCAAGAGATCATACCAGTTTCGCAAAATGCCCGAACGGTCTTTCCCGGTCTTTTTGGCCCATTCCTTTTGAGCGATATAGGCAGCGTCGATCGCCGCGCGCGTCTCGTCAACCCCCATGTCCGGCAACACGGTGATCACGTCGCCCGTCGATGGATTTCGCACCTCAAAGGTATCGCCGCTCGACGATCTGTTCCGCCATTCGCCGGCGATAAAGGCGTCATTCAACAGAAGGCTCTTGTTGATCAACCGTTGTTCGAGTGTTGGAAGAGATTCAGTCATTTTTCCGTATCCTACTTTCCTGTGTCCCCGCCAAACGCCGGGCTTTTCCTTGCTTGTCTTTAAGGTTTTCACCTAGGGCGACTTGGCTCCGCTGCGATTAAAAAAGGCCCCGCGCAAAGCGTGGGTTTTGAATGGCATCCAACAGCATCGCAGCCGAGGGCCATATTTTCGAGCAGCCCGAGGGAGCGCATCCGATCCTCGGGTTCGTCGTTGCTCAGGCCCACGTGGGCGTTGCGGACCCTTGCGCCGATCTCGTCGCTGTTGCGAATTTGTCTGGATGTGCCCATGAGAAACACCCCATAGGTTTTACCGGACGCTACGAAACGGATGTGCCCCCAAAGCTTCGGATCATAGTTTGGTGTTCGATTCTCCGGCAATTTGCAATCCAATTTCCCCTAATAAGCGGCTTGATAGATCGCCAAGGCATCTGCGCGGGTGACTTCTCGGGGGTTGTTTACCAGCAACCGGGTCTGGTTCATCGCATCATCAGCGAGCTTGGGAAGGACATCTTCGGCGATGTTCATCTCACGCAAAGACTGTTGCAAACCACAGGCTTCAGAGAGCTTTTGAAGCTCATCACAGAACGCAAGCGCCCGGCCTTGTTCTCCCACCTCGGCCAGTTTCGGAAATGCGAAAGGTGCGATTTCCGCATAGGGTTCCGGATGGGTCTCAGAGTTGAACCGGAGCACATGCGGCAGGACCAGCGCGTTTGATAATCCGTGCGGAATGTGGAAATGGCCGCCCAGCGGATAGGCGAGGGCATGAACTGCTGCGACCGGAGAGTTGGCAAAGGCCTGTCCGGCAAGCATTGATCCCAGCAGCATTGCCGAGCGCGTCTCAAGGTCAGAGCCATCCCGGACAGCCGTCAACAAGGACGCGCCCATCAGCTCAAGCGCTTTTTCCGCGAGCATGCGTGATATCGGATTGTTGTTTTCGCTGGCCGATGCGTAGGATTCGATTGCGTGGACCATGGCGTCAATGCCCGTGGCGGCCGTGATGTGCGGCGGCAACCCAAGTGTCAGCTCGGGATCAAGCAAAGCGATATCAGGGATGAGGATCGGCGACACGACCCCCATTTTTTCGTTGGTTCCGGTGGTGACGATCGAAATCGGCGTAACCTCCGATCCGGTGCCCGAGGTTGTTGGAATGAGGATAAGCGGCAGGCGTGGCCCCTTTGCGTTGCCGACACCATAAGCGCTGCTGAGCGTTTCATTGCCGGGCGCCAACAGCGCCGCGAGTTTTGCCACATCCAGCGATGACCCCCCGCCAAGGCCAATAACCCCCTCAGACCCATGCGCGATGGCCGCTTCGGCACAGCGCATTACAACGTCTTCGGGCGGATCTGCCTGCACATCGTGAAACAAGCTCACCTCAACGCCGGATGCCTTCAAGGCGGCGAGGGCTTTATCCACGATGCCCGTGGACATCATGCCGGGGTCTGTAACCAGCAAAACGCGTGACCCAATGCTCGTTTTGACCATTTCGCCAAGCTGCGAAATCATGCCGGCACCGAATCTCACACTGGCGGCAGTATTGAAGGTAAATGGGGTCATTGGGTGGCTCCTTTTCGGTCTTCTCCGAATATCCATGTTGCTATTTTCGTGCGTGCCGCGATTTCCGAGATCGGCCAGCCAAGCCTGAGCATCTCTTGTTCTTGAATTTTGGTGCCTCGAAATGCGACAGAGGGCGCAGGTTCGAGTGGCGTGATCTCTACCCCCGAAGCTGTTGCCGGTTCCATCTCATACGATAAGAACCAGATCAGTAATACGCCAAGGGCCCAAAAAGTAATTGTCCAGGCCCATATCGATGGAAGGCCGACATGCCAGGCGTCATAGCCCACCGTTGGGGGCCTGAAGGCTGCATCGCCAAGGAAGTCGCCCGCACCAACAGCCAGAAAAACCCCCGCTAAAACAGCGGACCATGCCGCAGGCTGAACGGCCCGGTTCGTGCTTTTCGGTTTCATGGAGCGGCGAAGGAAAGGGTCATGATCAATGATTTTTGCGCCACCCGATCCCCATTTCCTTGTGCGTACATCTGAGCCTCCCAAGACGCCAGCGATTAGGCTGCGTCTTTATTTGCTATAGTGATTTGCCCACGTTCGATTGAGTAAACCTTGTCGACGACTTTTTCTGAGTGGGTGTAGTCAGATTCAGAGACGAGAACGGTCAACTTCTCGGACTTGAGGTTGCCGATCACTTCCATGAGGCGGGCCGCCAAAGCGGGCGCGACACCTTCAAAAGGTTCATCCAAGAGCAGCAATTCCGAACCCGTGACCAGCGCGCGCGCCAAGGCAACCAGCTTTTGTTGCCCGCCGCTGAGTGTCATGGCCTTGCGATCCGCAAATCTCCCGATCTCGGGCATCAATTCATAAACCCATTTCAGGCGGGAGCGATCAGAAGTGTTGGTCGCCCAAAGCGATACCAGAATATTCTCTTCAACCGTGAAATGCGGGACCAGCCGGCGATCTTCAGGAAGATATCCAATTCCGAGGGCCGCTCTTTCATGGGCTTTGGCTGTATGCAGGTCCATGTGGTTGAACTGAATTCTCCCTTTCTCAACAGGTAGAATCCCCATGATGGATCGCATGAGTGTGGTTTTTCCTGCACCGTTGCGGCCGACAAGACCGCAGGTGGTTCCTGTTTCGATTTCCAGGCTCACATCTCTGAGGATGGGAACGCGTTGAATGGACAGGCTGATATTGTCAATTACAAGCATTAGGTCGCTCCGGCTTGTTGAGTGCTGTCAGAAGAACTCCGGTGGTATTCGCTGCCGATGACGAATTCCCGGACTTTCGCGTTTTCAAGAACCTCGGCCGTTGGTCCGTCTGCAAGGATGGTCCCCTCGTAAAAGGCGACGCAGCGCGGTGAGAACGCTTCGACGATTTCCATGTCATGTTCGATAAAAAGCACGGCTGTCCTGGTGGTTTGTAGCGCATCAATAAGGACCCGCATGAAATCCATCTTTTCATCTGCGCTGACACCACTGGTTGGCTCATCAAGAAACAGCAGATCGGGCTCGGTGACGGTTGCCATGGCAATATCAACCAATTTGCGAACCCCTTGGGGAAGGGTTTGGATTTCCTGATCGGCATAACCGTCAATGTTGAACCTTGCGAGCAACGCATGCGCTTCATCTTCCAGCGCGCCGTCGATCGCGGGTTGGAAAAGAACAGGTCTGTCCTGTTTCGCGATCGTCAGAGCGATCAGCATGTTTTCGATGACGGGCAACTCGGGAAAGAGCTGCGGGATCTGAAACGATCGACAAATACCGAGCTTGGTGACCTCTCGTGTTGGGCGGCCCGCGATGCTCTTTCCACGATAGATGATATCGCCGGACGTGGGCTTGAGATATCCGGTCACCATATTGACGAAAGTTGTTTTACCGGCTCCGTTAGAGCCAATGACCCCCAGAACTTCGCCAGCTTGGATCGAGATATTAATGTCCTTCGCCGCGTAAACGGCCCCAAACTTCATCTCTAGGTTTTTGGTTTCAAGAATTGTCGTCATACTATTCACCTGCGATCGGTGCTGAAGCACCGTCATCTCGTGTTGCTTTCTTCTTTCGGGTGATCAGTGACCACAGACCCTTGGGAAGAAAGATGATTGTCAGCAGCATCACGGTGCCCAGGATCATCTGCCAGGTATTGGGAGAGATCTCGACAGCGTAGACCCGGACAATCTCCAGCAGGAAAGTGCCGATCATCGGAGCAATAATATTTCCGGTTCCCGAAAGAATTGAGACAAACACAAATTGGCCTGAGGTCGTCCAATTCGTCATTTCAGGATCAACGTGTCCGAGGGGCAGCGCCCAAAGCACACCACCAATGGCCGAAACAACGGCCGCGAGCACATAGGTGATATGAACGGCCTTGTGAGCCGAGGTTCCCAGATACTCAACCCGCAACTCATTTTCGCGGATGGCTTCGTTGATATAGCCAATCGGGCTTTTGAGGAACCGGTTGAGGGCGATGGCGCAACCAATAGCAATGATGCAGGTCAGTGTGTAGAGCGTCAGCTGCGCAGTCTCGCCGGTTGGGCTCCAGCCAAGATAAGAAGCTGTCGGCAGGTTGAAGCCGTCGGTTGAGCCAAGCTCTTCAACGCTCGACAGCATCCCGAAAAGGATCATCGACAGGGCCAGCGAGAGCATCGCGAAAAAGATTTCCCGGTAGCGGCGCAACAGGAACCCGAGCAGAGCCGAAAGAACCAGAGCGGCCAGGATGCCAACAGCAAGCAAAACGAAGAAGTCTGTGATGCCATAGAACTTGGCCATCATGCCAGCGGCATAGCCGCCGACGCAAAAGTAAAGCCCCTGTCCAAAGGACACCAATCCGGCGCGCATCTGGATCATTACACCAAGGGCGACAAGCCCCGTGCCCATGGAAACGTGGACATAATTCACCAGCCACTTGGGAAGAATGAAGGCGATGATGATGAGAATAGGAAGGGCGATGAGAAGCCCGATTTCGGTGCGGTCGAGATTCTTGATCATATCTTCCTGCTTTCTGCCAAAGCGAAGAGGCCATAGGGTTTCACAGCAAGAACTGCGGCCATGACGAGGTAAATTGAGAACAGCTCCGCAGGGGGGTAAAGGTGGACGGAGGCCGCGCGTGCAAAGCCCACGATGAGGGCGCCCAGCATCGCTCCGCCGATGGACCCCATGCCGCCGATCACGATGACAGCAAATGAAAGAACGATAATCTCTGCGCCAATACCCGGCGACACCGAGATTTCCGGTGCGGTGATTGCGCCCCCCAGGGCACCTAGAACCGCGCCCAGAACGAATGTGGCGGTGAAGAAAAGGGTCACGTTGATGCCAAGGGCGCCGCTGATCTCACGGTCTTCGATGACCACAAGAAGCAGCTTGCCGATCCGGGTTCGGTTCAAGGCGTAAAAGAGCGCCAAACCGACGGCGATGGCGGTGCCGATAATCAGGAATTTGTAAACGGTGTAGGGAATTCCGAAGACCTCAACCGTTCCGAAGTAGAACGCAGGTTGCCATGCAACGTAAGAATCTGTGCCCCAGATCAGTTTGGTGGCATCTTCTAGGATCAGGAAAATCGCATAGGTGACCAACACCATCAGCACTTCATCCCGCCCGTACATGAACCTCAGAATGCCGCGTTCAACGACCAACCCCGCGATCACGCCCGCGATAAGTGCGGCAAGGGGGATGAGCAAGAAGGTGAAAGCAACTGTACTGCCAGTTGCGGTGTAAAGCCCGATGGCCCAGGCTGATGAATAGGCTCCAAGGGCATAAAACCCGCCATGGGCCATGTTGAGGATGCGCATCACGCCGTAGATCAGCGTTAGCCCCACCGACGACAAGAAAAGCCATGCAGCAAACCCAAGGCCATCCACTGCTATCGCGACTGCGGTAAGCATACGTTACTCCAATTATTGCTAGCGACTCAGTTCGGCATGCCTGCTCGGCTCCGAAAGAAAGCCCGAACCGTCTGGTTTTTGTGTCCGAATGGTTTGGTAAGTTGGCTTTCAGGGCGACCAGTAAAGCGTAGCCGCCCCGAAAGGATGGTCACTGTGCTAGTCGCACTTTGCGCCTTCGAAGCCGCCATTGATCCAGTCAATGGAGTTCGCCCCGGCCGGAGGGTTCACACATTCGGCAGGGAAGTGGATGATGTCCACCAGCGTTGCTGAACTTGTATCTTTGTCATATTTGTATGTGCCGTAGGCCGTGCCCTGGATCGCCTGATGCCCGTTAGCCAAGGCCATGGAAACGGTGCCGCTTGGCCCTTCCCATTCAAGCCCTGTAAGAGCGCCGATGATTGCATCCTGATCCGAACTTCCGGCCTTGTCTGCCGCCGCTTTCACGCCGAGAAGCGCTTGAGCCATCTTGTAGGACGGATAGGTCGGCAACGTGCCAAAGCGATCAAAGTATGCCTTGCGGAACCATGAGTTCAGCTCGGAGTCCGGTGCAAGGTCACCGTGGGGGCCGCGCGCGCCGATGATGGTGCCGTCGGGCATTTGGGCGCCCAACCGGTGCATGGCCGTCTCCCCGGCGCTCAAGATGACCTTGGAGCGCTCAAAGATGCCGCGTGCGGAGCCTTGAATGATAAAGGCCTCTAGATCGCCACCCCAAAAGCTGGAGTGCACAACATCCGGCGTTGATGTCAGCAAAGCTGAAATCTCGGAGCCGTACTGACCGGAGTGAATCTTCGGGAATTGCTCTGTTGCGATTTCTGTGTCGCTGCTCAATTGCGCCATGGTCCCGGAAAAGTCACGCCAGTTGTCCTGACCGAAAGCATAGTTCTGGTTGATGCCCGCAATGGTGCCGGCCGGTGCGCCGGTTGCAACGAGATAACGGGCTGCAGCAACGCTATCCATTGTCGCGTGCCCGCCGGTGCGGAAGGTGTATTTCGGGTCGGTCACGATTTCTTCGAAGATCTGCGGTGTGCCGCAATCAAACAGAATGGTCAGCCGCTCTGCCTTCTCTGCTTCCGGCGCGATCGCCTTGCAGCTACCGGAGGAGACATAGCCGATGATCATTTCAACGCCGTCTTTTTCGACCAGTTTGAGGTAATCAGCATTCTTCTGTTTCGAGTTCTCATCCACGAAGATCGGATCAATCATCGACCCACCGATCCCGGCTGTGTTGTATGGCCCCGGCACTGCCCCGGCGTTGATGGCTTCGATCATCAGTTCAGCCGCGTTGCGCGCCGGAACCCCGAACGGCCCCGCCGCACTCCCCGACAGGAAAGTCACAAAACCGACTTTGACGGAACTATCCTGAGCCTGAGCTTCGGACGGTGCTGCGAAAGTGGTCATTAGACCAATCGCGGCAGCGGCGAATAATGACGTGGTGTTGTCGAGTGCCGCACCAAACGGCGCCTTTTTACGAACGGAATTGTTCATTGGTATCCTCCAAGTTTTGACCTTGTGAAGGATCAAAATCCGCACAGCCGACCACGTGTGATCCGGGCACTCGAAGTGCCGTTTTCCTGAACGAAATCCTCCCCACACGATCGTCTGATCGCGTTCACCCATCTCGACATGCCGGGAAAATTCATTCAACTTTTTGGAAATAGGTTTCCGAGCGCATACCGCTCACAACCCCGTTTTTTTGAGCGCAAACCGCTCAAACGGGAGTTCCTTTGTTCAAAGGCGTTGGCTGCTTGAGGCGCAGTGGGCCTGTCGCGCGAGCTCTATTTCAAGAATGCCGGCGAAACTCGATTGTGCCTGAACTTAGCGTAAGAATTTCCGCTGGCACGGCATAACCCTTTCAAACATCACCATTTCCCTCAAGATGTGATGTTATTGGCTGTGCGTTGGCATTACAGATATCCGCTTTCGCACCGTCACGCCCGGGCTTTAATCGCAGAACGTTACACATAATTGACGCGCCACAGTCTGCCGTTGGGCGCAGAAATTCGTGCCGGAGATTCGCAAACGCGTCTACGGTTGGCATCGCTCATGCAAGGCCCGCTTCCATTGATGGATCATCGGGGGGTGAACCCTGAATCGACTGGCCAAATCGCTCACCTTTTTCTCGCCCTGCAATGCTTCTAACACGACCTTGGCCCCAAACTTCGGGTGGTGCTGCTCCTGTATCGGCATATCTAATCTTCATCATAGTGAAGATCAGCAGACGACAAATCGCAGATGACATCGGGTCCGAATTGGGGGGCGCTCAGGGGTTCAAAACGCGGACCTCACAAAAAGAAGTCTGTTTCGAGCCGAGACACTACTAAAAATCACACGCACTATGTGATGGGAAAATTGCACGCAACGAAGCCGCGCGGGCACAGCGCCTAAAAATCCGAACTGTATGCGGGCATGGGCGTGATTTGCTCGGCTTCAAGGTCTGTCGCAGGATCGCCGAGCATTCCGCCCGAAGCGAAGCCGTCCATGACCCCCGCGCCGCTGCCCAGATCAGTGAACACCGAGGGCGCATCGCTTTTCACAACCTGATCCACATCGAACGAAAAGGCGGGCGTGCCGGACATCTCGGCGCTGTCAACGGCGAAACCGCTGCTAAAAGCTGCGCCCCCGTTGACCGACCCGGCCAGCACAGATGTCCCGACCAAACACGTGAGCGCCGAAAAGAGCGCGACAATATAGTTCATTAAAAATGATCCTTACATAAAAAACGCCCGCACCGCAGGTGCGAGCGCCTCACAAAGTAACACATGCCGGCTTTTACAGCAAATCCACCGGGATCACGTGTTAAACAGGAAGTGCAGCACGTCGCCGTCCTTGACCACATAGGCCTTACCCTCAGCGCGCATTTTGCCCGCTTCCTTGGCCCCTGCCTCACCGCCATTGGCGATGAAATCATCATAGGCAATGGTTTCGGCGCGGATAAATCCTTTCTCGAAATCACCATGGATCACCCCCGCCGCTTGCGGCGCGGATGTGCCATGACGGATGGTCCATGCGCGGGCTTCTTTCGGGCCGACAGTAAAATAGGTTTCAAGATGCAGCAGTTCGTATCCCGCGCGGATCAACCGATCCAACCCCGGCTCTTCCAGCCCCATTTCGCCAAGAAACATCTCGGCTTCATCGGGTTCAAGCTGGCTGATCTCTTCTTCGATGCGGGCCGAAATAATCACATGGCTGTTGCCTTGCTTGGCGGCCATGTCCCCGACGGCGGCGCTATAGGCATTGCCATTGGCGGCTTCTTCCTCGGAGACATTACAAACATAAAGCACCGGCTTGGTGCTCAAGAGTTGCAGCATCCGCCAAGCCTTGGCGTCTTCGGGATCCACCTCAACCACCCGCGCGGGGCGGCCCTCTTCGATCGCGGCCTGCGCGGCGGCGAGCAAACGGTCCTGCTGTGCGGCCTCTTTGTCATTGCCTTTGAGCTTGCGTACCAAACCGGCGCGGCGTTTCTCGATGCTTTCCAGATCAGCCAACATCAATTCCGTCTCGATGGTTTCGGCATCCGCCACCGGATCCACGCGGCCATCGACGTGGGTCACATCGTCATCCTCGAAACAACGCAGCACATGGGCAATCGCATCGGTTTCGCGGATGTTGGCCAAAAACTGGTTGCCAAGCCCTTCGCCTTTGGACGCGCCCTTAACCAAACCGGCGATATCCACAAAGGTCATGCGCGTCGGGATGATTTCTTTCGATCCGGCAATCTTGGCAAGCTCATCAAGCCGCGCGTCGGGCACGCCGACCTCGCCCACATTGGGCTCAATCGTGCAAAACGGGAAATTCGCCGCCTGAGCCGCAGCGGTTTTGGTCAACGCATTAAACAGCGTGGATTTGCCCACATTCGGCAATCCCACAATCCCCATTTTAAACCCCATGACCCGTCTCCTTGGCTGGCGGGCCTGACGAGGCGGCATCGCGCACGCCGCAGACCCATGTCGCATACATCGCGCTGCTTCTATTGGCGCAGAGGCGGTTGCGCAAGGCTGCACAGGGCTGCGCGCCCGCGAATATGGAGGCCACGGCGCTTTGAACCATTGATTTTTCCCGCGCCATGGCGCAAACCGCGAACCGAAGCTTTGGAAGGACAGGCCCATGACCCGTATCGACGCCAAATTCGCCGAACTGCAGGCCGCAGGCAAAAAAGCCTTTGTGACCTATGTGATGGCCGGTGACCCCACATATGAGGCCTCGCTCGATCTGGTCAAAGCCTTGCCTGCTGCAGGCGTTGATATCATCGAATTGGGCCTGCCCTTTACCGATCCGATGGCGGACGGCGAAGCGATCCAATTGGCCGGGCAAAGGGCGTTGGATGGCGGGATGAGCTTGCAGCGCACGCTTGATCTGGCCCGCGCCTTTCGTGAGGACGACGACACCACGCCGATCGTTTTGATGGGCTATTACAACCCGATCTACAATCGCGGCGTCGATAAATTCCTTGTCGATGCCCGCGAGGCGGGGATCGATGGATTGATCGTTGTCGATCTGCCCCCCGAAGAAGACGCGGAACTCTGCCTGCCGGCGCAGGCCGCAGGATTGAACTTCATTCGTCTGGCCACGCCGACCACCGATGACAAACGCCTGCCCACGGTTTTGACCAACACCTCGGGGTTCGTCTATTATGTGTCGATCAACGGCATCACCGGCAGCGCCGAGGCCAATGCCGATGATGTGGCCCCCGAAGTGGCGCGGATCAAAGCCAAGACCGATCTGCCGGTTATCGTTGGGTTTGGCATCAAAACCCCCGAACGCGCCGAAGCGATTGCGGCGGTGGCCGATGGTGCCGTGGTCGGATCGGCCATCGTGTCAGAGATTGCCAAAGGCAAATCCACTGCCGAAGTCGCGGCCTTTGTCAAAACTCTGGCCGATGCGGCGCACCGCGCCTGATCGGCCACCCCTGATCACCGTCAAAACGCCCGCGCCGATCGCAGATTTGCGGCAGCCGCTTCCCTGCCCTTCGCGCGGCCCAAACCGCCGCGCGGGAATGCCGCCGTGGCAGATTTCGCCGCAGGTATTTTCAAGGAAAATAACGCATTTCGGGAAGATATTCTCTTACCTTTGGGGAGGTACTTCCTTAGAAACGGTGAGTGACAAACAGCTTAAAGTATTTCAATCCGTAAATGACAGAACAGTCCCCCCAGCCCACCCTCTATATTTTCCTTGATGAAGGGGGAAACTTTGACTTCTCTTCGGGAGGCTCGAAGTATTTCACCTTATCCTGTGTCAGCTTGTATCGACCGTTCAAGCTTCATACTGACTTGGATACCTATAAGTACAACCTGATTGAGCATCGCATAAAACCGCGCATTGCGATGGAGTATTTTCATTGTGCTGATGACAACCGGTATGTCCGAGATAAGGTCTTTTCTATGCTCGCCGCTTCGGTGCCTGACCAAGCTGTAGACTCAGTGATCGTTGAGAAAAGTAAGACAGGGCCGGCCTTACGGCCTCCGGAAAAGTTCTATCCAAAGATGTTAGGATATCTTATCCGACACGCGGTTGGGCGAGCGCCGCACGGTGTTGGTGAGGTCATGGTTATTACTGATAACTTACCCGTTTCTAAGAAGCGCAAAGCTATCAAGAAAGCAGTAAAAACTGTGCTTTCCGACATGCTCCCATCAAGCACTCCATACAGGATTATGCATCACTCGTCGCGCGCCCACTATGGTCTGCAAATCGCCGACTATTTTAACTGGGCAATATTGAGGAAATGGGAACACGGTGATGTCGTTTCCCACGCGAAAGTTGCATCGCAGATACGAAGTGAGTTTGATATTTTTAGTACGGGCACCCGTCACTACTATTGAGTAGATGACCCCTCCGACTACCGAACTCGGAGAACCCCTTGGGTTCTTATCATCGGAGGGGAACCTTTGGATGTAGATATAAACATATACCTGCAGAAAACAAGCACTGAGATAGGCTCAGCTCTTCTAATCACGTTCTGAAAACAGCGGGCAGGGCCTTCCCAAAAGTAGGCTGACCAGGGCCACAGCCATCGTCGTTGCTTATGCAAGGCCCGCGCCGCCACATCACATCTATCCTTGATCCACGCCGGCATGATTGGTAAAAATTATTGACCAAACGCCGCCAGAGGAGCGCGCCATGCCCGTCATCACCTGTATCGAAGATCTGAAACGCCTTGCGGAACGGCGTGTGCCACGGATGTTCTATGATTATGCCGAAAGCGGCAGCTGGACCGAACAGACCTTTCGCGAGAACACCTCTGACTTCGAAAAAATCCGCCTGCGCCAACGGGTTGCTGTGGATATGGAGGGGCGGTCGACCAAGAGCCAGATGATTGGCCAAGACGTCGCCCTGCCTGTCGCTTTGGCCCCCGTGGGCCTTACCGGCATGCAACATGCGGACGGCGAAATCAAAGCCGCCAAAGCCGCCGAGAAATTCGGCGTGCCGTTTACATTGTCGACGATGTCGATTTGCTCCATCGAAGATGTGGCCGAGAACACCGAGAAACCCTTTTGGTTTCAACTCTATGCCATGCGGGATCAAGCATATCTGCGCCGGTTGATTGACCGCGCCAAGGCGGCGAAATGCTCGGCGCTGGTGATCACGCTGGACCTGCAAATCCTCGGGCAACGTCATAAGGATTTGAAAAATGGCCTGTCCGCGCCGCCCAAAATGACGCCAAAAACCATTGCCAATCTGGCATGGAAATGGCGTTGGGGCATGCAGATGCTACAAACCAAACGGCGCGGGTTTGGCAATATCGTCGGCCATGTAGATGGAATCACCGACCCGTCGTCGCTGTTTGCCTGGACCGCTGAACAATTCGATCCGAAACTCGATTGGGCAAAGATTGCCGAAATCAAGGACATGTGGGGCGGCAAGGTGATCCTCAAAGGCATCTTGGACGCCGAAGATGCGAAAATGGCGCTTAAGGTCGGGGCCGATGCCATCGTTGTCTCGAACCACGGCGGGCGGCAATTGGACGGAGCCATGTCGTCGATCCGTATGCTCGAGCCGATTTTGGACGCGGTTGGCGGCGAGATTGAAGTCCACCTCGACAGCGGCATTCGCTCGGGTCAGGACATATTGAAAGCCGTCGCCATGGGCGCCACCGGCACCTATATTGGCCGCTCGTATATCTACGGGCTTGGTGCGATGGGCGAAGCCGGTGTCACCGCCGCGCTAGAGGTTTTGCAAAAGGAATTTGATATTTCCATGGCGCTGTGCGGACAACGCAACATCGCGGGATTGACGCGGGATGTTCTATTGGTGCCCGAAGATTTCGCAGGCCGCTGGCAGTAAGAGCGCGCGCCAAGCCAAAAAACAACGGCCGCGCCGCGCCCGAAAAGGCGGCGAAACGTCTGCGGCTGACACCGAGGACCAGACGCTGCCTTGACCAACGGCGCAGGCCACGCCCTCCAGAGGCGCGGCATCACCTGCCGGATCACGCAACACCGTCTCGCGCGACGGTCAATCTGGCGCGACTTTCCTCAATAGAACCTGTAAATACCCCCTTCCAAAATCAGATATTCCGGTCTATACGCGCGACTTCACGCGGGAATACAGCCTTGGAGGATTCCCGCCCTTACTTATTGGAGAATTATTATGGCTGGATCGATTCCTGATCTTACTGCCGAACTGCGTACGGGGACTGGCAAGGGCGCCGCTCGTCAAGCGCGTCGCGATGGCTTGGTTCCTGGTGTTGTATACGGTGGCGGCGAAGACCCCATCGCGATCAACATCCCGTTCAACGTCCTGTTCAAACGCCTGAAGCAGGGCCGCTTCCTGTCGACGCTCTTCAACCTGAAGGTCGAAGGCCAAGAGGACGTGCGCGTGATCTGCCGCAACGTGCAACGTGACGTGGTCAAAGACCTTCCGACACACCTCGACCTGATGCGCCTGCGCCGCACGTCGAAAGTGAAACTCTTCATCCACGTCGAGTTCGAAGGCGAAGAAGCCTGCCCCGGTATCCGCAAGGGCGGCGTTCTGACCGTTGTGCGCCCCGAAGTGGAACTCGAAGTCACCGCCGGCGACATCCCCGAAAGCATCGTGGCCGATATCTCGGCGCTCGAAGTGGGCGACACGCTGACCATCTCGAGCATCAATCTGCCCGAAGGCGCGCGCGCAACCATCGACCGCGATTTCGTGATCGCCAATATCTCCGCTCCATCGGGCCTGCGCTCGTCCGAGAACGAAGAAGATGATGACGCCGCAGAAGGCGAAGAGGGCGGCGAAGAGTAATCTTCCCCCGAATGCGACAAGACCAGAACGCGGGAGCCTAACAGCCCCCGCGTTTTTTTTGTGGCGTGGTCCTTTTTTGTACTGCGTCCCGCCGGCGCATGGCGCTCTGCCCGCTTCGATCATACTGGGCCGATCATATTGGATCGACCCGGCCGCGCAGAGTGGCACGCGCCGGATCATCGGGGCACATGGCCGCAAAAAACCATAAGACCGTCTTTGGATGAGAAAGCCCCTGCAGGTTTCCGGCGCCATGTATCCGAGCCCCCCGCGCAGCCCGTTGATTTGGCCAAGCACAGCGCGTATCAGAGGCCAAAGCCTCCACCAGCCAAAGGAACCGGCCATGCAGCTTTTCGTCGGCCTCGGAAATCCGGGCAACAAATACGCCAAGAACCGCCATAACATCGGCTTCATGGCCATGGACGAGATTGCCCGCGATCACGGATTCGCCCCATGGCGCAGCAAATTTCAAGGTCAGGTGACCGAAGGTATGCTGGGCCGCGAAAAAGTGATTTTGCTTAAACCCGAAACCTTCATGAACCTGTCTGGTCAATCCGTCGGGGAGGCGATGCGGTTCTATAAACTCGACCCGGCCGATGTGACGGTGTTCCACGATGAATTGGATCTCGCTCCGGCCCGTTTGAAACATAAGATTGGCGGCGGCCACGCCGGTCACAACGGGCTGCGCTCGATCCATAGCCATATCGGAGAGGCCTACGGGCGCGTGCGCATGGGCATCGGGCATCCAGGCCACAAGGATCGCGTGGCGGGTTATGTCCTGTCGGATTTCGCCAAGGCGGACGAGGCGTGGCTTGACGATCTGCTGCGCGGCATCGCAGACGGCGCAGCGGCCTTAGCCGAAGGCGACGCAGCCAAATTTTCCAACGCGGTCGCCCTACGGGTCAACCCGCCCCGCTCGGGGACCGGCACACAGAAACCCGCATCCAAATCCAAAGGCCCGCGCGGCGACCGCCCCGGTCCCAAACGCGTAAAAAAGCCAACGGTCGACATCAAACCCGTCACCGGCAAAGCCAAACCTGCGGCCACCACCCCACCAGAGGAAAAACCGGCCACCGCCCCCGAAGCGCCCAGCGGCATCGCCTGCAAGCTGCAGCAATTGGCCAATAAATTTCGCAGTGAATAAAAAACCGCGCGCAAGCTTCCTCGCGCGCGGTTCAAATTTTTCCACGGCGTCAAAATCACCCGCCGGTGTTAATCTCCACGCCCAAGTGCTTGGCCACGGTGAAAATATCCTTGTCGCCTCGCCCGCACATATTCATCACCAAAATATGGTCCTTTGGCAGGGTCGGCGCGATTTTCATCACATGCGCCAAAGCATGGCTGGGCTCGAGCGCCGGAATGATCCCCTCGGTGCGGCAAGAAAACTGGAACGCCTCCAAAGCCTCTTTGTCGGTGATCGACACGTATTCCGCCCGCCCTGTCTCATGCAGCCAACTGTGCTCTGGCCCGATGCCCGGATAATCCAGACCTGCCGAAATCGAATGGCCTTCCAGAATTTGTCCGTCGTCATCTTGCAATAGATAGGTCCGGTTGCCGTGCAAAACGCCCGGCCGGCCGCCAGTCAAAGACGCGCAATGCTCCATCTTCTCGTCAACGCCCTTACCGCCGGCCTCGACCCCGATGATCCGCACGCTTTCGTCATCCAGGAATGGATAGAACAACCCCATCGCGTTCGATCCGCCGCCAATCGCCGCCACGAGGCTGTCGGGCAACCGCCCCTCGCCTTCTTGCTCGGGCAATTGCCAGCGCACCTCTTTGCCGATAATCGCCTGAAAATCTCGGACCATTTCGGGATAAGGATGCGGCCCGGCCACTGTGCCAATGCAATAGAACGTGTTTTCGACGTTGGTGACCCAATCGCGCATCGCATCATTCATCGCGTCTTTCAACGTGCCGCGGCCCGATGTCACCGGCACCACTTCGGCCCCTAGAAGGCGCATGCGAAACACATTCGGCGCCTGCCGTTCAACATCTGTGGCGCCCATATACACCACACATTGCAGGCCGAATTTCGCACAGACCGTCGCCGTCGCAACGCCGTGCTGCCCCGCGCCGGTTTCCGCAATGATGCGGGTTTTACCCATGCGGCGGGCCAAGATGATCTGCCCGAGCACATTATTGATTTTATGCGCGCCGGTGTGGTTCAATTCGTCGCGCTTGAGATAGATTTTCGCCCCGCCCAACTCTTCGGTCATCCGGCTGGCATAATACAGCGGGCTCGGACGCCCGACATAATGCGTCCACAGATCATCCATCTCGGCCCAGAACGAGGCGTCGGTCTTGGCCTTCTCGTATTCTTCCTCAAGGCTGAGGATCACCGGCATCAAGGTCTCGGACACAAAACGCCCGCCAAAAATACCAAACCGCCCCTGCTCATCAGGACCGTTTTTGAAGCTGTTGAAAAGGTCGTTCATCTGGCTGCTCCCTTGCGCGTTGCACGCCGATGTAGCGCATGCGCCCAGTACGGTAAAGCGATGCGGCCAAAATCGCCGCGCCCGCCTTTCTATTTTCCGAAAATATCCCCGCCGGAGGCATCCATCGCCACCACAGAGCGCTTAGGTCAACTTTGGCACGGCACGCTGGCCCCCGGCGCCATGGACTGCCGCGACAAAGGCGCGAATTTTGTCCGCGTCTTTCACCCCCGGCGCGCTTTCCACGCCCGACGAGACATCCACCTGCCGCGTGCCCGTGCGGGCAATCGCTTCAGCCACATTGCCTGCATGCAAACCGCCCGCCAACATCCATGGCCGCGTCCAGTATTTGCGTTGCACCAGCTGCCAATCGAACCGAAGCCCGTTGCCACCCGGCAATACCGCGCCTTTCGGCGGCTTGGCATCGATCAGCAATTGATCCGCCACCTGCGCATAAAGGTCGATCAACGGCAGATCGGCAGCCTCTGCGACCCCGATGGCCTTCATCACCGGCAAGCCATAGCGTTGCTTGACCTGCGCCACCCGATCGGGGCTTTCCGATCCATGGAGTTGCAACATATCCAAAGGCACCTCGCCGGTGATCTTGTCCAACATGGCATCATCGGCATCCACGACCAACGCCACCTTGGCCAACCCCACAGGCGCGCAAAACGCCAATTCCCGCGCGGTCCCGATGTCGACATTGCGCGGGGATTTTTCAAAAAACACGAAACCGCAATAGGCCGCGCCCGCCTCGGCAACGGCCTGCACATCGGCGGGTGTTTTCAACCCGCAGATTTTCACACGCACATCAGAAGTCATCGCGCCGCTCAGCTGGCTTCATCAAGCAGGGCAAGCACCTCGTCCTTGCCCTCATCCCGCTGGCCCTTCACGCGGCGCAATTCGCGTTCAAGCTGCTTGACCTCGCCATGCTTGCGGCGCGCCTCGGCCCGGTGCTTATGCTCGCGCATCCATTCCCAGATGAACCCGACCAACAGCCCCGCAATGATCCCGCCAAAGATCACCAAAAACAGCGGCATTTGAACCGAAGGATTCATAGCAGAAAATACCGCCAACTCTTCGGGCAACACCTTGACGGTGACCATTTGGCGATTGGCCAAAGCAATAGAAATGAGGGCCAGCGCAAAAATAGCGATGGAGGCATAGCGAATGTAGCGCATGGATTATTTCCCGTTCAGTCGATCTCGCAGCAACTTGCCCGTTTTGAAGAAAGGAACGTGTTTCTCTTCGACCTGAACGGATTCGCCGGTGCGCGGATTACGCCCTACGCGGGCATCACGCTTTTTCACCGAAAATGCGCCAAAGCCGCGCAATTCCACACGGTCGCCGCGCGACATCGCATTGGTGATTTCTTCGAAGATAGTATTCACGATCCCCTCGACATCACGTTGGTAGAGATGCGGGTTTTCGTCGGCAATTTTCTGAATAAGTTCAGATCGGATCATCGGTGTCCCCCCCGGGTTCAAAGTATTGGCACAGCAGTGTTTTAACTTAAACTATAGGAACAATCTGCCCAGAGCGAAACACAAACGGCAAGAGGCAGCTGCGATTTCGCGTCACATTTCGGCGTGTTTGAACGAATTCCCCCGCCAACTTCGGAAAATACGGTATTCATTCGCCTGCAGCCCTCCGCTGTCCCACGCCCCGCACCGCATAGAAACCCATTGATTCGCTTGAGGAAAGCCGGTGGTGCTACTGTGTCCCATTCGGATACCGCAATGCAAGACGGCCCCGCGATCTCTCGCGGGGCCGTCCAAATCATACAGCTAAGCAGTGATGTGCTTATTCGTCGCCCTTGAGCGCTGCGCCAAGGATATCACCGAGCGATGCGCCCGAATCCGAGGAACCATACTGCTCGACGGCTTCTTTCTCTTCGGCGATTTCACGCGCCTTGATCGAGAGGCCGAGACGGCGGGTTTTTGCATCCACGTTGGTGACGCGCACATCAACTTTGTTGCCGACCGAGAAACGCTCTGGGCGCTGCTCTGCACGGTCACGGCTGAGGTCGGAGCGGCGGATAAAGGACTTCATGCCTTCATATTCCACTTCGATGCCACCATCTTCGATCGATGTCACTTCAACCGTCACGATCGAGCCGCGCTTCACGCCGCCGATGGCTTCGGAGAATTTGTCACCGCCCAAGGCTTTGATCGAGAGCGAGATGCGTTCTTTGTCGATGTCCACTTCGGAGACAACGGCCTGAACCACGTCGCCTTTGCGGTAGCTTTGGATCGCATCTTCGCCGCGCTCGTCCCACGAGATGTCGGAGAGGTGAACCATGCCGTCGATTTCGCCGGGAAGACCGATGAACAAACCGAATTCGGTGATGTTCTTGACTTCGCCTTCGACTTCGGTGCCCTCGGGGTGGGTTTCTGCAAACACTTCCCACGGGTTGCGCATGGTCTGCTTGAGACCCAGCGACACACGGCGTTTGGCCGCGTCGATTTCCAGAACCATGACCTCAACCTCTTGCGAGGTGGACACGATTTTGCCCGGGTGGACGTTCTTTTTGGTCCAGGACATTTCCGAAACGTGCACGAGACCTTCGACACCGGGTTCCAGCTCCACAAAGGCGCCGTAGTCGGTGATGTTGGTCACGCGGCCGGTGTGAACCGATTCCAGCGGGTATTTGCCAGCAACCAGATCCCAAGGATCGTCTTGCAATTGCTTCATGCCCAAAGAGATGCGGTGCGTGTCTTTGTTGATCTTGATGACCTGAACATTCACCGTCTCGCCGATCGCAAGGATCTCGGAAGGGTGGTTCACACGGCGCCATGCCATGTCGGTCACGTGGAGCAGACCATCAACGCCGCCGAGGTCGACAAATGCGCCATACTCGGTGATGTTTTTGACAACGCCTTCAACGGCCTGACCTTCGGTGAGGTTGCCGATAACTTCGGCGCGCTGCTCGGCACGGCTCTCTTCAAGGATGGCACGGCGCGAGACAACGATGTTGCCACGGCGGCGGTCCATTTTGAGGATTTGGAACGGCTGCTTAAGACCCATGAGAGGGCCCGCGTCGCGCACGGGGCGCACGTCGACTTGGCTGCCCGGCAAGAAGGCCACGGCGCCGCCGAGGTCAACGGTAAAGCCGCCTTTGACGCGGTTGAAGATGGCGCCTTCGACGCGCTCTTCGGCTGCATAGGCTTTTTCGAGACGATCCCATGCTTCTTCACGGCGGGCCATCTCGCGCGAGATTACCGCTTCGCCGCGGGCGTTTTCAGCCGATCGCAGGAAAACTTCCACTTCGTCGCCAACGGCGATTTCGGGTGCTTCACCAGGATTTGCGAATTCTTTAAGCTCGACACGGCCTTCCATTTTGTAGCCGACGTCGATGATGGCTTGGCCCGCTTCGATCGCGATCACCTTGCCTTTGACAACACTGCCCTCTTCGGGTGTGTCCATTTCGAAGCTTTCATTCAGGAGGGCTTCGAATTCCTCCATAGATACGTTCTGAGCCATGTGGTCTCTAGGTTCCTTTAACATATGTTTCTGGCCGTGCGGTTGTCTCCGCCGGTCTTGAGGTTTGGTCATATGGGCGATTCGCAAAACAAAGAGGGCCGGAGGTCCGACCCTGCTCGATCTCTCATGTTTTGCGGTGTTTTCACCGTCTCGACGTCGCGGCAAATACGCGCTTTAGCCTACGAATGCAAGGGTTTTGCGCATTCGAGCCATGCAATATGCCCCGATCCGGCCCGCAGGCTGTGATTGGCCGGCGCAGCGCCGCCGACAGCGGCGCGTGCTCACGCGCCTCTGGTCAGCCGCGAAATATAAGTGGCCTCGCTTTCGCCAGCTTGGCGCGCATAGGGGAAGGACGACCCGAACTGCGCCGCATCCCGTGCGGCCTGCGCCATATCGGCCCATAGCTGCGCCGCCAAAGGCGCAGAAATATCAGGCCGCGCCCCATTGCCCAAAATGCCCAGACCGGCCATTTGCACCGCCACAACATCATACCCCATCGACCATCCGTCAAACGGCGTCGCCGCCTCGGTCGTCGCCTCCATCAGCACCTCAAAGGAATGGTGGCGCCGGTCGGTTTCAATCCGTGGCAACAACCCGCGCAGGGCCTGCTCTGGCCCATGGAGCGCCTGAAAGAACTGGTCCTCGGCGCGCCATAAATATCCTGTGATCCCCTGCCCCGGATTAAAGGCAAGAGCCTCACGCACGATCGCAAGGTCGGACACATCGAATTCGGGAAAGCAGGCGATGCTGCGGTAGAGAACTTGAAGCATGATCTATCGTTGGCTTAAGCGCTGGGAATGGTCAAACGGGATATGACCTATCCCTATTCTATTCGCTTTGCACTACCCCCGTCTGGCGTCGATATGGGCGATCGCTTGGGCCACGGCCGCGTCGATGTCCATCTGCGACGTGTCTAAAATCACCGCATCCTCGGCGGGTTTGAGCGGCGCGGCGGCGCGGGCACTGTCACGGGCATCGCGTTCGCGCAGGTCGGCCAGCACACTTTCATAGGTGACATCATGGCCGGACCCGCTCAATTCCTTGAACCGCCGTGTGGCACGTATATCGTCATTGGCCGTCACGTATAATTTCGCCTCCGCCTCGGGGCAAATCACCGTGCCGATGTCACGTCCATCCAGAACCGCCCCCCCCGCACGACGGGCAAAGGCGCGTTGAAAATCGACCAAAGCGGCGCGCACTTCGGGGATCGCGGCGACACGGCTGGCGGCTTGCGCCACATCAGGTGTGCGCAGATCATCGGCCTGCAAATCCTCGGCGCGCAGGTTTTGCGCCGCCTCCAATGGCGACGTGCCGTCCAACGTCCGCCGCCCTGTGGCCCGATACAAAAGGCCGGTGTCCAAATGCGCAAAACCGAAATGCGCCGCCACTGCCTTGGAAATGGTGCCTTTGCCCGCCGCTGCGGGTCCGTCGATTGCAATGGTGAATGCCACGCGCGTTCTGCCTTTGGTAGATGTCGGGGATTCGTGTTGTACCCCAAGCCCGCCGCGCCGTCACCCCTGACGGAAACAAGACGTGAGGTGACGGCGAAAATGAGGGCACAAGGCTCACAAGCCGCCTTGGCTTTTGCTTGCCCCGGCTCTGCTGTGGCGTTCAATATTGAAAACAATCCGCGCCACAGCGACACTACCTGCCCAAAGCATCCGCCTGTGCATCTCCACCGCATCAAGCACAATGACCGGGGTCAAAGGCATGCCAGCGGCGGCGTCGGATCGACGCTCAGCTTCGACGGATCTCCGCACCAAGCGCCGCCATCAGAGGTTCAAACACGGGAAACGACGTGGCAATCGGCGCGCCATCATCGACAGACACCGGCGCGTTGGACGCCATGCCCATAATCATGAAAGACATGGCAATGCGGTGATCGAGGTGGCTGACCGCCTCCATGCCGCCCGCGACATTGCCGTGGCCCGCGCCTCTGACGATCCACCAATCGGCGCCGTCCTCGACGGTGATGCCGCCTGCGCGCAACCCGGTGGCCATGGCGTCGATCCGGTCGCTTTCCTTAACGCGAAGCTCCTTGACGCCGCGCATCACCGTGTCGCCTTTGGCAAAGGCCGCAATCACCGACAGGACCGGATATTCATCAATCATCGATGCGGCCCGTTCTGGCGGCACTTCGATGCCGTGCAAGTCAGGCGAGAACCGCGCGCGCAAATCGGCAACCGGCTCGCCGCCCTCTTCGCGCGGGTTTTCGAACGTCAGGTCCGCGCCCATCTCTTGCAAGGTGGTGAACAATCCCGCCCGCGTCGGGTTCAACCCGATATTGGGCACCAACACATCCGATCCGGGCACGATCAATGCCGCGCAAACCGGAAAGGCCGCCGAGCTGGGATCACGCGGCACGATGATCTCTTGCGCGTTGAGTTCAGGTCGCCCCGTCAAGGTGATCACGCGCCCCTCGTCCGTCACCTCGGTGGTGATGGTTGCGCCAAATCCGGCCAGCATCCGTTCGGTATGATCGCGGGTGGCTTCTTTTTCGATCACGACCGTCTGCCCCGGTGCATTCAGCCCCGCCAGCAATACCGCCGATTTCACCTGCGCCGAGGGCATGGGCACCACATAGCGCACCGGCATCGGGTCTGCCGCGCCGACAATCGTCATCGGCAAACGCCCGCCCGTGCGGCCATGCGATTGCGCCCCGAACAAAGCCAGCGGATCGGTCACCCGCGCCATCGGGCGGCCATTCAAGCTGGCGTCGCCGGTAAATGTCGCCGTGATCGGAGAGCTCGCCATCGCCCCCATAATAAGCCGCACGCCGGTGCCGGAATTGCCGCAATCAATCACGTTTTCAGGTTCGGCAAAACCGCCAACCCCAACGCCGTAAACCCGCCAATTGCCGCCGCCCAGATCCTCGACTTCGGCGCCAAAGGCGCGCATCGCCTTGGCAGTGTCGAGCACATCCTCACCTTCGAGCAACCCGCTGATCCGCGTTTCGCCCACGCACATCGCGCCAAGGATCAAAGAGCGGTGCGAAATGGATTTATCCCCCGGCACATGCGCCTCGCCTTTGAGCGGGCCGCAAGCGGCGGAAATCATCGGGATCGGGGTGCCGTGCGCGGACATGGGGGCTTCCTTCGTCTAATATCAAAAGCCTGATAGCAGGGGCAGCGTGAGCGGTAAATGGTTTTGAAAACCGCCCCCTCGACAGCGGATCACACGGTGCTCTGCGCGCCGCCCCCACGCAGCCGCGCCCGCGAGCGCATCACAGGCGCCGGAAGGTCAAATAATGTGGCGTGCGCTCTTCGCGGATGGCTTTTTGCTCGTAGCGGGTGGAGATCCAATCGCCCCACGGCGCGCGCCAATCCTCCGGCCCTTCGGCGCACCATTCGAACCCGGCGCGCGGCACCTCTTCCAAGGTTTGGCGCACGTAATCGGGGATATCGGTGGCGACGCGGAAAATCGCGCCGGATTTCATCACGCGGGCCAATGCGGTCAGGTAATCCTGGGTCACGAACCGGCGGCGATGGTGGCGTTTCTTCGGCCACGGATCAGGATAAAGCAAGAAGGCCCGCTCAATCGACGCATCGGGCAAGACATCAAACATATCGCGCACATCGCCCGGATGCACCTTGAGGTTTTCGACCCCCGCCTTGCGAATTTTACCCAAAAGCATCGCCACGCCGTTGATATAGGGCTCGCATCCGATGATGCCGACATCGGGGTATGTGGCGGCCTGATGCACCAAATGCTCGCCGCCGCCGAAGCCGATCTCAAGCCACACGGGCTTGCCGCCGAACATCGCGGCGGGGTCGAGCGGCACGCGGTCCGGGTTGACCTCCCAATCCACCGCTCCGGGGGAAAGTTTGGCCAGATCCTCTTCCAAATAGGCCTCTTGGCTTTGCCGCAATCCCTTGCCCTTGAACCGGCCGTAAAAATTGCGCCATGGCGCGCCGCTGGGATGAGTGCCGCCGGCCGGATCATCGGAGGCGGTGCCACGAATATGCACGGGGCCAGCGCCCTTTTTCACATAGGGCGTATCGGGCTTGGCGGGTTTGGAAGGGCTGTCATCATTCATGGCCGCCTCCTACTGCGTCAGGGCCGGCAAATCAATGGGCACGCGCAACAGCATTGGGCGCAGCCTTGAGCCGTGAGCATCGGACGGGCCGCATCGAACACCTACGCGATATGAGGCGAAAAGGCGCGCGCGCCGATCACCCGCCGCCGTGACCAGGCGCTGTTTGCCGCCAGCGACAGCGCCATTTTGGACGCCGCAAAAACCCGCCCAGCGCGGCAATCATATCGGGGTATCCCAAGCCTTGAGGCAACATTGGGATGGCGGGCAACCGCGAGCGTGCCGCGCTGCAGACCCTGCACGCGCCCGCAAAGCAGTCGGCTTGAACATGGGGGAGCGGCGCATCCGGGACGCAAAAAGGGCGGCCCGTTTCTGGCGAGCCGCCCTTTGCAAGCCATCAAGGTGAAAGCTTAAACTGCTTTTTTCAGCGCTTCGACCAGATCGGTTTTCTCCCACGAGAAGCCACCATCTGCCTCAGGTGCGCGGCCAAAGTGGCCATAGGCTGCCGTGCGCTCATAGATCGGTTTGTTGAGCTGCAAATGCGAACGGATGCCGCGCGGCGTCAAATCCATAACCTTCGGGATCGCCGCTTCGATCAGCGCTTCACTGACCTCGCCGGTGCCATGCGTATCCGCATAGATCGACAGGGGTTTGGACACGCCAATCGCATAGGACAATTGAATGGTGCAGCGGTCCGCCATGCCAGAGGCCACAACGTTTTTCGCCAGATAGCGCGCCGCGTAGGCCGCCGAACGGTCCACTTTGGTCGGATCTTTGCCCGAGAAGGCACCGCCGCCGTGGGGGGCCGCGCCGCCGTAGGTATCGACAATGATCTTACGCCCGGTCAGGCCCGCATCCCCATCGGGGCCACCGATGACGAAAACGCCCGTCGGATTGACCCACCATTCTGTCGCCTCGTCGATCCACCCCTCGGGCAGAACCTCGCGGATGTAGGGTTCGACAATGGCGCGAATATCGTCGCTGGTTTGGGCCGCGTCGGCGTGCTGGGTCGAAAGCACGATCGAGCTGATCCCAACCGGCTTGCCGTTTTCATAACGCACCGAAAGCTGGCTTTTGGCATCGGGGCGCAGGGTCGGCTCGGTGCCGTCCTTGCGCACTTCGGCCAAACGGCGCAGCACCGCGTGGGAATACAGGATCGGGGCGGGCATAAGCGCCTCGGTCTCGTTGGTGGCATACCCGAACATGATGCCCTGATCGCCGGCCCCTTCGTCCTTATCCGTCGCCGCATCGACGCCCTGGGCGATATGGGCCGATTGCTCATGGAGCAGATTGGTGATCTCGCAGGTCGCGTGATGGAATTTGTCCTGCTCGTATCCGATGTCCTTGATACAGGCGCGCGCGATGTCTTCGATGCGGCCCATATATTCGGTCAACTTGCTTTGATCCGACAGGCCGACCTCCCCGCCGATCACCACGCGATTAGTTGTCGCAAAGGTCTCGCAAGCCACCCGCGCTTCGGGTTCCTCGCTCAAAAGCGCATCGAGGATGGCGTCGGAAATGCGGTCACACACCTTATCGGGGTGCCCTTCGGAGACGGATTCCGAAGTGAAGATATAGTTTTGGCGGCTCATGAAAGTGCTCCATTTAAAGTGAATCCGCCCCGTCAGGAAGCCGTTGGGGCGGCGTTGCTGTTTTGCCTATGCGCCGCCTCGGGCGCGGTCAATCTCTATCTGTGCTGCGTCTAAAGACAGCATAAACACTGAGACCTGTTAACATCATGATAAGCAACACATAGGCGGGGATATCCCCGAAACGCGCATAGAACGTCGGCGGGAGCGGCGCAGGCACGCGAACGTCACGGTATCCCGCCGCGCCCAAGGGGATTTGCGCCAGAACCCGACCGCGCGGGCCAATCAGCGCCGTCACGCCGGTATTGGCCACCCGCACCATCGGCAACCCTTGCTCGATCGCGCGCAATCGCGCTTGCGCCAGATGCTGATAGGGACCAGAGAGATTGCCGAACCACGCATCATTGGTCAGTTGCAGCAAGTAATCGGGCCGCGCCAGATCGCCATAGGGCGCGCTGCGCATATCGCGCGCAAACACCGCCTCGTAGCAGATCAGCATAAGCCCCCGCCCTGCCGCGCCGAAATCCAACACCCGTGGTCCGGGACCGGCGGAATACCCGTGCCCCTCTTGCGCCGCAAAGGCGCCGATCCCGATGCGGGCCAACGCATCGCCAAAGGGGATATATTCGCCAAAAGGCACCAGATGGTGCTTGTCGTAGAGCGCCTGCACATCGCCGGCCCCGTCGATCAAAACCGCGCTGTTGAAAAGCCGCGGCCCGTCAAAACGTTGAATACCGGTCAGGATTGGCACCCCGCCTGTGGCCTCGACCATATCCGCAAAGGTCGGCGCAGCATTGCCGAGCAAGACAGGCAACGCCGTCTCGGGCCAGATCACCAAATCCGGCACAGCGCCATCTTCACCCGCCAAAGCGCTGAACCCGCGCATCCGCTGATAAAACGTTCTCATATGCGCAGGATCCCATTTCAGGTGCTGCGGCGCATTGGGTTGGACAAGCCGCAACAACGGCGCGGCGGGCGGAACCTCGGCCAAGGGCGCCTGCCTTTGCAAGCCGCCGCCATACAATAGCGCCGCCAGAACCAAGATCACCGCCCCGCGTGCAAACCGCCCGGTGATCAGCAACCAAATCCCCGCCGATATCGCCAACATAACAAAACTCAGCCCATGCGGTCCGACGTAGGCGGCCGCCTGTGCAAACGGGCTGGAAATCAACGCATGGCCAATCAACGCCCATGGAAAGCCGGTGAACACCCACCCGCGCAGCGCTTCGGCCAAGGGCAGCAAAACCACCAATGCGGCGATCCTATGCGCCCGCGATACCCGCGCAGCGCCCCAAAACGCCGCGCCCCAAAACAGCGCCAGTCCGCCTGCCAATCCGATCAAAGCAAAGGGGGCCATCCATCCGTGACGCGCCACATCAACCAAAAACGGTTCAACGATCCAATTCAGCGCCACAAGAAAATACCCGGTGCCCACGGCCCATCCGGTCCCGAACTGAGCGGCAAAACCGCCATCCCGCGCCAAAAGCGCAAAAACCGCAGCCCACGCCAGCATCGCCAATGGCCAGAGCGACACAGGTGCAAGCCCCGTGGCGCATACCCCGCCCAAGAGCCCCAGCACCGCGCGCCTGCCCCACGGCCCGCGCGCATCGAACCACGCGGTCACGGATGCGCGCGCCGGCAACCGCCCGCCCTGTGCGCTCATTCGGCAGCCTGTTCGGTCCCGCCAGAGGGGCGCACGCGCAACCGTTTGATCCGGCGCGGATCGGCATCGACCACTTCGATCTCAACCCCGGCGGGATGGGTCACCACCTCGCCGCGCACCGGCACACGGCCCAGCAGCATAAAGACCAACCCGCCCAGCGTGTCGATCTCTTCTTCGTCGATGCTTTCATCCTCGGTCAGGGACAGGCCCAACTCGGTCTCGAACTCTGCCAAGGGCGCCTTGGCCTGTGCCAGATAGCTGCCGCCGCGTTCGTGGATCCAGAATTCGCCCTCGTCGATGTCATGCTCGTCTTCGATCTCGCCAATCACCTGTTCGATCAAATCCTCGATGGTCACCAACCCGTCGACCCCGCCGTATTCGTCGATCACCAAAGCCATATGGCGGCGTTCGGTTTGCATCTTTTGCAACAACACGCCGATTGGCATCGACGGCGGTACGAACAAAAGCGGGCGCAGCATGTCCTTGAGAATGAACCGTCCCTCCACACCGTTGAATCCGAAGCGCAGCGCAAAGTCTTTCAGATGGACAAACCCCAAAGGCGTATCCAGCGTGCCGTTGTAAACCGGGATACGCGTCATCCCACTATCGCGAAAGGTGGTGACCAAATCATCACGGGTGATCGTGGCCGGAACCGAAACCACATCAGCCGATGGCACCATGACGTCCTCGACCCGCATCCGGCGCAGATTGATCATTCCGTGGGTCACGGGCACCACCGACGTGCTGTCGCGCGCCGCGCCCGAGGGCGCATCTTGATGCGCCTTACCGTCGTCGCTGCCGCCGCGTCCGAAGACACGCCGCCAGAACCCGCCACGGGCCGCTTGACTTTTTATCGGAGAATGTTGCCCTGCCGTGCCCGTATCGGGAGCCGGAACAGAGGATTGCGCGCGCTGCGCTGCGTTAGAAGAGCCGTCGCTACTGTCGCCCATTATACCTATCTTTGGCCAAAAAATTTTGGAGCATCACACGCCCCGTTTCTCGCAATATGGGTCACCGACCCCCAGTTTGCCAAGTATAGAAACCTCAAGCCCCTCCATCACAGTGGCATCTAGGTCACGAATATGGTCAAAACCAAGCAAATGTAGCACCCCATGCACCACCAAATGCAAGCAATGATCCGCCAAGGGCGTGCCGGATGCCTCTGCTTCGCGCGCACAAGTGTCGAACGCGATGGCAATATCACCCAATTCCGCCTCCATCGGGGAGGGAGGCCCGACGGGCAACGCGGGCATATCCCCCGCCACTTCGGCCCCGCGCTCTTCGGAGGGCCAGCTGAGCACATTGGTCGGCGTCGGTTTGCCGCGAAACTCGGTGTTCAATACGGCAATTTGCGCGTCATCGCAGGCCAGAACCGCGATCTCGAAGCCTTCGGCCGCCACGCCCAATTCAGACAAGACGGCCCGCGCGCCACGCTCGGCCAGAGCCGCAAACTCCAGCGCGCGCCAACGCGTATCCTCTATCCGCACATCCGTCAGCATCCCATTGCCTCTTATCGCCTCACTCAGAGCAGGATCCGTATATCCCGCCCTCTGCATCACACCATATTTTGCATTTCATGCGCCACCGCAACCCTTTGCGCAACACGGCCTTAATGAGCGCGCAGATCACGGGTTGCACCGATCCGAAAGCGCGGCGCTCGCGCCCCCACCCCCGAAGTGGACAGAAAACAATTCGGATATGACGCGGCCTGCACCGGCTTTATGCGTCCCTAGGCCAGCTTGCGCGGCAAGCTCGCCCCATAGCCCTCTTCGCCAAAGATCACATTCCCGGCCCCGCTGAGCGGACCGTCAGCATGAAACCACACCTCGGTCACCCAATCGGCCGCGACATCGCAGATGATGTCATTGGTGGCGAAGTCCACGCCAAAAGGCGCAGGGAGAGGCACCGGCGGCACCGGCCCGGCCCCCGTCATCCGCACACAGAGTAATTCGCGATAGGGCTCTACCGCCTTGTTCAGCGCGTAGAGATCCGGCCCGAACACATGTGCCATGACCGTGAAGCTGCCGCTCTGCTCCGGATCGGGATGGATACCGATATCCACGCCCTCGGTGTCATCGGGCAAACCGGCCAGTAAATGCTGGACCTTCATCACCGCCGCACCCATCTGTGGCCATATCGCCTCGCGCAGTCCCGACCGGTAAAGCGCCTCATCGGACACTATATCCGCTCCCAAAGGCGCGGGCGCGGACACCAATTTGCGCAAAAGCCTTCGCAACGCGTTCATTTTCACCTCATAAAGCCACGCCCTAAGCCGGGTTAGCTTTTGGGCAAAGCGCGCGCAGTATCCGCATCATAGGCTTCGATGATCGCCGCCACCAGCGGGTGCCGCACCACATCTTTTACGGTGAAATAGTTAAAACTGATTTTCGGAACATTGACCAAAAGCCGCTCCGCATCATGCAGCCCCGATGTCACACCGCGCGGCAAATCGATCTGGCTGCGGTCTCCGGTGATCACCATGCGCGAACCTTCGCCCAAACGGGTCAGGAACATTTTCATCTGCATCGACGTGGCGTTCTGCGCCTCGTCCAGAACCACAAAAGCATTGGCCAATGTGCGTCCGCGCATAAAGGCCAAAGGCGCGATTTCGATCTTTTTTTCCTCAATCAATTTGCCCAGCATCTTCGCGGGAAGGAAATCATTGAGCGCATCATACAGCGGCTGCATATAGGGATCGACCTTGTCCTTCATATCGCCGGGCAGATAGCCAAGTTTTTCCCCCGCTTCCACCGCAGGACGCGACAGGATGATCCGGTCGACGTGGCCCTCGATAAACATCGACACCGCCACAGCCACGGCAAGATAGGTTTTGCCGGTGCCCGCAGGACCGATACCAAAGGCCAATTCATTGTCAAACAGCGCGTTAACATAGGCCTTTTGCGCATCGGTGCGCGGCTCGACGGTTTTCTTGCGGGTCTTGATCTCGACCCGTCCGCCCCGAAACATTTCCAATTGGGTATCGGGGGCCGCAGCCTCGCCATCGCCCATCCGCAATGCGCGATCCACATCGCTGGCCAACACCTCGCGCCCGCTTTCCAGACGTTCATATAGCTGGTTGAGAATCTGCGCCGCTTCGAGCCCTGCCACCTCATCCCCAATGATCGCCAGCTGGTTGCCACGGCGCAAAATCTGCACGCCGACTTTTTGTTCTATTGCGGCGAGGTTTTTATCGTATTCGCCACAAAGCTCGATCAACAAGCGGTTGTCAGGAAACTCGACCATCACCTCTTTGAGGGCGGAGAGATCGGCGGGCGGGGGCAAAATGCTGGTGGACAATCAGTTCTCCTAGTTGGAGGCCCTGATCCCGCGATGCCTGATCGGTATCGCGGCATGGTGGTTGGTGCCGGGCCTACGATAAGTCATAGCTTTTCAGCTGCCTTTATGGTGCGCCTTTGCGCGGTGCGGCGCAAGCCGCTTGATCGAAATGTCATCGCTTTGACATGAAAAAAGCCGGAGCCTGCCCGCCCCGGCTGATTTATTGGCAGATGCCGCAGGGTAAACCGCAGCGACGCCTCGCTTACAGCGGATCCTCGATGGTCTGCCCACCTTTGTAGTTGCCTGTCGCCGTATTGGGCGGCGCAACGCCCGAACAGACCGGCTTGCCATATTTGTCGAGCCGCTGCGACAGATAACCTTCGATGCCGTCGTCGATCATCCAGTGGTCACAGCCGTTCGGATCAACCCAAATGCCCGCAACCAGTTGGCTCAGATGCTTTTTGCGAAAGCCATAATCAATGGTTTTGTCGGTATCGACCTGACCGCCACCGCCTTCGTTGATGCAGCCGGAAACCGCCATACAGAGGCCGAACATTATACTTGCTTTAATAAGTTTCATTGCCTCACCCCTCAGCGGATACAAATAATTTCAACACGGCGGTTCTTCGCCATGCCACTCGCGGAGGCGTTCGAAGCGCGTGGCAAGCGTTCGCCATACCCGCGCACATCCGCAATCCGTGCACCCGCGCTTTGCGCAACACGCGCCACTGCGGTGGCACGGCGCATCGACAGATCCATGTTGTAACGGTCAGAGGCGCGGCTGTCGGTATGACCTGTGATGATGTAGGATACTGCGCCGGTTTCTTTAAAGAACTGCTGCAAACGCGCCTTACCGGGGCGGCTGATCCTTGCGCTGTCGGTTGAAAAGAACTGATCACTATTCATCACACCGCACACATTACCACGGCGACACACAGGAATACCCTGACGGGTGGTGTGAGGTGTCATATAGCCCTCGAACCCGTCATCCATCACCCAATGCTCGCATCCATCCGGGTCCACCCAAATGGTCGGCGCATACCGCTCGTTCGTTGCTCTCTTCGTGTTGTCGAACAAACCCTCTTGCGCCGAAACGGCGCTTACCGCCACCACAGCAGCAACCAAACCGCCCAGGCCCAAACGCGCCATCGATCGAACTGCTTTGGAAATCATAATCGCCACAGTCACTGTCCTTTTTATTTCCCTCAGGATGGCCAGAGAGGTTTCTCCTCCTCTTGGCCAGACAAAATACTGATCGCAGTTTACCAATTTTTACTGACTTGTGAAGGTACTTTCACAAGATATTGTGGTACAGATCGCCACAACCCCAATTTTAAGATAGCCTCACAAGAGATTTCTCGATGGGCCGCGTTGCACCGGATCCGGCGTGATGCAGCCCCTGCCCCTCGAAAGGGCCCGACAACTCATGGCGAGCCCCGAGCATCGGCACGGCGCGGTACACTCGCAAACAGAACCACGTGCAGAGGGGAAAGCCCGCGCCATGACCACCTGCATGAGAACGGCACAGCCCAGATCAACCGGCAGACTCGCGTTCTTCACGGGCGCAGAACGCCTGCGAATGACGATCGACATGCCTGCCGAAGTAAAACGGCCGTATCTGGCGAAAATATCGCGCGACGAACACGGCGACCCGACGCCATGCCGCGGCGGATCAAAGTGAGAGATAGAGCACCGACACCTTGTCCTTGAGGCCGGATGTCGGTGACGTGCAGACGGGAGACCGGCGGCACCATCAAAGCCAATGCTATGGGAAACACCTACCCTAGGACCGCGAACTCAACGCAGGCATAGCCCCCGGCACCGGTTCTGGGCGGCGCGTCGGCAGCATGCCCCCCTTGATCCACAAGGCAGCCGCCAAACATTCAAATATCAGCCGTAAAATCAGTCGGTCGGATCAAGCGACGCCCGCATGCAGGACGCCCGTGTTCAGGATGCCAGCGCAGGATCGGTGATCGATATGCGATCCACAAGGCATAGGTGGTTCTGCTGATGACGTTCGGCAAGCCTGCGCCCCCGTGCGCCCAAGGCAATCTGCCGGCTCGGCGCGCCGCCATCGGCCCATTTTACGATTTCTGGAAACAGGTGCAGGATTTCGTGCCGCCCCTGTGCCCCGACAGAGCGCAGCGCCTGCACCCCCAAATAGAGGCTTTCGCAGGGCGCGCCAGAGGCGACGAGAATTTCATGCCCCTCCAGCAAAATGTGAAAATACTCGGTCCGTCCGGCGTTCTTGACGACCTCGATCCCGTCAAGCGCGGTCAAATGCTTGATCGCCACCAACACCTCCTGCTCCCCAAACATGCGCTCCGCCACCTTTGAGCGCACCAAAACCCGATGCTGCGGGGACAGGTAGAGATCGGTTTGCGGCATACCCGCACCCAAAGCCCCCTTCGCAACACGGATCGGGCATAGGTTAGGGTATTTCGCCAAGGTCTCTGCCTCGACCACCGTTGCGCCGATCCACTTGATCTGCTGCATTCCGTGATCTGCGGTCATCACCCGATCCTTGCAAGTCAGCGTTTCGATCGGCACCTGCCGCCCCTGCGCGACCTCGATCAATGTGCCCCGCGTGAAACAAACCACACCAACCGAATTGTTTCCCGTGGAAATCACCGCCGCATCGTTAAATCCCACGTGGGACAAACTACCGGTGTGGATCGCTTCAACATTCATACTGCCGTAGCTGTCGTTAGGAATGATAAAATGCCGGACATCGCCCCCGTTGGACACGGTCAGGAACACAACATCCAAATTGGCCTCGAGCCCCCAAGCGAAAGACTTGCTGGAGCCGTCGCCCAGACTGAAGCTGCCATTGCTGTTTGGCTCATAAATACTGTCGATGTTATAGGATACACCGTCAATGGTGAGATCGTCACCCGTATCAAATTCGCCATCGTTCAAATCGCTTGACGATACATTATCAATCACGTCAAGCAGATTGCCATTTTCCTTCGAATAGGTTGTGTACTGGCTAATCTCGGTCACTTCAATCAAGTCATGAATTGTTGCCATCGTATCTTGGGCCCTTCATTCCTACGCTTCGCCTGTAACACCATGCTCCAGATCAGTAATTTCTTGCACCTTACGGCAAAGAAATTTCCAGATTATGAAGCCGTGCGGATGCAGCGGTAGAAAATCAAAGTCGGCGCGCAAAAGTGGGGCCAAGGCCGTCAAGCAACGGAACCGGGCAACATGTGGCTCCGGCAGGTGGGGCCACAAATAAAATGCACCGTGGCCCTCCGGCCCCGCGCTCAATGGCTGCAAGGCCGCCATCTTCCCGTCCGGCAAAGATCGCGTCATTGTGTCGAATGGAGCCGTCAAGGCAGGCAGGGCCTGCACCCCCGCGAAGAAGCGGCTCCGGTGGCGGTTGCTGGCGTGTTGATATCGGCGCTGTCCGGAAAAACCCCAGCCCGCGCCAAACCGGCAGGCCTTACGCCAATATACCGCGCAGAGAATTGCTGCTGCTATCAGTGATCCGCACACGGCGTATCTCGCCCACGCCTGCGGGGTTATCCCCAACGTGCACCGCATGCAGATATTCAGACTTTCCGACCATCTGCCCTTCATGGCGGCCTTTGCGCTCAAACATCACCGAAACCTCGCGCCCGATCATCTCGTCTTGGATGGCGCGTTGCTGCTCGGTCAACAGCCCTTGCAAGCGCGCCAAACGTTCAGCGGCGACAGCGTCATCCACCAACGGCCGTTCGGCGGCCGGCGTGCCCGGACGGGTGGAGTATTTGAACGAATAGGCCTGCCCGAAACGGACCTCTCGGATCAAATCCAACGTGGCTTGAAAATCGGCTTCGCTCTCTTCGGGGAACCCGACGATAAAATCCCCGGAGAGCAAAATATCAGGCCGCGCCGCGCGGATACGCTCGATCACCCGCAAATAGCTTTCGGCGGTATGCGACCGGTTCATCCGTTTCAAAATATGATCGCTGCCCGATTGCACCGGCAGATGCAGGTAGGGCATCAATTTGGCGCAAGAGCCATGCGCCTCGATCAGATCATCCGTCATGTCATTGGGGTGCGAGGTGGTAAAGCGGATGCGCTCCAACCCGTCGACCTCGTTGAGCGCCCAAATCAAATCGGCCAAAGACCGCGTGCGCCCGTTCGCGTCCAACCCGTGATAGGCATTCACATTCTGCCCCAAAAGCGTGATCTCGCGCACGCCGCGCTCGACCAGATCGCGCGCCTCGCTCAGCACCCGTTCAACCGGGCGCGACACTTCGGCCCCGCGCGTATAGGGCACCACACAGAAGGCACAGAATTTGTCACATCCCTCTTGCACGGTCAAAAATGCCGCCGGTGCGCGCCGCGCTTTGGGGCGGGCGGCGAGATGCTCGAACTTATCCTCTTGAGGGAAATCGGTATCGATCGCCTTGCCGCCTTTGCCGGCCTTGGCTTCCAACTCTGGCAACCGGTGATAACTTTGCGGGCCGACGACCAGATCGACCATCGGCTGGCGACGGATGATTTCCTGCCCCTCGGCCTGCGCCACACACCCGGCCACGCCGATTTTCAAATCCGGATTGGCATCCTTCAAAGGGCGCAACCGCCCCAGATCGTGATACACTTTTTCGGCGGCGCGCTCGCGAATGTGGCAGGTGTTGAGCAAAATCATATCGGCATCACCCATGTCTTCGGTGGCAACATAGCCCTGCCCGCCCAAAGCCTCTGCCATGCGCTCGCTATCATAGACGTTCATTTGGCAACCGTAGGTCTTGATAAACAGCTTCTTCGGCGCCGGGGTGTCCGCCGCTGCCTGCTCTGTCTGCCCTGTTTTCAGATCGCTCATCTGCCTAAATCTCGCTCGCCGATGGATGAAAACCGCCGTATACCATATGCGCTGCATCTTGCAATGCGGGCCGAATTAACCGAATTTGCAAGTCAGCGCGCTACAACGCACCCACCGGCAAGAAAGCGGCACATGACCTACGACAGCCTCGAGGCATTCCTGAAAGCACAAAAAGCCGCGCCGCTGGTCGCGCCATCTCTTGGCCCTGCGGCAATGATCTTTGTCGAGGATGACATCGAGGTGGACACCACCCTGCGCCACCACTTGCAAGCCGGATTCAAAACCCTGCTGGCCTTCATGCCTGACCGCATCACCTTGCCCAAGGACCTCGAAGAGCGTCTCCACCGCATCACCTATGACACACGGCAGCACGGCGCCCTGCCCCATGCTGTAAACGCGATCATCAAAGCGGCACCAAATACATGGCTTTATTACTGCTATAACGCCGAATACCTGTTCTACCCGTTTTGCGAAAGCCGCGGCATTGGCGAACTCCTTGCCTTCCACACCGAAGAGCGGCGCAGCGCCCTGCTCACCTATGTTGTCGACCTATACGCCGCCGATCTGGGCGCGCACCCGAATGCCGTCTCGCTCGAAGACGCCCATCTCGACAAATCCGGCTACTACGCCCTCGCGCGCAGTGACGCCGGCAAAAACGGCCACCCCAAAGAGCGCCAGTTGGATTTTTTCGGCGGCCTGCGCTGGCGCTTCGAAGAGCACATCCCCGCCAAACGTCGCAAGATCGACCGCATCGCCCTATTCCGCGCCGCGCCGGACCTGACGCTGCGTGAAGATCACACCTTTAACATCGAAGAATACAACACCTATGCCTGCCCGTGGCACAACAATATCACCGCCACCATCTGTTCGTTCCGCACCGCCAAAGCGCTCAAGCATAATCCCGGATCGACCTTTGATATCGATACCTTCCGCTGGCACAATTCCACAGCTTTTGAATGGCACTCGCGCCAATTGCTCGATCTGGGCCTGATGGAACCCGGCCAATGGTTCTGAGCCGCGCGATTTGAACGACATTTCGCGCCGCTCCCGGCAAAAATCGCCGCCCCTTTCTGCTTTCTCTAAATATCCCCGCCGGAGGCACCCAAACCCCGCCGCGCAAACCGCCGCGGGCGACCCCAAGCCGGACCGCACAAAATCACCTAAGAGCGTTAAAAACGAGCGCTAGGATCAGGTCCGGCGCAGGCGGATCACCACATCCACTTTGGAAATCTGCGCCCCCTCGGGCGCATCCGGCAACCGCGTGATTTCCAACTCGCTCGCGGGCGCGTCCATCAACTCGGCGCTGTCTTCCCAAAAGAAATGCGGGTGATCGTGGGTGTTGGTGTCGAAATAACTTTTCGAGCCATCCACCATCACCTCTTGCATCAATCCGGCGTCACAAAACGCCCGAAGCGTGTTGTACACCGTGGCCAAAGACACCCGCTCGCCGCCCGACTGCACATCGGCAAACAGGCTTTCGGCCGTGACATGACGATGCTCGCCATCGCCTACCAAAAGCGCCGCCAAAGCCATGCGCTGCCGCGTCGGGCGCAATCCTGCGGTCCCGAGCCAATCGCTCGCACGTGCCTCGAAGGCTTCTGGGGTGACTGTGTCTTTCATCTTCTGCTATATATATCGCGCAACTGCGCCTAATTTCAACGCATATTCGCGCCCCTCGCCAAGAGCCGCCAATCCCGGGCGCATAGGCCCCGCCAAACCGCGTAAAACCGCGCAATACTTGCGTGAACCAGCCGCGGGATGCTAGAGGAAACCTGACCTTATCCAACTCAAATAAAGGGGCGCGCCTGAATGGCCCAATATCCGAGCAGCTTTGACAAAGACGATCTTCTGAAATGCGCACGCGGCGAGCTTTTCGGCGAAGGAAATGCTCAATTGCCCGCCCCGCCCATGCTGATGATGGACCGGATCACCGAAGTATCCGCCGATGGCGGCACCCACGGCAAAGGCCATATCACCGCCGAATTCGACATCACGCCGGACCTTTGGTTTTTCGACTGCCATTTCCCCGGCAATCCAATCATGCCCGGATGCCTTGGCCTTGATGGCCTGTGGCAACTCACCGGCTTCAACCTCGGCTGGCGCGGCTGGCTGGGGCGCGGCTATGCGCTTGGCGTGGGCGAGGTCAAACTGACCGGCATGGTGCGCCCCGACCGCAAAATGCTAACCTATAAAATCGACTTCACCAAAGCGATCCAAACCCGCCGCCTGACCATGGGCGTGGCCGATGGCATTGTCGAGGCCGATGGCGAAGTCATCTATCAAGTCAAAGACATGAAGGTCGCGCTGTCGGAGAGTTAAGACAGGCGGCTGAAGAGCCGGCACAAGAATAGTAAACTTCATGCGGGCCATTTGGATTGCCCGCATGAAGCGTATATTTTACGGAGTTGAGTTGCTTGGAAATCCTCTTATTCATTCTCTTTTTCATCGGTCTTCTGGTTTTCCTTGGCAAGAAATCAAACCGTCCACGCGGCGGAGGCGCATTGAGACAACGCCCCGTTCAGCGACAGCACACACCACCTCCAAAACCCTTTGAAGCAAAGACGGCAAGTCCGGTTTCGCGCCCAACCGTGTTGGAGGGGCCGGCATATGTTGTTGATGGCGACACGGTCAGGATACGCAAAACCCAAATAAGGCTCTTCGGCATTGATGCGCCAGAGATGAACCACCCCTACGGGAACAAGGCCAAATGGGCATTGCTCTCGATGTGCAAGGGACAAATGGTGCGCGCCGAAATCGTCGAAGAAGACGCGCATGGGCGCACCGTGGCAAAGTGCTACCTGCCAGACGGGCGCGACCTTTCCGCAGAGATGGTTAAAATCGGCATGGCGATAGATTGGCCCAAATTTTCAGGTGGTATCTATCGCAGTTTGGAAGTGCCTGATGCCCGCAAAAAACTCTGGCTGGCAGATGCGCGCCAAAAAGGGCGCATGCATGTTTGGGAGAAATTCGAAGCGAACCAAAACAAACGGTCTTCGGGAAATTAGCTGGTGAGGAACGCCGCGCATCTTTGACAGCCTACGAGTGGTTTTCTGACTCTGACCAACGCGCCGCGTCATGCTATCTCGCCCCAAACGTCACGCATTTTTGTATCAGACCCGACCTTCATTGCAGCGTTTATCTATGCCGGAAGTGCGGGACTTTGTTGCCGTGCGTCATATCTGACCCAACGGCTACTCCCAGCCTTAGCCGGACATTAGTTTTCAGCAGTATGTGGCGTTTGTTCGAAACAACGTCAGCTGCGTAAGACATGCGTCACGCCTAAATTCACGCAAACAACCAGATGCAACTCAATCCGCAATTGGCACTATATCGTGATGAAATCCCGAAGTTGATCTCTTTGCCTCCAAAAGTTCCACGTTTGGAAACGACTTGGTCAGTTCGATGATTTTGCGCCTGTTCTCAGCAGACATGTTGATGCCCAGTATTACGCCGTCGAGATCATTCAAACCGAACGAGATGTCTTCATATGGCGCTGTCTTATTGCGCCCATCACCTGAAGAGATACGCCATTCCTTCTCGTACGACCAAGCCGAGCCCTTGGAATACATCATTCGGTTAATCTGTGCTCGGTAATTGTCGGTCTGGATGCCAGAGAGAACATTGGAAAAGTGCTCTTCATCTGCAAGAGAAGGAAGTTCTTGTAGGTAATTGATTGAAACAGCCATCCCGTAAGGGGTATCAAGAGCCGGTATCGATCGCAGCCGGATGACGACCCCGGAATCCTGCTGAGCATAATGAGCCCACATTGGTGGATTTGTTGGATCTTCGGTAAGACATAGGACTTTCAAGTCTTCCATGTACTCACGAATCTCTCTCTGCGTTTCAGGCAATCTCGCAAGCATCCTTTCGTACCCTTCTTTGACAACGCCATCAAAGGCTCGAGCAAATTCGTCCTTCGACGCGTATTTTACTGATGATCCTAGAAAGCGCAGTAGTTGCCCAATGCGAGTTTTCTCATTGGGGAGAATCTCTCCAGACACAACTTTCCACATCTTCTCATATGAAAGGTCGTCAAGACGCTCTAAGTCCATGTCTAGCCCCATGTCGAATTGAACGTCATACAAATCATTGAGTGTCCGGGGTGTCGACCATCTCAAAGTTCGATTTGTCAGGACAATCTCCGCAGTTTCAAAGCTCATATACTTAAAGAAATGCAGTCGATCATTGTTCCAGCTTGATGGCTTTTTGGGGATCGTTTCATCAAAATTCATGATCAATCTCCTGATTGGATACTAATCAACTAACCTCCAGTGACGACCGAAGCTATCAATTTCAACTTTGCAAAGTTCACTATCTGCGCTTATTCGCCGTTTGAATCCACTGCGGCATCTGTTTCAATGAACTCTTTGACACCTCCGCTGCGCTCTGCGCGAACGGCGGCTATGCTGCATTTTCCCATTTTGGGCCCGTTGATGACGTAAAACTTAAAGCCATCTCACGCCTCACAACCGTCCGGTTTTCCCTATCCCCTTGCACCTCAATCCCCTGCTGCTCTACAAACGCCTTAAGTTTATAAAAGGAGCACGCCATGCGCCGTGTCGTCGTCACAGGTTTGGGGGTCGTCTCCTCCATCGGCAACAACGCCCAAGAGGTTCTGACCTCGCTCAAAGCCGGCACCTCCGGTATCACCTTTAATGAAGACATGGCCGAGCACGGCTTTCGCAGCCAGATCGCGGGCAATGTCAAACTTGACGTGGCCGAACATGTCGACAAACGCACATTGCGGTTCATGGGGCCGGGTGCGGCCTATGCCCATATCGCCATGCGCCAAGCCATCGCGGATGCGGGGCTTGAGGAAGGCGATGTGATCAACGAGCGCACCGGATTGATCGCAGGATCGGGCGGCCCCTCCACATCGGCGATGTTCGCGGCGCATCAAACCGCGCTCAAAACCGGCGCGACCAAACGCATCGGGCCGTTTGCCGTGCCCAAATGCATGGGCTCGACGATCTCTGCCAACTTGGCGACTGCCTTTAAAATCAAAGGGATCAACTATTCGATCACCTCGGCCTGCTCCACCTCGTTGCATTGCATCGGCAACGCGGCCGAACAGATCATGATGGGCAAGCAAGACGTGATGTTCGCCGGCGGCGGCGAAGAGCTGGATTGGACCCTGTCGTGCCTGTTCGATGCGATGGGCGCGATGAGCAGCAAATACAACGACACGCCAACCAAAGCCTCGCGCGCGTTCGATGCGGGCCGTGACGGGTTTGTCATCGGCGGCGGCGGCGGCATTGTGGTTCTCGAAGACCTTGAGCACGCCCTTGCGCGCGGCGCAAAAATCTACGGCGAAGTCACCGGATACGCCGCCACATCGGATGGCCATGACATGGTCGCCCCCTCGGGCGAGGGCGGCGAACGCGCCATGCGCCTTGCGCTGCAATCGCTCGATCCGGCCCGCAAGGTGGGCTACATCAACGCCCATGGCACCTCGACCCCTGTGGGCGATGTCGGCGAAGTCGAAGCCGTGCGCCGCGTCTTTGGCCAAGGATCTACCCCGTTGATTTCATCCACAAAATCCATGACCGGCCACAGCCAAGGCGCCACCGGCGCGCAAGAGGCGATCTATTGCTTGCTTATGTTGGAAAACGATTTCATCGCGCCGTCGATCAATGTCGAAACCCTCGATCCGGCACTTGATGCGGCGGAAATCGCCACCGCCCGCGTCGACAATGCCGGCCTCGACACGGTGATGACCAACAGCTTTGGCTTTGGCGGCACCAACGGGTCGATGTTGATCTCGAAGTATCTTGGATAAAGCCCTGAAATAGAACGGAATAGTATTGATGTCAGACCTTCTTAAGGGCAAGCGCGGGCTCATCATGGGCGTGGCCAATGAACGCTCGATTGCATGGGGCATTGCCAAAGCCATGGCCGGCGCCGGCGCGGAATTGGCCTTCACCTACCAAGGCGAAGCCTTCGGCAGCCGCCTTGCGCCGCTCGCCGCCTCGGTGGGCAGCGATTTCATGGTCGATGTGGATGTGACGGATGATGCCTCGCTCGACACCGCGTTCGAACAACTTGGCGCGCGCTGGCCGACGATTGATTTCGTCGTCCATGCCATCGCCTTTTCGGACAAAGCCGAATTGACCGGCCGGTTTTTGAACACCAGCCGCGAGAACTTCAAAAACTCGATGGATATTTCGGCCTATTCCTTGGTCGAAGTCGCCCGCCGCGCGCATCCTTTGATGGTGGACAACGGCGGCACGCTGTTGACCCTGACATTCCAAGGATCGAATACCGTTGTCCCGAATTACAACGTTATGGGCGTGGCCAAGGCCGCGTTGGAATCGACCACGCGCTACCTTGCCAATGATCTTGGCCCCGAAGGCATCCGCGTCAATGCGATCTCTCCGGGACCGATGAAAACCCTTGCCGGGGCGGCGATTGGCGGCGCGCGCAAGACCTACAAACATTCCGAACAAAACGCGCCGTTGCGCGCCAATGCGACGCTCGAAGCTGTGGGCGGCACCGCCGTTTATCTTGCCTCGGATGCAGGGGCCTGCACCACGGGCGAGATCATCCATGTGGATGGCGGTTATCATGTTTTGGGCATGCCGCAGGGCGAAAACATATAGACCGATCAAAGATATAAACCCCAATGGGCGCCTCTGATCGGGGCGCCCTTTGGGTTTTGCGTCACTCCTGATCGGCCCTGTCGTCCCCGCCGCCACTGCTGCTGCCGTCCAGAGTTTTCAACCGGCCGCGCGACCGGACAAGCCCCGATTGAAACCCTTCGCCGTCCCCGAAATCGGTGAACCCCGCATAATGGTCATGCCCGCCGTGCAGGTGGCGCGCATGTTTGATCGGGCACCAATAGGCTTCGGTGCGGCTGGCCACTTCGCGCACATATCCGATCAAGCCGTTGCAATATCCACAATACATGCAGTTCATCTTTTGCAACGCATTGAGATAGGCCAATTGATGCCGGTCTATGGCGATATAATCGCGCCGTGTCACTTTGGGGATGCCATAGACCGGAAAGCAAATCGCTTGGTAAATGCTGACAAAGATATCCAGCAATACAAATGGGATAATCAAAGAGTAGATCACCGGCGCCGTGATCACCGTCATCGGCCGCGTAGCCCGCAAGAACGCCCAAAGCCGAATGCGCATCGCTCTTTGCCGCCGCTTGGCTTCGGCGCCGAACACCACGCGGCCATTCTCGACACGATAGGAAAACGCCGCGCGGCGCTTCGCGACTTCCTCTTCCAACTGCGCCTGAAGCGCTTGCATCTTTTGCAAGATACCCTCCATCACCGCATTGTCTTTGGTCGAGGATTTGGGGCTCTTATCTGTCTTCGGCATCGCGGGGACTCCTGTCGCACGGCAGTGTTCTCGCCCGAAGTATAGCGCGCAAACTCTGGCCGGAGCCAGTTGGTAAAATACCCCCCTTGGCCCCATCTGACCACCGCCGCACCAAACGGGCACAAAAAAGGGGCGTGCCGTTTCCAGCACGCCCCCACGTTCCATCGTGACCCCGGATCAGTTGATGCCGACGATCTCGAAATCAAAGGTCAATTCCTTACCTGCGAGCGGATGATTCGCATCCAGCGTCACTTCAGCTTCGGTCACATTGGCCACGGTCACAACCATCGCCTGCCCGTCGGGCGTTTGCACCTGAAGCTGCGTGCCCAGATCAAGCGGGATGTCGTCGGGAATCTCGCCGCGCGGCACAACCTGCATAGCTTCGGCATGGACGGGGCCATAGGCCTCTTCGGGAGCGATGGTCACGGATTTCTTCTCGCCTGCGGTCATGCCGGGCAAAGCCTTGTCGAGGCCGGGGATGATCTGACCCGAACCCACTTCGAACTCGAGAGGGTCGCGGCCTTCGGAGCTGTCAAAGGTGCTGCCATCGTTGAGGGTGCCGGTGTAATGAATACGGACGGTATCGCCCGATTTGATCTCGGTCATGGAATATCCAGTTCTGATAGGGGATTGATTTGCCAAGGCCACGCGGCGCGCGGGTGCTTGTCGGCTCGACAGCAAGTTTAAGCCCGCTGCGCCGGATTTGCAAACGCATCGGCGGGAACGCAGATTTTGTCTTTGCGCTGAAAGGGTTCGCATGCAACGTTGCATCCTGAACCTCTCATATAGGCCGTGGCGCCGCCCATGCCGATCTCTCGCGGTGATCCACAAATCCCCTTAACCGCCCAAAAGGCACCGCCAAACAGGACCATATCATGCCCGTCACCACCTGTATCTTCGACGCCTATGGCACGCTGTTTGACGTCAACGCCGCCGCCCGCATTGCCGCCGCCGAACCCGGTGCCGGTGCCCTGGCGACCCATTGGCCCAGCGTGGCGGAAAACTGGCGGCGCAAGCAATTGGAATACAGTTGGCTACGGGCTGTGATGGGCGCCCATTGTGATTTCTGGCAGGTGACCCAAGACGGATTGGATTGGGCACTGGAGGCCGAGGGATTGACCGAACCGGCGCTGCGAGAACGTCTCTTGCAACTCTATTGGGAGTTGCCGGCCTATGCCGAAGTGCCAAAGATGCTCGACGCGCTCAAGGCACGCGGGCTCAATACGGCGATCTTGTCGAACGGATCGCCGGAGATGCTCGCCGGTGCAGTGCAATCGGCAGGGCTTGGCGCGGTGCTCGACGACGTCTTGTCGGTTGAAAGCGTCGGCATCTTCAAACCTGCAAAAACGGTCTATGATCTGGTGGGCGCGCGGTTCGGATGCGCGCCGGATGAGGTTCTTTTCGTGTCGTCCAACGGCTGGGACGCGGCGGCGGCGGCGGCCTATGGGTTTACCACCGCATGGGTCAACCGCAACGGCGCGCCGATCGACCGGTTGCCCGCGACACCGCAAAGGGTCTTGCCCGACTTGACCGGCATTGCCGCGCTTGATGTCTACTGAGCGATTGAAAGGGAAATCCCATGTCAGAGGCCGTCACCATCACCGATATCGACGCCGCAGCAGCCCGCCTCAATGGCCATGCACGGCGCACGCCATTGCTCAACTCGCCCTTTTTGGATGAAATCGCCGGGCGGCGCGTCTGGATCAAGGCCGAATGCCTGCAACACACCGGATCGTTCAAGTTTCGCGGCGCTTGGTCGGCGCTCTCTGCTCTGGATGAGGACACGCGCAAACGCGGCGTGATCGCCTTTTCGTCCGGCAACCACGCCCAAGGGGTCGCCATGGCCGCCGCGCGCCACGGCGTGGCTGCTGTGATCATCATGCCGTCAGATGCCCCGCAGCTGAAGATCGACAACACCCGCGCGTTGGGGGCCGAGGTCGTGCTCTACGACCGTGTCAGCGAAGACCGCGATGCCATTGGTGCGCAGATGGCCGAGGCGCGGGGGCTAACCTTAATCAAACCCTTTGACGCCCCGATGGTCATCGCCGGTCAAGCATCCTGTGGATTGGAAATTGCCGCGCAAGCCGCAAATCAAGGCATTGATACGGCACAGGTTTTAGTGTGTTGCGGAGGCGGCGGATTGACCTCTGGCATTGCATTGGCTTTGGAGGCACGGGCACCAAACATGACTGTGCGCCCTGTCGAACCCGAAGGCTTCGATGACGTCGCCCGCTCGCTACGCGCCGGCCGGATCGAACGCAATCCCGCCCTGTCGGGCAGCCTGTGCGACGCGATTATCACGCCGCAACCCGGCGATTTGACCTTTCCGATTCTCAAACGCCTGTGTGGTCCCGGCCTTTCTGTCAGCGACGAAGAGGCCTTGCGCGCGATGGCGCTTGCCATGCTGAGATTGAAAATCGTGCTCGAACCCGGCGGCGCGGTCGCCTTGGCTGCGGCTTTGTTTCACAAGGAGAAAATAGATGGGGAGGACGTGATTGCCGTGGCATCCGGCGGCAATGTCGACCCTGCACTCATGACCCGCGCGCTGGCGCTTGTGGACACCTAAGCGCCTTACGTTCACGCATGGACAGCCTGCAGGAGCACGCCCTATAGTTGACATAGCAAATCAAATGCCAGAGTCATCTCTCAAACAGGGAGGAGCCAATGCGAACACAAATAGCCATTATTGGCGGCGGTCCTTCGGGTCTGCTTCTGTCGCAATTGCTTCACAGATCGGGCATTTCCTCCGTGGTCTTGGAACGCAAAACCCGCAAGTATGTGCAGGGCCGCATTCGGGCCGGCGTATTGGAAACCGGCATGGTCGATTTGTTGCGCACCGCCGGCGTGGCCAAGCGTATGGACGCCGAAGGGTTCATTCATGACCACACCAAAATTGCATATGGCAATGAGGTTTTCGAGATTGACCTCAAGAGATTGACCGGCACGCCGGTGATGGTTTACGGCCAGACCGAAGTCACGCGCGATCTTTATGACGCCCGCGACTCCATGGGCGGGGATATCCGGTTTAACGTCGAGAACGTGGTGATCCACGGCGCCGATGGCGATGCGCCTTTCGTGACTTATGACGCCAATGGCACCGCGCACCGCATCGAATGTGATTACATTGCCGGTTGCGACGGGTTTCACGGCGTCAGCCGCCAAACCATCCCGCGCGCCATGCGCAAGGAATACGAGAAGGTCTACCCCTTTGGCTGGCTTGGCATCCTGTCGGAAACCCCGCCCGTGGACGATGAATTGATCTACGCCAATTCCGAACGCGGCTTTGCCCTTTGTTCCATGCGCAATGCGAACTTGAGCCGCTATTACATTCAATGTTCCCTATCGGATAAGCCCGAGGATTGGACCGACGCCGCCTTTTGGGCCGAGTTGAAACGCCGCATTCCACAGGAAACCGCCGAGGCATTGATCACCGGCCCGGCGATCGAGAAAAGCATCGCGCCGCTGCGCAGCTTTGTCACCGAACCGATGCGGTGGGGGCGATTGTTCCTCTGCGGGGACGCCGCCCATATCGTGCCACCGACAGGGGCCAAGGGCCTGAACACCGCCGCTTCGGACATCCATTATCTGTTTGACGGGTTGAGGGATTTTTACCGCGACGGCTCCTGCGAAGGGCTTGACGCCTATTCGCAAAAAGCCCTTGCCCGGGTGTGGAAAGCCGAACGGTTCAGTTGGTGGATGAGCAACCTTTTGCACCGCTTCCCCGACCAATCGGATTTTGACCTTAAGATGCAACAGGCCGAAATCGCCTTCTTGCGCGACAATGAAAACGCGCAGAGGGTGATGGCGGAAAATTATGTAGGACTGCCATACTAATGCATATTCTCGATCTCGATGGCGTTGGGCTTCATTACCGCGACGAAGGGCCAAAAGACGCGCCCGCCGTGGTTTTTGCCAATTCGCTTGGCACGGACTTCCGGCTTTGGGACAAGGTCGTCGCGCATCTGCACGCGGCCTTCCCCGGCGGGCTACGGATGATCCGCTATGACAAACGCGGGCATGGCTTGTCGGACGCGACCAAAGCTCCGTATTCGATGGGCACATTGGTGCGCGATGCCGAACAGCTTTTGGATCATCTGGAGGTCAAGAACAGCCTCTTTGTCGGGCTGTCTATCGGCGGGATGATCGCGCAAGGATTGGCGGTCAAACGGCTCGATCTGGTGCGGGCAATGGTCCTGTCCAATACGGCCGCGAAAATCGGCCAACCGCAAATGTGGGCCGACCGGATCGCCGCAGTCAAAAAGGACGGGATCGCCCCGTTGGCCGACGGCATTCTAGAGCGCTGGTTTCACAAGAATTTTCGCGCATCGCCCGAATTTTCCGCATGGCACAATATGTTGATCCGACAATCGGTGGAAGGTTACGCTGGTTGCTGCGCCGCAATTTCAGGCACAGATTTTTACACCCCGACCAGCGGCCTGCGCCTGCCGACGCTCGGCATTGCCGGATCGGATGATGGATCCACACCGCCCGATCTGGTCCGCGAAACCGTGAATTTGATCCCCGGATCGCGGTTCGAAATCATCCGCCGCGCCGGGCATTTGCCCTGTGTCGAGCAACCGGATGCCTTTGCCGATCTGCTGATCCAGTTCATCAAGGAAACAGGCCATGTCTGACGACGAAACCATGCGAGAAAAAGGCACCGCGACCCGCACCCGTGTGCTGGGCGAGGCGCATGTGACACGTTCCAAAGCCGACCCGAACGACATCGCCGCGCCTTTTGTGGACATGATCACCGATGCCGCCTGGGGTCATGTCTGGAGCCGCGACACGATCACCCTGCGCGAGCGTTCGATGATCACACTGGCTCTGCTGGCAGGGCTCGGCAACCTTGAGGAATTCGAATTGCATCTGCGCGCCACCGCCAACACCGGCGCGACCCGTGAGGACGTCACCGAGGCCCTCATGCATGTGGCGATCTATGCCGGTGTGCCGCGCGCCAATAGCGCGTTCAAACTGGCGCGGGACATTTTTGATGATATGGAGGATGGCAATGGCTGACCTTGGCCCCCTCGTGCCGCGCAACCGCGCCGCGCATCCGGTCGCTTATGACCCCGACTACAAGACCTCGGTCGCGCGCAGCCCGAAATGGGCACTTCTGAGCATGGAAAGCACCCCCTCCGAAGAGACCGGCCCGCGTTTCGGCCATCAGGTTTTGGGCGAATGGGACAACAATCTGATTATGAATTACACCCGAGGCAAGGCCGCAGCCATGGGCGAACGCATCCTCCTGCATGGCCGCGTATTGGACGAATTCGGCCGTCCCGTGCCCCATACGTTGATCGAACTCTGGCAAGCCAACGCCGGCGGGCGCTATCGCCATATCAAGGACAGCTACCTTGCCCCGCTTGACCCGAACTTCGGCGGATGCGGCCGCACGATCACCAATGAGAACGGCGATTATGAATTCCTGACCATTCGCCCCGGCGCCTACCCTTGGCAAAATCGTGGCAATGATTGGCGCCCGATGCATATTCACATTTCGGTTTTTGGCCACAGCTTTGGCCAACGCCTGATCACCCAGATGTATTTCGAGGGCGATCCGTTGATCGACAAATGCCCCATCGCCGCGACGATCAAATCGCGCAGCCAGCTTGACCGCCTTGTCGCGCCCTTGGATATGAGCAAATCCCGCCCCCTCGATTACCTCGCCTATAAATTCGATATCGTGCTGCGCGGCCGTCGTCAGACGATGTTCGAAAACAAACTGGAAGGGATGTAAACCATGGTCCAACCTCTTGACAGGCTTGTCGAAACACCATCGCAAACCGCCGGTCCTTACGTCCATATCGGTTGCATTCCCTCCTTTGCGGGCGTCAAAGGAATCTATGCCGAAGACCTTGGCACATCGCCGATCAACGGCACGCCGAAGGGCGAGGTGATCACCATCACCGGATCGGTCTTTGATGGCACCGGATGGGCCTTGCGCGATGCGATGTTCGAAAGCTGGCAAGCGGATGCGGCAGGCAAATTCGCAGGTCACGCCGATGCCGATCCGGCGGTCACCGGGTTTTGCCGTTTCGCCGCCGACAAAGACCGCGGCACCTTTACCCTCACCACGGTCAAACCCGGCGCCGTCGCCCACCGCAATGGCGCGATGCAAGCGCCGCACATCAGCCTTTGGATCGTTGCGCGCGGCCTCAACAACGGCTTGCAAACGCGGATCTATTTCAACGATGAGGACAACACCGACGATCCGCTTTTATCCCGCATCGAGCAAACCCCGCGCGTCCAGACGCTCATTGCAAGGAAGACGGGTGAGCGCCAATATCGGTTCGACATTCGCCTGCAAGGCGATGATGAAACCGTGTTTTTGGATATCTAAATGGCCAGATTTCTGCTGATTCACGGATCCTGCCACGGCGCTTGGTGCTGGCGCGATGTGATCCCCTTGTTGCATGCGCGCGGGCATGATGTTTCGGCGATTGATCTACCGTCACACGGGGCGGATACCACGCCTTATCAAGACGTGACACTCGAAGACTATGCCGATGCCATCCTCGCGGCAATGGACCATGACACGCTCCTCGTCGGGCATTCCATGGCCGGCTACGCGATCACTGCGGCGGCGGAAAAAGCCCCCGATAAAATCGCGCGGCTGGTCTACCTTTGCGCCTATGTGCCCCAAAGCGGCAAGTCCTTGGTCGACATGCGCATGTCCGCACCGCGTCAACCGCTGCTCCACGCGATCGAGAAAACCGCAGATGGACGCGGGTTCACCATCAAACCCGATGCGGCAACCGGTGTTTTCTATCAAGATTGTCCGCAGGACAGCGCCATTTTTGCCAAAGAGAACCTTTGCGCCGAAGCCATCGCGCCGCAGACCACGCCTTTGACGCTGACGCCGCGCTCGCAAGACCTGCCGCGCAGCTATATCCACTGCGCCGATGACCAAACCATTCCGCCCGAATACCAATTGACCATGACCGGCGATTGGCCACGCGCGGATGTCCACCACATGACCTGTGGCCATTCGCCATTTTTTGCCGCGCCTGATACACTGGCCGCATTGCTCGACCAGATTTCCGAAGGATAACAACCCTATGGCTGGATCCGTTTACGACAGCCCGCTGCTTGCGAAACTCTTCAACGCCGGTGAGGTGTCGAAACTCTTCACCGACAGCGCCGAAATGCGCGCTTTGTTGATCGTCGAAGGTGCGCTTGCCAAGGCCCAAGGCGCGGCCGGTGTGATCCCGGAAATTTCCGCCGCCGCGATCCACCGCGCGGCAATGGAGGTGCAGATCGATCCCGCCGGATTGGCCGGTGCCACCGCCACCGACGGCGTGTGCATCCCCGCCTTTGTCGCCGCCTTTCGCACCGCGATGGAAGCCCCCGAGCACAGCCAATACATTCATTTCGGCGCGACATCGCAAGATATCCTCGACACCGGATTGATGTTGCGCCTGCGGCAAGTGTTGGCGCAATATGACGCGCTCTTGGCCGAAACGCTGTCCGGTTTGGGCAAATTGGCGAAAGCCCACGCCGAGCTGCCGATGGCAGGGCGCACATATGGCCAACACGCCACGCCGGTGAGCTTCGGATCGGTCATCGCCCATTGGGGCGCGCCTTTGCTTGATCTACACGCCGAACTCCCTGCCTTGAGGGAGCGCGTATTATGGGTTTCGCTGTCGGGCGCAGCAGGCACCGGCGCCGCGATGGGCCCAAAGGCCGAAGCCATCCGCACCGCTTTGGCAGCCGCGCTTGGCCTGCGCGACCCCCGGCGTTCATGGCATAGTGACCGCAGCCCGATCCTTGCCCTGTCCGGCTGGCTCGCGCGCCTTGGCGCGGCGCTTGGTAAAATGGCCGAAGACCTGCTGGTCCTGACCATGACCGGCATTGGCGAGGTGATCTTGGGGACGGCGGGCGGATCATCGACCATGCCCCAAAAGCAAAACCCGGTGAAACCCAGCGCGATCCTCGCCCTCACCCGACAGATCAACGCCCTGAACGGCGCCCTTTTGTCCGCAGGCAGCCCGACATTGGAACGCGACGGGTCGGCATGGTTCACCGAATGGCTAACTGTGCCGCAACTGTGCCTCTCGGGCGCGGCGATATTGGAACAGGCCCGCAGTTTGAGCCAAACCCTCGCCCCCGACGCCGATGCCATGCGCGCCGCCCTCACCAGCGGTCAGGGGTTGATATATGCCGAGGCATTGTCGTTTGCTTTGGCCCAGACCCTGCCGCGACCCGAGGCCCAAGCTGCCGTAAAAAACCTTTGCCTTGAGGCCACAAAAACCGGTGCGCATTTGGCGGAACTGGCCGCCGGAGCCTTTCCCGATATGGATGTCGATGCCCTCTTTGATCCCGCCAGACAAATGGGTAACGCACCGGCAGAGGCCCGCCGCTTTGCCAAGGCCGCGACCTCTTTGGAATTCACAAAGGCGGGCTGACCGCCTAGACAGGACAAAGCGGCGCGATGCCGACGCTTTGCTCTTTGCCCGATTGGTTTGCCGCTTTGACCCTGCCCGCGCCCGATGCCTCACCGATCCTTCTTGCGCCATCGAACAGCGCGCCAACCGCTCCGCCGCCCCGCAGCGGACTGGCCGGCATGTTCATCCTTGTGACCGTATTGATCGACGCGATGGGCATCGGTTTGATCATGCCCGTCATGCCGCAATTGATCCGCGAAGTGCAGGGCGGGGATCTGGCAACGGCGGCGCTTTGGGGCGCGGGGCTCACGGCGATTTTCGCGGTGATGCAATTCATTTTCTCGCCGATTTTGGGCAATCTGTCGGACCGGTTTGGGCGGCGCCCGGTGCTTTTGGTGTCCTTGGCCGTCATGGCATTGGATTACGTGTTGATGGCCGTCGCCGGCAGCATTTTCGTGTTGTTCGTCGGGCGGATCATCGGCGGGATCACCTCTGCCAACCATGCCACGGCGGTCGCATATATCGCCGATACGACAACCGGAAAAGACCGTGCCGCGCGGTTCGGATTGATCCAGGCGGCCTTTGGTGTCGGTTTTGTCATCGGGCCACTGATGGGCGGTCTTTTGGGTGAAATGGGCACCCGTGCACCGTTTATCGCCGCTGCGGCGTTAACGACCCTCAACCTTGCCTTTGGCGCGCTGATCCTACCCGAAAGCCTGACCGCGCCGAACCGCCGTGCCTTTTCATGGAAACGCGCCAACCCCTTAGGCGCCTTTCGCGCGGTGGCCAACATGGGCGCGCTGCGACCGCTCTTGTGGATGCTGTTCGTCTATCAAATTGTCGGGCAGGTTTATCCGGTGATCTGGTCCTATTTCGCCGCCGAGCGCTTTGGCTGGGACACGGGGGGCATTGGCCTATCGCTTGCGGTGTTTGGCATGTCGATGGCTTTTGTCCAGATCGTGTTGATCCGCCCTGCCCTGCGGATCTGGGGCGAGGCGCGCACCGTGCGCTATGGCATTCTTGCCGATGTTCTCGGGTTCTCGATGCTATGCCTTGTAACCAACGGTGCGCTGGTGATGTATTTTGTGCCACTGGGCGCGCTTGGCTCGATCGGAATGCCGGCGCTCAAATCCATCATGTCGGCGCAGGTGCCCGCCAATGCCCAAGGTGAATTGCAAGGTGTGCTGGCCGCCATCGGGGCCCTGTCGATGGTCATCTCACCGGTGGTATTTGGCGCAAGTTTTGCCGCCTTCACCCATGCGCGGGCGCCGCTCTATTTTCCCGGTGCACCCTTTGCCATCGCAATTGTTCTGGCGCTGGTGGCTGCTGCGCTGTTCTCCGCTACGTCAAAACGCGCAAGACCCTAGTTTCGGCTAGCAGAATAATATTTCGCGCGGCTATAAAGATTACGACCGGTCCTGTGACCGCCCGAGGGATATGGAGAGGGATTTAACATGAGCACAATGAAAGCAGCTATTTGCCACGCGTTCGGCACGCCTTTGGTGATCGAAGAGGTCGAAATTCGCGGCCCGAAGATGGGCGAAGTCGAGGTCGAATTGGACGCCGTGGCGATTTGTCACTCGGATCTGTCCTATCAAGACGGCGGTTTCGGGGGATATTTGCCCGCGCTCTTCGGCCACGAAGCCGCAGGCCGCATCACCGCCTTGGGCGATGGCGTGCAAGGGTTCGAGATCGGCGACAGCGTCGCAGTCACCTTGATCCGCGCCTGTGGCCATTGCGACAGCTGCGGATCCGGTAGCCCCACCACATGCGAAACCCCCGTCGATTACGCCGCGTCGCCAGTCACCACCAAAGACGGCACGCCGGTGTATCACGCCATGGAAACCGGTGCCTTTGCGGAAAAAACCGTAATCCATCACAGCCAGATCGTGAAAATCCCCGCCGACATGCCCAAAGACGTGGCCTGCCTTTTGTCTTGCGGCGTGATCACCGGTGTCGGCGCGGCGGTCATCACCGGCGGCGTCACTGCGGGCCAAGATGTTGTTGTCATTGGCGCGGGCGGCGTCGGCCTCAACGCGATCCAAGGCGCGCGCATCGCCGGGGCCCGCCGCATCATTGCCGTCGACATGCACCAAGACAAATTGGACGCGGCCAAAGAATTCGGCGCGACCGACGGCGTTCTGGCGTCCGAACCCAAACCATGGAACGCGGCAAAAAAGATCCTCGGTCGCGGAGCCGATGCGGTTTTGGTCACCGTCGGCGCCGCGCCTGTTTATGACGTGGCGCCGCGATATCTCGCCGCGCGGGGCAAAGTCGTCATGGTAGGCATGCCGCACGGCGATAAAGTCGCGACCTATTCGCCATTGATCATGGCCAACCAGGGCCAAAGCATTCTGGGTTCGAAAATGGGCGGCGTGGTCGTCAAACGCGATATCCCATGGATGGTGGACCTGTATCAGCAGGGGCGTTTGAAACTCGACGAGCTGATTTCCAACCGCTTCACCTTGGAGCAGATCAACGAGGCCATGGAAGACACACGCTCTGGCGCGGCCCGCCGCAACGTGATCATGCTGCGCTAACGCCACAGGCCTGCCCGCCGCAGCGAGCGCTCCGGCCGCTGCGGACGCGTCGGTCCCCATGCCGCTTGCGAACATTCTGTTCTCTTTGACTGCGGCGCATGGGACAGCTGCACAATCAAAGGGCGGAAACTTGGGCATTCGTCCCGCTTTTCTCCGACTCTCTACCAAGAGGCGAAGAGCCGTGGTATCCGAGTGCGAACCCACAACACCGGACCTAGTTTCGTGACGACACCCGATCCAAAAGCACCCCCACAAGAAATGGCAAAAAGCGCCGCCGACGCAGCTGCCTATCTGAAAACTCTGGCCCATGAGGGGCGGTTGATGATTTTGTGCCACCTCGGGACCGGCGAGAAATCCGTCGGTGAATTGGAAGCCCTTTTGGAAATTCGCCAAGCCGCCGTCAGCCAGATGCTTGCCCGTCTGCGCGAAGACCGTTTGGTAACCACCCGCCGCGAAGGCAAAACCATCTATTATTCGCTGTCAGATGACAAAACCGCCGAAGTGATCGGCATGATGTATCGCCTGTTCTGCGGCCCCGAGGGCAGTATCGAGAGCGGCTGCTGAGGTCGCGTAGGGGCTGCATTCTGATCCCCCCGGATCAAAGACCACATCGACCATAGGACATGGGCGCGCACCCGGAGCGCCCATGTCTCATTTTGGTTTAGGATCTTAAAGCAGCGCTTCGAACAACGCGCGGGTGTTTTGCGCCGTCATCTCGACCGGATTTCCGCCCGTCGACGGATCGCGCAACGCGGCATCGACCAAAGCGTCCAAATCGGGATCCGTGACCCCCAATTCGGTGAGGGTTTTAGGAATGCCCATCGCGGTGTTCAACCCGTCGACATAGGCTTGGAAACCGGCAAAACCGCCCTCGATCTCCAAATAAGCCGCCGCCATATCGAACCGCGCGGCAATGGCATCCGCATTGAACCGCAAGACCTCGGGCATGCAAACCGCGTTCGTCGTGCCGTGGTGGGTATGGTGCACCGCGCCGATCGGATGGCTCAGCGCATGGATCGCGCCCAACCCTTTTTGGAACGCTGTCGCGCCCATCGCCGCCGCGCTCATCATATGGGCGCGGGCCTCGATATCGCTGCCGTCGGCATAGGCACGCGGCAGATATTCTTTGACCAACCGCATTCCCTCCAGCGCGATACCTTGGCTCATCGGGTGGTAATGCGGGCTGGAATAGGCCTCGACGCAATGGGCAAAAGCATCAAGGCCGGTCCCCGCCGTGATGAATTTCGGCATGCCAATGGTCAATTCGGGATCACAAATCACCACAGCCGGCAACATTTGCGGGTGGAAGATGATCTTCTTCTCATGGGTCTCATTGTTGGTGATGACACTGGCGCGGCCCACTTCCGATCCGGTGCCTGCGGTGGTGGGCACCGCAACAATCGGATGGATGCCGGCGGGATCGGCCCGCGTCCACCAATCGCCAATATCTTCGAAATCCCACAACGGGCGCACCTGCCCCGCCATAAAGGCGATGACCTTGCCCAAATCCAATCCAGAGCCGCCGCCAAAGGCCACAACCCCGTCATAGCCGCCCTCGCGGTAGGCTTTGAGCCCCTCGGCCACATTGGCATCTGTCGGGTTCGGATCAACGTCGAAGAAGATCCCGCGCCCCAATCCGGCGCCCTCGATCAAATCCAATGCGGCAGCGGTGATCGGCAGGTTGGCCAATCCCTTATCCGTAACCAACAGCGGTTTTTTCATACCTGCGGCAAGGCAGGCCTCGGGCAGTTCGGCAATGCGCCCCGCGCCAAAACGCATGGCAGTGGGGTAGGACCAGTTTCCGGTGAGGTTCATGGCTCAGGCTTTCTTGAGATGGTAAGATTTCGGTCGTGTGAGATTGTGGTAGCCGATGGGTGACAACCCGCCGCCCGATCCGGTGTCCTTACACCCGCTCCAACACAGGGCCGGATCAAGATAATCACACCGGTTCATAAACACGGTGCCGGTTTGCAATTGGGCACCGATGGCTTCTGCGGCGGCGACATCCGCCGTCCAGATGGCAGCCGTCAATCCATAATGGCTGTCGTTCATCAAGGCCACCGCCTCGGCGTCGTCCTTCACCGGCATGATCCCGACCACGGGGCCAAAGCTTTCTTCGCGCATGACTTCCATTTCGTGGGTGACGCCGGTGAGGATTTGCGGCGTCAGGTATGCGCCGCCGTCATCGGCCGGCATTTTGGCGATATGCGCGGTGGCTCCGGCGGCAAGGGCGGCGTCGATTTGCGCCCGCACCGTGGCGGCAAAACGCACATGCGCCATCGGCCCGATTGTGGTTCCCGCCTCGGTCGGATTGCCCAGTTTATAGGTGTTTACCAACGCCACAGATTTTTCGACGAAAGCGTCATAGAGGCTCTCGTGGACATAAATCCGCTCGATCCCGCAACAACATTGACCGGCGTTGAACATCGCCCCGTCGATCAACGTCTCGACCGCCGCGTCAAGGTTGGCATCGGCGCGCACATATCCGGGGTCTTTGCCGCCCAATTCCGTGGCCACGGGCGTAAACGTGCCCGCCGCCGCGCGCTCCATCGCCTGCCCGCCGCCGACCGATCCGGTGAAATTGACAAAGTCAAAGCCGCGTTCCGCGATCAGGCTTGAGGTCACATCATGGCTCAAAAACACGTTTTGGAACACGTCTTCGGGCACGCCTGCGGCATGGAACGCCTCGGCCAGATGCTCCCCCACCAAAAGCGTTTGCGAGGCGTGTTTGAGCATCACCGTGTTCCCCGCAATCAACGCCGGCGCGATGGTGTTGATCGCGGTCATATAGGGGTAGTTCCACGGCGCAACGACCAAAACAAGGCCGCGCGCTTCGCGGACGATCTTGCGGGTAGAGGCATCGCTGTCCTCGATCACCATATCGGCCAAGGCGCTGTCGGCAATTTCGGCCATATAGCGCGCGCGTTCGGCAAAACCGCCGAATTCGCCGCCATATCGGGTCGGGCGGCCCATTTGACCGGCCAATTCGCGGGTCATCCGATCATTTTGCGATCCGATGATGTCCACTGCTTTGAGAACCAATGCGGTGCGTTCGGCCCGCGGGCGCGCGGCCCATGCAGCCTGCGCAGCGCGGCCCTTGGCGGCGGCGGCCCGTGCGGCATCCAAAGACATGGCGGCGCGGGTGGCCAAAACCGATCCGTCGATCGGGGAAATACAGGTAATGGTGGTCATTCTAGCTTAAGCCCTTTCAAAGCCACGTGCGACTTCGTAGTCGGTGACGATTTGGTCGAATTCTTCGATCTCCCATGTGGCGGCGCGGGTGTAATGGTCGATCACCGCATCGCCAAAGGCGGCGCGGAGCATGTCCGACCCGCTGAGGGCATCGCGCGCCTTGAGCAATGTGGTCGGGATTTCCGGCGTGCCATCCGCAGCATAGGCATCGCCCGCGAAGGCGGCGGGCAATTCCAGTTTCTCTTCGATGCCTTTAAGCCCCGCCGCCAACATGGCCGCCTGAGCCAGATAGGGGTTCATATCGGCGCCGGGGATCCGGCATTCGACCCGCACGGCCTTTGTCCCCTCGCCGCACAACCGAAAGGCAGCGGTGCGATTGTCCACCGACCAAACCAATTTTGTCGGAGCAAAGCTGCCCTTGGCGAAGCGTTTGTAGCTGTTGATATAGGGCGCCATGAAATAGGTGTAATCGGCGGCATATTTGATCAGCCCCGCCATGTAGTGATCCATCATTTCGGATTTGCCCAAGGGGCGATCCGCATCGACAAAGGCATTCGCACCGCCCTGCCAAAGCGATTGGTGCACATGGCTAGAGCTACCGACGCGGTCGTGGCGATATTTGGCCATGAAACTGGCGGCGCGGCCCTTTTGCCATGCGATTTCCTTGGTGGCGTGTTTGGCGATGCTATGATGGTCGGCGCAATCAAGCGCGGGCGCGTATTTGATGTTCAATTCTTCCTGGCCGATCTCGGCCTCGCCCTTGGTGCCCTCGACAGGGATACCCATGGCATAAAGGCCGTTGCGCAGGGGGCGCATGACGGGTTCTTCCTTGGTGGTTTGGAAGATGTGGTAATCCTCATTATAGCGCGAAACCGGGGTCAATTCGCGAAACCCGCCTTTGGCAATCTCATCGCCGGTTTGCTCGAAGAGGAAAAATTCCAATTCGGTGGCCATGACGGGGCTCAGGCCCAAAGCCTCCAGCCGCGCGATTTGAGATTTCAACATATGGCGCGGAGAATGTTCAATCGGCTGCCCGTGGTGGTCCTCGATATCGCACAGCACCATCGCCGTGCCCTCAAGCCACGGGATCGGGCGCAATGTGGTCAGGTCGGGGCGCATCACGTAATCGCCATAACCGCTTTGCCAACTGGTCGCGGCATAGCCTTCGGGCGTCGCCATCTCCAGGTCCGTGGCCAGAAGATAGGTGCAGCAATGGGTTTCGGCATGGCCGCTGTCGACAAAGGCCTGCGCGTGGAACCGTTTGCCCATAAGCCGCCCCTGCATATCGATCACACAGACCAGAACCGTGTCGATCTCGCCGGCGGCGGTTTGGGTTTTCAGGCTTTCGAAGGTCATCACATGCGGCGTGGCTTGGGTCATTATCTGCTCTCTCAATATCGCCCTTCGGGGGCAAAAGGGGCGAGAGCGCGCCTGCGCTCCCGCCTATGGGTCTTTGGATATGCGCGGCGCTTAACCGTAACGGTATGGGCGGCCCGCTTTGACCATATCAGCGTTATATTTCTTGAGAATGTCGACAACCTTGGCCTTGGTCGGGCTTTCGGCGGCAATCTCGTCCCAAAATTTGATCGCGGCGTCTTCGACTGTGGCCCATTCTTCGTCGGGGATGGTGGTCAATTCCATCTTTGGCCCGTTGACGCGCAAGGACGCTTCGCCGCCCCAATACCACCATTGGCGATAGTAATGCGATTGGTCCATGCAGACCTTGAGCAGCTCTTTGAGATCATCGGGCAATTCGTCCCAACGCTCCATATTGGCAAAGAACGAGCCCGCCCAAGCACCGGAAATATTGTTTGTTAGGAAGTAGTTGGTCACATCCGCCCAACCGACAGTGTAATCTTCGGTGATGCCCGACCATGCGATGCCGTCCAGTTCGCCGGTTTGCACCGCAACCTCGATATCTTCCCAAGGCAAGGACACAGGCACAACCCCGAACTGGCTTAGGAACCGGCCTGCGGTGGGGAAGGTAAAGACGCGTTTGCCTTTGAGATCGGCAAGGCTGCGGATCGGGTCTTTGGTGGCGAAATGGCATGGATCCCATGCGCCGGCGCTGATGTGTTTGACGCCGACTTTGGAATATTCCTCATCCCAGATCTCGTTCAATCCATATTGGTTAAACAACACCGGCACATCGAGAGAATAGCGCGAGGCAAAGGGGAAATAGCCGCCAAACACCGTCACATCGGTGGGGCTGGCCATGCTGTCGTCATCCGATTGCACCGCATCAATTGTGCCGCGCTGCATGGCTTGGAACAATTCGCCGGTGGGGACCAATTGATCGGCAAAGAACAGCTCGATCTGCATCCGGTCACCGGCGATTTTGTTGAAGCTGTCGATGGCGGGCTTGATCACATGGTCCGCCAAAGCCGCGCCCGCATAGGTTTGCAAACGCCATTTGATCGTGGATTGCGCCAGCGCAGGGGTGGCAAGCGCGGCGGCGGGCACAACGGCGGCCCCTTGGATAAACTTACGTCTCGTGGTCATCATTTCTCTCCTTGTCGGGTTGTAATAGATGTTGGTCGAATGCGGCCCCTTAGGGGCTCTTTTGATTGTTATGCGTTATTTTCCATAGACATAGTCCGGAAGCCATGTGGCGATCTGCGGGAAGGTCATGACCAGGATCAGGGCAAAAACCATCACCAATACAAACGGCGCAATAGATCCATAGATGTCTTTGAGCGTGATCTCGGGCGGTGCCATGGCGCGCATCAAAAACAGGTTATACCCGAAGGGCGGCGTCATATAGGCGATCTGTGTGGTGATGGTATAAAGGATGCCATACCAGATCAAATCAAACCCGAGCGCCCCCACCAAGGGCACATAAAGCGGCGCAACAATCACCAACATCGCCGTGTCGTCCAAAAACGTGCCCATGACGATAAAGCTGAGCTGCATCAGGATAAGGATCATCCACGGGCTAAGGTTCAATCGCTCGGTGAACACGCTTTCGATCGCTTTGACCGCGCCGAGGCCATCAAACACCGCGCCAAAGGCAAGCGCGGCAAGAATGATCCACATGAACATGCACGAAATCGCCAACGTCTGGCGCACCGATGTCTCGAAAACCTCTTTGGTCATGCGCCCTTTGAAAACCGCCGCCAGAAACGCCGCCAATGCACCGATGGCCGAGCTTTCGACCAAAGAGGTATAGCCCTTTACAAACGGCACCATCATCACCGCGAAAATGATCACGGGCAGCAATCCGGCGCGCAGCAGGCGCATCTTTTCGGCGCGCGGGATGTCGCGCTCTTCGGCGCTCAACACCGGCCCGAGCGCGGGATTCAACCGACACCGAATGACGATATAGGCGATGAACATCCCCGCCATCATCAACCCCGGAAACACGCCGGCCAACCACAATTGCCCGACCGGTTGCCGCGCGATCATCGCATAAAGCACCAAGACCACAGAGGGCGGCACAAGGATGCCCAAACTCGATCCGGCCTGGATCACGCCGGTGACCATGCGTTTGTCATATCCACGTTTGAGAAGTTCGGGCAAAGCAATCGTCGACCCGATGGCCATGCCCGCCACCGACAATCCATTCATCGCGGAAATCAACACCATCAATCCGATCGTGCCAATCGCCAAACCGCCGCGCAATCCGCCCATCCAGACATGGAACATCTTGTAAAGATCATCGGCAATTTTGCTTTCCGACAAAACGTAGCCCATGAAAATGAACATCGGCAGGGTCAGCAGCGGATACCATTTCATCAACTTCATTGCCGCCGAGAACCCGAGGTCATATCCCCCCCGATCCCCCCACAGAAACAACGCCGCAATCACCGCGACAAAGCCGATTGCGCCAAAAACCCGTTGCCCCGTCAAAAGCATCAACATCATCGACGAGAACATCAAAATCGCGATCATTTCATAGGGCATCGGCGCGCTCCGCTGTGGCGTCTTCGCCTTCGAAATTCCACTGCCCGCGCAGGCGCAAAATATCCTTGGCCAGCTCTGACAGGGCTTGCAGCAACATCAATCCGATGCCGATGCACATGGTCACTTTGATCGGCCAAAGGTAGGGACGCCATGCGGACGGGCTACGCTCGCCGCCGTATTTGAAGCTATAGGCCGTGCTGTCGATGCCGCCCTTGAGCAGCACGCCCAAATAGAAGATCAAAAACAAAACTGTCAGGCAATCCACCCCTGCTTTGCGCCGCGGGGTCCATTCGCCGTATAGTAAATCCATGCGCACGTTGCTGCCCATCTGCAACGAATACGGACCGCCAAGGATGTAATACCCGACCATCACGAATTGCGCCATTTCCAGCGTCCACAGCGAGGGCAGGAAAAACGTCTTGGAAATCGACGACCACAAAAGGATGCCCATCAACACGAAGATGCCATACATCACCACGCGGCCGATCCGGTAGTTCACCGCGTCCACCACGCGGATATAGGTTTTCAGGATCTTCATCCCCGCATCCCCCGCGTTTGTGCGCCGCTGCTGACCACCTCGCCGGCTGCGCCCTCGATCATCGGCGCCAAAGCCGCCGCCATCGACACGGCCCGCGCCGGAGTTGCGACAAGATCATTGCGGATCTCGATCATCACCGATGGCAGACCCGCCGCAGTCGCATGACATTTTAACGTATGCAACACCCCGTCGCGCGCATCATAGGGGGCATTCAGCGCAGCCCTCAAGGCGGTGGTTTTACGGGCCTGTTTGAGCATCCATTCGGCCATCCGTGCATCCGCGTCGTGCAAAAGCCCCAATTCCACGGCGCGGCGTTCACCGAAATAAACCGGCGTGAAACTATGGATCGTGACAAGAGCAGGTGCGGCGGTGCGCTCCGCGATCACTTGCGCCAATACGGTTTTGAACGGCGTATAGATTGCCGCCGTGCGGGCGTGTTTTTCGTCCTCGGTCAACCCGCGATTGCCCGCGACCTCGATGACTTCGCTTTGCGCAGGAAAGGCGCTGTCTGCCTCGGGCGGACGGTTGCAATCATAAACCAATCGCGACACCCGTGAGGCCACTAAAGGCGCATCCAACAGGCGGGACAATTCCACCGCCACGTCCCGCGCGCCAATGTCCCATGCCGCATGCGAGGCCGCCGCCTCCGCATCCAATCCAAGCCCCTGTAACGAGGCGGGGATAAACCGGCTGGCATGTTCACACACCAGCACAACGGGCGCAGACCCCTCGCGGTTGATCACCTCTACAGCATCGCCTTCAGCAGCGGTTAACATTGACCCGTCCTATCCCCATCATCCCGCCCCTGTCGCCGCGCAGAGTCGCACAGCCGGGCAGGCTTTTGTAGAGCAAACTACAAGGCGGCAAGTTCTGTCAACTTTATTTCTGTAGACCTTTTTTCAGAGCCGCCTTAACCTGCAACAAAGCAGACAGGACAGCCTAAAAATGCAGCACCCCGCCCCCCTCGTAAAAGACCGCCTGCACAGCGATATGGAGGCGCTCACCCCCTCGGAGCGCCGCGTGGCTTCGGCGCTGTTGACCGATTATCCGGTGGCGGGCTTGCAATCGATCACGAAACTCGCTGTGCAGGCCGAGGTCAGCACGCCCACAGTCATCCGCATGGCGCGTAAATTGGGGTTCGACGGTTTTCCCGACCTGCAAAATGCCCTGCGCGGCGAAGTTGCCGACCAGATCAAGAAACCCATGTCGAAACACGCCCGCACGCAGGGGCACCGCCCCGAGGGCCACACCATCGCCAAGTTTTCCGAAGCGGTTTTTGCCAACCTCGGACATACCCTCGACCGTCTCGACACCGCGACCTTTGACGCCGTTGCGGCGCTTTTGGCCGAACCTGCACATAGCCTATATCTCGCCGGGGGGCGCATCACACGGTCCAATGCAGACTACCTCTTCAACCATCTGCAAATCATCCGGCCAAGCGTGACGCTCTTGGGGCAATCTGCCAATGTCTGGCCGCAGTATCTGCTCGATATGGATGCGCAATCGGTGCTGATCGTCTTTGACATCCGGCGCTATGAGAAGGACCTGCAAAAGCTGGCGGCATTGGCCAAATCACGCGGCGCGACCTTGGTTTTGTTCACAGACCAATGGAGCAGCCCGATCGCCGCCGAGGCCGATTATTGCTTTAACGCGATGGTCGAAGCCCCTTCAAGTTGGGACAGCACCATCGCCATTATGTTGATTATCGAGGCCTTGATCGCGGAGGTGCAAAGCAAAGGTTGGGCCCAATCGGCCGAACGCATCGAGGAATTGGAATCGATGTTCAACGCCACACGGTTGTTCCGCAATTTCTGACCCTGCGATTTGAACAGGCGCCTCTTTCACGGTCTTTATGGCTGGCACCCGCAGCCCCCTGCCCCAACATCGCCCATAAGGCCGACAGATAAGTGGCGGTCATGCCGCCCCGCGAAAGGGTCGCCGCACATCGCCGCTTTATCCTGAACAATGGCGGCGAGGCGCGTAGATCACCGGCAAAGCCACGCACATCGGGGCCAGTTGACAAACGATCCGAACCCATGCCGTCGCGGAACAGAATGCGCGCGATGGGATCGGAACCGGCGAAAGCGCGATCATCATGGCGCTTAACCTTGGGCCCCGTCACGGTCCCCATAAAGGTGTGAGCGTCATCACGTCACCGAAAACATCGAAACCAATGATTTCACTTACGCTTGCGGGCAGGATCGAAAACCGTCGATATGCGCTCTCTTTAGGACAAGAAAACCGCTCCTACCGGTTATAGCGCGCGCCCGAAAGCAGACCAGATGTGAATCCCGCCTTTTACGTGGGAACGGGCCGCAAAAAAACAATGTCCGCCCCAGAATGGGATTTATCCACGTACCGGCAACAATTGAACGCGCGTCAGAGCGATAACCCCATAGTATTGCGATAATTTTTATTAAAAGGGATATTTCAGTTGCAATATTATGTAGGAGCAGCCCATGCTCCTGCCACGTGAATTTATTATGGAGGTTGTATTATGAGTATGTTGTCTTTGAAGGCCCTTGTTGTCGGTGCGGTTATGGCACTCGCGGCAACCACAGCGCAGGCCGCAACCGTATCCGGTGCCCTTGGAGTTAACGGGTCCGGTGGCCCGTTCGATGCCGGTTTTTACCAGCAAGTCGCCTTAGGCACGACCACCCTCGGTTCGGGTACGCCCATCTGCTACGCCGCGCCTTACAATTGCTTCACATTTTCCGGCACAACAATCCAAGGCAATTTCAACATCGGTGCGGCGGATCTTCCCTTCAACGGGTTTGTATTCGATTTCACCGGTCTGGCTGGCAACATCGTGGGCGTGAACATCGTGTCCAACAGCACCGCGATCACGCAGAGCAACCTTTTTTGGGACGCCGACAGCTTCGCGATCGATTTGAATGGCTCGATCTATGGCTCGGCAACCTTCGAAGTCGATCTTGCGCCGGCCGTGCCTCTGCCCGCCGGCTTGCCGCTCCTGCTCTCGGGTCTTGGCGCTGCGGGGCTGTTGCGCCGCAAGGCAAAAAAATCCTGAGCCGCTGAGCATCATAATACAGCGAAACCGACGCCGCGGCATCATGTGCTGCGGCGTTTTATTTGCTAAAACACCCAAAAGCACGCCCCGGAAAACTCGCAAAGCTATCGTTCTCCATCGCAAGCCGGATGTTCGCCGTAAGTTGCCCTTTGGGAGATCGTTACCATCCCCAGGCACATGCGCCTATCCGAAGAGGTGCCTCAACCTACACGCTTGGGAAGCAGGCTCCGGCGCGAAGGATGACGTCAGGAAATGGGCCGCTATCTACACCCATGAACGCCCGCATTCTGCGTTGGCCAGCAGGCCATGGTCCATTGGCCGAGGATTGCAACGTCCCCCGGCGCTCGGGGGGAGGGCCATGCAAACTCTGCCGTCCAATGGAGCAGCAGGTGCAAAAAGTAGCTTAAACCACGCCAGAAACTGTCCAACAAATGGGAAAGAGCCCAGATTGCCGCCGGTCATCGCAGCTTAGGAAAGCGCGTAAAATAGTTGACGCCATATGGAATAAGGCTTCATACGATACGGATGTAAAGTTAAGAAGAATCACGCATTCGGCACTGCCGAGATCTCGCGTGTTGGGAGGGGCAGCGTTGGGGTATCTTTCGATTCTAATGCGGGCGATAAATCGTCTTAACATCATAGTGGGCCACATCTTTTCATGGTTGGCAGTCGGGGTCTTCGTCGTCTGTTTCTGGGTCGTGATAGAACGTTATTTCTTTGGGAATACGCGTCTTTGGATGCAGGATCTGTATATTTGGCTGAACGGTGTGATGTTCACATCTGTTGCCGCATTTGCACTTTTCAGAAACGATCATGTGCGTGTGGACATCTTTTTCCGCACCGCCTCCGTGAGACGCAAGGCGATCATGGACATGATCGGGGTTTGCCTGTTTCTACTGCCGTTTATGTACATTGTCTGGGTGTACTCTTTTCCCAACGTCAGCCGGTCCTGGCAGCGGTTTGAACCCTCCTCCAATGTTGGAGGGATGCCTGGCCTGTTTGTGCTTCGCACATTCATTCTTGTCTTCGCCGGGCTGGTGGCCCTGCAGGGCGTGTCGATGTTGATCCGTTCAATACTGATCTTGGCGCGACGGGAAGATCTGATCCCTGACAATTTTCGCTACAAGTACGAGACGGAGTAAGCACAATGGACCCGATTGTTATTGGTGAGATCCTCGCCGGTATGATGTTTCTCGGCGTCATCGGCATGTTGATGTTGGGTTTTCCTGTTGCGTTTACTCTGGGCGGCACCTCGCTGATATTTGCGCTGATCGGGATGCAATTCGGGGTTTTTGACCCATCCAACTTTGGTGCAGTTGCGGGCCGTTACATTGGCTACATGACCAATGAGGTCTTGGTTGCGGTGCCGCTGTTCATCTTCATGGGCGTGATGTTGGAGCGATCCCGCATTGCGGAACAGTTGTTGTTGACCATGGGCAAACTGTTCGGCAACTTGCGCGGTGGTTTGGGGATTTCGGTGGTGATTGTCGGAGCGCTATTGGCGGCCTCTACGGGTGTTGTCGGCGCGACGGTCGTGACAATGGGGCTCATTTCGTTGCCCGCAATGCTCAAGGCAGGATACAAGCCCGCAGTGGCGACCGGTGTCATTTGCGCCAGCGGCACGCTGGGCCAGATTATTCCACCATCGACCGTGCTGATTTTTATGGGCGATATGATTGCGGGCATTCATGCGCAGGTGCAGATGTCACAGGGCAATTTCGCTCCGACCTCCGTTTCGGTCGGCGATCTGTTTGCCGGTGCATTCTTCCCGGGGCTTTTGCTTGTAGGCATCTACATATCCTTCATCATTTTCAAGGCGGTGACCGATCCTGAAAGCTGCCCGGCGACACCTGTAGCACCAGAAGATCGCAAGGATTTGTTTCGGGAGGTTCTGACAGCCTTTGTTCCACCTCTGGCCTTGATCATTGCGGTTCTCGGCTCAATCCTGGGCGGGATCGCCACCCCGACTGAGGCTGCCTCGGTGGGAGCGGTCGGCGCCACAATCCTTGCAGGGCTGCGGTGGCGGCTTAGCTTCGGCGTGCTGCGCGAGACAGCCTTGGCGACCGCCACAATCACCTCGATGATCTTCATCATTCTGTTCGGGGCGTCAATTTTCGCGATTGTGTTCCGACAAATGGGCGGGGACAACCTTGTCGAGGAGTTTCTGACCCGCATACCGGGTGGAGCGACGGGGGCCATGATCGCGGTGATGATGGTCATGTTCGTGCTGGGTTTCATTCTCGACACGTTCGAGATCATCTTTATCGTTATTCCGATCACGGCTCCGGTACTTTTGGGCTTGGGGATCGATCCGATTTGGTTAGGGGTAATGGTAGGGGTGAACCTTCAAACATCATTCCTGACCCCCCCCTTCGGCTTTGCGCTTTTCTATCTACGCGGCGTGGCACCAAACTCGATCACAACCATGCAGATCTATCGTGGGGCGGTGCCTTTCGTGCTCCTTCAGATCTTGGCCATCGCGCTTCTGTTTATCTTCCCCGGGATCGTCACTTGGCTACCGTCGGTTCTTTATTGACGCGTCGCCAGTTGTTTGACGCAAAAAAGGCCCGGAGCGATGCTCCGGGCCTTTTTGTTTCGTTGTGTCTGAAAGTCAGATCTTGAGGTATTTCTCGCGCGCTGCGACAAAACCGGAATCCGTGCCTTCCGTTTTTTGACGTACAATATTCAGCGTTTCAATGAAGCTTTCAGTGGTGCGTTTGACCAAAGGATCGCTGCTGTCACGCAATTCGGTCAGAAGCTCGCTGGCAGCCTGTGCTGCACCTTCCAGGATGCTGTCCGGGAAATTCGGATGCAAAATCACGCCATGATCGTTTTTCAGCGTTTGCAAGGCACGCGGGTCATTCGCCGCGAAGTCGGCCGCAACGTTGTCATATTCGGCCGCGCAGCACGATTTTACAATTTCCTGATAGTTTTTAGGAAGAGCTTGGAACTTGGCCTTGTCGACAACAAGCTCTGTCGCGAGACCCGGCTCGGTGAAGGACGATGTGTAGTAGTGCTTGCACACCTGATGGAAACCAAGTGCCAGATCGTTGTAGGGGCCAACAAATTCAGCCGCGTCGAGCGCACCAGATTGCAGAGCCGCAAAAATTTCACCGCCAGCCATATTGGTGACCGAAGCACCGATCTTCTGCCAGACCTGACCGCCCAGTCCCGGAGTGCGGAAGCGCAAGCCCTGCAAATCCTCGACCCCGGTCAATTCTTTTTGGAACCAACCGCCTGCTTGTGTGCCGGTATCACCGGACAAAAAGCCTTGAAGGCCGAATTGATCATAAATGTCGTCCCAAATTTCCTGACCGCCCATATGGCGGACCCAAGCCGTAAGCTCGCGCGACGTCATGCCGAATGGAACACCGGTGAAGAAGGACAAGCCAACCGACTTGTTTTGCCAGTAGTAAGCCGCGCCATGGCTCATTTCAGCAGACTGGTCGATGACAGCGTCCAGCGCCTGAAGCGGGGGCACCATTTCACCGGCAGCAAAAAGCTGTACCGTCAGGCCACCATCGGTGGCGGCAGTGATACGATCGGCCAGACGCTGGGCACCGACGCCCAGACCGGGGAAGTTTTTGGGCCATGTCGTGACCATACGCCACGTAATGTTACCCTGTGCAATGGCAGGTGCAGCCAATGTCGTTGCGGCGGCGGCAGTACCACCCAGCGCAGATGTTTTCAAAAATAAACGACGATCCATAAAACTCTCTCTCCCTGTGAGTATGCCGCCCGCGACGTTGCGAACTGCACATGCTTCAAGACATAATATATAGTGTTCGGGGAGGCAAATCCGCTTGTGCATTTTTCCGTGCTGCGCGTTCGAAGTGCGCAGCAATGTATAGAATGAAATAGGCTTGGCCCTGAGCACGCAGAACGCAGAACGCAGAACGCAGAACGCAGAACGCAGAACGCAGAACGCAGAACGCAGAACGCAGAACGCAGAACGCAGAACGCAGAACGCAGAACGCATAGATCGACCTGGAGTCGACTTCCGAATTGGCCCACCCTTTTCGGTCAGATTTGCAGATTTTCTAGGATGTATCGGGTTTAGGTTTCATGCTGCTTTTAATTGTTCGATGCCTGCTGAGTATGCGTCGTCGGGTGTTTGCCGATCAAGCCCGAAAGGCGCGCGGTATGAGTTGTGAAATGTCATCGTTTTTTTGATGGCCCGTTATGCAGCAAAGCCGACATGGATTTCTTCGAGATAGATTGCCTCGTGCTTCAGGCTGCGCCACAGGCGTTCGGGAGGCACCTTAGCGCACTGCACAGTAGTCTGGGACCGCTTCGGGTCGCCCAATCCATTATGGCGACCAGATACAAGAACCCACGCCTCACAGGGATGTAGGTGATGTCACTGCACCAAACGTGGTTCGGCCGCGTGATTGGTAGCTTCCGGAGCAGGTATGGGTAAATCCGGTGCTGTGGGTGCTTCTTGCTGGTGTTCGGGCCTTTGTAGACGGCCTGGAGACCCATCAAACCCGTCAACCTGCGCACACGGTGGCGACCGGCATGGAAACCATTTCTCGGCAAGTAGGCCGCGATCTGGCGGCTGCCGAAGAACGGATACTTCGTGAACACGCGGTCGATCTCGTTCATCAATTCCAGCGTCTCAGCATTCACACCAACGGGCACGTAATACAGCGACGACCGGCTGATCTTCAGCAGTTTGCACTGGCTGGTCAGGCTCAGATCCGTGTGATCCCGATTGATCATCGCTTTGCGTTCGCTCGGGCTCATCGCTTCAGCCCTTGTGACAAAAAATCATTTTCAACCGCCAGCTTGCCAATCTTCGCATGAAGCTCTTTGACTTCGGCTTCGTTATCTTCAGCCTTCCTGACCTTGTCGGAGAACACACCCGTCAGGCCATCAATTGCCTGCCGTTTCCATGTCGTCACCTGCGTCGGGTGAATCTTGTGTTTGGCTGCAATCTCTTGAGCCGTCTTGTCTCCACGAAGCGCCTCAAGCGCTACCGTGGCCTTAAAATTATCTGAAAAACTGCGTCTCTTGGTCATTTGTGTATCCTGTCTTCAAGGTTGGATACATCTTAGCACGCTGTCCTGTT
>NZ_KZ826493.1 GCF_003205515.1 Litorivita pollutaquae
GCGGCGCGCGGCCAACCGCCACGGGCAAATGCCCCGGCGCATGACCGGTCAGTACGGCAATCTCGTTTTGGGTCGCGGTGATGGCGGCGCGCGCTTCGGGCAGGCGCGCTTCGATCTCGGCAACACGGGCGCGCGATCGGGTGATGTCGAGCTTGGTCGCTTCGCTGCTTTGCGCCAGGGTGCGGGTTAACCCGAGCGTTCGGCGGCGCATCGACAATTCCCCCTCACGCAGGCCGAGCACCTCTTGGCGATAGCGCAGGTTCAAATAGGCATTGGCCAGATTGTAGATCACCAAAAGTTGCGCCGCATCGGCTTCGGCAGCGGCAATCTCATAGCTGGCCATGGCGCTTTTGCGGCTGGCGAGATTGCCGCCCCAAGGGTCCAACATCCACGACAGGCCAAGTGTCTCGCTCGCGGTATCCTTGCCGGTTAATTTGCCGTCCAGCGACACCTGCAGCGATCCATCCGGCGAAGGCACCGTACCCAAAGTCGCGCGCGCCTCGACAACTTTTTCGCGCGCCTCGCGCAGGGAATAGTTTTGCTTGAGCGCCTCGGCAATCAATCCGTCCAGAACCGGATCTTTCAACCGCTGCCACCACATCGCATTGCTTAAAAGCACTGGGCCCGAACGACCAAACTTGCCGCCCGCCTTGCCCGCGCGGCCATACCCATCGCCAAATCCGAAACCGGGAGCGGTGTAATGGGTCGGGGCCAAACAACCCGCCAAAAGCGCCATAGCAGAGCCCGCCAAAAGCAAACGCCCCAAACGCCGTGGCGCGCGGCGCAAAGCGCGCGTTTGCACGCCAGACATAACGGCCCGCACAATGGGGCCCTTAAATACGGGGATCTGGATCATACTCTGCCTCTCGCGCCCCGCCTTTACCAACGGTGGCTTTGGCCCGATCCTGCGTGAGGAGGCATAAAAAGCAAGGAAAACCCCAAAATCTGCCGCATATCCCGCGCATTTGTGCCCGCTATGCCGCAATACTCCAGCCGCTCGCCCACCTGCAAAACCCCAGTAAGAGGGGATATCAGGGCAGCATCTCTACCGCACGCGTCGCAATCGCACGGCCCGCGACCAAAGAGGGATGATCATCGTCGCGGTAAAGCAAATCCGTGCCGTCATAGTGCACACATTGCCCCGCAGGCCCTTGAGCGCAGACGATCGGCGCCGGATCGAGCATCCGCGCGCCCTGCGCTTCTAAGGCATCCAAAAGGGGACTGTTGCATTAACTGACACCAGTAAGAATAGCACCAAGTCAGTCCGCCACATCAAGCTGCTTCGAACAACTGGCTGACGAACTGAATCTCGCCACTGACGCCTGGTTGCTTGTTTTGGAGATGGCCACGTTTGATGGTTCGGATGGTTTCAATTCCACTTAGGGTCGCCTTTGCTGTTCGCAACGACCGAAAGCTTTGGCGATAGCCAAGGAGCCGCTTCATGGCGGCATGATCGCTTTCGATTAGGTTGTTTCGCCACTTACGATCAATGTGTTTGATGCTATCAAAGTGCGGGTCGTATCGTTGGTTGAGCTCGCGGATGACACGACGATAAGTCGGCGCTTTGTCTGTAATGATAGTGACCGGTCGATGGAGCCGAACTCGTTCAATGGCTTTGTTGAGAAAGGCCTTGGCAGCTTTCGCGCCTCGTCTTGCGGTGAGGCGAAAGTCGATCATTTGACCGTTCGCATCGACGGCGCGCCACAGGTATCGCCACTTGTCGCCGACCCGGATGTAGGTTTCATCCACATGCCAATCAAGGCTGGCGCGGTGCAGATGTTTCTCTGTTCGCTTGGTGAGTTCGGGCCCAAACTTCTGAACCCACCGATACACGGTCGACCGATCGATGGTAATCCCGCGCTCTGCGAGCAGATCGACCACGTCCTGGTAGGACAGCGGATAGCGCAAGTACCACCGCACAGCGCACAAAATGATATCACGTGGAAAGCGATGGTGTTTGAACGGAGACCTGCGTGGCATCATCAACCTCAAAAGCACAAATCTGTCAAAGCATGATGATTAATGCAACAGTCCCGAAAATACCAAAACCGGCATGGAATAAAATCACCGGCAAAACCGCGACTGAGCGAAGCCCGTCGATCTCTTTTCTATACACGCTCAAATCCTTCTTGGCCTGCGCGTAAACCCGCACGCCCCATCTCAAATCCCGAGACGATCATATGGCAGAACCCCCGTGAGGCAACGCCTTTCTCTTTGACGAGGGGGCTTTATTCCTCGCGGAAGGCGTGATCGAGATGGCGTGCCAAAGGATCGAGCAGATAGGCCAAGGCGCTGCGTGCCGGGCGTTCTAGGTAGCCCTCGACCGGAAGGCCCGGGCGCAGCGCATAGCCATCCAAAAGCGCCAATTCAGCGGCGGGCACCTCGACCTCGGCGCTATAGTATATTTGGCCGCTCATTTGGTCAGTGCTGGTGGTCGGCGCAATCCGTTCAAGCCGCCCCGCAAGCTGCGGCGCTTCGCGCGGGAGGGCCGCGATGACCAAGCGCGCGGGTTGGCCGATCTCGAGTTGGTCGGCTTGGCCGGGATCGACCCGCAGGGTGAAAATAAGACCCTGTTCTTGCCCCACCACCTGTAAAACCGTGGCACCGGGAGCGATGACACCGCCCAATGTGGCCTCCATTTCATGCACCACGCCGTCAATGGGCGCGCGGATCGACAGTTGCGTCAACCGCGCCGTGGTGTTGAGGATTTGCGGGATCAACTCTTCGATTTCGGCATTGGCAGCGCGAAGTTCGGTCGCCACCTGCTCGGCCACTTCGCGCCGTGCTTGCAGCTCGCTAATGCGGGCCTCTTGGAGCGATCCCGCAGCCTGCGCGGCGGAGCTGTCCAATCCGGCGATCTGACCCAAAATCTCGGCCTCTATCCGTTGCAGATCCAACACCTGATTGCTGCGCGCCAACCCTTGGTCCGCAAGGGTACGGGCATTGTCGATTTGAAGGCGCAGGGTGGCAATTTGATCGCGTTTGGCACGGATTTGCCCGGCCAATCCTTGCAATTGCGCGGTGATTTGCACTTCGGCCTCGGCCAATTGCGCGGCGCGGCCGTCAAACAGCGCGCGGCGCGCCGCAAAAATCCGGCGTTGGCCTTCTTCTTCGGCGCTCAGATCAGGCAAGGCAAAGGGTAGGGCGGGGATGTCGAAACGCGGCGTGGGTAACCCTTGATGTTCGCTCATCAACCGCGCCCGCAGAGCCAAAGCCGCCCCAAGTCGCGCCTGCGCAACCTCAAGGCTGGCTTGCAACAATGTCGGGTCAAGCTGCACCAAAAGATCGCCTTTGGACACTTGATCGCCGGAGCGCACGGGCAGGGCCGCAATGGTGCCGCCTTCAAAGCTTTGCACCACGATGGGTTTTCCGCGCACATCGATTTGGCCACGCGCCACCACGGCAGCCGAGATTGGCACAAGGCTGGCCCAAAACCCGAGCCCAACGAGCAGCACCAAGGCCGCCACGGCACCGAGCCGCGCGGGCAGGCTCAATTCGGTCTGGAGCTGCGGAACATCTGCGGTGTGCATGGGGTCTCCTGTGCGGGTGAATTGGGGGAGCGGGCATTGATCGTGGCCATTTCCTCGGCCCATCCCGGATCGATACGGCCCATATCAATGCGGCCCGTTGCGGTCCCCGAAACCGTTGGCGCGGGGGACTTGGGCACAAATGACGGCATGGCCGTGCCCGCTGGCGCCGAAACCCCTGCGGCGGCAAAGGAACCCGATGGCCGCTCTTGCGGGGGCGGAGTTTGCGGCGCCTCCCCCCCTGCGGGCCCCTCGACTGGCGCAGCAGCAGCGGCCTGAATCCGGGCAGATTTGCCCGCCGCAGGTTGCGTGGCAGGCGTCATCAAAGCCGGATGGACGGGGCCAAAGGGGGCGGCAGTTGGACGGGTTTGAGGCGGAACAGGGCCTGTTTTTCCCAAAGGTGCGGTGCGCGAAACAGGGGTCGCAGATGCATTTGGCACGCCCACCTTACCACCGCTCAAGACCTCTTCTTTGGGGCCGAACTGTGCCACGGTGCCGGATTTCAGCACCATCACCTTGTTCACCGCTGCAATCGCCGAGGGACGGTGTGCCATGACGATCACTGTGGCCTTGCGGGCGCGCAGGGCACGAATGGCCTGCGCCAATGCCTCGTCCCCTGCGGCATCAAGGTTTGAGTTCGGCTCGTCCAACACGACGATATTAGGATCGCCGTAGAGCGCACGGGCCAAACCAAGCCGTTGGATTTGCCCGCCAGATAGCGGCGTCGAGGCCCCACCAACCAAGGTCTCGTAGCCCCCCGCGAGGGTCAAGATCATCTCATGCACCCCTGCCAGTTTGGCCGCTGCCATCACCGCCTCGCTTTTACGGTCCGGATCAAAACGCGCGATATTTTCCGCGATCGATCCCGGCACCATCACCACCTCTTGCGGCAGATATCCAATGGCGCGCCCCAACGCGTCGCGCGGCCATTGATCGGGCGTGGCCCCGTCAAAGCGGATTTCTCCCGCATCCGGCGCCCAGACCCCCGCCAAAAGCCGCGCCAATGATGATTTGCCCGAGGCGCTGTGCCCAATGACCCCAAGCGCATCGCCCGCATCGAGGGAAAAGGCGACCTGTGTGAGCATCCGCGCGCGGTCCGCAGAGGCGCGTACACCAGGGGGGAGCGGTGCGAATTTGGTCAAGCCTTTGACGGTGATCTCGCCGCGCGGCGCGGGCAGGGCGACGCTTTGGGCACGGGGCGCGGCCTCAGCAAACTCTTCGGACAACCGCCGATGCGCCGCCATCGCATGACCCATGGCCCGCCATTGGCCGATCACTTGATCCACCGGCGCCAAGGCCCGCCCCGAGAGGATCGAAGAGGCGACAATCATCCCCGCCGAAATCTCCTGCTGTAGCACCAAATAGGCCCCCATGGTCAGGATCGCCGATTGCAATAGCATGCGAAATGCACGGCTGGCGGCGCTGATCTTTTCGCTGGGGCCGGCGGCGTGTTGATGCGCTCCCAATGTGGCGCGGTGATGGGTTTGCCAGACCTGCGCCACGGCCCCGACCATGCCCATGGCATGCAGGGCTTCGGCCCCGCGCCGCGCGCCTTCGGTAAACTCGCGCTCTGCCGCATCATGCCCCGATGCGGCGCGGATCGGACCGCGCGTGAACAGTTGCGCCAAGCCCGCCAGAACCGCCACAACCATCGCCCCCGCCAAGGTCAACCACCCCAACCATGGGTGCACCACAAAGAGGATCGCCAAATAGAACGGCACCCATGGCACGTCCAAAATTCCCGTCACCGCCGGCCCCGACAAAAAACCGCGCACCATCTCCAGATCGCGCAACCCGCTTGAGGCGCCTTGCCGCCGTACGTCCAATGTGCGCGCAAATACCGTCTCGCCAAGCGATTGATCCAAACGCATTGCCGCGCGCCCCAGCACCCGCGCGCGTAAAAAATCATAAAGACCCAAAAAGCCGTAGAGCACGACCACAAGGCCAAAGAGGCCAAGCAAGGTTGGAACAGACCCCGAGGCCAGAACACGATCGTAGACCTGTAGCATATAGAGCGATCCGGTCAGCATCAGCAGACCGACAGCCGCGCTAAACAACCCCGCCAATCCCAAAGCAGGCCGAATGCGCCGCAGCGCAGCGCGATACGACAGAACCGGTCCGGTATCGGCGGTCTTTTGTGTCATTTTCCGACCCTTTCCTACATATGTCTGTCGCGCGATTGCGCCTGTGCGACGTGCCTTGAACTGCCTGCAAACGGGACCCGCCGGGGGAATCCCTTTGGCGTGCACCGCCACGACAGGAGATCCAAGATAGGCTGCGCAATGCCTCAAAAGTGCTAATTTATTGGGGTCCCAACAGGGATTTTTGCCCGATTTTTGCCAAAAATTGATTCGTTTTTATGGCGCATTCTTGATAGGGTTTTTTGAATAGGCGGCGGGATATTGCCCGCAAATCCACCTGCAGCCGCAAGGCGCGATGAAATTTTAGGCGCGCCTATTGGGCGACCTTCCCCTCGCGTCAAGCAAGAACGGTTAACATTTCCCTTATTTTCATACCCCAACCCCGCCAAAATCTCCGCCACAAACCCCTTGTGACCTTTCTGCACCTGCTACATTTACCATGCGGAACCCACTGAAATCTCTTTGGTGTCAACTTCGGCTTAGATATAAAGAGGTTAATAGCGTCATGCGTTCTAGACGCTTTGCATTAACAGCCTCGCTGCCAGAGGTAATGGAGTTAGTAATGAAAACACTTTTCAAGACGGCACTTGTTGCCGCAGGCATCGCCGCCGCCTCTTCGGCATCGGCCTTGACCATCACAGATACGGTTTACGTTGGAACCGGCGCATCGGCGGGTGACCCCGGTACAGTTGGCACCACGACGGTCTTCCTTTCGGCGGGCTTCTACGACATGTACACAATGGGCCCGACCATCGACCCCGTTCTGACGCTGTATTCCGGCGCCTCCGCGACCGGATCGGTGCTTGCATTCAATGATGACGGCTGCCCAACCTCCTTGTGCGGACCAGCCGGAGCGTTCAGCAACTCGCTGATCTCCAACTTCTGGGTTTCGACGGGCGTTTACACATTGGCTGTCGCTGATTTCGGTACGCCCAACATGTCCGGCGATGTGGTTTTGACCATTCAAGACGTCCCTGCCGTGCCGCTGCCTGCTGGCTTGCCGCTTCTGGCCGGTGCTTTGGGCCTCTTCGGCCTGTCGCGTCGCCGCAAGTCCTAAGCCGCGCGGGCCACGGCCCGAGCAATGCATGACATCATGACATTTAGAACCCCGCGTCCCTATGGCGCGGGGTTTTTCGCCTGCACGTAAGCTACTGTTTGCTAACAAGAGTGGCAGTTGGGGGTAGCGCCCGCCTGCACACCCGACCTTAACGCGTAATCTAGATTATGTTTTATAAAGTCCAAATTCCGCATTTTTGCCCTCGCAATGTCGACCGATGCTAACTTGATTTCGTGTGCAACCAGAATGTTTGGCCGCGTAACCGCCCGATTTACGTGGCACAAAGGTCATCGAAATGCCCGAGCCTGCGCTTAGACACAAGACAGATGTGGTACGATCGCGCATAAGCACAGCCACAGTGCGTGAGCAGATGGAAGAGGCAGAGATGAAAATTGCAGTTGCTGGTATCGGCTATGTTGGCCTGTCGAACGCCGTTTTACTTGCGCAGACCCATCACGTGACGGCTGTGGATATTTCGGCCGCGCGGGTAGAGATGCTCAATGCGCGGCAGTGTCCGATCACCGATCCGGAGTTGGAAGAGTTTCTGGCGCACAAATCGCTGAACCTGACGGCGACCACCGATCCCAACGAGGCTTATAAAGACGCGCAAATTGTCGTTATCGCCACCCCCACCAACTACGATCCTGACAACAATTATTTTGACACCTCCAGCGTCGAAACCGTGATCAAAGCCGTTCTAGAGATCAACGCAAAGGCCACCGTTGTGGTCAAATCTACCGTGCCCGTGGGATTTATTGCGCAGCAACAGGCTCTGCATGACACCGCCCGCGTGATCTTCAGCCCCGAGTTTTTGCGCGAGGGCCGCGCGCTCTATGACAACCTCTATCCCAGCCGGATCATCGTCGGTGACCAATCCTCACGCGGGCGCGCCTTTGCCGACCTGTTGCTGGAAGGGGCGATCAAAAAGGATGTCCCCGTCCTTTTAACAGATGCCAATGAGGCCGAGGCGATCAAGCTTTTTGCCAATACCTACCTCGCCATGCGGGTCGCATTTTTCAACGAATTGGACAGCTACGCCATGGCCGGCGGCATGGACAGCCGCCAGATCATCGAAGGCATTGGTTTGGATCCGCGCATCGGCAGCCATTATAACAATCCCTCCTTTGGCTATGGCGGCTATTGCCTGCCCAAAGACACCAAACAATTGCTGGCGAATTATTCCGAAGTGCCGCAAAACCTCATCCGCGCCATTGTCGACGCCAACCGCACCCGCAAGGATTTCCTCGCCGATCAAATCATCGCATCGGCGCCGAAAGTGGTCGGCATCTACCGGTTGGTGATGAAAGCCGGCAGCGACAATTTCCGCCAATCCTCGATCCAGGGCATCATGAAACGGCTCAAGGCCAAAGGCATCGAGGTCGTGGTTTATGAGCCGGTGCTCGAAGAGGAGGCGTTTTTCGGGTCAAAGGTGATGCGCGATCTCGAAGCGTTCAAAGCCACCTCGGATGTCATCGTCGCCAACCGCGTGACCGAAGACCTCGCAGGGGCCATCGATAAGGTGTTCACCCGCGATCTCTTCGGCGCGGATTAACCGCGCGTCTCGACCACGTCAAATGCCCCTGCCCGCACCATGACCGCCGACAACCGTCCGGTTTTATAAGCGCCGGTATCGACGTTGATGTGGCCCATCTGCGCGCTAACGCGCGGCACGATCACATGGCCATGCACGACCCAGATGCCGTCGCTGCGCTGCATCCGCCCGTATCCTCTTTGGCCCCAGATCAACGCATCGTCGCTTTGATCACGGATCGCCCGCGTCGGATCGGCGCCGGCATGGCTGACCGCGACATTGCCGCTTTGAAAGAGGCGCGGCAGACCACTCATCCAATCGATCAATTCCGCCCCCATCGCGGCGCGCAACGCCTCGGCCAAGACGGACGGCGCGGCCCCCTGCCCCGCAATGCCAAAGCTATGAATCGTCTCTAATCCGCCGTAAGTCAGCCATGCGGCATTGTCTTCGGGAGCGGCCAGAAACCGCAACAGCATCACCTCGTGGTTGCCTTTGAGGCAAACGGTCCCTGCCCGTGCGGCGCAGAGATCATGCAAACACTGCAAGACCGCCGCGCTGCCGGCGCCGCGGTCGACATAATCGCCGACAAAGACGATCCGCGCATCACTTGGCAAAAGCCGCGCCAACATCATGTCCAACAGATCGTCGCGCCCGTGGATGTCACCCACCACGACGAGCGGCTCATCAGGGGCCATGCCTTCGGCGGCCTGCGCGCGGCGGCGCATAAGACGCGCTAGAAGGCTCATTTATCCGCGGCTCCGTTGACCATCCGCCAATTGCCGCGCCAAATATGTGCCGTAAGAGGTCTTTTTGAAGGTCTCGGCGTGGGCCTGCATTTGCGCATCATCAATCCAGCCTTTGACATAGGCTATCTCTTCGGGGCATCCCGATTGCATGCCTTGGCGCTCCGATAAGGTGCGCACAAAGTTGCCCGCATCGAGCAAACTGGCATGGGTGCCGGTATCGAGCCACGCATAGCCGCGCCCCATCCGTTCCACCGAGAGCGTGCCATCGGCAAGATAGCTTTCCAAAAGCGTGACGATCTCCAACTCGCCGCGCTCGGACGGTTTGACCGCCCGCGCCCGTTTGGGCGCCTCACCATCAAGGAAATAAAGCCCCGTGACGGCATAATTGCTGGGCGCGACTTCGGGCTTTTCGATGATCTCTTCAACCGTGCCATCGGGGGCGAATTTCACCACGCCATAGCGTTCGGGATCGGCGACATGATAGCCAAACACCGTGCCGCCGATATCCTTGCTGCCCGCGCTATCAAGCATTTCGGGAAGGCCGTGGCCAAAGAAAATATTGTCGCCCAAAACCATCGCCGAGGGTGCGCCATCCAGGAAATCTTCAGCCAGAATATAGGCTTGCGCCAAACCGTCCGGCGAGGGTTGCTCGATATAGGTCAGGCTCAGCCCCCATTGGCTGCCGTCCCCAAGCAGGCGCTTGAACTGCGGCTGATCTTGCGGCGTGGTGATCACCGCGATCTCGCGAATGCCCGACAACATCAAAACCGACAGCGGATAATAGATCATCGGCTTGTCATAGATCGGCATCAATTGTTTCGACACCGCAATGGTCAGCGGATAAAGCCGCGTGCCGGAGCCGCCCGCCAGAATAATGCCTTTGCGTGCTTGTGCGTTGCTCATGAAATGGCTCCCAAGTCTTTCAATACATCGGTAAGGCCGGCGCGCCAATCAGGGCGGGCAAGGCCGAAATCAGAGAGGTTGGCGCAGTCCATCCGCGAATTGAGCGGGCGCGCGGCGGGCGTCGGATAATCGGATGTCGGAATATCGGTAACCGCACAAGTGATCCCTGCCTGCGCGAAAATCTCGCGGGCGAAATCGGCCCAAGAAACATCAGGCGCGCCAGAATAGTGTCTGATACCGCTGAGCGTGGGCGTTTCGATCAACTGCTCGGCGATGGTCACGCAGGCCGCCGCAATCCCCGCTGCGGGCGTCGGCCCGCCGATTTGGTCCCCGACGATGGTCAATGCGTCACGTTCGGTGCCAAGGCGCAGCATGGTTTTGACGAAATTATTGCCATGGGCGGAAAACACCCAAGAGGTGCGCAAAATGGCATGGGTGCCCCCAGCCGCGCGCACCGCCTCTTCGCCGGCCAGTTTGGTGCGCCCATATGCGCCCAAAGGTCCGGTGGGATAATCCGGTGCAAAGGGCGCGGTGCCGGACCCGTCGAACACATAGTCGGTCGAGATATGCACAAAAGGCACGCCCAGATCGGCACAGGCCCGCGCCATGGCCGCAGGAGCCGCGCCGTTGACCACCATTGCGGCCTCTTCCTCGGCCTCGGCGGCATCCACGGCGGTCCATGCGGCGGCATTGATCACGGCTGTCGGGGCATGGTCGCGAATGGCGGCGGCACATGCAGCGGGATCGGATAAATCGGCTCTATCGCGCCCCAAAAACACCGCATCGGGACGGATACGTGCCAATTCGCGCGCCACTTGTCCGGTTTGACCAAAGACCAACATTATGCTGTGCCCAATCGTTCGCCGACACCGGCGCGGGCTTGCAAGGCGCGCCACCAATCTTCGTTGGCCAGATACCAATCGACGGTTTTCTCAAGCCCCTCTTCAACTGTTACCGAGGGTTGCCACCCCAATTCGGTGCGGATGCGGGTGGGATCAATCGCATAGCGCGCATCATGGCCGGGCCGGTCAGTGACAAAGGTGATTTGATCGGAGTAAGAGCCGGTCTCCTTGGGGCGTTTCACGTCCAAAATCGCGCAAAGCGCTTTGACCAATTGCAGATTGCTGCGCTCGTTCTCGCCGCCGATGTTATAGCTGCGCCCCAATGCGCCTTTTTCCACCACCAGCAAAAGCGCGTCGGCGTGGTCCTCGACATAAAGCCAATCGCGCACATTCGATCCGTCGCCGTAAATCGGCAGATCCTTGCCCGCAAGCGCGTTCAAAATCACCACGGGGATCAATTTCTCGGGGAAATGATAGGGGCCGTAATTGTTCGAGCAATTGGTCAGAACAACAGGCAATCCATAAGTCTCGGCCCAAGCCCGCACCAAATGGTCAGAGGCCGCTTTAGAGGCGGAATAGGGACTGTTTGGGGCATAGGGCGTCTCTTCGGTGAAGAGCCCCGTCGCGCCCAATGTGCCGTAAACCTCATCGGTGGAAATATGATGAAACCGAAAGGTGTCGGGCTTGCCCTGCGCCGCCCAATAGGCGCGCGCGGCCTCAAGCATATGATAGGTGCCGTTGACGTTGGTCTCAATAAAGGCCCCCGGCCCGTCGATCGAGCGGTCCACATGGCTTTCGGCGGCCAGATGCATCACCGCGTCGGGGGCATGTTCGGCAAATGCCGCATCCAATGCGGCGCGGTCACGGATATCGGCATGGACAAAGGCGTAATTGGGGCTTTGAGCCGCCTCGGCGACGTTCTCCAAACAGGCCGCATAGGTCAGCGCATCAAGGTTGACCACCTGATGCCCGCGCGCAATCGCCAATCGCACCACGGCCGATCCGATAAACCCGGCGCCGCCGGTGACAAGGACTTTCATGCCGCGCCCTCCCATGTGAAGGGGCTGTCGAAATCGGCCAAAGGCTGTGCCACGGCGTCTTTGTCAGACAAGAGCGCCTCGGCGGCCTCGGGCATCGGCCAATCGATGCCGCAGCTGTCCCATTTCACCGCGCCGTCGCATTCGGGCGCATAGTGATCGGTGCATTTGTAAACGATCTCGGTGTCATCGGTCAGGGTCAAAAACCCGTGCAGGAACCCCGCAGGGATCCACAATTGCGCGCCATTCTCGAAACTCAATTCGGCGCCGGTCCATTGCCCGTAGGTGGGCGAGCCTTTACGCACATCGACCGCGACATCATAAAGCGCCCCGCGACCGCAACGGACCAATTTGCCCTGCGCATGGGGGGGCGATTGGAAATGCAATCCGCGCACCGTGCCCGCGCGCGCCGACAGCGAATGGTTATCTTGCACAAACTCGGGCAAATCCACCCCCGCCTCGACAAGGGTTTTGCGGTTCCAGCTTTCAGAGAAAAAACCGCGGGCATCGCCAAAACGGCGCGGGGCCAGGCGCAAAACACCCGGCAAGTTTGTGGGGTCAATATCCATCAGCAATCACTTTGTTAAACCGGTCTCCTTCAGGGGTAACAACCCGATCTGATGCTGTCACGCAGAAAACCCGTAAGGGGCCGCGCCTGTGATCGGCACGCACCGCATCAACCACCTTTGCGACACTATGGGGCAACCTCATGATATAATTCTACAATTCATCCGAAGTGACAGGCGCACCGCAGCTATCGCCGCGTTGCGGCAAAACTATGGTGATTCGGCGGCGCCCAATGGGCAAATCGGGCTTTATTACCCGCCCATTTCCGAACAATGGCGCATTATTGCCCCGATTAACACAATATCGGAAACAAATTTGATGAGAAAAGCGCCGGAAATTAACAATTTTCCCTTAAATTCATGGTTAAAACCGGCACAGCCTTGCCGATCATGCCTCATGTGCTAGAATTGGGTTAAGCTTTATTTATTAGTTAGAGGTCGCTGCCATGACACTGTTTACCAAAATCGTTGCCCCGATTGCCCTTGCTTTGACAGCCTCCGCTGCCAGCGCCGCAACCGTGACCGATACCATTTACTTGGGCAGCGCTATCCCTGATCTGTTCACCCATTCCTCTTACACATACACCGCCGGCGGCGGTGACTTGACTATGGAGGCCACGGGCCATGAGCTCAACGCGGATGGCGCAATCGGTGATCAGGTTCGGATCAACAAAACCCTAGGCGGTCTAGGCGTCACCACCTGCGGCCGCTTTACCTGTCTGACAGACTCGCCTACGGTCGACAGCTTCGGAAGCGACGAGGTGATTAAATTTGCTTTCGATAGCGCCGTCTCGATCAAGAGAATATATTTCTCTGAAATCGACGCAAGCGATGACTTTTCCTTCTCGGTGATCGGCGCCGGCGGCAGCGTCATGGACTTCGACCCCAGAATCAACATGTCGCTCTTGGGTGGGTTCGGTCTTCTTGACGGCCGATCCTATGAGTTTGCCGAGCCACTCGCCGTCTCAAATATCTTCGGTATCGGGGCTCACGGCTTTGGCGATTCCTTCAGAATCGCCGCGCTGGAAATCGTCTGGGAAGAAGACACGCCCGCCGTGCCATTGCCTGCGAGCGCGCTTTTGATGGTCGGTGCATTCGGCACATTCGGCGCGATGCGCCGCCGCCGCAAAGCCGCTTGATTCTCTAACTCTTGAGGGCCATCTGCGCCCTCAAGAGAAATCCAGCCCCAACCCCGACAGCAGCCCATATGTGGCCCCCGCAGAGACCGCGAGATCAAAATTGATCTCGCCGCTTGCCGGAACGGTGACGGGTTGGAACACCACTTGGTTCGACGCGGCATCGCTTTGCGGATTAAGGGTCAAAACCTCTCCCTCATTTAGCGTCAGATCGCCGGATCGCGCATCCCATGCCGCGCTGTGGCCCGCCACTGCTGTGGCCGTGACCGTATCGCCCACGGCCAAACCGCCAATGGTGATGCGCAACACATTGCTACCCTGCACATAGATATAGTTCGACAGCATATCCACATCGTGAAAACGGCTGTCGGCAATACGGGAAAAAGCATCCGCGCCCGCGCCGCTGCCGCCATTGTTGAATGTCCCCATGCGCAAAACTGAATGCCCATCAACCGAGCCGTCCAAGAATTGCGCGCCGGTAAAGACCGGATATCCCGCGCCATTGGCGTAGGCGATAATATTGTTGATCGGGGCGATGGCGGTGGTGGGCGACGCCCCGACAGAGAACCGATACATCAATGTCTTTCCCGCGCGGCTGTCCTGCGCCCCCTGCCCCAAGGCCCGCGCGGCCACCTTCGACAAGACATAGCGCGCAAAAGCATGGCCCGCGCCATGGATGCCATCCGAAGTCAACAGATCCGGATGACGCTCGATAAACCCATAGGGATCGACATAGGGGACCTGACCCACCGCGCGCCAATCGGGCGCATAGATATCGATCAAGGGATAGATGGCATTTTCATTGTAGGGCAACGATCCGTATTGATCCGTGTTCGGATCCGCATTGTCCACGTCATTGGGGTTGGCCGGATACCCGGCCTCGCCAATCCCATAAAGCCGCTTGGTCAAAGGCAAGGGCACGATTTTGTCCGTCGCGGTGATATTGGCCAAAAGCGTGGTATATTGGTTGGTAAATTCCGGCTCTCCGCCGGGATAGGGTCGATGGGCGCTGACATTATTACCGCCGATATGGGCGATATAGAGGTTGCTGCCCTCACTCGCGGCATGATCGAGCTTCGCGGCTGCCGCCTGCTCGATGCCCTGCGCGATCCGGTCGCCTGCCTGCGCATAGCTGACCACCGTGCCGGTAAAGCCAAGCGCCGCCGCATGGGCCGCCACATTGGCATTCACCACGTTATCGGTTTCAAACGCCGCTTCGGTGATCGACGCGCCGATGATGATCACCTTTTGCGCCTCCAAAATCCCCACCAGTGGAGCAAGCGGTTGCGGTCCCGAATAGGACACATCCTGCGCCAATGTGCAGGCCGAAAGCGAATAACCGGATCCAATGTCCATACGGGCGTCTCCTCAGAAGCTGGAGCGGTAAACCTGTGACACGCTGGTTAACAACATCTCGCCAGCGCGCGCGCCCTGCCCTGACCGCCGCGCGCATGCCGAAGCAAACAGCTCAAAAATCGCCCCCTGCCTTTTCGTGTTGCAATGCCGCCGCCCCTGCCATCAACCGCCCCGTAAAACGGCGGTTTCAATTGCCATTTCGGCGCCGATCTTCTTAGTCTGCCGCAACACGGGATGAACGCAGGCGGGACTGGATTTGCTAAATGTATCGATCATCGGGGCTGGCTATGTGGCCGACCTGTATCTGCGGTCCTTCGCGCTCTACCCCGAGATCCGCATTAATGGTGTCTATGACATCGACACCGCGCGGCGCGATGCGTTTTGCGACTATTGGAAGCTGACCCCGATCGCGTCTATGGAGGCCCTGTTCGAAGCCACCGATGCGCAGGGCATAATCCTCAACCTGACCAATCCGCACGCCCATTATGACGTAAGCCGCGCCTGTCTTGAGGCGGGGCATCACGTTTATTCGGAAAAACCGCTGGCGATGCAAATGGACCAAGCCCATGAGTTGACCCAATTGGCCGAAGCCAAGGGACTGCGCATCGCATCGGCGCCCTGCAGCCTTTTGAGCGAGACCGCGCAAACCCTTTGGGCCGCCGTGCGCGAAGATGTCGCCGGAAAAATCCGCCTCGTTTACGCGGAAATGGACGATGATTTCATCCCGCAAGCGCCGTATAAAAAATGGACCTCCGACAGCGGCGCGCCTTGGCCCTATGCGGATGAATTTCGCGTGGGCTGCACCGTTGAGCACGCGGGCTACTATCTTGCATGGCTCTTACCGATGTTTGGCCCGGTGCGCACCGTGGTCGCCGCCTCGGCCAACCTTGCCGAAAAGGAAACCCCCGCCGAAGAATGCGCGCCGGACTTCTCTATAGGCGCGCTCTTCTTTGAAAGCGGCGTTGTCGCGCGGCTGACCTGTTCGATCCTCGCGCCCCATGATCACGAATTACAGCTCATCGGCGACAAAGGTGTGATTTCCATCGATGAATGCTGGAAGAACGACACGCCGGTAAAATACCGCAAACGCTTCACTCTGCGCCGCCGGTTGATGAACGCGCCCTTTGCCAAAAAACTGCGCCTGCCCAAGGGGGAAACCCATGCCAAATTGGGCCGAAAGGGCGCGGCAGCGATGAATTTCGCCCTCGGCCCTGTCGAGATGTTAGAGGCAATTCGCGATGCGCGCCCCTGCCGGATGTCGCCCGATCTGGCGCTGCATATCAACGAGGTGACGCTGGCACTGCAAAATGCGGGCGAAACAACCGGAGCGGTGCAAATGCAAACCCGTTTTACCCCGGTTGCACCCATGGCGTGGGCCGAAAAACTCGCCTGATTGCGGCGTAACAGAGACTGTTTTGAAGGAAGACCGCCATGACAAAGACCCCCATCGGCATCATTGGCACCGGACGGATGGCTGCCACGATGACCCGCGCACTGCACAACAGCGCAGAGTTCATGCCTGCTGCGGTGCTCTCCTCCACCCTGCCCCGTGCCACAGCATTTTCGCAGGCCCTAAATTGTGGTCAACCATTTGATAAAGAACAAGAGTTTCTATCTGCAAACATTAAGGCCGTCTACATTGCCAATGCCAACGGCCAACACGCCACATTGGCCCGCGCCGCGATCATGGCAGGGCTGCCGGTCTTGGTCGAAAAACCGTTGACCACCACGGCAGCAGAGACCGAAGCCCTCTGCGCCCTCGCGGCCGAGCGCGGCGTGACGTTGATGGAAAACCTGTGGACCCTCGCCCTGCCCGCCTATCGCGCCCTGAAGGGCGATCTTGGCCCCGCCGCAGGACCGCACCGGATGACATTTGATTTCTCGATGCCCGTCGCCCCCGCCGCCATGCCCGGCCTGTTTGATCCAAAAACGGGCGGCGCGATCCTCGACCGCGCGATCTATGGTTTGGCCTATGCGCGCGATCTCTTCGGCCCCGTCGCCGATTTTCAAACCGACCTGCGCCGTGACGGCAACGGCGTTGATTTGGGCGCGACCTTATTGCTGACCCATGAGAGCGGTGCGCGCAGCGTGATCACCGTGGCGCTTGATATGGGCGGGGCGAATACCCTATCCGTCTCGAATGGCGGACGGCACCTGCACCTGGACAGCGCCTTGGGCGGTGAGCACCTCCATATCAGAGACTATTTCAGCCCAACATCGCCCTCCGCCGATGGGATCTCTCCTGAAGGCAAGGCCGCCAAACTCAAAGCCATGCCCGCCCTGCGCCGCCTCAAAGCCCGCCTTGGCCACCGTATGGGCGCCTATCACGGTTTTGGCGCCAATATGTATCACCCCATCCTCACCGCCTTTGCACAGACCCTGCCAAGCGGCGCTCAAAGCCCGTTGGTGCCGCATGATCTGTCAATCGCAGTGGCCCGTTTGATCGCGGAGGCGCGCGCGCAATGACCACCGTATCCACCGACGCATCAACAGGCACATCAACCACGGTATCGACCGCTGCATCGGCCGACACGCCGCCGCTCAAAATCGGCTATCTCTTGAACGCCTATCCGATGACCAGCACCACCTTCATCCGCCGCGAGATCCATGCTCTGGAGGCGCAGGGCCATGATGTGACGCGCTATGCAATCCGGCCATGGGACACCGCCTTGGTCGACCCGCAAGACATCGAAGAACAGGCCCGCACGCAGTATCTTTTATCAGGACGCACCAAGGCATTGCTGGCGGATTTCTTCCGCGAAGTCGCCGCCAACCCGCGCGGCATTCTCTCAGCGCTCAAGGCATGGGGCCGGTTGGTCGGCAACGCCCGCGGCGGCGTCATCCGCCACGCCGCCTATTTCCTAGAGGCCATCTCGCTCAAGCGCGCTGCAAAACGTGATGGCATCGCCCATATCCACGCGCATTTTTCCACCAATTCGGCAGCGGTCGCTTTGTTGGCGCATCGCCTCGGCGGGCCAGAGTTCAGCTTTATGGTCCACGGACCCGATGAGTTGATAGATTGGGGCCCTGCCTCATTGAAATTCAAAACCCGCGAGGCGCGGTTTGTCGCCGCCATCTCGCATTTTTGCCGCACACAGGTGGCTTTGGCGGCGGGGTATGATCAATGGGACAAGATCCACATCGTACATTGCGGTATTGATATGGACGAATTCCCCGCATCCACCGCGCCGTTTGATGCGCGTGCGCCCTTTGTGTGCGTCGGGCGGCTTTGCCCGCAAAAGGCGCAGCTTCTGATCGTTGAGGCCGCCGCGAAAGTGGCTCTAACACACCCCGATATGCATATGGAGTTTATCGGTGATGGCGATATCCGCCCGCAAATCGAGGCGCTCATCGCGCAGCACGGCTTGCAAGAAAATGTCACGCTGTTGGGATGGAAAACCAATGCCGAGGTGCGCGCACATCTGGGCGCGGCGCGGGCGCTTTTACTGCCCAGCTTTGCCGAAGGCTTGCCCGTGGTGATCATGGAGGCCCTGGCGCTTGGCCGGCCGGCAATCTCGACCTATATCGCGGGTATCCCCGAATTGGTCGATGACAATGTCGGCTGGATCGTTCCCGCCGGATCGGTGGACGACATCGCACAGGCCATGCGCGCCGCGATGGACGCCGCACCCAAGACCCTCACCAAGATGGGAACAGAGGGCCGCGCCCGCGTGATGGCGCACCATGATGCCGGTGCCAATGCCGCGCTTTTGGCCAAGCATATCCATGCGGCCGTGACCTCAAAGACTTAGGGTAATCCTAGCGCTGTTTCGACACGAAATCGCGCTAGGACTGCAGGGAATAGCTTTTGCCGCGCCCGTAAGCCTCCTCCTCCTGCGCAGGAGGCGATGCCTTGGGGGGATACGCACCCCGAAGAGCGCCAACCCCAGAAACCGCGATAGGCCCATCGGCGCGGCAAAAGCCCCCCATTGCACCACAACCGGCCCGATCAATCCCGCCGACAACGCCAAAATCCAAATCAGCGTCACGTCCATATCCGGCCAAATCCGCAGCAAGACGATGCGTGTGCCGGCGGTGAAAAACACATGGAACAGGTAGACCGCATAGGAGGCGCGGCCCAAACGGGCCATCAACGCCGAGCGCGGCCGCAACAACATCAACCCGCCGCAAGCCGCCGCCCCCAAAACCAAGGTCATCGCCCGCCGCGCGGGGCCCGCAAGCGTCACCGCCTCCAGGGCGAGGAGCGCGCCCATAAGCACCGCCAGAGCCAATATGCCGCCGCCCAGCACCCGCCGCACCGATCCGCCGCCCAAAAGCGCCTTTAGGCCGCGGCGTGATCGCGCAAGGATAAAGCCGGCAAAGAAGAACGGGCCAATATAGAGCGCATTATTGACCGCAAAGATATTCACCTCGGCCCGCGCGCCCCAAAGCCACAAAAACCCCGTCATGCCAAGCAAAGCCGCCCCAACGCGCCACTCTCTATCGGCGGTCGGTCGCATGACAGAGGCCGTGTCTTGGGTAATGTAAATCGCGCCGATCAATACAGCCATCAAAACAAATGTCGCTTGCAGATACCAAAAATGCGCATAGGGCAGAACCGCGATGTGCCAAAGCGGCCCCTGCGGCCCGATGGTCAGGCTGCGCAACGCCCAAAATAGCGTGCCCACCACCAACATCGGAACAAGCAACCGCCGCGCCTTACCGGCAAGCCGCGCCCCTGCCCCGCGCCCGAAGCCCGAGGCCACAAAAACAAAACCGGAAATGAAGCTGAACAGCGGCATGCGCATATCGACAAAGGTTTGATTGAAGCGGCTTAGCCAATGCTCGGGAGGCAAATGCAGTCCCGCCCCGGGATGGCTGCCGACCACATGGTAGGACACCAAAGCAATGCACGCGATGGCGCGCAGCGTATCAATGTCGTCGCGCCGCGAAGACGCGTCCGGACCTGTCGATACAACCAAACGTGACACAACCATCGGGCCCCTTTGCCCCGCGCTTCCCCCATAGAAGACTGATCGAGGGTTCCCTTAAGGAAGGGCTGTATATGGTTAACAAAGTATTAATAAGACGCAGCACAGGCGGCATTTGGTAAGAACGAGCCGTTCGATGCTGCTATATGGTCATATGCCAAATATGAAGGCAGGGCGGCTCTGTCCTGCCTCACATTATGAGACGCTCTATTGATTGTTTAAACGCGCGGCCAACCAATCACGTAAATCGGCCTCGAATGCCTCGGTCACACCTGCCCCCGAAATCACCAAGCCCCCTTTAGAACGGTGGAGTTGAACACCTTGGGCCACATCGGGTTTTGGCGCTGCATGAGCCTTGGTTCGTGGCGAAACAGTCTCTGTTTTGGGCGCATGCACATCAATGGCCCGTTCCAACACGGCGATCTCATCGGCGGCGCTGGCGGGCGGGGTTTTGCGCAGCCGGTCACGCAACCGCGCAGCAAACGCTTTATCGGTATCAAGCGCCTTCACCAATGCAAGGCCAAGCCGTTCGGGAATGGCCGAAGCAAAGTGCAGCCGGTCATCAAGCGCATCATGCAGACGCAAAAAACTACCTATCTTGGAGCGTTTGGCACGGCTGGCACTGGCAAACAGTCCCGACAGCGCGGCAGACGTATCGGCAAAGACCCCTTCGCCCGCCGCCCGTGCCACGATACGCGCGCGCTCATAATAACTCAGGCCAACGCGGATTTCGTTTTCTTCGACCATGGCACGATATGCATCCGATGCCGTCTCTGGACGCCGTAATAGAGCCTGTATCTTGCCAAACCGATCGGGATCTTCTTTGGCCAATTCGCGCAGCGCGCTGAGCCGCCGCCAACCTGAGATTAACCCGAAGCGGCCGCCATCCAATTCCACCACTTCAATCGGGGTTTGTTGACCGCGGTCCCGCAGGCTGCCCATCAAGGCGGCCATCTCTGTGGCATCCACCGCAATGCGGTCCCGCACGAGATATCCCTCATCGATCACATCCAAGGGCAGGCTTTGCACCAAACGCCCTTCGGCGCGGGCCCGGCGGATGTCTTCGGCCAGTTCATGCAAGGCCGCCTCGCTGGCCGCTTGTCCGGCCACATGGGCGATGGGCGGGGTGCTCGGCGGGCTGTGGCGGGCCACGCCCATAGGGAAACCTGATTTGGTCTCTGGCGCAGCCCCTTCGGGCGCCGCCGCACGGGCAGGGGTCAATCGTTTACGCTTGGCCATCGGGGCCTCCTTTTTCAAATCGGCATCCCCGCAAGGGTGCAGGTAAAACCGTAAATGTTTCGCACGCGAAACGAGCGGCACTTAAGGCATTGAAAAAACTTGTTTTTTTGGAACGGACGGCGGAAAATCCATGCGCGGAACACATCATTGCGCCGTCTCCATGCCTTTGCTTTCAGAGGCTTGCGCCATTTCATCGCGCCGCCAGACCCCCAAAAGCAGTTCTTTAAAGCTGGCATAGGTTTGGTCAAACGTGGCGCGCCCGCGAGCATAGGTTTCGCGGTTGAAATCGCGGTAATCCGCCTCATAGATGCCGTTGACGCTTTCGCCGGCTTGCCCGATCAGCGCGGTAAAATCCTGTCGGTGCGGGGCCAAACGGCGGCCCATATAGGCTTGGATCAATCCGGCCATCTCGGCTTGCTGTGCGCCGTCATAACGGGTGATCACCGCGCGCACCGCATCCCATTCAAAGGCCAATTCATCGCGGCCCAAGGCCCGGGCGGCGATGTTCTCACCCTCTTCGATCGAGGCAAAGGTCGAATGGAGCATGTCAAAAAACCGCCCCGTAGAGTCGAATTCAAGGAAGGATGCGCCGAGCGGCACCAGCAGGATATCTGCGGCGGCCAGGCCGTTGATCGTCAGGTAGCCGAGGGCAGGGGGGGTATCGAGAAAGATCAGGTCATAATCGTCGAGAACCCCGTCGGCCTCCAAAACTTCGGACAGGGCATCCCACAGCTTCCAGCCGCGCGATTGCATCCGCCAGACGGGGATTTGAAATTCGGACCAATAGAGGTTGAGCTGGGCACCGATGAGATCGATGTTCGGCCAATGGGTCGGATGGATCACATCACGCGCGGATTTGCTCAACGCTTCAGAGAGCGTCTCGTCAAGCGGCTGAGGGGCTTCACCGCGCTCGACCCGCCGCTGGTTGTCGCCTTGCAAGTGCTGCGCGTAGTGCCGCGCCAATAGCGGGAAGACCGTGGACCATTCATCTTCGATCTGACCGCCGAAAATCGAGGTCATCGACCCTTGACTGTCCAGATCCACCATCAGCACCTTATAGCCGTCCAGAGCCGCGCTCATGGCCAGATGGGCACAGGTCGAGGTCTTGCCGACACCGCCTTTGAAATTCGCCACGGCAACGATTTTCGCGGGCAGGCCCTTGGGGCGGTAGGGCAGATAGTCTTTTGCCTTGGAACCTTCGGCGGCAAAATGCGCACGCAGGCGCAGCACCTCTTCAAAGGTGAACCATTTGGCGCCGCCTTCGGTCTCGCTCGAGCCTTGGGGCAGCTCCGGATTTTGCCGCAGCACACGGCGAAAATGCGCCGGTGCGACCGGCAGGATGTATTTGGTGATCTCCCAGGTCGAGAAGAGCCGCAGCTTGCGGCTGCCGTCTTCGGACAATCCGCGCGAGGCCAGATCATCGCGTCCGGCACGGCAAGCCTCGGCCACTTCGGCAAACCCGTCGGTACCCTCTGGCGGGGTCAGATCGGCAAAGGCCTTGTCGGGGGAAAGGTTGAAATACGGGGGAAGGCTGTCGCTGCTCATCTCGCGCCTCTATCTGTTATATGTAACCTGTTTTCACCAATGTACCACGAAAGGCGTTACATGCAACGATAACCAGATCAAACCGATTTTTTCTAAGCAAATACGAGAGGATTCGGAGCTGTGATTCCTCTGCTTTTGAGAAATCCGTGGCTCTTGTTGGGAGGACTATGAGGGTTTTGGAATTTTTTGTCTAAGTTATTTATATGTTATTCAATAGTTACAGCGCGCCGGTTTGAATTTAGATCATTGTATTCATTTGAATTTAAATCGTTTTTCGATATTTTGAAAATACTGGGTGACTCTGATCCCACGATAGGGCGACTCTGAAACCACGCAAGGGTGACTCTGATCCCCCGAAAGCGGCGCTGGACGGATGGGCAGGGGGGCTTTAGCGTGGGTGTAAATGAAACACCGAAGCGGGTTTTATCCCGTGGGAGATGTTTCGAATTGAGATGAGCAGAGCAATCAGCCCGATCCGGCGCAAGATCGGTGGGGCGGAATATGGACAGGCCATGACAGAGTATAGCGAGTCGTCGCGATGAGCGGCGCAGGTGCAATTGGTGCATCCGGTCCAACCTTCGGGGACGGGTTCGGGGCGACCGGTACGGGCGATCTCTTTGCCTGTGATTTTACCGCGGCCATGCCCAAACATGATCTCACCTCGATGGAGCATCCGCTGTTTTCGCTCTCGACACGTCCGGACCGGCGCATCCTGCATTACGAACACAACGGATCAGAGATCACCATCACCCCCTCGGTGAAGGGCCGCGCCACGATCTTTGACGCGGATATTTTGATCTTTTGCATCAGCCAACTTGTGGCGGCGATGAACGCCGGGCGCGCGACTTCGCGGCGGCTCACTTTGACGGCGCATGACCTTTTGAAGGCCACGGGGCGCGAAACCTCGGGCGATGGATACCGGCGGTTGCGCGATGCGTTCGAGCGTCTGGCCGGCACCCGCATCACCACCAATATCGCCACCGGTGATTTAGAGACGACCTCCGGTTTTGGTTTGATCGAAAGCTGGGAGATCGTGCGGCGCACCCGTGCGGGGCGGATGGTGTCGGTTTCGGTGACCTTGTCGGAATGGCTGTACCGTGCGGTTCTGGCGAAATCGGTTTTGACGCTGAGCAGAGACTATTTCGGCCTAAGGCGCCCCTTGGAGCGGCGACTTTATGAATTGGCGCGCAAACATTGTGGCCGCCAACCCGAATGGCGCATCTCGGTCGAGACGCTTTTGAAAAAATCCGGATCGGCCAGCCCGCGGCGTGTGTTTCGCGCCATGCTGCGCGATATTATGAAAAAGGGCGGCTTGCCCGATTACGCCATGATCGAAGAGGCGGGCGATATCATCCGCTTTGCCCCGCACAGCGAGGCGGCGCTTGTGGATATGCCAGAGGCCGCGCCATTGACCGACGAGGCCCGCAACCGTGGCCGCGCCATCGCAGAGCCGGGCGAGGATATTTATGCATTGGAGGCGGAATGGCGCGCCTATTGGGCCCGTTCGGGACGGCCGCATTTGCGCTCGGCCGAGGCGGCGTTTTTGGGATGGCTGAAAAAACGCAACGCCTGAGAACGCAACGCCTCAGGCGGGGGTTAGACGGTCCGACTTTGCGCGGCACGGGTGGCGCGGGCTTTGAGCCGCCGCCGCGCCCATGCGTGATAGGGGCGCTCCAGATAATAGCTGAGCGCCATGCTGACCCCAAGCGCCGCGGCGAGCATGGCCCACATCGCGGCGCTGGACGACAACAGATCAAAGCCAAATGCCATATCGGCGGCGCGGAGCAGCACGGAAAACAACAACAGATGCCCCAGATACAACAGGTATGATGCATCCCCCGCCAGCAATACCGAAGCGGGCTGCCGCCCTTTGAGGCCCGTGAGCCCGTAGACGATGAAAGCGGCGGGAATGCCTGCGACGATCTCGCGGCCTGCGGTGAGGCCCAAAAGCGTGCCACTCATCAGATAGGAGATAAACAGCGCCACGCCGAGGAACAGGGCCGGCAGGCGCAGCGGCGCGCGCCCCGCCAAAACCGCCATGGCGATCAATATGCCAAACAGAAATTCCAGGACTGCCGAATGCAACAAAAACGCCAAGGGGCGCGGATCAAACAGGTCCTGCACCCGCAGGGCGATCGACAGCCCCACCCAAATCCCCATGGCCGTCAGCAATCCCGTGCGGCCAAAGCGGAAATAGCTCAAGGCAAAAATACCGTAGAACACCAGTTCAAGCGCCAGCGTCCAGGCGATGATGATCACATGATCAGGGTAGGGCAGAATGAAAACCGAAATCAGCAGGGTTTGCAGATCGGGCAGTTTGGAGGCATCCCCCAGAACTTGCGCCAGTACCACGGCCAATCCGATATAACAGGCCAGCACCGCCCAATAGGGCGGCACAATCCGGTAAAACCGTGCGGCTAAAAACTGCCGCGCGGTCAGATCGGGTTTCTGCGCGGCGGTGAAATAGATGATGAACCCGCTGAGCACGAAAAACAAATCCACGCCGGATTCGCCATGTTCAAACAGGTTGAACACGCCCGTATAGCCGCCATTCAACACCGCCGAGGCATTGAGGTGAAACGCCGCCACCAAAAGCGCCGCCACGGCGCGCAGCATTTGCAGGCTTTCGATTTTGCCACTGGGTTTGTCACTCTGAGGTGGGTTTTGCATGGGCGGCCTTGTCTCAACGGGAGGGAGGAAGAGCCCCCAACCTTCCAGAACGGCGCGCGGCGCGCCACGGTTTTCGGGTGTTTGGTGCACGGACAGTCAAATTTTGGGCGAATATGCCACCATTGCCGCAGGGGCGTTCACTTTGTCTTGGGGGCGCTGGCGAGTATATTGGAAATCCTTTATACAGACGCATAAACGCCCAAGAGCTGCCGCCTTTTTGCGGTGATGTTCGCCCAGATTTTATAAACCGGAATTGTCTTATGTCCTTCGCAAGCGATACCCCCCCTCCAACCCACGCCCTATCGCGCTATGTGGGGCCGTTTTGGCTTTTGATGGCTGTGATCGCGGCGGCGGTGTTTTTCCAAGAGGGGCTGAACGCACTTTTGGTGGCATGGCAATTGCCCGAATACAGCCACGGACCGCTTATTCCGGTCTTGTCGGGCCTGTTGTTCTTGCGCCAGTTGAAAACCGAACCCGTCCACCTTGGCGCGCAAAACGACCGCTGGCCGGGATTGCTTTTGCTTGGTGTGGCGCTGGCCTTTGGCGCTTTGGGAAAATTGGCCCAGATCGATGATATCACCGCCTATGCCACCATTCTTTGGGTTGGTGCGGTTTTGTTGATTTCCTTTGGCTGGCAACAGGGCAAACATTTTTGGCCGCCGGTTTTGCACCTTGTCTACATGCTGCCCTTGCCCGGCGTGCTGTACTATAAACTTTCGACATTTTTGCAGGCGGTCTCTTCGGAACTTGGCGTGTGGTTCTTGCATGTCCTGGGTGTGACGGTCTTCCTTGAAGGCAATATCATCGATCTGGGCGTCTATAAATTGCATGTGGCCGAGGCTTGCTCTGGCCTGCGCTATCTCTTCCCGATCCTGTCCTTCTCCTACATCTTTGCCGTCCTCTATCAGGGGCCGATGTGGCATAAGGCGGTGCTGTTGATTTCTGCGGCGCCGATCACCGTGTTCATGAACTCGGTGCGCATTGCGTTGGCCGGGGTCATTGTCGAACGCTGGGGCCCGGAACATGTCGAAGGGTTTTCGCATTTCTTCGAGGGCTGGGTGATTTTCATGGCCTGCGTGGTGATCTTGTTCCTGCTGGCGTGGTTGATGTTGTTTATCCATCCTGACAAGCCCAGCCTGCCCGAAGCATTGGATTTGGACACCGATGGGTTGTTGACGCAATTGACGCGGCTGCGCCTGGTCCAGCCATCGCGCGCGCTGATCCTTGGCACCTTGATGGTGACCGCTGCGGCTGCGGCATGGTATATGCGCCCCGCCGTCGAGATCGTCCAACCATCGCGCGAACCCTTTGCCCTCTTCCCGCGGCAAATGGGGGAGTGGAAAGCCGGACCGCCCAAACCCGCCCTGAGTGCTGCGGTGGAACAGGTTCTGGGCGCGGATGACTATCATTCGATTGACTTCTCGAGCCCCAAAGAGGCCGCGAAGGTCGAATTTTTCTCTGCCTTCTATAAGGACCAAACCAAAGGCGGCACCCATTCTCCGGAAATCTGCCTGCCTTCGGCAGGGTGGGAAATCGCATGGCTCGAGCGGGTCGATATCGCCCCCGAGGTCGGGTTCGATGCCCCCTATATGATCAACCGCGCGGTGATCCAAAAAGGCACCAGCCGGATGTTGGCCTACTACTGGTTCGAACAACATGGCCGCCACGTCGCATGGGATTTCGCCGCGAAATTCTACCTGCTTTATGACGGGATCGCTTTGGGCCGTACCGATGGGGCGCTGGTCCGGTTGATCACGCCGATTGTGCGCGGCGAAACCGAAGAAGAGGCCGAAGTGCGGCTCAAGAAAATGTTCAAAGAAACGGTGCAGGTGTTGCCGCGGTTTGTACCCAATTGAGCCACGATAGAGACGAAAGAGCAAAACCATGAGCGTGACCGATCACGGGCTCGAGACATTTGACGGGGTGTTTGTGTGCGGCGCGATGCGCTCTGGCACGACGATGTTCCGCCTGATGCTGGACACCCACGGGCAGATCGCCAATCCTGGCGAGGTGGATTTCCTGTTCGATTTCTTGCGCCCTGATCCGTCGCATCCAACGGGGTGGCGTTATGATCTCGACGCGCTGCAGGTCGACCGGATTTTCCGCTCCAAAAAATTGCAGATCCGCCAAGGCCTTGAGGGCCTTGATTTGCTCGCGGATTTTCTGGCCCAGTTTCAGGCCCGCACGCCGGATAAAATTCTCAGCTTCAATCTGCATCACAACCTGGCCCGTGCGGTGCGGATTTTGCCCGCCGCAAAGATGATCCATATGCTGCGTGATCCGCGCGATGTGGCGCGCTCTTCGGTGCCGATGGGATGGGCGGCGCGGCCCTATTACGGGATCGATCATTGGATCGCGACAGAGACAAGTTGGCAGCAGGCCGAGACACTGGCCGATCCGGCGCGGGTGCATACCCTGCGCTACGAGACCCTGTTTCGAGATATGGACCGCGAATTGAAAGCTGTCTGCGGCTTTATTGGCGTGGACTATAATCCGGCAATGTTGACCTATCACGAGCGCAGCAGCTACGCGCCGCCCGATCCCAAATTGGTCGAGCAATGGCGTCATAAATGCTCTGATTACGATATCGCCTTGGTCGAGGGTAAAGCGGGCGATTTGATGCGCGCGTGCGGCTATGCGCCGACGGGGGCGGGTCATGTGCCACGCGGGGTTGAGGCGCTGAAATTGAAGGTCGAGCAAAAGCTCTACCTGTGGCGCTTCGGGATGAAACGCTATGGCCGCACATTGTTCTGGAGCGAAAAGCTCAGCCGTCTGTTCAAGCTGCGCGGGGCAAACACGCGGATCCGGCTGCGGATGAATGACATCCATCAGGCGCAATTGAAATAGGCGCATGACCTTGGCGCGGGCCGAAACCTTGGCGGATTCCGGCCCAAAGCGCCCTTAGCTACGGTTATAAATATCCTCGTAGCGCTCGATATCATCCTCGCCAAAATAGCTGCCGGTTTGCACTTCGATCAAATACATCGGCACCTTGCCGGGATTGGCCATGCGGTGTTTGGTGCCAAGCGGAATGTAGACGGATTGGTTTTCCGACACCAATTTGACCTCTTCGCCAATGGTCACTTCGGCGGTGCCCGCGACGACGATCCAATGTTCCGAGCGGTGCACATGCGATTGCAGCGATAGAATACCGCCCGGTTTCACCATGATGCGTTTGACTTGAAACCGCGTGTCGAGGCACAGCGTTTCATACCAGCCCCACGGGCGGTGATAGCGCGGGTATTCATCGGCCTGTTTGACGCCCTTTTTGCGCAGGGCATCGACGGCTTTTTTCACATCCTGCAAGCGGTCCTTGGAGGCGATCAAAACCGCATCACGGGTGGCCACGGCGACAATGCCCTCAAGGCCGACACCCACCATATGGATATTGGCCTCTTCCGAGCGCAGGTAGCTGTCGGTGCTGTCGATCACCGTGACGGCGCCATGGGTGGTCACGTCTTTGCCGGGATCACAAAGCGCATCCCAGCTGCCCAAATCATTCCAACCGCACTCCATCGGCACGGCGGCCACGTCTTGGGCCTTTTCCATCACCGCATAATCGAAAGAGATCGCGCGGGCCTCGTTCCACGGGGCAGGGTCCAAACGGAAAAAGCCCAAATCATCGCTGCCGCCTGTGATTGCGGCGCGGCAGGGCGCGATCAAATCGGGCGCGTGCAATTCGAAGGCGGCGATCAAATCCGACACAGTCGCCAAGAACAGACCCGCATTCCACAAATGCCGCCCCGACGCGAGGAACGTTTCGGCGGTGGTCAGGTCGGGTTTTTCACGAAAACTCTCAAGAGGTCGCGCGCCTTCGCCGCCTGCTTCGGACAATTCCAAATACCCATAGCCGGTTTCGGGCCGTGTCGGTGGAATACCAAAGGTGACCAATGTGCCGCCGCGGGCGGCCTTTGCGCCTTTGGCAACGGCATCCAAAAAGGCGGGCACATCGGTGATGACGTGGTCCGACGGCGCGATCAAAATCTGTGCATCGGGGGTGTCTTCGCACAGGAGGGCGGCGGTCAAAACGGCGGCGGCGGTGTCGCGCGGGCTGGGTTCGATCACCACGCGCGCATCCATCAATCCGGTTGCGGCGGCTTGGTCCGTGGCAATGAAGCGAAATTCGTCGCCGGTCAAAACCAGGGGCGCGGCAAAGCCTTCGGCGGCAAAGCGGCGCAGGGTGGATTGAAACAGGCTCTCGTCCGAGACCAGTGGCAAGAATTGCTTGGGGTAAGATTTGCGCGACAGCGGCCACAGGCGGGTGCCCGAGCCGCCACAAAGAATGGCGGGAATGATCATTTAATAGGTCCTGCGTGTCAAAAACGTCTGGGGCAGTGCTCTTTGAACAAAAAGGTTTTTACGTGGCGAGTAAAGCGGTTCTATCTCTGAATATGGACTGTCCCGCCGCCGCGCCGTAAGTGCAGGGTTTTTGCCACAGCCGCCCCGTGGTATCGCAAACCCACCGGCTCGAGCGGTTTTGTTTTAGATTTGAAACCACTAGACTCTTTTGCCACGGGCCCTTTGACACGGGTTTTTTACACGCCCCTTTTAGACGGGCTTTTGACGCAGACTATCGGAAAAATGACCCCCATGCAGGCGACTGCCTCTCAAGACCCCGCCGCCCCGGCCAGCACGCTCTTTATGGGGATCGAGTTCACGGTCGATACACCCGCCGATTGGCGCGCGCGGATTTTGTCCTTCGGGCGCGGCGCGTTTGCCTATGTGGTCACGCCAAATGTGGACCATGTGGTGCAGCTCAATAAACACCCTGAATTGCGCGGCATTTATACCGGCGCCGATTGGTTGATGTGCGACAGCCGGATTTTGAACCGTCTGGCACGGATGAGCGGTTTGGATTTGCGGCCCTATCCGGGATCGGATCTGACCCGTGATCTTTTGGAAGACGCGGGCGCGCGCGGCAAAGAGATTGCGGTGATCGGCCCCGATGATGCGGCCTTTGCTGATCTGGCCGCGCTTTATCCCGATCTGGCGCTCACCCATATTGCCGCGCCGATGATGACACGTGGCAGCGCCGAATGGCAGGCAACCTTAGAGGCCGCCGAGGCCGCCCGTTTCGATATTTTGCTGATCTGCATTTCCTTTCCAAAGCAAGAATATTTTGCCGCCGATCTCAAAACGCGCGGGACGGCGCGCGGCATTGCGTTGTGTGTCGGGGCCAGCGTTGATTTTCTCACCGGACGCCAAAACCGCGCGCCGCGGTTCATGCGCGACAACGGGCTTGAATGGTTGCACCGTTTGGGCAGCAACCCGCGCCGGATGTTTCGCCGTTACGTGATCGACGGGCCGCGCATTTTCCGGCTCTATCTGAAGCAAAAACCATGAGCGGAGCGGGGATGATGCCACAGCGGATCGACCTGTCAGACCATCCGGTGCACAGCGCCCCGCCCGTCGGCGCGCCGTATGTTTTGGGCCGCTGGCACAAGGATCGCGTTTCGCTCAAGGGCTATCTGCGCGAGGCGCAAATTTTCGCCAAGAGCCGCGGCAAGACCCATGACCCCAAACGCTTCATCATTCTCGGGCGGCCCCGGTCCGGCACCACGCTTTTGGTGCAACTGCTCAATCAGGTGGCAGGTATCGATTGCCGCGGCGAAGAGTTGCATTACGCGATGTGCGACCCTTCCGGATTTTTGCACAACATGGCCCGCAGCCGCAACGCCGATGTCGCCGTTTACGGCACCAAGATCATCACCTATCAGATGTTCGAAGTGCAGCGGTTGCGCGACCATCACGCCTTTTTGGCCCGTCTCGCCGACAGCGGTTTTCGCTTCATCCATATGCGCCGCAATACCTTTGATCAGTGTCTATCACTGAGTGTCGCGCAGCAGACCCAGACCTATCATTTGCAAAAGGGCAGCGCCGCAGAGACCCTCGATATTGCGGTTGAACCTGCGATCATGGAGGCGCAATTGCGCTGGAATTTGGCGATGCTCGACTATGAGGACCAGCTTCTTGCGCCTTTCGCGCCGCTGACCTTGAATTATAGCACCGCCTTCGCGCGCCCCGAACTGCATCAACCCAGCATCGATCGCATTTGCGATTGGCTTGGTCATGCGCGCGCTCCGGTCAAGGCGGCGCTCAAACGCACCTCGGCGCGCACCAATGTCACCAACCGCGCCGCATTAGAGACGCTTACGCAAGATTTGGGCATGGGGAGCGCGCTGCATGACGGATAGCCGCCTTGCCGTGATCATCCCCGCCAATAATGAAGCGGGCTATATCACGCCCTGCCTTGAGGCGCTCTTGGCGCAGATCACCTGCCCGCCGATGGTTGTGGTGGTGTCCGCCAATGCCTGCACCGATGGCACGGTGACCGAGACGCAGGCACAGACCGCGCGTTTTGCCGCCCTCGGCCACACTCTTATATGCATCGACAGCCCTGAGGGCGGAAAAACCGCCGCGTTGGACCGCGCCGAGGCGGCGCTTGTGGAGATGGGGCAGGGCGCCGCGCCGCGCGTCTATCTGGATGCCGATGTGATTTGCGACACAGATTTGTTGGGACAAGTGGCGCGGGCCTTGGCCGCCGATGCGCCGCTTTATGCAACCGGGACGCTGTGTGTCGCGCCCGCACAAAGCCGTTTTACCCGGCTTTATGCGCGCTTCTGGCAAAGCCTGCCCTTTGTCAAAGGCGGTGCGGTGGGGGCGGGGTTCTTTGCGGTGAATGCATCCGGCCGCGCCCGTTGGGGCGGTTTTCCACGCATCATCTCGGATGATACATTCGTGCGGCTGAACTTCGCGCCCCATGAGCGCATCGAAGTGCCCGCGCGGTATCACTGGCCGATGATCGAAGGTTTTGCCGCGCTGACGCGCGTGCGGCGGCGCCAGGACGCGGGCGTTACCGAATTGGCCGCGCTCTATCCCGAATTGATGGGGAATGAGGCCAAAGCGCCCCTGACCCGCGCGCATCTGTTGCGCCTTGCCGCGCGTATGCCTTTTGGCTTTGCGGCCTATATGGCGGTGCATCTGGCGGTGCGGCTCAAACCGGCAGGCAAGGATTGGAGCCGTGGCCGATGATGTGCCTGACACCTCGCACCCTAAGGATGTGCCTATGACCCTGACCGACCCGCTTTTCGCCCAAACCCGCATCAGCACGCCGCAAACCGACAATGCGCCGGTGATTGTGGTGGGCATGCCGCGCTCTGGTTCGTCCTTCTTGAGCCATGTCTTGTCGCAGATCGGCGATTGGTACGTGTTTGACGATCTTTATATCCAAGACAAAGCCTATGAGATTGGCCTGTCTGATCATCAAACCCCGAGCGCGGAACAGTTGGAGACATTGCTGCACTTCATGGGGTGGCAAATCCGCGCGCGGTTGCGCCACACCACCTATGCCATCCCGAAGATGCGCGAAGACGAGGTGGATGCAATGAACGATGCGCTGCGCGCCTGCTTTTCAGGGCAAGACTACACTTGGCTTGAATTGCAAAAAGAATGGATGATGCGGCTCGCCGCGCGGTCAGGGTCGGCGCAATGGGGCTATAAAATGCCCAAAGCCTTTCGCAACCTGCCCGCTTTGCGCGCGGCCTATCCAGAGGCCCGTATCGTCTATTTGCTGCGCCAACCCCATGAGGTGCTGCGCTCGTATAAATTCATCCCCGAAACTTCCGAAGATGGGCATCCGGGGCGGTACCATCCGCTGTTCTATGCGCTCTATTGGCGCGTGGCGGCCAAAAGCTATCGCACCGAAGCGGCGAGAGGGGCAGGCGACGTGACATTGGTGCGGTTCCACGACCTGACCCGCGACAGCCAAGAGACGGCCAAAGGATTGGCGGCGTTTTTGGGTGAGGATCTGGACAGCGAGATCACCAAACCCGAACGGCCCAATTCATCCTTCTCCGATCAGGGACCCAAACAGGACCTGACGGGATTGGAATACTGGCTGATCAGCCGGCTTTGCGGTGCGCAGATCGACGCGCTGGGGTTCGAACAGCGCCGCAAACCGGTGCGGGTTGGGGATTTTGCCGATGTCCTGCGCGTCACGGGGCGGTTCATCATGTTCAAAATCCGAAACCGGAAGAAAATTTAGGGCGGCGCATGCGGGCGTCGGTATTTTTAGGGGAGGGGCGCGTTTTGGTGAAATCGTAAAAAGCCACATATCACAGTCTATTTGTGGCGTTTTAGGCGTTTTTTGGGCTGATTTAGGCCATATTCCGCGCATTTGGCAACAGGAGGCGTATTTTCAAAGGCTTTGTTGCGGCATACGGAGATGCTTTGAATATATTCGTCGTTAATACGCATTCTTTTGCCTCATATCGGGCCCACGATCTCCCCATTCATGAAGGATTTTAGCAGGTGACAGAAACACAATTGATCACGCTTGGATCGCCTTCTTTCATAGTGAGCTGCTTGCGCTCTGTACGAATGATGATCCTGTCTTGCTGTATTGGGATGGTACTGATGACAACGCAAACGACTGCCGGAACTGGAAATGACAACCCCACGCTTGCCTTTAACTTGAGCGGTATCGCGAGCTGGAACAGCGCGCAACCTTTCCTTGATTTGATGAAGACCATGTATCCTTGGGTCGCATCGAGCCAAGAACAGTGGGGCGCGGTTCGCAACGAGGAACTCTTGGAAAGCGGGCTTTTCGACGATGACGGTTGGCCGACGGAAATTCCTGACGGATTGTGGGTTCAGACGACCTTTGGTTGGACCAATACCAGCACAGCAGACGCGGCTCTTGCCGAGCAACGCAGCGGTGTTTACGTCCTCGATTATGAAGGAACGGGCACAATTACTCTGAGCGGGGATGCAACGATCCTAAGCGAAGAAGATGGCAAAATCGTTTTTGAAAACACATCGGGCAATTCCTTCTCGCTCAAAATCATGGAAACCGACCTCTCGGGTTCGGGTGATTACATCCGTGATATCTCGATCGTCCCACAAGAATCCTATGACCTTTACCAAGCCGGTGCGACCTTCAACCCCGATTGGATTGAATTGATCGGGGATGCGCGCCAAATCCGTTTTATGAACTGGATGCAGACCAACAATTCCGAGGTCACATCTTGGGATGATGCACCCGATGCCGCTGAGCGCGGTTTTACCAATATCGCTTCGGTTGAAGACATGGTGCAACTCGCCAACGAGGTCGGAGCCGATCCGTGGTTCAACATGCCGCATTTGGCAGACGACGATTACATCCGTCAATTCGCCACCTATGTGCGTGACAATCTTGATCCATCTTTGGAAATTCGCATTGAATATTCCAACGAAATCTGGAACTTGGCTTTTGATCAGTCGCGTTGGTTGAAAGACCAGAGCATTGAGGAATGGGGCTCTGATCTGCGCTTTGAATATTACACCAAGATGTCGGTGAATATGGTGCAAATCTGGAACGAGGTGTTCGGGGATGAAGCCGAAGACCGCCTTGTCCCCGTCTTGGGCACGCAAACTGCTAATGCTTGGGTAACAGAGCAGATGCTCACCGCCTCGACTTGGGCTGAAATGGAGCCTGATGCTTGGGTTAATCCGACAACATTGTTTGATGAGATCGCCATCACAAATTACTTTGGCGGTGCCACGGCGCGGGTCGCAGAAATGCGCAGCGAACTTCTCGATGTTCTTAATGATCGCTCGGTTGATGCGACCGATTGGTTGTTCAACAAACTGCTTGATCCAGAATATCAAGGCTCGATTCCCTTCACGGTTCAAAGTTGGCAGGCGCAAAAGGATTTGGCCGAGGCAACGGGCCTTGATCTTGTCGCCTATGAGGGCGGCCAACACGTACAGCACAGCTTTGCCGTTCAAGGCATGAGCGATGCCGACTTGACACAGTTGACGGAATTCTTGGCTGGCTTTGTGCGCAGTGAAGAGATGGCCGAACTCTATCAGGTTTTATGGGACGCATGGACCGATATCGCCGATGGAGCCTTCATGCAGTTCACCGAAGCGTCAGTCGCAAACAAATGGGGATCTTGGGGCCTCTATGCCAGCTTGCTGGATGAGAACCCCCGCGCAGACCTTCTTGAAGAGTTGAACGAGGTGACCGAAGCTTGGTGGGATGGCGCCGAAGCGGGCGACCAGTATTTGCAAGGGATTGTGGTGCAAGGCACCGATGCGAGCGAAGTGATTGTTGGCACGGCGCAGGAAGATTACCTCACCGGTGGCCGCGGCAATGATGTGTTTATTGCCGGAGCGGGCGATGACGGGATGAATGGCGGCGATGGTCATGATACTGTGCGTCTTTCGGGCACGATTGGCGAGTACGCGTTGAGCGAACATGGCGATGGGTACCTTCTCGAAGGAACCGACGGGACGGATTACCTGTTTGATATCGAAGCGCTTGAGTTTGAAGTCGGTGGAATTTGGGAATTGGCCGATGGTGTTTTCGGTTTCGCAGATCCCACGCTGGGCATCGAGGAAGGTTCGGTGAACACACCTCATACGACCGTTGCGGCCATGATGCCGATGCGGGCCAAACCCAGCGACCTTCAAGCACAAGACATGGTTGATGCCTCGGAGATGGAACAAGGCATGCAGATTTCGCGCATCAATCCGTATTCCGCGCTTGGCCAATCGTTGGGGGATGCTGTTGGAGAAACCTATTTTTTCGCAGAGCGTGACGCGACGATTGACATCAACGGCGAGAGTATTGGCCTGTCCTATTGGTCGATCAACATGGACCTGACCGATAAAAACGGAGATAGAATCACCGGAGATGCACAGCAGACTGCAGAGCTTTTGGGTGATCTCATCGAAGGGGCGCAAACGATTTTCGGCTCGGACCACGACGACGCCATCTACATCGCCGATAGCGGCGCACAGGTCTATGGCGGAGAAGGGAACGACAAGCTGGTCGGGAGTGTCGGAGACGACATGATATCTGGTGACGACGGGGATGATTATATCGTCGGCGGTAGTGGCAATAATATGCTGATCGGTGGCCTTGGCCGCGATACATTTGTCGTCGGAAACGGACAGGATGAAATCCTCGACTTCACCGCAGAAGACCGGATCCGGTTCGGAGATTTCTTTGGCGGCGAAGAGAATGTTGCCGATTATGCGGTCGCCACAGATACAGGGCTCGAATTTAGAAACGGTGATGACAGCTTCATGCTCGTGGGCTTGGGGACGGCCGATCTGGATTGGATTTTCTGATCCGCCGCGACGGATCGCTGCGTGGGCCGGCCCTACTCATGCCCATATCATTTGGCTCTATGCCTTGGTGCGCTTGTCTATTCTCTATATCTTGACGAAGCGCACCATAGCGCCCCCATAGGGCGCCAGTGATCAACCATAAAGGCGGCACCAGAGAAGAGTTTGGGAGTAAGTCGATCAGCCCTGCGGTCAGAACAAGCACAAGACCAATATCATAGCTGCTAGGATTCAGTTGTGTGCGACGCAGCATTAAGCGGATCGGGATCAGGCATAGCAAACCGAACACGCATAAGTAGCCGATCCAACCATGGTTGCCGAAGAAAATAATCCAAGTGCCGTCGGTGACAGAGAGATCTTTTCCGGTCTCGGCGTCATAGACCCGTGCTCGTCCCCATGCCCCCCAACCTGCTATTGGCTTTTGCGCCGCGCGGTCCAGCAACACGTTCTCCTGCTCAAATCGGAAATTCAAAGACTGGGCGCGCTCGGGGCTCACTTTTGCCGCCCACTCCACCAAAGTGGTGGTTGGCACAACGTCGATCGCCCGCGCCATGGGATAAAACAACACCACGGCGCTGATGGTTGCAGCGAAGAGCAACTTCATTCTTTGCGGCATCAAAAACACCGCACCGAGCATCAAAATGGTGATACCTGTCGCGCCAAGGTTCTTTGACACCAAAAGGGTTAATAACAAGAACCCCGTCGCCAGCCCCCAGAGCATCCGCGCCCGCGATGTTTCCTCCAGCCGCATCAGCGAGGCTGCGGCCAGAACCGCAAAGCTCAGGTAAATTCCAATACGCAACCCATGGGCCAAAAAAACGATGGGGCGAAAACCACCCGCGCGCATATGCTGCGCGAATGAATGCGGGAAAAACCCATAAATCCATGTGTTGAGTTGCGGGGCCATCCGGACTTCGAAGAGCACAAGGCAGGCATAGGCAACGCCGGTCAACGCGAGCATCCGCAAAAGCGTTCGGCTCGCCTCCGGGCGGCGTAAGTACCGCCAACCAATCCAAAACGGCAATAGCATGATGACAAAATTCAACATCATTGCAGGCATGTCATAGGGCCGGATCGCAGGCAGCCGCAAAGGCCCGTACGTCAATCCGCTACGGTTGGTTAGAAAGGTAATGATGGTACTGAACAGTAATATCCCAATGATCAGATAGACGAGTTTGCCGTTGGGGGCTTTTGTCACCGGCATCGAGCTTGGGGGTGTAACTGAGCGCGCGCTGGGGGTGGCCTTGCGATGCGTGGTTTGTGCACTGCGTTGTTGGGGAGCCGCACGTGAGGGCGCGGCACGGCGGCCCAAAGGGGTTCTGTCTTCTTTTGTTTCAGCCCCGACGCTCACAACCGGCGCGCCGCGCCGTATGGCCAACCGGCGTTCGGTTTTCATCTTGAGCGCGGCAAAAATCAGCGCACAGATCGCGGGCATGCTTTTTTTGTCGATCGTGGGCAGAACGGGCAGGTTCACGCCGGTTTTTTCGGGTAAAAATAGATAGCCGATCAGGACCGTGAGAACCGCCGCCTGCATCAAAGTGAAACGGCGGAACAGAAAGGCCGCGACCAACGGGAACCCGAAGAGGGCAATATATGCAATGGCATTAGGCATCAGGGGCTTATGAGTGACACTATTGGGTTTTATTAAAAGATACGCGTACCCCTCTCATAGCATTCCCAAACCGGATATGCGAAACTAAAGCCACATTTTCCGCCAAAGATATGCGTATTGCCCGCGCCGCCTGCTGTGACAGAATAGATAGATCAAAGCTGACCATGACCGAGGTTGAATCCCCCCCCGCCGCGCCGCTGGATCTGGTGGTGTCGATCATCAATTTCCGCACCGCCCAAATGACCATCGATTGCGTGCAATCGGTGCTGGATGATATCGGCGATCTACGCGCCCATGTGGTGATTGTCGAAAACGGATCGGGCGATGGCTCTGATGTGGTTTTGACCGATTGGCTGACCGCCGCGCGCGCCGAAAATCCCGACATCCCCGTCAGCCTGGTTGTCTCGGCCGAGAACACCGGATTTTCCGGCGGGCATAATCAAGGCATACGCGCGATGAAAGCGCGGTTCTATTTCGTGCTCAATTCCGACGCTGTGGTACACAAGGGGTGCCTTGCTGCGCTTTTGGCCGATGCCGAGGCCCATCCCGAAACGGGTCTGTTTGCCGCCCGTCTCGAATATGACGATGGCACGCGGCAGATCAGTTGTTTTCGCTTCCCCACCCCCGGCTCTGAAATGATCCGCGGGGCGCAAAGCGGGCCGGTGACACGGCTACTCAAACGCTATGATATTCCGCTCGATATGCCCCCTGCGCAGGAACAAATCGAATGGGCCAGCTTTGCCGCGATCATGCTGCGCGGCGAGATGATCGACGCGATCGGCTTGATGGACGAAGGCTATTTTCTCTATTTTGAGGACACCGAATATTGTCTGCGCGCGCGCCGCGCCGGATGGGGCACCCGTTACGTTGAAGGCGCCCGTGCGATCCATTTTCGCGGTGGCAGCGCCCCTGTTAAATCCTTGGCCAAAGCGCGCAAACGCCTGCCCGCTTATTACTATGCCTCGCGCACGCGGTTGATGTATCAATCCCATGGGCGCATTGGTCTCTTGGCTGCCAACCTCGCATGGTATCTGGGCACGGGGCTGACCTATGCGCGGCTCTTGCTGACCCGCAAGGTCAACACGTTGCCCGTTGAACGCGAAATGCGCGATATCTGGACCAACTTCATGCGCCCCCTTGGCGACAGGCGGGCCCCGAAATGAGCAAAGCCAACCCTGATTTCATCCTGATCGGTGCGATGAAATGCGGCACGACGACTTTGGCGGCGCAGCTTGGCGCACAAAGCGGCATCTTCATCACCACACCAAAAGAGCCGAATTTCTTTTCCGATGATGCCGTTTATGCGCGCGGTGCGGATTGGTATGGTGCGCTTTATAAGGACGCGCGCGCCGGTGATTTGACCGGCGAAGCCAGCACGCATTACACCAAATTGCCCACCCACCCAGAGACGATTGCGCGTTTGCAATCTGCGGGGATTGCGCCGCGATTGATCTATATGATCCGCGACCCTTTGGACCGGCTGATCTCTCACTACATCCACGAATGGACGCAAGGCGTGATCGCTTGCCCGCTGGAGGAGGCACTCGAAAAGCACCCGGAGCTATGCGCTTATAGCCGTTATGGCGAACAGATCGCACCGTGGTGCGATGCCTTTGGTGCACAGAATATCCTTGTGATGACAATGGAAGAAATGAAGCGCGATCCGCAAAGCGTTTTGGACAAAGCCGCCGCGCATTTGGGGCAGGCGGGGCTGACATGGCGCGATGATTTGCAGCAGATGAATGTCTCGGCGGAACGCATCCGCCGCTTGCCGCTGCACGGGGTGATTTTCGACAATCCGGTGGCCACATGGCTGCGCCGCGCGCTGGTCCCGCAATCGGTGCGCGACCGTCTCAAAGCAGGACGGCAAATGCAGGAACGCCCAAAGTTGAACCCCGAGGACCGCGCCCGCCTGACCGCCAGTTTTCGCGCCGATCAATCCCGCCTCAAGGCGCTGTTCCCGGACAATGACAGCCTTGATATGGCCTATGAAAAATGCGCGCCCTAAGCGCACCGGACGGAGCCGATACCCGATATGAGCACTGCCCCTGTTTGCGATTTCTTTATCATCGGTGCGGCTAAGGCTGGCACCACCAGCTTGCATGCGCGGTTGCAGGCGCATCCGGACCTGTTCCTGACCGAGCCAAAAGAGCCGGAGTTTTTCGCCCGCGATGATCGTTATGAGGCGGGTATCGACAGTTATGCCGCCCTATTTACCGACGCAAAACCGGGCCAATTGCGCGGCGACGCTTCGACGCTCTACAGCCTTGCGCCGCTGTTTCCCAAAACGGCCGAGCGTATCAAGACCCACTGCCCCGAGGCCAAATTCATCTACATGCTGCGCGAGCCGGTGAACCGCGCGGTCGATCACAACCGCACCGTTGCGCAGTCTCAACAAATACGCGGCCTGATGCGCCGCCTTGGGCCGGTGGCCGCGCTGCGCCATCTGGTGCCGAACGGGTTGCGGCAAAAGCTGCGGGCGCGGGCCTTGGCGCGGATGCCGCAAGGCACCGCCAAAACCCATGTGCCGCAGCCGATGCGCCCCCAGACAGCCGCGAAATTGGCGGAAGAATTCTACGCCGATTTTGACCGGCTCGAAACCTTGACCGGGTTGGATCTCAAAACCGCATGGGGCAGAGGCGCCAATGGATAATACCGTATACATCGCCGCCATTGCCATTGGCCGTAACGAGGGCAAACGCTTGCGTACCTGCCTTGTTTCCTTGGGACAAGCGGCGCGGGTGATCTATGTGGACAGCGGATCAACCGATGGATCGCCCGCCTTGGCGCGTGAGCTTGGCGCCGAAGTTGTGGATCTCGACATGAGCCAGCCGTTCACCGCAGCCCGTGCCCGCAACACCGGATTGGAGGCCCTGCGCGCCGCCGGCACACGGCCCGAGTTTGTGATTTTCATTGACGGAGATTGTGAATTGCAGCCGGGGTTTGTCGCAGAGGCCTTGGCCAAGATGCAAGCCGAACCGCGCGCGGCCGTGGTCTGCGGGCGCCGCCGCGAACGCCATCCCGATGCCTCGGTCTATAACGCGCAATGCGACCGCGAATGGGACACGCCCGTGGGCGAGGCCCTTGCTTGCGGCGGTGATGCCTTGATGCGGATGGCCGCGCTCGATGAGGTCGGCGGATATGATCCCGGCCTGATCGCAGGCGAAGAGCCGGAGATGTGCGTGCGGCTGCGCGGGCGCGGTTGGAGCATTTGGCGCATTGATGCCGAGATGACGTTGCATGATGCGGCCATGACCACCTTCGGGCAATTTTGGAAACGCACGCGGCGGGCAGGCCATGCCTTTGCCGAGGGAGCCTATATGCACGGGGCCGCGCCTGAATATCATTTCGTGGCTGAAACCAAACGCGCGGCGGCATGGGGGTTGGCCTTGCCGGTGGTGATTGTCTTGCTGCTTTTGACGGCGCCGGCGTTGGGGATCTTGGCCCTGTTGCTTTATCCTGTGCAGATCGCCCGTTTGGCGCGCCGTGCGGGCGGGGATCGCGCCGCATGGCAGAACGCCGCGCTGCTGACGGTGGGCAAACTGGCCGAGGGCCAAGGCGTCGCCGAGTTCCACCTGCGCCGTCTTTTGGGCCGCCGCGCGGGCCTGATCGAATATAAGTGAGACCGTCATGAGCGCGCCTAAACCGCAAAAGTCTCTTGGTCGCCGCGCCGCCACAGCAGGCGGTTGGAACCTGATCTGGGTGGTGGGAGAGAACGCGCTGCGGCTCGGGTCGAACCTGATCATGACGCGCATTTTGCTGCCCGAAGCCTTCTCGCTGATGATGATCGTGATGACGGTTTTGACGGCGCTAAACCTGCTTACCGATATTGGTATTCGCACATCAATCACCCGCGAGCCGGATGGGGATGATCCCTATTTCATGCGCGTGGCATGGAGCGTGAAGCTGCGCCGGGGTGTCGGTATTGCGCTCTTGGTGCTGTGCTGCGCTGTACTTTTGGGGCTTGTCGCGCCGCATGTGGCCCGTGCGGGCACGGTCTATGCCGATCCTCGGCTGCCTTGGCTTTTGGCCTTGGCCGCATTGGCCCCCTTGCTGCAAGGGATTGAATCCACATCGCGCGAATTGGTCAATCGGCAGATGCGTTTTGCGCGATTCGTGAGCAGTATGCTGGTCTCGCGCGCTCTGTCGATCGCGGTGATGATCGGATGCGCGCAGCTGTCGCCAACGGTCTGGGCTTTGCTGCTCGGGGCGCTGTCTATGAATGTGATGCAGACCCTCGCATCGCATGTGATCTATGACGGACCACGGATGAAATTCCTGCGCGATACCGAAATTGAAGCACGGCTTTGGACCTTTGGAAAATTCATCATTGGAGCCTCGGCCTTGCAATTGCTTGGCCTTTATAGCGACCGCTTTTTTCTTGGGGCGCTCATGTCGACGGTAGCCTTTGGGTATTTCGCGGTGGCAATGATCTGGATCGATGCAGGGCGCATGGTGGTTCAGCGGTTGGGTAATTTTGTTGGTTTGGCAACGCTTGCCGAGGTGCGCCGCACAGCCGCGCACCGTCTCCCCAAAGTATTCATGCGGGTACAGTTTGCGATCGACGCCATATGCCTCTTGGCTTTTACGGGCTGTATTACCCTTGGCCCCGCTTTTCTTGATCTGCTTTACCCTGAACGTTTCGCGGCCGTAGGGGAATATCTGCGGTTTTTGGGGTTGGTTTTTCTGAGTATGCGCTTTGTCCCTTTGGGGACGCTTTTGATGATCGACGGCCAAAGCAAAGCCATGATGATTAACAGCGGTCTGCGCGCATTGGGGGCGTTGGTTTTGATCCCCGCAGGCTATGCCAGCTTTGGGGTCAAAGGCGCGTTGATTGGCTCTGCCCTCGCGCCGCTGTTCGGTGCGGCCTACCTGTTGGTCAAGGTTCGGCCCTTGGTGACGCGGTTCTCTCTGATCCTCGGATGGGTCTGGATTCTGGGCATCTTGCTGATCGCGGCGATCGTAGCGCGGTATATGAGCCTGCCAACGGGATAGCTTTGTAAAAACGGCCCCGAAGTGCGCTTCGGGGCCGTTCAGAAGAGATTTGATTTTTAGGCGCCTATGCCAACCCGACAATCCCCGTCGCCGTGGTGCCGGTGGCATGAATGCGGATGGCGCGGACCGGAAACGGAATGCCGGCGGCCACAAAGACATCGCCCACATCGCCCGCCACGGTTTGCACCCGAACAATACCGGCGGCCGCCACATTGATGGCGCGGGTCGCGGTGGCCAGATCGGCGCCATCATCCGGCGTGACGGCAAACACGCGGCTTGCGGGACTTTGCAGGCTGGCTTGATGGTTTTCGAAGATATCGGACATCGGGGCGGGCTCCTTAAAGGTTTGGCCGCGCGTCATGAACCACGCGGCTGCGTCTTAGATTTGGCCCCGAAAATAGGCCGCAAGAGGTTAAGTGTTCTGACCCCCACCGCGCGGTGGCCGGATCAAAGTTGGCCCTCCCGCCGGGACTATGCGCCCTCGGGCAGGGGGAAGATCTGATCATAGGTCCAATTAAACACGAAGGCATAGATCAGGTAGAAAACCACAAAGGCCAGATCCATCACAAATGCCTGCCACACTCCGATCCCCAAATAATAGGAAAACATCGGAAGCGTCATCACCAACAGTCCGCATTCAAAGAGCAGGGCATGTAAAATTCTTATGCCGAATGTTTTGTGAACACGGCCTCTCAAACGTTTCACCGCGCGATCAAAATACAAATTGTAGACGTAATTCCAAAGCGTTGCGATGGTTGCCCCGAAGATGGCGACAACGCCGATATCCGCCAGACCCATGCCGAACCCCATCGCCCCAAGCGGGATGACAAGCAGCAGTCCGATGATTTCAAAGCTGATAGCGTGGCGGATCCGGTCGTGGGTTTTTCGCATGGGGTGAGCCCGTCATAAGACCGGGCCGTCCCGGAAGAGTACCCGATAGGGGGAGGTCGTCCTCACAAGAAGATCCTATAGGAATTGCAACCGGATGAACACGCCGCCTGAGCCATGCGTGCCGCAGGGTTTATCCCGCATTGCCGCCCGCCGCAGGGGCTGGCTGGATCCTAGTAATAGCCGTAGCCGTAATTCGCCCCGTAAACGCCGCGCGCATAATTACATTTGTTGAGCACCACCCCCATCACATTGGTGCTTTCGGCGACTTGGCGTTCCACCACATCGATTTGCGCGATAGAGGTTTTCTCGGCCTCGACAATAATCAGGGCGGCGTCGACCTGATGCAAGAATCCGAAACTGTCGTCGGCGCCGTGCAAAGGCGGCATATCGAAGAGCATCAGATCCGGGGCATAGGCCTCTTCGATCTGTTCAAGCACTTCAATGGTCTGACGGCTTTGCAACAATTCCGACGATTGCGTCACCGCCCGATTGTTGAGACCAAAGGCAAGATTGCTGCCAAGGCGTCGGGCGTGGTCGGCAAACTCCACCTGGCCGCGGATCACATCAGCCATGTTATGCGCAGAAGCCTGCCCCAGAACATGGCCCAAAGCCGGGCGGCGTAAATCGAAATCCAATGTGATGGTGCTAAAATCATCCTGACGACCCAGGGCAAAGGACAGGTTCGCCGCCGTGGTGGTTTTTCCCGCCGAGGCATTGGGCGACACCACGGCCACGCGGCGCCAGCCTTGCTCGCGGATCTGCTGCATCACGCGGGTGCGCAGCAAATCATACGGCGCCGCTTCCGGTCCGCCGCTCACGGCCAGAACCCGATTGCGCGCCAGAGCCTGCTCATCCACATCCAGGGCGGTCAATGCCTCCCATGCGGCCTCTTTGCTATGGGGCGCGCCCGATGCTGCGGCCGGGCGCGCCGCGCGGACACCAGAGCCTTGCCGGTTGGCGCGGGCCTTTTCTAAAGCGATCTGCAAACGTTCCATCGTCACTATCTCCTATGCGGGCCTGTTGCCGTGGGGCTTAGCCGCGAAAGCCGACTTTATCCATGATCCGGTCGGCGATCAGATCGAGAGGTTTGTAATAGGTATGCACCGCATAAAGCATCGCCGGGATCAAAGCACAGACCAGAAGGATCGCCATGATCAACCGCATCCGGCGCATGGCTTTTTGTTTGCGGGTGCGCAGATAGGGGATGGTCACGATCGGGGTGATCCCGAGTTTATTGACCAGATCTTCGGGCCGGCGCACCGAGGTGTTCAACAGCTCCAGCAAAAAGATCAACGCGCCGCCCGCGCCAAGGCCCGCCGCAACCCCCATCGCCGACAAAAGCAGCCGGTTGGGTTTGGTTGGTTGGCTCGGCACGGCAGGTTGTTCGATCACGGTGACACGTTGGCCCCGCGACAGGGTTTCGATCCGCTCGCCGGTGGAAGCTTTGGCCAAACGTGCGACCGCGCCGTTATATTGCCCCTGCACGTTATCGTAATCGCGCTGAAGCGCAGCAAGGGCGATGGCATTGGCCGGGGTCCGCGACAGCCCGTCGGTGATTTTTTCCAATTCGGCGGTGATCGCGGTTTTCTGCTCTTCGAGCAAAGCCATGCGCGTGTCGATTTCGCCGACCTGTAAATCGAACATGGCACGGGCCGGATCGACCTCTTCGGCCGCGCCGCTGCCATCTTCGGCGGACGGGGCGTCCTGCTTGGCCCGCAGGGTGTCTTCCAACTGGCTGATCCGCGCGATCAGGAGCTTCACGGTCGGGTGCTGTTCGGAAAAGACCAAACGCGCCTCGGCGAGATCTTCTTTCAGCTCTTCGAGCTTGACCTCTTCGGTCGAGCGCAGATCACGGGTCGTCGTGTCCAATCGCCCCGTGGCTTTATACATCTGTTCCAGACGCAGCCGCTGTTCGCGCAAGTTGGTGATTTCGCGGTCCAACTGCAATTGCCGTTCCTGCAGGCTCGATTGCTGGCTGCGCAGGTAGTTCTGGTTTTCTGGCAGCGCATCGGCGTTTTCGCTTTTGAACTTCAGGATCCTTGTCGACTGGATATCCAGCTCCGCGCCCAAACGCGTCACTTCTTGTTGGAAAAAGTCCTGAGTCTGGCTGGCCCGGTCCGAACGGAATTGCGCATCTTCTTGCAAGATCATCGTCAGATATTCGTTGAGCACAGCCGCCGCCTTTTGCGCCTGCGAGGCTTCGAACGTCATGGTCATCAAGGTGGCTTTGTTGCGCCCCGAAGAGCTTTTGATCTTGGTGCGCGCCCGCATGGCATCGACGATTTCGTCGGGGTTCATGTCTTCCTGACCATCGAGCACATTCAAACGTTTGGCGATATCGAGCAGGTTATTACGGGTCAAAAGCCGCGTCTCGAACAATTGCAATTGCTCTTCGGGGGGCAATTGCACCGTGCTTTCGGCCAGATCCCCGGGGATCTGCGAGCTTTCCACCACCAACCGTGTCTGGCTGACATAGGCAGGCGGCAAGGTCATCGCTGCTGTGATGGTAAAACCCGCAATCAGCCCCGCCACAATCAAAGCCAGCGGCAGACGGCGCAGAACGATCGAAAGGTAATAGTGTATCGTGGTCATCAGCTGTCTTCCTTCACATCGCGCACGGCCCCAAAGAAGACGCCGTCGTCGAGCACGCTTTTGATTGTGGCCTCATTGACCTCACGGGTTTCCGCGCTCCACGCATAGAGCATCGACAGATCGCATAATTGATTGACCAGACGCGGCACCCCGTCGGTATGGTCATAGACCATCGCGGCGGCCTCCGGGGTAAACTCTTCGCCGGTGCCGCCTGCGGTGCGCAGACGGTGGGCGATATATTCAGCCACGGTGGGGCCGTCCATTTCACCCAAGTGGAAACTGGCCGCAACGCGTTGCGCCAATTGACGCATTTCGGGTTTGCGGACGATATCACGCAATTCGGGTTGGCCAACGAGGATCAATTGCACCAACTCGTCCTTGTTGGCGTTGACATTGGTCAGCATGCGAATTTCTTCAAGCCCCTCGACCGACAGGTTTTGCGCCTCGTCGATGATCAGCACCACGCGCCGACCGGCCGCATATTCCGCAACCAGAAAATCCTGAAAGGTCTGGAACATCTTCACATATTCCAGACCTGCGGATTCGATCCCGAAAGCATTGAGCACCCATTGCAGCAATTCGCCGCGCCCGCCCTGGGCATTGGAAATCAGACCGACGGTCAATCCCTCTTCGAGCCGCGCCAGCAAGGCCTGCAAAAGCGTGGTCTTGCCGGAACCGACTTCGCCGGTGATCAAAGTGATCGGAGCCCGCGACAGGATGCCGAACTCCAACACCGAAAAGGCGCGTTGGTGTTGTTTGGACCAATACAAAAAACTGGGATCGGGCAAGAGGGTAAATGGACGTTCGGCGAGGCCAAAAAAATCCGCATACATTGCTTCGGTTGCCATACGTCAAAAAGCCTGTTCCTAGGGGCCGGAAATAACCCGCCTGTTGCGTCTATATATACGGGCAGGACGGTTTGGAATAAAGCCCAAGCCCGGAGCAAGGGGCGGAAAAGGCACCGGATTTCATCTGCATATGCCGCGCTGCGGAAAAAATCCGCCGCTTACGCATAGATTGTTGCCCAAGTGGCAATCGCACCGCTGTCGCGCAGCGGCAACTTGCCCCGCGTCAGGGCGAAAATTGATTCTGTTATTACCGGCCGGAATCGCAACAATCTTAACAAATGCCCAGTATTATTCCCGATAACCGCGCATAATGCCTAATTAAGCTGCACCGCAGCATTTTCCCCGAATTCATGAAATGTGTTGAAAAACAAAAACTTGCCGTAGTTTTTACATAATTTTAGCAAAAGATTTCATTTACATCTCCTTAAATGAGACCTTAACTTGAGCTTGGAACTAGTCTGCTGCTGCCCATCTGATCATGTCCCTTGTCCGAAAGCCCGGTTTTGCGGGCTGGCTGAAGCAAGTCACGTAAACCAGACCTGAGATGCTGCCACATCTGTGCTACCAGCAGGCACGACCGTTTTTAAAATGGATACTTTTTATTATGACCCTTCACCTTCGCCAGATGCCTATGCTGCCGCCGAGCTCTTCCAAGCTGCTGCCGCGCCGCGCAGGTCAGGCTACACCGCCGCATTTTCGGCGCGATCAGGTCTATGCCAAACAGTTCAAGCGCATTCTGGACCTTACATTTATCACCCTTGCTCTTATCGTCTCCGGCATTTTTCTGGTGCCGGTGATGGCTGTAATCACATTGCTTATTGCAATGGATGGCGGCAAACCGATCTACACACAAAAACGTCTTGGACGCGGTGGCCGCGTTTATGAGATCTACAAATTCCGCACCATGGTGCGCGATGCCGAGACCCAGCTCGAGAAACATCTCAAAGCCAATCCCGAGGCGCGTGCCGAATGGGATGCCCACCAAAAGCTGGTGGTCGATCCGCGCATCACCCGCATTGGCCGCATCCTGCGCAAGACCTCGCTCGACGAGTTGCCGCAATTGCTCAATGTGATCAAAGGCGACATGAGCCTTGTCGGCCCGCGCCCGATGATGGCCGATCAACGCGCGCTTTATGAGGGCGAGGCCTATTTCGCCATGCGTCCGGGGATCACCGGGTCCTGGCAAGTGTCGGATCGCCACGCATCGCATTTCTCGGATCGTGTGGGATTTGATGACCAATATCACCAGGACCTGAGCCTGAAGACGGATGTCAAAATCCTGATGCAGACGGTCATGGTGGTGTTGCGCGGCACCGGTTGCTGATCGACCTGCCGATCACCATCCCGGCCGGCTAATGCCTCCTTGCATGACCTGCATTGCACCGCCTCTTCAGAGGCGGTGTTTGCATATCTGGGGCTTTGCCGCACAATTGCCCTTGATCTTCCGCAGTGTCGCTCACAATCAACACACATAATTGCGAAGACATCCCTGCCATTGACCTAAAGACACCCCGGCGCGCGGCTGTTATGCTGCGCCTGTCATTCAAAGACTTAGGAATATCACACCTTGAAACGCATTTTGTCCGCTCCCGCCTTGGCTCTTGCCCTCACCCTTTCCCTAGCAGCCTGCGACAACGCCGAGACCCGCGCTCAAGAGCACTTTGAAGCCGCGCAAGCCTATCTGGCCGAAGGCGACAGAGATCGCGCTCTGGTCGAACTGCGCAATGTGTTCAAATTGAACGAAGAGCATGCCGAGGCCCGTATCCTGATGGCCGAGACGCTGCGCGAAAAAGGCAATATCAAAGGGGCCTATTCGCAATATCTGCGTCTGGTCGAACAATACCCTTCGAATCTTGCCGGTAATACCGCCTTGGCCGAGATTGCCTTTCAAACCAACAACCCCAACGAGGCGCGCAAATTTCTCGAAGCCGCCACAGCCATCGACCCCGATGTGCCCGCACTTCAGGCCATCGAGGTGGCGATGGATTACCGCGATGCCATACGCAGCGACGATGGCACCGGCCGTGCCGCCGCCATTGCCCAAGCCCGCACATTGGTCGAGGACACTCCCGACCTTTTGAACGCCCGGCAGGTGTTGATTGCCGAATTGATCAACAACCGCGATTGGAGCGGGGCGCTGGACGAGATTGACGCCGGTCTTGCCGCCGCCCCTCTGGAGCGTCCGCTGCACGGGTTGCGGATCAAAATCCTGGACCAAATGGGCGATAAGCTCGGCATCGAAACACAATTGCTGCGTATGACCGAATTGTTCCCCGAAGATCTCGCCGTTAGCAGCGCTCTGGTCCGGTGGTATATCAACGAAGGGAATGCCGATAAGGCCGAAGACTGGCTGCGCGCACAGGTCGTCGAAGGTCAGGAAGACCCTGCGGCGCGGCTGACCCTGATCCGTTTTCTGGCGGAAATCAAAGGCGGCGACGCGGCTCTGGCCGAGCTTGACCGCCTCAATGCCCTCTCCCCGCAACCTGTCGATGTGGCAACGCATCAAGTGACCTTTGACGCCCTGCGCGGGGGCTTCATGTTCACCGCCGGCCAACAGACCGAAGCGCTGACCTTGATGGAAAGCATCATCGCCGGCGCCGAGCCGGACGAGGAAATCGACCGCATCAAGGTCACCCTTGCGCGGATGCGCGCCACCACCGGCAATCAGGTCGGCGCGCGCGCCTTGATCGAAGAGGTTCTGGAACATGACCCGGGGCAGGTCGGCGCCTTGACCATCAAAGGCGCATGGCTTTTGGAAGACGACAAAACCGACGAGGCGATTATTACCCTGCGCACCGCGCTCGGCGAAGCGCCGCGCAACCCCGAGATCATGACGCTTCTGGCCCGCGTGCACGAACGCGAAGGCAACCACGAGCTGATTGGCGAAATGCTGTCCTTGGCGGTCGAAACCTCGGGTCGCGCGCCCAAGGAATCGCTGAACTATGCGCTTTATCTGATGAAAGAGGCGAAATATCGCAGCGCCGAGGATGTATTGATCGAGGCGCTGCGCCTGCAATCGAGCAATGTTGATATCCTGATGCAACTGACCCGCGTGCACCTTGAAATGCAAGATTGGGCCCGCGCCGAACAGGACATCCGCCGGTTGGAACAAATCGGCACCGAGCAATCCAAATCTGCAGCCGTCGAAATGCAGGCGCAGTTGTTCGCCCGTCAGGGCAAGGCCGATGAACTGACCAAATTCCTTGAGGACCGCGCCAATACCGGCACAGGCGGCGACGGGGCTGCGGCCGCCGTGATCCGATCCCACATCATGGCTGGCCGTATTGACGAAGCCTTGGCCCGGGCGCGGGAATTGACCGCGCAAAATCCCGATGATGCCGGATCGAAATTCGTTCTGGCCTCGGTTTTGAGCCTCTCCGGTGATCTCGAAGCAGCGGAAACTCTGCTCAAAGAGGTGCTCAGCGGCGCGCCGAAAAGCGAACCGGCCTGGACCACGCTATATGAATTGCAGATGCGCCAAAACCGCACCGACGAGGCCCGTGCCACATTGGATGCGGCGCAGGAGGCCTTGCCGGACAGCGGCACGTTGAAATGGGTGCGGGCCGGTTTCCTCGAACGCGAAGGCGACATCGAGGGCGCCATCGGCATCTACGAAGGGCTTTACGAGGAGAACAGCGCGGTTCCGGTGGTGGCCAACAACCTCGCCAGCCTGCTGTCCACCGCGCGGGACGATGCCGAAAGCCTGGACCGGGCCTATGTGGTGGCCCGCCGTTTGCGCGGCACCACAGTGCCCGCCTTCCAGGACACCTATGGTTGGATCGCCTATCGTCGCGGCGGGTTTGAAGAGGCGCTTGAATATCTGGAGCCGGCGGCCAAAGCCCTGTCCACAGAGCCTTCAGTGCGTTTGCACCTTGGTTTGACCTATCAGGCCCTGGGCCGCCTGGACGCGGCGCGGCGCGAAATCGAAGCGGCGCAGGATATTCTGAACGAAAGCGGGCGGCCCTATCCGGTGCTGCGCGAAGAGGTCAAAGACGCCATCGCCGCCCTGCCGCCCGCGCAGTAACCTGAAAGATTCGGGGCGGCCGCCGCACGTCTATTCTGGCCCGCCGCAGCGCCCCGAACGGCCCTGCGGCGGGCCTTTTCGGGCGCAGGGCACCACAAAAAAGGGTCGTTTTCACTGCGGCTTTCGGGATGCACCCGAAAAAATACTGGCATGCGGCGTATCGGCGGGGTAACGAATCCCATAGGATTAACAAAAATCTGCATTGAAGACCGAAGATAAAGGGACCACCCATGTATAAATTTGTGATCGCACTTGCCGTGTCGATACTCGCACTGGCGGGGATGACCGGCGATGCTGGCGCCAAATCGCGCTATTCGATCCAGCCGGGCGACATCTTGCAAATTGAAGTGCTGGAAGACAAATCCCTCAACCGCAACGCGCTTGTCCTGCCCGATGGCACGATCAGCTTTCCGGTGGTTGGCACTGTGCGCGCCTCGGGGCGGTCGGTCGATGCGGTGCGCGCCAATCTGACCGCCGGTCTAGCGAGCAATTTCGCCACCACGCCGAATGTCTATGTCAGCGTCGCGCAATTGGGCGAACGCAGAGGCGCCGCCGCACCTGCAACGATCTCGATCTATGCGATGGGCGAGGTCGCCAAACCGGGCATGTTCGAAGCCGAACCGGGCATCACATTGCTGCAAGCTTTGGCCTCGGTCGGCGGGTTCAGCAAATTCGCCGCCGTCAAACGCGTGCAACTGCGCCGGGCCGATCCCAAAACCGGCATCGAGCAGATTTATCTCTTCAACTACAAGGGCGGCGGCATCGCCGGCTCGACCCCGCTGAGGGATGGCGATGTGATCGCCGTGCCCGAACGCAAGCTGTTCGAATAGGGACAGATCATGCGGGGGCAGAGCAGCATAGAGCCTGAAAACAGGCCGGCACACACAGAGCAAAACAAAACACCAGCGGCCAGAAAACACCTCAAGGTGTTGGCCGCCGGCAGCGCCGCCATCGCCATCGCCGCCACTGGCGCGGGCCTATCGGCGCAAGAAAACGGCGGGTTGGAGTTGACCTTTGGCCTGCGCAGCGAATTGCGCGCCACGGACAATGCCGAATTGGCCGTCACATCGCCGGGCGATGCGACCTTCTTTGACACAAGGCTCAGCTTTGGCTTGCGCTCGGTCACACGCCGCTCGGTGCTGGACTTCAATATGTCCGGCGTCGCGCGGTTTGCAGATCTTCCGGCCGGGTCCAACGGCGGCAACGGCTTTGAAGCCCCCGCCGTGCGGCTGGCCTATGCGCTCAACAACCAAAACAGCTCACTCAAATTGGATGCCGATTACCAGCAAACCGATTTGGCCTATCTGTCGCCGCTCAATGATGATGTTCTGGCGATTGATGACGCGGGCAATCTGGTGCTGGTGAACGATACGGGCACGCGTACCCGCTATAGTTATGGTGCGACCCTCAAGACCGGTATCAACGCGCCCTTGGGTTTGACCCTGTCGGTCAAGCGCAGCGGTTTCGATTACGAAGACACGGTGTCCACCTCCTATTACGACAGCGATCGCATCCGGGTCGACGGCAAGTTGCGCTTCACATTGGCGCCCGACACGGATGCGTTCATGCAGCTGGTCCATACGGATTTCGAAGCCGACAACGCGTTGCAAACCCACCGCAAAAGCGACAACATCAGCTTTGGCCTCACCCATGAGATGGACGAGACCACCACGGTTGAGGGCAGCCTCGGCTATGGCGAAACCGTCACCGATAACACGGGCGGGCGCACCACATCGGAAGGCATCATCGCCCATGCCAGCATCACCCGCGCCCTTGCGGACGGCAGCATCGGCGCCAGCTACCGCCACGAAGTCTATGCCAATGGCGAGCGCGACAGCCTGCATGTGACCCGGGAGATGGAATTGCCGCGCGGCTCCTTGGCCTTCGACATGGGCGTGAGCAAATCTGATTTCGGCTCTGCGCAACTGGTCGGATCGGTCACCTACAATCAGGCCATGGCCATGGGGCAATTCAACCTGGGCGTCACCCGCAGCGCTTCGACCAATGCCGATAACGAAGACCTGATTGCCACGCGGCTCAATGCCGGATGGCAATATGAGCTGAACGAGACATCCTCCTTAGCGCTCAATGCCGGTTACTTCCAAGTCGAAGATGGCGGCGCAGGCACCTATGTCAGCCGGGATCGCACCAATTTGAGCATCGCGTATAACCACGCACTGACCGAGGATTGGTTGGTGAGCACGGGCGTCGAGCTGCGCACCAGCCAAACCGCCGGTCAGTCCGAGGCCCGCTCCAAAGCGATATTCCTCAGTCTGGAGCGCGAGTTCACGATCCGCCCATGAGCGGGCAAGCGCACAAGCGGGCCGCACGGGTCCCGCTTGCGCTATATGTGATCTTCGGGCTGTGCCTGATCCCCGAATTGGTGCTGATGGGCGCGGATAAAGGGCTTTGGGGCAGCCCGCTTTGGCGCAACCTTGTCTATCAATACGGGGCGTTCTGGCCCGGCCTTTTGGACAACTGGCGCGCCAACTACCCGCTGCAATCTGTGATCATGTTTCTCAGCTACGGGTTCTTACACGCGGGTGTCTGGCATTTCGCGCTCAATATGATGACGTTGTTTTCCCTTGGCACGCCTTTGGCGAACGACCTTGGCCAAAGGCGGTTTTTGGCGCTTTATGCGGCGGCAATTTTTGGCGGAGCTTTGGGCTATGCGCTCTTGGGTCAAGGCTCTCAGCCCATGGTCGGGGCCTCCGGCGCCTTGTTTGGATTGGCCGCCGCCTTCATCCGCCGCGATTGGCGCGCGGCCCCCGAAGGCAAAGCCGCGCAGGCTCTATTCTTGCCTATTTTGGGTCTGATTGCCCTCAATGTCTTGATGTATTGGACCATGGGCGGACGGCTGGCATGGCAAACCCATTTGGGCGGATTTATCGCCGGATGGATGGCCGCAGTGTTTCTCGCCCCGCCTGCACGCTCCGACTAACCGCCATTTACGGGCCGTGCTTGTATCTGCGGTTCGGGATCAATCCGCGCCGAAGAGACCGCACCCCCCGGCATTGGGTCGCCGTCCTTGCCGACACGGCTGCCACTGCCAAGACGCACGTTGAGGTCCACGAAGGCCCGCGCCTGTTGGAAACGCATCTGCGCGCGCATATCCTCGGCGTCGGACAATTCTTGTTCGGCATCAATCAAATCACTGACCGTGGCCTCGCCCGCCTCGACAAGGCGGCGGCGCAAGCTCAACGCCTCGCTATAAAGCCCCGTCGCCCGCCCCGCTGCGGCCAAAGCCTCGGTGCTGGCACGGTAATCGACAAGGGCATTCTCGACCTCCATGATCGCGCTCAAAACCGTCGAAGACCATGAAAGATGGGCTTGGCGCGCCGCCGAATGGCGGGCCTCCACGCGGGCCTTGCCCGTCGCGGGCAGCGCGGGGA
>NZ_KZ826494.1 GCF_003205515.1 Litorivita pollutaquae
ATGCATTAACGGGTTCTACAATCCGCGCCGCCGACACTCAGCATTAGGCTGGAAAAGCCCGGTCGCTTTTGAACGGAAAGTGGCTTAAACGAGCACTTGGAGCGGCACAAAAGCGTGACAGGTCCACTTATGAATTTCTAGATCCTGTACTACGGGCCTATGTCCGCTTACGGAGATAGCCTCAAACATGAAATATTGATGCCTGAAGTGCCAAGTCAGTACTGTCCGTTCAACTGCGAAGCGCTGGCAAGCCTACGCCCGTGCTTTCAAAGCCGCCGTCCGCAGCGATGACCTGTCCGGTCACATAGCTGGCTTTCTCGGAACACAGGAAGGTAATCACTTCGGCCAGTTCTCGCTCCGATCCATAGCGGTTCAGTGGGATCGTGTCGTGATAGGCGGCGATAATCTCCGGAGAATGAACCGCCATGGCCAGTTTCGTGCGCACCGGCCCCGGACAAACACAGTTCGCGCGAATGCCGTGTTCACCAAGCTCTGCCGCCTGTTGCTTGGTCAGATGGATGACTGCGGCCTTTGAGGTGCCGTAAGCCACTCTGAGGGTCGAGCCGCGCAGACCGCTGATGGATGCAATGTTCACCAGCGCGCCTTTGGTTTTTCTGAGCGCAGGAGTGGCGGCCTGTGACACCAGAAAAACCCCGTCGAGGTTGGTCTCCATGATCCGCCGCCAATCAGCGAAACTCGTTTGCTCCAGCGGGCGGAAATCAGCAACACCTGCATTGTTGACAACCGCATCAACGCGGCCGAAATCCGCGAGGACGGCTTCCATCATCTGGTCCACATCGTCGGGGCGCGACACATCAAACTCATAGGGGCGGGCCTGATTGAATTGCTTGACCGCGACTTTCAACTCGTCGCCGTCGCGATCCACCATCGCCACCAGCCAGCCTTGCTCGATGAAAAGTGCTGTGGTTGCCAGTCCGATGCCGCGCGCGGCCCCCGTCACAAGCGCTACTTTCTGGGTCATGTCAGTACTCCTGATCTCAAAGGATTTCAGCACGCGGAAAGGTCATTTCATCCAAGCGAGCAAATAGGTCGTCAACTCGGGCCAGCCTGCAATGATGACAAGGCCGATGAGACTGGTCACAAGGAAGGGAACCGCCGCCACAGCGATCCGCTCCAGCGATAGCTTGGCCACGTTCGCGGCCACGAACAGGTTTATGCCGACGGGCGGTGTAAATAGCCCGATAGCAAGGTTGATCATCAGGAACACACCAAACCAGATCGGATCCCACTCAAGTGCGCGCACCACCGGCAGAAAAATCGGGAGCGAAATGAACATGATCGTCACCGCATCCATGAACATCCCCGCGATCAGCAGAATGATCGCCATCACCAGCATAATCATCCACTCAGACGAGCTGAGGGCAAGCAAGCCTTCCGAATAACGCCCGACCACATCGTCCACAGTGACGACCCAGCCAAAAAGACTGGCGAAAGTGACAACCAGCATGACAACCGCTGACGAGGCCGAGGCATCAATCAAGGCGTCAAACAGGGACGGAATTGTGAGGCTGCGGTACACAAAGAAGCCAATGAACAATGCATAGACCACGGCCACGATAGCGGCTTCGGTCGGCGTGAAAATCCCCGAATAAATACCCCCGAGGATCACAACAGGTGTCAACAAGCCCCACACCGCATCCATAAAGCTCAGCCAGAGGCGCTTTGGAAAGTTGAACTCGCCATAAGGCATCGGCGCAAGCTCGGCCAGATTGGACGTCTTTGCAACGGCCCGCTGACGGCTGACAACAGGCAGAGCCGCAAGCATCAGCGCGCCCATGACCGCACCGGGCAGGATCGCAGCGATGAACAGATCACCGATAGAAACTTCGGCAATCACCCCATAAATCACCAGACCGATAGACGGGGGAATAACAATGGAAAGGGCCGCACCCGTGCAGACCATCGCTGCGGCAAATGCCTTCGGATATCCATCCTCGACCATACCACGGATCACCATCGGCCCGATCGCAGCTACAGACGCAGGGCCAGAGCCCGAGACAGCCCCCCAGAACAGGCTGACCACGACACCAACAAGCCCCATACCTCCGGGCAGGCTTCCGATCAGGACGCGGAAAAACCGGATCATCCGGTCCGCCATGCCGGCCGTGCCCATCAAAATACCGGCAAGAATGAAAAACGGAATCGCCAGAAGCGAGAATTTGGTGATGCCACTGGCGAGCAAATCTCCGACCAGATCAAGTCCAAAGCCCATCTGCCACATGGCAAAAAGCGCCGACAGACCAAGCGAGAAAGCCACAGGAACACGGATCGCCAACAGAACCGCGAACAGGATCAGCATCAAGGTGCCGGTTTCAAGATTAAACATGGTGCGCCGCCTTTCGCGATGCAAACGCGCTTTGCACAAGGCGCAGTGCAATCAGCAGAAATCCGAGTGGCAGAGCCAGCGAGTAATACCATGACGGCACCTGAAGTCCCGGCGAAACGCTTCCGCTGGCACGTTGGTTCATCACCATTTCAGCGCAATACCACGCGGACAGTGCCAGCAGCGCAACACTCAGAAGAAGCGCAAACCAGCGCATAAAAGGCTGCATGGCAGTGGGCAGCAAATCCGCTAACAGCGACACGGCAAGATGTTCCCCGCGCCGCGCCGCTATCGCCGCGCCGAAAACGGTCAGCAGCAAAAAGCCGTTCAGCAAAATTTCCTGCGTCGATGCAAACGAATAATTGGAAAGGTATCGCACCAGCACGTTGGCAAAGCCGATAATCGTCATCACCAGAAAGATGATGCTGCAAATGTACTCCTCCAGCCGATCAACAATTTTAAACATCGGATTCTGCATGGCGGACTACCTTTGTTATGAACGTCTCGTCTCTCAAAGACGTGCAGGCGTTTTAAAAAGAGATAACGCACCCCGCCGGCGGCGAGATGCGTTGTTCTAAGCGTGATCAGTTTGCAGTGCCGATGGCCGTCTGGAACAGCTCGACAAGCTCGGGGCCGACTTTGGCGGCCCATTTGTCGAAAGGCTCTTTTGTGGCCTCGCGGAAGGCTTGCAGCTCTTCGGCCGAAGGTTCGTAAACTTCCATGCCTTCTTCGCGCAGCTTGTCGAGGCCTGCGGCGGTTTCTTCACGGGTCACTTCCTTCTGAAAATTCATCGCTTCGCTCGCAGCGGCCTGCACCTTGGCCTGCGTGTCGGCGTCCCAACTGTCCCATTTCTTCTGGCTGACACCAAGGAAGATGGGGTCATAGGAATAGTGCCATGGCGTGATGTATTTTTGGACTTCATATACACGCTGGGGCACGATCACCGCGCCGATCGGATTTTCCTGACCGTCCACAACGCCCTGCTGCAACGCGCTGAATGTTTCTGTCCACTGCATCTGCTGCGGGTTTGCGCCCAATGCTGTCATCACGTCGATATACATCGGACCCGCAACGCGCATTTTCAGGCCCTTAAGGTCTGCCGGTGATTTGATCGGATGGACATTGTTTGTAACTTCGCGAAAGCCGTTTTCGCCCCAAGCCAATACCACAATGCCGTGCTCCGCCATGATTTCTTTCATCTTGTCGCCCGGGGCGCCGGCTGTTGTCGCGTCTACTGCGTCATAATCCGAATAGAGATAGGGCAGCGAGAAGACAGCCATCTCAGGCACAATCGGGGTCACGTTGATTGCGGAGGTGACAACAAAGTCAAGCGCACCACGGCCGACCATTTCGGCTTGTTTCATCTGGTCACCACCGGACAGCTGCGCATTCGGGAAAACCCGCACATCGAGATCGCCGCCGCTCGTATCCTTCATCAGCTCCGAGAATTTCTCGGCGCCCTTGTGCCAGGATGTAGCGTCACCGGTGTTGTGTGACAGGCGTAGCGTTTCAGCCGTTGCCGCCGTGCTGATCGCGGCAGCAGCCGAAATTGCGGCTGCAAAAATGATATTGAGTTTAGACATTCCATTTCCTCCAGTTTCCCATCCTCCTCATAGGAGGTCTCCGGCGACAGAAGGTCCATATTTTGGATGCTGTTGCAAGTGAAAATTTCAACTCTCACCTAAAATTCTGATTTGATGTCTTGAAACATGCCAAATATTGCTCAACACTAGGCTCAAATTGGGAATGTGAGCCGGTTAGCGTTTAAGTTACTCTCGGCGGGGCGTCCATAATGTGGACTTCAAGGGATTGCATGAGGCAATGACGGTTGTGAAAACACCTATGGAAAGCATCGGCGCCCAGAGCGTTGATCGCGCTCTGGCGCTCTTGTCGCTTATTGGCCGCTGCCCCGTTGAGGGTGTCGGGCTGTCAGCGATTGTGCAGAGCACAGGGCTTAGCCGTCCAACCGCGCGGCGCTTGCTGTTGGCGTTGATGCGCGCACGTATGGTCGAACAGGACGCGACCACCCGGCGCTATTATCTCGGCGAGGAGACATATGTTCTCGGTGTGCTGGCTGCAAAGCGCTTTGATCTTATTGATCTCACGCGCGAAAGCCTGCTCGATCTTGCCCGCCTGAGCGGCGATACCGTTTTCCTGTCTGTGCGCCGCGATTATCACTCTGTGTGCCTCGCTAAAGAAGAGGGCGCGTTTCCCATACGCACTCACGCGCTTGAGATCGGGAATCGTCACCCGCTCGGTGTGGGCGCCGGCTCTCTGGCCATACTCGCCGCCCTTGACGGGCAAGAGCAGGCCGAAATCCTGAACCGCAACCGCGAAATCCTGCATGCGAATTTCCCGGGCTTCAGCCCCGAAGCTTTGGCGCCTTTGATCGCTCAAGCGACAGAGAGGGGTTACTCTGTGAACCCTGGACTGTTGCTGACCAATTCATGGGGGGTCGGTGCCGCATTTCACCTGCCTGACGGGCGCGTGGCCGGTGCCCTCAGCATTGCCGCGATCGACAGCCGTATGGGCCCCGATCGCCAAGCCACACTCGGAGCCGCGTTGCTTGAAGAAGTTACCAGGCTGGAAGCGCGCATCGCCAATGTATTTTCACTGCCGGCCTCTAAAACCCTTGCCAGCAAACCCCTTCAAACCGGCTCACCCGCCGCCAAGTAACAGCCGGTCATACTCACACAAAAAAAAGGAAATTCACCATGAAGAATGCACAGATCGTCGGTTGGTCACATAGCAAGTTCGGAAAATCCTCTGCACCCGATACTGAATCCCTTATGGCCGAAGTCATCGCCCCCGCGCTGCAACACGCAGGTGTCAGTGCTGCCGACATCGACGGCATATTTGTGGGCGTCATGAACAACGGCTTTTCAAAACAGGACTTTCAGGGCGCGCTGGTCGGAATGGCCATGAACCAGCTTGGCAGTACTCCGGCCGTGCGCATGGAAAATGCCTGCGCCACAGGCTCGGCCGCGCTCTACTGCGCCCTTGATTTCATCGAATCCGGTCGTGGTAAGATTGCACTGGTGGTGGGGGCTGAGAAGATGAGCGCGCTGCCAACAGCCGACGTCGGAGATATCCTTCTGGGAGCATGCTATCGCCGCGAAGAGGCAAATGTCACAGGTGGTTTCGCAGGTCTGTTTGGCCAAATCACCCAGCATTATTTTGACAAATACGGCGATTGCTCGGATGCACTGGCGATGATTGCGTCAAAAAATCACCAAAATGGTGTGCAAAATCCATATGCCCACATGCAAAAGCCTTTCACCTTCGAGCAATGTAACGAGGTCACCGACCGCAATCCTTATGTGGCGGCCCCTTTGCGGCGCACTGATTGCTCGCTGGTGTCGGACGGTGCTGCTGCAATGATCGTGGCTTCGGCGGATGTGGCAGCGGGACTTGAGCGGGCTATTGCTTTTCGCGCGCGCACGCACACCAACGAAACACTTGCCATGTCCCGCCGTGACATCACCAGTTTTGATGGGGCCAAACGCGCTTGGGCGGAATCGCTGGCCGCTGCCAAGTTAAACCTTGATGATCTGGATCTGGTCGAGACGCACGATTGTTTTACCATCGCGGAATTGTTGGAGTATGAGGCAATGGGGCTCGCGGAGCCGGGCAAAGGTGCCGACGTCATCCGGGACGGCATCACCCACAAAGACGGTCGCCTTCCGGTTAATCTGTCCGGAGGTCTGAAGTCCAAAGGGCATCCCATCGGAGCCACCGGCGTCTCCATGCACGTGATGGCTGCGATGCAGCTTGCGGATGAGGCTCCTGAGGGCATGCAGGCCAAAGACCCCAGATTGGCCGGCGTATTCAACATGGGCGGCGCTGCGGTTGCCAACTATATGTCGGTTCTGGAGCGTGTGAAATGAAAACTTGGGCGTCTACGAAGGCAGATCCTAAAGGGGGCATCGCCCCGTCGACCACGCGTGTGTCCAACCTCGCCAACCATCTGACTCGCAACGCGGCGCGCTTGGGCGATCAGTTGGCGCTGGTCTGGGGGGAGGAGCAATGGACATGGGCGCAGATGAATGCCCGTGTGAATGCGCTGGCCTTTGGGCTGCAAGACCGCTTTGGCGTGACCAAAGGGGACCGTGTCCTGATCCAGTCCCAGAACTGTAACCAGATGTTTGAATCCATGCTCGCTTGCTTTCGGCTGGGTGCCGTCTGGGTGCCTGCAAACTTTCGCCAAACCCCTGAAGAGGTGTCTTGGCTGGCGGAATCCTCGGGCGCATCCGGCATGATCTGCGGGGCGGAGTTTCCCGATCACATGGCGGCTTGTGACACTCCCGAGCGCCGCTTTACGCTGGTGATTGGCGGTGAGGACGGAGACGAGAGTGATTTCGATACAGTTGTCAAAACCTACATGGGGAACACGGTGCCCAACACGGCGGTTGATCGTGATGATCCGTGCTGGTTCTTCTATACGTCCGGAACGACAGGACGACCTAAAGCCTCTGTTCTGACCCATGGGCAAATGGCTTTTGTCCTGTTGAACCACTTGCATGATCTGATGCCAGGCATAACTGCTCAGGCGCGGTCCTTGTGCCTTGCGCCGCTCAGTCACGGCGCGGGCGTACATCAGTTGACCCAAGTTGTTGCGGGCGCAGCCACGGTATTGTTCCCATCGGGCCGGTTTGATCCCGAAACCGCCTGGAAAATCGTCCAGGATCACCAGATCAGTAACATGTTCACCGTTCCGACAATCGTAAAAATGCTGGTCGAGCATGAAAGTGTGAACCGCTATGACCTCTCCTCGCTGAAGCATATGATTTATGCGGGGGCACCTATGTACCGCTCTGATCAGAAATTTGCACTGTCCGTTCTTGGCAAAGTGCTGGTTCAGTATTTCGGCTTGGGCGAAGTCACCGGCAACATTACGGTTCTGCCCCCCGCCGAGCATTTCGAGGAGGATGACAAAATGCGGATCGGCAGCTGTGGTCATCCGCGCACCGGAATCGAGATCTCCATTCAGGCCAGTGATGGCAGCGAAATGCCGACAGGGCAGCAGGGCGAAATTTGTGTGATCGGACCTGCCGTGTTTGCGGGCTATTATAACAACCCCGAAGCCAACGCCAAATCCTTCCGCAATGGTTGGTTCCGCACTGGTGATCTGGGCTATGTTGATGAGCAGGGGTATCTTTTCATCACGGGCCGCGAGTCCGACATGTACATCTCGGGAGGCTCCAATATCTACCCGCGCGAGATCGAGGAAAAAATACTTGTCCACGACGCTGTCAGTGAAGTTGCCGTTTTAGGTGTGCCCGATCCTGTCTGGGGCGAATCCGGCATTGCCGTTTGCGTTTTGCGCACAGGTGCCGATGTTACGCCGGAAATCTTGTACGATTGGCTCAAACCTCAAATAGCAGGATACAAAATGCCAAGACGGTTTGTTGTGCTCGAAGAAATGCCGAAATCGGCCTATGGTAAAATTACCAAGAAGATCATCCGCGAGACACTGGAGCAGCGCGGCTTGATTGATACGGCAGTCAGGGCATGAGTTCGCCCCTGCCCATCACCCGGGCCAATCCCCCAATGCTCCATCCCGGACCTGTGAACCCGCAGCGGTTTCACGCCGTTCCAGTGCGCACGCACGATCTGGATATTCATCTGGAGGCTGGTCAGCGGGTGGAGGACGCCATTTGCGCCGCGGTGGCCGACGCGGGGTGTGATGGCGCATGGGTTGATATGGCTGGTTTGCATGCTGATCCTTACGCTTTTGTCATGCCTGCCAAATCAATCGATGGCACCCGCGTTGCATGGTATAGCGAAACCTATGAGCCCGCCGGAGAGACCCGCGTTGACATGGGCGGAATGTCTGTTGGCCACCATGGCGGCGGTCCCTTTACTCACTGCCACGGGATCTGGACCTCTTCTGATGGCGCAACGCTGGGGCATATGCTCGCGCCGCTTTGTACCGTTTCACGGTCCGTGACGTTGACGGCAACAGGTTTCAAGGGCGGCCGTTTCGAGCGGTTGCCCGATGATGAAACCTGCTTTGACCTGTTCCGTGCTTGCCCGGTGGTTCCGCCCGTGCAATCCGCCGATGCTGTTCTCATGACCTTACGCCCCAACACTGACCTGTGCGCGACGATAGAGCAAACCGCCCGTGACTACGGTATCACAGATGGACAAATCTATGGGCTCGGCAGCCTCAACGGTGCCCGCTTTCGAGATGCGCCGCCGATGTACAGCGCTATCACTGAATTCATTATCAACTCCGGTGAGCTGATAGATGGGCGGGCGCGCATTACCCTGTCTGCGGTTGATATCGAAAAACAAATTTACAGCGGCAAGGTCCAAAGCAGCGACGCGCCAATCTCAATCACTGCAGAAATTCTTCTTCGCAGCCTGTGACGCCGGCGGGATGATCCGCTTCGATGGGGACAATCATTCTGTCATCGCAAAGCTCATACGCCAACGGTTAACCAAAGCCAGATGTCGGTAGAGGGTTTCGCCTCGCGTTGCAGAATTCTGTTCATTTCCATTTCTGGTCGAGGCTTGCGTCCAATTGAATAGCCCCTAGTTTCCTATGCGACAAGGAAGAACGACACGGTCTAAGAAATAAACGCGCCACTCCACGAGCCTTTGGAAACGCGGTCTGAGAAAACTCTGGAGCTGGCATACTTTCTGCTCTTGAGCTCTCCCGGAACGCCAATGTTCTCCCTGAACACCCTTCTCAAAGCCCCTTCATGGCATCAAGGTGTGATTGAAACAGGCGACCCAAGAATGGTCAATCGTCGCTCAGTCTCCTTCGAAGATGCACAACAAGTTCTTTCACACTCGCCACAGCCTCGCCTGCCCACTCTGCTCAGCATCCGCAAAAAGACACCTCAGCTGTGGCGCTCCGCGCCCATAACAGCAGTGGAGTACGATGAGGGAGTTTTAAAAATCCACAGATCTGCAGCGGGCGCCACATTATGCGCACTCGCAAATCTCTCAAGGGAAGCCAAAACCGTACCCCTTCATTCCGGAAGTGTCCGTCGTCATATAAAGTTGGACCAAGCTTAGTTCACGTCCCCGAGAGATCGTCACAAGTGGGGATTGATGCAGACGTCAGTAGATCGTTCATCCGGTCCAGAAGTGCCTCTTCCGTTTCAGGCGCGAGGATGTCGAATTCAAACAGGGAAAAGGCCCGCATGCCTTCAAGTGCAAGAAGCACGATCATCGCAAGCTCGGGGTCGTTTGATTCGCGCTGCAATGTGTCGAGGATGGCCTGTTGATGGCGGCGGACGGGGTCAAGAAGATTGGAATGTTCGGCTAGGACCGCGAAAATTCCCGACGAGGCGGGCGTCGGCTCTTGTCGTTCATCGCGATGCGCGGCGATCAAGGCCTGCGCCAGCCGATTCTGTCCAGCCTCCGGCATATGATGCTCAATCCGCTCGGCGGTTTTTTCGACGTGAAAGCTGACGATGGCAGCCAGCATCTCGGCCTTGGTGTGAAAATGATACAGCACCCCGCCCTTGGACAATCCGGCCCTGACCGCCACTTCTGCTATGGAGATATGGCGCGGTCCTCGTTCTGCGGCTAGATCGCGCGCGGCGGCGATAATTCGGTTGCGCGTCTTCATTTTCGAAGATGTGATGGTCTTTGACATGCCCCCTCCTTGACAATACCGTCCGGACGGTACAGTGAAGCGCGCACCCGCCGCAAGGCCTCTCTCGTAGGTCCGGCACCACATCGACAGGATTCCACATGATCAAACGTCTCATTATCGCCGTTATCGTCCTTGGCCTGATTGGCGTGGGCGTCGTGGGCTTCAACATGTTCCGTGACAACATGATCGCGGATATCTTTGCCAATCGTTCTGCGCCTGCTGTGCCCGTGTCGACGGTGATCGCTGACACCGGAGAATGGGCGCCGGGGCTTGAGGCAATCGGCACGGTCTATGCGGCGCGGGGCATCGAATTATCGGTCGAGGCGGGCGGTATCGTACGCGAGGTGAATTTCCGGGCCAACCAGAGGGTTGAAGAGGGGCAGGTCCTGCTGACGATTTCGGATACCATCGAGTTGGCGCAAAAGGCTGCGGCCGTAGCGGCGCAGCAACTGGCACAACAATCGCTGGACCGTGTGACCTCGCTTGGTGAACGGGGTGTGGCCGCCAGTTCAGCAGTGCAGGAGGCGCAGGCGAACCTGTCCTCGGCCAAAGCGCAGGTGAAGCAGATTCAGGCGCAGATCGACCAGAAGGTCATCAAAGCGCCGTTCAGCGGCGAGATAGGCATTCCGCAAGTCGAGGTCGGCGAATTCGTTTCGACCGGGGCGCAGATCGCGACGCTTCAGGATACTTCGACGCTTCGGGTCGATTTTTCGCTGCCCGAACAACAGCTCCCGCGCATCAAGGCCGGTCAGCAGGTCGAAGTGACGTCCGAGGCGGGCGCTTTGGCGCGCGGTCGCATCACCGCGATCGAGCCGCAGATCGATCCGGTGACGCGTCTGGTGTCGATCCGGGCCGAATTGGACGATTTCGACAGTGGGCTAAATCCCGGTCAGTTCGTGCGCGTCCGCATTTCCCTGCCGGTTGAGGATGGCGTGATTGCGCTGCCCCAGACGGCAGTGGTGGCCAGCCTTTACGGCGATCATGTCTACAAGGTCGTTTCCAATAACAAGGACGGCGAGGATGCGGGCTTTGTCACCCGGCAGGTGTTCGTCGAAACCGGCCTGCACCAGGATGACCGGGTCGAGGTGACGAAAGGTGTCGCACCCGGCGACCGGATCGTCATAGCGGGGCAGAACAGGTTGTCGAGTGGCAGCCCCGTGACCCTGTCCGAGGCCGCCGCGGCCGAAAAGGGCGATTCATCGCAGGCGAAAAAGGATGAAGCACCGCAGGCGGATGCGAACGACACGCCAAAGGTCGACACAGCCGACGCCGGCAACGCTGCGGCGCTTGACACGCATGCAGACGAGGCGACCAAAGCCATCGAAGCGGAGGCCTCGGAATGAGCCTTCCAGAGCTTTTCACCCGCCGCCCGGTCCTATCGACGGTTCTGGGCGCGCTTATCATGCTGTTGGGTCTGCAAGGTTTGCTTGACCTGCCGGTCCGTCAATACCCCGAGGTGGAAGAGACGGTCATCACGATCAACACCATCTATCCGGGTGCCAGTGCGGATCTCATACAAGGATTTATCACCGCCCCCATTGCCTCGGCGGTCTCGACCACCGAAAATCTCGCCTATGTGACCTCGGCCAGCCGTCCGTCGTCGTCTTCGGTGACGGTGAATATGGAACTGGGTGCCAACCCTGACATCGCGCTGACCGAAGTCATGTCCAAGGTGCAACAGGTGCGGGGTGCCCTGCCGGGCGAAGCCGAGGATCCGGTGATCGTCAAGGGCACCGGTCAGCAGTTCGCGATCATGTATCTGGCGTTTCAGAACCCGCAAATGTCGCCGGAAGAACTGACCGAGTATCTGGAAAGGGTGATCCGGCCCCGCATGTCCACAATCAACGGCGTTGCCGAAGTGCAGATCCTCGGTGCCGCAAAATACGCAATGCGGGTCTGGATCGATCCGGTGCGCCTTGCCAGCCGCGGTGTGACCGCGTCCGAGCTGATGGCGGCGATCAACGCGTCCAACTTCCTTTCCGCGCCCGGAAAGACCCAAAACGACGATGTGACTTATTCGATCACATTGCGTTCGACGCTTCAGACGCCTGAAGCCTTTGGTGCGCTGCCGATTTCAGGCAAGGGTGACGATGTTGTGCGGCTGCGCGATGTCGCCGACGTGGAATTGGCCGCCGAAAGCACCGATACCAGGGTGCGCTTCAACGGCGAAGCCGGTACGTTTGTTGGCATCTTCCCCACACCATCAGCCAACCCCTTGGACGTGGCGGGTGGGGTGCTGGATGAATTACCCGAAATCCGCGACAGCCTGCCGGAAGGCATGGATGTGTCGCTGGTTTACGATTCGACCGAAACGATCAGTGCCTCCATCGAAGAGGTGTTCAAGACCATCGCCGAAGCGGTCGGTATCGTGATCATCGTGATCCTGCTCTTTCTCGGTTCGTTCCGCTCTGTCCTGATGCCCATGGTCACGCTCCCGCTGTCGCTTGTGGGTGTGTGTTTCTTTCTGGCCGCAATGGGTTATTCGATTAACCTTTTGTCTTTGCTGGCGATGGTGTTGGCCATCGGGCTCGTGGTGGATGATGCGATCATCGTGGTCGAGAACATCCACCGTCATATCGACGATGGCATGAAGCCGCTGGAGGGTGCGATCAAGGGGATGCAGGAAATCTGGCTCCCCATTATCGCGATGTCTCTGACGCTGGTGGCGGTGTTTGTGCCCATCGGCTTTGCTGGCGGGCTGACTGGATCGCTTTTCCGCGAATTTGCCTTCACTCTGGCGGGAGCGGTCCTGATTTCTGGGGTCGTGGCGCTGACCATCACGCCGATGATGTCGGCGCGTCTGCTCAAGGGAGGTGGGCACAGCCGGTTCCAGAAGATCGTCGACGGCACATCGGACAAGGTGTCGGCATGGTTCGGGCGGCGGGTAGATACCTCACTGGATTATCGCCCCGTGACGCTTTTGGTGGTGGTTTCGCTGACGGCTTTAACCGGATTCATGTTCGTCAAAACATCGGGCGAACTGGCTCCGGAAGAAGACGCCGGCGCGCTGTTTTCTCTGATGACGGCACCGCGTTATGCGACGAGCGATTATACCAGCCGTTATGCCAACCAGGTCGAGGAGCGCACAGACGACCTCGAAGAGGTGCGCGATAAGTTCTCGATCGTCGGTCTGGGCGGGGCGACCAACACCGGGTTTGCGGTCTGGGCGCTCAAGGATTGGGGCGACCGCGAGCGCAGCCAGCAAGAGGTGCAACAGGATATTCAGGCGCGTATCAGCAGCGTCGACGGGGTCGAGGCTCTGGTCTTCTCCCCGCCCTCCCTACCGGGGGCCGGGGGTGGCTTGCCCATCTCGGTTGTTCTGCAATCGACGGATGATTCCAGCCGGGTCTATGAGGTCGCCGAGGAAATCCGCCAGAAAGCACAGGCTTCGGGGCGGTTCATTGTGGTGCAAAACTCGCTGTCCTTCGATGCACCGCAGGTGACCGTGACCATAGACCGCGAACGCGCAGCGGCGCTGAACGTGCCGATCCGGGATGTGGGGACGACACTGGCTGTGTTGGTCGGTGGCGGCGCGATCAGCAAGTTCGACCGCGATTCCCAAAGTTACGATGTCATAACTCAGGTGCCGCAGGATTTTCGATCGAATCCCGAACAGTTGGGCGATTACTTCATCCGCTCGGCAAGCGGCGCGGTCATTCCTCTTTCATCGGTGATTGAGGTGTCCACAAACGCGGCCCCGGCGGCGATCGAGCAGTTCGACCAGCTGAATTCGACCACCCTCTCGGCCTTGCCGTTGCCGGGGGTCACCACTGGTGAGGGGCTCGCAACGCTGGTGGACATCATCCGCGAAGACCTGCCGGATTCATTCTTCGTCGATTATGCTGGACAGTCCCGGTTGGAGGTCGAACAGGGCAACACCATTCTGGTCGCGTTCGCTGCGGCCCTGATCGTGATTTACCTGCTGTTGGCCGCCCAATTCGAGAGCTTCCGCGATCCGTTGATTATTCTGATGTCGGTGCCGATGTCGATCTTTGGTGCGATCTTGCCGCTAAATCTCGGGCTAGGGACGTTGAACATCTATACGCAGGTCGGCCTGATTACCCTGATCGGGATCATCACCAAGCATGGTATCCTTCTGGTCGAATTCGCCAACCAGCGCCGAGACACAGGCATGTCGATCCGCGAGGCGATCGTCGACTCCGCCAAAGTGCGCTTGCGCCCGATCCTGATGACAACAGCGGCCCTTGCCGTGGCAATGGTTCCGCTGATGACAGCCGCCGGTGCCGGCGCCGGGGCGCGTCAGGCAATGGGTTTGGTGATCTTCACGGGGCTGGTGATCGGCACGCTGTTCACACTTTTCGTCGTGCCGATGTTCTATACATATATCTCGGCCAAAGACCGCAAGGAGGTCTGAAACGGGCGGAGCGAATATTGCGAAAAACGGTCTGGTGCATGAACGCGGTCTCAGCCAAAGGGGCCGCGTTTGGACGCAACATGCGCCGCATCCCTGCAATCTTTTGGGCTGCAACGAGTGACCGTTTTATAACCGGTTCATCGACCTTGCCGATATTCACCTGTCCATGGCCACCGGCTTGCCAGCAGATGCAGCCGTGGCCACGACACCGATGGCCATCAATGCGTTGTCCGATAGCCTGCGTTCGCATGATCACGTAGCCTGAGCGGGTGCGCTCAGTTTTCCTGACGGTCTTTGTGATGACCTTGGGGCGATCGATCTGAATTCTCTGCTCAACTCGCTGCCTTCACCAAACTCGAAGTGTTTCTTCGGCTCTTGCTAGCCCCTCTTGACGGCAAGCCTTGACGGATGCCCATAGTGCCACCAGGCGCGAGGTTCGGTCTAGGTGACCTGCTCCCCTGAAAAGTCCGGCGCTTAAGGTTAGTCTGTTGTCCAACTAAGGAGACAGACTATGAAGAGAAGCCGTTTTAGCGAAGAAAAGATCATAGGTATCTTGAAGAAGCATCAGGCTGGGCTTGGAGCGAAGGCGCTGTGCCGCAAGCATGGGGTCAGCGAACCAACGGTGGTCGCTCGACGTCGTGTCTGACTGCCTGCCCTGTGGCCGCAGGTTCCGTATTCTGAATGTGCTCGGCGACTTCATATTTCACACGCGACGCTGCAAGGCGAGACGTGTTCGAATATATCGAGATGTTTTAAAACCCGATATGCAAGCACACCAACAACGGCATGCTGTCGCCAGTTGATTATGAAACGGAACAAAGGAAAATGAACGAAGCAAGCGTTTAGGGTACCAGGGGCTCCTCATTTGGGGGGCGTACAAAAGCGGCAAAGGTCCACTTGGCGTTATCGAGAACATTGATCGTCTCAGCGAGGGTGATGTTATAGAAGAGCCTTGCGCTGCCGACCGATGGCCTGATCGCAGATCTTCAGCGCCTCAATCCCTGAATGAAGGAACGTTTAAACTGGTCGGATATGTCGGATGCAGGTGTCGGCGTTGAACCACGGTTCCAATAGGGCACCCAGTTGAGCGCACCAAAGATTGCCGCAGACGTCAGGCGAGGGTCGCAGGTTTCACGTATCTCGCCCGCCTCGATCCCTTCGGTCACCGCCTTGCGGATCAACCGATCCAATTGCTGTTTTGTGGCTCGAAGTTCAACGCGGACCTCGTCGGTCAGCATGTTCTCGCGGGTTAACACCAGACAAGCTCCGAGATCCGTCGCGATCCAGCGGGCGTATGCGTCGATGATCACCTCGATCGTGTCAACCGCGCTGCACGTGTCATTCTCGACCGTCCAGGCGATGCGTTCGAGTGCCTGTATGCTCTGGCGTAGTGCCTCCGCCAGGATCTCGTCCTTACATTGGACATAGTAGTAAATCGTGCGCTTCGTGATCCCAAGAGATTTTGCCAAATCGTCGAGCGAGGTTTTCTCGAATCCGTTCTCGTTAAAGAGGCGTACACCAGTTTCGATGACTGCCTGACGTTTCTTGCGTCTCTGAGCTTCGCGGCTTTCGACCACATCGTGCCATTGATCGTTACTCATCTCGTCAGCCCGCTTAGTCGTTTTGCCTTAGGAGAATATGCCGGAATTTGCCGAGAATGTAAAACGTTACACCGCTCGGTTACAAAAATTCGTTGACAGGAATCCGGTCGTGGGTGAGTGTAACTAAAGGGTGTAATGAACAACCTCAGGGGGAGCGAGAAAATGGCCCAGAGCGTTTATGTCGCCGGAGTGGGGATGACGAGATTCAACAAGCTGGGGAACCATGATCCCTATCCCGTGTTCGGCGCGGCCGCTGTGCGCGATGCGCTGGCGGATTCGGGGGCAACGATGATGCGATCCCGCAGGCTTATGAGGAATATGTTTACGGCGACAGCACCTATGGTGGCAAGGTCGTGACCAACCCCTCGGGCGGTTTTCTGTCCATGGTGCACCCGTTGGGCGTGACCGGACTAGCGCAGTGTTACGAGTTGACTCACCAGCTGCGCGGCACCGCAGATGAGCGGCAGGTCGAGAGCGCGCGCACGGTGCTGCAACATAATCTTGGTCTTGGCGGTGCCTGCGTCATGACCGTGTATCAAGCAACTTAATGAGGGGGACAGGGATGATTGACAAATCATACATCGGCCACAGCTTCGAGCCGTTCACGGTAGAGATCGAAAAAGGGCGGCTAAAGTTCTTTGCCCGCGCCACGGGGCAGAATGATCCGATTTATCTGGATGAAAATGCCGCAAAGGCCGCAGGCTATTCCAGCCTGCCCGCTGCGCCGACCTTTCTGTTTTCGGTCGATCTGGAGCAGGACAACCCGATGCAGTTTCTCGACATGCTCGGCGTCGATATCGCGCGTATCCTGCATGGCGAACAGGAGTTTGAATATCATCAGCCGATCTGCGCCGGTGACACCATCACGATGCAATCGAGCATCGCCGATATTTACGACAAGAAGAACGGCGCGATGGATTTCGTCGTGCAGAAATTCAAAGCGACAAACCAGCGCGGTGAGCATGTTGCGGATATGATCCGCACGATTGTGGTGAGGAACTGAATATGGCCGAGACACTTCACATGATCGAGGTCGGCGACGCGATCCCCGAATATACAACAAAACCAATCAGCCGCACCACTTTGGCACTTTTTGCGGGCGCGTCTGGCGATCACAACCCGATCCATATCGATAGCGATTTCGCCAAAAAGGCAGGCATGGACGATGTGTTTGCGCAAGGCATGTTGCCGATGGCGTATCTTGGCCGTTTGCTGACCGACTGGGTGCCGCAAACTGCGATCCGTAAATTCTCCTGCCGGTTCAGCGCGATCACACATCTGGGCGAGAAGATTACTTGTTCGGGTAAGATCACTGAAAAATGGGAAGATGGCGGCGAGACCTTTGTCAAGTTGGCGCTCACGGCCGCGAATGATGCGGGCGAAGTCAAACTGGCGGGGGCGGCTGTCGTTGCGCTGCCTGCGAAAAGCTAAGGCTTATAATGTCGAAACTGGACGGAAAAACCGCATTCATCACCGGCTCTGGCCGGGGCATCGGCCGCTCTGTTGCCTTGAAGCTGGCAGCAGAAGGCGCGAATGTCGTCGTCAATGACCTTGATGATGCACCGGCAGCCGAGGTGGTCGAAACCATCAAGGCGGCCGGCGGCAACGCGATTGCCCATGTCGGCAGCGTGACCGAAGACGGCTTTGCCGAGGCGTTCATCCAAACCGGCGTCGATGCCTTTGGAGGTGCCGATATCATCGTCAACAACGCAGGCTATACTTGGGATGCGATGATCGGCAAGATGAGCGACGAGCCGTTCGACGCGATTATGGATGTACACGCCAAGGCGCCGTTCCGAATTCTGCGCGCGGCCTCCGACGTGTTCCTTCCTGCGGCTAAGACGGAGGCGACAGGGGGCAAGGTTCGCTATCGCAAGGTGGTAAACATCTCGTCCGTTGCAGGTATCGGCGGAAATGCCGGGCAGACAAATTATTCTTCGGCCAAGTCGGCCGTTCTGGGTATGACCAAGACCTTATCCAAAGAATGGGGCCGATATAACGTGAACGTCAACTGCGTCGCGTTCGGCTTTATCACGACCCGCCTGACCAAAGGTACGGACGAGAAGAAAACGCTGACCGTCGAGGGCAACGAGATCGCGGTGGGCGTCCCAAAGAAGGTGATCGCCGGTTTCGAGGCCGCGATTCAGATGCGCCGCGCCGGCACACCTGAAGAGGCTGCGGATGGTGTCTATCTGCCGTGCTCGCCGGAATCCAACGACATCTCTGGTCAGGTTTTGACCGTGGGCGGAGGCATGACGCTCGGATAAAGTGCACTCTGGGGAGGGGGCCGCATGGAATTTTCAGACGCTATACAATTGTTGCTGATCGGGATCTCGCAGGGCTGCGGCTATGCATTGATCGCCATCGGGTTCGTGTTTATCTACCGCGCAACAGAGATCGTCAATTTCGCTCATGGCGAACTGATGATGCTCGGGGCGTTCATGGTGCTCACCTTTTCGGAAATCTGGGGGCTGGGGTTTTGGCTTGGCTCTGCCCTTGGCATCCTGTCACTCGGGGTGTTCGGATATTTGTTGGACGCCGTCGTCATGCGGCGTCTGGTGGGGCAGGCGCAGGCCACAATCTTTATCCTGACCGTCGCAATCGCGATGATGCTGCGGGCGCTGGCGGGGATGATCTGGGGGTGGACCCCCCTTTCACTGAGCGTGCCCTTTAGCAGTGATATTACCTTTGGCGGCGTGGTGATCGGGCTAGACCGGATCATGATCATCGTCGGCACCGTCGTGATATCTCTGCTGCTCTACGCCTTCTTCTCGCTTACCCGCACAGGGCTGGCGATTCAGGCGGCCTCGCAAAACCAGCTGGCGGCGTATTATTCGCGCATTCCCGTAAAACGGCTGATTGCAGTGGTCTGGGCGATTGGCGCAATGGTTGCCGCCGTTGCGGGCATTATGATGGCGCCTGTCACTCAGGTCGACACCGGCATGAGCATTTTCGGCATCAAGGCGCTGGCGGGCGCGGTTGTGGGCGGCTTCGGCTCTATCCCCGGCGCGGTGCTTGGCTGTCTGATCATCGGGGTCGCAGAGCCGTTCCTTGATTTCTACTTTCCGGCATTCAAAGGCACATATGCCTATATCATCATGCTGGCCGTTCTTTTCATCCGCCCCGAAGGTCTGATCTCACAGACTTTCCAAAAGAAGGTCTGATGATATGCAGGTGCTTTTCAAAACCAACTACGATCAAGACATCAACTACCTTGTGGACCGGGGCGAGCGTGTTCGCGTTCTGCTGGCACTCGCTCTCGCGCTGATTGCGCCATTGGTCGTGGGTGGATACTTCCTTTCGGAACTCACAATGTTTCTGGTCTACATCATTGCCGGTCTGGGATTGATGGTGCTGGTCGGGTTTACCGGCATGGTCAGCTTTGGTCACGGCGCCTTTTTGGGGATCGGTGCCTATACCCATTCGGTATTGTTGGGCTATGGCTTGCCGTTCTTCATCACTCTGCCAGCCGGCGCTTTGGCTGCGGGTCTGATCGGTGCGGCGCTTGGGCGTGCCGCCAGCAAGATGCACGGGTTTTACATGGCCATTGCCACGCTTGCCTTTGCGATTGTCGTAGAAACCGGCATCGGCGCCTGGGAGCATGTCACGGGTGGGCACATGGGCCTTTCGGTCCCGCCCATGGCCGCCTTTGGCTGGGAGGTTACCGCCGGTCCGCTGCAATACTATCTGATCCTTGCGCTTGTCGTGTTCTGCATCTGGGGTGTCGCCAACCTGATGCGTTCGCCCACAGGACGTGCTTTTGTTGCGGTACGCGATTCCGAAACCTCGGCGCGATCGCTGGGGCTGAACATTGCGCGCACCCGTATCAAGGCCTTCTTTATCAGCGCCATGCTGACGGGCCTTGCGGGTGGGTTGCTGTCGCATCTGGTGTTTTATCTGTCGCCGGAATCCTTTGGCGTGAACGAGTCGTTGAAACTGCTCTTGATGGTCATCGTCGGCGGTCTGGGCACGATCACGGGCGCAATCTTTGGTGCGGTTTTCGTGTCAATCCTACCCAACCTGATCAATCTGCTGCAAAATTTTCTGCCGTCCTCCATCGCGGAGGCCGCAGGGCTGGAACAGTTGTTGTTCGGGGCCATCATTTCCGGATTTATAATGTTCGAGCCGGAAGGTCTGTATGGCCGCTGGCGCAAACTGCGGCTGTTTATCGAGACCTTCCCTTATTACAAACGGGCCACGTTCACGCGCCAGAAACGTTATCTCAAAACGGAGCGGTTCAGATGAGCGAGCTGGAAGTCAACAATCTGGTCGTGGCCTTCGGGGGCGTCAAAGCGATCAACGATGTCAGCTTTTCGGTAGAGCCCGGCGAAATCTACGCTGTTATCGGTCCGAATGGCGCCGGCAAGAGCACGATTTTCAACGCGATCAGCCGTGTCTACACGCCCCAATTCGGCTCGATCCGGTTTCAGGGACAAGAGTTGCTGAACTGTGAGGCCCATGAGGTGGTGAGCGCAGGCATCGCTCGCACGTTCCAGAATATCGAGCTGTTCGAGAACGCGACTGTGCTGGACAACTTGTTGGTCGGTCGCGCGTCGAAAGTGCGCACCGGGGCGCTGTCCGAGTTTTTCTTCACGCCTCGGGTACGGCGCGAAGAGCATGAACACCGCCGCAAGGTTGAGGATATTCTTGATCTGCTGGACATGCAGCATCACCGGTATGAAAAGGTCGCCGACCTATCCTATGGCGCGCGCAAGAACGTCGAACTCGCGCGGGCGCTTTGTGCCGATCCCAAATTGCTGCTGCTGGACGAACCGGCATCGGGGCTGAACCCCGAAGAAACGGCGGATATGTCGTTTTGGCTGAAGGACATCAAGGAAGAGCTGGGCGTAACCATCGTGATGGTCGAGCATGACATGAATTTGGTGGGCCGCATTGCCGATCGGGTTCTGGCCATCGCGGGCGGCGAGGTTCTGGCCGTCGGCAATGTCACCGAGGTTCAATCGAACCCCACCGTGCAAGCCGCATATTTGGGGACAGACGCATGACCACACCGCTGCTTGAACTGAGAAATATTGAAACCTTTTACGGCCCGATCATGGCCATTGCCGGTGTCAGCCTCAAGATTGAGGCGGGCAGTATTGTCACCATCCTCGGCGCCAATGGCGCGGGCAAGACGACGCTGCTGAAAACCATTTCCGGCGCGATTGACTGCCGCAAGGGTAAGGTCCTTATCGACGGCGAAGAGGTGCAAAATCGGGCACCGGACGTGGTTGCCTCGAAGGGCATCGGCCATGTCCCCGAGGGGCGCGAAGTGTTCCCCTTCATGACCGTCGAGGAAAATCTCAAGCTGGGGGCGTGGGGGCGAAGGGATCGCGACGGCATCGCCCGCGACTTTGAGACGATTTATTCCTATTTCCCCGATCTCAAGACCAAGCGCCGCGACATGGCAGGTTTTCTATCGGGTGGTCAGCAGCAGATGCTTGCCATCGGCCGCGCTTTCATGGGCCAGCCGCGTTTGATGATCCTCGATGAGCCGTCGCTGGGCCTGTCACCGCTGCTGACCAAGACCATTTTCGACATCATCCGGCGTATCAATGCCGAGCAGGGGGTGACCATCGTACTGGTTGAGCAGAATGCGCAAGCGGCATTGAACGTCGCCGAACACGGTTTCATCATGGAGGTCGGCCGGGTCGTGATGGACGCGCCTACGGGGGAACTGCTGGCGTCTGACGACATCAAGGAATTCTATCTCGGACAATCCGATGTAGGCGTGCGCGGCGAGAAGCGCTGGAAAAAACGAAAGACCTGGAGGTAGTCATGGACGCCGTTATCACATCCGATTTCGTCTCTATCGACGGGCACGACACATTGGCCAAATTGTTCCGCGCGCGCGCGCAGGACTGGAGCGACCGTATCGCCATGCGCGAAAAGGATTACGGCATCTGGCGGGCCTATACATGGGCGGATTACGAACGCTTCGCCTATGATTGCGCGGGTGGCTTTATGTCACTCGGACTTAAGCCCGGCGATGTGGTGTCGATCCTGTCCGAGAACAACAAGGAATGGGCCTTTGTCGATATGGGCGCGCATGCGGCCGCACTGACGATCAACGGGGTCTATCCGACCTATCAGGAAGGCCAGCTGCGCCATCTTCTGAACGATTCCCAAACCCGCGTGCTGATCGTCGAAAACGAAGAGCAGCTGGATAAGTATCTGTCGGTCCGTGACGATGTTTCGTCCGTCTTGCGGGTTTATGTGATCGATTGGAAAGGGCTGCGCGGATTCAGCGATCCCATGGTCGAACCCATCGAAAACCTTTACGAGAGGGGAGCGGTCTATCGCAAGGCGAACCCGGACGCGATCGACAAGGCGATTGACAGCGGCAAAAATGATGACACCGCGGTGTTGATCTACACCTCTGGCACCACCGGCGCGCCCAAAGGCGCGCTGATCCCCGATCGCTATCTGCTGTTCCAGATGTCCGCCGCGCCAGACACCTTTCCGATCACCGGCGACGACGATATCTTGACCTACCTGCCGCTGTGCCACGCGGCTGAACGGTTGATTTCGCTGTGCATGAACTTGGGCCACGGCACCCGGATCAACTTCGCCGAAAGCTCCGAAACGGTGTTCGAAAACATACGAGAGCTGTCGCCGACGGTTCTGTTTGCGGTGCCGCGCATCTGGGAAAAGTTCTATTCGCGCATCAATACGCTGATGTCCGAGGCAACTTGGATGGGCAGAAAGGGGTACGAGATTGCGCTTGGGGTCGGGCGCAAGCGCGCCGAGTATCTGTTGCAGAACCGCCGGGTTCCGCCCCTTCTGGAGGCGCAGTTCAAGATCGCGGATCGGTTGGTGTTTCGCAATCTCAAGCAGCTCTTGGGCCTTGATCGCTCAACGTTCCTGTTGTCTGGCGCGGCGCCCATATCGTCGGATTTGCTGCGTTGGTTTTTCGCGCTTGGCCTGCCGGTCGCGGAGGTTTACGGCCAGACCGAAACCGGTCTTGCGGCCATTACAAATTCCGACGAACCCAATCCGGGGACCATCGGCTTTGCGGTGCCGGGGGTCGAATTGAAATTGAGCGACCAAAACGAAATTCTCATGCGCGGCCCCTCGATGTTCTCGGGCTATCTCAACAATCCCGAAGCCACCCAAAGTGCGCTGGTGGATGGATGGATCCACACCGGCGACGTCGGTCGGATCGACGAAGACGGTGCCTGGAGGATCACCGACCGGCTGAAGGACATCATCATTACGGCAGGCGGCAAGAACATCACGCCCAGCCAGGTCGAGAACGAATTGAAATTCTCGCCCTACATTTCTGACGCGGTGGTGGTCGGTGACAAGCGCAAGTATCTGACCTGCCTGATCATGATTGATCAGGAGAACGTCGAGAACTTTGCACAGACCCACAATATCCCGTTCACTGATTATCGCTCGCTCTGTGCGCATCCCGAGATCATCGGGTTGATCGAGGCCGAGATCGATCGCGCGAACAAAAAGTTCTCTAGCGTCGAGCAAGTGAAAAAATTCCGCCTTATCAATGTTTTGCTCACAGCGGAAGACGATGAAATGACGCCCACCATGAAGTTGAAGCGCAAATTTGTCGAAACCAAATATGAGAGCCTGATTTCTGAAATGTACTAACCGCCGCAATCGCGCGGCATCTGGGAGGAATACCATGACCAACAAACTGCTAACCTATACGGCCGCCACGTTGATGGCGCTGGGCACCACGGCCCAGGCCCAGCAAGGCGTCACAGACGACACCGTGAAAATCGGTGTTCAAACCGACCTGTCCGGCCCGCTTGCGACTTGGGGCGTGTTTGCGACCAACGGCGTCCGGCTGCGCTTTGACCAGGCGAACGAAGCCGGCGGCGTGCATGGCCGCACGATTAAGCTCTTCGTCGAGGACACCAAATACGAAGTCCCAATGGCGGCGCGCGCCACCAATAAACTGGTCCAACGCGACGGTGTCTTTGCGATGCTCATGGGGGCGGGCACGTCCCAGACCCTTGCGTCAATGAAGATCCTTGATAGCAAAGGTATCCCCAACCTGTTCCCGCTGACCGGTGCGGCGTCCATGACGGAGCCCTTTAACAGGCTGCACTTCAGCCAGTTCGCCAGCTACCGTGATGGCGTGATTGCGGGACTTCGCCATTTCGCAGAAGGCGGCGCAAAAAAGGTCTGTGTGCAATCCGTGGCCAATGAATTCGGCGAAGAGATCAACGCGGGTGTGGCGATTGCTGTCGAACAAAACGATCTAGAGGTTGTCTACAAAGGGTCGCATAAAGTCACCGAAACAGACTTTGCCGGTGTGGCGACAGCCATCAAGAACACCGATTGTGAAGTCTTGGCGATGGGCTCTGCGATCAAGGATTCGATCACGCTCTACGCCACCTTGCGCCAGTTGGGCTGGGACAAACCGATGCTTGGCTCGATGGTGCCCTATACGCCCATCGTCGCGGCGGCCGGTGACGGAAAGCTGACAGAAGGCATGTATATTGCCTCTTCGGTTCTGTCGACCAATCTGGACGGCAGCGAAGTCGATCTGGACAGCTTGGACGAAGATTTGCAAGCCTTTGCCAAAGCGTATGAGGCAGCCTATGGTGAGCCTGCAACTCTGCAAGCACAGATGGGCTACGTTGCGGCGGATCTGACGGTCCTCGCGCTTGAGAACGCAGGGCGTGACCTGACGGTTGATGGCCTGATCGCTGGTATCGAGCAGATCACCGAATACAACGACATCTTTGGGGGCCCGACACTGTCGTTCGGCCCCGACAAGCACGCGGGCGGCGACGGCTTCGTTATGGTGCAAAGCCAAGGCGGCGATTGGGTTGTGGTCGAAACCGACCTGCCCTACTGATCTTATCTAGCTCACTAACCTGCCAGCGCGCGGCATAGTTCCCGCGCCGGTCATCAAGGGGACAAACAATGCTCAACGGAATACGTATCATCGAGATTGAGGGGCTTGGCCCCGCACCGTTCTCGGCCATGCACCTGGCCGATCTTGGCGCGGATGTCATCGTGGTGCATCGCAAAGGCGGTCCCGGCCTGCCGATCCTGCCCGACGCGCCGATCATTGATCGCGGCAAGCGCTCTATTGAACTGGATCTCAAGGATCCCGACGACGTGGCGACGCTGAAAAAATTGATCGCCACAGCAGACGGGTTGGTCGAGGGGTTCCGCCCCGGCGTGATGGAAAAGCTTGGGCTGGGGCCTGATGCATGCCACGCGTTCAACCCCAAGCTGGTTTACGGGCGCATGACCGGATGGGGGCAGGACGGACCGATGGCTGCCATGGCCGGACATGACATGAACTACATCGGCATGTCTGGCGCGTTATGGTATGCTTCGCTTCCGGGGCAGCCGCCTGTGGCGCCTCCGACTTTGGTGGGCGATATCGGCGGTGGGGCGCTATACCTGAGCATTGGCATGCTGGCGGGGATCCTGAACGCGCGTAGCACGGGCAAGGGCACGGTGGTGGACGCTGCCATCGTCGACGGCTCGGCGCATATGATGAATTTGCTGATGGCCCTGCGCCAAAGCGGGCCACAAAGCTCCGACCGTGGTGCAAGCCTGCTGGACGGGCCGCATTGGAGCCGCAGCTACGTTTGCGCCGATGGTGGCTTTGTGAGTGTGCAATGTCTGGAACCCAAGTTTTATGCGACTTTCCTCGACCTTCTGGGGCTGGATGGCGATCCTGACTTCGCGGCGCAGTTTGACGCCAAAAGCTGGGCAAAGGCCACGGCGCGACTGGCGGGCTTGTTTGCCACGCAGCCGCGCGATCACTGGGCAGAGCTGTTTGCCGACAGTGACGCTTGCGCCGCACCGATCCTCAGCCCGGATGAGGCGCTGAACCACCCGCTGAGTACAAAGCGCCATATCTGGCATGCTGAAGACGGCCCGCTGCAAGCGGCCCCCGCGCCGCGCTTTGACGGACGTGTGGTGACGCCCGCCAAACCGCCCGCTCGCGGTGCTCATACCGGTGAAATTCTTGCTATGCTGGACGAACAAACGAACGGCTGAAGAAGGACTAACCGATAACATATCAACCGTCCTAGATGGATGGCGATTTGTAAATGTCGCGCGGCGCGCCAATTCTAGGACGCCGAAATAGAACAACATGAAAAGCGTTGGCAACAGCAGGACCAAACTGATCGCGACTATTGGAACCAGGCGGTCGAGACAGGCAGATAGTGTGCGTTGATCCCCGAGGGATAGGCGGCTCGGGCGGTGATTTTCGCCACGACGGGGGGATTCTGAAAGAGCAGCATCGCGGCAAATGGGTTTCGGGCCTTGGCAACGTGGTTCACGCCACCAACTGTGCGCACTATCGTCTGAGCTACGGCTACAGAAAAGCAAAAGAAACGCTGGCTGCCGTACATCGCCATGGGCGACGCGGACTGCGCGAACGCGGTGGCAGAACCAAGGACGGCCTCGGATTTGCAGTCCACCAACACCTTTGAGAGGGTGGACGGCCATTATAATATCCTCAACGGCTCGAAATCGCTTATTTCCAACGAACGCTGGCCGATCTGGGATTCATCGTCGCCAGAACCGACACCACACAGGGTGCCCAAGGTACTGGATGCCAAATGTATTGCGATGATGGTGGTCGGGACCGAAAAAAGAACGGGTTTGCGCCGGGCAAGCTGATGCAAAACGGTTTCGTCGAAAGCATCAACGGTGTCATGAGAGACGAACGTCTGAATGAGAACCTGTTCGACAACCTGCGCCAAGCCCGCCAATTGATCGCACCGATTTGAACCACCACCGCCCACTTTCCAGCCTCACCGGAAGGACGCCAGCAGAATCTGCTAACTGGTCAAAGAAAGACCAAAACCTGAACAGAGCTAACCTAAATTAGCGGACCCAATGGGGAGCAGGTCAATATGAACAGGCTCGATAAAGTCGCTCGGGAAGAATTAAGCAGTCTCCGGAAAAACCGGGGCGGTCCAGTTTAAGAGCGCCACCATTCGTGGCTAATAGGATGAACATTTCATAAACCTGTCGTGCGACTGTAGGTCTCTTGTCACAAGTGTTGGCCAAATTTTGGAGAGTTTCCGCCAACCCTCGGAGTTTCCTTCATGCCACAAATTACGTTTTCGCGCCGTCAGGCCCTATTGGGTAGCGCCGCGCTAGGTGCCTCATTGGCCATGCCATCCCTGTCGCGCGCACAGTCACGCCCCCTGATTACGCACGGCGTTATGTCGGGCGATGTCGCTCACGATGGAGCTGTCATTTGGGGGAGAGCCGACCGCGAGGCGAATATGTTGGTTGAATGGGCCACAACCGAAAATATGTCGAACTCTCAGGCGGTTCCGCCTTTGGCTGTTGGCACGCCGACGGATTTTTCTGGCAAACTTGCGCTGACTGGATTGCCGAGCGATCAGGATATTTTTTACCGTGTCACGATGGTGGATCTGGCTGACGGCACACCGTCAGAGCCAACCACGGGCCAGTTCCGAACCGCGCCTATGGGAAATCGTGACATCAGCTTCGTATGGTCGGGAGATACCGCAGGGCAAGGTTGGGGCATTGACGAAGACCGTGGGGGCATGACCACTTACGCCACCATGTTGAACCATGCACCGGACTTTTTCCTGCACTCTGGCGATACGGTTTATGCCGATGGGCCACTGCAAGAAGAGGTCGAGCTGGCAGATGGTACCACTTGGAAAAATATCGTCACACCAGCCAAGTCGAAGGTCGCCGAAACACTGGACGAATTCCGTGGCCAACATCTTTATAACTACCTGGACCACAATGTGCGGGCCTTCAATGCCGCCGTCCCGATCATCTCTCAGTGGGATGATCATGAGGTCACGAACAACTGGTATCCCAATGAAGTTCTGACCAATGATGACCGCTACACTGTGAAATCCATGCAAGTTCTCAGGTCGCGCTCGGCACAGGCATTTCACGATATGATGCCAACCCGACAGACCCTAAGCGAACCAAAGAGAATTTATCGCAAGGTGTCATATGGGCCCCTGTTGGACATCTTCGTCATCGACATGCGCACATACCGCGGTGACAACACACCAAATACCGAGGTTGAAGGCGCGCCGTTTCTTGGCACCGAACAGCTTGCTTGGCTGAAGCGGGAAATGGTGAAATCAACCGCCACATGGAAGGTGATCGCCTCGGATATGCCAATCGGCATGATGGTCCGCGATGGCAAAACCAATATGGAAAATAGCGCGAATGGCGACGGTCCCGTACTTGGCCGCGAGCAGGATATTGCGGCAGTACTGTCGTTTATCAAAACCGCGCAGATCACAAATACGGTCTGGCTGACGGCTGATGTGCATTATACTGCGGCGCATCATTACTCCCCCGATCGCGCAGTGTTTCAGGACTTCGATCCGTTCTGGGAATTTGTCTCTGGACCGCTTCACGCGGGTACGTTTGGTCCGTCCGACTACGACAACACTTTCGGACCAGAGGTTCTTTTTGCCAAGCATCCCGAAGCGGGACAAGCGAACCTGCCGCCCAGCGATGGGCTCCAGTTTTTTGGCAAGGTCGATATCGCAGCAGACACAAGCGTGATGACGGTGCGCCTCATGGATAGCGCTGACGTGGAGCTGTGGTCTGTCGAGTTGGAGCCGAAAACTTCATAGGCTCTGCTTGGCACAGCGTCATAAATCCGAAGAATTCGCATTGTATGTAAACGAGCATAATCCGGCCACGAAGGTCGGTGTGATTTAGAGCAATATCAGAAAGCCACAATCATGAACAATCAAGATAACGCGAACCTCTCTTGGGACGAGTACGACGAACTGCGCGATCCGCGCCCGGACAACAACGACTTCGATGCTGTTGTCGAACGTGCCGTCTCTCGTCGCGGTTTCTTGGGCGGCGCTTTGGCATTCGGGTCAGGGGCCGCCGTCATGGGAACCGGCCTGTTCGGTTCAGCAACATCAGCGCGGGCGCAAGGGTCTGCATTTGCGTTTCAGCCTATCGGCATTGCGACTGATTTCGACATTCATGTGCCGCAAGGCTACCAGTGGAAAACTCTGGTGCGTTGGGGCGATGCACTGTTCTCGGATGCCGAGGGGGCCTATTCGCCCCAAAACGGTGTTCCATCGGATCTATCAGACAGGGTCTTTGGCGAAAACACAGACGGGATGGAAACCTTTGTTGATGGTGACAAGATCATCTTGGCGATCAACTCTGAATACGCCAACCCTAAGATAAATCTGCCAGCGGATGCTGATGGCGTGCCACAATCCGCAGATCAGGTGCAGATGCTCAAGAATATTCAGGGCGTGACCGTTCTCGAAGTTGCCGATCAGGGTGACGGATACCAAGTCGTTGTCGACAGCCCATATACCCGCCGCATCACGCATGAAACTCAAATGATCATGGACGGCCCGGCCAATGGTTCTGAGCTTATGCGCACCAATGCCGATCCGGAAGGGATGTCTCCGAAGGGCACCATGAACAACTGTGGTTCCGGTAAGACGCTATGGGGCACGTATCTGACCTGCGAAGAGAATTTTAACGGCTACTTTGGCGTTACGGGTGAGCGCGAAGCCACCGAGGGCGAAGCCCGTTACGGAATTGGTGGCGAAGGTCGCTACGCCTACGAAAAATTCGACGCGCGGTTTGATCTATCCAAAGAGCCGAACGAGCCTAATCGTCACGGGTGGGTCACCGAGATCAACCCGTTGGACCCGCAATCAACGCCTGTCAAACACACTGCTCTGGGCCGTTTCAAGCATGAGAATGCTGAAATGGTGCAGGCCAATGACGGCCGGATCGTTGTCTATATGGGCGACGATGAGCGCGGCGAGTTCATGTATAAATACGTTTCAAATGGAACCTGGGCAGAAGGCCAGCCGACTGATGGTCTGCTCAGCGATGGCACGCTGTATGTTGCGAAGTTCAACGACGACATGTCGGGTGAATGGTTGCCACTGACACCTGAAACCACGGGTATGGATATGGCACAGATGCTTGTTTTTGCGCGTATGGCAGGATCCAAAGTCGGAGCGACCACAATGGATCGCCCTGAATGGATCGCGGCCAACCCTTTGCGGGTCGAGGCGTATTGCGCACTGACCAACAATAAAAACCGTGGCGTTAAGCCGAACGCGGGCGGTGACGAAACCCCTGTCAGCGGTCCGAACCCCCGCGAGACCAATAACTTTGGTCAAATCGTTCGCTGGCGGCCTGCTGGCGAAGATCACGGTGCGACCGACTTCACATGGGATCTGTATGTCATGGCGGGCAACCCAACCGTTTACGACAACAAATACGCCGGATCTGACAACGTGAATGAAGGCAATATGTTCAATTCGCCTGATGGCATGGCGTTCTCTTCTGACGGTATGTTGTGGATCCAGACTGATGGCGATGACAGTAACGAGGAACAGTTTGAAGGTCAGGGCAACAACCAGATGCTGGTCGGCGATCCTGAAACGGGAGAGATTGCTCGCTTTTTGACTGCGCCCAACGGCGCCGAAGTGACTGGCCTGACGTGGTCGCCTGACCGCAAAGTTGCCTTTGTTGGTATTCAGCATCCAGGCGGTTCATGGCCCGACAATGCGGGCAAACCGCGCTCTTCGGTTATTTCTGTCTGGCGCGAAGATGGCGCAACTATCGGCTGATTGATGTCAGTTTTGAAAGCCAAAGGCGGGCGGATTACACAGCAGTGTAGCCCGCCCGGCACCGTTTTGAGCACAAAACGCCTTTAACTATTGGGGGTGTCCGCACATCATGTTGGTTCCCTTCAGCTTAAACTGAAAAGGCCTATATTTCTCCGCCCTTCCAACGGTAAAATACTCTTGCTACATCATGATTTCCGCCGCTTCCTCGTTAATCTCGACAGGTTGAACCCGGCCCAGATCGAGGACGCCCAGACAAAGATCCGGGATCTCCGGCGAAAGATGGCAGCGATCTCCGAGATCGAAGCGCGGACAAACCGAGAATACAAGTGTCCATCCTGCGGCGATAATCGGTGCCAGAAGTGGGGACGAATGCGAACCAAGATCCAGCGCTATCGGTGCAAGGGTTGCATGAAGACCTATTCAGGCCGAACCGGGTCCGCCATCGGGCGTATACATAGACCTGACCTTTTTATGGTAGCCCTGAGGGACATGCTGGGCACCTCCGTGCCGCTGTCAGTGCGGAATCTCGCGCGTCAACTCGGACTCAATAAATACACGTTCTGGCGCTGGCGGATGTTGGTTTTTTCGATCATCGGCACCGGCGGGGCGACGCGTTTTTCAGGTATCGTCGAGGCGGATAAAACCTACCAGCGAGAGGCGCGCAAGGGATCGCGGGAATGGGTGCGGCACTTTGCTGATCCGAAAAAGGTCGCGCCGCCGCCCCGCCCCCGTTGGGAAGACTTCACGACGCAGGGATTGAAGATGATGCTGGGTCTTTCAAGGTGGCAGCTCCCCATTCTCACGGTCGCAGACCGTGGCGGTGCCCGCCATTTCGAACGCCTGCCGAACCGTAAAAGCGTCACACTGGAACGCGAAATCAAGCCTCTGGTGCCGAGCGATTCCGTGCTATGGTCGGAGTATCAACGGCTATGAAAGTCTCGCGGCGAGAGGTGGCATTGAGCACTTCGTAGTAGGCAGTAAGCTCGGAACGCGGGTCGCGGCGGGCTGCTATCACATCCAGAATGTAAACTCGCTCCATGCCCGCTATGGTCGGTTTATCAAACCATTCTGTGGCCCTGCCACAAGGAACCTCGAAGGTTACATCCGCTGGCTGGAGGTGCGGCTTGCCGGACTGCGGAGATTGTCTGGGCACCTTAAACACAGGACGGCGAACGAAAGCGATGTCCGCTCTGAGCCCATTTTGACGGATGCTGCAGCCCGTATAAATGGCGGCTTCCGGAAGCTTTTCGGGCGTTCACCAATAGTCTTCAATGCCAATCATTCGTCCGGTTTTGAACTTTACTTAGCCAAAAGAAATGCAAGTTGCGCGGCAGATGTGACGCCATCAATAAGCCGTACAGGTTCCTCTTCACAAAAATATGCCGGAATATGGACCATACCAGCGCACCCGAGAACCACGACGTCAACCTTGTCTTCAGCGACAGCACGTTTGATTTCCCCCACCACGGCCGGCGCGGTTCCGGCGGGGTCTGTTTCCAGGTCTAAAACCGGGACGCCACACGCGCGGACGCGGGCCAGTTTGGATGTAAATCCGTAGGCGTGGATGTTGTCTTCCAGAATGGGCACAGAAACGGCCAAACTGGTCACAACTGAAAAACGCCCGCCTGCCAGAACCGCCATGTGATAGGCCGCTTGGCCGATGCCAATGACAGGACAGGCGGCGATTTCGCGGGCGGCGTCCAGTCCCGTGTCATCAAAGCAGCCGATGATAATCGCCTGCGCGCCTGCATCAGATGCTTTGCGAACAAGCGCCAACAAGGGTGGGATGCAGGCTGCGCCGTCCGCAGATCCCTGGATCGCGGCGGGCCCATCACGGGATGTCCAGCCTTCCACCACGACGCCCGCTTTGGATGCTGTTTCCACCATTGCTTGGGTCATGGCTTCCGTGCTGTTGGGGTTGATCAGGACGATCATCAGACGGCCTTACCGGCATCGCTGCCTGCGCGCGCTTTGCGGCGATTGCTGAGGCGTGCGAGAGCGAGGAACGCTCCGATGATCAACAGCGAGAACAGCGTCGTCAGCGTGCCAAGCGCATACAGCACAGGCGAGGTCACATTGGTCGTCATCCCGTAAATCTCAAGCGGCAAGGTGTTGTAGCTGCCCGCCGTCAACAAAGTGCGCGCGAATTCGTCATAGCTCAGCGTGAAACCAAACAAGGCGACGCCAATCAGCGAGGGTGCGATGATCGGCAACACAACATAGCGGATTGTTTGCCATGGGGATGCCCCAAGATCGCGGGCGGCTTCTTCAAAGCTTTTGTCGAAACGGTTGAAGACGGCGAACATGATCAGCAAGCCAAATGGCAGCGTCCATGTCAGTTGCGCGCCAAAACCGGAGCTCGTCCAATGCACGTTGAGCCCGCTTTGCGAAAACAATAGGCCCACGCCCAGCGACACAAGGATCGACGGGATCACCAGCGCCGTGATGATCAGGTAAAACAGAATGCCCGAGCCTGCGAATTTCTTGCGAAAGGCCAAGCCGCCCATGACCGAGACGACCACTGTTGTGACCATGACCATCAGGCCCAACGCGATGGAACGACGAAAGCTGCCCCAGATGTCGCCGACGGCCTGTTGTTCGAACAAGTCATAGAACCAATACAGAGACACGCCGCGCATCGGGAAGGTCAGCCCACCCCCCTCACCTTGGAACGATAATATGCCAATCGTCAGGGTCGGACCGTAAAGGAACAGCACAAACAGCGCGAAGAACGCGGAAAGGATATAGAATGATCTTGGGCGCGGCTCCATTACAGTTCCTTCCGAATGTCGACAAAGCGCAGCAGGATGCCGATGGTGATCAGCACGGTCGCCAGCAATACAATCGCCGTGGCAGACGCGCTTGGATATTGCAGCAAGGCGATATCGTTTGAAATCAAACGACCGACGTTCGCAGATTGGCTGCCCGACATGAAGCGCACTGTTATGAAATCGCCCATCACGAGTGTGACCACGAAAATGGTGCCGATCATAATGCCTGGCTTGGTCAACGGGATGATGACGTTCCACAAGATTTGCACACCGCTTGCGCCTGCATCCCGCGCCGCCTCAATCAGGGATCTGTCGATCCGCATCATCGTGTTGAAAATCGGGACGACCATGAACAGCGTGTAAAGATGCACAAAGGCGAGGATGACGGCGAAATCTGAGAACAATAGCCACTCGACCGGTTCATCTAATACGCCCCAAGACATCAGCGTGGAATTGGCAATACCGTTGCGCCCGAGAAATGGAATCCAGCTGATCATGCGAATGATGTTGGAGGTCCAGAACGGGATTGTGCACAGGAGGAAAAGTGCGATTTGCCATGTCTGGCTTCGAATATGGAATGTCAGATAATAGGCAACGGTGAACCCGATGACCAAGGTAAAGGCCCATGTAATGAACGCATATTTGAACGTGTTAAGAAAGACGGTGTAGGTGACGGGTGATCCAAACAGGAAAGCGTAATTGTCCCATTCAAAGGCCGGAATGATAGAAAATTCCGTCGCGCGCCAAAAGCTGACGATTATGATTAAAATAATCGGCATCACGAGAAAAACCAGCAGTACCGCCGCGAGCGGGGAGACCATCAGCCAGCCGGTTACATTGCGATTTTCTAACAGCTTTTTCATGAGTATTCTTTATATTGAATGGGGGCGGGTGCGCCGCTTGGCGCACCCGTTGGCCGTTTTTAAGCGGCGATAAATTCGTTCCACTTGCGGACCATGTATTGGTTTTCGTCCATGACAGAGTTCCAGCACACAACGGATCCCATGCGATCAAGGAAGGCCCCACCATCGCGAACTTCGCCCGCACCGGCCAGTTTGTCGCCGGTTGGGGACAAGATGTCACCTTTCGCGGCTTTGCCTTCGTACCAAAAACCCCATTCGTCTGCGGTCATGAACTCTTTCGACGTTTCGGGCACCGCCGAGTAATAGCCCTGACGCATCAGATAGCCGCCGACCCATCCAGAGAGATACCAGTTGATGTATTCATAGGCAGCTTCAAGCTCCAGACCAGACAGTGCAGCAGAGATGCCCAAACCACCGCCCCACGAGCGATAACCTTCTTCCAAAGGTTGATAAACGCATGGGACACCTTGCGATTTGACAGCTGTGATTGCAGGGGACCACATGGACTGGATCACAACTTCGCCGGACGCCATCAGGTTGACGCTTTCGTCAAAGGACTTCCAGAACGCGCGGAACTGGCCATTTTTCTTGGCCTCGGTAAAGATGCCGAGCGTCAGATCAATTTCTTCTTTCGTCATATTGCCTTTGTCGGGGTAAGTGTATTCGCCCATGGATTCCACGACCATCGCCATGTCCATGATCCCGATAGACGAGATGTCGAGAATGGATGCTTTACCCTTAAATTCAGGGTTCAAAAGCTCGGACCAGTTGTTGATCGGACGGCCGATCAGATCGGGGCGGATGCCCAACGTGTCGGCGTTGTAGATCGTCGGGATCAAGGTCATCCAACCGGATTCTTCTTGCACAAAGTCCGTACCGTTCGGGCCTGACGTAAAGCCGACGGTATGTGGTGCTGTGCCCTGTGCAATCGTGCTTGTCGGTGTCAAAAGACCGCTGCGGAATGTGCCGGCGATCTTGTCGTAATTGGCGATCTTGGACGTGTCCATTGCCTGCATGTTGCCAGCGGCCCAGACCTTTTTACAGATAAAGTATTCGATGTCTGCGATGTCAAAGCTGTTGGGCTGTGTGGCGGCGCGTTGTGTGACGCTGTCCGTATCCAGTGCAGTCATTTCAAGCGTAAAGCCAAGATCTTCTTTCACTTTATTGGCGACATCATTGAGGTTGGATACCCCCGTGCCGAACTGGCGAAGGGTGACATCCTTGATGTTTTGCGCCCAAAGCATCGGCGCGCCAAGGGTCGTAGAACCGGCCGCAATCGCGGTTGATGCGGCACCTTTTAATAAGTCGCGGCGGCTTAGGCCGGTCTGTGATGTAAGTTTGGTCATGCGTCGTCTCCTTGTCGGTGGTGAAGTGCCGCGTCTTATGCGGTCAGTTGGTGAAGATTTTTGGCGTCCCAATGCAGACCAATCCGGTCGCCGGGATGATGCGGGGTGGTGAAGTATTCAGCTTCGGGCACCAGCGCAGTGATTTCTTGGTCGCCGGTAATGCGCGACAGCAGCGATACATGTGTGCCTTGGTACTCAACGGCGGTCACTTGGGCGTCCAACCTGCCCTTTTGTGGCGCGGTGATGGCGACAGCGTCTGTGCGGATTGCGAAATGCCCTTCGGGCAGCGCGATGACATTATGGCCGCCCATAAACTGCGCGACAAAGCGGGTCGTTGGGGCGTTAAACACATCGCGGGCAGAACCCGCCTGTTCGATCACCGCGTCATTCATGACGACAATCTCATCGGCCAACGCAAGTGCTTCGTCTTGCCCGTGGGTGACGTGGATAAAGCTGATGCCCAGCTCCTTTTGCAGCTTCTTCAGCTCGCCGCGCATCCGGATGCGCAAGAACGGGTCCAGCGCTGACAGCGGTTCATCCAGAAGTAAAACTTCGGGCCTTGTGATCAATGCGCGAGCCAGCGCGACGCGCTGTTGTTGCCCGCCGGATAATTGATCAGGCAGTCGATCTGCCAGCGCCGTTAGGTCGACCAACTCTAGCATTTCACCCGCTTTGGTGTGGCGTTCCTTAACGTCTACCCCCTTCATTTTCAGGCTGAATGCAACGTTATCAAGGACGCTAAGGTGCGGAAATAAAGCGTAATTTTGAAACATCATCGCGGTGCCGCGCTGCGCGGGCGGCAGAGCGGAAATGTCACGCCCTGACAGCAAAATCGCACCCTCGGTCACGCTCTCATGACCCGCAATCATCCGCAGGGTCGATGATTTCCCGCACCCCGAAGGCCCAAGCAGGCAGGTATAGGAGGATGGCTGAAACCTATGCTGTATCGCATCCACAGCGACGGTCTGACCATAACGTTTGGTGACTTTCACCAGTTCCAGATCATGTTTTTTAGTCATGGGTGCTCCTATGTTGAAATCAGTTGGGCGCTTGTGATGTTGGAATTCAAACAGTGCCTACGGTTTCTGGGAAAGAGACAGGTCGATGACAAAAAATTGGGCGGAGCAATTGGGTGGCGCTCAAAAATTGGACACAATATATGTTCGAAATTGTATACAATCTGACCGCACCTTGTCCGCGACGCATGCCTCTGGCATCAGTGATTCTGAAGGAAACTCCTATGCAGGCTCGGCCTATCTCCAAACCCAAACCTCAAAATGCGACGCAGAAGGTAGCTGATGCGCTGGCTTTGGCGATCCATGAACATCGTCTCATGCCGGGTACAAAGCTGGGAGAGGACGAAATTGGAGAAATTTACAATGTGTCTCGCACTGTGGTTCGCGCGGCGCTTCAATCGCTGGCGCATATTCAGCTTGTAGAAATCCAGCGCAATAAAGGTGCATTCGTGGCAAGTCCGACCACGCGTGAGGCCCGCGAAGTGTTTGAAGCGCGCATCTTGTTAGAACCGCGCACCGCCCGTTCCGCCGCGAGCCGAGCAACACCACGCGACATTGAGATTTTGAAAGATCATATTGCTCAAGAGCATTTGGCCTTGGATGCTGGCGATAATGGCCGTGCGCTCAACCTGTCTGGTCGCTTCCATATCGAGATCGCGCGGATTGCAGATCAGAACACAATCAGTCAGTTTATCGAAACTCTGATCGCCCGTTCTTCTTTGGTCATAGCACTCTATTGGCGGCGCGAAAGTGCGCTATGCGAGAGTCACGCCCATCACGCCCTGGTGCAATCAATTGCCGATGGTGATGAGCAAAATGCCGAAGAGCTGATGCACAGCCACATCGTCGATCTAAACTCGGCGCTCGATTTACGTGATCGCCCCGTTCAGGCACAAAACCTACGGGAATTGCTCCAAGCGACAGATCAATAGTCTATCGATCTGAACGCGAATTTCGGTGGCTGCTTTTGGCAGGTAAACTGACGCCGGTTCATGCTCAATGTACGGCCACTTTCGTCCGCACTGCGGACCTTTGGCAAACAACAATGCCGCAAAATGGATCGAACGCCTGCTTCGGGAAGCTGCAATGCAGTGTTCGGGCATCTGGCCAACGTCGGCCCAGGGCCGCGAGCCGTCGAAAAGTAGAATAGCGGCTTGAGGCTTTCCTGGTCCACTTCTTTTAAGAGCGGTGGTAAACCTCACTGGCTCTCAGGGCGGATTCACGAGTGAATCCACCCTGATCTGAAGCACCCGACTGTCGCGCCCAGTTCAAGGGAAGCGGATCAGGCTATCGCCTTTTGCACAAGGCCCGGCCCCTATTTCAGCAGTGCGAGGATCTCTTGCGCGGCGGCGGCGGATGAGGCGGGGTTTTGGCCGGTTACAAGTTTGCCATCACGCAAAACGAAGCTGTTCCAGTCTGCGCCTTTTTCGTACAGACCGCCATTTGCCTTCAGCATGTCTTCTACCAGGAATGGCACAACGTCGGTGAGGGCCACGGCCTCTTCTTCAGTGTTGGTAAAGCCCGTCACGCGGCGGCCGGAAACCAGCGGTTTGCCGTCCGTCCCTTGGGTGTGCCGGAACACGGCGGGTGCGTGGCAGACCGCCCCAACAGGCAGGTCGGCGGCGGCGAAGGCCTCGATCAGGCGTTTGCTGTCCGCGTCTTCGGCGAGATCCCACAAGGGGCCATGACCGCCCGGATAGAAGATCGCGTTAAACCCGTCTTCGGTCACGTCCGAAAGTGTCAGCGTGTTCGCGAGATGCCTTTGCGCGCCGCTGTCGTCCTTGAAGCGGCGGGTGTCATCCGTCTGTGCATCGGGATTGTCACTGGAGGGATCAATCGGCGGTTGGCCGCCTTTAGGCGAAGCCAATGTGATATCGGCGCCTGCGTCTTTGAAAACGTAGTAGGGGGCTGCAAATTCCTCCAGCCAGAAGCCGGTTTTTTTGCCCGTGTCCCCAAGTGCGTCATGGGATGTCAGTACCATTAGAATTTTCATAGCCTTGCCTTTCAGTTGTGGCCAACGCGAATGACGCGCTTGCCAAAGTTTTCGCCGTTCAACAATCCGATGAAGGCTTCGAGTGCATTTTCCAGCCCGTCGATGATCTCTTCGCGGTATTTGATTTTGCCGCTCTCAACCCACGGCCCCATTTCCTTCGCGAAGTCCCCGTAGAGATGCCCGAAATCGTCAAAGATGATGAAGCCTTGCACCTTGAGTTTTTTGCGAAGGATTTGTCCCATAAGCCAGTTCATCCGGTCCGGCCCGTCGGGCAGGGTGGTCGCGTTATACTGCGAGATCAACCCGCAGACCGGCACCCGTGCGTTGGGGTTCAACAGCGAGACAACCCCGTCAAGAACCTTGCCGCCGACATTCTCGAAATAGACGTCGATGCCATCGGGGCTGGCCTTGGCAAGCTGTTCAGCAAAGTCATCTGCCTTGTGGTCGATACAGGCGTCAAAACCCAATTCATTGACCGCATAGGCGCATTTATCCGGCCCGCCCGCGATGCCAATCACGCGACAGCCTAGGATCTTGCCGATCTGGCCCACGGTGGCCCCGACCGGGCCGGTTGCAGCCGCCACGGCGATGGTTTCGCCGGGCTTTGGCGCACCGATCTGTGTGAGACCGGCCCAAGCGGTAAAGCCGGGCATACCCATGATCCCCAGCGCCCAGGACGGATGCGCAGGCGCTTTGCCCAAATTGGTGACGCCGACACCATCGCTAACAGCATAATCCTGCCAGCCATTGAAGCTGAGCACATAATCGCCCGGCGTGAACCCGTCGACGTTCGAGGTCACGACCTGCGCCACTGTTCCACCCTGCATAACCCCGCCAATTGGCACCGGAGCGGCGTATGAGGGTGCATCGCTCATACGTCCGCGCATGTAGGGGTCCAGCGACAGAAACTCCGTGCGTAAAAGCATCTGATTGCCCCCCGCAGAGGGAACCTCGCACTCGATCAGGCGGAGTGTATCCTTGGTGGGCGCGCCTTTGGGGCGCTCCGCCAGCACAAGCTGGCGGTTTACTGTTTCGGTCTGTGTCATGCTAAAGAACTCCTAAACGGCCGCTTCAAGAATGCGGCGTGCATCCTCGGGGGTGATAGCACTGTGCTCGCCAAGGGCGGTCATGCCGTGCTCTTTGAGTGCTGCTGCGATGTGGTCGATATCGGCGCTGGCGACGTTGTAATCGCCAAGGCGGGTTTTGATGCCAATAGATTCAAAGAAGTCGCGCGTCGCCTTGATGGTCGCGTCGATCCGTGCATCCTCATCGCCTTCGCGGATATCCCAGACATTGGCGCCGTATTGCAGCAGTTTCTCGCGTTTCGGGCCACGCTGGTCATTCATCAGCGCAGGCAGAACCACGGCAAGCGTACGGGCGTGATCGGTATCGTTCAGCGCGGTGATCTCATGGCCGATCATATGGCTCGACCAGTCCTGTGGCACACCCGCGCCGATCAGACCGTTCAGCGCCAGTGTTGCCGTCCACATCAAGTTAGCGCGGACATCGTAGTCATCTGGCGTCTCAAGGGCTTTGGGCCCCAGCTCGATCAAGGTGCGCAGCAGCGTTTCGGCAAAACCGTCCTGAACGCGCGCGGCGGACGGATATGTCAGATACTGTTCGATGATGTGAACAAAGGCATCCGCAACACCATTGGCGATCTGGCGCGGCGGCAGCGAGTAGGTGACCTCCGGGTCGAGCACCGAAAAGACGGGATAGCAGTGCGCGCTCATGAAGGGGAGCTTGGCGCCCTTTTCAGAATTGGTGATAACGGATCCAGAGTTCATCTCTGATCCTGTCGCGGGCAGTGTCAGCACGGTGCCGAACGGGACAGCGCCTTTCACGACCGACCCGCGCGATGTCAGGATATCCCATGCATCGCCGTCATAAAGAGCAGCAGCTGCGATGAATTTGGTGGCATCAATGACCGATCCGCCGCCGACTGCAAGAAGAAACGTGATGTCTTCTTTGCCGATAACCTCAACCGCCTTGAGTGCGGTGTCAAAACGCGGGTTCGGCTCGATCCCACCGAATTCGACCAACGTGCGCCCCGCAAGCGCCTCGCGCACCTGTGCAAGAACGCCGGTGCGCTCAGCGCTGCCACCGCCGTAGACGATGAGAACTTTTGCATCAGCAGGAACCTGATCCTTCAAGTCCGCGATACGACCCTTACCAAACAGGATATGTGTTGGATTGTGAAAATCGAAATTCTTCATTGTTTCAGACCTCTTCAGTTTCAATGTGCAGGCGCACGTCGATGTTGTTGCGTGTGGCGTTGGAATACGGGCAAACTTGATGCGCAGCTTTGACAAGGTGCTGTGCGTCATCTGCTGCCATGCCCGGCAAACGAATGGTGATGTCCAGATCAAGCGCGTAACCACCCTCTGCGCGTTGGCCAATGCCGACGTCGATCGTGGTTTTCGCCTTTGTGGCATCAAGTTTGAGCTGCTAGGCCATCAATTCCATTGCGCCGTCGAAACAGGCAGCATAGCCAAGTGCGAACAGCTGTTCAGGGTTCACCCCCGGCTCGCCTCTATCCGGGCGGACCATCTGGACCGAAAGGCTTCCGTCGTTCAAGGTGGCGGTGCCGGAGCGCCCTCCGCTTGCGGTTGCGGTGGTTTTGTAGAAAATTTTCATGATTTTCCTTTACGCATAGACCGGTCGTCTTTCGTGATGATAAATTTTTTAGAGTTATGGTGCTGGAACAAGCGCCCTTGTCGCATCCATTGCGGAATTAAGTGCGGCATCACTGTGCGAAATGCTCGCAACGAGACTGGCCCCAAGCCACATATGATAGATAACTTCCGCCAAGGCCCGAGGGTTTTCGATCGATGCAATCGTGCCCTCGTTCTGCCCCTGCTCTATGGTCTGCGCCAGATGCGCGACAATGTCGGAAACACCTTTTTGCAAGATGTTGCTCATGTTCTCCGACAGATCAGCAACTTCTGCCGACAGCTTAACCACCAGACACCGATCCTCAAGGTTCGGGCTGAGTTGTTTTTCGCGCCACCCTTCGAAATAGGTCAAGAGCCGAGACCGTGCATTCATGTATGGATGCACGAGAGAGGCATTCAGGCGATGGCTATACTCTATCATAAACTCGCTCAACAGCGCGCAGCCATATGCCTCTTTCGATGCGAAGTAGTGGTAGAACGAACCCTTCGGAATGCCAGCCTCTTTCAAAAGTGTGCTTAGGCCAACCCCAGCATATCCCTGCTGGGCTGTCAGGCGGCGTCCTGTGGTCAATATCCGAGATCGGGTGTCGTTTTGGTGTTCCATGACCCGCTACATAGGCAAAATTAGACCGGTCGTCTATGTACGCGCGATCTTTTCACGCTCACTAATCTGTGAGACAGGAGCGTCTACCTGCGGCGAATGACCTGTGTGGATTGAAGTGGTCCGGCAGAACAGGACAGCGTGCTAAGATGTATCCAACCTTGAAGACAGGATACACAAATGACCAAGAGACGCAGTTTTTCAGATAATTTTAAGGCCACGGTAGCGCTTGAGGCGCTTCGTGGAGACAAGACGGC
>NZ_KZ826495.1 GCF_003205515.1 Litorivita pollutaquae
AAACTTCTGGAGATCGGGGCGGGCACCAGCGAAGTTCGCAAGATCATCATCGCCGAAGAACTTTTGCGCGCCTGAGGGAGGACCCAGCCATGACCAAGCAATTACGCAACGATATCGACCTTCCGACCCATTTCATGACGGAGGAACAGCAGGCGCTGGCCGATCAGGCCGGCAAGTTTTTCATGTCCGAGTTCCATCATCTGAACGCGGAAATGGACGACACCGATGATCTGCCCGCCTCGGTTTTCCCCAAGCTGGGCGAGATGGGCTATCTGGGCCTGACCGTGCCGCCGGAATTTGGCGGTGCCGGGCTGGATTTTACATCGGCCTGCATCATTACCCAAGAACTATCGCGCGCCTCGGCCGCCATCGGATTGACACACCTGGCGCATGACAACCTGTGCGTCAACAACATCTACCGCAACGCCAATGACGAGTTGCGCCGCAAGTATTTGCCGGGGCTGTGCAACGGTACGCTGATCGGGGCTTTGGGCCTGACCGAACCCGGTGCGGGGTCGGATGCGCTTGGCTCGATGCGCACGACGGCGAAGAAGGATGGCGACGATTACATCCTGAACGGGGCCAAGATCTATATCACCAACGGGCCGATTGCCGATGTGGTGCTGGTCTATGCCAAAACCTCGCCCGAGAAGGGTGCCAAGGGCATTTCTGCCTTTATCGTGGAAACCGATACGCCCGGCTTTAAAGTGGCGCAAAAGCTCAACAAGATGGGGTTCCGCGGCTCGCCCACCGGCGAATTGGTGTTCGAAGATTGCCGTGTGCCGGCCAAAAACATGGTTGGCAAATTGGACGGCGGTGTTGCGGTCACGATGTCGGGGCTGGATCTTGAACGCGCGATTGGCAGCTTCAGCGCGCTCGGCATTTCGCAGCGGGCGCTGGATATTTCCATCGATTACGCCAAGACGCGCCAGCAGTTCGGCAAACCGATTGCCAGCTTCCAAATGGTGCAGGCGATGTTGGCGGATATGTATACGCGCCTTGAAGCGGCGCGCAGCCTGTCCTTGAAAACCGTTGCCATGTGCGAAGGTCTGGAAGAGGGCGAAGGCGGACGCGGCGAGATTCACAAACTGACCGCCGCCGCGATTTTCAAGGCCGCCGAGGTGACGTCATTCGTGCTCGACAAGGCCGTCCAGATCCACGGCGGTTCCGGCTATATGCGCGATACCGAAGTGAACCGGCTTTACCGGACGGGCCGCGTGCTTGAAGTTGGCGCGGGTACCCAAGAGGTGCGCAAGCTGATCATCGCTGGCGAACTTTTGAAAGGCTGAGAGGGTGTCGCCAACCTGTTTTCACCCATTCGATTGCGGACTACGCGGCGGCCAATAGAAGGCTATTTCAAGCTTTTAGTCGTTCGAAAGATCGACAGCCTCGGGTCGGGTGAGACTGCTTTGTTCCGCGAACGGGAGACCGGCGCCCCCTTTCCGAGGGCAGCGCTTCCATAGGGAACGGTTGCATTAGATACCAAAAATGCCCGCCGTTCGGGGCTCACCCGATCACCCGCAAACCAGCTAAGGTCTTCCGACTCGATCAGAGCCGGTCTATGCCGCCAGCCTTCAGGCCGCGAGCCAACCGATCGTCCCGTGCACCCAAGCGTCCGGCTCCCTTGCGAGACGCGCAGATAAGCTCCTACCGCCTTTGCCCAGTCATCGATGGCCGCGTTATCGGGTTGTTCTACCCGTGACGCGGGAGGTGCATCATCTGGGTTTCATCGACTTGAGCCGGAAGGAACCAGAGACCGTCGTTCAAAGCGTTCTCATCCTCCTCGGCCTCCATGACATGATCGCCGAAACCATCATGGAACGTATCTGCCTTCGGCTTCATATGCGCAAAATACTGAGCCTTTAGCCGCTAAAGCTGCCTCGCGCGCGCATGGCTCGCGCCGGACAAGCGTCCGACGCCGAAATCAAAAAGCTCAAAGGAGGATGGAGAGGTGGATTTATAGAAGCTTCATTCCACTTTATTCATTTATAAGCATGGCTTTAGAAGAATTCTATGGTGCCGCTGAAGGGACTCGAACCCCCGACCCCATCATTACGAATGACGTGCTCTACCATCTGAGCTACAGCGGCCTTGGGGCGCCTGGCCCCTTGTGGACAGCGCTTTACCACCGTGATCTGCGGCGTAAAAGCAAAATCTGCGCGCGGGTCAGGCTTTGCCCGGTAGGATTTCCGCTTCGAAAACATCGCTATCGTCCGCGCTGCCCTCGGCTTCTGCACCGGAGGTTCGATCCGCGTCACCCTTGGGCGATACGTCGGGCGCTTCGCTCTCCGGCACTTCTTCGGCATCGACGATGTCTTCGGCCTCCGAATGATCCTCGAGCGCACCCACGATCAACGGCAACATTGTCGCGCCCGCCGCGCCCATGATTTCGCTCTCTTTCGGGGATCTCCAAGTCAACGTGTCCACGCCTTGGCATTGATCGCACACCGGCATCCATTCGCCATGCACATGATTACAGTTCTCGCAAACCCATTGCGGCCCGCGCGGCGCGCTCAGCGCACGGGTGAGCCACCCGCGCACCACGGCATCGGATGCACCTTCGCCGCGATCAATCGCTGCCATGATGGTCAACACCCGCGCATCCGGCGCAGTTTCCACAAGATCCCCCAACGCACGGCGCGCCGCAGGAAAATCTTCGGCGGCAATGTTCAGTTCCGCCATCAACAATTTGGTCTCGCGGTGGTCGGGCTTGATCTTGGCCAATTGGCCAAACCGTTTGATCCGTGCCTGCGGCGTCTCTTCGGGTTCAATCGCGGCAAAAGCGGCGGCCAAATCCGGGTGCGGCTGCGCATCCCATGCCTTTTTGATCACCCGCACCGCGTAGCGTGGCTTGCCCTGTTCGATATACCCGCGCGCGGCCATAACAGCGGCGGGGATCAAATCCGGAGAGAGGCGGTTGGCCTCGATCGCGGCCTCGCGGGCCGAAATATCATTGCCCTCATTCAGGATATCCTTAGCCTCGGAAAGCGCCAGAACCGCATCGCGGCGTTGGTGCACATCGCGCGGCAGGGTGCCGTATTTCAATTTCGTGCGCAGGGTTGCGCGGGCGCCTGCCCAATCCTGGGCGCGGGCTTGCAATTGTAACAATGTGTCCTGCGTTTCGGCATGTTTGGGTTTCAGCGCATGCGCTTTTTCCGCCAATTTGCGCGCCGTCTCCATGTCTCCGGTGGCGAGCTTTTGCTTCATGATCCCGCGCACCCCGACAAAACGCGTGCGATCATCCGCCAGCAGGCGTTTGTAAACGGTCTCGGCCTTGCGGGTATCGCCAACCATTTCCGCAGCCTGCGCGGTAATCAGGTTGGTCAATTCCGGCTTGCGCAGGTATTTTTCCGCCTTCGCGGCCTTGGCCATGGCCACATTGCCCTCTCCGGAGGCCAAAGCCATCACGCCCTCAGACAGGGCCTCGAACCCCTTGCGTTCACGGTTGCGGTCGAAATAGCGGGTCAAGGCCGTCTCGTCCCCGTTGATGAATTTGAGCAGCGCCACCGCAAATGACACCAGCTTGAGCAACACCCAGACCAAAGCCACCAGAACGATCATCGCCAGCACCGCTTTGAGCGGCGTGAGGTTCAATTCGATCCCACCCAAAGCAATGCGAACCCCGCCTTGCATATCCAAAAGCGCCGATGCGCCCAGGGTCGCCGCCGCCACAAGGGCCACGAATAGAATAATTTTTACCACCGACCACAGCATGACGTTATCCTCAATTCTGGTTCAGGTCTTGCGCCAGCGCATTCGCTGCCGCCACCGCATCAAGCCGCATCTGCGCAGCAGAAAGCCATCCGCTCATCCGGGCCCGTGCCGTTTCCGGCAGGGCCGCGATTTCGGCCAATGTATCGTTCAAATGTCCTGCCTCAAGCGCCGATTCTGCGCGCGACAAAATCGCATCCGGGTCGTCGCCTTCGCGCGGTTCCAAAGACCGTGCGCCAAGTTGCGCTTTGAGGAAACTGGTCAGGCCCGCACCGGCATCCGGTCCGGCATCCTTGCGCGCCTGCGCGAGTGCGGCGCGTGCGGCCGCGGGGAATTCATCGCGTAACCCCGCCATGGTCGGCACGCCATCGCGTGCCAGGGATGACAGCGCGCCTGGCACATCAACGCCAGCGGCCTCCAAATCGCCCAGCGCCGGCGCGAATCCCGATCCGCTGTCCAATGCGGCCTGCACCCGTGCCAATGCGGCCCGCGCCAGCGTGGCTTGGGCGGCCTCTTCGGCGCTGGCCTCCGCATCGGCGGCCGCTTGCGCTGCGGCTTCCAAGGCAGAACGCTGTTCTGACATCGAGGCCTGCAACGCCTCCAATTCAGCTTCATAGGCTTTGACCGCCTCCGGCGACAGCGATGACGACACGCCCGCAGCGGACAATTGGGTCAACCGCACCTCCAGTTCCGTCACCCGATCCGACAGCGCCGATATCTGCGTGCCCGCAGCGGCGGCGATCTCTCGCACTTCGGTCAATCCGGTTTCCAACGCGGTCGTGTCACTTTGCGGCGCAGGGGCGGATTGCAATGCCGACACATCCTTGCGCAGCGCATCAAGCGCAGCCGTATCCGGCGCAGGCGCATCTAACCAAGCATAGGCCGCGCCAAACCCGATGCCCGCCGCGATAACACCGCCAAGCAAGGCAGGGAAAAATCCGCCCGCCCCGCGCGCAGGATCGGACACGGCGACCCCCACCGGCAACTCCGATGCCGCCTCTGGCGCCAATGCGGCATCCGCAGCATCAAGATCGACACGATCCGGCGCGGTGCCCTTTTGCGTCACTTTGGCCTCGTTCGAGGATTTCTCATCGGCGCCGGTGGCTTTTGCGTCGTCCGATGCTGGCTGAGAAGCGGTCCCTGAAGCCGCCGGATCTGACGCCAGCGGGCCAGAGGTCTCATCATCAGACGGTTCCGCCCCCACATCTTGCCCGATCTTTTCAGCCGCCGCTTTCGCGGTGTCTTTAGGTGGTGTTTCGTTCGGATCAGCAGCGGTTGCAACGCTCCGGTCCGACGTTTTTGCCGGTTTTTCCGCCGCCGGTGTGCCGGTGCCTTTCGAAGAATCGGCCTTGATCGCCTTGTTAACGGCCTCAATTTTGGCCGCTGAACCCGTGGTATTGGCAGTGTCCCGCTCCCCTGCGTCCACCTCCGGCACAGCCGCTTTCGCCTCGGCATCTGCCGGTTTTTCGGTAGTATTGCGGGCTGTCGCGGTGCTCTTGCTGCTGGGTTTGCTGGATTTTGCCACCTGATCCGACCTCTGATTCTCGAAAATACATTTATCTGTGCTGTGTTAGCCTAATGCGCGGGGCGACGACCCTCAAGGCGCGCAGCTGCGTCACTCAGTCTCTTTAGTCCGTCTAACATCGCATTCCTGTCTGGCACATCCGCCACCAAAAGCCGGTCTGGCGTAAAATCCCCAAGCCCCGATGCGGCAGCGTCACTGATCGCCAAAACCCAAACCGTCGGCATAAAATCCCCGATCCGTGCCAAACGCGCCGCGCCGAGGGGCGAAAAAACGGGCGCGATGATCGGACCGTCCTGCGTGCGATGTTCGGCTAAAAGGGCCTTATGTTCTGCACTTATAGCCACATCCCTTTGTTCGTAAAGGATCGCTTCGTCGCATATCAGCCCACCCGCAGTCAATCGCTCTGCCACGCGCCCGCGCCCCTGCGCCCCACGCAGATGCAGCAACGGACCCTGCGCCGGGGCCTGCAAAATCATCGCGACCAAGGCCTGCGCATCGCCCTGCGCCGAATGCGCTGCCATGCCCAAATCCGCCGCCGCGCGTGCCGTAGCATCACCGACACAATAGGCAGGCAAATCTGTCCGCCCGCCCGCGTCTCCATAGGTTGCCACGGCGTTTTGCGATGTGAACACCACACCGCGATAGGTGCTCATGTCCGGCAAGGTGCCGCGAGGCGCGATTTCTGCCAACGGCGCGATCATGACCTCGGCACAGTCTGGCCCGAGGCTCTGCCGCACCTCTTGCGCAAATCGCTCAGAAGCCGCGCGGGGCCGTGTCAGGAGGATCAAAGCAGTCATGGCAGGCCGATATTGTTTGGAACGCCCTAAGGTGTTACCTGCCCCTCACATGGCGTGCAACCGCACCCGCCCGTTCGCCCAATGCCAACGGCATTATTCCCGCCGCCACCCGGCGGCCCCTGCGCAACCTGCAAGAGACACCGCTGATGCCTGCTTCGCCCCTCACCCTTCTCGGCATAGAAAGCAGCTGTGATGACACCGCTGCCGCCGTGGTCCGCGTAGGCCCGCAGGGCGCGGAAATTTTGTCATCTGTGGTGGAAGGACAAATGGATCTGCACCGCGATTTTGGTGGTGTGGTGCCGGAAATCGCCGCCCGCGCCCATGCTGAAAAGCTCGACATCTGTGTGCGGGCCGCTCTGGATCAGGCGGCGCTGGGGCTCGGTAATCTTGACGCCGTGGCGGTCACTGCCGGGCCGGGGTTGATCGGCGGGGTTTTATCCGGCGTGATGTGTGCCAAAGGCATCGCAGCAGGTGCCAGCTTGCCGCTGATCGGGGTTAACCACCTGGCGGGGCACGCTTTAACGCCGCGGCTGACGGATGATGTGGCCTTTCCCTATCTGATGCTCTTGGTCTCCGGCGGACATTGCCAATTTTTACTGGTGCGCGGAGCACAGGATTTTACCCGCCTTGGCGGCACCATTGATGATGCGCCCGGCGAAGCCTTTGACAAAACTGCGCGGCTCTTGGGTCTACCGCAACCGGGCGGACCATCCGTCGAGGCTGCCGCCAAATCCGGAAACCCCAAAGCCCATCGCTTTCCCCGCCCTCTCTTGGATCGTGACGGGTGCGACATGTCCTTCTCCGGATTGAAAACCGCAATTCTACGCGCCCGCGATGCCCGCGTGGCCGATGCCGGCGGGCTGACGGTGCAAGATCAAGCCGATTTCGCCGCCAGTTTCCAAGCCGCGATCACCGATGTATTGACCGAAAAAACCCGCCGAGCTTTGACGCTTTATCTGCAAGAAGCACCTGCAGCGCCGCTTTTGGCCGTTGCCGGCGGGGTTGCGGCCAATGGCGCCATCCGCACCGGGCTCGAACTGTTATGCGCCCATATGGGCGTTGCCTTTTCCGCCCCGCCTTTGCGCCTGTGCACAGACAATGCCGCGATGATCGCTTATGCAGGCGCGGCGTTGATGGCCGACGGCGTGAGGCATGACATGACCCTTGCCGCGCGCCCGCGCTGGCCTTTGGATCAAAATCGGCCTGCAATGCTGGGCAGCGGGAAAAAGGGAGCAAAGGCATGAGCATAGCCATCCTCGGCGGCGGTGCATTTGGCACGGCACTGGCCGTGGCCGTCGGGAAAACCCGTCCGCTCACCCTATGGGCGCGTGAAGCCGCGCCTTTGATCAAACACCGCGAAAGCCCGCGACTGCAGGGCGTGCGATTGCCCGATGCTGTCACCGTGACCGGTGATCTGGAGCAAGCACTTGGTGCCGACACGATTCTGTTTTCGATGCCGATGCAGAGCCTCGATGCGTTTGCTGCGCCGATCTCTGCGCCGCTGGCTGGCAAGGCGCTGGTCGCCTGTTGCAAGGGCATTGACCTGCGCAGCCTGCGCGGCCCTGCCGCAATCCTTGCGCAGCATTGGCCGGATGCCATTCCCGCCATTCTCACCGGCCCGAGCTTCGCCGCAGACATCGCGCACGGTTTGCCAACCGCGCTGACCCTCGCCTGCGCCGACGAGACGACGGCACAAACCCTACAGGACCAGCTTTCAACGCCGAGCCTGCGGTTGTATCGCACGGCGGATGTGACGGGGGCTGAGCTTGGCGGCGCGCTCAAAAATGTCATGGCCATCGCCTGCGGCGCAGCTATTGGCGCGGGCATGGGCGACAGTGCCCGCGCCGCCGTGATCACCCGCGGATTTGCCGAGATGACCCGCCTTGCGGTGCACTTGGGTGCACGGGCGGAAACATTGACCGGCCTGTCAGGCTTTGGCGATCTTGTGCTGACCTGCACCTCGGAACAATCACGTAACTACCGCTTTGGCCTTGCGTTGGGGCGGATGGAACGCTTTGATCCCGACATCACCGTCGAAGGCGTTAAAACAGCTGAAGCGGTCACCAAATTGGCCACAACAACCGGTGTCGACATGCCGATTTGCCAGATGGTCCACGAAATTTCCGGCGGCGGAACCAGCGTCGCCGAAGCAATCCAATACCTACTCAACCGCCCCCTCAAGGAGGAATAACCATGCTCATCGCCCTTATGGCCAAAGACAAACCCGGCGCGCTCCAGACCCGTAAAGACAACCGCGATACCCATCTGGCCTACATCAAGGACACCGGAGTGGTGCTTCAAGCGGGTCCGCTTTTGGACGCAGAGGGTCAGATGGCCGGTTCATTGGTAATTCTCGATGTCGAAGACATGAGCGCCGCCGAAAGCTGGGCAAAACATGATCCCTATGCCATCGCGGGGCTGTTTGAAAACGTTACCCTCACCCAGTGGCACAAGGTCATCGGCTGATACGTTATTGGTTGTTTAAATCCGAACCTGACACTTGGGGTTGGTCCGATCAAAAGGCCAAAGGCGAGGTGGCTGAGGAATGGGACGGCGTCCGCAATTACGAGGCACGCAACGTCAGGCGTTAAATGGCCGTGAGGGATCGCGGTTTTTCTACGTGCCGGAAGCATAGTGAACCCACCACTTAAAAGTGATTGAAGATCAATATCTTGAGCGCTTCAAAACGACCGATCCGAAAACTGCCCCTAACCTATGGGGCAGTTTCCATCTTTTTGAATACGTAATCTGGAACCTGCACGATTTCCATCTCGCCGTGAACCAGCACACGAAGGAAGCCATCTGGAGCTTATCACAAGAAGTTCGCGCTCAGTCGAGGTGCCAACCGCAGGTGGCTTTTTCAATCCGTCGCGGTATCGTCAATGCAGTCCCTATCCGGGCTCAGAGGCAAGACCACCCATCTCGCACAGGATGCGCCATTCTTCATCTTCTACAGGCTGAACCGAAAGGCGTGAGTTCTTGACCAAAACCATTTCCGAGAGACGTGGATCCGCCTTGATCTGATCGAGCGAAACAGGCGTCGGCAAGCTTCGGATCGCTTTAATGTTAACGCATTCCCAGCGTGGGTCTTCCGTCGTGCTGTCCGGATGCGCTTCGGCAATAACCTCCACGATACCGACGATCACTTTATCTCGCTGCGATAGGTAAAAGAAGCCGAGGTCACCCACCTTCATCTCGCGCATGAAATTGCGCGCCTGGTAGTTGCGAACGCCATCCCATTCTTCACCCGCATCGCCCTGCGTGACTTGATCCTCCCAAGACCAAGTAGATTTCTCAGACTTGAACAACCAGTAGTGTTTTGACATTTGAGCGATCCTTCCTTCTTACTACTATCCAAGGCCAAGCGGATAGCAATTGCAATATCGCAGGATTCCGTCGAGTGGCAGCTCCGGGCCGTGAGCGACTGGCATAAACTGCTGCCTTGGCCGTACGGGGCGGCGGGGATGAACGCAGGCGATGATTTTGGAACAGATCAAATCCGATCCGCGCGCCCCAACCATGGTTCTTGTCACATCCGCGCGCCTCTCCGTGCAGCCGGCGCACGCGCAGGAATGGTGCATTATATGCAAAATAGGCGGCGGGGCGCCATAAACGGCCGCAGTACGGACTATCATTTTTCTGGCGTGCTGCGCGACCCTATGCCAGTCTTCTCCCGAAGACCGCGCCCGCAATGCGGCGCGAAAAAGGCAAGCAGACCCATGGCATATCCACCCCGCGAGATGATGAAGCATGTGATGAACCGGCCGGAATGGCTGGGCAAATTGCGTGAAGACATCCTAGAGCCGGACCTGCCGGTCATCGATCCGCATCACCACCTATGGGATCGGCTTGGTCCCTATTTTTGCGATGAACTGCTGGAGGATCTCTCCTCCGGCCATAATATCAAAGCCTCGGTTTTCATCCAATGCCGTTGGTCGCACAAATCCGGTGGGCCGGCGCATTTGCGCCCCGTGGGCGAGACCGAAGCCGTCGCGCGCGTGGCTGCGCAGGCCGCCACAAAAGCGCCCTCCGTCAACGCCTGCGCCGGAATCGTCGGGTTTGCCGACCTGACCAAGCCTGACGTTCTGGACGAAACTCTGGCGGCACATAAAGCTGCCAGCTCCCGTTTCAAAGGCGTTCGCCACATCACCGCAGTAGACGCCGGGTTTGACGACGCCCTGCCCGACATTGATCCCGGGGTGATGATGCAAGAGGATTTTCGTGCCGGATTTGCCAAGCTGGCTGCGCATGGGTTGAGTTATGATGCATGGCTCTATCATCCACAAATCCCGGAATTTACCGATCTCGCCCGCGCCTATCCCGACACGGTGATGGTGCTTGATCATTTTGGCGGACCGCTCGGCGTTGGCCCCTATCGCGGAAAATCCGACGACGTGTTCACCGATTGGAAGGCTTCGATGACCGAACTGGCGACGTGCCCCAACGCCCATATAAAATTGGGCGGCTTGGCGATGGATGTGATCGGGTTCGACTTGCATGATCAACCGCTGCCGCCCTCGTCTGGGGAAATGGCCCGGCTCTGGCGGCCCTTTGTGGACACCACCATCGAGCTTTTTGGCGCAGAACGCTGCATGTTCGAAAGCAACTTCCCCGTTGATCGCGGATCCTGCGATTATCCGGTGCTGTGGAACGCGTTCAAACGGCTCGCTGCGGGGGCCAGCGCAGATGAGAAAACCGCGCTCTTTCACGACACCGCAGCCAAGGTGTATCGCCTTTGAACTAAAGCCTGTTTTTTAAAACCTGCTGCAATAGCACAATGTTAAGCGCCCAGTAAGCGCGCCGCTGATAGCTCTGTTCTCGGGTGAATAACGAGGTGGTGAAATGAGCGGAAAAAGCAATGTTGCGCCGATAATTATTAAGCGGAAAAAGATCATCGCGGGTGGCCATCACGGCGGCGCGTGGAAAGTGGCCTATGCGGATTTCGTGACCGCAATGATGGCGTTTTTCTTGCTCATGTGGTTGCTGAACGCGACCACCGAAAAACAACGCAAAGGCATCGCGGATTACTTCAGTCCGACAATCCCGATCAACCGTATCTCTGGCGGTGGCGACGGGGCCTTTGGCGGCGACAGCGTGTTCTCGGAATTCACCTTGCCCAAAAACGGCACCGGCGCGACCAATCTGCGCCCGACCGCGCAAGCCAAGGCGCGCGGCGAAAGTGGTGTTGTGGCGGACGGCGAGAATCGCGCCGCAGAAGAAGCAAGCTTTAAAGCAATGGAAGATGCATTGATGGGCCGCGGCGGCGAAAGCATGGCGACGCAGGAACAGCTCAAACATATTGTCACCCGCGTCACCGACGAAGGCTTGGTGATCGAACTGTTCTCGCTCGAAAATGCACCGCTGTTTGACCCCGAAACCGATTCTCCCACGGCATTGTTGGAAGACCTCGCGCGCATGTTGGCGAAAATCACCAACTTGGTGGAAAACCCCGTGGCCGTCGAAGGGCATGTGCGGTCCCAACCCGTGGTCTTGGCCAAAAATCCAGTGTGGGAAGTTTCGACCAAACGCGCCGACATGATGCGCGTGCTGATGGAGAAACAAGGCATGAACCGCCAACGTGTGCAGCGTGTCACCGGCCATGCTGATCGTGAACCGGCGCTGGGAAATACAATGGCGATCCGCAACGACCGGCTTGAGGTCACCTTGCTGCGTCAAAACATTTAGGAACTCAGGCGCGCTCTTGCCGCGCGATAAGAACGGTCCGTGCCGCACGAATCAAATTGCCGGCACGTGGCCCCGACCCGAGGTCGCGCGGAATCCGCGCCCGCCGGAACAGCCGCAACGCACCAACAAGACATTGATAAATAATCAGTTTCATTTAGTCCCGCGTTGAAAAATCGACAGTTCGGACCCAACACCATGCGGGGACGGAAATAGGTTGCATTGTACCTATTAGCCGCCTGTTAAGCGAAGCGCCCTAATGCTGATGCCAGACGAACGGGTTGATACAGCAGAAAGGCGTATCGTATGACTATTTCCTCCTCGCTCAATGCCGGTGTGGCAGGCCTACAGGCCAATGCAACGCGGCTTGCAACGATCTCAGACAATATTTCGAATTCGGCCACCTATGGCTACAAACGCATGGAAGCGGATTTCCACTCGATGGTGATTTCCTCGACCGGCGGCACCTATTCTGCCGGCGGCGTGCGCTCCACCACACAGCGGTTGATCGACGAACGCGGCGCGCTTGTCTCAACCTCGAACGCCACGGATCTGGCGGTCCGCGGTCGGGGTATGTTGCCGGTTTCGCAGGCGACCGAAGTCGAAGTCGCCAATGGCGAAACGCAAATGTTCCTGACCACCACCGGATCCTTCCGCACCGATGCCGAAGGCTATCTGCGCTCCGAATCCGGTTTGGTCCTGATGGGGTGGCCCGCCAATCCCGATGGGTCGATCCCGACCTTCCCGCGCGACACCTCCGAAGGGTTGGAGCCCGTGCAGATCAACGTGAACCAATTCTCCGGCGAACCGACAACCAGCATGGCCTTGGGGCTCAACCTGCCCGCAACGGATACCGATGCCGGTTCGGTAAATGATCCGTGGGAGCTGTCGGTCGAATACTTTGACAACCTTGGCACCTCCGAAAGCATCAACATCGAATTCTCCGCCACCGTTCCGGCCACGGGGTCATCGAACGAATGGACGATGATCATGCGCGATTCGGCAACCGGATCGGCCATCATCGGCGAATACACTTTGACCTTTGAAGATAGCCGCACCGCAGGCGGCACACTTGCAAGCGTGGCGACAACCTCTGGCGGTGTGTATGATTCCGCCACCGGTTCAATCATCGTCAACGTGGACGGCGGCCCGATGGAGATCAATATCGGTAAACTTGGCGATGCGGACGGTCTGACCCAATTGTCCGACAGCTTCGCCCCGGTTTCGATCAGCAAAGACGGATCACCGGTGGGTAACATGACCGATGTCGAAGTCGATGCGAACGGCTATGTGCATGCCTATTTTGACACCGGCATCACCCGCACGATCTATCAGGTGCCCTTGGTTGATCTGCCCAATCCGAACGGCATGGTCGCTTTGGACCATCAAACCTACCTGCCTTCTCCCGAAAGCGGATCCTATTTCCTATGGGATGCGGGCGACGGCCCAACGGGTGATATCGTCGCCTTTGCCCGCGAAGAATCGGCCACCGATGTGGCGGGTGAATTGACCGCGATGATCCAGACTCAGCGCGCCTATTCGTCCAACGCTAAGGTCATCCAAACCGTGGACGAGATGTTGCAAGAGACCACCAACATCAAACGATGATTCACTAATCACCTTCGGCGCGCGGGGATGATCCGCGCGCCGACTTACCGAAATTTTCTGCGCTTCGCGCACCCCGAAAGGCCAAGACATGTCCATTTCCGGCGCCTTGAACAATGCCCTGACCGGCCTGACCGCAGCGTCTCGCGCCGCCGAGGTCGTCTCGTCCAACCTGTCCAATATCATGACCGATGGCTATGCCCGTCGCGAATTGTCGCAATCTTCCAGCGTTATCGGCAGTGCCGGCGGCGTGCAGGTCAACGGCGTCAACCGTGATGTCAATCAATCCCTGTTGAGCGACCGGCGGTTTGCCTCGTCAGAATATAGCAACACCGAAACCACAGCGAACTTTCTCGCGCGGATGGAAACGCTGCTTGGGACCCCGGAAGATGAATATTCGCTCTCCTCGCGCATCGCTGTCTTTGAAAGCAGCCTCGTCGCTGCCGCCTCGCGCCCTGAATCCACCGAACGCCTCGATGAGGTCGTCCTGCGCGCCAGCAGCGTCGCTGAGACCATCAATACTATTTCCGATGGCATTCAGGACATGCGCCGCCAAGTCGACACCGAAATAAAGGACACTGTGGACCGGCTCAATGTGTCGTTGGAACAGGTTCAAGATTTGAACGTGCGGATCTCGGCCGCGCAACACCAAGGCAAGGAAACCGCTTCTCTGGAGGATCTGCGCCAGACGGTCATCGACAGCATCGCCGAAATTATCCCGGTGCGCGAAGTCCCCCGGGATCGCGGCGCAGTCGCGCTCTTTACTCCGGGCGGCGCAATTTTGGTCGACAGTTCGGCGGTCGAGCTCAGCTTCACCGCCTCAAATGTGATCATGCCGCATATGACGGTCGACAACGGCTTGCTGTCGGGACTGGAAGTCAATGGCCGCGACGTCAGCACCGACAACGATCGCGGGCCCATCGCCGGCGGGAAACTGGCCGCCCTGTTTGAAATCCGCGACGAAATCTCTACCGGGGCGCAGGCGCAAATCGATGCGGTGGCCCGTGATCTTGTAGAACGGTTCGAGGATCCGGCATTGGATGCCACCCGCGCGCCCGGCGACGCCGGCCTGTTCACTGACCAAGGCGCGGCATTCGTGGTGGCGGATGAGATTGGCCTCGCAGGGAGGCTGGAAATCAATGCCGCAGTGGATGCCTCTGCGGGCGGCGGCTCATGGCGTATCCGTGACGGGTTGGGTGCGGTCTCCGCCGGACCCTTGGGGGATGCCAGCCTCTTGCAAGATTTGAGCACCACCATGAGCGCCCTGCGCACCCCCGCGTCCGGTGACTTTGGCAGCGCCGCACGCTCCTCCTCTGGCCTGGCGTCCAGCCTGCTGTCCTCTGTCGGGTTCGACCGGCAGGTCATGGAAACCCAAATGACATTCGCCAGCACGCAGTTCAACGAGCTCAAAACCATGGAACTCCAGAACGGCGTCGATTCCGACTATGAAATGCAACGCTTGATGCTCATCGAACAGGCCTATGCCGCCAATGCGCGGATGATCGAAACGGTCGACGAGTTGATGCAAAACCTGTTGAGGCTATAACCCATGTCCCAAATGACCATAGGCGATATGGCCGCGCACTTCATGCTGCGCCGCCAGAACGTTGACATCAAACAGAACCTGACCCAGTTGACCGAAGAACTGGCGTCAGGGCGCACCGCAGATGTCTCCGAACACCTTGGTGGCAATTACAGCTATCTCAACGAGATCGAGCGCGGCATGACCCTGCTCAAAGGCTATGAGACTGCAACCGGCGAAGCAGGTATTTTCACCGGCGCCATGCAGGCGTCTTTGGAAACCGTACAAGAACAGACCTCTGATCTGGCTGCGGATCTGGTGATGGTGTCCAGTTCATCGATCCCCTCGGTGCTCACCAGCGCCTCGGGCGATGCGCGCACGCAATTGCAATCCATCGTCAGCGCGTTGAACACCAATGTCGCCGGCCGCGCACTGTTTTCCGGTGTCGAAGTGGACAAATCGCCTCTGATCAGTGGCGACGAAATACTCGACGAATTACGCAGCGCCCTGACAATGGCAGGTGCCGTTACCGTGGGCGATATCGACACGGTTTTGGACGATTACTTCGACACGCCCGGTGGCGGCTTCGAAACCTCCGCCTACCAAGGCGCGACCACAAGCATGTCGCCCTTCCTCTTGGGCGAAGGCGAGAGTGTCAATCTTGATCTGCGTGCCGATGCGCAAGGGTTTCGGGACCTGCTCAAATCCACCGCCAAGGCGGCCTTGGCCAGCGACACCACCCTCGGGTATCCCAGCACCACACAATTGGATTTGCTGCGGATGTCGGGCGAAGAGTTGCTGACCGCGCAATCGGGGCTGACCGCGATCCGCTCCGATCTGGGCTACGCCGAAGCGCGGATTGAAGAAAGCAAGGTCCGCGTGGCCTCGGAAAAATCCAGCCTCGAATACGCCAGGGGCGAATTGATCGGCATCGACCCCTATGAGACCGCGACCAAGTTGGAAAATGCACAACACCAGCTTGAAACGCTCTACACGCTCACGGTGCGCATGTCGCGCCTGTCATTGATGGATTACATGTAATGATCACGTTTCGCAGCCTCACCCGCCTGCTCGGCGCCTTTTTGGTTGCCGTCGCTCTGGCACCGCTGCTCGCCAACGCCAGCCCGATCCGGATCAAGGATTTGGTCGAATTCGACGGTGTGCGCGGCAACGATCTGGTCGGATATGGTCTTGTCGTGGGCTTGAACGGCACCGGCGACGGGTTGCGCAATGCGCCCTTCACCGAAGAGATCATGTCCAATATTCTCGAACGGCTCGGCGTCAATGTCACCGGCGAACAATTCCGCCCCAAGAACGTCGCGGCGGTTCTGGTCACCGCATCCTTGCCGCCCTTTGCGCGCGCCGGCGGCAAAATCGACATCACCGTTTCGGCGATCGGTGATGCCAAAAGCCTGCTCGGCGGAACATTGGTGATGACCCCTCTGAACGCCGCCGATGGGCAGATTTACGCTGTGGCCCAAGGCACGATCATCGCCGGTGGCGTCTCGGCACAAGGCGATGCGGGCGGCGTGGTTCAAGGGGTACCCACGGCGGGCGTGATCCCCTCGGGCGCACGGGTTGAACGCGAAATCGCTTTTGACTTCACCGCGCTCAATTCTCTGCGCTTGGCCCTGCGCGAGCCGGATTTCACCACAGCAGGCCGCATCGAAAAAGCGATCAACCGCGATTTCGGCCGCGGCGTTGCGGTGATGCTTGATGCGGGAACCGTGCGGCTTGATATCACGGCCACACGCATGCCTTCACCCGCCCATGCTCTTGGCCGCGTCGAAAACATCCTTGTCGAACCCGAACGCAAAGCCCGCGTCGTCGTTGATCAGGCCTCCGGCACCATCGTCATGGGCGCCGACGTCAGGATCAGCCGCGTGGCTGTCTCCCAAGGCAACCTGACCTTGAAAATCGAGGAAAAACCCATCGTGGTACAACCCAACCCCTTCTCGGACGGGCAAACCGTTGTGGTGCCGCGCACCGATGCGCAAATCCAGGAGGAACCCGGCATCGGATTGGCCGAAGTGCGCCCCGGCACCTCTCTTTCCGAAGTGATCTCGGGTTTGAACGCACTTGGCGTTTCGCCGCGCGACATGATCGATATCCTCAAAAGCATCAAAGCCGCCGGTGCGCTGCACGCCGAATTTGTCGTGCGCTGATCCTTCGGACGCAAAGCCAACTCGCAAGCGGCCTCCTGTAATCAGGGGGCCGTTTTGCATTAATACTGCGCCAATGCTCGGGTTGTTCCCTCACAATTTTCTTGGACCTGTCGGCTTTCATGCCGCTGCTTTATAACATTTACTGCACCAAAGAAGGTTGACTATAGGACTGAAGCGAACGGCCGAATTTCGTCCAGATGCTGTGGGTATTGCGCTGATCCGCAGGCTGACCACTGCTCGGCAATTGATACTGTCTGATGTCAGCGCCTAGGCGCCTTGTAGCGCCATGACATCATAGGCGTGAAAGTTGTGATTTTCATAGTCTAGACGTAGGTGAACCGATGCGCCGTGGTCAAGCATCTGACGCAAAAAGCAAAGGGATAATCTTGCCCACTGGGCATCCGTCATTTAAACGTCGGCGCGCGCCGCATGCCCCTTAGCTCAGCTGGATAGAACATCCGTCTTCTAATCGGTGGGTCAAGTGTAAATTTCGCTTTGAAATAAAGACGCTTAGCAAGTAGTAAAATATCGCGGACTGTTTTACAGACTGCTTTCAGCGGCTCCGTAGCTCAACTGGATAGAGCAAGGACCTTCTAAGTCCGAGGTTGAGGGTTCAAGTCCTTCCGGGGCCGCCAAAATCTAACCGTGTTGGGATATTATCGCATCATTGCGCAATCTCAAAACCGCTTGGATCGGATCTCCTAGAACAATGTAGTAAGTAGTAGTGTCAGCGCCAATGGGACAGGCTTGAGGAGGTGAAACAGTGGCTATGAACACTCGCAACTCACCTTTTTCGACTGATGGAGTGAAGTTTTTCGCGAGGGGGGCGAACCGCCGCTTGCTGAGTTTGCAAAAGGTTGAATTGCGGACGGCAAGCTTACGCTCGAAAATACCCGTTCTGAGTTCCGCAACCGATAGCGCTACTTTCGAGCACTCACAGGCAATGCGTTCGGGCTGGATCCGCCGTCGCCCCCACATAACGCGCCATCGGATGACGGGTCCGACGACATATAGGTATTTTGCCGATCTGGCCTCTCGAAGATACCACCCCCTGACCCGTCAGCATGAGGGTACTTTGCTTCTGGTGCAATGGTAGGCGCATTCTTTGGCCGGCTCGAACAACATCGGGCCCACATCGAATCCACATCCGTCACCAAGTCTTTCAAAAATGCGCTTGGCCACGATGCGTTTGGCCAAAGGGCCGCTGTATTTTCTGATTTCAGCCGGACGGTGGCCGTTTTGCTCCCAATAGCCTAAGGTGAAAAAATGTGCGGACAATAAGGAGGACATCTGATGACAGATGTGTCGACACCGGGGATTCCATCTCCGGACGGCGCGGCGGATGTAATCGAGACCGATTACACCATCGGCCAAGACAACCATGAGGGCGCAGTCGGCCCTTTTGGTTTTGATATTCACAATCCGGTTTTCGCGATTTCGGGGCTGAGCATCGTCGCCTTTGTATTCTATACACTGGCATTACCCGATCAAGCAGGCGGCGTGTTCAGCTGGCTGTTTTCGTCTGTGACAAAAGGCTTTGATTGGTTCTTTTTGACATCGGCGAATATCTTTGTGCTGTTTTGCCTGATGTTGATCGTCACCCCTCTGGGCAAGGTCCGGCTGGGCGGCGCAGAGGCAACACCCGATTACAATTACTTGGGTTGGTTTTCGATGTTGTTCGCGGCGGGTATGGGCATCGGATTGATGTTCTACGGCGTGTCCGAACCGCTGTCGCATTTCTCGACGTCATTGGGCGGAACCGCCGTTGGCGAAGACGGCCTGCGTAGCGACTGGGCCCCGTTGGGCGCCGCCGCCGGCGACCAAGCCGAGGCAATCCGTCTTGGCATGGCCGCAACGATTTTCCATTGGGGTTTACACCCTTGGGCCATCTACGCCGTTGTCGGGTTGGCTTTGGCTTTGTTCAGCTACAACAAAGGCTTGCCGCTAACCATCCGCTCGGCTTTTTATCCAATTCTGGGCGAACGCGTCTGGGGTTGGCCCGGCCATGTTATCGACACGCTCGCGGTGTTTGCCACGCTCTTTGGCCTTGCTACATCGCTTGGCTTTGGCGCGACACAGGCCAATGCGGGTTTGAACGAATTGTTCGGCCTGCCGATCGGCCCTACGGGACAGGTGCTGTTGATCTCCGGCATCACGGCGGTTGCAACGATCTCGGTTCTGCGCGGGCTTGATGGCGGTGTGAAGATCCTGTCGGAATTGAACATGGGGCTGGCGTTTTTACTTTTGGCCTTCGTCCTCATCGTCGGGCCGACAGTGGCAATCCTCAGCGGCTTTGCCTCGTCGCTGGTTGCCTATATCGAATACCTTCCGGCGCTGTCCAACCCGATCGCCCGCGAGGATGTGAACTTCAGCCAAGGCTGGACCTCGTTTTACTGGGCCTGGTGGATCAGCTGGTCGCCCTTCGTCGGCATGTTCATTGCCCGCGTCAGCCGGGGCCGCACCGTGCGCGAATTTGTGATCTGCGTTCTGTTGATTCCCAGCCTTGTTTGCGTGCTCTGGATGAGTGTTTTTGGCGGCGTCGCGATCCAGCAGGTTGTCCAGGATGGCTACACCGCCGCGCAGCAAGCCGAATTGCCGCGCCAACTATTCGCCATGCTCAAGGCTTTGCCCTTGGCGGGGATCACATCCCTCATCGGGATCGTTCTGGTCATCGTGTTTTTTGTGACCTCGTCGGATTCGGGATCTTTGGTCATTGATACCATCACGGCGGGCGGCAAGGTCGACGCACCGGTGCCGCAGCGGGTATTTTGGTGCATCTTCGAAGGCGCGGTGGCGATTGTATTGCTGCTCTCTGCCGGAGGCCTGAAATCGCTGCAATCCATGGTGATTTCAACCGGCCTGCCCTTTACCGTGGTTTTGCTGATTATGTGCTTTGCCATCTACAAAGGCCTGCGCTCGGAGCGTGCGAACACCTAACCCACGCGGCCAAAAACACAACACGCCCCGCAGAGCCAATGCGCACTGCGGGGCGTGTTATTTTGGAGCGCCCCAATCATGCGATCCGCAGAATCAGCGGCTCAAATATGCAGCAATCGCCGCCTCAATACCTTCCGCGTGAATTTGGAGCAGCCAGTCGCAGAACGCATCCGCAAAAGCTTTTTCCTCGCCCAAATCGCCATAATAGCGGGACATTCCAAGCCATTTGAGAGGCGCCGTTTCCGCAGTTTTCGCGCATATATTCAACTCTGACCAATGGGGGTCATTGGGCGCGATGCGGCTGCCATCCTCGCGGGTACCGGTGCAGTATCGGGCCCAAGATGCCGCAACCAGAGCAAGGCCGTCCACCGGCAGGCCTGCGGCCAAACCATCCCGGATCGACGGCACGATGAACCCCGGATGCCGACTTGATCCGTCAAAGGCAACGCGGCGGGTGGTGTCCGAAATCTCGGGATTGGAAAACCGGCGGTCGATCAGGTCAAGATACGCCACCGGCGTCATGTCCGGAACGGCATCGACATGCGGGGCAACCTCTTCGGTCACAACCTTATGCAAGAGCGCGCGTATGCCCGCATGAGCCATAGCACCGGCAACGGTGTCGATCCCCAAAATCTGTGCCGGAACCGCGATGATTTGATGCCCGCCATTGAGAATACGGATTTTCATGGCTTCAAAATCCTGCACCCGCGGCGAAAATGTCGCGCCGACCTTGTCCCAATCGGGCCGACCGGAACAAAACGCATCCTCGATCACCCATTGGCGATAGTTCTCATGGGTCACCGGCGCCGCATCGCGCAGCCCGAACCCTTCGGCCATGGCGATCTCTTTGGGACCGGTGGCGGGCACGATGCAATCGACCATGGAATTGGGAAAGCAGCAATGGGCGTCAATCCAATCGGCCAAATCCGCATCGGAGAGCCGCGCCAGCGAAATCACCGTTTGGCGCATCACCGCGCCATTGCCCTGCAGGTTGTCACAACTCATGCAGGTGAACGGTCCCGCCCCCGCATCGCGGCGCAGTTTTAGCGCGGCAATGATGGCACCAAAAGCGGTGCGCGGCGCGGCAGGGTGGGCGGCGTCATATGCGATATCGGGATCGCCTGCATTAAAGCCGCCAGTCGCCGGATCAATGAAATATCCGCCCTCGGTCACGGTCAATGAAACGATACGAATAGCAGGGTCGGCCATCTTGGCAATCAACGGACCGTTGCCCTCTTCGACAGGCAGAAAATCAATCATCGATCCGCAGATCTCCGCAGATTTCCCCGCCGGATCCAATTCGATCAAGGTGGTCAGGTAATCTTGGGCCAAGAGCTTCTCGCGTTGCGCCGCGTCGCTGGCACGCACGCCTGCGCCGATGATCGCCCAATCGTGGTTGAGGCCTGCGTCGAACAGCCGGTGCAGATACCATGCCTGATGGGCGCGGTGAAAATTGCCCAAACCGATATGCACGATCCCCGCACGCAGGGCACTGCGATCATACTGCGGCACGCGCAAGGCGGGGGCCAATTGCCTGAGGCTTGCATTGGACAGAGGAATTGGCGCGTTCATTTGTGTCATCCACATTGTAGGTTTTGTGCCGCAACGGCGCGATGTTATCGATCCGGTTTGATTGAGACGGCCGGTTGGCGCAAGGCGGCGGCGCCCTGTGCGTTTGGGCGGGTGCTGAACGTTCCGGTGCCTTGGCCGGACCCGGTCATGAGAACCGCAATCCCTCTGCGTTAAAACGATGGATTTTGTCGTCGCGCGGGGTCAGGAAAACGGTGTCGCCGTGATCGAAGCTGACCTCGCCGGGGGCGCGGACGGTTATGGTTTCGGCCAATCCCGTGTCGTGGATATGGAAAAACGTGTCCGACCCCAGATGTTCTGCAACGCCGACCTTGCCCTGCCACGGACCGCCTTGCGCATCCACGTCGATATGTTCGGGGCGAATGCCGATGGTATGGGCGTCGTGTTTTTCTGCCTCGGCCCCGTCAATCAGGTTCATTTTTGGCGACCCGATGAAGCCGGCAACAAAGGTGTTGCGCGGGGTATGATATAGCTCTAGCGGGCTGCCGACCTGTTCGATGTGACCGGCGCGCAGCACGACGATTTTATCGGCCATGGTCATGGCTTCGACCTGATCGTGGGTAACATAAACCATCGTCGTCGCCAGCTTTTTATGAAGCTCGGAAATCTCAAGCCGCATGCCAACGCGCAAAGCGGCGTCGAGATTTGACAAGGGTTCATCAAACAAAAACGCCGAAGGTTCGCGCACGATGGCGCGGCCGATGGCGACCCGTTGGCGCTGTCCGCCGGACAATTGCCCCGGCCGGCGGTCGAGATAGTCGGTCAGGTTCAACGCCTTGGCCGCCGCGTCGATTTTGGCGTTTTGTGTGGCTTGATCCACCCCCGCCATACGCATCGGAAAGGCGATGTTTTTGCGCACGCTCATATGCGGATAAAGCGCGTAGGATTGGAATACCATTGCCAAGCCGCGTTTGGCGGGCGGGATCGCGGTGGCGTCTTGGCCATCAATGCGCAGCGTGCCCGATGTCATATCCTCCAATCCAGCAATCAACCGCAACAAGGTGGATTTTCCACATCCTGACGGGCCGACAAATACCGTAAATTCGCCGTCATGAATTGTCAGGTCAAGCGGCGGGATCACCTCCACATTGCCGAATTTCTTGGTGACTTTTTCAAGTGTGATTTGTCCCATGGAATGTTCCTTATTTAACCGCGCCAAAGGTGAGGCCACGGACAAGCTGTTTCTGGCTGAACCAGCCGAGGATCAGGATCGGCGCAATGGCCATCGTCGAGGCCGCCGAGAGTTTCGCGTAAAACAATCCCTCGGGACTTGAGTAGCTGGCGATGAAGGCCGTCAATGGCGCGGCTTTGGCAGCCGTGAGGTTGAGCGTCCAGAAGGCTTCGTTCCATGCCAGAATGAAATTGAGCAGCAAGGTCGAGGCAATTCCGGGCACCGCCATCGGTGTCAGCACATAGATAATTTCCGAACGCAACGTCGCCCCATCCATGCGTGCCGCTTCCAATATCTCGCCGGGGATTTCGCGAAAGTAGGTGTAGAGCATCCAGACGATGATCGGCAGATTGATCAACATCAACACGAGGGTCAGGCCAAGGCGGCTATCCAAAAGGCCCATTTTGATGAACAGCAGATAGATCGGGTAAAGAACGCCCACGGCGGGCAGCATTTTGGTTGAGAGCATCCAAAGCAGGATATCTTTCGTGCGATGCGAGGGCACAAAAGCCATCGACCACGCGGCTGGCACCGCAACAATGATCCCCAAAATGGTGGACCCACCGGCGATGAAAATCGAATTCCACAAGAAACGGGCATAATCGGACCGTTCTGTGACAACGGAATAATTCTCTAAGGTCCAATCAAAGAACAAGAACACCGGCGGATCGGCAATCGCGGTCGCCTCGGTTTTGAAACTGGTTAGAAAGGTCCAGAGGATCGGGAAAAAGATCAACAACCCGATGCCCCACGCAAGGGCTGTGTTGATTGCTTTTCTTTGTGTGGTCACGGTGCGGCTCATGTTGTGATCTCCTCACGCGTCCAGATTTTTGCCAACGATACGCATCAAGAACAGCGCGATGATATTGGCCAGAATGACAGCATAAACCCCGCCGGCCGAGCCAAGCCCGACATTCTGGCTTTCGAGCACCCGTTGATAGACCAGATAGGTCAGGGTTTTGGTGCCAAAGCTGCCTTGGGTGGTGACAAGAATTTCGGCAAAGATCGACAGCAGGAAAATCGTTTGGATCAAGACGACGATGGTGATCGCCCGCGCCAAATGCGGCAGGGTAATATAAGCAAAGCGGTAAAGCGGCGGAGCACCGTCCATTTCGGCCGCCTCCAATTGCTCGCTGTCGAGGGATTGGATCGCCGTCAGCAAGATCAGTGTCGCAAAGGGCAACCATTGCCACGAGACGATCATCACGATCGAGGTCAGCGAGGCTTGGCTCAACCACTCTACAGGCGTTAATCCAAAGGCGTTCCACAGATGTGCAAACAGACCATTGACCGGATCCATAAACATATTCTTCCACACCAAGGCCGATACCGTTGGCATGACAAAGAACGGCGCGATCACCAGAATACGCACGACCCCCTGCCCCCACATCGGTTGATCCAGAAGGATTGCCAGCAAGACCCCCAATACCACGGTGATCGCCAAAACCGATCCGACGATGATCAATGTGGCCTGGATCGACGGCCAAAAGGCGCTTGAGGTGATAAAACGGGTGTAATTATCAAAACCCACCCATCCCAAATCCCCGCCGCGCAGGGGCAGGTATTTCTTGAACGAGAAATAGAGCGTCATCGTCAATGGCACCAACATCCAGCCCAGTAGAAGAATGACGGCCGGGGCCATCATCAAGCGGGCAGCGGATCGGGAATGTTGGGTGGCCATGACATATCTCCTCGCGGGCAAAAGGCGGCGGCTGTGTTGGTCTGTCAGGATTTGAAATTACGAAGGTTGCATTTCGGGGGACAAATCGCCCCCCGAAACCTGATCACTCAATAGCCTGCGGCTTCCATCTCATCCACGGTCAGAGCCTGCGCTTTGGCAAGGGCCTGATCCACGGTCTGTTGACCGGCAAGGGCCGCCGAAAACTCTTGTCCCACCTGCGTGGCGATGCCAGCGAATTCGGGGATCGCAACAAATTGCACGCCCGTGTAGGGCACCGGTTTGACGGTCGGTGCGTTCGGATCGGCCGCATTGATCGAGTTGAGCGTCATTTCGGCGAAGGGAACCTTGGCGTATTCCGGGTTCTCATACAAAGACTTGCGCGTGCCCGGAGGCACGTTGGCCCAACCTTGGTTCGCCGCAACCAGCGCAGTGTATTCCTTGCTGGTGGCCCAGGCGACGAATTTCTTCGCCTCATCGGTTGCGTCCGATCCGGCGGGGATGGCCAAGGACCACGCCCAAAGCCAATTACCGCGCTTGCCCAGCCCGGCATCCGCCGCCAAGGCAAAACCGACTTTATCGGCCACAGTGCTGTCGTCCGGATTGGTCACGAAGGAGGCCGCAACGGTGGCGTCGATCCACATGCCGCATTTGCCTTGTTGGAACAACGAAAGGTTCTCGTTGAAACCATTGGTCGACGCACCCGGAGGACCGTATTTGGTCATCAGGTTGATGTAGGTGCTCAGCGTGGTTTTCCATTCCGGTGTATCAAATTGCGCGGTCCAGTTTTCGTCGAACCAACGCGCACCAAAGGAATTGGACATCGCCGTCAGGAAGGCCATGTTCTCGCCCCACCCGGCTTTGCCCCGCAGACAGATGCCATAAACACCATTGTCCTTGTCGGTCATCGCAGCAGCGGCGTTTTCAATGTCGCCCCATGTGGGTGCCTCGGGCATTTCCATACCGGCGGCTTCCATCAGGTCCTTGCGATACATCACCATCGAGCTTTCGGCATAGAATGGCGCGGCGTAGAGTTCGCCATCGATGGTCAAACCACCACGGATCGCGGGCAGAATATCGTCGACATCCCATTGCGCCGGAAGATCATTGAGAGAGACCAGCCAGTTTTGCGCGCCCCAAATCGGAACCTCATAGGTGCCGATGGTCATGACGTCGAACTGACCACCCTTGGCGGCAATGTCTTGCGTGACCCGTTGGCGCAGAACGTTTTCTTCCAGCGTGACCCATTCCAATTTGATATCTGGGTGCTTCGCGGTAAAATCATCGGTCAGACCCTGCATGCGGATCATGTCACCATTGTTCACGGTTGCAATGGTGAGCGTTGTTTCAGCCGTGGCGAAGGTCGCCGCACATAGTGCCGCAACGCTCGCCATGCCAAGCGTTCTCAAAATCATCCTTAGTCCTCCCTAAGTGCATCAAATGCTGAGGAGCAGCTTAGAGATGAACAATACGCGACGTCAATTATTTTTTTACGCGCGTAAAATTCAATAGGGTTTCAAGCGGATGCGCGCATCACCAAGTGCCCGTCAAACAAAATGTCCCGCGCCGAATCATCAATGCTGCCGCCTTCAACCAGTTTCAAAACCGTCTCGACGCTGCGCTCGGAGATGGCTTTGTAGTCCTGCGCCACCGTGGTCAGCGACGGCCCGGTGAATCGCGCAAAGGGATGATCATCATGGCCCGCGATACGCATTGTGCACTCCTCGGTGATGCCAACGCGGATGCCGCTCTCATAGGCGGCCGCCAAAAGACCGATCGCCAAACGGTCATTGCTGCATAACACGGTTTGGCTGGGCAAGCCGCCCTCGGCAATGACCCGCAGCCCCTCGCGGTACCCGATGTCTTCAAAATCCCAACCGTGGCCCTCGACCCGCACGACATGCGGCGTATGCCCCAAACGTTGCATCGCCCGCAGATAGGCATCCCGGCGTTTGTTCGCATTCGGGTTCACCGGCGGCATTTCGAAAAAGCAGGGCGGCGCACCGGTCCGACACAAATAGTCGACCATCAAAGGGATGGATTGGAACGGATCAGAGCCAATAAACGCCGCGCCAATGCCTTCGATGTTGCTGTCAAAGAGCACCGTCGGCACATCCTTGCAAAAGGCCTCCAACGTTGCGCGATCCGAACTCCGCCCGAGCGGGGCGAGCAGAACGCCTGCGGGCCGGATCGACCGCAATGTGTCCATGATCTCGATCTCGTGTTCGCGGCTCCCGTGGGAGCTGAACGTCGTAGGGGAAAACCCCGCATCAATGCAGCGCCGTTCAATATTGCGTGCCAATTCAGAGAAAAACGGATCGGCCAAATTGGGCACAACGATGCCAATATTTTTCGTCAGTCGCCGGTTTTGATTGACCGCGTAGAGATTGGGGCGGAAATCATAACGTTCCAACGCCGCTTCGATTCGTTCACGGGTCGATGCCCGCACGCTGCTGGGGTCGTTAAAATACTTCGACACCGTGGGGCGCGAGACGCCACTCTTGGCGGCAAACTCTTCCATATTCCTGATTTTTCGCTCGCGCATCGTCACACCCCGCAAAGTCGCGCGATGGACGGCTGGTTAATTTACCGCGCGACAAGATTAAACTTACCATAGAAAGTTCTGCGCGCCGAGGTCAAGCGCGCACCGCTTTGCCCCGCTGCTTACTGTGTCCCGATTCTATTGATGGACCTGTCGCGGTTTGATGCCGCTCCTTTGATAGCATTTACTGCAACAAAGGAGACTGACTATGGGATTGAAACGGACGGACGAATTCCGCCAGGATGCGGTGCGTATCGCGCTGACCAGTGG
>NZ_KZ826496.1 GCF_003205515.1 Litorivita pollutaquae
AGGTTGTTACTCCGCAGCCATCCGGTCGGCCTGCACGGTGCGCTCCATGATGTAATCCACGGCCTTCTGCGCCTCGGACGCGGCGCGGAAAATTGCCCGGCTGTCTTCCTTCATCGCCTCAAGCCATCCTTCGACATAGGCTGCGCTCTGGTCGAATTCAGGCTCCACCCCGATCTGCGCGCACAGCATGCAGTTTCCGATCTCCGCGACCAGCTCCTCGAACGCGTAGGCCTTGCGGTCATTAAACCGGCCCAAGCGGTCCAGCCGCTTTGTCGCGCCTGTCCAGTGAATTGTCTCATGGGCCAAGGTGCCGTAATATCCTGCGGCCCTGTGAAAGGTCGCGATCGGCGGCATGTGGATGCGGTCAGTCTTGATATTGTAATAGGCGCGCGGCTCCTCGGTCACGTCGATCTGCGCGCCGCTCGCGGCAAAGAACGCCTCCAACGCGGGGTCGGCCACGGTGCCAAGATCACGAGGCGGATCGGGCAGGATGTAGAATTCAGCGGGCAAGCCCTCGATCTGATCAGCGTTGAACACGCGATAGGCCTTGGCATAGGGGATCTGACGATCTTCGCCGTTCTCGTCCTCGCGCTCGACAGTGCCGTATTTCACGACCGTGGCGGATTTCTCACCCTTGCGGACATGGCCCCCAAGCTGCTTGGCCTGATTGAACGTCATCCAGCGAGCTGAGCTATAATCCTTGGCCATCGCCGTGGCCCAAAGCATCAGGATATTGATGCCCCGATAGGCTTCGCCGTTGAACCGTTCCGGCAAGCTGACCGATGCCCCGCCGCCGGTCCACGGCTTGCGCCAGGGCGGCGTTCCCGCCTCGATCTGTGCGATAATCTGATTGGTGACATGGGTGTAAACGTCAAACTTCTCTGCGGTCATTTGTGACCCTCCTTCGCGTGACGCGGGCCGGGTCTCTTCCCCTTTCCGCCAATGGGCGGGCCTTCCTGTTCTGATCTTTGGAATGCCCATGCATTCCGAAGGGCAGAGCAGGTAAGGGCAAAGCCCGTCCTGCGGCCTTGCGGGGCCGTGACAACCGGGTGGAGGGCGAGAATTTGGGAGGGAACCGCGCGGCTCGCCCGCGTGGGAGGAACCGGAATTCTCGACCGGAACCGACGCCGCAGGCGGCGCTTGCCGGTTTTCTCGGACCTGCCAGGATGGCAGGCGGATCAATAGGATTAAGAAACTGTCGGGGCTGGGGTGAGCGGGCATCAGCCCGCCGATCCCCTGCCCTGTCTATCGCTCAAAGCGAGACCGGCGCATTGCCGGGATCACGGGGTTCTATAGCTACTTTGCAGGCGTCAACGGAAGTGAAGGACGGTCATAATCTTTTCAAAGTCTTAGGGTATTGCTCCCAAGCAGGAGTTTCAAATGACAGCCGATGTATTAGGCCCAGACAACGCATTTTGGATTGATGGCGAATGGCTTGGCTGGGATAGCATTATCGACCCAGAAGAAACCAAATACAGCCGCCTCGCTGAACTTGAGCGCGAGGCTGAACTGCGCCTCAAATATCCAAACGCTGACCCAACTTTGGTTCCTTACTTTCAGGACCTGCTGACGCTTGCAGAGGCCTATTTTTGCGACACTGGACAGCACCTCAACGTCTACGGCGACATTGGTGAGCTTTTTGGTGCGATCATGTATGGAATCAAACTCCACAAGAACCATGCCCAAGGCTCCGATGGTAGATTAGGCAACGACTTTGTTGAGATCAAAACCATCTCGCCAGTTAACAGCAAAGAAAAGACCAAGGTGCGTCTCGACAGGCATTTCAGTAAACTGCTCGTCGTGAAGATTGACGATGACTTTGAAGTGTCGGGACGTCTCGTGAAGCGTGCCAACTTGCCAAAAAGAGCGGGCAACAATCTCCGGCTATCATGGGCAAACATGGCTGATGCCACCTAACCCCATAATTTCTTACGTGGCGGGCTTGCCCTTTCCATCGACCGGAATGGTACACCCGCCATCGTCGCAGCCTAGGGGCGGTTTTAAGATTCATGCAATTCCAATAATATACTATTGAATGCACTGCTGGATTCCGCCACAAAGAGACAATCTCTCTTTTTTTCAGTGTGTGCGATGAACCTGACAACCGACCTTGAGCCAAACGTGATCACTGAACAAGGCCTACGCGAGCTTGCCGAGAAGGGGCATACGGTCGAAGTGTTGTGCCAGGCCGACCCGGAACGCAAAGGACCGAGCTGGTACGGTCTTTGGATCATGCGGACTGTGGGGGCTGACGGTAAGGAGAAGCTCCTTGTGACTGCAAGAACGCGCCTGACGCAGAATGCGATCAAGGTGCGCGAATTCAAGACGGCAACCGGCGTGATTTCCTTCCTGGTAGGCGTTGGGTTCTCCCAAGCAAGCATCCCCATGAAGATAGGCGAAAAGACCTCACACAATCTCATCAGTGACTGAGGCCCGGATCACGGTCTATCTCCCTGTCGATCTCGCGTTCGTTCTCGGCCTCCTGATCCTTCTCCTGGTCACGCTCATCCTCGATCTCCAGCTTTTCGCGCGGTTTGTTCAGGACGTCCTTTAGACGCTCGTTCACGGACGGTTTGCGCTCTTCGCGTCCAGCCTCCTCGCCAAGCTCCGGATCGTTGTGACCATCCAACTTGTGAACCGCCGCCTGCCCGTCTCTGCCCGCGTCCTTGTCCATGATCTCCTTCAGGCGGTCGCGGGCATAGTTGCGGCCCTTGGCTTGTTCTTCGTCACTCTGCCCACCACGGTCCTGCCCGCGATCCGTGATCCGCGCCAACCGCTCGCGCACGTCATCTGTAACACGGCCCTTGGATGTCGCCGCCCTGAGCGCGGCTAGACCGGCGGACACACGCCCCTGCCCGGCGTCCCGCTCGACCCCGTAGATTTCACGCGCAATCTCGACGCGCTCGCGCATCTCGCGGAACGCAGCGCGGGCCTGACGCGCGGCATGGACCACGGCCCCGCGCTCGGTGACGGGTTTGTATTCCCGACCCTCGCGCTCCGCCGCTGCCTTTTCGCGCCGCTCCATCGAGTTTGCCGCCGGTCCCAGCTTCAGTTCCGGGTCGCGATCCAGCTCCTCGGCGGACAGCGTGTCCCCGCGTTCCTGCGCTGCTTCGCGCTGCTTCTCTAGGGATCGGTGATCGACGCGCTCTACCTCGCCGACGCGCTCAAGCGCCCGGTTCTGCAACTCGGCCCAGACGCCACGCATCTGCTCGATCTCGACACCGCCGGTCTTTGCGGAATCCAGCACCCGCGTCTTGGCAGTGAAGCCCTCGGCTTCCAGCTTCCGAGTGGAAGTCAGAACATGAGCGTGATGGTTGCGCTGATCGCCCTCGCGGTGCGGCGCGTGGATCGCCACATCAACGGCGACACCGTAGCGGCTGACCAGCTCCTCGGCAAACTGTCGGGTGATCTGGGAACGGTCCTCTGCGCTGATCTCAGATGGCAGGGCCAGCTCCCACTCGCGGGCGGTGACGGAGTTGCGGCGCGTCTCGCTGGCCTCGGCTTCGTTCCAGAGTTTGGAGCGATCCTGCGCCCATGCCGGGGCGGTCTCGGGAGCGACGATGAACGTCTCCTCGATGCCCTGCTTGCGGGTGTAGTCGTGAACACGACCCTCACGCTGGCACTCGATGCGCTCGCCCGCACGGTAGGCTCCCGCCGCCGTTGCGGTGCGCCCGGCAGAGCGTTTGATCGTCTTCACAGAGAGGTGGTAGCTGGCCATCAGCGCAACCCCTGCCTGAGACGCGAACGCCGCCGACAAGCGCCGCTGCTGACCCCGGCCAATGCTCCAACATTGGCCGTCCGGTCAGCTGTTTTTTGCCCTCCGGCCCCAGAGGTGCCAACGGGCACCCCGGTCTGGCGCGCGGGCCTGCGGGGAAAAGACAGCTTGGGCGAAAATGCCCGAAGGGTGGTTGAGGCGCGGGCTTGCCTGTCATCTGCCCCCAGATCCCCAGCTTCGTGGGGAGCGGGATATGGGGACAGATGACAGGCGGTTTGCCGGGGGCAAACCCGGCGCGGATCGGCACCGTCAGGTCCGACGATCCGCGCCTCTCGGAACGGAGACGCCAGCGGCAGACCGGCCCCCACCGTGGGGCATCGGTCGAGACGTTGGTGCGAGGGTTCGGGATGCGCTCCAACCGCCAAGGTTGGTCTGAGAGGGTTTGGGAGAGGCGATGCCGTCTCCCATTTCGATGCGGAGCGCATCGAAGGGGTTTGCCATCGGCTGGGGCTTTGCCCCGGAGAGATCGCACGCAAAGCTCGAAACCGTAGGTGGAGAGTTTGCATAAGTGCGCCCTTGTCCTTTACAGGCCTACGGGTAACCTCTACCCTCTGAGGTTGTAAGTCAAATCTTTCCACCTGCAAATCTGAAAGTGGAACCCCGCGATATGGCAGAGACGGAACTCGAACGGGCAGAGAAACGATACGCCCAGGCCAAGGCGCGGCTCCAGGGTCTCAAGAACCGGGAAGCGACCAGGCAGCGCAAACTGGACACAAGGCGCAAGGTGATCCTCGGCGGGGCGCTGCTCGATCTGGCGGAGCGGGATTCCAGTGCTGCTGCGATGCTAGATCGGCTCGTGCGTAACCTTGCCCGTGAACAGGATCGCAAGGCCTTCGCGGACTGGACTGCTCCCTCGCACACCCTCTCCCCTGCCCCCATTGCGAACGATGCCGCTGATGATGAAGGCGCGTCCTGATGCGGAGATTGTTCCGCATCTCTGACGCTCTGTTCCGGTTTTTCGGTCGGCTGATCTTCACGCCCATTCTGTTGGGGTGGATGATCGGAGCCGTCCTGTTCGGTGCGATGCTCGGATCACTTGTTGCAACGCCGTTCATCTTCGCCTTCTACGATCAACAGCCGGGCGAAAGCGCATGGCAATGGCTGGTGTTTGGTCCGTTCATTTTCATCGGTGGCGTCTTCGGGTTCCGATACTGGCGCATGGTCTCTGGGGCCGATGCCTACTTTGGGCTGACTGGGGACAGTCATGGGTCGGCCCGCTTTGCCAGCCGCAAGGAACTGAAAAAACTTCAGGGCAAGGACGGCCTCTTGATCGGGCGCAATCCGGGGACCGGGCAGCTGCTGCGCTATGACGGTCCCGCCCATCTGATCACCCTCGCCCCGACACGGGCCGGGAAAGGCGTCGGCACCGTCATCCCGAACCTGCTGGCGGCGGAACGGTCGGTCCTCGTCATCGACCCCAAGGGCGAGAATGCCCGGATCGCCGGGGAAGCGCGGCGACGGTTTGGAACAGTTCACGTCCTCGATCCGTTCGAGGTCAGCGGAATGCCTTCTGCCGCCTACAACCCACTCGACCGGCTGACACCGGACAGCCTTGATCTGGGCGAGGATGCGGCCTCCCTGACAGAGGCGCTGGTGATGGACCCGCCGGGTCAGGTGACGGAAGCCCATTGGAACGAGGAAGCCAAAGCCATCCTCGGCGGGCTGATCATGTTCTGCGTCTGCCATGAGGATCATGACCGGCGCACCCTTGCCACCGTGCGGGAGTATCTCACCCTGCCTCCGGAAAAGCTGCGCGCCCTGCTGGAGCTGATGCAGGACAGCGATGCGGCGGGCGGGCTGATTGCCCGCGCCGCCAACCGGTTTCTGGGCAAGGCGGATCGCGAAGCCGCCTCGGTCCTGTCGAACGCGCAACGCCACACCCATTTCCTCGACAGCCCGCGCATTGCCAAAGTCACGTCACGGTCGGATTTCCACTTCTCGGACCTGCGCCACCGGATCACATCGGTGTTTCTGGTGCTGCCCCCCAACCGGATGGACGCCTACAGCCGCTGGCTGCGCCTTCTGGTCTCCCAAGCCCTCCAGGACATCGCACGGGACGCTGAGGCCTCTGTAGGCGCTCAGGGCGCTTCTCAGCGCCTCAAGACCCCTGCCCTCTTCCTCTTGGACGAGTTCGCCGCCCTGGGCCGTCTGGAAGCCGTGGAACGCGCTATGGGGCTTATGGCAGGATATGGCCTCCAGCTCTGGCCCATCCTGCAAGACATGAGCCAGCTCAGGGACCTCTATGGCGAACGCGCGGGCACCTTCATCGCCAATGCCGGGGTGCAACAGGTCTTCGGGGTGAATGATTTCGAGACGGCAAAATGGCTGAGCCAGATGATCGGCCAGGAAACCACCGGCTTCCAGACCGACAGCTACAAGCCCGGGGACAATCCCAGCTTCAGCAACAACCTCACCGGGCGCGATCTGCTGACCCCCGATGAAATCATGCAGATGCCGCCGAACGTGCAGCTCCTCCGCGTCCAGGGTCAGCCGTCTACCCTTGCCCAAAAGCTGCGCTACTACGCGGACCCCGAGTTCAAGGGGCTGTTCGTCCCGCAGGACCAGTGATCAGAAGGATGACCCACCATGACCGACACGCCTGACCCTGACCAACCCGAGTTCCCTGCCCTCTCCGACGCTGAGCTGCGCGAAACACTCGATTTGATGGCCACAGCGGTCGCCAGCATGTCCAACCGGATCGACGCCCTGACGACAGTTGCGAACAAACAGATCGAAGTCTCGACAGAGGCGCGGATCGCCGCGTTCGCGGCTCGGGATCAGACCAACCCGAAAAAATATGGGGAGCTGGTCGGCGCGACGATTGATGGAAAGATAAACGATAACTTGGTGCGTATGGGCCAGATGTGTGTGGATCTGTTCGAAGCTTCAAAAAGGGCGCAGGATGCGCTCAAGAAAGCTGACGAGGAAAAATCAACGGCTCTTCGCGAAGTCTGGGAACGGGAGCAAACGGCAAAGCAGTTGAAAACTCGATTGCCTTGGTTTGGTCTGGGTGCTGCCGTTCTTGCTTTGGTGCTGACGGTTCTGCTTCCTCGTTTCTTAGCCAGCAACGCTTCCACCTGTGCTGTCCTTGGAGCGTCGTGGACAACGACAACCACGGGTGTTGATGCTTGTGTGTTTTATGCGGAGTGACTTAACCGATTCGCCTGCATCGTTAGTCGTTTGCATCGTTTTGGATGAATCTCGCTAGTGTTATATATGTGTTAGAATCTGTGTTACGTGTAATTTGAGGGCATTATTCATATTTGTTTTCAATATGTTGTGCGCTCGTGCTGCAGCTATTGTCCCGTTCAGATGCAGGTGTTATCCCAAATACTGCAGGTGTTATCCCGATAAGACTTGAAGTGCAGCTAATATCCCGATAACAACTAAAGTGCAGCTAATATCCCGTTGAGAGCAGGCCTCATGAAAGAAGACAATCCCCCTCTCCTACCGGACAGATACCCGCAGACGGATCTCTTTATCTGCGATGTGGCTGATGCTGTGATCAAAAGCGACATGGCTTCGATGGAACATCCAATCTTCACCTTGTCAAAGAAACCCATTCGCGAAGTTAAAACTTATGAGAATGGCGACATTGTACTAGAGGTAACCCCCAGTTCAAAAGGCATCGCGAACATCTACGATAAGGACATTCTGATTTTCGCGATCAGCCAGATTATGGCTGCCAGAAATGAAGGTCGCCCCTACTCACGGGAGATCATGTTTCAGGCGCGAGATTTCATGGAGTTTAGCAACAGACACACTGGAGGCCACGATTATGACCTTCTTCGTGATTCACTGGATCGCCTCGACGGCACACGCTTGCGGACCACAATCAAGACCGGCGGCGAGGAGACATGGGAAGCATTCGGCCTGATCGATGGGGCAAAGATCAAACGGACGCGAAAAGACGGGCGGGTAACGGAATGGGGGCTGCGCCTGTCTGAATGGCTATTCAAGGCGATTGAAGCGAATGAAGTGCTGACCCTGCATCCTGACTATTTCCGTCTTCGCAAACCGATTGAAAGGCGAATTTACGAGATTGCCCGGAAACACTGCGGAGCAAAGGAATTTTGGCAGATTGGGCTGAAGAAGCTCCAAAAAAAGTGCGGATCGAGCGATGCATCGCGGAACTTTCGGATGGCTGTTAGGGCTTTGTGCGAATTTGATCACCTGCCCGACTACTCGGTGAGCATGGAATCCGACATGGTATCTTTCAGAAACCGTAACTCGGCCCCTGCCCTTCTCGGAGAAGGCTATTCAGTTAGTCTTCGACCAGACACTTTTGAGGCCGCTCGAAGGGCTGCTCCGGGCTGGGACGTGTACGTGATAGAGCGGGAATGGCGACAGTGGGTAGTGTCACTTCTTGATCAGGGAATGGAGCCGCCAAGAAGTCCAGACAACGCTTTCATAGGGTTTTGCCGCAAGTGGGCCGCACGGCAAGATTTATGATATTAAAAGTAACGTGATATTTATTATGCCGTATAATATGCCGGGTATAAAATATGCCGTGAAATATAAAATAGCGTGACATATAAAAGGTCACGTAATAAAAGATGCCGTAAAAAAGAGGCAGAGCAATGATCGTTAGCGTTCTATCCCCCAAAGGCGGATGCGGGAAATCCACGTCGGCACTCACTCTCGCAACAGTTTTTGCGAACAATCCGGATTTGTCAGTCGCCATAGTGGATGCCGATCCTCGTCAAAGCATTGCGCGCGTTTGGCTGGGTAAGCGGAAAAGTGAGGGCTTGGGAAAACCGCCCTTCGAGGTGATCTCTGATCCATCTGACGGGAGCATCCTTGATACTCTGGAGGCAGCCGAAGCGAAGCACGATCTGGTGTTTGTCGATCTTGAGGGCGTAGCAGGTCTTATGGCGTCCTATGCAGCCTCCGCGTCAGACATGTGCATTATACCCATGCGTCCAAGTGCCCTTGATGGCGATGCCGCTGGCGCAGCCCTCAAGATGATCCGAGACGCGGGACGTGCAGCCCGCAGAACCGTTCCAGCACGAATTTTGATAACTCAGACTGATGCTGCCATCGTCACAAAATCTCACAAGGAACTGCTTGCTGAACTGGATGGGGCAGGGGTCGAACGCTTGCAAACCGAACTTATGCGTCGCGCGCCTTTTGAGCGCGTGATGGCTGAAGGAAAGACTCTTTTTGAGCTTGGGCATAATCAATCGGTCGCCAGCGCGATCAGCAACACTGCTAGGCTCGGCAAAGAATTGGCTGAGATACTGGAGGCGGAATAATGGCTAATAGTTTTCTGAACCTTGATGACGACGATGGAAAACCAGAAACCGATGTCAGAATCGGGGCTGCTCTAAAAAGTAAGCCAAAGGCAGTCCGTGCCAAACCAGACAAGAGCGCTGTCGCAAAGGCCGGGGAGGCACATGGCTTCACTCGATCAACAGAACCTGCTGCCGTATCCTCCTCGTCTCGAAGGGGTCGGCCACCACTGAATGAAGATATGATCTACTGGCGCATCTACCTGTCTAGCCAGCTTCGTGACGAGTTGAATCAGTTGCGGGATGAAGAGGGCAGGCGACTCAATGATGTTATTGAGGACATGTTGGCGGCATACCGTAAGACAAAGAATTAGGTTGGCCGATGATAGAAATCCATCTTGAAAAGCATGACGCTGACAAGAACGTGGCGCGATACTATCGGATGTCGGTTCACCCAAACTTGTTTGGTGAGTGGGCATTACAACGCGAGTGGGGACGGATAGGGCAAGGCGGCCATGTTCGGCTGGATTTGTTTCGCAGCGAAGCGGAAGCTAAACGCGCCCTTAGTGGCCTAGAAGGTGTTAAGCAGCGCCGTGCTTATGAGCATGTAGGGATGAGCCATTGACTTATGTGCCAATGACGTATAATTAAATGACGAAATTGCAAACAGTCGTGGAACTACCTGAATTCCAGCGCCGGGCCAAAGCGGTCATGTCGGACAGCGTGCGAGAAGCCGCCATCCTTTGGATCGCAGGAAACCCCGATGCTGGCGTTTCAATGGGTGGGGGCCTTCGTAAGGTTCGCATCCCGCGTGAAGGCGGCGGCAAGAGTGGAGGCTTCAGGACGATCTATGTGTTTGGCGGACGCCACATGCCGATCTTCCTGATCACTGTATTTGCAAAGAATGAAAAGGCCAATCTGACGGCGAAGGAACAAGCCGCCGCTGTGGAGCTGAGCAAGGAGATCGTCGCTATGTGGAGTGATAAGAAATGAGCGCATTTGACAGCATCAAACAAGGCCTCGAAGAAGCAAAGGCATTCTCGAAAGGGCAGGGGGCTAGTGCCGTTTTGCACGAGATTGCCGTTCCGGAAATAGATATTTCTGAGATCCGGGCTCAGACTGGCCTGTCACAAGCAGAGTTTGCTCGCAGTATAGGGGTCGCAAAAGGCACCTTGCTCAACTGGGAACACGGGCGGCGCACTCCGAATGGGCCAGCCCAAGTACTGCTGGCCCTAATTGCCCGCAAACCCTCAGTCGTCCAAGATTTACTAGGGCGCTGATGTCGAAGTGGTGCTGCGGAGAAATAATACAGCATACCATATTATGTGTGGCGCGAACATATTAGTAACAAAATGTAGCTTTTTGCTTCACAAGACAAACTACAAAGTGCACCCTACATGGGTGGGAGTCTATAAATTATGCTAGAAAATCAATGACAAAGACAACTGTTCGCCGTAAGGCCACACAAAATGACATCGCCGACGTGACCAGACTGCAGCGGGACATTGATGTTCAGGTTTCGTGTGAGAACAATCTGAAGTTTATGCGGCGGCTTCCCGATGAATCAATGAAGCTCATCGTAACTTCGCCGCCGTATAACATCGGCAAAGAATACGAGAAGCGGCGTTCGCACGAAGTCTATATCGAAGAGCAGGTCGCGTGTATCGCAGAGGCTGCTCGGCTGCTACACCCGACCGGTTCCATTTGTTGGCAGGTAGGCAATCACGTCCACAACGGTGAAATTTTCCCACTCGATATTCTCTTATATCCTATATTTAAGCAACTGGGCCTTCAGTTGAGAAATCGAATTGTGTGGACCTTTGGTCATGGGCTGCATTGCCAAAAGCGCTTTTCAGGGCGCCACGAGACGATTTTGTGGTTCACAAAATCCGAGGACTACACATTCAATCTTGACCCAGTTCGTGTTCCTTCAAAATACCCGAATAAAAAGCACTTTAAAGGGCCAAACAAGGGTGAAATTTCCGGGAATCCTTTAGGTAAAAACCCCTCCGACATTTGGGATATCCCCAATGTAAAATCTAATCATGTAGAGAAGACAGATCATCCATGCCAGTTCCCAGTCGCTTTGGTGGAGCGCCTCGTTTTGTCTTTGACCAATCCAGGAGATAGCGTCTTGGATCCGTATCTGGGGGTTGGGTCGTCTGCAATCGCTGCCCTGAAGCACGAGCGTAACGCATTCGGTTGTGACCTGGAAAAACGCTACGTTGATATCGCATGGGAGCGGATACACGACCTTCGGGCAGGCCGATTGAGGACCAGGCCTATGAACAAGCCGGTCTACGAACCTAGTGTAAAAGAGAGCAAATGAAGTTAGCGTATACCTATGATAATCACCATGAAGCTGGTGCTGTATGGGAAAACCGGGATCTAAAGGAGTGGCTTACTGACGTATTCGAAGAGCCGTCGATAGCTATTGGAAAGAGGTGCACGGGAGCCATCCGAGAGCACGTTGAAAAGGAATTTTTGAACGACGGTTGGGCGATGGATGTAAGGCTCGATAGCGAGTCTATGATCAAGATATTTTCTTTGAAGAACGATTTGGCGTTTCAGCTTCAAACTGGCAATATGAGCCGCGCCCCATACGACCTTTTAAAGCTGGAATACCTCTATAAATCCGGACGCATCGAAGCCGCTGCATTGGCTTTGCCCACTCGGGAAGCTGCTAAAGAAATTGGTGACAACATAGCCTCTGCAGAAAGAGTGATCCGTGAACTAAAGCTCTTTGACCGGGTTATTACCGTTCCAATTTTAGTCGTGGCATTTGAGTGAGGGACCAACAAAATGTTTGAAATCAGCCTGAAGCCTCGCTCTGAACGCGAGGCTACAATCGCCAAGCGTGTTGCGGCAACAGACAAAACAAACGCATTGGATGACTTTCGCGGAGATCGAATTGATCTTCCCGAAATAAAGCTGGAAATCAGCTTGCCCGTTTACAGGATGGGTAATTGTAGAACATTCTCTGAACAACAAAGTGTCATAGCAAAGAAGGAACTGGACAAGACTCTGTTCTCAATGGGCCAAGAGTTATCCTCAGTTCAACAACTTCAGCACGGTATTCTACGAAGAATTACTAAGGCAGCTAAGGCCTCGATAGCCAACATCGATGAAGTTCTCGAAGCTGAAGGTCAACGGGAGCCCATCTTGATCACGGCCACAGGGGTAGTTGTCAACGGGAACCGTAGGCTCAGCGCCATGCGTGATCTCTACACGCAAGATCCAAGCAAGTTTGCCCAATTCGCATACGTCAGATGCGCAGTACTTCCGTCAGATACATCTGCGGATGAGATCGATGATATCGAGGCTGCTCTGCAGGCCAGACCTCAAACAAAGCTGGATTATGATTGGATTGGAGATGCCCAGCTGGTGCGGCGTCAGATCAATAAAGAACGTTCGCATGAGCAAGTCGCAGACCAGTTAAGACGGCGGACGATTGATATCAAGAATCTTTTGCAAGCCCTTGAAGAGGCAGAGCTATATCTCTCAGATTGGCGTGGAAAACCCGGCCAGTATGCGCTTGTCAGTGATGATGCTGAACAGTTATTTAAAGACCTGCCAAAAAACATTGCGGGACAAGACGCTCAGCTCCAAAATGCAAGCCGCGCAATCGCATGGTCACTTTTCGACAACCGCGATAAGCTGTCTGGTCGTGTATATGGATATAATGCGGCGTTTGGAAAGCTCGCGCCAGAGGTCATTGAGACGGTCGTTGATGAACTAGGCCTTGATTTAAGCTCCGCTGATGACGAATCCGATGAAGATTTTGGTTTTTCAATCGAGGAAGATGACGAAGCCATTGATTATCAACCTTTCGTCGCCGCGCTAAAGGAAGAAGAGACAAGAGATGATGCAGTTGAAACGCTAATTGATGCCTGCGTAACTGCTATCGAAAGAGATAAGGGCAAAAAGAACAAGAACGCCGCTCTGAAAGCTCTCGGGCAAGTGCACTCAAAATTGGCTGCGATCGATGTTTCAATGGCGGGCGCAGCTACCTACCCGGCTATGCTCAAACAGATCGACGCTATTGAGGAGGCTCTTGAGAAAATCCGGGGCAAAGTAACAGAAGCCATGGCGGCAAAGAAATCCGATGCTGGAGATCAATCAGCAGATGAGTGACCCCACCAAAGTCTCCATTTCGATCAATTGCAAAGGTGAAGGTGAATTTGAAGTCTTACCCGACGACGTAACTTCATCGATCTGGAGTCGTTTGAACTCAGCGACCCTGTCGCACGGCTTTAAAACGAAGACTACTGGTAACGAGTTAACGCTATCATGGCCAGACACGCTAACAATTGTTCGCGAGTTTGCGACTAGATCAGCGCAATCGACATTTAATTTTCGGTTTGAGCCAACTGAAGAAGCAAAGAGCAAATTACAGACCTTCTCCCTGCAGCTTCAAGCGGTCAAAAAGTTCAATAAAAGCGAAGGTACTCTGCGCTCTGCGGAAGACATTCAAGCGGAGTTGATTGCTCTGGGCTTCACTCGCCGAACCCTGAAGGATTTCCAGCTTCGTGATCTTGCCCAACTCCTACACCTACCCAACGGGGCAAACTTCTCTGTACCTGGGGCCGGTAAGACAACGGTTACCTTTGCTCTCCATTTGCTCTCAAAACAAGACGGGCTGCACCTAATCGTGGTTGCGCCCAAAGCTGCTTTTCAAGCTTGGAAAGACATCGTTGAAGAATGTATAGATGTAGATCAGGATCCAGATATAGGTGAGAAATTCACCGTTCTAGATGGCAGTGTTGATGCAACCGAAGCCGCCCTGAACTCAGGGGCTAGCCGCTTCATAATTTCTTACGACCTCGCAATAAGACAACAGTCTGTGATCGCAAATCACGTTGCGACGCACCCTACCCACCTAGTGCTCGACGAGTCTCACCGCATGAAGGCTGGCCTTGCTTCCCAACGGGGACGGTTTCTTTTGGAGATTGCAGCACTACCCGTAAGAAGGGACATACTTTCCGGTACGCCCATGCCCCAAGCGGCATCTGACATTCAGTCCCAATTAGACTTCCTTTGGCCAGGGCATGGCTTAGGCCAAGAGGTTTCCTTTGGAAAGTCACCTCGCGAGGTCCTTGGCAATCTGTATGTGCGGACTACAAAAACTGAGCTGGGGCTACCAAAAGCCACCAGGACGTTTCTTGACGTAGAAATGGACGATGGACAACTCGCACTCTATTCGATTGTCAGAGACGAGTTTCTGCGAAATTTTGCTAACAAGACTGGGGCGGGTCTGGGCGAGGTCCAACTGCTTAGGGCGCGTAGATCTGTCATGCGGCTCCTTCAGCTGTCAGTAAGCCCAACGCTTGCGCTCAATGCTATGGCAAACGACTATGTTGAGGTTTCTTCCTCTATTGTAGATGCTGTTCTAGAAGAAGGGCATTCAGCAAAACTACGTGCTGTTATGGCGCATGCGCGTGAGTTGGCAAAAGCTAACCACAAGGTAGTGATATGGACGATATTCACTGGAACGATCCATAGTCTAAACTCAGCTCTAGCTGACCTGAATCCCGTATATATTCATGGGGGCGTTTCTTCCGGATTCGTTGACAATCCAGAGACCCGAGAAGGGCGTATCCGCCGCTTCCACGAAGATCCAAACTGCTCTGTGCTGATTGCAAATCCCGCAGCGGCGGGGGAGGGTATCAGCCTTCATACGGTCTGCCACAACGCAATTTATGTGGATCGCAGCTACGTCTCCACCCATTACCTACAATCCATCGACCGCATTCACCGCTTAGGATTGGCCCCAGATCAAGAGACAAATATATTTGTTTACCGGACAAAAGCACCGGCACAGATCGGCAGTATCGATCTGTCAGTGAGTAGGCGGTTGACTGAGAAAATACGTAATATGCAAGAACTCCTCGATGATGACGATCTTCACGAAATTGCATATGATGAAGAGCAAGCTGACGATCCCATCGATTATGACGTGGGTATCCAGGACATAATCGACTTGATTTCTGAGTTTGAAAACAAAGCACCTGAGCCAGATGACGAACTCCTATGAGCGGCTCAGTTCCAACAGAAAGGCTGTTTTCGCTCTCATGTTTTGAGGGCCTGAGACTCTTCAGGATATATGCTGAAAGCCATCACGGGTTGCCCCAAGCTGAGCTGATTGAACTAATGCATCAAGTTGAAGTCGATGCGAGCAGCCTGGATATGGAAGCTGCAGTGGAGCTGCACCCACATTTGGACATAGCGTGTCAATTAGATGGGGAACCTTTTTTTCAGAGCTGCATCAAAGCCGTTGTTATTGGTCATCAACCGATTTGGGCAAAGACAATGAGGCAAGGACGCGTAAGGTTCATTGATTCTTTGGATTCAGATGATCGTGACGTGTTTGCTGCGGCAGGGCTTCTAAACAACCCACCTGATATTGCTGTTGTCGGTTGGTGGGACGATGTAGTTGGCCATGCTCGATTGGCTGTAGACATTGAGAAGATGGAACAGGCCCGCCGCGCAGAAGCTCTAACTATTGAATATGAAATAGAAAGGCTGAAGGCTCTAGGAATATCGAAAACGCCAGAATGGACCGGGTTGGACGATAACTTTGCTGGGTACGATGTCTTGTCACATGATTTAGTAGCTGGGGCAGAAGTGAATCGGATGATCGAAGTCAAGTCTACGATCAACTCACCACTGCGTTTCTATCTGTCTAGGAATGAATGGAACACGGCAGACAAAATTGGTGACGCTTACGTCTTCCATGTTTGGAATATGGCGCTCGAGCCACCAGCCTTATTTGAAAGAACTATCGAAGATATTCGACCTCATATACCTTCAGACAATGAGAAGGGAAAATGGTCCAACGCGGCAATACCTGTAGGATAATGATACTTGGATGACCGCGCTTGCAACATTATTAACATAACAAGTATTATGAGATAAGTCAGCACTGCTGACATATATAGCTATTTCGGCAACTGATTCACGTCCCTGCTTCTGAAAGCAGTCGTTGATATTTAGCTTGATTGGGCCTGCACTGCGGACGACGCAGTGGTCGCCCACACTAACTCGAAGGTCGGCTCTGATGACCGGCTCGCCTAGAATATCTAGGTTTTCGTATTGGGCAAATGTCTTCCAACATAACCCACAACCATCTTCAAACGCTCTTGGTCGAAGATGAAGTGAATTGAAGAACACGCGTTGGCGTCCCCAGCGCCAATAGTGATATGGGGCTCGAACAGCTGTTTCTTTCCTTGATACACAAACTCGTAATGGGAGCGATACTTCCCGCGCGTAGTGTCGGAGATATGCATGCTGCTCCGCTTTCCCCACCCTCGATCTCGCAGATGCTGTAGAAGGTCTCCCCCACTCCCATTGTCGTCTCGGTTCTTGCTCCAAGCATCGACAATTTCATCAAGATCGATCAAAGCCCTGAATATGTCATAAGGGCGCTGGAATGGGCTTTCCGCAGCAGCAGACATGGCTGTGTCGAGTATCTCCAATTTCTTGCATCGTATGGCAGCAGCTTCGACAGCCTCCGCCACGGAAGAGAAGGCCAATTGCTCGGTCGCATCGGTATGGGCGATTTCCTCCGGGACTTCGGGTCCCGCAGCAAAGAACACCTGCTGGTTGGCTCTGAGATTGGCGTTCTCCGCTTCTAAATCCGCGACCTGCTCTTCCGCCTCCTTAAGTTGGTCGACTGCTTGCTGATAGTCGTCCCAGAACTCGTCACCCGCCTCGCGCTTTTGATCGAGAAGCTTCTGGCGTTCAGCAGCTTCCGTGCTCCGGATCAGGTTGGCAATCCGCTTATCAGGTACGTATCGGAAGGCCGCGACAGCAAAGATTGCCCGTTCAATTGCCCTTGCGGCGGCTACAGAACCAACTTGCTCAATCCAAGACCCGAAGAACAAACGGTGGCTTCGCGGATCCGACGCTTTCGAAAACCCGGGCCAGTAGATTCGGGTTGCTCCATTGAAGCAGGACAATTGCCGCCCGACCTCATTGGCGAAATCCCACGTCAACTCGGGGTCCTCGACGCACACCACCACCGCCACACCGGCAAGGTTGCGTGCGAGCTTTGCTGGATCGATTTGGTTCAACTCCCCGTGTGCATACGGCGACAGTAGAACCACAGGCAGCTTCCTGAGATCACTTGTTAGAAGGCGAAGTAGGTCATCTAGCCCATCTTGCTCCAAGGCGTACGGTTCGGCCCGGACCTGCATTTCCCCAATGTAAGTGGGTGCCTTTGTGCAAATATCGCGGATGGCACGAGGCGATCCGAAGATCAACTTTGCAGGCGCTACACTGTATTCGACCGACTCGATGGATATGAGATGCTCGACACCGCAGCGGTCTCCAAACTGACCAATACGGACCTCGTTCGCCCACCGCAAACCCGCATCGTTGTCATCGGGGAAGGACCAACGAATGCGTACTACACGGTCACCTTCATTCTCGAAGACTGAGGAAATCAAAGAATGGCCCCTCGGAAGTCCTTGGGGCACGTCTACGCTTTGCGGGTTAAACTCGAATTGGTGGAGTTCACGTCGGTCTCTGTAGTGCCCAACAATCCAGTCCTGGTAGGTGGAAAGAACACTTTCGATGCCGTGTTCGGCCACAACGTCGAAACGACAAGAATAAACAAGACGAGCCACCGGAAAAATTCCCTCAAAATCACTTCATTGAAGGAACCTATCGCAAGGTCCTGAGACTGACCATGGGGTCCAAACGCCTCGCGTATGTGATCAGTGAACATAGGGCAGGTCGTAGAAACGGTCATTCGTCTTAGACGCCGCATTCGTCACTCTTGGCTCATTTTGTTTAAAAGTCGACTTTAACGCCAGTTTGGGAAATTTCCGATCACTACAAGGCCAATGAAAAATTAGTCGAGGGCGTCGGCCAAGGTCGCTTTTTGCCCTTTACGACATCAGATTCCCATGAAGGTCAAAAACCTGCCAAAACTACAAATTTTTGGCAGGGAGGTTTTGTCACACCCAAGCGATTGATATGAGGTAGGTCAGTGGGTAGCGGTCAAAAGGACCGTTTTAGGGCCATAGGTTGTGGCAAGAGGTTTGTGTCCGAGAGCCGTCATTGGTGCTCCGCGCGGCGAAAGCTGACTGAGAGCCCATAATTACTGATGCTGCACCATGCACGAATGGCAGCTATTCGATCCCTACGGTGGGTCGCTTGGTCAGAGCCCCAATAACGATTTCAGCCCGAAGAGAAACCTGGTAGGCTGGTATTCTACTTCACCGGCTGCCGCGTATCTAGCTGCGCCATAAGATGCGCCAGGTTTCGGATATCGGTTGGGGAGAGCTTTACAGCAAAATGGTTCTGTATCGCCTTTCCGTAAATCGGCCACATGGCTTCCAGCAAATCGCGACCGCTGGAGGTGATCTTCAGAACTTGTCCTCGGCCATCGTCTTCGCTGTCGTGGCGATCAACAAAACCTGCTTTCACGAGCCGATCAACCAGTCTGGAAACACTATATTGCGCGAGAAGCATCTCCTGACGTAATTCAAACGGTCGCAGACCTTTGTCTCCAGCTCTACGCAACTCAAGCAGCGCGTCATATTGAGCAAGTGGCGGAAATCCCTCGCGACGGAGATCGACCTCAACCGACGCAAGAACTGACTGACTGACACGCACGAGACGCGCCCAGGAGGTCTGCGCTTCATCATCCGGCATTTCTGATTTTATCAACGGCTTACCTCCATGGAGAATGTTCTTGGCACGATCCACCGCCCGTTCGGCATGGGATTGCGGATTGTGAACGCGGAATCATCAAAGTAATGAATGCGATATTCGCCCAAGCGCACTGTTTGTGACACATTTGGTCTGTTGTTAACCCGCAAAAGATGCTCCTGAAGTCCGAGGTGATCGCGCCACATCAAGTCGAGGAGCAAAAATGCGCCGTGGTAGGCCACGTCGAACCTTATACCGGTTGCAAACAGCAGGAGGTCGGCGGCGCTCAGTTGATCTCTCCAAATCCACTTGTGATCCCTTAGTCGTCGATCGAAGTGTCGCAATTCCTTATGCAGGGCATCGCTGGCAACATCGTATGTCTGTTGATCTCCAGCAAAGCCAACGCGATACACAGCTAAATTCAAACCCTCAATTATCCGATCGGTCAGTGCAGCTAAGTCGGGATCTGCCGTGGTAGGGAGGGGTCCATTCGCATTTGTTGCAAGGATGGCATCCATGATTTCCCGTGAATCTGCGGAGGCGATAACCTCTTCCTCACAATCCCAAAGTACCGGAACGCTAACGCGCCCAGTATAATTCTCATCGCTTGCCTGATAGACCTGCCAGAGATGTTTGGCATCGGGAACTGGATCAGATGGCCCAGATTGCAGTTGCCAGCCCTGCGGTCCGCCGAGCCAAGGATCAGCAGTGGTCGTGGGCAGATTTAGGCCACTAACCGCACGTGCCAAAAGCGTCCTGTGAGCAAAAGGACAGGCATGCGCGACGTAGAGATGATAGCTTTGAGGGCGCTCTCGTAGTCGAGCATGATTAATAGTGACCTTCGATGCCGGCGTCGAAAATCCTTCAGCAATTCCTGACAAACCACCACCGGCAGATGTGATCTCTGCGTGCCATTCCCCATTGATCATTCCCCGCATTCGACCTCCGAATATCTAGCTCAACATAGATGCATCTGCAATTATATTGACTCTGCATGCAGGTGCAACTATATTCACTAACAAGATGCACCTGCATTCACATTGGAGACATATATGACAAACACAGACACACGAACGAACCTCACACCGATGGCGACGGCTCTTCTTAGGATCGCGCTTGGCGTGATGTTTATTGCCCACTCGCTTTGGCTAAAGCTATTTGTCTTTACCTTATCGGGAACGGCCGCATTTTTTTCATCTATCGGCCTACCGGGTCCGCTTGCCTACGTCATCTTTGCGATGGAAGCGGTTGGAGGGATCATGCTGATCCTGGGGATCCAGACGCGTTGGGTTTCACTTGTGATGATTCCCGTATTGGCAGGAGCAACCTGGGCGCATTGGCCTAATGGTTGGATGTTCGGCTATGAGAATGGCGGTTGGGAATATCCTCTTTATCTCACTCTTCTCGCCGTCGTTCAGGTGATGCTTGGAGATGGTGCTTACGCGCTTCGACGCTCAAGCCCACTTCCTAAAGCGCTTGCAGAGAGGATTGCATAATGGAAAAGCTTAAACTCGTCTCCCATCATCTCTGCCCCTACGTGCAGCGTGCAGCCATTGCATTGTCTGAAAAAGGGGTTCCGTTTGATCGCGAATGGATCGATCTTGCAGATCGGCCAGAGTGGTTCAAGTCAGCATCACCTTTGGGCAAAGTGCCTCTACTGATGATTTCCGATGATCAAGTAAGCGAACCGACAGCCCTCTTTGAAAGTGCTGTAATCGTAGAGTTTCTTGAGGACACAGAACCAAACCCTTTGCATCCTTCTGACCCCGTCGAGCGCGCACGGCACCGCGCGTGGATTGAATTCGCCTCCAGTGTGCTGAACGGTATTGGTCGGCTCTATAACGCCCCGTCGAATGATGTTCTTGATGTTGAGACGGAAAAACTGCGCGGTATGTTTACACGGCTTGAAAATGACCTTGAAGCACGCTCTGGCTCATCAGAACTGACGTATTTTGCAGGTGACAGATTTTCACTTGTAGATGCTGCCTTTGGCCCAGTATTCCGATATCTTGATACTTTCGAGAAAGATGCCGATCTCCATCTGTTGAATGATAGCCATAAGCGTGTGTTGCCGTGGCGTAATGCATTGGCGGCCCGCCCGTCGGTCAAAGATGCAATTGATGAAAGGTATCCTGACCGATTGAGGCAGTTTCTCGTTCAAAAAGGAACCGCGATTTCAACGAGAATTGAGTGAACGCTCGTCATATACTTGGTCAAGGAGAGCCGCCATTCACAGCCGAGGCGGGAATGACGGGTTTGTCCGCGTCTTGCTTGTTCACGTGCCTTGCAGCGAATGGCTGTTGATCGCCATGAACACCGCTCATCCGCCACTGCATCCGGGCATGGCATGCCCGTCCGCGCGAAGCGCAGGGCCTGTCGGCAGGTGGCCGTCAGGTTGCCCGCCGACAGGTCACCCTGAAACCTCCCTCACCCAAGATCACGCTACAATGCAAAAAGGCCCCCGCCTACTGGCGGGAGCCTCGATAATTTCAGCGGCCTAGGTTGTTACTCCGCAGCCATCCGGTCGGCCTGCACGGTGCGCTCCATGATGTAATCCACGGCCTTCTGCGCCTCGGACGCGGCGCGGAAAATTGCCCGGCTGTCTTCCTTCATCGCCTCAAGCCATCCTTCGACATAGGCTGCGCTCTGGTCGAATTCAGGCTCCACCCCGATCTGCGCGCACAGCATGCAGTTTCCGATCTCCGCGACCAGCTCCTCGAACGCGTAGGCCTTGCGGTCATTAAACCGGCCCAAGCGGTCCAGCCGCTTTGTCGCGCCTGTCCAGTGAATTGTCTCATGGGCCAAGGTGCCGTAATATCCTGCGGCCCTGTGAAAGGTCGCGATCGGCGGCATGTGGATGCGGTCAGTCTTGATATTGTAATAGGCGCGCGGCTCCTCGGTCACGTCGATCTGCGCGCCGCTCGCGGCAAAGAACGCCTCCAACGCGGGGTCGGCCACGGTGCCAAGATCACGAGGCGGATCGGGCAGGATGTAGAATTCAGCGGGCAAGCCCTCGATCTGATCAGCGTTGAACACGCGATAGGCCTTGGCATAGGGGATCTGACGATCTTCGCCGTTCTCGTCCTCGCGCTCGACAGTGCCGTATTTCACGACCGTGGCGGATTTCTCACCCTTGCGGACATGGCCCCCAAGCTGCTTGGCCTGATTGAACGTCATCCAGCGAGCTGAGCTATAATCCTTGGCCATCGCCGTGGCCCAAAGCATCAGGATATTGATGCCCCGATAGGCTTCGCCGTTGAACCGTTCCGGCAAGCTGACCGATGCCCCGCCGCCGGTCCACGGCTTGCGCCAGGGCGGCGTTCCCGCCTCGATCTGTGCGATAATCTGATTGGTGACATGGGTGTAAACGTCAAACTTCTCTGCGGTCATTTGTGACCCTCCTTCGCGTGACGCGGGCCGGGTCTCTTCCCCTTTCCGCCAATGGGCGGGCCTTCCTGTTCTGATCTTTGGAATGCCCATGCATTCCGAAGGGCAGAGCAGGTAAGGGCAAAGCCCGTCCTGCGGCCTTGCGGGGCCGTGACAACCGGGTGGAGGGCGAGAATTTGGGAGGGAACCGCGCGGCTCGCCCGCGTGGGAGGAACCGGAATTCTCGACCGGAACCGACGCCGCAGGCGGCGCTTGCCGGTTTTCTCGGACCTGCCAGGATGGCAGGCGGATCAATAGGATTAAGAAACTGTCGGGGCTGGGGTGAGCGGGCATCAGCCCGCCGATCCCCTGCCCTGTCTATCGCTCAAAGCGAGACCGGCGCATTGCCGGGATCACGGGGTTCTATAGCTACTTTGCAGGCGTCAACGGAAGTGAAGGACGGTCATAATCTTTTCAAAGTCTTAGGGTATTGCTCCCAAGCAGGAGTTTCAAATGACAGCCGATGTATTAGGCCCAGACAACGCATTTTGGATTGATGGCGAATGGCTTGGCTGGGATAGCATTATCGACCCAGAAGAAACCAAATACAGCCGCCTCGCTGAACTTGAGCGCGAGGCTGAACTGCGCCTCAAATATCCAAACGCTGACCCAACTTTGGTTCCTTACTTTCAGGACCTGCTGACGCTTGCAGAGGCCTATTTTTGCGACACTGGACAGCACCTCAACGTCTACGGCGACATTGGTGAGCTTTTTGGTGCGATCATGTATGGAATCAAACTCCACAAGAACCATGCCCAAGGCTCCGATGGTAGATTAGGCAACGACTTTGTTGAGATCAAAACCATCTCGCCAGTTAACAGCAAAGAAAAGACCAAGGTGCGTCTCGACAGGCATTTCAGTAAACTGCTCGTCGTGAAGATTGACGATGACTTTGAAGTGTCGGGACGTCTCGTGAAGCGTGCCAACTTGCCAAAAAGAGCGGGCAACAATCTCCGGCTATCATGGGCAAACATGGCTGATGCCACCTAACCCCATAATTTCTTACGTGGCGGGCTTGCCCTTTCCATCGACCGGAATGGTACACCCGCCATCGTCGCAGCCTAGGGGCGGTTTTAAGATTCATGCAATTCCAATAATATACTATTGAATGCACTGCTGGATTCCGCCACAAAGAGACAATCTCTCTTTTTTTCAGTGTGTGCGATGAACCTGACAACCGACCTTGAGCCAAACGTGATCACTGAACAAGGCCTACGCGAGCTTGCCGAGAAGGGGCATACGGTCGAAGTGTTGTGCCAGGCCGACCCGGAACGCAAAGGACCGAGCTGGTACGGTCTTTGGATCATGCGGACTGTGGGGGCTGACGGTAAGGAGAAGCTCCTTGTGACTGCAAGAACGCGCCTGACGCAGAATGCGATCAAGGTGCGCGAATTCAAGACGGCAACCGGCGTGATTTCCTTCCTGGTAGGCGTTGGGTTCTCCCAAGCAAGCATCCCCATGAAGATAGGCGAAAAGACCTCACACAATCTCATCAGTGACTGAGGCCCGGATCACGGTCTATCTCCCTGTCGATCTCGCGTTCGTTCTCGGCCTCCTGATCCTTCTCCTGGTCACGCTCATCCTCGATCTCCAGCTTTTCGCGCGGTTTGTTCAGGACGTCCTTTAGACGCTCGTTCACGGACGGTTTGCGCTCTTCGCGTCCAGCCTCCTCGCCAAGCTCCGGATCGTTGTGACCATCCAACTTGTGAACCGCCGCCTGCCCGTCTCTGCCCGCGTCCTTGTCCATGATCTCCTTCAGGCGGTCGCGGGCATAGTTGCGGCCCTTGGCTTGTTCTTCGTCACTCTGCCCACCACGGTCCTGCCCGCGATCCGTGATCCGCGCCAACCGCTCGCGCACGTCATCTGTAACACGGCCCTTGGATGTCGCCGCCCTGAGCGCGGCTAGACCGGCGGACACACGCCCCTGCCCGGCGTCCCGCTCGACCCCGTAGATTTCACGCGCAATCTCGACGCGCTCGCGCATCTCGCGGAACGCAGCGCGGGCCTGACGCGCGGCATGGACCACGGCCCCGCGCTCGGTGACGGGTTTGTATTCCCGACCCTCGCGCTCCGCCGCTGCCTTTTCGCGCCGCTCCATCGAGTTTGCCGCCGGTCCCAGCTTCAGTTCCGGGTCGCGATCCAGCTCCTCGGCGGACAGCGTGTCCCCGCGTTCCTGCGCTGCTTCGCGCTGCTTCTCTAGGGATCGGTGATCGACGCGCTCTACCTCGCCGACGCGCTCAAGCGCCCGGTTCTGCAACTCGGCCCAGACGCCACGCATCTGCTCGATCTCGACACCGCCGGTCTTTGCGGAATCCAGCACCCGCGTCTTGGCAGTGAAGCCCTCGGCTTCCAGCTTCCGAGTGGAAGTCAGAACATGAGCGTGATGGTTGCGCTGATCGCCCTCGCGGTGCGGCGCGTGGATCGCCACATCAACGGCGACACCGTAGCGGCTGACCAGCTCCTCGGCAAACTGTCGGGTGATCTGGGAACGGTCCTCTGCGCTGATCTCAGATGGCAGGGCCAGCTCCCACTCGCGGGCGGTGACGGAGTTGCGGCGCGTCTCGCTGGCCTCGGCTTCGTTCCAGAGTTTGGAGCGATCCTGCGCCCATGCCGGGGCGGTCTCGGGAGCGACGATGAACGTCTCCTCGATGCCCTGCTTGCGGGTGTAGTCGTGAACACGACCCTCACGCTGGCACTCGATGCGCTCGCCCGCACGGTAGGCTCCCGCCGCCGTTGCGGTGCGCCCGGCAGAGCGTTTGATCGTCTTCACAGAGAGGTGGTAGCTGGCCATCAGCGCAACCCCTGCCTGAGACGCGAACGCCGCCGACAAGCGCCGCTGCTGACCCCGGCCAATGCTCCAACATTGGCCGTCCGGTCAGCTGTTTTTTGCCCTCCGGCCCCAGAGGTGCCAACGGGCACCCCGGTCTGGCGCGCGGGCCTGCGGGGAAAAGACAGCTTGGGCGAAAATGCCCGAAGGGTGGTTGAGGCGCG
>NZ_KZ826497.1 GCF_003205515.1 Litorivita pollutaquae
CAGGTGCTGGTCAAAGGCGGCAAAGGCCTCGGGCGCACCGGCAGCTACAAGGTCTCGGCGACCCATGCCGATGGCTGGCGCGCGGTGACCACGCTGACGCTGGCGGCGATTGACGCACCGGCCAAGGCCGAGCGCGTGGCCGATGCGATCCTGACCCGCTGCCGCCGGATTTTCCGCGACAAGAACCTTGGCGATTTCCGGCAGGTCAGCACCGAGGTTCTGGGGGCCGAGGCCGCTTATGGCGCCAACGCCCGCGCCCAAACGCGCGAAGTGGTGCTGAAGATCGGCGCCGCGCATGACGACCGGCGCGCGCTCAATATCTTTGCCGGAGAAATCGCGCCGATGGCCATTTCCACGGCGCAGGGCCTGACCGGGTTCTTTGCCGGACGGCCCAAGGTGCAACCGGTGGTGCGGCTCTTCTCCTTCCTGCAAGATAAATCCGCCACCCCCGTCGCGGTCGAGGTCGACGGCAAGGATGTGCCCGTCACCATTGCGGCCAAGGCTGTCGCACTTGAGGCGCCCGCCGCGCCACAGGCAGAAAGCCGCGATGCTGGTCCCGACGCCGTCAAGGTACGGCTGGTCGATCTGGCCTGGGGCCGCTCGGGCGACAAGGGCGATATCGCCAATATCGGTATTCTGGCCCGCAAGCCGGAGTATTTGCCCTATATCCGATCCGCTCTGACGGAAGAGACAGTGAAAGACTATTTCGCCCATCTGTGCGAGGGCGCGGTCGAACGCTTCGACCTACCCGGAAGCCATTCGCTGAACTTCCTGCTGCATGAATCGCTGGGCGGCGGCGGCATCGCCTCGGTCCGCATCGACCCGCAAGGCAAAGGCTTTGCACAAATGCTGCTCGATATCGAAATCCCCGTGCCCGCCAAAATGGCCGCGCGTGACAAATTGGGTATGACCGAAGGAAGTGGGGCACAATGTTGAATGTCAACAACGTTCAGATTGTCTATGACAATGTGATCGAAGCGGTGCGCGATGCGTCGCTGACGGTAGATGAAGGCCAGATCGTCACCCTGCTGGGATCGAATGGCGCCGGGAAGTCGACGATCCTCAAGGGGATCTCTGGCGTGCTCTATCCTGAGGAAGGCGATATCATCGGTGGCACGATCACCCTTGACGGCGAAAATATGATTGGCCGCAAACCCGACGAAATCGTGCGCAGCGGCGTTGTTCTGGTTCCCGAGGGTCGGCAATTGTTCGAGCCGCTGACGGTCGAAGAAAATCTGATGATGGGCGGTATCACCCGGAACCGTTCTGCGGCGGCGGAGGCTCTGGAGTATGTCTTTAGTGTCTTTCCGCGCGTGAAAGAAAAACGCGGTATGATTGCGGGTTATCTGTCGGGCGGTGAACAGCAGATGGTGGCCATCGGTCGCGCCCTCATGTCCAGACCGCGCCTGTTGATGCTGGACGAACCCAGCCTTGGATTGGCGCCGCAGATCATCGCCGAAATCTTCGAGGCCGTGACGGACCTGTCGAAACAGAGCAATGTTTCTGTTCTGCTGGTAGAGCAGAACGCGGAACTGGCGCTGTCGATCGCAAGCTATGGATATATCATTGAAAACGGCCGGGTCGTGATGGACGGCACGCCTGCGAAACTGATGAACAACGAAGACGTCAAAGAGTTCTATCTGGGGTTTTCGGAATCCGGCAACAGACGCAACATGCGTGATGTCAAACACTACAAGCGACGCAAGAGGTGGCTGTCATGAGCGTATTGTTAGAGGTTGATAAGCTGGTCAAGAAGTTCGGCGGCGTAACGGCTGTCAACAATGTCAGCTTTCCTGTTCTCAAGGGCGAGATCTTTAGTCTGATCGGTCCGAACGGCGCCGGTAAGACCACGATGTTCAATATGATCAGCCGGGTTCTCCCCGCGACCTCGGGGACAATCACACTCGACGGTCAGGACATCACCCGGATTGCCCCGCACAAGATCGCGGCGCTGGGAATGGGGCGCACCTTTCAAAACCTGGCGGTGTTCAAACATGCCAGCGTTGTCGACAACATGCTTGTCGGTCGCCACAGCCACATGAAAACCAGCGTTTTAGGCGGGCTGGCATTTGGCCCGACCACGCGCGCCGCAGAGCGGGCGCACCGCAAACGGGTCGAGGAAATCATCGACTTTCTCGAAATTCAGCATGTGCGCGATGTGCCGGTGGGCGCACTGGCCTACGGGTTGCAAAAACGGGTCGAGCTGGGCCGTGCTTTGGCCACCGAACCTAAACTGCTGCTGCTCGACGAGATGGTGTCGGGGATGAATGCCGAGGAGACCGAGGACATCGCCCGCTTCATCCTTGATCTGAAAGAGGAGCTGGAAATCACTGTCATGATGATCGAGCACGATATGGGGATCGTCACGGATATCTCCGATCATATCGCGGTGATGAATTTCGGCGAGCGGATTGCTTATGGGACGCCGGCGGAAATACGCGCGGATCCGCATGTGATCGAAGCCTATCTTGGGCACAAAATTGAAGAAGATACGGAGGCGGTTTGATGAACGATCTTAGCGAGCGCTTCAAAGCGGGCGATCATACTCTACCGCAGTTGTTGATGCATTGGGCGGATACAATTCCGGATGAACTTGCGGTCCGGGAAAAGGATCTGGGCATCTGGAACCGGGTCACATGGTCCGAATATTTCACCAATGTGCAGTTTTTTGCCCTTGGTCTTCATACCTTGGGATTCGGGCGCGGCGGCCGTCTGGCGATCGCGGGCGAGGATACACCGGAATGGCTATATTCCGACATTGCCGCGCAAGCCTTGGGGGGGATGACCGTCGGGGTCTATCCGACCAATCCCTGGCCGGAACTCGACTACATTCTGCGGCATTCCAAAAGCAGCGTCGTCGTCTGCGGGGATCAGGAGCAAGTCGATAAGGTTCTGGAAGCCGAAGCGAACAACGGTGCGTTTCCGGACCTTAAGATGATCGTATGTGTCGATATGAAGGGGATGCGCGGCTATGACAGAGCCCGTCTGAAATCATTCGACGAAGTTGTTCAAGCCGGACGCGATCATGTATCGCGCCATCCCGAAGACGCGAATTTATTCCGCGACTCGATCCAGGCAACCAAACCCGACGATCCGGCAGTTGTGGTCTATACTTCGGGAACCACCGGCCCGCCGAAAGGTGCGCTGCTTTCACATCGCAACCTGCTTGTGGCGTCGTTCCCGCTGATTGCACAGTTTGATTTGACGCGTGATCGGTATTCGGTGCTCTGCTATCTGCCGCTTTGTCACGTTGCAGAACGGATCTTCTCGACGATCCTCAGCCTGATGATCGGCGGGGAGGTGAATTTTGCCGAATCCATCGACACCGTACAGGTCAATCTGCGTGAAATCGCGCCAAAGGTGTTTCTCGGTGTGCCGCGGATTTGGGAAAAGCTGCAATACAGCGCGTCGATCCGAATTCAGGACGCACGGCCAACCTCAAGGCGGATTTACAACTGGGGTCTTGATCTGGGGCAGACGCATTTCCGCAAAATCGAAGCCGGCGGACAGCTGACCGCGATGGAACGGATCAAGCATTTCGCCGCCAAGATCCTTGTCTTCAACCCGCTGAAACGGTTCATGGGGATCGACAAGGTCCATTGCGGTTTTGTTGGCGGCGCATCCATTTCGCCCGAGGTTGTCCGGTTCTTCCGGGTGATCGGTGTCCCGCTTTATCAGGTTTATGGCATGACCGAGTCGGCCGGTCTGGCGTTCTTTCAAAATGCCGAAAAGGCCACCGTCGGCGCCGCAGGCGTTGCCTCGCCGGGTTTGCAATACAGAATTGCAGAAGATGGCGAGTTGGAAATCAAGCATCCCAGCGTATTTTTGGGCTATCTCGACAATGAAAAGGCAACCAACGAAACCATCATCGATGGATGGTTGCAAACCGGCGATGTGGTTGAGCAACTGGACAATGGCGAGATCACAATCGTCGATCGGAAAAAGTCCATCATCATCACGTCAGGTGGCAAAAACATTACCCCGTCTGAAATCGAGAATGCGCTTAAAGATTCGATCTACATCGCCGAGGCGATCGTGGTCGGAGAGGGGCGTAATTTCCTCGGGGCGCTGTTGCAGATCGACTATGACACGGTTGGCAAGTGGGCTCAGGCCCAAGGCCTCGCCTATACCACGTTCAGCCACCTATCCAGTATGGAACCGGTCAAAGAGCTTATCGCCAAGGAAGTGAACCGGGTGAATGACGCTTTTGCACGGGTCGAGAACATCCGAAAATTCGTGCTTCTCAAAAAAGAGCTCGATCATGACGACGGTGAAATGACCGCCACACAGAAAGTGCGGCGCAACGTCATCGAAACAAAATTCAAATCCGAAATGACGGAAATTTACGGCTAAGGGGAAACAGATTGGACTATTTCATACTGCTCACCGTTTCAGGCATTTCCATCGGCGTGATCTATGGTCTCATCGGGATGGGCTACGCTCTGATATTCAAGGCGACAAGTGTCGTCAATTTCGCCCAAGGCGAAGTCATGATGCTGATTTCTTACATGGCATTTTCCATCGCCAGTTCGTGGTCACTTCCATTCTGGTCCTTGCTGGGCGTCTGTGTCGTGCTTTCCGGTGTCGTCGGCTTATTGATCGAGCGGATATTCATCCGGCCGATGCTGGGCCAGGACGTGTTTTCAACCGTCATGGTCACCATCGGGATGGCGGTGATGATACGTGCTGTGGTCGTTCTGATCTGGGGTGCGGATCCGATGGTTTTGCCGACTGATATCGGCGACAGCGGCGTCGAGTTCGGCATGGTTTTCCTCTATACGGCGCAGATCTATGCCATTGGTTTCCTTGCAGTTTGCGTGTTCGGCATGTGGGCCTTCCTGCGGTTTTCTCGCATGGGGGTTGCCATGCGGGCCACGGCGGCGCGTGAAACCACGGCCTTGCTGATGGGCATCAACGTCACGCGCGTCTATGCGCTGGCTTGGGCCATTGCGGCAGTCATCGCCGGCGTTTCAGGGGTGTTGCTGGGCACGATCTATGGATTGGGTCCGGATATGTGGACGCAGGGTCTGCGGGCTTTCCCGGCCGTTATTCTCGGCGGGCTGGATTCCGTGTTCGGTGCAGCGATCTCAGGCATTCTTATCGGTGTCCTCGAGAATCTGTCCGAAGGTTACATCGGTCATGGTCTCAAAGAGATTTCCGGTTTCCTCGTCATTCTGGTGGTTCTGATGATCCGCCCCTATGGGTTGTTTGGAACGCCCGAAATCGAAAGGGTCTGAGACATGCGTACGGGAGTTATTCAGGAGAGCTATGGGGAGCTGATATCGCTCTTTCGCAATCCGACCCAGACCTATTGGACATGGGCGCTGGTGATCATGTCGCTGGCCGCACCTGTGGTCCTGACCGGTCACGTCACGTCGTTGATCAACGGTATGATGATTGCGGCGATCGGGGTTATCGGGCTGAACCTGCTGACCGGCACCACGGGTTTGATTTCCTTTGGCCAAGCCGGGTTTCTGGCGGTCGGCGGATATACTGCGGCCATCCTCTCAGCTGACTACAGCATGCCGCTGTGGCTGTGCGTGCCCGCAGGCGGGCTGATGGCGGCGGCGTTCGGATTGCTGGTTGGCATCCCGTCGCTGCGATTGAAGGGTTTGTATCTGGCCATTACGACCTTGGCCTTTACCATCATCATCACCCATCTCATCCTGAGCGCCGAAAGCATCACGCATGGCTCGTCTGGTATATCCACGGCCAAGCCCGCGATCTTCGGGATGGAGTTGGCGACAGACAAATCGTTCTACTATCTGGTGCTGGCGGTCTTGGTCCTTGCAATTTTGGGATCGGCAAACATCAAACGCAGTCGCGTCGGCCGCGCTTTTCTGGCGATCCGGGAACAGGATATCGCCGCCCGTGCGATGGGTGTCCCGGTGGCGCGATACAAGCTTTACGCTTTTGTCGTCAGCTCGTTTTACGCCGGCATCGCCGGCGCGCTGATGGCCTATCAAATCCGTTTCGTAAACGTGGACAGCTTTAGTTTGGTCATTTCGATCGAAGCTGTGTCCATGATTATTGTCGGCGGGCTTGGCTCCACTGCGGGGGCTGTCATTGGCGTGGTCTTCGTGCTGGGGCTGGCCGAGATACTTAACTACGTGTTCAGCTCGATGGGCGGTGCGATGGGGTCGATTTCGGCGCTGGAACTCAAAGGGTTCATCTATGGTCTGACCATCGTTCTATTCCTGCGTTTTGAGCCGGATGGCTTGATGGGGATATACCGCGAATACAAGAACCGCTGGGTCAACTGGCCATTCAGATACTGATTCAAACGGGCAACAAAAACGGTCCATAACAACGGACCACAATAGGGAGAAGCAATAATGAACTGGTTTTTGAAAGGGGCGCTTTCGGCCGCCCTTCTAACGGTCGGAAGCGTCAGTGCCACGGCAGAACCTGGTGTTACCGACGATATGATCGTACTGGGTGCCGTTGACCCGTTGACCGGCCCACCCAGCCTGCTGGGCAAGGCGCACTCGCTGTCGCTGAAAGTCTGGCAGGAGGATGTGAATGCGCGCGGCGGCATTAACGGTCGGAAGGTCAAAATCGTTTTCGAAGATGACGGCTATGTCCCCTCACGCTCGCTTCAGAGTCTCAAGAAAATGGTCGATGTCGATGACATTTTCGGGCTGATCGGAACATCCGGCAGTTCGCAACTGGCGGCCATGATGCCTCTGATCGACGAAATTGGTCTCCCGTCGATCAACAGCATGGCGGTGAATTCTCGCCATTTCAATCCACCGCTCAATTCACTCTTTGTTGTCGGGCCGACCTATTGTCAGGAAATCGCCGCCGGGATGACCTATCTCGTCGAAGAGCTTGGCCTAAAAGATGAAAAATACGCAATTGCATTTCAGGATGACGAGTTTGGCGACGATGTGCGCTGTGGCTACCTTCAAGGCGTTGAAAAATACGGTTTGAACAATGTTCTGGAACTGGAATTCAAGCGCGGCCAGAAAGATTTTTCTGCCGAGATGCTGAAAGCGCGTGCAGCTGGCGTGACCGTTTTGATCTCGGGCGGTGTCGTGGCAGAACATTCCACCTTGTTGAAAGAAGCTGCCAAGAACCGGATGAAGATCACGTTTCTCGGGGCGCATTCCGCTCACCTGACGCCGGTTCAGGCGTTGGCGGGCAGCGCTGGCGATGGCTTTTATGCCGCTGACTATGTGCCGGCGCTGAACTCTCTCGAGGTGACCGGCGTTGCGAAGTTCATGGAACTGGCCAACACCTACCTCAGCGAGAGCGAAGTCAAGTCGCTGAACCGGTATGCGCTGTCGGGCTTCGCCGGAGCGTCGATGTTCGAGCATGCGATGACCCAATGCGGTGAGGACCTGACGCGCACCTGCGTGATTGAGAAGCTGCAAAACCTGAACGGGTTTGAAACCGATGGCCTTTTGGGCCCGGTTACCTTTGGCGAAGGCGTGCGCCACGCACCGACCGCCGTGATGGTTCTGCAGTCCAATGCCAAGGACAGCACTTTCTCAATCGTATCCGAGCGTATGGAAGTCGACTGATCCGCGAACACCGTAAAAATATCCTTCCCCGCAAACATGTGGGGAAGGACGGGAAAAGAAAAGGATGACTGCAGGATATGAGTATTTCCAAACTTCTGGTCGCCAACCGGGGCGAGATCGCGGCCCGCGTTCTGCGTACCGCCCGCGTCAAAGGTATTAAAACCGCCGTGCTGCGGCATCCCAGCGAAGTGGATTCCCCCGCCCATCTGATCGCCGACGAAGTTGTGACGATTGATGGCCCCACACCCGTGGCCGCCTATCTCGACATTGCGCAGATTGTCGATGTGGCACAGAGGATCGGCGCGGATGCGGTGCATCCCGGTTATGGCTTTTTGTCGGAAAATGCGGCCTTCGTCGCCGCATTGGAAGAGGCGGGCGTCACGTTTGTCGGCCCCACATCCGAGGTCATCGACCTGATGGGTGACAAAATCCGCGCTCGCGCCTTTGTCGAAGAGCGCGGCTTTCCGGTGGCCCCTTCGGCCATCGAAGATGACGATCCCGCGACGTTTGTCGAACGCGCCCGCGCGGTTGGCTACCCGCTGCTGATCAAACCCTCGGCGGGCGGCGGCGGCAAGGGGATGCGCGTCGTGCGCGAGGACAGCACCTTGGAAACCGAGATCGAAACCGCGCGCCGCGAGGGTGAGCGTTATTTCGGCGACGGGCGACTTTTCGTCGAATGCTATATCGAACGTCCGCGCCACATCGAAGTGCAGGTGATGGGCGACGGGCAGGGCAACGTCGTGCATTTCTGGGAGCGCGAATGCTCGATCCAGCGCCGGTTCCAGAAGATCATCGAAGAAACACCCTCTCCGGCATTGTCAGAGGCGCAACGTCTGGACATCTGCGAAACCGCCGCTGGAATCGCCCGCGCCGTCAACTATCGTGGGGCTGGCACGGTTGAATTCATTTATGCCCAAGACGGGTCGTTCTATTTCCTTGAGATGAACACCCGTCTTCAGGTCGAACATCCGGTGACCGAAATGGTGACGGGCTTTGATCTGGTGGCCGAACAGCTGCGCATCGCGGCGGGCGAGGGGTTGAGCGCGGCGCAGGCCGATATTCCGCAAAACGGTCATTCGATCGAACTGCGTATTTGTGCCGAAGACGCCACCGCCGATTTCCGCCCTGCGATCGGGGATATCTTGTTGTTGGACGAGCCACGCGGCGAAGGCGTGCGTGTCGACAGCGGCATTCTGGACGGCGGCAAGGTCACGACCGATTTCGACCCGATGCTGTCCAAATTGATCGTGCATGGTCGCGATCGGGCCGAAGCCATCGCCCGCGCGCGCCGCGCCGCACAGGATTATGTCATCTTGGGGGTGACGACCAATCTGGCCTATCTCGACGCGATCCTTGACCATCCGAAATTCCGGTCCGGCGATGTTTCGACCGGATTTTTGGCCGAGGAGGCAACGGATCTGACGCAAGATTGGGATCCCGCCAACACCGATATTCTGGCTGCGGCCACCGTGCTTTCGGATGCGCGCCTTGTGAAAGCGCTGGAAAACGTGCCCGAAATATACCGACTTATGGGGAGCTGGAGAAACTGATGCGCCGTATTTTGGAAGTTGACGGGGAAGACGTTCCGGTTTGGCTGGCTTCAACGCGAGAAGGCCATGTCCTGCATATGGGGGAACGCGAAATCCCCTGTTCCCTTGAACAGGCTGCCGGCAAGGGTGCCTATACGTTGGAACTGTCGGAAACCCGTATCCCGATGCGCATTGCCGTGAGCGAGAGCGCAACATTTATCCACTTTAATGGGCGTGCCTATGAGATTGGCCGGACCGATCCCGCCGAGGCTCTGGACAAGGCAGGGAGCGGCGCATCGCGCGACCAGATGCTAGCCCCCATGCCCGGCGTCGTTGTGTCGGTCTCGGTGGCCCCCGGCGACGCGGTGAAAGAGGGTGACGCGCTGCTCGTGATTGAAAGCATGAAGCTGGAAACCACGCTCAAAGCGCCGCGCGACGGACTTGTTGCCGAGGTGCCCTTTGCCGCCGGTGACAGTTTCGGCGGCAAAGATGTCTTGCTGCGTCTGGAACCGCAGGAGGAGACAGAATAATGAGACGGATGGAAACCCAAATTCGCCCGGACACGACCGAGTTCAAAGAGGCTTCGGCCCAGATGCAAGAGGTCGTCAACCGGTTCCACGAGGTGCAGGACAAGGCGCGTCATGAGCGTCCCCAGCGGGATCTCGACCGGTTGAAGCGGCAGAACAAAATGTTGGCACGGCAGCGGCTGGAGCTGCTGCTGGATCCCGGAACGCCATTTCTGGAATTTTCAAGCCTTGCTGCGAACGACCTTTATGATGGGCAGGCCCCCGGCGCCAACATCATCACCGGCGTCGGCGTGATTGCCGGACGCGAGGTTGTCATCCACGCTGACGACAGTACCAACAAGGGTGGCGCATGGTATCCCATGTCCGTACCGAAAATCGTGCGCGCGCTTGAGTTTGCTTTGGAGAATGAACTGCCGGTGGTGCATATCTGCGATAGCGCCGGTGGCTATCTTGAAGAAATGTCGGGGGTTTTCGCACCGGGCGGGCGGGTGTTCCGCAATCAATGCATCCTGTCGAAAAAAGGTATCCCGCAGGTCGCCATCGTCTGCGGCCATTGTACGGCGGGTGGGGCCTATGTGCCGGCTCTGTGCGAGCACACCATCATCGTACGCGACACTGGCGCTATTTTCCTGGGCGGGCCGCCGTTGGTCAAGGCGGCCACCGGCGAAGAAGTCTCGGTCAACGACCTTGGCGGCGCCGACATGCACACGTCGGTCTCGGGCACGGGCGATTACCCCGTCGATTCCGAAGAGGCCGGTATCGCAATGGCGCGTGAAATCGTCGGCACCTTCCCGCGCAGATCGCGTGCCTTTGATTGGACCACCCCCGAAGATCCCTATTACGATCCCAGGGAAATCTACGGCATTGTGCCGACCGATTATCGGGTCCGGTTTGACATGCGCGAAGTCATTGCGCGCATCGTCGATGGGTCACGGTTTCACGAGTATCAGCCGAATTTCGGGACCACGCTTGTGACGGGCTATGCCCGCATCTGGGGCTGCAAAGTCGGCATTATTGGCAACAACGGGGTGCTGTTTAACGACAGCTCGCTCAAGGCGGCGCATTTCATTCAGCTTTGCAACCAGACCAAAACGCCGCTGATCTTCCTTCAAAATACCACCGGTTACATGATCGGCCGGGAATATGAGGAACGCGGCATTACCAAGGACGGTGCCAAGATGCTGATGGCGCAAGCCGGCTCTGAAGTGCCCAAACTGACGGTGTTGACCTCGGGCGCGTTTGGCGCCGGATACTATGGTATGTGCGGCCGCGCGTGGGATCCCCGCCTTATAATGTCCTGGCCCAACGCGCAGATGGGCGTGATGGGGCCGGAACAGGCCGCGCGGACGCTCGGGGACGTCAAGCTGGCGCAGATGCGCCGCGAGGATCCCGATCTGAGCGAGGAGTCGGTTCTGGAACTGCGCAACCGTGTGCGTGCCAAGGCTGAAAACGAAACCTCGGCTTATTGGTTTACATCGCGGCTTTATGACGATGGGATCATCGATCCGCTGGATACACGTAACATGCTTGGGATTGCATTGGCTTGCGCGGCCGGTGTCGCGCCGAATGCGCCGCACTACGGCGTCTTCAGAATGTAGGGAGCCGGCCAAGACGGTCACACTGAAAACCGGCTCAAGACCTTCCACGCCTTTGGCTGACCTCTGGATGGTCAAAGGTCAGGTAAGGGGCCGTGCAGGGGTCTTTGGCGGTTTTGAAGTATGTGGTGTTGGCGGAGAAGATTACGCGACGAAAGTTACATCAAAAATGGAGGAAGATATGTCTGACAAGAATGTGCTGCTGGAGATCAAGGACCGGACTGCCACGATCACCATCAACAATGCTGAAAAGCGCAACCCGTTGAACGTGCCGACCGTAGAGGAACTCATCGAAGCCTTTGAGACGGCGCAGGAAAACGACGACGTGCTGGTCATTGTTCTGACCGGAGCAGGGGACCGCGCATTTTGCGCCGGCGGAGACCTCAAGGCCGGCAAGGATGGCGGGCCGTTCACCGGAGACATCTCGCAGCCGGGGCATTTCGTCGTTCGCCTGTTCACCTTGATGGAAAATTGTAACAAGCCAATTATCGGCCGGATCAATGGCCATGCCATGGGCGGCGGGTCGGGGCTTGTCTGCGCCTGCGATATTGCCGTCATGTCCAACACGGCCAAGATTGCCACCCCCGAGGTCAAAATCGGCCTGTTTCCGATGATGATCATGCCACAGATGATGCGGGTCATACCGCGCCGGCGTTTGCTGGAAATGTACATCACCGGCGAGGCCTGGAGCGCCGAGCAGGCTCTGGAATATGGCATCGTCAACTATGTGACCGAACCCGATGCGCTTGACGCGAAGGTGGAAGAATTGACCAGCTTGATTACGGCGCGTTCGCCCTCGGCGGTGCGGCTCGGCAAGTATTCCTATCATGCCATGCAGGACATGACGATCGAGCAACAGTTCCGCTTTGCTGAAACGATGCTGCCGCGGATTGCACAGACCGAAGATGCGCGCGAGGGCTTTTCCGCCTTCATTGAAAAACGCACACCCGAGTGGACCGGCCGCTGAACCGGCGGGAAGGAGATAATTTTGTCTGCGTGAAGCCGGCGCCTCTGGTTTTTGGGCGATACGCCCCACGTGGTCGGCCCATTGGTGTCCAAAGGCGAAATCGACGATCTGGTGCTCGATTGTCTGACCGGGGTGACGGCGTCGCTGTTGGCACGCGCGGGCCAAGACCGCCGGATGCGGGCTAAGCGCCGTGGCGCTTGGCCCCTTTATGCACGTGCTTGGCTGGACCTACGACGACTGGGATAGGCTTTGTCAGGTTATTTTATCGGAATGCGTGGAACACCCGCATTCCCGTCATGCGGTCATTTCAGCTGCATGCTCGTTCCACAGGCTGAACGCCTCGTCCCGGGAGTGGTGATAGGATATTGCGGAGCGCTGACGGCGGTTTGGACGGAACAAGGTTGCGGTCCGATCGTTAACAGACCGAAGTCGCTGCACTTGGCACGGAGATTTGAAACGATCCATGATCTTTTCTCGCCGTCTTATGTGTCGATGCGAGGCTTCTGATCGGTTGTTCAATCCCTTGTGCGCGCGGTGCTCGACGCTTGGGTGAAGATTCCAGATTGCTGCGCAGTTTGTCGGACACGATAACGCGCGGCATGCCCCACTGCCGCATCAGTTTCCGGAGAAAACGCTTGGAAGCGGCAGCATTTCCGTACCCTGAGACCAAGATCACCAGCTCTTCGCTGTTCGCTTCTGCCGCTCGCCAAAGCCAGTGCGTGGGCCCCGGGCTGAGGTCATCACCTCGTCGAGGTGCCATTTGACGGCTGGGGCCAGACGGTCGCGACGGATGCTGGCGGCGACCTACGTTCCGAAGCGTTGGCACCAAACACGGACGCTTTCGTAGGAGACGATCTCGCCTCTCTCGGCAAGCAGATGCTCGACATCGCGCAGGCGTACGCCCAGACGGCATAGGAGATGACGGAACGGGGGAACCGAAAGTCCCTCAGGCGAGGCTGAGAAACTTTTCGATCATGTGTGGTCGCTATGTATGAACTCAGGCAACGCCCACAACCTGACAACGCCACACGCGCGCAAGCCACCACATCGCCGTGGAAACGGCTCGGCGGAAATCCGTAACCGCCTGTGGACCGCCGAGGTGATCGACCAGCATGTTCGCTGCCATAGAGGCTAGCCTTGTTTCCGAACGCCGCAAAGAGGCTGGGCGCGATGCCGGTCGCCTCAGTCAGGTCGGCAACGGACACACCGTTTCATCCATGTTGGCGGAACAGCCGCATGGCGGTCTGAATGGCCTTATCACGGTCAAAGCTGCGGGGGCCGGAGGGCCGGCGAGTCGCCTTTTTATCCATAGAAATCACTACAGATAAGGATGACACCATGACCAAAATTCCCTTCCTCACGGTTTCCGGCTTTGGCTCAGTTCACGGCGCGCCCAGCCTGCCGTAGGGATTAGCCGACACCTTCGAAAGTTGCAGGGTGCGTGCTGGCGAGATTGACCTTCACGCCCTCATTGGCGGCGCAGGTCCGCCCCTGCTTCTGCTAGGGGGATGGCCGCAGTACCGGTACATATGGCGCAATGCGATGGTGCCGCTGGCCCGGCAGTTCACTGTGATCGTCCCCGATCCACGCAGTCTCGACATCTCCGACAAGCCTGATGGCGGCTACGACACAGGCTCCATGGGGCGCGACCTCTTCGACCTGATGTCGGGCCTCGGTCATGAACGTTTCGAAATGGTCGGCTACGATCGCGGGATGCGAACCGGCTAAGCTTGAAGGTCAGCCAGACTGACGCAGCTGCGGCGCTGATGGGCACGGTCGTGCACCACCCCATGACGCCACGGGTCACACGTGGCATCACAGCGAAGACATTATGTTCCGAATAACGCGGGATGGGACGGCCGCAGTTGTCGGCGGTGGCTATGAAAGCAACATGCCGGGCTTTGGCGGTGCTCTGGAAGATGCGCAAATCCACGCCATACTCGAATACATTAAACCCACATCGCCGGACCGCGAACGCGCCTATCAAGAGGAGAGCAGCGGAAAGAAGTAATCGGGAAATATCAGGTTCAAGGGAACCCTCCATCGCTGGAAGGTTGTTTTACCTTCAAACAGAATAGGAGGTGCCGATGGCTTATTCCCGCTTTTTCCTGATGATCGCCGTTTCTACGGTGCTTATGTTAGGATTGATGTATCTCAATACCTATCTGATCGGCCATGTCTTCTGGTCAGAGACACGCGCTTACATGGCGGTTGTCATGGGATCGGTCATGGCCTTTGTCATGTTGGCGTTCATGCTGGGCATGTACAATAACCGCGCATTGAATATCGCCATTTTTTCCGGATCGCTCGTGGTCTTTGCTGGGGCGCTCTGGCTGGTGCGTAGCCAGGTAACCGTGCAAGACCGCGCTTACATGCGGGCAATGATTCCGCACCATTCGATTGCGATCATGACCTCCTCCCGCGCGGAAATCACCGATCCGCGGGTACGCACCATGGCGGATGACATCATTTTTGCGCAGGATAAGGAGATTGCCGAAATGCGTTACTTGATTGCGGACATCTCGGCAAATGGCGAAGCTGCTGCAACGGCGATATCACCAGAAGCAGAGTTGAAGACCGCACAAGAGGCATTAGCCAGCGAAGTCGTCGGCAAAGTCGATCCGGAATTCCTGTCGGAGGGAGACATCGCTCAGGTCTTTGCGGATGGAACGGCGTGCAGCTTCGCATATTCAGAAACCAGCCCGCCGGTTCTTGTGTCCAACAACGACGCCGCTCTTATCAAGATCAGCGGCGACCTCGTGCGCCTCGACGCCGGAGAGGACCGCTTTGCAGCAGAACCGATTACTGTCGAGGTCCGCGATGCAGATAACAACGATCTTTTTGATCTGGTCATAAGCGCAGGCCCGAACTACGCGGCCGGTTTCCGTGGCCACTACAATTGCACAAATTGACGGAGTACACATGCCACAGAATGCTAACAAAACCGCCACGCTCTATCGAATGGTGATGCCGGATCATACCTGCCCCTACGGCCTGAAATCCAAGGACCTGCTGGAGCGCAATGGTTATGAAGTCGATGACCACCATCTTAGGACCAAGGAAGAGACAGAGGCCTTTAAACGCAAGCACGATGTCGACACGACACCGCAAACTTTTATTGAAGGAAACCGTGTCGGGGGACATGATGATTTGCGCATCTTTCTTGGTATCGACCCACCCAAGGAAGCGCAAAGCGGCACCTCCTACCGGCCTGTCATTGCAATCTTTACTGTCTGTGCGCTGTTGGCGCTTGGTCTGGCGTGGCATCAATATGCGACCATTCTGACCTGGCAGAGTTTTCAGTGGTTTATCTCGCTTTCGATGACGGTGCTGGCCATACAGAAGCTTCAGGATGTCGAGCAGTTTTCGACTATGTTCCTGAACTATGACCTGCTGGCGAAACGTTGGGTGCCTTACGGCAAAATCTATCCCTATGGCGAGGCACTTGCCGGTATCCTGATGACCGCAGGCATTCTAACGTGGGTCTCTGCGCCCGTTGCTCTTTTCATTGGGACCATCGGCGCGGTCAGCGTGTTTAAGGCCGTCTATATCGATAAGCGGGAGTTAAAGTGTGCCTGCGTGGGAGGGGATTCCGAGGTGCCGCTTGGGTTCATCTCGCTAACCGAAAACGTGATGATGATCTTTATGGGGCTTTGGATGGGCCTGCGCCTACTTGGTTTATGAGGGACACAACGAGGACGGTTCGGCAAGGAAATTCACCGTTGGGACCACTCTCAGCGATTTTCCGAAGTAACAAGGTAAGTCTCTCGGAGTGATCACAGAAATGATCAGCGAAACCTGAGGTGGGATCGATCTATGAAGTGGTCCTTCTTTTTAGGACAGTTTTGCGGCTCAGCTAAGATGTAATCGGGTTGGTGTCATGCCGCCTTTTGGGTTCGTTCCGTGTCGAAGAATGCGTCGTCTGGGGATCGCTTGTCGAGGGCTGTGTGGACCTGTCGCGGTTTGATGCCGCTCCTTTGATAGCATTTACTGCAACAAAGGAGACTGACTATGGGATTGAAACGGACGGACGAATTCCGCCAGGATGCGGTGCGTATCGCGCTGACCAGTGGGC
>NZ_KZ826498.1 GCF_003205515.1 Litorivita pollutaquae
TCGACATCCCGACACCCAAATCATCAGCCACCTGCTTACGCGTTAGCCCACTGGTCAGCGCGATACGCACCGCATCCTGGCGGAATTCGTCCGTCCGTTTCAATCCCATAGTCAGTCTCCTTTGTTGTAGTAAATGCTATCAAAGGAGCGGCATCAAACCGCGACAGGTCCAATCCACAGTTTGATGATGGCGGGAATTGCAATCGCGCGCAACCGTGAGCTTCCCGCCTTTGCCTGCGAATCCCCGCTTGTGCGTGCTGGTGCGGATTTTCTGGTCCGGTGTTGATGTGGCGTTGATGTAAACTGCACAAGCGAAATCCCGACTGATTAGGTCGGGCTTTAAGCATTTGATCTTGTGTATTTTTTTGGTTGCGGGAGGGTGCAACCCACTGAGCCTTGCTGATCAGGAGCTCATAGAAGCGAGTAAGCGCTTCAGGTTCGACCTGCTCTTCAACGCTTACGACATTACCGATGCACTGAAAGAGAATGCATAACCTAAGCGATTAATTTCGCTTGGTTTTCTAAAGCTTTCAAAAACATTGGTCGGTCGTGGGCTGGAGAGCAGACCATGACAGATAGACCTATTGGCAGAAGAGATGCGCCGTTTTCGCTACGGCTTACGTTCGAAGAACGAGCCCGCCTGAACCGTCAGGCCGGGGGGCTACCACTTGGCGGATACATAAAGTCCGTCTTGTTCTCAGAAGACGCCGCGCATTATCGCGCAAAACGCAAAACACCGGTCCAGGACGAAAAGTTGCTGGCCGAAGTGTTGGCTTGTCTTGGTGCCAGTCGAATCTCTAACAACCTGAACCAGCTTGCCAAGGCTGTGAACCAAGGCACGCTCTATGTCGATGAGGACGTGAAGTCCGACATCGTCACCGCATGCAACGACGTGCGCGCGATGCGCCTGCTCTTGATGCAGGCCCTCGGCATGCAGGTTGAAAATCATCACCGCAGACCAGAATCCACATCGCAAAGCTTCGCCCGTGTCGCAGCGCAACCAAAGAGGTTCGCGCCATGATATTGAAGGGGTCTCAGCGCGCCGGTGCAAAGCAGTTGTCAGCGCATCTGCTGAATGATCGTGACAATGATCATGTTGCTGTTCTGGAGCTGGAAGGATTCATCGCTGAAGATTTGCATGGTGCACTTCGAGAAGCGGAAGCCGTTTCGAAAGCGACGAGATGCAAACAATATCTTTTTTCTCTGAGCCTGAACCCACCCAAGGATGCGATCGTCGGTGAAGAAGATTTCCAACGGGCGGCGGATCAGGCGGGCAAGGTTCTCGGTCTTGAAGGTCAACCTCGGGCGATCATCATCCACGAGAAAGAAGGGCGACGGCACGCCCATGTTGTCTGGTCGCGGATAGATGCTGACACCCTAACTGCAATCAATCTTCCCCACTTCAAGAACAGACTTACGAGCCTCTCTAAAGAGCTTTACCTTGAACACGGCTGGGCATTACCCAATGGCCTGCGTTCCCATGGTGGCAAGAGCTTCCTCAACTTCACGCTTGATGAGTGGCAACAGGCCAAAAGGCTCGACCTGGACCCCCGCGAAATCAAAGGAATTTTGCGTGACGCATGGGATAGATCAGACAGTCTTCGCGGTTTTGGCAATGCGCTTGAAGAGCGCGGTTATTTTATCGCGAAAGGTGACCGACGCGGTTTTGTCGCCCTTGATGTGCAAGGCAATGTTTTCGCGGTTCCAAAATGGCTGGGGCTCAAAAGCAAGGAAGTTCAATCAAAGCTCGGCTCGCCGGACAAATCACCATCAGTTTCTGAAGTTAAGCAGGAGCTGAAAGGAAAAGTCACCGACAAGCTCAAGAGCTTTATTCAGCAAACCAAAGACCGGCATATTCAAGAAGCGCTTCCCTTGGAGAGGGAAAACCACGCACTCCGTGATCAGCACCGCGCTGAGCGCGAACGCCTCAGATTGAAACAGGACGAGCGCGCCGTCGTTGAAGCCAAGACGCGTTCTGATCGCCTTCGAAAAGGGCTTTTAGGACTACTGGACAGAGTTACAGGGAAAGCGCGCGCCATTCGCGAGTAGAATGCCTCTGAGGCGTATGCTTGCGCAAAACGCGATCAGTTGCAGCGCGACGAACTTGTGACCAATCAAATGGAAGACCGGCTCAAGCTGCAAAAGCCAATTGAGCGTCTTCGTCATCAGCAAAAACAGGATCGCAGGCTACTTGCCCGCGATGTGATGCAATTTCTGCGCGGCTCTTCGCGCGGATTCGGAACGGCTGATCGGGAGCGCTCGCGCTCGCAATCAGAAGAGCCACCACGGCCCCGTAAGAGGAGCCGTGATCGCGGCCCTCGTTTTGAACTCTAAAAATGGAGAACGTTTAAATGTCATACGACAGAAAAAGAAAGGTCATCATGATGATTATCGCCACCATCATACCGGTCAGCCTGGTGCCAGATATCGCACTTGCTCAATTGCTGTTCGGATCAAGCAATAACAACTATTATGGTCCTTCAGCTTTGGAACTGGGTGTCATCAGAACAATGATGATGCTGATTTCCATCGGTTGCGGATTTGCGCTTGGCTGGCTCATGTCGCCACAGGCGCGAGAGCTTCGGAGGCTGATCTTTGGCGTGATCGCCGTGATTGTGGTCATGATCGCCATGCTCAGCAACAGCCCTCTTGGCTGGAGCCTGGCGATGATCGTGTCCGTCGTCGGTTTCTTTGTCGGGCTCGGCTTCTGGTTTGGTCATCTGCTAGGCAAGCTCTCAAAAGCGCCCACGACCTTTGGCTCACATGATCAGATTATTCACCATGATTGAGCTGGAGCATTTGACGAACATACAGTTGGAAGGATTGCGCATTGTATTGCATCGCCTGCTGGCACAAAGCGAACCCAGCACCGCTGATCGCCGCAATATTTTGGCAACGCTGGATAACATTGACTGGGTCTGCAACTACCGCAGAGCAGAGCGTGTGCCATCGCTATGAAGCAGTTTGCGCAGTCTCTGCATGCCGCCAAGAAGAGGCCCTGTGGACGGCAATGACAATCCTATGACCCACAAGTCATAAAGTAAGATTATGATCCCAACATCATATATATAAATTATGAGCCCAAGATCATATTGACATTTTATGATCCGGGGGCCATACTAAGAACAGGAGATCACATGAAATATCTTGCACGCTCACCACAAGAAGTTGGACATGCCATTCGCGAAGCACGGAAGGCGCAAAAGCTAACTCAGAAAGAGTTGGCCATCCGCAGCGGTGTTTGGCAAGAGACTATCTCAAAAATCGAAAACGGCCTCTCTGGTACCAAGCTGGAGACAATATTCGATCTCCTCTCGGCACTAGAGCTTGAAGTTACTATTGATGATCGCAGTAAGGGATCATCAACATCGCTTGAGGACATCTTTTAGATGGGTCGCAAACGCAGCTATGTACCCTTGAACATATTTTTGAACGCACGACACGTTGGCCAGCTGTTGCGTGAAAGTAATGGCGCGGTCAGCTTTAGCTACGATCCAGCTTGGCTTGCGTGGGAACACCGCATGCCAATATCGCTGTCGCTCCCCTTGCGCCGAGACAGGTTTGTTGGCGCGCCGGTCATGGCGGTGTTTGATAACCTGTTACCCGATAACGAGCCAATCCGTCGGCGCGTCGCCGAACGCGTTGGCGCTGCTGGTACAGATGCTTTCAGTCTCTTGTCTGAAATAGGCAGAGATTGCGTTGGGGCTCTTCAATTCTTACCCGATGGTGTTGAGCCAGCATCGCCAAGCACTTTGACCGGTGAGCCGGTAACTGACGGCCAAATTTGTGCAACGCTCAAAGACTTGGATGTGACGCCACTGGGTATACGGAAAGAAAATAGCTTTCGGATATCTGTTGCCGGTGCACAAGAAAAAACAGCTTTGCTCAAAAAAGATGGGCAATGGATTGAGCCAACGGGAACAACACCCACAACCCATATAATCAAGCCGCAGATCGGCAAGTTGAACAACGGCATGGATTTGTCGAACAGCGTTGAAAACGAATACCTGTGCTTGAAGGTGATGGAAGGTTTTGGCCTTCAATCCGCTCGAACAGAGATCGTGACATTCGGCGATCAAAAGGCGCTTGTGATTGAGCGTTTTGACCGTAGGTGGACAGACAAAGGTCATCTGATACGTCTGCCTCAAGAGGATTTTTGCCAAGCACTCTCTGTCCCCTCGACACTCAAATATCAGTCTGATGGCGGACCAGGTGTTGTTGAGATCATGGAAGTCTTGAGGCGAAGTGATAAGCCGACCAAAGACAGGTTGGATTTCTTTAAAGCCAATATTCTGTTTTGGTTGATGGGAGCGACGGATGGACATGCCAAGAATTTCAGTATCAGCCTGCTTCCAGGTGGCCGGTTTCACATGACACCGTTTTACGATGTGCTGACCTTACAACCAACGGCTGATGCTCGGCAAATTGAACGTAAGGATTTCAGGATGGCCATGCGCTTAGGTAAATCCAACCACTATAAGGTCAGCGATATTATTGGCCGTCATATTAAAGAAACAGGCTTGCAAGCGGGCTTATCACGTGAAGCTATTACGTCTGTTTTTGAGGACATCCACCAAAGCGCGCATGCTGCCTTGGACAAGACATTTTCAGCGTTGCCGGATGATTTTCCAGCAGTTTTAGCAGACGCAATTTCAGCGGCTTTCAAAGCAAGGCTTAAGCGCCTCTCGTAGCCCAAACATTTTGAAACGGTAATATTATGAAGAAAATAAATGACACAATACAACTTAGCGCCACAGACCTTGTTGGTCACCTCAATTGCGGACATCTAACTGCCCTTGATGTTCAAGTCGCAACGGGTGCGCTGAAGAAGCCAGAAAACTACGACCCCCTGCTCGAAATCCTCCGTGAAAGAGGCCAAAGGCATGAAGACGCATATATTCAACATCTTCGAGATGCGGATCATCAACTGACCAAAATCGAAGGCGTCGATATCACCGACTCTACTGTTGATGCGACCCTCGAAGCCATGCGCAATGGCTCAGAAATTATTATTCAAGCGGCACTCCGACATGGACGATGGAGTGGCCGAGCCGATGTTCTTCGAAGAGTAGAAACCCCGAGTGATTTGGGGAATTTTTCCTATGAGATCATCGACACCAAACTTGCACGAGAAACAAAAGGCGGCACGGTCCTTCAGCTTTGCCTCTATGCGGACCTCCTCGCCAATGCACAGGGGCGTCCACCTGAAAAGGTTTTTGTTGTCGCGCCCTGGTCTGACTATCAGCCGCAGGAGTTTCGTTTTGCGGACTATGCTGCGTATTTCAGGCGTGTGAAGACGGCGGCAGAAAATGCTCTGGAGTTGCCAGATGACCAAGTCGAATATCCTGATCCCAAGAGTCACTGTGATGTCTGTCGATGGGAACAGCAGTGTGAGAAGAGGCGACGTGCCGATGATCATCTCTGCTTGGTCGCGGGCATATCAAAAAATCAAATCTCTGAGCTCCAAGCCAATGGTTTTGGTACGGCAAAGACGTTGGCAGACATGCCAAGCCCAATGCCTTTTCAACCTCAACGAGGGGCACCGGCGTCGTTTGAAAGAGTACGTGCGCAAGCCGCAATCCAGGTATCTGCGCGAGAGGCAGGTAAACGAAAGTTTGAGTTTTTGGATGTCGTTCCCGAATTCGGGTTTGCCGCACTGCCCGAACCCTCGGCTGGAGACGTCTTCTTTGACATTGAAAGTGACCAGTTTGTTGGCGAGCAAGGCTTAGAATATCTGTTCGGCTACAGCTACTTTGATGATGTCGGTGCAGAGCAATACGAACAAGATTGGGCATTTGATCGCGCGAGCGAGAAAGCTTGCTTTGAGCGCTTTGTTGATTTTGTGACCACGCGGCGTGTGGATCACCCAGACATGCACATCTATCACTTTGGTGGTTATGAGGCCGGGGCTTTGAAACGTCTCATGGGACGGTACGCAACGCGCGAAGATGAAGTGGACAATCTGCTGCGAGGCAAGGTTCTGGTCGATCTGTTGACCCTCACAAAGCACGCTATTCGCGCAAGCGTTGAAAGTTATTCACTTAAGAAACTTGAGCCGTTCTGCGGATATGAGCGCAAAGTTTCATTGCGAGATGCCAACATGGCATTGACGAGAGTGACCGCAGGATTAGAGCTCGACGACATTCCATCCATTGATGCGGACACAAAGGCGATTGTCGCGGCCTACAACGCTGATGATTGCTTTGCGACGAAGAGCTTGCGTGATTGGCTGGAAGACTTAAGAGCATCAAGAGTGGCCGACGGCAATGCAATCCCGCGCCCTGAGCCTGGGCAAGATGGCCCAAGCGAAGAGCTCAGTGAACAGCAACAGCGCGTTCTGGATCTGATTGAACAGCTTACCAATGACATCCCCGTTGATCCTGAAGAGCGCTCGCCAGAACAACAAGCGCGCTGGATATTGGCTTATGTTCTTGATTGGCATCGCCGTGAAAACAAAGCTGTGTGGTGGGAAAAGTTCCGACTTCAAGCATTGAGCAGCATCGAACTTCTGGAAGAAAAGGCGGGCATTGGTCGCCTACAATTGATGGGGGTTGTTGAGACTTCGAAAACCGGAATACCAACGCATCGCTATAAATTTGACGCGCAGGATACTGACATCAGAGGAGACGAAGGCCTGCATAATGTCGGCGGCGACAAAGTTGGTACGGCTGTGACAGTGTCTTCAGAGAATCTGACAATCGACATCAAGAAATCGAAAGCGACTGCCGATGTTCATCCCGAAGCCGTTTTCGCGCACAAGTTCATCGACCCTAAGGAACAAGCGGCCTCGCTGTTTCGCCTAGGTGAATACGTCGCTAAACACGGCATCGAAGGTGGCGGCTCTTATAAAAGTGCGCGCGAATTATTGCTTCGGGCACCGATGGATATTGGAGGTGAACCCTTCCAAGCGGATGGCGAAGGAACGCTTGATGCGGCATTGCGTGTTGCAGGGAAAATGAATGGTGGTGTGCTACCTATTCAAGGACCTCCAGGGACAGGTAAATCGTTCACTGGAGCGCGGATGATCTGCGAACTTGTACGGCAAGGTAAGAAGGTGGGGATAACGGCAAACAGCCACAAAGTGATCCGTAACCTGATTGATAAAGTGATCGAAGCTGCACCAATAATGGGCGTCGATCTGACCTGCATCCAAAAGCCGGAACAGGGCAACAAAGAGGCCGACGGACCGCACCTCATCTTCGCAAAAAACAACGATGGCGTCTTAGGCAAACTTGCTAGCAGTGAAGCTCAGATCGCTGGTGCGACCCACTTCTTCTGGGCAAGAGAAGATGCTTTTGAAGCCGTTGATGTCCTTGTCGTTGATGAAGCTGGTCAGATGTCTCTTGCAAATGTCTTAGCTGTTTCCCAAGCAGCACAAACGGTCATCATGTTAGGTGACCCGCAACAGCTCGAACAGCCAACGCAAGGGACACATCCAGATGGAACAGGCGTCTCAGCATTGGATCATTTGCTTGGCGGTCGTCAAACCATTGAACCAAGCCAAGGCCTTTTCCTTGGAACTACCTATCGCCTCCATCCAGATATTTGCGCGTTTAACTCAGAGCTTTTTTACGAAAGCAAACTGCATGCAGTTGAGGGATGCGAGCAGCAACTGGTCCAAACTGAGAGCGCTGCATCGGGTGCTGGATTACGCTTCCTACCGGTAGCGCACAGCGGCAACACCAGCTCGTCCATTGAAGAGGCCGACATGGTCAAATCTTTGGTGGAAGACATTCTAGGCAAAGGTGCAGCATGGACGGATCGGGATGGGGTGACCACGCCGATCACACTTGAGGATATTCTGATCATTGCGCCATACAACGCGCAAGTGATTGAAATTCAGAAGCGCCTGCCGACTGCACGTGTTGGAACCGTGGATAAATTCCAAGGTCAGGAAGCACCGATTGCTATCTATTCGATGGCAACTTCAAGTCATGCGGATGCGCCAAGAGGCATGGAGTTTCTTTACAGCGGGAATCGCTTCAACGTGGCTATTTCTCGGGCGCAGTGTTTGGCCATTTTGGTCGCGTCGCCTCAGGTTTTTGAGGCGGATTGTCAGACACCACGACAAATGCAGTTGATCAACGCATTTTGTCGATATCTTGAAATAAGCACTGAAGTTGCGACGTGAAACGCAAGCAACAAGCTATGAAACGATTATCATACTGAAAAGATTATGTTTTCAGCTATAAATCCAAATACGTTTCACCATTTTTGAAACGTATTTGGAATTTTGAGAGCCCGAAAGGGTGACCGCGTCCGCCGCCAGCGGACGCGAATTTTTCTGCCATCCCCAAAAGGCGAAGCCGCCGCATTATGCGGCGACCCCCTCCCCCTCTTCGACTGCCTGCAATCCATGCAGAAAATCCGCCGCACGTTGCGCATGGGCTGCCGCAGAAAAGATTGCGCGCTTGTCATTTTTGAGAACCTTCAGCCAGCTCTGGATATAGGCCGCATGATCCTCGCCCGCCTCTGGGGTCAGAGCCAGATCAGCACAAAGGAATGCCGCGCCGAGCTCTGCGACCAGCTCTTCCTTGGCATAGCCTTCATCACCCCACTTTTTGCGCCCGAATTCACGGTCAAGGCGGGTTTTGTGCTTGGTCCAGTGGGTGAGCTCATGGGCAAGGGTTGCATAATATGCCTCAGGAGAACGGAAGCTTTCAAAGGCTGGCATCTGCACATGATCAGACCCGCCACTATAAAAGGCACGATTTCCACCATGGCGAAGATCGGCACCCGTTGCCGCAAAGAATGCATCCGCATGATCAATGCGCTCTACACCATCGATCACTGGTTCCGGCTTGGCGTAGAACTGCTCCGGCAAACCTTCAATCTGATCGACGTTAAAAACGCTATAGCCTTTCATGAAGGGTATTTTTCGCTCTTCTTCGGTGCCGTCGTCCTGCTCTTCGGTTTTGGTGATGCTGTTGGCATAGACGACCAAAGACCCCCGCTCGCCTTTGCGTACGTTCGCGCCAAGCTCTTTGGCCTGCTTAAAGGTCATCCAGTGGGGCGAGATATAACCCGCCTCAACGCTTGCCGCCCATAACATCAAAACATTGATCCCATTATAGGGCATGCCGTTGTGACGGAGAGGTTTCACAATCCGCCCCTCCATGTTGCCGGAGCTCCAAGGCTTAAGCCAACTGAGTTGACCCTTTTCTAAATCAGCGATGATTGTGTCTGTTACTTTCTGATAAATATCTTGCTTCATTGTCTTTTCTTCCTCTTGGTTAGTTGGTTGCGCATGCAACCGAACTAGGTCCACGCCAATGAGTGGGGGGAGGCTGTCAAAGACCGAAGACGGCGGAGGGGGATCACCTGTCCTGCACGACGAGAGCAAAGCGAAAAAAGGAAGGATGGGGAGACCGCCGTATTCGCCCGCAGAGAAACGAAGGGCTTGGTCTTGATAGTTGATGGGGTCACTAGACCCCCAATCAACAAAGAAAAAGCCGCCAGCCCCTTTGGGCTGACAGCTTACTTACTGCGCAAGGGATGGAAGCCGAATGGCCGAGACTGACAAAGACTGGTTCGGTTCACAACAGCCCGGCCCAGAGGGATGCGCAAAGCTCCTAATGAAGAGAAAGAAACAATATTTCAAATTACAGAGCTTATTAGAATCGCTAAGGTTTATTAGAAAAGGAGACACTTGCGGCTTGAAGCGTTTCAACAAAGCCCTTGATGTTGCTCGATCCTTTCGAGTCTCTAGTAAAAGAGAAATGCACACGTTCGCGTGCTCTTGACCTGCTCCCCTGAAAAGTCCGTTGTTCTGAGTTAGCCTGTTCTCCAACAAGGAGACAGACGATGAAGAGAAGCCGTTTCAGTGAAGAGCAAATTATTGGGATCTTGAAAGAGCATCAGGCTGGA
>NZ_KZ826499.1:5000-6052 GCF_003205515.1 Litorivita pollutaquae
ACTGGGGCGGTCGCCTCCTAAAGCGTAACGGAGGCGCGCGAAGGTTGGCTCAGAGCGGTCGGAAATCGCTCGTTGAGTGCAATGGCAGAAGCCAGCCTGACTGCGAGACTGACAAGTCGAGCAGAGTCGAAAGACGGCCATAGTGATCCGGTGGTCCCAAGTGGGAGGGCCATCGCTCAACGGATAAAAGGTACGCCGGGGATAACAGGCTGATACTGCCCAAGAGTCCATATCGACGGCAGTGTTTGGCACCTCGATGTCGGCTCATCTCATCCTGGGGCTGGAGCAGGTCCCAAGGGTACGGCTGTTCGCCGTTTAAAGAGGTACGTGAGCTGGGTTTAGAACGTCGTGAGACAGTTCGGTCCCTATCTGCCGTGGGTGTAGGATACTTGAGAGGAGTTGCCCCTAGTACGAGAGGACCGGGGTGAACGATCCACTGGTGTACCAGTTGTTCCGCCAGGAGCAGTGCTGGGTAGCTATGATCGGACAGGATAACCGCTGAAGGCATCTAAGCGGGAAGCCCCCCTCAAAACAAGGTATCCCTGAGAGCCGTGGAAGACCACCACGTCGATAGGCCAGAGATGTAAGCGCAGCAATGCGTTCAGTTGACTGGTACTAATTGCTCGATAGGCTTGATTTGATCCAGTAATAGAAAGACTGGAACAAAAGCATACACTTAAAACTACAAGGTCGCAGCATACGCGACCTCAGTAGCAGCGTATGAGACTTGGAAAACATGGGGATTTTACTCGGTTTGGTGATCATAGCGTAAGTGAAACACCCGGATCCATTCCGAACCCGGCAGTTAAGCACTACTGCGCCGATGGTACTGCATCTTAAGGTGTGGGAGAGTAGGTCATCGCCAAACCTAGTAAAATCCCCAGATATCTCTCTACCGATGAAACGATCCTACAATCAAAACGCAGGATCAGCGAACAGCAGAGCAATCGCTCCGCAAAGCGTCGCGGGATGGAGCAGCCCGGTAGCTCGTCAGGCTCATAACCTGAAGGTCGTAGGTTCAAATCCTACTCCCGCAACCAACTTTATCGAAC
>NZ_KZ826500.1 GCF_003205515.1 Litorivita pollutaquae
TGCATTAACGGGTTCTACAATCCGCGCCGCCGACACTCAGCATTAGGCTGGAAAAGCCCGGTCGCTTTTGAACGGAAAGTGGCTTAAACGAGCACTTGGAGCGGCACAAAAGCGTGACAGGTCCACTGCCTCTATTTACCCGGTACCGGACAATGGGATGCCAGCAAGCGTCTGGACCTCACCATCATCCCCTGGACCCACCTCTGGCTGATCTATTTCGAGGAATGGCTCGTGTCGGATGACTGGAAGGGCGGGGGAAAACACCCTGGAGAGGACGATCCAGACGAGGGCAACCGCAGGTTACGCCGCAGCCTGCGCCGAATGCATTGAGTTTCGCACCCGCCAAGTTCTCAGCCTGGCTCGGAGTCGTGTTGGTTAGCGGTCGTCAGAGCTGTTAGAGACTGGCGATCAGGCCGAGGCCAGTTTCTCGATCGATGGGGACACCGAAGGCATTCGGGTCGAAGTCTGCCAGTCCATTCACCCTCTCCAAGTAGGCCCTGAGGTCAGCTTTCAATGGCTCCGTAACCTCGATGGACTGATCGGTTGGGAGATCCGCCGGCACAACTCCACGAACTGCGCGCAGGTTCTACGGATCGCTGGCCCGTTGTCGCGCCGGAAATCGGCGATGGTCTTGTGGTCGGGCACCAGGCGGCCGGTCAGCCACATCAGCTCGACATTGCGACCCTCTTCGCACTCTAGCCTACGGCGGGAGGGGATACGGTTCAGATAGCCGTAGATGAAGAGCTTCAGCAAAAACAGATGGGTGGTATGGGCCTGTGCAGCAGGGTAAGACGGGAAGGTGCCCGATCGTGTCGGCCGAAGCCCCACGCGGCATCACCCAGATGATCCGGGCACACGGCGAGCTCCAAGCGGGGCGGTGATTGGATCGTCTCTTATCGACAAAAAACAAAAATTCTCTCTAAGCCACCGCGTTCGGTCGCTCTCTCAAGAATGAAGAAGGCCGTCCCCAGGGGCCGGCCTTTTCTCATGGACGCAGGAAGACGGGCTCTTCCCTCTCCGACCGCGGCGATCGTTCAATTGTCGCTGGATCAATCTCGCACATCGTCAGCTGTGCATTCACCTTTCGTGCGGCCATTCCAGCCCGGAACCACTTCGAAGCTGCAGCAATGTTCATCCGCGCGCGCCTCTGGCCTTTTTTCGGCTTCGAGGCCTCCATCACGGCGGCGACCATCTCATCGATGCGGTAGAGCCCACCAGAGACCGGCAGTGGCATCTTGCGCTGTTGAAGGGCCTGACGCTTGACCTCCAGCTTCTCCGCCACGTCGGCCAAGCTGACCAAGTCAGGGCGAACCTCGCGCAGGACAGTGCCTTGCGGCAGCGCCTTGATCAGTGCCCGCGCAGCATCGAGGATCACGACCTCTGCGTCGTCCCCTTCAACCTCCAGCTCCACGCCGACCAGGCCAGCCTGGCCCGTGCCTACAAGGGCATCTTCAAAGCCAGCCTCGAAGACGGCGTCGGACAGGGCAAATGCGTCATGCTCTCCTTCCGGGAGCGCGAAGACCAGTTCGAATTCGAATTCTTCAGCCATCGGCTTTTCCTTCTTATTTTTCCTCAAGCCTCACGCAGGACAGGGCCTTCTGCCTAACCTTCTTCGCGTGCTGCTGCGGGTTCTTGGGTGTGGACCACACCGACATGTTGCAGAACGTGCCGCAGCGGCACTCCTTATCGTTGGCAGGACAGCGGAGAATTCCCCATACGTGCCCCTTGCCTTCAATGAGATCCCATCCGAGAGCTTCCAGCTCTTGGACGACAGCCTCGATTTCCTTCGACGTGTGCTTTTTCCTTGGCACTGAAGATACTCCCTCCCTATTAAATTGTCAATCGACAAGTTAGAGGGTCGACAAAAACATCGCTCCAGATCGCAGCCAGGCTCCAGCACGTCCCCCAGCGGGTTCACGGGCAGGCCATTGGCGCGATCATCGATCTCGCAAAGGGATACCGGAGGAAGTTCCAGACATCAACGCCCATCGGACCGTTCAAAATGCTGCGGCCTGAATGAATGACCGGTTCGGGTAAGCTGTTCTGCAGCGTTGGACCTGCGGGCGAATGTCCGGAGAGGGCCGGAAGTCCCCACGCAACCTCTGAGCCCAGTAAAAATGGGGGATTACCAGCTCATTTGCCATTGAAACGTAGTCCAATCGGTTTCGGTGGTCTGCAAAATCGCCAGAAAAGCTATCTGCACTCATGCCGAGATAGCTGCTGCAGAGAGCGAGTTTGATTGTCACGGCTATGCGGCTCCGAGGTTCCTTGTAGGGTCCGATGGTTCTGTCGTTATCGCTTTCAAATCAGATATTGGCCGTTTCCATTTGAGGCGAAGGATTTTTCCGAATTGGTTCGCGGCCTGTCTTTATTCCCGATTGCTAACCACCTGTTGCGCCGATACAAAAATAGCAGCGGTGCAAGGGCAGCTGGTGCTCGAACAATGGCTGGAAGTTTCATCAGGTTGAAGTGGTCCTGCTTTTTAGGACAGCTTTGCGGCTCAGCTAAGATGTAATCGGGTTGGTGTCATGCCGCCTTTTGGGTTCGTTCCGTGTCGAAGAATGCGTCGTCTGGGGATCGCTTGTCGAGGG
>NZ_KZ826501.1 GCF_003205515.1 Litorivita pollutaquae
TTTCGACCTCGGTGTAGATCTCGGCCAGCTTCGATTGCATCATTTGGAAACTTGCGATCGGCTTGCCGAATTGTTCGCGGATCTTCGCGTATTCCAGACCCAGCTCCAATGCGCGTTCGGCCATGCCCACGCAGATCGAGGCAACCATCGCGCGTTCCAGATCCAGACCACTCATCACCACCGAAACACCGCTGTTTTCGGCGCCCACCATGGCCGAGGCCGGCACCCGGCAGTCCTCGAACACCAACTCGCCGGTGGGCGAGCCACGGAAGCCCATTTTGTCGAGCTTCTGCGCCACTTTAAAGCCGGGGTTGTCGGTGTCGACGAGAAAGACAGAGATGCCCTTGGCGCCTTTGGATTTGTCGGTTTTGGCATACAGCAGCACCACATCGGCAATCGGCCCGTTGGTGATGTAAATCTTCGAGCCGTTGATGATATAATCATCGCCGTCGCGGCGCGCCGTGGTCGCCATAGAGCCAAGCGCATCCGATCCCGCACCCGGTTCGGTCAGGCCCAAGGCCCCGACCAGATCGCCGGAACACAGGCCCGGCACATATTTTTTGATCTGTTCGTCTGAGCCATTGCGCAACAGGTTATTCAAGCACAGGTTGTCATGCGCCCCATGCGACAGGCCCACCGCCGGGTTCCATTTCGAAATCACTTCGGACACCAACGCCTGAGTAAACTCGTTCTGACCCGAGCCGCCAAACTCTTCAGGCGCGGTGATGCCCAAAAGGCCCAATTCGCCCATTTGTTTGAACAGATCGTCGGGCCACCATTCCTCTTCGTCCATGCGGGCTTGCAGCGGATGCAAGACCTCGCGCGACACCCGATCCACATGATCGACGATCTGGCGCTGCTCATCCGTTAGCGAATAATTCGCTCTGATGGCATCCAGATCAGCCAAGGCAGATTCGTTCTGACTGGTCATTTTGTATCCTCCCGAAAAATGCTGTCTACAGTGTTGACCAAAATCAAACACATGTTAGAAAATAGATCAAGCCAAGCTTTTCGCGACCTCACGTTGCGAACAAGCGGGCGACGAAGCGGGGAGGTTTCGAAAATGGTTGAGAATGTCGTTCGTTCGCACGCCCGAGGGCATGAGACGCGCATTACGATTTGTCGACCAGACCAGCGAAACGCCTTGAACCGTGAAGTTGCAGAAGGAATCATCGCAGCCCTTACCGCCGCCGAGGCAGACCCCGACTGCCGGGTGATCGTTGTGACCGGCGAGGGCGAGCGCGCTTTTTGTGCCGGCGGCGACCTCAAAGCGGGCAGAAATGGCGGCCCGTTTATGCAAGATCCGTCTGATCCGATGCATTTTGCCGGCAAGTTGTTCGACACGATACAGGCCTGCCGAAAGCCAACCATTGCGCGCGTCAATGGTGTGGCGGTGGGGGCTGGCGCGGGCATTATCTGCGCTTGCGATATGGCGGTGATGGCGGATCATGCCAAAATCGGAACGCCCGAAGTGAAGGTGGGGCTGTTTCCCATGACCATCGTTCCGCCGATGATGCGGGTACTGCCACGGCGCAGATTGATGGAGATGTTCATCACCGGCATCCCGCTGACGGCCGAGGAATCGCTACGCTATGATCTGGTCAACTATGTGACCGATGGCGCCGGATTGGACGACAAGATTACGGAACTGGTTACGCACATCGCCGCGCAATCGCCGACGGCGATTCGGCTTGGCAAATACGCCTGCCACGCGATTGAAGACATGACCTATCCGCAGCAGATGCGTTTTACAGAAACGCTGTTGCCGCGGATTGCGCAGACAGAAGATGCGCGCGAGGGCTTTGCCGCCTTCATTGGAAAACGCAAACCCGAATGGACGGGCCGCTGACAAAGCGGGGAGGAGAAGACTATGTCTGATGGAAAACTGCGCATTGGGTGCGCCTCAGGTTTTTGGGGCGATACGCCCGAAGCGGTCGGCCAATTGGTGACCAAAGGCGAGATCGACTATCTGGTGTTCGATTATCTGGCCGAAGTGACAATGTCGCTGATGGCGCGGGCGCGGGCCAAGACGCCGGAGGCGGGTTATGCACCGGATTTCGTCAAGGCTTTGGTGCCCTGGCTGTCCGAGATCAAATCCAAGGGAATGAAAGTTGTGGCCAATGCCGGTGGGGTCAACCCGCGCGGTTGCCGCGATGCACTGGCCAAAGCCGCCGCAGAGGCGGGCATTGACCTGTCCATCGGCGTGGTTCTGGGCGACGATTTGTCGGCGCAGGCCGATGATATCCGCGCCAGCGGCCAGACCGAGATGTTCTCTGGCGTCGAGTTTCCCGATGACATCTGGAGCATGAA
>NZ_KZ826502.1 GCF_003205515.1 Litorivita pollutaquae
TGGAGTGGGCCGAAAAACGCAACGTTCGGCTGGAATACATCCAGCCCGGCAAGCCGCAGCAGAACGCTTACATCGAGCGCTATAACCGCAACGTTCGCCCCTCTCATCGAAACTGCGTTTCGACTGCCGGGCAGCGGGATGAATGGCTGGGGCAATACATCTTTGAAACCATCGAGGAGGCACAGGACCAGGCAACCGAATGGCTCTGGACTTACAACAACGAGCGACCCAACATGGCCATCGGTGGGATGACCCCCGCTATGAAATTGAGAACAGCCGCGTGAATTCTACGGCTGGACCCCATTAAAAAGGGGGGATTACCCCTCCACCCCGAAAGGGCTGCGGAGAACATTCAGGACTTAGAAATCGATTAATCCGTCAGCAGCGCGCAATTTTATGTGCGTCCCTACAGCGGTTGTAGGGAAGCGCGTATCTTTGCGCGTCGATCACTATATATCAATGACTTAGCCATGACATTGAGAGCATAACTTTGCGCGCATATCCGGTGCTAATGTATGTGCTGGCCTTGGGATAAGGCGGCATCGAGGTCGAGCTATGTGCCTCCTTTTTTGTCGGTATAGCGACGGTATTTTGCTCACTATACCGGTATAGCAGGCGAAATACTGAAGATATCGCATATTTATGCCACCAGGTCGTATTTCAAGAAACTATGCTTGGCGGACATTTGACGCGCAGTTTCAGTTACAGACAAATCCGAAAAATTGTCTGTAACTGCGCAGGAGCATCGATCACATTAAGCGCCGCAAGGGACGGTAGGAGGCGTCGCTGTCGCTCATGCTGTCCGGCACAACCTTGAAATTGGCAGTACCTCTTGAATGCCTCCGCTCCGGAGAACTATGGATCGCAATCTCGATTTTCCTGTGGAGCATCCGCGACTGGCATCGAAGTAGTTTCTTTCCGCCATTCGAGACAGGCTTCGAGATAACTTCGACTGTCGGCTGTCAAACGCAGCAAGCCTGCCAGGCGCGATAGATCGCGCACCGGGTCGTCGCTTTGTTCAAGCGTCTCTGCATTGGCGTCGTAAAGCCATGCAATTTCGGCGCGTGAGATGTCGCGGATGCTGCGATTGAGGTCAGTCTGGAACGGCACACGATTTGAGTGACTGCCCTTGCTCCATGCAAAATCGATGCCATCCGCATTGTGGACATCGATGCGCGCCAAGGCCGCGCGCACCTGTTCAACGATACGTCGCCCAGTACGTTGCCATCCATGTTTTTGAGCGACACGCCGAGAAAGGAGCGTCACTGGAAGTGGTCCTTCGTTCTTGACGATATCCTCAATGAGACGCTCAAGGCGCGGGATGTAGGCCACATCGTAGAATTGCTCCGGATCGGGGGTTAGATCGCCGACTTCTTCGGTAGCGACAGCTTCTATTGGAACATGTTCTGGCCGGTTAACGCCTGCAACAAGAGGTTCTTCGCGAGGTTCAAGTAGATCCATTATTGGATCAGGCACTTGCTCCAGTTTCACCGGAGCTGTCACGGTTTCAGTTGCATTACTTTGTTCGACAGGTTCGATGTCGTCGGTCGGCAATTCCTCGTCAAATGGAGTAATTCGGTTGGCATCTTCTACCACGCGCCTTCCACGATCAGCCTCCAGATGGTTCGTCAACGCGTCATGGATACGCTCCACGACAGCCTTTGGGTTCTTGAACCAATCAGTCGACCAGATGCGCAAAATCGTCCAGCCGAGGTTTTCCAGAACGGCTTGTCGCACTTTATCCCGGTCTCTGGCCGTGGCAGAGCTGAAGTGGTCCTGCTTTTTAGGACAGCTTTGCGGCTCAGCTAAGATGTAATCGGGTTGGTGTCATGCCGCCTTTTGGGTTCGTTCCGTGTCGAAGAATGCGTCGTCTGGGGATCGCTTGTCGAGGGC
>NZ_KZ826503.1 GCF_003205515.1 Litorivita pollutaquae
GGACCAGCATCGCGGCTTTCTGCCTGTGGCGCGGCGGGCGCCTCAAGTGCGACAGCCTTGGCCGCAATGGTGACGGGCACATCCTTGCCGTCGACCTCGACCGCGACGGGGGTGGCGGATTTATCTTGCAGGAAGGAGAAGAGCCGCACCACCGGTTGCACCTTGGGCCGTCCGGCAAAGAACCCGGTCAGGCCCTGCGCGGTGGAAATGGCCATCGGCGCGATTTCTCCGGCAAAGATATTGAGCGCGCGCCGGTCGTCATGCGCGGCGCCGATCTTCAGCACCACTTCGCGCGTTTGGGCGCGGGCGTTGGCGCCATAAGCGGCCTCGGCCCCCAGAACCTCGGTGCTGACCTGCCGGAAATCGCCAAGGTTCTTGTCGCGGAAAATCCGGCGGCAGCGGGTCAGGATCGCCTCGGCCACGCGCTCGGCCTTGGCCGGTGCGTCAATGGCCGCCAGCGTCAGCGTGGTCACCGCGCGCCAGCCATCGGCATGGGTCGCCGAGACCTTGTAGCTGCCGGTGCGCCCGAGGCCTTTGCCGCCTTTGACCAGCACCTGATCGGGGCCGACCTGTTCGAGCGTGACATCAGACCAGTCGCAGATCACATCGGGCAGCAGGTAAGCGCGCGGGTCGCCGATCTCATACAGCATCTGCTCGCCAACCGAGCCGGGCACAACCAACCCGCCGGTGTCGGGCGTCTTGGTCATGATAAAACTGCCGTCTTCGGACACTTCGACAATGGGCATGCCCATATTGTCCCAACCCGGCACATCCTGCCAGTCGGTGAAGTTGCCGCCCGTCCCTTGCGGGCCGCATTCGATCAAATGGCCCGCGAGCGAGCCCTGGCTGAGCTTGTCCCAGTCATCGTCGCCCCAGCCAAATTCGTGCATCAAGGGGCCAAGCGCCACGGCGCTGTCGGCGCAACGTCCGGTAATGACGATATCGGCGCCGGCATCCAAAGCCGTCGCGATCGGGCGGGCGCCGAGATAGGCATTCATGCTCCAGATGTCATCGGGAAACTCGACGCCAGAGAACATCTCGGTCTGGCCGCTGGCGCGGATATCATCGGCCTGCGCCGACAAATCGTCGCCCAGAACCACGCCGATGGACAGGTCAATGCCCGCCTCTGCGGCGGCTTTGGCCAGTGCATCGCGGCAACCGCGCGGGTTGACCCCACCGGCATTGGCCACAACTTTCATTCCCTTGGATTTGATCTCGGACAGCCAGGGCACCAAAGCCTTGACGAAATCCGGTGCATAACCCGCCTCCGGCGTCTTGGCCCGCGCCCGCGCCATCAGCGACATTGTCACTTCGGCCAGATAATCGAACACCAGATAGTCGATCTCGCCTTTGGTCACCAATTGGCCGACCGCTTCGGGCGTATCGCCCCAAAAACCTGAGGCGCACCCAATGCGCAGTTTTCCATCAGACATA
>NZ_KZ826504.1 GCF_003205515.1 Litorivita pollutaquae
GCCTTGTCTCGTCCGAAGTAGACGTCTGCGGGTGTGACGTTGTTGATGCTCTCGTGATAGCGCTGATTGTTGTAGTGGGTGACAAAGGCTTCGATCTGGGCCTCAAGGTCACCCGGCAAGAAGTAGTTTTCCAGCAAGATGCGGTTTTTCAAAGTCTGATGCCAGCGCTCGATCTTGCCCTGCGTTTGCGGATGATATGGCGCGCCGCGAGAGTGCTTCATACCTTTATCCTGTAACCATTCGGCCAAGTCTCCGGACACATAACTGGATCCGTTATCGCTAAGCAGACGAGGCTTGTGAACGACGTGAACCTGATCACAACCTGATGCCTGCAACGCCAATTCCAGCGTATCGGTCACATCCTCGGCTCGCATATTTGTGCAGAGCTTCCATGAGACAATGTAGCGACTGTAATCATCGAGAACCGTACTGAGATAGAACCAGCCCCAGCCTAGTACTTTGATGTAGGTGAAGTCTGTTTGCCACAGCTGGTTGATCCCAGTCGTCTTATGCCGGAACTCATCGGCCGCCTTCAGGACAATGAACGCCGGGCTGGTGATCAAGTCATGCGCTTTAAGCGTGCGGTACACTGTAGATTCTGACACAAAGTAACGTTCCTGATCCGTGAACGTTACCGCCAGCTCACGGGGAGACAGTTCTGTCTCTTTCAAAGCAAAGTCGACAACCTTGCGCTTCACCTCGTCGGGCACGCGGTTCCAGACGTGTTTTGGCTTGGGGGATCTATCCCGCAAGCCAGCCTCGCCGCGCTGCAGATAGCGGTCGTACCAGCGATAGAATGTGGTGCGGGGAATGCCCAGCTTGGCCAGTGTCTGGCGAGCAGACAGATGGCTTTCTTCGACCAGCTTAATGATCTCCAGCTTTTCAGATGCAGCATACCTCATTCGCGGTCGTCCCCATCCCCGAGCATGCTTTTTTTGAGAAGGCGCAGTTCAAGCGTCTGCTCCGCAACCACCTCCTTGAGATCCTTCGCCTCACGGCGAAGTTCCTTGACCTCATCAGTGTTGGCGGCGCGGGCCGTATCACCAGCGAGCCGCTTTTTGCCAGCTTCCATGAAGTCCTTCGACCACTTGTAATAGATGCCCTGCGAGATCCCCTCACGGCGACAGAGCTCGGCAATGCTGTCGTCTCCACGCAGCCCATCCAGAACGATCCTGATCTTCTCTTCCGATGAATAGTGTTTGCGCGTAGCGCGCTTAATGTCTTTGACGATCTTCTCGCCAGGGCTTTTCGTTGTCTTTCTCATCGTCCACTCCTTGGTGGCTACGATGAGCAACAAACCCTCTCTTAGCAAATCGCCCTATTTGGACCCATAGGCGCTGACGTCAGACA
>NZ_KZ826505.1 GCF_003205515.1 Litorivita pollutaquae
TGACCTGCTCCCCTGAAAAGTCCGTTGTTCTGAGTTAGCCTGTTCTCCAACAAGGAGACAGACGATGAAGAGAAGCCGTTTCAGTGAAGAGCAAATTATTGGGATCTTGAAAGAGCATCAGGCTGGACTTGGTGCGAAGGAGCTGTGCCGGAAGCACGGTGTCAGCGATGCCACGTTTTACAAATGGCGATCCAAGTTTGGTGGTATGGAAGTGCCTGACGTGAAGAAGCTGAAGAGTCTTGAGGCGGAGAATGCTAAGCTCAAGAAGTTGCTGGCTGAGCAGATGATGGATGTCTCGACGCTCAAGGAAATGCTGGGAAAAAACTTCTGAGGCCCGGCTCACGCTGAAACGCAGTGACCTGGGCCATGACAGAGAAGCGATACAATCAGAAGCGCGCCTGTGCGTTGGCTGGGATTGATCCACGGGTCTATCGACGTGTGTCGAAGCGGCCAGCGGATACGGAGCTGCGTGGTCGATTGAAAGAGCTGTCGTCTGAACGGCGACGCTTTGGCTATCGTCGGCTGCACATTCTGCTGAAGCGCGAAGGCTGGCATGTGAACTGGAAGAAGCTGTATCGGATCTACCGCGAAGAAGGGTTAACAGTCCGTAAGCGCGGCGGTCGCAAGCGTGCAGTGGGCACCAGAGCGCCCATGGCGATACCGCAGGGGCCGAACCAGCGGTGGTCGTTGGACTTCGTGTCTGACAGCCTGTCGTGCGGTCGCCGGTTCCGCATTCTGAATGTGATTGATGACTTCAGTCGTGAATGTCTGGCCGCTGTGGTTGATACGTCTTTGTCTGGTGATCGCGTTGCGCGTGAATTGGATCGGATCGCTGAAATGCGTGGATACCCCTGCATGGTGGTCAGCGACAATGGGACCGAACTGACATCCAATGCGATCCTGAAGTGGCAAGAAGACCGCAAGGTTGAATGGCATTACATCGCGCCCGGCAAGCCAATGCAGAACGGGTTTGTCGAAAGCTTCAACGGCAGGATGCGTGACGAATGCCTGAACGAGCACCTGCTCGACAACCTCCGCCATGCACGTGATCTAATTGCCGCTTGGCGGACGGACTTCAACCACCACCGTCCACACACAAGCCTCGCTGGCCTGACGCCAGCAGAATATGCTAACCGGTCAAAGGAAGACCAAAACCTGAACAGAGCTAACCTAAATTAGCGGACTCAATGGGGAGCAGGTCAACAACT
>NZ_KZ826506.1 GCF_003205515.1 Litorivita pollutaquae
GCTTGCAGCGGATGCAAGACCTCGCGCGACACCCGATCCACATGATCGACGATCTGGCGCTGCTCATCCGTTAGCGAATAATTCGCTCTGATGGCATCCAGATCAGCCAAGGCAGATTCGTTCTGACCGGTCATTTTGTATCCTCCCGAGAAATGTGATCTGCAGTGTTGACCGAAATCAAACATATGTTAGAAATATTTTCAAGGCACGCTTTTTCAACTAAACGTTGTGACTTGCGTGGGGAGATGTGGGGGAGCATCGACTGAAGTATTAGGGACATTTCAGTCGTGGCTTCTCGGGCCAAGATAATAATTTTGGCAGTTTCATCGGTTCGGCTTGCTTCTTGAGCGAAGGCCGAGGCGGTCGAAACCGACGGAGAGGTAGGGGGAGGAGAAGATTATGTCTGATGGAAAACTGCGCATTGGGTGCGCCTCAGGTTTTTGGGGCGATACGCCCGAAGCGGTCGGCCAATTGGTGACCAAAGGCGAGATCGACTATCTGGTGTTCGATTATCTGGCCGAAGTGACGATGTCGCTGATGGCGCGGGCGCGGGCCAAGACGCCGGAGGCGGGTTATGCACCGGATTTCGTCAAGGCTTTGGTGCCCTGGCTGTCCGAGATCAAATCCAAGGGAATGAAAGTTGTGGCCAATGCCGGTGGGGTGAACCCGCGCGGTTGCCGCGACGCACTGGCCAAAGCCGCCGCAGAGGCGGGGATTGACCTGTCCATCGGGGTGGTTCTGGGCGACGATTTGTCGGCGCAGGCCGATGATATCCGCGCCAGCGGCCAGACCGAGATGTTCTCTGGCGTCGAGTTTCCCGATGACATCTGGAGCATGAA
>NZ_KZ826507.1 GCF_003205515.1 Litorivita pollutaquae
GGATCAGCGAACAGCAGAGCAATCGCTCCGCAAAGCGTCGCGGGATGGAGCAGCCCGGTAGCTCGTCAGGCTCATAACCTGAAGGTCGTAGGTTCAAATCCTACTCCCGCAACCAACTTTATCGAACTTTCGGACTGTCGATACGCATCGGCGTCCGAAAGGTTTGATTTTCCCAGCATTTCAACGATATCGCCAACAACTTCCATCGTATGGGACTTGGTGCCTTTGTCGTAGTTAACAGTGATACGTTCGATAATTTGACGAATCTCATCAACTGCGCGGCCCACCACCTTCTCGCTTGTGAGTGTCTGAACCAGCTCCGAAACATAGTGCCGATACACGTCTGGTAGATTCGCGGGGAGGGGAATCGGTTTAACGACTGCCGCCTCCCGCGCTGCGACCATTTCTGTAAGTTCTTGGTCCACTGCATTGAGGCGCTCAATCAGTGCGGGGCTATGCGTTCCGCTTTCCAGCGCCGCAAACAGGTTCTCTTTCTTCTTCTCCTGCTCTCGGATACCACGGGTCCGCATTTCGTAGTCATTGTGTGCATCTGATTGACTAGCTTTGAAGTGCTGCTCAAAGGATATGCGGAACGTTTCGTAGGCATCCTGGACCTGTCACGCTTTTGTGCCGCTCCAAGTGCTCGTTTAAGCCACTTTCCGTTCAAAAGCGACCGGGCTTTTCCAGCCTAATGCTGAGTGTCGGCGGCGCGGATTGTAGAACCCGTTAATGTAT
>NZ_KZ826508.1 GCF_003205515.1 Litorivita pollutaquae
GAAGCGCCTCAAGCGCTACCGTGGCCTTAAAATTATCTGAAAAACTGCGTCTCTTGGTCATTTGTGTATCCTGTCTTCAAGGTTGGATACATCTTAGCACGCTGTCCTGTTTTGCCGGACCACTTCAAGCCGTGATAGGTGGCGCCGTCGCATTCGATCCCTGCAAGGTAGACGCCCGCATGATCCGGATGCACGACACCCAAGTCGATACGGAAGCCTGAGACGCCAATTTGTGGTCGTAGTTCCCAACCCTTCGCCTCGATGGCCGCTTTGATGGCCGCCTCAAAGACGTTCTCCACAGGGCCGAGCGAGCCATCGTCTTGCGAAGGAAGTGCTACTGGGCCACGCGTGGCAAAGTCCAGGAAACCCTTAAGGTGCTTTACGCCAAGCGCCTTTGTGCGGGTCAAATCGATCTGATCCGCACGAACCGAGGCAAAGATGTGCAACTCTTGCCGAGCGCGAGTAATAGCTACGTTCAGCCGCTTCTCCCCACCATCGCTATTGAGTGGACCTGTCACGCTTTTGTGCCGCTCCAAGTGCTCGTTTAAGCCACTTTCCGTTCAAAAGCGACCGGGCTTTTCCAGCCTAATGCTGAGTGTCGGCGGCGCGGATTGTAGAACCCGTTAATGCA